>NZ_AULG01000012.1 GCF_000425165.1 Photobacterium halotolerans DSM 18316
GCCGTGGGCGCTGGATGATTGAAGGGAGTTGCTCCTAGTACGAGAGGACCGGAGTGAACGAACCGCTGGTGTTCGGGTTGTGTCGCCAGACGCATTGCCCGGTAGCTAAGTTCGGCATCGATAACCGCTGAAAGCATCTAAGCGGGAAGCGAGCCCTGAGATGAGTCATCCCTGAGGCCTCAAGCCTACTGAAGGGCTGTTCGAGACTAGAACGTTGATAGGCAGGGTGTGTAAGCGTTGTGAGGCGCTCAGCTAACCTGTACTAATTGCCCGTGAGGCTTAACCATACAACACCCAAGGGGTTTTACGGACTCCATGAGCACTTGAATGATGTGCTGAGAACACTAGTTAACTTTCCAGCGATTGTCCCGCTCCGCGCACCTTTGGTAGCGCAGGAAGAATCGGGGCTGGCAAAGCCGCCAACGCACTGAACGAAGGCGTGTACTGAAGTACACAACTGAGTGAAGGAGGCAGGCAATACCGCCAGCATTGATTCTCACCAGCGGGATAATCACACCGAATTTGCTTGGCGACCATAGCGTTGCGGACCCACCTGATCCCATGCCGAACTCAGACGTGAAACGCAGCAGCGCCGATGGTAGTGTGGGGTCTCCCCATGTGAGAGTAGGACATCGCCAGGCTTTCATTGCCCATCTTGGGTGATAGCTCGCATATTTTGATACTTGCGATGCTCATGTGCTAATGCACACTGCGCTTCTCAGTTAAAAATCAGCATCGCATCACGCAAGATGACCGAAACAAAGCAGTAAGCGTAAGACTTTGTTGGGCAGAAAAATTGAGTGGAGCGGTAGTTCAGTTGGTTAGAATACCGGCCTGTCACGCCGGGGGTCGCGGGTTCGAGTCCCGTCCGCTCCGCCATTTATCAGAAAACCCAGTCAGCAATGACTGGGTTTTTTGCTATCTGGCGTTTGCAGTGTCTTCGGTTGTTCGTCAGTTATGAGAGTCTCAGGCTAGGCGTTTCTGACGACAGACAGGGACTTTTCTGTATTTCTGCCATGAAACAGTGTTTGTTAAGTGTAGCTGTAGAAAAAACGCAGCCATTGCTCAGCAATAAAAATTTCATCTTGTGCAGATAAAGCCTGAATACCTGCCGCATAGCTATGTGACTGACTGCCCAGATGCAGACCTGCCAGTAAATGTGCCGCTTCAAACAGGTACAAAGTGGGATCGCCCATACCGGTTTTGAAGGGAGTGTTCGCAGATTCTCCGCCGGCAATGAGGTAAATACTGGCACCATGCCGATTTTGATATTCTGTGACCAACTGATTCCCCCCAACATACCGCAACGTCCCTTGTTGCACTAACTCGGGCAAATTGAGCTCGTCGTCGGCAGAGGTGACAGTGGCTATGAATAAGTTCTCGCGTCTGGACTGGATATGCGCTGAGTGAAGCGCGCCATTGCCGGTACAGCAGAAAATGAGATTGCAGTGTTTGAGCATGGTTTCGGTTGAGCAGACCTGAATGCCATTTCTGGGTAAGGCGGTGAGTTGCCTGGCGTCATGGTCACTGACATAGATATCATTGATCCCTTTACCTTGCAGTGTCTTACAGATCCCCCGTCCCAGATTACCGCTACCTATCACCCCGATAGTGAGAAAACCGAGGTTATTCAATTTCAGGCCAAATGCCTCGCGCAGGATCTGATCCGTGTAATGCACGATACACTCGGAAGCTTCGTAGTCGGCTGGGGTCTTGATGCTCAGATGAGCAACCGAGACTAAGGGTTTGATGAGATGCCGGTTGCGGTATTTGGCGATGCCATTTGCGGTTAACTCAGCAATCCCCACACATTGCTCATTATATACCTCAAAGATAGTTTCAACGCCCTGAGCAAAATAGCCGCCGTGATCCAGAATCAGAAAAGCCTGTCCCTCCTGAGTGTATTGCTGAATGAGATCCAGGCAACGCACAGGATCTCTTAAGGCGATTTTGTCAAAGCCGGGTGCGACGACATCACAATTTGGGATAGATCGGATGGTATTGAGCAGTGTGCCGTTGTTGCAAAAAGTTGCTTGTTTGGGGATGAAAATGACGTGGTCAGCAAGTTTACACAGTACGTTGAGATATGGCAGAGAGCCTTCATAGCAATGCATGACGGAGAAAACAACCAGATTTCTCGGCATAGTATGAGTTTGCGCAATCTGTTCTAAAAATCGATAACCTTTTTCTGCATAGAAAGCGGAGTAGTAGCTGTGCGTTAAAGTATGCGTTGACGTCATAACCGGCCTGCTATTTGAATAACGTCAGCAACGCCTGAAAAAGAGGCTCTTGCTGTCGACTTTGTTTGCAACACAATCCCAATGTTAATGGTTCGACGGCTGCTGCTGGCAGCTTTTGAATCTGATCGCGAATCGGACTGTTCTCTATAACGATATCTGGCGCAATTCCAATGCCACATCCCAATGCTACCATACTAACAATAGCTTCATGCCCAGCAACTTGAGCATAAATGTTGGGTTTTATTTTTTGTGATTTCATCCACTTGTCAGCATTTTCTCTTGCAGTTCCATACTCAGGCAGAATGAAGGGAAGTTTGTCCCACTGAATGTCCGGTGAAAGCAATGCCTGAAGGCCGGGGGAAGTGACTAATGGGCTGATTAACGACATTGAGACATTGCCTAAATAAATGAAAGTGAGTTTATTGGGTAAATTGGCTGGCAGAGCCGTAATCGCAAAATCAGCTTCATCGTGCAGGACTTTATTCACGGCTTGAGCCGGATCGCCGGTAACCAGCTGAATTTCCACTTGGGGGTAATGTTGCCTGAACTGATTCAGCACATTGGGTAAGTGGCTGTAGCTGGCCGTGACCGAACAGAACAGGGTGAGTTTGCCTTTGAGCATCTGATCCTGTTCAGTCAGCTCTTGCTGCAGTTGTTGCCATTCGGCCACAATGCGACTGGCGACCGGCAGCAGCTTGCGGCCTGACGTGGTCAGTTCAACACTGCGGTTGTCGCGAATGAAGAGGGGCTGAGACAGCTCCTGCTCCAGGCGCTGAATAAGCCGGCTGAGCGCGGACGGACTGATGTGCATCTTCTGTGCGGTCTGACTAAAGTTCTTGCTGTTACACAGATGTAGAAACAGTTGAAGGGATTTGATGTTCATATTCTATGTTGCACCATTTGCAATATGATGTTGTGAATATATCACTTTAGACAACATCAAGCCTGATCTACTATCAGGTTATTCGGCAGTGAAGTGCCGACCAAGGATCAGAATTCACGGAGTAACTTGTTATGGCTAACTATTTCAATACCTTAAATTTACGTCAGCAGTTGGAACAGCTGGGTCGTTGCCGTTTTATGGATCGCAGCGAGTTTGCTCAGGAAGCGGATTACCTGAAAGGTAAGAAGGTGGTTATCGTAGGTTGTGGTGCACAGGGCCTGAACCAGGGCCTGAACATGCGTGACTCAGGTCTGAATGTGTCTTATGCACTGCGCCAGGCTGCAATTGACGAGCAGCGTGCTTCTTTCCGTAATGCGAAAGACAATGGGTTTGAAGTGGGTAGCTATGAACAATTGATCCCGCAGGCTGATCTGGTTATCAACCTGACGCCTGATAAACAACATACGGATGTGGTCACCACTGTGATGCCTCTGATGAAGCAAGGTGCTGCGCTGGGTTACTCGCACGGCTTTAACATTGTTGAAGAAGGGATGCAGATCCGTCCGGATATCACGGTTGTGATGGTGGCGCCTAAGTGTCCGGGTACTGAAGTGCGTGAAGAATACAAGCGTGGCTTTGGTGTCCCGACGCTGATCGCAGTCCACCCGGAAAATGACCCGCAAGGTGAAGGCCTGGAAATTGCGAAAGCCTGGGCGGCAGCAACAGGTGGCCACCGTGCTGGTGTACTGGAATCCTCTTTCGTTGCTGAAGTGAAATCTGACCTGATGGGTGAGCAGACGATTCTGTGCGGCATGCTGCAGGCGGGCTCTATCGTGTGTTACGAGAAGATGGTTGCTGAAGGTGTCGAGCCGGGCTATGCCGGTAAGCTGCTGCAGTTCGGCTGGGAAACCATTACCGAAGCCCTGAAGTTTGGCGGCATCACCCATATGATGGATCGTCTGACCAACCCGGCCAAGATCAAAGCATTTGAGTTGTCTGAAGAGCTGAAAGAGCTGATGCGTCCGCTGTATAACAAGCACATGGATGACATCATCACAGGTGAGTTCTCACGGACCATGATGGCCGACTGGGCGAACGATGACGCAGAACTGCTGGGCTGGCGTGCTGAAACGGCGGAAACGGCGTTTGAAAACTACCCGCAAACCGATGCCAAAATCGCTGAGCAGGAATACTTTGATAACGGTATTCTGATGGTGGCCATGGTACGTGCCGGTGTTGAGCTGGCGTTTGAAGCCATGACAGCCTCAGGCATTATTGAAGAGTCGGCATACTATGAGTCTTTACACGAGCTGCCTCTGATTGCCAACACTGTTGCCCGTAAGCGTCTGTACGAGATGAACGTGGTGATCTCTGATACGGCAGAATATGGTAACTACCTGTTCGCTAACGTGGCTACGCCATTGCTGCGCGAAAAGTTCATGCCAAAAGTCAGCACAGACGTGATAGGTAAAGGCTTGGCTGCCACCAGCAACCATGTTGATAACCAGCAGCTGATTGATGTGAACGAAGCACTGCGTAATCACCCGGTAGAGCAGATTGGTCACGAACTGCGTGGTTATATGACAGATATGAAGCGTATCGCTGTCGGCGACTAAGTCAACCTCCTTCCTGGTTAGCTAAAAGCCCGGCAAAAGTTGCCGGGCTTTTTCATGTCTGACAAGACATATATTATTCGGACTTATCTGCCAGCATAGCTTCCAGCTGGGCAACCTTCTGTTCCAGCTCGTTCAGCTTTTGCCGTGTGCGCAGCAGAACCTGGGTCTGCACATCGAACTCTTCGCGATTCACCACATCCAGCTTGCTCAGTTGTGCCTGGATGGTTTGACGCACTTTTTGTTCCACATCCTGACCAAGCGCTTTGACCGGTTGAGGCATGGCTTCCTGAATTTGTCTGGCGACCTGCTCAATTTTCTTTGGATCAAACATACGCGGGTTTAACTCCATGAGGTTAATGGGATACTTTTAGCCGTTAGTGTACACCAAAAATTTCTGTGGCAGGCAGGAATCCTTGGCCCGATTGGGCAAGCGGTGCTGAAAAAAAGGCCGCTTGCGCGGCCTGAATCGGATGGAAAGTGGGTAATTAACTTTCCCGGGCTTTCAGCGCTTGTCTCGCTTCATCAGCCCGTTTTAACTTTTCCAGCTCTTTGTCCTCCACAAAAACCGGCAGCGGTTTGTGGGTGCTGGCCAGGTAGGTGTAGATCACCGGCAGCACGAACAGGGTGAAGAGGGTGCCTATCGCCAGGCCGGATACGATAACGATACCGATACTGAAGCGCTGGGCAGCACCGGCCCCGGTGGCGTACAGCAGAGGAACCAGACCGGCAATCATCGCCGCCGTGGTCATCAGAATCGGTCGCAGACGCACCTTAGCCGCTTCCATCACTGCAGACATTTTGTCTTTCTGGTGATTGAGCTGCTCTTCTTTTGCCACTTCACAGATCAGAATCCCGTGCTTGGTGATCAGACCAATCAGGGTGATCAAGCCGACTTGCGAGTAGATGTTCATCGAAGCCGCTCCCCAGGCCAGCGAGACCAGGGCGCCACAAATAGCCAGCGGTACCGACACCATGATCACCATAGGGTCGCGCAGCGATTCGAACTGGATAGCCAGCACCAGGAAAATCACCGCCAGTGCCAGAACGAAAGTCGCAAACAGTGCATTACCTTCGGTGACGTACTGGCGAGCTTCCCCCATAAAGTCGTACTGATAACCTGAAGGCAGCTGGCTGACGGCTTCGGTACGGAACCATTCGATGGCATCACCCATGGCCGTCCCCGGCATAGGCACCACACCTATGGTGGCCGAGTTCAGCTGGTTGAAGTGCGGCAGTGCGCGGGGCTCAGCCACCACATCAATGGTGATCAGGCTGCCCAGCGGCACTGAATTACCATCCGCCGCACGAACATAGAAGGCGTTCAGTGATTCAGGATTCAGGCGGTACTTACGTTCTACCTGCGGAATCACCTCGTAAGAGCGGCCATTCAGGTCGATGCGGTTGACATAACCGTCGGCCATCATGGTACTCAGGGTGATACCAATATCCTGCATAGTCACGCCATAAGCCCCGGCTTTGTCTTTGTCTATGCTGATTTTCATGGTGGCGGAGTCGAAGTTGAGATCCAAGTCCGAATACACAAACATCGGATTCTTCGTCACATCATCCAGAATCGAACCGGCCACCTGGAACAGGCTTTCAAAGTTGTTCGGTGTGGTAATGACAAACTGGATCGGCAGACCTGAGCCCGCACCTGGCAGTTCCGGCATCTGGAACGCCGTTACCGCCATACCAGGCACGTCGTTAACCAGGGTAGTGACACGGCCAACCACTTCTGCCTGACTGGCTTCACGCTGACTCCAGGGCACCATAGAAGCGATACCGAATGCCTGATTGGATTGCGGTACCCCTGAGAACACCTGAGCAAAAGCCACTTCAGGCTGATCACTCAGTATTTCGTTCACTTCACTCATGGAGTTTTCGATGTAGTCAAGGTTAGCGGTAGACGGACCGGTACCCATCATCATCAGCACGCCTTTATCTTCTGCCGGTGCCAGTTCACTGGGGATGAACTTGAACAGCACCGGCAGCATAACAAAGACAATGACCGCAAACACTATCACCACAGGGCGCGATTTCATCACTGTGGTCAGCATTTTTTCATAGCGGCTGGTCATGCGATCCAGCACACTGTGCACGGTATCTTCAAAGCGATTTGGCTTATCGTGCGCTTTCAGGATCTTAGAACACATCATCGGCGACAGTGTCAGTGCGATAATCCCCGAGATAAACACTGACCCTGCCAGCGTCAGGGCGAACTCCTTAAACAGCGAACCTGTAATCCCTCCCATCAGTGCGATAGGTGCGTATACCGCGCCCAGCGTCAGGGTCATGGCGATAACAGGCACCGCAATTTCCCGGGTACCGATAATCGCTGCCCGGAACGGTGACTCGCCGAGTTTGATGTGACGGTCGACGTTTTCCAGTACCACGATGGCATCATCGACCACCAGACCGATAGCCAGCACCATAGCCAGCAGTGTCATCAGGTTCCAGGAGAAACCGAAGGCCTGCATTACCATGGCCACGCCAATCAGCGACAGCGGAATAGTGATGATAGGGATCAGTACCGCGCGGAACGAGCCCAGGAACAGGGTGATCACCACAAGGACAATCAGCGCAGCTTCACCGATAGTTTTGATAACCTCCTGAATCGACTCGTTGATGGCAACGGTAGAGTCGTACAGTATGTTCATCTTGATATTGCTTGGCATGTTGCGCTGAATTTCAGGCAACAGCTCCAGCACATCGGCAGCAATGTTGATAGGGTTCGCACTTGGCGCTGCATTGATGGCGGCAACCACGGCTTCCTGTCCGTTGGCGGTGGCACGGTAAATGTCGTGGCTTTTCGCCCGGGTGACTTTAGCGATATCACCTAAGCGGATCACCTGACCTTTCTGTGTCGAGACAATCAGCTTTTTCAGCTCATCCGTGGTTTTGACTTGGGTATCTGCCGTGCCGTTATACAGTACGAACTCGCCTGTCGCCTGACCCGTCGCCGACTGGTAGTTGTTGGCGTTCAGCACCGTCATGATGTCGCTGGCCGTTAAGTTGTAAGCGGCCATCTTGGCCGGATCCAGCCATACCCGCAGCGCAAATTTCATTCCGCCGTACAGGTCGATTTTGGACACGCCGTTCACGGTGAACAGCTGCGGGTTGAATACCCGCTCCAGGTAATCGGTGATCTGGCTGGAATTAAGCTCGTCACTGGTAAAACCGATGTACATCACCGCCGTGGTGGAACCGGTCGACATGGTCACAGTCGGGTCTTCCGCTTCACGGGGAAGCTGAGAGCGCACCGAGTTGGTTTTCGCCAGTACATCAGACAGGGCCGCGTTGGGATCGGTATTGAGTTTCATGTTGACGGTAATTGTCGATGAACCCAGTACCGATGACGACGTCATGTAATCTATGTTGTCTGCCTGCGCGATGGCCTGCTCCAGCGGCTGAGTAATAAAGCCCTGGATCAGATCGGCACTGGCACCGTAATAACTGGTCGTCACAGTGACCACGGTATTGGTCATTTCGGGATATTCCCGGACCTGCATTTTGAAAATAGCCTGAAAACCAAGCAGGGCGATCAGAATGCTGATCGACACTGCCAGGACCGGCCTTTTTATGAATATATCAGTAAAGCGCATTTAACCTCCGAATCACAGCATCGGTGTTTCAGCCGGGGTTTTCAGGGCATCGTTTTCTACGATGCGGACTTTGACGTCATTACTCAGGCGGACCTGGCCTGTGGTAACAACACGGTCTCCCGGTTTAACGCCATCAAGGACGTGGATAACATCGCGCTTACGTTCACCGGTTTTCACCACAGACTGACGGACGCGGGTGACACCTTCGTCATCTTCGTACAGCACGTACACATTATCGCCGTACAGGGTATAGGTGATGGCAAACTGCGGCAGCACAACCTGATTTTCCAGGGTCGGCAAAATGATGTTGGCACGGGCAAACATGCCGCTGCGCAGACGGCCGGCATTGTTCGGAATGTCCGCCTGAACCTGGATTAAGCCGCTCTGGTAATTGACCGCAGGTTCAATCGCGCTGATCTTGCCCTGGAATTTGGCATCCGGGTACGCATCGACGGCGATATCGACGTCCTGCCCGATGTGAATGTCGGACAGATCGGTTTGCGGAATGGTGAAGCGCAGCTTCATCAGGGAGGTATCTTCCAGGCGCACTATGTCAGTGCCGGGCTGAATATACTCACCCAGGAACACATTACGCAGACCGACATCACCGGCAAACGGGGCTTTAATAATGCGACGGTCGATGGTGGCTTTCAGGCTCTCAATATCGGCTGACAGAGAGAAGTAATCAGCTTGCGCGCCATCAAAGGCTTCCTTAGAGATAGAGCCTTTCTTGTACAGATCCTGATAGCGGATGAACTTGGCTTTGGCGGCAGGCAGGCGAGCCTGGGAGCTCTTGAGGTTGGCTTCCTCAACATCTGAGTCGAGCGCGACCAGACGTTGGCCTTTTTTCACCGACATGCCTGAATCGAACTCCAGCGACTTGATCACACCGGCAACTTCCGTGGTGACAGTCACACCCTGGTTAGGCTCAATGAAACCAATGGCTTCAATGGCCGGTACCCAATCTGTCGGTTTCGCTTCCACGACTGTCACCGGATAATCCGGTTCAGGCATATTGGCGAAATAAGCCATCTTTCCTTTTATTTCAAAGTACTTGGACGTAAAAAGCGTGCCAAACAGCACGGCAACGATGATGAGCATGACTATCCATGCTACCCATTTTTTCATTATCTTTGCTCCGGAGTCTTAAGTTAATGCTAATTCAATGTGTAATTACAGCATCCCAGCAAGCTTTAATGGCAGCATCCCGCGCCTCATCACTTACCGTAAAAGTACCACTCAGGTGCTTGCGGGCCAGACAGGCGCTGGGTTCAAGGCTGAGTGCGCTTAATATCTCGTTGTCCAAAGGCTTAAACAGCCCCTGAGCTTTACCCCTGTCGAACATCCTGTGGACAGGGGCAAAGAGCGTTTTTTCTAACGCTATCTTGTACTGCTTACCTCGGTGCGGCATGTTTTCGAACTGACCACGGTTAATCAGCGGCGCTTCATTATCCGTAGCCATGTTCCAGATGTTTAGCCACATAGTACGGAACTGCTGTTCCAAGGGCATGACATCGGAAACGTTCTGCGTGATTTTCCTGGCGACAATCGTCAGTATATGGTCATGCAGCTGATACAGGAGATCATCTTTATCACTGAAATAGCGATAGATGGTCCCTGTCGCGACCCTGGCTTCTTTGGCCACCATATTCATCGACAGACCGTGAAAACCATGTTTTGCCAGCAATTCTTCGGTTGCCTGCAAGATACGTTCTTTTTTGTCAGTCATTAATTGATCACAAAGTGAATGAACGTTCATTCATTATTGTGGATGCTTTATTAGTATGCAACTCATCTGTTACCTTTATTTTTCTGAGCAAACGCGAGGGATTGTCTGAAATAGACACGAGACGAGAACAGGTTACAATGCGGCAGCTGAATCAATCATGACTCATAGGGCAAATGAATGAAACTCAATCCGAGACAAAATGAGGCGGTACGTTTTGTTGCTGGACCGTGTCTGGTTCTGGCCGGTGCAGGTTCAGGCAAAACACGGGTCATTACCAATAAAATCGCTTACTTAGTCCAACAATGTGGCTACAAAGCCCGCAATATTGCTGCGCTGACATTTACCAATAAAGCGGCGCGGGAAATGAAGGAGCGGGTCGGGCAGACCCTGGGCCGCCAGGAAGCCAAAGGCTTGATGGTGTCGACCTTCCACACGCTGGGCCTGAATATCATTCGCCGCGAGTATAAGGTGCTGGGTCTGAAAGCGAGTTTCTCCCTGTTTGACGATCAGGATCAGATGGCGCTGCTCAAAGAACTGACGGAAGATCAGCTCGACGGTGATAAAGACTTGCTGAAAATGCTGCTGTCATCGATTTCCAACTGGAAGAACGCCATGCTGTCGCCCGTCCAGGCGAAAGCGCAGGCGCAAGGTGAACGTGACCAGCTGTTTGCCTATTGCTATGAGTTGTATCAGCGTCAGATGAAAGCCTATAACGCGCTGGACTTTGATGATTTGATCCTGATGCCCGTGCTTTTGCTGCGCGATAACGAGGAAGTGCGGCAGCGCTGGCAGAATAAGATCCGCTACCTGCTGGTGGATGAGTATCAGGATACCAACACCAGCCAGTATGCGTTTGTGAAGCTGCTGGTGGGCGAGCGGTCAAAATTTACTGTGGTGGGGGATGACGATCAGTCGATTTACTCCTGGCGGGGCGCGCAGCCAGAGAATCTGGCCCTGCTCAACAAGGACTTCCCGACCCTCAAAGTGATCAAGCTGGAGCAGAACTACCGCTCGACCAGCCGGATATTGCGCAGCGCCAATATTCTGATCGCCAATAATCCGCATTTGTTTGAAAAAGCCTTGTTCTCAGAAATCCCTGATGGCGAGATGCTCAAGGTCCTGACGGCTAAAAATGAAGAGCATGAAGCTGAAAAAGTGGTCGGGGAGCTGATCGCCCATCGTTTTCTCAACAACACGGACTACAAAGATTACGCGATTCTGTACCGCGGCAACCATCAGTCACGTTTGTTTGAAAAAGCCCTGATGCAGAACCGGATCCCCTATAAAATTTCCGGCGGCACGTCTTTTTTCTCCCGCACCGAAATTAAAGACATCATGGCGTATCTGCGTTTGCTCACCAACCCGGATGATGACAACGCTTTTTTGCGTATCGTCAATACCCCGCGACGCGAGATCGGCCCGGTCACGCTGGAGAAACTGGGCACTTACGCCAATATGCGGGGCAAGAGTTTGTTTGCAGCCAGCTTCGAACTGGGCCTGGAGCAGCACTTGTCAGGGCGTGGACTGGACAGCCTGCGCCAGTTTACACGCTGGGTTGTTGAGCTGGCCGATAATGCCGAGCGGGGCGACGCCGTCGCGGCCGTGCGCCAGATGATCCGCGACATCCATTACGAGGACTGGTTGTTTGAAACCTCCGCCAGCCCGAAAGCGGCGGAAATGCGGATGAAAAACGTGTCCGATTTATACAGCTGGATCACCGCAGATCTGGAAGGCGATAATTACGATAATGAAGTGCGCACTCTGAAAGAAGTGGTTCAGCGCATGACACTGCGTGACATGATGGAACGGGGTGAAGAGGATGAGGATGCCGATCAGGTTCAGCTCATGACGCTGCACGCCTCCAAAGGACTGGAATTTCCGCATGTGTATCTGATTGGTGCTGAAGAGGGCATTTTGCCCCATCAGACCAGCATCGATGAAGACAATGTGGAGGAAGAGCGGCGCCTGGCGTATGTCGGTATTACCCGGGCGCAGAAAACACTGACCTTTACCTTATGCAAGGAGCGCCGGCAGTATGGCGAGCTGCTCAAGCCCGAGCCCAGCCGTTTTCTCTATGAATTGCCCCAGGATGATCTGGATTGGGAAACAGAGCGCAAACCTGTGACGGCAGAAGAGCGCATGCAGCGCGGCCAGGCACACATTGCCAACATCCGCTCCATGTTCAATAAGAAATAACTCAGTGAAGTTTTGCTGAAAATAAAAAAGGTTAGCCATCACAGCTAACCTTTTCTTCAGGTATCTGAAGGGGAGTCTGAGTTACAGCCCCTCGATCATATGGTTGATCGCAGCCACGATTTCTTCATCGCTGCAGTCCATACAGGTGCCTTTGGCCGGCATGGCATTGAAACCATTAATGGCATGATTGGTCAGCGTATCCATACCTTGCGCAATACGCGGTCCCCAGTCACCGGCATCACCTGTCTTAGGTGCGCCCAGTACACCGCTGCTGTGGCAAGCCACACAGAAAGTGCCGTATACCTGATCGCCTGAGCGAGGGCCGGAAGCGGCGGCTGTAGCGGCTGGTGCATCGCCTTCCTTATATACAGAGCCAACAGGCTTGATGCGTTCTGCGATCGCTTCGCCAGACATATCCGCCGCTACGGCTGAGCCGCTGATGGCGACGGTTGCGACTGCAGCGACCATTAGTTGTCGAAGAGAAAATTCCATTGAGCTCACCTTAACACTCCCAGATTATTTGCTCGAATATCACAGCTTTCTTGTATAAGTTATTGTAAATATTACATTATTTGACAAAGCTGTGAGTTATTAACCAGTGGTTTTTGGGTAAAAAACGCAATGATTATATCCCTTAACGAAGTGGTATTAAACAGAGCGGCTTTGTTTGTATGACGCGAATCAACCCAGAGATGGTTATAAATAAAGCGAATACAAAATTTTTTGCAAAAAAGACTAGACGAGAAGCATGCTGATCCGTAATATTCACCACCGCCGATAGGGCAAGGCGCCCGTAGCTCAGCTGGATAGAGCGTTGGCCTCCGGAGCCAAAGGTCACAGGTTCAAATCCTGTCGGGCGCGCCACTCCGGAAAGTCAGGATGGCACTGTTGGCGTGTAAATTATGGTGGCTATAGCTCAGTTGGTAGAGTCCCGGATTGTGATTCCGGTTGTCGCGAGTTCAAGTCTCGTTAGCCACCCCATACACTTGGGTATGGAGCTTTCTGTAAAGCTCGGTACTTAGCGGCAGATAGCGCAAGTCGTGTATCTCCGGCTTTTGAGAATAGCGGACCAGAAGACCTTCTGGCGCAATACTCAAAGCAACAGAAAGAATTATCGGTGAATAGCGCAGTTTGGTAGCGCATCTGGTTTGGGACCAGAGGGTCGGGGGTTCGAATCCCTCTTCACCGACCACTTATATGGTAAGTTTGCCTAGTGAGCAAACCTACAGGTACGGAAAAAGAAGTGCATTGCTCGGGTGCGGAAGCCCGCCGCGTTCAATCCCTCTTCGCCGTCCAAGCTACAATGGTGGCTATAGCTCAGTTGGTAGAGTCCCGGATTGTGATTCCGGTTGTCGCGAGTTCAAGCCTCGTTAGCCACCCCATATAATGTTTTTCAGCCTGCATGGCTGGATGACAAGCAAAAAATCGGTGAATAGCGCAGTTTAGTGGCGCATCTCCGGCTTTTGAGAATAGCGGACCAGAGGGGCCCTCTGGCGCAAAACTCAAAGCAACAGAAAGAATTATCGGTGAATAGCGCAGTTTGGTAGCGCATCTGGTTTGGGACCAGAGGGTCGGGGGTTCGAATCCCTCTTCACCGACCACCTTTGAAGACCCGCTCAGTGAGCGGGTTTTTTTATGCCTGTATTTTATTGCCCGGTTCAGTCCGGAGCAGAGGAGGGCTTCGGGTCGGGTGCGGAAGCCCGCCGCACGGAAGCCCGCCGCGTACGAATCCCTCTTCACTGACCACCTTTAAAGACCCGCTCATTGAGCGGGTTTTTTTATCCCCGTGCGTTTTGCGTTGCTACTATTCAGAGACGCGCTGCCTCTGGAGTGCAGTAAGCCTCACTGTTTTGTACTACTTCTGAAAGCCTTGACCACATTTCACATTACTGAAGGCTGTGAATTTCCACTACTTATTCATGATTTCCCGCTCTGAATCAGTCACCTTATCTGGCTTTTCATACTATCTTTAAGAGTTGGAGCGGACTCATGTACTGACACTGTTATCTATAGTGGTCTGATATCTCGTTATGTTAACAAAATGTTCCGTTTTTTGTGGTGGTTTATTCAGGGGAGTATGCCGCCGACTTGTGAATAAAGATGCTAAAAATAAGCATTGTTAGCTGCTTTGCCCTGTGTTTACCGTGATTTATCTAAGGTGGTTTATATGGGTTATGTGAATTTTAACCTTGGTTTATAGTGATTATTTATGCTGGTTTTGTGCGGTATCACAGTTTTATAGTATGAAATGTTGATTTTTAGTGAAATCTTTGCCAGATTGATGGCACTTTATGTGGCCGATATTTTTATCGGTTTATTGGAATGGAATCATTTGCAGACAGGCAGAGTCGCTGCCAGGTTGTTGAGGTCTGAGCATGGCATTATTGGAAGTTAAAAACCTTCGTATTGAATACCCGTCTCGTCACGGTATCCACGCTGCGGTGAAATCGCTGTCGTTCACCATTGAGCGCGGTGAGATCGTCGGTGTTGTCGGGGAATCCGGGGCGGGTAAATCGACGGTAGGTAATGCCGTAATCGATCTGTTGAGTCCTCCTGGCAATATTGCCAGCGGCGATGTCTACCTGGACGGCCAGAAAATCTCGGGTTTAAAACCAGAAGCGATGCGCAAAGTGCGTGGCGCAAAAATCGGTTTTATTTTCCAGGACCCGATGACCTCGCTGAACCCCCTGTATACCGTCGAGCGTCAGTTGACGGAAACCATTATTACCAATTTGAATGTCGGCAAAGAAGAAGCGGTTAGCCGCGCTATCAAGCTGATGGAGCAAGTTGGCATCCCTCAGCCGGAAATCCGCATTAAACAGTATCCGCATCAGTTTTCCGGTGGTATGCGTCAGCGTGTGGTGATTGCGATCGCCCTGGCTGGTGAGCCAGATTTAATCATCGCCGATGAACCGACCACAGCGCTGGATGTGTCGATCCAGGATCAGATTCTGAGTCTGATTCGCGAATTATGCGTGAAGAAAAACGTTGGCTGCATGCTGGTAACGCACGATATGGGTGTGGTCTCCAATGTCACCGACAGGGTTGCTGTGATGTACCGTGGTGATCTGGTGGAAATCGGCCCGACGGAACAGGTGCTGGGTCACCCGAATCACCCTTATACCAAGAGCCTCATTTCTGCGGTGCCGCGCTCGGATATCAAACTGGCTCGCTTCCCTTTGGTGAGTTATATCGAAGAAGCGGGTGAAACCACGCAGCTGGATGTGAAAAACCACTGGCTGGGTCAGAGTCAGGACGAGCGTCAGTACACAGGCGCTTTATTGCAGGTCGAGAATGTCAATCTGCGCTTTGTGACCAAAGATTCTTTCTTTGAAAGCCGCCGTGAGTATGTGCAGGCCTCGAACAATGTCAGCTTTGAGGTGTTTGAAGGCGAAACCTTTGGCCTGGTCGGTGAATCAGGTTCAGGCAAGTCAACCATTGCCCGTGTGATTGCCGGACTGTATCCGCCCAACTCAGGCAAAGTGGTGTTTGAAGGCATCGATCTGACGGCGCTCAAGAGCGAGAACGAACGCCGTCCTATGCGCCGCCAGATGCAGATGGTGTTCCAGAACCCGTATTCGTCCATGAATCCGCGGATGAAAATTTTCGATATCATTGCTGAGCCGATTCGTTTTCACAAACTGGCCGGCAGTGAATCTCAGGTGCGGCAGATCGTCGCTGATCTGCTCGACCATGTGGGTCTGGGTCGTGCAGCTGGTGTGAAGTATCCCCATGAATTCTCGGGCGGTCAGCGTCAGCGTATTTCCATCGCTCGTGCCCTGGCCACTCGTCCCCGTCTGCTGATTTGTGATGAGCCGACCTCGGCGCTGGATGTGTCAGTTCAGGCGCAAATCCTCAACCTGCTGAAAGATCTGCAGGATGAACTGAACCTGACTATGCTGTTTATCAGCCACGACTTGCCGGTGATCCGTCAGATGTGTGATCGCATCGGCGTGATGCAGAAAGGCACCTTGCTGGAAGTGGCGCCGACCGAGCAGTTGTTCACGGCTCCGCAGCACCAATACAGCAAGCAATTGATTTCTTTGATGCCTGAATTCAAGGGCATGAGTCAGGAAGGCCTGAAACTGGCCTGATACCGAACCTGTTTGCCCGCCGGGAACCCATGTTTCCGGCATGGCTCTGTCAGGGAGCCGGGCTGTTGTTGCTTACCTAAACCAATAATAAGCAAACATAACCATCTGGGAGTTCTCTCCCTGCATAAAGGAGCTATGCAAATGAAAACCTTCAAGAGCAAGTTAGCCGTTGCGATAATGGCTGCTGGCCTGAGCTTCGGCGCGGCGGCGGCCAACCTGAATCTGGCTTATGACGCTGACCCTGTATCCATGGATCCGCATGAGCAATTGTCCGGTGGTACGCTGCAACTTTCTCACATGACGTTTGATCCGCTGATCCGTTTTACCCAGTCGATGGAATTTGAACCCCGTCTGGCGACGTCCTGGGAGCGTGTGGATAACAGCACTATGCGCTTTAAGCTGCGTGAAGGCGTGAAATTCCACTCCGGCAACACCTTCAGCGCCGATGACGTGGTCTGGACCTTCAAGCGTCTGAAATCTTCTGCCGACTTTAAAGGTATCTTCACCCCTATCGTGGATATCAAAAAAGTGGATGCCAACACAGTGGACGTGATCACTGACGGTACCTATCCACTGATTGAAAACGTCATGACCTACGTGTTCCCGATGGACAGCAAGTTCTACTCAGGTCAGACCGCTGACGGCAAAGACAAGGCTGAACTGAAGAAAAACGGTTCAACGTTTGCTTCTACCAATATCTCAGGTACCGGCCCGTTCAAAGTGGTCAGCCGCGAGCAAGGCGTCAAAGTGGAGTTCGAACGTTTTGCTGATTACTGGGACAAAGACAGCGAAGGCAATGTCGATAACATCACGCTGCGCCCAATCAAAGAAGACGCGACCCGTGTGGCAGCCCTGCTGTCGGGTGACGTGGATATGATTGCGCCTGTGTCACCGAATGATTATCAGCGTATCAAGAGTAACGATAAGCTGGATCTGGTGACTATGCCGGGTACCCGTGTCATTACTTTCCAGCTGAACCAGAAAGTGGCCGAGCCGCTGCGTGATGCGCGTGTCCGTCAGGCGATTGTCTATGCGGTGAACAACGAAGGTATTGCTGAGAAGATCATGAAAGGCGCAGCGACGCCTGCCGGCCAGCAGAGCCCTGTGGGTTATGCCGGTTACAACGAGTCGCTGACCCCGCGTTATGATCTGAAAAAAGCCCAGCAACTGATGAAAGATGCCGGTTATGAGAACGGTTTCTCTATCACTATGATTGCGCCGAACAACCGCTACGTGAACGATGAGAAAGTCGCTCAGGCTGTGGCAGCGATGCTGGCGAAAATCAAGATCAAAGTCGACCTGCAAACTATGCCAAAAGCACAGTACTGGCCGGAGTTTGATAAGTGTGAAGCGGGTATGCTGATGATCGGCTGGCACCCGGATACCGAAGATTCAGCGAACTTTACTGAGTTCCTGACCATGACCCGCAACGCTGAGACAGGTAAAGGTCAGTACAACTGTGGTCATTACTCGAACGCCGAAGTCGACAAGCTGGTTGAAGCGGCCAACACGGAAACCGATCTGGAAAAACGCAGCACTATGCTGAAGAAGGTTGAAGAGTTGCTGTACAACGATGCTGCCTTTGTTCCACTGTACTGGCAAGACCCGTCTTGGGCTGCCAAGAAGAATGTGGACATCAAACCTATCGTGAACGGTATGGACTTCCCGTACCTGGGCGATCTGGTTATCAAGTAATACCTGTCGTAATGCAGGCTCCGGCGCTGGCCGGGGCCTGATTATCGATGTCTAAAGAGGCAAGAAATGTTTACGTTTTTGGTCAAGCGCCTGGTGCAGGCACTGGTAGTGATGTTTGTGATCAGTCTGGTGGCGTTTGCTATCCAGGACAATTTAGGCGATCCCCTGCGTGAGCTGGTGGGACAGTCTGTGTCCGAAGCCGAGCGAGATGCGCTGCGGACTGAAATGGGCCTCAACGATCCCTTTATGGTGAAGTACGGCCGCTTTATATCGAAAGCTGTTCAGGGGGATTTAGGTAACTCTTATTTCTTCAAACGTCCGGTTGTTGACGTGATTCTGGACAAGCTGGTAGCCACACTGGAACTGGTGTTTGCTGCGTCTCTGATTATTGTTGTGGTGTCGATCCCCTTAGGCGTTTATTCGGCCATCCACCCCAACAGCGCCCTGACGAAAGTGATCATGGGCTTTAGCATAGTGGGGATTTCGATTCCGGTCTTTTTGACTGCCATTATGCTGATGTATGTTTTCTCAATCGAATTAGGCTGGTTACCATCGTTCGGACGGGGCGAAACGGCCAATGTATTGGGCTGGAATTCCGGCTTCTTCACGCTGGATGGTCTGGCGCACCTGGTGCTGCCGAGTATCTCACTAGCGTCTATCATGTTGCCGCTCTTTATCCGCCTGGTGCGCTCGGAAATGCTCGAAGCGCTGAGCACCGAGTACGTGAAATTTGCCCGTGCCAAAGGCCTGGCGCAGAACAAGGTGTATTATCAGCACGCGCTGAAAAACACCATGCTGCCGGTGATCACCGTAGGTGGGGTGCAAATCGGTACCATGGTGGCCTACACCATTCTGACCGAAACTGTATTCCAGTGGCCGGGGACGGGTTTCCTGTTTCTGGAAGCGGTTAACCGGGTCGATACCCCTTTGATTACCGCTTATGTCATTTTTGTTGGCCTGATTTTCGTAGTGACCAATACCCTGGTTGACCTGCTGTACGGCCTGATCAACCCGACTGTAAACCTGACTGGCAAAGGAGCGTAATCATGACGACCAAGACGACTGACGCGCCTTCACGTTGGCAGCGTTTTCTGAACTCAGATTTCATTTATTTCTTTAAGAAAGACAAAGTGGCCATTGCCAGTTTTACTGTGTTTATGCTCTTTGTACTGACAGCACTGTTCGCACCGCTGCTGTCGCCAATGAATCCGTATGATCTGAACAGCATTGATATTATGGACTCGGAGCTGGCACCGTCATGGATGGAATTTGGCGACGCCCGCTTCCTGCTGGGTACGGATGATCAGGGCCGTGATATTCTGTCGACTATTATCTACGGGCTGCGGATCTCACTGGCCATTGGCCTGTTTGCCGTCGCGCTGCAGCTGTTTATCGGCATCATTGTCGGACTGTGTGCGGGTTACTTTGGTGGCCGTATCGACAGCTTCCTGATGCGCATTGCCGATGTCCAGCTGTCGTTCTCGACTATGATGGTGGCGATTATCGTGTCGGCGATTTTCAAAGCCAGCTTTGGCAGTGACTTTTACAGTCAGTACGCCATCGTGATGCTGGTGGTGATTATCGGTATTGCGGAATGGCCGCAGTATGCACGTACGGTGCGGGCATCTGTGCTGGCAGAGAAGAAAAAAGAGTATGTTGAAGCCTCCCGGGTGATGGGCCTGAAATCACTGCGTATTATGTTCCGTCATATTTTGCCCAACTGCCTGTCGCCTATCCTGGTGATCTCCACCGTGCAGGTGGCCAATGCCATCATGTCGGAAGCGGCACTGTCCTTCCTGGGGCTGGGAATGCCGGTTGATCAGCCGTCACTGGGCTCACTGATCAGCATCGGCTTTAACTACATCTTCTCGGGCTCCTGGTGGATCACTGCGTTTCCTGGCATTGTGCTGGTGACTCTGGTGCTGGTGATCAACCTGCTGGGTGACTGGCTGCGTGATGTCTTTAACCCTAAGGTCTACAAAGGCTAAGATCCTGCCGGAAATACGTGATGATTTAACAAGCCTCTGCAATTGCAGAGGCTTTTTATTTTCCCCGCAGCTGTTACCTCCGGAGCAGATACCGTACGCCACTATTACACGGCCACCTGCTCTGCCATGATCTGATGACTCAACAGGCGGTGATGCCATGAAATGAAAGCCATCTCAGCGGTTGCAGCAGGTGTGCCCTTGGCCTGTGAGCCGCACAGCGGCCTGTGTGATGAACCACTCGTCCAGCAGCCCGGGAGTCGGAGAATGATGAAAAGGCTGCATCAGCGCCTGCAACGGCCACAGTGGATGTGATGCATGATACGAGCAAAGCTGCCGTCGGCAGATGATGCCAGAAGACGTATTATTGCGCGTCAGCCCGGTGCCGACGGGTAACAATCCGGTCAGCACAATATAGCCTTAGTTAGCGGAACGGGTGGATAAGAGCGGACGGAACAGGTGAAACACGAACTGCATCGGGCTATCGGCAGGGACAGACGGAAGAGATATAAAAAAGCGGCTGTTTTCAGCCGCTTTTTTGTCAGGGGGATCTGTGACGGGTCTTAGAAAATCAGGTGAGCCATCAGCGCGATAACCGGCAGGGTGACCAGGGTACGCAGAATGAAGATTACGAACAGCTCCCAGGCTTTCACCGGGATCTTGCTGCCCAGCAGCAGAGCACCGATTTCAGACATGTAAATCAGCTGTGTTACAGACAATGCCGCAATCACAAAGCGGGTCAGATCACTCTGGATTTCGGTTGCCAGAATCGAAGGCAGGAACATATCAGCAAAACCGACGACTATGGTTTTGGATGCTTCAGCCGCTTCCGGAATTTGCAGCAGCTCCAGCAGCGGGATAAAGGGTTTACCCAGCCAGTCAAATACAGGCGTGTTCTCGGCAACCAGCAGCGCCAGCGTACCGATAGCCATGACAACAGGCAGAACACCGAACACCATATCGACAGCGGCTTTGACACCGTCATTAACCACTTTGCGTAAGCTGGTGACTTTGTTAGCGCGCTCAAAGGCTTTTTCCAGACCGAAGCTCAGCACGGTGTGGCCGTCAGGCAGGGCATCCATGTTGGCATCGGCCGGCGTACCGCAGACAAAGTCATCACGCTTGCGGCTCAGAGGTGGCAGGCGCGGAACAATAATAGCAGCCACCACACCCGCCAGACACACAGTGGCGTAGAAAGGCAGGAACATGTGTTCCAGGTTAACCTGCGCGATCACCACCAGGCTGAACGTAATGGAAACGGCAGAGAAAGTGGTACCGATAACCGCCGCTTCACGCTTGGTATAGAAGCCTTCTTCGTATTGTTTGCTGGTCAGCAGCACGCCGACACTGCCGTCGGCCAGCCAGGATGCCAGACAGTCAATGGCGGAGCGGCCCGGCAGATTAAACAGCGGACGCATCACTTTGGTCAGCATTGCTCCGAAGAATTCCAGCAGACCGAAGTTGGTTAGCAGGGGCAGGAAAAAGCCCGCACACAGGAAGACCGCAAACAGCACGGGCAGCAGGTCGTTCAGCACCAAGCCGCCGGTATCTCCGTCGAAGATAGCAGCCGGGCCGACTTGAAAAAACGTCAGAATGGCAAAGGTCGCCCCCAGCAATTGAACGATGTACCAAGGCAGGCTTGGCTTAAACAGATTGGCAATAAAAGGTTTACGTTCAATAAAACGGGGTTTGGTGAGGCGAACCAGGGTCGAGCAAAGCGCCGTCAGTGTAATGACGGTGGTGACGATGGCCGTCAGGCTGCCTTCAAACAGGTTCTGGATTGCTTTTGCCATTAAGGCAATAGGGATGGTTATCTCTCCACCTACGGTGATTGGTGCCATAAACAGCAGCACACCGATGAATGATGGCAGAATAAACATGAGCCAAGGCGCTTTACGCTTGTTTGCGCCAGTTATCACTTGTTCTGACATGATTGACCTTTAAGTAACTGATACAACGTGTTTTTGTGCTGTGCCGAGTAAATCGTCCCAGCATGAACATGCAGTTATTATTAATATAATCGTGGCGAAGGTTACATTTTTTATCACTGCATTGGAATACTTCTCTGAAAGAATCATCTAATTATGCATTGTAAATTAGACGTTATGATAAGTTACTCACGTTTAACAACGATATATCTTGCATTACATTTTTCGCTGGTATTAGGCATTGGCAAGATTTGTGCAGCGCTTCACTGTTATCGATATTGTCATTGTTAAGCGTAAAACCGCTTATATAATGGGCGCTTCTTGATGACTTTTTGACAAATTCACGGCAAAAAAATACTAATACTTATGAATATGAAATTGCAGGGACTCACACTGGCAGTGGCTACGGCTTTGTCAGTCAGTACATTTTCCGCTCAGGCAGCGGTAAACGGGGCGGATGCTCGCAGTGTCGCTATGGGTGGTACAGGGGTGGCATCCGCGAGTTATCTGACGGCCAGTTTTTATAACCCGGCGCTGGTGGCACATTACGATCAGACCGATGATTTTGGCGTGTTACTGCCAGCGGTAGGAGTCAGTATTCATGACCCGGATGATCTGAATCAGAAAGTTGAGGACTTCCAGGATGTCAATGATGAACTGGAAACGGCGATAAATAATAGCGGCGGCAGCCCGGTCTCTGATTCCCTGGTCAATGAGTGGAAAGCGGCACTGATGGCTATGGACGAAGGCAAACTCAAGGCTGACATCAGTATCGGTGCGGCCGTCGCTGTGCCGAACCGTTATCTGAGCATGAGTTTGTTTACCCAGGCGCAGATTGTCAGCCTGGCTCAGGCCAACATTGATCCGGATGATTTGGCCGGCGTGGACGGCTCGAATCCGCCGGATCTCGATAATCTCCAGTCTGACGTGCTGGGTATTGCCGGCGGTATCGTTGATGTCGGTTTAACCATGGGTAAATCTTTCGAATTACCCACTGTCTCTCTGCCGGAGCAGAAGGTGTCGGTGGGTATCTCACCTAAGATCCAGCAACTGATTGCCGTGAGCTTCCAAAATACTGTCAGCCAGTTTGATAACAGTGACTTCGAATTTGAAAACGAATATCAGGATGATACGGCCTTCAACCTGGATATAGGTCTGGCCTATCAGCCTATTCCGACCGTCACTGTGGGGTTCAGCGGCCGTAATCTGCTTAAGCAGGAGCTGGAAACCAACACACCGGACTCTCCCGCAGGTCAGCCGGGCAAATTTACCAGCAAGACTTTGCTGGTTGAGCCTCAATACACCCTGGGGGCTGCATACAGCAACAGCTGGTTTACCGCTGCTGCTGACGTGGATCTGGCGGAGCAGAAATATTTCAAAGAGTTTGATCTGGCGACTCAGTATGCACGGCTGGGGATGGAGCTGAATGGCTGGGACTGGGTACAGTTCCGGGCCGGTTACAGTCTGAGCCTGACCGATGCAGCGGAAGATACCATGAGTGCCGGTATCGGCCTGAGTCCGTTCGGCGTGGTGGCGGTTGATCTGGCGCTGCAATATGGCCAGGACAACAACTACGGTGCGGCTCTGCAGTTCGGTTTTACTATGTGATCGCCTGACAATACATATTGCACAACCCGTCATAAATTTGGCGGGTTGTGTATATGATAAAAACATTAATTACACTAAATTCTAGTCGCAGCTCGAAGAATAAAAATCATTTGAAAGCCGTACATACAACGCGTTGAATTAAAAAGAAAAAATAACGACTGCTTTTTTTAATGTTCATTAGAATTCTCCAGAATATTGGCTAACCTCATAAGCAATGAAGCTTATCTTCATTTCGCACTTAAAAAGAAGTAAAGATTAAACCTTTATTTTCATCGTCCCCGATGTTTTTAATGCTGCTTTTCATTCGCTTGAATGATGCGATTAAAAGGGAAATCGTAACAGGACATTATGAGGAATAACGTCATGGCAACAATTAACAAAGTAGAAATCGTGATCGACTGCGAAGCCATTGAAAATGGTGCGCAAGGCTATCAAGCCGTTCAGATGTTTGCTGACCCCAGCCTTGTCATTGATAATTCGCAGGGTTCTTATGAGCTGAGTATCAAGGTGAATAATGGTGATGTTATTCGCTGGTCAGCGTTTCCTAAAGTGAGTGTATCGGAAGATGGCAGCCATTATTCTGTACTGATTGACGCGGAACATGAATGGAACAGTACCTTGATCAAAGGCTGGGCGGCTTATCAGGGTAATACACAAGTTTATGTTTATAAGGAAGACGGCATTCCAATGAATGATAGCGTCAACGTACCTTTTGAACGCCAAACAGCTTATCTGCCGTATGTGCAGGCGACAGCCACCCTGCCAGGTCGCCCGAATCCGGGTACTCAGCAAAAAGCCGCGTATACATTCTGGGTACAAGTCTTTAAAGATGACCAGCTGATTAAAGAAATTAACTGGGACCCCTATGTGACTGCAGTTCAGCCATAATTACTTGTTATAACACCCAACAGCGAGAGTTATTTTCTCTCGCTGTTGGATCTTATCTCTTCTTTATTTATTAAAGCATTTCATCTTTAAGCGGTTTTCATCACAATCACCGCAGCGATAACCACAAAAATACCAGTCCAGCCAAGCGGTGACAGCCGTTGTTTAAACAAGACTGAGCCGCCAATGGCGGTGCCAAGAATCCCGATAGCGCCCCATGACGCATAAGCCACCGCTAAATCAATTTCTTTGACGGCCTGAGCCAGCAGCGTAAAGGCACACAAGACCAGTGCGATGGACAGGCCGCCCCAGAGTTTGTGCTTGAAGCCGTTTGAACGGGTCAGCGCCATGTTGGCGGTAATATCGACCAAAGCCGCCAGCACCACAAAGCCGAAGGACAGGGTAAAGAACTGACTCATGATCGACTCCTTGCTGAGGCTGAGTGCGGCATTGAAACCTTCGTTTTGGTGGCGCGGCTGTCTGACTGCGCTTCACCCAGTGTCACCATCACAATGCCTGCCACGGCTAACCCCAGGCCAAGCAGCTCCTGACTGTTCAAATCGGCCTTGAATACCAGCAGCGAGACCAGAGTGATCAGGGTAATGCCCAGTCCCTCCCATATCGCATACGCCACACCGATGGCAATTTTCTTCGCCGCCAGCGACAGGAAGTAGTAAGACACAGTGATCAATAGATACATGGCCGCATAGCCCCAGAGTGCGCCTTGCTGGCCGAGCAGATTCATGGTGCTGGTACCGGCGACTTCAGAGGCAATCGCCAGCAGCAGAAAGATTCGTGCAAGAAACATCATTCACCTTTAAATGAATTTAATTAAATGCATAACATTGAGGGGCATGTCATCCCGCCAGCAAGAAAGAGGAACGCTGAAACCGTACTTTTGTTGACTGTGCAGTAAAATGTTATGGCGTAAGGCTAGAGTAGCCCGCGGCACTGGGTCTGGACAGGTAATTGAGATATTCATTTTTGAATATCTCTTGGTGGATCAGAGCGGGTGCTTGAACAGGTTCTTTACAATACGATGTAAATGCTGATGCATCGGGTGATTTCTGTTGGTTTGTAAAAAGCCGCCTGAGATAACAAAGTCACTGAATTCCCGGTTGACTGCAGGCATAGGGTAGGCCACCAGATCCGGAAAAAGCCGGATGGAACTTTTGCTGGCGTACATGATGGCGTCGGTATTGCGCAGCATCTCGGCCGCGACGCGTAAACTGTAGGTTTTGAGCAGTACGTTCGGCTGATAGCCCATGCGCTGATACTCAGACTCCACGGTACACAAAGGATTGTACGAAGCGGGGGCCGGCAGAGACACAATCGGCAACTGCGCGACCGCCTCCCAGTCGTTGCTGTCTTTATCCAGCGACAGGCTCGGGTGGTTATGCCGGGCCAGGATCATCCGTTTTTCCGTAAACAGCGGGCGCATGTATATGTCGTTCGACAGCTCGGTCTCCTGATCCAGAATGCAGTAATCATGCATGCCTTCGAGCATTTCCCCCTGACTGCTGCTGTTCCAGCCGGAAAAGGAAAACGTCGCGCGGGGAAAGGCCTGGTAACAGCCGCTCAGCAGGCGTGCGCCCTGCTCGTCGAGCAGATACGGATCGATAACTAAAGAGAGCTGGCCGTCATATGCCTGGGCACTGAAATCTTCAAACTCGTTCAGTACCTTGGCAATGGGCGCCAGAATGTTGTCGAACTCTTCGGCTAAGCGCAGCGCCATCGGAGAAGGCTCCACACCGTGCGGCTTGCGCACGAACAGCGGGTCGTTGAACGTGGTCTTCAATCTGGCCACGCCACGGCTGGCACTGGGCTGAGAGATCCCGAGCTGCGCTGCCGCGACTTTAATACTCTTGTGATCGACCACCGCCTTGAGCAGACGCATGAGATTGAGATCCAGTGTATCGAGCTGATGGGCCATCCTGCTACCTGTTGTGTTGAATATTCACAAGGAAATGGGTTGCTTACCTGGTGATTCTAAAGGGTAGGATGGATCAGGTCACGAGAAAGTCACCCAAATGACTGGCAGGCTGGTCTGTTTGAAAGGCGGGTTGTTTATTTGACGTCCTGCCTGGATATATTTTATAGAAAACATGCCGTTATCGTTATTTATAAAAAATGGATAAATGTCAGTTGTCAGATAACATTTTGTTTTATTTGTAGAATAATTATTTATTAAGTGCTGTTGATTATTTTATTTTTATAGAGTTTTGAAATAAAAGAGTATATTAATGAGTTCAGTTTTAATTTAAATTGCAAACTAATTGTTACGGTTACTTAATGGCATTATTTATGGGGGAGTGTCACATTACGCAGAGATATCGAAATTATAACAGTGAATTGATATAAAATTTGAACAACGGAGACTAACGCTTTTTTGTTTTTTATCTCTATCTGGTGGTTTTAGCAACTCTTTCAGGAGCTTACGATGGCTATAACTGTATTGGATGGATTTTATCAGCAAGTATCAGCTAATAAGGATAAAACCGCACTGGTTTATCAAAATACATCAATGACTTATTACGAGCTGAATCAACAAAGTGATCAACTGTGTACCTGTCTGAAGAATAGTGGAGTGCAGCGTGGCGATATTATTCCAATCATAGCGCAGCGAACACCGAATTTTATTATTGGCATGCTGGCAGTGATGAAAGCAGGAGCTACCTATATTCCGATTGATGCTGCTTATCCTGAGCGAAGAATTCAGGATATTCTGAACCAGGTCAATGCGGCACTGATATTAACCACAGACGCCTGGCTCAGTTTCAATTACGGCCTGCCTTCGGTTCGCAGGATTAATATTGAAGACGCAAAAAACACAAAAACGGATGCAGTCGCGCAGATTGAGAGCAGTGGCGGGCAACTGGCGTACATTATTTTCACCTCGGGCACGACGGGGACTCCGAAAGGGGTCATGATAGCGCATTCGGCCCTGCTGAATCTTATTACCTGGCATAACCGTCACTTTGATATGTCTGCTGACTGCCGGACATCGCTGGTTGCCGGTATCAGCTTTGATGTCGCCCAGTGGGAGGTCTGGTCAGCCTTGATGTGTGGTGCAACCCTCTGTATCCCTGAGGATAAGATCCGTCTTCAGCCGGATTTGCTGTTACCTTTCTTTGCTGATAACCGGCTGACGCATGCGTTTGTACCGACCGTGTTTGCAGAAAGCGTGGTGTCTCAGCCGCAACCGGAAAATTTGGTGCTGCGCTATCTGTTTACCGCCGGCGAAAAACTGAATCCTGTCAATCTGTCCGGGGTCAGTTACACCCTGATCGACTATTACGGCCCGACTGAAGCCACCATTTTTACAACTTGCCAGCAGGTGTCGTGCAGCAGTCTCGATCGTCCCGAGGCAATTGGTCTGCCGATCGCAGGTGCTGAGGTATTTATTCTGGACGAGCAGCAGCAAGAGGTATCAGCCGGGCTGGATGGTGAGTTGTATATTGCAGGCCCCGGTCTGGCTCTTGGGTATCTGCATTCACCTGAGCTGACAGCGGCGAAGTTTGTGCAACTTCCCCATATTTGTGGTCAGCGGCTGTACCGAAGCGGCGATCGGGCCCGGTATTTGCCGGATGGACGGATCCAATACCTGGGCCGGCTGGATGATCAGGTTAAAATCCGGGGCAACCGCATTGAGCTGGGTGAATTAGAGCAGGTTATCCAGGAGTTGGATACTGTCAGACAAGCCGTGGCGCTGGTTGCGCACTCAGACAATCCCGCCATCAAAAAAATTCTGGTGTTCCTGCTTCCGCAACCGGAGGAAACGCCGGCGCTGATACCATCGGTCAGACAGCATATACGCGATTCCCTGCCAGAATACTTCCAGCCTGCCGCAATTGTACGGGTTGAGGATTTTCCGCTGAATCCGAATGGCAAGATCGATAAAAAGCACTTGCTCGAGCGTTATTTTGCCCGGCAGGAGCAGGATGAGACAGTGACTGCCGCATTGTCACCGCAGGAAGCCACTATGGCGGCTATCTGGCGTGAACTGCTCGGCAACCGGA
This sequence comes from Photobacterium halotolerans DSM 18316, assembly GCF_000425165.1. GTDB lineage: Bacteria > Pseudomonadota > Gammaproteobacteria > Enterobacterales > Vibrionaceae > Photobacterium > Photobacterium halotolerans. Next base: position 28,481 of record NZ_AULG01000012.1, read on the forward strand.
CCTTGCTGCCCAGCGATGCGTTTTTTGATGTCGGCGGCGACTCGCTGCAGGCCGTGCGCCTGGCCATCCTGATCAGCAACCGGCTGGGCATCAAAACTTATGTCAGGGATGTCTACGATTACCCTACGCTCCAGCAACTGGCCAATGCGATGGCTGCCAGAGCGCAGGAAGTGTTGTCCGATGTGGACAGCGAGCCGGTACGCGAGCTGCATCAGGATGTCAATTTGCCGCCGGATGTGCAGATCAATGCGGCTTTCGACATCCAGCAAATCATAGCCCCCCAGACCATTCTGCTGACCGGGGCTACGGGCTTTGTCGGCTCGCACCTGCTGGCTGAAATACTCAATACCACCACCAGCCAGATTGTCTGCCTGGTGCGGGCCACTTCTGACCAAGCTGCCATGAAACGTCTGCTCAGCACCCTGACACGGTATCGGATTGACCTGACAGGTGCGCAGCAGCGACGGATTCTGGCTGTGTCTGGCGATCTGGCCGAGCCTGATTTCTCTCTCGCGCCGGCCAGATATCAAGCCTTATGCCAGCAGGTGGATTTGGTCTACCACTCGGCCAGCGCCGTGAATTTCATCCAGCCGTACTCCTACATGAAGCATGACAATGTGCAGGGGCTGAAAGAAGTGATCCGTTTTGCCGCCAATGTCCGAACCAAGCCTCTGGTGCTGCTGTCGACCATATCCGTCTACAGCTGGGGCCACTTATTTACCGGTAAAACCGTGATGTACGAAGCCGATGATATCGATCAGAACCTGGCGGCAGTCACGACTGATATTGGCTACGTCAGGAGTAAATGGGTGATGGAGAAGGTGGCGGATCTGGCCGCTGCGCAGGGACTGCCGCTGATGACCTTCCGGCTGGGTTATGCCACCACTCATAGCAAAACGGGTGTTGCGGCGGATTACCAGTGGTGGGGGCGGCTGGTGAAAACCTGTATTCATACCGGGAAAGTACCCGATTTGCAGGATTTGCGCGAAGGTCTGACCACAGTGGATTACATGACCCGTGCTATTGCCCATATCAGCCGCAACCCGGATGCACTGGACCTGAAATTCAATCTGATCCATCAGGGTAAAAATAATCTGACGTTGCAGGAATTTTTCCGCCTCCTTGGCCGGGAATGCGGTTACTCATTCCAGGTGGTCCCTTATACCGACTGGCTGGCCTTGTGGGAGGACAACTCAGATGCGCCGCTGTACCCGCTGCTCAGCTTATTTAAGGACAAGATGGTGGCTGATCAGTCAACTGTTCAGCTTTATCAGCACACTTACCTGTGGGACTGCAGCAACGTAAAACGCTTCTTGCAGGGCAGCGCAATCCAGGAGCCCGTTTTCACCCGTGAACTGTTAAGGCGTTATCTGGCGCAGTCTATTCAGGCGAAAAACGCAGAGACAACGCTGATATGACGGGCAGCAGGACTGATGGTGATCTGGGTGTTGAGGCGCAGAGAGGGAAAGATGAAAACGAACAAACTGACGAATCCGCAAGTCCGCTCCGACAGGCAAAGTTTCGACGCCACGACCTTTGATGGTTATGCGGCGCTCTACGAAGAGATTTTTACCTGGCCATACCGAAGCGAACTGGAAATACCGATGCTGAAAACCTTGCTGGGGGATGTGTCGGGAAAAGCTGTACTGGACTTCGGGTGCGGTCCCGGCACATTTACGCGCTGGCTAAAGCGTCTGGGTGCAAGGCAGGTGGTAGGGTATGACATTTCAGAAGGTATGCTGAGCTATGCCAGAAACCGGGAGGAAACTGAACAAGCCGGATTGATTTATACCTCTGATATCAGCAGATATGAACAGCAGTTTGATATCGTCCTGGCTGTTTATGTGATGCCTTATGCACCTGATCGTCTGACGCTAACACACATGGTGAGAGACATGGCTGATGTATTAAAGCCGGGCGGACGTTTAATTACGTTGCCGCTCAATCCTGCATTTCACCCGGATCCTGACTATTATCGCCCGTATGGTATCCGGTTGCTGGGCCAGCAGGAGAGGTTAGACGATGGGAGTACAGTGACATTGCACCTTTGTCATCCGCCGTATGACATTCAGATTGAAGCCTGTTACTGGACGCGTTTGACCCTGGAAGACACACTTCGCGCTGAAGGTATTGGAGCCATAGAGTGGGTTACTTATGATGCTGTTCAGTCAAAGTGCTCTTCTTTCCTGCTTCCCTACGCGCAATGCCCGCATGCTGCCATTATCACAGGTGAAAAAAGTCAGTCGTGTTGACCGTAAAAGGGCGGACGATGCCAGTCAGCATACCGCTTAAAGCAGGGATCTTTTGCCGGAATCTGTGACAGCAGATAAACGGCGCGATATGTGTAACAGCATTGAGGTGACGTGAAAACAAAAAGACCAGCAATCCCGCTGGTCTTTTGTCTGTTAATGCTGAAGGCGAGCTTGCGGATTAACGCCGAGCTTGCGGATCAACGCATAGTTACAAACTCTTCCGAGCCGGTTGGGTGGATGGCAACCACGCTGTCGAAATCGGCTTTGGTGGCGCCCATCTTCATGGCCACGCCGAAGCCCTGGATCATTTCATCCACGGTATAACCAATGCCGTGCAGGCCGACTACAGTTTCTTCCGGGCCGGCGCAGACCAGCTTCATTTTACAGGGCTGGCGGTGGCTGGTGACGGCTGTGTACATGGCCGTAAAGCCGGACTGGTACACTTTCACGTTCTCTTCGCCGTACTGGGCGATGGCTTCCTGCTCCGTCAGGCCAATCGTGCCGATTGGCGGATGGCTGAACACCACGGTTGGCACCAGTTTGTAGTCCATCTTGGCGTCTGGCTTGTTGTTGAACAGGCGCTCAGACAACTGACGGCCAGCTTTGACGGCCACCGGGGTCAGCTCGATGCCGCCGTCCATGATGTCGCCGACACAGTAGATGCCAGGCACATTAGTCTGCTGATATTCATCGACCTTGATGTAGCCTTTGCCTGTGGTTTCCACACCGGTCACTTCCAGGTTGATTTTGTGCGTCACAGGGTTGCGGCCGATGGCCCAGATCAGCAGATCGGTATTGTGTGATTCGCCGTTTTCAAAATGCAGTGTGATGGTGCCATCGGCTTCTTTCACCACTTCTTTGGGCACTGAGTGGGTGTGCAGGGTCGGGCCTTCGCTGTTCATGACTTCGACCAGGGTGTCGACAATCATGGGATCGAAGCTGCGCAGCGGCGATTCTTTACGCACGAACAGGTGAGTATCTGTACCCAGCGCGCTCAGCACCCCGGCGATTTCGACTGCGATGTAACCGGCGCCGATAACAGCAGTACGCTTAGGCTGCTCGGTCAGCTCGAAGAAACCGTTTGAGTCGATACCGTGCTCTGCACCCGGAATGTCCGGAATGGTTGGCTCACCGCCAACGGCAATCAGGATATGATCGGCAGTGAAATGCTGGCCGTTCACTTCCACGGTTTTGGCATCCACGAATTTGGCAAAGCCGTTGATCACTTCAATCTTGTTCTTGCCCAGCACATTATCGTAGGCCTGATGGATGCGGCCGATATAGGCTTCACGGCTTTCAACCAGGGTTGCCCAGCTGAAGTTTTTCACGTCCACGTCAAAGCCGTAATCCTTGGCATACAGATGCATGGCTTCTGCAATCTGAGCGCCGTGCCACATCACTTTTTTCGGTACACAACCGACGTTGACACAGGTGCCGCCCAGGGCTTTGGCTTCAATCAGCGCCACTTTTGCGCCGTACATAGCTGCGCGGTTAGCTGATGCAATCCCGCCGCTGCCGCCACCAATACAGATGTAATCAAAATGCGTTGCCATGACTGTTCTCTCTATGCTGTGAAATCTTAGCTGGACGACAGTGTATACCTAAGTCGCCTTCAGATGCTAGGTTCGGCGAAACTGACGTCTTTACTGTGGATTCGGTGGTGATCTTGATGGCGGGAAGAAGGGGAAGAGCAAATCATGCCGGTGCAGGCCATGCCTGGCTTTGCACCGGATATCATCAAACGGCAGGGATTATTCCGGCACCACCCAGCGCAGTGTGGTGTGGCCGCGGGTGGGTGCAATCACAGACTGCAGCCAGGGCAGCAGGGTGGCCATCTGGCTTTCCAGCTTCCACGGCGGGTTGATGACAATCATGCCGGAGGCCGTCATCCCGCGCTCTTCGGTATCCGGCTCGACACCCAGTTCAATCTGCAGAATGTTGCGGATCCCCAGGTTCTCCAGCGCTTCCAGCATGGCGTCGATATTGCTGCGGTACACCACCGGATACCAGATGGCATAGGTGCCGGTCGCCCAGCGTCTGACGCTTTGACCTATGGCTTTCACCACGTCCATGTACTCGTGTTTCAGCTCGTAGGGCGGGTCAATCAGCACCAGACCACGCCGCTCTTTGGGCGGCAAGCTGGCTTTGAGGCGGGCAAAACCGTCTTCTTTGTAGATACGCACCTGACGATCGCCGCGAAATTCCTGCAGCAGCAGCGGGAAATCGGTTGGGTGCAGTTCGGTCAGGATCATGCGGTCCTGCTCACGGATCTGGGCGCGGGCCACCTTGGGTGAACCCGGGTAGTAGCGCAGGGTATCGCCCTGGTTCAGCACCCGGATGGCATCCAGGTAAGAGGCCAGTGCTTCCGGCAGATCGTCGCGCTGCCACAGGCGGGCAATGCCTTGCAGGTATTCGCCGGTTTTTTCGCTGCGTTCATCCTGCAGATCATAACGGCCCACACCCGAGTGGGTGTCGTGATACACAAAAGGTTTGTCCTTTTGCTTGAGCGCGTCAAGGATCAGGCTTTGGACTATGTGTTTGATCACGTCAGCATGGTTGCCGGCGTGAAAACTGTGGCGATAACTCAGCATGGATTACTCTGTGGTGGTCGACGAAGGGCGTTATTATGGCGTAATCCGGCCGATTATGCAGCGGGATTGTGGTCTGTCATCCTTACGGCCACTAAAATAGAGTGAACTGCGAGCCTAAATTGCGCGAAGGGATTGAAAATCACCTTATGCAGACGCATTTCTTCAGGAACCTACTTAAAAAGGATACGCTGATGTCGAACCCATTACTGACCATGACAGATCTGCCCCCGTTCTCGCAAATCCAACCCGAACACATCTTTCCTGCGGTTGAGCAGGCCATCAAAGACTGCCGGGCCAAGGTAGAAGACGTCCTGGCCAGCGGCGAGACACCCAGCTGGGACAGCATTTGTGCACCGCTGGCGGAAACCGATGATCGCCTGAATCGCATCTGGTCACCGGTGGGCCATCTCAACGGGGTGAAAAACAGCCCGGCGCTGCGCGAGGCTTATGAAAGCTGCCTGCCAATGCTGTCGGACTACAGCACCTGGCTGGGCCAGCACAAGGGGCTGTATGAAGCCTACAAGAGTATCCGCCACAGCGATGCGTTTGCGACCCTGTCTCAGGCGCAGAAAAAATCCATTACCGATGCGCTGAAAGAGTTCGAGCTGTCGGGTATCGGTCTGCCCGCGAGCGAACAGCACCGCTATGGTGAAATCAGCAAGCGTTTGTCTGAGCTGTCGTCTGCGTTCAGCAATAATGTGCTCGATGCCACTATGGGCTGGAGCAAGCTGATCGCTGATGCCGATGAATTGTCGGGCCTGCCGGAGTCGGCCTTGCAAGCGGCCGCGGCGGCGGCGGAAGAGAAAGGTGAGCAGGGTTATCTGTTTACGCTGGAAATCCCCTCCTACCTGCCGGTCATGAGCTACTGTGATAATCGCGAACTGCGCCGCGAAATGTACGAAGCCTTCGTGACCCGCGCCTCGGATCGCGGCCCGAACGCGGGCAAATGGGATAACAGTGAAATCATCGCTGAAAAACTCAAACTCAGTCATGAGCTGGCCCGTTTGCTGGGCTTTAATACCTACAGCGAGAAGTCGCTGGCGACCAAGATGGCGGAATCGACCGATCAGGTGCTGGGTTTCCTCAATGATCTGGCCGCCCGCGCCAAGCCGCAGGGCGAACAGGAAGTGGCCGAGCTGCGTGAGTTTGCCCGCAGCGAGTTCGGGGCCGACGCATTGGAGCCCTGGGATGTTCCTTACTATGCCGAGAAACTGAAACAGCACAGATACAGCATTTCCGATGAGCAGCTGCGGCCGTATTTCCCGGAGCAGAAAGTGGTGTCCGGCTTGTTTGAGGTGCTCAAGCGGGTCTTTGGCATGACGGTGACTGAGCGTGAAGGCGTGGATGTCTGGGATCCGAGTGTCCGTTTCTACGATATTTTTGATGCCAGCGGCGAGCTGCGCGGCAGTTTCTATCTGGATCTGTATGCCCGCGAGCACAAGCGCGGTGGTGCCTGGATGGACGAGTGTATCGTGCGCCGCGTGCGTCAGGACGGCAGTCTGCAACATCCGGTTGCCTACCTGACCTGTAATTTCAACAAGCCGGTCGGCGGCAAGCCGGCGCTGTTTACCCACGACGAAGTGGTGACCCTGTTCCACGAAACCGGCCACGGTATTCACCATATGCTGACCAAGGTTGATGAGTCTTCGGTCTCTGGCATCAATGGCGTGCCCTGGGATGCGGTAGAGCTGCCAAGTCAGTTCCTGGAAAACTGGTGCTGGGAAGAAGAGGCGCTGGCCTTTATCTCCGGCCATTATGAAACCGGTGAGCCATTGCCGGCCGAGTTGCTGGAGAAAATGCTGGCGGCCAAGAATTTCCATTCTGCACTGGGTATGCTGCGCCAGCTGGAATTCGGTCTGTTCGATTTCTCGCTCTACACCAATTACGATCCGGACATGGGGGCGCAGGTGCTCGATACACTGGCAGCGATCAAGCGTCAGGTCTCTGTGCTGCCAAGCCCGGAATGGGGTCGCTTCCCGCACAGTTTCAGCCATATCTTTGCCGGCGGTTACAGCGCGGGTTACTACAGTTACCTGTGGGCGGAAGTGCTGTCATCCGATGCCTATTCCCGCTTTGAGGAAGAAGGCATTTTTAACCCGCAAACCGGGGCAGATTTCCTGACCTGTATTCTGGAGCGCGGTGGCAGTGAGGAGCCGATGGATTTGTTCAAACGCTTCCGCGGTCGCGAGCCCAAGATTGATGCCCTGCTGCGCCACAGCGGTATCACAGGGTAAAGCTACTCTAAGCTACGATCAGAAAAGGCTCCCGTCGGGAGCCTTTTTTATGAGCTGTGTCTTGAGCCACATTGTTATGCGGCAGGTGTTCAGCCTTCTTCGCTGATCTGCAGCGGCCAGCCGAGATCGCTCTGGCGGTGGGCTTCCTGCTGCAGCTCGGCCTCGGTGAGCGGATTGGCCGTCAGCCAGGCTTTCGGCAGCATCAGGGTGAGCTGATTATCATCGACCCTCAGGTGCGCAGGTGGCTGGTGCTGGCTGTCACGCCGGTGGCAGAGAATGACCGCCAGACGCAGCAGGCGCAAGATACGCACAGCGTTGATTGCGGGGATCGCATGCTGTTCCGGCAGGCTGGTCAGGTTATCCCTGTGCCTGCGCAGCAGCTCGCCCAGCAGGTGTTTCTGCGCGCGGGTAAAACCGGGTAAGTCCAGATGCTGGATCAGGTAGGCGGCATGATCGCCGCTTTGTTTGAAGCCGATACCTGTGCCTATTTCGTGCAGGATCGCGCCGGACTGCAGCAAAGAGCGGCTTTGCTCATCGGTCTGCCAGACGGGCTGACAGTCCTCCAGTAAAGCCTGTGCGGTGTCGGCCACGGTGCGGGCATGTTCGGTATCAACCTGAAAACGGTATTGCAGGCTGTTCAGGGTTCTGGCTCGCACATCGTCGTGACGCATCTGGCTCATCATGTCATACACCATGCCTTCGCGCAGGGCGCCGCCGGCCAGTGTCATGGTTTGGATCTCCAGCGACTCAAACAAGGCGATCAGAATCGACAGGCCGCTCGGAAATACCAGGGCCCGCTCTAAGGTCAGCCCTTCGATATCCAGATCTTCCAGCCGTTCGTACTGCATGGCCTGACGTTGCAGGCGCTTGAGTTTAGACAGGGTGATCAGCTCGTCCATACCCTGGGCAACCATGATTTCCTGCAGCGCTTGTACGGTGCCGCTGGCGCCGACACAGTGCTCCCAACCCAGTTCACGGTAGGGCTCTACGATAGGCGCAATGGCTTGTTTGGCTGCCAGGATTGCCGCGCTGAAATTGTCGGCTGACAAGTACCTGTCTTTGAAATAACGCTCCAGCCAGGTGACACAACCAATTTTCAGGCTGGTCAGTGCCTTGGCATCAAAACCTTCACCGATAATGACTTCAGTACTGGCCCCACCGATATCGACGACCAGGCGTTTTCCCTGACCGCCAGAGGTGTGTGCAACGCCCTGGTAGATAATGCGTGCTTCCTCTTCACCAGGAATAATGTCGATGGGGTGACCCAGTATACTGATGGCTCTGGAAAGAAAGTCTTCGGCATTCACGGCGGTTCGCAGTGCCGCGGTACCGACAATACGGACCCGTTCAGCCGGAATATCCTGCAATCGTTCTGCAAACATTGCCAGGCATTCCCAGCCGCGCTGCATGGCTTCCTGACTCAGTTCATTCTGGCCGTTAAGGCCGGCAGCCAGCCGTACTTTGCGCTTGATTTTAGCCAGCGTATGCACACTGCCTGCGACTTCACGCACGATCCACATGTGAAAGCTGTTAGAGCCAAGGTCAATGGCTGCATACAGCGGGGATACGACACAACTTTCCATAGCGTCTTCTTTAGTTACTGTGTTTTCTGTGGTGAACGACGGCGGTTATTACTGCGCTGGCGTCCCTGTCCTTGTCCCTGACGGGAACCACTATTGCGACGACCACCGCTCTGGCGAGGTGCCCGCTGGAATTTTACCGGTGGCGGCAGATCATCCAGCAGCGCTTCGGCATCGTATTTCGATTGCGGAATCGTGTGCTCGATGTAGGTTTCAATCGCCGTCAGATTAATCGCGTATTCTTCACAGGCAAAGCTGATGGAATGACCGCTTTCGCCGGCACGACCGGTACGGCCGATACGGTGAACATAGTCTTCGGCATCGTCAGGCAGATCGTAGTTAAAGACGTGAGTAACCTGCGGAATGTGCAGACCGCGCGCTGCGACGTCGGTCGCCACCAGGATATCAACTTCACCTTGGGTGAACTGCTCCAGAATGCGTACGCGCTTTTTCTGCGGCACATCGCCGGTCAGCAGGCCAACACGGTGGTTATCGGCTTCCAGGTGCGCCCAGATGTCTTCACAACGGTGTTTGGTGTTGGCAAAAATGATCGCGCGATCCGGCCAGTCTTCTTCGATCAGGGTCTGCAGCAAACGCATCTTGTCCTGATTGGACGGGTAGAACAGCTCTTCCTGGATACGGTGACCGGTTTTTTGCTCAGGCTCAACCACCACGCTTTCCGGGTTGTTCATGTGCTCGAACGCCAGCTCTTTGACCCGGTAGGACAGGGTGGCAGAGAACAACATGTTCAGGCGTCCTTTCGGGCTTGGCATGCGACGGAACAGGAAACGGATATCTTTGATAAAGCCCAGATCAAACATCCGGTCGGCTTCATCCAGTACCACAACCTGAATGCTGTGCAGATCTATCACCCGCTGCTTGTAGAAATCGATGATACGGCCACAGGTGCCGATCAGAATATCTACACCATTCTCAAGGTGCTGTTTCTGTTTTTCGTACGCTTCGCCACCGTAAGCCAGACCGGCTTTCAGGCCGGTGCTGGCCAGTAATGGTGCGGCATCATTGTAAATCTGAATTGCCAGTTCCCGTGTAGGTGCCATAATAATTGCACGGGGCTGATTGGTTTTTCGCTCCTCGGATGCTGGGTTCAGCATCAAATGGTTAAAGGTCGCTGTCAGGAAAGCCAGGGTCTTACCTGTCCCTGTTTGTGCCTGACCAGCAATGTCACGGCCGGAGAGCAATACCGGCAATGCCAGGGCCTGGATAGGGGTACAATTATGAAACCCTTTGTCTTCCAGTCCTTGTAGAACCAGGGGGTTTAGTCCCAGGTCGGCAAATTTCTGCTCTGTGATATGAGTCGTCTTCATTCGTATAGAATATCAGCTTAGGGTTGCAATACGAAACGTATTCAATTCAAATAGGGCATCGATTTGCTGGTTAAAATAGAATCAGCGTTGAAAATCAACCATTGGAGTGGAAGATGAGCGACAAGATTGTGCAGCTGACAGACGCAAGTTTTGAGAGCGATGTGATTAACGCTGCAGGCCCAGTTTTAGTCGATTTTTGGGCTGAGTGGTGCGGACCATGTAAAATGATCGCGCCGATTCTTGACGAAATCGCAGACGAGTACCAAGACAAGCTGACTATCGGAAAGCTGAACATAGATCACAATGCCGCGACACCACCAAAATTTGGTATCCGTGGTATTCCGACTCTGTTGCTGTTCAAAGACGGCAATGTGGCTGCGACCAAAGTCGGCGCACTGTCTAAGTCACAACTGAAAGAGTTTCTGGACGCCAACCTGTAATTGGCCTACAGTAACGCGAAACCGCGTACAATGATCCTTTTGTACGCGGTGTCTTTTTCAGGCCACTAGACGGATGCTGGCTTTAGTGCTAAGTTATTGCACGTAAATTATACGACAGTTCATTTCTTGACCAGCCCCATTGGTCGAAGCTTTTCTCAATTAACCATAGAACCCCTAATTTGACTGACAAGAAACCCACCACTATGAATCTTACAGAACTGAAGAACCAGCCTATCTCAAAGTTGGTTGCGCTCGGCGAAAGCTTAGGACTCGAAAACCTAGCGCGTTTGAGAAAACAGGACATCATCTTTGCCATTCTCAAACAGCACGCGAAAAGTGGTGAGGACATTTTTGGCGACGGGGTTTTGGAAATTCTGCAGGACGGCTTTGGCTTCCTTCGTAGCGCAGACAGTTCATACCTGGCAGGCCCGGATGATATTTATGTCTCGCCAAGCCAGATTCGCCGCTTCAACCTGCGTACCGGTGATACCATTTCAGGTAAAATCCGGCCACCAAAAGACGGTGAACGCTACTTTGCCCTGCTGAAAGTCAACGAAGTAAACCACGACAAACCAGACAACGCCCGCAACAAGATCCTGTTTGAAAACCTTACCCCGCTGCACGCCAATGATCGCATGCGTATGGAACGTGGTAACGGCTCGACCGAAGACATTACTGCCCGTGTACTGGATCTGGCCTCACCTATCGGTAAGGGTCAGCGTGGTCTGATTGTTGCACCGCCAAAAGCGGGCAAGACTATGCTGCTGCAGAACATTGCACAGAGCATTGCTCACAATCATCCAGAGTGCGAGCTGATGGTGCTGCTGATTGACGAGCGTCCTGAAGAAGTGACCGAGATGCAGCGTCTGGTAAAAGGCGAAGTGATCGCGTCTACCTTTGACGAGCCGGCATCGCGCCACGTTCAGGTTGCTGAAATGGTGATCGAAAAAGCCAAGCGCCTGGTTGAGCATAAAAAAGATGTGGTTATCCTGCTGGATTCTATTACCCGTCTGGCCCGTGCGTATAACACAGTGGTGCCATCTTCCGGTAAAGTACTGACCGGTGGTGTCGACGCCAACGCCCTGCACCGTCCGAAGCGTTTCTTCGGTGCGGCCCGTAATGTGGAAGAAGGCGGTAGCCTGACCATTATCGCGACCGCGCTGGTGGATACCGGTTCTAAGATGGACGAAGTGATCTACGAAGAATTTAAAGGTACAGGTAACATGGAACTGCACCTGTCGCGTAAGATTGCCGAGAAGCGCGTATTCCCTGCGATTGACTTCAACCGCTCCGGTACCCGTCGTGAAGAGCTGCTGGCCAAGCCGGATGAGCTGCAGAAGATGTGGATCCTGCGTAAGATCGTTCACCCGATGAATGAGACCGACAGCATGGAATTCCTGATCGACAAACTGGGCATGACCAAGACCAACGACGAGTTCTTCGAAGCGATGCGTCGTCAGAAGTCCTGATTCCACTGGCTTGATGTCACAGATTGTATAAACGCCACCTTGTGTGGCGTTTTTTTATTGCTGATAATATCGGCATGTTGTTTGAAACAGCATTCAATTGACGACTGAGGATATCCTCTTTCAGACTGTGCCGGTCTGCCAGGAAGGCGGACCGAAATGGACCTGATGCCCAGCGGCTCGGGAACCGATAATGAATCAAGTCAGCAATGACACGGAGTATGCAACATGCAACATGGAAGAGGCATGTGGGTCTGGTTGTGGTTACTGCTGGTCGCGCTCCCGCTGAGGGCGGATGAAATCAGTCAGCAGGAATACCAGCAGGTCACGCAGGACATCACACCGGCATTAAAAGCGCTCAAAACCCTGTACCGGGAAAGTGATATTGCCCAGCTTAATTACCAGCTGGCTGATTTCTCCGTGCTGGAGCAGGAAGCCCTGCGGTCGGCACTGGTGGACTATGCCCATACCTTCAAAAAGCTGGATGAAGAAAAGGTCGCCTGGCTTGAAACGCAAGCGGCCCGACAATCACGTTTCACCCTGACAGAGCAGGGCGATGGCTACCGGGTGACCCGGGCGGCGTTTACCTACGGCACCCGGGCGCACCAGCTGCTGCAGCGCTGGCAGCGTGAGCAGCTGGCGGAATCCTTTGTCCGTCAGGTCGATGCCGGTGATTTGGTGCTGGCAGACTGGCTGGCCGGTGATCTCAATACCCAGCGCACCCGGCGCGATATTGCCCTGACGCAGCTTGCTGCGCTGTCCGGCACAGGCGTGCGGTATCTTGCCGATCAGTTTCTGTCCGACCGACAGCTGCTTTGGTTGTCTGATAACGGCTTACTGGCCAAACTGGCCGCGATAACCGGGGATGAAGGTCTGTACCAGCAATTGTGGCGTCGCCGCACCGATCAGTACAGCCGGGCCGAGCTGAACCGGCTGGCCGATGAGCTGCCGGCCCAGCTGGCTGTGAGCCAACTGATGGCCGCGACCCGTAATCCCTCCCTCAAAGCCCAGGCTTACCAGGCGCTGGCTACCCTCAAGCCACTGCCGGACGAGGTGGAAATTTTTCTGTTAGGCAAGCTGTCCGAGCCGGAAGACGGTGAGCTGGTGGCCAGTAAACTGGTCAATCAGGGCCATTCGAGCTGGCTCACCACACTGGCTGCAGGTACTAACAGCTACACCTTGAAGCGTAATCTGGAAACTGCTTTATCGGCATCCATGCCCTGATGCCGTGTAAAGCGCGCTGCCGGGGCGGGAATTTTCTTTTCAGCACTTTGTTTTACCACCAATAAATACGTGCTTAACAAGCATCTTGTCAGGGATTCAGTATATAATGTGTCCTATTTTCATCCCGGCTGCCCGTCAGCCGGGTCGAGCAAACAGATAGGGTGCAGGAATGAAATTCAACGATCTGCGCGACTTTATCGCCTACCTGGAAGAGCGTGGGCAACTTAAGCGCATCAAGCAGCCAATCGATCCCCGGTATGAAATGACCGAAATCTGCGACCGCACCCTGCGGGCTGGCGGACCGGCATTATTGTTCGAAAATCCGGTGGGCTACGATATCCCTGTGCTGGCGAACCTGTTTGGCACTACCGAGCGGGTGGCCATGGGCATGGGGCGTGAGGATGTGCTGGAGCTGCGGGAAGTCGGCAAACTGCTGGCGTACCTCAAAGAGCCGGAGCCGCCGAAAGGCTTCCGTGATGCCATCGACAAGCTGCCGGTCTTCAAGCAAGTTCTCAACATGCCTGCCAAGCGCCTGAGTAAAGCACCGTGCCAGCAGATCGTGTGGCAGGGCGACGAGGTCGATCTCGACAAGATTCCGGTCATGAGTTGCTGGCCGGGCGATGTGGCGCCGCTGCTGACCTGGGGCCTGACCATTACCCGCGGCCCGGAAAAGAAACGCCAGAACCTGGGGATTTACCGTCAGCAGAAACTGAGCAAGAACAAAGTGATCATGCGCTGGCTGGCTCACCGCGGCGGCGCGCTGGACATGCGCGAGTTCATGCAGGCCCATCCCGGTGAGAAATTCCCGGTTTCTGTCGCTTTTGGTGCCGATCCGGCAACGATTCTCGGGGCAGTGACACCTGTACCTGACACCTTGTCCGAGTATGCTTTTGCCGGTCTGTTGCGCGGCAGCAAAACTGAAGTGGTCAAGAGTATCAGCAACGATCTGGATGTGCCGGCCAGCGCAGAAATTGTGCTGGAAGGCTATATTGATCCCAGTGAATACGCAGACGAAGGTCCGTACGGTGACCATACCGGGTATTACAACGAAGTGGAAAGTCACCACGTTTTTACCGTCACGCACGTGACGATGCGCAAAGACCCGATTTATCACAGCACCTATACCGGCCGTCCGCCCGATGAGCCGGCTGTGCTGGGCGTGGCGCTCAATGAAGTATTTGTGCCGATTCTGCAAAAGCAGTTTCCGGAAATTGTCGATTTTTACCTGCCGCCGGAAGGGTGCTCCTACCGTATGGCCGTGGTGACGATGAAGAAACAGTATCCGGGCCATGCCAAGCGGGTGATGATGGGGGTGTGGTCTTTCCTTCGCCAGTTTATGTACACCAAGTTCGTGATAGTCTGTGACGATGACGTCAATGCCCGTGACTGGAATGATGTGATCTGGGCAATTACCACCCGGATGGATCCGGCGCGGGATACTGTGATGATAGAAAATACCCCGATAGATTCGCTGGATTTTGCCTCGCCGGTGGTTGGCCTGGGGTCAAAGATGGGTCTGGATGCCACCAATAAATGGCAGGGTGAAACACAGCGCGAGTGGGGGACACCTATCATTAAAGACCCGGAAGTGGTTGCTAAGGTGGACGCCATTTGGGATGAACTGGGTATTCTGGCGCAATAACGCCGGATGACGCAGCAAGAAGATTTAGCAATGTATCAGGTTCGTGTGTTGCCGCAGGACGTTATGTTCAGTGTCGGGGAAGAGGAAACCCTGTTGAGCGCAGCACGCCGGGCAGGACTGGCTTTTCCCCACCGTTGTCAGGTCGGGGCGTGTGCCACTTGTTTATGCCGCAAGCTGGCGGGTGAGGTGACTTACCGGCTGGCACCGGTGCTGACGGCGAAGGAGCAGGCTGAGGGATGGATATTCCCCTGCCTGGCTATGGCCCGCAGCGATCTGGTACTGACTTTGGAATAGAGGAACAGAATGTCGATTCAGTGTGAAGTGAAGTCAGTCGAGTCACTGGCGTGTAATACCTACCGTATCCTGCTGCAACCCAAGCAACAGGTTGATTTTAAAGCCGGGCAGTATTTGCTGGCGGTGATGGGTGAAAAAGACAAGCGTGCATTTTCCATTGCCAGCAGCCCTTGCCGCAGTGGCGAGCTGGAGCTGCACATAGGGGCGGCTGACCACAATCCCTATGCCATGGAAGTGGTGGAAGCCATGCGTCAGGCCATGGCAGACGGCAGGGCATTTGAGGTCGAAGCCCCGCTGGGGGATGCCTGGTTGCGTGAAGACAGTAATCAGCCTTTACTGCTGATTGCCGGCGGCACGGGTTTTTCCTACGTGCGCAGCCTGCTGGATAACTGCCTGAGCCGCGGCATGAAGCAGCCGATTTTTGTCTACTGGGGCGGCCGCGATGAATGCCAGCTGTATGCCCATGACGAGCTCGTTGCGCTTGCAGCCAAGCACGCTAACCTGACTTATGTCCCCGTGGTAGAAAGTGCACCACCAGCCTGGCAGGGCAAAGTGGGTAATGTACTTGAGGCGGTGAATGACGATTTTGTCAGCCTGTCTTCCTATGACATTTATATCTGTGGCCGGTTTGAGATGGCGGGTGCGGCCCGTGAACAGTTTACGGCTGAGAAAGGGGCTGATCGCGAGCGGATGTATGCCGACGCTTACGCCTTTATCTGATTGTTGCTGGTAAAAAAGAAAAGCCCCTGCATTGATAGATGACAGGGGCTTTTTTATACGGACGGGCACAGTTATCAGGCGTGGGCGGCTGCGACGCGGCGCTTGACCCAGGTTTCATTGACCCACAGTGACAGCAGGATAATGGCGCCGCCCACGATCAGACGCGGGTAATCGACATCCCGGTTCCAGATCACGAGGTTAACGATAAGACCCGCCGGGACCAGGGCGTTGTTCATGATAGCCAGCGCCCCGGCGTTCACCAGAGTCGCGCCTTTGTTCCAGATGAAATAGCCCAGGCCGGAAGCAACAATACCCAGATACACCAGAATGCCCCATTGGGTGCCGGTAGCCGGCAGTTTTTCTGTGTTGCCGAACAGCACAAACATCGGCAGAGCCACACAGACGGCACCGAGATAGAACAGGCCAAAGACCGTGTGCTGAGGCAGATCGGCCTGCTCTTTTTCCATGATGACTTTATAGCCCACCTGGCCGATGGCAAAGCACAGGTTAGCCCCCTGCACAATCAGGAAACCGAGCACAAAGTCTTCGTTGATGCCTTCGAATTTGATGACGGCGGCGCCTAATACCGCAATGACGGCGGTGATCAGATACCAGGCCGAAAAACGGCGCTGCAGCAAGTCATAAATGAGGGTGACATAAATGGGGGTAAAAATGGTGAATAGCAGCACTTCCGGTACCGACAGGTACAGGAAGGACTGATAGTAAAAGCAGTACATGATGCCGAGCTGAAAAGCACCTACCACCATGAGCTTGAGTGCCAGTTTGAGCGTCAGATGCTGACGACGCAGAAACGGCAGAAACACCAGGGCGGCCAGTGCCACCCGGGTCAGTACCGAGAACCAGGCATCGACCTGCCCGGCCAGATAAACCCCAATCAGGCTGAAGGAAAACGCCCAGAGCAGCGTAATCGCAGTTAAGTATCCCATTTGACATGTCCTTTGAATTTTGGCCGCCTAGTGTAACCGAAATTCAGTGATAGCCAATGAGAGGTTGGTCTGTCCTGATCAGGAACTGGCTGGCGTTCACAGTGGCCAGCCAGAATAGTTATCTGGACAAGGCGTGATCAGTGCAGCGGCACCATCAGCAAATCCACCGGGGTGTGATTAATTAACTGTTTGGTTGAAGAGAGGATTTTGCTCCAGAAATCCTGGTGGTGACCGCAGATCATCAAATCAACATCAGACTGTTTGATGGTATTACAGATTTCATCGCTCAGATCGCCGCTGCCGACAAAGGTGTGAGTCACAGGATAGTTCGCTTTTTTAGCCAGATCCTGCAGTTGTTCCTGGGCATTATCCGCCATGCGGTACTGGGCCTCGGCCATGTTGATATCAATCAGGCCGGTATACAGCTCGGCATAGTTGGTATCTATGTGGATCAGAGACAGCTTGGCCCCCAGTTTCTCTGCCAGCGCAGCCCCTTTACTGACCAGAATGTGACTGTCTTCAGATAAATCAACCGCAACCAGAATATGTTGATAGGTCATAACCCGCTCTCCTGTAAGGTTTTTGATATGCTAGCATGGCGTATGGGTAAAAAATGCCGTGCTGATCGCATTGCTTACGCTAACGGAAAATTCTGTGACACGTTAGGTAAGCAGTTGGATCGTTTTGGAGTTTTTATTGATTACCGGCAGCTTAAGCATGATACCTTGTCGTATGAGTTGCAAACTCAGTTATGCATAGTGACAATGTGTTTATTACACTTGATTAGGAAGGAGTAGTTCGATGCTTGCTCAAGCAATGGTTGAGAAACTGAATGAACAAATTAACCTGGAGTTCTTTTCATCCAACCTGTACCTGCAGATGAGTGCATGGTGCGAAGATAAGGGCTTCGAAGGAGCGGCAGAGTTCCTGCGCATTCATGCAGCAGAAGAGATGCAGCACATGCAACGTCTGTTTACCTATGTCAGCGAGACGGGTGCATTGCCGATTCTGGGGACCATTGAAGCACCGCAGCATGAGTTCAGTTCACTGGGTGAAGTGTTCCGCGCCACTTACGAACATGAGCGACTGATCACTGAGCGCATTAACAAGCTGGCACATGTTGCGTTTACTACGCAGGACTACTCAACGTTCAACTTCTTACAGTGGTATGTTTCAGAGCAACACGAAGAAGAGAAATTGTTTAAAGGTATTCTGGACAAGATCGAACTGGTGGGTGAAGACGGCAAAGCCTTGTTCTTCATCGACAAAGATCTTGCCGCCATGGCGAAGCAGGAATCCAGCTCTGTCATGGGTCAGCAGGCCGGCTAACAGGCTCTGGGAAATGCACGGCGGCGCCCCTTTCCGAAAGTGCGTCGCTGCTGTCTGCACCCCCCAACCTTTCCCGGCCAGCAAAGAACCATGGTCGTTGTTCGGAGGGTGTTATGTTTAGTGGTGATGCAATTCTGATGGCCCTGTTTCTGGTGGCTGTAGTTAATATCTCTCGTTATGTCAGCACGCTGAAAACCTTGCTGGTGGTGATGCGTGACTGTGACCCGCTGCTTTACCAGCAGGTAGACGGCCGGGGTTTTTTCTCCTCCCAGGGGAATGTGAACAAGCAAATCCGGCTTTTCCATTACATCCGCAGCCAGCAGTACCATAAGCACCACGACGAGCTTTTCATGGCCAAGTGCGACAAGGTACGCAAGCTGTTTGTCCTTGCCAGTACCAGCCTGATGGTGTTCCTGGTCTCTGTCTTTGTCGTCGCTTATCTGGGTATTTGATCGATTATTACCGACAGATTTGGTAATCCGCCCGCAGACGGGTAAAATACGCGCACTTGAAAAGGATGCCAGGTAATGCATGTCATTACCGCATCCTTTTTATTTTGTCGCTGAGTCGGATTGCGGATAAGAGAATGGCAGAAAAGTTTGATGTAGTGATTATCGGTGCGGGTGCCGCCGGGCTGATGTGTGCCGCCGAGGCCGGTAAACGCGGCCGCTCTGTGCTGGTGGTTGAACACGGTAAAAAACCGGGCCGGAAAATTCTGATCTCCGGCGGCGGTCGCTGTAACTTTACTAACTATGATGTGACGGCCAGCAACTATGTCTGCCGCAACCCGCACTTTGCCAAATCGGCGCTGGCGCAGTACACCCAGTGGGACTTCATCGCCATGATCACCAAGCACGAGATTGCCTACGAAGAGCGGGATCACGGCCAGCTGTTCTGCCTCGATTCGGCCAAAGACATCGTCGAGATGCTGCTCAAAGAATGCGACTTGCCGACGGTACAACAACGTTATCGCAGTGATGTCCTGGATATCAGTAAAACCGACAGCGGCTTTAACCTGAAAATCAACGCAGACACCGTATCCTGTGAATCTTTGGTGATTGCCACCGGCGGTCTGTCGATGCCCAAACTCGGCGCCACCCCGTTTGGCTATCAGGTTGCCGAGCAGTTCGGCCTCAAGATGGTGCCGACCACGGCCGGCCTGGTGCCTTTTACCTTGCATGTCGAAGACAAAGAGGCCTTTGCCGATCTGTCCGGTATCGCGGTTCCTGCGGTGGTCACGGCCGCCGACGGCACCAGTTTCAAAGAAAATATTCTGTTTACCCACCGCGGCCTGTCCGGCCCGGCGATTTTGCAGATTTCCTCGTACTGGAAGCCGGGGCAGGCGGTGTCGATTGACTTGCTGCCGACCCTCAGTCTCGACGACACCCTGCAGGCGATGCGTGACAAGCACCCCAACCAGAGTCTGAAAAACTCGCTGTCCCGTTTGCTGCCCAAACGCCTGGTGGAAGCCATGATTGAACGCGGTGATCTCGAAGACAAGCCGCTCAAACAGCTCAACCCGAAAGAGGTTCAGGCACTGCACGACTATTTTCACCAGTGGCAGATCGCCCCCAACGGCACCGAAGGCTACCGCACCGCCGAAGTCACCCTGGGCGGCGTCGATACCGACGGCCTGTCGTCGAAAACCCTGGAAGCCAAAACCGTGCCCGGCCTGTATTTCATCGGCGAAGTGATGGACGTCAGCGGCTGGCTCGGCGGCTACAATTTCCAGTGGGCCTGGAGCTCCGGCTTTGTCGCCGGCCAGCATGTGTAAGCTGCGCTGTATTGAATGCCTTGAACCAACAAAGCCCCGCATCGCGGGGCTTTTGTCATTTTAACTCGTTATTCACTGCCCGAGTTGCACGCTGTTCACATCCACTGTGGTACCGTTGAGGTCTTTGTCGACTTCGCCCATCAGGGTGACCTGGGTTTCCGGGCCGACTTGCTTATCGCCCCACAGGTGGTTGTCGATTTCGACGATCATTTCGCCTGTGCTGTCTTTGAAGCGGTAGTCTTCATCGCCGAGTGAGGCGACGATATGGCCGGTCAGAGTAACGCGCGCGTCGTCTTTGGCCTGCATAGCCTGGGCGACGGTTGAGTTGGCACCCTGGGTTTCATTCGGTCCTGTGTAGCCTCCCTGGGCGGCGGTAGCGGTCAGGGGCAGGGCCAGAGTGGCAAATAAGAAGATCACTTTTTTCATGGCTGGGTTCTCCGTTATCGGGCTCATGGGAGCAACGACTGTTTTCAGTATGACAGCTGAGCAGCGATTTGCCGCTGTCATCGTGCTGTCTATGTAGCCAGAATAAGGAAGAGAACGTGAAGCAAGCGTGAAATTCCCGTCAGGAATATATGAAAAGTCGCGATAAAGAAGAATTTTTTATCGCTAATAGTGTTCGCTATCAGGCCTGCCGGGCCATGCCGTACCACAACATATCAAAAGCGGCCTGACGTGAGGCGGGATCGGCCGCCAGTGCCGGTTGTTCGGCAAACAGGCTGACGGTGGATAAAAACAGGCTGTGGCAGGTGTTGAGCATCAGAGGTTGCGGCCAGTCTGCCAGTTCCCCTTGCTGCTGGCCTTTTTCTATCAGTTGCGGCAGGAAAGGCAGGGCCTGACTGAGCATGGCATGCTGCTGGCTGAGCAGGTACTGCGGGTCGTTGGCCATCTGGCGCAGGAACTGAAACTGCTGCGGATGGGCAAGTCCCCAGCTGATGGCGGCTTGCCAGATGTGCTGCAGCTGCGCCTGTACGCTCAGGCTGGTGTCCGGTGGTGTCAGGGTCGTTGCCATGTCTGCTTTGATGCTCAGATACAGGGTTTCGACCAGCACCTGCTTACTGGAAAAGTGATGGAACAGCGTGCCATTGGCCACCCCGGCTTCTTTGGCGATCTTGGCAGTGGCAGTGGCCTGAATCCCTTGCTGAGTGAAAAGTGTAAGGGCGGCATCTAATAATTGTTGCTTCTTATTCTGGCTCATAGCTCGCTGTCAGTGGAGAAACTGGCTCATCGGGGTGAGCCAGCATAATACAGGTTTAGCGTAAGAAGAAAGCCATCATCAGCTTTTGCACTGTGGCCCGCCAGCCGGTGAAAGGCGGTACGGCCAGTTTGGCGGTATTGATGCGGCCTTTGGTCAGCACAGTTTTGGCTTTGGAGAAGGTCAGAAAGCCTTCCTTGCCGTGATAATGACCCATGCCTGACGGCCCGATACCGCCGAAGGGCGCATCGTCGGCCGCGACATGGAACACTGAATCATTGATGGCCATGCCGCCGGCGTGAACATCAGACTTCACCCGCTCCTGCAGGGTTTTGTCCTGCGTCATCAGGTACAAGGCCAGCGGACGGGGGCGCTGCTGGATGTACTGGATGGCCTCGTCGATGTTGCTGTAGGTGATCACCGGCAGCAAGGGGCCGAAGATCTCTTCTTGCATCAGGGTCAGGCTGTCATTCGGGTTCACCAGCAAATGCGGCACCATACGGTGCGCACCGGGGTCGATGGCATCCGGGTGGACGGTTTCAATCCGGGTGTTGTTCCGGGCGGCTTCTGCCAGCCACTGGGTCAGACGGTCAAACTGGCGCTGGTTGACGACTGAGGTAAAGTCCTGGCTGTGCACGCCTTGCGGATACATTTGCGTAAATTGTTTCTTGAACTCGGCAATGAACGCATCTTCTTTGCCTTCCGGCACTAAAACGTAATCCGGTGCCACGCAGATTTGACCTGCATTCAGGCATTTGCCGAAAATCATCCGTTCAACCGCTTGCGGCATATCGGCATCCGGGGCGATCAGGGTCGGTGATTTACCGCCCAGCTCCAGCGTAACCGGGGTGAGGTTATCCGCCGCGGCGCGCATGACATGGCGGCCGACGGCGGTGGAGCCGGTAAACAGCAGATGGTCAAACGGCAGTGCCGTAAACGCCGCCGCAATGTCGGCTTCCCCTTCAATGACGGCGACCTCAGTGTCAGCAAAGATATCTGCCAGCAGGGCGGTAATGACCCGGTTGGTTTGCGGGGTGAATTCACTCAGCTTAATCATGGCACGGTTGCCGGCCGCCAGCGCAGGGATCAGCGGGCCGATGCTCAGCATGACAGGGAAGTTCCAGGGCACCACGATACCGACCACACCGACCGGCTGGTAAATGACTTCCACTTTGGCCGGCATCAACAGCAAGCCGGCGTGACGCCGCGATGGCCGCATCCATTTTTTCAGGCGTTTGACGGTGTAGTTGATCTGCTGAACACAGGGCAGGATGTCGCTCAACAGGGTATCCTGGTGACTGCGGTGGCCGAAGTCGGCAGACAGGGCTTCACACAGCGCGTCTTGGTGAGCAAGCAAGGCGGCTTTCAGCTGTTTGAGCCGGGCAACCCGGCTGGCATAGTCCGGCATGGTCTGCGCCAGGTACTCATTGTGCTGGGTGTGGAACAGTCGCTGCATAGTGAAAATCTGCTGGCTGTCTTGGCTCGCAGTGGCAAAGGTCATCCCTCTCTCCTGTTTTGACAGAGTGAACCGCGTTGACGCGGTTTAGTATCAGAGAATGCCGGCCGGTTTGTCCGTAAACCGACTGACCAGTCGGTTTTAATATAGGGCGACTCAGCGCTGCGCGCAAGAAATCGGCATATTTAAATACCGTTCTGTGAGGTGCAGCCCGTGAGGCGCAGCGCGATTATGGCGCCGTCCGGCGCCGCGGATGCCCGCTTTTTTCCGCCGGGAAGGCCGCCAGAAAGGCGTCGAAATACTGCTGTAACGCCTTGGCATCATGGTGCTCTCCCAGCAACTCCAGCAGGGCGATGCCGGTTTCGCAGGTGCACAGATTGCCCGTCTGCTGATTGCGACGCAGTGAGTAACAGGAGTCGCGATCCACACTCAGGCTGAGCCTGGGCAGCTTAGCCAGCCACGGGCTTTTGCGCACCATCTTGCGTGCTTCCTGCCAGGTGGCATCCAGCAGAATGAATAACGGGGTTTTGCCGGTCTCGCGCGCAAAGGACGCCGGGGGATGGGCGTCGTCGGTCGGAAACAGCAGCCAGGGCTGGATCTTGCCATCGGCGAGCAGCGTCAGCAGCGCCTCGGGCGGCTCGGTACGAGACCAAAGCAGGCGCTGGCAATGCGGCAGCGTTCTGGCCATCAGCGCCCCGGTATTGGTGTCTTTGCCAAATTCCTTGCTGTGAGTCAGCAGCACAAAGATCGCCTGAGAGCGCAGGCGCACTTCGGCATGGCAGATACAATTATGAACAAAGCCGCAATTCGGGCAGGGTGTTACCGTTTGTGGAGCAGGTTCGGCACTCATGGTTGTCATCGCTTATGGTATTCTTGGGTCTGTGACCTCAGATGTTACTGCTCTGGTACCACAAAATCACGACAACAGGATGCGATATGGCTTATTGGTTATTCAAAACGGAACCCGATACTTTCTCTATTGATACCCTCAGGCAGATGAATGTGGCTTGCTGGGAAGGTGTTCGTAACTATCAGGCGCGCAACATGATGCGCGATGATGTCAAAGTGGGTGACCAGGTCTTTATCTATCACTCTTCGTGCAAAGACATTGGGGTGGTGGGGATCGCCAAAGTGGTGCGTGAAGCGTATCCGGATCATTTTCAGTTTGATCCCGACAGCCCGTATTTCGACCCGAAATCCGATCCCGCCAATCCGCGCTGGGTGATGGTGGACATCGAGTATGTGCGCCATCTGCGCCTGGTCACGCTGAAACGCATCAAAGCCAATGATGCGCTGCATGAAATGCCGCTGGTGCAGCGCGGCAACCGCCTCAGCATCATGCCGGTCACGGAACAGCAGTGGCAGGAAGTGCTGCGCATGACAGGACAGTTTTAACGCACTTGTCGTGGTTGATTGTTCCCTCCCCTTGACAAGGGGAGGGTTAGGGTGAGGTTAGAGCGGCGGGCGCGGATTTAGCGTTTGTGCCGTATAACCCCCTCCTGACCTCCCCCTTGAAAAGGGGGAGGGATCGTATTGAGTTTGCTGAAACCACGAATATTCCCTCCCCTTGGCAAGGGGAGGGTTAGGGTGGGGTTCGAGCGGCGGGCGCGTATTTAGCGTTTGTGCCGTATAACTCCCTCCTAGCCTCCCCCTTGAAAAGGGGGAGGGATCGTACAGAAATTACTGAAAATTGAGTGACTTACAGCAGATGCTCGGCCAGGTAATGCGCTACGGCTTCGTCGGCGCATGAACCAATCACGCCGTTGTCAGGCAGGGCAGCCATCACTTTGTGGTGAGCGGTGCCCATTACCAGACCTTTACCGGCCATGCTCAGCATTTCCACATCATTCATGCCGTCACCGAAGGCGATACAGTCTGTCAGCGCATAGCCTTTCGCTTCGGCAACTGCAGCCAGGGCGTGACCTTTCGACACCCCGACATCCATCACTTCCAGACACCAGGGTGTGGAAAAGGCGATGCTGGCACGCTCGCCAAACACGGCGCGGAACTTGTCTTCCAGCACCACCAGCTTGTCGTGGTCTTTATCATCACGGGTGAAGAACACCTTCGCCACGCCATCCAGCGGCGGGTTGTTTACGTCAAACAGTTTGTATGTAAAGGTTTGGTGGAAATCACGCAGATACGCATCTTCGATGTTGAGCAGCCAGTCATCATGACGGTAGATATGGATGCGTAAGTCCGGCTCGTCTTTGGTGAGCTCCATCAATCCCAGGATCACCTCAGGCTGCACGTCCTGCTGGAATAGCACTTCGCCCTGACAGGTATGCACCCGGGCACCGTTGGAGGTGATCATGAAAGCCGGAATGCCCAGTTGCTCGCGCATTTCGGCCACATCGACATGGTGGCGGCCGGTTGCGAAGACGAAATCTTTGCCTTGCTGGTGCAACTGCTGGAGCACCTCTTTGGTGAAAGGGGCGATTTTATGATCGGGTGTCAGCAGAGTACCGTCGAGATCAGAAGCAACAATTTTATACATGGCACGTCTCTTTCATTGAGGGCTGCACCGGTTCGGGCCAGCCGGGTGATTTACCTACACAGGCAGTGTAAACCAGATTGGAGTCAAGAAAAGAGGCTAATCTGCGACCCCGGTTTTTTCCGCTATTTCAGTCAGTATGAGTTCAGCCTGGCTGACTGCTGGCCACCAGCGGGGTGGCGGCTGTCGCTGGCTGGCTGAACCGGGCGAAGTGTTCCAGCACAGCCGTGACCGCCTGTACCCGCTGCAAGTCCTGCTCGAAAAGCACTTCATGGCGGGCGCCCTTGATCACCTTCACCTGACACTGTCCGCCGGCCTGTCTGATCTGCTGGCAAAACAGGTTCTGCGCCCGGTTGTCGACTATAGTGTCCTGTTCATTTTGCAGCAGCAGTACCGGGCAGCGAATCTGACCGGCCAGAGCCACCGACTGGCGGGCGGCGCTCAATGCCTGCCAGACCCATCGGGAGCTGGGGCCGCCCAGTTTGAGGGCCGGCTGATCTTCATACAGATTGCGGAACCACTCGTAACGGCACTGGCTCTGGCATAAGGGATTATCGGCAAAGGGCTTGGGATAATAAGGGGTCTGGCCTGGCGCATAGCCGGGCTGACGCTGGAGCTGCTCGGCCACTCTGGCCAGCGGCGAGGCAATAGGTTTCATCCAGTGGCTGACTTTGATGCCGTGCATCGGGGCGCTCAGTACGGCGGCCGCAATCTCATCAGGGTACTGGGCCAGATACAGGCTGGTGACTGTGCCGCCCATCGAATGGCCGAGTATAAAAAGCTGCGGGTAACCGGCCGGTTTGACTATGGTATCTATAAAGGTGTGGAGATCACTGACGTAATCGGCAAACTCTTCCACATGGCCGAGCTGGCTGTCCGGAGTCAGGCGGCCGGAGCAGCCCTGGCCGCGGTGGTCCAGGGCAAAAACATCATAGCCCTGACGTGTCAGCTCCCAGCAGAGTTCCTGGTATTTATGAAAGGTTTCGACCCGGCCGTTGACCAGCACTATGGCTCTGTCGGCGCTGAACCCGGTCAGGCTCATCCAGGCAATGGGCACGCCTCCGACACCGGCGAACTGACTTTGCCGGCGCTGAGCCCAGCACTCGGTCACCGGCCCGGCCATGGTGGCCGCAAAATCGGGTTCCATGCTGATCCCCCCGGCAGGGAGGGAAAATGAAAATCCTTGAGTCATGGGAAGCTTGTCCAACATTTGTCCGCTCTTTGTGGCGATATAAAGGAATTAGTAATATGTTCCAGTATAACGTAAAGTATTGATGGTTTTGGATACGGCATAAAATCTGGTGCCATTCTATTATTGTTATTGTCTTCCACCGGACAGGATCATTAATTTCCCCAATATGTACGCCTACGTTGCTCGTCAACCTATCTTGAACCGCCAGCAGAGAACCGTTGGTTATGAACTGCTGTTTCGTGATGGGGAGCATAATGCCTTTCCGGACATCGAAGCCAATACGGCCACCAGCCGTTTGCTGGTGGAAAACTACATGGCGGTCGGCGATGATCTTGCCACCGCAAGCCAGCGTACCTTTATCAACTTCCCCCATGACAGCCTGGTGAAATTGCTGCCTTTATTGCTGCCGCGGCACAAGGTCGTGATAGAAGTGCTGGAAACCTGCATACCGGATGACGAGCTGTTCGCTGCCATTCGCCATCTCAACAAACAGGGCTATACCATAGCGCTGGACGACTTTGACCTGCAGCCGGCCTGGCAGCGTTTTATGCCCTATGTGCATGTGATTAAGCTCGACTTCATCAAACTGGGTTGTCAGCGTGCCTGTGCCTTTGTGGCCCAGCATGAGAATCGCCGCCTGAAGTTTCTGGCCGAAAAAGTAGAAAGCCGGGAAGAGTTTGAAGCCGCCCGGGCCGCCGGTTTTCATCTGTTTCAGGGCTATTACTTCAGTAAGCCGGAGCTGCTGAAAAACCGTCAGGTGACCCCTGAAACCCTGACTACCCTGAGACTGCTGCGCGAAATCAGCCGCACTCCGGTCGACTTTCTCCGTGTCGAGCGCATTATTTCCAGCGACGTGTCCCTGTCTTATCTCTTGCTGCGCTATGTCAATTCCGCCGCCCACAGAACCTTATCGCCAATCGGTAACTTTAAGCAGGCGCTGGTGTATCTGGGTGAGGAGAAAATTAAGCTGTTTGTCTCTGTGGTGGCGGCGGCGCATGCCTCTATCCGCAAACCGCGCGAG
Organism: Photobacterium halotolerans DSM 18316; assembly: GCF_000425165.1. Classification (GTDB taxonomy): domain Bacteria; phylum Pseudomonadota; class Gammaproteobacteria; order Enterobacterales; family Vibrionaceae; genus Photobacterium; species Photobacterium halotolerans. The sequence continues at coordinate 55,660 of NZ_AULG01000012.1, forward strand.
CTGTATATTCTGTCTCTGCAGCGGGCGCGCATGTGTGAAGAGCTGGCCAGGAGCAGCGGTATTGCCCTGAACAGCGATCAGGCGTTTCTGGCCGGGATGTTTTCGCTGCTCGATGCCTTGCTCGATAAGCCGTTGCCTAAACTGCTGGAGCTGTTACCCCTGTCTGAGGAAGTCCACAGTGCCTTATTGCTGCGGGAAGGGCCGCTGGGCGATATTCTGAATTTGCTGGATGCCTACGACAATGCCGACTGGGACAGTACCGCCCGGTATTGCCAGCGGCTGGGGATGAATGAGGCTCAGGTGGCGAATGTGTATCACCAGACGCTGCGCTGGCTGGCCAGCTATCAGATCCCGTATCAGAAATAAGCTGTGTATCCCGCCGGGGGAAAAGAGGAAAAACAAAACCGGGCGTTTGCCCGGTTTGTCGTTTCAGGGGGAGGCAGGATTAGCCGCCAATGTTGTAATAGGTCGCAGCGCCCGGACCGACCGGGATACCCAGTACAAACACCCAGACATAGAACATCAGGCTCCAGCCGACCACGAAGACCATGGAATATGGCAGCATAGTGGCGATCAGGGTGCCCAGTCCCAGATTCTTCTGGTAACGGGTCGCCACCGCCAGAATCATACCGAAGTAGCTCATCATAGGGGTGATGATATTGGTGACTGAGTCGCCGATACGGTACGCCGCCTGAATGGTTTCCGGCGCATAGCCGACCAGCATCAGCATAGGCACGAAGATAGGTGCGGTCACGGCCCACTGTGCCGAGGCGGAACCTATCATCAGGTTGATGAAGCCACACATCAGGATAAAGGCGAAGAACAGCATTGGCCCGGTCAGACCGATGGATTGCAGCATGTCTGCACCCGCCACGGCAAAGACCTGACCAAAGTTGGTCCACTTGAAGAATGCCACGAACTGGGCGGCAAAGAACACCAGGACGATATACATACCCATGGACGACATGGAAGCTGACATTGCACTGATCACGTCGCGATCTGTCTTCATGGTGCCGACGACTTTACCGTACGCAAAGCCAGGGATGGCGAAGAACACAAAGATGAAAGCCACTATGCCTTTCAGGAAAGGCGAGCCCGCCACCAGACCGGTCTCAGGATGACGCAGGATGCCGTTCTCCGGCACGATAGTCAGTGCCAGCAGTACAGACACCGCCAGTGCTGCCAGACCGGCTACCTTCAGACCTTTCTTTTCCAGATCCGTCAGCGCGCCCATTCTGTCTTTGCCCAGATCGTCGCTGGCTTCCTCGACATTGTAAGTGCCCAGTTTCGGTTCCACAATTTTCTCGGTCACGAAGGCACCCATGATGGTGATCGCGAACGTTGACGCAAACATGAAGTACCAGTTCACTTCCGGGCCAACCTGGTAGGTCGGGTCAATCATTTGTGCTGCCGTTTGGGTAATCCCGGACAGCAGGGGATCCACTGTGCCCAGCAGCAGGTTCGCACTGTAGCCACCGGAGACACCGGCAAAAGCTGCGGCCAGACCCGCCAGCGGGTGACGACCCAGCGAGTGGAACAGCATGGCGGCCAGTGGGATCAGCACCACATAGCCCAGCTCAGAAGCCGTATTGGAAATGATACCGGCAAACACCACCACCAGAGTCACCATGCGGCGGGAAGCGCCCATGACCAGGCCGCGCATTGCAGCAGAAAGTAAGCCAGAATATTCTGCAATCGCGACGCCCAGCATAGCGACCAGCACGGTGCCCAGCGGGGCAAAGCCAGTGAAGTTTTTCACCAGATTCGCCACGATCATTTGCAGACCTTCGGCGTTCATCAGGCTGATAACGTGGATCATGCCGTCGGCGGCCCGTCCCGGGGCGCCTTCCGGGCGCGGGTCTGGCACTGAAACGCCAAAGTAGCCGGCAATGCCGGAAGCAATCAGTATTGCCAGGCTGAACAGGGCAAAAAGGGTGATTGGGTGTGGCAGCAGGTTACCCAGCCACTCAACGGTATCCAGAAAACGCGTAAAGAGCGTTTTTTTGGTATTCAACTGTTTTTGTGAAGCACTCGAATGCATCACGACCTCCATTCTTACGTCATGTACCCGTCAATGGGCATCTTTTGTCGGTGCGGGAGGTTACGCTATTGTTAATGTCAGAAACAAGACAAAAGTGTGTATAAATGTTTCTGTTGTGTATTTTATGACTGCTGATTTAGCTTTTTGCTGGTTTTTTATGTTTATTTTTATCTGATCTGTGGGTCAATTTACTTTATATATGCCCTGAGTTGACTAGATAGGTGGGTGGTGTTGGCGGTACTTAGCCAGTTCTGTGCCGTCTTGGCGGATGTAACAGGTGTTTTTTGTGATTCACTTCTCGTTTTTGCGCTGAACTAATAAAACATCATTCAAATTATCAATTTGATAACATACTGAGAAGCGTCTGCCTTTAGTTTGTGTGGACGGCATGCCGGTGAGGGATGGACAAATTCTGATCAGACAACTCATGACGTTTTAGTATTGAAAGGATGGTGGTAACAAGTGAAGGAGTTCTCATGCGGGAAAAAATAGTCTTTGTCGACTTACTGCGCTGTGTTGCCGCCACAGCTGTGGTTGTGATTCATGTGTTAGGGCCTTACCGTGAACTGATCGGGCTGATCCCGGACCATGCCTGGATAACCGCGGTCAGCTATAACAGCTTCAGCCGTTGGGCGGTGCCTGTCTTTATCATGATCAGCGGCGCACTGATGCTGACAGACACCCGGCCGTTTGAGTTTGGCTATTATGTCCGGCGGCGGCTGGGCAAGGTATTGATCCCCTTTCTGGTGTGGTCGGTGTTTTATGCGTTTTTTTCAGGCCTGACCTTAGACGGCTATCAGAGCAGTACCGCGATGGCGACACTGGCTAACATGCCAGAGCATGAAACCTATTATCACCTGGGCTTTTTCTACTACTTTCTGCCTTTGTATCTGGTGATGCCGTTTTTGCAGGCGTGGGTGAGGCGGGCTGATCCCACGGCAGTGAAAGGGGTGACGCTGGTGTGGATACTGCTGACGGCTTTGTTTTTGTTTCACATCGACGGCCCCTGGAGCCACCAGTTGGTGCTTTACAGCGGGTATTTGCTGTTGGGCTACTGTCTTTATCGTTATTCCTGGCCGACCCTGGGCTGGTTACTGCCCCTGGGCGTAGCGGGGTTGTTACTGACGGATTATATGGTACTCAGCCAGAGCTTTGCGGCGGGTGAATATACTGTGGGCCGCTGGCTGTCTTACAAAACTCTGAATACTGTGCTCATCGCTGCGATGGTATTTATGGTGTGCCGTTATATTGCCGATCGCCTCAGTGAAGAGACGCTTGCCAAGCTGGCTTTTGTGAGCCGCTACAGTCTGGGTATTTACCTGCTGCACCCGATTTTTCTGTGGCCGGTCAGGGCGTTTGATTGGTACTTTATTCACCCTGTTGTGATGATACCCTTCTGGACTCTGGTGGCTGGCGGCCTTGCTTTGCTGGCGAGCTGGCTGCTGAGCCGTCACCGGCTGATGGCCTGGCTGGTGCCCTGATGACACCGTCTTACTGACGTGGCGACATTTGTCAGCGTTTCAGTGCAAAGTGCAGAAATCGCCGGCCCCGGTAGGTCAGGATACCTGCATCACCGGCATTCAGGGCGTGGAAATAGTGCGGTCCGATCTGGAAATCACGTTTGGGGCCGCCTGTTACCGGCTGGACATACAGCCAGTATTCCTCACTGTCGCCGCCTGACTGAGTGTTGTCGAGAGCGACACTCTGTTTATCGAGTATCAGCACCTCTATTGTCTTTTCTATCGCCGCGTTGCCCGACAGATGACGGCGGTAGATGTAAGTGAATGAGGCGACAGCAACAACAAGCAACACCAGAAGAATCAGAAAAGGGGTAACGGGCATAGCAGGCTCCTTAGGTAACTGCCCGCTATTATGCTTGAGTGTGTAGCGGGTTGTCTGTGACAGAATGCGGCTATGGTGAGATCGCTGCCGGTAGATTTGCAACTGGCTGATCTCCTTGTAAGGTTAAAGAAGAAGTGTGTAGCAGGAGAGATGTGGGTGTCAGAAATTGAATTAGTGGTGAGCCGGAGCCGGCGCCTCGAGCATTTGCTGCGGCACCATTATCATGCGGAAGGAAAAGGGCTGCATCAGTTAATTACCAGCTGTGAAGAGCGTTTGCCTCACGAGATCATCCCGACCCTGCGTTATGTGGCCACCATACGCAATAAAGTGGTGCATGAGGAAGGATTTAGCCTGGATGACAGTCGTCGCTTTCGCCGGGCCTGCCAGGCGTGCGAAAAAGAGCTGACGCCCCGCAGTGCGCGCAGGGTGTGGGCGGTTGCCGTTTTGTTGGTGCTGGGCATGACCGCCCTGGCGCTGTGGTTTTATTCAAACAATTGGCACCATATCAAGCTGGATCCGTAACGGATGGCGCATGATAGCGACAAAATAAAAAAGGTGCCTCAGGCACCTTTTTTATTGGCTAATTTTATCTTTTGCTTAATAAAGCACAGGCAGCAACATGAGACCGGCGACGACGGCGATCATGACAAGCCCTTGTTTTTGGGAAGGTGATAACATAGTTATAGGCTCCTGTTATGTTGCTGGAAAATTTGTTAAGAAAAGAATAGCACTTTTTTTATCGCCTGATCAAAGGAAGAGTGTGATATTTAGCAATAAATTTACTTTTAGTTGTCATGAAATCCCTTTGTTGATGACATTTGGCTGCTGAAAATGGTGAGGTCAAAAAACAATCTGATTGGGTTGTTAAGTTTTAATTTTCTTTTAAGTATCTGATTATTTTGTTTTTTTAATGGCTTTGTGTTTTTGTTTTTATCCGTGTTTAAGTTCTTCTTGTGGTTTTGTGCTCTGGCGGCGTCTGGCGTTAGTTACCATTGTTTTTCGTGATAAAACTAAAGAAAACCGGTTCAGGTATACAGCCGGGTCAGGTTTTTGCATACGATTTGCGTTATTAATCGACATTCAGCGCTTGGTAACTGCGTGGGTGTCCGATATGAGGGTTGAAGGCTGCTCTGATCTGTTATTGGTGCTGTAATTTGGTTTATCTTTTTGTTTTTAATGTATTTTTATTTTTATTTTGAACGGGGGTTCTATCCGATTTCTTTGCTTGATACGCTAAACTAAAGCGGTATTTAGCGCGTTAGTACGAGCCTGGCGGTTTTGGCAGCGGAAGCGCATGGTTTTTGTTCCCAGGCAGGGAATCGCAGCCATAGCATTGAACGAAAAGGAATAAAAGTGGCGGTAAAGGAATAAGTTATATGAAAGTGTGATGGATCACAGAGGTGAGAATTGACCGGGTTTCTGGCCTATCTGAGCTAGACAAACTGTGTTTGCTTTTTACACTGTCACAGCTTTGATAACTCGGGTGAACGTATGTGGGTCTGGTTAGCCGTCTCTTTTTCTGCTTTGTTACATATCAATGCCGCTTACCGCGGTCCGCAGTGGCAGTTTTATTTGTTTAAACCGCTGACGATTGTCTTGCTGCTGGCAACGATCCTGCAGTTTGGCCAAAGTGATGGCTATCAGCAATGGATCATTGCCGGTCTGCTGTGCTCGGTTGCCGGGGACATTTTTCTTATGTTGCCCAAAGACAAGTTTGTGCCGGGCCTGACCAGTTTCTTGCTGGCGCACATAGTGTATTCACTGGCCTTCTGGAATGAGCTGTCCGGCTCGATTGTCTGGTGGCTGCCTGCCTTGCTGATGGGGGCCGGGATTATCGTCTATCTGCTGTTGCTGCCGTCGCTGGGCCGGTTGGCTCTGCCGGTCGGTGTCTATATAGGGGTGATTTTGCAAATGACCTGGGCGGCGGGTGAGTACTGGCTGACGACCCGCACAGGTGCCGGCCTGGCCGCATTTGCCGGGGCGCTGGTATTTCTGGTCTCTGATACCTTGCTGGCCCTGGATCGGTTCAGAGGCCATTTCAGAGCAGCCACCGGCAGTATCATGACCACCTATTATCTTGCCCAGTCGCTCTTAGTGGTCAGTGTGCTGCTACGCTGATGATAAAGAGAAGAGGTGGGTAATGGCAGCTAGCTGGCAACAGATCTACCGGGCGGGCAACAGCCTTGAAGCGCATACCCTGAAAGGACTGCTGGAACATGCCGGTTTGGCGGTGCGTCTGACCGGGGAAAATCTCGGGGCGGCTGCCGGGGAATTACCGGCGGATGTGGTACAGGTGACAGTCTGGGTATCGGCACAGGATGCATTCCAGGCGCGCCAGTTACTCGCCGGGTACGAGAAGGATAATCAGCGGCGCTGGCGGTGCGTGTCCTGCGGCGAAGAGAACGAAGGCCAGTTCGACTGGTGCTGGCAATGCGGCACCGATAAACCCGAGACCGAGCGCTGAATCAATAAATTAATGAATCAACGAAGGGCGCCGTCTGGGCGCCCTTGCCGTGAGCTTTTTTACACCATGTGCTTGCGGCGAATATCCAGCAGCGCAAAGATGCCGAAAATCAGTATCGACCATTTTTCCCAGCGACTCAGAGACAGTTTGTCACCAAAGGCACCGAGGAAAATCAGCATTTGCAGGCCGTGCATCGCCAGCAGAAACGCCGTCATGATATACAGTGCGATCGCCGCCACACCCGGAAAAGGGTGGAACAGGTTCAGCAAAAGCACCGCCCAGACAAATCCGATCGCCACTTTCGCCAGTAAAATCAGCGCTTTCATATTTCCTCTCTTTGATACAGGCGGTAGCAAACTTGTCCCGCCGATTTTTCTTTGATGAGCTGCCAGTGTTCGGGCGTATCAGGCAGCCCCAGTTCCTTTTCCGCTTCCAGATAAATCAGGGCTTGCGGGGCCAGCCAGCCATTGCTTTCCAGCAGACGAATCACCTCCGGCAGCATGTCGCGCCGAAAAGGCGGATCAATAAACACCAGATCAAAAGCCGACCCCGGTTTATTGAGGAAAGCCAGGCTGTCCGTCTGATGCAGCTCGGCTTTGTCGGTTGCCAGTGTGTCCAGGTTACGCTTCAGCTGACTGGCGGCTTGGGTGTCGAGCTCCAGCAGCGTCAGGTGCTCCGCACCACGGGATAAGGCTTCAAGGCCAAGGCTGCCGCTGCCGGCAAAAAGATCCAGACATCGTGAGCCGTGGATATCCGGCGCCAGCCAGTTAAAAACGGTTTCTTTGACACGGTCGGTTGTCGGGCGTAACCCGGCAACATCGTGGACCGGCAGTTTACGTCCTCGCCAGCGGCCACTGATGATACGCACAAAGCCTGCCTGGCTGGGCGGGTTAGCTTTGTGTCCGGAATGCGTCTTACGTCTAGTCATACATTTCTTCGACCGTAGAGAAAGTGGTAGTATACATGGGCCTGATTATCTTTGTGTTTGTTCCTTGTTACCCTGGCGATTGGTTATGTTCGCCAGGCACACTAAGCTGGCAAGCCCAAAGATAAACAGGCCCTTTATTTTCAGGCCGTAAATTGTACCAATCAATGTCTAGGATTTGCCAATGGCAGAAAAAAAGAAGCGCGGATTATTTTCATGGCTGGGGTTTGGTGAAGAAGAACAAACCGAGCAAAAAGAACAGCATAAGCCGCAAGAAGAGGCCGTAGAGCCGGAACAGGCTCAGGATGCCGTCACTGAGACACAAACGCAGTCTGCTTCTACAGAGGACTCGGTTCCGCCTCATCAGGACATGGCGGAGGCGGAAGCCCCGCTGACGCACCGCGACGCCGAGCCCGAGTTGCCCGAGCAGAGTGCGCATCTGGATGTTGAGGCAGATACTCAGATCCGGCCGGTAGAAGAAGATGCACAGCCACAAAGCCAGCAAGCAGCGGCTGAACCGGCCCTTGTTTCTGAGGAGCCGGCGGTGCAGGAAAAACCGCAGCGCGAGGGTTTCTTTGCCCGGCTGATGAAAGGGCTGAAGAAAACCCGCAATAATCTGGGGGCTGGCTTCTTCGGTTTATTCCGGGGCAAGCAGATTGATGATGATCTGTTTGAAGAGCTGGAAGAGCAGCTGCTGGTGGCGGATGTCGGCATGGACACCACGCTCAAGATTATCGAAAACCTGACCGAAAAAGCCGACCGCAAACAGCTCAAAGACGGCGAGGCCCTGTACGGTCTGCTGAAAGACGAGCTGAGTGAGATGCTGGCCAAAGTCGAGCAGCCACTGGTGATTGATACCAGCCACAAGCCTTATGTGATTTTAATGGTGGGCGTCAATGGCGTGGGTAAAACTACCACGATCGGCAAGCTGGCCAAGCAATTTCAGCAGCAGGGTCTGTCTGTGATGCTGGCCGCCGGAGATACCTTCCGGGCCGCGGCGGTCGAGCAGCTGCAGGTGTGGGGCGATCGTAATAACGTGCCTGTGGTCGCCCAGCATACCGGTGCCGACAGCGCGTCTGTGATCTACGATGCGATTGAGTCCGCCAAAGCGCGCAATGTCGATGTGGTGATTGCCGATACTGCCGGCCGTCTGCAGAACAAAGGCAATCTGATGGAAGAGCTGCGTAAGATTGTCCGGGTGATGCAGAAAATTGATCCGCTGGCGCCGCACGAAATTATGCTGACCGTTGATGCCGGTACTGGCCAGAATGCGATCAGCCAGGCCAAACTGTTCAGTGAAGTGGCACCAGTGTCTGGTATTACACTGACCAAACTGGATGGCACGGCTAAGGGTGGTGTAATTTTTGCCATCGCAGATCAGTTCAATATCCCTATCCGCTACATTGGTATTGGTGAAGGGATTGAAGATTTGCGTGCTTTTGCCGCCCAGGAATTTATTGAGGCTCTGTTCAGCGACGAGGATTAACTGTGATTCGGTTTCAGCAGGTCAGTAAAGCATATCGGGGCGGTCGTCAGGCCCTGCAAAAAGTGGATTTCCATCTGGGAAAAGGTGAGATGGCCTTTCTCACCGGCCATTCCGGTGCCGGTAAAAGCACGCTGTTGAAACTGATCGCTGCGGTTGAACGGCCGAGTGATGGCCGGATTTTCTTCAATGATCATGATATTACCCGGATAGACAGCCATCAGATCCCTTTTCTTCGCCGTCATATCGGGATGATTTTTCAGGATCACAGACTGCTGATGGACCGGACCGTGTTTGACAATGTGGCGCTGCCGCTGCAAATCGCCCAGTCTCCGGCCGGTGATGTCAAGCGACGGGTTTCCGCCGCGCTCGATAAAGTCGGCCTGCTGGATAAAGCACAATGCCTGCCGATTCAGCTGTCCGGCGGTGAACAGCAGCGGGTCGGGATTGCCCGTGCCGTGGTCAATAAGCCGCTGGTGGTGCTGGCGGACGAACCGACCGGCAATCTGGATGCCGATTTGTCCCAGCAGATGATGGGACTGTTTGCCGAATTTAACCGGGTTGGGGTGAGTGTACTGATGGCCACCCACGACACATCCTTGTTAAGCCGTCATAGTTACCGGCGGCTTGATTTACACCAGGGCAGTTTGCGCGAGGTGGCGTATGGCGCGTGAAGCTCAAGGCTGGTTCTCTGTCCAGCGTCAGGTGGGTAAGCAGGCACTCACTGATTTATGGCGCCGTCCGGTGGGCAATGTCCTGACGCTGGCAGTGCTGGCCTTTGCCCTGACCTTACCGGCCTGTTTTTATCTGGCGGCTAAGAATATTGCGATTGTCAGCCAGGCCTGGCAGAACCCGACTCAGCTGACTGTCTATATGGCGCCGGGTGCCGGCGATGCCGAGGCCCGTACACTGAGAGAGAGTCTGGCGGGCTGGACGGAAATCAGCTCAGCGGATTATGTCTCTCCTCAGCAGGGACTGGATGAGTTCCGTGAGCACGCCGGTTTTGCCAAGGCACTGAGCCTGCTGGATGAAAATCCCTTGCCGGCAGTGCTGATTATCAAACCGTCGGTGCAATGGCAGTCGGGCAGCCAGGCGGAAATACTGGCCCGCAAGCTCAGTGAGCAGGCCGGTGTGGATGATGTCCGGCTGGACAGCGACTGGCTGCAGCGTCTTGATGCCATCAAGCAACTCAGCGTCACGCTGACCATGATCATGGCAGGTCTGATGCTGCTGGCCGTGTTTCTGATAGTGGGCAATACGCTGCGTCTTCAGCTGCAAAATCAGAAAGAGGCGGTCCAGGTGATGAAACTGGTCGGGGCAACCAACACTTATATTCTGCGGCCGTTTCTGTACACAGGTGCCTGGTATGGCTTATTGGCCTCGGTAGCTGCGTTAGTGCTCACTACGCTGGTAAGCTTTATACTGGAAGGTGCGGTTGATAAGCTGGCAGCGCTGTACGGCAGTGATTTTCACTTAACCGGCCTGGCCTGGGACGAATGTCTGCTACTGATTATATTATCGGCTTTGCTGGGCATTCTGGCGGCCCGTCTTTCTGCCGGCAGACACTTAAAAGAAATTGAACCAATATGACGAATCAGACTCTACCTATTGGTTATGCATGCTTGCATTTTGTGCAGCATTGAAGGCATTATTGTCGGTCTGGTAGTGTAATGCTGCCTGATTTAGGTGAAAGTCCAGGGTATTTGGCCCTGGCACAGCATCCACAGGGGTTACTTGAATGACAAAAGAGATGACTTCATTAGCTTTAGTTTCTGCTGATAGCCTGGAAGGCTATATCCGGTCTGTAAACAGCCATCCTATGCTGACAGCCGAGCAGGAGCGGGAGTTAGCTGAGCGTCTGCATTATGACGGTGATATTGAGGCTGCCCGCAGTCTGGTATTGTCGCACCTGCGCTTTGTAGTCCATGTTGCCCGCGGCTATACAGGTTACGGCCTGCCAATGGCTGATCTGGTTCAGGAAGGCAATATTGGTCTGATGAAGGCGGTAAAACGCTTCAACCCGGAAGTGGGTGTCAGGCTGGTGTCTTTCGCTGTCCATTGGATCAAGGCTGAAATTCATGAGTATGTGCTGCGTAACTGGCGGATCGTGAAGGTCGCGACCACTAAAGCTCAGCGTAAATTGTTCTTCAACCTGCGTAAGGCGAAAAAGCGTCTTGGCTGGTTTAACAATGAAGAAGTCGAAATGGTGGCCGAGCAACTGGGAGTGGAAACCAGTGAAGTGCGTGAGATGGAATCCCGTCTTGCCGCACAGGATGCCACCTTTGATATGCCGGCCGATGATGACGAGCGTGATAACAGCTGCACAGCACCTGTGTATTTCCTGGAAGACAAGTCCTCTGACGTAGCGCTCAGCTATGAAGAGAATAACTGGGAAGATCACGCCAACAATCGTCTGTCACTGGCACTGGCGAATCTGGACGACCGCAGTCAGCACATCGTACGTTCACGCTGGCTGGAGGACGATAAGTCCACATTGCAGGATCTGGCTGATCATTATGGTGTTTCAGCCGAGCGAATTCGCCAGCTGGAGAAAAACGCGATGCGCAAACTGAAAGATGCCGTCGGTGACGCACTGTAACGATCCGCAGGGTGCAGGATCCTGAGGGTGAGGATCCCTGGGGGTCGCTGAATTTTCTATCCACAAACTTATTGAATGAAGAAACCGGCTTTGAGCCGGTTTTTTTGTGCCCGGACACCTATGGAATGGCGGTTTGCTGAGTGGGCACTGAGATGATCGGCTGAGGTTGAAAATGTTATCCACAGGCTTTGATCGGATCTTTACTATATCTAGTGGATCCTTTTGGCAGAAAACACATTATCAACGCTATTCACAGTTTTTTCCACAGCTGGCGAAACAATGATCAGCGCGGTAACGGCTGGCCCGGTCTGTCTGACTAACTCTCGATCCTGTAAGGATATTCGCTAAAACTACCGCGGGAAACGGAACCAGATTTTTTTCAAAGCTGTGAGTAACTGAGTATACTGGCAGGCATTGAAAGAATAGCGGATACCGCGCTCAATGAGCCAGGATCCCTTGGGCACACCATTGCTGGTTTTTGCGTAGATCGTATGTCGCATAAGATCGTGTGATGAGGGGTTGCTGCAGCCTGGTGCTGGCATCCCGGTCGATAATTAAATAATGAGGTCATCATGGAGCAGTTTGAACACATTTCGGTTGAGCAAGCGTACGCATTATTACAACAGTCCGACACCAAGGCGGTACTGGTTGATATACGCGATCCTCAATCCCACGCCTTATCTCATCCGGAGTCTGCTTTTCACCTGACCAATGATACTATGGTCAGTTTTATGGATGACGTTGACTTCGAGCAGCCGGTGATCGTGATGTGCTACCATGGGATCAGCTCTCAGGGCGCAGCCCAGTATCTGATTAATCAGGGGTATGAAACCGTGTACAGCATGGACGGTGGCTTTGAAGCCTGGCGCCGTCAGGCGTATCCGTGTGTTGAGCAGTAATTCAGCCAGATGATTATCCTGCGTCTGCCGGCGACACCAGCAACGCACATATTCCAACAGGGAGTCTGAGATGCAGCGCATCGCCGTACTCAATAACCCCCGAATGGCACAGGCCTTCATAGATTATATGGCCTCCCGTGGTATTGAACTTACCCTGGCCGTTGAACCCGGCGGCCAGTTTGCCATTTGGTTGTCTGATCCCGCACACCAGGTAGAAACCGAAGCCGAGTGGCAGCAGTTTATCCGCCGTCCTGACGATCAGAAATACCAGGCCGCCTCCTGGCAGGTGGTGAACCGTCGCAAGCAGCCTTCGTTTCGCTATGACAGTCCCAGCATGGTCGATATGGTGAAATCGGGTGCCGGGCCTGTCTGTCTGCTGGTGATGGTACTGGCGGTCGGTATTTACGGCGGCTGGTTGCTGGGCTGGCAGGCGCCGCTGTTTTACTGGCTGCATTTTCCGACCATGCAGGGCGACAGCTGGGAAGTCTGGCGCTATGTGTCTCACAGTCTGATCCATTTCTCCGCACTGCATGTGATATTTAACTGTCTGTGGTGGTGGGTGCTGGGCGGACGGCTTGAGCGGCACAGCGGCAGCGGCAAGTTACTGGAAGTTTTCATCGTTTCCGCCCTGATCTCCGGCCTTGCACAGTTCTGGTTTCACGGCCCCAACTTCGGCGGGTTATCCGGCGTGGTCTACGCACTGATGGGTTACCTGTGGTGGCTGGGCTGGCTGGTTCCTGCGCGGGGCCTCACTATTCCCAATGGCTATGTCGTCTTTATGCTGGTGTGGCTGGTACTAGGTTTTGTCGGCGTGATGGGGTTTGAAGTGGCCAATATGGCGCATCTGTTCGGGCTGATCTCAGGGTGCCTGCTGGCCTTTGTTGATGCCTATCTGCGACAGCCGGCGGACTCGGCACATTAAGGTTTCAGCCAGGAGTGGGATCACTTACCTGGTAACCAGACCGATTGCCCAGTAAGATGAGCACGCCCGGAAAGCGGGCCACTACGGTCATTGGATCTTCGTCAATCAGGAGCAGTAACAGCAGTGAAGCAAAGCAAACGTCATCAGGAGATCATTGATCTCGTGAAAACTCAGGGCTATGTCAGTACCGATGACCTGGTTGCCCGTTTTAACGTCAGCCCGCAGACGATCCGCAGGGATCTCAATGAGCTGGCCGAAGAGAATAAAATCCGGCGTCATCACGGCGGGGCGACAGTGCCGTCCAGCTCGGTCAATACTTCCTACACAACCCGTAAAGTGATGCAGCTGGCCGAGAAAGATCGTATCGCGCAGGCGATGGTCAAGCATATCCCGGACGGCGCCACGCTGTTTATTGATATAGGGACCACGCCGGAAGCGGTTGCACGGGCCTTGCTGGATCACTCAGATTTGCGGATCGTGACCAATAACCTGAACGTAGCCGGTATTCTGACCGGTAAAGATGATTTCCGGGTGATTCTGGCCGGTGGTGAAGTGCGTAACCGTGACGGCGGCATAGTGGGGGAAGCGACCCTGGATTTCATCTCCCAGTTCCGTCTGGATTTTGGCATCATAGGGATCAGCGGTATTGATCTTGATGGCTCCCTGCTCGATTTTGATTATCACGAAGTACGGGTAAAACAAGCCATCATTGAAAACAGCCGCTGTGTCATGCTGGGCGTCGATCACACGAAATTCGGCCGCAATGCCATGGTGAATCTGGGGGATATCAGTCAGATTGATATGCTGTTCACCAATAAAACACCGCCAGAGCCGCTGGCCAAGCGGATGGCAGAGCTGGATACCCACCTCGAAATCATACTCGACTGACAGAACTGGTTATGAGCGTTTTCGCTCATAACTGGTTACATCGAGTATTAATCTGCCTGTACACTCCCGGAAAGCTGCCTGATAAGGCAGCTTTTTTTGTGCGTATGATCATATGGGTGTCATTTTTCGAGCATAAAAAGGATGATATTCGCTTTCCAATTGGCTATATTGAGCGATATCGAACATTTATACAAAGTGAACACTTTCGAATGCATGTCCTAATATAAGCAGTGAGGCAATGCATACGGTAAGAACGCAGCGCAGTTAAGGCACAGGTGAAAGGCATGACAGCAGCAAATGAGATTCTGGATATTATCGTCGTAGGGGGTGGCATTAACGGTGCGGGTATTGCCGCTGATGCCGCAGGTCGCGGATTGAAAGTGGCATTGTTTGAAGCCGATGATTTTGCGTCGGCGACGTCGTCTGCCAGTTCAAAGCTGATCCACGGGGGTCTGCGCTATCTTGAGCATTACGAGTTTCGCCTGGTTGGCGAAGCCCTGGCAGAGCGGGAAGTCCTGCTGCGCAAGATCCCGCATATTGCCCGGCCAATGCGTTTTCGCCTGCCGCACCGGCCACACCTGCGCCCTGCCTGGATGATCCGGGCCGGCTTGTTTTTGTATGATCACTTAGGAAAACGTACCACGCTGCCGGCCAGTGAAGGATTGCGCTTTGGCGCGGATTCCGCCCTGGTGCCTGAAATTACCCGCGGTTTTGAATATTCAGACTGCTGGGTCGATGATGCCCGTCTGGTTATCTTAAATGCGATGGAAACCGCGGCCCGTGGCGGCGAAGTCCGAAACCGCTGCCGGGTTGAAAAGGCCGAACGCGACGGCGAGCTGTGGCAAGTGACTGTGCTCGATAGCCAGACCGGCGAGCGTTTCATCCGCCGCTCGCATGCGCTGGTAAACGCGGCCGGCCCTTGGGTGAAAACCTTCTATGACACCAGCCTGGATACCCCGTCGCCGCGCAATATTCGCCTGATCAAAGGCTCGCACATAGTGGTACCGCGCGTACACGACGAGCCTCAGGCCTACATTCTGCAGAACGAAGATAACCGCATCGTGTTTGTGATTCCGTATCTGGACAGATTCTCCATTGTCGGCACCACAGATGTGGAATACCACGGCGATCCGCGTAAAGTGGCGATTGATGAAGACGAAATCCGCTACCTGCTCAAAGTGTACAACGATCACTTTAAGCATAAACTGCAACGTCAGGACGTGGTATGGACTTACTCTGGCGTCCGTCCGCTGTGTGATGATGAATCCGACTCACCGCAAGCCGTGACCCGTGATTACACCCTGGAGCTGGAACAGGAAGGCTCTCAGCCGCCCTTGCTGTCTGTGTTTGGCGGCAAGCTGACCACCTACCGCAAGCTGGCCGAATCGGCACTGCGCAAGCTGGCACCTTTCTTCCCGGACATGGGACCGGCCTGGACGGCGCAAGCCTGTCTGCCCGGGGGCGAAGCGGGTTTTGACCGTGAGCGTCTCAGCGCGGATTTACGCCACCGTTTTAGCTGGATGAGCGCGTTTACCGCCGATCGGATGGCAACGAATTACGGGATCATGAGCTGGCAGATACTGGAAGGTGTCAGCAGTGAAGCGGACATGGGGCAGCATTTTGGCGAAGGTTTCTATGCCAGAGAGCTGGATTATCTGATAAGCCGTGAGTTTGTTGTCAGCGCAGATGATGCCCTGTGGCGGCGCAGCAAACTGGGGCTGTATCTGAGTAGCGAGCAGCAACAGGCGGTGGCCGATTATATTGCCTCGCAACATGCCAAGGCGCACGCTGCAGCCTGATACTGTGTAATGACATACGGGAAATAAAGACCAAAGCGCCCACCGGGCGCTTTTTTTGTCGGTGTTACTGGTACAAATATTTGGTAAATAACAGCTCAGTTAATAGCTTTTGGTTGGTCTCTGCAATCAAGAGGTCATTCACTTTGTCCAGGCATTGCTGGCGTATCGCTTCGCGCCCGGCCAGAGACTTGATCTTCACTTCCGGCTGTTCGCCAATGATTTGGATAATGGCATCGCGGATCAGCGGCGCATGGTGTTCAACCAGCGGGATATAGTCCGGATCGGAGACCATGAGATCGACCTGCAGGCGCAGATAACCCAGCTTTTTACCTTGGGTGATATAGTTAGTGGTGATATCCGGCGTCAGGGTGAAATAACTGTATTCAGGGGTCTTTGCCGGCGCAGATTGTGCCAGTGCAGGCTGAGTCAGGGTAATCAGCACCATCGCCAATGTCAGGAGTAGAGATTTCATCTTGCTATCCATCTGTATCAGGGAAAAATCTGTTACCCAAGTGCCTACTTTGGTGAGGAATGATATTCCTGTCCGTGACGGCTTGCTACAATAGGGCATCATTCAGTGTTATCAATTGGCCACATTCTATCACCCTTTCTAGGAATTGAATTGGGAAGATGTCGAAATTCAAGCAGATATATCAGTCCGCTCTGGACAATGCCGACTGGCAACTGACAGAAAACATACACCTCAATCAGCCGCAACTGCAAAGCTGGTTGCAGGAAAATGGCTCGCTGTCACGCCGTTTTGCCCGTTATTGTCATCAGTTCAGTGTGCTTCTGCTGACGCAGGAGCCGATCAAAGCCGGCAGTTTACAGCCTGATGAGCAGGCGATGCTGGGGACAGTGGATTGCCTGGAGCGTATCGTTCTTTTGCATGGCGACGGTGTGCCCTGGGTGTTTGGCCGCACGCTGATCCCTGTGCCGACCATGACGGGTGAGGAGCAGGACATCGCCCAGTTGGGAGAATCGCCGCTGGGATACCGGGTGTTTACCGATCAGAGCGCGCGCCGTGACGCCCTGCAGCTGGCCCGCCTGACTGTCAATAACGATACGTTATGGGCGCGTCGCTCCCGCCTGTGGGTAAAGGAAAAGCCGATGCTGGTGGCTGAGCTGTTTCTGGCACCCGCTCCGGTATATCGGGACAACAGCCCTAAAGTGGCACCATTCAGCGGTAAATTATCAGCGGTATCAGGCAGCGAAAAAGCCGCCTATTACGAACAAAAATAGGAGAGTGAAGGTTTGGAGATGACCAAGGCCAGGGCATACTGGCAGTTAGCGCGGATGGATCGCCCGATTGGCAGTTTGTTATTGATGTGGCCGACCCTGTGGGCATTATTTCTGGCCGCAGATGGCATGCCGGATATCAGGGTACTGGTGGTGTTCGTGCTCGGGGTTTTTTCGATGCGGGCGGCGGGTTGTGTCATCAATGATTACGCAGACCGGCATTTTGACGGTCATGTGAAGCGTACCGCGCAGCGTCCTCTGCCTTCCGGTTTGATCAGCGAGCGCGAAGCGCTGGGTTTTTTTGCCGTGCTGTCGTTAGTGTCTTTCGCATTAGTGCTGACCATGAATGTACTGACTATCCAGTTGTCTGTGGTCGGTCTGTTACTGGCGGCTGCTTATCCGTTTATGAAGCGCTACACCCACTTGCCGCAGCTGGTGCTGGGTATGGCCTTCGGCTGGGCCATTCCAATGGCGTATGCCGCGCAGTCCGGCGCTTTACCGCCTGTGGCCTGGATGCTGTTTGTCGCCAACATACTCTGGACCATTGCCTATGATACCCAGTACGCCATGGTCGACAGGGATGATGATTTAAAAATCGGCATCAAATCCACCGCCATCCTGTTTGGCCGCAATGACAAGCGCATTATCGGCCTGTTGCAGCTGAGCACATTAGGGCTGCTGATTGCGGTGGGTACGCAGATGGGGCTGTCTCAGCTGTACTACTGGAGTCTGCTGGGTGCGGCGGCGCTGTTTGTCTATCAGCAGATGCTGATTCGCGGCAGGGAGCGTGAACCCTGTTTTAAGGCTTTTCTCAACAATAACTATGTCGGCATGCTGGTGTGGCTGGGTATGGCCGCTGGTTTAATGCTCTGAGCTGATGAGGTTGTTCCGGTTGTAAAACGCCCGCATCTTGCGGGCGTTTGCTGTTTTAAGCGACCGGATTACCCGTCCGCTGAATCCGGCCCCGGCTCTTTTTTCTCTTCCCGGTTCATGACTGCCTGAATGGTCAGCTTCACTTCCGGCGACACCAGATCGGCCAGTAAATCGGCCAGAGTGGCGACCGGACGGGAGACCGCATGGTTGTCATGATTCAGGTAGCCTTCCTGACGCAGAGTCTTGACCATGGCAGAGAAGACACCTTTATCAAAGAATTCAGGCGCATTGATACCGTGAAGGCGGCTCAGGCGCTGTGCCATCATCTGGCTTTGCTGTTCCAGATCGCTCTTCATCAGCTGAGGTTCGCTGCGCAGCAGCGTCAGGGCAATGGCGTAGCGCTGCAAGGTTTCGGTAATGGTATTGCCCAGTAACTGCAGCGGCCCGATACGGACACTGTTGAGTGACAATTCATTGCCGTCGCTCAGGATCAGCCGCTGGCGGATCAGCTCATCGATCAGGGCATCAACCGCTTCCGGTAAATCCGCCCAGTCAAAACGCAGGTAAAGCTCGGCCTTGAGAAACGGATACAGCAGGCTGATCTGACGATGCATTTCGGCCCGGCTCAGGCGCTGATGCGAGACGACTATGTGGGCAATCAGCGAAGGCAGTGCAAACAGGTGGATGATGTTATTGCGGTAATAGGTCATCAGCAGTGACTGCTGGCGATCCAGCGACACTATCTCTCCCAGGCTGTCACGCTCAACCATGAACTTGTCCATGCTGATGGTATTCTCAACCAGCTCAGCCGCTGTGTCTGACGGCTGGGTACAGTCCGACGAGTAGGGCGTGTTATGGAGCAACTGCAGGTAACAGTCAATCTGTTGCTCCAGCTCTTCACGACTCAGGGCGCGCTGGCGGGAGGCCAGTAAGGCCAGCGCACAGAGGGTCAGACCGTTGGTCGCTGCCGCATCGTTGATGTGGGTCATCATCTTATCGGCCAGGCTGTTGACCACAGGGTTGAGCCATTGCGGGCGGGCAGGTTCAATCGGGTCGATATGCTGACGCCAGTCCGGCACCTGCTCGTTCAGGTACTGATTGAGCGGGATAGGTTCACCGAAGTTGACATAACCCTGGCCGAAATTGCGCAGTTTACGCAGGGTGCGCAGTACCTGGCCCAGGCTTTCTTTTTCTTTGCGCTTGCCACGCAGCTCTTTGGCGTAAGTGGCCACTTCCATCACGTGCTCGTAGCCAATATACACCGGCACCAGAGTGACCGGGCGGTTGAGGCCGCGCAGCATGGCCTGAATGGTCATCGACAGCATGCCGGTTTTCGGCGCCAGTAAGCGACCGGTACGGGAGCGGCCGCCTTCACTGAAATATTCCACCGAGTAACCTTTGGCAAACAGCTCGCCGAGATATTCGCGAAATACCGTGGAATAGAGGCGGTTGCCTTTAAAGCTGCGGCGAATAAAGAACGCGCCGCCGCGGCGGAAAATCGGCCCGGCCGGGAAAAAGTTCAGGTTAATACCCGCGGCAATGTGCGGCGGCACCATGCCTTCCTGATAGAGCACGTAAGACAGCAGCAGGTAATCCATGTGGCTTCGGTGGCAGGGGACATAGACAATTTCATGGCCGTCCTGCGCTAATTGGCGGACCCGCTGGGCATTGCTGACATTGATCCCTTTATAAAGACGGTTCCACAGCCAGCTCAGGAAGCGGTCACCGTGACGCACCAGGCTGTAGGAAAAATCGGCTGCAATTTCTTCCATCATATCAATGGCTTCTTTGCGCACTTTTTCTAACGGCACATCGCGGCTTTCCGCTTCCTCGCGCACCACTTTTTCTATCGCTTTGGAAGCCAGCAGGCGGTTAAACAGTGCCTGACGCTGCGGCAGGCGAGGGCCGGCAGCCGCCAGCTTCTGGCGGGAGAAATGGATTTTAGCCACCCGGGCCAGCTTATTGGCAATGGCGTTGTCGGTTCCGTGCTTGTCGGCCATAAAGCGCAATGACATGGTCGGGCTGAGGCGGACCATACAATCCCGGCCCTGCGCCAACACGGCGAAGCATTTTTCCGGGCCGTTTAAGGCTTTCAGTATCGGTTTTTGCTCCCCTTCAGTGCCGGGTTTGCGGCCCCACAATACCGAAGCGGGCAGCAGATGAACATCCAGTTGCGGATCCGCTTTATGGGCTGCCAGCAAATCGGTAAACAGGGTTAAGGATTTGGCCGGTAACTGGCCGTCACGGCCGAAAATGCTCGGGCTGTTGGCGACGAAGACATAGCGGGGAAACACCTGGCCATTGATCACGAGTGGTTCGAGCGGATCGGGCAGCCCGACGGCCCGGGTCGCCGCACTCAGGGTCAGCAGATCGGTCTGCGAGCCGAAAGGCAGGGTGTAGATAATAGGGCGGTCGAGATCCAGTTCCAGTTCAGAAACCGGATCGGACGGAATGGTACGGGTCTTAACCAGTAAAGAAAGCGGCAAATTCAGAAGACTTTGCGAAAATTTCTGCCAACTTGACATGTTTATAACTAGCCTCGAAATCTTAATGCGTGGCAAGGATAGCAGAAAACACGCCGGGTATTGTTGCGAAAAATACGACACAGGATGGTAAAGAGTAAAATTTTGTTCCCTGGCGTTATAGCGGGGTCAGCCAAGCCCGCATTTCATTGAATATAGTCTTTTCAAAACAATGAACACTGGATATACTCACAGTGAACTGTATAAAAAGACAGGGTATGTCATGAAGCCGTTAACGCCACGCCAACAAGAAGTCTTTGATTTGATCAAAGCAAAAATTGAAGTAGCCGGCATGCCGCCGACCCGGGCGGAAATTGCCCGTGAACTGGGGTTCCGATCTGCCAACGCGGCAGAGGAGCATTTAAAAGCGCTGGCTCGTAAGCAGGTGATTGAAATCGTACCGGGCGCATCACGCGGTATTCGCCTGCTGGTGAATGACGAGGATACGCAGGAACATGGTCTGCCGCTCATCGGGCGTGTTGCTGCCGGTGAGCCGATTCTGGCTCAGGAGCATGTTGAAACCCATTATGATGTCGACCCGTCAATGTTTAAACCGCAGGCTGATTTTCTGCTGCGTGTGAATGGCATGAGCATGAAAGACATAGGGATTATGGACGGCGACTTGCTTGCAGTGCATAAAACCCAGGATGTCCGTAACGGCCAGGTGGTTGTTGCCCGTGTCGATGACGATGTGACGGTTAAGCGTCTTGAAAAGAAAGGGTCTCAGGTGTATTTGCATGCCGAAAACGAGGCGTTCGCACCGATTGTGGTGGATCTGACTCAGCAGCACCTGACCATTGAAGGTATTGCCGTGGGGGTTATCCGCAACGGCGACTGGGGCTGAGGCCTGATTGTGTGTAAAGAACCGACGAATTCTTTGCAATGGTTAATGATAGTCATTATCATCAAGGTATCACCTTGTAGACGATGACGATAATGACTAAATCTGCCCGCTATCATATTCCGGCTGCACTTCTGCAGCCGCTCTGGCTGCGTAGTCGCGAGAGTCTGGCTGACGGTGGCTTGATTTATGACCCCTTAGCCGCCGCAGCTTGCCAGCAATGTCATCTGGCTCCCGATTGCCTGGCCGGTAATGTCGATCAGCACCAGTTGCTGCACGCGACCCTGACCCTGCTGGTGGATCAGCGGGTACAGCATTTTCTGCGCCGTTTTCCTAACGGGCATGTCATCAATGTCGGAGCCGGGCTGGATACCCGTTTCTACCGGTTGGATAATGGCCGGTGCCGCTGGCTGGAGCTGGACTGCAATGAGAACCTGCTGTGGCGGCAAAAGTTGTTTCACGCCAGTGAACGGTATCGGATGCGGCCGGGCTCTGTGACGGATCTGAGCTGGTTATCCCAGTTGCCGACCTCATTTTCTTCACCTGTTATGCTGGTGTGTGATCAGGCTTTGCTGCAGATTTCTGCGCAGGAAGTGGCGAAATTTGTCCAGCGGATAGGTTGCCATTTCAATCAGCTGGAACTGTGTCTCGTGCTGGCTGGCGATCGCTGTGACAGCGGCCTGGGGCATAGATTAGGGACGCAGAACTATGCGCATGGTTTTGAAGATCCTGTCCGCCAGCTGCTGCAGTGGCTACCCTGGGCCGAGCACGTATCCAGCCACTCACCACTTACTGTGCCTTGTCCGCGCTGGCGCCCCTGGCAGCGTTGGTTGTCGCACTTGCCTTCGTTCGGTCACAGATTAACACCTGTGGTGTCGCACCTGCGTTTTTAAGCCCGCCCTTTTCTCTTTCTGCCCGCTTATGTCTACCAGCGCCCATTTCTTGCGGGCGTTGACTATTTCTCACTCAAAATTTTGTTCATTCCGGCAAATCTGTCCTAAGTTAAATGTAAACAAGCTGTTATGGCTATTTTGCGCTGATTAGGGAATCCTGGCTGAGACAGGTGTTTGTTGTCTCCGGCGTGGGACGGTAACTGGCACTTGACTGTCAGGGTGACTGAGGGAGGGATCCACAGAATGATGCGGCGATTGTTTTATGGATTATTGGGCTTATTGAGTGTGCCCGCATGGGCAGAAACGCAGTCGATGCCGCTGAATATGACCCAGGGTGTTACCGGGGTCAGCCAGCAGGTCTATTCACTGCACATGACGATTTTTTATATCTGTGTCGCGATAGGTATCGTGGTATTCGGCGTGATGTTCTGGGCCATTATTCATCACAGAAAGTCACGGGGTGCGGTGGCGGCCTCCTTTCATGAAAGTACCCGGGTTGAACTGCTCTGGACCCTGATCCCTTTTGTTATCCTGATCGTGATGGCCATTCCGGCGACCAAAACCCTGCTGGCGATGGAAGATACCTCGCAATCGGACATCACTATTCAGATAACCGGCTCTCAGTGGAAATGGCATTACCGTTATTTCGGCGAAGAGGTTGAATTTTATTCCAACTTAGCCACCTCTCAGGCGCAAATTAACAATGAACGGCAAAAGCGCGATAACTACCTGCTGGAAGTGGATCACCCGCTGGTGGTGCCGGTCGGGCAGAAAATCCGTTTTCTGATGACCTCACAGGATGTGATTCATTCCTGGTGGGTACCCGCGTTTGCCGTCAAGAAAGACGCCAACCCCGGTTTCATCAACGAGGCCTGGACCAAGATTGATAAGCCGGGTATTTACCGCGGGCAATGTGCTGAGCTGTGTGGCAAGGATCATGGCTTTATGCCGATTGTGGTGATTGCCAAGCCGCAGGCCGATTTTGAGGAATGGCTCCAGGTCACCAAAACCGCTCAGCGGGAGGCAAAAGCTGAAGAGCTGCGTTTGCTGGATATGCAAATGCCAATGGATGAGCTGATGGCGATGGGCGAGACCGTCTACAACACCCGTTGTGCTGTGTGCCACCAGGCCAATGGTCAGGGGTTGCCAGGGGCGTTTCCGGCACTGGCCGGTACAGGGGTTTCGGTTGATCCGGCTAAAAAGCTGGAACACATCAGCATTGTGGTCCACGGACGTAACGGCACGGCAATGCAGGCGTTCGGCCCGCAGTTGAGCCTGAAGGAGCTGGCATCTGTGATTACCTATGAGCGTAATGCCTGGGGTAACAATACCGGTGATATGGTTCAGGCAGCAGAAGTACAGGCAATTCTTAAGGGCGAGCAGCTTTAGGGAGTAACAGGGCATGACGGACATGATGCGTGAACAGGCAGTGGAAGAAACCAGCCATACTGAGCATGAGGCACATCATCATCAAAGTGGTATCAAACGCTGGTTGTTTACTACCAACCATAAGGATATCGGGAGCCTGTACCTGATCTTCAGCTTCACTATGTTCCTGGTCGGCGGAGCGATGGCGATGGTGATCCGGGCTGAATTGTTTCAGCCTGGCTTGCAGCTGGTGGATCCTAACTTTTTTAATCAGATGACCACAGTACACGGCCTGATCATGGTTTTTGGTGCTGTGATGCCTGCCTTTACCGGGCTGGCGAACTGGATGGTGCCACTGATGATAGGGGCGCCGGACATGGCGCTGCCGCGGATGAATAACTGGAGCTTCTGGATTCTGCCGTTTGCCTTCGCCATGCTGCTGGGGTCGCTGTTGATGGAAGGGGGCGGTCCGAACTTTGGCTGGACTTTCTATGCGCCGCTCTCGACGACTTACAGTCCGCAGAGCACAGGCCTGTTTGTATTTTCGATCCATATCATGGGTATCAGCTCCATCATGGGGGCCATCAACGTCATAGTCACTATCATGAACTTGCGTGCGCCTGGCATGACGTACATGAAAATGCCGCTGTTTGTCTGGACCTGGTTGATCACGGCGTTTCTGCTGATCGCCGTGATGCCGGTGCTGGCGGGAGCGGTCACTATGGTGCTGACCGACAAATACTTTGGCACCAGTTTCTTTGATGCCGCCGGTGGCGGGGACCCGGTGATGTTCCAGCATATCTTCTGGTTCTTCGGGCATCCGGAAGTGTACATCATGATTTTGCCGAGTTTCGGCATCGTTTCCGCAATTATCCCGGCGTTTTCGCGCAAAAGACTGTTTGGCTACAGTTCCATGGTGTATGCAACGGCGTCTATTGCCGGCCTGAGCTTCCTGGTGTGGGCGCACCACATGTTCACCACAGGGATGCCGGTGGCTGCCGAGCTGTTTTTCATGTACTGCACCATGCTGATATCCGTGCCGACCGGGGTGAAAGTGTTTAACTGGGTGGCGACCATGTGGCGAGGTTCACTGACCTTTGAAGTGCCCATGCTGTTTGCTATCGCTTTCATCGTCCTCTTTACCATAGGCGGTTTCTCCGGCCTGATGCTGGCGATCACCCCGGCAGATTTCCAGTACCACGATACCTATTTTGTGGTGGCCCATTTCCATTACGTGCTGGTGTCAGGCGCGATCTTCTCCATCATGGCCGCGGCCTATTACTGGCTGCCCAAGTGGACAGGGCACATGTTCGATGAACGCCTGGCGAAATGGCATTTCTGGTGCTCGGTGATTTCCGTCAATATTCTGTTCTTCCCGATGCATTTCCTGGGTCTGGCAGGGATGCCGCGGCGGATTCCGGATTATGCGCTGCAGTTTGCCGATGTGAATGCCATCGTCAGTATTGGCGGCTTTCTGTTTGGTCTGTCGCAGCTGATTTTCCTGGCGGTCGTGGTGAAGTGTGCGCGTGGCGGGGAGCCGGCAGGTGCGAAACCCTGGGATGGTGCCGAAGGGCTGGAGTGGACAGTACCTTCCCCGGCTCCTCATCATACTTTCTCCACGCCGCCTAAGGTGGACTAAGGAGGCGATATGGCTGACACCGATAAGGAAAAAGGTAAGAAGAAGTCGTTACTGAGCCTGATTTTACTGTCACTGGGGATGTTTGGCTTCGCCTTTGCGCTGGTGCCTCTCTATGACGTGTTTTGTGAAGTCACAGGTATTAATGGCAAGACATCCAATCAGGCTGCCATGGCCAGTGAGCAGGTCGATGACAAACGCACCGTTACCGTGGAGTTTATGGCCTATATCAATCCTGGCATGGCCTGGCGCTTTGAACCGGAAGTGACCCGGTTGGTGGTGCATCCGGGTGAAACCTACAAAGTACTGTATTCGGCCCAGAACCTGACTCAGACCGCCACCGTGGGTCAGGCGGTGCCGTCCGTTTCTCCGGGGCTGGGGGCGCAGTATTTTAACAAGATTGAATGTTTTTGCTTTAACCGTCAGCCACTGGCTGCCGGGGCGTCAGCAGAGCTGCCTTTGCTCTTCTATATTGATCCCAAGCTGCCTGAGGACATCAATACACTGACACTGGCTTATACCTTGTTTAACGCTCAGCCGGAACCCGCGGCGCAAACGCAATGAGGTCAACCATGGCGAATCCGTACACAGAACATGAGCAGTCCCTGAAACCTTCCCATGAGCATTACTATGTGCCGGCGGCCAGCGCCTGGCCGATAGTAGGGGCTGTGGCGCTCTTTTTGATAGCCATGGGCGCCGGTGCCACTGTCGGTGGACTGTTCGGCGGCAATGGCCCCTGGATTTTGATGGGCGGGGTGGGCCTGCTGCTGATCATGCTGGTGGGCTGGTTCCGGGATGTGATCCGCGAATCGATGACCGGTCTGTACAGCTCACAGATGGATCGCTCCTTTCGTCAGGGCATGAGCTGGTTCATTTTCTCTGAAGTGATGTTTTTTGCCGCCTTTTTCGGGGCACTGTTCTACGCCCGGATGATAGCCGTGCCCTGGCTGGGCGGGGCCGGAAATAACGCCATGACACACGAAGTGCTGTGGCCGGAGTTTGTCGCACAGTGGCCGCTGATCATGACACCTGACGGCACGGAAACTCAGGCCATGGGGCCGCTTGGTCTGCCGCTCTACAATACCCTGATTCTGCTGACCTCTTCTGTGACGGTGCATTTTGCCCATGTGGCACTGGAAAACGGTAACCGCCCGCGCCTGACCCTTTATCTGCTGCTAACTGTGCTGCTGGGTGGCTTGTTCGTGTACCTGCAGGGGGTCGAATATATCCATGCCTATCAAGACATGGATCTGACCTTAGATGCCGGGGTCTACGGCAATACCTTCTTTATGCTGACCGGTTTCCACGGCCTGCATGTGACTCTGGGCACTCTTATTCTCTTTATCGTCTGGCTGCGGGTGCTGAAAGGGCACTTTTCACCGGAGCACCATTTTGCCTTTCAGGCCGGTGCCTGGTACTGGCACTTTGTGGACGTGGTGTGGCTGGGGTTGTTTGTCTTTGTCTATATTCTCTGATGCCGGAGGGCCTCAGAACGGCCGGGGATGCGGCTCGATAAGACCCGTTGCCAGTGCCAGCAAGAGCAGGGCAAACAGCAGGACAGAAAACAGCACGCGCCGACCAAGGTAGTGAGACATAGGCTTGCTTTGCTTGCCTTTCAGCATCACTGGCAAGGCACGGAATAAGTTAAACAAGATAAAGAACAGCAGGCAGACAATCAGGATTTTCAGCAACATGACAGCTCCGTGGTTGGCTGAATCAGGGCGTCAGGGATGAGGCAAAGGACGCGATGAGACGGACAGGGTTTATTCTTTTTACTTTGGTGGTCCTGTCGGTGTTGGTCAAGCTGGGAATGTGGCAGATCTCACGGGGACAGGAAAAAGAAACGCTGACAGCGGCACTGAAGCTCAGGGGAGAGCAGACTTTCTACAGTGTCGCCAGCCTGCCGGATGATCCTTTGTGGTACCGGGTCAGGCTAAGCGGCGAATATGATCACAGCAAAGCGATTTTACTGGATAACCAGCTGGATCGCGGTCGGCCGGGTTATCACCTGTTTTACCCGTTCCGGACGGAAAACGGCGCCTGGGTACTGGTGAACTTAGGCTGGTTACCTGCCCCGCAATACCGGGATGAGCTGCCTGTGTTACCCGAATTTCATGGCCAGGTCATGCTGACGGGCATGGTTGCCCCCTCAACTCAGCTGCCTGAACTGAGCGAGGCAGAGACAGAAAACGGCTGGCCAAGGCGGGTGCAAAACATCAAGCCACAAGAACTGGCAGACGCAACGGGATTGCCCTTGCCTGACTGGGTCATACAGATAGCGCCGGATGATCCGCTGGCACTCAAACAGAACTGGCAGGCCGTAGTGATGGGGCCGGAAAAGCATTATGCCTATGCCGTGCAGTGGTTTCTGCTGGCGCTGGCCGTCGCCGGGCTGGCCTGGTGGTGGCTGAAACGCAGTACGCATTGAGAACGCAGTAGGCACTGAGAAGCAGGAGTCAGGGATGAGAAAACACATCAATTTAGTGTTGTTGTTACTGTTGTTTGTGCTGCCTGTGGTGGTGGCCAAGCTGGTGCTGGACAACCACTGGTATCAGGGGGGAGCCATCAATCGTGGGCAGCTACTGGAGCAGCCTGTGGTGACCGACTGGCAGGGGATGCGTGGCAAATGGCAATTGGTGTATCTGCTGCCGGCAGAGTGTGATGCCCGCTGCCAGGGTGCCTTGTTTAATTTGCGCCAGGTGCCTCAGGCCATGGGCGCCGAGCAGGAACGCATTGCCAGCCTGGTGCTGGTCTCAGGTCAGGGGGACAGCGGCTTGCCCGCTGCAGAGCATGTGCAGGCCGACGGCAGTACAGTACTGACCGCACCGGACCCTGTCCTTGACCAGATCCGCGCGTTGGAATTCGGTGCTCAGGCCATTTATATCTCAGACCCGCAGGGCAATGTCATGCTGGCTTATCCTCTGGTGGAAGGACAGACGCAGGTACTGGCGCAGGGTAAGGATATGCTGAGAGATCTCAAACGTTTACTCAAGGTTTCTAAAATAGGCTGATGCTGCAAACCGCATGCGCTAAGGAGTGGCGATGTTATCAATGGCTTCTTCCCGTTACCGGCAGGCCGACCGGCGCTTTACCTGGCTGGTTGGACTGACTCTCTTATTATCCGTTGCTGTGATAGCCCTGGGGGCGTATACCCGGCTGACAGAAGCCGGGCTTGGCTGCCCGGACTGGCCCGGCTGCTATGGTTTCATGACAGTCCCTAAAACTGACGCTCAGCATGCACTGGCCCAGCAGGCTTTCCCGGATCACCCGGTGGAGGTGCATAAAGCCTGGAATGAAATGATCCACCGCTACATGGCCGGTGCGCTCGGGCTGCTGATCGTCGCTCTGAATATCCTGGCCCGTCGCCGTGATGACAGGCCGCGCCGCTTACCTCTGGTGTTACTGGGGCTGGTGGTGTTTCAGGCGTTGCTGGGCATGTGGACGGTGACCATGTCGCTCAAGCCGGTGATAGTGATGGGTCACCTGCTGGGCGGTTTTACCACAGCCAGCCTGCTGCTGGTGCTCTGGTTGCGGGTACTGCGGAGACACAGAAAGCGGCCTGCGACAGCGGTTGCCTCTTCTTCTCAGTTAGTCAGTGTCAGGCGCTTAGCCGTGGCCGGGCTGATAGTGGTGGCGGTGCAGATTGCACTGGGCGGCTGGACGGCAGCCAACTATGCTGCTGTGGTCTGCACTCAGCTGCCTGTCTGCGAAGTGGACTGGGTGAGTAAATTTGATATCAGGGCGTTTGAGCCCTGGCAACCGGGCTTTCAGACCTATCAGTATGGCGTGCTCAATTTTGATCAGCGGGTGTCTATTCATGCCGCGCACCGCATCGGCGCCATACTGACTACCCTGGTGATCCTGCTGCTTGTCTGGCGGCTCTGGCACATCGGCTGGCGGCGCTACGCCGTGCTGATACTGGCGCTGCTCTCAGTGCAGATCGCGCTGGGGGTGACGAATGTACTGGCCAGCCTGCCACTGCCAGTGGCTGTGGCTCATAACCTGGGGGGATTGAGTTTACTGCTCAGCGTACTGGCGGCGAACTGGGCTTTGTTGATGGCCCCGGCTGCGGTGAGTGTCAGCCGGGCTGCACCTATACCGCGAGTGAAAACGGTCCGTCATGCACTGATTCGGGCGCAGGCAGGCACACATGGAAGGCACACACATTTTGGCCGTATGACACCCAAGTCAGGCTAATTCAGGGAGGTAGGCGACATGGCGAAATCACAATCACTGGAACAGCGCCAGATAGCGTATTCAGGCCGAAGCTGGCGCCAGCTGGGGCGCGATTATCTGATGATGACCAAGCCGAAAGTAGTGGCGATGCTGTTGCTGACGGCGCTGGTGGGCATGTGTCTGGCTGTCCCGGGGATCCCGCCCGTTAAAGCCGTGGTGCTGGGGTTGCTGGGGATTGGCTTGCAGTCGGCGTCTGCGGCGGCCTTTAATCATGTGCTCGATCGGCAATTAGACGCCAAAATGGCCCGCACCCATCACAGGCCTCTGGCGCGCGGACGGGTGCCGACTGTCAATGCGGTGATTTTTGCCACTGTGCTGATGATAGTGGGCTTTGCCTTGCTGTGGCAGCTGAACCCGCTGACCGCCTGGCTGACGCTGGCCAGTCTGGTCGGTTATGCGCTGGTTTACACGGTGTGGCTCAAGCACGCCACGCCACAGAATATCGTCATCGGTGGCCTGGCCGGCGCCGCGCCGCCCTTGCTCGGCTGGGCGGCGGTAACCGGCCAGTTTGATCCTCATGCGCTGTTGCTGGTGATGCTGGTGTTCGCCTGGACACCGCCGCATTTCTGGGCGCTGGCGATACACCGCCGCGATGATTATGCCAAAGCTGATATTCCTATGCTGCCGGTGACGCACGGGATAGCTTTCACCAAGACCATGGTACTGCTGTATACCCTGATTCTGACGCTGATCGGCCTGTTGCCCTGGCTGACTGGCATGAGCGGTGCGCTGTATCTGGCGGGCAGTCTGATGCTGAATCTGGGCTTTGTCGGCTACGCGCTTAAGCTCAAGTTTGCCGATGAACCTGGCCATGCCTGGGCCACGTTCAAGTTTTCTATCTGGCACCTGCTGGGACTCTTTGTGGTGTTACTGGCTGACCACTGGCTGGGAATACTGCTGGCGTAACACAGGCAGATTCATGTTAACAGCTGGCAGTCATGGGTCCTGCTGTTACACTGTGCGGCTAAACGTGTGAATCATAAGGTTGAAACTGTGCTGGCCGCATTAAAAGATATTTCCCTCCACCGCCAGGTCTTTGCCCTGGCGCTTCCTATGGTGCTGTCCAACATCACTGTCCCTTTGCTGGGGCTGGTGGATGCGGCTGTGATCGGCCATCTTGAGCATGCCTGGTATCTGGGTGGCGTGGCTGTCGGCGGCACCATGATAAGCGTGACTTTCTGGTTGCTCGGTTTTCTGCGCATGGCAACCACAGGGCTGTGCGCGCAGGCGTTCGGTGCCAGTAATAAAGCGGCTCAGGCCACTGTATTACTGCAGGGAATTGCCCTGGCCTGGGGGCTGGCGGCGCTGCTGATCCTCAGCCATGGCCTGATAGCGGATGCGGTGTTTTCCGTCAGTGATGCCAGCGATGCAGTCAAAACCTATGCGGATCAGTATTACTCGATTCGTATCTGGGGGGCGCCGGCGGCGCTGGCCAATTTTGTCATCATGGGCTGGCTGCTGGGCAGTCAGAATGCCCGGCTGCCGATGTGGCTGCTGATCATCACCAACAGCATCAACATCCTGCTCGATGTTCTGTTTGTGCTGGGACTGGGCTGGCAGGTGGCCGGTGCGGCCGCCGCTTCTGTGATCGCCGAATACAGCGGCATGGTACTGGGACTGTATTTTGTTGCCTGCCAGTGGAAAACCCTGAATTTGCCGCCCTGGCGTAGCCAGCTCAGTCAGGTCGGGCAGGGAATCGGCCGCTTGCTGCGTCTGAATCGGGATATCTTCCTGCGCAGCTTGTGTCTGCAGCTGGCTTTCAGCTTCATGACCTTTCAGGGTGCCAGCCTGGGTGATAACGTGGTGGCTGCCAATGCGGTGCTGATGAGCTTTCTGATGCTGGTGTCTTACGGGATGGACGGTTTTGCCTATGCCATGGAGGCCATGGTGGGCAAAGCCATAGGCGCCAGAAACCGCGAAGCCCTGAGCCGGACGCTGATCAGTACCACTTTCTGGAGTGTGGTGATCGCGTTGCTGATGATGCTGGCCTTCACGCTGTTCGGGGATGCGATTATCGCCCTGATCTCGGATATCCCGGCCGTGCAGCGCGAAGCCAGTCGTTACCTGCCCTGGCTGGCTGCCGTGCCTCTGGTGGCGATGTGGTGCTTTCTGCTGGATGGCATTTTTATCGGCGCGACCCGAGGCAAAGAAATGCGCAACAGCATGTTTATCGCGACCTGCAGTTTCTTCCTGATATGGCAGCTGTTCAGCCCGTTTGGTAACCATGCGCTATGGGCGGCGATGTTAGGTTTTCTGGCCATGCGAGGGCTGTTGCTAGCGGCTATTTTTGCGTATCAATGGCAAAAAAATATTTTTCTTGAAGAGGCCTGTTCTAACAAATAGTTATCATATTTTATGCTGTTCAATAAGCCTGAGCAGGCGAATAACCCTATCCTTTCTTATTGATAGTGTTTAAAGTATGACCTGTTTTAGGCGTTGAGCAGGTTGAAAATGAAACAAAAAATCGGTGTTTTTTTATTGCTTTTTATGGGTTTACTGTGGTGTTTTAATGCTAGTGCTGTGGCTCCGGGAGCCAAAGTTCGCGTAACGGCAACGGCGTATAATTCCGTGCCAGCCCAGACCGACAGCAACCCATCCATTGCTGCCTGGGGAGACAGACTTAAGCCGGGAATGAAGGCAATCGCAGTATCTCGAGACCTTTTGAAAATGGGCCTCAAACACGGCTCTAAAGTAAAAATCTCAGGCCTGCCTGGTGAGTATGTGGTGCTGGATAAGATGCATCACCGCTGGTCAAAGAAAATTGATATCTACATGGGCCGTGATATCCGGGCCGCTAAAAACTGGGGCCGACGCGCTGTGACTATCACAGTTTTAAAAGCCTGATATCGCACAATACCTAGCCGAATAATCGCACGAAAGCCTGATTATCCTGATAGGCATTAAGCACAGACAAGAATGAAAAAAGCCGCGAATGCGGCTTTTTTTATGTGATTTTTCCCGGTGCGCGGGAGTAGGGATGAGATCCCGCGCGGGCATAAATCAGTAGTAAGACAATCAGTAGTAAGAATGGTCACCACGGGCGTGTTCAGTCACGTCGCGCACACCTTTCAGCTCGCCTTCAAACTCGGCCAGCAACTGCTTTTCGATCCCTTCTTTGAGGGTCACATCCACCATGGAGCAGCCGTTACAGCCGCCGCCGAACTGCAGAATAGCGACGCCATCTTCAGTGATTTCAGACAGGGACACATGGCCGCCGTGACCGGCAAGCTGAGGGTTGACCTGAGTCTGAATCATATAATCCACGCGCTCCATCAATGGCGCATCGTCTGATACTTTGCGTACTTTGGCGTTGGGCGCTTTCAGTGTCAGCTGTGAACCCATTTTGTCGGTGACAAAATCAATCTCAGCGTCGGCCAGAAAGGGCAGGCTCAGCTCATCAACATAAGCCGAGAACATACCGAGCTGAATTTCGGTGTCACTGGCTTCTACGGCTTCCGGCGGGCAGTAAGACACGCCGCACTCAGCATTTGGGGTACCCGGGTTGACCACGAAGACACGGATGTTGGTGCCTTCCGGCTGCTGGGCCAGCAGCTTAACGAAATGCTGCTGGGCATTTTCTGTAATAGTAATCATAGACACGACGTAATACCTGACTTAGTAAGCGTTAAACCTATTCTACTCTTTGACGATAGAACTCGCACCCCTGAATCTTGTGTGGTTTTTTTGAACAGTCCAGAACGCGCTGTCACGGGTCAGCGATAATGCGGTGTAAAGGCCAGACAGTAGACATCGATCCGGGCGACGTGCTGCTTTCTGAGCAGCTGAGACAACACGGACACTGTACTGCCTGTGGTCACCACATCGTCGACGATAGCCACGTGATCCGGCCACACCCTTTTGTTAAGTATAAATGCCTGCTGGAGATTCTGCTGACGGGCTTTTCTTGACAGCTGGTGCTGCGGTCGGGCCCGTTGAATCCGGCGCAGCGTCTGATGATCGGCATCACCACCTGTGAGCTCCGCCAGTGCCTCAGCCAGCAGCGCACTTTGATTAAAGCCCCGGATGAACCGGCGCCAGGGATGCAGTGGCACAGGCAGCAGCAGCGGAGCTGGTTCTGTCATCTGCTCGGCTAACAAAGCGGCCAGTGGCTGGCTGAGCCAGAATTTACCCTGAAATTTGTATTGCTGAACCAGCCGGTTGAGCGGAAAGCCATATTCCCCGAGACGCACCAGCTGATCCCAGGGCGGCGGCTGGCGCAGGCAGTGGCCGCAATGACTGACGGGCTCGAGTGTGGTAGCCCCGCAGCGCCGGCAATAAGGCGGCCGAGGCAGGCTGGCCACGCAATGCTGACACCAGTAGTGATCACCGTCACGCAGCGGTAAACGGCACAAGGCACATCGCTGGTTTGGCCAACGAAAGATTGATCTTACAGCCACAGGGGATAACATCCTTGCCATCCGGTTTGAAGTGAAGGAAGTGTACATGACGGCATCTGTCTACTGGCAAGCATTTGGTCAGGACCCGGCTCAGGGTTCCGATCTGGTTCTCATTCATGGCTGGGGCATGAATGGCGCCGTCTGGCAGCATCTGCTGCCGCAGCTGGAAGCACAATACCGGGTGCATGTCGTTGACATGCCGGGCTATGGGTACAGTGCCGGTGTCAAGGCGCAGTCTGTTGAAGCCATGGCGGACGCCTTACTGGCCGGCGCGCCGGCGCGAGCGGTCTGGCTGGGCTGGTCGCTGGGCGGACTGATCGCCAAGCAGGCGGCGCTGCAGGCGCCCGAGCGGGTCAGCAAACTGATCACTGTGGCCAGTTCGCCGCGTTTTGCCGCGATGGATACCTGGCGCGGCATCAGGCCTCAGGTGCTGAGTGACTTCCGGCAACAGCTCAGTGATAATTTCAGCCTGACGATTGAGCGCTTCATGGCGTTGCAGGCGATGGGCAGCCCGAGTGCACGGCAGGACATCCGGTTACTCAAGCAGGCCGTGCTGTCGCGTCCCCAGCCGTCACCGGCCGCGCTGGCTGCCGGGCTGGAGATGCTGGCGGAGGTGGATTTACGCCGGCAACTGACACAGATCCAACAGCCCTGGCTGCGTCTTTATGGCCGGCTTGACGGCCTGGTGCCGGTCAAAGTGGCCAGCGACATGGACAGGCTGGCACCGCAGTCTGAGAAAGTGGTTTTCCCGCAAGCTTCCCATGCGCCTTTTATTTCACACCCGCAGGACTTTCTGCAGTCATTACAGGTGTTTATTGAAGGTGATGCTCCGGCAGCCCTGGCGACAGAATCGACAGAAATATTAAAGTAAAACCTTTCTTGGCCGATAATCAATGTGTAGCGGCAGAGATTTCTGCCACCTTTGCAGTTATTCATGAGGCGCACTACAGCCGTTGCTCGGGTGCGTCAGCGTAGAGCCTGTGGCTCAAAGCGTTGTCTGTAGGAGTCGCCTGAACATGATAGTGTCGCCCCTGAATGCCGGTATACCGACACTGGCGCCATCGGTAAATCCGATGACGGAGCAGGCTGCGCGGGATAACAAGATCCGTGAAAAAGTGCGTCCGGCCAGTGCCAGTCTGCCCTCTGGCAGCGAACCTTCGCTCAAAGGTGATGACAAACAAATGCGGCGGCCGGGCTGGGATCCCAGTGAGCATCCGGATTACGCCTCGCTGGATGCCGCCCAGCAAAAAAGCTACGGTTATCAGCAGGAATTCGAACAGCTGGTGCTGGCACTGTCGGCAGACAGCTATATGAAAGATGTCAGCGAGCTCGGCTACAGCATGCACATCCGTCTGCCAAGGGCGCTGCTCGAAGAGCTGGCCCAGATCAGCAAAATGGAACGTATCCGCAGCGTGATCCGCTATAAGTATGCCCAGGCCACAGTACCGAATCCGCCCACCGAAATGCTTAAGATTGTCTGATTGATGGTGTGTATGAGCTGAAGGCTGAGTTAAAGACAAAAAAGGCGGGTCAGACCCGCCTTTATCGTTGTATGGCTGAGGATTATTTCTTGGCTTTGGCAAACGCCGCGGCAAAGGCGCCGCCCATGGCGCTGTTGTCCGGCTGGCTGTCACGCTGCTGACGCGGTGCCCGGCGTGCTTGTTCACCCTGACGCTGGCCACCCTGCGGTTTGTGGCTCGCTTCCTGGCCCGGTTCATCGTTCAGACGCATCGACAGGGCAATACGCTTGCGTGGCAAGTCCACTTCCATCACTTTGACTTTCACCACATCGCCGGCTTTGACCACTTCGCGCGGATCGGAGATGAACTTGTCCGACAGCGCCGAAATGTGGACCAGACCGTCCTGATGCACACCGATATCGACAAAGGCCCCGAAGTTGGTCACATTGGTGATCACCCCTTCCAATACCATGCCCGGAATCAGATCTTTCACTTCGTGAATGCCTTCGGCGAAGGTGGCGGTCTTGAACTCAGGGCGCGGATCGCGGCCCGGTTTGTCCAGCTCGCGGATGATATCAGTGACGGTCGGCAGGCCGACGTCGTCTGTGGTGTAGTCGGCTGCTTTCAGACCGCGCAGGAACTCGCTGTTGCCAATCAGGGCATCGAGCGGCTTGCCGTTTTTCGCCGCGATGGCCTTGACCACGTCGTAAGACTCAGGGTGGACGGCGGACGCATCCAGCGGGTTCTTGCCGTTCATGATCCGCAGGAAACCGGCGCACTGCTCAAAGGCTTTGGGGCCCAGACGCGACACTTTCTTCAGTGTGGTGCGGGCCTCAAAGCGGCCGTGCTCGTCACGATATGCCACGATATTGCTGGCAATCGCCGGCGACAGACCGGCCACGCGGGTCAGCAGGGCCGGCGAGGCGGTGTTGACATCGACACCGACGGCGTTAACACAGTCTTCCACCACCGCGTCCAGACGCTTAGCCAGATTGCTCTGGCTGACATCATGCTGGTACTGGCCGACACCGATGGATTTGGGATCGATTTTCACCAGTTCGGCCAGCGGATCCTGCAGACGACGTCCGATGGAAACCGCGCCGCGCAGCGACACATCCAGATTCGGGAACTCGTTGGCGGCCAGCTCAGAGGCCGAGTACACCGAGGCTCCGGCTTCACTGACCATCACGCTCTGAATTTTCAGATTGCTGTCTTTGAGCAGCTGTGCCACGAAACTGTCGGTTTCACGTGAAGCAGTACCGTTACCGATCGCAATCAGATCGACATTGTGCTTTTTCAGCAGTGCCAGCACAGTGGCGGCGGACTGGGCCACCTGCTTCTGCGGCTGGTGCGGATAAATGGTGGCGGTATCCACCAGTTTACCTGTGGCATCAATCACGGCCACCTTACAGCCGGTACGCAGGCCCGGATCGAGTGCCAGCGTGGTGCGCGGGCCGGCAGGGGCCGCCATCAGCAGATCGTGCAGGTTGTCGGCGAACACCTGCATCGCACCGTCTTCGGCTTTTTCGCGCAGTGCCGCCATCAGTTCGGTTTCCATGTGCATCAGAATCTTGATGCGCCATGCCCAGCTGATCACCTGCTTACGCCAGCTGTCCGCCGGTTTGGTGCCCAGGTTCACACCATAGTGATCGGCAATGATGACTTCACAGTAAGAGCCGCGCACGCCGTCTTCCTGATTGGGATCCGCATTGAGCGCCAGTTGCAGCACCCCTTCGTTGCGGCCGCGGAACATCGCCAGCGCACGGTGTGACGGCACCTGGGTCAGTTTTTCATTGTGCTCGAAGTAGTCTTTGAACTTGGCACCTTCCTGCTCTTTGCCTTCCACCACGCGGGCGGTCAGCTCGGCATTGCTTTGCAGGTGGCGGCGGATTTTATCCAGCAGCGCCGCGTCTTCGGCAAAACGCTCCATTAAAATTGCGCGGGCACCGTCCAGGGCCGCTTTGCTATCGGCGACACCTTTGTCGGCAGACACATAGCTGGCAGCAGCGGCGTCCGGATCGTTGTCCGGTTGTGACCACAGCAGATCGGCCAGCGGCTCCAGACCGGCTTCAATCGCAATCTGGCCCTTGGTGCGGCGCTTGGGTTTGTACGGCAGGTACAAGTCTTCCAGCCGGGTTTTGCTGTCGGCCGACAGAATCTCGGCTTTTAGCTCCGGCGTCAGCTTGTCCTGCTCGGCAATGGATTTGAGGATCACCTGACGGCGGTCTTCCAGTTCACGCAGGTAGCCCAGGCGGGACTCCAGATTACGCAGCTGGGTATCGTCCAGCCCGTCGGTCACTTCTTTACGGTAACGGGCAATAAAGGGGACGGTGTTACCGTCATCGAGTAGCGCCACGGCTGCGGCAACCTGCTGCGTTTTGACGTTCAGTTCAGACGCAATCAGGTGATGGATACTCGTGGTCATAGAATTCCTTTGGCTACAGTTTGTCTCAGGCCGACCATCTAACCACAATTCCGCCTGGTCGTCAGCGTTCTTGCACCGGCAAAATGTCAGGAGTTTGCCAGCCGTGCGGACAGGTGTGATCTTGGTGCCGTCCGGTGTCTGCGAACGGCTCGCCGTCTGGCCTCACAACATCGTATAATCAAGCCATTACCAGCAAGCAGAGACAGACGCAATGAGAACCCCTTTGATCACCCGGGAAGGGTATAACCGGCTCAAGCAGGAGCTGGATTTTCTGTGGCAGGAAGAGCGGCCGGAAGTGACCAGGAAAGTGACCTGGGCGGCCAGTCTGGGCGATCGCTCGGAGAATGCCGATTATCAGTACAACAAAAAGCGTCTGCGTGAAATTGACCGCCGGGTGCGTTACCTGCGCAAAACGTTAGAGAAAGTGAAAATTGTCGACTATTCCCCGGTGCAGGAAGGCAAGGTGTTTTTCGGTGCCTGGGTCGAGGTGGAAAACGAAGCCGGTGACAGCAAAAAGTTCCGCATTGTCGGCTATGACGAGATTTTCGGCCGCAGGGATTACATTTCTATCGATTCGCCGATGGCGCGGGCGCTGCTGAAAAAAGAAGTGGATGATGAAGTGGTGGTACGCACGCCAGAGGGTGATAAAGTCTGGTTCATCAATACGATAACTTACGTAACAGACTAAGATCTAAAGGCATGCCGGGGTGGCGACACACTCGGTAACAATTTCACGGCGATCATTTGCTCACTGTGTCAGTCACAACAGGCAGCGGTCGCGTAAAATAGCAGCTCGGCGACATCCAGAGTTCGAAGCATAAGGTGGAACGATGCAAGACAATTTCAAGATTTTAGTGGTTGATGACGACATGCGCCTGCGCGCCTTGCTGGAGCGTTACCTGTCTGAGCAGGGTTTCCAGGTGCGCAGTGTGGCCAATGGCGAGCAAATGGACCGCCTGCTGGCTCGTGAAAATTTCCACCTGATGGTATTGGATCTGATGTTGCCGGGCGAAGATGGCCTGTCGATTTGCCGTCGTCTGCGCAATGCCAACAACATGCTGCCGATCCTGATGCTGACGGCCAAGGGCGATGAAGTAGACCGGATTGTCGGCCTGGAGGTCGGTGCCGACGATTACCTGCCCAAGCCGTTTAACCCGCGCGAGCTGCTGGCCCGTATCCGGGCGGTCTTGCGCCGCCAGACGGTCGAAGCACCTGGCGCGCCGAGTGTGGAAGGTAAGATCATCACCTTTGGTGAGTTCCGCCTCAATCTGGGCACCCGGGAAATGTTCCGCGGAGAGGAAGCCATGCCGCTGACCTCCGGTGAATTTGCGGTGCTCAAAGCCCTGGTGACCAACGCCCGCGAGCCGATGTCGCGCGATAAGCTGATGAACATGGCCCGCGGCCGCGAATACTCGGCGATGGAGCGTTCGATTGACGTACAGATCTCGCGTCTTCGCCGCATGATTGAAGAAGATCCGAGCCGTCCGCGTTATATTCAGACCGTTTGGGGGCTGGGTTACGTGTTTGTCCCAGACGGCAGCGAGGCATAAGTCATGCCGATGCGCCTGTCGCCGCGCTCGACCTTTACCCGCACCCTGATCCTGCTGGCTGGCTTACTGATAGCCAGCCAGATTTTTTCCTATCTGGCGGTGCTGAATTACGCACTGCTACCGAGTCTGCAGCAGTTCAACCGCATCATGGCTTATGAAGTCAAACTGATGCTCAAAGAAGACGTGGAACTGGCCGACGGCCACAAGTTTCATCTCGATACCCCGCTGCGCCGGCAACTGCTGGAGCAGCTCGGGGTTACGCTTCACGCCGACGACAGTCCGGAATCGGCTGAATTCAGGGAAGCGACCCGCATTGATTACCTCAGTGAGGAAATGACCCGAGAGCTGAACACACCGACGGAAGTGCGTCTGGTCTTAGGGACAGACAGCTATGTGCTGTGGCTCGACTGCGACGCCATGCCGGGTTACCTGATGCGGGTGCCGCTGTCCGAATTGCAGGAAGAAGATTTTGCCCCGCTGTTTGGTTACAGCCTGTTTATTGCTGTGATGGTGATCGCCGGGGGCTGGATGTTTATCCGGATTCAGAACCGTCCTCTGGTGGCACTGGAGCAGGCGGCACTGGAGGTAGCCAAAGGCGGCTCGCCGCCACATCTGGATGTGCAGGGAGCCTCGGAGATCCGGGCGGTGACCAAAGCCTTTAACCGCATGGGCGAGGGGATTAAACAGCTCGAAGATGACCGGGCATTGCTGCTGGCCGGTGTCAGCCATGATTTGCGCACGCCGCTGACCCGTATCCGCCTGGCGACCGAAATGATGTCGCCCGAAGATGCCTATCTGGCTGAAAGCATGATAAAGGACACCGAGGAGTGTAATGCCATTATCAGCCAGTTTATGGAGTACCTGAAATCCACCCAGCTGCTGGAGCAGGAACTGCTCGATCTGAATATACTGCTTGAAGATGTGGCAGAAGCAGAAGGGGGCATTGAGCGCGGGATTGAACAGTCGCTGGGTACCATTAACGGCAAAGTGTATGCCAACGGGGTGGCCATTAAGCGGCTGATCAGCAACCTGCTGGTGAATGCGCTTCGCTACGGTCACGGTTGGGTGCGGGTCACCAGCGGCATGACGGCCGATCGCCAGATGGCCTGGTTCTGTGTTGAGGATGATGGCCCGGGCATTGAGCCGGATCAGGTGGCCAGAATGATGCAGC
Organism: Photobacterium halotolerans DSM 18316; assembly: GCF_000425165.1. GTDB lineage: Bacteria > Pseudomonadota > Gammaproteobacteria > Enterobacterales > Vibrionaceae > Photobacterium > Photobacterium halotolerans. Next base: position 96,133 of record NZ_AULG01000012.1, read on the forward strand.
CGCTGACCCGCGGCGACAGTGCCCGCGGCAGTGATGCAGAAGGCACCGGCCTGGGACTGGCTATCGTCAAGCGTATTGTGGATCAGCACCAGGGCGACATTCAGTTCAGTAACCGCAGTGCCGGTGGCTTGAAAGTGCAGATCAGCCTGCCGGTGCGGACAGTCAAACACAATGGCAAGCGGAGTGCGAAATCTTAAGCTCTTATCCCCTGTAACCCCCTCCATCCTTCCCCCTTGAAAAGGGGGAGGCTCATATTGAACGAGCTGAAACCACGAATATTCCCTCCCCTTGGCAAGGGGAGGGTGAGGGTGGGGTTCGAGAAATGTGCGCAGGTTGGGCATTTGTGCCCGGTAACCCCCTCCTAGCCACCCCCTTGAAAAGGGGGAGGGATCATATTGAACGAGCTGAAACCACGACTCTTCCCTCCCCTTGGCAAGGGGAGGGTTAGGGTGGGGTTCGTGAAATGTGCACAGGTTTGGCATTTGTGCCAGGTAACCCCCTCCTGACCTCCCCCTGAAAAGGGGGGGAGGGGTCATACAGAATCAGGCTTTCTTCTCTTCAGGCAGGATCAGGTTGAGCAAAATCGCCGTCAGGCCACCGGCCGCCATGCCGGAGGACAAAATACTCTTCACAATATCCGGCATGAACTGAAGAATTTCCGGTTTTTGTGCAATCCCCAGCCCCATAGAGAACGACAGCGCCATGATCAGAATGGCGCGGCGATCCAGCTCACAGCGGGAGATAATCCGCACCCCGGAAGCGGCGATGGTGCCGAACATCACAATGGTGGCGCCGCCCAGCACAGGTTCCGGGATCAGCTGTACCAGACTGGCCACGGCCGGAAACAGCCCGAGCAGCACCAGCATGCCCGCGACAAAATAGCCGATGTAGCGGCTGGCCACGCCGGTCAGCTGGATAATGCCGTTGTTCTGGCTGAAGGTGGAATTCGGAAAGCTGTTGAGTACCGCTGCCAGTGCCGAGTTGATGCCGTCAGCCAGCACACCGCCTTTGATGCGCTTCATGTAAACTGGGCCGCTGACGGGCTGTTCAGAGGTTTCTGAGGTGGCCGTGATATCGCCAATGGCTTCCAGCGAAGTAATGGCAAAGACGATCACCAGCGGGATCAGTAAAGACCAGTCAAACCCGAGGCCGTACTGCATAGGTACAGGGATCGCAATCAGACTGGTTTCCGCGAGCTGGCTGCTGTCTATCATGCCCATGCCCCAGGCTGTGAGTGTGCCGGCGGCCATGGCAATCACAATCGACGAGACACGCAGATACGGGTTTTTCATCCGGTTGAGCAGCACGATCAGCCCCAGCACTATGCCGGCCAGCAGGAGCGTGTCCAGGCTGCCGAAGCTGCCGTTTTCAATCGCCGCATAGCCGCCGCCAATGGAAGTCAGGCCGATCTGGATCAGCGTCAGGCCAATCAGAGTGACCACAATGCCGGACACCAAGGGCGTGATGATGCGGCGGGTGTGCTGCAAAATACGCGAAATAGCCACTTCAGTAAGAGAAGCGGCGAGAATCGTGCCGAAAATCGCCGCCATCATGGTCGGGACGTCGGCCCCGCCGGCTTTCATCGCCAGCCCGGCCCCTATGATAGGACCAAGAAAGTTGAAGCTGGTGCCCTGAATCGACAGCAGACCGGAGCCGACCGGGCCTATGGTGCGGATCTGAATGAAGGAGGCAACCCCGGAAGCCAGCAGCGACATACTGACGATGGTATTGGTATCGCTGGCGGGCAGGCCCAGTGCCTGACAGATAATCAGCGACGGCGTAATCACGGCCACGAACATCGCCAGCAAATGCTGCACAGCCGCAAACAGGGTTTGTGGCAAAGGCGGTCTGTCATCGAGTCGGTAGATCAAATCGGATGAACGCGGTGGCGTTATTTCTTGGTGCTGGCCAGTCATGATGCTTCCTTATGTGCGTCGACAGGACGGCTTCAGACTGCGAGGGGACAGACGCTGAAGCCGACAATGACCTATGGGTCAAAAGTGGCCACTATTCTAATGAGGTTGTTCTTTTTAGCAAACGTTTGCGCAATTAAATTGACGGTAAAATAGCGACTAAAAGCAGAAAATTGTCATACTTTGTCGTTATCAGCCAACAGAAGACAGGCGATCAGGCGTTAGAGTAGTTTTCTTTCTGACCCAGCCAGCGGTCGATGATGGCTTTGGCGTTGGCCGGATATTGCTCGTGTAGGTAACGCGCCAGCTTCTGCACCTGGGGGATAAGGTGCTGGTCACGCACCAGATCGGCAACTTTGAAATCGGCAATGCCGGTTTGTTTGGTGCCCAGCAGCTCACCCGGGCCGCGAATTTCCAGATCGCGTTGGGCAATGACGAAGCCGTCGCTGCTTTCGCGCAGTACCGCCAGCCGCTGCTGGGCGGTTTTGGACAGCGGGGCATGATAGAGCAGCACGCAATGGCTGGCCACAGTGCCCCGGCCCACCCGGCCGCGCAGCTGGTGGAGCTGGGCCAGCCCCAGACGTTCCGGGTTTTCGATGATCATCAGGCTGGCGTTGGGTACATCGACGCCGACCTCGATCACTGTGGTGGCGACCAGCAGGTGCAGCTCACCGGCTTTGAAGCGCTGCATGATGTCTTGTTTCTCAGTGGCTTTCATCCGGCCGTGCACCAGCCCGATTTTCAGCTCGGGCAATTGTGCCGTCAGCTCGGTGGCCGTATCTGACGCCGCCTGGGCTTCCAGTACTTCGGACTCATCAATCAGGGTGCACACCCAGTAAGCCTGGCGGCCTTCATTGAGGCAGGCCGCGCGGATGCGCGCTATGATATCGGCACGACGTGTGTCTGAAACGGCAACGGTCTGGATTGGGGTGCGTCCGGGCGGCAGCTCGTCAATCACCGAGGTTTCCAGATCAGCATAAGCGGTCATGGCCAGCGTTCTGGGGATCGGCGTGGCCGTCATGATTAACTGATGCGGGTACCGGCCTTCGTTGGCGCCTTTTTCCCGCAATTCCAGCCGCTGGTGAACCCCGAACCTGTGCTGCTCATCGATGATCACTAAAGCCAGGTTGCTGAACACGACCTGCTGCTGAAATAAAGCGTGCGTGCCGACCACCATTTTGGCATCACCGCTTTCGATGCGCGCCAGCTCGGTGTCGCGCGCTTTGCCTTTGAGTTTACCGGCCAGCCAGCCCACCTGAATGCCGAGCGGTTCCAGCCACTGGGCAAAGTTGAGGGCATGCTGTTCGGCCAGCAATTCGGTCGGTGCCATCAGTGCGACCTGATACCCGTGATCTATGGCCCGGACGGCCGCCAGAGCGGCGACCAGGGTCTTACCTGAACCGACATCGCCCTGTACCAGACGCATCATAGGGACGGCTCTGGCCAGATCTTTTTCGATATCAGCCACCACACGCTGCTGCGCGCCGGTCGGGCTGAAGGGCAGGCCGGCCAGTAACTGCTGTTTGAGTGAGGTACTGGGCGGCAACGGCCAGGCCTGGTGCTGCTGACTTTTCTGGCGAACCGCCAGCATAGAGAGATTCTGTGCCAGCAATTCTTCCAGGATCAGCCTTTGCTGGGCCGGGTGCTGGCCTTTTTCCAGCTGATCCAGCGACACATCCGGCGTGGGCCTGTGCATCAGGTGCAGGGCATCGGCCAGGGTCATCTGGCGGTCGTACAAGCCTTCGGGCAGCAATTCGCTGACCGCGGCTTTGTCGAGCAGGTTCAGCGCCTGCTCAGTCAGGCTGCGCAAGGTTAACTGGCGCAAGCCGTCTGTGGTGGGATAGACAGGGGTGAGGGTGTCTTCGACCGCCAGTGCGGTCGGTTCAGAAAACACGCTGTAATCAGGATGGATCACTTCCAGCCCGTGCTGGCCGCGGCGGATCTCGCCGTAGGCTTTGACCTGTTTTCCCTCGGACAGGGCGTTTTTCATCGCGGCGTTGAAATTGAAAAAGCGCAGGGTGACAGAGCCGGTTGTGTCGCTGATCTTGACCGTCAGCATCCGGCGCTTGCCAAAACTGATGGCGTTATGCAGCACTTCGCCCTGCACCGTCAGGTGCTGTCCGGGCTTCACTTCGGCAATCGGCCAGATCCGGGTGCGGTCTTCATAACGCAGCGGCAGGTGGAACAGCAGATCCTGTACGGTGTGAAGACCGATTCTGCTCAGTTTCTCCGCCATTTTGGCGCCGACGCCTGACAGTTCTGTCAGGGCGATGGTGTCTAGCATCTGTCCGCTCATGCCTGCTTACTCTGTGTTCTGTCCGTTCAGGGTTATTTGTTGCGCCGGGGTTTATCCCTGGCTTGTATCGCCTGCCACCAGGCGTCATCTGCCACTATCTGACCGGCGTCATCCAGCGGCGGGTAAGGCAGTTGTTTGCGTTTGGCCACTTTCGCCAGCACAGGATGGCCGCGTTCAAACAAGATGCGGTGCACTGTGTCTGCCGGCAGCGGGGTGGTTTCTCTGTCATACATACCGGCTAGCTGGCGCTGGCGCTGCGCTTCATACAGGATCAGCGCACTGGCTACCGAGACATTGAGTGACTGTACCATACCCACCATAGGAATGATGATATCCTGATCAGCCAGTGACAGCGCTTCGGCAGTGATCCCGTTTTTTTCGCCGCCCAGGATAATGGCGGTGGGTCTGGTGTAATCAATCTCGCGAAAATCCACCGCGCGATCAGACAGATGGGTCGCCAGTACCTGCATGCCTTGCTGTTTCAGCTGGCCGATGGCCTCCGGCATGCTGGTGTGGGTTTCCAGCTCGACCCAGTTGCGCGCGCCGGCGGACGTGTGGGCAAGCACCCGCATTTTTTCCGGCCATACTGCGTGGACTTTGTGCACGCCAACGGCGTCGGCGGTACGGATAATGGCGGAGACGTTATTGGGTTTGTGCACTTCTTCCAGGCACAGGGTTAAATCTGGCTGGCGGGTAGCCAGCACTGACTGGATCCTCTGGTAACGTTCTGGCGTCATGATTCTTGTCTTGTTTCAGTTCTGGCTGAACGGCTTACAATTCAGCACTCGGGAAAGCACAAACGCCCGGGACGGGCGTTTGAGTGGTCAGTACTGCCGGGGTACGCAGGCACTTTAGTTCTTCTGCCGGGCAACCCGGACAACGTTCGGCATCACCCGGATCCGGCGCATGATATTGGCCAGATGGACACGGCCTTTGGTCGTCAGGCGCACCGTAATGGTATACAGGCGGCCGTCTTTCTCTTCCGTCGACAGCCCCTGGATGTTGGACCCGGTATTGGCGATGGTGTTGGTGAGATCGGCCAGTGCCCCCTGGTGGTTCTGCATATCCACTTTGAGGTTGGTGACAAACTCCTGCTCAAAGTCCCGGCTCCACTCGACCGGCATGTATTTATCCGATTCTTTCTGATAACCGCGGATGTTGGCGCATTCTTCGCGGTGAATGACCAGCCCTTTGCCCGGACTGACATAGGCCATGATCGGGTCACCGTGAATAGGATGACAGCAGTTGGCGAAGGTCAGCAGAATGCCGTCGGCACCCCGGATAGGCATGCGGCGTTTGTCATCCGCCTGGGTTTCTTCATCCAGCGTGCCCAGCAGGCGGCGGGCAACCACCACACTCATCAGTTCACCCAGGCCAATGGCCGCCAGCAGCGAATCGACGTCTTTCAGACGCAGATCTTTGAGCACTTTGTCCAGCGTGACCGGTTCAATCTGATCGATGTTCAGCTCGCCCAGAGCATGATTGAGCAGACGTCGGCCCAGGGTGATCGACTCGGTACGGCGCATGGTTTTCAGTACCTGGCGGATCTTGGTGCGGGCCCGCGAGGTCACCACATAGTTGAGCCAGGCGGCGTTCGGACGGGCACCCGGCGCACTGATGATATCCACTGTCTGGCCGTTTTTCAGCGGCTTGCTCAGCGGATAAGGCTGGCGGTCAATCTTGGCGCCGACACAGGTGTTGCCGACATCGGTGTGAACGGCATAGGCGAAGTCGACCGCGGTCGCGCCGACCGGCAGTTCGACTATCCGGCCTTTGGGCGTGAAAACGTAAATCTCATCCGGGAACAGATCGGATTTTACGTTTTCGATGAATTCAAACGAGTTACCGGCGCTTTGCTGCAGCTCGATCAGGCTTTGCATCCAGCGCTGGGCCTTGACCTGTGCTGTAGTGCCTGAGCTTTCACCGTCTTTGTAAGCCCAGTGCGCCGCGACCCCTTTGTCAGCCATCTGATCCATGTCTTCGGTGCGGATCTGTACTTCAACCGGCACACCGTGCGGGCCGACCAGTGAGGTATGCAGCGACTGATAGCCGTTGGCTTTCGGGATGGCGATATAGTCTTTCATCCGGCTCGGACGCGGCTTGTACAGGTTGTGCACCTGACCCAGTACCCGGTAGCAGGTATCCAGGTTATCGACCAGCACCCGGAACGCGTAGATATCCATGATGGAATGAAAACGCTGTTCTTTGTTCTTCATCTTGTTGTAGATGGAGTACAGGTTTTTCTCGCGGCCAAGCACCTTACCGTTGATCCCCGCATCATGAAGGCGGCCTTCAATCTCGGCGTGGATACGGTTGATCATTTCTTTACGGTTACCGCGGGCGGCAGCCACCACTTCTTTCAGCACCCGGTAGCGGTTCGGGTACAGGGCCTCGAAACCCAGCTCTTCGAGCTCGGTTTTGATATTGTGAATACCCAGACGGTGGGCCAGAGGCGAGAAGATTTCCAGCGTTTCGCGGGCAATGCGGCGACGTTTATCAGGACGCAGCGCACCCAGGGTTCGCATGTTGTGGGTCCGATCGGCCAGTTTGATCAGGATAACCCGGATGTCATTGGCCATGGCCATGATCATCTTGCGGAAGTTTTCCGCCTGAGCTTCCTTGCGGTCGCGGAACTTGAGTTTGTCCAGCTTGGACACGCCGTCCACCAGTTCTGCCACGGTCGAGCCGAAACGACTGTCGAGGTCGTCTTTGGTGACATCGGTATCTTCGATCACGTCGTGGAGCAGGGCGGCCATCAGCGTCTCAAAGTCCAGGTGCATTTCGGCCAGGATACGAGCAACGGCAATCGGGTGGATGATGTAAGGCTCGCCGCTGGAGCGCGTCTGGCCTTCGTGGGCGTCTCTGGCTACCAAATAGGCCTGCCTGAGCGCCTCAATCTGAGTCTCAGGCAGGTATTCAATTACAACTTCTTTCAGGCTATCAAAGAGATACAAATTGCCCGCTTCCTTGAATTAGCGCTGGTTACCTGCAATGGCACTGACCGCCGCCAGTTCAGCGGCTTCCTGCTCTTGCATTTCCTGACGCTCACGTGCATCCAGAATGTCTTTGGTGATCAGGCCTTCTTCGATCTCGCGCAGCGCGATCACTGTGTATTTGTCATTCTCTTCAGGAACCAATGGATCCTTACCGCCAGTCTGCATTTGACGTGCACGGCGAGAAGCAATTTGGATCAGGTCGAAACGGTTGCCGATTTTATCAACAGCATCTTGAACAGTTACACGTGCCATCGAGGACTCCAGTGGGTTTAATAAAAAGACGGAAAATTGTACAAAATTACTTACTGTTGCGCCAGTAGCGCAGTCAACATGCTGCTATATTTAGCAGCTTGCTTGTCTTGCTTCAATCGCTCAGCGCGGATGATCGCTTTAAAATCGATTAATGCGACATCAAAATCGTCATTGACGATCACATAGTCGTACTCTGTGAAATGCGAGATTTCAGAGCGTGCTTCATCCATGCGTCTGGCGATAACGGCTTCGCTGTCCTGACCGCGGGCGTTCAGACGACGCTCCAGCTCATCTTTGGACGGCGGCAGTATAAAAATACTTTTGGCTGCTGGCATCAGCTGGCGGATCTGCTGCGCGCCCTGCCAGTCGATGTCGAGAAACACATCGATGCCTTTGTGCAGCTGCTGTTCGATCCACAGGCGTGACGTGCCATAGAAGTTACCGAACACTTCGGCATGTTCCAGAAACGCACCCTGCTCAGCCAGTTCTTTAAATTCTTCCACGCCGATAAAATTGTAATGCACACCATGAATTTCACCCGGACGCATACCGCGTGTGGTGTGGGATACGGAGACTTTCATGTCATAGGTCGGATTGGTTTCCAGCAGGGCGTTAATCAGGCTGGATTTGCCTGCGCCGCTGGGGGCCGAAACTATGTATAGCGTGCCTTTGCTCATTACCATTGTCACTCAAGTGGAAGAAAGGGCGCGCAGGGTATCACGAACTGCGGCTAAATTGAATCGGCACGTGTAAGTTTCGCCTCCGGGCCAAACACCGCGTTCATCCCCCTGCTCTCATTATAAAAAATAGCAGCTTGTTGCCGGATCAGCGGAGCGGGGCAGTGAGGCGGGTAAAATTCTCCAGCATGTGCTGGAAGCTGTAGTGCTGGCGGGCCTTGTGGCAATTGGCGGCGCCAATTGCTTGCCAGTGCCGGGGTTCAGACAGTATCCGGCGAAACGCGCTGGCGTAGTGAGCGGGCGGCACCACAAAAGGGGTGTTTTCCGCGGCCACTATGGTTTTTACATCGCCGACATCGGTGGCCACGACCGGCAGAGCGGCGGCCATGGCTTCCAGCACAGATAGCGGCATCTGCTCGGTATCGGACGACAGGCAAAAAATGTCGCCCTGGGCCAGAAATCCCCAGACATCCTCAATACGTCCGGCCAGCCTGACACTGTTGGTCAGGCTGAGGCTGTCTATGTAAGCCTCCAGTTCGGTCAGCATAGGACCGTCGCCGCCAATCAGTAACCGGCTGTGGGTAGCATGGCAGGCAAAGGTGTCGATCAGGCGGTGCAGGTTTTTCTCGGCGCGTAAGCTCGCCAGAGTGATCAGTGTGGTCACCGCGGAAGGCGGCCTTTTGCGGATCGCCTCCGGCATGGCAATGCCATTGGGAAAATAGTGCAGCCGCTGGTCTGGGATCTGCCAGTGCTGGCGGGCAATGGCCATCAGGGTGCGGGACGGCACCACGACCTGAGTCTGGCCGCTGAGCGCATGGCGGCGGAACAGATTACGGCGGCGGTACAGCCGGCTGGCTTCATCCGGACTGAAGCCGTCTTCCCAGTGAATGCCGCGGCACAGGCGCAGCAGCCGATTGCAAAACGCCCATTCTATCGCGCCCCAGTTGTAGGTCATCAGAATATCGGGCTGATGGTGGCTGAGCGTGCGGTGAATGGCATGCAGCCGCTGTGGCAGACTCATGGCTTTCAGTTCTGCCATCGGCAGGAACTCGGCCTGCACATCCGGTGCCAGCCGGGACATCGCCTGGCTGGCACCGTCCAGCGAGACAATGGTGTGGCGATATTGGCCGGACAAGGCATTGGCCAGCTGTGCGAAGCGGATCTGCGGGCCGCCGACGGCAAAGGTTGAAAACACATGCAGTATGCGGGTCATTCTGATGCCACCTTGTCAGCTTGCACAGCGAGCGGAACGGGTTTTTCATTACGGGGGGCTTGTGCGGCTGGCATAGTCGCCGGCGGCGCTCTGTGAACCAGAATCGCGCGCTGATAGAAGCAGTCCCAGTCGCTGACCGGCTGCCAGTTCAGCAAGCGCTTTTCGACACTGGTATCAAAACGCGCATTCAGGGCGCGGGAGCGCAGATCCCGCAGGGCGGGCAGCGTGGTGTTGCGGCCGGACAGGCGCTTGATGGCCCACTTACCCAGCTCCTGCAGATACAGCCAGAAGGTGAATTGCGGCACATAGCGGTAGGGACGGCCCAGTCCTTTGCTGATCATGGCTACATATTCGCGTGCGCTGGGGCGCACGTCGCCGACCAGATTCAGTGATTTGCCGGCAATGCCCGGCGCTGTGAGGGCGGAAACCGTGGCGCTGGCGACATCTCCGGCCAGGACAAAAGGCAGGGGGTTGTGGCCCAAGTTCCAGCCGATAAAGTACTGGTTGTTATTAAAAAAGCCGACACCTGTGTGATTGACCGGCCCGCCCTCGCCGACCACTATACCGGGCCGGAGCACGACCAGATCTTGCCCCTTGCTTTCATGCAGCAGCAGGTGATCGGCCATGGCTTTGGCGCGGGCGTAATGTGCCCGCTGATCAGCGGCGGGATCCGGCGGAGTGTCGCTGTGAATCATGGTTCTGTCGCTGCCGAGATAGAGCGAGGCGATGGAGCCCAGATGCACCAGTCGGGTGATCTGGTGTGTCTGGCAGGCCTGGGCAATAAACCGGGCCGAGTCGACCATGGCGTGCTTGATCGCCTCCCAGTCACCACTGGCACCGCCGTGGGCCAGGTTGATGACATAAGTGGCACGCTGCACCGCGGCATCCAGGGCGGCAGGGTCACACACATCCCCCTGGATCAGCTGCACGGCCGGCTGGTGATAAAAGGCAGCTAAGGCCTGAATATTGCGCGCCATGACACCCACTGAATAGTGCTTGGCCAGCAATTGCGCCACCACATGACGGCCGATAAAGCCGGTGCCGCCAATCACCAGTACATCGAAAGGCTGGTAACCGTCCGGCTTAGCAGTGTGATGAACCGGCGGCTGAGTTGCTGTCAGCCGATCTGCGCCCTGGCTTTGGCTGGCCAGATGGTGACACAGGGCCACCAGATCGCGGCCGAATGCCCCATCATGCAGTAAGGGCTGCCCGGTAGCGATAGCCTGATAGAACTGGCCGATACTGGTTTTCATCGACAGTAAAAAAGGGTCCTGCGAGGCTTTGAGGCCGGCCGTGGTCAAGGCATAGTGGGTGAATTGCCGCAGCCCCTGTGACAGCAGGCTGCCGGCCTGGGCGCAGGCGGTTACTGCGGTATCCAGCGCAGGCAGAAAACGACTGCGGCTTTGCACTATGGCTTGCTGGCGGACAAAATCCAGCCTCAGGCAGCCGTCTTCGCCGGTGATCTGCATTTCCCACACCGGAAAATCCTGGCCCATCGCAAAAGCAAAATGCAGCGGGATGTCCAGCTCGCCGATGGCATCCAGGCGCTGAATAAAAGGCTGGCCATTACTGAGCTGCTGGATCTGGCTTAGCTTACCCAGCATCTTATTAGCCATCGACTGTGCTGTCGGGCGTCCGAACAGGCTCATCAGCTGTGACAGCGGATGCACGGCCTGCTCCAGCAGTAAATTGACGGGCTGGCGGAACATCCAGTGGCTGAACTGACCGGCTGTCAGCTGGCGTAACGGCATCTCATAGCGCAGGGAAACCGATTTGACCGGGCCAATGTCATTATTGGCCAGATGCTGTCTTGCCCGCTCCATCACAGGGTGAAAGATGAAGTTCTGGTTAACGGCCAGGGTGACGCCCTGTTGCTGAGCCTGGCTGATCAGCGCCTCGCATTCCTCTTCGGTTTCAGCCAGCGGTTTCTCGACCAGCACATGTTTGCCGTGGCGGAGCAACTGGCTGGCCAGCGCATAATGCAGATTGGGCGGGGTCAGCACATGGGCAGCGGTAAATTCGGTTTCAGCCAGCGCCTGCTCCACAGTGCTGAAGTACAACGGAATGTGATGACGCTCCGCCAGTGCCTGCGCGGCAGAGATATTGGGATCGACAACAGCACAGAGCCGGATACCGTCCAGCGACCGGATCGCCGCAGCGTGAATATCCGATATGTAACCCGCACCTATCAGGATGACCTTCTTGTCTGTTTTTGCTGTCATGCTTCTGCCCTTCTGCATTATCCCTTGAAAATCAGTGGCTAGCTGCGGCTTTTAATTGAACTTTTATGCTACATTTTCGCCGCTATTGTTAACTATAGTCAGTGCAGGCAGGTACTGAGCGGCGACATAGTAAAGTCATGCAAAAGTTGAGATGAGACGACCAAAGCAGCGAGCAGAACACCTCCTGCTGACTTGTCTGTTCTTGCTGTTCACCGGATGAGGCAGTCTGAAACCGGATCATCGTGTCCGGCCAGCTGTCATGGTGGTGGCGAATACAAAGAGATGGGGATACGGTGGTGGCAAAGTCGGGGCGGGTAGTGTGCGGGGCAGGATGTAACCCGGTTGTACTGTCTGTCCGGGTTACACAAGTCCTGCCGTGTCTGTTCTGATGCCTACAGCTGAGTGACAAATGTGCCTTCTGGCGTAACGGGAAGGTATTTATGGTAGAAATCCAGATAAGCCTGCTCAGGGTTAAGATCGCTGAACAGTTCTGGGTACAGGGCTTTGGCATAAAACTGGATCATCGCGCCATCCATAATCGTTCTGCATGCCCCGTGGTAGGCGGCGTACATACGATTGTTCCGGACGGCGGAAATAGAGCTCCAGCCAAGGCGGTTTTTAAAGCTGGCTAAACGTTGCCTGGCGAGCGCCTCTTGCACACCTTGTCCCATCACCATGGCGTCATCAACACTGCCTGATTCATAACCTGTCATGACAATGACGTCTGGGTTCGCGGCAATGATCTGCTCCGGATTCAGTTTGCCCCACCACTCAACATAAGGCGCGGAAATGTTGTCGCCGCCTGCCATGGTGGCAATAGCGCCCCACATGTTTTTACCGAATGTGTAGCCAACTTCATTGATACCCGCCGCGCCGTATTCTGTATAGACTTTGGGTTTTGCCAGGTTGGCTGAGGCCAGGCGCGTATTGATCAGTTCGATATTACGGCGGTATTCACCGGCGATTTTTTCGGCTCTTTCTTCCTGACCGGTAATCACGCCTATCAGTTGGGTGCTTTGGATGTGGCGCTCAATCGTCTGGGCGTTGTAATCGACAACAATCACCGGGATGCCAGCGCTTTCGATGCGCTCTATTTCTGCGCCTAATGCTTTGTATTGCCAGTCTGCCAGCATCAGTAAGTCAGGCTTGAGACTAATCACTTTTTCAACGGAAAACGTATTGGTGTCAACCCGGCCAATGGCCGGAATGTCCTCTAGCGAAGGACGGTGTTTGACATACAGTTCCCAGTTCGCCGAACGTGCCTGCCAGATATATTTAGACATGCCGACAACATTGTCATACGCCGCTTCTGTGCCGATAGCCATGTAATCTTCCGGGTAAAACCCGACGATGGCTCTTTTCGCAGGAGCGTCAAACGTAACGTCTCTGCCCAGTACATCCGTGACTGTGGTGATTTCTGCAAGCGTCGATGCACTGAACATCAGCGCAGCAATACTGAGTAACTTTTTATACATCAATGAGAATCCTGATTCTTTGTTATCCATATCGGCCAGCACAACCTGGTGCTTACTTAGTCGGCAATCATAATTCGTTCAATAACACTTAAGCAAACTATTATCATTTCTGTTAATGTGCTTACGGAATAAAACCAGCCAGTCAGCCTGATCATGGCAGGTGTCTGGCCGCAATTGTCAACAAATCAAACACATAATCGGGTAATGTCAGATGCAATCTGCAGCAGTATTACAAGCCATTGAGATACAAAGAAAACACGAATATCGTCGCATGATTGTGCTCATCATGTTTTGTCTTGTTTTGATGGCATCCTTTGTGCTGGACATTATGAGTGGTCCATCCATGCTGGATGCTACGAGTGTCTTGCATGCCATCTTTCAGTTTATCGGCTTACCTTTTCAGGTGGACAGCTCGACACAAATCATCGTCACTGATCTGCGACTGCCGATTGCATTGATGGCGATTGTGGTTGGCGGTGCTTTGGGGGTCGGCGGGGCGGAGATGCAGACCCTGCTCAACAACAGTATGGCCAGCCCGTATACGCTGGGGATGGCGGCGGCGGCGGGGTTTGGCGCGGCGATTACGCTTTACTTCGGCTCATTAGGCATAGACAGCGACTACGCCGTTCCGATCGGGGCGTTTATCTGTTGCATGTTGGCGGCCTGTTTCCTGTTTGCTCTGGCTTCTATGCGGCATATCAGTTCCGGACAGCTCATCTTAGCGGGGATCGCCTTACTGTTTCTTTTCCAGTCTCTGCTTTCATTGGTGCAGTTTGTCTCGTCGCCTGAGCTCAGCCAGCAAATCTTATTCTGGCTGTTTGGCAGCCTGTCAAAAGCGACCTGGGGCAATCTGATGATTACTGCTGCTGTGGTGATCTCGGGGTTCTTCTTGTTAATGAAAGATTCCTGGAAACTGACTGCGTTACGTTTAGGCGAGGAGCGTGCGAAAAGCGTCGGGGTGAATGTAAAGCAGCTGCGTCTTAAAACACTGTTTATCGTCGCTCTGATGACGGCAACGATCACCAGCTTTGTGGGGATTATTGGATTTGTGGGGATTGTGGCACCCAATATCGCCAAAATTCTGGTGGGGGAAGATCAGCGGTTTTTTCTACCGCTCTCTTTTTTGATCGGCGCCTTTCTGCTGTCTACGGCTTCGGTGCTGTCTAAAGTGATTGTGCCCGGCGCGTTGTTTCCTATCGGCATCGTTACCGCCATTATTGGGGTGCCTTTTTTCTTTTGGCTAATCATTGCTAAGCGGGGCTAATAGATGTTGACTGTCGACAAAGTAAATATTCAGCTCGGCTCACTCACTTTAGCTCGCGATATGAGCTTTGGCCTGCAACCGGGACAGATTACCGCGATTCTCGGCCCCAACGGCACAGGGAAAAGCACCCTGCTGAAGACGTTATTTGGTGAGATTAAACTGAGTAGCGGAGAGATCCGCTACAGCGGTAATCTCTTGTCCTACAAGTCGCTGGCACAGTGGCGCAATAAGTTTGGTTACATGCCGCAGGATATTAATCTGGATGTCAATTTAACTGTCATTGAAGTGATCCTGCTGGGACGACTGGACGCCCTGAGTCTGCGGGTCGACGACAGAACGCTCAATCAAGCGCTGCATATTCTCGATAATATCGGGATTTCTCATCTGGCAAACCGCAGCGTTAATACCCTCAGTGGCGGTCAGTGCCAGATGGTGCTGTTTGCGCAAGCTTTAATGCGTGATCCGGCGATCATGATGCTGGATGAACCTGTCAGTGCGCTGGATCTGCATCATCAGCACGTCTTGCTGGAGCATCTGGTCAGTCAGACCCGGGAGAAGCAATGCATCACTCTGATGGTCTTGCACGATCTCAATCTGGCTGCGCAGTATGCTGATAACCTGCTGGTGCTCAAGCAGGGCGATCTTGTCGCGAGCGGGCATCCCAAACAGATTCTGACATCAGAGCTGGTCCAGGACATTTATAATGTGGAAGCTCAGGTGATCACTGATGACAGCGGCGTACCTTTTGTGCGCACCCTGCGTTCGATCAAGGCGGCTTAAGTGAGGTGGCACCATCTCATCAGTGACTGGCGGCTGCTGTCGGCCGCCGGCCGCGTTCTGGTGTTTAACAGTTTCAGCTTTAATCTCGGCTTTTACATGCTGCTGCCGTATCTGGCTGAGCATTTGCAGACGCTGGGATTTGACGGCTGGTATATTGGATTGATCATCGGCCTGCGTGTGCTCAGCCAGCAGGGCTTGTTCTTAGTCGGCGGCACGCTAGGCGACAGGTTTGGCTATAAACCTATGATACTGTGGGGCTGCGCTGTACGTATTGTGGGTTTCCTCCTGCTGGGGATCAGTGACAGCTTTGCCGCGATTATCCTGGGGGCCTTCTGCACCGGGTTTGCCGGTGCGCTGTTCACCCCGAGCAGTCAGGCGTATTTGTCGTCCGAGTACCCCAATGCGAGCGATCGTCATCGAGTCTTTGCCTTGCAGAACCTGGCCAAAGAAGCGGGCATGCTGCTCGGGCCGCTGATGGGTCTGACACTGTTTTACGTCAGTTTCAGCTGGGTCGGGTTGTCAGCCGCCGGCGTGTTTGGTCTGCTGTTTGTGCTTCAGTGGCGCTACCTGCCCAGAGATGCCCGGATCCCGGCCAGCACGGAGAAACAGGGGTTTTTGCTCGACTGGTGGTTAATGCTGAAACATAAAGCCTTTATGCACTTCGTGCTGGCCGCCAGTGTCTACCAGGTTCTGTTTCATCAGCTTTATCTTTCCATTCCTCATCAGGCGAAAGTGCAAACCGGTGTACCTTCCGTTATCACCTGGGTGTTTATGGTATCGTCCTTCATGGGAGTGCTGTTGCAATTGCCCGTCAGTCACTGGGTGAATAAAACACTCGGTGTTGCCAAAGGCATGGGCATTGGGATGGCACTGATGGGCAGTGCCTTTCTGGCCCTGAATCTGCACTTTGACCCCTGGTTGCCACTGCCGTTTGTGCTGTGTGCCATGCTGCTCAGTGCCGGCTCCATGATGGTTTACCCGCTGATTGGCGCTTATGTGCCGCGCTTTGCTGATCCGGCCAAACTGGCGAGCTATTACGGCCTGCATTCCTGTATCGGTGGACTGTTTGCGTTTGCAGGAAACTGGGGCGCAGGCTGGTTGCTGGACTTACCTGAGTTTCACTCTGGCTGGCTGTGGCTGACGTTCGCAATACTCGGCGCACTCTCCGGGATTGGCTTGTTTGTGCAGGTCAGCAAGCAGGAGAGAAGCGAACAGCAAGCGCTGGGTGTGTCTTGATTTTCTCGAACAACGTTACCTACTGACCAAAACCAGAACAAGTCGCGCTTCTGTGCCAATCAGCATTGATTAAGTGCTCAAAGATGAGTATCAAGAGGTGCGAGAAAACACGCACCAAGAAAGATAGTTGAATGACGCACCGGCTTTGTTCTATCAGGTGAGCGAAGGTAACAGTAAAAAAGAGTGAATAATCATGAAACCAGGACGAAACGATCCTTGCCCTTGTGGCAGTGGTAAAAAGTACAAGCATTGTTGTATGAACAAGGTGTCAAAACCGCATGCTGAAGTGTTTGATGATGTTGAATCCATGGTGGCCATGAATCCTGATTTGACGCTTGATGAGCTCAATGTGGTGATGCAGCATAAGATGCAGGCGCGCAACAATCGCCCTCATCCAGATTTTTGCGGCTTATCACCCACGCAAATGGCCAATTGGCTTTATGCACCGCTTGATGAATTAAATTGGGTGACTATCAGCACGCCAGATGATTTATCTGGTAGCCCTGTGATGCGTTATCTAGCGCTCATTTTAGACGAAGCGATGCAAAATGACGGCGCGTTTAAAGCCACCAGTAAAGGTAATTTGCCGGCTAAGTTGGTAAAACACGCCAGTGATTTATTGCCTGAGTTTGCTGTGTCACAGTTTGAACGCCACATTAGCATCAGTGAATTTGCCGGCAGTAATGAAGATAAATTCAATGCCTTGCACTATGCCCGTATTTTGGCAGAAACCGCCGGTATTATTTATCGCCGTAGTGGTCAGTTCCATGTTAAAAAGGCCGCACAGAAGTTGTACCAAACACAAGGTGTTCAGGCGTTCTTTAAACCTATGCTCGAAACCGTTATCACCAGATATAACTGGGGCTATTTTGATGCCTTTAAGCAAGATGTCGATTTACGCGCCTTCTGGCTCTTTATGTTGTGGCGCTTGCAAAGCCATGCCAGCCCGGATCAATTAATTGATGATATCGTCACGGCCTTCCCTGATTTATTGCGCCAGCTTGAGCCAGACGATTACTACTCGCCAGAAAAAAGGCTTGGCGTGTTAATTGAATCGCGCTTTATTGAACGCTTTTTACAGTTTTGGGGATTTGTCACTGTCGAGCCTAACCGGTTTGCTGCAGAAGATCGCAAACCGCCAAAAGTGCAGCTTCAGCCGTTGTTAGCGCAAACATTCCAATTCACACTTTAGCACTAATAAAACGTTAAACAGGTTACCGTGAGCGAATATCAATCCTACCGATTTGAGCGTCTGGACGGGGTTTTAGGCAGTAAACAACGCCAAGCTCTGAGGCAAATTTCAAGCCGTGCTGAGATCACCGCCACGTCTTTTCAGGTGTATTATCACTACAGCGGTTTAAAAGCTGAGACGGCTGATGTTGTACTCAACTACTTTGATATTGGGTTTTATTATGCCGATTGGGGTTTTATTGAGGCGTACATTAAGCTGCCAATTGGCACCATACCTGAGGACTTATTGCAGAGCGGTGATCATGGCTTCTATGTTCATGCAACTGACCAATGGCAGTTGTTGGTATTCTCGTTAGAGGAATACGACGACTATTTAGATGATGAACAGGCGGATGATTTTTTTCAGCATTTGGCCAGCTTGCGGAGTGAATTGATACAAGGTGATTGGCGGCTTTTGTATTTTATGTGGCTCAGAGAGTTAGACAGCAATGATGAGCTTGCTGCTGTGCCAATGATTAATTTTGATTTCAATCACCTAAGTGATGCGCAAACCGCTTTTGCTGGCTTATTTGGTGTTCCTTTAGGACTGGTGAAAGCGCTCGCATTGGCGCTGGAAGAAAAGCCCAGTCATAGTGCAAAGCACAATCGTTTTCATATAGATGATTGGCTTAGTCAGCTTTCTGAAAAAGAAAAAGATCAGCTGTTAACCGCCTTGTTTGAACAGGGACAGTTATCTCGTCACCAAGCTCTGGCAATGACAAGGAAAGAGCAAGTTAACGAGCCAGTTAATTATCAACATTGGTTGAGTGCGCAAATTATCGAGCCTTATATAGCCATTGCGCAGCAACAATTAAAGCAAGAACAAGCGATTGCGTTAGCGACAAGACTGGCAGCAGAAAAAGCTGCAAAGGAAGCAAAGCTCTCAGAAGTTTACAATCAGCGTGATCAAGTTTGGCAACGCGCGCAAGAGCAAGCAAGCCGAACGTGTGCCAGTGGCTACGATCAAGCGTCTCGTTATCTGCATCAACTCGCAGAGGCTTACCAATTCAAAGGAGAAGCCTTGGATTTTGAGTGCCGTTTTGAGCGATTTATCTCTAGTAATAACAGCCGTAAAGCGCTGTTAAACCGGCTGCAAGACCTGTTACCAAGGGCGTAATGCTACGCCTCTTGCCTCAATACAAAAATTTGATAGCTGGAAAGCTAACAGTGAGGTGGGCATAGACCCTGCTTTGGAGCATTTAATACGTTTTCGCGCATTAAGGTGTTGGGTTCAGTTTTCAATACATTTGTGTAATCAAGGCAGGTCTACAAAACATGACCAAATACGCTAGGGTTTGTCGATCTTTTCAGTAAAGCTTTACAAGCTGCTCACTATATTGGGCAGTACCGGAAAGACTAACCCTGGCATTCCGTTCTAATCCCGCACCTTGAGTGCTAAAAGTTTGTCGCTAGTGATAAATCACAATGAAAGTAGGACTATATTCCCAGTTTTTAATTAAAGGTGGGAACATAGTCCTACTCTGATCTACGTTTAGATTTGTCAAATGATCAAAGTGGGACTATATTCCCATTATCTCTTCAAAAATAGGAATATGGTCCTATAGGTGGCGGTATGGCAAAGCGAGATTTACACAATGTACTGTTTCCTAAGCAGCGCAAAATTCTCACGCATTTTGGTGAGGATTTATTGCTAGCAATGAAGCGTCGGGGGTTAACCAAGAAGATGCTCTGCGAGCGAACGGGGTTTGATCATAAAACGGTAAATAAGGTATTTGCTGGCGATCCTGGTGTAGCTATAGGTACTTACTTGAAAATTATGGCTGTGCTGGGAATGGAGAATAACTTTTCTGAAATGGCTGCCCATGACGAACTAGGCATTAAGTTGCAAAACATCAAACTACTGGAAGGTTCAAAATGAGCCGTGAATTGGTAGAGGTTTATGCGAATTGGCACCCCATTGATCAGCCATTATTAATTGGCCATTTGGCTTACAGTGACTCAAGTCGTGGTGGTGTGTTTAGCTTTGCTTATGACAAGGCATTCCTAAAATCATCGTATCGTTTGCAAATTGATCCTATGCTGACACTGCATGCGGGTGAATTATACAATGACGAAGCGGATAAAAACTTCCGTGCTTTTTTAGATTCATCCCCAGATCGTTGGGGACGTATTTTGATGCAGCGCCGGGCAGCGATCGAATATCGAAAGGGTATTAGGTCGAGTAGTCGACTTACTGAACTTGATTATTTGCTTGGTGTACATGACTCCTACCGAATGGGTGGTATTCGTTTTAAGCGATCCGGCTTAGCTGATTTTCTTGACCGTGATTTTTTAGACAATAATGCTGAATTTGCAGCTCCTCCCATGGCATCGCTGCGTGAGTTAGAGCATGCCGCCATCCAAATTGAAAAAGACGACAACATCGACAGTGACGAATATTATCGCTGGTTGAAAATGTTGATTTCACCTGGTTCATCATTAGGTGGTGCAAGGCCAAAGGCCTGTGTTACTGATGAGTCTAACCACTTGTGGATAGCTAAGTTTCCCAATTTAAATGACACCTATGATGTCGGTGCATGGGAGATGGTGTGTTATGAGCTGGCTTTAGCGGCGGGTGTTGACATGTTTCCGAGTGAAATCCGAAAATTCTCGACACAGCACCATACCTTTTTAACCAAGCGCTTTGACCGAGAGGGAAACAAACGTCTGCATTTTTCATCGGCAATGACGCAGCTCCAGTACTATGATGGTGAGCATTCGCACGGTGCCAGTTACCTGGAGATTGCCGAATTTCTCTCGAATCAGGGGGCACAAACTAAAGCCGATCTGGCGCAGTTATGGCGACGGATCGTGTTTAATATCGCTGTGTCTAACACCGACGATCACCTGAGAAACCACGGTTTCCTGCTAACCAATAAAGGTTGGAAATTATCACCGGCTTATGACTTAAACCCGATTGTTGGCAAGCATGGGCTTCATCTGAATATTACCGACACAGACAACGCGCTCAACTACCAACTGGCTTTTGACGTGAAAGATTTTTTCAGGCTCTCGCAGAGCGAGGCAACGCAAATTTATGATGAAGTGCTAAACGCAGTTAAGCAGTGGCAACAAGTTGCGCAGCGATTGGGGATCAGCCGAGCAGAGCAAGCCGTAAAGCAAGTAGCGTTTAATGTTTAAGCCACGGGTCAATGCCGTCTCTTATTTTTTATGAGACAGGTTGAAAACGTTCTGGCGTCCGCAAGGGACATTAAATGGAAACTGCCCACCACTTTGCCCATCACTTAATCAGCAACTGGCAACGGACAACTGCAAACCTGTGAGGACGGGAAAAATAAAAAAGCCCTGTATTTACAATGCTCTTAACAAGGGAATACAGGGCTTCTGAGACGTGCTTGGATGGGTGAAGAACTTACTCTATATTCTGGATCTGTTCGCGCATCTGCTCAATCAGCACTTTGAGTTCGACAGCAGCAGCGGTGATCTCTGTGTTGATGGATTTGGAGGCGAGGGTGTTCGATTCGCGGTTAAATTCCTGCATCATGAAGTCCAGACGTCGGCCACAGGCGCCGCCTTTTTTCAGGATTTTGTGGGTTTCTTTAACGTGGGAATCCAGGCGATCCAGCTCTTCGGCGACATCACTTTTCTGCGCCAGCATGATCAGTTCCTGCTCGATGCGGTTGGCATCCAGCTCGACTTTGGCTTCTTCCAGGCGATTGAGAATGCGATCGCGTTGCCATTGCATGACTTCAGGCATCAGGGCGCGCACCTTGCCGGCTTCTTCTGAGATAGCGGCCAGGCGCTGATCAATCAGATCTTTCATATTGGCCCCTTCGCTGGCGCGTGCCGCCAGGAAGTCGTCCACCGCGCCGTCAAATGCCGTCAGCAGTTCCTGGTTGATGGTGTCCATGTCCTGCTCAGGCGTTTCCATCACGCCGGGCCAGTTCAGTACCTGAAACGGGCCGATATTGCCTTCACCTGCGGCTTCTTTTACCCAGCTTGCTGCCTTGATCACCTGCTTGGCCAGCTGCTCGTTGATACGCAGTTCGCTGCTGGAAGCAGGATTGGCTTCAAAGCGCAGGCTGCACTCGACTTTGCCCCGGGCCAGACGTTGGCGGAAGCGCTCGCGCAGGACAGGTTCCAGGCTGCGGAACTGTTCTGGCAGGCGCAGGTAAGTTTCCAGGTATCGCTGGTTTACCGAGCGGATTTCCCAAACGGCGCTGCCCCAGTCGCCTTTTACTTCGCGACGGGCATAGGCGGTCATACTGTGAATCATTGGCTATCGGCCC
The DNA here is from genome assembly GCF_000425165.1 of Photobacterium halotolerans DSM 18316. GTDB lineage: Bacteria > Pseudomonadota > Gammaproteobacteria > Enterobacterales > Vibrionaceae > Photobacterium > Photobacterium halotolerans. The sequence goes on from NZ_AULG01000012.1 coordinate 117,937, forward strand.
TTAAGAAATGATGGCTTGATTATACGCGCCGGTACGAATAATGGAAATCTCTCCTGGGCGGGAGCATGCGGACAGGCGTGCACTGCGACGCAGATCTGGCTATAATCGCCGGTTAATGTCTGCCGGCCGTACAGCGGCTTTGTTTTCAGCACTCAATATCAGCCAAGGTGAAACCCGATGCGTCCAAGTGGAAGAAGTGCCAGTCAAGTTCGTCCTATTACTATCACCCGTCATTTCACCGCCCATGCCGAAGGGTCGGTATTGGTTGAGTTTGGCGATACCAAGGTCATATGTACCGCCAGTGTTGAAGAAAACGTGCCGCGCTGGCTGAAAGGCAAAGGCCAGGGCTGGGTGACGGCGGAATACGGCATGCTGCCACGCGCGACCCATTCCCGTAACCGTCGTGAGGCGGCTAACGGTAAGCAGGGCGGCCGGACACTGGAAATTCAGCGCCTGATTGCCCGCAGCCTGCGCGCGGCGGTGGATCTGGAAGTGCTGGGCGAGCAGATGATCACGGTCGACTGTGATGTGATTCAGGCCGACGGCGGTACGCGCACCGCCTCTATCACAGGGGCCATGGTGGCGCTGACTGATGCGATCAATCTGATGATGGAAAAAGGCCAGCTGAAGAAAAACCCGCTGAAAACCACTATCGCTGCCGTGTCTGTGGGCATCTATCAGGGGACGCCAGTGTGCGATCTGGATTACGCGGAAGACTCTAATGCCGAGACCGATATGAATGTCATCATGAACAGTGACGGCAAGATTATTGAGATTCAGGGGACGGCTGAAGGGGATGCCTTCAGTACGGAAGAATTAATGGAGATGCTGTCGTTAGCCAAAGACGGCATTGCCGAGATCATCACTATCCAGCAGGCGTCGCTGGAAAGTTAATGTTTTTGGAGCGGTTCCTGTGGAGCCGCTTTTTTTTGCCCGCGGCACGGTAAGGCTGCGGGGATTGACCGGCCAGCGCTCGTGTCTGGCTGAAGCATGCGACCAATCGCTCGAGGAGAAACAATGAAAGCATATCAGCGTCAGTTCATCGAATTTGCTTTGGAAAAAGGCGTATTGAAGTTTGGTGAGTTCACCCTGAAGTCTGGCCGTCAGAGCCCGTATTTCTTTAATGCCGGCCTGTTTAATACCGGTCGCGATCTGGCGCGTCTGGGCCGCTTTTATGCCGCGGCACTGGCAGATTCCGGCATTGAATTTGATGTACTGTTTGGTCCTGCTTACAAAGGCATTCCGATCGCCACTACGACTGCGGTCGCACTGGCCGATCACCATGATGTGGACACGCCTTACTGCTTTAACCGCAAAGAAGCCAAAAACCACGGTGAAGGCGGCAATCTGGTGGGCAGCCCGCTGGAAGGCCGCATTATGCTGGTTGATGATGTGATTACGGCCGGCACGGCAATCCGCGAGTCGATGGCAATCATCCAGGCCAACGGGGCAGATCTGGCCGGTGTGCTGGTGGCGATTGACCGTCAGGAAAAAGGCAAAGGCGAACTCTCCGCGATTCAGGAAGTGGAGCGCGACTTCGGTTGTGCGGTGATTTCTATTGTCTCGCTGGGCGATGTGGTGAGCTATCTGGAAGAGCAGGATGGCATGGACGCGCACCTGGAAGCGGTGAAAGCGTATCGCGCTCAGTACGGTATCTGATTCTGCTTGTTGCAGGGCAGAACATGGAATGAAAAAGAAAAAGGGTTGGCAATGTGCCAACCCTTTTTTGTGTTCTGAATATCACTGTGTTCTCGATACTGATGTGTGCTGAGCCCGATACAAGAAGGGATGAAAAAGGTTAGCTCAGCTGACCGGTCAGCAGTTCCCAGTAAGCATCGAAATTGTCATTCGGCTTGTGACGGAAGCTGGAGCGCACAAAGCGGTTATAACTGCCTTCTACCTGGCCCAGCAGCTGGGCGGATAACAGGTTTTCATCAATGGGGAAACCACGGCCTTCGCGCAGTTTGCGCTCACGCAGGATCTGACGCAGCTGGGTTTCAATGCGCTCGAACAGCTGGTTGATACGCGACTGTAACCTGTCTTGCTCAAACATCAGGGCATGGCCTGTCATGATGCGGGTGAGCCCGGGATTGCGCTCGGCAAAGACCAGCAATAACTGCAGCACCATACGCAGGCGGGTCATGGTGTCTTTTTCGTCATCCAGGATACGGTTAATACGTGTAGTGATCGAGTCTTCAATAAATTCGATCAAGCCTTCAAACATACGGGCTTTGCTGGGAAAGTGGCGATACAGTGCCGCTTCGGAAACGCCCACCTGGGCAGCCAGTTTAGCGGTAGTAATGCGCTGGCTCCCCTGGTTGGATTCCAGCATTTCAGCCAGCGCTTGTAAGATTTCTTCGCGGCGGTTGTTTTTTTTATTGCCAGCCATGAATAACCGTTCCTTTTCGATATAAGACTGTGTCCGGACAGAAAAAGCCTGACTATCTTAGCCATGCGCACAGGGCATGGAAAGTGTCTGGATCAGGCAGTGTTATCTGTATCGACAGCCAGAGTGTAAGCTTGAGAGCTGGCTGCCAAAAATGAATGAACCGCTGAGTATTTTGCCTGTTTCGCTGAGAGTTCAACGAAATAGGCTTAGTCTTGTGCTTTGTAGCGGTCGATGATCTCAGTAATTAATTGTCGCCCCAGTGATGCTTTGTCTGTCAGGGGCAGTGCCTTGTCACCGTTCTTCCAATACAGGTGGAGGGCATTGGTATCACTGTTAAATCCTTGTCCCTGCTGCGCGACATCATTGGCACAAATCAGGTCGAGGTTTTTACGCTGCAGCTTGTCCTGCGCATAGCGCGCGACATCTTGTGTTTCGGCGGCAAAGCCTACAGTAAACGGACGTTGGTCAGTCAGGGCGGCGACGCTGGCGATAATATCCGGATTTTTCACCAGTTTCAGTACCAGCTCGTCCTGTCCTTGCTGCTTTTTCATTTTTTGTGACGCCATTTCCGCCGGGCGGAAATCAGCCACTGCCGCGCAGCCAATAAAAATATCATGCGCCTTTGCCTGCTCAGTGGCGGCCTGGTGCATGTCTACAGCACTTTCTACGTCGATACGGTTAACGCCGGCCGGGGTAGCAAGGTTGACCGGGCCACTGATCAGCGTGACGCTGGCACCGCGTTGTGCTGCTGCCTGCGCAATGGCGAAGCCCATTTTGCCTGAGCTGTGATTGGTGAGGTAGCGCACCGGATCCAGGGCTTCCCGGGTCGGGCCGGCAGTAATGGCAATACGGACACCGGTCAGATCTTGTGGCTGGCATGCGTTTTCTATCTTATTCACCAGTGCCATAGGTTCCAGCATCCGGCCCGGACCGACATCGCCACAGGCTTGCTCGCCGCTGGCAGGGCCCCAGATTTTATGTCCCCAGCTTGCCAGCACCGACAAGTTGTCCTGGGTGGCAGGCTGGCGATACATTTGCTGGTTCATGGCGGGCGCGACAGCAATCGGCGCGCTGGTGGCCAGACATAAGGTCGTCAGCAGGTCGTTGCCCATACCGGCACGGAGGCGGGCAATCAGATCGGCGGAGGCGGGTGCCAGCAGCACTAAATCTGCCCATTTTGCCAGTTCAATATGGCCCATGGAGGCTTCGGCGGCGGGGTCGAGCAGGCTGTCGGCCACCGGATGACCGGAAACGGTCTGCATGGTGAGCGGGGTAATGAATTCCTTGGCGGCCGGGGTCATGACGACGCGAATCTCTGCGCCTCGTTCAATCAGACGCCGTGTCAGCTCCGCGCATTTGTATGCTGCGATGCCGCCGCTGATCCCCAGAAGTATTTTCTTTCCTGCCAGTGTTTTCATTCGCTTGCCTGTGTCGTGAAAAAACTGGCAACAAGATATCACCAAAGCGATGAGGTTTCATCGCTTTAGTCGTGAGAAAAATGCCGTCGGGCTGTGATGGAGGGCAGAGACCGGGTCACCGCTCGACACAGTAAGGCCGGCATGCTGTAACAAGACACCAGAGCTGCGTCAGCCGCCGCATTTTCAAGTATCGGGCTTTGTATCGGGCGCAACATGTGCGTTTCTTTGCCACAGACACAGTAAAAGGGTTGAAGCGCCATGGTATTGAAACATCTGCCTGCGGAATCGCGTCCCAGGGAAAAATTGCTGCAGCGCGGGGCCAATGCGCTGTCAGATGCAGAGCTGCTGGCCATCTTTTTACGCACTGGCCTGCCGGGCATGAATGTGATTGAGCTGGCCGGCCAGTTGCTGGAAGAATTCGGTTCTCTGCGCGCGTTACTGGCGGCTGACTGCAAATCGTTTTGTCAGCACAAAGGGTTGGGACCGGCTAAATATGTTCAGCTGCAGGCGGTGCTGGAGATGAGCCTGCGTTATTTATCAGAGAAACTGGCGAAAGGCGATGCCCTCAGCAGCCCGGAATATACGCGGCAATATTTAAGCCAGATGCTGCGTGATCGCCATCGCGAGGCCTTTTATGTGTTGTTTCTGGATAACCAGCACAGGGTGATTAGCGGTGAGGTGATGTTTGAAGGAACGATCGATGCTGCCAGCGTTTATCCGCGAGAAGTGGTAAAAAGATCGCTGGAACTTAATGCAGCGGCGTTGATTTTAGCGCATAATCACCCCTCAGGCGTGGCGGAGCCAAGTCAGGCCGATCGGCGAATTACTCAGAGGATCAGCGATGCGCTGGCCTTGGTAGATATTCGGATCCTCGATCATTTTGTCGTCGGAGACGGGGAAGTGATTTCTTTTGCTGAAAGAGGATGGCTGTAACTATCAAGCTGATTATTGTGCAGCTTGATGTCACACTAGGCCGAAATTGATCAAAAAGACGAGAAAGGATCTGCTCGGGACTTGAGCAACTGGTTTTGACTTAGTATAATGCGCGACCTTTGATAGCTTCGGTTAGGTGGAATGCTTTTTGCGTTCGGTTAATCGCGGTTGATATCGAGCTGAAACGATTTGGAGAAGACAGTAATGTCCCGAGTATGCCAAGTAACTGGTAAACGTCCTGTAACGGGTAACAACCGTTCACACGCACGTAATGCCACCAAGCGTCGTTTTCTGCCGAACCTGCAAACTCATCGTTTCTGGGTAGAAAGCGAAAAACGCTTCGTTAAACTACGTCTTTCTGCGAAAGGCATGCGTATCATTGACAAGAAAGGTATTGATACCGTTCTGTCTGAAATGCGTGCTCGCGGCGAGAACGTTTAAGAGGATTTGAAGAATGGCTAAAGGCATTCGTGAGAAGATCCGTCTGGTATCATCTGCCGGCACTGGACACTTCTACACTACCGACAAAAACAAACGTAACATGCCAGGCAAATTTGAGATCAAGAAATTTGATCCAGTTGTTCGCCAGCACGTTTTGTACAAAGAAGCAAAAATCAAGTAATTGGTTTCTTCTGCTTTTTGATAAAAACCCAGCCAAGGCTGGGTTTTTTTATGGCTGTCGGTCAGGAAGCGGATTATGATCACTGACTCATACTTAGTGCTGGAGAGACGATGAAACTGTCGCGTAAGGGATGGAACAACATCATCATCATTGGGGTGTTGCTGTTTTTAGCTATGATTCAGCTACCGGAATTGATTCAGCAGCGGATGATGCAGGCCACCCCGGCCGAGCAAGCGTCCGCCGGACTAGTGCGCTTACTTCCTGCTGACGGCAGCATTGAAAAGCTGGTGCTGCCCAATATTATTTTCAGCCGCCATCAGCAAGACTGGCAGTCCGAGCCCGTTATAGCCGGCGATCCCTCGGCCATAGTGGCAAACTGGCAGGATGTCGCCGGTACTAAAATCGACTCAGAAACCTTGGCCCAGCTCAATGATAAGCTGGCCTCGCCACGTAGCGTGGAAGTGTGGCTGGACAATCATGAAGAACCTTACCGCCTGACTGTGTATCAGCTTCCCCAGTTCTGGCTATTGCAAAACTGGCAGGGAGAATGGCTGGCGATTACTGTCGAGGCCAGCTACCTGTTCCCTGAAATCTGATATCCTTCGCTCACCTGTTACTAAAGATTAGCCAGAGAGAAGATGCCTGAATTACCTGAAGTTGAAGTCAGCCGCATGGGGATCACGCCTCATGTGGTGGGTCAGACCGTCATCAGTGTGACGGTTCGCAATGCCAGCCTGCGTTGGCCCGTCCCCGGTGAATTACAGCTATTGCAGGGGCAGACCATTCGTGGTGTGACGCGCAGAGCCAAATACCTGCTGCTGGAAACCGATGCCGGCTTTGCCATTATTCACTTGGGGATGTCAGGCAGCTTGCGTATTTTGCCCGCCGAAGTGCCGCCGGTGAAACACGATCATGTTGATGTGCTGCTCGCCAGCGGTGAAGTGCTGCGCTATAACGACCCCCGCCGGTTCGGTGCCTGGCTGTGGCAGGAACGTGACAGCGAACATCCTGTGCTGAGTAAGCTCGGACCGGAGCCTTTGGCTGAGGGCTTTGATGCCAAGTACCTGGCGGAAAGGGCCAAAGGTAAGCGCACTGTGATTAAACAGTTCATCATGGATAACCAGGTGGTTGTCGGGGTGGGGAACATTTATGCTAACGAATCCCTGTTTGCGGCGCGAATCCATCCGCAGACCCCGGCAGGGCAACTGACGGCGGAGCGGCTGGCTGCTCTGGTGGATGAAATCAAGCGGGTGCTGAGTAAGGCGATTGCCCAGGGCGGCACAACACTGAAAGATTTCAGGCAAAGTGACGGTAAGCCGGGCTATTTTGCCCAAGAGTTGCAAGTGTACGGAAAAGCGGGGAAACCCTGTCCGAACTGCGGACATATCCTGAATGAGGTCAAAATCGGCCAGCGTGCTACAGTCTATTGTAGTGAGTGCCAACGATAATAAGTTTGTCAGAGAGATAGGCCCTCATATCTGTCTTTAGGGAAGAGAAGGAGGGCAGCAACACGCCTTCTTCGGGGGTGTGCATGCGCTTTTTGGTAACAGGAGTGGCCGGTTTCATTGGCAGTGCAGTGGCTCAGCGTTTGTGCCATATGGGCCATCAAGTGGTGGGCATTGATAACTTCAACAGCTACTACGATGTGAAGCTGAAGCAGGCCAGAGTCAGGCATATTGCCCACCCGGCGCTCTTGGTGCTGGATGGCGATATCGCAGACAGGGAAACCATTGCCCGTCTGTTTCTCACCCACAGATTTGAGAGAGTGATTCATCTGGCCGCGCAGGCCGGGGTTCGCTATTCGCTGGATAACCCTATGACCTACGCCGACAGTAACCTGACTGGCCATCTGACCATTCTGGAAGGCTGCCGCCGCCATCAGGTCGAGCATCTGGTGTACGCCTCTTCCAGCTCGGTGTACGGCCTCAATCGCAAGCAGCCTTTCTCGACATCTGACAGCGTCGATCACCCGGTATCTCTGTATGCCGCGACCAAAAAAGCCAATGAACTGATGGCACACACTTATTCCCATCTCTATGGCCTGCCTACCACGGGTTTGCGCTTTTTTACTGTCTACGGACCGTGGGGCAGACCCGACATGGCATTATTTCGTTTTGCCGAGGCGATCATGGCCGGTCAGCCTATCGAGGTCTATAACCACGGCGATATGCGGCGCGATTTCACCTACATTGATGATATTGTCGAAGGCGTGGTCAGAATTCAGGATATTGTTCCTGCCTCTCAGCCCGACTGGAGCACCGAAGAGGGCTCGGCGGCCAGCAGTTCAGCGCCGTACCGTGTGTACAATATCGGCCATGGCCAGCCGGTTAAGCTGATGGACTTTATTGCCGCGCTGGAAAAGGCACTGGGCAGAGAAGCCCGCAAAGACTACCTGCCGATGCAGCCGGGCGACGTATACGCCACCTTTGCCGATACCGACGATTTATTTGAGGCCACGGGGTTCAGACCACAGGTGGGTATTGAACAGGGGGTGCAGCAATTTGTGGACTGGTATCTGGGGTATTACGGGCAACCAGCGCAGGCAAACACAGCGGCACGCTGAATGGCGAGCCGCGGTATCTGTGTATTTGGATTTGCGTGTTATTTGGCCAGCTTGGCCTTCAGTGCCTGTGCCACAGTCGGGTGCACAAACTGATCTACCTGCCCTTTGTGCAGCGCCACTTCTTTGACTATGGTGGAGGAGATAAAGGAGTTTTCCTCGGCCGGGGTCAGGAAAACCGTTTCCAGCTCCGGCATCAGGCGGCGGTTCATGTTCGCCAGCTGAAACTCATATTCAAAGTCTGACACCGCGCGCAGGCCACGAACCAGAATCGTTGCTTGCTGCTCACGGGCAAAATCGACCAGCAGACCAGAAAACCCCACCACTTCAACATTACTGAGATGACTGGTGATGGCTTTGGCGAGATTCACCCGCTCCTGCAGGTCAAACAACGGTTTTTTGCTCGGGCTGAAAGCGATACCGACCACCACCTGATCGAACATGGCGGCAGCGCGCTCAATCAAATCCTGATGGCCGTTGGTGATAGGGTCAAAAGTGCCGGGGTAAATGACTCGGGTTGTCATGATTTTTCATCCAGAAATTTATCAATGCCGTTTTCGCAACGTGTCAGCTTCTGACGGACGGTATTTTCCAGTATCTCATCGTTTTTGGCTAATGATGCTCTTGAGCTCTCATCATGGTAAAGATGGTAACCTACACCGGCAAATTTGAGATACAGCCTTTTTTTACCACTATTGAGCATGCGGTGAACAAATTCACTGTCTTCACGGCCCCAGCCGACAAAGTCTTCATTAAAGCCGTTGACCTCGATCAGATCGTCTCGCCAGAAAGCCATATTACAGCCGCGCGTTGAGGCATCGTTATTGCGCTCGTACGAGCACAATTTGCTGAGCCAGGTGCTGCTGATGCAGTTGTGGCGGTTTTTAATGCCCGGCGAAAACAGGGTGGGTACCACATGCTGATGCATGATCTGCTGGCTGATGTTATCGTTCGCCAGCACGCGTCCCCCCTGAACGAAATAACCGATCTTTGCCGCCCGCTTATGAGAACGAATAAAATCCGGAGACATGACAATATCGCCATCAATCATAATGATATAGTCCGCCTGCGATTTAGCCATAGCACGGTTACGGCTCATGGCGAGCTGGAAACCGTCATCGGGTTGCCAGGAATGTATCAGGGGGCAGGGGAACTGTGTTTGGTAGGATTGAATCAGTTCAGCGGTATCTGCTCGGGAGCCATCATCAGCAATGATCACTTCATCAGGTAACTCAGATTGGCGCTTCACGCTGTCCAATACAGCCTGTAAGGCTTCTTTCCAGTTGTAAGTCGTAATAATGAGAGCGACTTTCATTGATTTCTCTCTTTTTGATAATCCCGTAGCCAGAGATCAATATATTTTACGAAGGTCGAGTGCATGCTGAGCCACGCCAGAATAAAACCATGTCGGCCATCAAGAAAACCGAGCTTGAGAATGTACATTTTCAGAAAACTGGCAAGGGCATGCAGCAGAGCGGTACCCAGTCCGGCTTTTTTCCGGCCTTCCCGTTCATCCGTCCAGGCTTTGAGGTATTGGGTGGTTTTGCCTATGTAATGGTGCAGGTTGTCATAGGTAAAATGCAGTAACCGGCCTTTCAGAGCCCGGATCTCCAGGCCGTCAGTCAGCACTTTTTCATGTACCAGCGCATCGTTATAGTGGGTTTCGTCGCGGCGGTAAAGCCGTATCACCCAATCCGGTGACCAGCCAGAATGGTGAATGGTTTTGCCAAAGGCGTCGCTCAGCCGGTTTATCTTAAAGGCAACGCCGGTCGGGTTGCCGGTTAGCGCAGACTGTATGGCCGCTTTCAGCTCAGGAGTGACCCTTTCATCGGCATCCAGTACCAAGACCCAATTTGTGGTTGCATGTTGCTGGGCGCGCTGGCGCTGCGGGCCAAAGCCGGGCCAGTCGTCATAGCGGAAGAATTTATCTGTGTAGCGACGGGCAATGTGTTCTGAATCATCTGTACTGCCTGAGTCAATAATCACGATTTCGTCGACCCAGTCTTTCACGGTATCCAGGCAGGCAGCCAGATGGTTGGCTTCGTTCTTGATGATCATCAGCACACCCAAAGTGGTGTGGCAGGTGTTAGGCGCCATTAGGTGTCCAGTTTTCAGGTAGATGAGTAGTGACTGTCAATGCAGTGATATGCCAACGATTATGCCGACCGGGGTGGTGAATGTAAAACCCCGGCCTTGATTCAGGGATCAATCTATCGCTTTCATTTCGTTTGAAATGCATACGATCACAGTTCAGAGGTGATTTTGTCGAACATCGTGATGACGCGCTCTGCCGTGATGCGTTTCATTGCCTCGTCATCTTTAACCCGACTGCGCCAGGGCAGCTGTTCAGGGGCCTTGCCCGTTTCAGCCGCAATGCATTCATCATATACACTCACCACATACTGCTGTGACAGGTAAGGGCCGGTACGTTTGGGGTTATGGTGGGCATACAAGCCAAGCACCGGGGTACCGACAGCCACTGCCATGTGGGCCGGGCCGGTATCCGGCGCACACACCAGTGCCGCCTTCTGTAGCAGGGCCAGCAGTTGTTTCAGGCTGCTCTGGCCAATCAGGTTGGTGATCGGGAAATTGAGCTTTTCTTCAATGGCATTACCCAGATCAACCTCAATTTTTGCCGGACTGCCGGCCAGAATGATCTCATAGCCCTGTCGGTGGGCATGGCGGGCTAGCTCGGCATACCCTTCCGGCGTCCAGTTTTTATAGCCTTTACTGGCCGCGGGTGTGATGACCAATGTCGCGTCCTGATGGATTTGCTGATCGGCCCAGCGGTGGTCATCTTCGGATAAAGGGATGTCCCACTCAGGCGTCAGATCGCTGACACCCAGAGTGGCGGCAAACTGCATGAAGCCATCCAATACATGCGGGGAATCGGGCGACGGGACTTTCACATTGGTGAACAGCTGCTGAAGGTCGCTGCTGCGGGCGGCATCAAATCCCAGCTTGTATCTGGCTTTGATGCCGAGACTGACGATACTGGCACGAATGGCGGTTTGCATATGCAAAAGCGCATCAAAACGTTCACCTCTGAGGGCCTGCCAGACGGCTTTGTAACCCTGCCAGCCCTGCTTTTTATCGAAGATGATCACCCGGATGCCCGGTAAATCTTTCAGCAGCCGGGCCTCTGCTTTGCCGCAGATCCAGGTCAGGCGTGTTTGAGGCCATTGCCGCTGGATAGCCTGTGCCATGGCAATACTGTTGCAGACATCACCAATCGCCGACAGGCGCAGGATGCACAAAGACTGGGGAGCGGAGTGGAATAATGTCATGACACCTGCTTTCAACGGAATAGATGTGATTGTGTGTTGGCAATTATATACATATAGCATGCCGGAATCAGCGTGATTGCGCGAACACTGTGCAAAGATTCTGTCTATGCCATGACGGGCACGGACAAACCTGTATAAAATAGATCTTTTCAGTAGTTTGGGATACCGCGCGATGGAAATACGGGAGCAAGATAACTGTCAGGTCATGTTTGACCCTGCTTTGCTGGCAGAAGATCCCTGGCAGTGCTTTGAGCCGGATTTCTGGCAGCGTCAGCAGGCTGTGCTGGGCAGTGCCAAAGGGCGGGGAACCACCTGGTTTGTGCGCGGCGAACGGATCGAGATGGCATTGCGGCATTACTTCCGTGGCGGGCTGTTCGGTAAGCTGGTGAAAGATCAGTATTGGTTCAACACCTGGTCAGCTTGCCGCAGCATGGCTGAGTTTTCCCTGCTGCAACATCTGGTCGAGCAGGGTGTCAGGGTACCGAGACCAGTGGCGGCACGGGTTTGCAAATCCGGGCCTTACTATCGGGCTGATCTGCTGACGGAAAAAGTGCCGCAGGCCACTGATCTGGTGGCGCGTTTGCAGCAGGGTGCGTTGTCGTCAGAACAATGGCAGGCGGTGGGTGAGATGATTCGCCGTATGCATGACTGCCGGGTCAATCACACAGATCTGAATGCGCACAATATTTTGCTGGATGACCAGGAGCAGATCTGGCTGATCGATTTTGACAAATGCAGTATTCATCGTGGCGATGATGGCTGGCAGGAGGACAATTTGTCCCGGCTGCACCGCTCTTTTGTCAAAGAAGTCGATAAAGCCGGTATTCACTGGCAGGAAAGCGACTGGCAGCAACTGTTGTCGGGTTACCGCCGATCGCCTTCCGATTAATCGAGGCTGGCAGAGAGTGCGTGCAAGGTGCGCGCAATGGCCCCCTGATTGGCTTTTACCACGGCAAGGGCGGCCTGACCCGTCTTGGTCTGCACTGTGTTATCTGCCATCAGGCGTGATACGGCGCGCGCTAATTCCTCGCTGTTGCCGACGATTTCTGCGCCACCCGCGTTTAACAGCTGAGTGGTGATGTCGGTAAAGTTGTAATAGCTCGGGCCACTCAGAACAGGTTTTGCCAGTGCGGCGGGCTCAAGTAAGTTGTGACCGCCGACTTTGTCGCCCAGCAGGCTGCCGCCGACAAATGCGAGATCGCAGGCGCCGAGCAGCAGCATCATTTCACCCATGGTGTCGGCCAGATAGACCTGTTTACCGGCCAGCGGCTCACTGGCCTGAGTGCGGCGGGCGGCGGCAAAGCCCTGTTGCACAATCAGTGTGTAGACAGCGTCGAATCGCTCCGGGTGTCTGGGCACCAGAATCAGCAGCGCGTCAGGATGGCGGCGCAATACTTGCCTGTGTGCTTCAAGCACCTGCTCATCTTCGCCCTGATGGGTGCTGGCGGCAATCCACACCGGACGCTGGCTGCCCAGCTCATCTCTCAGTATCTCGCTGGCCTGTTCCAGTCCTTCGGGTAACGCAAGGTCAAACTTGACAGAGCCGGTGATCTGCACCGCTTCCGGCGCAACCCCTAAGCGGATGAAGCGCTCGGCATCATCCTGGTGCTGGCACAAGACCAGATCCAGATTATGCGCCAGCAGGTTAAACAGGGGTTGTACTTTGGCATAGCGCTGGCAGGAGCGCTCAGATAAGCGGGCGTTAAAAATGGTGACCGGCAGGCCGGCACGTTTGGCTTCGGCCAGCGTATTGGGCCAGAGCTCGGTCTCCATGATGCAAAGCGCACGTGGTTGCTGCGTGCGGATGAAGCGGCGCAGTGCCCAGGGAAAATCGAGCGGCATATAGCGGTGTTCAACCAGTGCTCCGAGGCGTGCGGCCTGCTCTGCTCCCGTGGCTGTCGTGGTCGTCAGCAGTATCGCTAAATCGGGATATTGGGCTTTCAGCGCTTTGATCAGCGGTGTGACAGCCAGGGTCTCTCCGACGGACACGGCATGTATCCATAGCGGGCGCTGGCCCTTCACCTGAGGACTGATCCCGAAATGCTCTTTCCAGCGCTGACCAACAGGCGGGACACCCGGCCGCTTTTTATAGAGTGACACCAGCAGCAACGGGGCCGCCACAGCGAGCAGGCAGGTGTAGAGAAAGCGCAGCATCAGTTATTGGCTTCCTGCTGCCATTGGCCGGACAGTTCGAAATATTTCTTCAGTACCAGCAGACCTATCAGCTTCTCCTGCCGCGGATGACAGAACTGTTGGACGTGTTCATGGGCATTGGCAATGATAGCTTCAGCCGCTTCAGGGTGCTGGCTGTAGTAGCGGATTTTTTCTTCAATATCAGAAAAGTCATCCTGCAGTTCGACATAATGGACACCGGCTTTGAGCGTGCCTTCCATAAACCATGTCTCGTATTTAGGCTTGGGCATCATACACAGAGAGTTCGATGACATCGCCCACTTAAGGTTAGTGGCGACATCGTTGCCTTCGATACAGAGAATGAATTTATAACCGAGCTGATCAGCAATCGACATGAAGCCTTTATCCCACGGCTGCGGGGTATCGCTGGGATTGGTCTGGCCGATATCGCAAAGGGGATGGTTGTAGTATTGCCTGACGAAGCTGGCACGATGGGGCTGGTAGGCAGCTCCGCGCCAGACGGCCTTGTCTGTTTTCTCACGAAAGCTCAGCGAATCTTCAATGAAATTGAAGTGGCGGACTTTATTGAGCTTAAATAAAACGGCGTTGGCATTATCACCGGCAATAGGCCGGGCTTTGACCAGGAACGGGTAAGGCTCCAGGTGGGTGTCATCGCCAAAGCGGTAGGTCACTTTGAAGTGACGATCAAAGTAGTGCAGGTACTCTTTCAGATCGTAATAGTAGGCACTCTGGCCTTTCTTGCGATAACGCTTAATGGATACGGCTTTATCGTCGGGCAACGTAAACGCGTCATTGTGCCTGAGGTAATAATTGACCCTGGAGGCAATGTAATGCCTGTCGTATTTATCCAGTGTATTGAGGAGATACTGTAATCTGCGATGGTAGATTACCTTGGGCGTCAGAGAGCGCAGTATGTTACGACTGTAGAAAGCGACTTTGTTATTTTTATGTCGATGTATCAATGTCATCATAGATCTGTTTTGGGAATCGTTAGGCCGTCAATGGCTTGAATGACACGCTCTGCCGGTAAATCTTTCAGGCACTTAAGGTGCCCGTACGGGCATTCTCGTTTAAAGCACGGACGGCACTCAATATCTGTATATACGATGGCGACCTGTTCTGCCAGCGGCGGGGTATAGTCTGGTGACGTCGAGCCATAAATGGCGACCACTTTACAGCCAACCGCCGCGGAGACGTGCATCAGACCCGAATCGTTACTGACAACCGTATGACAGGCAGCGAGCAGGTCAACCGCTTCAATCAGGCTGGTTTGCCCGGCTAAATCGTGGCAGAAAGCTTGTAAATCAGCGGGAAGCGCTTGTCTGATGGCGGTGGTGACAGGCTGATCTTTTACTGAGCCGAACAGCCAGACTTGCTTACCCTGCTCAATCATTCTCTGCGCAACCTGAGCAAAATAGGCGTCTGGCCAGCGTTTGGCCGGACCAAATTCTGCCCCAGGACAAAGGCCAATCACAGGGCGATCATGATTGAGCGCCAGGCGCTTCATCGCACTGGCCTGATTATGACTGTCAACTGTCAGTGCCGGTTTGGGCAATGATGGCAGCGCTGCACTGCCGGTCATGTCCGCTTTGGGATAAGCCAGTGCGCAGTAGCGCTCTATCATCAGACCGAAATCACGCTTGTTGCCACGCAGATCAGTGAGCAGACCGTAGCGGCTTTCCCCTTTCCAGCCGGTACGGACCGGAATGCGGGCAAAAAACGGGATCAGCGCAGATTTCGCTGAATTGGGCAGGATATACGCCTGATCATAACCATGCTCACGCAGAGTGCGTCCAATCCGGTAGCGACCTTTGAGGTTAAATTCACCGTGGCCGATTGGCATCTCAAGCGCACGGTGTACCTCGGGCATACGCTCCAGAATAGGCCGGCACCAGGCCGGTGCCAGTACATCAATCTCAGCCTGCGGATACTGCTGCTTCAGACTGGTATACAGGCATTGCGACATCACCATATCGCCAACCCAGGAAGGACCGATAATAAGAATTTTCATATGACGCTGCTCACTCACTTCTGTAGGGGTTGCTGCCATCAGGACGTGTTTTCAGCAACTGCAGATTCCACATGTACTGCTCAGGATAGGGGGCGACCATTTTTTCCAGTGCGTTTGCCAGCAGGTCAGCATCATGTTGGGCATCCGGCCCCGGAAGCGGCTTCAGTGCCGGTGAGATATGAATCTCAAATTTACCGTTTGTGGTATTGTAAACAGGGATCATAGGGACAACGGAGGCACCTGTCAGCCTGGCAATTTTGCCCAGACCGGAAAATGTCGCTTTTTGGGTCGCAAAGAAATCAGTGAACTGACTCTGTTCTGGTCCGAAATCCTCATCAGGCAGGTAATAACCCAAAAAGCCCGCCTTGATAGCGCGAATATATGGCTTTAACCCACCTTCCCGCGCATAACAAACTCCGCCGTATTGTAGTCGCTGGCAACTGATTAACCAGTCAAACACAGGTTGACGATGCTGGGGCTGCATCAACGCAGCAACAGGCAGACCCAGTGATGCCCAGTAGATGGCCGGAAAGTCAATGGCCCAGCAGTGAGGGACTAAAATAATAACAGGATTGCCTGCTTCAACTTCTTTATCAATATGCTCCTGACCAAAAACCTCAGTGCGTTGCTGGAGATGCTGCCGGCTTCTGAACAACAATTCGCCCATGGCCAGAACCACTTTGGCGGCGATTGTGAACATGGCGTCGATTTTCTCTTCGCGTGCTTGAGCTGTCAGTTCCGGGAAGCACAGTGTTAAGTTAACTCTGGCACGGTGTCGTGCTTTCTTGACTTTTCGGCCTATATGCAATCCCAGGAAACCGGCGATGGGGTCGCGGATTTTCCAGGGCAGCAATGCCAGCAGGCTTAACAGCAGAATACTGATCCAGGTTCCCCAGTGGCGGGGATGTAAAAAAGACCACTGGAAGGACGGACGATAGCCTGGTGCCAGTTCATCCTGTGATACGGAGGTTCGGACTGTAGTCAAAAGATGCTCTCTCTTTTAGCTGTAAACTCTAATCAACCGGTTGGCAACAGGTCCGGTAGGATTAGGTACGGAAAAAATACTTCTGCCAGACATAAAATTTCCCCATTAGCCCCATGTGCTTGGATTTTAAAAACACCAGCCCTTTCGATTTTTTCCAGCTGTGCTGGAACCAGTGTGTCAGATAAGCATTGGCGGGCTTTTCAAAATGCAAGGGTTCACCCTGATAGTTATAAAAATAGGCTGCCGGGTAAAGTTGGCAGTTTTCAGTGCTGCTGAGCGCTTTGTCTATCAGGAAGTGAGTCATGATCTCTGGACCCATATAAAGCGGGGACTGATAAATGTCATTCTCATAAAAACGAATGAGTTGATTCAGAATCGTCGAGTGTGGCTCTGCATAGATAGCAGCCGTTCCCAGCATATCTTCTGTTTCGTAACCTGCTGAAAAAAGACAATTATCAAATAACGGGAAAGGATCCTGTTGGACAGTGACATCCACATCCAGATACAGGCCACCTTCATGTTGCAGAATTTTCAAGCGCAGGTAGTCAGTGACGAAGGCCAGCAGGCCTTTGTCGTAGCACTCTTTTGCAAACCGGCATTCGCTGATCCATTGCTGAATCAGTGGATTGTTTTCCGTCCAAAGGGTGTAATCAAAACCTTGTTTCTTCCAGTCATCAATACAGACGAAGGCTAATGGTGGCATTTTATTGCCAAGCCAGATGGCGTGGATTCTTTTAATCATGAGCTCGCTTGTTCTGAAGGCGATAAACGGTTCAGTTTATACGTGAGGTAGAAGGTATAACAACTGCCTAACATCACGTTATGGATCCACTGACCATTATTGGAAAAGAAGAATGATTCGAACAGGTTTACCGTCAGCCAGTAGACAGTAAAGAGTAAAGAAATCAGCAGAACCTCGTTGATACCGCGTTTTTCAGGGGCAAATTTGGTACTTCTAATGACCCATCCGAAGACAAAGTACATCAACACCAGGCCAATGATACCGTAAGAAGCCAACAGCTCAATGTGCGAATTGTGCAGGTGGTTGAAATATTTATGGATATTGGGCGGAAAATGCGTTGCCTGTTTAATGACCGTCTCACGGGTGTTGTAGCCGCTGCCCAGCAGTGGCCTTTCTTTAATCCATTTGATGGATTCGTACCACAAATGCAGACGTGTACCGGCACTGTTGAACGGTATTTTAGACATGTCACCATTGGTCACTATGCTGGTGGCAGTTCCCATTTCTTTTTGGACTCTGTCATGGATTAAAGGCATGCTGGCGTAGGTATAGAAGGCAAAGCCCAACAGAGACAATGAACCGGCCAGAATGATCTTGTTCAGTTTTTCTTTATGCAATATGGCATAAAGCACTGTGCTTATTACATAGGCTGCCAGCAAGCCCACCCAAACCTGACGGGACTGGGTAGTGATTACCACGAAAACAAAAGCGGTAAACAGCAGCAGTGCAGAGAGGAAAAGGGCAATGTATTGAGCCTTTCTGGTCCGGATACTGAGGCACAGGTATTTCACCAGGAAGAAGGAGGAGAGCAGAAAGCCAACTCCGCTGTACATAGCCGGATACTGGGCATTAATGATATTGAAATCGATGCGAACACCCTGGAGGCCCAGTTGCACCTGCTGAACAATGTCGGAATGGCTGTAAAAAGCCAGCAGAAAACCCAGGCACATAGCCCACCAAGTCAGGTACACATTGTTAAGTGAGCCTTTCAGCCAATACGCAACAAAAATAAAGACAAACAGATCGGCTAATACACCAACATGCGGGCTGGAATAGGCGAGATCCGGTATGTCTATCAGGGAGTTGATCCAACTGAGTACCTGAACGACGACAGCAAACAAAAGCGCCCATAACATTTTATCTTTGGCAAACTGCTTTCTGTCGACAAACAACGCTGCCACGGACGCCAGCAAAAAGACGGACTGAAAGATATCGCCTATTTCGCGGTAAGATCGTTTGAACAGTGCATAGCCAATGATGCAGCACAGCATGGCAAGACAGACACTGTTGTTGTTTAGGAGTCGCTTTAATTTTGCTTCAAAGTGCATTACGAAGTGCTCGGTAAATATTGAGATAATTTCAGGCAAACATTAGCTTGGTGCTGACAGCTTACGCATCACAGACTCATACGCTCTGTAGCCTTCGATATACATTTTTTGGCTAAAACTGACTGGCTGCTTTTGCTTTCGAGTTGAGCCAATCGTTGTTGCTAATTGTGATCGCTCTATCACGGAAGGATAAATATGGTACACAGTTACGCCATGCCGCCATGTCTTTTCGATATAGTCGTCTACAGGTTCAATAAAGATCGTGGCGTTCTTCAGCAACTTATGAGCCGCTTTTGGCGAAACAATATACGCCGTGGTGCCGCAAGTGCCTTTGCGGTAAACCCCAATCGAGTGTGACTCAGAAATGACTGTCTTGGCTTTGTACCGGTTAGGATGAGTGGCTGAAAGTTTGATGAATTGATATTTATCAATGTAGTCAGCTAACGTATCCAAGATGCTGTGAAGGTCCGAACAAAATTCAATGTTGTCTTCCAGAATAAGGATTGGCACATTTAATGCCACGCATTTTTCCCACAAGGCATAGTGACTGGCGAAGCAGGCGATTTCTGCTGGAACAAGATGATAACCTTTCCGTTTGAAAGTCAGTTTAGGTGCTGCTTTGTCGCTGTGTAAGAATTGCTCTGAGGCAGTGCCATCAATAGCATCAAAGAACTCAAACGGGATCCCGGCATGCTGCAGAAGGGACTGCATATGCTCACGGCGCTCATTTGAGCGTGCTAAGCTGACAACGAAAGTTGGTATAGTCATCAAATCAATCTTTTTATACAAGTCAGCGACACCCTGAGCGAATCAGGGTGTCGCTGAAAGGTTTATTAGTATTAATCGTTTAGAATCGCCATATACTCAGCAACGCCTTCGGCAACGGTTTTAAACGCTTCGTGATAACCGGCGGCGCGGACTTTGGTCAGATCTGCCTGAGTATAGGCCTGATAACGCCCTTTCAGGTGCTCAGGAAACGGGACAGATTCTACCTGACCTTTGCCGTGATACTTAATAACCGCATCGGCTACGGCCTGGAAACTTTCTGCCCGGCCAGTGCCGCAGTTGAAAATACCGGAGACGCCATTTTGCCAGAACCACAGGTTCACTTTGCAGACATCACCTACATAGATGAAGTCGCGTTTAAAGGTATCAGAGCCTTCGAACAATTTAGGGTTGTCACCTTTGGATAACTGTTCATTCAGGTGGAACGCCACCGAGGCCATGCTGCCTTTGTGCTGCTCGCGCGGGCCGTAGACGTTGAAATAACGGAAACCGGTAATTTGCGACAGCGTTTCGCCGTGCGCTTCGGCATCTTGCCACAGGCGGCGGACGTAGTTGTCAAACAGCTGCTTGGAGTAACCGTAAACGTTGAGTGCACCTTCGTAGGCTTTTTCTTCAATGAAATCACGGTCACGGCCGCCGTAGGTCGCGGCGGAAGAGGCATACAGGAACGGGATCTCGCGCTCCAGGCAGAAGTGCAGCAACTCTTTGGAATACTCGTAATTATTGAGCATCATATATTTGCCGTCCCACTCTGTGGTAGCCGAGCAGGCACCTTCGTGGAAGACGGCTTCAATCGGACCAAAGTCATCTCCCGCCATGATTTGGGTGATGAAATCTTCTTTGTCCATATAATCGGCGATATCTAAATCGACCAGATTAGCGAACTTGGTACCGTCTTTGAGGTTGTCGACGACCAGAATGTCGCTATAACCTTGTTCATTGAGCGCTTTTACAATGTTGCTGCCGATCATGCCGGCGCCACCAGTCACTATAATCATGGCACTTCCAGTTTTGTCAGATGGACCCGGTGGTAAGAGGCCTGAAGCGTAGCAGAAGAACTGCACCACCGCGTCAAAATTTAGTCAGTAGTTATGATAACATCATCAGGGTTTGTTGATCTTGGTTTTGACCCACATAAGATAACAAACCGAGACTGCCCAGGGCGACGCAAGTGAGAGGCTTATGAAAACCCGCGATAAAATCATCCATGCTGCATTGGAGTTGTTTAATGACGGAGGGGAACCCAACGTCACCACTAACCATATTGCAGCACATATGGGCATCAGCCCAGGCAACCTGTATTACCATTTTCGTAATAAAGAAGAGATTATACACAGTATTTTTGATGAATACGCTCAGGATTTGCGGGTTCGCTTCCAGCCGCGGGAAGAGGCGGTGTTGTCGGCTGACAGCCTGCTGCAATACCTGGATGCGGTCTTTATGCTGATGTGGCGCTACCGGTTTTTTTACGCCAATCTGCCCGACATTCTCAGCCGGGATCCGGTGTTACAGCATAAGTATCTGGAAGCACAGGAAAACCTCCATCAGGATATCATGGTGGTGATGCGTCATTTCCGTACCTTAGGGCTGGTCACCCTGAACGATGACGATTTGCTCAGCCTGGCAACCACGCTCAAGCTGGTGGCAACCAGCTGGATCAGCTATCAGACGGCGCAGGCACCCAAGGCGAAAATTACCAAAGCCGTCATCTATCAGGGGGTGTTGCAGATGCTCTCTGTGATAAGACCTCTGACCAGTACGGAGGGGCGGGATGTCGTTCTTCAACTTGAATCACATTATTGTGATCAAGTGGAGCGGGATGTTTCATAGTTGTCGACTGAGTAGAGTTTAGCTCTTAGAATCCGGCAAACTTTGTAACATTGTGGCGAATGATTGCTAATTTAATAGTAGGTTGTTCGCTAAAAGTGGCAAATACGCCTTTACATGTTTGGAGAGCAAGATGTCAGCTGCCTTTTATCAACAGATCGCCGATCAGATTCAGGAAGTGAAAGCAGAAGGATTATACAAAAGTGAGCGTGTAATCACTTCAGCTCAGGAAGCCAATATTGCGATTGCCAGTGGCGATCAGGTATTGAATTTCTGTGCCAACAACTACCTGGGTCTGGCTAACCACCCGGCGTTGATTGAGGCTGCCAAACAAGGCATGGATGAGCACGGTTTTGGTATGGCTTCAGTGCGTTTTATCTGCGGTACGCAGGACGCACATAAAGAGCTGGAGAGTAAGCTGTCGGCCTTCTTAGGCATGGAAGACACTATCCTTTACTCTTCGTGTTTTGATGCAAATGCAGGTCTGTTTGAGACCATTCTTGGCCCTGAAGATGCCATTATTTCAGATGCGCTGAACCACGCTTCGATCATCGACGGTGTGCGTCTGTGTAAGGCAAAACGCTTCCGCTACGCCAACAATGATATGGCTGAGCTGGAGCAGCAGCTGATCGCCGCCAATGACGCCGGTGCGCGTCACAAGCTGATTGTGACCGACGGTGTCTTCTCAATGGATGGCGTGGTGGCAAACCTGCCGGCTATCTGTGATCTGGCGGACAAGTATGATGCGCTGGTAATGGTTGATGATTCCCACGCTGTTGGCTTTATGGGTGACAATGGCCGTGGTACCCATGAATACCACGACGTGATTGATCGTATCGATATCATCACAGGTACGCTGGGTAAAGCCCTGGGCGGCGCGTCAGGCGGTTATACCGCAGGTAAGAAAGAAGTGATCGACTGGCTGCGTCAGCGCTCTCGTCCGTACCTGTTCTCTAACTCGCTGGCCCCGGCGATCGTCTCTGCCTCTATCCGCGTGCTGGATCTGCTGGCAGAAAGCAGCGATCTGCGTGCTACGCTGTGGAAAAATGCTGAGCAGTTCCGCACCCGTATGTCTGAGGCCGGTTTCACGCTGGCAGGTGCTGATCATGCCATCATCCCGATTATGCTGGGTGATGCCAAAGTCGCCGCCGAGTTTGCTGAGCGTGCACTGAAAGAAGGCATTTACGTGGTGGGCTTCTCTTACCCTGTGGTGCCGAAAGGCCAGGCACGTATCCGTACTCAGATGTCTGCCGCGCACAGCGCAGAACAGCTGGATAATACTATCGATGCGTTTATTCGCATTGGTAAAGAGATGGGCATCATCTGATAATCACCGACTTTGCTGCAGGAGCGGTGTGATACCGCTTCTGAGCCACTTGTGGAAAGCATCATGAAAATTAAAGCATTAGCAAAACTGAAACCGGAAGAAGGCATCTGGATGACAGAGGTCGACAAGCCGGAACTGGGCCATAACGACCTGCTGATCAAGATTAAGAAAACCGCTATCTGCGGTACTGACGTCCATATCTATAACTGGGACGAATGGTCACAAAATACGATTCCAGTCCCTATGGTGGTGGGTCACGAATACGTGGGTGAAGTGGTCGCGATTGGTCAGGAAGTCCGTGGTTTTGACATTGGTGACCGTGTTTCCGGTGAAGGCCATATCACTTGTGGTCACTGCCGCAACTGCCGTGGCGGCCGCACCCATCTGTGCCGCAACACTATCGGTGTGGGTGTTAACCGCGAAGGGGCCTTTGCTGAGTATCTGGTGATCCCGGCGTTCAACGCCTTCAAGATCCCGGACAACATTTCTGACGATCTGGCGTCGATTTTCGACCCGTTCGGCAATGCTGTGCACACTGCGCTGTCTTTCGACCTGGTGGGCGAAGATGTGCTGATCACCGGTGCCGGCCCTATCGGTATCATGGCGGCGGCGGTTGCCAAGCACGTAGGTGCCCGTCATGTCGTGATTACTGACGTGAACGAATACCGTCTGGATCTGGCCCGCAAGATGGGCGTGACCCGCGCGGTTAACGTGGCAGAGCAAAAGCTGGAAGACGTGATGGCGGAGCTGGGCATGACAGAAGGCTTTGATGTCGGTCTGGAAATGTCGGGTGTGCCTGCTGCGTTTAACAGCATGCTGTCGAGCATGAACCACGGCGGTAAGGTGGCTATGCTGGGCATTCCGCCATCGAGCATGGGTATCGACTGGACTCAGGTGATTTTCAAAGGCCTGGTGATCAAAGGTATCTATGGCCGTGAAATGTTCGAAACCTGGTACAAGATGGCGAGCCTGATTCAGTCTGGTCTGGATCTGAGCCCAATCATTACCCACCACTATAATGTGGACGACTTCCAGCAGGGTTTTGATGTGATGCGCTCCGGCCAGTCCGGTAAAGTCATTTTGAGCTGGGACTGATTTCCCCCTCAGATGCAAGCAAACGGAACGGTGTGCCTCGGCACACCGTTTTTTTTTGGTCAGCTGCCGGCGGGAAACAGCTCAGACAGACGCACCAGGGTGACTTGCTGCTGAATCTCGGGCAGCATGGCAGTGAGTGTTGACAGTGTGATTGGATGCGGGTGGCCTATCGCGATCACAGTGCCTTGTTTTTTCGCCTGCAAGACGGCCTGTTTCAGCTGGCGGCGGATGAAGGTTTCGGTCGGGACATGATCCAGGAAAACATGGCGGCGCAGGGCGGGAATGTGTGCCGCCTGAGCTTGCGACTGCGCGACGGATCTGGCGGTGGTGCGACTGTCGAGAAAGGCCAGATGCTCTTGTTTGAGCACTTCCATCACCCAGCCCATAGCGGTCGGATTCTGGGTCAGGGCGCTGCCCATATGATTATTGACCGCCACCGCGCCCGGCACGCGTGTCAGCGCAAAGCGGAGCTTGCTCTGAAGCTCTTCCTTGCTCATGGCCTCGGTCAGGGTGGTCATTTCAAGCGGTGCCGTCCTGCTCGGCTGCATCGGCATGTGGAGCAGTACGTCTCTGAATTCCTGCCGGGCCTGGTGGGCGGTCAGCTGGTCATAAGGGGTCTCGGGCAGGATTGAGACACTGATTTGCGGCGGAAGTGCTGATAACGGGGAGGGCATATGCTGATAACCCAGATCATCAATCACAATCGCCAGTCTGGCCGCTTGTGCCGGCGATGCCAAGAGCCACAGCCAGACCAGACCTACACTGAATAACCCCTTCATTCGAACCATCCTTGTTCTGCTACCGGGTGCTGCGTGTCATAAAATGTGGTTAACGGGTCAGCCAGGGCTGAGGGTTGGTTGGTGTGCCTTTACGGCGGATTTCAAAATACAGTCCCGGCGATTCTTGTCCGCCGCTGTCGCCAACCAAGGCAATGGCTTCGTTACGCTGTACGGTATCGCCCACTTTTTTCAGCACAGTCTGGTTATAACCGTAGAACGTCATATCGCCCTGGCCGTGATCCACAGCGACCATCAGGCCGTAGCCGCGCAACCAGTCGGCAAAGACCACTTTTCCGCCATGCACAGCTTTCACTTCACTGCCCACGGCCTGACTGATCACCATGCCTTTCCAGCGTAACTCACCCTGAAGCGGACTACCGTAGGCGTGGCGGATACGGCCCGAGACCGGCCAGGGCAATTTGCCTTTGTATTTGCCCAGTCCATCCATATTGACTATGGCCTGACGCGCCGCGTCCTCAGCGGCTTTGCGGGCTTTGGCAATTTCGGCGATCAGGCGTGATTCATTGCTTTTCAGTTCGGTTAAGTAGCGTTTATCCGCGTTCAGCTGGCCCTGTAATTTTCTGACCGTGCTTTGACGCGCCTGCTGGCTGCCCAGCAGTAACGCCCGGTCTTTTTTCAGCTGGCTAAGCAGGCTTTGCTGCTCGTTACGCTGCTCGCTTAACTGATGTTTTTTGAGCTGCAGTTCGGTATCCGTGGCGGCCAGCTCATCCAGCGCATGGCTGCGTGCCTGGCTGAGGTGCGAGGCGTAGATGGCCATTCGGTCTAACCGGGCAGGATCGCTTTCGCCCAGCAAGTTGGCAAGCGGTGAGGATTTGCCCATTTTGTACTGGCTGGTGAGCAGTTCTTTCAGCAGCTCACGCTGGCCAATCTGGCGTTGTAGCAGTGCCTGCTGTTCTTTTTCCAGCTGGCTGATAGAAAGTGTCAGGGTGTCGACTTTTTGCTCGGCGGCGTGAATATTACCGGCCGCCCTGGCGATAGCCAGCTCCTGTTGTTTCAGGGTTTTCTGGACATCGTTGAGCTGCTGTTTTTTATCGCTCAGCTGTTTTTGCTGCCGTGCGATTTCCTGCTTCATGCCATCAAGCTGATTCTGGCCGTCAGCATACACGGGCGCACCGAACGCCAGACATAACAAAGCGCCAGTGCCTAAGGCACTGGCGCGGAGTGTACAGATTGCACTATAAAATAATTCCCGCATGTCCGGGATTATTTCAGATCGTACAGCACCTGACCAGTCATCTCTGACGGGATTTCGAGCCCGGTCAATGACAGCATGGTTGGCGCCAGATCAGACAGCTTACCGCCGTCTTTCAGGCTGATCTGCTTGTCGCCGACATAAATCAGCGGCACAGGCAGGTTAGTGTGTGCGGTATGAATGCCCCCGGTTTCCGGGTTCACCATCATTTCAGCGTTACCGTGGTCGGCGGTGATCAGCAGCTGTCCGCCCGCTTCTTTGATGGCTTCAACCACGCGGCCGATACTTTCATCAATCGCTTCACAGGCTTTCACCGCAGCATCGTACACACCGGTGTGGCCGACCATGTCGCCGTTCGGGTAGTTACAGATGATCATATCGAACTCGCCGCCTTTGATGGCCGCGACCAGTTTGTCGGTCAGCTCAGGGGCGCTCATTTCAGGCTGCAGATCATAAGTGGCGACCTTAGGTGATGCCACCAGCGCGCGGGACTCGCCTTCAAACTCGGTTTCGACACCGCCGTTGAAGAAGAAGGTCACGTGAGCATATTTCTCGGTTTCAGAAATGCGCAGCTGGGTCTTGCCTTGTTTAGACAGCCATTCGCCTAAGGTGTTGGTCAGGCTTTCCGGCGGGAACGCGGATGGCAAATCGATATCGGCGGCGTATTGCGTCAGGGTCACAAAGTGCAATGCCGGGAACTGCTTGCGTTCGAAGCCGCTGAAATCAGGCAGGAAAGCGCGTGAAATCTGACGGGCCCGATCGGCACGGAAGTTCATGAAGATAACCGCATCACCGTCCTGCATGGCGGCATCAGGCTGACCGTCGGCACGCAGCACTGTGGCTTTGACGAATTCGTCGTTTTCTTCGCGGGCATACGCAGCCTGCAGGCCTTCAACGGCAGAAGCCGCGGTGAAATCCCCTTTGCCAGCGGTCAGCAGATCATAGGCAGACTCGACACGCTCCCAGTTGTTATCTCTGTCCATGGCGTAGTAACGGCCAACCAGAGAGGCGGTGCGGCCTTTGCCCAGCTGGGCAAACAGCGCATCGAAACGTTCCAGGGAGGTTTGCGCGCTGCGCGGTGGCGTGTCGCGGCCATCCAGGAAACAGTGCAGGTAAATATGCTCGGCACCGCGTTCTGCCGCCATTTTCACGGCCGCTTCAATGTGATCTTCGTGGCTGTGAACACCGCCCGGTGACATCAGGCCCATGATGTGAACGGCTTTCCCTGCTGAGATAGCGCTGTCCATGGCTTTCACCAGCGTAGGGTTATGCTGGAATTCACCGTCGGAGATGGATTTGGCAATGCGGGTCAGATCCTGATACACCACGCGGCCGGCACCGATATTGGTATGGCCCACTTCTGAGTTACCCATCTGGCCATCAGGCAGGCCCACGTCCAGACCGGAGGCCTGGATCAGGGTGTTGGCTTCATTTGCCATCAGGTTATCCAGTACCGGGGTGTTGGCGTTGGCAATCGCGTTATTTGCGGTATCTTCGCGGTATCCCCAACCGTCCAGAATTACCAGAGCCAGTGGTTTCTTAGCAGACATAAGCTGTCCTCTCCATAAATGTGAACAATCTGAAAATGTAGACCAATTACCTCAACATCCGGCGCTAAAGTCGCTTCAAGGCGCTCAGGTAAGTAGTCAGGTCGGTAATTTTACTACAAAACTACCGCTGCTTTGTAGTTCAGATCAAACATTGCTGTAAATGGTTTGTTATCTTTACACCCTAGAATATATTCATTTCCACTGTGTAACGTAAGATCTGAGAATGCGTTTTTTTCTATTGTAGTTATAGGCGGCGCCTTGTGATATGTGGTTTATTGCTCGGAAAGCAGTGAGCCGTGACGCGTAAATGTGGCGGGTGGCTGTACATCATTCCGGCCACAGGTATACTCAGTTTCCTTAATTTTGGTTGAATCTTACCCCTGTGCGGGAATCCGGCAGGCAGTAAAGGTTAATAGAGCGAAAATCATGCAGCAATTCATAGAGTTTGTTACGAGTAATCCCATTTTGTCACTGGTCTGGGTTGGCCTGGTTCTGGCCCTGATAGCTTCCATGGTGAAGCAAAAAACCGCGGGTTATGCCGTTGTCACCCCTAATCAGGCGACAATACTGGTCAATCGTGAAGACGGCGTTTTTGTTGATATTCGCAGCAAAGATGAGTTCCAGCGTGGCCACATTGCAGGCGCACTTCACATTTTACCAAGCGAAATTAAAGCCGAGAACTTTGGACTGCTTGAAAAGTATAAGTCAGCCCCCATCATTGTGGTATGCAAAACAGGTCAGACGGCGCAGGAAAGTGCCAGCCTGCTGCACAAAGCGGGTTACGCGAAAGTTAGCCTGCTGAAGGACGGATTGATTTCCTGGAATGAGGCCAATTTGCCTCTGGTGCAGGGAAAGAAATAAGTTCTTGAACTCTCAGGTGGCTGACAGCGTCAGCTGCCCTTTATTTCAGGCCGGAAGCTTCCGGTAAAAATGACAGATTTCGTAACGGAATCATCAAAAAAGGACAATAACATGGCTGAAGCAGCGACCAACGAAGCGCAACAGAACTTCCAAATCCAACGCATTTTCCTGAAAGACGTGTCTTTCGAGGCGCCAAGTTCGCCGGAAATGTTCCAGAAAGAGTGGAACCCGGAAGTGAAATTGGATCTGGATACGCAGAGTCGTGAGCTGGCGGAAGGCGTATACGAAGTCGTACTGCGTCTGACAGTCACAGTGAACAATGCGTCAGAAGCGGCGTTCCTGTGTGAAGTTCAGCAGGGTGGTATTTTCTCTGTAGCCGGTATGGAAGCGCCACAACTGGCCCATTGCCTGGGTGCATTCTGCCCGAACATCTTGTTCCCGTACGCACGTGAAACTATCTCCAGCCTGGTTGTCAAAGGTACTTTCCCGCAACTGAACCTGGCGCCGGTTAATTTTGACGCCCTGTTCATGAACTACCTGCAAAGTCAGGCGGAAGGTAACCAGGAAAGCACTCAAGCCTGATTGGCGACACAGCATGACCTCAATCACTGATAACGCAATAACGATGACAGTGCTGGGTGCCGGTTCTTACGGCACCTCGCTGGCCATCTCGCTGGCCCGTAATGGCGCTAATGTCATTTTATGGGGCCATAATCCTGCGCATATGGCGCAGTTGGAAACAGATCGGGCCAACGAGGCATTTCTGCCTGGCGTGGCCTTTCCGGACTCGCTGATCCTGAGTGTGGATCTGGAAGCCGCGGTCAAAGCCAGCCGGGATCTACTGCTGGTGGTGCCCAGCCATGCTTTTGCCGATGTGCTGAAACAGATGAAACCTTTCCTGCGTGATGATTCGCGGATCTGCTGGGCCACCAAAGGGCTGGAGCCGGAAACCGGACGTCTGTTGCAGGATGTCGCTCATGAAATCCTGGGTGAGGAGGTGCCTCTGGCTGTCCTCTCCGGGCCGACGTTCGCGAAAGAGCTGGCCGCCGGTTTGCCCACCGCGATAGCGGTGTCGTCACCGGATGCCGGGTTTGTTAAAGATCTGCAGGATAAAATTCACTGCGATAAAAGCTTCCGGGTCTACAGCAATAACGATTTTATCGGCATGCAGCTGGGTGGCGCGGTGAAGAACGTGATTGCTATCGGTGCCGGTATGTCGGACGGTATTGGTTATGGTGCCAATGCCCGCACCGCCCTGATCACCCGCGGACTGGCCGAGATGTGCCGTCTGGGGGCGGCGCTGGGTGCGCAGCCGGAAACCTTTATGGGTATGGCCGGGCTGGGCGATCTGGTGCTGACCTGTACCGACAACCAGTCGCGCAACCGCCGTTTTGGCTTGGCGCTGGGGCAGGGCAAACAGGTTGATGAAGCGCAGCACAGTATCGGCCAGGTGGTTGAAGGTTATCGCAATACCAAGGAAGTCTGGGTGCTTGCCCAGCGCTTTGGGGTGGATATGCCGATCACCGAGCAGATTTACCAGGTGCTTTATCAGGGTAAGGATGCGCGTGAGGCTGCCAGAGATCTGCTGGCGCGGGCCAAGAAAGACGAGTGATCGGCTGGAAAAGGTGCCTTACCGGAATGACACAGCGCGGGCAAAAAAGCCCGCGTTGTTTTTTTTGCTGAGAAGTTTAAAGTTATAACCATTATCAGCAGTCGATACTCATCAGGTGAGTAGGGTGCAGGCTATGGTGCAAACACATAAAGGATATACAGGGGACGACGTGAGGGAGTGTCAACAGCAAGCCGTCTGGGAGACGATTAAGCAAGAGGCCAAGGTGCTGACTGAGCAGGAGCCCATGCTGGCCAGTTTTTACCATGCTACCATCATCAAGCACGATAATCTGGGTGCCGCGCTCAGTTATATACTGGCGAACAAGCTGGCCACCCCTTCCATGCCCGCAATGGCAGTACGGGAAGTGGTGGAAGAGGCTTATATCGCAGACAGTATGCTGACGGAATCGGCAGCGTGCGATATTCGCGCCGTCGTTGACCGTGACCCTGCTATCAACAAATTTTCTGTGCCGCTTCTGTATCTGAAGGGCTTTCACGCTTTGCAGGGCTATCGGGTTGCCAACTGGTTGTGGAAACAAAAACGCGAAGCACTGGCCATTTATCTGCAAAATCAAATCTCAGTCACCTGTCAGGTGGATGTGCACCCGGCGGCCCGCATCGGCCAGGGCATCATGTTTGACCACGCCACCGGCATTGTGATTGGCGAGACGGCAATTATCGAAAACGATGTGTCTATCTTGCAGGATGTGACGCTGGGCGGGACAGGCAAAGAGTGCGGCGACCGTCACCCTAAAATCCGTGAAGGGGTGATGATAGGCGCCGGTGCCAAAGTGCTGGGTAATATTGAAGTGGGTGAAGGGGCCAAGATTGGTTCGGGCTCTGTGGTACTGGCACCTGTGCCGCCTCATACCACAGTGGCCGGTGTCCCGGCGAAAATTGTCGGCCGTCCGAGCAGCGACAAGCCTTCCATGGATATGGATCAGCAGTTTAATGGTATTTATCAGACCTTTATTGCCGGTGACGGTATCTGAGTGCCAATCGTCTTCAATCTCTCATCGTGTAAAAGGGGTCGGCAGACCCCTTTTTTGTCTTTCTGGCCGGGCTATCTGGCGCCGGCAAAATCAAACTGTCGCCAGGCCTCATAGGCAATGATGGCGGCTGCGTTGGAGAGATTCAGGCTGCGGCTGTCCGGATGCATAGGAATGCGCAGCCGTTGCGCCTGGGGCAGGCTCTCTATGATAGCTGCCGGCAGGCCGCGGGTTTCCGGGCCGAACAGCAGTATGTCGCCGTCCTGAAACCGGGCCTGAGTGTGGTACTGGGTGGCTTTGGTGGTGCAGGCAAACAGGCGGCGACCGGCAGTGGCGGCCAGGAAGGCCTCAAAGTTGACGTGACGATGGACATGGGCCAGATCGTGGTAATCCAGACCGGCACGGCGTAATTTTTTCTCTTCCAGATCAAACCCTAACGGCTCAATCAGATGCAGATGTGCGCCACAATTGGCGCACAGGCGAATAATGTTGCCCGTATTGGGCGCAATTTCAGGTTCGTACAGGGCGATATCAAACATGGTCAGGCTACAACAGCGGCAAAAACACTATTGTAGCCTGCATTCATCGCCAGGAACCAGTGCTGAGCGCTGTCCTGGAAAACAATGTGTGGGTCAGCAGAATCAGCCCGGCGGCCAGCCAGACACCAAACACCCGCCTGCGGAGCGGCCCAGATAGCCCCGGCAGCAGTGATTAACATTCGCTGCGTCATCAAATCCTTTTAGGCTGTTCACGAGCGGATGAAACGGGTGAGGTGAGGGCTGCGTGGCGGTTATCCAGGCGATGCCAGCAATAACACAGTCCCATGCCACTGAACAGATGCCAGATCCCCCAGCCTGCGGCAATAATGGCCATACCGCTCAGATCGCCGAAAAAGGTGAAAATGATGCCCAGCCCCAGGCCGGAGTTCTGCAGCCCGACTTCCAGTGTGATCGCCCGGCGATCGGCAACCGGCAGTCTCATGACCCAGGCACAGAGCCAGCCGATAGCCAGCGCCAGCGCATTGTGGAAGATAACAGCCAGCAGGAAGACACTGGCGCCGGCGATAAAGCGCGGCCAGTTAGTGATCAGCGCGATGGCCACAAAAGCGAACAGGGTGAGCAGCGAGAGGATGCGGAAAAAGGGTTCGCTCCGTCTGGCAAAGCCGGGGGCCATCTGGCTGCAGATCAGTCCGAGCGCCAGCGGCAACGCCAGTACCAGTGCCACCACAGTAAACAGGCTTTCCGGCGGCACGGCAATTTGCTTCAGTAGCTGGGCGGTGTGAGGGTTCATGCTGGCATAGAACATGAAATTAAAGGGGGTCATGAAGGCCGCGGCCACACTGGCGATTCCAGTCATACTGATGGACATAGCCGTGTTGCCTTTGGCCAGATAGGTGACGATATTGGAAAAGCTGCCGCCGGGGCAGCTGGCGACCAGGATTAATCCCAGCGCCACTTCGGCGGGCATGGGCACCAGCAGGGTGAGCAGCCCGGTCAGCGCCGGCATCAGCACAAACTGGGCGGCCAGCCCGGTCAGAGGGCCTTTGGGCTGACGGACGACCTGGCGGAAGTCGGCCGGTGTGAGGCTCAGGGCGATGCCAAACATCATCATCGCCAGAATCAGATTCAGTAACAGCAGGCTAGTGCTCGACATTCAGATATCCTATCGCAGTGGTCGGATGTTGGCTGTGCGGATGACAGTGCCTTTACCAAGGCGTTCAAACGCTGGACCGGCATGGGGATCCGGGATTACCGGGCTTCCGGCTGCGACAACGAGTGACGCTGGCTTTTCTGTGCCAGCGGCAGCATCAGGGTCACTCTCAGTCCACCCAGCGGGCTGTGGCTGGCGGTGATGCTGCCATTGTGCTGGCGAATGGCATTCTCTGTGATGGCCAGCCCCAGTCCCGTGCCGCCGCTGTGGCGATCCCGGGCGGTTGAGACCCGGTAGAAAGGCCGGAAAATGTCTTTCAACTGATCATCGGGCACCCCTTCGCCGTTATCGTCTATGGTTACAGTCAGCGAGTGGTCATTGGCGCTGAACTGGACTTCGATGCGATCTTTGCTGTAGTAGATGGCATTGCGGACCACATTTTCCAGGGCACTGATCAGCAATTCTGTATTGCCCGCCAGCGGCCAGGGCAATAGCGGGCTGCAGGCCAGCGATTTCTTATGCTGGCTGGCCTCGAATTCGGCATCATCCAGCATATCCTGCCACAGACTGACTGCATCGCTGTATTCGCGGGTTTCCTGGCCGTGTATCTGCATCCGCGACAGTTCCAGCAGTTTGGCAATCATGGCTTCCAGCCGTTCTGCTTCGGTATCGATACGCTCCAGCTCTGCGCTGTTGCCCTGCTTGCGCTGGGCTAGGGCGGTCGCCATGCGAAGCCGGGTCAGGGGAGAGCGCAGTTCGTGAGAGATATCCGACAGCAGCCGCTGTTGTCCGCCTATCATCTGATTAACCGAGCTGACCATCTGGTTGAAGCTGGCACCGGCCTGGCGAAATTCGCGCGGACCGGAGGATTCGAGCGTCGGATCCTGAGTAAATTGTCCGCTCGCCACCCGTTGAGCCGCTTCCTGCAGTTTGCGCGCCGGGCGGCTTAATGCCCAGGCCAGCCATAACAGCAGCGGCGTACTGACCAGCATGGTCAGCAGCAGCAGGTGAAAAGGCTGATCGAGAATGCGCAGGAAGAAAGGCGGTGGCCGGTGTGACACCCTGCCGATGTACATCAGCGCGCTTTGCTGCTGATCCTTGACCAGAAAAGGCCCGGCCACCATCCAGCGGCCGTAGAGCTTCTGGCGCGGTGCATCCGGGCTGTCGGCACTGGTAATGAAATTGCGTAACGCTTTGGTGCGCTGATGCGGCGTGAGCAACTCGCCGTCGTCATTGGTGAAGTACAGCTGCATGCCTTTGTGGCGCTCGGGATCGGCCAGCGGCAGCAGTTTTTCCTGCAGAGTGCCGGGCTGGCTGCTTAACCGTTCAGAGATACGTGCTGCGGCATCCTGGTAGCGATCCAGCTCCGGCTGCGGAATCGTGTGCTGCGAGCGCGGGTCAAGATGCGGCAGCAGCAGGAGCACCACCACAACCAGCATCAGGGTCAGCCAGAAAATGGCAAAGATGCGGCTGGAAAGCCGGTTGAAAAGGGGCTGGTTAAACAGGGGCCGCTTCATCCCGCCTCCACAAACAGATAGCCTTTGCCGCGCAGGGTTTTGATTCTGGGCTTACCGTCTTCGCGCGCGGGCAGTTTTTTACGCAGGTTGGAGACATGCATGTCAATGGCCCGGTCAAACGGCGCCAGGCGTTTGCCCAGCACTTCCAGGCTGAGATCCTGTTTGGTCACCACAGTGCCGGGGTGGCGGATCAGGTGGCTGAGCAGGGCCAGCTCAGTGGCTGTCATTTCTACCAGTTCGCCGTTACAGGTGACTTCCTGCCGGCCGGGATAAATGGTCAGATCCAGATAGCTCACGCAGTCTGGCTCGTTCTGGCTGTCTTGCACCATGCGGGAGCGGCGTAAAATAGCACGCATGCGGGCCAGCAGTTCCCTGTCGCTGAAAGGCTTGGGTAAATAGTCGTCCGCGCCCAGCTCCAGTCCCAGCACTCTGTCTATTTCTTCGCCTTTGGCGGTCAGCATCAGCACCGGCGTACTGCTGGTCTCGCGGAGCTTGCGCAGCATATTAATGCCATTCATCACCGGCATCATGACGTCCAGCAAAATCAGATCTGTGTCTTCATCGACCATTAACAGCCCCTGCTCGCCATTGTGCGCGACGCGCACTGTGAAACCCTCCAGCTGAAGGATGTCATTGAGCAGTGCTGTCAGTTCATTATCGTCATCGACCAGAAGAATATTTGCCATACTGATTCCATACCCTCTAAATGATTCAGGTTAAGTATCCCCTATGCCCGAAAGCAGGCCAAGCCGGATAACAGTGCTTTACCCAGCTTTACGTTTTCACGACAACAGTTTACCTGCCAGCGGGTAGTATTTGCTTATCGGACACCAACAGAGCGAGAACAGGATATGAATAAGACGATGACCAGAAAAATGAAAGCCACAGCCGCCATGGTACTGGCGGTACCTATGCTGCTGGGCTCCGTTTCGGCACTGGCTGAAGGGGGTAAGTCTTACGGTAAAGGTCATTATGGTGACTGTGTTGGCCCTCGTGCCGAGCGCGGTATTATGCAGTCTCTGGATCTGACCGACGCACAAAAAGAGCAGATGCGCAGCCTGCGCGAGAGCAATAAAGCGGAGATGCGAGAAAGCATGGCGCAGGGGCGTGAAGCCATGAAGGCGCATCACGACAAAATGCAAGATTTGCTGCTAGCCGACAACTTTGATGAAAATGCAGTGCGTGAGCTGGCCAAGCAAATGTCTGAGCAACAAATTGAACGTCGTGTCAGCATGATGAAAAAACGTCATGACATGCTCAATATTCTGACTCCGGAGCAGAAGGCACAGTACAAGACATTAAAAGCCGAGAAGCAGGCAGAGTGCATGGCGAAATGGCAAGAAAAACACAGTGAATAATGCTGTATTTGTCTGAAAACACCGAAGCCACAACGAAATGTTGTGGCTTTTTTTGTTGTTACCATGAGCTTAACTTGTCAATTTTGTTATTAAATTTCATCACAAAACCGCTATACTGCGAATAATATTCAGCTGTCCATGTGGCCGGAAACCCGACTGAGTGTCAGGGTTAGGAAGAATTCGCCGGCGAGGCAGCCGACATTGCCAACTAAGCATATACTTAGTGGCATATAGCCTGGCGGCACCCTGGGGTACAAAACCCACTCGGGGTTCCAGTATGCCAACAAGGCTGCCGACACAGGGCAAGTTTACGTGATATGAATCAATACATCGTTTTTCTAAATTGTAATACTCCTACATTAGTAGGAAAGTTACAGTTTACGCGAGTCGCCACCGTGAGGAAGGCGAGGCGGAGGGCCAGCTCGCAAAGGAAAGGATTTTCATTTCCCAAAGTCAGAGGGTAACCATGATTAAAAAGATTGGTGTTTTGACCAGTGGCGGTGACGCCCCAGGTATGAACGCGGCGATTCGCGGTGTTGTTCGCGCAGGTTTATCAGAAGGCCTGGAAGTTTACGGTGTATATGATGGCTATCAGGGCCTGCATCAGAACCGTATTCAGAAGCTTGACCGCTCCAGTGTCTCTGACGTGATCAACCGGGGCGGCACGTTTCTTGGCTCTGCCCGTTTTCCTGAATTCCGTGATGAGAAAGTCCGCGCTCAGGCGATCGAAAACCTGAAAATTCACGGTATCGACGCGCTGGTGGTGATCGGCGGCGATGGCTCTTACATGGGGGCGAAGAAGCTGACCGAGATGGGCTATCCGTGTATCGGTCTGCCCGGCACCATCGACAATGACGTGGCCGGTACCGATTATACGATCGGCTTTATGACAGCGCTGAATACCGTGATTGATGCGATTGACCGCCTGCGGGATACCTCATCGTCACACCAGCGTATTTCGATTGTGGAAGTCATGGGGCGCCATTGCGGCGATCTGACCCTGATGGCATCGATTGCCGGTGGCTGTGAGTACATCATCACCCCGGAAACCGGCCTGCACAAAGAGCAGTTGCTGGCCAAAATCAAAGAAGGCATTTACAAAGGTAAGAAGCACGCGATTGTGGCGATTACCGAGCTGATGACAGACGTCAACCAGCTGGCTAAGTATATCGAGACGGAAACCGGCCGCGAAACCCGCGCCACCGTGCTGGGCCATATTCAGCGTGGCGGACAGCCAACGGCCTTTGACCGTATTCTGGCCTCTCGCATGGGGGCCTACGCGGTTGATTTGCTGATGCAGGGCGAAGGCGGCCGTTGCGTGGGGGTGCAGAATGAAAAAATGGTCCACCACGACATCATTGATGCCATCGAGAATATGAAACGCCCGGTGCGCACCGATTTGTACAAGGTCGCCGATAAGCTGTTCTGAGTCGACTGACTTGCTCTGGGCAACAAGAAGCGCCCTCCGGTTTCTCCGGAGGGCGCTTTTTTTATCAGCTGAGATAGCGCCTGAACAGAAAGTTCAGCTGAGCAGTCCCTGAATCCAGCCGGCCAGCATAAAGCCTGTCACCAGCCACAGAATCGGCAGTTTCCATTGTTTCAGCAGTAAGAGCCCCGCCACGACCAGTGCGGCATCCAGACCGTTGAGGACAGCGCCGGTGAAGACGGGTTGATAGAGCGCCGACAGCAGGAGCCCGACCACGGCGGCGTTGATCCCCTGCAGTGCGCCGGCAACCCGCGGATAGGCTGCCAGTGTCTGCCAGTGGGTCAGTACAGTCAGCAGGAGCAGAAAGCCGGGCAGAAATACGGCCAGGGTGGCCAGCAATGCCCCAAGAATCGGTGATGCTGGCAGCAGAGCATAGCCAAGGTAAGTGGCAAAGGTAAACATCGGGCCGGGAACGGCCTGAGCGGCGGCATAGCCGGTCAGAAAGGTATTGTCGGTCAGTTGATCTCCGATCAGGGATTGCAGCAGCGGCAGCACCACATGGCCGCCGCCGAAGACCAGACTGCCGGCCTGAAAGAAATCGCTGAACAGCGACGCCGCAGGGAGCGGATCAGGTCCTGTGCTGAGGAGCAGGGGGAGGCCGATGAACAGCAGCAGGAAAAGCAGCAGTGGCCACAGTGTGGGCCGGAAAGCCGGTCTGGTGTCAGCCACATCCGCGGTTTTCAGCCAGTGCGCGCCGATGAGCATCGCCAGGATCAGCATGGTCATTTGCGTTGCGATGCCCGGTGCGATCATCAGCGCCATGGCGGTGATCGCACAAAGACATACTGTCAGCCTGCGTTGACAGAAATTGCGGAACATGCCCCAGGTCGCATCAATCACCACTACCACGGCCAGCAGCTTCAGGCCGTGAACCACAGACTCAAACCAGCTGAGTTCGGTCAGGCGGCTGCTCAGCATGGCCAGTGCGAGCATGATCAGCACGGAGGGGAGCGTGAATCCCAGGAATGCCATACAGGCACCCGGTAATCCGCCGCGGCGGTAGCCCAGGGCAAAACCAACCTGGCTGGAACCCGGCCCCGGCAGAAACTGGCTGAGGGCCACGATATGGGCGTATTCGCTGTCACTCAGCCACTGGCGCTTTTCAACAAAAGTTTGCCGGAAGTAACCGATGTGAGCGGCCGGTCCGCCGAAGCTGAACCAGCCGAGCGTGAAAAATGTCATGAAGATCGCGAACATCTGCTTTGCTACTCATCCAATGAATAAAATCGCCACCACTGTAGTGAATGACATACAATGACTCAAATTGATGTTTCTCATTTAAAGTATGAATCAGATGAATTTAACGCCACTGACAGACGTACGCTGGAAAAGTGTCGATTTGAACCTGCTGGTAGTATTTGCCTATTTGTATGAATACCGCAGTGTCAGTATGGTGGCGGAAAAGAGTTTCGTCAGCCAATCAGCGGTCAGCCATAGCCTGTCGCGGCTGAGAAAGCTGTTGGGCGATCCGCTGTTTGAACGCAAAGCTCATCGGATGGAGCCAACCGATTATGCGCATAGCGTGGCGCCTGTCGTGATGCGCCTGCTGGATTCCGTGTCGCGGGAGTTGCTGGTCAAGCCGGTGTTTGAGCCGCAGACCTTCGCAGGCGTGTGCCGGATTGGCCTTACTGACTATGCTGAGTTCTTGTTTGCGCCTCAACTGTATGATGCGGTACTGGCTTCGGCTCCGCAGACCCAGGTCAGTTTTGTGCATGTGAACCGCCACAACTATCAGGCCGTCACTGAGCAGGATAAGCTGGATCTGGTGATTGGCAGCATACCCGGTCATACGAATCAGTTTGTTTCGCAGCGGCTTTATCGCGAGCAGCATGTCTGTCTGTTTGATCCGCTTCAGATCAGTGCGGCGGAAATCCGTGATGTGGCACAATTTGCCTCGGTGGAGCAGGCGCTGGTCAGTCCGGATGGGGCGCTGGAATCGACGGTAGATCGTTTGCTGGCCGAGCGGGGCTTAACCCGGCGGGTAACAGTGGCCTCTCGTCACTTTATGACCATCCGACGGTTACTGTCCCGGCGTCGTCTGGTGGCGATTGTTCCCAAACTGATGGCAGAAGCGGACACGGGTCAGGATGTGCTGGCGATGACGACGCCACCTGTGCCGGTGCCGGATTTTGAGATCATGATGCTGTGGCCGTCTGCGAAGACGCATGATGAAAAGAGCCTGTGGCTGCGGCAACTGATCAGGCAGGCCTTACCGCAGGACGGGTAAATCGGGCGGAGGAATGACTGCCAGCCCGGATGGCCGGCAGTCAGAAGAGACGAACTTCTTACTTCTTGGCTTCTGCTGCCGCTTTAGCGATAGCGGCAAAGCCTTCTGCGTCCAGCGCAGCACCGCCCACCAGGGCGCCGTCGATGTCTGGCATCGCAAACAGCTCAGCGGCATTGCCGGCTTTAACCGAACCGCCGTACTGGATCACCACGTTTTTCGCGACTTCTGCGCTGAACGACGCGATGTGGGCACGGATAGCGGCGTGAATGTCCTGTGCCTGCTCGGCCGTCGCGGCTTTACCGGTACCGATGGCCCAGATAGGTTCATAGGCGATGATGGCACCGTTCAGGGCTTCAACACCTTGTGTTTTGATCACAGCGTCCAGCTGACGGGCACAAACGGCAACCGTTTCGCCGGCTTCGTTCTGTGCTTCAGATTCACCGATGCACAGTACAGGCGTCAGGCCGTGTTCTTTCAGGAAGGCAAACTTCTGAGCCACAAACTCGTCCGACTCGTGATGGTATTCACGACGCTCTGAGTGGCCGATGATGATGTGGCTGGCGCCGAAATCTTTCAGCATCTCTGGTGAGATATCACCTGTGTAAGCACCGCTGGCGTTTACATCAACGTTCTGGGCACCCAGAATGATCTTGCTCTTGCCCTGGCTGATCAGACGCTGAGCCAGATCCAGGTACATCACAGGTGGCGCGACTGCCACATCAACGCCCTCAACGCCAGCCAGCGCGGCATCCAGACCTGTCAGCAGGTTGGTGACCATTTCTTTGCTGCCGTTTAGTTTCCAGTTACCCATAACTACAGGATGACGCATAAGATTTTCTCCATATCTATGTGATGTCTAAAGTCAGACTAAACTGAGTACACCGCTGTCAGGCAGTAGTGTGTTCAGTGCAGCCTGCCTGATAATGCAGGTTTAAACGTCCGACAGTATACGCCCGATAGACGTAAACTTCCTTAATCTCGAACAAATCCATGCCCGGTTGTACCTGTTTCAACGGCAAAAGTGAACTCTGAGCTGTAATAAATTTTCACTTTCGGCTCAGGGCGGTTAGCCACATTGAGGGTGAAAAGTGATCAACAGGGAATTTCTGCATGCCCGTGTCGCTGTTGTCAGTAAAATCGGCTAAGTTAGGCGCCTGTTAATGGAATATCGGGTCGCCCCTGACCAACAAGGAGAGTTGTATGCCACACCTGAAGCTGGAATTTGCCGATCCCGTTGCTGAGCGCGTTAACGTTGCCGCCTTACTGGAAGAGCTCCATCAGTCATTGCTGACCTGCGGGGTGTTTGAGCCCGCCTCTGTCAAATCTCGCGCTTACCCTTGCCATCAGTGGCAGGTGGGAGAGGGCGGTGATGCCCACAATTTTATTCACCTGGAACTGGCTTTGTTGTCGGGGCGTGACAATGACTGTAAGCGCGGACTGGCCGAGCGTCTGATGCAGCTGCTGGAGCAGTACGCCGCGACGATTGACAGCCTGACGATTGAAATTCGGGATATGGAAAGTGAAACCTATCTGAAGTCAAAAAGATAGCTGAAGCTGACAAGACGATAGCGGTCGATAACAAAGTGAAGCGGGCAGCGAAATTGCAGTCTTTCACTCAGACCACAACAACGGGCCAGCCTATAGGCTGGCCCCTGGGATTCGTATCGCTGGCATTATGCCTGACGGCGAAACGGCATTACTGTCGCTTCATGCTCTGTCAGGGTTTCCGGCGCGGTCAGTGAGCGGGCAAAGCGCTGTAATTGTTGTTGTAATTCAGCCCGCAGCAGCATATTGGTATGGTTCGGGTTTTTACCCCGTGCAATGACCTGGTTGATGTGGCTCATCTGCGCGCGCAAGCGTGGTTGCATAGCCGGGCTGGCGTTCTCAATGATTTCCTCGCTCATCCGCAGCCGCAAGGCTTCCAGCTCGTCAGGTGCCGTTTCGGCCAGTTTTTTGAGTTCATCAAAGGATGGTAACGTCTGCATAACTCATTCCCCCAAGCGTCAAATCTGTGACTTACTTAACACTAGATGCCAGAGGACTAAAAAAGCGTCTCATTGATGAGACGCTCAATAAAAGTGACCTGAGTGTACAGAGAGTAAGGCTGACCGTGGCTTTCGGGCCTGCTATCAGCCCGGTTACCAATAGTGCTCGACGGTGATCTGGCCGGGTTTACGGCGCAGGTTTTTCACAAATCCGCGCGTTTCCAGTACTGCCCTGGTGTCTTTCACCATCGCCGGGTTACCGCACAGCATCAGTTGTGCGGTTTTCGGATCGAGCGTCAGACCAACGTGCCGTTCAAGCAGGCCGTCTGAAATGGCCTGAGGAATACGGCCGGTGAGCGCCAGCGGTGCCGGCTCCCGGCTGACAAACGGCTGGACGATCAGCTGTTCGGGATGGGCCGCTTTGAGCGCGTTGATTTCGGCCTGATAGCTGAGATCGGCAGCAAAGCGGACGGCATGCACCAGTACGATTTTACGAAACCGCTGCCAGGCAGTGGCTTCACGCAAAATGGAGAGATAAGGCCCGATAGCCGTCCCGGTTGACAACAGCCACAGGCTATCCCCGTCAGGCACTTCATCCAAGGTAAAGAAGCCGTTAGCCCGGGCGGTGATGAAGACCTCGTCTTCGGCTTGCAGGGCGTGCAGACGGGGGGACAGCAAACCGTCGGCCACTCTGGTGGCGTAGATTTCAATCTGATGGCTGCTGGGCGGGTTAACAAAGGAGTAGGCGCGTTGGATCATTTTGCCGTCGCATTCCAGCGCCAGCTTAGTAAATTGCCCGGCTTTAAAGGGCTCAATATTCGCCTCCAGCGTTAAACTGAACAGTTCGCTGTTCCAGTGACGATTACTGATAACCTTGGCAGGGATCCAGTCAGCCATTGTTGCTCTCCTTTTACATTGTCAGAATTACCTAGTCAGATTCTCAGGACGGATTAATGCGGTAGCTGCATCGGCGCTGACCGGCAATAATGTGTTCGTTGCGCTCTATGGTCACACCGTCCCCCAGCAGACGCTGGAAGACCGCCAGTTCAGAACGGCAAAGAGAGGGGCAGCGCTTCGCGGCATGGCAGATAGGACAATGATTCTCAATCAGAATGAAGCCGTCTTCATCGGACTCCAGCTGTGCCATGTATCCTTCCTTTTCCCTCAGTGTAGTCAGAATCTGAAGTTTTTCTTTTAAATCTGTGGCCTTTGCAATGGCCTGCTGATACTGGTTCAGCGTGCTTTCCTCGCGCTGCAGCAAAATCTTCTGCAACCCTTGCTGGCCGAACAGGTTTTCCACTGAATCCAGCATCTGAATGATCAGATCGCCGTGACGATCGGCAAACTGCTCGTGGCCTTTGGCCGTCAGGTGCCAGTGGCGGGTTGGCCGGCCGACTTTGGCTTTGATGTCTTCAAACCCCACCAGGCCGTCGTCCTCCAGCCCCTGCAAGTGCTGGCGCACGCCCATAGTTGTCAGGCTCAGCTCCTCTGACAGGGTTTTGGCAGTGACCGGGCCGTCTTGCTTCATTCTGTGGAGAATTTTATCTATGGTTTTCATCGTCGTATTACTTGTATTCATGCGCCTATTATGTGGCCAGCCAAGTATATAAAGCAATGGCTTTACTAAATAGCATAGCCCAGCTTGATAAAAAAAGCAGTGAAAGTCTTATTATGATCAGGCGGTTATCCCGATACTTGTGATGCACCGGGAAGGCAGAGTGCTGTCAGAGAATATGAGGCAGGATTGCAGGATCTTTTCTGTCCAGATAATGAATCGATTTGATTCGGCGGATCGTGCGGCATTTACCGCGGATTAGCAGGGTTTCTGTGGTGGCGATATTGCCATTGCGGGTGATGCCGTCCAGCAAATCGCCTTTGGTGATGCCCGTACCGGCAAAGATCACATTGTCGCTTTTCGCCATTTGCTCCAGCAGCAGAACCTGATTAGGTTCAATGCCCATTTCGCGGCAGCGGTCCATTTCCTGCTGACCCATGCGGTAGTTGTCATCACTGCCGCCTTTGACCAGAAAACGTGGCAGCAGACGCCCCTGCATATCACCGCCTAATGCCCGGATAGCTGCTGCCGAGACCACGCCTTCCGGTGCGCCGCCGATGCAGTACATCACGTCGACTT
This sequence comes from Photobacterium halotolerans DSM 18316, assembly GCF_000425165.1. Taxonomy (GTDB): domain Bacteria; phylum Pseudomonadota; class Gammaproteobacteria; order Enterobacterales; family Vibrionaceae; genus Photobacterium; species Photobacterium halotolerans. The sequence goes on from NZ_AULG01000012.1 coordinate 160,761, forward strand.
CGCTGTCCGGCATGCAAGTGAGAATGGAAGCGGCCACATCACCGTCCGGCACGGCATAGACACGGATGCCCATGGCCTGCATTTGGGCAATAATGTCGTCATGGCGCGGTTTCGCCAGTGTGGTGACCACCAGGTTCTCCAGCGGCTTACCCAGCGCGGCGGCGATATTGACCAGGTTGTCTTCCAGCGGCAGATTGAGATCTATTTGTCCCTTGGCCTGCGGGCCGACCACCAGCTTTTCCATGTACATGTCAGGTGCGTTGAGAAACGCCCCTTTTTCACCGGCCGCCAGCACCGCCAGCGCATTGTTCTGGCCCATGGCGGTCATCCGGGTGCCTTCGATCGGATCGACCGCGATATCGACTGCATCGCCACCAGCACCGACCTGTTCGCCGATATACAGCATAGGGGCATCGTCAATTTCCCCTTCACCGATGACAATCTCACCGGTGATCTCGGTTTGGTTTAGCAGGGTGCGCATGACTTCGACAGCGGCGCCGTCAGCGGCATTTTTGTCGCCACGGCCGAGCCATTTATAACCTGCCAGCGCGGCACCTTCAGTGACACGGGAAAAAGCCATTGCCAAATCGCGTTTCATGGGAACTCCAGAACTACTCAGTAAAAGGTATCAGGTCTGTAAAAAATATCAGGGTGTCGATTCTCTGCGCGAATTGTAACACAGACCCCAGCGCTGCGTTTCCTGCCGTAGCGGGCAGATAAAAAAACAAGCCCGCCGTTAAGGGCAGGCTTGTGGTCAGTGTTACACTACTCAGCGTGAAAACACACTGGTCGGCAGGGATTATTCGTCCTCGTCGATGGCCCAGCCTTTGGCGCATTCCACGGCGCGCTTCCAGCCTTTATAGCGTCGGGCGCGCTTGCTGTCATCCGGGCATGGGGTGAAGCAGCGGTCCAGTACGGCCTTGTTTTTCAGCTCATCAATGCTGTCCCAGAAGCCCACCGCCAGACCGGCCAGATAACCGGCGCCCAGTGCGGTGACTTCAGTCACTACAGGGCGGTGTACTTCGGTGTTCAGCAGATCAGACTGGAACTGCATCAGGAAATTGTTGGACACCGCACCGCCGTCCACTTTCAGCGCGGCCAGATGGATCCCTGAATCGGCCTGCATGGCATCCAGGACATCGCGGGTCTGGTAAGCGATGCTTTCCAGTGTGGCGCGGATCAGGTGGTTGTTGTTGACGCCCCGGGTCAGGCCGACAATGGCGCCGCGCGCATACGGGTCCCAGTAGGGAGCGCCTAAGCCGGTGAAGGCCGGTACCACATACACACCGTTGGCACTGCCTACTTTTTCTGCAAAGTACTCAGAATCTTTGGCATCACCGAGCAGTTTCAGCTCATCACGCAGCCACTGAATAGAGGCACCGGCCATGAAGACCGCCCCTTCCAGTGCGTACGCCGGCTCGCCTTTCGGGCCGCAGGCCAGGGTGGTCAGCAGGCCGTTCTGCGAGTTCACTTTCTCTTTGCCTGTGTTCATCAGCAGGAAGCAGCCGGTACCGTAGGTATTTTTGGCCTGACCGGGCTCCACACACATCTGACCGAACAGCGCGGCCTGCTGGTCACCGGCAATGCCCGCGATAGGCACCCGGGTGCCGCCTTTGCCGCCAATGTTGGTCTGGCCGTAGATTTCGGACGAGGCTTTCACTTCCGGCATCATAGACAGCGGGATATCCATGGCTTTGAGCAGTTTTTCATCCCACTGCAGCGAGTTGATGTTAAACAGCATGGTCCGGGAGGCGTTGGTGTAGTCGGTGACATGCACGCGGCCCTGGGTCAGTTTCCAGATCAGCCAGGTATCGACGGTACCGAACAGCAGGTTACCCGCTTCGGCCTGCTCACGGGCGCCTTCGACGTTGTCCAGAATCCACTTGATTTTGGTGCCGGAGAAATACGGGTCGACCACCAGGCCTGTGTTGTCACGGATGTAGTCTTCCAGACCCGGCTGTTGTTTCAGTTGCTGGCAGATGTCGGCGGTACGGCGGCACTGCCAGACAATGGCGTTGTAGACAGGTTTGCCTGTGTTCTTGTCCCAGACAATGGTGGTTTCGCGCTGGTTGGTGATACCGATACCGGCAATCTGATCGGTGCGGATACCGGCTTTGGCCAGGGCTTCCACCATAGTGGAGCTCTGGCTGGCCCAGATTTCCATCGGGTCGTGCTCAACCCAGCCCGCTTTGGGGTAGATTTGAGTGAATTCGCGCTGCGCAGTGCAGACTATGTTGGCGTCATGATCCATGATCACGGCGCGTGAACTGGTGGTTCCCTGATCGAGTGCGACGATGTACTTTTGTTCTGTGGTCATCTGAGTGTCCTCTTCTCTCTGTATTAATTATAGATAGCGCTGCAATCAGGCTTGCGCGACTTCTTTTTCATTGTCTGATTCACATTGGTTCGGCAGGGTACAGCGGTTACCCGGCAGATAGACGCCAATGGCTTTCGGGTACAGCCAGGCACCGAAGCCGGCACCGGCAATCGGCGCCAGAATAGGGATGATAAAGTAAGGAATATCTTTACCGCCAGTCAGCGCCATCTCGCCCCAGCCTGCCAGGTAAGCAAAAAACTTGGGGCCGAAGTCCCGGGCCGGGTTCATGGCAAAACCGGTCAGCGGACCGAGTGAACCGCCGATCACGGCAATCAGGATACCTATCAGTACCGGACCCAGCGCGCCGCGGGGGGCGCCGTTTTTCTCATCACCTATGGCCAGAATGGCAAACATCAGCACGGCGGTGATGACAAACTCGACGGCAAAGGCACCGCTCAGTGACAGGGCAGGATTCGGGTAGGTAGAAAAGATCCCTGCCGTAGCCAGGCTTTCTGCACTGCCGCGAAGAATGCCCTGCGCGCTTTCGAACTCGGTGAACAGGTTGCTGTACAAACCGTATACCAGAGCGGCTGAGCAGAAGGCACCAGCCAGCTGGGACAGGATGTAAGGGAGTACTTTGGTTTTATCAAAGCCGTGAAAAAGGGCTAATGCAATAGTGACGGCCGGGTTGATGTGCGCGCCGGAAACACCCGCCGTGCAATAAATCGCGATGGTGACGCCAAGGCCCCACATAATGCTGATTTCCCACTGACCGAAGTCAGCACCGGCTAACACCAGGGCGGCGACACAGCCCACACCAAAGAAGATGAGCAGTCCGGTGCCGATGAATTCTGCCAGGCATTCGCCGAGCAGCGTAGGGGGTTGTCGTTTTGTCATGTGCCAATCCTTATGTCGGGTGATAGGTAATAGAGTTGTTATCGTTATGTGACCAAAAAATACTCGAATGGTGATTTCACCGAAAGGGCTGTGAATCAAAAATGTGCGTTCGAGCATATAATTTGTTTCATTGGTCGATTTCGAAAGGAAAGCGAAAGAGGATGGAATAGAGTTAATGCTCTATTTTTGTTTTGCGAGGCGCGAACACTAGCATGTCAGCCACAGCGGTTCAAAACGCGCGGACGAAAACTGAGTGTTCGCTAACAGTTCAGCATGGCGGGCCGTCCGCGCAGGCGTTCGGAAGGTAAAATTTTATGGAAGTTTGGATAATTTTTATCCGATTGTGACAAAGCGTGGTATTAGTAGATGCCAGACGAATAAGGCCTAGTTAGAATAGGGGCTACATTGGAATTGTAATTTGCCTGGTAGGCGTAGCTTAAGCTGCGGTCTTGCGCAGGTGCTGATAGGGTGAAAACTATGTCTTTAGAGATGCTGGAACAGCTGGAAGCCAAGGTGCAAATGGCTGTCGACACCATTTCCCTGCTGCAGATGGAAGTGGAAGAACTGAAAGAGAAGAACGATAACCTGGTAAACCTTGCTCAGGAACTGCGTGCCGATCGTGAGTCGCTGGCTCAGGATAACGAGAAGCTGCGCAATGATCATCAGGCGTGGCAGGAGCGTGTCCGTACGCTGCTGGGTAAAATGGAGACAGTGGAGTAATGTCCACTGCCGCCATCGGCAAGAAAAAGCAGAGCCGGTTGGCTCTGTTTTTCTTTCAGATGCTCAGAGAGTCTGTGTGATCTCAGTCGATATCCAGCGGTTCCGGCGACAGAATCACCCCGGTATTGTCGGCATAGAGATGATCTTCCGGCAGGAAAGTGACTCCGCCGAAATTCACAGCAACATCGACTTCGCCCGTCCCTTGCTTGTCAGCACCGACTGGAATGGACGCCATGGCCTGAATGCCGATATCCAGCTCATCTAATTCATCGACATGGCGCACACAGCCATACACGATGATCCCTTCCCACTCATTCTGTACCGCCAATTGCGCCAGTTCGGCATCAATCAGTGCGCGACGAAGCGAACCGCCACCATCAATTAACAGGACTCGCCCGGCACCCGGTTCTGCCAGCACAGTCTGAAGCAGACCATTGTCTTCAAAGCATTTTACTGTGGTGATCTGGCCTCCGAATGAGCTTCGGCCACCGTAAGAGCTGAACATTGGCTCAACCACATCAACCAGGTCGAGATAAATATCACAGAGTTCAGAGGTATTGTATTCCATAAGCTCGCTTCTTTATTGGCAGTAATATGTAAGCAGGACAGGAAGCAGAAAGCGCCTATTCACTAACTTGCTGAAAGTATAACCAGCTCAGGCTGCATTGCAATCTCGACGCCATGCTTTAGCGGTCTGCCAGCAATCCGATGGCAAACAGCAGGTTAGTCATCAGTGCTATTTTAGCCAGTAAGGCCAGCATAGGAGCCAATGACTGCGCTTTTTGCGCGGCCAGCACGTTAGCGGCATGTGCCAGCAACCAAGGGGCGGCCAGCAGAAATAACCAGCCCCACGCCGAACGGGCCGTCAGCAGGGCATAGGCCGTAAAGCCGAGCAGGCTGGCAACCATGAGCAGCAGGTGATACCAGCGGCCGGTTGTCGGGCCGAGTCTTGCCGCCAGGGTGAGTTTCCCGCAGGCCCTGTCGTTATCGATATCCCGCAGGTTGTTGAGGTTCAGCACCCCGACCGCCAGCAGTCCGCTGGCCGTCGCCGGCAGTAAGATGGCCCATTGAAATTGATGGCTCTGCAGGTAATAGCTGCCGCCGACGGCAACCCAGCCAAAGAAGATCAGCACCGCAGGATCGCCCAGTCCGCGATAACCATAAGGTTTTGCACCTAAGGTGTAGGCCAGTGCCGCCAGCACAGAGACGACGCCCAGGGCCATAAAGCTGAGCAAGACGGTGAGGGACGGCCGGGCCAGCCAGAGCAGGGCGATGCCGCTCAGGGTGGTCAGCGTCAGGGTCACGCCTATGGCTGCACGCATGGCGGTGAGGGAAATCCGGCCCTGCTGCAGCCCGCGCTGCGGCCCCAGCCGGTGGCGGTTATCCGTGCCTTTACGCACGTCGCCATAATCGTTGGCGAGGTTAGACAGTATCTGGAGCAGCAACGCCGTCAGCAGTGCCAGCAGGGCGACCGCCGGTGAAAAGTGCCCCTGGGCAGCAGCCAGGCTGTTACCGCACAGCAAAGCGGCCACGGCCAGCAGCAGGGTTTTGGGCCGGGTCGCATCCAGCCAGACGGAAAGAGAGGACAAAGCCATGATCCCAAGGTAAAGACAGCATAGGGTGTGAGTATGGCCCGATTACAGAAAAGAATGTTGTTCTGGCGCAACAAGAAGATAAAAAACGGGATGCCTGTCGATAATCAGGCATCCCGCTGGAGACAGTTCACCGAATGGTTAGGCTAACCACTCTAGTGACAGGTCGGGTTACAAGATAAAGCGGCTGAGATCTTCGTCTTCCACCAGCTCGCCCAGATGGGCATGCACATAGGCTTTGTCGATGATCTGCTCTTTACCGCCCTGTTCGGAGGCATCATAAGACAGCTCTTCCATCAGGCGCTCCAGCACAGTGTGCAGACGGCGGGCACCGATATTTTCGGTGCGCTCGTTGACCTGCCAGGCCGCATCGGCAATCTGGGCAATGCCATCTTCGGTAAAGCTGATGGTGACATTTTCCGTGGCCATCAGGGCGCGGTACTGCTCGGTCAGTGACGCGTTCGGCTCGGTCAGGATACGCTTGAAGTCTTCGCTGGTCAGGGCTTCGAGTTCAACCCGGATTGGCAGACGGCCCTGCAGCTCAGGGATCAGATCAGACGGACGTGCCACCTGGAAGGCGCCGGATGCGATGAACAGGATATGATCGGTTCTGACCATGCCATGCTTGGTCGAGACCGTCGAGCCTTCCACCAGCGGCAGCAGGTCACGCTGAACCCCTTCGCGGGACACATCCGGGCCTGAGCTTTCGCCACGCTTACAGATTTTGTCGATTTCATCAATGAAGACGATACCGTTGTTCTCGACCGCGTGGATAGCCTGCTCTTTCAGCTCTTCCTGATTGACCAGCTTGGCGGCCTCATCTTCGGTCACCGCTTTGAGCGCATCTTTGATTTTTATCTTGCGCTTTTTGGTGGTGTTGCCCGCCAGATTCTGGAACATGCCCTGCAGCTGATTGGTCATTTCTTCCATGCCCGGAGGAGCCATGATCTCAACGCCCATTTGCGGCGCGGCCACGTCAATTTCGATTTCCTTGTCATCCAGCTTGCCTTCGCGCAGCTTTTTGCGAAATGACTGACGGGTGGCTGAATTGGTGTCGCTTTCTTCGTTCTTGCCCCAGGCATCACGCGGTGGCGGGAGCAGTACATCCAGGATGCGGTCTTCGGCCAGCTCTTCAGCGCGGAAGCGGACTTTCTCGGTGGCCTGCTGATGGGTCATTTTGACCGCAACGTCAGTCAGATCGCGGATAATGGTTTCCACTTCTTTGCCGACATAACCGACTTCGGTGAATTTGGTGGCTTCCACTTTGATGAAAGGGGCGTTGGCCAGTTTGGCCAGACGGCGGGCGATCTCGGTTTTACCGACACCGGTCGGCCCTATCATCAGGATATTTTTCGGGGTCACTTCAACGCGCAGCTCTTCCGGCAGCTGCATGCGACGCCAGCGGTTACGCAGCGCGATAGCCACGGCACGCTTGGCCTTGTCCTGGCCGATAATATGGCGGTTCAGTTCATGAACAATTTCGCGGGGAGTCATTTCAGACATGGGGAATCCTTACTGGGTATCGAGTTCTTCAACAGTCTGGAAGTCATTGGTGTAAACGCAGATATCACCAGCAATGGTCAGCGACTTCTCAGCTATGGTGCGAGCATCCAGCTCGGTGTTTTCCAGCAGCGCCCGGGCTGCGGATAACGCAAAATTACCGCCTGAGCCGATGGCAATCAGGTCGTTTTCCGGCTGAACCACATCACCGTTACCTGTGATGATCAGCGAGGCGGTGGCATCCGCAACGGCCAGCAAGGCTTCCAGGCGGCGCAGGCTGCGGTCGGTTCGCCAGTCTTTTGCCAGCTCGACCGCGGCTTTCATCAGGTGCCCCTGGTGCATTTCCAGCTTGCGTTCGAAGCGCTCGAACAGAGTGAAGGCATCGGCGGTACCGCCGGCGAATCCTGCCAGTACCTGATTGTTGTATAAACGGCGGACTTTGCGGGCATTGCCCTTCATGACGGTATTGCCCAGTGAGACCTGGCCATCACCGGCGATGACGACTTTTCCATTGCGACGTACAGAGACTATGGTTGTCACGGTATTACCTCTTAGCATCAGTCCGGCTCGTGGGCCGGTATGGGTATAGCCGCAGATCTGGGGATGGCGCTGTCCGATTTCAAGGCAAACAAAATAATCTGCGCGGTGAAGGCCATAAAAAAAGGATGCCTTGGCAGTGTTTTGTCTGCTTCAGCATCCTTGATCAGTGTAGTTAGCCGTTATCAGGTCAGCAAACGACTCAGGCGTCCCAGTACCAGATGGCGCAAGGTTCAATCCCGGCCCGTCGCAGCATATTGCGATCACTTTCGGCTTTGCGTTTCTGCGGGTACGGGCCGAGTACCACGCGATACCAGCTGCCTTTTTCACCCTGAGACACTTTGATCTGGCTGGTGAGCCCCTGAAAAGCAATCATGGCTTTGCGCTCTTCCGCCTGACCAGGCGAGCGGTAAGCACCGCACTGCATCAGATAAGGGCGACCCGGCTTATCCGGCACTTTTTTCGCTTCCACCTGCACTTCTTTATTTTCCAGCTCTTCGATGTAGCGCCATTTTTCTGCCGGTTTAGGCGGTAATTTTTCCTGTTGCTTCGGTGCCGTCACAGGCTTGGTGTCGACTTTGGTGCTGGTTTCCTGCTTGGGTTTGGCGGCGGGTGCCGGCGGCGTTTTGTCTTTGACTGTGACCGGCGCCGGCTTAGCCGGGGTTGCCGCAGGCTTGGGTGACGAAGACAGAAAATATAAGCCGTAGCCGAGGGCAATCACCAGGCACAGGGCGATCAGTGCCCATTTTACCGGGAACTGGCCATTGGGTTTGCTGCTGCGGGAAGGCGTTCTTCTGGCGGGCTTTTTCGCGGCCCGGCCGCGCTTGACGTAATCTTTGGTTGCCACAATGTTTTGATGATTGCTGGACTAATGGTCAGACATGGTACAAAGAAGTGCCCACACTGGCTAGTGTCGGGAAGCCTGTACCTGCCGAAGAGGCAGAGCTTCCCGATCATTCTGTGACCTTTTGCTCAAAGTGATGATTTTTTCAGCTCAGCTCGCGCTGGCTATTGCGGATTGCCTGGCGGTGGCGCGGCACTTTCCCGGATAACCAGTTTGGCATCCAGCAGGCGCGAACCGGCAGCGATGTCCTTACCTTGTAAGATGTCCAGCAGCATCAGCATCGACTGACGGCCAATTTCATAGCGGGGCTGCGACACTGTGGTCAGCGGTGGATCGCAGTATTCGGCGAACTGAATATCATCAAACCCGACGATAGACAGATCCTGAGGGACATTGATCCCGAGCCGCTTGGCTTGCTGCATGGCGCCGATGGCCATGACGTCGTTATGGCACAACAGGGCGGTCGGCGGCTCTGGCAGTGATAACAGAGTGGTCACGGCGCGGGCACCACCGGCAAAGGTGAAGTCACTTTTTACCGTGTAGGCCGGATTCAGTTCTGTGCCGGCGCGGCGCAGGGCCTGCTGATAACCCTGGGAGCGGAACTGGCAGAGCATGGCGCTGTCGGGACCTGTGATCTGGGCTATGTGCTTGTGACCCATCTGGGTCAGGTAGTTCACGGCTTCAAACGCGGCGGTCAGGTTATCAATGTGGACAGTCGGCAGCTCCAGCTCAGGGGCAAACTCACAGGCCATTACCATAGGAGGCAGGTTTTTCTGCTCCGGTTTGCTGATATCAAAGGGTAAATCCGTGCCCAGCAGTAACATGCCGTCCGCCTGCTTGGTGAACACCAGATTCACGAATGAGTTCTCCCGGCTTTTCTGCTGGCCGCTGTCGCCCAGCAGCACCAGATAGCCATATTCCATCGCCGCTTCTTCGATGCCCCGGATAATTTCCGTGAAATAGGGATCGCAGATGTCAGGGACGATAGCGACAATGGTTTTGGATTCATTGCGCCTAAGGTTACGAGCCAGGGAGTTGGGGGAATAGCCAGCATCCATGACAGCCTGTTCGACTTTTTTACGGGTCGAGGCTGACACTTTTTCCGGGTTCATCAGCGCGCGCGACACGGTCGCGGTAGAGACTCCGGCTAGCTGGGCAACATCCTTCATTGTCGCCATAAATAGTTCCTCTCTAAGACATTTCTCTCAATAATGCTGGAGGATCGCAACCAAATCGGTGCAGAAACCTGGTCCAACAAGCCTGTTATTGTAGGCGCTTTATGCGGGTTTAAACATGTGCCAAATAGCATAAATTACATTGGGCTTGTGATCCAAATCGCATTAATTGTCTTATCTTCAGCTTAAATCCTGAGGTTCAACGTCCAGCGACCAGCGCACTTTCCGTGCCAATGGCAGCAAATTAATGGCAGGACGCGCCACAGACAGCAGAGTTTGCAGGGTTTTCCGGTCGGGCGCCTGCAGCAGTAACTGCCACCGATAGCGGCCGGCGCGGCGGGAGAGGGGCGCCGGATTGGGCCCCAGTACCAGAGTGTGGGACTCAAACAGCGGACTGGCTTCCAGAATGCCGCGCACCTGATGGAGAAACTGCTCGGTCAGCTCACTTTGCGCCGCTTCGGCCCGGAACAGAGCCAGGTAGGTAAAAGGCGGCAGCATGGCCTGATGGCGCTCTGTCAGCGCCTGGGCGGCAAAGTGGTCGTAGCCTTTGTAGAGCAGGGCCTGAAGCAGACTGTGTTCCGGATGGTGGGTCTGCAGCAGTACTTCGCCCGGTTTGCTGGCGCGGCCTGCGCGGCCGGCGACCTGGATGAACAGCTGTGCCAGCCGCTCCGCTGCACGAAAGTCATTGCTGAACAGGGCGCTGTCGACATCGACCAGCGCCACCAGGGTCACATCGGGAAAGTGGTGGCCTTTGGCCAGCATCTGGGTACCGATCAGGATCTGGTACTCCTTGTTCCTGACCGCTTCAAGGTAATTGTCCAGGCTGCCTTTGCGGCGGGTGCTGTCGCGGTCAATACGCACGGTGCGGAACTCAGGGAACAAGCTGGCGAGCTGGTGTTCAAGCTGCTCGGTGCCGACCCCGACCGTCTGGAGCTGGGTCGAACCGCATTGCTGGCACTGCGGCATGACCGGGCGCTGGGTCTGGCAATGGTGGCAGCGCAGCTCGCCGGAGTGCTGATGGTAGGTGTAATAGGCATCGCATCGCTTACACTCCGCCAGCCAGCCGCATTCGTGGCACATCAGCGCCGGCGCGAACCCGCGGCGGTTGAGAAACAGTATCACCTGATTGCCGGCGCTCAGGTGCTGACGCATACGGGCAATCAGCGGGGCGGACAGTCCCGCCTCGAGATGGAGTCCCTTCATGTCCAGCACCCCGTGACGGGCGGCCTGAGCGTTACCGGCGCGGCGGGTCAGGTGCAGGTGGTGGTATTTGCCGGTTCTGGCATTGTGCAGGGTTTCCAGTGCCGGCGTGGCTGAACCGAGCACAATCGGAATGTTTTCTTTGCTGGCCCGCAGTACGGCCATGTCCCTGGCGTGATAGCGCAGGCTGTCCTGCTGCTTATAGGATGAGTCATGCTCTTCATCGACAATAATGATGCCGAGATCGGCAAAGGGGGTGAACAGGGCAGAGCGGGTACCGATAATGATGCCGGCCTGATTGTCGCGCCCGGCCAGCCAGGCGCTGAGGCGCTCGGTATCATTCAGACCGGAATGAATGGTGAACAGCGGCACGTTGAAGCGGCGCTGGAAACGGTTGATGGTCTGCGGGGTCAGACCAATTTCCGGTACCAGCACCAGGGCTTGCTTGCCGGCGGCCAGCACCGGCTCAATCAGGTTGAGATAGACTTCGGTCTTGCCTGACCCCGTTACACCTTCCAGTAAATAACAGGCATAACCCGGGTTGGCATTGACGCTGGCAATCGCCAGCGCCTGCTCCTCGTTGAGGCGGGGCTTTTCTTCGGTGACAGCGAAATCCGCTGGCCAGTGGCCGCTGTGCGCTGTGGTGTGAAAATGCTCGACCCAGCCTTTTTCTGCCAGCGTTTTCAGGGTGGCGCTGTTCACCTCCTGATCGAGTAAGGCATCGTGACTGAGCGCGCCGTGGCGCAGCAGCGTCAGCACTTTTGCCTGCCGCGGTGCCCGTTTGAGCGCCGCCAGAGGTTGTTCCTGCCCTTTTTCTGTCAATTGCCAGTAACGAATCTCGGCATTGGCCGGTCTGCCTTTACGTAAGGCCGATGGCAGGGCATTGGCCAGCGTATCGCCCAGCGGGTACTGGTAGTAGCGGCTGGTCCACTCCAGTAACTGAAACAATGGCGGCTGCCACAGCGGTTCGCTGTCGAGAACCGCCTTGAGGGGCTTGAGCTGATCAAGAGGAAAATCGGACTGCCCGGTCAGGGCAATCACTATTCCGGTGAGCTGCTGACGGCCAAATGGCACCCTTACCCGGCCACCGACCACAGGCCGTTGGCCTGATGGGATCAGGTAGTCGAAGCTTTTGTCCAGCGGAACGGGCAGGGCAACCCTGGCGATGGTGGCAGTCATGGGTATTGGCTGATATCACTTATACTTACAGGTAGAGGGCAGTGTACCTTGCACAAGGGGTGAGGCAAAGCAAGACGACACTGCGATTGCTGGTTGATCTGTGTCGGCTGATTGATTATCATACGCCGCCTATTTGTCCAGCGCCGTTGGCCTGGCAGTATTTATTAACCACGTGTGGTGCCCGGCTTTGGATCGGGAGAGCGACACGGCCTTAGCTTAGAGGTTTCCCATGAAACAAGGTATCCACCCAGAATACACAGCTGTAAACGCAAAATGTTCTTGCGGCAACGCATTTGTCTTTAATTCAACGATGAAAAAAGACATCAACCTGGATGTGTGTGACAAATGTCACCCATTCTACACTGGTAAGCAGCGTCAAGTGAGCACCGGTGGCCGTATCGACAAATTCAACAAGCGTTTCGGCGCTCTGTCTAGCAAGTAATTGCGTTAAGACACTGTCGAAAAAAGGGACGCTCAGGCGTCCCTTTTTGCTATTGGCTGCTGCTTCCTGCCTGTAATGACTGATTTATTTGTTGTCATTGATTCACCCCTGTTATCCCCCCGCATATCTTCTGGCCTGTGATGGTCACTGCCTTGGTATTACCAGCTTGTACGAACTAGGATTTTGTGCTGCTATCGAATATGATTGATTGTTCAATACCGAACCGAACAGAACATCCATCCATTCAGGATTCTAATAATTATGTCTGAAGATTTTCGTCAACAAGCACTTCACTATCATGCTTACCCTGTCCCCGGGAAAATTTCGGTTGAACTAAGCAAGCCTGCCAATACAGTAGAAGATCTCGCTCTGGCCTACAGCCCTGGTGTGGCTGAACCGGTACGGGAAATCGCCCAGAATGCAGAGAATGTGTATAAGTACACGGGTAAAGGCAACATGGTTGCTGTGATTACCAATGGTACGGCCATTCTTGGCTTGGGTAACCTGGGGCCGCTGGCTTCCAAGCCGGTCATGGAAGGCAAGGCTCTGCTGTTCAAGCGTTTCGCTGGCCTGGATTCAATTGATATCGAAGTGAAACACCGCACTATCGACGAGTTCGTTGATACTGTGGCCAATATCGCCGATACCTTTGGCGGTATTAACCTGGAAGATATCAAAGCCCCCGATTGTTTTGAGATTGAAAAGCGCCTGATCGAGCGCTGCCAGGTGCCTGTGTTCCATGATGACCAGCACGGTACGGCGATCGTAACGGCAGCCGGTATGCTGAACGCACTGGAGCTGCAGGGCAAAGATATCAAAGAAGCTGTGATCATCTGCCTGGGTGCCGGCGCAGCGGCCGTCGCCTGTATGGAGCTGTTGATCAAATGCGGCGCCCAGCGTGAAAAAATTTACATGCTGGATCGCAAAGGGGTGATTCACACCCGTCGTGATGATATCAACGAGTATAAGCAGCTGTTTGCTAACAACACTGACAAGCGCACCCTGGAAGATGTTATCGAAGGGGCGGATATCTTTGTCGGTGTCTCCGGCCCGGATCTGCTGGCGCCTGAGTCGCTCAAGCTGATGGCCGACAAGCCGATCGTGTTTGCCTGCTCAAACCCGGATCCGGAAATTAAACCTGAGCTGGCTCATGCGGTTCGCAATGATCTGATCATGGGAACCGGCCGTTCGGATTATCCGAACCAGGTGAACAACGTTATTTGTTTCCCGTTTATTTTCCGTGGTGCGTTGGATGTGCGTGCCAGCGAGATTAACGATGAGATGAAACTGGCAGCGGTCAACGCTATCCGCGAACTGGCCAAAGAACCGGTGCCGGTAGAAGTGGCGAAAGCCGCAGGGGTGGATAAGCTGGAGTTCGGTCCGGACTATATTATTCCTAAACCTATGGATCCGCGTTTGTTGCCACGGGTTGCCAAAGCGGTCGCGGTCGCGGCGGTGGAATCCGGCGTTGCCCGTATCGAGATGCCTGTGGGTTACATGGAAGTGTAATGACACACAGTGTGTGCTTCTGATTGAAAAAACCAGCCATATGGCTGGTTTTTTTTTATCTCAGGGCGTTATGTTGATTATTCGTTGATGTCTTCGTACTCAATACCCAGGCTGTCCATGATGGCCTTGGCTTCTGCCGGTAAATCGTCAGGGCGATCTTTACGGATATCTTCATCCGTTGGCAGTGGCTGGCCGGTGTAAGCATGCAGGAATGCCTCGCACAGCAGTTCACTGTTGGTGGCGTGGCGAAGGTTGTTTACCTGACGGCGGGTGCGTTCATCTGTGAGGATTTTCAACACCTTTAATGGGATAGAGACAGTGATTTTCTTGACCTGCTCATTTTTCTTGCCATGTTCCGCATAAGGGCTGATGTACTCACCGTTCCACTTTGCCATTGTTTACCTTCTCAGCGATATAGGGTTTTGAAATATTGTATGGGGGGAATTTTAGCGGCATTTACTGCCACAAGCAAAGACATATAGACGTCTAGAAGTGTTGACGTCTTTTTTAAATCTCGCTAAGGTTGAGGCATCTTACTCTCGTCGGCCTCTGGCCTGGTCCCGGAAACAAGGAAGCAAATTACATGAGTGACAAGAAAACAGCTACTATCGCTGTTCGCAGCGGCATTGAAACCGATCAGCAATTTCGTGCAGTGGTGCCACCTATTTACTTGACCTCAACCTATGGCTTCCCTGAATTAGGGACTTTACCTCAGTACGATTATTCCCGCTCGGGAAATCCGACCCGTAATTTACTGGCAGACACCCTGGCAGAGCTGGAAGGCGGGGCAGGCGGTGTGGTGACCAGCTGCGGTACAGCGGCGATTAACCTGCTGGCCACGGCGCAACTGGGGCCGGATGATCTGGTTGTGGCTCCCCATGACTGCTACGGCGGCACCTACCGCTTGTTCAATACCCGTGCCGGCAAAGGTGACTTTAAGGTGCTTTTTGTCGATCAGGGCAACCCTCAGGCGCTGGCAGAGGCATTAGCGAAAAAGCCGAAACTGGTGTGGGTCGAAACGCCGTCCAACCCGCTGTTGCGGGTGGTCGACGTCGAGCAGCTGTGCCAGCAGGCGCACGATGCAGGAGCGCTGGTGGCGGTGGACAACACTTTCCTGTCACCGGCGCTGCAGCAGCCGATCGCCCTGGGCGCAGACTTCGTGGTGCATTCCACCACCAAATATATCAATGGCCATTCCGATGTGGTTGGCGGGGTGCTGATTGCCAAAGACAGCGAGCACGCCGAGAACTTGTCTTGGTGGGCCAACTGTATCGGCGCCACCGGTGCCCCCTTTGATGCTTACCTGACTCTGCGCGGTGTGCGGACTCTGATGGCGCGTATGCGTGTCCATGAAGAAAATTCTGCCCGGCTGCTGGCCTATCTGCAAACCCAGCCGCTGGTAGGCAAGATCTATCACCCCAGCCTGGCTGATCACCCGGGCCATGAGATTGCGGCCCGGCAGCAAAAAGGCTTTGGCTCCATGCTGAGTTTTGAGCTGGCCGGCAGCATGCAGCAACTGGAAGTCTTTGTGGCGGCTTTAAACGATTTCTCTCTGGCTGAGTCACTGGGCGGCACGGAAAGCCTGATTGCGCACCCTGCTAGCATGACCCACCGTGCCATGTCGGATGAGGCACAGCGCGAGGCAGGTATCCTGCCGTCGCTGCTGCGTTTGTCTGTGGGCCTGGAAGATGCCGATGATTTGATTGCCGATCTGGCTCAGGCTTTTGCCAAAGCGAAAGCGGCGGAGGCCAGTGAATGACCCTGAAACGTCAGCTGCACAAATTTGGCGGCAGCAGTTTAGCGGATGCCAGCTGTTACCGTAATGTCGCCCATATCCTGGCGCAATACTCCAGCGCCGAGGATCTGGTGGTGGTCTCGGCGGCCGGCAAAACTACCAACCGCCTGATTCAGTGGCTGTCTTTACTGAGTAAAGACGGCCGGCTGGCGCATGAAAGCCTGCAGGATTTGCGCACCTTCCAGCAGCATCTCATCGAAGAGCTGCTGGAAGAAACCGTGGCAGATGAGCTGTTAACCTCGCTGCACCTGGAATTCAGCGAGCTGGGACAGCTCACCGACAGTGACATCACCCCGGCCAGACAAGCCTGGGTACTCGGACACGGTGAACTCTGGTCTTCCCGGTTGCTGGCCGCACTGCTGACCCACAAAGGCATGGCGGCACGGGCGCTGGACTCGCGGCGCTTCCTGCGTGCCGAGCGCGCCGCCCAGCCGGAAGTTGACCGCGGCCGTTCACTGCCGTTGCTGCAAAATGAACTGGCGCAGCACAGTGGCCATCGCATGGTGATCACAGGTTTTATGGCCAGCAATCAAGCCGGTGAAACCGTGCTGCTGGGCCGCAATGGCTCGGATTATTCCGCCACTGTGATCGGCGCGCTGGCCGGTGTCAGCCGGGTGACCATCTGGAGTGATGTCGCCGGTGTCTACAGTGCAGATCCCCGGCTGGTCAGTGATGCTTGTCTGTTGCCTTTGCTGCGTCTGGATGAGGCCGACGAGCTGGCCCGTCTGGCGGCGCCTGTGCTGCACAGCCGCACCCTGCAGCCTGTGGCTCAGAGTGCCATTGATCTGACGCTGCGCTGCAGCCTGCAGCCGGAATCTGGCTCGACCCGTGTGGAACGGGTACTGGCATCCGGTCGCGGTGCCAAAATCATTACCTCGCTGGATGAGGTCTGTCTGCTGGAGCTGTCTGTCTCACGTGCCCAGACACTGGAGCAGGTGGAGCGCGAGCTGGCGACTTTGCTGCCGAAAGCACAAGTGATCCCGCTGGCGCAAGCGGTGGAAACCGACAAAGGACAGATTCTGCTGGCGTATACCGCCGAAGTGGCCAACGGGGTGCTGGCACTGCTGCAGGACAGCGGTTTACCGGCCGAGATCCGTTTGCGCGACGGTTTTACTATGGTGGCCGCGGTGGGGGCCGGGGTGGTGATCAACCCGGTGCACTGCCATGGCTTCCAGCAGCAATTAAAAGGCCAGCCGGTCGAGTTTATTGCCGAAGCCGAATCCGGGCTGAGCCTGGTGGCGGTACTGCGTCAGGCCGATACCCAGGCCCTGGTCCAGCTGATCCATCAACATTTGTTCCAGGCGCAAAAGCGTATCGGTCTGCTCTTGTGCGGCAAGGGCAATATCGGCAGCCGCTGGCTGGAGTTGCTGGAAGAAGAAAAGGTGGCGCTGGAAAAACGTTACGGCATGAGCTTTACCCTGATAGGGGTGGCCGACAGCCGGCGCTACTGGCTGGATCTGCAGGGCATTGAGCCGCTTCAGGCACTGACCCGGTTTGATGATGAAGCCACAGACGGCACGGACTGGCTGCCGGCTCTGGGACAGCATGACTATGATGAGCTGGTGGTACTGGATGTCACCGCCAGTAAAGCGCTGTCTGAGCGTTACCCGGAATTTGCCAGCCACGGCTTGCATCTGATCTCGGCCAATAAAGTCGCCGGCTCTGCAAAAGGTAAAGTCTACCGCGCTGTGGTGGATGCGTTCGAGAAAAGCAGCCGCCACTGGCTGTATAACGCCACTGTGGGCGCCGGATTGCCGGTCAACCATACGGTCAAAGATTTGCGCGACAGCGGGGATACGATTATTGCCGTATCCGGCATTTTCTCGGGCACTCTGTCCTGGCTGTTCCAGCAGTTCGACGGCAGCCTGCCTTTCAGTCAGTTGCTTGAACAGGCCTGGCAGCAGGGGCTGACGGAGCCGGATCCGCGCCACGATCTGGACGGCAGCGATGTAATGCGAAAGCTGGTGATTCTAGCGCGGGAATCCGGACTGGCACTGGAGCCTGAGCAGGTCAAAGTCGAGTCATTGGTGCCCGAAGAGCTGGCAGCTCTGAGCCTGGACGCTTTTTTTGAGCACAGTGATGTGCTTGATGAGCGTTTGCAGGCACGCCTGAGCAAAGCGCAGCGGGAGGGGAAAGTGCTGCGCTATATCGCGCGGCTGGACAAAAACGGTCACGCCGTGGTGGGCCTGGAAGCGCTGGAGCCTGAGCATGCGCTGGCGAACCTGCTGCCGTGCGACAACATCTTTGCGATTGAAAGCCGCTGGTACCGGGACAATCCGCTGGTTATCCGTGGCCCTGGTGCGGGCCGGGACGTCACGGCAGGGGCGTTACTGTCGGATTTGAACCGGCTGGCGCGGCTTTTGTAAGATTTTCCCGTTATGAGATAGATCCAAAGGGTAGCCCTGAGCTGCCCTTTTTGTTTCTTGATTCTGTTTTTTCCCAGCATTGGTGCTGCCTGGCGGGCAATCGACACAGTAAAACGCTGGACTTGAATAAAGTGGATCTTGATGTTGAGAAAAATTCATGTTCATGCGGTTGACATTAATTTGGTTACAAGACATTCTGTGGACATATAGACGTCTAAATGGTTGTTTGGCGTCAGGGTTCAGAGGGAAGGCCGCAGGCCAGCAGCAGGAAGGTTTCAATTATGGGTTATTCTTACGCCAGTCACTTGGATGCGTTAAATCAAAACATCGCCGATCTGAACGGTGCCATCAATGTATCATTTGAATTCTTTCCGCCAAGTTCGCCTGCGATGGAAGAAACCCTCTGGTCATCCATCCATCGTCTGAAGACACTGAAGCCGAAATTCGTGTCTGTGACTTACGGCGCCAACTCAGGCGAGCGTGACCGTACCCACTCGATCATCAAAGACATCAAAGAGCAGACCGGTCTGCTGGCCGCGCCTCACCTGACCTGTATCGATGCTACGCGTGATGAACTGCGTGCCATTGCCCGTGATTACTGGAAAAGCGGGATCCGCAATATCGTGGCGCTGCGGGGCGATTTGCCGCCGCAGGGCGGTAAGCCGGACATGTATGCGGTCGATCTGGTCGAGCTGCTGCGTGCGGAAGCGGATTTTGATATTTCTGTGGCGGCTTATCCTGAAGTGCATCCGGAAGCGAAAAGTGCCCAGGCCGACCTGATTAACCTCAAGCGTAAAGTCGATGCCGGTGCCAGCCGTGCAATCACTCAGTTCTTTTTTGATGTCGAAAGCTACCTGCGTTTTCGCGACCGCTGCGTTGCCGCCGGTATTGATGTTGAAATCGTCCCGGGTATCCTGCCTGTGGTGAACATGAAGCAGGCCAAGCGCTTCGCGCAGGCCAATAATGTGAAAATCCCGAACTGGTTGGAGAAACAATATCAGGGGCTGGATGACGATTTACTGAGCCGTCAGATGGTCGGGGCCAGTAACGCAATTGACATGGTGCGGGTACTGAGCCGCGAGGGAGTCAAAGATTTCCACTTTTACACCCTCAACCGTGCTGAGCTGACTTATGCGATTTGCCACACCTTAGGTGTGCGTGCTGAAGCTGAAGCCATTGCCTGATGGCGGTATCGGACAGGAAAAAGAAAAAGCCGCATTGCGGCTTTTTTTGTATCTGGCTGGTACGTGACGAACCGGCCCCTGAGTGGCTGAGGAGCCGCAGGTCACTGATGCCTGTACATCGGGGGTTGCAGGGTTACTCAGCAGCCATGGCGACATTGCTGTCGGCGCTGTCGATATCTTGCAGTTCCACCAGTACTTCTTCTGCCCAGTCAATCCAGGCCTGTCGGTTATGGATACCGCGACGCAGTGTCAGGCGGTCAAGACGCGACTGACGATCCATTTCCTTGTAATTGGCGAAATGGACTTTTTCCAGCTCGTGGTAATGGTTCATCAGGGTGTGTGATTCCTCGATCAGTGCTTCCAGCTGGCGCTGCATCGGCAGCGAGTTGTGAACACCGCAAACCAGTAGCTTGGCGGAGAATTCATCACGAATGGTCGGATTGCGGGCTGGCTCCTGGAACCACTCAAACAGCGCCTGACGGCCCAGTTCAGTGATAGAGTAGACCTTGCGATCCGGCTTGCCTTCCTGAGGTTCCAGTTTGCAGGTAACCTGGTTGTTGGTGGCCATTTTGTTTAGCTCACGGTAAACCTGCTGATGACTGGCTTTCCAGAAATAGCCGATACTGTGAGAAAACTCTTTTGTTATGTCGTAGCCGGTCGCGTCGCGCGAACTCAGCACGGTCAATATGACGTGTGGTAGTGACATCTCTTCTATCCGTTAAAATACTACAAAAAATAAACCGACCAGGCGTAACGTTACCCTTCCGCTCTCAGGCGTTTTTATAATCGTCTTGTTGCAGTGCCCGGTCGAGATCACATAGGATATCATCAATTTATTCTCTGCAACCACTGGAAGCATAAATATTCTATGATGAACAGTGAGCAATTACTTATCTTGTGACGTTCGTCCAATTATGTAGACTGCGCGCAGTGCACAAAGTTTCAATCAAAGTGATTCACAGCACTCATATAGACCTTAGCTGAAATGAAAAAACTCATGCTGTCTAAATTGTGAACAAAAAAACAGGCCACCTGCCGGTGACCTGTTTGATGTTGCGAAGAGGCGAAAAATTAACCCGTATTGCGCATTCCGGCGGCAATACCGGCAATGGTGACCATCAGGGCTTCTTCCAGAATCGGCGACTCGCTCTCAAGCTGGCGGGTACGGTGCAGTAATTCCGCCTGCAGCATGTTAAGTGGCTCAACATACACATTGCGCAGCCGGATAGATTCTGCCCCCCAGGGATCCTGCTCCATCAGGTGGTCGCTGTTTTCTACGTTGAGCACCACCTTGATATCGCGTTGCAGCTGATCGCGAAGTTCCTGTCCCAGCGGCCATAAACTCTTATCGGTCAGCCGCTGATCATAGTATTCGGCAATCTGGATATTGGTTTTGCTGTACACCATTTCCAGCATACCTAGTCGTGTTGAGAAGAATGGCCATTCACGGCACATTTCTTCCAGCAGCTCAGAATGGCCCTGATCGATGACATGCTGAATCGCTTTACCGGCACCCAGCCAGGCGGGCAGCAGCAGACGGTTCTGACTCCAGGCGAAAATCCACGGGATAGCACGCAAGCTTTCTACGCCACCCTGAGGGTTACGTTTGGACGGGCGTGAACCCAGTGGCAGTTTGCCCAGCTCCATTTCTGGCGTTGCTGCACGGAAATAAGGCACGAAGGAGTCATGGCCGCGGACCACCGAGCGATAGGCTTCGCAGGAAACCTCTGACAGCACGTCCATCACATCACGCCATTGCTGCTTAGGCGCCGGCGGCGGCAGTAGGTTGGCTTCCAGAATGGCACTGGCGTACAGGTTCAGGCTGTTGACGGCCACATCAGGCAGACCCAGCTTAAAGCGGATCATCTCGCCTTGTTCGGTCACACGTAAGCCACCTTTGAGGCTGCGCGGTGGCTGAGACAGCAGGGCGGCGTGCGCAGGTGCACCGCCACGGCCAATACTGCCGCCACGGCCGTGGAACAGGGTCAGCTCAACGCCGGCCTCATCGCACACATTGACCAGGGCTTCCATGGCGCGGTACTGCGCCCAGCCAGCCGCGGTGACACCGGCATCTTTGGCGGAGTCAGAGTAGCCGATCATCACCATCTGATGGTTCTGGATGAAACCGCGATACCAGTCGATGTTCATCAGCTGGGTGATCACCGCCTCTGCGTTATTGAGGTCGTCCAGGGTTTCAAACAGCGGGCAGACATCCAGACGGAAGGTGCAGCCGGACTCTTTGAGCAGCAAATGGACCGCCAGCACATCCGAGGCGGTACGGGCCATGGAAATCACATAGGCTCCCAGCGCCTGACGCGGCTGCTCAGCCACTACACGGCAGGTATCCAGCACTTCCTGTACCGCTTCCGATGGCTGCCAGTTACGGGGCAGCAGAGGACGATTTGACGCCAGCTCGCGCACCAGGAAGGCGACTTTGTCCTGCTCGCTCCACTGATCGTAGTCGCCCAGCCCCAGATAGCGGGTCAGTTCAGAAATGGCATTCGAATGGCGTGTGCTTTCCTGACGTATGTCCAGGCGCACCAGGTGGACGCCGAAACACTGAATGCGACGCAGGGTATCCAGCAGCAAGCCGTCGGCAATGATAGACATGCCACACTCATGCAGTGAGCGGTAACAGGCATGCAGCGGTTGCCACAGCTGATCTATGTCTTCCAGGATCGCCACTTTCGGCACACTGTCGCTGCCTTTGATCTGAGCATCCAGCACATCGCGGGTCTGAGTCAGTAAAGTCCGCAGGCCTTTGATGATTTCACGATACGGTTCGTGGGCACCATTGGCCAGTTCGCGCACTTCGCTGTTGCACTCGACCATAGAGAGTTCGCTGACCAGCTCCTGGATATCATTGAGATACAGGTCGGCCGCTTTCCAGCGCGACAGCAACAAGACTTCGCGGGTAATTTCGGCTGTCACAAACGGGTTACCGTCACGGTCGCCGCCCATCCAGGACGAGAATTTGACCGGTGCTGCGTCCAGCGGCAGGCTCTCGCCCAGGTGCTGGTGCAGTTTCTCATCAAACTGACGCAGAAATTCCGGTACTGCCTGCCACAGTGAATTTTCCACCACGGCAAATCCCCACTTGGCTTCGTCAAGCGGGCTGGGGCGTTGTTTACGGATCACATCGGAATGCCAGGCCTGAGCGATCAGTTGCTCCAGGCGGCGCTCGGCTTTCTGACGCTCACTGTGGGACAGCTCGCTCAGCTCGAGTTTGGACAGGCATTTGTTGATTTGCACCAGCTTGTGAATCATGGTGCGACGCGCAATTTCGGTCGGGTGGGCTGTCAGCACCAGTTCGATATTCAAATCGCGGACTGCTTGCAACGAGTCGAGCTCGCTGATCTTTTCGTCTTTCAGCTTGGCGAACAGCGAATCCATTTCATCCGGATTACACACCAGCTCCTCGCAATGGCGAGAGATAGTGTGGTACTGCTCGGCGATGTTGGTCAGGTTAAGGAACTGACTGAACGCATGAGTTACAGGCAGCAACTGATCGTCCGGCAGGTTCTGCAACTCTGTGATCAGCTTTTCCCGGTCATCGCTGTTGCCGGCGCAGGCCGATTTAGACAGTTTCCGAATGGTTTCTACTTTCTCCAGCAGTTCGCTGCCATGGGCGTCCTTGATTGTATTACCCAGCAAGTGACCAAGCATACTGACATTGCTTTTTAACGCACTGTACTTTTCGTTCATATCGCATCCATATCGTAATTTTGTTACATCCAATCGCCAAGGCGTAGCCAACAATCTAGCCTTCATTGGGGCGAAAGGTCAATAAGTGCACCCTTTTTAGACCAAAATCCCGCCAGTTTCTCCTGCATAAGGCCGCTGTGTGTCTCATTCCTGTAATTTACTTTCTTTACCTTTACCGTTTTAGCGTGCGCTTTAACACTGGCTCCGCGTCAGGAAAGGCATTTTTTCTTCTGCTTCTCTTGACACAAAAGGCAGGAAAAGGTAAATATAAAAATTCACATTAAGTGAATAAAAATATTCTTTGCGGTTTTGGGGTTTGCTCGAACCTTTCCCGGCAGAGAATCACGGCTAACAACGCTTTTATCTCAATGACCAGAGGCCATCAGTAGTAGTATGAACCAGGCGATGAATTACAAGCAGTATTCCTTCCGACGACGCTAAGTCTCTATCGCCTGGTGCCACTGGCACCTTTCTATTGCGCCTGCCCGGCGCCACACGCTGAACACACAGCAGTTATATTTTCTTGATAGTGAATTTCACAACGATGACAACGGGATCCAATATGTTGAACACATCTATCATAGGTGCCAGCGGTTATACCGGCGCAGAGCTGGCCGCTATGGTCCATAAACACCCGCATCTGCAATTGGCCGGACTTTATGTGTCCGAAAACAGTCTGGACGCTAACAAGGCGATCAGTGAGCTGCACGGCCAGCTGCGCGGGCAGGTTGATCTGCCACTGCAACCTTTGACGGATGTGGCCGCGGTGGCACAGGCTTCCGATATTGTGCTGCTGGCAACGGCGCATGAAGTCAGCCATGACCTGGCGCCTGTTTTTCTGGCGGCGGGTTGTCAGGTCTTTGACCTGTCCGGTGCTTTTCGGGTGAAGGGCGATGACTTTTATACGCAGTATTACGGGTTTGCGCATCAGCATGCCGACTGGCTGGATGCGGCGGTATACGGTCTGGCGGAGTGGAATGCTGAATCGATAGCCAAAGCTCAGCTGGTGGCCGTACCGGGCTGTTATCCGACCGCGTCACAACTGGCCCTGAAACCGCTGCTGGCAGCGGGACTGCTCGATACCCAGCAATGGCCTGTGATCAATGCGGTCAGCGGTGTGTCAGGTGCAGGCCGTAAAGCCAGCATGACCAACAGTTTTTGTGAAGTCAGCCTGATGGCATACGGTGTCTTTACCCACCGTCATCAGCCGGAAATTGCCGCGCACCTGGGTACTGATGTCATTTTTACCCCGCATCTGGGCAATTTCAAACGGGGCATTCTGGCCACTATTACCGCCAAGCTGGCACCTGGGGTGACCCCGCAAGCGGTGACAGAAGCGATGGAAGCGGCCTATACCCAGCCGGGCCAGCAGGCGGTGCGTCTGCTGGGCAATAACGCAGCACGTTTGCAGGATGTCGTTAATACTTGCTTCTGTGATATTGGCTGGAAAGTGCAGGGGCAGCATGTGATCCTCACGTCGGCTATCGACAACTTATTAAAAGGTGCATCGTCTCAGGCGATGCAATGCATAAATATTCGTAATGGTTTTGCGCCATTGACTGCGCTGGTTGGTTAAGTCTGGCTGTTGAGAGGAGAACCGGGATGGAACAGTCGCCGTTAGTAATCAAATTGGGTGGAGCAGTGCTGTCGTGTACCGACACGCTGGAAAAAGTATTTGGTGCCATCAATGCCTATCAGGCCAAGGCCAACCGGCCTCTGGTACTGGTCCATGGCGGCGGCTATCTGGTTGATGACCTGATGAAGCAGCTGAACCTGCCGACGGTGAAAAAACAGGGGTTACGTGTGACCCCGGCTGATCAGATCGGCGTGATTGCCGGCGCGTTGGCGGGGACGGCCAATAAAATGCTGCAGGGCCAGGCCATCAAGTCCGGGGTGAAAGCGGTAGGATTAAGTCTGGCAGACGGTGGTCTGTGCCAGGTTACTGAGCTGGACCCTGAGCTGGGCGCGGTCGGCAAAGCCGCACCGGGCGACAGCCACTTAGTGTCCGGCATCATAGCGGCAGGTTATCTGCCGATTGTCAGCTCGATTGGCCTGACGGCTGACGGTGAGCTGATGAATGTCAATGCCGATCAGGCGGCGGTGGCCGTGGCCGCGGCGCTGGATGCCGAGCTGGTGTTGCTGTCGGATGTCAGTGGCGTGCTGGATGGCAAAGGGCATCTGATTGCGTCTTTGAGCGAGCCTCAGGCGGATGCGCTGATCCAGCAGGCCGTGATTACCGACGGCATGATTGTCAAAGTCAAAGCGGCATTTGAGGCAGCCAAAGGGCTGGGACGTGCAGTCGAAATTGCGGGCTGGCGCTACCCGGATCAACTGGTGAATCTGTTTGACGGTGAGCAAATCGGCACCCGATTTGTGCTCTGAACCAGCAGAATTGAGTACAAACGCTGGCGGTAACCCGGTGTTTGGATATAAAGATTACCCTTATTTTGTTTGATGTTTTAAACAGTAAAGATTGATATCGCCTGAACGGGTAGACCGTCGAGCAGGCAACACAGGAGAGTAACAATGAGCAAGGTGAGTAAAGTTGTATTGGCATATTCCGGCGGTCTGGACACTTCGGCCATCATTCCATGGCTGAAAGAGAACTATGACTGTGAAGTGATCGCTTTCGTCGCCGATGTGGGCCAGGGCGAAGAGGAACTGGTCGGTATTGAAGAAAAAGCCCTGGCGTCAGGTGCATCGGCTTGTTATATCGCCGATCTGAAAGAGGAGATGGTCAAAGACTATATCTATCCAAGCCTGAAAACCGGTGCTGTCTATGAAGGGAAATACCTGCTGGGTACCTCAATGGCCCGTCCGATTATCGCCAAAGCCCAGGTGGAATGTGCGCTGGAAGTGGGCGCGGATGCCCTGTGCCACGGTTGTACCGGTAAAGGCAACGACCAGGTGCGTTTTGAAAGTGCCTACGCGGCCCTGGCACCACAACTGACTGTGATTGCCCCGTGGCGTGAATGGGATCTGCGCAGCCGTGAAGCCCTGCTGGATTATCTGGCCGAGCGTAAGATTCCAACCACGGCAACGCTGGAAAAAATCTATTCCCGTGACGCAAATGCCTGGCACATTTCAACCGAAGGCGGCGTGCTGGAAAACACCTGGAACCAGTCTAATGAGCTGTGCTGGGTATGGACCAAAGATCCGGAAGATGCACCGACCACCCCGGAAGAAGTGTCTGTACTGATCGAAAAAGGCGAAATTGTGGCAGTCGACGGCAAAGCCATGTCGCCGTATGAAGCCCTGGTGTATCTGAACAAGAAAGGTGCCGAGCACGGTGTCGGTCGTATCGATATCGTCGAGAACCGTCTGGTCGGTATCAAGTCCCGTGGCTGTTATGAGACACCGGGAGGCACCATCATGATGGAAGCCCTGCGTGCCGTCGAACAACTGGTACTGGACAAAGAGTCGTTTGAATTCCGTGAAAGTATCGGCCTGAAAGCCTCGCACCTGATTTACGATGGCCGCTGGTTCACGCCTCTGTGCCGTTCACTGCTGGCCGCCGCCAATGAGCTGGCGCAGGACGTCAATGGCGAAGTGGTGCTGAAACTGTACAAAGGCCAGGTAACGGCCGTTCAGAAACGTTCGCCGAACAGCCTGTACTCGGAAGAGTTCGCTACCTTCGGTGAAGACGAAGTGTACGACCACAGCCATGCGGGTGGCTTTATCCGCCTGTACTCGCTGGCAAGCCGTATCCGTGCCCTGAACGAACAGAAAAAATAACCTAACTAGCGTAAAGCGCATTACTAATAAAGACATGTGAGCAAGTCGGTCGTACAGCAAAGGAGAAGTACCATGGCACTATGGGGCGGACGTTTTAGTCAGGCAGCAGATACTCGGTTCAAGCAGTTTAACGATTCCCTGCGTTTTGATTACCGCCTGGCGGAGCAAGACATCGTTGGCTCGGTGGCCTGGTCCAAAGCGCTGCGTCAGGTCGGGGTACTGACCGAAGAGGAGCAGCAGAAGCTGGAGCTGGCACTCAATGAGCTCAAGCTGGCTGTGATGGAGGATCCGCAACAGATCCTCCAGTCTGATGCCGAAGACATCCACAGCTGGGTTGAGCAGCAGCTTATCCATCGTGTGGGGGATTTGGGCAAAAAGCTGCACACCGGCCGTTCACGTAACGATCAGGTGGCGACCGATCTCAAGCTGTGGTGCCGTCAGCAGGGACACCAGTTACTCATGATGCTGGATCACCTGCAAAGCCAGCTGACTACGGTGGCCCGTGAACATCAGGCCACTGTGCTGCCGGGATACACCCACCTGCAGCGTGCCCAGCCGGTGACGTTTGCCCACTGGTGTCTGGCTTATGTGGAAATGTTCGAGCGTGACCATTCACGTCTGAGTGATGCGCTGCACCGGTTAGATACCTGTCCGCTAGGGTCCGGTGCACTGGCCGGTACGGCTTACCCGATTGACCGTGAAGCCCTGGCTCACAGTCTGGGTTTCCACCGCGCCACCCGCAACAGTCTGGATTCTGTGTCGGACCGTGACCATGTGATGGAGCTGCTGTCGACGGCGTCGATTTCCATGCTGCATCTGTCCCGTCTGGCAGAAGACATGATTTTCTACAATTCGGGCGAGTCCAACTTTATTGAGCTGGCCGATACCGTCACCTCAGGCTCATCGCTGATGCCGCAGAAAAAGAATCCGGATGCGCTGGAGCTGATCCGTGGTAAGTGTGGCCGGGTCTACGGTTCGCTGGCGGGCATGATGATGACGGTTAAAGCGCTGCCGCTGGCGTACAACAAAGACATGCAGGAAGACAAAGAAGGCTTGTTCGACGCACTGGACACCTGGCACGAATGCATGGAAATGGCCGCGCTGTGCTTTGACGGTATCAAGGTCAACAAAGACCGGACACTGGAAGCAGCGATGCAGGGCTATTCCAATGCCACCGAGCTGGCCGATTACCTGGTGGCCAAGGGCATTCCGTTCCGTGAAGCACACCATATCGTCGGCGTGGCTGTCGTGGCGGCTATCGAGAAAGGCTGTGCGCTGGAAGAGCTGTCGCTGGAGGAGATGAAAGCCTTCTCGCCGGTGATTGCTGAGGATGTGTATCCGATCCTGACCATTGAATCCTGTCTGGAGAAACGCTGTGCTCTGGGTGGTGTGGCGCCCAATCAGGTCGATCACGCCATTGCGCAGACGGAGAAACGCTTGTCGAAACGCCATGCGCCGGGAGTGAAGGTACGGGGGGCGCGGCTGACCGATCTGGATGCCATTGAAGGCATGGTGGCTTACTGGGCCGGACTGGGCGAGAACCTGCCGCGTCCGCGGAACGAACTGGTGCGTGATATCGGCTCATTTGCGGTGGCAGAAACCCAGGGGGTGGTCACAGGCTGTGCGTCGCTTTATGTCTACGACTCAGGGCTGGCGGAAATCCGCTCGCTGGGTATTGAGGCCGGCTGGCAGCACCAGGGGCAGGGCAAGGCACTGATTCAGCATTTGCTGGAAAAAGCCAGTCAGATGGCCATCAAGCGGGTGTTTGTGCTGACCCGTGTGCCTGAATTTTTCATGAAGCAGGACTTTATTCCGACCTCAAAATCTTTGTTGCCGGAGAAAGTGATGAAAGACTGCGATATGTGCCCGCGTCAGCATGCCTGTGACGAGGTGGCACTGGAAGTCAGATTGGATCAGCAGCATGTGATTCCGAGCGTCAACGTCGCCTGATCGTCAGGTGTTTGAATGAAACATAAAAAAGCGCCGGTGATCCGGCGCTTTTTTGTCACCCCTAAACCACCGCCTATGGCGGTGGTGATTGTTTCCCGTCAGTGTCATTGGGACTGCATTAACAGCCTGGACCACAGTCCATGCAGTGCTTGATCATTTCTGGCCCCAGATGCAGTTTGGCGTTGAGATCACGCAGTGCGGTTCGGACACCTTCCTCGATCACCGGATGGTAGAAGGGCATATCCAGCATTTGCGCCACTGTCATCTTGCTCTGGTGTGCCCAGGCCAGTAAATGCGCCAGGTGCTCAGCGTTGGGCCCCATCATCTCAGCGCCCAGAAAACGGCCTGTGCCATGTTCGCCGTACAGGTTCAGTATGCCTTTATTGCGCAGCATCACTCGCGAGCGGCCTTGATTTTCAAACGAAACAGTACCGACCTCAAAGCAGCCGCAGTTACCCAGCCGCTCAGTGATTTCGCGGCGACTTTCCCCCACCATGGCAATTTGCGGTTCGGTGAACACCACGGAAATTTTCGAGCGACGCAGCCCGGCGCGAATATCCGGGAAGCGGCCGGCGTTGTCACCGGCGATCCGGCCCTGATCGGCCGCTTCATGCAGCAGAGGCAACTGGTTGCTGGCATCACCGGCAATGAAAATCGACGCCACCGAGGTTTGCAGGGTGAAATGGTCGGCAATCGGTACGCCGCGTTCATCCAGCGCCACACTGGTGTTGTCAAGCGCCAGCTTGTCGGTATTCGGCCGACGGCCCGTCGCAGCCAGCACATAGTCGAACGTCTGGGTTTCCAGCTCGCCCGATTTGTTGAGGAACTGAATCTCAACATGGTCGCCAACACGCTTCATGCTTTCGACCCTGACATCGGCATCCAGGTACAGCTCGTCATTGAAGGCGGTATTGGCATACGCCATGACTTCATCGTCGGTCAGCGGGCCGACCTGACCGCCGAGACCGAAGATTTTGACCTCAACCCCGAGGCGGTGCAGCGCCTGACCCAGCTCCAGTCCGATCACACCCGGACCGAAGACTGCCACCGAGGCCGGCAGATCATCCCAGGCAAAGACATCATCATTGATCACCAGGCGATCACCCAGCTCATGCCATGCGCCCGGATAGGCCGGACGGGAGCCGGTGGCAATCACAATGCGCTGGGCTTCAATGCGGGTGTGGCCGTCGACCTCGAGCGTTGTGTCATTGATAAATCTGGCATAGCCGCTGATTTTGTCTTCTGCGGCAATCTCATCGACGCTCTCCAGCACGAAGCCGACGAAGCGGTCACGTTCGCGCTTGACCCGTGCCATGACTTCACGGCCGTTGATCTGAATCTCGCCTTGCGGATGAATACCAAAGGCGGGGGCTTTTTCAATGTTGTGGACGCTTTCGGCCACCGCAATCAGCAATTTTGAGGGCATGCAGCCCACACGGGCACAGGTGGTACCGTAAGGGCCACCTTCTATCATAACCACGCTGTCTGTGTGCGCTTTGGCGGCGCGGTAAGCGCCCAGACCTGCCGTACCACCACCAATGACGGCTACATCCACGGTTAAGGTTTTCATCTTTTCTCTCCAACGACATTCAGTTCAGGGGCATACCGGCAGGGCGCTCAGCCCTGCCTTTGGAATGGGGGATTAACCCAGGTAGGCTTCCAGCTCTTCGCTGCCACCGATGTGCTTGCCACCAATAAACACCTGAGGCACAGTGCTGCGGCCAGAGACAGCGCGCAGGCTGACCGTGGTGGCATCTTTACCCAGGATCACTTCTTCAAACTGCAGGCCTTTGTCGATCAGGTTCTGTTTCGCCTTGGCACAGAAAGGACAGCCGGGTTTAGTGAAAATGGTGACCGACTCCTGCAGTTTATGGTCAGGGGCGATGTAGTTCAGCATAGTATCAGCGTCAGAAACATTGAACGGGTCGCCCGGTTCATCGTTCTCAATAAACATTTTTGCGACCACGCCGTTTTTCACCAGCATGCTGTAGCGCCATGAACGGTCACCGAAGCCCAGATCGTTTTTCTTCACCAGCATCCCCATGCCTTGCGTGAACTCTCCGTTGCCGTCCGGGATGAAAGTGATGTTGTCTGCATCCTGATCGGCTTTCCAGGCATTCATCACAAAGGTATCGTTGACCGAGACACACAGGATGTCATCCACACCGTGCGCGGCAAAGACAGAAGCCAGCTCGTTGTAACGCGGCAGGTGGCTTGACGAGCAGGTCGGCGTGAACGCACCCGGCAGGCTGAATACGACAACGGTTTTGTTGCTGAACAGCTCATCGGTGGTGACATCAACCCACTGATCGCCCTGACGGGTACGGAAAGTAACCTGTGGAATCGTTTGACCTTCTTTTGATGTAAACATGTTGTTCTCCTGATGGATGTTTTGATTTCAATATTTTGTGGAACATTTTTGTCTTGTTCCTGTTGATGGAGCCAGTATGCAAAATTTGGATTGATAGCTCTAATCGTTTACTGTTATCTTATTAATCGTTAATTTCTATTAAATGAAATGGGAACCGATCGATGAATATCCGAGATCTCGAATATCTGGTGGCGCTGTCAGAGCATCGTCATTTTCGTAAAGCGGCAGAGGCGTGCTTTGTCAGCCAGCCGACCCTGAGCGGGCAGATCCGTAAGCTGGAAACCGAGTTAGGGGTGTCTTTGCTGGAGCGGACCAGCCGTAAGGTGCTGTTTACGGATGTCGGGCTCAGTCTGGTGACTCAGGCAAGGAAGGTACTGCACGAGGTCAAGGTACTGGCAGAAATGGCCAGTCAGCAGGGGGAAAGCATGGCCGGCCCGCTGCATGTCGGCTTTATTCCCACGGTCGGGCCTTATTTGCTGCCCCTGATTATCCCGGCGCTTAAAGCGGCGTTTCCCCAGTTAGAGTTGTATCTGCATGAAGCACAGACGCAGGTACTGGTGCAGCAATTAGAAGAAGGCAAACTGGACTGCATCATTCTGGCTGCGGTAAAAGAAAGCGAGCATTTTAAAGAGCTGTCTCTTTACCATGAGCCTATGGTGCTGGCGGTGCCAGAAGGGCATCCCTGGGCGGACAAAAGTGAACTGCCAATGCAGGAGCTGAATGGTCATACCCTGCTGATGCTGGGTGACGGACACTGCCTGCGCGATCAGGCGATGGGGTTTTGTTTTGCCGCCGGCGCGAAGGAAGACGGCAGTTTCAAGGCGACCAGTCTGGAAACCCTGCGCAATATGGTGGCGGCCGGCAGCGGCATTACCTTGCTGCCTAAGCTGGCAACACCTCACACGGCCAAACGTGATGGTGTGTGCTACCTGAAAGCCTGTGATCCTGAACCGAGCCGTTTGATTACGCTGGCGTACCGTCCCGGCTCACCGCTCAAAGGGCGTTATGAGCAGCTGGCGGAGCAAATCAGGCGCAGTATCAGTCTGCATCTGGACAGTTAATTCACAAAAAACAAGCGCGCCCAGAGGCGCGCTTGTTTTTCCTTATTCAGAATCCCTGTTCCGCACAGTGGGTCAGAACAGTTCGTCCGAGCTGTCGGATTCAAACAGACCGCCGTCGCTGCCCCCTTCACCGACATACTCTTTCGGTTCACTTCCCTGAATGAAGTACTCGAACATAGAGGTAAAGTCATTTTTCTTGGTCAGCTTGCCCGTGTCACGGTCGATACGCACCTGAACAATGTTGGGCGGCAGCTGCTTGCGTTGTTCAGGCACATCCTGCAGCGCCTGCTCCATAAAGCCAATCCAGGCGGGTTGCGCCGTTTTGGCTCCGGCTTCCGCGCCGGCGGTTTGATCATCAGTAATGTTGGGGTTAGTGCTGGTGCGGCCCAGTTCGCGGCTGTGATCATCAAAGCCGACCCAGGCGGTGGCGACGATACCCGGCCCGAAGCCTGTATACCAGGCATCTTTGGAATCGTTGGTGGTGCCGGTTTTCCCCCCGATGTCACGGCGTTTCAGTACCTGGCCCCGCCAGCCTGTGCCGTTCCAGCCACTGCCGTGGCGCCAGTCGCCGCCGCCCCAGATATTGCTTTCCAGCATTTCACGGACCAGAAAAGCATTCTGCTCGGTGACGACCTGGGGTGCGATGCGAATCGGCTGCTGATCCGCAGCCGTTGCATTACCCGTCGGGCCCAGCTCTTCTTCACTGATGGCGATGTCATGCATCACAGCACGGCTGGCTACCACATGGTTGCCGGCCAGCTGTTCTTTGCGCTGGCAATCATCATTACAGACCACATTCGGATGGGCCTGATACACCAGATTACCGTAGGCATCTTCCACCCGTTCGATGAAATAAGGCTCAACAAAGTAGCCGCCGTTGGCAAACACAGAGAAGCCCTGCGCCATTTCCAGCGGAGTCAGGCTGCCGGCACCCAGAGCAATAGCTTCTGCCCGGGGGATATCTTCACGCTTGAAACCAAAACGGGTCAGGTAGCTGATGGTATCGTCGAGCCCGACGTCCTGCAGGACGCGGACCGCCATCACGTTTTTCGACTGTGCCAGGCCGATACGCAGGCGGGTCGGGCCATTGTAGGTCGGTGGTGAATTTTTCGGACGCCAGGCGGTGCCCATGCTTTTATCCCAGCTGTTCACCGGTGCATCGTTGATCAGAGTCGCCAGCGTCATGCCCGAGTTCAGGCCGGCCGAATAGATAAACGGCTTGATGCTGGAACCTACCTGGCGGATGGACTGGGTGGCACGGTTAAATTTGCTGTGTACGAAGTTAAACCCGCCCACCATGGCCTGCACGGCACCATTGTATGGCGAAATGGCCACAAAGGCGGTGTTGGCATCGGGCACCTGGCTCAGCACCCAGTGCTCGCCTTTGTGCTGTACCCAGATCTGCTGGCCGGGTGCCAGGATCTCTGTGGCCGACTTCGGTGCCGGGCCCTGACTGGAGTCGGTGATGAAGCGGCGTGCCCACTTCATGCCGTCCCAGTCCAGACTCTGGTGCTGGCCGCTGCGCAGGATGACCTCCGCGTTGTTCGCGCCGACCTTAACCACCACAGCGGGTTCCAGCTCGCCGTAGCTTGGCTGTTTGGCCAGATGATCCAGGATCATCTGCTCATCCCATACCGCCTGTTCCGGCATCCACAGAGTGGCCACTGCACCACGGAAACCGTGGCGCTGGTCATAATCCATCAGGTTTTGTACGGCGGCATGTTGTGCCGCCTGCTGCAGCTTGGGATTGACAGTGGTGAAGACCTTCATCCCGGAGGTATAGGCATCTTCGCCGTAGCGATCCAGCATCCAGGCTCTGGCGCGTTCGGCAAAGTAAGGGGCATTGAGCGCAATTTCCGCCCCGTGATAGCGGGCTACGATTGGCTCCGCTTTGGCCTGTTCGAATTCTGTGCGGGTGATGTAGCCTTCATCCAGCATACGGCTCAATACCACATTGCGGCGTGTGGTTGCCCGATCCAGCGAGTAGATAGGGTTCATGGTGGACGGTGCTTTCGGCAGACCGCCAATGATGGCAATTTCACTCAGTGTCAGCTGGCTGACGTCTTTACCAAAATAGACCTGTGCCGCCGCACCGACACCGTATGCCCGGTAACCGAGGTAAATTTTGTTCAGGTACAGCTCCAGGATTTCATCTTTGCTCAGCAACTGTTCAATGTGAACGGCGATGAAAATCTCTTTGATTTTACGCATGATTTTTTTCTCATTGCTGAGGAAAAAGTTACGCGCAAGCTGCTGGGTAATGGTACTGGCGCCTTGCTTGGCCGATCCTGAGGTCGCCACCACAAAGGCCGCGCGGGCGATGCCGATCGGGTCAATGCCCGGGTGGTCATAATAGCGGCTGTCTTCAGTCGCGATCACCGCGTTGATCATCTGCTGAGGAATTTGATCCAGAGTCAGCGGGATACGGCGCTTCTCACCAAACTGGGAAATCAGCTGGCCGTCAGCACTGTAGACCTGCATAGGTGTCTGTAACTCAACGTTTTTAAGCGTTGCGACATCAGGGAGATCCGGTTTCAGATACAGGTAGAAACCAAAAATCGTGCTGACTCCAAGAATGATGCAAATGATTGCAAAAATAAATAATCGCTTTATGAACTTCACTTGAGAATTCCCGTTACACCTTCGTTTGGCCATCCGCGCTATTTCAGTCAGTAGTATAAAGATAACTCAAATAAATTTAACGCCGTCAGAGGTGTTTAATCGAATAATTTTGCCTTGTCTTTACCAGAGGAGCATACCACGCCATGTTGCACAAGCCAGTCTGGACCGGGATAGATATCGGCCACCATAGTGTAAAGGCGGTCGTGCTTAAGCAAAATAAAGGGCGGCTTGCGTTATTGCATTACGCTGAAGTCGCTTTGTCTTCTGCAGAACATACCGGGGCGTCC
The DNA here is from genome assembly GCF_000425165.1 of Photobacterium halotolerans DSM 18316. GTDB lineage: Bacteria > Pseudomonadota > Gammaproteobacteria > Enterobacterales > Vibrionaceae > Photobacterium > Photobacterium halotolerans. Next base: position 195,749 of record NZ_AULG01000012.1, read on the forward strand.
CCCGGTGGCGGGCTCCATCACAATAGCCTTTCCGGACCTATCTTGTTGTCAGCCTTGCGTAAAATACGGACGCTGCTTCCAAAGCGATCTGCCCGTACTGTGCTGTCACTGCCTGACAGCGAAGTGGTGCAGCAAGAACTTACGCTGGAGCAACGCTGGGGACAGGATATCGGAACCGAACTGGCAAAGATACTGGCGGGTACCTTGTCGATGGAGCCCGAAGCACTGAGCCTGGACTATTATCCCGCCCCGCTTTCCGAGCAGGGGGAGACGGACAGCGGATTGCGCTTTCAGGTCTTTGCGGCAAAAACCTCAGCGCTTGAAGCCCGGACCCAGAGTGTGCGTGAGGCCGGTTTTGATCCTGTGATCATGGAATTGCAGGCGCGTGCACTCTTGTGGCTGCTGGCATACTGTCACCGGCAGGCAATCACGGCAATGGGAGTAAACCCGGCGCTGGTTTGTTTGGGGGGTGAGGAAGCGGATCTTGCCGCCGGCTTTTCGCACAGTCTGCCGCTGCATCGCACCTTTATGCTGAGCCGCTCTGGTAATGCACCCTCATCGGAACTGCTCCGGCAACTGCTGCATTATCATTCCCTGTCGCCGTTAACCGGGCTGTGGCTGACAGGACGCGCTTTGTCTGATGAGGAACTGGCCTGGTGGCAGCAAGCGTGCGGACTGCCCGTTGCTCTTTTAACCCCCGGGCAGGTATTTCCTTTGCAGCACCGCTCACCGGCGGTGGCTGTGCCGCACGATACCGCCTGGGCCAGAGCGGCGGCTCTGGCTGTCAGAGGGGCGCTCTCATGCTGATCCCGGTCAATCTCTTGCCCTGGCGTGACGCACAGTTTATTGCACATGCCCGCCGGTTTTGGTGCTGCCTGACGGTGACTGTGGTGCTGGCGGTGCTGATCATGGGGAGCTTACGGCTTTATCACGGAGAACGGGTGGCGCACCAGAAAAGCAGTAACGAGCGTATCCAGCAGCAAATACTCGCGCTGGCGCCCGATCTTGCCAAACTGGCTGATTATCAGCACCAGCATCAGTTGTATCAGTCTCGCTTGGCGGCGGTAAGCCGCTGGCATCATGCGCGTTTTCCCTTGATTTATCTGCTCAATGACTTGCCAGATCTCCTGCCGCTGTCCGCCGGGCTGGAGAGGCTGACACTGAAAGACAATGCCATAGTGCTGGCCGGTCAGACCCGGCAACTGGCGGTTTTACCGGACTTGCTGGCCCGGATCGAGCGCCAGGAGTGGGTGAGCCACAGTCAGCTGCATTCAGTGCAACGCGATAATCCGGCGGGACTTAGTGATCCGCTCACAGCCGGCGACGGAGCCTTTCAGCGATTTTCCGTCACTATGACTTTAGTTTCGCCGCTGTTGGAGGATATTCATGACTGACTGGCGGGATCTGACACTGGAGTCTATGCCCAACTGGCCACTGCGTTATCAGCTGGCGGCCTGCCTGGGGCTGCTGGTGATCTTATGTCTTCTGAGTTGGCATTGGAGCATTAAAGCGCTGATCCAGCAACAGCACGGGTTGCAAGATCAGGCCCGGTCACTGAGGGCGCAGCTTACCCGGCAGCGCACACAGGCGGAGTTATTGCCGGACTGGGCGGCGCGGACAGATAAGATGATGACCCTTTACCGGCAGCAATCGGCCCGGTTGCCAGATACATCGGCCTGGCCGCAAGTACTGGCTGATATTGAAGCACTCAGTGTGGAGGCCGGCGTAGCCTTGCAGCACCTCATGTGGGGAAAAAGGGAAAATCACCCGTGGTACAGTGTGCAGCCTGTGCGCTTTGCCTGGCAGGGCAGCTATGACTCATCAGGGACATTGTTAGCCCGGCTGGCATCCATGCACCGGCTACTGCTGGTCAATGAACTGACGATGCAGCCTGTCGACAGGCAATCGGCTGAGCTGCGGGTTACAGGAAGTGCGCACCTGTATCAGATGCCGGTGCCGTCCGGTGATCCGATTCTGACGGATGACCAGAGACAGGAGAGAGGACAGTGATCAGTTTTTTCCTCCGCCATTTTTCCCTTCACCCCTTTTTTTACAGCATGGGCCGCGTTGCTTTGCTGTTGGTGGCTGTGCCTGCCACAGGGTTCAGTCTGGCAGACGCACCTGTGTTTAGCCCCAGTCTGCTAGGTTCACCGTTTCAGCGCTTTGAGGTGATGGAGGCTGAATCCGTCGCGTGTCAGAGAACGGCTAAAGACATGCTGGTTAAGGGACTGATGATGAAGGGCAGCGTCAGGGATGAGCACGGATGGGCGGCGCTGCTGAGCGCTGAGGACGGGCGACTGTTCAAAGCCAGGCCCGATCAGGTTATCGGACCCGGAGTCAGGGTGCTCAGCGTGGATGCCGGGCAAACAGGACTGATTTTACAGACCCGCGGCGTGCCCGGCTGCCCGGCTGTGACTCATCATATTCTTCAGCTGTCCCGGCGGGGTGTGCGGTTGAGCGCGCCAGACAGCCTCGCCTGACTCCGGTCTGAGCAGCATTATTCAGGAAAGAAAAAACATGCAGATTTTTTGTGCACTGTTCATGCTGACATACTGCATGATCTCTGTGCTTGGTACTGGCTTGGCTATGGCAGAGTCTGAGGGTGTATCTCCAGCGAATGGCAAGCGATTGTCGCTTAACTTTCAGGATGTTCCGGTGCGTCAGCTGTTACAGGTGATGGCCGATCACCAGCAGCATAACTTGGTGGTTTCCGATGAAGTACAGGGCAATATTACCCTGAACCTCAAAGATGTACTCTGGTCTCAGGCGCTGGATACTGTGCTGCAGATGAAAGGGCTGGCCTACCAGCGTCATGGCAATATTATGGTGGTGGCACCAAAAGCAGCAATGGCCGCTCAGGAGCCGCAGAGTATCCGCCAGCCCCCGCAGGGCAGGGAGCTCAAAACCGAAGTGATTCTTATCCGGTACGCCAAAGCCACGGATCTGGCGGACATGCTGGCAGGTAAACCCGGGCAGTCGGGGTTGCTGACCGAGTATGGCGCTTTGCATGTGGACGACAGAACGAATGCTCTGGTGGTCAAGGAAGTGGCGGACAGCATGGATAACCTGCTTGCTATCATTGACGCCCTGGATAAACCGGTCAAGCAGGTGCAGATAGAAGCGCGCATTGTCAGTATGAATGAAAAGGATATCACGGATCTTGGCGTACGTTGGGGGATGTTAGACACCAGTGGCAGCGTGACGCTCGGGGGTTCCATTGAAGGAAACCTGGCGGCGTTGGGAGCCGATAACCCTGAGCCGGATGTCAGTGATTATCTCAATGTGAACCTCGGCGCTCAGGCTGGCGCCGCCAGAATCGCCTTTCAGGTGGCAAGATGGGGCGATCAGCTGCTGGATCTGGAATTGTCGGCTCTGCAGGCTGAGGAGAAGGCTGAAATCATTTCCAGCCCCCGACTGGTCACGACAAACAAAAAAATGGCCTATATTGAGCAAGGGACAGAGATCCCCTATCTCGAAGCCTCGTCAAGTGGTGCGGTGTCTGTCTCCTTCAAGAAAGCGGTGCTGAGTCTGATGGTGACGCCGCAGATCACCCCGGATGACAAGCTGGTACTGGATCTTGAGGTCACGCAGAACAAGCCCGGCGAGACGGTGATGACAGGCACAGGGGAAGCGGTGGCGATTGATACCCAGCGGATTGGCACCCAGGTGCTGGTGGACAACGGCGAGACCATAGTGCTGGGCGGCATTTTTCAGCACCAGTTCAGTCAGGCCGTTCGCAAAGTGCCTCTGCTGGGGGATATCCCCCTGCTGGGCAGTTTGTTCAGGCAAGAGCTCGACCGTGATACCAGACGTGAATTATTAATTTTCGTGACCCCGAAAATCCTCCGATAGTGAGGCCGGGCGCAGGCGCAGGGGGTGTTTATTTTGCTGAGATTAGACGCTTGACTGAGACTGGCTATTGCCAAACAGCAGTGAGTCCTGAGATAATTTTCGGTCTTATCACGAATGAAATGTGAGGAAGTTGGCGCCTCAGGCATGCAAATCAATAGCCTGTGGGCGGTTTTGTCTATTTTTTAATCGCGCGTATATTTGCTAAACATGGCTGAAAAACGAAATATTTTCTTGGTAGGACCAATGGGAGCCGGTAAGAGCACCATTGGCAGACACCTTGCACAGCAGTTACATATGGAGTTTCTTGACTCAGATACTGTGATCGAAGAGCGTACCGGCGCCGACATCAGCTGGGTCTTCGACGTAGAAGGCGAGGAAGGCTTCCGTGCCCGTGAAGAAGCGGTCATCGACGATCTTACCCAGGAGCAAGGCATAGTCCTGGCGACCGGGGGAGGCTCGGTGAAAAGCAAAGAGAGCCGAAACCGTCTGTCAGCTCGTGGTATCGTGGTGTATCTGGAAACCACCATTGAGAAACAGCTGGCACGTACTCAGCGTGACAAGAAGCGCCCTCTGCTGCAAACCGATAAACCTCGTGAAGTGCTTGAAGCGCTTGCAGAAGAGCGTAATCCATTGTATGAAGAAGTAGCGGATTACACAGTACGTACCGACGACCAGAGTGCTAAGGTCGTTGCTAATCAAATTATCAAAATGCTGGAAGAGCGTTAACGACGGAGAAACAACGAGTCATGGAGCGGATTACAGTCAGTCTGGGTGAGAGAAGTTACGATATTTCAATTGGCACCGGATTACTGTCTGATCCGGACTATTTTACCTCTGTGACTGGCCGGCGGGTTGTTATCGTCAGTAATGACACTGTCGCCCCTCTTTATGCCGACACACTGCAGGCCACGCTCAGTCCACTGGCAAAGGACGTGGCCCTGCTCAACCTCCCTGACGGCGAGCAGTACAAAACCCTCGATACTTTTAATCAAATCATGACATTTCTGCTGGAAGGCAGTTATGGCCGCGACGTGGTGCTGGTGGCACTGGGTGGGGGCGTGATTGGCGATGTCGTGGGTTTTGCCGCTGCCTGTTTCCAGCGTGGGGTGGATTTTATTCAGGTTCCGACCACCCTGCTGGCGCAGGTGGACTCATCGGTCGGCGGTAAAACGGCCGTCAATCACCCTTTGGGTAAAAACATGGTCGGGGCATTTTATCAGCCTCAGGCGGTGATCATTGACACCGACTGCCTGAAAAGCCTGCCCGCCCGCGAGTTTGCAGCCGGGATGGCGGAAGTGATCAAATACGGCATTATCGTTGATCAGGATTTCTTCCAGTGGCTGGAACAGCATCTGGATCAATTGCGTGCGCTGGATGCCAACGCACTGAGCCAGGCGATTGCCCGATGCTGCCAGATCAAAGCAGATGTGGTTGCCGCTGACGAGAAAGAGTCAGGTGTGCGCGCGCTGCTGAATCTAGGTCACACTTTTGGTCATGCGATTGAAGCTGAGATGGGGTATGGTAATTGGCTTCACGGTGAAGCTGTTGCTGCCGGTACGGTACAAGCGGCGCAAACGGCTTGTCTGTTAGGTTTGATGACATCAGCAGAAGCGGAAAAAATCCGTTCATTGCTGGTGCAGGCTGACCTGCCGGTCGTTGCACCGGAAACTATGAACTTTGACCATTATATCAAGCACATGATGCGGGATAAGAAAGTGTTGTCAGGTAAGCTCAGGCTGGTATTACCGACTGGAATTGGTCGTGCCGAGGTCGTTTCTGATGTACCGAATGACATCCTGCGTCAGGTGATAGAACCCTGATGTTGTAATAATACATGACGATAGCCGCTTCTCTGACGTCTTTGGATCTGGACAGCCAGATCCAATTGCTTTCCCGGGTACAGTTTCTGACCCGATTCAGCTCCCATTTGATCCAAATCAGCGGCGAACCCGGGGCCGGTAAATCCTGGCTGGCACAACGTTATCTTGAGCAATGGGCCGACTCGGACGGTATTACCCATACCCGACAGGCCTTGCTGATGTGTCACCCGGCACAAAATGACAGCCAGCACAGAACCATATTGCTTAACCAGCTGATTCCGGGCGCCGTGTTTAACGAGAGTGATCCCCTGCATCAGAGTGTCGAGCGTCTGCTGGCCGGGAAACCGGTTGAGTTGCTGCTGGTGATCGATGATGCGCATATGCTCAGTCCGGCACTGATTGGCGAGCTGTGGGCTTTGGTGGTGAAAGCACAAGAATCAGCAGACTGGCAGGTGAATGTACTACTCTTTAGTCAGACTGGCCGGTTAACCAAAGCCTTGCATCAAGTCTCTCATGGTCAGGGGCAGACGCCGCTGGAGCTGGAAATTCCAATGCTGCCTGAACAGGAAGTACAGGCGTTTCTGGAGTTGGTTCTGGCCGCCCATTCCCTTGATGCCAATCAACGTCGGGCGCTCAAAGCGCAGGCGGCTGATGTGGCGCCGACACCCGGTGCATTATCGGCACTCAATCACACGGAGGTGGCGAATATGACCAATACACACTCCCGAGCCTTTTCCCCGGCCGCACTCTTGCTGCTGTTGCTGGTTATTGCAGCGGCGGGCCTGGTGTTCTGGTACTTCCCCGATCAGACAGCATCATCTCAATCTGATACGGAATCACTCAGCCCTGAGATGGCGGCAGCAGATGAAACACTGGCACAATCGGCTGATGGCCTTGCGGCGTTACCGGATGGGAATACCGCAAGGCCACTTTCAGCGGATAGCCTGACTGATGGGCCTGCAGACAATAGCGATAGCCAGGTAGCAGAACCGGGATCGACCGCCTTTGCCGGGGAAAACGCGGAGACCTTACCCGAGCCGGTCACCATTGAAGGATTGACCGTTGGCCGCAGTAATACCGCCGGCCAGCGCGTGGTGGTGCCCTCGGATGTGGTGGATGCCATGATCACCGAGCAGGAAACCGGTGGCTCAGGCGAGCTGGCAGTGGCCGCCCAGGAGGCTCTCAGTCAGGCGGCTGACACTCCCGCGGCTTCGGCGCCCGAGCAAACGCAAGGTGCTGAACCTGTCAGTACAGCACCGGCAGAAGCGGCTCCAACAGCACCGCAACTGACCGGCCTGCAGGCAGCCATGGCTGAAGATAAAGATACCCTCAAGGCGGTCAATAGCCGTCATTATGCGCTGCAGCTGGCCGCTATGCATTCGCTGGATGCCACCCGCAGTTTCCTCAATGAATACGGGATTGCTGATATCGCCCAGGTGTATCAGACTCAGCGGCAGGGCGTGCGCTGGTATATTGTGGTCACTGGCGATTACAGCAGCGTGGCTGCCGCCCGCCGGGCACAGGCGCAATTACCGGCGAAAGTGCAATCGGTGCAGCCCTGGGTGAAATCTTATACCCAGATCCACCGCGAAATTGACCGGGTTCAGTAACCGCATGGCGCCCGGTCGGCAGTAATTGAGTTGTTGGGGGGATAATTGTCCCCAAGCAGTATGGGTCAGGTGAGAAATAGGTTACAATCCGCCACCTTTGAAAAGACAGTCGTTATGGGTGGTAGGTTAACCAAATGAAAAAGCAGCGTGCCTTTCTGAAATGGGCCGGAGGCAAGTTTTCTCTGGTCGAGGACATCAGACGACATCTGCCACCTGCACGAAAACTGGTTGAACCTTTTGTCGGTGCGGGTTCTGTATTTCTTAACACGGACTACGACGACTATCTGCTGGCTGATATCAATCCGGATTTAATCAATCTTTACAATGTGATTAAGCACGAACCCGAGCGTTATATCGAAGATGCGCGGCAGTATTTCACCCCGGAATATAACCAGAAAGGTGCCTATCTGGCTATCCGCGAAGCGTTTAACCAGACTCAGGATACCTACCTGCGTTCTCTGTATTTTCTTTATATGAACCGCCATGGCTTTAATGGCTTGTGCCGTTACAACAAGAAAGGCGGCTTTAATGTGCCGTTTGGTTCGTATAAAAAGCCTTACTTCCCGGAAGCTGAAATGTACCACTTTGCAGAAAAGGCCAAAAAAGCGACCTTTATCTGTGAAGGCTATCATCAGACCTTTTCCCGCGCCCGCAAAGGCAGTGTGATTTATTGCGATCCGCCTTATGCGCCGCTGTCCACCACGGCCAATTTTACCTCCTATTCCGGTAATGGTTTCAGTCTGGACGATCAGGCAGCATTGGCCGATGTGGCAGAAAAAGCGGCGACAGAAAGGCAGATCCCGGTACTGATTTCCAATCACGACACCACACTGACCCGCCGCCTGTATCACGGTGCGGAATTGTCAGTGGTGCGGGTGAAACGCACGATCAGCCGAAATGGCGGTGGCCGCAATAAAGTGGACGAACTGCTGGCGCTGTTCAGCCCGCCACAAAACGACTGATGATCACCAGCATTCCGACAAACAGCACAATTGCGACCAGTCCGGCCAGAATGAAGGGCAGGGCACTGGGCTGGCTGAAATCCTGTTGCCGGCTGTGATCGGACTGAACACCCAGCAGAGCAGCGCCTACGCTGCGCCACAGGTTGGGTTTCTTGGATGCGGGTTTGTGCTTCATGAATAACTCCTGTCGTCTGCGCTTCCTTATGCTTAGCTTAGCCTGTAAACCCAGAAAGGACCGCGGAACAAATCGGTAAGACATCGGGGTGGAGATCGGGTAGAATTTTGCCCATTTACTGCCCCGTATAGGTATACCGCGCGGGAACCCATTCAAGTACAGAGGCTGAACATGACGGATTTTCTGATCGCTCCCTCCATTTTGTCTGCCGATTTTGCCCGTTTGGGTGAAGAGGTTGAAAAAGTGCTGGCCGCCGGTGCCGATGTTATCCACTTTGATGTAATGGATAACCACTACGTCCCTAACCTCACCTTTGGTGCCCCCATCTGTAAAGCACTGCGTGATTATGGCATTACTGCGCCGATTGATGTGCATTTGATGGTCAAGCCGGTGGATCGCATCATTCCGGATTTTGCCAAGGCCGGCGCGACCATGATCACCATCCATGCCGAAGCGACAGAGCATCTGGACCGAAGCCTGCAGCTGATCAAAGACCACGGCTGTCAGGCCGGTGTGGTCTTCAATCCGGGCACACCGCTGCATTACCTTGATCATGTGATGGACAAGCTGGACATGATTTTGCTGATGTCGGTCAATCCGGGTTTTGGCGGACAGTCTTTCATTCCGCATACCCTGGACAAGCTGCGCCAGGTGCGCGAGCGAATTGAGGCCTCTGGCCGTGCAATCCGGCTGGAAATCGACGGTGGGGTGAAAGTGGAGAATATCCGTGAAATCGCTCAGGCCGGTGCCGACATGTTTGTGGCCGGCTCGGCGATTTTTGGTCAGCCGGATTATAAAACCGTGATTGACGAGATGCGGGCAGAACTGGCCAAGGTGAAGCGTTAATGAAAATTGAAGGTATTAAATTCATCACGTTTGATTTGGACGGCACCTTGCTCGACAGTGTACCGGACCTCGCCGATGCTGCCGATAAGACCATGCAAGCGCTGGGCTTACCCGGCGTGACCGAAGCGCAGACCCAGACCTGGATAGGCAATGGTGCTGAGACTCTGATTGGCCGCGCCCTGAGTCAGAGCATTGAGCTGGACCCGGCGCTGGATCCCGAGCTGCACCAACAAGCACTGGTGATGTTCAACCGTTTTTATCGCGAGGGCGGCCACAAAAAGACAGTGCTGTACCCGGGGGTGACAGACACGCTGGAAACCCTGCATCAGGCCGGGATCCCTATGGCGATTGTTACCAACAAACCCTCACAGTTCGTGCCGCACATTCTTGCAGAGTACGGGATCAGTCAGTATTTTACCGATGTGATCGGCGGCGATACCTTCCCGAAGAAAAAGCCGGACCCTTACGCGCTGCACTGGCTGATGGAAAAACATTGCCTGAGTTGCAGCGAGATGTTGATGGTCGGCGACTCCCGCAACGATGTTCTGGCAGCTCAGGCGGCCTCATGCTATGTTGTCGGCCTGACTTATGGCTACAACTATGGCCTGCCGATCAGCGACAGTCACCCGGACCGGGTGCTGGATCAGTTCAGCCAGTTGCTGGATGTGGTGGCTATCGCCTAACCGCAGCGTTGACCCGATCGGCGTCAGGTTTAGCCGGTCACTTATTGTTTTCAGGCGGCACAGGTGCCGCCGGATATGTTTAGGAAAAACAGGAATATCCCATCATGAGTAAACCCATTGTATTTAGTGGCGTACAGCCTTCCGGTGAGTTAAGTATTGGTAACTACATGGGTGCGCTGCGTCAGTGGGAACAAATGCAGGATGAGTACAACTGCCACTACTGTGTGGTGGACCTGCATGCCATCACAGTCCGTCAGGATCCGGTCGCGCTGCGAGAAGCTACGCTGGATGCGCTGGCGCTGTGTCTGGCGGTGGGTGTCAGCCCGGAAAAGAGCACCCTGTTTGTTCAGTCTCATGCTCCTGAGCATGCGCAGCTGGCCTGGGTACTGAACTGCTACACCCAGATGGGTGAGCTGAACCGGATGACGCAGTTTAAAGACAAATCACAGCGCCATTCGGAAAACATCAATGCCGGTCTGTTTTCTTACCCTGTGCTGATGGCGGCAGATATCCTGCTGTACGGCGCGCACCAGGTGCCTGTGGGTAATGACCAGAAGCAGCACCTTGAGCTGGCCCGTGACATCGCGATTCGCTTCAACAACCTGTACGGCGATACCTTTGTGGTGCCTGAACCTTACATTCCGCCAGTTGGCGCGCGCGTCATGAGCCTGCAGGATCCGCTGAAGAAGATGTCCAAGTCAGACGACAACCGCAACAATGTGATTGGTCTGCTGGAAGACCCGAAAGCGATCACCAAGAAGATCAAGCGCGCGGTGACCGATTCCGAAGAGCCGCCACGCGTGGTGTTTGATATCGAGAACAAGCCTGGGGTGTCGAACCTGATGGGCATTATGTCGGGTGTGACAGGCAAGAGCCTGGCCGACATTGAAGCCGAGTACAGCGATAAGATGTACGGCCATCTGAAGAAAGATACCGCTGAGGCGGTGGTGGCGATGCTGGAGCCGCTTCAGGCGCGCTATCACGCATACCGTGAAGATCGTGCTTTCCTGGATCAGGTAATGAAAACCGGTGCCGAGAAAGCCTCTGCGCGTGCCGCCGAGGTGCTGAAGAAGGTCTACCAGGCCGTGGGTTTTGTCACCCGCCCGTAATCGCCAATCTCATTAAGCGTACAAATGTAAGCAGAAGGCAGCACCTTCTGCTTTTTTGTCTCCGTTTGCCGCAAATTCCCCCTGCTGATTTTTAGAGTAAGATCACTAAAATGACGTCACATGATGCATATGTGTGGTGTTTGTTAATGCTGTCACATTTATGAGATGTATAAGTGTTAAATAATGCATTCCTTTTTAGATATAGCTCTCAATAAATGTAAAGGATTGCAGACATGTTACGAACCACACTTTTGCCATTGGCGGCTGCCATGGGCTTATTGCCTGTGCCGGCAATGGCCGACACCTTTAGCTGTGACACGCAAACCCTGACCCCGATTTATCAGCTTCAGGGAGACGGCCTCAAGAGCCCAGTGATCCCTGACGGCCAGTACACCAGCTCAGAGGCCTATTACGTGCGCGGGGTGGTGACGGCCAAAACGGACAGCCTCTATAAAGGCTTCTTCATGCAGGACCTGCAGGGTGATGACAACCCTGACACTTCTGACGGTATCTTTGTCTACACCGGCACTAAGGTGGCGGCGGACGTGCAGCCGGGCATGACGGTGTGCCTCAAAGCCAGGGTTAAAGAGCATTACGACCTGACGCAGTTGCTGGCCGAGCAGGACCAGCTGGCGATTGAGGCCCCGGGCGTTGTACCGGCACCCGTTGCCATTAGCGTCAGAGACGGTGAGCAGCTGGCCGATGCCATGGAGCGCTATGAAGGCATGCGTGTCCGGCTGGTGGCAGACAGCCAGCTGAAAGTGACCCGCAATTTTGGTTTCGATTACTCCTCGTACCGTAACAATATGGTGCTGTCACACGCGGCGCCGTTAATGAAACCCACTCAGCTCTATGTGGCCGGCAGCGAGCAAGCCAAAGCCCTGGCGGCAGCGAATGTCCGCAATCAGCTCTACATTGATACGGATGCCAAGGCACCGGATGGCGTGATGCCTTATTTCCCGGCACTGGATGCCGAGCAGGGCTATATTCGGGTGGGCGATACTGTCGTGAATCTTGAAGGGGTGATTGGCTACAGCTACGGCGAGTACCGTCTGCTGCCCACCAACACCCTGTCGGCAGCAGATTTTATCCACCATCAGGATCGTACCCCGGCCCCGCAGGCGGTGCCGGATACGCAGCTGAAAGTCGCCAGTTTCAATGTGCTCAATTTCTTTACCAGTGACAGTGACATAGGCGGCGCGCTGAATGCGATGTGTAAAGATCAGGCCGATGCCGATGCGGCCAGTGGCTGCAACCGCGGTGCTAAAACCCTGAGTGATTTCCAGCTGCAGCGCAGCAAGATAGTCAATGCGCTGACGGCCATGAATGCCGATATCGTCGGTATCATGGAAGTGGAAAATAACGGCTTTGATGATGACAGTGCGCTGGCCAATCTGGTCACTACGCTGAACCAGCAGTTCAGTGATCCGGCGGATCACTATAGCTTCATCACTATTGAGCAGGCTGACATGCACCAGGGCCGGTTTCTGGGCTCGGATGCCATCACAGTGGCGCTGATCTACCGTCCGGGCAAAGTACAGCCGGCGTCAGCGGCGCAGGTGATCCGCATGCCGGAGCAGCACCTGTCCGGGGTGAATCCTCAGGGCGAGACGAAACAGCTGGATAAGTACCAGCGTGACAGCCTGATGCAGACTTTCGCGGTGCAAGGCGCGGCGGACGCGCAGCCATTAACCGTAGTGGTGAATCATCTGAAATCCAAAGGCTCAGGTTGCTATGAAGACTGGATCAATGGCGAGTTTGACAGCGATCCGGCGGATTTGCAGGGCCACTGTAATGCGTTCCGGGTCTCTGCCGCTATGGTGCTGGCTGAGACGCTGAATACTATCGACGGCGATCTGCTGGTGCTGGGCGATATGAATGCGTACGCCAAGGAAGATCCTATCCGTGTCCTGACCGACTATGATCCGGCCAGCGCAGAGCGCAAGATACTGTCGGCGTCCGGCACCTCAGTGGCCGGCAAAGTGCTGCATGAGCAGGGCGTCGAAGCGGGCAAAGGGCTGGGCCTGGTGAATCTGGCCGACAAAGGCCATGACGCGCCGGCTTATTCCTACAGCTATGAGGGCGAGCTGGGCAGTTTGGATCACGCGCTGGCTAACCTGTCGCTGGCCGGGAAAGTGGCGGGTATCGAAGAGTGGCACATCAATTCACTCGAAAGTACCTTGTTTGAATACTCAGATAAGCACACAGGGGATCTGGTGAAATCGGCCGGGCCTTATTCTGCCTCAGACCATGATCCTGTGGTGGTCAGCCTGCGCTATCCACAGCCGGCCCCCCGCCGTTTCCAGCTGACCTTCAAAAACAAGAGTGCCCATCCTGTCTATCCGGTATTTAATCGCTGGTACTGGGACAGCACGCAAACATGGCTGATGCCGGGCAAGCAGCGTCGCTACCGTGAGGACAATGTGTTCTTAAACCATGTCGGCATTGCTGCCGGCGATCAGGTCAGTCTGAGCCTGCTGGCTTACGGGGTGTTCGAAGTGCCTTGCAGCTACACGCCGCTGCGCTTAACCGGCCGCCTGAAAGCGGTGTATAACGGTGACAGCTGTCAGATGAAGCACTGATCCCGCGCTTTTGACGTGAAAAAGGCCGGCAGGAGGCAATCCTGCTTGCCTTTCTCCCTCCCTGTTGCAAAATAGGGCGCCGATTTTGCCAGGGCAGGGAGACTTATGCTGTTGATCATTGATAATTACGACTCTTTTACCTACAACCTGTATCAGTATTTCTGTGAACTGGGTGCTGAGGTGAAGGTGGTCCGTAATGACGAAATTGATCTGGCGGGGATTGCCGCGCTGGCACCGTCCCATCTGGTAATTTCCCCCGGCCCGTGCACCCCGGATGATGCCGGTATTTCCCTGGCGGCGATTGCCCATTTTGCTGGCAAACTGCCGATCCTCGGGGTCTGCCTGGGGCATCAGTCGATGGCGCAGGTCTTTGGTGCCAAAGTCGTGCGCGCCCGGCAGGTTATGCACGGCAAAACCTCCCCGGTGCGGCACAATAACCACAGTGTGTTCCGCGGTCTGAACAATCCCCTGACGGTGACCCGTTATCACTCGCTGGTGGTGCAGGCCGATAGCTTACCTGACTGTTTCGACGTCACGGCATGGACAGAAAAAGACGGCGAGCCGGATGAGATTATGGGTATCAGCCATCGCACTCTGCCGCTGGAAGGGGTTCAGTTCCACCCGGAAAGTATTCTTACTGAGCAGGGTCATCAGTTGCTGGCCAATTTTCTGCGTCGCTGAAACCGGCTTTTATCCCTCCTGTTACCTGCCCCTTTCTTTCTCTTTTTTCGCTGCCAGGCCTTGTCAAATGTGGCCTGGCTAATGAGTCATTAGTCTTTCTAATGGGTGTTTTTGGCGATTTTGGCTGTCTCACAAGCGCGATCTGCATCACTTTTCTTAACATTGGCCGAAAAATATTCATCCGTCCTTTGTCGCAAGCTTATGCACTTGGCCAAATCATGAACAGGGGCATTGATTCCTACAGGGAAAAACACCTTTCCTTAAAATCGTCTTAATAAGTTTTCCTTACTCGCGCATAAATATGTATCCATCGCAGTTATATGACGCACTTTCCGCAAAGGAAAAACATTTTCTGCTATTGGAATCGGTTAAAATTATGTAAATACTATGCGCAAAGCGATATACACAGAAGGAAAGTATAATGGCGACGGATCAAAAAGTAGGACGTCAAACCTTTGATGAGGTCATGGTACCTTGTTATGCCCCAATGCAAATCATCCCGGTGAAAGGTAAAGGTGCCCGTGTGTGGGACCAGGATGATCGTGAGTACATCGATTTCGCCGGTGGTATCGCGGTGAGCTGCTTGGGCCATTGTCACCCGGCTATGGTGTCAGCACTGAAAGAGCAGGGTGAGAAAATTTGGCACCTGAGCAACGTCATGACCAATGAGCCGGCACTGCGCCTGGCGAAAAAACTGACGGAAGTCAGCTTTGCCGAGAAAGTCTTCTTTGCCAACTCTGGCGCCGAAGCAAACGAAGCCGCGCTGAAGCTGGCGCGCCGTTACGCGGCCGACAAATTCGGTCCGGAAAAAGACGAGATCATCGCCTTTAAACAAGGTTTCCACGGCCGTACTTTCTTCACCGTGACCGTAGGTGGCCAGGCGGCCTACTCTGACGGTTTCGGTCCTAAGCCTCAGGCGGTGACGCACCTGCCTTACAACGATCTGGATGCGCTGGCCGCACACATCTCTGACCGCACCTGTGCTGTGATGATGGAGCCGCTGCAAGGCGAGGGCGGTATCGTCTCTCCGACCCAGGAATTTATCCAGGGCGTGCGTGAGCTGTGTGACAAACACAACGCACTGCTGGTTTTCGATGAAGTACAAACAGGTAACGGCCGTACCGGTGAGTTCTACGCGTATCAGGGGCTGGGCGTGACGCCTGACATCCTGAGCACAGCGAAATCGCTGGGTGGCGGCTTCCCGATTGGCGCCATGCTGACCACCACTGAGCTGGCACAGCACCTGAAAATCGGTACCCACGGTTCGACTTACGGCGGTAACCCGCTGGCCTGTGCCGTGGCCGAGGCTGTGGTTGAGGAAGTCAGCAAGCCGGAAGTGCTGGCCGGTGTCAAAGAGCGTGAGCAATGGTTCCGCGACGGGATTGAGAAAATCAATGCCCAGTACCCTATCTTCTCCGAAGTACGCGGTAAGGGCCTGTTGCTGGGCGCAGCCCTGAATGCTGACTGGCAGGGCCGTGCACGTGATGTGCTGCTGGCGGCCGGCGAAGAAGGTCTGATGGTGCTGGTAGCCGGTACCAATGTCGTGCGTTTCACGCCTTCTCTGGTGATTGAAAAATCGGATGTCGAAGAAGGTCTGGCCCGTCTGGAACGTGCCATTGCCAAGCTTTACAACCAATAATAAGACAAGGGCAGGCACCATCGCTTGCCCTGCTTGCTGCCCCGGGTGTCACCCGGGGTAGTTTTTAGAAGAGAAAGAAATAACAGATATTCAGAGTTAGCAACCTGTGTTGCTACCTGCATCAGGAGGGAGTTCGATGCTGGTTATACGTCCCATTACAAAAGCTGATTTACCTGCACTGATGATGTGCGCCGACGAATCAGGTCACGGCTTCACATCATTGCCGGTTAACGAGGAGATCCTCAGCAATCGGATTGCGCATTCAGTGGAAAGCTTTAATAAAGACGTCACTGCACCGGGTCCGGAAGGCTACCTCATGGTGGCGGAAGACACTGAGACAGGCGAAATTGCTGGTACGACCGCCCTGGAAGCGGCAGTCGGACTGGATAACCCATTCTATACTTATCACCTCAGCACCCTGGTCCATAATTCACATCATCTGGATGTGCACAAAGTGCTGAAGGTACTGACGTTCGGTAATGACTACACGGGTGTGAGTGAACTGTGCACCTTATTCCTGCGTCCTCAGTGGCGTCAGGGACTGAACGGCAAGCTGCTGTCCAAGTGCCGTTTCCTTATGCTGGCCGAGCACAGCCACCGTTTTTCTGACACTGTGATTGCCGAAATGCGCGGTGTATCAGATGAGCAGGGAAATTCCCCGTTCTGGGAATGGCTGAAAGAGCACTTTTTCTCGATTGATTTCGTCGAAGCCGATTACCTGACAGGGATCGGCAAGAAAGAATTTATTGCCGATCTGATGCCGAAATTGCCCATTTACGTCAACCTGCTGAGCAAAGAGGCCCAGGCCGTGATTGGACAGGTGCACGACAATACGCGCCCGGCGCTAAAATTGCTGGAAGCGGAAGGTTTCGTCAACCGTGGCTATGTCGATATTTTTGATGCCGGCCCCACGGTGGAGTGCGATCTTCGCCATATCGAGTCGGTCCGTGCATCTCAGCGCTGTACAGTTGAGATCGGCGAACATCACAGCTCGCATAATTACATCATCAGTAATACCCGTTTTGCCGGTTTCCGTGCAACGGTAGGTAAAGCGGCACTGGATGGTGAACGTAATCTGGCCATCATTTCTCCGGAAATGGCCAAGGTGTTAGAAGTGAAAAACGGGGATCAGGTTCGCCTGATTGCTCAATAACTAGGGTGGAATACAAAATGACACAATGGATTGCAGGCAACTGGCAAGCCGGTCAGGGCGAAGCGATGCAGTCGCTGAACCCATTCAGCGGTGAAGTGATCTGGGAAGGTAAGAGTGCCACAACCGAGCAGGTTGAGCAGGCTGTGGCCAGCGCACGTCAGGCACTGGTGACCTGGCGTCATACCCGCCTGGAAGAGCGTCAGGCTATCGTTGAGCGCTTCGCTGCCCTGGTCAAAGACAACAGCGAGCACATTGCCCGCACTATCGCCGAAGAAACCGGTAAACCGCTGTGGGAAACGCGCACTGAAGCCGGCGCCATGGTGGGTAAGATTGCCATTTCTCTGCGTGCTTACAATGAGCGTACCGGTGAGCGTGAAAAAGACGTGGCCGGAACCAAAGCCGTACTGCGTCACCGTCCGCTGGGCGTGATGGCGGTATTCGGTCCGTATAATTTCCCTGGCCACCTGCCAAATGGCCATATCGTACCTGCGCTGCTGGCGGGTAACACTGTGGTGTTTAAGCCCTCTGATCTGACGCCGAAAGTGGCGGAAGAAACCATCAAGCTGTGGGAACAGGCGGGTCTGCCAGCCGGTGTGCTTAATCTGGTTCAGGGTGCGCGGGCGACCGGTGAAGCCCTGGCACAGTCGGCCGGTATCGACGGCCTGCTGTTTACCGGCAGCGCCAATACAGGTCATATCCTGCACCGTCAGTTTGCCGGTCAGCCGGGCAAAATGCTGGCACTGGAGATGGGCGGCAACAACCCTATGGTCATCTCCAAGGCCTACGGCGACCTGAAATCCACTGTGTACACCATTATCCAGTCGGCTTTCATCAGTGCCGGACAGCGTTGTACCTGTGCCCGTCGTCTCTATGTTCCTGCAGGGGCAGAAGGTGATGCCCTGATTGCGGCGCTGGTCGAAGCGGCCAAAGCCATCAAGGTGGACGGCCCGTTTGCCGAGCCGCAACCTTTCATGGGCCCGCAAATCTCGACGCTGGCCGCCGATAATATCGTGGCAGCCCAGCAGCGTCTGATTGATATGGGCGGTGAGCCGCTGCTCAAAGCCGAACGCGGCCAGGGCGCCATCGTGACCCCGGGCATCATTGAAGTCAGTAAGATTGCCGAACTGCCGGACGAAGAATACTTCGGACCACTGCTGCAGGTGGCACGTTACCAGGAGCTGCCTCAGGCGGTCGAGATGGCCAACAACACCCGTTACGGATTGTCAGCCGGTCTGGTCTCTACTGACGACAGTGAGTGGGAATACTTTATCGATCACATCCGTGCGGGCGTCGTCAACCGTAACCGCCAGTTGACCGGTGCCAGCGGCGATGCGCCGTTCGGTGGTCCGGGTGCCTCGGGTAACTTGCGCCCGAGTGCTTACTACGCGGCGGATTATTGTGCATACCCAATGGCATCTATGGAAGGTGAGGCAACCGAATTGCCGGCACAGCTGTCTCCAGGGATCCAACTGTAACTCATACTTAACCCGTATTTTCGAAGGGGAACCGCATCATGGAAAGAGTGGAAAAATTGTTTGAGGCCCTGTGGCAGGACTTTACGACCCGTCTTTGCCCGTCGGCGGCGCAGGTACACGATCTGCTGACAGAGGAAGAGCCTCTGCAAAATGATCATATTGCGCTGCGTACCTTTAATCTGCCTGGGGTCAGCCTGGATGTTCTGGCTGCGCCTTTTATTGCCATTGGCTACAAGCCGTGCGGCACCTACCATTTCGAGCAGAAGAAACTGTACGCTGAGCACTTCGAGCACCCGAATCCGGCTGCCCCGAAAGTGTTCATCAGTGAACTGCTGGTCGGTCAGTGCTCTGCACAATTGCAGAACACGGTACGTGCGCTGGTCAAGCAGATCCCTGACGGGGCAATGAATGATGCGTCCTTCCTCTATAACGGCCGTTTATGGGAGCTGGATTTTGCGACCTATGAAATGCTGGCCGCGGAAAGCGAGTATGCCGGCTGGGTGGCCGCTCACGGTTACGGTGCCAATCACTTTACGGTGAGCGTCAATCAGCTGGAGCAGTTCACGGAAGTGGCGGCGGTTAACAGCCTGCTGCGCCACAACGGGTTCAGCATCAATGAAGCCGGCGGCGAAGTGAAAGGCAATCCGGAAGTGATGCTGGAGCAGTCATCCACTATGGCTGATCGTGTGGATGTGTCCTTCACCGACGGCGTACGTACTATTCCAGGCGGTTTTTATGAGTTCGCCAAGCGCTACCATCAGGCAGACGGGGAACTCTATCCGGGCTTTGTCGAAGCCTCAGCCGACAAAATCTTCGAAAGTACCAATATGTGATGCAGCCTGGCTGACAAACACCTTAAACAGCGGCCTTCTGGTCGCTGTTTTTTTAGCTTTGGTATCTTGGTGTCAGTGCTGCTGATCCAAAGGCAGCATCCAGGCATCACTGTCACGACTCAGGATCCCGGCGTGCAGACCGGCTTCCTGTTCCAGTAACTGGCGCGGCGACTGAAACCCTGTCATCTCCACTGATGCTGTGAGAAAACGGCCCATAGTGACCACAGGGCGGGTTGGCAGCTGGCTGTGCTGCGCATTCGGGGCAAAACGTTCGATATCCATATCGCGACATCCACATAAAACTGATATGCCAAATGTAGCAATCGGAATGAGGAAGGCAACTGAAAAACTGTGAGGTGACTAGAGGAACCTGATGCAAAGCCGGGGGATGGTGTGCAAATGCAAGAAAAGCCGCACGGGCGGCTTTTCTGATACTCACATTGGCTGCATCACAGCTGAGTGATCAGCGAGTGCCGTAAACCACTATGGTTTTGCCGTGGGCAGAAATCAGGTTCTGCTCTTCCAGCATTTTCAGGATGCGGCCAACGGTTTCACGGGAACAGCCAACGATTTGACCGATTTCCTGACGGGTGATTTTGATTTGCATCCCGTCCGGGTGGGTCATGGCATCAGGTTGTTTGGCCAGATTCAGCAGCGTCTGGGCAATACGACCGGTCACATCCAGGAACGCCAGGTCGCCAACTTTCTGGCTGGTGACTTGCAGACGGCGCGCCATCTGAGCAGACAGTCGCATCAGAATATCCGGGTTGACCTGGATCAGCTGACGGAATTTCTTAAAGGAAATCTCTGCCACTTCACATGGTGTTTTTGCACGAACCCAGGCAGTACGCTCCTGGCCTTCTTCAAACAGGCCAAGCTCACCGATGAAGTCGCCCTGGTTGAGGTAGGACAGAATCATCTCTTTGCCTTCTTCGTCCTTGATAAGAACGGCAACGGAGCCTTTAACGATGTAGTAGAGGGTCTCTGCTTTCTCGCCAGCGTGGATCAGTGTACTCTTTGAAGGGTACTTATGAATGTGGCAATGAGAAAGGAACCACTCCAAGGTTGGATCTGTTTGCGGTTTACCTGGAACCATATTACTAACTTCCTCTGCAGTGTATTGCCCAACAACGTCATTCCTTGAATTGGGGTTGGGTATAACAATATCATTGTTTGCCAACTAGGATATTCAGTCAACGGCTGGGCTGCAAGCGCATGTGAACATTCAGTCCAAGAGTTTAACTTTTTTCGACACGCATTGCTTGATATTGGGTGACGATAAATGCACATTTTGGACGCATTACTGTGCACATGATCACACAGTTGTGACTTAGTTTTTAAATGCGGGTTTGAGTAGTAAGGAGCATCGCATGCAATCACGTGTTAAATGGGTAGAAGGTTTGACTTTTGTCGGCCAGTCAAACTCGGGCCACAGTGTGGTCATGGACGGCAACGGCGGCAATACGGCACCGAGTCCGATGGAACTGGTGCTGATGGCAGCCGGCGGTTGCAGCTCTGTTGATGTGGTCGACGGCCTGAAAAGTGCCGGCCAGGCCATCACGGCCTGCGAAGCCAACATGACCTCAGAGCGCCGCGAGCAGGCGCCGCGTTATTTTACCTCGGTCAATCTGCATTTCGTGGTGACTGGCCATGATCTTGATGAAGCGCTGGTGGCCAAAGCGGTCGGTGATTCGCTGGAAAAATATTGCTCTGTGTGCCTGATGCTGGGCAAAGGTGTCACGCTGACACATTCTTATGAAATCGTCGCCGCTTAATGGTGTTTCGGGAAAGCCGCGCCGGTTTTCCCCCTTATTTTTCGGTGAGCAGTATGATCATCCCCTGGCAAGAATTGGACTCAGAGACACTCGATAATTTGATAGAACACTTTGTCCTGCGCGAAGGCACGGACTATGGCGAGCGCGAGCTGAGTCTGGCGCAGAAGGTCGCCAGAGTCAGGCAGCAACTGGATAGTGGCGAGGCAGTGATTATGTTCTCTGAACTCCATGAAACGGTTGATATTAAACTGCGCCGTTCACTGAGCGCAGAATAAAGCTGCCATAATGAAAAGCGGCAGCAGAAAACGGAAGCTGACGCCGATGCACGGGCCCGTGAAACTTGACTGCTTTCTCTGGCCCTGTTACTAACTGATTCCGTTAGGATTAACGACAAGGTATGTCATGTCTGCAAAACACCCGATCATTGCAGTAACAGGTTCCTCCGGAGCAGGAACGTCCACCACCTCAGAAGCCTTCCGTAAGATGTTTAACATGTTGAACATTCATGCGGCCTGGCTGGAAGGGGACAGCTTCCACCGGTTCACCCGCCCTGAAATGGATGTGGAGATCCGCAAAGCCAAAGAGCAAGGCCGTCATATCAGTTATTTTGGCCCGCAGGCCAACGACTTTGCTCAGTTGGGCAACTTTTTCCGCCAGTATGGCGAAGACGGCAGCGGCAAGTTTCGCCGTTACCTGCACACCTTTGACGAGGCTGTGCCGTATAACCAGATGCCGGGCACATTCACCCCCTGGCAGGATTTGCCGGAAAATACCGACCTGCTGTTTTATGAAGGACTTCATGGCGGTGTGGTGGACGGCGATGTCAACGTGGCACAGCATGTGGATCTGCTGATTGGCATGGTGCCTATTGTCAACCTGGAGTGGATCCAGAAGATCGTCCGTGATACCCGGGATCGCGGCCATTCCCGCGAGGCGGTGATGGAGTCGATTGTCCGCTCAATGGATGATTACCTGAATTACATCACGCCGCAGTTCTCCCGTACCCATATCAACTTTCAGCGTGTGCCGACAGTCGATACCTCGAACCCTGTCAGTGCCAAAGCGATCCCCAGTCTGGACGAGAGTTTTGTGGTGATCCGTTTTCGCGGCATCAAGAACGTGGACTTCCCGTATCTGCTGGCGATGATCCAGGGCTCGTTTATGTCGCGCCACAATACTCTGGTGGTGCCGGGCGGTAAAATGAGCTTTGCGATGGAGCTGATCATGCGACCACTCATCCAGCAGTTAATTGACACCGGCAAGATCGGTTAATACTGACGACACAACAACGCCTGCTTGCAGGCGTTGTTGTGTTATGCCCCCAGTTTGTCCCGGAACCAGGCCGGCACAGTGTGATCCAGCCAGAAGCTCGGCGCCCGCCAGGTGCCGCTGACAAATCCGACGTGGCCGCCATGCCGGGTCAGGTGGTATTCAATGTGCGGCGGCAGCGGTTGCCTGGGGATCACGGCCTCGGTCATAAAGGGATCGTCGGCGGCATGAATCACCCGCAACGGCGTCGTGACCTGGGCCAGTTTGCCCAGTCCGCTGCAGCGCTGGTAGTAATCTTCGGCATTGCTGAAACCATGCAGGGGCGCGGTGACGGCATCGTCAAACTGACGCAGCGAGCGCAGCGCCGTGATCTGCTCACTCTGAAATGGCAGCACGTCAGGTAAGGACGCCATTTTTTTCAGCATATTCTTCTTCATCGAACCCAGCAGATAGCGCTGGTAGACCCGCGAAAATCCTTGCTGTATCCGGTCTGAGCAGGCCGCCAGATCCAAAGGCGGTGAGATGACCTGAGCGGCAGTGAGTTCCGACGCGGCGCCGGTTTCGGCAAGATAATTGACCAGCATGTTCCCGCCCAGCGAGACACCGACCGCCAGCAGGGGATTGTGGGGAAAACGCTCACGCAGATGGCGGATAAAAAAGGTGGCGTCAGAAGTTTCCCCCGAATGATAGCTTCTCGCCTGACGGTTAATTTCGCCGCTGCAGCCGCGAAAATGCATCATCACTCCCAGCCAGCCCTGCTGTCTGGCGGCAAACAGCAGGCTGTGGGCGTAGGGACTGCGAAAA
Organism: Photobacterium halotolerans DSM 18316; assembly: GCF_000425165.1. Classification (GTDB taxonomy): domain Bacteria; phylum Pseudomonadota; class Gammaproteobacteria; order Enterobacterales; family Vibrionaceae; genus Photobacterium; species Photobacterium halotolerans. The sequence continues at coordinate 219,017 of NZ_AULG01000012.1, forward strand.
CTGCCTTCCAGGCCGTGAAAGAGGATCATGACGGGTTTCTCCGCCGGGTGATGAGACGGTGTGCCGGTCCAGGCCAGATCGAGAAAATCATCATCCGGGGTCTGAATGCGCTCTGTCAGCGGCTCGAACCGGGCCTGACGGCGGATGATCCGCGGCAGAATGGTTTGTATATGGGCGTTACGCAGGCCAGCGGCGGGCTCAAAATGATGCATCAGCTTCTCTCTCACAGCGGAAAATCAGGGTATGGCTCCTGAGCCAGCAGCTCAGCCAGGATCGCCAGACCTTGTTCAAGTTTATCATGACTGTGCGGCGCGCTGATGGCCAGACGCACCGCCTGGGGTATAGTGCTGCCCGGCGGCGTAAACAGCTCGGCCGATTTGACTATCACCTCTCTGGCTTGCGCCGCGGCGACAAAATCACTCAAGCGCCAGTGGTCCGGCAAGGTGAGCCAGGCATGGAAGCTCTGCGCGTGATGCTGAATGTGATAAGGGTGCAGATAGCGCTCGAGCAACAACTGTCGCTGGGCTATGTCTTGCCGGATCGCGGTCAGCAGCCGATCGGCATCGCCCTGGTGGATCAGCTCGCAGGCCAGAGCACTGAGCAGCGGACTGATCATCAGGCAGTGATGGTGTAGCGCCGTGTTCAGTCTGTCCTGATGCTTGCCCGGCACCTGGATGTAACCCAGCCGCAAGCCCGGCGCGAGGCATTTCGACAGGCTGCCGAAGTGGATCACCAGTTCACTGTCGAGATTGACCAGCGGCGGCGGGGCGTCGACCGGCAACAGGCCATTGACATCATCTTCAATCACCAGCACCTGATGACGGCGGCACACTTCCAGAATCGCTTCGCGCCTTTCCCGGCTCATGACGGCCGTTGTCGGATTTTGCAGGGTGGGCGTGCAGTAAAGCATCCGCGGCTGATACAGGCGGCAGGCGGTATCCAGACTCTCGGGGAGCAGGCCTTGCTGATCCATTTCCACCGCTTTGACATTGAGCTGCATCTGGCGGGCCAGCCCGAGAAAGCCGGGATAGACCACTTGTTCGGTCAGCAGAGTATCGCCGCTGCGGCAGAACACCGACAGTACCAGCTGAATGGCATGCTGCGCCCCAGAAGTGAAATGCATACGTGCCGGGTCGAGCTGAATGCCATAGCGGTTGAGCCAGCGGCAAATCATGTCTCTGTGTTCGCTCAGTCCTTGCGGATCCTGATACAGCATCAGGTGGTTGAGCTGATCCGCCTGCTGCGCGAGCGTCTGCATCGCCTGCGCCAGCGGCGCTGATCTGTCGAGATAAGGCGGGATGTTATAGCCGAAATTGTACTCATCGGGTGCCTGAGTGGGGTAACTGAACACCCAGTCCGGACGGTTACTCTGGCAGACGTACGTACCAGCGCCCACTCTGGCTTCCACCAGTCCCCGGCGTTCGGCTTCGGCATAGGCGCGGGTAATGGTCCCGACCGTAACCCCCAGCTTATCGGCCATGGCTCTGTGCGTCGGCAGCTTGCTGCCGGCTGTCAGCAGGCCGGATTCAATCAGATGTGCCATGGTGTCGGCCAGGCGCCGGTATTTGGGCAGGCCATCGTCACACCGTGCGAAAAAATCTTGCTGAATGGTCTCGATTGTCATGGTGACAATAAATCCTTTGATCGTAAATCTTCCCCTTGATAGTCTGCATTTTGACCGCTTAACGGTGGTAAAAGCAAGTAAAACCTAAAATTGTACCGATACAATTATGATGTGAATCACGGAGTGACAGATGAACCTGGAATGGCAATTTTTGATATCTCTGGCTGCATTTGCGGCCACTATGACCGGGACACCCGGGCCGAACAATATGATGGTGACGGCCTCAGGGGCCAATTTTGGCTACTGGCGCACCGTGCCGCACATGCTGGGCATTGGCGGGGGGCTGGTGAGTATGATTCTGCTGGTAGCGGCCGGGCTGGGGGTGCTTTTCGTGCGCTACCCTGTGCTGCATGAAGCCCTGCGCTGGCTTGGCAGTGCCTATTTACTCTATCTGGCCTGGAAGATTGCCTCGTCCGGGGGCAGGGTGCAGGCTGAAGACAGTGACGCCAGACCTATGTCTTTCTTAGCGGCGGCCCTGTTTCAGTATGTCAATCCCAAAGCCTGGATGATGTCGGTGACCGCGATCAGTACTTTCACCATGAGCGGAGAGGGGTACTGGCTGTCAGCGGCGGCGGTTGCCCTGATTTTCTTTGTGGTGGGTTTTCCCTGTGTCTCACTCTGGGCCGGATTTGGCACTATGATTGGCCGCTGGCTGAACCAGCCTAAAGCCAGACAGATTTTCAATCTGGTGATGGGAACGCTGACTGCCGGTTGTGTGGTGATGATATGGTAAGGCAGCCGGGCTGCCTTGATCATGCTGCTGTTACCGCGGTGGTCAGCCGCGAATCGCTGCTGTCAGGCTGGCGGCATTCAGATGCTGGCAGTACTGGGCCAGGTTGTCGGCAGGCGGCGGCAGCGCGGCTCTGGCCTGCTGCGCCTGATGGTTCAGGCAGCGAATCAGATCCTGCTGCTGGCTTTGTTCCAGCAGCAGCTCAAAGTCCAGCATCTGCTGATAACCTGGCTGATCCAGCTGAGGTTTCAGCGCGCGGCGCAACTGGCGATAGGCTTTGAGCTGGCTGTCACTCGCGGCCAGCGCCTTATCCAGCTGGCGGATTTCTGTCTCGGACAATGGATACTGCTGGCTGTCAAGCCAGAGCAGTAACAGGGCCAGATTGACGTTGCCCCGGAAATCGTCCTGAAGCTGCAGACAGGCCTGGCTGACGCCACCCAGACTGTAGTGCTGCAGACAGAAACGCCAGAACTGATCAGGCTGAAAAGGCTGACGTGTGGTGTGTTCAGAATTTGACATTGAATTCCTGTTCCATACTTTCTAACTGCTCATGCAGTTCCATCCATTCCATTTCAACCTCTTCCAGGGCGGCTTTGGCCTGACTCTGGTCAAGCAAGGTCTGGTTCAGTCGGGCTTTGTTGTCCGCTTCATAGATGCTGGCATCAGACAAGGCGGCTTCCGCTGTTGCCAGTGACTGGCTGAGCTTTTCCATCTTCGCTTCCAGTTTGTCGACCTGCTTGCGCAGCGGTGCGGTTTGTTTGCGGAACTCAGCTTCCAGGCGTTTGAGCTCTTTGCGCGAAGCGGCACTGTTGTCTTTACTGGCGGTGTCCGGTTTACCGGCTTGCTGCTCGCGGCGCTCACTGCGCTGCTGCTCTGCCAGCCACTTGTGGTAATCATCAAGATCGCCGTCGAACGGTTCGACCTTCCTGTCATGCACCAGATACAGATCATCTGTGGTGGCGCGTAGCAGATAGCGGTCGTGGCTGACGATGACCATCGCCCCTTCAAAGGACTGCAGGGCCAGCGTCAGTGCCTGGCGCATGTCAAGATCCAGGTGGTTGGTCGGTTCATCGAGCAGCAGCAGGTTCGGACGCTGCCACACGATCAGCGCCAGTACCAGGCGGGCTTTTTCCCCTCCGGAGAAGGGGCCGACCTGATCCAGGGCTTTGTCGCCTTTGAAGCCAAAACTGCCGAGGTAGTCGCGCAGTTGCTGCTCTGTGGCTTCCGGTGCCAGGCGGTTCATGTGCTGCAGCGGGGTTTCATCCAGGCGCAGGGTTTCCAGCTGGTGCTGGGCAAAATAACCGATTTTCACCCCTTGCGAGTACGTCAGCTCGCCGGCCTGGACCGCCAGTTCACCTGAGAGCAATTTGATCAGGGTGGATTTACCGGCACCGTTACGGCCCAGCAGACCAATCCGGCTGCCCGGTACCAGGTTAAGACGGATCTTATCCAGGATTGGGGTCTCGCCATAACCGGCCGCGACCTGATCCATCATCATAATCGGGTTAGGCAGCGACTCCGGCTCGCGGAATTCAAAGTTGAACGGGTTATCGAACTGGGCCGGCAGCACCTTTTCCAGCCGCTCCAGCGCTTTGATCCGGCTTTGCGCCTGCCGGGCCTTGCTGGCTTTATAGCGGAAGCGATCGATATAGGACTGCATGTGCGACATTTGCTTTTGCTGCTTCTGATACATCGACTGCTGCAGAACCAGTTTTTCCGCCCGCTGGTTTTCAAACGATGAGTAGTTGCCTGTGTATTCGTTCAGGCGCTGGTTTTCGACATGAATAATGCGACCGACCACAGGATCGAGAAAATCGCGGTCGTGCGAAATCAGTACCAGGGTGCCCCGGTAATTCTGCAGCCATTTTTCCAGCCACAGTACGGCATCCAGATCCAGGTGGTTGGTCGGCTCATCGAGCAGCAGTAAATCGGAACGGCACAGCAGGGCCTGGGCAAGATTAAGGCGCATCCGCCAGCCACCGGAAAACTGCGTCAGGTTCCACTCCATCTGGGCCTGCGAAAAGCCCAGGCCATCAAGCAGCTCGGACGCCCGGGCTTTGATGCTGTAACCGCCAATCGCGTCGAGCTTGTCGTGCAGCAGGGCCACCTTGTTGCCGTCATCGGCCAGCTCTGCCGCCTGCAGTGCCTGCTCCAGCTGGCGGTATTCCCGGTCACCGTCAATCACATAATCCAGCGCGGTACGTTCTAAAGCCGGCGTTTCCTGTGCCACCCAGGCCAGTTCCCAGTGCGATGGAACAGAATGTTGTCCGGCATCGACAGTCAGCTCGTTTTTGATCAGCGAAAACAGGGTGGATTTGCCACAGCCATTCTTGCCCACCAGCCCGACTTTATCGCCAGGGTGAATAGTGGCAGTTGCCTGATCTAAAAGGACATTTCCGCCCCTGAGTAATTGAATATCAGAAAAAGTGATCATCGCCTGTTACTACCGGCTGTTGCCGCTCCACAACAAATAGGTTTCTGGTGCGGCAGTCTATACTAAACCTCGGTGAACTGCGAACAAGGCCGAAGACCCAGAAACGGGCAGCGATGTATTTTGCTATTGAAATCTCAGGAATTAAGCGATCTTTTGGCGTCAGAATTCGGTATGATGTTTCAAGAGCCGGGACATCCCGTTAATGCTCATGATGTTACTCAGGGAAATGAGGACCAGGCCTATGGAGCACGCCCCACCACGCATTCTGCTGATTTACGCGCATCCGGATCCCGATGCGTCTGTTGCCAACAAAGCCATGCTATCGGCGGTGACTAATCTGTCTCATGTGACATTTCACGATCTGTACGGCAAGTACCCGGATTTTTTTATCGATATCGCTTATGAGCGCGCCTTGCTGGCCCAGCATGATATTGTGGTTTTTCAGCACCCTCTTTATATGTATTCCTGCCCTTCGTTGCTCAAGGAATGGATTGATGTGGTACTCAGCAAAGGGTTTGCCCACGGGGATGGTAAGGCCACCAAGGGCAAATACTGGCGTTCAGTGATCACCACGGGCGGGGCGGCGGAAGCCTATACGCCGGATGGTTATAACCGCAGCAGTGTGGGTGACATCCTCAAACCGTTCGAACTCACTGCCGAGCTGTGCCAGATGCACTGGATACCGCCACTGGTACTGCACTGGGCGCGGCGGGTGCCGGATGCCGAACGGCGCGAACATGCGCAGTTGTACCGGGAGTGGCTGCTCTCGCCATTGGCCGATATGGATACCACTGAGGAGCAGCGTTATGGCGTCTGATGTATTGAGTGCCGGTGTGGTGTTTCTGGCGGCGGCCGTTGTGGCTGTGCCTGTGGCCCAGCGTCTCGGGCTGGGGTCGGTTTTGGGTTATCTGCTGGCCGGGATCTGCATTGGCCCCTGGGGGCTGGGGCTGATCAATGATGTGGAGGAAGTGCTGCATTTCTCCGAGTTCGGGGTTGTTCTGCTGCTGTTTCTGATTGGACTGGAGCTGAACCCCAGCAAACTCTGGCAGATGCGGCAGCCTATTCTGGGCTTAGGCGGCAGTCAGGTGGTACTGACCAGTTTGGTGATTGCCTCTCTGGTGCTCTTGTGCGGGCAATTCGTCGGGGCGGTGGATTGGCGGGTAGCTCTGGTGATCGGGATGGGACTGGCGTTATCGTCCACCGCGATAGCGCTGCGGATCATTGAAGAGCAGGGCATCGGCGGCTCGCAAACCGGGCAATCCGGCTTTGCGGTGCTGCTGTTTCAGGATATTGCCGTGATCCCTATGCTGGCGGTGTTACCTCTGCTGGCGGGCAGCGATGGCGGCAGCTGGCTGGATTTGGCCGCCATGGTGGCAGGCATAGCTGTGTTGCTGGTCGGCGGCCATTTTCTTCTGCGGCCGCTGTTCCGCTGGGTCGTGATGTCCGGGGTGCGCGAGCTCTTTACCGTCACGGCTTTGCTGCTGGTGATAGGTATTGCCCTGGGCATGGAAATCCTGGGTCTGTCTATGGCGCTTGGTACCTTTCTGGCCGGGGTGCTGCTGGCGGAAAGCGAATACCGCCATGAGCTTGAAATCGCCATCGAGCCGTTTAAAGGGCTGCTGCTCGGGCTGTTCTTTATCTCAGTCGGTATGGCGGTCAATCTCGGCCTGCTGCTGGAATACCCGTTACAAATTCTCGCGGCTGTGGTGGCTTTGGTGACGGTTAAGGGCTTAATCCTGTATCTGCTGGCCCGCCTGTTCGGTATTCAGGCCAAGTCGCGCAGCCAGATGGCGGCGATTCTCAGCCAGGGCGGAGAATTTGCTTTTGTACTCTTTACTGCTGCACGCAGCGAAGGGCTGTTAGAGGCGGATCTGAGCAGTTTCTTACTGGTGGTGGTGAGTCTGTCTATGATGACCACGCCTTTGATCTTACGGTTGCAGGACAAATGGTTCGTACGCACTTTTAAGGCTGAAGCCAGCGATGAGCCGGAAGCCGATGTGGTCGATCGCGAACCCAGGGTGATCATTACCGGGTTTGGCCGTTTTGGCCAGGTCGTCGGCCGGTTGCTGTTTGCCAATAAAATCCGGGTCACTATCTTAGAACGGGATCCCAGTCAGATTCAGTTCCTGCGTAAGTTTGGCTATAAGGTGTATTATGGCGATGCCAGCCAGCTCGATTTACTGCGTGCGGCAGGCGCGGAAAAAGCAGAAGCTATCATTATCTGTACTGATAATCCGGAAGAGGTGATGCAGGTGGTGGCCCTTTGTCAGCAACATTTCCCGCGCCTGAAAATACTGGCACGCGCCCGCAGCCGGGTGGAAGCGCATCAGTTGCTCAGCCACGGCGTGGACAGGTTTTCTCGTGAGACCTTTGCCGGCGCGCTGGATCTGGGACGCCAGGCACTGGTTGCACTGGGCATGCACCCCTACAAAGCCAAACGGGCAGAAGCACATTTTCGCAAATTAGATACCACCGCTTTGCGGGACTTGTTACCCCAGCACTCGGAAGATGTCCACTTAGCCACCCGGGCCAGAGAAGCCCGTAAAGAGCTGGAAGAGATCTTCGATCGGGAAATGCGGGGTGAACGCGAGCGGCACAATGGCTGGGACTGACCGGCCCTCGGATTAACAGAACCTGGCAGTAGCAGGAAAGGAACCATGAGTAAGAAACGTTTTATCGCCGGGGCGGTATGCCCGGCATGCCAGCAGCAAGACACCCTTCGCTGGTGGCTGGAAAATGAGGTAGAGAAAGTCGAGTGTGTGGCTTGCCACCATACCGACACGCGCCTGCCTAAATCGGTTGAAGACAGTAAACATGTTGCGGGCTCGACATCAGAGCAGGTGATCGGCATTTTCAAGCCGGAATAAAACCGCCGGCGCGAACAAAATTGGCGTCATAGCGGGCAGATCCGGTATGATGGCGGATTAAATCCCTGCTCAAATTCGGAGTAAACATGAAAGTCGCTAAAGACACAGTAGTAAGCCTGGCTTATCAAGTGAAAACTGAAGAGGGCGTCGTTGTTGACGAGTCAACCACTGAGGCGCCGCTTGATTACCTGCACGGCCACAACAACCTGATCGTTGGTCTGGAAAATGCACTGGAAGGTCGTGAGGTTGGCGACAAATTCGAAGTGACTGTGGCGCCGGAAGATGCTTACGGCGAGCACCATGACGAAATGGTTCAGCGTGTACCGGCTGAAGTCTTCCAGGGTGTGGATGAAATTACTGTGGGAATGCGTTTCCTGGCAGATACCGATCAGGGCCCTATCCCTGTTGAAGTCACCGAAGTGGATGGTGATGAAGTGGTGGTTGACGGTAACCACATGCTGGCGGGTCAGACACTGACTTTCAACGTTGAAATCGTTGCTACCCGTGCGGCGACCGAAGATGAGGTTGCTCACGGCCATATCCATCAGGAAGGCGGTTGTGGTCATGACCATGATCACGACCATGATCATGATGGCGGTTGCTGCAACCACTAAGTCATCTTGTCATGACGGCAAAACGGGAAGCCTGGGCTTCCCGTTTTTGTATCATCAGTTTATCAGTGCCTTCTGCGCGGCATCAGTAATGCGGTGGCGGGGTCTCTTCACTTTCACTGGCGATATTGGACACCTGAGAGCCTTGCACTTTGCCCGCTATATAGCGCACCTGTACCAGCAGTTTGTCGAGCAGAAACTGCTGCTGGGTCAAGGCGCTGTTCAGCTCTTCAATGGTCTGTTCCTGAAAAGCCTGTTTCATTTCCAGCTCATCAATCTGAGCCTGTAGCTTTTGTTCGATATCTGTCATTGTCAATGTCGGCTGCTGTTTACTGTGTTCAGTCAGTGAGATACCAGTCCTGGGCGATGCCGGCTGAGCTGCCTGAGCGAACGTCACCGTCTGGTGTGATGGCGACATCATACACCACCGCCGACCCCGGACGCTCGTTTTCTTGTGTGGCGGCTTGCCAGTAAGCTTCTCTCTCACCGCTTGCAGTGTGCCACAGTTCTACCCGTTTGGAAGGGGTACCTGTTGCCAGATAGCTGCCGTCATCAGAAAAACGTGCGCTGGAAAAGTTCTGCTGTCTCAGGCGTATGGCCAGGGCCGACTGTTGATGGCCGTCGGACAGATCCCAGAGAACCGCCTGATTACCGCTGTCTGCGGTGAAAGCCAGCTTGCCGTCTCGCTGCAGGGCGACCTGGTTGACTCGCGTCGGGTGCTCAAACCGGTACAGAATCTGGCCGCTGACCGTATCCCAGAGGTAGGCCAGATTGTCATCACCGCCTGAGAGAGCATAACGGCCGTTGGGGGAGAGGGCGACGGTATTGACTTTTTCTCTGTGGGCAAGGAACTCCAGCCGTCTTCCGCTGCCCAAGTCGACGAACAGCGCTTTGCCGTTTGACAGGGCCAGCAGTACCTGTTTGCCGTCATTGGCGATCGCCGCATCACGTATGATGCCGTCAGAGACAGACCAGAGTCCCTGCGCCTGACTCCAGGCCAGATCCCAGACTGCAAAGTTTTGTGCGGTCACGGTAATGGCAAACCGCTGATTGTCGGATATCTCGCTGTTTGTCACCGTTGTGTGATGTGGATCTTGAGAACCTAAATCAGCTAACTTTTTGTTTTGCTGTAGATCCCAGAGCACGATACCTTGTTGGACTGAATAAAATAACGCAAAGCGGCCATCCCGGCTCAGGCTGAATGTGGTGGCGCCGTCAGCGGCCAGATCCCAGCGCTGGCGCTCCGGGCCGGAAATATCACAACCGGTCAGCGTAAAGAGTGCCAGAATGAAAGTTGCTGCTAAAAATAATTGGCGCATGGATCGTACTTTCCGTTTTAAGACTAGTGCGTCCCGACTGTGGCGCATATGTGTCCGACGCAGTGAATGACGGTAAGAAAATAGTTGGTATTAGTATATTGATATGGCATGGTTTTAACATAGCTGTGTAGAACCTTGCGTAAAATTAAGAGCTTAGACTCTGAATAAATGGAGAGATACATGAAACCAGTTCTGAAACCAGTTCTAAAAATGTCTGTGCTGGCAGCAACAATTCTGCTGGCGGTAGGCTGTCAGGATGAGAAAACGTCAGCACCGGCAGAGACAGCTGAACCAGTGGCAGTTGAGCAGCAGGCTGCGACAGATGCAAAGGCATTCGAGTCTGATGATCAGAAAGCGGCTTATGCTATCGGGGCTTCACTGGCGCAATATCTGTCAGCTAACCTGGAACAGCAAAAAGAGCTGGGTCTGGATCTGAAAAAAGAAGATGTACTGGCTGGGGTGAGCGATGTCTTTGCCGGTAACAGCCGCATGAGCCAGGAAGAAACGCAGCAGGCGCTGCAGGATCTGGATCAGCGTGTCTCTGACATGATGGCGAGCAAAGCCAAAGAAGAAGCGGAAAAGAACACCAAAGCTGGCGATGATTTCCGTGCTGATTTCGAAAAACAGGAAGGCGTGAAGAAAACCGAATCAGGCCTGCTGTATCAGGTTGAAACTGAAGGTAACGGCGAAATGCCAAAAGCAACCGATACAGTGCAGGTGCACTATAGCGGTACGCTGATTGACGGCACAGAATTTGACAGCTCATACAAGCGCAACCAACCGGCCACGTTCCCGCTGAACCAGGTGATTCCGGGCTGGACGGAAGGCGTGCAGCTGATGCCGGTCGGCTCTAAGTTCAAGTTTGTGATCCCGCCAGAGCTGGCTTACGGCTCACAAGCTAACCCAAGCATTCCGGCCAACTCTACCCTGGTATTTGAGGTTGAGCTGCTGGATATTGTCAAAGCGGATCAGGACGCAGAAGCCACGGCTGATCAGTAAGCCCTCGTTTATGACCCCGTTAAGCCCGGCCGATGCCGGGCTTTTTGCATTTACAGCGCTGATTTAGGATCAGTTTTGTGCGCTGCAAATTTCATTTTCTGAAGACCTGTTTTCATATTCTGATAAACTTGCAAGCAAGAATTGAATTTTTCCCCGTTTCGTTTAAATCGAAGCTTGCCTTCAACACCAGTGGAGCGGGAACAAGCAAGGAAGACTGAAAGTGGTATCGACCGATAACTTTGGCACTGACGTCATGGTGGAAAGTGACTTAATAGAGACCCGTACTTTTACTGAGCACGACTTTGTTATATTGCGCTCATACGAAGCCGTGGTTGATGGACTGGCTACTCTGATAGGGCCTTTTTGTGAAATAGTGCTGCATTCACTGGCCGATCTGAATACCTCGGCGATCAAAATTGCCAACGGTGAAAATACCGGCCGCAAAGTGGGCTCGCCGATCACTGATCTGGCATTGCGCATGCTGCGTGACATTGAAGGGTCCGAGCGCAATTTCTCCCGCGCGTACTTCACCCGTGCCAAGGGTGGCGCATTGATGAAGTCCATCACCATTGCGATCCGCAATGCCGATGACAATATCATAGGTTTGCTGTGTATCAACGTTAACCTGGATGCCCCTTTTTCCCAGATTCTGCAATCTTTCATGCCGACCGATGAGGCCAAGCAGGCCGCTTCCAGCGTGAATTTTGCCAGCGATGTCGATGAGCTGGTGGATCAGACGGTTGAGCGCACGATCGAAGAAATCAATGCCGACAAGAATGTTTCGAATAATGCCAAAAACCGTCAGATAGTGATGGAGCTGTACGACAAAGGGATCTTCGATATTAAAGATGCCATCAACCGGGTTGCTGACCGCCTGAATATCTCCAAGCACACTGTCTACTTATATATACGCCAGCGTAAAACGGAGGATGGCGAAAAATGAGCCTGACGTTTGCCCTGGTGGTCGATGGACCGGCCTACGGTTCACAGAATGCCCGCAGCGCCTATCAGTTTGCCCGGGCCGTCATCGCTAATGGGCACAGGTTACAACGGGTTTTTTTCTATCAGGATGGGGTTCACAACGGCTCTGCACTGACTGCACCGGCGTCGGATGAGTTTGATTTACTGGCCGCCTGGCAGCAACTGGGCCGTGAGCATCAGGTCGAGTTGCAAACCTGTGTGGCTGCCGCGTTGCGCCGCGGGGTGGTCAGCGAACTCGAAGCCAGCCAGAATGCGCTGCCGGGTCATAATCTGGCCGACGGCTTTGAACAGGCCGGGCTGGGCGGCCTGGCCGAAGTGTTATTGAGCGCCGATCGCGTGATTCAGTTTTAACTGTCCCGGGAAGTATTATGTCTGTCGGATTTGTTTTTACCACTGTGCCGCACGGTCTTAACAGCGGCCGTGAAGGGTTAGATGCCGTGCTGGCAACTTCTGCTTACAGTGAAGAGCTGCAACTGTTCTTTATTGGTGATGGGGTATGGCAACTGCTCAAAGATCAGCAGGGTACAGCGGTACTGGGGCGTGAATACAGCGCCGCCTTTAAAATGCTGCCACTGTATGATCTGGAAGAGGTGTTTGTGTGCCGCGAGTCAATGGCGGAGCGCGGGCTCACACTGGATGATTTGCTGATCGAGGCGGAGCTGCTTTCGCCGCAGGAACTGACCGCCAGACTGCACCGTTGCCAGAAAATTCTCAGTTACTAGTTTCTCCGCAACTCATGCTGCGGGCAGCTTTCAGGACTTTCTATGTTACACATGATTTTTTCTTCTCCTTTTCAAAATCGGGCATTACAGCAGTGCGTTGCTCAACTTTTACCCGGTGATGAAATTGTGTTGCTGCAAGATGGCGTTGTTGCCGCCACTGCGCCGGGGCAGCTTGATTCTGCATTGAAGCAAGCGGCGGCCGTGTACGTACTGGAGACGGATATACTGGCGAGAGGCCTGGCCGGGCGGGTTACTGCGGATGTGGAAGTGATTGATCATGACATGTTGGTGGCGTTGACGGTACGCCATCCTAACTGCATGAAATGGGCCTGAATAATTGCGGTTAAAAAGGATTCAACCGGCCGGAAAGAGGGTGGTTAAGAAATGATCATAGATGTGATCGCTGTATATATCTTGACACCTTATAGTCCGACGCCTAAAATTTCGCGTCCTCCTGTTGTTGGGAGGCAGATTTTTCACCTTTACGAAAGTAAATAATCAGGAGCTATTTAATGGCAACTATTAACCAGCTGGTACGCAAACCACGTGCAAAGCAAGTTGTTAAGAGCAACGTGCCTGCGCTAGAAGCGTGTCCACAAAAACGTGGTGTATGTACTCGTGTATACACTACTACTCCAAAAAAACCAAACTCCGCACTGCGTAAAGTATGTCGTGTACGTCTGACCAATGGTTTTGAAGTAACGTCATACATCGGCGGTGAAGGCCACAACCTGCAAGAGCACAGTGTTGTTCTTATCCGTGGTGGTCGTGTTAAAGACCTTCCAGGTGTTCGTTACCACACTGTTCGTGGTGCACTTGACTGTGCGGGTGTTAACGACCGTAAACAAGGTCGTTCTAAGTACGGTGTGAAGCGTCCTAAGTCTTAATGGAATCCGTTAAGTAAGGCCAAACACTAAATTATTTGTAATTTTGAAAAAACTGAAAAGTTTTGGATAAAACCTGAAGAAGACAACGGAGAATTTCCATGCCACGTCGTCGCGTAATTGGTCAGCGTAAGATCCTTCCAGATCCTAAGTTCAAATCTGAATTGCTGGCAAAATTCGTCAACATCCTGATGGTTGACGGTAAGAAATCTACTGCAGAGAAAATTGTTTACACTGCACTGGATTCAATGGCTGAGCGCTCTGGTGAAGAGCACCTGTCAATTTTTGAAAAAGCTCTTGATAACGTTCGCCCAGCGGTAGAGGTTAAATCTCGCCGTGTAGGTGGTTCAACTTACCAGGTACCAGTAGAAGTACGTCCTGTGCGTCGTAATGCTCTGGCTATGCGTTGGTTGGTTGAAGCTGCGCGTAAGCGTGGTGAAAAATCTATGGCTGCTCGCCTGGCTGCTGAAATGCTGGACGCTGCCGACAACAAAGGTTCTGCTGTTAAGAAACGTGAAGACGTTCACCGTATGGCAGAAGCGAACAAAGCGTTCGCACACTACCGCTGGTAATTTCATTATTAGCGAATGGGCGCAGCAGGCTTGGCCTGCTGCGCCCGTACCATTTTCTAAGGATAACCTTAGTAAGAGGATTCAACCGTGGCTCGCAAAACTCCTATCGAGCGTTACCGTAACATCGGTATTTGTGCTCACGTAGATGCCGGTAAAACAACCACTACCGAGCGTATCCTGTTTTACACAGGTCTTTCCCATAAAATTGGTGAAGTACACGATGGTGCAGCTACCATGGACTGGATGGAACAGGAGCAGGAGCGTGGGATCACCATTACCTCTGCTGCCACTACAACCTTCTGGCGTGGTATGGACGCTCAGTTTCCTGAGCATCGCATCAACATTATCGACACCCCAGGACACGTTGATTTTACTATCGAAGTAGAGCGTTCTCTGCGCGTACTTGATGGTGCAGTGGTTGTTTTCTGTGGCTCATCCGGTGTTGAACCTCAGTCTGAGACCGTCTGGCGTCAGGCTGACAAATACGAAGTACCACGTATGGTCTTCGTTAACAAGATGGACCGTGCAGGGGCTGATTTCCTGCGTGTAATTGAGCAAATCAAAATCCGTCTTGGCGCAAATCCGGTACCTATTCAGCTGAATATTGGTGCGGAAGAAGAATTCAAAGGTGTGATCGACCTGATTAAAATGAAAGCGATCAACTGGAATGAAGCCGATCAGGGCATGAGCTTCACCTATGAAGACATTCCGGCAGACATGCAAGAGCTGGCCGAAGAATGGCATACCAATCTGGTTGAGTCAGCGGCTGAGGCAACAGAAGAGCTGATGGATAAGTACCTTGAAGAAGGTACCTTGTCAGAAGATGAAATCAAAGCCGGTCTGCGCCAGCGTACGCTGAACAATGAAATCGTACTGGCAACCTGTGGCTCTGCATTTAAAAACAAAGGTGTTCAGGCTGTACTGGATGCGGTTGTGGAATTCTTGCCATCGCCAACGGAAGTAAAAGCAATCCGTGGTGAAGATATGGATGGCAATGAAGTGATCCGCCACTCAAGCGACGAAGAACCCTTCGCTGCGCTGGCGTTTAAGATCGCAACTGACCCGTTCGTAGGCACTCTGACATTTATGCGTGTTTATTCCGGTGTTGTGAATTCAGGCGATAGCGTCTACAACACGGTGAAAGATAAGCGTGAGCGCTTTGGCCGTATCGTTCAGATGCACTCCAATAAGCGTGAAGAAATTAAAGAAGTTCGAGCTGGCGACATCGCGGCAGCAATTGGCCTGAAGAACGTTACTACCGGTGATACTCTGTGCGATCCAGAACACAAAGTGATTCTGGAGCGGATGGAATTCCCTGAGCCAGTGATTCAGATTGCTGTTGAACCAAGGTCGAAAGCCGACCAGGAAAAAATGGGTATTGCACTGGGTAAACTGGCTGCAGAAGATCCATCATTCCGGGTAGAAACCGATGAAGAATCTGGCCAAACCCTGATTTCGGGTATGGGTGAGCTTCATCTGGATATCATCGTTGACCGTATGAAGCGTGAGTTCAGCGTTGAATGTAACGTTGGTAAGCCTCAGGTTGCTTTCCGTGAAACTATCCGTGGCAAAACGGAAGTGGAAGGTAAGTTCGTACGTCAATCTGGTGGTCGCGGCCAGTACGGTCACGTCTGGCTGAAGATTGAGCCTTCAGAGCCGAATGCCGGTTTCGTCTTTGTCGACGAAGTCGTCGGTGGCGCAGTACCGAGAGAATATATCGGTGCCGTTGCCAAAGGTATCGAAGAGCAGATGAAAAATGGTGTCCTTGCCGGTTACCCGGTACTGGACGTCAAAGCGACGCTGTTCGATGGTTCATACCACGATGTTGACTCGAGCGAAATGGCGTTTAAGATCGCCGGTTCTATGGCGTTCAGGAAGGGTGCACTTGATGCGCAACCTGTCATTCTTGAACCTATGATGAAAGTTGAAGTAACCACTCCGGAAGACTGGATGGGTGATGTGGTGGGCGACTTGAACCGTCGTCGCGGCATCATTGGCGGTATGGACGAAGGCCCGGCCGGGCTGAAGATTATCCGTGCCCATGTTCCGCTTTCTGAGATGTTTGGTTATGCAACGGATCTTCGTTCTGCTACCCAAGGCCGTGCTTCCTATTCGATGGAGTTCAGCGAATATGCTGAAGTTCCGAAGAATATCGCCGATGGAATCATCGCTGAACGCGGCTAAACATTAGCAGAAATATTGCGTCAGCTTCGGTTGCCGCATAAAATACAACTTCTGACGCGTCCCGCCAATATGTGGGGCGAATCACAACTAGGAAGGAACACGATCGTGTCTAAAGAAAAATTTGAACGTACGAAACCGCACGTTAACGTTGGTACTATCGGCCACGTTGACCACGGTAAAACCACTCTGACTGCTGCTATCTGTACTACTTTGGCTAAAGTATACGGTGGTGCTGCGCGTGACTTCGCATCTATCGATAATGCGCCAGAAGAGCGTGAGCGTGGTATCACTATCTCTACTTCTCACGTAGAGTACGATACTCCGACTCGCCACTACGCACACGTAGACTGCCCAGGACACGCTGACTACGTTAAGAACATGATCACCGGTGCTGCTCAGATGGACGGTGGTATCCTGGTTGTTGCTGCGACTGATGGCCCAATGCCACAGACTCGTGAGCACATCCTGCTGGGTCGTCAGGTTGGTATCCCTTACATCATCGTGTTCATG
>NZ_AULG01000013.1 GCF_000425165.1 Photobacterium halotolerans DSM 18316
CATTACAATGTTGGAACAACTAAAAAGCCAGTATCGTCGAGCCAAAACAATTACACTCATTGTTGATAACTACATCATTCATAAGAGCAAAAAGACCCTGAGTTGGTTGAAAAAAAATCCGAAGTTCGTCCTGATTTTTCAGCCTGTTTATTCTCCTTGGGTAAATAAAATTGAGAAACTCTGGCATGCGTTACACGAGACAATCACACGCAATCACCAATGCAAGACAATGTGGAAACTCCTGCAGCAAGTACGCCACTTCATGGACAATGCGTCACCATTTCCTGGCGGAGGTCATGGTTTACTGAAAGTGAAGCACAATTAGGATCAGTTATTTAGTGATGGTTATGTTTTTCCTTCTTCACAAATGTTAGTTGCTGCAGGAAGGATGCTATGGAATAAAGCAATTATCAATGATGATGGTAAAGTTTCATTAAAAGATGCAACTGTAAATAATAAGTATTACCCAATACATTATTTTTCAGCTGAATCTATTGATCAATTTCAATCCGTTTTTGGTTGTCATATTCCTGAAAATATCGATAAGTCAATCTATCGAAATATATCAATGTCGGCAAAGTTACCTGATAGTGAACAATGGATTGACTTCAATGAATTTTATATTGAGCATAGACAGAGAAAATTATCTCCATTTGATAAAATCAGAATTTTAGTTATAGTCGACAGGGATAAACTGGATCTTGATGATACAACTATTCTCAATTTCCCAATCAATGTTGAAGCAGTGACCGAGCTTGAGAGTCTTGCTAAAACTGAAATGATGTATGATATACCTGCAGAACAGAAGGTGGCGTCAAGTAATACAGGTTATATACGGAAAATATCAAGAAATGAGTTATGTGATCATGAAGTCGAAAAAATCGAAGGTGATAACCTTTGGGGCGTGATAATTGAGCCTTCCTTTTATTATGGTATGCATCAAATATTTGGTACGCGGCCATTGGTAGATTATAACGATAGAACCATGAAAAACCTTTTCTCAAAAAAGGAAGAGGATAATCGCGCAACTATCATTGGCTCAGAAAAATATTTGAAATATTTTTATCAAGTACAGGTACCAGGACGTTCAGAAACAAAGTCAATTGTTTCGCATGTCAAGAAAAAATCAAAATATACATTTGATAGCCATTCCTCTGCACGATTTATATTAACGCTCAATCCAAATAGAGAATATCAGTTCAAGGTTAATAATAAATTGAATGAAAATTTATTAAAATCTGATCATATATTTTACGAACAAGGGTTTTTGAATGATAAATCTAAAGGTGAAAAAGTAAGTTTTGTCAAGGTGTTTGATAATCCCAAAGTTGACTTATATATTGGGCAGCCTAATAAAAAGTTATACCTGCGGGGTGAAGCAGAAATAAATCATGAAGAAAAAGTCCCTAAATTATTAACCCGCTCGTTTCTAAGAGGAGATATTGCTGGTTTTGACTGGAACTTAAGTACGCGACTTTCTGTTATAGTGAGAACGAAGGCAGTTGAAAATTCTCAATCACAATTGAAAACTCAAAAATTTGAAGAGAATTGTATTTTTTTAAAAAATCAAGCTTTAGTGGCACGTAGTGGAATACTGCAAGAAGATTATAAATATGAAATCGATGAATTAAATTGTTTATATAGGATTGGGTATATTGATTATGATGAAAATAATGAACTAGAATTTACTCAAGCACAGTATGAAGATGGTTTACCTAGTCAAGTTGAAATGCTACAAAGTAGATATAAGCGATTGGGTAAAAAGGATTTGGAAAATCTAGCTGTAAGAAACCTATTTCTCAAATTTGAAAAAACTGAAATTTGGGGGAACAGCTTATCCTTGAAATATATCAATATACTGGGTGAAGAGGTCAGCGGTTTAACGCCTATGATTTATCCTGAAAAGCTAGATATCGGTTATGAATTCATGGGAACAAAATCGAATAATTTCGTTAATTTTAAAATATTAATTAATGGTCCTTATAATTCGGGTCTATCTGGTGCTGAATCAAATGAAATCCGCCTACATGGCAGACCAATTGAAGTGCCTTCTGAATGGTACAAACTAAGTGACAAAAAATTAATTGATAATGTTGTTAGAAGAATTGAAACGAATACGGAACACGAAAGTTTAGAGTCTGATTTGCTTGATAAACAAAAAGAATCCGAAGAGTACGGTATACAACCTCATAAAAAAGACTCTTTATATAAATGGGTTAAACTTAATCCTAATGATATAGAAGAGTTAAATTATGAAAGGAAGAAATTGTTGCATAAGTGGATGAATAGCTAGGATTCAACTCTCATGAAGACATCAAAGTCTATTTGATATCTTCTTTTTATTACTTTAGAATATAGCTATTTATATGTTTTCAAAATTGATTGTTGTACTTTTAACATCTCGGAAACCCTATTCTATGAAACATCAACGCTGAAACAGAGAAAAAACTGGGCATGTATTACTGATCATTCGTATTACTCTGAGCTAAAATGAAGGTCACAATGCTCTGACAATGAATACTTAACAAGCAACTGTTTATCAGCAAAATATAAACCCATTCGCATCTCATCGTTCAACATCTTCTTCATAGAGGATTGATACTTAACGGTAGTGTTCAAAGTTTTGTGTCTTTTCCTACACTTCCTAAAAAAGGGAGAGACACATCATGGCTGATAAATACGAAATTGATATCCAGGCATTTGCCAAAGCGCTGCAGTCCGGGCAAAACCTCAATGGCAAGGATGGCCTGCTCACGCCGCTGATCAAGCAGATAACCGAAGCCGCATTGGGAGCAGAGCTGGACGAGCACCTGACGAATGAAATTTCTGCCAACCGCAAGAATGGCACCTCCAGAAAGACGGTCAAAACATCATCTGGTGAATTTGAACTGGAAACGCCGAGAGACCGTAATGGCACGTTCGAACCCCAGACCGTCAAGAAGTATCAGACCCGCCTGACAGATGAGATGGAGGGGAAGATCCTCTCTCTGTTCGCACTTGGTAACAGCTATCAGAACATCCGCGAACACATCTTAGATCTGTACGGCATGAGTATCTCCAACGGCACTATCAACACCATTACCGACCGTTTGGTACCTGAACTCAGAGCATGGCAGGAGCGGGATCTGGAGCCGCTCTACCCCTTCGTCTGGCTGGATGCAATTCACTATAAAATCAAAGAGAACGGTCGCTTCATATCAAAAGCCGTCTACACTATTCTGGGCCTGACCGTTGAGGGTAAAAAAGAGCTGCTGGGGCTGTACTTGTCCGAGAATGAAGGTGCACATTACTGGCTCAGCGTGCTGACCGACCTGCAGAACCGCGGCGTCAAGGACATCCTGATCGCCTCGGTAGACGGCCTGAAAGGCTTCCCGGAAGCGATTGAAACCATCTACCCTGAGACAGAGGTGCAGATCTGCGTCATTCACCAGATCCGCAACTCCATGAAGTACGTTGCGAGCAAGAACCAGAAGGCTTTCATGGCGGATCTCAAGTGTGTCTACAAGGCCGCAACGCAAAATGCTGCTGAGCAGGCGCTGGACGAGCTGGAAACAAAATGGGGTAAGCAGTACCCGTTGGTCATCAAATCCTGGCGCAGCAAGTGGGACAATCTGTCGGTATACTTCAAGTATCCCGAGCAGATCCGGCGGGCCATCTACACCACCAATGCGGTTGAGGCGGTGCACCGTCAGTTCAGCAAGCTGGTTTCGTTGGCGAAGCCGCCCTTGGTTTTAGTCAGTTGTCGGAGCTGGTGGTCAACCGCTTGCGGACGAACAATTAAAAAAACAGCATCTTCGATTGATTCATCGCGGCAGAAAACATACATTGTTGGGCTTTTCACGTCAGTTAAGGAATTAAAATGGATATTCAGCGAATTAACCCAACAAAACGTTGGTCTGATGTCACTGTGTTCAATGGTATTGCTCACTTTGTCGAAGTCCCTGAATCTGATACCAGTGCTGATATTACGGGTCAGGCAGAACAGGTTTTTGCTCAGGCAGAAGCCATGCTGGCAAGCGTGGGCAGTGATCAGTCCCGTATTTTGTCTGTCACTATTTATATTACCGACTGGGCTAACCTTGCTGCTTTCAACGCCGCCTGGGACGCCTGGCTGCCAGAAGGCGCTGCGCCAAGCCGCGCCTGCGTGAAAGTTGAACTGGCTGATCCGGATTACCTGGTAGAGATTGCTTTTGTTGCCGCTGCCGGTAAATAGAGAATCTATTGCCATCATTTTTGTAAATGGTGGCAATTTCCCCTCCGCTTTTTGTCTTCATGATTGCTGACACGGCTACCTTTCCGATTTAGCCGCTTTGTTTGTTATTTCACTTACTTATCTTGCCACCTGTTTCTTAAACACTGTAACAAGCAGAGTAAAACTGATAGTTTTGCTGATTAGGAATGTTAACTTGTCAGTTATGCCCTTAGGTTATTTTTGGCGTATTGTTGCGCTTGCATTTGTTCTGAACTTTTGGTCGTAAGTCGGTTTGGCAAGCAGTTAACAGGTTTCTCTGCGGGATCTCTGTTGGATAAAGGATGGCTACATTGAAAGGATTGGGTTTTGATCTTCGCTCGTTAGAAGTCTTTGTTGCTACCGCGCAGTCAGGCAACATGACGATGGCGGCTAACCAACTGGGCCTCACACAGTCCTCCGTTTCTCAGACACTCTCCTCTCTTGAGCACAATCTTAAAGTGACGCTGCTGGACAGAAGCGTTCGCCCGGTTGAGCTGACCGTCGCCGGACGCTATTTTTATGATCAGTCATGCCATTTGCTTGCTGAAGCAGAAAAAACACACGGCGTGATGACGAAAAGCAGTTTTCAGAAACTGCATTTATTACGCATTGCCATGGTTGATTCACTGGCCACCTCGTTAGGACAGCCTCTGGTTGAGGTGATTAAACGGCATACAGAAAACTGGACGATCAATACTGGCCGTTCTCACATGCATGCCCAGGCGCTGCTTTCACGCAACGTTGATATTATTATTTCTGACGATGCGCTGGAAAATAACGAGCACCTCAGCCGCTACCGCCTGTTACGCGAACCTTTTGTTCTGGTTATGCCAAGCCAGTTCGCCGGTCAGTATCAGGGATTACAGCAAGTCGCAAAGCAGCTTGATTTTGTCCGCTATTCTAATGACTCGCTGATAGGCGTGACGATTGAACGCTACTTACGCCGACTGGCTATGAACGTGCCGGTGAGAATGCAGCTGGATAATACCTTTGCCGTGTTATCCAGTGTGGCAGCCGGGCTTGGCTGGACAATCACGACACCGCTTTGTATGTTCCAGTACGGGCTGACCAATGAAAAACTCACCTGCCTCCCCCTTCCCCGCGAAGAACCCTTTTATCGCAATCTGACACTGGTTTGTCGTCACAACGAGTTGGGAAACCTGCCGCATATTCTGGCGGAAGACAGCCGTCAAATTATTAACGAACGATTTTTTCCTCAGATTCGGGATGCTTTGCCCTGGCTGGATACAGAACTGTATGCCGGTTAAAAGCCGGCTACTGTTTGATTCTAAATAGAATAAGTGTGATTCCCACCCAGCATATAAAACAATTGCCGCATTCTATTTTGGTAATTATCAACAGCGTAGACTAGGTTGAACTTATCGATAGCGGCAAAAAAATACCAAAGTGATCTGAGTACAAATAATCAATCACAACCGCTATCGGGTGAAACGGGTCTGATATTTCAGAGGTTATCGCAGCAGACACAAATGGAAGTGTGTACCTATCATGAATTCGCTGGAATTTTTTCTGAGTTCTGTCTTAAACGGCATTGGTAGTCTGTCCGATATCATTTCGGCATCGGGAGATCTATTTTCACTTCATGTCAATTTTCCTTTCTTCTGGCTGGTACTGACAGGTTTGGTACTGGCTGCATTGCTGCTGTCTGTTGTCAGCCTGCTGTGGAAGCAGCACAGCCGTCGTTCCCGTGTTCACCGTGAGCTTGCCCGTGCCAATCAAAGAATGAGCCTGGCAACCTCAGTGGCGGGCATTGGTGTCTGGGAATGGGACGTGAATGCCGACACCTTGCAATGGAGCCCTTATCTGTATGATCTCTATGGTATTCGCGTCGGCAGTAAGCTGGCATTGAGTGACTGGATGTCGCGTTTGAAAAGTGGTGATGGCGACAAGGTGATCCGCTTGAAACAGATCGCGGGTAAAAACAAGCAGCAGACGCTGCTTATCGACATGATTGATCCGCTGGACGGGCAACCCAGAGTGCTGGAGTTGGTGGTGCAGGGGTTAGTCAATGACGCATCTCGCCTGATTGGCACACAGCGGGATATTTCGGATGTCATTGAACGGCAGCGCCAAATGGAACAGGCCGCTTTGCAGGACAAGCTGACAGGCTTGCCAAACACTCGGGCGCTTAACCGAGTGCTCAAAGCCGCCTTTTCTGCGCCGGACGTAGAGAACAAAGTGTTCGGACTCATGTTTATCGATCTGGATGGTTTTAAGCAGGTCAATGACACTCTCGGCCATGATGTGGGTGATGCCTTGCTGCAGCACGCTTCCAAGCGGATGCGGGGATGTCTCAGGGTGGAAGATGAAGTCTTTCGCCTTGGCGGCGACGAATTTGTTGTCTGGGTGCCACTGGGTGAATACGCAGTAAAGATCAATAAGCCCGCCAAAGATATTGTCTTTGATGAAGATGAGTCTGAGCGCCGCGATCCCTCCATTCTTACCTGGGGGGATAACGATGAAGAGCTGACGTTCAGAATGGAAACCATTGCTGAAAAATTGCTGCACACTCTGACCGTGCCTTTTAATTTTGGTGACAACCAGTGCCGCGTTTCGGCCAGTATCGGGATCGCCCGATACCCGGTTCATGCGAAAGATGCGCAGACACTGCTTAAGCGGGCGGATTCAGCCATGTACCAGGCTAAGCGTCAGGGCAAACGCCAGTTTGCTCACTATGACCCTGCACCCGCACAGAGCGATGAAATTTGGCAACAGACTGATATTGCAGAGAAAGAGCCAGGCAACAAGCAGGCTATGGGGTAGGGTTGATGTGTCAGCTTATTGACGACTTACATTTTATTAAGTCGGTATCAGATAAAAAACACAGTGCTTATGAAAAAAAAGTTCAAGTAACACAATAATTTTTTCACACAAAATTTGTACAGAATCTAATATTTGAGACAGAGAAGAGAAAAACTATTCTACAAGAATGCTTAACCAAAGTGAGGGATGTTCCATGAAGTATTTAGTATTAGCCTGGATTCACACAACAAACTTTATTCAGCGTCTGATCAAAGAAGAAAAGGGTGCCTCAGCGATTGAGTATGTGTTGATCGCGGCAGTGATTGTTGGTGCAGTGAGTTTACTAAATTTGGATGGTGTTATTGCTGGTGCGGGTACACTATTAAATAACACAGTGGTATCAGCTGGTGTAACCCCTGAGTAACAATGAAAGAGATTGTACTGGTTTCTTTTCTTTTTATATTCTCATTAGTAGATTATAGAAGAATGAAAGTGCCAAATTGGATGCTGTTGGTATTCTTTATTGTTGTCAGCCTTTGTTTTTTTTATCCAGAAAATAGAGGGTGGACAGCAATAGATGTAAACTCAATGATATTGATTTGTTCCCTAACTTTTCCAGGGTTATATTTTTCGGTTTTTGGTGCATCTGACGTGAAAATACTGTTAATCATGGCACTAATATTGTCTTTCACTCAGATGCTGGATGTTCTTTTATATTCATTTGTCTGCTTCGCAGTGTACTGGTGGTTGTTTGCCCGTGGCCAGAAAGAAGCTCCCTTTGTACCAAGCTTGCTGGTTGGGGTGGTTGTATCGTTATGGATTCTATAAGAAAGAAGTGCTTCAGGATCAAGCGGATAAAGCAGCAGGGCTCTGCTGCCCTGGAAACCATCTTTCTTCTGCCTGTTGTGCTGATGATTTTTTATGCCGTTGCCCAGTACAGCCTTATTTTTGTTTCCATTCAGATGCTGAATTATGTTTCAGAAGAAGCGCTTCGCAAGAGTATTTCCTATGTGGATGAGAATTGTTACTACGGCGGTGCTTGCGACAGCAGCGAACTGGAAGATCATATTGAGCAATCTGCAGAGTCATTAATAAAAAACTATACCGGATCAAATTCAGGCAGAGGCTCACTCTTCGGGCAGAGCCTGGATGATAACCTTTCAATCAATATCGATTCAGATACATTTTGCTGTAAAGTCACCATCATCTATAACTATAAGAACAAACCATTCTTACCGTCTTTCGGTTTGCCTGTTCCGGACGAATTAAAATCGACTGCAATATTAAATTTATAGAAATGCGCTTTGTTAGCATTTCTTAAACTATGCTGTCAGACAGCGAGAGTAGAGTGAGGGTAAAATGCAGGGACGCACGTTAAAAATTGCCGCTGCCGTCTTATTGGTAATGGCGCTCTTAATTGGCTGGTACGGGGTTACCCTGAGTGGCCGCACCTCAACGCAAGCCTCATCGCCAGCGGTTTCCGTTTCTAAGCCTGTGGTGACTGTCTGGGCATTCGCTAATGATGTACCGAAACAGGCTGTGTTGACCGAAGATATGCTGGTCGCCACACAAGTGACCGATGCCACCGCCGAAGACATTCGCGACTATTCTCCCTTTATCGGCAGGCAGTTGAAATTGTCTGTTGTGAAAGGAACCCGCCTCAAATCAGCGCTGTTGCTGGGCCAGTTACCCATTGCACAGTCTCTGCCTCAGGGATACCGCGCGATTGCAATTCAAGCCAGCGAACTGACCACAGTCGGCGGCCATGTTCATCCCGGGTATCGGGTGGATGTGATTTACCTGCTCCGCGCTAATAAAGAATCGGGCGACAACAGTACTGCCCGGCGCATTCTGAGTAATGTAGAAGTGCTGGCTGTCGGGGATCAACTCAACTTCGACGGCAAAAAAACAGAGAAGCAAATCAACGATAAGGCCAGAACTGTCGTGCTGGCCGTTCCCGCCACAGATACGCCTCAGCTATTGCTGGCTGAAACCACGGGGCAGCTCAGACTGGCGGTGGTAGGCACCCAGGAGCTGGCGCCGGCCGTTGACTCAGCCACCGACACAGAGAGCATGATGGCTTACTCGCCGGTTCCTGATCAGCCACTTGGTGCCAATCAAAAAGCGGGCGTTATCCAGGCGCCTAAAGTCATTGTTTCTTCGCAGAAAACAGCCAGTACCTCACAGGGTGCGCCTGCTGTAATGATGACAGCACCCAGCCATTCAACGGTCAAAGAGCCTGAAGATGTTAAACAGGACGACAGTTATGTCATCTCATTAAAAACACTGGGTGGCTACCGCGAAGCAGAAGTGGAAGTGAAAAAACCGACTCCGGTGAAATACCGTTACGTTGCACCTCGGGTTGAGGTGTATCAGGGCGAGAACCGAACTCTGGTTCGCACCAGTCACTGACAGGGAGAGAGTGAATGCTGCGTTTTGTTAATGGATTATGTTTGTTGGTGGGTTTAAGCCTGAGTTTGTCCGTCAATGCTCGTGATTTTCAACTGGATGTGGGTCAGCAAGTGACTGTCCATTCCGGAAAACGCATTCAGCGGGCAGCCATTGGCGAACCCTCTGTGGCGGGCGTCAAAGTATTGAGTACCTCTGAGTTACTGGTGACAGGTAAACAGACAGGGTCGACTTCTCTTTTGATTTGGGAGCAGGGAGCTTATGAGCCCGTTCGCCACCGTATTTCTGTCAATCCCGGCGATGTTGCGACATCCAATATTCAGGTGCAGACAGACATCAAAGTGGTTGAAGTCAGTAAAAGTGCGCTCAAGGAAGCCGGCTTCTTTTTCGGTAAACAGGGCACTGGCGGTACGTTTTGGGGCATTGGCAATTCAAGCGCGATCACTGGCGCTTCGTTCAATGGTTTTCGTGGCAGCTTCTTATCCAGTGGCGATGCGTTCAATCTGGTGATCGGCAATGTGACGGATCATTTTCTCGGCACAGTGAGTGCGCTGGACAGCAACGGCTTTGCCTACACGCTGGCCGAACCCAGCCTGGTGACTATGTCCGGCCACACGGCGACCTTTCTGGCCGGTGGGGAATTTCCGTATCCGAAAAGCACCAGTGATGATGACATCAGCATTGAGTTTAAAGAATTTGGGGTTCGTCTGAATCTGACGCCGACTGTGATGTCGGGCGATCGCATCATGCTGAAAGTGGCCCCTGAAGTGAGTGAGCTGAACTATGCCCAGGGTGTACAGGCCTCCGGTGTGATAGTGCCGGGACTGTCAGTACGCCGCACAGACACCACAGTCCAGCTGGGCAATGGCGAAAGCTTTGTGATCAGCGGGCTGGTCAGCCGCAGCACTATCAAAAATGCCAACCGTTTTCCGGGATTGGGTGATATTCCTATTCTTGGCGCTTTTTTCCGCTCAACCCGGTTAGAGGACAATGACAAAGAACTCATGATGGTCGTTACGCCTCATCTGGTGAAACCCTTTGCCAGTAATGCGCCACTACCACCGTTACCGGGCGAAATGTATCGTCAGTTTAAACCCAACTTTTTCGAATTAATTTTTCTGGATGCTGAACCCAGAGAACTACCCGTAAAAATGGGTTTTGCAGGGGAGGGTTAAGATGCAGCTTATGGCCTATACGGCGGATCATCACGCCAAACTGGATGTGTCAGAAGCGATCCCGGAAGGGTGTACGCTGACATGGATAGAGGATGCGTCTCATCTTAGCTCTAACCTGGCCTGGAAACAGACGCGTATTCTGATCTTAGTGGCCTCTGACTGGCCAATGTCCGATATCGATAGTCTGATGGACAACTTTGCGCCCCGGCATGTCATTCTGGTGGATCTGACACCAGAGGCGCACTGGCATGGCATTCAGCAAAACCAGCAGGTACGCAAACACCTTCACTGGTGTGAGCTGGAAGGACTGACAGATCTGATCATTCACCTGACGCAGATGACGTCTTTTGACGCCACGTCGCGTTTAGCGCTGCTATCACCGCGTAACGATTGTGATGGTGCGTTACTGGCTATAGCCACAGCGTCACAACTGCAACGAAAGCACAAACAGCCTGTACTGTTATTGGATCTGGGGCGACCTTACAGCGATGTCTCATCTTATTTGGGCAGCGGTGACCGTATTGATTTTCTCACCTTGCTAGAGAAGAAAGATTACCTCAGTGCGCAGTGGCTGGGTGAGCAAGAGTTGGACGCCGGAGCTGGCATTCATGTTATCGGCATGCCGGATTCGGACAATTACAGTGCTGTGACGATGGAAGCGCTGGTGGAAGTGATGGACCTGCTGGAGGATATGTACAGCAATATCATTATTAATCTCACCGGTATGCCACCCAGTCCTTTGCTGTTTTTCATGGTCAATCGCTGCGATCAGCATTGGCTGCTGGCCGATCAGAAAAACGTCAGTCTGAAAAGCGCCTGCGATCTGGCTGAATTACTTTATCTCCAGGGGATCAGGCCGGGCAGCGTGAATTTAGTGCTGGCGCCTTTTTCCCCTGAAGTGATGCCGGGAAAAGAGATGATTCAGAATCAGCTCCCCATCTTAGTTCGCGGCGATTTGCCGTACACCTATGCAGTCATCACTGACATCAATGCTAACGCACTGTTTCCGCCCAGCGGTGAGTTCAGGTTGTACATGAAGGCGGTTGAGAAATTGCTCTGGCTGTCGACAGAAAAATCACGCTGGCAGTTTTCTCTGGGCTGGTAAGAATTCTTGGGTGATTTCTCAAATCAAGGAGTCGGTATGGGAAATGAAATGGTGTGGCCAAGCAGGGAATTGGTGATACAGCAGGAAGAATCGACGCTGGCTCTGAAAGCGGAATTACACCGCTACATCATAGAGCAGCTGGAAGAAGATGGCCTGATGTTTGAGATGGAACGTCAGGAAATGCAGCCACATGTTCATGATTATGTTCGCCAGTATTTTCAACAGCATAAGGAACTGAATCAACATCTGAACATGCAGGAACTGGTCACAGAACTGATGGATGAAATCGTCGGTTTTGGCCCGTTACAGAACCTGCTGGATGACCCAAACATCGACGATATTCTGATTAACGGCCCGAAAAATATCTACGTTGAGCGAAGTGGTCAGTTAAGCCGGATTTCCCTGAGATTCATGAATGATCAGCATGTTTTGCGGGTGATTCGCCGTATGATTTCACCAATTGGCCGGCGAATTGATGAATCCAACCCTATGGTGGATGCCCGTTTGCCTGACGGCAGCCGGATCAATGCGGTGATCCCGCCCTTGTCTATTGATGGCCCTTGTCTGTCGATCCGGAAATTTAAAAAGGAAGGTCTGACGGCGGATACCTTAATTCAAAATGGCGCCATGAGCGTTGCCATGCATCAGTTGCTGAGAAGCTGTGCGAAATCGCGTTTTAATATTCTGATCAGTGGTTCAACGGGGTCTGGTAAAACCACCTTGCTCAATATTCTCAGCCAGTACATCAATACCGGCGAACGTATTGTAACCATTGAAGATGCCGCCGAACTGCAGCTCAGAAACGGGCATGTTGTCCGTCTGGAAACCCGTCCGCCGAACTCAGAGGGCCATGGCGAAGTTACCGCCAGAGACTTGCTTAAAAATGCCCTGCGGATGCGGCCTGATCGCATCATTCTGGGTGAAAGCCGTGGTGGCGAAGTGCTGGATATGTTGCAGGCGATGAACACAGGCCACCAAGGGTCGATGAGTACCCTGCATGCTAACTCGCCGCGCGATGCGCTGGTGCGACTGGAAATGATGGTCACACTGGCCGGTTTCACCTCTACCGAATCGCTGATTAAACAAATTATTGCCACTGCGCTGGATATGATTGTTCAGGTTTCACGCCTGCCAAACGGTAAGCGGGTCATTACTCACATTGTTGAAGTTCAGGACGTGGCGGACGATCAGATCCGTATTCAGGAACTGTATAAATACAACCAGCAAACGGAAGATTTCCTGCCCGTTGATGCTATGTCAGTCCACCTGCGTAAAAAGCTGGAGGAGGGGCTATGAACAGCGCGATCTTTATCGCGGTAGTATTGCTGTTTGCCAGCTGCGTATTGATGGTGATTGCCACCAGGCGCCCCAAAGCTGCGACAGAAAAAGCTGCCACAGAGAAAGCCCGGAAACAGGGCGCAGACGAACGGCCTGTACAGCGTAAGGATCGCATGCTGGAAAACTGGCAGCGACTGGGGTTGAGCACATCGGCTTACATGCTGGTGGTGTATGCAGCTTGCCTGTTGTGCGGGCCTTTCGTGCTGGCGCGCCTGTCCGGTATTGGCGGGCTGGGCATTGGGTTGCTTGTTTCTGTGGGGCTTATTCTGCTGCTGGGGCAGATCCGAAAAAGCAATAAACGCCGGAGGATTCTTCAGCAGCTACCTGGTTTTATTGATCACCTCAATCGTCGTGTACATGTAGGTATGTCACTTAATAAAGCGGTCGAGCAGGTGCTGCCAGCGATGAATAATCCTTTACACCGTGTTGCCCAACGGGCGGTTCAGCGCACCAGTCTGGGCACAGAGCTTTATGACTCCTTTTATAAAGAAGCAAAAATAACCGGTGTACAGGAATTTGCGCTGCTTGGCTCTGTGTTTAAGGTGAATCATCAGTTTGGCGGCAGCGTGACGGCGGCATTAGAGAATTTGGTTGAGCTGCTGCATCAGCAGGAACGCAGCCAGCGGGAACTGAAGTCAATGACAGGGGAAACCCGGGTGACAGCCTGGGTGATGGGGTTAGCACCGACGGCCATGGCAATTTATATGCTGGTGTCTAATCCTCAGCAGTTGTTGTCTATGTGGGCCGATGAGTCAGGCCGGCAGGCGCTGATGCTGGGCATTGGGGCGCAGGTACTGGGCGCTTTGGTGTTGTGGCGCATGGTTCGGTCGTTATAAGGCGGTTTGGCTGGGTTCATGCCGCCAGTGTCAGTGATACAGAAGTACAGGTAGGGAAACACAATGACAGTCACCGCTTATTTGATCATTGCCAGTTTATTGCTCACTGCAGGCGGGGCCGGTTTGATGTACTGGTCAGTCAAATTACAAAAAGCACGCAGTGTAGAGCAAAACCTTGCCAAATCGCTGGGTAAGACACCCGGTGAGCGTGTGATTCAAACTGGCCAGATGCTGTGGGGCAAAACCAAGCGGCGCAATGCTTCATTTCTGAGCGAGATTCTTGAGATGATGCGCAAAGCCGGATACATCTCCAACCGCGAGCAGACACTGGCCGTGTTCAGAATGGCTGCCGTGTGGTGTGCCGTTCAGCTGGTATTTGCCAGCCAGCTTATCCAGGCTGATGCCTCGGTGAACAATAAAATCAGCTTGGTGTTTATCAGTGCGCTCGGCACGGCTTATCTCACTATTCAATGGCTTAAGAAAAAAGCCGCCAAGCGCACCCGGATTATTGATGAAGAAATGATCATCGGCCTGCAGGTCATGAAAATTTTGTGGGATGTCGGTTTGTCGCTGGAGAGTTTGTTGCGCACCCTGACCCGTGAATTATCGGAATTGACCCCAGAACTGAACAAGGAACTGAAGCTGGTACTCAGCAAAATTGAAGCGGGCCAGGAACGTTCCTCTGCTTTCAGCGAAGTGGCCAGTGTGAATGATTCCACCGGCATGCAGGATTTGCTAACCATGCTGGCGCAGGTATCTGAAACCGGCGGCAATATGTCGGCTTCGCTGAATCAGTTATCTCAGTTGTTACAGGACAGACGACGTACTCAATTGCAGGAAAAAGTCACCAAGCTGTCGGGGAAAATGTCGGTGGTCATGATGGTGTTCCTGTTTCCGGCGCTGTTTGTCGTGCTAGCCGGACCGGGGTTCATGGCACTCATCAAGGCGATTGGCAGTTGATGCCTTCTGCCATTAACGTGCGGCGGTAAAGTAACACTAAGAATGACAAGGATGTGGATATGAAAAGTCAGTTTAGCAACAGATTTATCAGGCATTACCGCTATTGGGCAGGTGGCCTGCTGGCAATAACACTGACAGCTTGCTCCGGTTCGCCTCAGGAAGAAACGGCCCAGCAAACGGCAAACAAGGCCGTACAGTCTGGCGCTTGTGGTGAAACACTGATCGCCAAAGACGGTATGAAGCTGTCGATGGTGAAACAGCAAATGGATCAAGGCCAGTATTATCTGGCACTGGCGGCTTTGGATGACTTGGATGAGGATGGCCTGAGCGTGAAAATCATGCGTGCTAACAGCTACCGCAAACTGGGTAAATGGGATGAAGCGTCCGCTTTATATAAAGAAATGCTGAACACCTGCCTTGCGGGCAGTGCGTATCACGGCCTGGGTTTGATAGCTTCGTATCAGGGCAATATGCAGGACGCCATGAAGTGGATGGAAAAAGCGGCCAAAGCCGCCCCGGTTGAAGCCGATGTCCGCAATGATCTTGGCTTTTTGCTGCTGGTAACAGGGCAGGATCAGAAAGCCAGAGATGAATTGTTAACCGCGCTGGAACTGAATCCGTCGCATCCGAATGCGGCGAAAAATCTGTGGTTTGTTTTATTGAAAACCAACCAGAAACAAGCGGCTGCGACGCTGGCTTCCCGGTTTGAATGGGACTATGCCGATCAGCAGGAAATGATGGATGCCATTACTGCCTTCAGGCCGTTGCAGCTGGATCCTTCTCAATCGGGCAAAGAAAGTACAGGAGCTTTGTGATGAAAAGGACATACACCTCTTTGATTACTGCGATGGCGTTTGCGCTTGCAGGCACTGCCGCGCCGGTTATGGCAGAAACAATACCGACGCAGGCCGCAGAAACACCTTCAGCGACAGAAGCGGGAAAAATCAGTGCGTATCCTGCAACCACTACAGCGCAGTTAAAACCTGTGATGAAAAGTGAGCGCAAGAACATGACTCAGCTCTGGCTGAATATGCAGACGCGCGGCCAAATGGCAACATCCCAGACCGATACCCTGACGCCGGAAGCCGCGAAGGCAACCCAAGAGCGTATGCAGCAAAGCTTCAGCCACCCGATTCCGGATAAATTTATTAAAGACAACTTTGGTGGCAGTTAATGGTGAGCTAAACGCCAGATATCCGCGCATGACTTGTCGTTCCCGCGCCGGCGGGAATCCAGGTTACGGAACATGACGCTGATCCATCAGCACTGGCGACACACTGAGTCATCAGTGTTATCACTTACCGTCGCCCTGAGGAGCTAGGATATGTTGAGTCCATCAAGATCACCTGGTCGTTTTGCCCGGAGATCCCGCCAGCGCGGCGCGGTCGGGATCGGTCTGATTTTACTCATGATCAGCATGGTGCTGTTTCTGGCGATGGCCGTCGACACCGGCCGCCTGTATATGGAAAAACGCAAGCTCCAGAAACAGGCCGATTTGGCGGCACTCAGTTTAGGGCGAAGTGCCTGCTATATCGATGGAATCAACAATAAAGATGCCCTGGAGACACTGGTAAAACAGAATCTGGCAGCCAATGGCTTTGATACCTCAGCATCCAACCCCACCATTGAATTTGGTGCCGCGCAGATTACCGGCAACCAGTGGCAATTCGAACCGGCGAGCACGGCCGTCAAAAGTGCTGGCAGAGTCACCATCAGTAAAACCGTGCCCGGCAGTTTGATTTCGCAGCTGTATAACCCCAATGATGTCACTTTGAGTGCGTCGGCGGCGGTGTATAAACGCATGTCGGTTGGGTTTGGGGTGGGGTCCAGGACTATAGATGTTGATTTGACGAACTCAGTACTGGGGGCCGCTTTAGGAGGCAGTCTTTCTGTTGTTTCCTATCAGGGTTTGGCCGATACAAAAGTCCGTTTGGGTGGACTGCTTAGTGCATTGAATGATATGGGGTTACTGGCAGTAGATTTGACGGCTGGTACTTTGGATGAGGTGTTAGATACTCAGTTAACAATTGCGCAGTTTATTGAAGCCAACATTCTTGCAGTCAGTGATTATGCCGTGCTGGATGCTGATGTTTTACCAGCGTTACATCAGCTGGAGAGTATGCCTGAAGTGTCTGCATTGTATCTTACCCTTTCGGACATTATAAAATTGGCAGCTGGCGCAAATGAGGAAATGAATGACGAAATTCGCCGTGCTGCGTTAGCCAGCCAAATAGCATTGTTTGATTTGGTTTCCGGGGCCATTTATGCAGCGAATAAAGATAATTTTCTCTTAATTCCTAACCTCGCAGTCGATTTGGGTGTGGCTGGCCTTGTTGTTGCGCTAAAAGTGACAGAGCCACCTCAGTTTACTATGGGAGTGTTACCGGCGAGTGCAGAGGATGGTTTTGTCACTTCAGTGACCACCTCTCAGGTTGAGTTAAAGTTGAAAGCCACGCTTTTGGGAGGAGGGTTAGATCTGGGCGTGTTAGTGTTAAATGTTGGTACTATTGGCGTAAGTGCTGAAGTTGCGAAAGCCGAAACTCGTCTATTAGATGCCAATGGTTGTCAGTTTTCCGGCGGAAACGGTATGACTATGGCCTTTGCGACCAAACCCTCGGTTGCGCTTTTAAAGGTAGGTGATGGTGGTCCGCCAAATGATGCCACTGACTTTGGTGACGTTTCTCAGCCCATTCGCATAGGTGCTTATGTCAATATTCTTCTTGGTACGGTACCTGTGGAAATTGATATATCAGCAAATGTGCCCGTTTCTGCATCAGATTTTATCGAACATAGTAATACAGTAGACCCAATGCTTGAGCTCCCGCAACTGGTGGGAAGTGTCAGCCCCCCAATTGGAACAACGCTGAGCGACACCCTGAATAACATTGAACTGGATGCTGAGTTAAATGTGGCTAATCTAGGGTTGCTTAACGGAGTGCTGAACATTGTGCTTGGATTACTGACAAATACTGTTTTACCTTTAGTCGCGTCGTTATTGAATTCGCTGTTATTGTCGGTGCTGGATCCACTGTTATCGCAAGTTCTTGGCATCCAAGTCGGCACAGCCGACGTATTCGTCACCTCAATTGATGTGGATGGAGGTGGTTTGATTCAGTGATGACCTGTGTCAGTTAGGTTTTATACGACAACTCACACATCCTTTAGTTGCGCCAACTGAACCGGAATCTGAAAATGAAAACTGGCTGTGCCCGTGAAACGGGTATCCATATTCAGCAGTATTTCGATCAGGCTGCCGTGATTGTCGAGGGGATAGTCAAGTAATTCGGCTTGCCGGAACAGGCTCTCAATGGCATTGAGATAAGCAATGTCAGAGGCGACGCGGACTTTGCTACATAAATAATAGCCTTCTGCAATCAGATGGTCGTTTGGCTCTGGTGGTGTTCGCCATTTTCCTGTGACGGATGTGATGTCATGCCAGGGGCGATCCAGCTCCAGCACGGGTGTGGCGCAGAGCATTTTGGCCGTCTGCTGTCCGTGTTGATTGAACAGGCTGTGCCAGTCTCCTCTGTGAGCTGTCTGCGTGTAAATCCCTCTTGCCGGAAACCAGGTTAATTCACACGGCATAGATGAAGCCAACTGCTGTTCAAGGGGAGGCTGTACCACTTCGGAGGTGCGATGTTGGCTGGGATGTGCCAGTTTCCTGAGTAAAGCGATGGTTTGATCTGGCGTGCCTGTTTGCCCTAACGCTTTGATGTGTTTGGCCTGATAGCCAGTTTCTCGTTTCAGGGCTTTCGCCAGTGCCTGCGACGAGGAATAGCCAGAAGACAACGCAATTTGAGTAATTGAGCTGTTTCGCGACATCAACAATTGCGAGATGGCGTATTGCAGCCGGATACGGTGTAAATATTGCCCCGGCGTTTCATGAAACAGCTGAGTAAACTGCCGGTGAAAATGAAAGGGCGATATGGCGCTTCTGCTGGCAATTTGCTCCCAGGTCAGCCTGTCACTGAGTGTGCTGTGCATCAGCTGCAAAGCCATTTCGAAGCGCTTTCGTATATTGTCCGCCAACGGCGTGAGCAGGGTGCGCTCGGGCACGAGTTCATAAAGCGATGTTAAGGAATCAAAAGAATCCGCAGTCTGCTTCATGGCTGTAAAGGCGAAGTGAAGGTGATTGCCACTATGCCCGCTTGTGCATGGAATTTCAAGGTGATGGCTGGTCCTGGTTCGCTCGCGATAGCCTCGCTCGTTACAGCTGGAGGGTTGCCGGTCTGGGTTTATGCGTACTGTCAGTCTGGAGCAGGCTCAGCCAGGGGGAGTGTGCCGTTTGCTGGGTCTGCTGATTCAGCCAGTGGATCAGCGTTGGGATAACGCCGGGCGCCAGTGCCGACTGGCCCAGCCAGTGCAGTTTGAGCAGATCCCCTGTATCCATACGCTGTCTGGGAAAATAGGCTGAATCTAAAAGCCCGTGATTACCGCTTGCGATCAGCCGGGTTGAGACAAAAGGATTTGAAGCGCGCTGCTGTCTTTCAAACTCAAGCCGGGCATCGACATTGAGATCATCCTCTCCCCAGAGGAACAGAGTCGGTGCATGTATCAGCGGGTAGTCCTGACGGGCATCTGACTCAAGATTCTTCAGAACAAAGTGATACCTGTCTTCCGGCATGGCGTGATCACCCATCACTTGCCGGTAGTCTGCATAGTCGGGGGCTTGAAGCAATAAGGCAATTTCATCGTCATACGCCCTGAGGGCTGCCTGAATCTGAGCTTCTGTTGCGCCAGCCTCAGTGTGCTTGATCCGGGTATAGTAACGGCTTTGCTCAATCCAGTTCGTTGCAAAGCCAATACCAACCATAAAACCAAACTGTGACGGGTGATCGACGGCCAGAGACGGCAGTACCCAGCCAGCCTGACTGAATCCCACTAAACCGGTTTGCCGGGCCGTAAAGCCATAGCGGGACTGGACCCATTGAATCGCATCAAGCACTTCGGCCTGTCTGTCTGCCATCGACTGCGCAAGCCAGTTACCGGTTGATTGCCCGACGCCAGGTTTATCCCAGCTCAGTATTGCGTAACCTTCGGCGCGGAGCTGATCCCACAGCAAAGGGTAATATCCGTAAGCGTCATAGGGCATTTCACCGTCACCATGAACAAATAGCAGCACCGCCTTGCTAGTCTGGCTCCCTGTCGGTGGCAGGTACACCCCGGATAGTTGATGTTCGCCGCTTTTGAAAACAATGTGTTCTTCTGACGAACAGGCCGAAAGCGTCAGGACGAATAACAGGACAAGCAGTTTCATTCAGATCACCATCAGCTGCTAAAAGTAGGTGTAATGTGCCAGCAAGAGTATTGCGGGAACGGCGATAGAAAACGTGTCCCTGTTTGCTGTCTGATGGAATGGGTGCTAGCACTGTTGCAATTCTTACCTGATCACACTCTTGCTGTGACTTGAGTCATCTGTCAGAAAAACCGGCAAAGTGTCAGTGCTATCCGGTGACTCCTTAGCGATTGGCTGGCATTTCATGCTCAGGCTTCGTCTGGATAAGCCCTGGGATCTACTGCACAAAAACGGACGAATAGTGACATTCTCCGTGCTGACCGTGAATATGCCTGGTTATTCCGGCATAATGCTACATGCGCATAAGAGGCAGGTCGGCTAAAATGGGCCATTTTTGATCCCAACGGTGTTTTCTTCATGTCGTCTGATATCAAACCGACCAAACGTTTTGTCAAAGCCGCTTATCAGCCACTGGATGAGCGAATTTACAGCTCTAAACCTGAACCGGTTCCAGAGACAGAGCCAGTACCCGAATATGGGTATTCTGTGGCATTTGCTTGTCGGGCGGAATCATATCGGCAATACGTCAAACCTTATCTGTCACTGCAATTAAATCAGACGGCGGAAGAAGGTGCGCGCTCGCAATGGTCAGAGAAAGCGCAGGGCCAGCATACTCATGTGTCGTGCGAAGTCAGTAAGCATGAAGAGAAGTCACTCAGGGTGATGTGGCGAACCAGTCCTTTAGTGAGTTTTGGAGTGGATGCTGTTCTGCCGCACGACAAGTCTGCCGCTGTGATTCAGGAAGCCTTTGTGCCTGTTCGCCCGGCGATTCAGATGGGAGAGCAGCTGGGGCTGCCGACCAAGGGTTATCTCTATCATTTTCTGGCAGGCAAACTGATCAGCGAATACCGTTGCATGGGGGAAACCTATCCGCGCTTTCAGGTTACCCAGAGCCGTGCGGAGGCCATGTATCCTGAGCCTGCGATTGATCGTCCGCTCGAATTCATCCTTGCCCTCTGGCAGCGAAACGGCCAGACGGTGCAGGATCAATACCTGCTCTATAGTCAGGAAGCACTGACTGACGATGCCATTCACAGTGTCGATACCGCCTTTCTGGATCAACATGGCGTGAAGCTGGACATGCAGCAGATTATCCCGCTGACAGAAAATGACGGACAACGTAAAAAGCACACAGTGGTTGAGGGAGAGACCTTATCCGGTATCGCAGAGCAGCACCAGATGACGCTGGAATCATTGCTGTCACTCAATCCATTCTGGCGTGATAAAAAAACACAGCTGAGCATTGGCAGTCAGGTTTACCTTGAGCCGGTGGGGATATACACCCATGGTCAGGACGCACGTTACCCGGCTTCTGCAATGATGCTGGGAGACGGCGTTTTCGCCATCAGCAATCAGTCGCAGGGCTGGGTCGATTTTCCTGTGGTGAAAGTGGCTGAGGCGGATGGGGGCCAGTTTACGGCCCTTTCCCCGGTGCGTTACGCCATTGATGCACGTAACGAAAAAGGACAGGGCTTGCACCCCATTCAGGACACAGAGGTGTTTTCCGGGGGGATTTTCCAGTCAGCAGAGACACCCTACACTCTGCGGCAGATCCGTGACGGCTGGCTGTATGCGTTGCATCTGCTGCCAGAATCGGAAGCGTGGCAGCTGGAAGAATACAAGATTGAGCAGGGCGAGTTTCGCCGGGTAGAAGGCCACACGGCACAAGCACGCGCAAAGGCGGAGCCTCAGCCGCCGAAAAGCCATATTCTCTGTGCTACGGCGAGCCCGTATTACCTGGCCTATTCCGTGAAGCGCTGGACAGATCGTATCTGCGATTTTTATCTCACCGATGCACAGGCCCGCGACAACTGGCTGCGCAAAGTCGATCTGAATGCATCGGGTCAGCATACTCACCGCGCAGATGTCGCCATGGTGGAATGTGCTGTTGCCGATGTGAACGTCGAAGGGCAGGATCCTTTTGCCGGAACCTGCGCGCCGCTGACAGGGGAGCCCGGCAAACCGAACGATTTTATTCATGTCCCGCCGAAAAAGACACTGGCCAGTTACACTTATCAGGCACCGTCAGCACACGGACAGCAGATTGTGGCCCTGGACGATCCGCTGGCCGACCTGAGCGATCTTTATCTTGCTCTGCTGGAGCCGGTACTGACCACCACGCCCGATGAGCAAACCCACCGCAAAGTGGTGCTGGCAGAAGCCATTCGCTCCATGGTTCGGGTGTCGATCCCGCAAGATAAAATGCCGGTAATCCAGCCGGAACAATGGCTTGATTTTGAAAGCGCGCTGGATACCTGTCTGGAATATCAGTATCAGATACCCGTACTGAATACGGGACCAGATAATACTTTGTCAGCCAGGCTTGAGCTGCTTAACCAATACAAACAGGCCAGTCTCAAGGCGCAGGCCAAGCTGGAAGCCATGGGCTTTTTCGGGGTTGAAGACTATGTGCAGGAATATACCGAACGTCGAAAAGCCCACTCACAGGTGAACTGGGACGGGCTGGATACCTTTTATAAAGCCTATCTGGCGTCGCAGGCGGGCGCCTATGCGGCGATCCCCGGCGCCTTTGACCGGCTGTTAGCCGCCTTGCCTAAACTGGGTACTGAGCCGATGCGTCTCGGGCTGGACATGCTGTACAGCGATCACATGGCTTATCTGATGGAACTCTTCGGAGAGATCCTGCCCGCGCTCAACAGCAGCGCCAGCGATGACGCCATGCAGCAGAAGCTGGCCGAGGCGCTGGTGCAGGAGACACCGGATAACCTGATGGCACTGGCCACCTCATTTTTCTCGGCGGAGTTCTATACCAAAGCCGATGAACTGGTGAAAGAAAGTGATGTGCTGGATCTGCAACGTGAATCGGTGCCTGTTACTGGTGTGGTCGCCGGTCTGAACAGCGTGCTGGGGTTTGGGCTGGGGACAGAATCGGCACTTTACCAAAAAACCTTATCTATGGTGGTGCCGCTGGGTGGCTTGATTGACAGTGCCATTGAAGCGGTGAAAAAAACGGCAGGCATGGGATTTCAGAAGGGATATTTTACCTATTTAGGGATCGCCATGAAAAAAGGCGGTTTCCGCAGTGGCTTCAATGTCGCGGCGATGACCTGGAGTCTGGAGCAGATCGCTCAGGGCAAAATCGGCCTGAATCCGGCGTTTGAGCAGACCAGCCAGGCGTTTCGTCAGCGCTTTAGCGGTGCGGTCTCAGAGTGGCAATCGCTGGATGAGCAGCTCAGGCGGATGCCTACCGATTCACCTAACCGGGCAGCGCTGGAGCTGAAACAGCAGAAAATGGAAACCCGTGTCGCCCGGATGGTCACCGAGGCACCGGGGGTATACGACAGTTTCAACGGCGCAAAATTGCAGACGTTCAACAGTGTTCTTGACCGGGCCAATCAGGGGTTCAGTCGGCTCGGCCGGTTGGATTTTATTGTGGCATTTCTTAATGCCATTAACGTGGTCGCCCAACAATACGCAGTGGAAGAGACGCTGGCCTCCACACCCAATGCCGACGTGAATACCCAGCGCCATGTGGTCGGCTTCAGCACCGCCTGGCTGATGCATGCCACCAGTGAGATCTTCCGCGGGCTGGCATTTGATAGGGTGAAGCAGCATAGCGAGACTCTTAATCGTTCCTTATCTTATATTCACTCTAATCATGGAGCTGATATCGGGAAACTTGCCAAAAGCTATCTTCAGCGCTCCATGCTGGCAGGCATGCTGGGTGTTGTCGCGGCGGGGTGGGAAGCCCACCGAACCTGGCAGGATGCTGAGAAAGCTGATTTTATGGTGGAAAAAGGTCTCCTGTATACGAAGAGTGTGATTTTATATGCTCAAGGTTTTACATGGTTAGCGTTAGCTTTTCAAAGTGGAAGGGGTTTAGTTAACAGAATCGCTCTTGGGGCTGCACTCCAAGGCTGGATGGTGGCAGCCTGGTTCTGGCTGGGGATCGCTTACCTGGCCGTGTCCGTGATCATCAATGCGTTGCAACAATCCCCGCTGGAAAACTGGCTGCGCAACAGTGTCTGGGGGGCAGAACCCAAAGGCGACTGGACAGCAGAAACTGAATATCAGGCGCTGTTGCAAATTCTCAATCAGCCGCACATTGAGGCGGTGGTCAAAAGTGCCAGGCAACTACCGGGTAAAGTCGCCTCCCCTTATGCGCCTTTACCTTATACCTTTCAGCAGCAGTTGAAGCTCACTTTTCCGCAGCAACGGCCTGGACAGCGCATCAAGGTCGGCGTCACTGTCTCCGGGTTGCGGGAGCGGGAAGTTTACGAAGGCTATTACAAAACCACTAAAGTTGATGCTTTTACCTATCAGCTAACTGAGCAGGATATCGCTCGGGGCGGCTGGGAATTTGATGAACACAAGGGGCCGATTCTGGTGCTGGATATTCCTATCTGGGTCGAACGTATCGACACCATTAGGGTATTTGCCATTGTCAACAACCATAACCCCTTTGCCGAATCACAGCAGACGGCACAGTACTATCAATATCAATTGCATCCGCAGCTCCAGGCTGAAACGGATGTGATGAAAGACGGCCAGGCAAGCGATATGATCGGCCAACAACTGATTTCAGTAAAAATAGAGGACGTATGACCACAACAGTATCTTTACCTGAATACACGGAAGAGTATAAGCAACAACAACACCAGCAAGTGCTGGAGGCTGATGTGGTGCATGAATGGGAGTGTGTGCTTCGTCATCAGGATAAGCATCATTTACCGTTATTTATGGTTGGTGGGATTAGTGTTGTTTTTGGTATTTCGTATTATTTGAGCACCGATACCAACTTTTTATATATGTGGCCTATCTTTGTCGCGATTTTCGTTCCTGTCAGCTATTTCCTGTTCGATGCCGACTACGACTACAAAGGTCAAATCACCCCCAAAGGCATCATTGTTCAGAAAACAGAACGGGTGCCGGACATTTTCTACAAGGCGACGCGGGGCATGGCCTATATCGGCATTGTAGTGTGCGTGATTGCTGCCCTGATGGTTGGGCCGCTGGCCTTTGTCGGTGCAGGGGCTTTTGCCTTGCTGTCGTTCAAAATGACGGGGTTTCATAAAAAGGCTCAAACTGAGGTCATTCCATTTGTTCGAGACAAGCAATACCGATACATGGGGTACGAATCATTTTATCAATACACAGTGTGTACCCATGGATATGGCGTGGAAGAATTTTTAAGAACTCCGATTTATGGTGTCTATGAAGTTGCATTTAGTTGTACTGATGAGCAATTGCCAGAGATAGACAAAATAATACGCCAGTATATTGATGTGGCGAAAGAAACTGAAAGCTGCGGTTAATACCGGTAAGGTTATAGCATCATGGTGACGACAGTATCTTTACCTGAATACACGGAAGAGTATAAGCAACAACAGCGTCAGAAAGTGCTGGACTCCGAGGTGGTTCATGAATGGGAGTGTGTGCTTCGTCATCAGGATAAGCATCATTTACCGTTATTTATGGTTGGTGGGATTAGTGTTGTTTTTGGTATTTCATATTATTTGAGCACCGATACCAACTTTTTATATATGTGGCCTATCTTTGTCGCGATTTTCGTTCCTGTCAGCTATTTCCTGTTCGATGCCGACTACGACTACAAAGGCCAAATCACTCCTAAAGGCATCATTATTCAGAAAACAGAGCGGGTACCGGAGATCTTCTACAAGGCAACGCGAGGCATGGCCTATATCGGCATTGTAGTGTGCGTGATTGCCGCCCTGATGGTCGGGCCGCTGGCCTTTGTTGGCGCCGGGGCTTTTGCTTTGTTGTCGTTTAAGATGGCGGGGTTTCATAAACAGCCGGAAGTGTATGTTCGTTCCTTTTTAAAGGGTATCCCTTATCGAATCAGACGTTCTGAAATGCCGTACCAATACGAA
Source organism: Photobacterium halotolerans DSM 18316 (assembly GCF_000425165.1). Lineage (GTDB taxonomy): Bacteria > Pseudomonadota > Gammaproteobacteria > Enterobacterales > Vibrionaceae > Photobacterium > Photobacterium halotolerans. The sequence continues at coordinate 25,966 of NZ_AULG01000013.1, forward strand.
GTTCAACAATTTTCCAGTCACTGTAAAAGTTTAAAAGACTTAAATGACAATGCAGAGCAGCTAAGGTGCTTTCATCGGTGGACAATTAACTGCACCGCTGATCAGGAAAAGGAAGTTCTTTCTCAGTTATCCCGATTTGTTGAATTCGAGAATAAAGTGTGATGATTGAGGTAACCCATATTATTCAGTCTGTACTGAAGAGTGCAGCGGTATGACCACAACAGTATCTTTACCCGAATACACGGAAGAGTATAAACAGCAACAACATCAACAAGTGCTGGAGGCTGAGGTGGTGCATGAGTGGGAGTGTATCTTGAGGAATAAAATTAAGGAATTATTTACACTCATTATAGGATTAGGGATATGCATGTTTTTCGGCGTGACCTATTATTTTAATCAAGATGTACTCATACTTTATTTGTGGGTCGGGATAATATTAATTTTCATGCCCCTAACCTATTTTTTATTTGATACAGACTACGACTACAAGGGCCAAATCACTCCCAAAGGCATCATTATTCAGAAAACAGAACGGGTGCCGGAAATCTTCTACAAGGCAACGCGGGGTATGGCCTATATCGGCATTGTGGTGTGCGTGATTGCCGCCCTGATGGTCGGGCCGCTGGCCTTTGTTGGCGCCGGGGCTTTTGCCTTGCTGTCGTTTAAGATGACGGGGTTTCATAAACAGCGGCAAGTATTAGTGTATCCGTTCCTGGAAAGCTTTACTTATCGAAATACCTGCTCTGAATTAGATGATATTTATCAATGGGATATTTATACATTTATGTGCGACATTCCAAGTTTTGATGACCAGAAATTATATAACCTCTATTGGTTTGGTTTTCAATGTAAGGCATCAGACTTTCCTCACATTGAAAAAGTGTTGAAGCAATACATTCGGTTTGCAGATTAACGTTCAGAACGAGCCTAAGGCTAATACGAGTGAGTGTTGTAATATGACCACAACAGTATCTTTACCTGAATACACGGAAGAGTATAAGCAACAACAACACCAGCAAGTGCTGGAGGCTGATGTGGTGCATGAATGGGAGTGGTACTCATTTTTCTGCCAGTTATTTCCTTTTGATGCGACTACGACTATCAGGTCAAATGACTCTGGTCTTGTGGGTCTGTGTTGATGTAAAAATGTGCATTCACTTCAAATAATGCAAGCTGAGTATCAAATAAGTGGATCGATGCATAAGCTTTTTGCTCAAATTGGTTTCCAGATTGGTTTTTTGTTGCTGACAAGTGCTTTCCCGTTTTTTATTTGGATGAACACAGGGCAACCAGGAGACTGGTGTTTTTTTAAGTTATTGATTTTAATTATTAAATTATAGTCTTTCTTGCGTCAGGGTTTTATAAAAATGAAAAAATTTATAGTGATGGTTGTCTGTGCAATGTTTGCCATTGCAGCGATAGCGAGTATCTGGTCGACCTCGTATATTTCTCACCAGGAAATTGACAGTATTATTCTGAAAAAATCGCAGGCTCAGGCTGAGTTACTGGCAAAGAATGTTGAGTATGTGCTTGAGAATTCTCAGCAGCCGGAAGACGATTTACAGGCACTGGTGTTGTCGCTCAAGCAGCGCAGCGATATCAGTTATGCCGTGGTGATTAATAAAAACATTACGGCCGTTGCCCACAGTGATCCGCAAAAGCTGAACAAAGTCTATGACGACAGCTACACAGTGGAAGGGGCAGGGCAGGGTAAACCGAAACACTCCAAGTGGTATGCGGATGTTCAGAAAGTCTGGGTATACGACATCATGATGCCTGTGTACGTGAACGGATCGCTTTACGGCGCGTTTGACGTCGGTATTCCGATTACAGAAGTCGATAATGCCGCCAGTGAAATTGTGATTGCCCAGCTCACCGCCATCATCATTATTTTTATCATTTGTGCGGCTTTTCTGATGTGGATGCTGAACCGTTTGTTCATGCCGCTCACCGGATTGCAGCAGGCGCTGGAGGATATTTCCAAAGGCGATGGTAACCTGACGGTGCGTCTGCCGGTCAAAGGGAATGATGAGATCGCCCATATTTCTGAGGCGTTCAATACCTTTGTCGGCAAGATCAACGACATTATCATTCAGGTGGTTGATACGGGTGTTGGCCTGGGGCGCTCTGCAGTTTCGCTGCGTGATCAGTCAGTACACGCATTGTCGCGGGGGCAGGACCAGAGCGAACAGACGCTGTTGGTGGTAACGTCGATGAATGAAATGATCGCGACGATTAATGAAATCTCCAATAACGCCGCAGGTGCCGCAGAGTCTGCAGGCAGTGCAAACAGCGAAACTCAGGCCGGACGCAAGACGCTGCAAGCGGCGACCAATACCATTAATCATCTGGCCGGTGAAATGAATAACATGTCTGCGGTGATTGCGACGTTAGCAGACAAGACGCAGTCGATCGGCTCGATTCTCGATGTGATTCGCGGCATTTCCGAGCAAACGAACCTGCTGGCGCTGAATGCGGCCATTGAGGCAGCGCGTGCCGGTGAGGCCGGTCGTGGGTTTGCTGTGGTCGCGGATGAAGTGCGCAATCTGGCAACTAAAACGGCTCAGTCTACCGATGAAATCCAGCGTATGATTGACCAGTTGCAGCATGAAGCGAAAAACGCAGTGACCGCGATGGAAAGCAGTAAATCCCTGACAGAGGAAGGCACCAAAGCCACCGAAGACGCCCTGAATGCGCTGGACGAAATATCGGGTCAGGTCGTCGCGATTCTGGACATGAACACTCAGGTCGCCACGGCCACAGAGCAGCAATCCAGTGTGGCCAATGAGATCAACCTCAACATGGATACAGTGAATCAGGCGGTGCAGGCCGGGCTGGATGCCAGCATGGAGCTGGAAAAAACCAGTCAGGATCTGGCCGGTCTGGCAGAGAAACTGGACCGACTGGTCGGCGCTTTCAAGCTGGCAAGACAGGTACGATAGTTATTTCTGATTAACGGACTCTTCAGCAAGGGAGCTGGTTCTCCCTTGCTGAAGCATGTCTTTTTACTCCGGCATAACAGCTGAGCCGGAACAATCTTTTCTTCAGCTACGTCTTTAATTCTCTATCGTTCTGGTGTGTCTGCCTGTCCATCCGCTACACCCCCACAAGGCCATCAATTCACCAGTTAATGGTACTTGCCCCGGCATCAGCGGCCATACATAAGCGAGCACAGACGTCGACTTTTTCCTTTTAAGATTCATCACATAGCGGCCCGTCGTCACGGAAATGCCGCCTACTATTAATAAAACTTATACCTTAGTTTTAGCTTAACTGATTCTTGTTGCCGGGCAGTAGATGTCGCCATTAAGTTAACAAAAGCTTAACAAGATGTGCGATTTAACTTCATTCACTGTTGAAAAGGAAAAGTTATGTCTGGCAGCAACGAGCAAACCGTCGAAACCCATACCGTTTCTGACGAATACTTAAGTAAACGGCAACTCAAAAAAGGCGTGGCAGGCTGGGTACTGCTGGCAAGCCTGGGTGTGTCCTATGTGATCTCCGGGGATTTCGCAGGCTGGAACTTTGGCTTAGAGCGCGCAGGGTTTGGCGGCATGTTTCTGGCGACGTTAGTGATGGGGCTGATGTATATGTGCCTGGTGCTGAGTCTGGCCGAGATGTCGTCATCGATTCCCACGGCGGGTGGCGGTTACAGTTTTGCCCGTCGCGCCATGGGCCAGTGGGGAGGCTTTCTGACCGGCACCGCTATCTTGCTGGAATATGCCATTGCCCCTGCCGCGATTGCGATTTTCATCGGCGGCTACGTGAATGAGTTAATCGGCATTGACGGGCCGGTAGTCTATGCCGCTTTTTATTGTGTGTTCGTCGGTATCCATTTGTGGGGTGCCGGAGAAGCGCTGCGCATTATGATGGGGATCACCTTACTGGCGGTGATTGCGATTATAGTTTTTGCGCTGGGTATGCTGCCGCATTTTGACATCAACAACCTTTTTGATATTGCCGTTAATTCCGATGTCGCCGGTGCCAGTGCTTTTCTGCCGGAAGGTTACATGGGGATCTGGGCGGCACTGCCATTTGCCATGTGGTTATTTCTGGCGGTCGAAGGTGTGCCGCTGGCGGCGGAAGAAGCCACCAATCCGGCCAAAGATATGCCGCGTGGCATTATCGCTTCCATGCTGGTACTGATAGTGTTTGCCGCTGTGGTACTGATTCTGGTGCCGGGCGGAGCCGGAGCCGAAGCGATGAAATCGCACAGTGCGCCATTGGTCGGTGCTTTGCAGTCGGTGTATGGTACAGAATCGCTGGCGGCGAAATTCGTTAACCTTGTTGGTCTGTTTGGCTTAATTGCCAGCTTCTTCTCTATTATTTATGCCTATTCACGCCAGGTGTTTGCGCTGTCGCGTGCCGGCTACCTGCCGCGTTTTCTGTCGCTGTCCGGTGAGCGTAAAGTGCCGGTCTGGGCACTCATCGTACCCGGCATCATCGGCTTTCTGTTGTCGCTTTCCGGCGAAGGGGATCTGATGATCACCATGGCGGTGTTTGGCGCGACCGTGTCTTATGCTCTGATGAGCCTGTCCCATATTATTCTGCGCCGCAAAGAGCCAGCGCTGGAACGTCCTTATAAAACGCCGGGTGGCACCCTGACCTCGGGCATTGCGCTGGCATTGTCGCTGGTTGCGCTGGCTTCCACTTTCGTGGTGAGCCTGCAGGCGGCGCTGTGGTCCGCACTCTTTTACGCTGTCATGCTGACCTACTTCGCGCTGTACAGCCGTCACCGTATTGTTGCTAATGCACCGGAAGAAGAGTTTGACCTGATTGCTGATGCAGAGTCTGAACTCAGTTAATGTCATTTGAGGACGCGGCTGCCGCTGCCGGTCAGCGCGTCCGGATTGAACCTATCTCCAAACAGGCTCAGGAACGAGTCATCTTGATGAAAGAGGTACACATGGAAGCCAGAGAAGTGAAGACGATTGCCGATGCAATGGCCATTGTAGAAGAACGCGCACTGACCCACGTGAAAGTCGGCTTGTTTGATAACGACGGCATCATGCGCGGGAAATATATGTCGAAATCCAAGTTCTTTTCATCGCTCGAAAAGGGGTTTGCGTTTTGTGACGTGGTGCTGGGCTGGGACTCCAAAGATCAGCTCTACGACAACACTCAATATACCGGCTGGCATACCGGCTACCCGGACGCCCCGGTACGCATTTTGCCGCACACCTGCCGGGAGGTTTACGGTGAAGAAGGTATGTTGCTGTTTATTGCCGAATTTACCGATGAAGCCGAAAAAGTCTGCCCGCGCGGCACCTTGCGCAAGGTGCTGCAAAAAGCCAATGACATGGGCTTTGACGTGTTTGCCGCCCTTGAATATGAGTTCTTCGTTTTCAATGAAACACCGCACTCGGCCCGAGAAAAAAGCTTCCGCAATCTGGAAACCATCACGCCGGACTGGTTTGGTTATTCGATGATTCGCAACTCGGTGCATTCCGGCTTGTATGAAGCCATTCTGGGCATGAGTGAGCAGATGGATTTTCCGATTGAGGGCATTCACTCAGAAACCGGCCCCGGTGTTTTAGAAGCTGCCATCGCGGTGGATGGCGCTGAAGCGGCGGCCGACAAAGCGGCCTTGTTCAAAACCTTCATGAAAGTGCTGGCCCAGAAAAGGGAGCTGCTGGCGACCTTCATGGCGAAATGGTCGGGGGATTATCCGGGCCAGAGCGGCCATATTCATGTGTCGCTTAAAAACAAAGACGGCTCGTCGGCGTTTTACGATCCGACACAAACTCACAATATGAGCAAACTGCAGCGGCATTTTCTGGCCGGCCAGCAGCGCTTAATGCCTGAGTTTTTGTGTCTGATTGCACCAACCATTAACAGCTATACCCGTATGATCCCCGGCTTCTGGGCACCGACGGAGGCCACCTGGGGCGTGGAAAACCGTACCACGGCCCTGCGGGTGATCCCCGGCAGTGAGCAATCCCAGCGCATCGAACACCGCTTAGGGGCGGCAGATGCCAACCCGTATCTGGCGCTGGCGGCCGCAGTGGCCTCCGGTCTGTACGGCATTATGCAGGAATGGGAACCGTTCGATCAGGTGAAGGGCAACGCTTACGACCAGCAGCACGCCCCAGAGCTACAATTACCACGTACGCTCTGGGATGCCGCGCAGCGGTTTAAGCAGTCAGATGCGGCCCGGACCATGTTCGGTGATGAGTTTGTTGAGCACTTTGCTGCCAGCCGAGAGTGGGAAGAGCGGGAATTCAGAAAACACGTGACTGACTGGGAAATGGATCGTTATTTCGAAATTATTTAAGGAAGATGCGTCATGACTCGAATGCAACAAACAATATCGCCGGTAGACGGCAGTGTGTATGTCACTCGTCCGCTTGCCTCTGATGAAGCCATTCAGCAAACGCTCAGCCTGGCGAAAAGTGCCCAGAAAAGCTGGGCCAGCGTTGCACTGAGCGAGCGTCAGGCTATTTGCAGCAAAGCGGTTAACTGGTTTGAAGCCAATAAAGCCGAAATCGGCCAGGAAATCTGCTGGCAGATGGGAAGGCCGATCCGCTATGCGCAGGGCGAAATCGCCGGTCTGGCGGAACGGGCACGCCATATGATTGCCGAAAGCGATGCGGCGCTGGCCGCGATCACCTTACCCGACAAGCCCGGCTTCAGCCGCTATATCACCCGCGAACCCGTGGGTGTGGTGGCAGTGATCGCCCCCTGGAATTATCCGTACCTGACGGCCATCAACAGCATTGTGCCTGCTTTGCTGGCCGGCAACAGTGTCATCCTTAAGCATTCTGCGCAGACGCCTTTGTGTGCTGAGCGGTTGAAATCGGCGTTTGATGCCGCAGGTCTGCCGGAAGGGGTGTTTCAGTTTTTGCATCTGACGCACGAGGACACCACCAAACTGATTCAGTCTGACGCGGTGAATCATGTCGCCTTTACCGGCTCAGTACCGGCAGGCGCGCAGGTCGAGCAAGCTGCTGCGGGTCGCTTTATCGGGGTCGGGCTGGAGCTGGGCGGCAAAGACCCGGCTTACGTGCGTGAAGATGCCGATCTGGATAATGCCGCTGACACTGTGGTTGACGGGGCGTTTTTCAACAGCGGCCAGTCGTGCTGCGGTATTGAACGCATTTATGTTCACGCCTCTGTGTATGACGCTTTTGTCGAAAAAGCGGTGGGGATCGTCAGGCAATATAAGCTGGGCCGACCGGATGAGCCGGAGACAACGCTGGGGCCACTGGTCCGTACCCGTGCCGCTGATTTTGTCCGCGGCCAGATCCAGGAAGCGATCGCGCAGGGTGCGGTGGCCCATATCGATGAAAAGGCTTTTCCGCTCAGTCAGGCCGGATCGCCCTATCTGGCGCCGCAAATTCTGACCCAGGTTGATCATACGATGCGCGTGATGCACGAAGAATCGTTCGGGCCGGTTGTCGGGATTATGAAAGTGAATAGCGATGAAGAAGCCATCACTCTGATGAACGACAGCGATTTCGGCCTGACCGCCAGCATTTTTACCCGTGATATTGAGCGGGGTATTGCGTTAGGTCAGCAGGTGGAAACCGGTACTTTCTTTATTAACCGCTGTGATTATCTCGATCCGGCGCTGGCCTGGACCGGTGTCAAACAGTCTGGCCGCGGTTGTACCTTGTCGGCCTTGGGCTTTGCGGCGCTGACACGTCCGAAATCATTTCATATTAAAACACTGGCCTGAACCGGCGTTAAGGAGAGCAAGATGTCGCTGAAAGGAAACTGGAATTATCCAACGCCAATCACAGTAGGTGAAGGCTGTTTACAGCAGATCGGACAGGCATGTCAGGGCGCCGGGATCAGCAACGCATTACTGGTCACCGATCCCGGGCTGGCCGCCCTGCCCATGGTGACGGAAACCGTGGCGTTATGCCGCGCAGCCGGCATTGGCTGTGAGGTGTTCAGCCGGATTCAGGGTAATCCGACCGGCGAGAATGTCGACGACGGCCTGGCTGTGTATCGTCAGGGCGGTTTTGACGGTGTGATTGCCTTTGGTGGTGGTTCCAGTCTGGATGCTGCCAAAGCCATTGCCCTGATGGCGGGACAGTCACTGCCGCTGTGGGCGTTCGAGGATGTGGGCGATAACTGGTTGCAGGCCAATGCGGATGCCATTGCCCCTGTTATCGCGATCCCGACCACAGCCGGGACTGGCTCTGAAGTCGGGCGTGCATCTGTAATCACAGATACGGCCAATCACGTCAAAAAGATCATTTTCCATCCTAAGATGCTGCCGGTACGTGTGCTGCTCGACCCGGCGGTGACGACCGGATTGCCGCCGCATATCACAGCGGCGACCGGTATGGATGCGCTGTCGCATAACCTTGAGGCCTATTGTGCCAACGGCTATCATCCGATGGCCGAAGGTATCGCACTTGAAGGCATCCGGCTGATTAAAGTCTATCTGCCACAGGCGGTTGCCGACGGCAGTAACCTTGAGGCCCGCACCCAGATGCTGGTGGCCTCCAGTATGGGCGCGACTGCCTTTCAGCGTGGCCTGGGCGGCATGCATGCCATCGCCCACACACTGGGGGCGTTATACGACAAGCATCACGGCTTACTGAATGCCATCCTGATGCCCTATGTGCTGGTGGCAAACCGCAGTGCGATTGAAGATAAGCTGACCCATCTGGCCCGCTATCTGGATTTACCCGAGCCCGGTTTCGATGCCTTTCTGACCTGGGTTCTGGATTTCCGTGCCGCGCTGCAGATCCCCCATACGCTGGCGGATATCGACATCACGGTGGAAGAAGCACAGCGCGTCGGCAGTATGGCGGTGCAGGATCCGTCGGCAGGCGGAAATCCTGTCGCACTGAGCGCCGAGCAATACAGCCGGATTTTTGTGGATGCTGTGACGGGCCGCTTGCCGCAGCACTGACACCAGGAGGCTCCATGACGCTAAAAATGGGTATTCTGCAGTGCGATGATGTCAGGCAGGATTTGCAGGCCGACCACGGTAATTATCCGGCGATGTTCACTCAGCTGCTGCGCGATGCCGGTGACGCGCCGGAACTGGTTTTTTACCGGGCGCTGGACGGCGAGTTGCCGCAGGATGTTGATGAATGCGATGTGTATATGACCACGGGCAGTCGTCACAGTGTTAACGATGATCTGCCCTGGATCCCCCCGTTGCTGGCTTTTGTACAGGCGTTGCATGCCCGCAAAAAGAAGCTGGTGGGGATCTGCTTTGGTCATCAGCTGATCGCAAAAGCGCTGGGCGGCGAAGTGATTCAGGCGCCGCAGGGCTGGGGGATTGGTGTGGCGACACATGCGCTGCATGCATTGCCAGCGGGAGTAACGGAAAATGCCGCGTCCCCGCCTGATCTGTCTTTGCTGGTCAGTCATCAGGATCAGGTGGTCAGGTTACCGGATGATACGGCTGTGCTGGCCGGGAGTGATTTCTGCCCGTATTACATGCTGCAGGTGGGAGAACACTTTCTTGGCATTCAGGGCCACCCGGAATTCAGCAAGGCCTATTCACGGGATCTGATGCTGGCAAGAAAGGCGCTGTTACCGGCCAATGTGCTGGATACCGGACTGACGTCGCTGGACATGCCGGTAGACAGTGAAAGAGTCACCCGCTGGATGCTGGATTTCCTGCGCTCATCGTAACCCTGCCGTTTTACTGTGACTGAGCACCTGCCCCTGCTAACACAAACAGGGGCAGTTGTTTCTTTACTGGCTGTCAGGTAACGGCGTGCGGAATCCGCTGCGGATATTCAGGGTGACAATCAGAGCAAAGATCCCGATCACACAGCCAAGCTGCCAGGCCTGCTGAATACCCAGCTTGATCAGCGCCATACTGACCAGGGCTGAAAGCAGCATCTGCCCGCCACCGGATAACGCGGCCACCGTACCAGCCTGTTTGCGGTACGGCAGCATCACCTGCGACTGGGCACAAGGCATTGCGATGCCGTTGCCAAACACCATCAGGAACTGACCCAGCATCATCATCAATGGCGTCAGCGGCGCCAGGATTAACCAGACAGCCGCAATGAGATGAACGGCAGGCGCGAGGTACAGCATGCGTTTGGTACCGATTTTGGGCCGCAGCCAGCTGACCAGAAAACCACCGGCAAATAACCCTGCGGTCGGCAGGAGTGCCCAGAGGGCGTATTCATCTGAGGTCATACCAATCTGAACCTGCATGATAAAGGGCATCAGCGAGATGGTAGTGACGACCAGACTGAAGTTCAGCCAGCCGATACTGGCAAAACTCAGAAAATAGCGCGACGATAGCAGGGAGCGGTAATCCGCAGCGATTTTCCTCACTGAAGGCACCGCTTGTATGTCGTGCATGGTCTCTTTGAACATCAGGCACAATGCAAACCACACCAGGGTGATGTAGCTCGCCAGCACGATAAAGACCGACAGCCAGCCAAAGTGGTGGTTAATGAAACCGCCAATCACGGGCGCAAAAATCGGCGTAAAAGAGGCCACCATGGTCAGATAAGACAGCGCCTGCGGCAGCTGTTCACCTGTGTAGGAATCCCGTGTCGAAGCGCGGGCCAGCACAGCGCAGCAACCCGCCCCCAGCCCCTGCATCAGTCGACCGGCCACTAAGCCGTAAAAACTGTCACTGGCAAGGATCACCAGAATCAGACCGGCCACTGCAAGCAGGATACCGGCTAACAGCACCCGGCGACGGCCTAAGGCATCCGAGATCGGGCCATAGATGAATTGCGACGGACCGAAACCGAGTAAGTAGACCGAAATCAGCAGCTGTGCCTGATCGATGGATATGCCAAAGTCTTTGGCTATCCAGGGCAGGGAAGGAAACACCAGCCCCATGCCAAACTGACCTATGCTGATGGTCAGGCAGGCCAGCAAAATCGGGCGCCAGGAAAAAGCGGCTGACACCGCTGTTCCCTCAGCTGTTTCGGCATCAGGCTTTGCCATGATAGCTGTCCTGATCGTCGCGTTTGATAACCTTGTGCCCGTCTTCTGTCACCCCGAGTTTCCAGTAACTGCTGATGTAACAGGCTTTGCGATCGAACTGATTCTGCTGGCTGATGTGCTGGCGAATGGCGCGCATATTGTTAAATTCGCAGGCGCACCAGATCGCTGGTTTGCCTTCCAGCCAGTGCAGCGCCGCCACTTTCTCTGCCAGTGCGTTGCCCGAGTGCTCCCCCTCGATCACAGTGATTAAGTCAACACCGGCAGGCAGTTGCAGCGCGGGCAGATCCTGCTCGCTGCCCAGTGCCAGCACCACATAACCCTGACTATTAGCAGCAAGGCGGGCTGTTTTGAGCTGAATGGAAGGCAGCGCTGTCATATCACCTATGATCAGCACCCAGTCACTGTCATCGGCCAGGCCCTGAATGGTATTCGGCCCGCCGAGAGAAATCTGCTCGCCTGGCTGAGTGTGCATGGCCCAGTGACACGCGTAACCGCCTTGTTCCGGCGTGATCTCGCCTCTGTGCTGGCTCTTGTCCTTGTGATGATGTTTGACAAAATCCAGTGACAAGGTGCCCTGCTCCGGATCAAATTCACTGATGGTGAAGGTGCGCAGCACAGGTTTCTGACCCTCAGAGAGTGTGCTCAGGTCGGTACTGCCGGCAGGAGTGAACAGCAGTTTGACATACTGACCGGCGCTGTCGGCCGGAAGATGGTGGATATCCTTGCCTGTCAGAATCACGCGGCGCATGTTCGGGCTGATATCGAAGGCTTGCTGTACAGTAAATGATTTGGCTTGTAGTCGTTTTTGCATCTGTTGGTCTCTGTTTGAATTCGGGTTTACAGCTCGTGGCCGTGATGCTGCATTTTTGCTTTGACACGCTTTACCGTGGAAAGGCTGACACCGGTTTCGTCAGCCACTGTCTGCAGGGTTTTCCCTGCCTCGAGCAGCATGGCAATCTGGCGGTGCACTTCATGGTTGGCACGGCGGCCGCGAAACTTTTCTTTCCACGCGGCTTTGTTCTGACGCAGCGACTCCCGGCCCGCCTCGGCGGCCCACAGCCGGTGCTGGGTGTGTGAATGAGCATAACCCTTGAGCATCAGCAGCAGGGCATCGGTGATCGGGCAGTCCGGCTTGAAGGTCAGCGGCTGGCTCACGGTATGGACGATCACGCCTTTGTCCAGTAGTTGCTGAAGGGTCTGGTGGCAGGCATCAAAATGAAAACCAAGATCCGTCAACCAGCGGACGATCAGTTGATCACCCGGTTTCAGTCTGTTGAATAAGTCGCGGTACTGCGGGCGATCCTCAGCAGGGACATTGCCGCGGATCCCGGTTTCCCGGAACAGACACAGATTGGGATCATAATTGGTAATTTGCCGGATCAACGCCTCAGGATCGCTCATTTTCGGCGACAGGCGAATATAGCCGTATAAGGTCGGCATGGTGACTCCTTAACAGAACCGCTTCTGTTTGTGGTCTCAGGATATGGTTCATTTGGTGTGGCTCATTTAATGGTTATCATAGAGGTTCAAATTTGTTCTTGCAACACTAAATGAGCTATTTTTGGTTGACCGGATAGCGAATTTCTTTTCGTTTTTTGGGGATGTTGAAGCTGTGGGTATTTGTACGGCTGAGATATGTCGCGCTTGAGTTCGGTGGTTCATTTGGCATTGTTTTATGCGCGCCAGGTACTCTTTGTGGGCCAAAGAGTACCCAGAAAGCCCTTTTTGTTCTTTGGTGTTGTCCGGGTCGGTTGTAGGCGCTCCCGGCGCCGACAACCTGAAAATTCGTCCTGAATTTTCCCCTGGGGGAGTGGGTTTCTTTTCGTTTTTTGGGGGGGTGTTGAGGCTGTGGATGTTTGTACGGCTGAGGGATGTCGCGCTTGAGTTCGGTGGTTCATTTGGCATTGTGTGATGCGCGCCAGTGACTCTTTGCTGGAGGAAACGCAAGAGACAGACGCTTCGCTAGAGGAAGCGTCTGCCGGTGGCTTGGTATAGTGTTGAAAGCTATGTCTGTGTTGAAGACTAGGCCGCTGCGAGAGCGCCCGCTTTGGCTTTTTGACGAATACCGAGCAGCAGCGTCAGCACAAAGGTGACAGCAAACGAGATCAGCATGCCAACGACGAAGTAACCAATATAGCCAGGGCTGATGGAAATGATGCCGGGCAAACCTGCCGCGCCAAGCGCCTGAGCTTTGACATTGAACAATGTAATCCAGGCACTTGCTACGGCCGAGCCGATAATCGCTGCGATGAAGGGATAACGCAGTTTCAGGTTCACGCCAAACATGGCCGGCTCGGTAATTCCCAATAGCGCAGTGACACCGGACGGCAGGGCGATACCTTTGGTTTTGGTCTCTTTGGTTGAGAAGCCGACCGCCAGTGCTGCCGCTCCCTGGGCAATGTTCGACATGGCCGCAATCGGGAAGATAAAGGTGCCGCCTGTGACCGCAATATCGGTCAGCAACTGAGTTTCGATGGCAATAAAGCTATGGTGCATCCCGGTAATGACGAAAGGCGCGTAAATAAACCCGAACAAGGCACCGCCTAAAAAGCCCGCGGAATCATAGAGCCAGTTCAGGCCATCACCCAGCAGAAAGCCGATATCCCGCGTCACCGGACCAACCAGGGTGAAGGTCAGAAACCCGGTGACAAATATTGCCAGCATAGGGGTGAGCAGATTATCCAGCACTGACGGGACAATTTTCCGTAATCCGTTTTCAACTTTAGCCAGAATAAATGCCGAGACTAACACCGGCAGGACAGAGCCCTGATAACCGACTTTTTCTATGCTAAAGCCGAAGATGTTCCAGGTCGGCACCGTACCTGTAACGCTGGCGCTGCCAAATCCCCAGCCGTTGAGCAAATCAGGGTGGACCATCAGCATGCCCAGCGCAGCCCCCAGAAAAGGGTTGCCGCCAAACTTTTTACTGGCCGAGAATGCAAGCAAAACGGGCAAATACACAAAAGGAGCGTTAGCAAAAGTGTTGAGCATATTTGCCAGATCAGCCAGGCCCGGATATGCATCAATCAATGATATCTCATCAAGAAACAGCCCTTTTGCTGTCAGGAGGTTAAATACTCCCATCAATAAACCACCGGCCACGATCGCCGGGATAATAGGGACAAAAATGTCAGACAGGCCTTTCACAGCCCGTTGCACGATATTCTGTTTCTGCGCGCCGGTATTGGCGACATCCGCTGTCGACATGTCGGCCATGCCTGTGAGTCTGGCCAGCTCAGCGTAGACCTGATTCACAATCCCTGAACCAAAAATGATCTGGTACTGGCCGGCCACTTTAAACTGGCCTTTGACGCCATCAAGCGACTCAATGGCTTTCTCATCGACTATGGCATCATCTTTCAGTGCCAGACGAAGACGCGTTGCACAGTGCGCCAGAGCTTGCAGGTTTTCTTTGCCGCCAAGTTGCTTGAGTAGCGCCTTGGCAATTGTTGGGTAGTCCATTTCATCCCCCGGTAGGTATTTGGCTGTAATCGTTATGTACTATCTATGGTGTTTTATAATTTCGGGAACGTTTGCAACAATCATTTTTCTTGAAGAAACCGGTGTCGTCAAAGCACATTCCGTCTTTATGTGAAGTGGATCTGCTAATAGCGCGCCATAAAGCGCTCTGTCTCACTGGTAATCAGGCGAGATTCTGGTAGTTTTGCAAACAATCCCAATCAGTTAGAAGAAAAGGCCAAGGCGATGGCAAGTTTGCATGACGTGGCGCTGCTGGCTGGCGTGTCAAAATCGACAGTCTCACGTGTGATCAATGATGAATACGGCGTTAAAAAAGCGACCAGAATCAAGGTCATGAAAGCTGTTGAAGAGGTGGGCTATGTGGTCAATCAGGTCGCCAAAGATCTCAAGTCACAGAAAACCAACTTAGTCGGGGTGATTGTTCCGCGGGTCTCCTCGCATGCCACAGCGCAAGGAGTGGACGGGCTGAGTCAGGTCTTTGACGATGCGCAAAAGCACGTGCTTTTAGCCAGTTGCCAGCAAAACGCTGAAAAAGAAATTGAGTATATTCAGCTGTTTAACAAAAAACGGGTGGAGGGTATTGTCCTTTATGCCACACATATCGATCAGCAACTGGTGCACGCTATTCAGCAGTCCTATGCCCCTGTCATTCTGGTGGGGCAGGATGGCTCGTTGTTTAATATTCCCAGCATCATTCATGATGATCTCCGGGTTGGTTTTGAAGCCGGCAACCGGTTATTGAATGCCGGCTGCCGGCAGATTGGTTTTATTGGCGTTGCCGATTCCGATGTCGCCGTCGACAAACTGCGCTCAGAAGGGCTGCAGCAGGCACTGCAAATGCGTCAGGCCGAGCCGCTGTTGTTTCACAGCCACGGCGAATTCACGATTGAGTCCGGCTACAGCCAGATGAAACAGTTGCTCGAGACCTTCCCCCAAACCGACGGGGTATTTTGTGCCACCGACCGGATTGCGATCGGTGCTATCAACGCGCTGAAAGACGCCGGAAAAACCGCAGGAAAGGACGTCAAGGTGCTGGGGGTCGGGAACGACGAGCTGAGCTCTGTCTGCTCACCTAGCTTGTCTACTTTTAATTATGCTTTTGATAAAGCAGGAGAAAGTGCTGCCAGAGTGTTGCTGGAACTCATCGAAGGCAAGCCGCAGGTCATGAGCAAAGTTGTTTTAACCTTCCAGAACATCGACCGCGAAACCTGCTGAGCCGCTTTGACACCGCCCGGCATTGTCCGGTTTTTTTGTGGCAGTGATCACGGTAAACGCACCGGAACACCCGCTTTCTGCTTGTCCCGTTCAGTTGTTTGATGTACTTTTTGCAAACGTTCCCAATTTAGGTTTGCACATATGTCTCTTCAGTCCTTATCCAATCTCTGCGGCAGCATTGATAATCTCGCCCGGATACTCATTTCGGACGATACACTGATTTTTGAAGTGCTGAATGCCGAGCTGGTCAGAGAATCCGGACTGATTGAGCATATCGGGCCGGTACAGGGCAAGCTGCAGGTTACCTTCAGGCGTCCTGAAGATGTCTCTGAACACGATTTGCTGACGATGGGAAATCTGATTGCCGCCAGACAACAGGCACGGTCTGAGGATTTTGCCAGACCCGTACCGTGCGAGTTTCGTCCTTCATGGCATATTTCCCCGCCTCAGGGGCTGCTGAATGACCCCAATGGCTTTATCTTTCATGATGGCCGTTATCATTTGTTCTATCAGTGGTTTCCTTATGCCTGCACCCATAATGACAAGCACTGGGCGCATCTGACCAGCCCGGATTTCATCAACTGGACCTGGCAGCCCGTTGCCCTGACGCCCTCTCACTGGTTTGACAGTCATGGCGCTTTTTCGGGTCATGCCATCAGTCACGCTGGCGAACTCCTGCTGTTTTATACCGGCAATACCCGTATTGGTGCACAAAGGGACAGGCAGACCACGCAGTGTCTGGCAACTTCAGCCGACGGTGTGCACTTTACCAAGCAAGGCCCGGTTATCAAGGCCTTGCCACCCGGTGTGACCCCGCATATCCGTGACCCTAAAGTCATCCGCCATCAGGACCGCTGGCTGATGCTGCTGGGCGCGCAAACAGACGATCTGAAAGGCCGGCTGGCGATTTATCAGTCCGACGATCTCAAACAATGGACATTTGACCGCCTCTGTGGCGAGGAACTCGGTGACTTTGGCTATATGTGGGAGTGCCCGGATTACTTTGAGCTGGGCGATCAGCGCTTTGTGGTGCTGGGGCCGCAGGGCATTGCGTCATTTTCGCCGCACAATAGCGTTCCTCATCATAATGGCATCGCCAAAGCCTGCTGGGACGAGCAGGGGATGCTCACTCTTGCCGGGTTTCAGCCGCTGGATTACGGCTTTGATTTTTACGCGCCCCAGACCCTGCTGACGCCCGATGGCCGCCGGGTGTTATGCGGCTGGATGGGACTGCCGGATGAGGTCGATCAGCCAAGCGCCGATAACGGCTGGGTGCACCAGTTAACCTGCATGAGAGAACTGACGGTACGTGACGGCAAGTTATGCCAGTGGCCCGTTCGGGAGCAGGAAAAACTGGTGATCGCAGAGCAGGCGATCCAACTCTCTGCAACGCCGTTGGATCTGGCAACCAAAGCGTTTGATCTGTCACTCAGCCTGCAATGGGGAGATGAATTGCGGCTGTTTCAGAATGAAACGCAACATCTTGTGATTCGGGCTGACAGCCAGCGCCGGGCCTTGATCCTGGACCGCTGCCATACCCTGAACCGTGCCCAGGACACGGTTCGCGAACTGCCCCTGACATCCGATTGTGTGCAGCTGCGTATTCTGGCTGATACGTCCTCGATCGAAATCTTTGTCAACGGCGGCGAAGCCGTAATGAGTTCACGGATTTTTACCGACCAAACGGCAACCTGTGTTTCGCTGTCCGGCGAGGCGCGATCAGCGCTGTTGCGGACATACCGCCCGGCCAGTGCGCCATTCCCGTCTTAGCGCAAAGCAATGAGCAAAGAGAACAGACTGCCCGGCGATTCCCGGCAGTCTGTTGAATCATCTATTCGATATATTCAAGTAAAGCCTGCCGGGTTGGCAAAGCGGTCATGGCACCCTTTTGCGTGGTCGCCAGTGCACCACAGCCATTTGCCCACCTGACAGCGTCGCGGATGGTTTCGCTGTTTGCCCACGCCGGATGCTGCGCCAGCTTCGCCAGCAGGCCACCAACAAAAGCGTCTCCGGCGCCTGTCGTATCGACAGGACTCACTGTCTGGCCTGTCATCAGCTCGCAGGTATTGTCAAAAAGCACCAGCGCGCCTTTTGCCCCCTGGGTGATCAACACTAAGGGGTGGTTGTAAGGCTGAATGGCTGCCAGACCTTGCTCAAGATTCTCTGTCTGTGTCAGAAACAGCAGTTCGTCATCGGAAAACTTGACGACGTCGGCCAGTTCTATTGCCTGGCGGACCACGGGAATAATCTCGTCAGTATCTGACCAGACTTCCTCACGCAAATTCGGGTCAAAACTGACAAAGCCACCGCTGCGTCTGATACGGCGCATGGCTTCCAGTGTGCTGCTGCGGCTGGGTTCACTGGCCAGCGCAATAGAGCAGACATGAAGCCATTCACCGGCAGAGAATTCAGGAATATCGGATACCTGCATGAACTGATCAGCACTTGGCTTGACCATAAAGGTAAAACTGCGCTCGCCGCTGGCATCGAGATCGACAATCACGGTTGAGGTTCGGTGTGCCTCATCCAGTCTCATGTGGTCGGTATTCACTTGCTCACCGGCCAGGGTTTGTTTGATAAAGCGGCCCAGAGGATCCTGTCCCACCCGGCCAAAAAATGCGGCCTGACCGCCAAGACGGGCAATCGCCACGGCAACATTGGCCGGCGCCCCGCCCGGGCATTTCAGATAGCGGTTTTCACCGTCTGGTATCAAGTCGACGACTGCATCGCCGGTTACCCATATTTTGCTCATTGTATCTCCCCAAAACAGAAACATTCCTTTGGCAAAGTATGATTGCTGAATCGTTTCAGTAGGTCAATGAAAACATCAAATACTGACCGGTTCCCGGAGGTTCTGGTCGCCTGATTCTAAGTGGGAAACAGGCTATACAACTTGTTGAAATTGTGGTTAACATGCAGGTGAAAAGGAAATCTGAGAGACAGAGATATGGAAGTGGTCATTCGTGCTTTAACCCCTGCTGATATTCCTGCATATCGCGACCTTCGTCTGGAAAGCCTGCGGTTACATCCAGACTGTTTTGGTGCCAGCTATGAGGAGCAGCGGCAGCAGCCAACCATGTACTTTGAGCGCAACATTGCCAACCAAAGCCCGCAACACACTATGTTGGGGGCATTTGAGGGTGAGCAACTCGTCGGTTTGTGTGGTGTGTCTGAACTGGAAAACCGAACGGTGCTGCTTACACAAATGTACGTCAAAAGCCGATGCCAGGGCTCTGGTGTCGGCGTGGCGCTGATCAATGCTGCCAGACACACGGCGGCTGAAAAGTATCAGGCTTGTGTACTCCAGCTGGATGTCTATCCGCATAACCTGGCGGCAAAGCACCGTTATGAAAAAGCCGGTTTTCAGGTCACAGGCGAGACCGCAGACGAGCTGATCATGACACTTAGGTTGCCATGATTGAGATTCAGCATCTGGATGCGGCACAGATCCCTATGTCATTGTTGCTGGAAGCTGATCCTTCGGAAGCCTGTATCCAGCGTTATCTGAACGGGGCTTATTGCCTGGCTGCTGTGGTTGATGGCGAAATCATCGGGGTCTGTGTTGCCAAGCTGATCGCAGAAAATACATACGAAGTCTTCAATCTGGCGGTCTATCCGGCGTTTCAGCAGCAGGGCATAGGCTCGCAGCTGTTATCTGCATTATTTCCCCGGCTGAAAGAGCAGGGTGTTCAGTCAGTCGTGCTGGGGACCGGTACGTTCGGTTATCAGCTGACGTTTTACCAGCGGCTGGGGTTTCGGGTCGAGAGTGTCGTCAAAGATTTCTTTCTCGACCATTATGATGAGGCAATCTTTGAGTTGGGTATTCAGCATAAAGATATGCTGCGGTTGAGGGTGGATTTATAACCCGCTTACTGTGAGTGAAAGTTTTGTGGTTGGGATTTTTGGTGCAGTTGAGGTATGTCGCGCTTGAGTTCAGTGGTTCACTTGGCATTGTTTTATGCGCGCCAGGTACTCTTTGTTGGGCCAAAGAGTACCCAGAAAGCCCTTTTTGTTCTTTGGCGTTGTCCGGGTCGGTTGCAGGCGCTCCCGGCGCCGACAACCTGAAAATTCGTCCTGAATTTTCCCCTGGGGGAGTGGGTTTCTTTTCATTTTTGGGGGGGGTGGGGCTGTGGATATTTGTACGGCTGAGGTATGTCGCGCTTGAGTCTGGTGGTTCACTTGGCATGGTGTGATGCGCGCCAGGTACTCTTTGTGGGCCAAAGAGTACCCAGAAAGCCCTTTGTGTTCTTTGGCGCTGTCCGGGGCGGTGGTAGGCGCTCCCGGCGCCGACAACCTGAAAATTCGTCCTGAATTTTCCCCTTGTAGAGTGGGTAACTTTGGATTCTGAATCGTTGTTGGATAGAGCGTTTTGAGGCCTGCATTCATTAAGTTACCTCTGTGATTGCCGCGCAGGCGGCAATCCATGCAGCGAGTGCGGTGACGAGTTGTTATATCTGAGTTTGAAGGTATGTCGCGCTTGAGTCTGGTGTCTTTGTCGGCATTGTGTGATGCGCGCCAGGTACTCTTTGTTGAGCCAAAGAGTACCCAGAAAGCCCTTTTTGTTCTTTGGTGTTGTCCGGGTTGGTTGTAGGCGCTCCCGGCGCCGACAACCTGAAAATTCGTCCTGAATTTTCCCCTTGTAGAGTGGGTAACTTTGGATTCTGAATCGTTGTTGGATAGAGCGTTTTTAGGTCTACATTCATTAAGTTACCTCTGTCATTGCCGCGCAGGCGGCAATCCATGCAGCGAGTACGGTGACCAGTTGTTGCATTGATGGCATGTCGCGCTTGAGCCCGGTGTTTCTTTTAGTATGGTTTGCGGGAACGTTCGACTTTAACAACTCATGAGTGTGGCTCATGGATTAATGAAATTAAATCATTTTTATTCATGGTTCGACCCAAGTATAAATCACTCTATTGTCAGCTTTATACAATATTACAGTTGGCTCTGATTGAGGCCATTAGGTGAAAATCAAACAACTGTGACGATGACGGACTGGAAAAAACAAAAATATAAAATTGTAAAGTCCGGAAAGAAAAAGAAATAAATTCAGGATTATCTCAGAGAATTGGATGACAGGTTACCATGAATAAAGATTTTAGATTTACGATAAAGAATATTTGTTTCGATGAAAATTATCATCCTTCAGATAATACCCGTATCACAACTAACTTTGCTAATTTGGCGCGAGGTGAAAGCCGTCAAGAGAACTTGCGCAATACTTTAAAGATGATTAACAATCGTTTTAATGCTTTGGCCAGTTGGGATAATCAAAAAGGCGATCGTTATTCTGTCGAGCTTGAAATTATTTCAGTGGATATGGATATTGAAGGCAGTGGTCAGGCTTTTCCATCGATTGAAGTATTGAAAACGAACATTGTTGATCATAAAACCAACGAACGCATTGAAGGCATTGTAGGGAATAATTTTTCCTCCTACGTGCGAGATTATGATTTTAGCGTATTACTGTTGGATCATAATAAGAATCAACCCAAATTCAGCATTCCGGATAATTTTGGCGAACTGCATGGAAAGCTCTTCCAGTGCTTTGTTAATTCAGATGCTTACAAGGCTAATTTTAGTAAGCCGCCTGTTATCTGCCTCAGTGTTTCGGATAGCAAGATCTATCATCGCACTGAAAACCAGCATCCTGTATTGGGTTTTGAGTATCAGCCCAATGAGTCTTCGTTGACTGAGCAATATTTCAAGAAAATGGGATTGCAGGTTCGCTATTTTATGCCTCAAAACAGTGCCGCGCCTTTAGCTTTTTATTTCTTTGGTGATTTGCTCAATGATTATACGAATCTTGAGCTGATCAGCACCATCAGCACGATGGAAACGTTTCAAAAGATTTACCGACCTGAGATTTATAATGCGAATGCTTCAGCGGGGAAATTATATCAGCCCAATTTGAAGAATCAGGATCATTCATTAACTCAAATTGTTTATGATCGAGCAGAACGCAGCCAGTTGGCTATTGAGCAAGGTAAATTTGCTGAGGAACACTTCATCAAACCATACCAAAGTATTCTTGAGCAGTGGTCTGCTAATTACGCTTTATAATTAACGATAAATTACAATAGAGCCTATTATGAAAACATTATTACCGACTTCAACTTCTGGCAGTTTACCTAAGCCCTCTTGGCTTGCAGAACCTGAAACACTTTGGTCACCCTGGAAATTACAAGGTGAGGAGTTAATAGACGGCAAACACGATGCTTTACGTGTGTCATTACAAGAGCAACAACGGGCAGGTATTGATATTGTCAGTGATGGCGAGCAAACCCGTCAGCATTTTGTGACGACCTTCATTGAGCACCTCAGCGGCGTTGATTTCGAGCAACGTAAGACAGTGAAAATCCGTGACCGCTATGATGCGAGTGTACCGACAGTCGTGGGTCCTGTGAGTCGCCCCAAGCCGGTTTTTGTTGAAGATGCCAAGTTTTTACGTCAGCAAACCAATCAACTGATTAAATGGGCCCTGCCTGGCCCTATGACGATGATAGATACGCTTTATGATAACCATTATAAAAGCCGTGAAAAACTTGCCTGGGAATTTGCCAAAATCCTCAATCAGGAAGCCAAAGAATTAGAAGCCGCTGGTGTTGATATCATCCAATTTGATGAGCCTGCATTTAATGTGTTTTTTGATGAGGTCAATGACTGGGGCATTGCGGCTTTGGAAAGAGCCATTGAAGGACTTCAGTGCGAAACGGCGGTACATATTTGCTACGGTTACGGCATCAAGGCTAACACAGACTGGAAAAAGACTTTGGGCTCAGAGTGGCGACAATACGAAGAAGTGTTTCCCAAACTGCAGCAATCGAATATCGATATTATCTCACTGGAATGTCACAACTCGCGTGTTCCAATCGAGCTACTGGAACTCATTCGGGGTAAAAAAGTCATGGTAGGAGCGATTGATGTCGCAACCAATACCATTGAGACGCCAGAGGAAGTTGCCAATACCCTGCGAAAAGCACTGCAGTTTGTCGATGCCGACAAGCTTTATCCTTGCACCAACTGTGGCATGGCACCTTTATCCCGTGACGTCGCAAGGGGCAAGCTGAATGCCTTGAGTGCAGGTGCAGACATCGTCCGAAGAGAACTATTGGCTTAGTACCAATACAGAGATGCTTAGCCGGGTTAGTGGCAGAGTTATCTTTTGATTAAATTAGTTTTTTCAAAAAACCAAACTGCTCCGCAATGATGCAAGGCGAGGATATGTTCCTCGCCTTGATTGATACGTTTACAAGGCCGTCCACGGGCTGTTCGGAGCGCCCGATGCGGTTGTAGGCGCTCCCGGCGCCGACAATCTGAAAATTCGTCCTGAATTTTCCCCTGGTGGAGTGGGTTTCTTTTCGTTTTTTGGGGGTGTTGAGGCTGTGGATATTTGTACAGCTGAGGTATGTCGCGCTTGAGTTCGGTGGTCCATTTGACTTTGTTTGATGCGCGCCAGGTACTCTTTGTGGGCCAAAGAGTACCCAGAAAGCCCTTTTTGTTCTTTGGTGTTGTCCGGTTCGGTTGTAGGCGCTCCCGGCGCCGACAACCTGAAAATTCGTCCTGAATTTTCCCCTGTGGAGTGGGTTTCTTTTAGTTTTTTTGGGGTGTTGTGGCTGGGATTTTGGTGCAGTTGAGATATGTCGCGCTTGAGTTCGGTGGTCCATTTGACTTTGTTTGATGCGCGCCAGGTACTCTTTGTGGGCCAAAGAGTACCCAGAAAGCCCTTTTTGTTCTTTGGTGTTGTCCGGGGCGGTTGTAGGCGCTCCTGGCGCCGACAACCTGAAAATTCGTCCTGAATTTTCCCCTGGGGGAGTGGGGAACGCTGGTTTATTGCTCGTGATTGAACAGGCATGCTTCAGAGTTGTTGCATCATAATCGTGGTAGAACGCAGTTTTATACGTCCTTTTCCGACAACACTTGTCGACAGTTACGAACCGTTAGCACTCTGATCTCATGGCCTAAGCTGTAAATAATACGATAGTGACCGAAAATGATTTCACGATAGTTCGTGTGGGGTATTTCTGGAACAAAGCGCCCCATTTCAGGCATGCTTCCGAGTAACTTCGTTTTGTCGAAAACATCATTGACCCACTTTTCTGCAGCAGATGGATTATCTAAAGAGATGAACTCTGCTACGTCACCAAGCTTCTGAAGCGCTAAAGGAGACCAAACTACTTTCATTTCTTAATGCGTGCCAGCACTTGGGCGCGTGCATCTTCATGAGAAACACCCAGATCGGAAGCTAACTGAGCTTCTGCTGTGCGCATTTCTTCCAGTAATTCGATTTTCTCTTGCATTGCCTCGTACTCTGCAACGTCAAGAACCACAGCGACACCTTTACCACGTTGTGTAATTACTAATGGACGACGAGTTTCATTGATTTGTTTGATGTAAGAAGCGACACTTGCGCGAAATTCAGACAACGGCTGAATATCTTGATCGAAATGAATACGACTCATGTTGAACTCCATTTGGTACAAAATAACGTACAAATGATAGTTCAGCCAGCTGTGATGAGCAAGAAGTTGATGCTGCATTATCACGAATGAGGGACCGCAATCGCGCCTGTTATCAGGATTTGGCCTCAAAGCCAGTGCACATGGCAGTCCCTCATGAGATGTTTGTGAGCACCGCGTGGCTACATCATGCACTCTGTCGCCGTTTTCGCTTGTGCGACACCTTTTTCGATGATTGCCAATACTTGATCGTTCTTCACTGAAGACACGATTTTATCGAGCAAATTTTCTGCTGTCGCCTCAGAAGAAACATCAACTAAGCAACTGTAACTGTGAGAAATTTTATCGGTTGCTGCTACAACCGCTTGATGGTCAGTGAAATCTGTGTTGATCAATGAGTCTATCGACTGAGTAAAATCTTGAGCCTTTTGTGTCGCATCACCAAAAACTTCAAGATTGAGATGATTCAAATCTAGTGAATCTGCCTTCTGCTGCAGACTATCGACTGCTTTGTTCGCTGCAGCTTGAGCCTCATCAATTGCTTTACTCGCATCATCACAACCCACTAAAGCGAGTATTAAAGTCAATGTGATTACTGATTTTTTCATCTTAAGCCTCTGAGTAAGAAAGAGATGCCGATACTAAACGAAGGCTTAGAAGCAATGAACAAAAATACCGTAACAGGATACGACCATAACTTACTGGCTGTGTGCTAACGAATGACATGTACTCCCTTCTCATCAGGTTTTGCCACACTTGGCCAGTCCGTCCTGTAACTACCGGTGGACACTATCAACGACTTCTGGCTGAAGGAAAACCGAAAAAAGTTGCCATCATTACATGCGTCAGGAAAATGATTGCCATCCTCAATGCGATGCTTCGGGATGGCGTCCGACGAGAAGAAAAAACGGCGTTAATTGAATGATTGGCGCCATAGTTGTTTGTTATGTTCGTTGCGCCTTAAGTGTGTTAACCCCGAAATTTAATATCATGAGAGATGGCAGAACTAGGACTACACCATAAAATTTAAGATATTGATCGTTTTGCATATACGAACCAAAAGGTTCTAATACCCATAAACCGCATAAACACAACAAAGCCCAACCACCACTAATTAGTAGGAAAGACATAAACATTGGGAATGTCAAAACATGATCGCTTAGAGCAATCTGGGATTTACGTTTTGTACCGAAGTAGCCCAATCCTAAAACAGAGCAAATAGCACTAATAATGCCCGTTATCCCGTTAATAGTTTCCCAGTCCATATGCATTATATCTCCCTAGAACATAACGAATGACATGGACTCCCCCTCATCAGGTTTCGCCACACTTGTTAAGTCTGATGACGAAATCGCCTGAGGCCATCAACATGTCACTATCTATCAATAGCATTGATTTAGCCAAACATAGCTTCAGTACTCACGGTGAAGATCACCAAGACAAGGTGTTGATCCACAAAACAATAACGCGGTCAAAAGTCCTTGAGACGTTTGCTAATATCCACCCGCAACTATCGGGATCGAAGCCAGCCCCCCGTAGCAGAGGCAACCCGCCACACCGCCGCCCTCCGGCGTTCAACCAAGCTATTTCCATAATAATGCCGCTTCGGGCTTGTCCAACACCCGGATAAAGTGTCGGCTGCGAGACACTTATCCTTATTTGTTATGTGTTTTTCAGCTCAGTAAGAACCGCCACTGAAAACTTACTCCAGCCAGGTGCAGTAAATGCAATATTTCGGATATTTTTCACTGCTTTCATTGCTTCTTTAACTTCATAGCCTTCCGACTGCATTAGATAAGTGGCAAGAGCCAAACCCGTACGATCTTTTCCTGATTTACAGTGAATTAAAACAATTCCTTCCGTTCGATTTTTATTGATGAACTCAACGATTCTAGGTAAGGCTTCCACACAAAACTCTAGGTCACCGCTTTGAATGGGTACATTACTTGAAAGCGGAATATGACCATAAACTATCCCTAACTCACTTAATCTCGAAGTGTGAACCAATTCTCCATCGTTAACGGATAGAATGGCTCTAATATTGTTACGTTTGAGTTCATCGAGATCCCACATGAGTTTGTCTGGTCCACACCTGCCAGACACGGACTCGTCGATGAAAAACAAATCTTTCATGCGTTCTCCATTCTACACATAACTAATGACATGGACTCTCCCTCATTAGGCTTTGTCACACTAGGTAAGTCTGACTACGAAATTACCTGAGGCCACTTGTCACCATCTATCTATGGCATCGATTTAGCCAAACACAGCTTCAGTATCCACGGTGAAGATCACCAAGGCAAGGTGCTGATTTACGGATTCACTTGTTCACCGGGTTATTGCAACAGCCAATGATGCTGTAAGGTTCAGGCTTTTTGCGGAAAAGCCTGATCATGCGGCTAGCACCTTTGATGCTTTCTAACGAATGAGGAACCGCAACCGCGTCCTGTTATCAGGGTCATGGCACCAAAGCCAGTTAACAGACCGAATGTAGAGCGGCAGTCCCAAACCTTGCATTACTTGAACTTGGATTAATGCAATTACTTCACCTAATCTGTTTCGCTTTAAATACTCTTTTTCCATGAGAGGGTTACTTTAATCGCCTAACGCCGCCAGCAGAGGCGCAGCTTTGCTGCGGCTGACTGGCCTTGTTAGGGCTGATAACCTGATATATCGCCAACGACATCATAAATATGTAAGCGAGCGTCTTTGCTAATATCACCGGGGTTTGACCCAGGCTCATTCTCTGGTACCGGCATCCCGAAATATTCGTAATATGAGATCCATTGATCATGTACTTCACCAGTTTCAATGTCTCTGAAACTCATTGGTTGTTCAGTAAAAAACTCTGTACCGCCATTCGCATGTTTAAACATATCAACAATTAGCTCACTGCAATATAAAGCTGACTCACCTGTCAGATACAAGTGATCATAAGGAATATTTCGTTGCTCAAGTCCATATACTATAGCGTCTGGAATCAAATCTTGATGGCTGCTCTTCAATCGCCCAATCATATACCTTGGATTTGAACGGTGATCTCTTGAACGCCGGATATGAGTCGCAATGTTGGTTAGCCGAACTTCGGGGTAGTATGCTTCTAAGACGTACTTACCAAATGAGTTCTCAACAACCACTCCAACGTGGTTTACCCTCGCCCCACGAAATCCTTCGGTAACAGATGATATTGCATTAGCAGAGCTACCAATTTGCGTAAAAATAAGATCGCCTGTTCTCATAATAAATTCCTTATACAGAGCCCTAACGCCCGCAGCACGGGCAAAGTTGAAGCGCAGCGGAAACTTTGTCCCTGTGGCTGCGCTTGTTAGCTGTTGAATGCACTTAGGCCAATAGGTGCAAACCTGCCACGCTGCTGACTCCGATAGCCCATAAAGTTTCAAACGTAGAGCTTAAAAAAATACGAGTTCGAGCAGTTAATGTTTTTACCATAGACACCTCCTTATCATTGTTGTCGTTGGCCAAAAGAACCAAACGGATACTTACGTAACGCAGCAAAATCAATAACAAGGCTATGGAGCCAACAATCGCTAGGGGAATTGAACCCCCACCTATCACCCCTATTGGACTAAATGCACTCTCTCCTTAAGACAGCTAACGAATGACATGGACTCCCCCTCATCAGGCTCTGCCACACTAGGTAGGTCTGACTACGAAATTACCGGAGGCCACCATGTCACATTCTATTTATAGCATTGATTTAGCCAAACATAGCTTCAGTATCCACGGTGAAGATCATCAAGGCAAGGTGTTGATCCACAAAACAATAGCGCGCTCAAAACTCCTTGAGTCGTCACCGACTATTGTTGAGTTGAATGCAGCGTAACTCTGTATTCAAGCGCACTTATCAACGATTTCTGGCTGAAGGTAAACCGAAAGAAGTTGCCATCATTGCATGCTTCAGGTAAATGGTTGTCATCCTCAATGCGATGCTGCGGGGTGGCTACGATGGGAAAAAACGGCGTTAATTTAAGGATTGACGCTATAGTTGTTTGTTCGAATTACGTTTCGATACAAGTCTATCTACTCCCGTAACCCATCACCAAACTCACTAAAATCGTTAATTTCACTTAGCTTAAATCGCTTATCAAGCGTAAAGCTCGTCCAACTCTCTTTAAATATTGGATCTGCATGTTCTTCATGACGGTTAATATTATTCTTCACCAGCATTTTCTTTGTCAGGTAGTTAATGCTAGTGACTACTTCTACTGTTGGCCCTCTGTTAGCACTTTTGTCATAACCGATCAGCTCAAAATCTGCTCCTTGATAACGAAAATTGTAGCGCCAGTGTCCATAGCGACCATGAGCGAAAAGGACATATAGATTTCCTTTTTCAATTTTGGTGTAAATATCTGGTACGAAGTATACACCGCCATCTTCTTCTTCCGAATAAAAGCAGTTTAGATTTTCAATGACTAATTCGTATTTTTGTTGGTTTCTTAAAGCAACAACGATCCCTCTTCGGTTGAGGTCTACTTCACCACGAAATTCATCAACAACAACTTTATTTGGGTCTGTTCCTTTTATGATTAAAACAACGTCCTCTTGACTATCTTTGTTTAAGTCACCATAAATCGTTTCAGTCACGAAATATCCATCAGGAACCAATTCCCGGAGGGAGTCCTCAAGCGCATGATTATTTTGAGCAAAAGCACTCGTTCCCCAAGTAAGAACAAATGCTAAAAATATACTTCTCATTTTCCATCCCGATATCATTTCAGTCGTCATTCTAACGAATGACATGGACTCCCCCTCATTAGGTTTGTCACAACTGGGCAAGTCTGATTAAGAAATCGCCTGAGGCCATCAAGATGTCACTATCTATCAATAGCATTGATTTAGCCAAACATAGCTTCAGTATTCACGGTGAAGATCACCAAGGCAAGGTGTTGATTCACAAAACAATAGCGCGTTCTATAGTCCTTGAAGCGTTTGCTGATATCGCACCTGAAATGATCGGGATCGAAGCCAGCCCCCCGTAGCAGAAGCAACCAGCCACACCGCAAGCGGAGGAACGTACTACAACCGACGGCAAAAATCATGTAACCAACTGAAGTTATTAGTCATCTGATGGCTTATGGGCTTACTGTACCTGATAAAAACAGCCCGCATCGCCGCCCTCTGGCGTTCAACTAAGTTATTTTTTAGGCACTTGGTTGCCAATATGTAGATCTCAATACTTTACCCAATAATTCACTAGCCTTAATATAATCATCCGAAGCTATCAAATGATAAGCTGTCGCCTCAGGTTCATCTTTTGCCATCAAGCATTTGGTACAATTGTCTTTCAATACTTGTAAACTAGCCCGAAGTTCATCATTTACAACACGTTGAACTAAAATTGAAGTTTTAGCGTTTAAAGCCCGATTTTGAACGTTTAACTCTTCTGAGATTGGACGTCCCCATTGTTCGGTATTTTCAAAGTTAATTTTGTCATCTCTATAGATTTGACAGCAAGACCGAAAGTACTCTAAAAGTTCAACTTGAAGCTCGAGGATTGTTTCTCTTTGAAAAGCATTGGCAGCTTCTTTTTTTTCATGTTCTTTAGCTTTGTTGCTTAAAATATGTGAGTTCCAACTTGTTATCGCTGTTGTTGCAATACTTGCTAAAGCTCCGATAATCGTCCCAATAAAACCCCAAGTAACAGCTTCCATTATTGTTATCCTCGTATATGCCTAACATTTTGTTATACGACATCATGTCGCATAACTCTGTCGTATAACTATTCTTGATGAAATCCACCTAAATGAATGATTAATTTAGATAATTCATGCTTAATCATATAAATCCATCAGTAAGTTATACGACATCTTAGCGTGTATCTTACCTAAATCACTCATGCTACCCAATTGATGTTATGGACTTTTTTGTGATTCATGACTGACCGCAAAAATCACACTCACTGCATGAATTCCCGCTTTCACGAGAATGACAAGCGAGAGCCGGTATAGTTATCACTGAATCAGGGAAAAATTCAGGACGAATTTTTAGGTTGTCGGCGCTGGGAGCGCCTACAACCGGCCCGGACCACACCAAAGAACAAAAAGGGCTTTCTGGGCACTCTTTATCCCGATAAAGAGTGTCTGGCGCGCATCAATTAATGCCAAGTAAGCCACCGAACTCAAGCGCGACATACCTCCGCTTCACCAGAATCCTCAGCCTTAAAAACTGCACTCGCTGTATGGATTCCCGCCTATCGCGGGAATGACGGGTTGAAAATGTACATTGATGGCATTCCCACAGGAAAAATTCAGGACGAATTTTTAGGTTGTCGGCGCCGGGAGCGCCTACAACCGACCCGGCCAACACCAAAGAACAAAAAGGGCTTTCTGGGCAC
The DNA here is from genome assembly GCF_000425165.1 of Photobacterium halotolerans DSM 18316. GTDB lineage: Bacteria > Pseudomonadota > Gammaproteobacteria > Enterobacterales > Vibrionaceae > Photobacterium > Photobacterium halotolerans. The sequence continues at coordinate 56,365 of NZ_AULG01000013.1, forward strand.
TCTTTATCCCTATAAAGAGTGTCTGGCGCGCATCGCACCATGCCAAAAGAGCCACCGGACTCAAGCGCGACATACCTCAGCCGTACCAAAACCCCAGGCACAACACCAAAGAACAAAAAGGCACTCAACCACAGCCCCACTTTCTTTCCTTGGCTATTGTTGGCAAATCTATAAAATAGCCCCTTCATTTGTTGGGCGGAATATCACGTTCTGCCCGGTGTCGCCAAATCCGGCGTACTGACTGCTTTACCGGTCAGGCCGGGCTGATGAAGGAAGAGTGCATGATCCAGAAGCTGACAGGCTGTCGTGACGTATGGGGTGCCTGGATGCGCTGGTTCGGTGTCGGACTGTCTTTCTTCTGCACCTTCGGTGTGATGGCTGCACCAGACAGTCAGGTCATTATTATCGGCGCGGATCACAACTACCCGCCTTACGAATTCATCAATGAAGACGGTGAGCCGGATGGCTACAACACCGAGCTGACCCTGGCGATTGCCGAACTGATGGGCATTAATATCGAGATCAAAATGGGGGCATGGAATGATATCCGCCGCCAGTTTGATCAGGGCGAGATTGATATCGTCCAGGGCATGATCCAGTCCAGTGCCCGGCAGGCGAGATACAGTTTTTCGCCGCCCCATGCCATAGTGCATCAGTCGGTATTTGCCCGAAAGGGCACCCCCTTTGTGGCCAGTCTTGATGACCTGGCGGGCAAATCCGTGATTGTTCAGCGCAGCGGGGCAATGCACGATTACCTGAGCAATCAGCAGCCGGGTGCAAACCTGGTGCTGGTGGACTCTCACGCCGACGGGCTGCGTTTGCTGGCCTCCGGTCAGCATGACTACGCGCTGGTGGCGAACCTGCCGGGTCTGTATACCGGCAAGGCGTTGGATCTGTCGAATATCATTCCGGTAGGAAAACCTTTTGGTGCCCAGCATTACGGTTATGCGGTGCAAAAAGGTCATGAAGATTTACTGGCCCAGTTCAGCGAAGGGCTGGCGATTCTGAAAAATACCGGCCGTCAGCAGGCTATCTATGACAAATGGCTGGGCCCGCTGGAAGCGCCGGGGATCAGTTGGAAGAAACTGGGCATGGCTGCCGCCACGATTTCTGCCCTTCTGTTGCTGGTGCTGGGGGGAATCATGATTTGGAACCGGGCGCTGAGCCGGGAAGTGGCCCGGCGGACCAAAGCGCAGCAGCTCCAGCAGCAACAACTGATTCAGGCGGATAAAATGACTTCGCTGGGCATTCTGGTGTCTGGCATGGCCCATGAGATCAACAATCCCAGCAGTTTGCTGCTGCTGAATTTACCCATTCTCAAAGAGGCGTATCAGGACGCAGAAGACATTCTGGATGCCCACTATCAGCAGTATGGCGATTTCACCTTAGGCGGGCTGGCCTACAGCCGGATGCGGGAGGAAATTCCCTCCATGCTGGATGATATGCAGGCGGGGACCCAGCGGATCCGCCGGATTGTCGATGATCTGAGGGATTTTGCCCGCCAGGAACCCAGTGCGCTCAATGAAGTGGTGGATCTCAATCAGGTCACGGCGGCGGCGATTCGTTTGGTCGACAGCACCTTATCGACATCGACCCATCACTTTTCTGTCGAATACGGCGATCAGCTGCCGTGTTTTGAAGGCAACGGCCAGCGGATCGAACAAGTGATCATCAACCTGATCATCAATGCCTGTCAGGCGCTGACGTCACAGCAACAAAGCATCAGGGTGACGACAGGCTTCAACCCGGCTGACAATTTGCTGATCCTGGAAATCTGCGATCAGGGGCAGGGCATCGACCCTGAGCATCTTCCTCATTTGAGTGATCCTTTCTTTACCACCAAGCGTGAGCAAGGCGGTACGGGCTTGGGGCTGTCTATCTCATTCAGCATAGTGAGTGAACATGGCGGCACGTTGAAATATGAATCCAGACTACAACAAGGCACCTGCGTGACGCTTGCGCTGCCGGCCTTGAAAGGGACAACTGTTTAATGAAGACAAATCGCTATCCTGCATTCGGTGTATTGCTGGTGGATGATGAACCGGCCTTTCTGCGCAGCCTGAGTATTGTGCTGGAGCGACGGGGCGGCATCAATCATATCGTCCAGTGTCAGGACAGCCGCGATGCCATGGCCATTATTGAACAGGAAAATATCGGCCTGGTGCTGCTGGATCTGACCATGCCGCACCTGTCCGGCGAAGTCTTGCTGCAGCAGATCAAGACAGAATTTCCTGAAGTCGGCGTCATTATTATCAGCGGGCTGAATCAGGTCGAAACGGCGGTCAACTGTATCCGGCTCGGTGCTTACGATTACTTCGTGAAAACCACAGAGGAAAACCGGCTGATCGAAGGTGTGAAACGGGCCATTTTGCTGCAGGAGATGCGTGAAGAGCACAACGCGCTGCGGCGCCGTTTCCTGACCGACACGCTGGAGCGGCCGGAGGCTTTTGGCGATATCATTACCCGGGATAAAGGCATGCGCTCTGTGTTCCAGTATCTCGAATCGGTAGCGCCGAGCAGCCAGCCTGTGATGGTGTGCGGTGAAAGTGGTGTCGGTAAAGAGCTGATCGCCCGCGCGCTGCATACCCTGAGTGAGCGTGCCGGGCCGCTGATCAGCGTGAATGTGGCCGGACTGGACGACAATGTGTTTGCCGACACCTTGTTTGGTCACCACCGCGGTGCGTTTACCGGTGCCGATAAACCCCGCGCCGGTCTGATCGAGCAAGCGGCCGGCGGCACCCTGTTTCTCGATGAAATCGGTGATTTGAGCCAGGCCTCACAGGTCAAGCTGCTGCGCCTGATTCAGGAAGGGGAATACTATCCCCTCGGTAGTGACAGGCCGAAACGTCTGAACGCGCGGATTGTGGTGGCCACGCATCAGAATCTGGTGCAAAAGCAGCAAAGCGGCGAGTTCCGCAAAGACCTGTATTACCGGTTGAAAACCCATCAGGTGGACATTCCGCCTCTGCGCCAGCGCCGTCAGGATATTCCTTTGCTGCTGGAGCACTTTTTACAGGAAGCGGCCGATGAGTTGGGTAAAACCAAGCCGACCATCCCGAAAGAACTGCCGGTGCTGCTGGCAAACTATGCCTTTCCCGGCAATATCCGCGAGCTGAGGGCACTGGCGTATGATGCCATGAGTCAGCACCGCTCGCGCATGCTGTCCATGGAGGTGTTTCGCCGGGTGCTGGATCAGGACAATGACGTCAGTGAGATGGCTGCAGGGAGCCCCCTGACGATGTTCGACCCGGAGCAGTCCCTGCCGACCCTGCAGGAAATGGGCGATTTGCTGATCCAGGAAGCCATGCGCCGGGCGGAGGGTAATCAGTCTCTGGCGGCGAAGTTTCTGGGGATCTCGCAGCCCGCGCTCAGCAAGCGACTGAAAAAATCTCAGCCGGAATAATCACCGCATCAGACTTTACAGGGTCGGGCTGGCAGAACCCCTATAACCAAAGTAAAGGTTATAACTTTGTAAATAGTCAGTAAGGTTATGTTTTATAAAGAAAAGGTACGGGTTTTCCACTCGTGCCTATTCCTTTGGTTATACCCCTTCTTGAGTCGGTCTATTTCTCTTATTTTAATTTTTCTTATTAAAAACAATTGCTTGTATTATGTTTGGTGTTTGGCATCATGCTTGCATTAATCCTGCTCCTGTATGTATGGGCTCAGCCCATTCTGACGTGTAAACAATGACAGCTAAGCAGAAACGGGGATTCACCCGACTTCTGTCAATTGGATAAGGAAATAACATGGAACAAGCTCACGAGAAGCCAACCCCGAAAGGTATGTGGGGCGGACTCGCCTTATGGAAGAAAATTCTGGTCGGTATGATTCTGGGGGTCATCGCGGGCAGTCTGCTCGGCCCGGATGCAGAAATCCTCAAGCCTATCGGCACTCTGTTTATCAATGCCATTAAAATGCTCATCGTGCCTCTGGTGTTCTGCTCTTTGGTGGTCGGCGTGACCTCCATGCAAGATACCCGCAAGATGGGACGCATTGGCGCCAAAGCCATTGTGATTTACCTCTCGACTACCGCAGTGGCCATCAGTATCGGTCTTGGCCTGTCCAGTATCCTGGCACCGGGTGCCGGTCTGGAGATGACGGCAACAGCGGCGGCGGCCGACGCGAAAGAAGCGCCGACGCTGGTTCAGACACTGCTCAGTTTAATCCCGAACAACCCTATCAGTGCGCTGGCAACCGGGAACATTCTGCAAATCATCGTCTTCGCCCTGGGCCTGGGTGTGGCGCTGAACCTGTGTGGTGAGAAAGGCAAACCTGCCGTTCAGGTGTTCGAAAGTCTGGCCGAGGCCATGTACAAGCTGACTGAACTGGTGATGAAGCTGGCGCCTTACGGTATCTTCGGTCTGATGGCCTGGGTGGCCGGTAAATACGGTCTGGAGATCCTGCTGCCGCTGTTTAAAGTGATTGCAGTGGCTTACATCGGCAGCCTGCTGCACGTGCTGCTGTTCTACCCGGCAGTGATCAAAGTCTTCGGTCGTCTTAACCCTATGCCTTATATCAAAGGTATCGCGACCCCGGCTGCAGTGGCCTTTACCACTACCAGCAGTTCAGGCACCTTGCCTGCCAGCATTAAATGCGCCCGTGAAGAGCTGGGTGTGTCTAAAGGCGTGTCCAGTTTTGTTCTGCCGTTAGGCGCGACCATTAACATGGACGGCACGGCGTTGTATCAGGGTGTGGCAGCGCTGTTTGTCGCGCAGGCATTTGGTATTAACCTGGAGTTTGCCGACTATGTTGCCATAGTGATGACAGCAACACTGGCTTCCATTGGTACCGCTGGTGTACCGGGTGCCGGCCTGATCATGCTGTCGCTGGTACTGACCACAGTTGGCCTGCCAATGGAAGGTCTGGCGATTGTTGCCGGTATTGACCGTATTCTGGATATGGCGCGTACCACAGTGAATGTCTGTGGCGATCTGATGGTTGCTGTTCTGGTTGGCCGCAGCGAAGACGAGCTGGACACTGAAGTCTATAACCGCAGCACAGAGAAAACGACCCTGACGGCGAGCGAAGATATTGCTTAATCTTCTCTGAACGCGCAAAGCGAGAAAGGCCAGCCGAACAAGGTTGGCCTTTTTTATACAGGCGGCTTTTTATACAGGTGACTTTTTATACAGATGAATAGGTTTTGTGGACCGAAACTGAGGAATATCGCTTAAGAGTTTGTGGATTACACTGGGTAGGCGGTGTATTTTCAGTGTGATGGATAAAAGACAATATTAAGATCAGGATCATATTCCTGCCCATTGAGCGATCTCGCCAGAGTGCAGGCTAACAGGCTGCTTATACAGGTGTTTATTGGTTTCATGCACAAGTGATGCATAAAGTGCCGGTTATTAAGCATTCCTTGCTGATAAGAATAAATAGCCTTTTTTTGCAATCTCTTCAGCTATGCATTAATTGCATTGTTGCTTACTTTTATGCATTTCCCTTTGTCGCTCAAAACGACGATTGTATGAATCACTTAGCCGCCATAAGAAGCTGAAGATGGCTCGTATAAGCGGCGAAGTGGTATCTCTTTCCTACCCATGAGTTTAAGGTGACCGCTATGCTTGATACTGTCCAGCAAGTACGTATTGAAGAAGATCTGTTAGGCCAGCGTGAAATTCCCGCTTCTGCTTATTACGGCATCCATTCTCTTCGCGCTTACGAGAACTTCAATATTTCTTCAATGCGTATTTCCGACGTGCCAGAGTTTGTTCGCGGCATGGTCTTTACCAAGAAAGCGGCAGCACGTGCCAATATGGAATTGGGCAGCATTCCGTCGGAAGTGGGCAAGTACATCATTCAAGCCTGCGATCTGATTCTGGAAACAGGTAAATGCATGGATCAGTTCATTTCAGACGTGTATCAGGGCGGTGCCGGCACTTCAGTGAACATGAACACCAATGAAGTGATCGCCAATATTGCGCTGGAGCTGAAAGGCCATGAAAAAGGCGAATATCACATCATTAACCCGAACGATCATGTCAACAAGAGCCAGTCGACCAACTGTGCTTACCCGACCGGCTTCCGTGTCGCTGTCTACAACAGCATTATCAAGCTGGTGGGTTCGATTGAGCATCTGCAGGCGGCGTTTGATGCCAAAAGCGCAGAATTCAGTGATGTGCTGAAAATGGGCCGTACTCAGCTGCAGGACGCTGTGCCTATGACGGTCGGACAAGAATTCCACGCTTTCAGTATCCTGCTGAAAGAAGAAATCAAAAACCTGAAGTATTCCGCAGCCTTGCTGCTGGAAGTGAACCTGGGCGCCACCGCGATTGGTACCGGCTTGAACGCCCCGGCTGGCTATCAGGAACTGGCGGTGAAATATCTGGCAGAAGCGACTGGCCTGGACTGTGTACCGGCAGAAGACCTGATTGAAGCAACCTCTGACTGTGGCGCTTACGTGACTGTGCACGGCGCGCTGAAGCGTCTGGCGGTTAAGATGTCGAAAGTCTGTAACGATTTGCGTCTGCTGTCATCGGGTCCGCGTGCCGGTCTCAATGAAATTAACCTGCCGGAAATGCAGGCGGGTTCGTCCATCATGCCAGCTAAAGTAAACCCTGTGATTCCGGAAGTGGTAAATCAGGTGTGCTTTAAAGTGATCGGCAACGACACCACAGTGACCTTTGCGGCAGAAGCCGGACAGCTGCAGCTGAACGTGATGGAGCCGGTGATCGGTCAGGCCATTTTCGAATCGATTGAACTGCTGAGCAATGCCTGTATCAATCTGGCAGACAAATGTATCTCGGGTATCAAAGTGAACCGCCAGATCTGTGAAGATTACGTCTTCAACTCTATCGGTATCGTGACTTACCTGAATCCGTATATCGGCCATCACGAAGGCGATATCGTCGGTAAGATTTGTGCTGAAACCGGTCGCAGCGTGAAAGAAGTTGCGATGGAGCGTGGCCTGCTGAGCGAAGAGGAGCTGAACGATATTTTCTCTGCTCAGAACCTGATGCGCCCGACCTACAAAGCCAAACTGTACAGCTAAAAGAATGTAATAACTGAAAGAATATAAAGAACAAAAAATAAAAGGTCTTGAAACCCTACATCCTTTACCTCCCTTGTTTGCAAGGGAGGTTTTTTTTATTTCTGGGGGACAGTGATTGTCAGTCCCTGCTCATCAGGCCATCAATCGGGCTGATCTTACTCAGTGCACTCCAGATGGCTTCGCAGGTCGGGTGTAATCTGGAGTGATAACGGTAAATGTACAGATCCAGCGGCACAGGTTCTCGTGCGGTAAGTATCTGCAAACGTCCGGCGGCCAGCTCATCTTTGATGGCGTAATCCGGTAACCAGCTGATGCCTTTCCCTTGCATCACCAGGGCTTTGATAAAATCTGTCATTGATGAGGTACAGACAGTATTCTGCGTTAATGTCCGGTTGGCGCGTTGCAGCGCCCGGCCCATATAACTTTCCGGGGTATAGTCCAGCGACGGCACGGCGGCATTGTCTGCGGGATCAAATAAGGGTTTACCGTGCTCATCGACCGCCGACACGCAATACAGGTAAGAGCGCCCCAGATAGACAGAACGGTAAGGCGCCATCTGCAAACTGTCCTCATAAAATGAAAACAGAAAATCACATTTACCGTCGATCAGCTGTTTCACCGCGTCATCCACTTCATTGGCTACCACTGAAAGCTGAGTGTTTAAGGTCGGGTTAAACAAACAGGCATGCAGCTTAGGCAATACGCTTATCGCCATTGAGTGTGAGGAGCTGATCCGCACGGTATGACGCCCCAGAAATGAGCTGCCAGCCAGACGGTTCACCTCGTCATCCAGCTGCTGAAGAATCGACAGCGCAGTCGTTTTAAACTGCTTGCCTTTCAGTGTCAGCTCGATGGGGGTTTTACTGCGATCGATTAAATTCAGCCCAAGTTCGGCCTCAAGGGATTTTATCCGGCGACTGAAAGCCGGCTGCGTCACATTGCGGACAGCGGCAGCATGGGAAAAGTTACGCAGTTCGGCCAGTGTCAGAAAATCCTGTAGCCATTTCGTTTCGATATTTTTCATTATTTAAGTGGCTGTTTTATCGAATAATAATTTGTATTTACGGTTCAACAGGAGCCGTTGCCGGATAAGATTACCAAATCCATGATAATGCCTGCCATCTTTATCTGAAATCATTTTGGTTACGGCATTGGCTAAGAGGTCGTCATGATTAAAACGGCAGTCATGTTTCTCAATTGTCCTTCGTCAGGATCATGGTACGACCGGCCTGGATAGAATAGTGTAGATTATGTGTGGTGTTGCATTTTATGCTGGGAACCAGATGCCAAAAGCGCTATCCAAGAAGATGATTGAATAGAAGGAGATAAACGGATGTTAAAGCCTTTATTGTTAAAGCCCTTAATGTTAACAGTGGCTGCGGTCTTTTCAGTGGCGTCCTTGCCGGTTTTTTCAATGGTAACGGAAGAGGCCAAACGGAGCGATGGTTCGGAGATTACCTATTACCTGACCGGGCGTGACAGCGACCATTTGTTGGTGCTGATTCAGGGTTCAGACTGCAACAGTGTTTTTCATAACAACAATATCAATGACTATTTTAGCCAGGTGATGGCAGGTGCCGACATCCTGACGGTAGAAAAATACGGGATTGATAACGGGCTGAGCTGGAATACCGATCCGCAGCGGACGGACTGTCCTGACACCTATCTGAAACAGGATTCTCCGCTGCAACGGGTGGATGATTACCTGACGGTGCTGGATAAACTGGATCAGGACAATCGTTATAGCCAGATTATCCTGCTGGGGGGCAGTGAAGGGGCGTTGGTGGCGAATCTGCTGGCCGCAAAGAGTGACAAAGTGACCGCTGTGGTGGCGCTTAACGGCGGTGGGCGTTTTTTCATTGATGACGTGCTCTACAACATGCAATCTCAGATGCCAGCGCAGGCATTCAGTGAAGCAGAACAAGGGTTCAGGCAGTTTGCTGAAGCTGTGCTGCAAAGTAACGAGATGGACACGGCTGTCAGTGGGCACGGTTTCAAATGGTGGAAAGCCATGCTGACGGCAGATCAGCAGCAGATACTGCAAACGATTGATGTTCCTGTTCTTTTGATTCAGTCGGAAGAGGATACCAATGTGGATCCGCACGCTTTCGAATCTATGGTCAGGGCATTAAAGAAAACCGCCCCCCACATCCAGCCACATACCTATGCTGGCCTTGATCATGCTTTCAATGATGCACAGGGCCAGAGCCAGGTTGAACGCGTGCTGGCAGATATCAAAGCCTGGATTGGTGGCAGGGTGCAGGCAAAGAATTAAAGTGAACCGCTTCTGAATTGTTGTTCGCAAAACAAACTGGATGGTTGCATTTCTATCCATAAAACCATTGTGCCGCTGTGGCTGAAAACGTTATAAACAGACAACGACATTAAGGTCTGAACAGCAAGTCATAGGAACCCGATGAAAGTACATTTTTTTGAAGATAATCAGGATGTCCCTTTGGTGCTGGATGTGTTGCGCGAGTTGCGGCCGCAGTACGACAGAGCCGCTTTACAGGCGCAGATCACCAAGCAGATGGCGCAGGGCTATCAGGTGGTTTACGTCAAGTCGGGCGATCAGGTGATGGGTGTGGCCGGGTTTGTGGTGTCAGAAAAGCTGGCCTGGGGCAAAGCCATTTATATTGATGATCTGGTGACGGCTGAGCAACACCGCAGCAAGGGGGTCGGAGAATGTTTGATTGACTGGTTTAAAGTGTACGCAAAGGCGCAGGGGTGCCAGCAATTGCATCTGGATTCAGGCGTGCAGCGCTTTGCAGCGCATAAGTTCTATTTACGGGAAGGGTTTCACATTGCCAGCCACCACTTTTCGATGACAGAGATAAAGTAAATCCGAGAACAACGGAAGCTTGCGCTTCCGTTGTGTTTTTCTGAAATTACAGGCTTGCCAGAATGGTTTCTGCCTTGCTGACTTCAAATTCTTTCGGTGCTTCTACGTTCAGCTGTGTGACCACACCGTTGTCGATGATCATCGCATAGCGTTGCGAGCGCAGGCCGCCGAACTTCGCGGTGTCCATCTCCAGACCCAGCGCTTTGGTGAAGCTGCCGTCACCGTCTGCCAGCATCATAATTTCTGAAGCATTTTGTGCTTCGCCCCAGGCTTGCATCACAAAGGCATCGTTGACTGACACGCAGGCAATGATATCCACGCCTTTGGCTTTCAGTTGATCTGCCAGCACCACATAACCTGGCAGGTGAGATTCCGAGCAAGTCGGCGTGAAGGCGCCGGGAACTGCAAACAACACCACTTTCTTGCCTGCAAACAGTTCTGTAACGTCATGGTTGACCATGCCGTCTTTGGTCAGTTCACCCAGGGTTGCGGCTGGCAGAGTCTGGCCTTGTTGAATCATGGTATTTTCCTTTAGCAATGAGAGTTCAACTCAGTCTAGTCTGATTTGATATGAATAAACACAGATAAATCCTATGGGATTCAAGCTACTATTTTCAGCCTGATCAAAAATACAGGCAAAGATGACAGACCAAAGATGATAGACAGAGAAGCCTTATCGACAGAGCAGTTACATGGCATTGCTTTGGAGGTTCAAGCAAATTACTTTCTTCGCGGGTGGCTAAGGAGATGAATATCGGTATGCGATGCTTAGTTATGAATTTGATTACAGATAGGCAAAGATGAAACAGCCAGAAAAGGGGCTTCTTTTCTGGCTGTCGGAGAACTGATTTAGTGAGCTTTTTTCACCCGGATTTTGCTTTTGGCAAGCGATGTCATGTTCAGGCTGGCTATGGCCGCTTTGGCTTGATCCTGATCCGGCATTTCGACGAAAGCGAAGCCTTTGGAATGGCCGGTTTCCTGATCTAACACCAAAGTGCACTCTGTGACTTTGCCGTGTTCAGAAAACACTTTACGGATGTCTTGCTCAGTGGTTGAACGAGAAAGGTTACGAACTAAAAGTTTCATGATGGGTCGTTTTATTTGAAATGACAGCGGCATTCTCTCAGCTTACCGACCAGAGTGAAAGTAATACTTTGGCGCTGAGGCATTGTCTCCATGCCGGATGGCGAAATATTCTGTATACTCTTCCCCGTTACCAACACTGCTACCGAAGAAAAGCTTATGACCCGCGAACAACCGAATAACCCCCTGCACGGTCTTACCCTGGAAAAAATCTTAACCCAATTGGTTGATCATTATGGGTGGACGATTCTGGCGTGCGAAATCGATATTAACTGTTTTAAAAATGACCCTTCCATTAAATCGTCACTGAAGTTTTTACGCAAAACGGACTGGGCACGAGCAAAAGTGGAAAAGTTATATATTTCAACGTTCAGCTGATTGTAATGTCAGGGAGGCATTATGCCTCCCTGATGGTTTTGTTACCGGCTCATCACTGCTGCCAGGATTTCAGCAGCTCATCGTATTTGATGGTCACGCCTTTGGGCTTTTCGTCAGCCAGCTTGGCTTTCGGTGCGCCGGGTTGGGCCAGCCAGTAGGCGGCATCTCTTGGCTTATTGAGTTTAGGGCCACATTCCCCCTGCACATTGGCACGTTCCAAACGTTCCAGCACCCGATCCTGTGCGGTTGCCAGCCCGTCCAGTGCCTGCTGCGGGGTTTTCTCACCATTCGCGGCTTCGGCTATGTACTGCCACCAGAGCTGAGCCAGCTTCGGATAGTCAGGCACATTGGTGCCGGTTGGCGTCCACTGAACCCGTGCCGGGCTGCGGTAGAATTCAACCAAACCGCCCAGCTTAGGCGCCGCTTCTGTCATGATGTCAGTGTTGATGTCTGACTCACGAATCGGGGTCAGGCCGACCAGGGTTTTCTTCAGCGACACGGTTTTAGCCACCGTGAACTGGGCATATAACCAGGCGGCTTTGCGGCGCTCGGGATCGGTGGCTTTCATCAGTGTCCATGAACCGGCATCCTGGTAGCCCAGTTTCATCCCTTCTTCCCAGTAAGGGCCTTTGGGTGACGGCGCCATACGCCATTTAGGCGTGCCGTCCGGATTCACCACTTCCAGCCCGGGTTTGGTCATATCGGCCGTGAAAGCGGTGTACCAGAAAATTTGCTGAGCGATATTGCCTTGTGCGGGAACGGGACCGGCTTCAGAGAATGTCATGCCCTGGGCTTCAGCGGGCGCGTACTTGTTCAGCCATTCGACATACTTGGTGGTGGCATAGACAGCCGCCGGGCCATTGGTTGCACCGCCCCGCTCGACGCTGGAGCCAACCGGACGACAGCCTTCCACCCGAATGCCCCATTCGTCGACGGGTTTACCGTTCGGCAACCCTTTATCCCCCGCGCCCGCCATGGAGAACCAGGCATCGGTAAAGCGCCAGCCAAGTGAGGGATCTTTTTTACCGTAATCCATGTGGCCGTAAACGCGTTTGCCGTCGATTTCTTTCACATGCTCGGTAAAGAATTCAGCAATGTCTTCATAGGCAGACCAGTTGACCGGCACGCCTAAATCGTAACCGTAGATCTCTTTGAACTGTTTCTGCAGATCTTCGCGTTCAAACCAGTCAGCGCGGAACCAGTACAGGTTGGCAAATTGCTGATCGGGCAGTTGATAGACCTTGCCGTCCGGCCCTGTGGTAAAGCTCAGGCCGATAAAATCGTCCAGATCCAGCGTGGGCAGGGTAACGTCTTTCCCTTCCCCTGTGATGTAATCGCTGATCGGAATGACCTTGCCGTAGCGAAAGTGGGTACCAATCAGATCGGAATCATTGATATAGGCGTCGTAGATACTGCGGTTCGACTGCATTTCGGTCTGCAGTTTTTCCACCACATCCCCTTCCTGAATCAAATCATGGGTCACCTTGATGCCGGTGATTTCCTCAAAGGCTTTTGCCAGCACTTTTGATTCATACTCGTGGGTGGTGATGGTTTCAGAAACCACCTTGATTTCCATGCCACGGAAGGGTTTGGCAGCTTCAGTAAACCAGGCCATTTCTTTCATCTGATCGTCTTTGCTGAGCGACGACTGCGCAAACTCATCGTCAATCCATTTCTTCGCCGCATCGCTGTATTGATCAGCCAGTGCAGCCGGCGAAAGCAATAAGCTGATGAGCAGCCCTAATGTAGTCGGTTTAGGTACAAAGCGTGTCCGGTTCATGCGTGAACTCCTTAGTCTTGTATTATCCCCAACGCAGCAAAATGGCCAGCCATAACACAGATAACGTAAACGGTATCCATATTGACAGGTCAGTGATGCCAAGGAAGAGCAGGTGTATATAGGCACTGCTGAGCAGGCCGATAAACAGTCGATCTCCCCGGGTTGTGCTGATCGGCAAAAAGCCTTTGCGTTCAACACAAGGTTTGAGGATCTCGAAGACGGTCATCGTCAGCAAGATGCCGGCGATAGCAATAAAGAACAGTGCGCTGGGCAGGGTCCAGGCCATCCAATTCATGATGATCTCCTTTGCGGTATCATGCTAAACACGGCCAAGGGCAAACCCTTTGGCGACATGGTTGCGAACAAACCAAATCACCAGCAATCCGGGAATGATCGTGAGTACACCAGCTGCGGCAAGCACGCCCCAGTCAATGCCGGAGGCACTGACAGTCCGGGTCATGGTGGCGACAATCGGCTTGGCATTGACGGAGGTCAGGGTGCGGGCAAGCAGCAGTTCGACCCAGCTGAACATGAAACAGAAGAAGGCGGTGACCCCAATCCCCGAGCGGATCATCGGCAGAAATATGCGGACGAAAAAGCGCGGAAAGCTGTAGCCGTCAATATAAGCAGTTTCATCGATTTCTTTCGGCACGCCCGACATGAAGCCTTCGAGAATCCACACCGCCAGCGGTACGTTGAACAGGCAGTGCGCGAGTGCAACGGCAATGTGGGTGTCGAACAGTCCGACCGAAGAATAAAGCTGGAAAAAGGGCAGCAGGAAGACCGCAGGCGGCGCCATGCGGTTGGTGAGAAGCCAGAAGAACATGTGCTTGTCGCCAATGAAGCGGTAGCGCGAAAAGGCATAGGCAGCCGGCAGGGCGACCAGCAGAGAAATCACGGTATTCATCGAGACATAAGTCAGCGAATTGATATAGCCGCTGTACCAGGAGGGATCGGTAAAGATCACTTTGTAATTGGCCAGGGTAAATTCAGTGGGCCAGAAGGTCAGTCCGCCAAGGATCTCTTCATTGGTTTTGAATGACATCATCAGCAGCCAGTAAATCGGCAGCAGCAAAAACAGGATGTACAGCAGCAAAATGAACGTTTTCCGCTTATGCATGATTATTTCTCCTTATCCATCACTGTCATTGAGGTGTAGAACAGCCAGCACACCAGCAGGATGATCAGGAAATAGATGATGGAGAACGCTGCGGCAGGGCCGATATCAAACTGACCCACCGCCATTTTGGTTAGGGTCTGCGACAGGAAAGTGGTGGCGTTACCTGGGCCGCCGCCGGTCAGTACAAAAGGCTCGGTGTAAATCATGAAGCTGTCCATAAAGCGCAGCAGCACGCCGATCAGCAGCACATTTTTCAGCTTGGGCAATTGAATGTAGCGGAAAACCGCCCAGTTGGAGGCCCGGTCTATTTTGGCGGCCTGATAATAGACATCGGGAATAGCGCGTAAACCGGAATAGCACAGCAGCGCGACCAGTGAGGTCCAGTGCCAGACGTCCATCACCAGCACTGTGACCCAGGCATCGACCGGGTTGGATGCATAGTTGTAGTCAACCCCGATACTGCTCAAAAACCAGCCGAGCAGGCCGATGTCAGCTCGGCCAAATATTTGCCAGATGGTGCCGACCACGTTCCAGGGGATCAGCAGCGGGATCGCGAGCACTATCAGTACCAGTGACGCTTTGATCCCTTTGCTCGGCATAGTGAGCGCGACAAGAATGCCGAGCGGAATTTCGATCAGCAGCACGCAGGCCGAATAGATAAACTGGCGCAGCAGCGAATCATGCAGACGCGAATCGTTGAGCGTTTCTTTATACCATTCACTGCCCACGAAATAGGCGGTGTTCTGATCGAAGATATCCTGGATCGAGTAATTCACCACTGTCATTAACGGAATGATGGCAGAAAAAGCGACCAGCAGAAAAACCGGTAATACCAGCCACCATGCTTTGTTATTCACGGTTTTATGCTGCATTGCCGCTGCCTCCCTGAGGGTCGCCATCGCCGTTTTCACTGTCTTCGCCGACCAGATACTCATCGATGTACAGCTTCAGCCAGCGGCTGGGAAAATTGATCCAGCCATGGCGGGCCGGCACTGGGGAACCTTCGGCAAGCCGGATTTTGATTGGGGTATCATCCAGCATCACGGTGACGATTTTGTAGGTGCCCAGATCTTCGGTATGGGTGACAGTGACGGCGAAACTGGCCTCTTTTTGTGTGTCCCGTAAATGAACGAATTCCGGGCGTATCCCGACTTTGATGTTCTCTGACTGGGTGTGAGACAGGGCGAGTTGCTGGCTGGCGGTCAGTGCAATGGGTAAGCCTTTGAAAGTAATGTCTGCTGAATCTGGCGCTCTTTTAACCGGCAGTAAATTCATGCCGGGGCTGCCGATAAAGTAACCGACAAAGGTATGGTTAGGCTGCTCGAACAGCTCGCGTGGCGTGCCGAACTGGACAATCGCACCGTCGTACATCACGGCAATTTTGTCGGCAAAAGTGGCCGCTTCCAGCTGGTCGTGGGTGACATAGACCATAGTGATATTGAACTGCTCATGGATTTGCTTGAGTTTTCGCCTCAGCTTCCATTTCAGGTGCGGATCTATCACGGTCAGCGGCTCGTCAAACAGAATGGCCGAGACATCATCACGGACCAGGCCTCGTCCCATCGACACTTTCTGCTTTTCATCGGCATTGAGGTTGCGGGCTTTTTTGTCGAGCACCGGCGTCAGTTCCAGAATCTCGGCAATTTCCTGCACTTTACTGCGGATTTTTGCTGCCGGTGTTTTCATGTTACGCAGCGGGAAGGCCAGGTTGTCAAACACTGTCATGGTGTCGTAAATGACAGGGAACTGGAAAACCTGGGCAATGTTGCGATCCTGCGGCTCCAGGCCGTTCATCGTCTGACCATTAAATTTTACCGCACCCTCCGAGGGGGTCAGCAGGCCGGAAATGATATTGAGCATGGTGCTTTTCCCGCAGCCGGACGGGCCAAGCAAGGCAAAGGCGCCGCCGTCTTCCCAGACATGGGTCATCCGGCGAATGGCGTAATCCGCATCGCTGGCAGGGTGCGCCGAGTAACTGTGCGCGAGTGATTCCAGACGAATTTCTGCCATTATTGTTTCTCCCAGCCTGAACGGGCGGCCTGTATCAGCTGCCGTTCTTTTGAGAACACATAAAGCTTGTGGGTTGGCACATAAATATTGATACGGCTGTCGACCGCGTATTCATGCACGCCGGGAAGGTGCAGCACCATGGACAACTCCCGGTTGGACACATGGAGAAAAGTTTCACTGCCGCTGATTTCGGCCAGTTCGACATCAACGGCCAGCTCAAGATCGTCATCGTTGTTCGGCACTAAGGTCAGGTGATTCGGCCGGATGCCGAAGACATAGTGATCGGGCGGCAGATCGCTTAAATCATCGTTCAGGGCAAAGTGAACGTGTTCGGAAAAAGACACATTGTCCGCGCTGATTTGCCCTGTGATCAGGTTGATCGGCGGTTCGCCGAACAGCTCGGCGCAGGTCACACTGGCCGGGTTGTGGTAGACCTCGGAGGTCGGCCCCGACTGAATGATCTCTCCTTCATGCATGAGCACCACATTGCCGCCCAGGGCGAGGGCTTCATTGGGTTCAGTGGTGGCATACACCGCGATGGTATTGCGGGAGGCAAACAGCTCCCTCATTTCCTGCCTTAACTCTTCGCGTAATTTGTAATCGAGATTGACCAGAGGTTCGTCGAACAAAATGATGTCGGCATCTTTCACCAGTGCACGGGCCATGGCGGTACGCTGTTGCTGACCACCTGATAATTCAAGCGGGTAGCGTTTGAGGAAATCTTCAATGTGCAGCATCTTTGCGGTCTGCATAACACGTTCATCAATCTGTGCTTTTGGCAGTTTTTCCAGTTGCAGCGGAGAGGCGATATTTTCGTAAACCGTGAGATTGGGGTAGTTAATGAATTGCTGGTACACCATGGAAATATTGCGCTCGCGGACGGGAATGCCCGTTACATCCCGGCCATTGAAAGAAATGTTGCCAGAGGTGGGTTTATCCAAACCCGCAATCAGCCGCATCAGGGATGTTTTTCCAGCCAGCGTGCGGCCCAGCAATACGTTAAAGGAGCCGGGTTCAAGTTCGAGGCTGGTATCTTTTATCCAGTCGAGCCCGTCTACCGTGCGGGTGATTGTGTCCAAAATGAGCGACATGTCTGTTCTGGCTCCTTGTCTGTTACTCACCAGCACTACGCGAAAAATATGCCACATTTATTTAACATCTTTATATGTTATCTATCCTTATGATTAACAGGGTATTTTGTCTTTATTGTTTTGCTTGTTATTCGTTAAAAACATGTTGGATATGTTGATTGTTAACATTGTGTGAACAATAGTTAACGTTCAGGAATGTGTGTTTGGGCTGGCTGCGGCCAACAGCAATGAGAGCGGGAAGCAAAGGTCGGACATGGATAACAGATTGCAAAGCGATGATCGCCTTGTCTGCGAATCCTGGCAGCGTTGTCGGGATTACGGATTGGCAAGTCACCAGACTCCTGAATTAACCCTACCTAACCCCTTGCACTGGCAGCAGAAACGACAACTGGCAGAGGTGATGGTAGCTGTCACCCGCGAGAAGGTGTTACCCGGTTTTCAGAGCATGCTCGCCAACAGCAGCAGTTTGGTCATCCTCACGGATCATGAGGGGTATTTGCTGGAGCGGTGGGGGAATCCGTCTTTCATGCAGCAGATGGCACCGGCATTATTTGAACCCGGAGCCTGCTGGCAGGAAAAAGTGATAGGCACCAATGCGATTGGTACAGCCTTGCACACGCATCAGATTACCGACATCCGCCGCGATGAGCATTTCCTGCTGCAAAACCGTTTTATGAACGCCTCGGCATCGCCCATCGTTGATCCGCATCGTCAGACAGTGGGAGTGCTTAACGTCTCCAGCGATGCTTACCTGCCAACGACCCAGATACACGGCATGGTGAAAGTCATGTCTCAGGCGATTGAAAATCAGCTGATTCTTGCCGCTTATGGCCAGCACTTCTGGCAGTTTGTCTTCAATACCAGCCCGGATAACCTGGGCAGCCAGTGGGCCGGGCTGCTGGTGTTTGATTTTCAGGGGCAAATTGTCTCGGCTAACCGCCGGGCTGATTTGTTGTTAGGTAAGCCATTGGCGGGCATCACCATAGACATGGTGGCCGGCATGTCGCTGCAGGCGCTGATGACAACACAGCAGGATGCCACACTGACATTCAGCGGGTTGACGTCTTTTCCGCTGTTTGCCCGAATTAAAGCCCCGGCTGAAGCGTCTGTTGCGGTAACAGCTGACATTGCCTTTTCCCGCCATACAAATCGAAAAACACTACAGTGTGAGCCCTCGCTGACGGATCTCGATACGGGTGATAAGCAGATGGCGAAAGCCGTTCATCAGGCGATGAGTGTGCTCAACAGCGATATTCCCTTATTGATACACGGCGAAACCGGCGTGGGAAAAGAGCGTTTTGTGCGCGCTTTTCATGCCTCTTCGTATCGGGCTGCTTTTGAGATGGTGGCCGTCAACTGTGCCGCCATTCCATCCGAGCTGGTGGAGTCTGAGCTGTTTGGCTACGTTAAGGGTGCCTTTACCGGTGCCAACCCCAAAGGCAGCATGGGGCTGATCCGCCGTGCTGATAAAGGCACGCTGTTTCTTGATGAAATCGGTGATATGCCGTTGCCGACCCAGGCCAGATTGCTACGTGTGCTGCAAGAAAAACGGGTAACGCCTTTAGGAAGCAGTGAAAGCTATCCGGTGGATTTTCAGCTGGTCTGCGCTACACATCAGTCGCTGCGTGATGAGATAAAAGCCAGGCAGTTCCGGGAAGATGTATATTACCGGATCAACGGTCTGACCGTGGCTCTGCCTGCCCTGCGTGACAGGCAGGATATTGAGCAGGTGGTACTGTCTGTGCTTGGTGAAGTCTGTAAAGGTGATCGCCATGTCGCTATCAGTGATGAGGTGATGCAGTTGTTCAATGCGCACAACTGGCCCGGTAATATTCGTCAGTTGCATAATGTGCTGCGGGTCGCCACTGTGCTGGCGGCAGGCAAGATCATTGAACCCCAGCATTTGCCGGATGATTTTTTCTGGGATCTCAAAGGGGTTGCCCGCATCGCCGACGACATTGATGACGAACTGCTGGAAGAGGACTGGCAGACCGCGTTGCCGAAAGTGTACCTGGCGCTGGGCCGCAATGTCAGTAAAACCGCGGAAGCAATGAGCGTGAGCCGCAATACTGTCTATAAACGCTTGAAGCAACTGGGCTTGTGGCATGACGGGTGATCACATCTGCACTGTTATTGCAGTATGATTGTGGCAGTCAGTATTTTATCAGGGTCAATCACATGTACATCGGCGCGGTATCCAAGCGGACAGGGTTGTCAGTCAAGGCCATCAGATTGTATGAAGACATGGGCCTGATCCGCGTCCCGCTTCGTCAGGGTAATTACAGGGTATATACAGAGACGGACGTCGAGGTGCTCCAGCTTATCAAAGAGGCCAAGCAACTTGGCGTGACCCTGAACCGGCTGAAAGGCGTGATACGCTATCGGGATGGTGACGTGGACTGGGATCGTATCCATTGTTTCTTGCTTGATGTCAGGCAGCAACTGATGGCAGAGCACGCATTGCTTGAGCAGAAAATAAAACGCGTGGAGCTATGTCTCCGATCTATGGATAGCTGCCCGCAGACTGCTTGACTCTGCCCTATAGGGGAGGCTTTACACTCATGATTGATTTTGGATAACAAGGAACGATCATGAGCAAAAACATTCTTTTACTGAATGCCAACCCGAAAACAGAGAGTTTTGCCCGGGTGCTGGCTGACGCCTATGAAGTTGAGGCGCGAGAGCAATTCACGGTGCATCGTGTAAATTTATCGGACATGGACTTCAACCCGAATCTGGTCGCTGGCTATGATGCTATCCAGCCACTTGAGCCTTGTTTAGAAGCGTTTCAGCGTCAACTTGCCGGGGCGGATCATCTGGTGCTGATTTCTCCGATCTGGTGGGGTGGCATACCGGCAAAATTCAAGGGCCTGATCGACAGAGCGATTCTGCCCGGTTTCGCTTTTCAGTTTGAGGAAAACAATCCCTACCCGGTGCAGTTACTGCAAGGTAAAACAGCCCGGATCATTCTGAGCATGGATGCCCCTGCCGAATTGCAGGCCGAACAGGCTGAACCTGTGCAGGCCCAGCTTGACCGATTCACGCTTCAGTTTTGCGGAGTCAGCCCTGCCGATACCACCTTGCTGGGATCGGTGATCTCGTCGACGGAAACCCAGCGGGATTCCTGGCTGAGAGAGATCCAAGCACTTGGGCGGCAGGGTAGTTAGCAATGCCGTCTGAATTGAATTTACGTATGGGCTGACATTTTTTCGGTCAGCCATATCCGGTAAAATTCAACAAAAGTTCTGACTTTCGCCGGAATAAAAGCACCCGGCGGGAATACGGCGTAAATCCCGCCACGGGGCAATTGCCAGTCGGTGAACAAGGGCACTAATTCCGGATCATTTTCGCCAAAATGGGTCGCAATCACCGACAATCCCGCGTTACTTTTGATCAGGCTGCGCATGGCACTGGTGTTGTCGACCCGAACATGACTTTGCATCTGAACCTGAACCTGTTCGTCTGCTCGGGTGAACGTCCAGGTCAGCGCGCTTGGCAGGGGCGAAAACTCAATCCAGCGATGATGTTTCAGTTCAGCTGGCTGCTGCGGTCTGCCCATTTCCTGCAAATACCCGGCTGAGGCCATCACACGTTGTTCAAACTCGCCCAGTTTCTGCGCCCGAAGGCTGGAATCTTTCAGCCATCCCATCCGAATGGCCAAATCAATGCCATCGCGCACCATATCCGACACCTTATCGCCGCCGCGCAGCTCAATGGTGAGCTTTGGATGCACTTTGGCAAACGCGGCGACAGCGGGCGCCAGCATCAGCGTCATATGATCTACAGGAGCTGTGATCCGCAGCGTGCCGGACAGGGCTTGTGCACTGGTGCTGGCTTCGCTGAGGGTTTCGTCCAGTTTAGTCAACAATGGCTGGCAGGCCAGATAGAGCTGCTGTCCTGCTTCTGTCAGCGTGACCTGACGCGTGGTCCGGTTAAACAGTGCTGAACCCAGATGGGCTTCAAGCGCTTTGATATTCAGGCTGATTTTGGTTTTCGTACAGCCCAGTTTCTCGGCCGCAGCCGTAAATGACCCTGCCTCAACGGTGGCAATAAATAAGGGCAGGGTATTCAGGTCAAGTGCGTGACTCATTGTGTTCACTGTTATGAATTCAATAACAGTGAATTATCCAACGGCGTATTTTTCAAATCAATCTTTCATCGCACAATGTGTCCATCAACGAAAACAATCGAGGACAACATCATGAAAATTGCAATCATTGGCGCAAGTGGTTTTATTGGTTCAGCACTGCGAGAAGAAGCCCTGAGCCGGGGTCATCAGGTGACCGCACTGGTCAGTCGTCCGGAACGTCTGGCAACACAACCCGGCCTGACGATCGAGAAAGCCGATGCGCACAATACCCAGGCACTGACAGCGCAACTGGCGGGTTACGATGCCGTACTGAGCGCATTTTCCGGCCACGCCCAGACGGATGTTGCCGGCTACTTTGCTCAGGGTTTCGACAGTATTCTGGCGGCGGCACAGGCTGCTGATGCCAAGCGCCTGATGGTCGTCGGTGGCGCGGGCTCGCTGGAAGTCGCACCCGGCGTACAACTGATTGATACCCCTGAGTTTCCGGCTGAATACAAAGCCACAGCAGAAGGAGCCAGATACGCGCTGAATGTCCTGCGTGGACAGCAGGGCGTGAACTGGACCATGTTATCTCCGGCAGCCATGATTGCACCGGGCGAGCGGACCGGCCAGTATCAGCTGGGCTCAGATCAACTGCTGACTGACGCAGAGGGCAACAGCCGTATTTCTGTGGAAGACTACGCAAAAGCCATGATTGATGAGCTGGAAGCTTCTGCGCATGTCAATCAACGCTTTACGCTGGCTTACGCCTGATCCCGCCGTCCCTGCCTTTGGATGGAAAAACGCAGCTTAGGCTGCGTTTTTTGTTATCCCTTTACCCCACTGCTTTTTGCGGTCTTGATTGTGTAAAGTCGCCATCTGAAAACTAAAATGCTGGTACTCAGGGCGCGATGAAAGCTTCTTTAGCAAATGCGCGGTGTAGTAAAGCGATAAAATCACGGGTATCAGAGAAATGTGTTGTATTAATCTTGGAAATCGCGATACCCGGTGTCCAGGAATTCATGACAGCGGCCGCCTGAAAACAGAGTAAGTTGGTTTCCGTGATATCTTGCTCTTGCTGCGGTATCTGCATTGCATCCAGCTGACGCTGCACTATCTGCATTGTGGTGCCACACAGCTTTGCACCCTTGGGCCAGATCACAGTTTCACCGTCCCAGAAGGCGAGATTCCAGATACTCGCTTCAGTGAACCGACCCTGATTATCTGTGAAGATGGCGTCATCGAATCCTTGGTTAACCGCTTGACGCATCAAATGGGTTTTTGCAATTTCACCGACATGCTTAATGGAAGGCAGCATTCGTTCATGAGCAAAGGTTTTCATGGTTAAAGGGCCTTGGGGCCCGTCACTGGCAGCGGACTGGCGAATCAGTATGTTTAACCTTGAGTCATCCTCACGGGGAGTAAACTCTCCGCTGTCAGAATACACGTAGACCATGAGCGATGTATTTTCCTCTCCGGACCGTAAGACGTCGCGAATCTGATTAAGAATGGCATCGTCACTTAACGATTTTCCAAATACATAGTGCGAGGCTTGTTGCAGGCGTTCAAGGTGCAGGTCGAGTCCCCGAATTTTCCCTTTGCGCACTTGCATGGCAGTAAAGTGGGCATGGCCTGCAAACGTCAGCGTTGACAATTGAGATCCGGTAGCCAGCTGCCCATTGATGACGGCTGTATCTTGAGTTGGCATGTGTCTCCTTGCCTCCATAAGCATGAATTTATTGATTGAAAGAAGCTAAATGCTGGGAAGAATATTGATTTATTGCGTCGGGAAAGAGAAACAAGTAATACTTGAATCTGCATTTGATAATTTTTGAAGATGAATGATCAGTAAATTTATACCGGGAACCAGAGCCCTGCGGATATTTGTTGCAGCGGGAAAGCATTTAAATTTCTCAGCAGCGGCAAAAGAAATCAGCCTCACACCAGCGGCGGTGAGTTATCAGATAAAGGAAATGGAAGAGCAACTGGGTTTTTCTTTATTTAAAAGAAACAGCCGTTCCATTCAATTGACTCCTGAGGGGAGTATATTGTTTACCGCTGTTTCTGAATCTCTCGATAATATGGAACAGGCTCTCGGCTATGTCAGAAGGATTAACAAGAATAGCTCGCATCTAACTTTGTCAGTCGGCGCCAGATTTGCCACATACTGGCTATTACCTAAACTGGGAGAATTTAAACAACTGAGGCCAGATTTATCGATAACGTTAGACATTACGGATGACGTCAGAGATTTTGGTCGTGATGGCATTGATATGGCCATCCGGTTCGGTAATGGCCGATTTCCTGATTGTGTGGTTAATAAGCTATTTGAAACGTCAGTCGCACCTGTCTGTAGTGCCGAGTTTTTAGCGAATCATCAGGACATAAATAAACCGGAAGATCTTCTCAGTTTGCCGCTAAGTTATGTTAATTGTTCGGTAAACGGGCAAACCTGGCCTGACTGGAAAATGTGGATGAGCCAGGCAAATGTCAATGGATTTGATTATAGCCAGAGTATTGCGTTCTCTGATCTCAACCATGTGATCCAAGCGGTTCAGGACAATGTCACTGTGGGCTTGGTTGAACCTATACTTGTAGCAAACCAGTTATCGCAAGGGTCATTCGTGCAACTGTTTGATCTGACAATGAAACTACCCGATGAGTTTGCGTATTACTTTGTTTATCCGAGTAGCAGTGAGAAAGAAAAAGCAGTGGCAGATTTTTTGAGTTGGTTATTTACTGTCATTGAGAGTCATCACGAAAACATCAGGTCTCTGGAGAGTGAGCCCATCGTGGTAAAAAATTCCTGTTAAACTCAGTAGATAAATTACCTGAATGCCAAGGAGGCACAATGCAGCAGCGACAGGACAGAATCGGCTTTGCGGTGCTGGGAGTGTGTATTGTACTCGGGCTGGCTCTGCTGGGCTATTTGCTTGGTCATGCTGCGCTGAGCTATAAGCAGCTTGACCGCAGTGTAACGGTGAAAGGGTTATCGGAAAGAGAATACCCGGCCGATATTGTGATATGGCCGATTCAGTACAATGTCGCCAGTAATGATTTAACCGAGCTGTATCAGATGCTGGATGGTCAGACATCGCAGATCCGATCTTACCTGCGGGGCAATGGGATCGGTGCTGATGAGATTTCTGTCTCTACTCCGGCGATTACAGATAAGTCCGCTCAGCAGTATGGTAATGACGCGCAGGCGCAGTATCGTTACACCGCGATGCAGACGGTCACTGTGTACTCCACTCATATTGATGCGGTACGTAATGTGATGGGATCGCTCTCTGAGTTGGGTAAACAAGGTATCGTTTTCACTGGCGATGCCTATCAGACCCAGACCGAATACATTTTTACCCGCCTGAACGCCATTAAACCTGAGATGATCGAAGAAGCTACCCGAAACGCCCGTGAAGTGGCGCAGAAGTTTGCCTCGGATTCCGACAGCACACTCGGAAAAATCCGCAAAGCGTCGCAGGGACAGTTTTCAATCAGTGCGCGCGATAAAAATAATCCGCATATTAAGAAAGTCAGAGTGGTTTCGACGGTTGAGTACTATCTGTCTGATTAATGAAAGAGTAATAAATAAGAACACTGGGTTGAGTTTGGCGTGAAGGAATCACAATATCAGTACTATTTTTAATACCAAAGAAAACAAAAATTATCGTTGTCGATTACGTATCAATATGACTGAACCTGAGCATCAGGTTTGGCAAAGAATTCGCAGTCATCAACTTGGGGTGAAGTTTCGCCGTCAGCATGGCATTGGTCGATATATTGTGGATTTTTATTGTCAGGATAAAAAGCTAGTGATTGAAATTGATGGTGATAGCCATTATTCGGATCTGGCTCTTCAATACGATGCAAAACGTGATGCCTTAATGGCTGAATTAGGTATTCGGATATTACGTTTTACAAATTTGGAAGTGATGAGCAATTTGGACGATGTTGTTGAGGTGATATATCGTGCTGTTCACCGATAAGGTGCAGAATATTCCCTACCCTTGGCAAGAGGAGGGTTAGGGTGGGGGTCGTGAAGTGAGCACGGATGTTGAGTTTGTGCCCGGTAACCCCCTCCTAGCCTCCCCCTTGAAAAGGGGGAGGAACTGATCGAGTGTGCCGTAATTGCAGAATTCCCTCCCCTTGGCAAGGGGAGGGTTAGGGTGGGGGTCGTGAAGTGAGCGCGGATGTTAAGTCAGTGCCCGGTAACCCCCTCCTGGCCTCCCCTTGAAAAGGGGAAGGGTTCAAATCTATGCCTGCTGATTTCCATGAGAAAGCTGGTTCAGCAAAACATCCACACACTTCTCTGCCGCATCCAGATCTTTCCCGACAAATGCCGACACAATCGCCCCTTCTTTCATCAGACAAATTGCGTCTGTTAAGTGCTCCGCTTTGTTGTGAAGGTGCTGCTGAATCAGTGCCCGGACTTTGCGTTTGTGCTCGCAGCAATAGTCGGCAATTGCGGTGTTTTCTTCGCTGAATTCAGCCGATGCGTTGATAAAGAAGCAGCCGCGAAAAGGGCTTAAGGTCGGCACCCGGCCATGGAACCAGTCGCTCAGGCCCTTGAACAGAAAGGTGATCACCTCTTCATCGTTGCTCGCCGGCGCTAATTGCTGCTCCAGCCACGTCATAAAAATCTCGTCGCGCGCTGCCAGTGCCGCGAGTATGAGCTCGTCTTTACTGCTGAAGTAGCTGTAGAGGGTTTTCTTTGCCACCCCAGAGACTTTCAGCACTTCGTTGATCCCCACCGCATGAATGCCCTGGCGGTAAAACAGGGTGAGCGCGGTATTTGTCAGCAGTTGTTTTTTGTCCGTTTTTAATGACTTTGTCGTACTCATGCATCCTCCTGAACTGAAAAGCATCTTGACATCAGTAGACTGACTTGTCTACTCTGTTTTTGTCTTGTAGACAGATCGGTCTACCACTTATCAAAAAGGAGTACAACATGAATCAATACGGGATTGCACTGTTATCCGGGCTGGGTGCGGCGGTCGCTATCGGATTATTGTCGCTGGCAGAGAACCTGACTTCGGCCGGACTATGGCTGATGGCTCCTTTTGGCGCGACGGCAGTCTTGGTCTTCGGGATACCGGACAGCCCGTTAGCACAACCCAGAAATGTGATAGCCGGTCATTTGTTAACGGCATTTATCGGGGTGTTTTTTGTCAGCGTTGTTGGCGTCACGCCCTTCACTCTGGCGCTGGCTTCAGGCCTTGCTGTCTCTGCCATGCTGCTGACTAAAACGACCCATCCGCCAGCGGGTGCGAATCCGCTCTTGATCATGCTGACCGGGCAAAGCTGGTCGTTTTTGATAACGCCGGTATTGATTGGCGCGGTTGTCATGGTGCTTGTCGGCCTGCTGGTCAATAAAGGTCTCTGGCGCTGGAGGCGACAAGTCTGAACGCGGTGAAATGTCACTTTTATGGTGAAAAAATGTCTCTTTTTGCGCTATGAAACTGATTCAATGGTTAATAGGATTGAGCCAACTCATTAATCATTCGATTGATAACCATACCCACAGGAATTTGTTGTGTCTGATTCTCTTTCTTACGTGCTGATCAATAGCGTTGAACTGTTTGCGGACTATCAGCAGTCGCTGATAGAGCTGCTGAAACTCAGCCAGGCTGACGACGCTATTTTAGGTTTTGATGCTGGCTTTGATGAACACAAAGCGAGCCGGTATTTATCTTCACTGGAAAGAGATATCGCCAGTCAGGTACTGCAAATTCTGGTTGGGGTGAAAAACGGCACAGTAGTGGTTTGCTGTTTCTTTAAGAAAAGCCATCAGCAAACCACCAGGCATATTTGTGATCTACAAAAGGGGATGATTCATCCCCATTGCCGCAGCCAGGGATTACTGGAACAGACACTGGCTGCGATAGCACACTCGTGCATGGCGCAGGGTGTTGAACTGCTCACACTGGATGTGCGGGGTGGTTCAAAGGCTCATCGAATCTGGAACAAGTGTGGGTTTGAAACTTATGGAATTCTGAATGATTACAGCCGCTATCAGGGGCAGTCATTCGACGGACATTTCATGAAACAACGCACGGTTGATCTCTGGAACCGTTTTAAAACATTCCATCAACAAGGAAGTCAAACTATGTCAGTTGGCGCTGAACTTATTCATAAAAAAGATTTTCGCGAATTAATGCGTGAGACATTAGAAAATCACCTGACCTTAGGTCACCCGCTTTTTAAATATCTGCTGGATGAAAATAATCCCAACCCGGATTTATTAAAGTTCACCACTTTGCAGGGCTATCAGCTCACCAAGCATTTCCTGACGTATATTGAGCATTTGTTCTTTCATTGCCCTTTGCCAAAACACAAGCGGGCGCTGCTGCACAACATGTATGAAGAAGAAACCGGCCGGTTATCCAATACCAAAAACCATGTTGAGCTGATGCAGGATTTTATCAAGGCATTAGGCATTTCGGACACTGAGCGTGACGCGGCTATTGCATTGCCACAGACTCAGGCACTGATTGATTATCGCTTGATCGCCTGTAAAAACCCGGATTTGTACCACATAGGTGCAGCGGCCGTGATGGTCGCCAGTGAAGGGCAGAACCTGGAAAGTGTGGGCGACGAAGCGCGTCACAATATTCTGGGTAAAGTGTATGACCTCAAAGAAGCCGATTTGCTGTTCTTCTCTGTTCATCAGGAAGAAGATGTCGGCCATGTTCAACAAGGTCTGGCGCTGCTGGCTGATCTCTGTGATACACCGAAAAAGCAACAGGAAGCGCTTGAAGCGATTAATACCACTTGCGAGCTGTTTTACGGGATGTATCAAGGGGTGTATGAGCACTTTGGTTATGACAAAAAAGATCAACAGGTGAAAGCGGAGTCGCTTCAGGAGGCCTGATGGATATATCCCGTAATAAACAGATCATCGCCATTTTCGTTGGCGTGCTGGTGACTTTCTGGGCGTCATCGATTAAGGGGAGCTATCAGGTTTACTTCCTGGATTTAGCCAGCATGTGCGGATTGGGACGGGGTGTCTTCTCGTTAACCAGCGCCTTGTTTGGCTTGTCGATTGGTATATTGTCCCCTGTTGTCGGCTGGATATGTGACCGTATCGGCCCGGCGCTGACCATATTGTCTGGCGCTGTTGTTGCGGTGTTTGTCTATCTGTTGATGGCTGTGTCATTCAACTTCTGGCTGTTTCTGGTGTTGTTCGGTGTGCTGGCGGCTTATGCATTAACAGCGATGACCTTTGTGCCGCTGGCGCTTTTGGTCGACCGTATCTTTGACAGTCAGAACAAAGGTATGGCCTACGCCGCCATTACCAATGGTACCGCGATTGGCTTTATGGTGCTGTCGCCATTCTGGGTGTGGCTGAATACCTTTGTGATCTGGCAAGACATCAGCCTGATCATCTTCGGTGTGTTTGCTGTGGTGATCCTGCCTGCCTGTATCTGGCTATGCCGTGTTTTTCCTCGCCGGGAGTTTATCTCTGAAACAGGTGCCGAGAGCCACGAAGATGATTTGAAATGGCATCAACACCTGAGAAAACCATTGTTTCTGTTGCTGGCGCTGTCATTCGGCGGTTGTGGTGCCTCGATGGCTTATGTCGATGTGCATTTGGTTCCTATGTTACAGGAACGTTTTACCGGGGGAGAAGGGGAGGCCACCATAGTTGCCTCATCATTGAGCGTGCTGGGTGCCGCAGAGCTCATCGGTGCGTTTTTGGTAGGGTATTTGCTGCGCTTCTCGGCGCCGGCATTGATGTTGTCTCTGCTTTACGCGGTCCGTGGCGCTTCTATGCTGATTGTGCTCTCTGCAGACAATTTACTGCTGTGTATGATTTTTGCCGTACTGTTTGGCCTGACCTATATGGGCACCGTGATAGTGACGTCCCTTATGTGTCTTAAAGCCTATGGCGAGAAAGTGAAAGGCAAGATTTTTGGCTGCCTGTTTACCGTCCACCAGGTGTTCGTCTTTGGCACGGTATGGCTGGGCGGCCTGTCTTATGATGCGACGCAAAGTTATTCCTTCATCACACTGGCGGTGACCGGGTTGTGCTTTGTCTCTGTCGCAATGGGGCTGGTTTTTTACTTCTCTGACGCCTTTAAAGACAAACCGCAATCGCAGGTTGTTACACCATCTTAATCGCCGACTCAATCATGAAAGGAATAAAAAGCATGGAGCAATCAACCCGAGCAATACACATGGGGTTTCCTTCACTGGATGACTCTCATGCCGCTGCCATTGCCATGACATCGGCCTATGACTTTACATCGGCGCAGGAAGCCAGTGACAGGTTCAACGGTGTAACAGAAGGGAATATTTACAGCCGTTTTACCAACCCATCAGTCGAACATTTTGAACGAAAACTGGCCTCACTGGAAAACGCGGAATCCGCGGTGGCCTTTGCCTCTGGCATGGCCGCTTATCTGGCACTGGCCATGACGTTTCTAAAACAGGGCGACCATGTCGTGCTGGCCAGCGGTATTTTCGGTACCACGACCCACCTGTTTCGTCAGTATTTCGGCCAGTTTGGTATCACGGCGACCTGCGTGGATCTCGATGATCAGCATGCCTGGCAAGCCGCCATGTGCGATCGTACCCGCATGATACTGGTTGAGTCTCCCACCAACCCATTGCTGAAAGTGGCGGATTTAACCTGGTTATCCGGGCTGGCAAGACGAAATAATGCTTTGTTGGTGGTGGATAACACTTTGCTGTCTCCGGTCAACCAGCGTCCGTTAAACCATGGTGCCGATCTGGTGTTGCACTCAACCGGCAAATTCATGGACGGGCAGGGCAGAACGGTTGGCGGTGTCATTGCCGGACGTAAAGACGTGATCCAGCCGTTGAAAAACTATCTGCGCAGCTCCGGGACTTGCATGAATGCCTTTACGGCTTGGGTGCTGAGTCACGGTCTGGACACGCTGACAGCCAGAATGGCTATGCATGAACAGAACGCCAGAAAAGTAGAAGCCTGGTTGCGCCAGCAGTCTTGTGTCAAGCAGGTATTTTCCACCTTCAGTCATTCACATCCGCAGGCTGAGGTGATTGCCAGACAGCAAACCGGCCACAGCCCGGTGATCAGTTTTGTTGTTGAGGGCGGTCAGGAAGCGGCCTGGCGGTGTATTGATGCGCTGAATCTGGTGGCCCGCTGTACCAATATTGGTGATACCAAGTCGATGGTGACCCACCCGGCCTCGACGACCCATTGCCGCTATTCTCAGGAAGAGAAGCAGCAGTATGGCATCTCAGACGGCCTGGTCAGGCTGTGTGTCGGGCTGGAAGCCAGTCAGGATATCATTTTGGATCTGGGGCAGGCACTGGCTGCCTCTCAGGTAAAACATTCACTCAGGGAAGTTGTATAGCTGTCATGATGAACACATTTCGTAATGCTGCTCTTTGGGTTGCCTCTGTACTGGTAACCAGTACAGTCAATGCGGCGCAGAGCCACACCGCGGACATTTTGTACAAACATAACTATGTCGCTTTTCAGTCGGGCCAATCGGCTGATAATCCGGTGACTGTGGCTGCACGTTTCACCAAACCTGACGGTATTGAGACACCGCTGCCTGCGGTTATCATAGTGCACGGTTCTGGCGGTGTGGACGAACGCGGCGAACTCTACAGCCAGGTACTGAACAGGCAGGGCTTTGCCACATTGGAAATCGACATGTGGGCTGCCCGCGGGCTGGAAGGCGGGCTGTCTCGCCCGAAACATGTCAAAGACACGCTACCGGATGTGTATGCGGCGATTGATTATCTGAAATCCCGCCAGGATATCAATGCCGGCGAACTGGGTTTGATTGGTTTTTCCTGGGGCGGTGTAGTTGCCATGCTGATGGCAGGCGAGCAGGAATCTGGCTCGCTGAAAGCCTTGGTGGCCAATTATCCTGTGTGCTGGGCCTATAACAAGGTGCCAGGGTATCCGTTTACCGGTATTGCTGCAGACCGCCACTTAATGATCCTGTCTGGCGAAGAGGACAAATATGATGGCCCGGATGATTGCAAGACACTGGTCAGCCAGTTGCCACCGTCTAACCAGTCCTTGGTGAAACTGGTGACGCTGCCCGGCGCCACTCATGCTTTTGAGTTGCCCAGAGCAGAAAGTACCTTTTTTGATCCTTATGCTTTTCGGGGCAAAGGAGGGAATGTTCCCATCCGTTATAACCCGGAGGCGACCAAACATGCTCTTAAACTGGCGTCGCAGTTTTTTGTTACCCAGTTGAGCGATTGAACAGGTATCTCCCTGTACTTTCGGCCGCCGCGTCCACTTTTGCGGCGGATCCTTTTGGCAGGGTTTTATACTTTTTCTTCCAGGCGGCCCGCAATGAGCTGGCCTGGGGGAAACCGGATTTTAACGCTGCTACCTCAATAGTGTCACCATTTTCAATGTAGCATTTGGCTTCTTCCAGTCTCAGCTCGACCAGAAATTCCCGAATGGTCAGGCCGGTGGCGTTTTTAAATTCCCGCTGCATATGGCGGGAAGAAACCCGAAAAGCGTCGGCAATATCGGCCAGTGCCAGTTTTTCATGCAGTCTGGCCTGCAGGTAATCCTGAATGGAATGCACCAGTGGTGAAATGTGACTGCGATAGCTGAGCTGTTTGGATATCTGCGGATCGTTCGCCATCCGGCGCCGATAGACCACCAACTCCCGTGCCACTTCCATAGCAAACCGGCTGCCGCTGATCTCTTCGATGAGCTGAAGGGCCAGATCAATACCGGCTGTGACACCTGCCGTGGTGTAAACCTGACCATCCTGTACAAAAATCCGTTCCGGCAACACCTTCGCAGCAGGGAAATAGCGTGATAATGCTTTTGTCAGCTTGTGATGCGTTGTCGACTGACGGTTATCCAGCCAGCCTGCTAAGCCCAGTAAAAAAGCCCCGGTGCAAATACCGAGAATCCGGGTATCGGCTTTCGGGGTGCGCCTGAGCCATTCAATGCATCGCTCACTGGCCTGATTGCGGTATATCTCTTCATGGTATTTCGATGCACACACAACCACGATGGCATTATGTGGCAAGACAGACGGCAAAGGCTGTATACCGCCGAGAGTGAGCCCCTGATGACTGTTCAGAGAGTTTTGATCACTGATGAAATGCAGATTCAGATCCATGCCATAGCTGATGGCTTCATGAAAAGCCTGACAGGGGCCTGCCAGATCGAGTAAATGCACGTCAGGTGTCAGCAGGAAGTAGATATCAATCGGGGTATTATTCGGGTTGGCATGCTTCATTACCATTCAGTCCATTGAAGGTGTATTCAGGAAACAATGTACCACCCAGCCAGACAGAGTGACTAGTGCCATTGAAAGAGTATGGTAGTCTTGGACAATAACACTATGATTTTATTCAATGTAAGGTCGAGATATGGAAATGGAGCAGGCCTCGCAATGGCGGCCGGTATTTGGGATCCTATACCGATGCAGGGGGTAGCGAAACCGTATTACGATTTCAGTTAATGCCGATAATTACTGATATGTCTGAATCTAAGGGTAGAGTGTCCGATTAGAGATATGTATTTCTGAGCTGACCTGAGACAATGAATACATACGTACAGCGTATTTTTCTACCATCTCAGCGAAGGCAGCGCATGATCTACTTATTTCCCTTATTGACGGTTTCAATTTGGGCAGGGAATGCCATTGTTAACAAACTTTCCTACAGCGTAATCGATCCGGGAGCGATCGCCTTTTACCGCTGGTTTTTTGCCATGCTGGCACTGACACCTTTTGTTATTACCTCTGTTATCCGTCAGTGGCCAAACATTAAACCGCATTTGTCGAAGTTGGCATTGCTGGCGTTTCTGGGCATGGTGCTTAACCAGTCGCTGGGGTATTTTGCTGCACCGACCACCACAGCCACCAATATGGCGCTGATTATGTCACTGGTTCCTCTGATGAGCATGTTTCTGAGTGTGCCTATTCTGAAACAAAAGCTATCGCCACTGGCAATGGTGGGTGCTGTACTGTCGCTTGGCGGGCTGGTATTGATGCTGAGCCACGGCGATCCGTCTCAGTTGCTCGCACAGGGTATTAATCAGGGTGATGGCTTACTCCTGCTGGCTGCGTTCGTGTATGCGCTTTACTGTGTATTACTCAAACGCTGGGATATGCCCCTGAGTAACTGGCAGTCTGTGTATGTTCAGGGCATGTTTGCCGTTCTGTTCCTCCTGCCTATGCTGTTTAACAGTCAGCGGGTGGCGATTACCGGCGATGCACTACCTCTGGTGTTGTTTGCCGCGATTCCTGCTTCTGTGATTGCGCCCTGGTGCTGGATGAAAGGGATCAAAATGCTGGGCGCAGATAAAACAGCCATGTTCATGAACCTGATGCCAGTGATCACCGCTATCATTGCGAGTGTTCTGCTGAACGAACAGCTGGAAGCTGTGCATTTGATCGGCGGCGGTATGGTGCTTTGCGGGGTGGCCGTCGCCCAACTGAGGCTGAAAGCCCGCCGGAGCAAACTGGTGACGGCATAACAGTGAATCAGTCAAAGATAGCATTCAGAAAGGCAGCGGAAACGCTGCTTTTTTTATCAGTAGTGCACAGTTATTGCTGTTGATTGCTGATAGTCAAATAAATTTGAATTAAAAACTTCACCAAAGAGAACTCAGTTGCGCAGAAAGATCCGATGATGAATTAATTTTGATGTCATTGTTTTGATGATGATCAAAATCCATCCGAGAAAATCAAAGGTTATATTCCATATAGGGATAAAATTGATTCTAACTCATTGAACATAAAATGCTTAGTGTGACTATTTCCACAAAAAACACTTAAATAAAAGAGAAATATAGAATAATAAATTTTTAAAACAATCACTTATAGTGAGATTTCTGACTATAGATAATTCTATAGGCACTTTTTTGCATATTGAGTATTGAAGTTGTAAATAAAGATGTTAAAGTTTCTCAAAATGTTAATAAGGCAATTTTGAAGGAATGAAAATGGTTAATAAAAACGCACCAGCATCATTAGCTAACCTACATTTGATATATGTGTCTGATGTCGAGCGTTCAACAGATTTATATAAAGAGCTTTTTAATGCTGAACCTGTTTTCAGTAGCCCACGTTATGTCGCGTTTCCTACTTCTGAATCCGGGAGTGCATTATTTGCACTGTGGTCGGGCGGAGCCGTACCTGATCCTGAAATCCAGAGATATAGTGAAATCGGAATCATGCTAAAAACTAATGATGATGTAAACCTTAAGTTTGAAACGTTAAAAGAACATCCAAGTTTATCTATCGTTAAAGAACCTTATGATGAAGTATTTGGTCGAACTTTTGTTGTAAAAGATCCTGATGGACACTTAATTCGTATCAGTCCACTCGATTAATCATCTTAATCTGGGTATCAGTTGAATTACTCAACATTGAGCCTTCTGGTACCCAATTATTAAAATTCTTTTCTTTTAGCTATCATCATTGATGTATGGGCGCTATTTTTTACTCTAAAAAGTGAATTTTTATTATGAATGTTGAAGAAAATACAATACGCGAAACAAACCGTGAAGTTGTCAGGAAGTATTTAGAATATACAAAAGGAAAATTGCGATTAGAACGACATAAATTGTATGCAGACGATGCACAAGGAG
Organism: Photobacterium halotolerans DSM 18316; assembly: GCF_000425165.1. Classification (GTDB taxonomy): domain Bacteria; phylum Pseudomonadota; class Gammaproteobacteria; order Enterobacterales; family Vibrionaceae; genus Photobacterium; species Photobacterium halotolerans. The sequence goes on from NZ_AULG01000013.1 coordinate 91,308, forward strand.
GGCTTTGGACGACTGAGACTGGTCAACCGATTATCATTCGTGGAATTGAAAGTTTGGAGCGTCATGCACATTGGTCTCTACAATGTTTTCCCGATTGGGAGTGGTATAACATTGAAATTTATACAACGGACAATCCAAATCATATCTGGGTAGAATGTGATGGCAGAGGCATCATTCGTTTTCCGGGGTATCCAGAGAAATATTATGAGAATCACTTTATTCATTCGTTTGAATTACATGATGGGTTGATTGTCAGAAATCGAGAGTTTATGAACCCAATCATGCAGTTAAAAGCGTTAGATATCAGTGTTCCGAAAATAAAAAGAGAAGGTATACCTGCCTAATAATTTAATATTTATTTAAATGCCGAGAAGATAAATTTAACGTTCATGAATATCATGCTTGATGCATTCAAGAAAATGGAGTTAAAAAGGATTTTCAATGTATAGGACTCTTAAGTCAGAACCATATAATACTAACGATTTGATCCTCCCTTCTAATCAAGTTTTGAATTGGGATATTAATAAAAAAAGTTGCGCGCTTCTCGTACATGATATGCAAAGATATTTTGTGAATTCATTACCGGAAGAGACTGCAGAAAATTTAGTGACTGCAACTGAAAGAATCATGCATTGGGCGAGAAAAAATAACATCCCAGTTATCTATAGTGCGCAACCAGGGAGAATGTCACTGGAACAGCGTGGATTACTTGCTGACCTTTGGGGACCCGGCATGCGGACCTGTGAGGAAGACCGTCGGGTGATTAATGAACTCACTCCACAGTCTGACGATATCGTATTAACGAAGTGGCGTTATAGTGCATTCTTTAATTCCGAATTAGAAGAAATACTTTCAGCGCGCGGTTGTGATTCATTAATGATTACGGGCCTGTATGCATCGATAGGTATTCAGGCGACAGCCATTGATGCATTTACACGGGATATTCGTCCAATTGTTATTGCTGATGCAACGGCTGATTTTACAAGAATAAGTCATCAGCAAGCTTTGAATTACATGTCAGACACGTGCGCAAAAGTCATATCAAAACTTGAGTTAGATAATTATGAGTAGTCTGCTATCTTCAATTATTTCAAATCCAGAAAAACCATTTGCTATTATTTATCGTCCCACAATAGACGCTGGAATGATTAACCTATTTCAGTGCAGTGTTGATAAACATATGGTAATTAATGAAGCTATAGAACAGACACAATTAAAATCAGATAAAGGCCTTTTATTACTGCCTTTCAGACAAGTCATAGAGAATGATTATAATGCGATAGACGATGAAATGCCCGTGCTGAGTTTGGCAATTGAGGTATCTGAAAAAATTCCTGTACATGAGTTTATTCATTCCATAACAGATTATTCAGTTAACACAAAGCATGAACATTTTAATTTAAACGATCAAGAATATAGTCGCCGGGTTCGTCATTTGATTGACAATGAAATCGGACAAGGTGCAGGGTCAAACTTTGTATTGCAACGAAAACTTCATGCAACCATTGATGAATATGAACCATCAAAGTTGTTCAGCTTGTTTCGAAATTTATTAAAAACAGAAAGTTCAGCTTATTGGATTTTCTTGATTCAAACAGGTGAGCAATCGTTTATTGGAGCATCTCCTGAACTACACGCATCTTTAAATAATGGTGAAGTGATGATGAATCCAATTAGTGGTACCTATGCTTACCCATCTGATGGAGCGATGGATGAATCAATTCTGAGTTTTCTTTCATGTCAGAAAGAAATCGGAGAGTTATCCATGGTTGTAGATGAAGAACTAAAAATGATGTCTAGCCTCTGTGAATCGGGTGGACAAGTGAGTGCCCTGAAATTAAAACAACTGAGTCGCGTAGCGCATACAGAGTATATTCTGAGTGGTCAAAGTGAAGCGAGTATTGCTAAAGTCTTGAAAGAGACGTTGCCTGCACCAACCGTAACAGGCAGCCCAGTCCAAAATGCTTGTAATGTGATTTCGCGTTATGAGCCTGAAGGACGCCGTTATTACAGCGGAGTTGTGGCATTCGTTGAGAAGCACGGTGAATCTACAGCGCTGGATTCTGCGATCCTCATTCGTACGGCTGAAATCGGTCAGCAAGGTGAAGTAGAAATCACAGCAGGGGCGACCATTGTTAGAGATTCAATTCCGGTTAATGAAACCAACGAAACTCGCAGTAAAGCAGCTTCTTTGTATCATGCAATGTTTGGTGCAGAACAACGTTCGGGAGTCAAACAAGGACGGAACTCACCAGATAAGCAAGCAACTTTGCTGAATGATATCCCGGGGGTTCAGGAGCTATTAGCACGGCGAAGCACAGAAAATTCGAATTTCTGGCGAACTGAACCCAATAAACGAAATCGGCAGGATGACTGTTATCTGGGCAAACAGGTTTTAATCATCGACGGTAACGATACATTCACATCAATGTTAAAGACGTTGTTCACCTCTGCTGGCGCTATTGCGACAGTTGTCAAAGTGGCAGAGGAGATTGATTTTACTTCCTATGACCTGGTGCTGGCAGGGCCTGGACCCGGAAATCCAGAAGATAAATCGGATAAACGCGTCTTTTTAATGCGGAAACTGATCAGAAGATTAATTGAAGCAGAACACCCATTTTTTGCTGTTTGTCTGAGTCATCAATTATTGGCTCAAGAGCTTGGGTTACCAATCATTCGTCTTAATCCGCCAAACCAAGGATTACAGAAAGCCATCACTTTGGGTAACCAAAAAGAACTTGTTGGATTTTACAATACATTTTGTGTTACGGCAGATGATATGACAATCCTCAAAATGAAAGAAAGAGATATCGACTTATTTTTAGATGAAAAAACACATCAAATATATGCGATCCAAAGCAGTTGTTTTGCATCAGTACAATTTCATTTGGAATCATTTTTAACGGTTAATGGCCCACAACTTCTCGATTATTTTGTGAAGCCTCTCTTGAATTATCAGTATTTTAAGGAAGCAGAAGTATGCGCAGTCATATAAAATTAGAATATGGTGTGTTTAATGCTTTTACTCACTCGCCAATCTCAGGAAATCCTGTGGCAGTTTTTTATGAGTCTGAGCAATTATCAGCATCATTCATGCAGTCTATTGCCAGTCAACTACAGTTATCTGAAACGACTTTTCTCCATACGAGTCATGATAAAAAAAATGTGGAAGTTCGCATTTTTACACCTGTGAATGAATTACCATTTGCTGGTCATCCGTTAATGGGTACTGCTGCTGCATATGCAAGAAAGTACAACGTTAATGATTTTGTATTTCATACAAAAAAGGGTCCTGCATCAGTCTCAGTCAAACATATCTCTGATGATGTGAGCGAAGTGGAAATGACAGTTCCGCTTGCAACATCACAACCTTTTTCTGAGAAAGATAAATTGCTAAAAGCATTAGGTTTGGAAGGGTCTGAGTTACCCATCGAAATGTATGATGCAGGTGCCAGACATGTTTTGGTTTCAGTGAGTGATAAATCTGTGTTACATCAGATCAAACCCAATCATACCGCGCTTGAAGCATTCGAAAATATGGCAATTAACTGTTTTTGCTGGGATGGAGATAGCATTGAAAATCGAATGTTTTCACCAGCGTATGGCGTCAAAGAAGATGCTGGTACGGGTTCTGTGGTATGGCCAATAGCACAACATCTGGTTCAATATGGACAGTTTTCACTCAATAAAAAACTGATGATACTGCAAGGGACACAACTGAGCCGGCAATCTGAAATGTATGGTGAAATTAAGTCTGATCAAGGTATCGGAACCCATGCAATATTATCAGGAAATGTTTATCACTTCTCGGATTGTCAAGCCAGAATTTAATTGAGTGAAAGAGATAGAAAATGAGTAGACTTGAGTCATTAACTGGGCGATTGAATTTACCATTTCCACAATATGATACACCACCGGATTCACCTAAGGAAATCATAAATCAATGGATCACCCGAGCCCGATCCGGTGATGTCAGAGAACCTGACGCTTATACACTTGCGACATGTAATTCTGCCGGTGAAATAACAATGAGAACCATGTTTCCGATCACTATAGACGGCGAAGTCATGTTATTTGCAACGCATAGTTGTAGTCGAAAAGGGAGTGATATCAGAGAAAGTGGTATCGCGAGTGCACATATTTACTGGCGTGAGATCGGTCGTCAGTTAAGTGTTTCCGGTACAATGAGTTTAGCGGATGAATCGATCGCTGATTCGGCATGGAATGCACGTGATGCTGCTTATGATCCTGTTTCTGTTGTGTCTCATCAAAGTGAAAAATTTAATGATTTTGATTCATTTTATAGAGATGTTAAAGGATATGAAAATCAAGGGAAACAACCAAAGCCTGAACGTTTTGTTGTTTATGCGTTGAAAATTAATCATTGTGAATTTTGGTCGGCAAACCAAGACCGGATTCATCAAAGATTAGCTTATACATTGACTGAAAAAGGATGGTACTGTGAAAGATTACAGCCATGATCTGAACGAAATTGAAAACTTAAATAAACCTGATCTTTTTATTCAGTCAATAATTAAATGGCATTTTTCTGAAGAAACAGGGTCAGAGTTCTGGTTGAAAATACGTTCTGAGTTGGAGTTTGATCCAATAAAGGAAGTTAACACTTTCAGCGACTTGAAGAAGTTTCCTGATTTTTCAGAACGTTTAAGAACGGTTCCTGTCGAGCAATTAATCCCACGTGGATTGAAAGATGATAAGAACTTTTCAGTTTATGAAAGTGGAGGAACCACTGGGGCACCTAAGTATGTGATAGCCTATGATGCATGGATAAATAATCTTGTAGATTGGCGAATGTCCTCCTATAAAAATCGTCCGGGTCGCCCAACAGGGAATACATTGGCCGCGGTCCCTACTGGTCCACATATTGTTGGTGCTATTAATAAAATTCGGGCCAAAGCATTAGGTGGCGTTTTTTTTTCGATCGATATTGATCCCCGTTGGGTAAAACAGTTAATCTCGAAAAATGAAATGCAGTCAGTTCGGAGTTATTCATCTCATTTAGTTGAACAGATCAGAAATACGCTGTTGACTCAACAGATCCGCTTTCTTGTCACCACGCCACCTATTTTACGAGCCCTGCTCAAAGATGAATCTTTGGTAGAACATATGCGAAAAACGCTTGTTCAGATTACTTTAGGTGGGACAGAAATTGATCTGGATGAAGTTAAGTTTATTGCAACAGAAATTTTGCCTGAATGTGAATTCAGTGCGAGCTATGGAAGCACTTCAGCATTAGGTGTTTCTCGCTCTTCACTGATTCATCGTGAGAGCTTATATGTGGAATACGACAACTATAGTCCGTTTATTACGTATGAAGTTGTCAATGCTGCAACACAAGAGCCTGTCAATTATGGTCAGCGGGGACAAGTTATTGTGTCTCATCTGAGCAGATATGCGTTTTATCCCCGTGTGATTGAACGTGATACCGCGATCAGATTAGAAGGAAAACAGGGCCAAGTTGGCGATAGGGTGGCTAATATCTCACCCCTGCGTGTTGTTGAGGGTAATCAGGTGATTGAGGGTGTCTACTGATGGGCACAGAAACGCTGTCTTTATCCGAAATGCCAATCATTAAAGCGATCACTCCTGTTAGCCAAGACAATATCGCACGTTACGTGACTGTTTCTGATATTACAGGTAAAGATTTCGCTCATTTAATTCAATTACCCAAAATGTTTATCAGTCATGCAGTGAATAAACTTCGCAAAGGTAAACATCTAACGGATGATGAGCGAAAAATCGCCTTAAAAAAAGCAGGTCAGCTTTTTCATTCAGGCACAGTTGGCGGGTTCAATCCGGACGATTACGTCAATCAAGTTGTTTCTGTCACCGGCTTACCAGAAGAGGTTGTTAAGAAGGCTCTTCAAAAGATCGGTGATGCCACCTCGCATGCTTTTCGTGATTCAGCATTGGGTTTCGCGAAAGGCGTCCCAGATGCTTATTCAGATCAGGTGAAACAAAGAGGTTGTGCGCAGGTTGTTCGTAAAGGGGAAGTATTAGCTGTCATCGCGCCAGGAAATGGAACAGGCGTTCATGCGCTTTGGCCGCAGGCTATCGCATTGGGATATCGCGTTGTGTTAAGACCATCAGAACGTGAGCCATGGACAGCGCACCGTTTAGTCCAAGCTTTGACAGAGTCTGGGCTTGCTGATTATGTTGTCATGTTGCCAACCGCTCATGACGGCGTTGAGGAAATCATTGAAGCGGCAGATCTGAGTATCGTGTATGGCGGAGAAGACACCGTCACTCGGTATGAAAACCGTTCTGATGTTCTGGTGCAAGGGCCGGGAAGATCCAAAATGGTGATTGGTAATGATTATCCTCAGCAAGATGCTTTTGAACTTGTTTTTGAATCAGTCCTTGGATTAGGGGGCGCGGCATGTGTCTGCACGAGCAGTGTCTTCATTGAAGGTGATGCCGAAGCGTTTGCCCGTGCTTTTCAGGATTATGTGTACGATCGGCTGCAGGATCCACACGAGAGAGAGCGTTATCTTCCTCAATTGTCATCTCAGCGTTATGACTGGTGGATACAGCAAGTTGAGCAGTATCAGGATTTTATATTCAGTCGGCCGGAAGTGTTTTCTCTAAAATCGGGTACCAGACAAGTCATGCCATTGATCATGCTGGCTGATTCTACTGATCAACCCATCGTCCAACTTGAATTACCTGTTGCATCGGTAACATTTGTGCCATTTCAACATCAGGCGTGTTTATCATTTTTAGCACCAGCACTTGTTGTCTCGGTTGCGACAAAGAAAGTGGCTTTGATTCAGTCGATCAGTGAGATCCCGGAGATTAGAAACCTATACATTGGTCAGGTTCCTACAATCTGGATGCAAGCCCACGTCCCACATGATGGGTATATTGCTGAGTTTTTAACCCGGTCAAGGGGATATCGAGTCGATTTTAGTTGAGCGGCAAGTTTTATTCGATGCTTCTTATCAGAAGTTTAATTTAAATTGAGCATTTAGTAGCGAATGATTTATGAATAACCCAACAATAAATGAATTTGATAAAGCGGATTTCCAAGGTGTTTACGAAGGTAAAACATTAATAAGCAGTGCAGAAATAACTGCCGTCCCTTGGGATATTGGTCGACCACAGCCAGTAGTTCAAGATATTCTGGAAAAAGGTCAGAAAAACAGGTTATTGGATGTTGGTTGTGGATTGGGGCTGAACGCAAAGCAAGCGAATGATTTGGGATATCAGGTCACTGCGATTGATAGCGCATCAAAAGCGATTGAACATTGTTTAAATGTTCATCAGAAGACCGGCATTCAGTTTCAATTAGCGAATGCTTGCGATACTGGACTCAATGAAAAATTTGATATTATCTTAGATTCAGCTGTTTATCACTCAATTCCATCGAGTGACAGAAGTGCCTATATGAAAGAAATGCGGCGCTTGGCGAATGATGACGCTGAATTTCATCTAATCACCTTTGCGCCATCACAACATGGTATGCCGAAACCTTTAGCAATTGAATTGTCAGAGATTATACAATTGGCCGAAATAAATGATTGGGCGATCCAATCTGTTGAACGGGTGACATATAAAGGAAATGCAGGAGCTATTTCTGATTTCCAAAAGAAAAAGAACCTTAACATACTCACGGATGAAAATGGATTAACTTGTTTACCAAGCTGGCACGTTATTCTCAAAGTGAAAATCTGAAAATAACTGAACTAGGATCTGAATATGAGTCAGAATAAAATGGCCTTTGGTGGTCTGTGTCTTGGATTTTTCATCGTAATGATGGATACAACCACAGTTCCATTGATTTATACATCATTAATTAAAGACTTTGGTGTAACCCCTGCTATGGCTGCGTGGGTGAATAACAGCTATTTAATTTCTTATGCAGCATTTCTGCTATTAGGTGGTCGCCTTGGCGATGCATACAATCGCAAACTTCTGGTATCGAGCGCTTTACTCCTTCTCGCATTTGGCGCTTTACTCAGTGGTTATGGAGAAACTTTAAATCAGGTCATTATCGGCCGTGCCATCATGGGCGTTGGTGCTGGCTTATTAACACCTCAAAGTATGGCTTTTATTTCCATTATCTTTGCTGAAGGTGGCAGGGGAAAAGCATTTGGTATCTGGGGCGCTGTGGCAGGGATAGCGACGGCAACAGGCCCGGTTGTCACGCAATTCTTCTTACAGGTGTCTGACTGGCGATGGGTTATGTGGATTAATATACCCGTCGCCATGATTGGACTGTTGGTGACATCGATCTATTTACCAAAGACACAAGGGAATGGCCTGAAGTTGAAAGAGCTCGTGTTTAACGGACTATTCAGCTTTTCTATTGCCATTGTTATTCTCAGTTTACAACTGATTCATGAGAGCGCTGAAAACATCTATAAAGTTCTGGCATTTTTAGCGCTTGGTATTTTAGGTACATTCTGGTTATTAAGACATGAGATTTCTCATCGGTCCGCATATGTTTTACCTTTTGAAATCTGGAAAGATATAAAATTTATGAGAACGTGTCTTATCTCAGGTTTATTAGGTTTAGGACTGACGTCTCTTTATTTGCCGCTGGCTTATCTCATTGAGATAAGAATGAATTTTGGTCCTGTTTTTATCAGTATCATTATGGTAACAATCGCGTTGGCGAATGCAGTCGTCGGGCCAGTTGCAGGCAGTCTGTCGGATAAAAAAGAACCTGAAGTAATTGTTCGTTATGGTCTCTTATCGCTTGCTTTCTCTGCTTTGCTCTTAGGGGGGGTTGGTCTCACGATGGCTGGCGGATTGAATGCATTTGTCATGACGGTGATCGCAATGATATTTGCAGGAATAGGAACGGGCTTAGCTTTTGCTCCTTTGGCAAACCTCGCTTTAAGAGATATATCACCTCAGGTTATTGGTCGTGCCGCTGCATTTTTTAATAGTACGCGTCAATTACTGAGTGCACTTGGGAGCGTCATTGTTGCATTGCTTTTTGATTATATGGTTCGAAATAATCAGTTATTTGGCTTTACCGAAGAAAACGCTTTACAGCCTTATTCTCCAGTCGTCGCTTATGCAGCTTTCGCATGTTTGCTGGTCATCGCTGGCTGTGTTGGCCTGGGTGCTTGGTTATCTCGAGAGCATACAAAAACGGAAAATGAAACGGTGCAAAGTTAAGAATTATTAAGGGACAAATACTATGAATATCTGGGTTGTGAGTGGTTGCTCCAGCGGACTTGGTCGTGCATGGACTGAATCTATTATCAATGAACGAAAGGAAATCGTGATCGGAATTACTCGCTCTGAAGCATCAGCAGAAGAGATGGTTTCACTTTATTCGGAACGATTTATCCCTTGTATTGCTGATGTCCGTGATGAAAAAGGTCTGAAAGAACAGCTGACGGCATTAGCCCATCAGGTTGGTACACCAAATCGCGTGGTGACGTGCGCTGGCTATGCACAATTCGGGACACTGGAAGATTTATCTAATCAGCAACTGAGAGAGCAGTTCGAAACGAACGTTGAAGGAACGCTGAACGTCATCAGACCGTTACTGCCATTGATGCGGACTTTGGAAGAAGCAAGAATTTTGTTGGTTTCCAGTATGAGTGGTGTTGCTTGCTGGCCACTTTTGGGTGCTTATCAGATGAGTAAGTATGCCATTGAGGCATTAGGTGAAACCTTGAGACTCGAACTTGAAGATACGCCTATCCAGGTTGGCATTATCGAGCCGGGTCCGCACAAAACTGGCTGGGCAACTTTTTCCGCAAAAAGGCAGAAGGTGAGTGATTTCTATGACGAAGAAGCACTGAAAAGTCGTGTAAGCTGTGGCTTTCAAGTAGAAGACCCGACAGCAAGTTTACCTTTTTTCTGGCAGATGTTTGATCAAACCAAAATGCCGCTGAGAATTGCAACTTCAAAACCATTTGTCGAAATGATTTGTGAAAAATCAATGGAAAATATGCAGTTATTGAGAGGTTCCTTTGAGCAATTATAAAGCTGTTCCGCATAAAAATTTGAGCGCTAATATTGATGCATTGATTGCATCCTATGTGCTTGAAGATGGTTCGGAAATATTATCAAACCAGACGATTCAAGTGCTCCAGAATAGCTCGTTACTGAGAATTCTTGACGAGAGCCCATTAAATGGCCCAGGCCTGTTGGGTGATGTGGTTTCTGTTTGTCGGTCCCTTGGCAAGATAGATGCCTCACTTGGCTGGCTCGTTGGTGTTTCGAATTCTTCATGGTCAATGAAAGCAAACTTTGATCTTCCTGAGACTGTTCTTGCGAACATGAAGGAGAATTCGATGCTGTCAATGGTGCTGGGGCGTCCTGGTACTCTGGTTCCTGACGAAAATGGCACAGGATGGCGCTTAAATGGGGAGTGGAAGTATGCATCTGGTTATCCATTGTCATCCTACTTTTTCGGTTTGGCTGCAACAAACGAGGGGATAGTGAAGGTTGTTGTTATGCCGTCTCAGGCACTCAAGATCACTTCACCCTGGCATTCAACCGGATTACTTGGCACACAAAGTGTCACGATTCAAGCGTGTGATGTCATGATCCCTGAATCATTCACTGTGAATTATCAGCCAATATTGCAAGGCAGTTTGGATGGCCGATTTGAAGGGCGCTCGTACGCGGGGTATTTCACCGGCGTGTTGATGAACTGCCTGGTTGGCACAATTTTAGGTGCAACCGAATCTGCGCTTGATTATGTGGTAGCCAATTTGCAACGGCCAATCGGTGGCAGCACTTATGCTTCAATGCGAGATTCGGGTCCTGTCAGGTACGAATTAGGTCGTTTGAAAAGCAATTTAGATCTACTGATACGTGCGGCAGAGTATAACGCCAGCATCGTTGATCATGCCGTTGATCAGGTATCGGCTCCTTTATCGGATAACGACCGGGTTGAGATTAGAGCCAGGGCAACTCAGGTGATGAAAGGCTGTACTGAAATCGTGCAATCCTTGTTGTGGATTTATGGTTCATCCGGTTTGGATACCAGCTGCCCGCTAGAGAAAATCTGGCGTGATGTGAATGTCGGTGCTCGACATGGCGGATTTTCAAAGTTCATACCAGAGGAAATGATTGGCCTAACATTGCTCAATGCTGATCCGGTTTCACTGTCAAGAATGTTTTAATCGTTCATCTCTCATAGAGTATTGAGTCTAATTAATGATGTCTGTATGAGAGATATTAATATGGAAATGATATGAACATCACCTCAAAATCTTGCCATGTAAATACAAGTCTTACATGTCTGAATGAAAAATTAGAATGGTTACTTTTAACACAACCGGATAAAGAAGCGTTGATCTGTGGCCAGGTAACTTTCAGTTATCAGCAGGTCATCCGAACAGCACTAGATATTTCAGAGCAATTCGCAGAAGCAGGTCTTGATAAAGGTCATCGATTAGCACTGGATGCGCCAAGATCAAGTGAGCTTTACTCTATTATTATTGCATGTCTGCTTTCTGGTATTTCATTTATTTATGTGCCAAGAAGTTTAGAACCTGAAAGTAAAATTAAATTTGCAAGAGATACATCTTGTGCAGCGATATTCTCTCTGACGTCTGAGTTTGATTTGTTGGATCAAGTTTCGATGGGGGCGGGATTGTTATCGATATTTCCTGAACGAACAATCCCAAGAAATCCTCATTCTCGTTCGGGTACTGAGATTTATTGTGTCAGAACTTCAGGGACAACCGGCGAACCCAAAATTGTCCCAATCTATGCACGGCAGCTTACATCTTTTCTCAAGAATGTCGATATAGAATTCGACATACCAGTGAAGAGAAGATGGTTATGGTTACATGATTTGTCATTTGATTTATCAATATGGGAAATCATGGGGTGTTTGTTTTATGGTGGCGGACTGGTGATTCTCAGTGAGGAAGAAAAAAGAGAGCCAAGTAGCATATGGCGTGTCCTCGAAGAGAACCATGTCAACCAAATCATGGTAACACCTTCGGAATTCCGTTTTATTTTTAGTGAGGTTCGGCCTCAGGATGTGACAAAGCTGTCACTTGAAGAAATACTCTTTTGTGGTGAAAAGCTTTCTGTGGAAACAGTTAGGCCATTTTTTTCTGAATTTAATGGCCAACAAGTGAAGTTAGTGAATACATACGGTCCCTCGGAAGCAACAATATTTTGCTCAGCACATACTGTGACTGAGCAAGATATTCTGAACGGTTCAATACCGATCGGAAAAGCATTTCACGACATGATTTTTTCTCTTGGAAGTCAGGAGAACGAACACGTCGGAGAGCTTTTATTACAAGGTGGTCAGGTTTTTGAAGGTTATGAAGGGCGACCTCTGGAGAATAATATATATAAGACGGGTGATATTTGCTCAGTTGGTTATGATGATGTGTTTCATTATATCAAGCGGACAGGCGGATTTGTGAAGGTGAATGGTTTTCGGATCGATTTATTAGAAATTGAAGAGTATTTACAGTCAATTCCTGGTGTTGGCGAAGCCGTTGTGCTGGTTGAAAATAAATCAGAGGACTTATCCATTTTATGTGCTTGTATTAATGTGATGTTTGATAGTTTATTGACGACCAGAGACTTAAGGACATTCTGTGCGAAGCTATCTCCTTGGCTGCGACCTGCGCGCTATTTGATGATTCCACAAAATGATTGGCCAATGAATATTCGAGGAAAAACAAATAAGGCAGAATTAGAAAAGAGGTTATATGAACAGTAATCACGAGATGCTAGAAATATTACTATGTGAAATCAAGGTTGTCCTCGGAGAAAATGATATCAGAGTTAGTGATAATCTGATTGAGATGGGTGGCAACTCCATTATTGCCATGAAAATATCTGAGACGTTAAAAAAAAGAGATAAAATTTTAGTGAATGTCACACAATTACTTGGCGCTAAAATATCAGATGTCGAATTATCAAAATTAAAAGGGTAGATTGATTTCATGAAAATAATCAGTATGGGCAGCCAGCTATCAGTGTCAGAACACTTGGAAAGGGTCGATCACCCAAATCAAATGCAATTAAATACACTGAAATTTGCCGGGTACGCTCAATTTTGGAAAGAACCGGGAAGTGTCAGAGAAATGGCTGGTATTGCAGCAAAAAAAGCTTTATTAAAAGCACGGATTCGTCCTGAAGATATTGGCTTTATCGTTGCTGGTCAATCGGGTGTACCTGACTATATTGGAATTGATTTTGCGTGCCAGGTCGGAGCGGAATTATCTTGTAAAGATATTCGAACAATTAATATTGTTGAGGGGTGTAATAGTGGCATTAGTGTCTGGGAACATGCTGCGTCTCTCTTGAAAAAACAATCTGCAGATAAAGTTGGCCTTGTGGTGGTTGCTCAGCGTATTAGCGAAGCGCATCAAGACAGATTTGGTTTAATGAATGCCATCTTGAGTGATGGTGCGGCTGTCGCATTGGTTGCGTCTGAGCATTGGGAGATGGATGGGGCTGCTTTACACTATCTCGGTGCTGAAGATATATCAGATTGTCGCTTTGTGGACATGATGCGTGTTGAGCATGGTGGTGGTCTGCAACCATATGTCACGGAAGCGTTTGATGCGCGTCATGACAAATTGGGACGTGAACGTATCGCAGATATTTATAATTTCGACGCAGATGCTTTAAATGATTTTTTGGCCCTGCGTGCTGAGAATAATATCAATATTATTAATAAGGTTATCTCGAAAAGTAAAAAGAAAATAGAAAACCCGTTTCTTATTCAAACATTGGAAGGTCAGCAAAGCATTGAAAGTTTATGTGCGAAATTAGATATACCGACAGATAGAAGTAATTTGGAATTGTTATCTGAAGTAGGACATGCAGGTTGTGCTGATTTACTAATATCGTTGGATGTTTTGGTGGATAGAGAGATGATAAAGCCAGGTGATGATATTATCATGAGTACCATTTCAACAGGTTTAAAATGGGGAGCTGCTATTTTTCATTATCAAAAATGATTTGAAAATTCTGTTCTATCTATTACTTTTTTTATCAAGTTCAACCCACTTTCGATAAGTCTATGCTGAAAGTGTCTGTGTCTATGGATGAGATGATGTTTTGTATTGGCCTTGAAACGTCATTTTTAAAGAATGAATTGAATCGGTTTATTATGGAAAATATTCTTGAAGTAAATGATATTGAATGCAGTGGATTAGATTTTATATCCCCTTCTTTGTTGAAGTCTCAATATCCGATATCAGCAAATGAAAAGTTCGAAATTAATAAGTTTAGAAAAACTATTTGTGACATCATTGATGGCAATGATCCCAGATTACTTGTGATTTGTGGGCCATGTTCTATTCATGATCCTTATGCTGCTATTGAGTATGCACAGCGATTGAAGCGGATATCTGAAAAAGTTGAAGGTCAAATCTTTATTGTAATGCGGGCTTATCTTGAAAAACCGCGTACTGTCTCCGGATGGAAGGGATTGATCAACGATCCCAATATGGATGGGAGTTGCAATATTGAACAAGGGTTAAAAGTATCGAGAGATTTTTTAACTCGTCTTGTTCAACTTGGTATACCGTTAGCAACGGAAGTGCTTGATCCAAACATTTCACACTATTTCAATGATATTTTTAGCTGGGCAGCAGTTGGTGCCAGAACTGCTGAGTCTCAAATACATCGTGAGCTTGCATCAGGTCTATCAATGCCCGTTGGCTATAAAAACTCAACCAGTGGCAGTGTCTTACCTGCAATTCATGCCATACAGTCATCGTCATTATCGCATAGCCATATTGGTGTGAATGAAGACGGAAAAGTTTGCTTGATGAGAACGCCAGGAAACTCACATGGTCACATTATTCTTCGTGGCGGAAAGTCACCCAATTATAGCCATGAGGATGTAATAAGACATGTGTCGGAATTGAAGAAACTCGGTGTCAGACCGAACGTTGTAGTTGATTGTAGCCATGGGAATTCAGAGAAAGATTTTCGTCGTCAGTCCATTGTCGTCGATTCAGTGATCATTCAAATTATGCAGGGAAATCGCCATATTGTCGGATTAATGCTTGAGAGTCACCTTTACGAAGGGAATCAACCTATTCTTGAACAACGTGAGCAAATGAAATATGGCGTTTCTATTACGGATAGCTGCGTTGGTTGGCAAGAAACGGAGAAGATCTTGTTGGATATTCATCAAAAAATGAAGAAAGTGAACTCGGGAAAGACAGGCGAATGATACAACGCATGTATGATCCCAGATGATTTCGAGCTGACCTTCGATTAAAAGTGGATGCATGAATGAATTATTTCGGTGTTTGGCATAAACCGAACACCGACTATTATGCATGAATATCCGACCATTTCAGTCCGAATTTTGTTAGATACTTTTGCAGGCGGTTGGAGTCGTTACTGGACGATTTCTGTAATCTGCTGACATTGAAGAGCACACGTTCGGCGTCGGCCAGCGTACATAAACGGGTAATGGTTGCAGTTATATCCCAGAAACTTCCCCGTCAGAGGGCATGAGGCGATTTTGCAAATCGCAGAAACTCAGTTTTGCTTCTTTACTAAATTGAACGCATTTCCCATTTTTTCGAGTAAAGCACTCCAGTTTAAAGTGGAGGTTGGCCGGAATATCTTCACGACGATCTTTCAGTGCTGGGAGTGAATAGGCCTATAAATTAATGCGGGCTAACTAATCCTCATGGTATTACCCGTACGAATCTGTGGTTGCAGCAGGGCGGGAGCATCCTTTACTTATATTATAACCCAAAGAAATCCCTTGACCGATAATCATCTCTCCAAGCTACCTTTTTCAGTTTTATTTTTGGCTTAGGGCGCCATAGTCACACTGTTTTATTATGTTCATCACAAAACGCCTGAACAGCGCAATGTTCTCATCCGCATCATCTGGGGTTATTCGTGAGCTATCTTCTTTGAAAAAATATCTAACACGTAATAAAACGTTTCGATGCTACCTTTACCTTGATAACATGATGCCGCTCCAGGGCGACGATACTTCGAACTGTCGGTCACTTTTCTTTCAAATCGTCTGGTCAATTGGCCTTTGGCTGAAAAACATACTGTTCTAATTTACGGCCATGTTAATCTTGAACAATTTCTGTCACTGCTTGCTCTTTTGTGCGTCGAATACTGCCTGAAATTGAGAAACAACGGCTTCATGAAGCTTTGGCTGGTTGTTTTCACCTGGGCAAATATGTGCGCTTTTCTGTCTCCGAAGAAACATATTCAATAAGGTTCAATTTCTTAGACTAGTTAAGAGTTTACGTCTATTAAAGGATAGTTTCTAACAAAGTGCGACTCAGCCCTGATTTTGCTGACATCCTCAGGGAAAATTCTGGACGAATTTATAGGTAGTCAGTGCCGGGAGTGCCTGCAACCGATCCAGGCAGCGACAAAGCACTAAAAGCATTTCTGAGCACTATTTGGGCTAACAAAGACTTTCTGGCGCAGTAAAGCGTGATGGCGCATATGTGTCGTTATGCGGTGAAAAAGAGAAAGGCAGTGGGGATAGTGTATCCCGCACTGCCTTAGTTGTTAGCCGACGTGTTTCTTAATGACTTCCACCGTCAGGACACCGATGGCGCCAGAGTTCATGGAGCCACCAGTCACAGAGACAACATACTTGCTGTTCTGGCCTGTTTGAGACCAGCTGTTTGACTTACTGCCCCAGGGACAATCCCAAACCAGGGTCACGACTTTTGTTGAACCGTCGTACAGATCAAACGAACCTTGGGTACCGGAAGCTGAATCAGAGCGACCACAGGAGCTTACGATGTTAAAACCTTCCTGCCCAATTTCGACGACTTGCCCATTCACTTCTTCAGGTGACAGTTCATGATCTTTATTGTCGTACTGATAAAATTTACCCCAGCTGTGTTGCGCATTTTTCACTTGCAGGTTGCAGTTATCTGCGATGACGGTATAGCTGACCCATTGTGCGTAAGCCATGTAAGCTCCTTAAAAATACAATTAAGTTTAAGAAACCTAGAATTATCGCTGACGACTCATTACCACTTACTAGCGATTGTTCTAAGCAGTCAGCATGAAATTAGTTAATGAATATCCGAATAACAACAGCATGTTTATGATGTGTGATTTTGGGATAAGAATTCTGTAATTCATCATCATATGATTTACATATTGGCTTAGAATTTGGTTTCTGCACGAATATTCCCTTCTTTGAACTAAGGCGATGAATTGCCCGAATTTGATGAAACGCGTCGATTTCCACCAAGGCTCTCCGGTTCATCCGTCACGAATGCTGTTTTTACCTTGTAGATTCTTTTATCAACATCTACTATTCAATCGCTATCAAGGATGAGAGTATCAATGCGCCCAGGGAATCCACTACACAGAATGATGATTGTTGCCAGCCTGTTGAGCTGGCTGTTGATCATTGCTATGCCTGTGGTCAATGCCCATCACCAGCCTGCGGGCACCTGGGCCAGCTTGTGTACACTGGGCGGTTTTAAACTCGTCAAACTGGCCGATGGTAAAGATCAGCTCAAGCATGATACTCAGGGGCACTGTCCCATCGGTGTTTTCAGCCTGGCGCATATTGATGACAGATGGCTGGGGCTGGGTGAGCCAGGGCTCGAACAACCAGTCAGCGCCTATCAGTTCACGCCTCGCCAGTGGCACTATTTTCTTTCGCCTTCCAGAGCGCCGCCAGCGGTTTAACCGGGATAGATCCGTCTGATCCCGGCTTACGCATTCCCCAAACATTTCTCTATGCTGGTTGTTTCTGCCTGACAGACAGAAACGGTGTAATTGTGCGTATTTTTCGCACTGGAAGGAAACTCAATGACAAATAATAACGAGACTCTGGCGCAGCAGGATAAGCTGCCATCACCACAACGTAACGGTTACATGACGGCCTGGCGCTGGCATTTTTATGCCGGTTTGTATGTGGTGCCTTTTTTGCTCATGCTGGCGGTAACCGGCCTGATGATGCTCTACGCGGGGACGATTGATAATATCCGTTTCAAAGACCTGCTTTTTGTCGAGCCTGCTGCTCAAAGTCTGCCTGTCAGTCAGCAGCTCAATGCTGTTCAGCAAGCTTATCCCCAGGCCACAATTCATCAATATTTAACCCCTAAGCAGCCTGAAGATGCGGCGCGTTTTGCGGTAGTGACAGCAGATGGACACGGCTTGTTCGTGACAGTGAACCCTTACACAGCTGAAGTGCTGGGCTCACTTGATCGCGATAACAACCTGTACACGCTGGCGAATGAAATACACGGCACGCTGCTTATCGGCAACATCGGCGATCGCCTGATTGAACTGGCGGCGAGTTTTGCCGTGATCCTGATTGTGAGTGGTGCTTACATGTGGTGGCCGCGCGACAACGCCAGCAGAGCCGGTGCGCTGCGTGTGCGTATGACCAGCGGCAAGCGTACGTTCTGGCGCGATCTTCACGCGAATCTTGGGATCTTAACGTCTGTGTTTTTACTGCTTTTTCTGCTGTCTGGCCTGTCCTGGTCGGGAATCTGGGGAAGCAAGATGGTTCAGGCATGGAACAGCTTTCCCGCGGAGGTATTTGGTGATGTCCCACTCTCGGATGCCAAGCATGCCGACATGAACCACGGCGAACTGGAAGAAGTGCCGTGGAACCTGGAGCAAACGCCTGTGCCTGTGTCTGGCTCACATGCCGGCCATCACGGCATGGCGGGTAAGGTGGATCTGGAGTCGGTTGTTTCGTTTGCCAAACAGCAGGGCTTTACGTCATTTCGTGTCAATCTGCCTAAAGGTGAGCAGGGCGCATACAGCGTGCTGCAAAGCACCATGAGTAACGATATTAACGATGCGACGCAAGACCGCACCCTGCACATCGACCAGTACACAGGCAAGATTCTGGCAGATATCAGGTACGAACAATATTCCCCGATGGCGAAAGTGATGGCGTGGGGCATTGCGCTGCACGAGGGCGATTTTGGCTGGTGGAACAAAGCAGCAAACACTGTGCTCTGCCTGGCATTCATTGTGATCAGCCTGAGTGGTATCGCGATGTGGTGGCTGCGCCGGCCGAAAGGCAAGCGTGTGCTGTCTGCACCGCCTGCACCGAAGAATATGACGCTGTGGAAAGGCGCAACGGTGGTGATTATGGTGTTAGGTGTGTGTTTCCCGCTGGCAGGGATAGCGATTGTGACTGTGCTGCTCGCCGACCGTCTGATCTTCAGCCGGGTCCCGACACTCGCGCGATTCTTTGGGTAATTTTCATTTCCCTCCCCTTGGCAAGGGGAGGGTTAGGGTGGGGTTTCGAACAGCGCGCACGGATTTGGCATTTGTGCTCAGTAACCCCCTCCTAACCTCCCCCTTGAAAAGGGGGAGGAACTGTCCGAGTAGTGTAGTCCATAACAGGCATGATTTTCGGATCATGCAGCTAAATTGAGCCAGTCTGGTAAAACCTGCCGAAACCAGTTGAGGTAGTGATCGCAGTCTGGCTTTTGCCTGTCTTTCAAAATATTCACCACCTCCACCACAATCCATGCTTTGGCAAGAATAAGGTGCTTTATCAGCGTCTCTTGCGTTAACAGGGAAGTATGCGCCAGATACCGGTTAGTGATGGCTTTATAAGCGGTAATGTTGCCCATGCCTTTTACCAGTGGCGCTAAATCTATCGCTGGACTGCCCTGACCTAAGCGCTCCCAGTCGAATAACACCAAATCACCATTGTCTCGTTTGCCCCAATTACCAGCGTTACTGTCGCCAGACAGACAGGCAAGCGGGGAGAAAAGAGGTTCAGACTGCTCTCTCAGCTTAAGTAATTGTGCTTCGCTTTGGCCTGAAAGTTGGAGATGTTCTAATGCTTGGAATGTATGCTGAGCTTTCCAGTCATGTAGCCGTTTTGGGTGCTCGGGACGAAGCGAAAAGTGGTGAACAGCAGTTAACTGTCGAAAACATCTTGGATCGTCTTGCAGCTCCTCCAGAGAAACTGAATGTGGAATGTATTCGAGTTGAAGTACACGGTTGTCGGTATCGCAAAGGTAAACTGCCGGTGTATTTACACCTAACGTGCTCATCTGCGGGGCAATTTGCAGATAGAAAAGCAATTCAACGTCACTGGCATTGAGCTTTTCTATGTAATGTCTGCCTTCCGTTTTCCTGAGAAAGACCTGAGCGTTACCCATTTGAGTGAGTTCTTGAGTCATTGTGATACCTGATGTTTCAGGGTTACCTGAATAACCGGGATGACAGATAACGCCCACAGAATCATGGCAAAGAGATATGCCATAGTTAACTTCCAATGAGTGCTATGTGACGTTTTATCGTCTCGGCGCATTCTGATGCTGACAATCTGTCAGTGTTGACGGTTAAATCATAGCTAATGCCTTGATGCACTCGGGAAGCTTGCTCAATGGCAGAGCCTGGGAGCCTGTCCCCCCGCTTCCTCTCACGCAGTCTGAGCGATTCGTCAGAGCAGGTTACACCTATGTATAAACAGTTGCAGCCAGCAAGGACAGACTGCCAGATTGCCATTTCGGTTTCACCGTCGATTACATCGTCCACGATGACTTTAAGACCGGAATCAATCATATGTCTGACCGTTGTTCGGTAAACGGTGTTTACTTTTTTACCGAAACTGCCCGAGGAAATACGCTTGACCGGTTGGTTTTGCAGTAACTGGGTTTGCCAGTAAAACCCATCTGCCTTTTGGTCGGATTCTCCCAGTGCATTGGCATTATCAGGCATCATCACGATGAAGGTGTCGATACCAAGGTGCAGATAGTAATCGTCCAGACAGTGTTGTAGTTCGCGGGCAATTGAGCTTTTACCAGCACTGCTGGGTCCGTTGAGAAAGATGAGATCCATTTTTTATTTACGTTTAATAGTGAGCAGCAAGAGTTACTCCGGAAACCCCGGCAGGTGTTTGGTTAGCATACCGGCTTGGTGCCAGGGTGCCTGCTCATCACAGAAAATCTGACAGTCCGGGGATTTGGATGGCAACTCGTTCAGTGAGCCTGCCGGCACGATCAAGGCTTTTCCGCTCTGGGACAAATAGGGCAGGTTCGCGCCGCATTGGCCGCAAAAGGCATTGGAGAAAGTGCGTGTCGGATGGTTGTATCGCACTATGGCCTGTTCACCCTGCTCCCACCGGATATTGTGCGGCTGAGTAAAGAGGTTGGAAGCATGGGCTGATCCCGTCAGCTTTTTGCACTGATCGCAGTGACACAAATAAAAATGAGAAAAATCGTCATCCAGTGAAAAGGTGACTGCGCCGCACAGGCAAGCGCCGTGTAATTTACGCATTGAACATTCCTTGTTGTTCGCAACCTGCTAAATGTTGGATTTAACACTATTGCATATTGTTCAAACTGTAAATGCAAAAATAATCAACGCAATAAAGCTGGCCGCCACCTGATGGCATTTTTGTTTAATATTCATGTTGATGCGTAATGCCGTTGATAGTAGCCTGACCCCAGCATGCAAAATTGACGTCAGTTGGCTCAATGGTGAATTGGCATTCTCTTTTTCCCCTACACAGAGAAACTTCATGGATAGAAAACATACCTTTGGTGTCATTTTGGCACTGCTTGCCGCCTTTTTTAACGGCATGGTTGGCATACTGAGTGTTAACTTGTTTCAGTCGGGCCTCTCGCCGGAAGCCGTGGCATTTTATAAATGCGTCGTTGCCTTGCTGATAATTGTGATGTTACTGGCCGTCACCGGACAAACCGCCACTTTGCTTTCTTATGTAAAAACCAAGTGGAAAGCCTTGTCGGTGTGCAGTTTCTTTGGCTTCTTCATGCTGTACTTTTTTGAAACGGCATCTTACGAAACCCTGAATGTTGCCGTGGTGGTCTTCCTGCTGTTCGGTGTCTCTACCCTGGTAACCTTTTTTGCCAACGCACTGTTTGAAAAGCGAAACCTGGTGGCGCAGGAATGGATGT
Source organism: Photobacterium halotolerans DSM 18316 (assembly GCF_000425165.1). Classification (GTDB taxonomy): domain Bacteria; phylum Pseudomonadota; class Gammaproteobacteria; order Enterobacterales; family Vibrionaceae; genus Photobacterium; species Photobacterium halotolerans. The sequence continues at coordinate 113,147 of NZ_AULG01000013.1, forward strand.
CGGTCCTGTTCGCAGTACTGGGTCTGTACCTGATCTTCATGGAAAATGAGACTATCGCCAGTTCAGATAATACCGGCTTTGTGTTCGCGGTGCTGGCGGGGGGGGGTTACGGGCTGTTTCTGGTGCTCAATAAGAAACTGAACATTGGCGGCGGGTTAGTTCCGGTTTGCGGATTGCTGCTGTTTGGTGTGGTGTATCTGTTTGTCCCCTTTTCCATGTCGGGCTTTGCTGGTGTAGAAAGCAATGTCTGGTTAACGCTCTTATTGCTGGCGCTGCTGCCCACCATAGGCGGTTTCTGGTGCACGACCAAGTCCCTGACTATTTTGAAAAGCCAGACGGTTCAGCTGGTTGAACTTTCGGAACCCATTTTTGCTTTGATGCTGGGTTTTGTTTTCTTAGGTCAGTTAGTCTCGCCGATGCAGATGCTGGGCGGAGGCTGCATTTTGGGAGCGATTCTGATCCATGAAGTGAAGCTGTCCACGCTGAAATCACTGAGTAAGCGAAAAGTGGCGACGGGCCCGACCCGGTAAACTTTTTCTCTTCTTTATCAGCATACACGTACAGATCAAACAGCCAGCCTCAGACTGGCTGTTTTTTTGGTACCCGGATTAAATGGCTGATGGTGAGCCTTCATTTTACCAACCAGATGACATCTCATATCAGTGGGTACTGAGATATTACATGTGCTCATGAAGTGATCGTGGGCGCTGTACCGGGCTTAAAGCTAACTCACCGTAAGAACAATTTTTCCAATATGCTTGCCGGATTCCATCATTGCATGTGCGCGCGCGGCTTCGTGTAACGGGAACGTGCTGTGAATGATGGGATGACATCGACCTGCATTGAGAATCGGCCAGATATTTTTAAGCAAGTCGTTGGCAATTTCGGCTTTTTCGGCCGAAGTCCGTGCTCGCATAGTTGAACCAGTGACAACTGCCCGCTTCAACGCGAGTTCTTGCAGATTCACTCGCTCTGCACAGACTCCGCCAAGGAAACCAATGATTACCAGCCGGCCATCCATTCCCAAACTCCGCATATTTCCAGAGAAATAGGATGCACCCATTATATCGAGAATGATATCAACGCCACGGCCATCCGTTTGCTTCAAAATGAAATCGGAAAAATCAGTTTTCCGGTAGTTGATAGGGGTAGCGCCAAGATCTGCGATTACATCGCATTTATCATCTGATCCAGCCGTCGCATATGCCTCGATACCGAATTCGCGGCATAGCATCAACGCGGTTGTGCCGATGCCACTTGTCCCGCCGTGAATCAGAACACTCTGACCTTGCTTTGCGCCACCGAGCTTGAATAAGTTTGCCCAGACTGTGAACAGGGTTTCGGGAAGAGCCGCCGCCGCTGTCATTGACATGCCGTCCGGCACTGGCAGTGTCTGGCTTTCTGGCACAGTACAATATTCACCATAGCCACCGCCATTAGTCAGTGCGCATACTCGGTCACCAATCTGTACGCCCGTAACACCTTCTCCAATTGATGAAACCGTTCCGGCAACCTCAAGGCCAGGAATTGGAGTGACGCCTTCAGGCATTGGGTAATGACCCTGGCGTTGAATGACGTCAGGACGATTAACACCTGCGGCCTCGACCCGAACCAAGATTTCCCCGGTCTTTGGCACCGGAATCGTTGTCTCAAGGGGCGTTAAAACCTCTGGCCCGCCAGGCTCAGAGATTTCAATGACAGTCATTTTATTCGCAGTATGTAACATGTACGTCAGTCCTTATGATTTCGTTTTTCGTTGAATATTCCAATCACATTCTGTCTCATCACTAACCATTTTTCTGCACGTTGCAGCACGTACCCTCTTACAGGGAGGGAGCTCAGCTTCCACCACGTTTAGGATCGCATCGATCATTTCAATAGGCATGTGTTGTTTATTGAGTGCGCGGATCACCCCTCGATGTCACCATTACGAATCGCCATTCTGATGGCTTCAGCGGTGGTTGCCACACCAAGACGAAGACGGGCCCGGCGGAGGTGGTTTTCTACCGTGCGTATGGATAGCCCAAGAGTAGCTGCAATGTCAGATTTCGACCGCCTCCAATGATCATTGCAGCTCGAATTGCATCGTCTGCTGGCATAGGTATTACTCTTTGCCAATCTCGTCAAGCAGAGCTTTGGCTGCAAGTTTCCCGAGATTATTCCCGGCGAGGGGGCTATCGCCCGTCAGCATCTTCCGGTCCTGATGCGTTGCACCTGAAATATCCGTATTCACAATGTCGAAGCCAAGCGCTTTCAGCTTTTCTCCGAATTTCCATGTCAAATGACCGGGCATGTAGCCAATGTCCGGAGTCTGGGCGTCGAGATCATCAGGAAAAGCACAAATCTTGTAACCTGCAAAGTTTGGGTTGTTGCCAACAGAAAGAAAGGCGGCGGGTCCATGACAGAGTGATATCATGAACTTGTCATTGGCATTAGCCCATTCAAGCACGGCTTTCATCTCTGGGCTTTCAGGCAGACCGATTAACGCACCATGGCCTCCGGGAATGAACACCCCAATATAGTCGGAATCATCGCCAAGCGCTTTTTCGACAACGTCTGCAAGCTTCAAAGGTTTCTTGAACTGGTCACGATATTGGGCGAAGAGTCCCTTTATTTCTTCGTCTTCCGATGGCATCGCCCAGAACTCAAATTTAACCGGGTTGCCAGAAAGCGTAGCGACATCGAAAGAAAAACCGGCTTTGTTCAGATGATACATCGGCAGAAGCGTTTCCACGGGGTGGTTTCCCGTCGAAAACATGGTGCCATTCTCTGTAAGCAGATAGCGTTCGTCTGCTCCAACCATCAGGATCTTCCAGCGACCGCCAGTGTAAGGGTCTGGATAGTTTGCATCGCTCAGATCAGATTTAGGTGAAGTAAACTGGCTCAGTGAATAGGGCGAGGGGAAGAACGCATTGTCTTCCGCTGGATCTGGAGTCGGGCGTTTATTGTCAGATTGCACATTCGTCATGGCTGCCTCCGGTGCTCAATGGGATTGACCATCTAACTATAGAAGGCTGAACCAAACAGTAAATGGGGGATATCCCTCAATATGGCAGCACGATGCCGCTGCCAAAGGATCTGATGAAGCAGATAAATAGCTGCGCCTGCGCCGGTATTGATAGTGTGACTATGATGCGATATCACAGAATCTGGTTTTTACACTTCGTTAACATTGTGCCGTGTTTTAGAGTTATTGCTTGGTGACGGTATCAGGACAATGCAATGAAAACTCTGGAACAGCAATTGACCCAATATGCGCTCTATCATCGTTCAAAGCGCAATATACACACGCACTTTGTCGGTATCCCCTTGATTGTTTTTGCCGTGATCTGCCTGTTTGCCAGAGTAGCGTTTTCATTAGGGGAGATGGAGTTCAATGGTGCTTATGTTGCCGTGGCATCGAGTGTGCTCTACTACTTGCGCCTCAGTGTGCCGATGGGCCTGATGATGGCGTTTGTGCTGTCAGTGATGACCATGGCGGCTGTGCCGATTGCTGCGCTGCCCTTATTGGGCTGGCTGGGTTTCAGCCTTAGCCTGTTCTTCCTGGGTTGGGTGATTCAGTTTATTGGCCATTATTTTGAAGGCAAGAAGCCTGCCTTTATTGATGATCTTGCCGGCCTGATCATTGGCCCCTTGTTCGTCCTGGCTGAAGTGCTTTTTTTGCTGGGATGGTTTAGATCACTGGAAAAGCATATTGAACAGCATGCCGGACCTGTCAAGCCTTAACTCTTTATGCCTTGACTCATTAAGCCTTAGAAAGAGAGCAAGGGCACTGCCCGGTTATTTTGCGGCTTGTCTGTGAAAATGCACTATTGTTAACACTGCTGGGTTAACAGTGCAGGGTGTGTGGGTTTCTGGTTAACCATGCCCATTTTACCTTTCTCTATTTTCTCTATTTTCTCTCGTCGATCTCCCTCACATTGTTGACACTTCTGACTGTCGATATTTACTCCCTGTTAACAACTCCCTTGTTTTTGGTCTTTTTAAGGTCTATTTTTATCTTATTGATTAATTATTGTTGACAATATGCATTGGTTGGATGGATGGAAAGTGTTGTGAGTATTGATATTGTAGACAATGTGCAAGATCCCACGCTGACTATGAGCGGTAAAGCTGATCCTGTAAAAGAGCCGACCAAATCCAACAGTTTGCTGGAAGTGCTGGTCGAGCGCATCGTCACCGGGGTTTTTCCTGCCGGCAGTAAGATATCTGAACCTGAACTGGCCCGTCAGTTTGCCGTCAGCCGTGGCCCGCTGCGTGAAGCCATGATGCGGGTTGAAGCCTTGGGTTTGGTCGAGCGTATTCCCCATGTCGGCGCCCGGGTCGTTGCACTCAGTCCGCAGAAGCTGGCAGAAATTTATGCTGTGCGGGAAGCGCTGGAAGGCATGGCGGCGCGTCAGGCCTGTGAAAAAATCACTGACGAAGAAATTGCCGGGCTGGAGGCCTTATTGCAAACCCATCAGACCCATATTGAGCAGGTTGATGGTGCTTCCTATTTTCACCAGCACGGTGACTTCGATTTCCACTACCGGATCATCAAAGCCAGTCGAAACAGCAAGTTAATCAGCTTGTTGTGCGATGAGCTTTACCACCTGCTGCGTATGTACCGTTATCAGTCACCGCGTTCGCATTCACGTCCGGAGCGGGCACTGAACGAGCACACACAGATTCTGGCAGCGATACGGGATCGCGACGGGGAACTGGCTGAAATGCTGATGCGCCGCCACATCATGCGCAGCAGAACTCTGATCGAAAGCCAGTTAAACAAGGACTGATACTCAGCAGACTGCGTTCTGCCGGGTAATTCTTACAACAACAAGGAGCATGTTATGAAGCCAGGACAGCGTTTCCGTCAGGCTGTTGCAGACAACCACCCGCTGCAGGTGGTGGGGACGATCAATCCATACTGCGCCATGATGGCAAAACAGGTGGGTCACCAGGCGATTTACCTGTCTGGCGGCGGGATCGCCAATGCCTCTTATGGTCTGCCGGATTTGGGGATCACTACCCTGAATGATGTGACGGAAGACGTGCGCCGGATCACCGCCGCCTGTGATCTGCCGCTGCTGGTGGATATCGATACCGGTTTTGGCGGCGCATTCAATATTGCCCGCACCATTCGTGAAATGGAGCGGGCCGGAGCTGCTGCGGTCCATATGGAAGATCAGGTGGCGCAGAAACGCTGCGGGCACCGTCCGAATAAAGCCATTGTCAGCCAGGCTGAGATGGTCGATCGCATCAAAGCGGCCGTTGATGCCCGTCAGGATGACAGCTTTGTCATTATGGCCCGTACCGATGCACTGGCCGTTGAAGGGATGGATGCCGCGATAGAGCGGGCCATTGCCTGTGTGGAAGCCGGTGCCGATATGATTTTCCCGGAAGCCATGATTTCGCTCGAGCAGTACCGCCAGTTTGTGGATGCAGTCAAAGTGCCCGTGCTGGCCAATATCACGGAATTCGGTGCCACGCCGCTGTTTTCCTGCGAAGAGCTGGCCGGGCAGGGAGTCGGCATGGTGCTTTATCCGCTGTCAGCCTTTCGTGCCATGAACAAAGCGGCATTGAATGTGTATCAGCACCTGCTGACAGACGGTCATCAGCGCAACGTGGTTGATCAGATGCAAACCCGCGAAGAGCTTTATGACTATCTTGGCTACCATGAATATGAGCAGACGCTGGACAAACTCTTCAGCGGCCAGTGACAACGTGCACAAATATTCCCTCCCCTTGGCAAGGGGAGGGTTAGGGTGGGGTTCGCAGGGTGTGCGCAGATTCAGAGATTGTGCCCGGTAACCCCTCCTAGCCTCCCCCTTGAAAAGGGGGAGGAACGGTACTGAGTTTGTTGTTAACACGAATATTCCCTCCCCTTGGCAAGGGGAGGGCTAGGGTGGGGTTCGTAGGGTGTGCGCAGATTCAGAGATTGTGCCCGGTAACCTCCTCCTAGCCTCCCCCTTGAAAAGGGGGGAGGAACGGTACTGAGTTTGTTGTTAACACGAATATTCCCTCCCCTTGGCAAGGGGAGGGCTAGGGTGGGGTTCGTAGGGTGTGCGCAGATTCAGAGATTGTGCCCGGTAACCCCCTCCTAGCCTCCCCCTTGAAAAGGGGGAGGGACAGAAAGCATTCATACAACAGAAAAAGAGAAGGCGTACGAAGTGAGCGTCTAAATCCAATAACGTGACGACCAGCAACAAAAGGAGCCTGTAATGACTGCGACACAATCAGTGACAGCGGACAATGAAAACACGGCAAACAAGGACAGTTCACTCAACAAGCCACTGGGCGGGGCAGGTCTGCGCGGTCAGAGTGCCGGCAGCACCGCACTATGTACCGTGGGCAAAACCGGTACCGGCCTGACATACCGTGGTTATGACATCACGGATCTGGCGCACAATGCCCAGTTCGAAGAAGTGGCTTATCTGCTGCTGAAAGGCAAACTGCCGACCCAGGCAGAGCTGGATCAGTATAAAGCGACACTGAAAGCCAAACGCGGCCTGCCCGATGCATTGAAAACCGTGCTGGAAGCGATTCCGGCACAGGCACACCCGATGGACGTGATGCGTACCGGCTGCTCCATGCTGGGTAACCTGGATCAGGAAACGGATTTCAGCCAGCAGGCAGACAAAACCGACACGTTACTGGCCATGCTGCCGGCAATCATCTGCTACTGGTACCGTTACAGTCACGACGGGGTGCGCATCGATACCGCCAGTTCTGAGCAGGACTGTACCGGCGGCTATTTTCTGGAAATGCTGACCGGCAAGGCGCCGTCGGAGCTGCACAAGCAGGTCATGCATTGCTCGCTGATCCTCTATGCCGAGCATGAGTTCAATGCCTCGACCTTCACCGCGCGTGTCTGCGCTTCCACGCTGTCTGATCTGCATTCGTGCATTACGGCAGCGATCGGCAGCCTGCGCGGCCCGCTGCACGGCGGAGCCAACGAAGCGGCGATGGCGATGATCGAACACTGGAAAACCCCGGACGAAGCGGAAAGCCATATCCTCACCATGCTGGCGAACAAAGACAAAATCATGGGCTTTGGGCATGCAATTTATCGCGACTCAGACCCGCGTAACGCGCTGATCAAAGAGTGGGCGCGCAGGTTGTCGGCCGATGCCGGTGATGCCCATTTATATGCTGTGTCCGAGCGGGTGGAAGCGGTGATGAAACGCGAAAAAGGCCTGTTTGCCAATGCGGACTTTTTCCATGCATCGGCATATCACTTTATGGGCATTCCCACCAAATTGTTTACGCCAATCTTTGTCATGAGCCGCGTCACCGGCTGGGCCGCGCATGTTTATGAGCAGCGTGAGAATAACCGCATCATCCGGCCGAGCGCAGATTATATCGGCCCGGATCATCAGGACTGGCTGCCGATAGACCAACGCCGCTGATACTCCCTCCCTTGAAAGGGAATCGAAACAATATCGACTCAGAAGTAAAAGGAAAGATGAATGAGCCTCAACGTTGAACTGAATGAACGCCCGCAGCCGGATGCACTGCTGGTAAAAATTGCCGATTATGTGGCCAATAGCGAAATTACCTCAGCCGAGGCCTATAACACCGCCCGTAACTGCCTGATGGATACCCTGGGCTGTGGCCTGCTGGCGCTGCGCTTCCCTGAATGCACCAAGCATCTGGGCCCGACTGTGCCGGGTACAACTGTACTGAACGGCGCGCGTGTACCGGGCACCTCCCACGAACTGGACCCGATCACCGCTGCGTTTAACATTGGCTGCATCATTCGCTGGCTGGATTTCAACGATACCTGGCTGGCCGCAGAATGGGGCCATCCGTCTGACAACCTGGGCGGTATTCTGGCTACGGCCGATTACCTGAGCCGTGTCGCTGTTTCGGAAGGCAAAGCGCCGCTGACCATGCGTGACGTGCTGACCGCCATGATCAAAGCCCATGAAATTCAGGGCGTTCTGGCGCTGGAAAACAGCTATAACCGCGTAGGTCTGGATCATGTGTTGCTGGTGCGTGTGGCATCGACGGCTGTGGTGACTAAGATGCTGGGCGGAAATCGCGATCAGATCATAGATGCCGTGTCCCAGGCCTGGGTCGATGGTTGTGCGCTGCGCACCTATCGTCACGCGCCGAATGCCGGCTCCCGTAAGTCGTGGGCCGCGGGTGACGCTACCTCCCGTGCCGTGCGTCTGGCAATGATCACCATGAAAGGCGAAATGGGTCTGCCGTCAGTGCTGACCGCACCTAAATGGGGCTATTACGATGTGCTGTTCAACGGTCAGCCGTTCAGGTTGAATCAGGATTTTGGCAGCTACGTGATGGAAAATGTGCTGTTTAAGATTTCTTTCCCGGCAGAGTTCCACGCCCAGACAGCGGTAGAGTGTGCGGTGACGCTGCATGATCAGGTGAAGGACCGTCTGGACGACATCGAGCGTATCGAAGTGACCACGCACGAATCTGCCATTCGCATTATTTCCAAATCCGGCGATCTGGCCAATCCTGCCGACCGCGATCACTGCCTGCAGTACATGATTGCTGTGCCTCTGATTCACGGCGATCTGATTGCGGAGCACTATGAAGATGACTTCCACCGTGGCGACAGCCGTATCGATGTGCTGCGCAGCAAAATGGAAATCATTGAAGATAAGCGTTACAGCGCCGAATATATGGAGTCAGACAAGCGCTCGATTGCCAATGCTATTCAGATTTTCTTCAGCGATGGCACCAGCACCGAGAAGGTCTCGGTCGAGTACCCGATTGGTCACCGCCGCCGTCGTGAAGAAGGCATTCCTGTGCTGGAGCGTAAGTTCAGACGCAACCTGCTGACCCGCTTCCCACAGGGCATGAGCGATAAGATTGTTGAGCTCTGCAGTGATCAGGCCAGGCTGGAAGCAACCCCGGTGAATGAGTTTATGGCGCTGTTTGTCATTAACTGATCACAACGGGAAATTGTCCGTCTGTAACAGAAACCGGCGTACTGAGCGCCGGTTTTTTTGTCTGTTTTTGTTAATCACACTTATCGCATTCATCACACAGGACAAGGTAGCCCATCAGTGAAGGACGGGCTGGGAAATGGCTTTTTTCAATTGTTCAAGTACATACTCAGCAGATACCAGAATCACAAACGTCACTGTGGGTAACCGAAATGTGCTGTCTGTCACCGGCATTGCCGGAAAAACCTGACTCATCGGCCAGCGTGGCGGCGCCAATGTCTGATGGTTGGTATCACTGGATCTTGGACTGCACTCTGTTAATTCCAGATGCAGTCTGGGTAGTTGCGTCAGCATGCTCACCTCAATTTACAGGCAGGAGTCTTCCTGTCATCCCTCAAAAAATAAACGCACTGAAAGTAAGGCTAATGGCTCTCTTGCTATTGATATAAGGACGAAAAAGCGAACTTCAAGTCTCCGCACTCAGCTTCTTTATTGTTCAGGATAAAAAATGAAAACAATATTGATCTGGTGCATCTCAGGGCAGTTGACTGAGCAGTAGAATGCGGGCTGAGTTCGGCTGATTTCCAATTCTGCTCTGTGAGGTCAAGGTGTCGCATTTATGTCAGACGGTCAGTGCACTTATTGAACGTGTTCGCACGGCGCCGGAAAGTACTGCCCGGCTGAGACAGCCGCTGGCGGCTCAGTCTGACGTGTCGGGCGTCGACTGGCTGGATGCCCAGACGCTGTATCCGAAATTGTACTGGCAATCGCGTGATGGTCAGGAGGAAGTGGTGGCACTGGGCCAGCATGCGGTTTATTCCGATCCGCAGCCTGCCTGCGCCCTGCTCCAGGATGAACAGCGTGTGTGGGGCTGCCGTGCTTTTGATGCTGAGGAAAACCGCAGCGATCCGACGCTGTGTTCTTATTTTTTCCTGCCCTGTATTGAGCTGATCCGCGAGGGCGACACATGGTCACTGGCGGTGAACCTGCATGGCGGCAAAGCATCAGTGATAGCAAAGCTCAGACAATTAGTGACCAAGAAAAGCGTGTTGCCTGCCATTAGCGGCGCAGAGACAGCGGCGCCGATCGTGTCTGTGCGCCACACCCCGAATCACACTCACTGGCACAAGCTGGTCGGCGATGTGCTGGCGGGCATTCAGGCCGGGCAGTTCGACAAAGTGGTGCTGGCCAGAAAGAGCACAGTAGCAATCAATTCTGCGATATCAGCCGCGCAATTACTCAGTGCCAGCCGTCAGGCCAATGCGCACAGTTTTCATTTCATGCTGGCGCTGGATGAGCAACGGGGGTTTGTGGGCTCGAGCCCTGAGCGTTTGTATCAGCGTGACGGTGCCAGTCTTCAGACCGAAGCACTTGCCGGTACTATTGGCCGCGGGCGCACACCTGCACAGGATCGGCAATGGGCCCGCTGGCTCAGCCTGGATGCGAAAAACCGTCAGGAAAATCAGTACGTGGTGGACGATATTACCGATCGTCTGGCGCCCTATGTTGATAATCTTGATGTTGAGGCATCGCCAGCACTGCTGCAACTGTGTCAGGTACAGCACTTAAAACGCCACTTTCGTGCCCGGCTCAAACCCGGCGTCTGTGGCGTGAATCTGCTCCATGCGCTGCAACCTACCGCTGCCGTGGCCGGATTGCCCCGCAGCTCAGCCATGCAGTTTATCCGCCAGTATGAACCGTTTGACCGCGGCTGGTATGCTGGTTCGCTGGGTTATGTCAGTCGCGAAAAAGCAGAATTCTGTGTGGCGATCCGCAGCGCTTATGTCATGCAGGATCAACTGCAGCTTTTTGCCGGAGCGGGCATAGTGGCAGGCTCTGAAGCTAGCAGTGAATGGCAGGAGCTGGACAGGAAAATGTCGACCCTGCTGGCGCTAATCCAAGATTTCGCTGCCGCAACGCACGTGTCTGAGGTGGCCTGATGATTGGCGGACAGGCTCACCTGAACCGGATCTGGGCGCGAACCCTGCTCGAAGAATTGTCACGCCTGGGGGTGACAGAGCTCTGCCTTGCCCCCGGTTCACGCTCGACACCGCTGGCACTGGAAGCCGACGCGCATCCGGCACTGAATCTGCATACCCATTTTGATGAGCGCGGACTGGGCTTTCTTGCGCTCGGTATGGCCAAAGCCAGCGGCCAGCCTGTGGCGGTTATCGTGACCTCCGGCACCGCGGTGGCCAATCTGATACCGGCTGTGGTTGAAGCGGGACTGACCGGTGAAAAGCTGGTGTTGCTGACCGCCGACCGGCCTGTCGAACTGATCGGCTGCGGCGCCAATCAGGCGATCTGCCAGCCGGGAATCTTCTCTTCTCACGTGACCGCCAGCCTGGATCTGCCCAGCCCTTCTGTGACTGTCCCGTTAAGCTGGCTGCTGACATCGGTAGATGAGCTGCTGTTTCGCCAGCGTCAGCAGGGTGGTGCGGTGCACATAAACTGCCCGTTTCCGGAGCCTCTGTATTCGCCAGACCCGCCGGATGAATCGGGCTATTACACAGGGTTGCTTGCTCACTGGCGAAGCGCGGAGCAGCCTTTTACCTGTGTGTCTGTTCAGCCTGCACGGGTCACTGTGCCTGATGATATTCAGGCGCTGCGCAGCAAAAAGACGGTCATTATCGCCGGTGACATGTCTGTTTCAGACGCGCAGGCGGTGGCCGCACTGGCGGCAGCGCTGGCATGTCCGCTGTTGTGCGATCCGCAATCGGGGATTGGCAGTGACTGGGCGCACTACGATCTCTGGCTGCAGGTTGACGAGCTGGCCGCGCCGCTGAATGAGTGCAATCTGATCCTCCAGTTTGGCTCACGCCTGATTTCCAAGCGCCTGACCCAGTGGATTGCCCGGCAGGTCGGTGAAAGGCAGGGCGAATACTGGTATGTGTCGGCCGACAGGGCACGTCACAATCCGGACCACCTGCCGCAATGCCATTTTGTCGCGGGTATTGCCGACTGGGCAGACAAGGCCCTGACAGCGTTAGCAAAAACCGCCGCTGATGATCCGCTGCCCGGACAGACACATCAGCAGCAGTGGCGACAGGCACTCCGGCACACGGCGCAGCAGGTCCATGCCAGGGTCGGCAGCTATTTAGCGGCCAGTGGCGCAATGTCGGAGCTGGCACTGGCGATGGATCTGAGCCACAGGGGTCAGCAGGCGAGTCTCTTTCTGGGTAACAGCCTGATTGCCAGACTGGTTGACATGTTTACTCTGTTTGACGGGCGTGCTGTTTACACCAACCGGGGCGCTTCGGGCATTGACGGGCTGGTCGCCACTGCGGCAGGGGTGCAGCGTGCCAGCGGCAGTCCTTTGATTTTGCTGCTGGGCGATACCTCGCTGCTGCATGATCTGAATTCGCTGGCGTTATTGACCCGCAGCAAAACACCTGTGGTTATCGTCGTCACGAACAACGACGGCGGTGCCATTTTTGACCTGCTGCCTGTCCCGCCGGACAGTAAACAGCATCTGTACCAGATGCCGCACGGTTATCAGTTTGAGCACGCTGCCCGTCAGTTTGGACTGGCGTATTACAAAACCGCGACACTGTCTGCTTATCAATCGGTTGTGAATGAGCATTTGCTTGCCGGGACAGGCGCGCTGCTGGTGGAGATCCCGACGACGCCGGGAGAAGCCGGCGAGCAGCTCAGCCAGTTCATCAGAGATCTGCATGCTCTGTAGCCAGTTTCTTACCCGGAGCGATCAGCCTGAACAGCCGGTGATGGTGTTTCTCCATGGCCTGCTGGGCAGCGGAGCAGACTGGCTTGATTGTGCTCAGTGGCTGCAAGCCTATTCCTGTATCGGGCTGGATTTGCCCGGTCATGGCGGCAGCCGCGCTGTTGCCTGTCACTCTCTGGATGAGGCGGCGGGACAGGTTCGCGATAGCCTGACCAAGCTTCAGCTGGCTGACCGGCCCCTGGTGCTGACGGGCTACTCACTGGGTGCCCGTATCGCCATGCACGGCGTGGCCAACGGCCTGTTTGCGCCGCTGAATATCCGGCTGCTGGCGGTGGAAGGCGGTCACTTTGGCCTGACTTCCACACAGGAACAAGTTGTACGGTGGCGACAGGACTGCCGCTGGGCCCGCCGGTTTCGCCGTGAGCCTGTCGATGCGGTGTTGGCCGACTGGTACCAGCAACCTGTCTTTTCTTCGCTGAATCATGCGCAAAAACAAAGTTTGGTCCACTGCCGCAGTGATAACCTCGGATCCGGTGTTGCCGCCCTGCTGCTCGCGACGTCATTAGCCCGGCAAGCGTATCTGTTGGATACGCTCAAGTCGCAGCCCGTACCGATGCATTACTTTTACGGCGGGCATGACAGCAAATTTTCGCGAATGACCAATGGCAGCCGGGTGCCGGCAAGCTGTATCGCCCATGCCGGGCACAACGCCCACAAAGAACAACCGCAGGCTTTTGCGATGGCGCTCAGGCGTCAGCTGAACCAGCACCTTGAAATGACACAGTGATCTGAGAGTGAGGATGAGATGGCAATGACCCTGGGTTTGTCTGAACAGGCACTTTATGCGCCGATCGAATGGGTAAACGGCAGCAGCGGGTATGAAGATATTCAGTACCACACATCAAGCGATGGCATTGCCAGAATCACCATTGCCCGTCCGCAGGTGCACAATGCTTTTCGTCCGCAGACCGTCAACGAAATGATCCATGCGCTGTCACAAGCCCGCTACGATGAGTCCGTCGGCGTGATTATTCTCACCGGGCTGGGCGAGGATGCCTTCTGCTCCGGCGGCGATCAGAAAGTTCGCGGTGACTATGGCGGTTACCGGGACGACGCCGGCACCCATCATTTGAATGTGCTGGATTTTCAGCGCCAGATCCGCACCTGTCCGAAACCTGTGATTGCCTCGGTGGCCGGCTGGGCGGTGGGCGGCGGCCATGTGCTGCACATGATGTGCGATCTGACCATAGCGGCAGAGAACGCCCGCTTTGGTCAGACCGGCCCGAAAGTCGGGTCTTTTGACGGCGGCTGGGGCGCCGCTTATATGGCACGGATTGTCGGTCAGAAAAAGGCCCGCGAAATCTGGTTTCTGTGTCGTTTTTACGATGCGCAGGAAGCGCTGGCGATGGGGCTGGTCAATACCGTTGTGCCGCTGGTTGAGCTGGAAAGAGAGACGGTGCGCTGGTGTCGTGAAGTGCTGCAGCACAGCCCGATGGCGCTGCGTTGCCTCAAAGCCGCACTGAATGCCGACTGCGACGGACAGGCCGGACTGCAGGAACTGGCGGGCAATGCCACCATGCTGTTTTATATGACCGAAGAAGGCCAGGAAGGCCGTAATGCGTTCAATGAAAAACGTCAGCCGGACTTCAAAAAATTTCCGCGCAATCCGTGATCTGTCATCACTGAGCGGTAAACACAGAACCGTATATAGAAACAAGGTGTGAACAGGATGACGCGTTCAGCCAGTCTGTATTGCTACCGGTTGCCGATGGACACTGGAGTGATCCTGCGGGGCAGGCGATTAACCGAGCGCACCGGCTATATCGCCGAGCTGCGGGAGGGCGCGCGCATCGGGCGCGGGGAAATCGCGCCCTTGCCGGGCTTCAGTGTGGAATGTGCCGAGCAGGCCGAACAGCAGAGCCGCATCGCGCTCAAACGCTGGGTGGCCGGGCAGGACATCATGGCCTGTGCCCGGTGGCCGTCGGTGGCATTCGGGCTGTCGATGGCGGTATTGGAACTGCAAGGCGGACTACCGATCACAGCCACATACCAGACAGTGCCCTTGCTGAGCCATGAGCCAGTGCACACCGGGACGGCAGGCGCTGTCGCAAGCCTCTGCCTGCCAGCGGATTGCCGCCTTGCCAAACTCAAACTGGGCCGTGGTTCGCCGCACCAGGATGCTGTTAATATCAGTGCCTTGCTGAAAGCGCACCCGTCGTTGATGCTGCAGCTGGACGCCAACTGTGCCTGGTCGCTGTCGCAGGCGCGTGAGTTCGCCCGCCATCTTGCGCCTGCTCATGCTTCGCGAATTGCCTTTATTGAAGAGCCTTGTCAGCGACCGGCCGACAGCCTGACTTTCAGTAAAGAAACCGGCCTCGCGCTGGCGCGGGATGAAACTTTGCAAGCTGCCGTCAGAGCGCCGGATTTCAGTCTCAATCGCTTGGCGGGTGCTCAGACGCTTATCCTGAAGCCGACCTTGATCGGTTCGGTGCAGCGCTGTGCACAATTGATTAGGGATGCGCATGCTGCGGGCATGTCAGTGGTGATCAGTTCAGCGCTTGAGTCCAGCCTGGGGCTGACGCAGCTCGCACGCCTGTCTCACTGGTTGCTGCCAGAGAGCCTGCCCGGGCTGGATACACTTCATCTGTTCAGTGCGCAGCTTGAAATTCCCTGGCCGGGCAGTTCGCTGCCGGTTCAGTCGTTACAGGAACAGACACAGGTATGGCAGTCATGAGTCCGCACCAGCCTTGCCTCTGGCACACCTGGGCTCAGACGCGGCCTGATGACATCGCCCTGATCACGGCTGATACGGAATACACCTGGCAAGCGCTGACTGAGCAGATTCACCATCTGGCGCGCGTGCTTGCCGCTCAGGGGGTGAGCGAAGGTGCTGTGGTGACCGTGGTCAGCAACAACTCGCCGGATGTAGTGATGCTCCATCTGGCTTGTAGCCAGCTTGGTGCGATCACGGCCCTGACGATGCCGCAGCCCTGTCAGGTGTTGGAGGACAAACTGCGTGTGCTGTATGGCGAAGGGCAGCCAAGATGTTTATGGCTGAGTGAATCTGTTATCGCCGGTTTGTCTGAACAGGACAGGCTGCGCTTATTCAAAGGCTGCCAGATATTGAACCTGCAAGCGCCGGCTGCCTCCTCGGCGCCGTGTCTTGCCCGCGATGCAGGACGACAAGACGCAGAACAACGCGACACAGAACAACGCGACACAGAAAAAATAGCCTCGATTGTTTTTACCTCAGGCTCGTCCGGCGTGCCCAAAGCGGTCGCCCACACCCAGGCTCAGCATCTGGCCTCGGCCCGTGGTCTGCTGGCAGTGTTTCCGTTTCAGCAGCACGATTGCTGGCTGCTCAGTCTGCCCATGTATCACGTTTCCGGTCTGTCGATTCTGTACCGCTGGCTCAGTGCCGGTGCCTGCCTGAAAATCGGCAGCGGTCAGCTGGAACAGGACATTCGGGGGGCGACCCATGCGTCGCTGGTGGCCACGCAGCTCAAGCGGCTGCTGGATCATCATCAGCCGCTGCAGCTCAGCCATGTGCTACTGGGCGGCAGTGACGTGCCTTTGCCACTGTGCCAGCAGGCCAGAGACAGTGGCATTGAAACCTGGCTGGGTTATGGCATGACAGAAGCGGCGTCGACGGTGACGGCCAAACCGACTGACCACATCGCAAGCGCCGGGCGTGTGCTGCCAAACCGTCAGGTTCAGTTGAGAAACCACCGGATTTATATCGCAGGTGATATATTAGCGAGCGGTTACTATCATCAGGGCCAGCTTATCCCGCTGGTGGATGAACAGGGCTGGTTTGATAGCAAAGATGTCGGCCAGTGGATCGACGGTGAACTTCGCATCACAGGTCGTGCCGATAACCAGTTTATTTCCGGCGGCGAGAACATCCACTGCGAAGAAATTGAAGCCGTGCTGAACCGCCATCCGGACATCAGGCAAAGTATGGTGATCCCTGTGCACAGCCCCGAATACGGCGCCCGCCCGATTGCCCTGATCGACAGCGCCAGCGACCTGTCAGCCCTGCAACTGCCCCTCTGGCTGGCAGACAAACTCACCCGCTTCAAAATCCCTGATGCGTTTCTCCCCATGCCACAACAGCCGCAAACCGGCATCAAACTATCGCGAAAGGCAATGAAAGAGTGGTTTACTGACAATCAAAATGAATACCAGCTCATAAACGCCCCTGAAAGCGCTCAGTGACCGCAGTCGCTTTTTCACCAGCATCTGCGACGCTGAACTTCAGGGTAGTTCATAAAGTGCGACAAAAGCTCAGAATATCAATTGGGTCGCATAAGGTGTTTGAGTAAGATACTGGATCGTGTAATGAAATGTTATGTACTTTCAGGGAAATAATAAGCTTATGGATGAAAATGCTGAGATCTGGCGCCAGTACTACAAAAAGGCATTGTCTCGCCCTCATTCAAAGCGGACGGAATTTGCGGCTAGTTTAAATGCATCAAACCTCAAAATAGCTACCGACTGTGGTTGTGGAACCGGATGTGATATCCAATATCTAGAGCAGCAAGGTTATCAGGTACATGGCTTCGATATTAATCCTGATTCTGTAGCGATATGCAGAGATCGATTTGGAGCTAAATCGCTGGTGGAAATTTCAGAGTCTTCATTTGAGTCTTTTGACTATCCTAAGGTTGGCCTAGTCATCGCTAACTCTAGTTTATTCTTTGCTGATCCGAACATCTTTGAGGCAACTTGGGGCAATATCAAATCGTCGATTGAAATTGGTGGTGTCTTTGCCGGTGACTTTATGGGGACAAAAGACAGTTGGGCTAAAAATCACCGTAGCCCAACAACACCTTTATCTGAGTCAGAGGTTAAGGCTTTGTTCTCGGATTTTGAAGTAGTCAGGTACTTCGAACGTGACGAAACGGCAAAGACTTCGTTGGGTAAAATGAAGCACTGGCATTCATATTCAGTGGTCGCTATAAAACGTACATAGTAATTACGGACAAGCCCAAAATGGTCTTATTAAGGAATAGCTTGGTTGAGCGCAAGGAGCGCCTACAACCGCCCGGGCAACATCAGCGCAAACCACTCCCGTTAAAATTGTAGTTGCAAAAACGAGGCGGACCATACATTGAGCCGACAAAAAGTGTCTGGCGCGCGTCACACCATGGCGAGAGAAGCACAGAACTCAAGCACGACATACAGACAGCCCCCGCTTCTCCGACTACTGACTGTCGTAAAATGGTTCTGTGTATCAATACCTTGCCTTGGTGATCCTCACCGTGGATACTGAAACTGTGTTTGGCTAAATCAATGCCATAGACAGATTTTGACATGGTGGCCTTCGGCGATGTCGTAATCAGGCATACCCAGTGTGGCAAAGCCTGATGCGAGAGGAGTCCACGCCATTCGTGATGTGCAAGGAGAAATACTGATGAGCCTTAAAGAACACTTTACATTGCTGGCCGCCTACAATCAGAGCATGAACACTAAGGTCTACGAGGCTGCGAGTCGCTTAGATACGAAAGAGTTGACCAAGGATCGTGGCGCATTTTTTGGTTCCATTTTCGGTACTTTGAATCACATTCTTGTGGGCGATATTATTTGGCTCAAGCGATTTTCCTCGCATCCGTCTTGCAAGTCCTCTTTACGTGAGGTGGTCAATCTTCCCAACCCGAGTAGTTTGGATCAGATACTTTTTGAAGATTTTACTGCTTTATCCGAACAAAGGGCTTGGTTGGATTGTCAGATTATCTGTTGGATAGATGAACTCACTGAAACAGATTTAGATCGCTTAATTAGTTATCACAACAGCAAAGGCGTTCCTGCCAACAAACGGTTTTCAAGTCTGGTTCTTCACTTCTTTAATCACCAAACCCACCATCGGGGGCAAGTCTCTGCTTTGCTTTCTCAGGCCGGTGAAGACATTGGGGTTACAGATCTCTTGGCGTTGATTCCTGAGGAAACTCGTGTTTAAGCGGTTGCTGTTGGCGTAAGGATAATCACTTTATAAGCGAAATTGATGACGTTGTTTTTTCGTCAAGTGTCTCTCAAAGAGCTTTATGATGCGAGAGACAACTAGTTTCCATCCGGACGACAACGTTGGCATATCTGTAAAAAGATCGACGGCTGTTGAGCGTGCAATTGTTTTATAAATCAACAGCTTGTCTTGGTGAGCCTCACCGTGGATACTGAAACTGTGTGGCTGAATCAATGCCATGGACAGATATTGGACAAGGTGGCCTCCAGTGATTTTGTGTTTAAACTTTCCAAGTCTGGCAAAGCCTGATGAGGGGGCAGGGCGCGAGCATACTTCGTTCAATTCTTGTTCAAGTAGTGAACGAGCTTAAAATCTAGGCCAATTTTTACGAAAATTGCCGAGAAGATGAAAATTTTGAGTTCAACAAATATACGAAGCGTTCATTATCTGAGCCAATAAGTTAGTATGCTCTCACCCTGGATGAGGGGGAGCTCATGTTATTAGTTAAGAGGCAAAAATAGGTGCAACAATCGCAGATTATGGAAGATGAAGTTAAATCAGCAGTGAAGGCATTTGCCAGAATAATAAATTCTGGTAGCAAGGTAGTAGTATCCGACATGTCTGCGTTAATAGATGTGACATCTGACTTGCCCCTTTCAAGTTTTGACTACTGGGAGCGATTGATTCGCTCTGAATTCTCTTTGGCTTTAAGAGAGACTACTCCGCCCAAATGGAAGATATGGTCAAAACCTAAAGAACGACTAACTTGGCTGGACCTAGTCAGTTGGGATGGGCACAAACGCGAGAAAACTCTACGAACTTTGTCCGGCGCAGCACCGAATACATTTTTCTTTTCACTTGCTGTTCGAAGACTTAATGATTGGGTGCCTCAAGTTCGTATAGCTGCAAGAGAAAAGCTACCTGAAATAGCAAGAGCAACAGATCCAGAACATGTAGTAGAAGCACTGTGCATAGCGCTCGCTAACTGGACTTCGTGGGGTAGAATCGAGGATGCAGATAAAAAGGTTCTTTTCCAAATGCTATGTGAAGAATCGATAGCAGAGGCTATTAGATCAAAATTAATTTCGTCGCCATCTGGCCCGATGCCATCTCTTTTTTCTCAACTTGGCCGCACGTCAGTTCTTGATAGATATATTGAAGAAATCGCTACTCTTGCAATCCAACCTGCGGTTCGAGCTAAGGCATACCGAAGTTTATTTGAAGGCAGAATTGCATGGATTGAAGGCCGTAAATGGGAATGGACTGATATACGTTATTGCGCAAGAAAGCTAAAACCTGTTGTTGCTGAGCGACAAATAAAAGTACAAACACCTTTGCTCGACTTATTGCACAATTCTGCGGAGGATCGTTCGTCTATTGTCCGGCGTGTTTCAGCTGAAATTCTGATTCGTGAATTACTAAATTTAGGTAATAGTGCTAAGACGCTTGCAGATAAGTTTGCATCAGATAAGTCATTTCCCGTAGCCGAAAGGGGGCTGTTTGCCAAGAAAAAATTAGGTGAGTTGGAACTTGCCAATGCAGCTGAGTAAACAACTGCAGCGGATCAAACTTCGCGGTTGCGGTTCCTCATCCGTTATAAGCATGTTCAAAATAGGATCTCGGATGGAAAGTGAGAGACTTCAATTAGTTCCACCATCATTGAAATATACTGAATCAATGTTTGATGTTATTGAGGAGAGTAAAGCAGAGCTTTCTCAGTTTTTACCCTGGGTTTCTGAGTCATTAACGAAGAGCGATCTCGAAGCAAACACCAAAGATGCACTTGAGAATTTTTCCAACTTCACTGGTGAGTTTTGGTTTAATGTCATAGAAAAAGAAACAGGACGGTTTATTGGTGCTGTCGGCTTTATTGTTAGGGATAAATCTGTTCCTTATTTTGAAATTGGATATTGGTTACGCACATCTGAAACCGGTAAAGGTTACATAACCGAAGCCGTAAAACTTGTTGAGAAATATGCTTTCAATGACAATGCAGCTCAACGATTAGAAATAAAGATGGCTAGTTCAAACCTAAAAAGCCAGGCTGTTGCAAAGCGCTGTGGCTTCCAGTTTGAGGCTAGTTTAGCTAATGCAAGACGTTTACCTTCAGGAGATTAGATAACACAGTGATCTACTCAAAAATGCGCTTATAACGGAGAAGGATACGTGTTCTGACGCCGACACTTTATCCGGATGTTGGACAAGCCCGAAGCGGCATTATAATGAAAATAGCCTAGTTGAGCGCCGGGTTGCTTTTTGTGATTTGGTTGGCACGGGGTACTGCCATATCGGCAGGCTCAGCGTCATCAAAAGGAGAGTCAGTCACGATCCCAGGGAAAAATACAGGGATGTATTTTTAGGTAGCGCCTACAACCGGCCCGGAAAAAATCAGCGAAATCAAAGGCTTTTCTGGGTACTCTTTGAGCCAGCAAAGAGTGTCTGGCGCGCAACGCAGAATGCTGAGAAGGCGCTGGCTTTAAGCGCGACATACAAAGTGATGCAATGGGGCTGTAGACTAAACTCACTTTCCCATCATAACTGTCTGCTAAAATACTATGTCGTTGGTCAGGGAAAGTTTCATAGGGAGCTCATCAAATCATGGAAACAGAAAACAGCGGTGCTGAATTTGACGCGCGTTTGCTTCGCCCCAAGGACTCGGGCGGTGACAGTGAGTGGGCTTTTGTCGTGTTGCCCAAAGAGGCAAGTGAGACGTTACCAAGGCGTGGGCGTATTACTGTTTCAGGCACCTTAAACGGTAAAAATTTCACTGTTTTGCTCGAACCGGATGGCAAGAAAAGCCATTGGCTGCGTATTGATAAGCCACTGCTTGTGGCTTCAGGTGCCAGCATTGGTGACACGGCACATTTCGAGATTTTCGCCGGGGAGGAACCTGAACCAGACGTGCCGGATGATTTGGTGAAAGCGCTGGAGGCAGCACCTGAGGCCCGTGCTATATGGGATGCAACGACGACCATTGCCCGTGTTGACTGGATCCACTGGATTGTTTCAGCCAAACAGGCCAAGACCCGCGTGAAACGCATTCATGACGCATGCGACATGCTTGCTTCGGGGAAGAAAAGAGTGTGCTGCTTTGACCCGTCAGGTTTCTACAGCAAAGCGTTCAGTGCGCCGCAGGCTGAAGAGTAGAAAAACGGCATGTAACGTGTCGAGGCAGTGCTGGTTTTAAGTGCGATACGTAAATCAGAACCAGATTTGGCACGTTTTACAGTGTAAATGAGATGATTTGCCTTACACAGGCATCCATGCCTGATATGTCGTTAACTGATCGACCGAGAAGCCGTGCGTTAACGGCGGAAGTGACGACCCCGTGATGAGCGCTCTTTATGGGCTGATGCGGCTTTAGCTTGCGATTTCAGAATGGATTCAACCGTCAGTTCCATCGGCTCTTTCGGCTGAAGACCGTGCGGAAATGTACGGGTGCGTGGCGGCAACTCGAACTCTTCGCTTGTTGCGCGAGGCATGCGTTTGAAGCGGTACGGGTAAAAGTTTTCCAGTTTCTCTCTTGCCCAGTCCGTTTTCTTTAAATACTTCACACTGCTGGCAATCGATGGGTTGGTGTGAAAACAGTTAAAACGCATGGCTGTGTCCAGAATATCCCATCCGTAAAAATCGACCAGCTCTTGCAGTAAGGTTTCTAACTTCAGACCGTGCAATGGATTATTTTTTTGTAATTCAATTCTTTCTTCATCTGTCATCATAACGCGTTCCTGAGTTTTTCACGTACCGGTGCGGGTTGGATTGGGTGGTATTCGCTCAACGCTTCAATTAAATACCAGAGCGGCACGAATGAGTAAGCTGTGCCATGAAGGTTGAGGGCACGGGATTCTAGCAGACTCGGCCTTGCTTCCCTATTATTATCGCTATTAATAGCAAGTGTGGATCAAACCTTTTCCAGCGCCGGCTTGCAGCAAGCTTGTCTCCGCCACTCGCTTTTACAGCAGCGCTTCACCAGTGCCTTTCAGCACTTTTTCGACCACACGCACCACTTTCGAGGTGGTGAGAATGACATCGGCAATCTTGCTGGGATCGTGTTTGGCTTTTTTGGCCAGCGACGTCAGGGTGATGAGGTTTGTCACCGCACTCTGGGTACGCGTCACGCCCAGATCGGGTAATGCCAGTGCTTCGCTGAGTTGGGTCAACAGCAGGTTGATGTCTTGCTGTAATTGCAGCGCCTGATCATAATTCAGGGTGATTTCTTTCACCTTGCGCAGCTCGTCGATGGCTTCAACCAGGTAGTTGCCCAATGGTTTGTCGGTCATCTTACCCCTCCTTGCAAACAAGTTGATCATCTCTGAGCGCAAAGCCGGTTTCGCAGCTACCCAGCAGATTGTTCAGTGATGAATAATGACGGCCGGTTTCGCTGAGCTCGCCGGCAATACGGATGAAGGCTTTACCGCTGAACTTGTTGTTAGCAACCAGTTCGGAAATCGCGTGGTGCTTCTCTTTCAGTGTCTGCGTGGCTTTGGCCATCTGCTTGAAGATCAGCGCGGTTGAAGCGATATCCACTGAGCGCTGAGTCAGGCTTTCAATCTGGGCGATCACTGCCTCATGGCTGAGCTTTCCCTGCGTTTTCATGATGTTGAAGCGACGGATATCGGTACTGAGCATATCCCGGCGTTCCGACAGCAGAGCGGCGTACAGCCTGCCGGATGACAGGCGCTGGCTGATGGTGTCGCAGATAGTGCTGATGGTCGGATCGGCCTTGATGATGATGTCTTTCAGGGCTTTGCGCCGCTGAGATTCTGCCACCGTGGCGCCTATCCCCGCGATGGCGGATGACAGTATGTGGAAGGTGTCATCGCTGGCATCCAGCAGGGGTGTATCGGTCAGGGCAAGATACTGTTTGTTTGCCGAGATCAGCGAACCACTGAGTTTGGCGGCGGCATAGTCAATGTCGCCGCGGTATTTGGCGCCTGCCAGTTCGCTGAGGGCCTGGCTGTAGTCCTGCAGGGAACGGTTCAGGGCGTATAGTGCGAACTGTTGCTGGGTGATATCGGCATAGGTTTTTGCCTGTTGCGTCAGCCGGTCTGAGGTCAGCAGAGTGCTGGGGCGTTCCAGTTCCAGCGCCAGTGTGTTGGTGGCCCGTTTTGTCTGTAAGGTTTTGGTTTCCTGCATCATGTCGCCCAGCTGGCTGGTGAGCTGATTACTGGCTTGCGCATACAAACCGACATCATTACTGGCATTCTGGCTGCAGGCAGAAAGAAAAAGCAGGCCAGCAGTGATGATACTCACTCGGGCAGCGCTAGCTCGGACAGGCATGTGACATTCCAATGACAAAATAAAAACGCATATGCATAACATAAATGCTATTGGTTGAGTATTCCCGCCAATTAGGGTTCGGGCGAAGGGAAATGTGCAGCGCGTAACAGTTTTGCTTTACCTTCCACTGGCGGGAAGCTTTAGTCTGTCTGTTTTGTGCTGCAATGATTGTGACTTTGGAGGTAACAGTGGGATGTTGTAATCAGCCGCCTGATGGTGGCAGTGAGAATATCGGTTTGCTGGTGAAAGCCATACTGGCTCTGGCTGTTATGATTGGACTATTGGCCGCGGTTTTTGGCTGAGGGGCGTAAACCGATGCTCGATATGAGTTGTATACGACAATAGGTGCGGTTGACTCATGATTGAAAATTGCGTATTTTGCGGCCGAATTATGTTTTTGGACCGCTCTGCAATGTTTTACATCCTATTCAAGAATTTTGTCAGGCGACTGTGCTCCGCGCATTAACACGATGAAGTGTGGCTCGGAGCTGAATGTCTTCTGAATCTTCATCAGATATAGCCGTCATTCCCTGATCCTCAGGGGAGTTGTCTGTATCTGATGAATGCAGAGTACAGGCCGACGATGACTTTCATCGTCGGCCTTTTAGTTTCTGACCGATAATCTGTCAGCAGCTAGTTTCAAGATTGCTTGAAGCGAGGGGCCGGTATGCCTTGTACCGCCCCTCGTTTTTTTATGGATGTAATACAATGAGTTTACTCACAATTCAAAACCTGACTTACCACATCGGCGATAAAACCCTGTATCAGCAGGCTGGTTTCACTTTGTTTCCCGGCGAGCATATCGGGGTGACCGGCAAGAATGGGGTGGGGAAAAGTACCCTGCTGAAATTGCTGCAATCCGAGTTGCTGCCCGACAGCGGCGATATTCTCTGGCAGCCCGCCGTGCAGGTCGGTTATCTGGATCAGCACGCAGAATTGGATCCCCGGTTGACGGTACGTGGTTATCTGCAATCGGCGTTTGCCGATTTATACACACTGGAAGCCGAGATGATGGCGATTTACGCCTGCCCGGAGAAAAGTGCCCGCGACAGTTTTCTGACCCGTGCCGCAACGATTCAGGCGATGCTGGAAAGCCAGTCCTTTTATGTCACTGACCACAAAATAGAGGCGGTGGCTGAAGGATTGGGGATCACCCAGTTCGGCATGGCAACGCCGCTCGACGCCTTGAGTGGTGGTCAGCGCCATAAAGTGATGCTGGCAACCCTGCTGCTGGTATCGCCGGGTGTGCTGTTGCTGGATGAACCGACCAACTACCTGGATACCGTACATGTCGACTGGCTGGCCGATTATCTGAATGGCTTTACAGGCGCCTTCATGGTAGTGTCGCACGATAAGGCTTTTCTGAACCGGATTGCGACCGGCATCTGCGATATCGACAGACAACAAATCCGTAAATACAAAGGCAATGTTGAGAAAGCGATGGCGCAGAAAGCCAGCGACGATGCGGCCCATGCCAAGCAATATCAGGCCCAGAAAAAGCACATCGATAAGCTGGAGCAGTTCATTGCCAAAAACGGTGCTGGTGTCAATGCGAGCATTGCCAATGGCCGCAAGAAACAGCTGGCGCGGATTGCACGCATGGCAGCGCCGGAGTCAGAGAAAGCGGTGTCGTTTTCGTTCCGGGCAGCGACGCTGAGTGCCCAGACCGTGCTGGCGGCTACCGGGCTGGAAATCGGCTATACCCGCTCTTTGCTGCCTCCGATGAATCTGAGCCTGCAGCGCGGTGAAAAAGTCGTGATTGCCGGATTCAATGGCATCGGAAAGTCCACCCTGCTGAAAACCCTGGTGGGCGAGCTGGCAGCTGTGTCTGGACAGCTGGAATTATCGCAAGGACTCAGGCTCGGCTACTTTGAGCAGGAACTGCACTGGCCGTTTCAGGATGCCACCCCCGTGAATCTGGTGAAGTCAGCTTGTCCCGGTCTGGATGACAAAGCGGCCAGGCAATATTTGGCGCGCTTCGGCCTGTCCGGCAAGCTGGCCTTGCAGCCTGTCGGTTCGCTCAGCGGAGGAGAGCAGACCAAAGTGAAGCTGTGTCGTTTAGCATTGCAGCCGGTCAATCTGCTGGTGCTGGATGAGCCGACCACCCATCTGGATGCCACGGTGAAAGCGGCGCTGAAGCAAGCGCTGATCGACTTTAACGGGACTGTCATCATGGTGTCGCACGAAAGGGATTTTGTCGCCGGATGGCCGGATCGGATCGTAGAGATTCAGCCTGCCGAGGCATTATTAAGTTAACCATGTTTACCTTGCCGGCACAGCTTCTCCCGACACAGCTATGTCTTGCATAGCTTCGCCCGGCACAGTTTCACTCGATATAGCGAGGCTGTGCCGGGCAAGAAGCGATGGATTTAAGCTTTATTCCCAGCCAGACAGGACAATTTTTCCTATCATTTTGCCTTGCTCTACCATGGCATGAGCGCTGCGCAGGTTCTCAGCATTGATCGGTGTCAGGTGCTCCTTCAGTGTGGATTGCAGGGTGTCGGCATCAATCTGCTTGCTGATCTGATTGAGCAGATGACCCTGCCCGGTCATATCATGGGTTTGATACATGGAGCGGGTAAACATGAATTCCCAGACGAAACCGGCACTTTTGCTTTTTAACGGTTCCATATCCAATGGCACATTACTTTCGACAATACTGCAAATCATGCCCTGGGGTTTGATGACCTGTGTCATGGTTGCCCAGTGGCCGGCTGTGTCGTTGAGGCAGAAGATGTAGTCCACTGCCGGAAAGCCGAGTTCAGCCAGTTGTGCCGCCATATCCTGCCTGTGGTTGATGGTGTAATCGGCGCCCATTTCATGGCACCAGTGCCGGGTGTTTTCCCGTGATGCGGTGGCTATCACAGTCAGTCCTGTGATCTGGCTGGCCAATTGAATTGCCACCGAACCGACACCGCCAGCACCGCCGATGATCAGCAGGCTTTGCTGATCCTGCGTGCCGTTGGGGTTGATATTGAGCCGGTCAAACAAGCCTTCCCAAGCGGTGATGCTGGTCAGTGGGAGTGCGGCCGCTTCCGCCATCGACAGTGATTGCGGTTTTTTTCCGACAATACGTTCATCAACAAGCTGGTATTCGCTGTTGCTGCCGGGGCGGGTGATATCACCGGCATAAAATACCTCGTCACCGACGGAAAACAGGGTGACGTCTTCACCGACTGCGACGACCGTTCCTGCCGCGTCCCAGCCCAGAACACGAGGCTGTGGTTCAATTTTGTCTTTGGGGGCTCTTACTTTGGTATCAACCGGATTGACCGAGATGGCTTCCACCCTCACCAGAATATCCTTGCCTGATACAGCCGGTGCCGGGAGTTCGACATCCATCAGGCTGTCCGGGTTTGATACAGGTAAATAATGGGTCAGTGCGACAGCTTTCATTGGGGATTCCTCAAGCGTGTTGGTTGTAATAAGGATAATCGGGTTCTGCGATTAAGAGGTCTTCAGTGTATTGTTTCAAAAAATATTTATAATTAGCTCAAATACAAAAACATACTTCATAAAAACTGAATAATATGGCAAAGACAGATGACATGGCGTTGTTTGTTCAGGTGGTGAAATCAGGTGGACTGGCGGCCGCAGGGCGTAAGCTGGGGTTGTCGCCTGCCAGCATGACCGCCCGGATGAACCAGCTTGAACACAGATACCAAACCCGTTTGCTGAACAGAAATACCCGGCATATTTCGATGACTGAAGCGGGCTATCGATTTTACCAGGCGTGTCTGAGGGTAGTGGAAGAAGTGGAAGCCGCAGAAGCGGTATTAACGCAATCTGAAGCTGAGCTGTCAGGTTCCCTGCGCATTACTGCGCCGTCTGACTTTGGCAGGCAATACGTGGCGCCGGCATTGGCGGCGTTTTCTGAGGCCCATCCTAAGGTGGCACCGCATCTGTATCTGACCGATGGCATGGTAAAACTGGTGGATGAAGGCATAGACATTGCCATCCGGCTGGGCAACTTGCCTGACAGCAACCTGATTGCAAAGTCGTTAGTGTCGAATCGGCGCGTGGTATGTGCATCACCGGCTTATCTGGCGAAAGCGGGGCAACCGGCGCATCCCGATGATCTTCGTCATCACAGGTGCTTAGTGATGGAGTGGGCCGGACAAATCATGAATGAGTGGCACTTTGTTACAGACAAGGGCCCGATCACAGTGGACGTCGAACCGGCGATGATTTGTACCGATGGCGCTTTGGTGCGTCAATGGGCAGTAGAAGGCTGCGGTATTGCGATGAAGTCCTGGTGGGATGTCCGGCAGGATGTGCTGGACGGCCGGTTACAGGTGCTGTTTGATGATCAGGTCAGAGGATTGAGTCTCAGTGATACCGGATCTGTCGCTTTGCAGATTGTCTATCCCGGCCGCAAATTCCAGCCAAGGCAAGTGAACGCTTTTTCGCAGTTTCTGATGGACTGGATGGAAAAATAACAAGACTTCCCTAGCGTAGCTTCAGGGAAGTCGTTGCAGTGATTGTCTTGTCCTCAGGCAATTGAAACCTGCAGATGGGAACCTTTCCGGTATAACAGCTGCATGATCAAACCGGATGCCAGCACAATGACGCCCATAATGACAAAACCTATTTCAGTGATCTGCAGGTAGCTTAACGCCGCAATCAAGACATAACTCAGGCTCTGACTCAGGGTCGAGAATAATTTCAGACCGCCTTCTATCCGGCCCCGTTCGTGTACATTGACTTCGTGGTTGAGCTTATTGGTGCGGGCGATACGGTTTAAAGCGTTGAAAAAGCCCAGAATCACGGTGAGCGAAACCAGTACAACCGACGTTAACCACATAGCCATGACGATCAGCAGGCTGCCCATGGTGATCACCGAATACATCATGGCTTTTTCATGGCTGATGCGTGCCAGCAAACGCGTCACCAGCAGGCCGGTAAGCAAGGCGCCGATGCCATAGCTCAGCGACCAGGACGCAAACCAGCTGCCACTGATGTTGTGCTCAGAGAAATATACTGGCACCAGTTTCGCCAGATAGGTGAGCATAGGATAGGTCAGGCAGGATAACGCCAGAAACAGGTAGAAAGCGGGCTGGCGGGTGAAGATGGTTTTGCTCTCGGCCAATTGTCTGAAAAACGCCTGAGGTTGACTGGACGCCAACCGGCGGCGATACGGTGTCAGCCAGTAGCTCAGCGCGGCAATGCCGGAGGCCAGCGTCGCCAGCAAGGCAAATTCGTTCATCGACCAGGACGTCAGCAGCACTATGCCCGCTGCCCCGGCACTGAGCGTGGTCAGTTGCATGACGACTTCCTGCTGGCCGGTGACTCTGGCGTAGTCAGCTTTGTCATAGTTCTCCTGAGTGAAAGCATTATTGGTGCTCCAGGCGACATCATTAGTCAGCCAGAAGATCAGTTGCGCCAGTGCCAGCAACCAGATGGAATCGGCCTGAAACCGGAAAGCGATCAGCACAGACAGTGCGGTCAGTGACTGAATCACCTGGATGACGATCAGAATGGCTTTGCGTGAATGCCTGTCAATCAGCGTGGCGGTGAAAGGGGTGGCGATAAATGACAAGGCAGTGCAAGTGAGCGAGACAGCCGCCACGAAGACCCCCATGTCGCCCTGATTCAGCATGATCCAAGGCAGTGCCAGCATGAACATCCCGGATGAAATACCGTCAAAAAAGCGCCCGGTGAGATAAGTCGCAGTGCGTGACATCCGTGTTTCCTTATTGGTTATTGTTAGTGATGGGCAGAGCTTAAAACCTCAAGTAAACTTGAGGTCAAGAATAAAATACAGATGATCAGCATGTAAGGATTGGCGATGGAAATGACAGTCGGACAGGTTGCAGAACGCTCTAATGTAAAGGTGTCGGCGCTGCATTTTTACGAGCAGAAAGGGCTGATTCAGAGCTGGCGGAACGCAGGTAATCAGCGCCGCTATGATCGCAGTGTGCTGCGCCGGATTGCGGTGATCAAAACCGCGCAGCAGCTGGGCATGTCGCTGGAGGAAATCGGCGAGGCGCTGTCGCACCTGCCTGTGGATCACGCACCGACCCAGGAAGAATGGCAGGCGATGGCGAGTTTATGGCGGCATCAGCTGGATGAACGAATCGCCAAATTGCAAAAACTCAGGGATTCGCTGGGCGATTGTATCGGCTGTGGCTGTCTGTCACTGAGCCGGTGCCAGCTTCGTAACCCGGATGATGTGCTGGCCGATGAGGGAAATGGGGCTGCGCTACTTTAAAATTGTTTATTAAACAATGAGTTAGTTTGTTATTGCAATTGATTTATATTTTACATGACAAGGTGAAAAGTGCTGATTATAATCCGCGCATTCTCTGGCCGGTAAACTGAATCACTTTCTCTATGCAACCTACACTGATTACGATTTTTCTGCTGCTGTGCAGTAATGTATTTATGACGTTTGCCTGGTACGGACATTTAAAAGATCTGAACAGCAAACCCTGGGTCATTGCCGCTTTCCTGAGCTGGGGAATTGCGTTGTTTGAATACCTGCTGCAGGTGCCGGCGAACCGCATCGGCTTTACTGTGATGAGTGTCGGGCAACTGAAAATCCTGCAGGAAGTGATCACCCTGTCTGTCTTTGTGCCTTTCGCGTTTTACTACCTGAAAGAGCCGCTGAAACTCGATTACCTCTGGGCCGGGTTGTGTATGCTGGGCGCGGTTTTCTTTATGTTCCGCAGCAAGCTGGGGGTCTGATCCCAGCCTGTAGTGGTGCATCCGGCAAGCGAGAGCAAAACAGTATGATGTCTCTGCTATCTGTTTACGGCCAGCTTCTGACTGAAAAAATCGACCGCTGCCCTGATTTTCGGCACCTGATAGCGGGGTGAGTAATACAGCAGATAGAGCCCCAGGCGCTCGGCAGACAGGCAGACCGGCGCGGGAAGCTCGACCTTGATGAGCTTGCCTTCATCCCTGTCTTCGAAGGTTGACCAGTTTGGCAGCAGCGCCATCACTTTTCCTGCCATCATCAGCTCACGAATATAGCGGCCGGAATTGGTCACAACATACGGTTCCAGTTCCAGAGGCAGCCATTGCCCTTCTCTGACGATCCCCCACTTTAAAATGTGCTTTGGACTCCGGTAGTAAGCCAGATGGTGAGCGTGCAGTTCAGTATGATCAGTTGGCAGGCCATATCGCTCAATGTACTGAGGTGTCGCGCACAGATGTGGCGTGTTATCGCATAACCAGCGTGCGTGAATACGTTCATCCGGCAGATATCCGCCACGAATAGCGATATCAATTTCTGCTTTCGACAGATCGGTCAGGCGGTCTGACACATCGATATCGAGTTTGATATCAGGATACAGCGCCTCGAATTCACTCAGATGCGGCAGTACCTGACTGTCAAAGTAGTGGCTCATACAACTGATGGTCAAAATGCCCGACGGGGTTTGCTGATAGGTGTTCACCAGCTCCTCCGCCTGACGAATTTGCTCAAGGACCTGCTGGCATTGTGTCAGGTAGGCTTTGCCCACTTCAGTCAGGTTGATGGTCCGTGTGCTGCGTTTGATGAGCTCAGTGCCGAGTTGCGCTTCAAGCCAGCTCAGTTGCCGCGAGGCACTGGAAACGGGAAGACGTAATTGCTTTGCGGCGCTGGAAATGCTGCCACACTGTAATGTGGTGACAAACACTTCCATGGCTTTGAGTTTATCCATGTTTATTTTCCCATTTTGAGCAAAAGTGTTTCTTTATTTTGCTGTCTTATTTTCATTTTCAGCAAGAGTTAGAGTGTGCCTCAAGACAACAAAAGGAACAAGATCATGAATTACAGTGCCATTCTTCTGAAAAAGCGTCCTGACATCACCATCACGTCAGATATTTTTGAAAAAGTGTCTAAGCCAGTGCCGGAAATTGCCGAGGGCGAGTTTCTGGTCAAGCAAACCCACATGTCACTGGACCCGGCCATGCGCGGCTGGATGAGTGCCGATCGTGAAAGTTACATTCCGCCTGTGGAGCTGGGAGAAGTGATGCGCTCAAGCGGCATCGGTGATGTGGTGGAATCCCGCCACCCGGATTTTCCGGTGGGAACCCGTGTGATGGGTATGATGGGCTGGACGGAATATTTTGTTGCCAAAGGCGGTTTGTCGCCCGTGCCGACCAGTGTGCCGCAGGAAGCCTTGCTCTCTGTGGTGGCCTTGCCGGGCGTGACGGCCTATCACGGCCTGTATGAAGTGCTGAAACCGCAAGCGGGACAGACACTGGTGGTGACAGGCGCAGCAGGCTCTGTGGGATCTATGGTTGGCCAGTTAGCGAAGCTGGAAGGCGTGACTGTCATCGGTGTGGCTGGCAGCGATGAAAAATGCCACTGGCTGACAGAGACACTGGGTTTTGATGCCGCAATCAACTATCACGATGAGGATTTCGCAGCCAAGCTGGCAACCGCAACCCCCAACGGCATTGACTTATTTTTTGAAAATACCGGCGGCGTTGCGCAGGAGCACATTTATCAACGCATGAACGCCCATGGCCGTGTGGCTGTCTGCGGCATGATTGCCGACTACAACACAGCGACACCACAACCTGGCCCGAACTGGATGAATATTGTGCGTAAACGACTGATGATACAGGGCTTTACTATGCCGGATCATTTCCATCGGTTTGCGGAATACGGTCAAAAACTGGCAGAGTTGATGATGGACGGCAAGCTGCAGTATCGTGCTCATACCCTGCAAGGGCTGGATAGTGCCATTGAAGGGATTAACCTGCTGTTCTCCGGTGAGAATAAAGGTAAGTTGATCGTCGAGCTTTAAAGGCTTTCACGGCCGTATCGATGGATGCGGCCGTGCTGTATGACAGTGTCTGCGATCAGAACTTCATCTGATCCTTGCCGGGCCAATGGTAGATATTTAGCACTTTTGATTTCACCGTTGCTTCAGACTGTCCACCAAAGCCTGTTCGGCATCATTAAAGCGTGACGAGGGATTGAACAGCAATTGTATATCCGACTCGGGTAAATCATGGTAAGGCGGTAACTGCCATAACAGAGAACGTTCTACATGTGGCTCAGCCAAATGCAACGGGAGAACGCCGATCCCGACTCCGTTAATGATCATCCGGGTCACTTCTTCAACATGACAGGAACTGCCACGTACATGCTGCCCGATTGACGCGAGGGCACGGATGGCGGTCACCGCCCCCATGTGTTCGCCGCCAAGCACGTCTGAAGTAAACGCCACATAGGCCTCACCTCGCAGGTCTTCCAGCTTCAATCCTTCACGCCCGTACAGGGCGTGACCGGGTCCGCAATAGAGAGCGTACTGCTCGCGCAGTAAAAAGCGGCTCTCCAGCGATTCAGGTACGACGCCATCGCAAACACCAAGGGTGATGGTGCATTTCTCCAATTCCGACAGAATGGTGGCTGTGGTCGAGACCTCACAGGATACAGTCACCTTGGGATGATCCCTGAAGAAGCGACTCAGAACTTCATCCAGATAATCGCTGACCACATGGCTGATGGTCATGATGCGGATGTGCCCCAGGGTATCCGCCTGGGATTCGCTGACGAATTCGTTCAACCGGGATACAGTGCGGTAAATCGACATGGCCTCGTCATAGAGTGTTTGACCTGCATGGGTTAACTCGAAGCGGCCCGGTCGCCGCTCGATAAGTTTCCGCTCCAGTGTCGATTCCAGCCGCTTCAGGGCAGCGCTGATGGTTGGCTGTTGCAGGCAGAGTCGGTCCGCAGCCGCGGTGATGCTTTGCTCCTGAACAATCACAATATAGGTACGTAGCAAATTCCAATCCAGACGGGAGGCGAAGCGCTCAAGCTGGTTGTAGTGTGCGGATGACTCGTCCATGAGCAGGATCTCCAATGATTCGTTTTTTAGTATGTACATAGACCAAATTTATATCAAACATAGAGTTTAACATTTAGATTAATAGCTGTTTTTCACTTAGCTTTAAACCCTAGAGTATCTTTCTGCCTGGGGAATACAGATGAATCCATCCGCCCGCCTTGATATAAATTTGCAACAGTTGGCCGATAATGCCCGGACCGTCACCGATTGGTGCCACCAGTCGGGTATCGAGATTGCAGGGGTCGTTAAAGCAGCCTGTGGCGACGTACGTATTGCCCATGCATTTACCGAAGGTGGTGTCGACATGTTGGCAGACTCCCGCCTGGAGAACATCGACCGGCTGCGGCGCGCAGGATTGCAACAACCCATGTTGTTGCTGCGTTCTCCTTCTCCCAGCCAGGCTTCACAAGTGGTTGAGCAATGCGACCTCAGTCTGAATTCGGAACTGGCCTCGCTGCGTGCATTGTCTGCTACTGCCGAACAACTGGGCAAACGTCACGCGGTCATCCTGATGGTGGAACTGGGGGATCGGCGGGAAGGCATTTTACCTGGGCGACTGCCGGATATGGTGGCCAGGATTCAGGACTTGCCGGGATTGGATCTGGTCGGTATCGGGACCAACCTCGGTTGCATTGGTGGTGTGCGTACCACGGAATACAACCTTGGGCAGTTGGTGCAATGCGCCGAACGGGTCGAGCAACAACTTCAGCGCTCACTGCGCTATATCTCCGGCGGCAATTCGGGCGCACTGCCGTTGCTGCTGCAACAGCGGATTCCAGAACGCATCAATCACCTACGTATTGGCTTTACCATCCTGCAGGGAAAAAATCCTTTCACCGATCAACCCCTGTCCGGTCTGAACACCGGACTATTCACCTTAAATGCCGAACTGATTGAGATTCAGACTAAGGCGTCCATGCCCGAGGGAGATATTGTTGTCGACGCCTTCGGCCACGTGCCTCAGTTCGAGGATCGCGGTGACCGGATACGCGGCATCGTCGGTTTTGGACGCCTGGACACCGACCTGGCCACCCTATTGCCGCGCGACCCCGGTGTTGAAGTATTGGGCGCCTCTTCGGATCACCTGGTATTGGATTTGACTGAGAGCCGGCCCTGGCGCGTTGGCGATTCACTCAGCTTTGATCTCGGCTACGGAGCTTCAGTCCAGGGCATCCTGTCGCCCTATGTTCGCAAAACATTTATCCACGATGCTCAGGCTGATAGGGGGCATCGTCATAGAGCTGTCCCCAGGAGCGTCGAATAAAGTACCAGCCCCTGCAAAGGTGAGCACCCACTGTCAAAATGACATTAAACACAACATTAATAATTACAACGATGAACAGGAGAGCGACCATGAGCACTCAAACCCAAACCCAGCCAAACACGGCAGGTTTTATGGATTACGCCAAATTTATATTGCCGTCTCTGCTCGGCATTCTATTGTTTCTCGTGCCGATGCAGTTTGACGGCGAACCAACTGTGCTTATCGCCTGGTTTGCAGGCTTATTGCAGAACGCACTCGGCGATGCTCCTCTGTTCGCTATGATTCTGATCAACCTGTTTGCGGTACTGAGCGTGCTGGGGCAGTTGGGAGCACCGCCGATACTGCTTAGGACCGAACTCTACCGCGAGTTGTTTTCCGCCGGTATGTTCTGGACTCTGGTACGCTGTGTCGGCGCTGTGTTCGCAACCATGGTCTATTTCCAATGGGGGCCAGAGCTACTGTGGAATGAAAACACCGGTGGTCTGATGCTTAACAATCTGGTTTCGCTGCTGTTGGTGATCTTCCTACTCGCTGCCATTTTTCTGCCGCTGCTGTTAATGTTCGGCCTGCTGGAATTCGTCGGTGCACTGTTCACCCGTTTGTTCCGACCTTTGTTTAAGTTGCCCGGACGATCTGCCGTCGACTGCATGACTTCCTGGGTAGGCGATGCGACCATAGGAGTGGTTCTGACCAACCTGCAATACGAAAACGGCCACTACACAAAGCGGGAAGCTGCCATCATCGCCACCACCTTCTCACTGGTATCGGTCACCTTTTCCATTGTTGTTATTACTTATCTGAACCTTGCTCACATGATTGGTCCCTTCTTCCTGACGGTGCTGGTTGCTGGCCTGACTCTGGCCGTTATCATGCCCCGCATACCGCCACTATCGCGGATTGGAGACGAATACTACGAAGGGGCACCAACCATTGATAATGAGGAAATACCTCCCAAGGGAAAATCTGTCTGGTCCTACGGTCTGGAACGCGCCCTCGCGCAGTCGCAAACGGTCACTGGCCCTGGAGTCATACTGAAGCAAAGCGCTCGCAACGTTCTGGAAATGTGGGTGGGGATTATGCCGGTGGTCATGGCGTTTGGTACGTTGGCGATTTTGCTGGCCGAATACACACCACTGTTCCGGTATCTGGGGTTGCCATTTCAACCGATACTTAGTCTGCTGCAGGTACCAGAAGCGGCAGCCGCTGCGCCCGCTATGGTCGTTGGTTTCGCTGATATGTTCCTGCCTGCCGTACTCGGCTCTGGCATCGAGAACGAAATGACCCGCTTTATTATTGCCTGCATTTCGGTTACCCAACTCATCTTTATGTCCGAAGTAGGCACCGTTATCCTGCGTAGCAAGATACCGCTTAATTTTCTGAATCTGGTGGCTATTTTTCTGTTGCGCACCTTGATTTCCCTGCCCATCGTAGTCGGCATTGCGCATCTGTTGTTTTAAGCTCCCTTATCAGCTCTCTCTGAGGTGGAGAGGGCTGGGGTAGCTCTTCTTTCACTATTACTGCTACTGCAAAACCACAAGTTGGACAGACAAGGGTCGTGACAGGCACTGCAAATTCTGCGGTTAGAACGTTATATGTTCACGTCGGGGCCAATGGTAGATATACTCGTTGACGACTGTACCGTCCGGTGCCTGCCAGGTTTGCGCGCAATACTCTGTTCCCCCCATCCGCTGATAAAACCCTATGGCCGGCAGATTGGACGCCAGCACTTCCAGATACAGGCTGTCTGACTGAGCGTGCTTGGTTATTATCTCTTTTGCCGCCGCGAGAAGCTGCTTGCCAATGCCTTGCCCTTTTATTTCAGAGTTAACATGGAGGTTATCGACCAGCGTGCCTAACTCAGGATGTGCATCCAGCTCGATGCAGATAAAGCCACACATTTGCCCGTTTTGTTTTGCAACAAGAATATGGCGCTTGCTCATGGGCTGAGTCAGTCGCGAGTACCAGGTTTGAAATCGGTCCTGATGGATATCGTGCGTCAGGTACTGCTCGGACAGATCGTTGCAATACACAACCTGCCAGTTGCGAACATGCAGTTCGGTGATAGCGGAATGATCATCAAGTGTGGCGTAATCAATGGTTAGCATTAGGGACTTTTCTCTTAACATACTGCTTTAAAAGTATTATGCATGAATGGCGTATCAGGGGAAGCTAGCAGCAAAATTTCACCTGCAACAAGACCATAAAACCTTATCAGCCTCAAACTTTTGCCGCCTGATCCGTGATTTCATCCCGGTAATGAATAACACTGCTAGCGGCTGAAGCGCTTTCAGGGATAAATGAAGCGATGAGCAAAGCGCTTTAGGAAAGCTATCAGTAAATAATGATAACGATAATGACGTGTACGAACAGAAAGAGAACACCACCATGTCGACAAAGACCATTCTGGTTGTGGATGACGATGTCGAAATCCGCGAGTTATTGCAGGAGTATCTGGCTAAATCCGGCTATGAGGTGATAACCGCAGAAGATGGCATTGCGATGAAGCAACAGCTTGAAGCGCATACGCCCGATGTCATCCTGCTGGATGTGATGATGCCGGGGGACGACGGCTTTACATTATGCCAGTTTGTACGGAAATCATCGGAAGTGCCGATTATGATGCTGACAGCTGCCTCCGATGAAATGGATCAGATTCTGGGGCTGGAGATCGGCGCCGATGATTATATCGCCAAGCCATTCAGTCCGCGTCAGTTACTGGCGCGCATTAAAGCGCTGTTGCGTCGCACACGCCCTGCCGGTCAGGAGGAAATCGTGCAACCAACCGCATTACCGCGTTCGATCCGGTTTGGGCACTGGCGTCTGGAGACCTTGTCTCACAGGCTATATGACCTTCAGACAGAACAAGACTATGAACTGACGGGCGGTGATTTCAGTTTGCTGATGTTATTTTTATCCCGTCCTAATGAAGTGCTGGACCGGGACACCATTTCCAATGCCACCCGGGGCCGTGAAGCGCTGCCGTTTGAGCGGGGAATTGATGTTCAACTGAGCCGGTTGCGGCAGCGACTGGGCGATAGCGGTAAACATCCTAAATACATCAAAACCATGCGGGGTAACGGTTATATTTTTACTGCACCGGTAACCTATGAAAATTAAATAAAACCCGTAAGATAGTGCGGATAAACAGCAAAGTATCAGAGCATGCTGAATCTGATTGAAGTTAACGTTAAGGTAATTGAAACACTATGGCACGA
This sequence comes from Photobacterium halotolerans DSM 18316, assembly GCF_000425165.1. Taxonomy (GTDB): domain Bacteria; phylum Pseudomonadota; class Gammaproteobacteria; order Enterobacterales; family Vibrionaceae; genus Photobacterium; species Photobacterium halotolerans. Next base: position 151,235 of record NZ_AULG01000013.1, read on the forward strand.
TTAGAGATTCTCACCGCCCCGGATCCCCGCTTAAAAGAGCAGGCCATTCCTGTCACTGATATTGCTGCTGTTCAGACGCTGGTGGATGACATGCTGGAGACCCTGTATGCCACCTCGAATGGTATTGGCCTGGCGGCGACTCAGGTCGGTCGCCGTGAAGCTGTGGTGGTGATTGATATCTCAGAGAGCCGGGATCAACCTTTGGTACTGATTAATCCGGAAGTGGTGAGCGGTGAAGATAAAGCCATGGGGCAGGAAGGTTGCCTGTCGGTACCGGATTATTACGCCGATGTCGAGCGTTATCAGTCTGTGGTCGTGACTGCGCTTGATCGTCAGGGCAATCCAGTCACGATTGAGCGTGATGATTTTCTGGCGATTGTGATGCAGCACGAAATTGACCATCTGTACGGAAATCTGTTCATTGATTACCTGTCGCCACTCAAACGACAAATGGCGATGAAGAAAGTCAAAAAAGCCGTGAAGGCCGCACAATCGGCGTGACAGGAAAATCAAGAACGGTTGATCAATCTTAATCGCAGTTTGCACTGATTATTCGCTATAGTGTGACCATCTGCGCCTGAACTGACGCTATTGCACCAGCCTGGGAGGTCATGTGAAACCTGAATTTCGTCCTGTTAATGTTGATGAACATTTTGCCCTTTGCATGGCTTTCCGGCGTGATGCTTTCGTGTGTACGTTTCAGTCTGACAATGGCTTTGCGCCCTTTATTCACGGTTATGAAGAAAGAATGCGTGCCCGGCTGGTGGACCCCCTCTGGTATTACATTCATATCTGGGATAATGACCAGATTATTGGCCAGTTAGAATTTAAGTGTTTTTCTGATGAAGCCGAAACGGGTTATATCCATCTTATTTATCTCATTCCCGAATACCGTGGCTCCGGTGTAGCCGATACCGCGCAGCAGTTTATGGCAGATACGCTTTATCAGGCGGGCTGCCAGGCTATGCTTTTAACGGTCAGCCGCACCAACGAAAGGGCGTTACGTCACTACCGTCGCTGGGGCTGGCAGCGTATGGGTGAGGATGGCAGCCTGCGAGGGACAGAGATCTATCGTCGCGAGATTCGGATACAACAGGCCGGTGAATTGGTCCTTTGTTAGGGCTACGGCAATTCAGAAAATCCAGTTCCTTGTTCAGGATACACCACTATTGCTGGGGCAAGTTTTGGACGCGAACTGAAGTGAGTGTGTCCAATCATACGATCAGCGAAACAGCTTATGTTGCAGACTTTCGCTACCTGATTGCCCGGCGATACGGTTTCCATACTGGCATCGACATTGTCTTCAGTGACGAAGAAAGCGCTTTTTACTTCAATATGGGATCGGGTTTTTAGCCGGGTTTTTCGAGTCGATATATTTGAGATGATCTGATGTGTTATCACCTTGAGATAAAACGTTCCACTTCGATTGCCTGACTGGCCGAGTAAGCCCGCGGTTCATCTTAATATCATGATGAAACTGTCCTGAATGCTGTGTCATTGCCTATTCTTAAAACCTGAGAGGGTTCACAGATAACCAGCGCCCCGAAGTACTGGCTGGTGGTATCCCGTCGTCTTTGGGCGGATTGATTTCAATTCAGGCTGAAGTGATAGCACGATATGGGCAATACATCGGATAGAAATATCGTATACCAGATAAGCGGCCTGACAAAAACCTATTACACCGGTGAGATTGCGGTCAGGGCATTGCGGGGAGTCGATCTTGATATCCGGCAGGGTGAAATAATGATATTGCTCGGCCCTTCGGGAAGCGGAAAATCAACATTCCTGAACCTGATAGGCGGCCTTGATACACCGACGGGGGGAAAAATTCTTTTCGAAGGGCAGACTCTCTCCGGACAGGACGAGCGGTTCCTCACTGAGTATCGTCGCAATTATGCCGGTTTCGTTTTCCAGTTCTATAACCTGATCCCCAGCCTCAATGCCCGGGAAAATGTCGCCCTGGTTTCGGATATTGTGCCTGATTCCATGCCGGTAGAAGAAGCGCTGGACATGGTGGGTCTGAAAGCGCGTGCCGACCATTTCCCCTCTCAGCTTTCCGGCGGCGAACAGCAACGCGTTGCGGTGGCACGGGCGCTTGTGAAAAAACCTAAGGTGCTTTTGTGCGACGAACCGACAGGTGCGCTCGACAGTGCGACAGGGATCAAGGTGCTGGCCGCGCTGGCCGGGGTAAATGAAAAGCTGGGTACCACGACTATCATTATCACGCACAATGCCGCCATTGCTGCGCTCGGAGATCGGGTTTTGCATTTCGCCGATGGCCGGATCGTTAAAGAGGATCGCAACGAAAAACGGCAAGTCGCTTCGGCACTGACGTGGTAGATAGTGATGCGTGCGCTGGAGAAAAAACTGATCCGTAACCTCTGGCAGATTCGCGGGCAGGTGTTGGCGATAGCCCTTGTCATTGCCTCAGCGGTGGCCATGATCGTGTTGTCCTCCGGAACCTACCGTTCTCTTGAATTAACCCGCAACCTTTATTACGAGCAAAACCGCTTTGCCGACATCTTTGCCACCCTTAAGCGTGCACCGGACAGTACCATTGCCGACATTGAGCAAATTCCGGAAGTGGTCGGCGCAGGGACGGGTATTCGCCAATATGCGCTGATGAAAATGCCGGGTGTCATTGAACCCGTGAGGGGGTTATTTGTTTCAATGCCGACGGGGAAATTCCTGCTGAACAAACTGGCCTTACGCGTGGGAAACTGGCCTGCAGCGGACTCGACTGATCAGGTACTGGTTCATGAGGCGTTCGCTGAAGCGCACGACCTGCGTCCGGGAGATAAGCTCAATGCGACGATTTATGGCAAGCAGCATCATTTTACGGTTGCTGGTATCGCGTTATCGCCGGAGTTTGTTTATGCACTGGGGCCCGGCGATCTGATCCCTGACAGCAAGCGTTTCGGTATTTTCTGGATAAACCGGAATGCACTGGCGGCGGCAACTAATATGGAGGGTGCGTTTAATGATGTTGCGCTCAAACTGAGTTCCTCCGCAAATCCACATGAAGTGATTGCCCGTCTCGACCGGCTCCTTGCACGTTATGGCGGGACAGGCGCTTACATGCGTAAAGATCAGTTGTCTGATTCCTTCATCGACAGCGAGTTGAAGCAGCTTAAGTCCATGACACGCATCATGCCGCCGATTTTTCTGGTGACAGCGGTTTTTCTGCTGAATATCGCCATTGGGCGGTTGGTAGAGACGGAGCGTGGGCAGATCGGTTTGCTGAAAGCCATCGGCTACAGTGATACTGCGATTGGTCTTCATTACCTGCAGTCCGCGCTGTTCATTTCCGGTATTGGTATTGTGATTGGCTGGTTCGCAGGGGCATGGATGGGTCATGGTATGGCACAGCTGTATATTGAATATTTTAAATTTCCCTTGCTTCGCTACCAGATTACGGCTGATGTTTTTCTCGGTGCGGCGGTCATCAGCCTGGCGAGTGCGGGACTGGGAGCAATGGCTGCCATTCGTAAGGCGGTCAGGCTGCCACCGGCTATTGCGATGGCACCGCCCCTGCCGACGCTCTATCATACGGGGATGGGCGAGCGCACTGGCTTGCTGTGGGGGGTGACGCCAACTGGTCGCATGGTCATACGGCATCTAGTACGCTGGCCGTTTCGTTCTGGTCTGACTGTTCTGGGCGTGACGATGGCGATTGCTTTACTGCTCTCGACACTGAATTTCTTTGATTCCATTGATGTCATGCTCGATTCATTTTTCCATCACAGTAACCGACAGGACATCACCATCAGTTTTACTGAAATCAGACCGGACAGCGCTGCCGCAGATATTCGTCATCTTGACGGTGTGCTGAAGGTCGAGTTGCAGCGCAACCTTGCTGTCCGTCTGGTTTCCGGCCATCGTTCGAAAAGGACGGGTATTCAGGGGCTTGATCCGGGGGCAGAACTGAGTCATCCGCTGGATATTAACGGACGGAAAATTGATTTGCCTGCGGAAGGTGTGGTGCTGAACAAGTGGCTTGCACGGTACTTGAATGTCAGACAGGGCGATATGCTGGGGATTGAGATTCTGGAGGGGCGGATGCCCGATTTGTTAGTGCCCGTGGCTGGAATCAGTGATGAGTATGTTGGGTTATCTGCCTACATGAACCGCACGACGCTCAACCGGTATCTTCTCGACGGGCAGGTGGCCAATACAGCTATCGTTACCGTCGATGAGGTAAAACGAAAGCGTTTTTACAGTAACATCAGAGAAATGCCGTTTGTCGCAGGCGTATCGTCACTGGAAGCGTCAGCGGTACTGTTTCGCAAGATGATCCAGCAGAATCTGTTTACCATGGTGACATTCTATGTACTGTTTGCATCGGTGCTGGCGTTTGGCGTTGTTTATAATAATGCACGGCTGACTCTGATTGAGCGCTCGCGGGAGTTTTCACTGCTGCGCGTGCTTGGCTTCCATAAAAAAGAAGTAGCCTGGATCCTGGGTAGTGAGGTCGCGCTGCTGACTCTTTCTGCATTGCCTTTGGGTTGTGTTCTTGGATATGGGCTAGTCAGGTTGATGGTGACATTCATGTCATCTGACCTGTATCGCATCCCGTTTGTGATCGAGGCATCGACTTACGGCTATGCTGTCATCGCTATACTCATCGCCGCGTTCTTCAGCGGGGTGTTAGTACTATATCGTCTCGGAGAGCTCAACCTTCTCAGTGTTCTCAAGGAAAGGGAATAAAGTATGCTGTTCAGGAAACATCGGTGGACTTTAATCTTGATTTTCCTGCTGATGGCGAGTCTTGCCTTTGCCTTTTGGCCACGCTCGATCACCGTTGAAATTGCTGTTGTCACGGAAGGACCAATGACAGAAACAGTGGATGACGATGCCATCACGCGCCTGAAAGATGTTTACATCATTACCGCGCCGGTATCTGGCCGTCTGTTGCGGATCGATAAAGATGCCGGTGACGATGTGACCGCCGGGACAGTGCTGGCGGTTATGCAACCTGCTGTGCCGCAATTTCTGGACGGCCGGACCCAGCTTGAACATGAGTCTGCCATTCGTGCAGCCGCCGCGTCTCGTGATGAAGCCAAAGCACAGATAAAGAGCGCCTTGGCTCGCCTTGAGTATGCCCGGATCGATTTTAAGCGGGCAGGTAAGCTTGCCGAAAAGGACGCCGTATCACTTGACCGACAGGATCAGGCGCGGCAGTTTCTGTATGCAGCGGAAGCAGCGCTGGCCTCGGCAGAATCGGTATTGCAGCAAAGAGAAGCGGAATACAAGTTGGCGCAGGCAGCGATGTTACAGCCTGCCGAAGCAGCATTACCCCAGGAAGACAAGGTGGAAATTACTGCACCAGTAAACGGAAAGGTCCTGCGGGTCTTTCAGGAAAGTGAGGCTGTCGTCAGCGCTGGCACGGCTTTGATGGAAACAGGAGAACCGGGAAATCTCGAAATTGCCGCTGATCTTTTATCACGCGATGCAGTAAGGATAGCCCCTGGCGACCTGGTTGATATTGATAACTGGGGCGGAGAAGGCGTATTAAGCGGTATCGTTCGGCTGATCGAACCGGCAGGTAAGACGAAAGTTTCTTCTCTCGGTATTGAGGAGCAGCGTGTCAATGTGATCATCGACTTAACTGATCCGAAGCATGCATGGGCTGCGCTGGGTCACGGGTTTCAAGTGGATGTGCGCATTGCGGTATGGCATGACGGGCAGGTAATTCGCGTTCCCATCAGCGCTATATTTCGTATTAAGCGTGACTGGGCGGTATTTCGCAACGATGACGGCCGTGCCCGCTTGCAGGTGATTCGGCTCGGTCACATGACAGACCAGTATGCCGAGGTGCTGGAAGGTCTTTCTGCCGGTGATCAGGTGATCGCCTATCCCAGTGACCGTATTCAGGACGGCGTGCTAATCCGGGCGATGGAGCAGGCTCAATGAACGTCTTGTTGTATATATCGCGCTTGCGTTAAATGATGTCACCGCATAAACAAGTCAGCCTTATTTCACGACTCGATGATGGGCACTGAATTTTACCCCGCTCTAGCCTTCGGGAAAAAACAGAAGCATTGCAATGTTGAAAAGGCGATTCGGCAGCTAAACAACAAGAATGTGATTTTTAGCTGCGTTTGGTGCGCAATAACAGCCGATAAAGTGATAATAGTTATTTTCCCTTTCCCCGGCCGACGGGGATATCTCTTGTTAACAGGCAAATTACCTCAGTGACATCACCGATTGATACGGGATTTTGCGACGCAGACAGGTTGATTTCCTTCATTCTGAGATCTGTGATCTGGCAAGGCTACCGTGTTAGCTGTGATACTCCGGTTAACGCAAACAACACGAAGACACAATGATTAGAGCATTTGCAGACACAGACATGGAGCCGGTACTGGATATCTGGCTTAATGCTTCACTTAAAGCACACGACTTCATTTCACCGGATTACTGGCAATCTCAGGTCGACAACATGCGCCGCATGTATCTGCCGGCTTCTGAAGTTTACGTCTGGGTTGAAAAAGAGATAGTGAAAGGCTTTTATGCCCTGTATGAAAACCAGCTGGCGGCCATCTTTGTCAAACCCGATGTGCAGGGTAAAGGCATAGGTAAAGCATTGATCAGTCATGCTAAAAAACGTCGTGAATCGCTGTCGTTAAATGTCTACAAACGTAATGACGTCAGTTATCGGTTTTATCTCTCTCAGGGCTTTCGCGTCATCGGGGGTAATGTTGATGAGCACACAGGCGAAGGTGAGTGGGTGATGGGGTATGAGGCCGGCTAATCCGGCCTCCTGAGTGCTGATGGTAGTCAGGATTGCTTAGCGATATTTACATAACCGCTGTGACCATCAAACCATCTATATATTTCTGATCAGTACTGCCATCGCCATACCGGCAGCAATAGACAGCAGAGGCTTTTTCAGCACCAGAGTACCCACAGCTGTTACCAGTAATGCTGCCTGAGCACCCGTATCTCCTTTAATGAACATGGGCGCGATGATTGCAATGAGCACAGATCCTGACATCGCCGAGATAAACTGCTGAACACGATGGCTGATGGGAATGTACGACATAATGAATACACCTCCCCAGCGGGTTGCTATAGTAACCACCGCCATAATGATGACGAGCAGCAGTGTACCCATTTCAGAGGTATCAATGCTCATTGTTCTCTCCTCCCAGTAAAACACCCATAATGCCGCCTGTGAATGCACCAACAATTACATGACTGTTTTCAGGCAGATACAGGTAAGCGGCAATCGATGATGTGGCCGCCGCAGCCCATATCACGTAAGTCTTATTGTTTTTGTTGCCTCCCAGCGCCATGGTAAGCAGAAAACACCCCATCACCATATCGACACCGAAGGCGGATGGATTTTGGATGGCATTGCCGAAATAAAATCCGACCCAGGTACCAATAATCCAGAAAAACCAAAGGGCAATACCGCCACCGAACAGCAAACCGAGCCCTCTGGACGTTTCATTTTGAGCAAAGGCCCGCATCGACAGCGCCCAGTTCGCATCGGATGCCACCAGCATGACACCATAGCGGGTGATCGGATTCAGGGAACGAATATGGGGATACAATGTTGCCCCGATAAGCAAGTGCCGGGCATTAATGGCAAAGACTGTGATCGCTAATGGGAGCACAGGCACCTGGGTTCCCCAAAGATCTAAAGCCCCGAACTGCGAAGCCCCTGCAAACACCAGTGCGCTCATCAATACGGCGGCGGCTTCATGTAATCCTTCCTGAGACGCGGCTAAACCAAAAGCGGCACCGAAAACGAATACGAACAACGAGATTGGAACCAAGCTGATAAAGCCTTGTTGTATCGCATTCAATTCAAGCTTCAATTCCTGCGTGTGCATTAAAAACCATCACTTTGAATAATCTGAGAATGTTGAAACAATAAACTGGAATGGAAAAATCGAAAAGCGCATAATTCAAAAATCATCCATTCGAAAATCGAATAAATGAGTTATCAGGACTTACAGATAGATTGGTTAAAGAGCTTTGTGGCCGTCGTTGATGCCGGTTCTTTATCGAATGCAACGACATCCGTTCACCGTTCGCAATCTGCGGTGAGCATGCAGCTGAAAAAGTTAGAAAATGCCGTCGGACGGAAATTGCTCGTCAGAGGAAGCCGGCACAGTGAGCTGACAGCCGGAGGCCAGATGCTGCTGGGGTACGCTAGACGAATTCTTGACCTACATTCTGAAGCGCAAGCCGCGTTCCACGGTGAAGAGCTGGTAGGCCAGGTCAAATTAGGGGTTCCGGATGATTACGCAGCAAAATATCTCACGCCTGTGCTGCGCAATTTTGCGCCCCGGTTCGGTGGCGTAGAGATTGAGTTAAACTGCGAGCAGTCCACCTCTCTTATTCCCAGGGTAGCAAATAATGATCTGGATTTGGCCTTAGTCTCCAGAGATAACCCAAGCCGGGGGACGCTGCTTTTCCATGAACCTATGGTGTGGGTGGGCGCGTCTCAGTTTGAAATCTGGCGTCGGGAAACACTGCCGATTGCTGTCTATGAAAGTGCCAGTCTTGCCAGAAGAAGTGCAATACACTCCCTTGCTTTGCAAGGCAAACCTTACAAAGTGGTGTATAACAGTTCGAGTCTGGCGGGCCAGATTGCCGCGGTGGAAAGTGGGCTTGCCATAGCGGTCTTCACTCAGTGCAGTGTGCCTCCTCACCTTGAAATACTCGGAGAAGAACAGGGCCTGGGGCCGTTAGAACCTATGGAAGTATCCGTATACCGGAGTAAAAAATCCAAAGGCTCTCCGGCTGTAGACTACCTTCATGACTTATTGGTCCGTACGCTGAGGCTATCTGCCGTTTGATAGTGACCCGTAACGGCAAACTTTCAGCATTACTCAAAATCTTTACCTGCTATGATGAGGGATAGATACGGGTTATGTCAGGTAACTAACGGATGACGAAAGCCGGTTGATGAAAGTATGGCTGGTTGATTCCAACCAGCCACTTTGGGTGTGTTTCGTCATCCGCTTTTGAAACTCATCAATGATATGAGGTTGTCGGCGCTTTTGCGCCGACAACCTGAAATGGAGTGATTCATTTTTTCTGTGATTTAGAGACGCATTGGGGAATGAATACCGATTTTTTAGCCTATTTTTTTGCTGTATCTGAAGTGTTGCAATATCAGTGTTAATAAAACTGCTGCAGCTTGTAATAAAAGGTATTGATCTAAAAATCTATCAAAATCATTAATTTCTTTAATGATGTAATAGACTGTGTAAATGATGATTGTACATATCAATGAAGTGATTGATAAAATTATTTTTAAATCTTTGTTACTCGATGAGTGCCATAGCTTTTTAGTGATAAATAATGTTAAATACATACCAGAGATAAAGAATGTCATTTCTATGGGTCTGTTTTCATTATAGTTATTAAATAATATTTCTGAAAATGATATTGAAATCAATAAAGCGATTGCAGCAACGAGGATGAACACAAGAAATCCTTGCATTGTAATGAGAGAAAAACTTTTTAATTGATTAATATTGCTATTAGACACTGTATTTCCTTTGATTAGTCCTGAAACCGGATTACGGTACACTTCTTCGATGAAAGTAAAGGAAACTTAGGCGACCATATAAAACATATGGTGTTACCTTAAATGTATTTATCAGGGCATTATCACATAGCTATTGTGAAAAATGCATTTTCATACTGATATCCTATCGTCTTACAATCAGTGAAATATCATGTTGTTGAGTGAATAGCGAATGGTTTAACGCAGTCAGGTAAAGCTAAACAGCGGCTGAATCTCAGCCACTGGTATTGTATTCAGCGGTTGTGCTTTTGATACTTCTGGCCTGATGCGTTTGTCTCCCATTGCCCGCATCCATTTCATCAAGGGGCGTTCGAACAAGTAGTAACTGCATACAGACACAAAAATTAGTACAGCGGTAAAGATAGAAATACCTGTCAGCACAGTGACCACGGATGTTTGCGCATACCACCATGCGGTCCAGTCCGGGTTGATATGATGGATCACTTCCACCCCTGCGAGTAGCAATACAGAGTGCCACAGATAAATGGAATAAGAGATATCACCTAAAAATTGCGTGACTTTATTATCGAGTAAACCGAGCAACAACGAAGAACGATTCTGCTGGTTGGCCGCGACGAGTACCAAAAGTGCAAACAGCACATAAGTCGTCATCGTAACTGCGTAACTGATGCTGAACTGAAGCACTGATATTAAAGCAATGATGAGCGCAATCAGTAACCCATCATGATTCACCCAGCTTTTCATTCTGGGACCGAATGAGATACGGGATAACCACATGCCTAATGTGAAGTCACAAATGCCCCGGACAAATGCGTTCAGTGTTGAAGTGATATCCAGTGTTCCATGCATGCTAACCATACCGCTCAGTACCAGCATAATCAGAACCGGGAGCCAGGCATTACTCTTTGCCGGTCGCAAGAGCACTGACATAAGCAATGGAAAGACCAGGTAGCACAGCCATTCAATACTCAGCGACCATCCAGCAATGTTCCAGCTTAAAGGCTGGGAAAGGATACCATTTACCAGAAACAGGTTTGGCAACAGGGTTTCGGTTCGGTTAAACGGGCCGGTAAAAGGTGGAATTCCTGTTGCACCCCAGGCGTCAAATAATGGGCCGGCATAAAAGCCGATTTGGTGAATTGATTTGTAATATTCCCAGATAAAGAGTGCAGCGAGGGTGACAAAGAATAGAGGGTAGATACGGCTGAAACGCAACCACACAAATCCTCGCCATTTTTTGAAGCTACTGCCTGTGGCGAAAGTGGATTGATAAACATACGTCATGACAAAACCGCTCAAGATGAAAAAGATATCTACCCAGAGATAGCCGTTTTCCAGAAAATGTGTGGATTGCGCAATACTGTCTCTCCACTGCGGAAACAGAATTAAACGAGCATGAAAGTAGGTGACGATGAGCGCGGCAATACCGCGAATAGGTGTTAATAAAGGGAGCTGACGTTGCATGTATTTGTCCTGTTTTTATGTTTTCTGTACTTGCAGAAATTGACCACGCGATGGGTCACTGGTCGTCCTGACATTGTCTGTGATTATTTTATGGCGAGAAATAATAAGTGTCTTGTTGCATTTCGTTCTGCGGGAGATGGGAGGGTAAAATCGTGACTCTCGTGACGTATTAACTGTAACCAATTGAAATATTGGCAGTTCAATGCAGTATTAGAAAGAAGGTGTCCGCTACGGAAGAGTCTGAACGAGAGTTCTGTTTGTTTACCATGATTGTTTTGACCAGCACGAGGGTATTAGTATTGATACGGCATTTCTCGCGCTGGTCTGATTATCCTGCACTGACCAGACGATCTATCATTCCCTTGATCGCCTTCATCTGCGGGGCGTCTTTGGTGTAATAGTTGTAGGGCGGCTGGCTTAAGGTACTGTAACCCCAGAAATCCCAGCAGCCGCGGGGGTTGTAGGGGATGAATTCAGACTTTTTCACCTGCGGGAACAGCACAATGATCTCGTTGGTATCGGCAACGTTCAGGTAGCCGGTTTCTTTTATGTAAGTGGTGCCGATAACGGCAATGCCCTGGCGGCAACCGTGGACAGCGACATGCACTTTGCAGGATGCCGAGCGGCAACTGGCGGGAATGTAGACATACGCAGTGTCGTCCATGCTGGTGTGTGGACTGCTGATAAATTCACTTTGATCGAAGGCCACTAAGTCACCGTTCGGCGTCGCAGCAGGTGGATTCAGCGGGCCGTAGATGTGGGTCAGAATTCGCTGTGCCTGCGGGATATCACAGTTATTGATATAAGGCGCTTGTGTGAGATCGCAGGGGGTATCTGCCGGATCGCTGGTGATAAAGGCATGGCCGGCATTGACGCTGCTGTTATAGCGGATCTGCGATTCAGGTATCCCCAGCTGTTGGTAAAAGGTGACTGCAGAATCGACCACACCTGTGACGACTGTTTCATCCAGCCTGCCCGAAAAAAGGTAAACCTGATCGTTTTTGAGGTGCTCAGTATCGTCTATCCGGCCGTTGTTGGCGGTTACTTTCGCCAGCTCTGCCAAGTATCCGCTGTTGGGAAACAGGGTTGACGAACAGCCAATCAGGCTATTTTCGCAGGGGTTCATGCAAGTTGTTGTCGCGTTGATCAGCGGGTTCACAAAGGGATTATTGCCCGCGCAGTTCCAGGGGCCACCTGCAACAATCCCCGCCCCGACCAGCGATTCAGAAAAGGCCACATGAAATTGCGCCGCCATGAAGCCACCGGACGACAGACCAGAAATCGAGGTTTGATTGGCTTGCGCATTCAATGGCGGGAGCAGCACATTTGTTGCCTGAGTTGATACAGAGAACAGCAATGCAAAAGTCAATAAACGTTGTAGCAGAGTGTGCAGCATCCTGAACTCCTGTCTGGTTAGATGACGTCCTGTCGTACGCTTTAAACGAGCGTCTGGTAAGGAGTATAGGTGCGAATAAGCAATGTGTTGCGCAATTGTGAATGTCAGATTTGCAGCTATCTAAAGGCGGGTACTTTTGAAAGTGGCTGAAGTGACAGCCACTGCCTGGGTTATTGTGGTTTTATTTCTATCGACTATTCGTGAGAGCCGGTTATTTACCTATGGTACACAACTCATCCCGTCTGATTGACCTTATCAAGGCTAATCAATGACTTGCCTTTCCATAACACTGGCGTGCAGGCAATTAAGACGATTGCCACATAAGTCATTGCTGAAAAATCGACAGATAAACCCGCTTGCAAGGTAACAAGCAGGCTACCTAAGGCGCCGCCCAGCCCGACCGAGAAATGCTGGAGAGTGTTTTGCAGACCGATGAAAATCACACGATCTTGTGGCGTGAGAGCGCTTATTAATTCGGTAATTAAGATAAGCGTTCGCACAGAGCTGACAATGATAAAAATAACAAAGGCCAGTGCGGCAAGATTTACATTTTCTGTATGAAAACCCATCCCTACAGCGATCGCCATCACTAATGAAAGTCGTGCGATTAACTTGCCAACTGCAACATCACTCATTTTCGCTCTTGCGTAATATTGAATGAACACAAAAGAGCCCAGACCGCTTGCCATGTAACACAAACTCAGAAGTTTTTCAGAGATAGCGAGGTTTACCGTTAGCATGACAGGGTATTGGGTTGAAACGACAAAAGTGCTCAAAATGGCGGTGAAAATCAGTGCAGCAGAGAAAAATAATCGTTTGTAATTGCTGAGTGGGTTCACTGGCGTATTTTGCACCCTGTCCTTCGCATATTCTGATGCCTGTAATGGTTTGGGAGAAGTAAAGTGAACGATTAAAAGCAAGATGGCAGAAAATATCAAAGCCATGCCTAACAGCTGAAAGCCAAACTGCCAGTGGGTGCCGGCGGACACCATGATGAGACCTGGTACACCAAGTGCGAGGGCTAACGGAAATGCACTGACCAATATTGCCGTGTTTTTCTTTTTTTTCTTTTCATCAGAGATCAAGATTAAATAATTCAGGTTTACAACAGCCAATGCTCCGCCAAAAATTCCCGTCACTATCCGAGCCAACAGCAAAAGATTAAAGTTATCCAGTGTTGAGGTAATGAGCGTCGTCATCGCGATACCCGCAAGATAAAAAAGGATTCTCTCTCGTTCACGAGTCACATCCTGTGAGCCTTTGATAACCAGGCAAGTCAGTGCTGCAGCAATAGCGTAAACAGACGTCAGATAGCCAGACTGTGATGCCGGAACTCTCGCTTCCATGGCCATGACCGAGCTGAAAGGCACTATGATTAGCGCATCCAGTGCAACCAGAAAATGAATCATAAAGCAGATATAAAGACTGTAATCAGAGATGCGGCGTGATGAAAAAAATGAAGTGAGCATTGTTAAGCCTTTTGGTCTTTAGGGGTAACTCTTAAGAAAGACCTTATTGTATTCGCCCGAATTGAGTAATAAAGTGCGGTTTATTGGTTTGATAATCCAACATTTCGGGATAATAAATGATTGAGCAGATCGAGCAGCAGTGGTTGAAAAGTTTTCACTGCGTTTATGAGTACAACAGCTTTAAAAAGGCAGCAGAGCAGCTTAATTTACCGACATCAAATGTCAGCCGTCATGTTGCTTTACTGGAGGAGAAGCTCAATACCCGGTTACTGGAAAGAACGACGCGTCGTATGACCCCAACCGAGGCAGGTGAACAGCTTTATTCTACGACACGGGTCTTGTTAGCGGCGCTGAATGATGCGCTGGAAGAAGTCAATCAGCGCTCTCAAACGGTAGCAGGCCAACTCAGAATCCTGATGCCAGATATTCCGGTACTCGCAAAGGCAGTCGTCGCTTTCTGTGTTGAGCATCCTGCAATATCGTTATCTTGTGAAACCAGCCTGAGCCCTAAAGAGAGTTTACTGGATGGGTTCGATCTGATCCTGAGCTATCAGCGCGGAAAAATTACCGATAGTGGCTGGGTGGCGAAAGAGATCGTCAGGTTGCGAAGCATAGTGGTCGCGGCACCGGACTTGATCAGACAGCATGGCCGTCCTCATAAACTGGCTGATTTGAACCACTTGCCTTGTATCAGTAGCTTAACGGCGCTAAATGGCGCCCCCTGGGTATTCAGGCATTCAAACGGTCAGTTGCTTACGCAGAATGTGAAATCATCATTTAAAGTCAACAGCGGCAACATGGCAAAGTTTGGTGCGCTGGCAGGTCTTGGTTTCGCGATATTGCCTGAGGAGTCATGCTCCGATGAAATTAACGCAGGCACATTACAGATCATAGAGTTAGACGCTGAACCTGAGCCTCTGATCCTTTACGCTTTCTATGCCGGTCGAAAACATTTGGCTAAAAAAATCACCATCTTCGTTGATCATTTGCAAAAACACCTGAGCACTCAGTGAGTCAAACACTGTGAATGCAGCGCGTTTGGGGGCTTTTCCCGGTTGCTCAGGAAGACTGCAGTGTTTGCCGGATACAGTCTGTGAACCAGCTGTAACGAGAGGCCAGCTCGCGATGGCGTTTCCGTACCAGATACAAAGGTTCTCTGGCATTGACGCTGCGGTGCAGAATACGCAGATCCTGTGCGTACGGGGATTCCAGAATGGTACTTTCCGGAAGAGCGGTAAAACCGAGCCCGAGTGAAACCGGCAGTAAAATCTGGCTGAGCTGATTAATGTAACCGCGTACCGGCAGCGAATCGTGCGGCATCGAAAACGGCAGATCCAGCAACACACTGTCGAGATACCGGCGGGCATTGGGGTGATCGATGAATCCGGTTGCTGTGAGCAAGGCTTGCGACAACGTTGATTCACTCTGTGTGGCAGGAAAAACCAGACACAGTGTCTCTTCACCGATTCGCTCACTGTGAAAACGCGCCTGTGCGGGCGGCTCGGTGACAATACCCAGATCGATTTCGTCCTGTGCCAATAAGTGAAGCACACGTTGATCCGGCGCGGATTCAACGCCCACCACCAGCCCCGGATGGGCAAGCTGGCGCTGAACAAAAAGCGGGTAAAGCTGATTTGCCAGCGTACCGGACATGGCGAACCGGCACGGACCGGATTCCGGGTTATCGAGTAACAGGGCTTGTTGCAGGCGCTTTTCTTCTGTCACTAAACTCTGACAGTGCTGATACAGCACTGTGCCTGCATGGGTCAGTTCAAACTTTTTCCCTGTCCTAATCAGAAGTGCTTGCCCCAGTTGCTGTTCCAGTTTCCGGATATGCTGGCTGACGCCCGGTTGGGTCATATGAAGCCGGGTCGCGGTTTCTGTGAACTGGCCGACGTCGACCAGAGTGGCGAAGGTGTGGAGCCATTGTCTGTTGAGTTTCATGGATAACAAATCGTGATAGAAATGAGAATAAATGATAATTTTTAATTCGCATTTTGGCGAATTAAAGTGAAGCACTCAACAACAAGAGGGTTTCAACAATGAAGACAGACGAACAAATGCCTTACCCAAGAACGTTTTCTCATATTGGTATTTCAGTGCCGGATCTGGAAGCGGCGGTGAAGTTTTATACCGAGGTGCTCGGCTGGTATCTGATCATGTCACCGACCGAAATCGTCGAGGATAACAGCGCCATCGGTGAAATGTGTACCGATGTGTTTGGCGAGGGCTGGGGACGGTTTCGGATTGCGCACCTCTCAACAGGCGATCGCATTGGGGTGGAACTGTTTCAGTTTGATAATCAGCAACAGCCGGAAAACAACTTTGAATACTGGAAAACCGGTGTGTTTCACTTCTGTGTGCAGGACCCGAATGTCGAGGAACTGGCAGAGCGTATTGTTGCTGCAGGCGGGAAAAAGCGCATGAAAGCACCGCGCTATTATTACCCGGGCGAGAAGCCGTATCGCATGATTTATATGGAAGACCCGTTCGGGAATATTCTGGAAATCTACAGCCACAGCTATGAACTGCATTACGCCAGCGGTGCCTACAGCAAATGAGCCGATTGTGATTTTCACAAAATGGGATATAAAAAAGCCAGCATCGTATAGGGATGCTGGCTTGTTCAGTCGTATCAAGAAACTGAAACCTTATGACAGGGCAGGTTCTTCCTGAATGTTTTCCGACGTTGCCAGATGCAGGAAGTGCATGTGGCGCTCGTACTGGGTTAAGGCATCGGCAATGATCTGTTCCTGGTTGTAACCCATCACATCATATTGCTGGCCGCCCTGCAGCAGGAAGACTTCTGCGCGGTAGTAATCGTTATACGATTCATTGGCATAGGCTGGCAGCGCGAAGTGGCGCAGGCGAATGCCATAGGCAAAATCTTCCACCTCTTCTTTCTCAACCACTAACCGGACACTCGATTCATCCAGCACCTGAAGTTTGGCCGCCAGGCCTTGAACTTTCATTTCCTCGACCAGGTTTTTCAGAGCAGGTATGGCGGTTGAGGCCATGAAATTCTCAGCTTCATCCTGTTTTGGATGGTTCACCATGGCCGAAATGCGGGACTTCCAGCTCACACTGGCCTGGGTGTACTGCACGCTGGTGTTGTGTGTCTGAATACTGTTTTGCAGCATGTAGTCATTGCGCAGTGCTTTGAACAGGCAGTAACAGAACAGCAGCATCAGAATCATGATCGGGAAAGCGCTGGCAATGGTCATAGTTTGCAGGGCAGACAGACCACCGGCAGCCAGCAGCGCAGCGGCCACTACACCTTCAATCACGGCCCAGAAGATACGCTGCCAAACCGGTGGTTCAGCCGCACCGCCAGAGGTCAGGGTATCGATAACCAGCGATCCGGAGTCGGAAGAACTCACAAAGAAAGTGATCACCAGTGCCACACCGATGACTGACAGTACTGTCGACATAGGCATATGCTCGAAGAACTTAAACAGGGCAACGGGCACATTTTCACTCACAGCCTGACTCAGATAAGTCGCACCGTGGTTCATGATGGCATCAATGGCGGTGTTACCAAAGGCGGTGAACCACAGGAAGCCGAACAGGGATGGGATCAGCAGTACGCCCACCAGGAATTCACGGATAGTACGGCCACGTGAAATACGGGCGATGAACATACCCACGAACGGTGACCAGGATACCCACCAGCCCCAGTAAAGCAGGGTCCAGCCACCGATCCAGTCTTCTTTCGGCTCATAAGCATAGAGGTTGAAGGTTTTGTTTACGATATCACTCAGGTAAGCCCCGGTGTTTTGCACAAAAGACTTCATGATCAGAGCGGTTGGACCCGCAATGATGACAACGGCCAGCAGCAGAACGGCCAGGAACATATTGATGTTCGACAGACGTTTGATACCGCCGTCCAGGCCCAGAACAACGGAGACGGTGGCAATCAGAGTGATGGCGGCAATCAGGATCACCTGAACTGTGGTGCTTTGCGGCATATCAAACAGATAGTTGAAGCCCGCATTGACCTGCACCACACCAAAGCCCAAAGAAGTCGCCACACCGAACAGCGTACCGATCACGGCAAAAATGTCGATCACATGACCAATAGGGCCATAGATTTTGTCACCAAGGATAGGGTACAGGGCTGAGCGTGGCAGTAATGGCAGCTTGTGGCGGTACGCAAAGTAGGCCATCGCCAGTGCAACCAGCGCGTAGATACCCCAGGCATGTAATCCCCAGTGGAAGAAAGTAATCTTCATCGCTTCACGCGCCGCTTCTACCGATTGCGGATCACCGACAGGCGGAGATGTGAAATGCATGACAGGTTCTGCGACGCCGAAGAACATCAGACCGATGCCCATACCGGCGGAAAATAACATCGCCAGCCAGGAGCTGTAGCTGTAATCAGGTTCGGAGTGATCGGGCCCAAGCTTGATATCACCCAGACGGCTGAACATGACCAGAATGAGGAAGATCAAAAAGATGGCGACAGCCAGGATGTAGATCCAGCTAGCCTGTGCGATGATCCAACCTTGAATATTTTTAAAATAGGCTTCCATGGCTTGCGGCCACATCACGCCTATAAAAGAGAGAGCGGCAATGAAAATTGCCGAGGTAAAAAATACCGGTTTATTTAAATCTGACTTAATTTCCATAAATCCTTCAAATCTTACGGTTGCTGTGTCCGATTAGGGGTGCGCCATGATAGTGGCAGAGGCCTTGGTGAAAATTGATATAAATCAATTCAACGGACAGTGAAATAGGCCATATCAAAAGCAAAATTTTGCGCTATGGCCTCTTGTTAAGCAGGTATTCCAGATTTTCTGCTTATGAAAAACGTGTGGATATTATCAATTTTTTGCTTAGTGTTCAAAGTGTGAGCTTGGTCTACTTTTGGGTTTTAGCTCTAAATGTTAATTTATATCCTTGTTTATTAAGGAAAATGTATCAATTTGACTGGGCTGATAAAAAAGTTATCAGGCGATTGGTCTGAGTTGTAAATTCGGAGGCCAAAAAAGAGCGCCTGTCGGCGCTCTGGGTGACATCAGGTCAGATTATCCGCCCCAGCTCCGGCTGGAAGAACTGCCCCAGCTGGATTTTGCCGCCGCACTGGAACCAAAGCCACCGCGCGAGATGGTGCGGCTGACGGTCGGCTTGGGTTTCATCTGTTCCGTACCGACTTTGATCTTTGAGTTTTTATAGCGGTATGAACCGTAGTCATAGCCGTCGGCAGTAGTCCAGCGGCCGTAATAACGGCTGCCCGGATAGTAGGAGCTGAACATTGGCTGGCTGTAGTAACCGCGGTTACTGTCCAGCAGCCGGGCAAACATAAAGCCAGCCATTGCAGGCATGAACCAGTTGTTTTCCGTCGATTTCATGCAAGAGTTCATGCCGAACTCAGTGGTACAGTCCTGCAAGTTTTTGTATTTCGGTGCTGTACGCTCTGCTTCCTGCAGTGCATTCTGATAGGCCGCTTCACACTGCTCGGAATAGCCCGGGTTGTCATCTTTGCAGTCATTGACCGTATGGTAAATCACCGCATCTTCCTGTGGATCGCTGCAACCGGTCAGCAATCCCGCTGTAATGGCTGCGGTAACAGGTGCAATGGCAAAGGGGCGCCATTGTTTTCGCATGCCGGAAAGATTGACGTCTTTAGTCCGTTTCATGACAGTCCCCCTTAATAGGTCATGCAGGCCGCATTGAGCAGGCCAACTGACACTGAGGTGGCAGCCATCAGCAGACCGGCAGGGATTTCACCTGCTTCAATACGCTCGGCAATACGGGGCATGAAACCAACCCGGACAATCACATAGGCAAGCATCTGCGCCAGTAAGGCCACGACACCCCAGATAGAAAAGTCAATGAAGTTCACCGAGTTGCTGGCAGCACCGGAGATCGCCAGCGCATAACCCAGAATAGAACCGGACAGGGTAATGGCCGCAGCGGTGTTTTTTTCTTCTTTGACCAGTTTCCACTCGTCATAAGGGGTAATGCGGACAAAGATGATCTTGAACAGCATCAAGAACACGATAGAAATGGCAAAATAAACGACAAATGAGCCTAGCCCGGCGAGTGATTGTGTCAAAAGATCCATGTAAATCCCTGAAATTATAAATGTTTAGTGGTTATTATCTGACTCAGCCAATAAGTTTAAAATCTGTCGGGCTGAGGTCAAATCCTGTGCTCAACACCAGGCTGCGCTCGGCCCTGTTGTTGAATATTTTCTCTTCTGCAGACACCAGAAGCACTTCTTTTACCGCGGCTTCTGCGTCTCTCTCGTATACCATGACAAACTGATCGGTAGAACTGGTCGTCCCGTTCTGCAGCCAGGTTTTTTCTGTCATAGCAACAGGGCGACTGTTTTCCCACACTTGTTGATAAGTGAAGTCTTCCAGCTGCCACTGGCCTTTGACTATCCCTTTGTCCAGTAAATGCTGCCATTCACTGTCCGTATCGACAGGTTTGCTGTCAAAAAAGTAAAACAGTTTTACCTCGCTGACATCGGCATCACCGGCACCATGAGCCAGCACCTGAACAAAGCCCTCGTCATCGGTGTAATAGCGTACCAGGCGTGTCTGTTCGTCCAGCCAGACTTCCCCGACCGCCTGGATAAGCTGGGTACGCGCTGCGCCTTCAATCATCAGAGACGGCTCGGTAAGGCGCAGTTTTAAATCATCCAGCTCAAAAGCACCGCCTAGGCGAAGACCGATGATCTCTGGGGCGGCCGGCTCAGTGGTCTCAGCTTGCCTGCGTTTTTTTAACCAGTCGAACATAGTTACTCCTTGCCGGTTTAAGACGGCCAGTTGAAATTATTGACACGTTCATCGGCGATATAGAACAGATTGGCGCCGGGCAATACGGCCAGATCCAGCGGCGGGTTCAATTCCACCCCCTGTCCGCGATCGATAGCTATCAGAGTGGCCTCGTGTTCTTCTTTGAACAGGGTAAACAGGCGACTGATTTGTGTCGGGGCTGCTGTTTCAGGATAGCGGACTGCATACTGCGTCATGCCGTGATGGGTACTCAGCAGTTCATGGTGAAGCTCGCTGGAACCCGGATCGACGGCGGCTTTGGCCAGCATTTCAACCGCCACGGACGGAATACATTCGGCCTTGGGGCAATGCGATTTCAGCAAGTCGCTCAGTCCTTCATCCGTGAAGTAGGCGAGCAAATGCGCATCGGGGTTGCGGCTTGAGCAATACAGTGCTGCTGCCAGCGTCACATCGTCTTGCTCGTTATCTATGATGATACAGCTTGCCTTGCTGACACCGGCTTTGTCCATGTCAGTGGTGTCGGTAAAGCTGACCACCCGCACAAAATCAATCTCACCCGGCAACGGGTTTTCCATTTCAGGGCGGACACACAGCACAATGTGACGACGCTGTCGCTCTTCGTGCTGCAGCATTTTAATCAGGTGCAAGGTTCGCTGGTTATTCCAGCCGAGTACCAGAATATGGTTCTCCACGTTAATTCTCCGTTTTCCGAGCAAGCCACTTTTCCAATAGCCAATAAAGTGCGTAGCCAGGCGGCCAATACCAATGGCGAACAGACCCAGACCGCCCGGAATGACAAACAGGGCGACCACCCATTTTCCGGCTTGGGTTTCCGGGGAATAATCGCCGTAGCCGACGGTAGAAGCCGTCACAACCAGATAGTAGAAAAAGTGGGTTAATGAGTGTGTAAGCGCCTGCTCACCCGCAAGTTTAAGAAGTAACCAGGACAAGCCGACATAGCACAGCAGCGTAATGAGCAGATTTCGACCATTGAGTTGATTGAATTGTTGATGGGCCCAGCGGCGGACCAACAACCAGATAGACATGCCTTTCTCCTCAATCCTAAGGGCTGATCAGCCATCGTTATGGCCTCAGCCCCCGGGACTACCGCTTATTGACGACCAAGAATGCGTGCCAGTTCATCTTCGGCAGAGGCCGTGCCCCCGCTCCTGATTCCGGCGTCGGCCAGTTTCTTGTCCAGTGCACTGCCGGATTGTTCGGCTGCCATTTCTGCAGACGCTTCCAGCTGAGCGGCTTTTTCCGCCTGACGCTGCTTGATACGCTCCAGCGACGAGGCCGCGGTATGCATTTTTGCATTGGCACCGACGTGACCGGATGACACAGCAGACTGCGCCTTTTGCACCGCTTCATTGGCTTTCACCACATCCACTTGCTGCTCCAGCTGACGAAGCTTGTCTTTGGCCTGAGCGATGTTGGTTCTCAGTGTTTGCTCTGATTGAGTGAACTGATCCAGATATGTCTGTTCGGCCTGCTGTTCATTACGCAGGCTGGCGACTTTCTGTGCACATTCCAGTGCTAAGTCCTGCTGGCCTTTGTCCATGGCGTTACGGGCATAGGTTTCGTATTCGGTGATCCCCAGATTAAAGCTTTCCACTTTTTGCTGAGACAGTTTCCGTTTGGCCACTATGCCAACCAGCGCTTCATCAGAGCGGCGCAGCTCTGCTTTGGCTTCACGGATTTCCTGATCGAGAATGCGCAGCGCCTGGCTGTCTGCGACGGCTTCTGCGGCTTCGTTGGCACCGCCTTTCATTGCGGTGAAGAGTTTTTTCCAGACACTCATGCCGTTTGCTCCTTGAGGAAGTCCTGGTACAAATCAATAAAGGCTTCAACATTACGGAAAAGCGTGGCGACTTCAATCACGACGCTTTCTGCTTTTGACTGGGAAGACAGTGAACCAAAGGCAATGTAGTAATCGCTGCCATTGATTTCATTGATCCCTATGGTCGACAACGGGAACATCTTATGGGTACGCAGTATTTCACGGTTCAGTGCATCGGTGTCTTTCACCTGCCCGGCGTCAAATAATAAGACTTCGACCAGAATCTGCTCACCTGAAACCGCCAGAAAAGCTTCAATGTTGTCTTCATTACGGATCAGTAACGCCTGACCCTGTACGTCGACTTCCCAACCATCATGGTCAGACAGCAGGGGAGCCAGATCGGAAAGTTGCCACATAGTCAGCATCCTTAGATTAAGAGAAAATAAATCTGTTATTCAGTCGCACAAAAGCATTCGACTGTTACCACCTGATGAAGTTCCTGACTGATGATGTGACAGAACAGGAACACAAAGGTGCCGTTGAGTGCACTAATATAAGTTAAATGAGCGGCTGCGTATGCCCTTCTGCTCATAATTGAATGCGGGATTTGCCTTTTATCGTTTTATTTTGTGATATGTACCTGAAGAAACAATGTGTTATTCATTGTAACGAATCTTTTGCAGCGCTGGTTTCGTGAGCGTTACGGCCAGTGAAGCAAATGGCCAGTACAGTAAATAATGGTACTCGCAGGAAGGCTATACTTAGCACAATCTCCTGGTGCTGATTGCTGAGTTGTCGTCATGACCAAAAAAAATCTGTTGCTGAGGTTCATACTGCCGCTGTTGCTCGCCATGATCCTGGGGGCTGTGGTACTTAATATTTACACCCATAATACCAGACCTGCTGAGTTACATCTTTCCGGCGTTGCGCTGCCCCCGTTTTCGGGGGAAAAGTCGGTGTTTCTTTTGCCCGAATTGGTCACCATGAGCCAGAAAGAGTACAGCGCTCTGATTGCCGAGCGAGAGGCATCGACTGAACAAGATCCCATCCCCGGCGAGTGCCAGCGCTGGTCAGCCATCATGCCTCCCTGGTTGTTGTGCGGGGATCCCGGATATCTTCAGCACACAGATCAGATGAAGCAGTTTGCCTCTCCCTCTCAGTTGGTGGTTGAAGGATTGCTGCAGGCGAATGCGCGCCAGAATGCGCTGTATATTTATCACATCAAACGTGATCCGGACGCTAAAGGCAGCTTGCTGTCGCGGCTGGATGTTTATATCCAGGATGACGGTGTGCCGCATTACTACCGCTACGACGCACTGGGAAAGTTATCCAATCTGCCTTTGAGTGATTTACCCCAACCTGTGGCCTATATAGAAGATGAGGTGAATGCCGGGCTGCAGCCCACCCTGCGTTTCAGCTTTACCAACAGCGGGGCAAGAGAGGCCACCCTGAATACGGTGCGCAGTGAGCGGGTATTTGTCGTCACGGCGCCTGCCCGGACGGGGTATCCCGGCGAACATATACCGCCAAGGCTCACGGTTCCCGCACAGGGTATGAGTCTGGGACCGGCGAATGATGAGACTGTGACCCTGGCCGAGCCTGTCGTACTTCAGTCGAAGCAGGACAAAGCGCTGGAAATTCCCCTCAATATTTTAGATCTCGGTCAGGGGGATTCTCCCGGCTATTTGCTGGTGCGCTTTTATCTGGATTATTTCGATGGCGCTGAGAACCAGTCAATGCTGTTAGGCAATTTTCTGTTCTCTGATTACCTGCTGCTGGCGGAAGAAGAGTAATCCTTGTCTGTTCATGTGCTTGCCAGCCGGAATTCGTGATGCAGCCAGGTCCGCAGTGTTAATACACTTTCCTGAACCAGCTTTTCTTTCTGACAGACAAAATAGTAGGACTGGTAAGGATTGCGTACAGACGGGCCGATTTCCGTCAGCAGTCCCTGCCTGATTTCATCCCTGACAAACAGGCGATGGGTGACCAATATACCCAATCCCCTCAGCGTTGCCTGCACCGCCTGGATCGAAGCGGTAAAGCAAAGGTTGTGACGCTGGGCCGGTACCGGCAGCTGATTGGCCTGACACCAGATTTGCCAGTCATTCTCACGCCTCGGGTTGGTGACAAAAATGGGGTGATGGGCCGACAGCATGGCGTCTGCGCTGAGCGCACTGTTGGTGTCGATGAGTGACGGCGCGCAAACCAGGATCAACTGGTCGTCACCGAGCTTTTCGCAATGATAGCCTTGCCAGTCATCTGAACGGCCGTGAATCAAAGCAACGTCTACCCCCTCTTTGTCGAGATCAAACACATGGGTCAGGGTAGAAATACGAATATCAATCTGAGGCGCCAGAGCCTGAAAATCGGGCACTCTGGGGATCCACCAGTGCAGCGCCAGCGAGTTCACCATGTTCAGCGTCAGCCGGTATGGGTTCTGCCGCTGTAAGGATTCACCGGCAGCCACTATCTGTTCGAGTGCCGGAGCCACCTGGCGGTAATATTTGCGACCATTTCTGTTCAGCTCCACCCGGCGGCCCACACGCTGGAACAAGGGCAAACCAAGCTGGTTTTCCAGCGATTTTATCGCCTGGCTGATAGCCGAATGACTGACATGCAGGGCTTCAGCAGCGTCAGTCATGCTGCCCGTTTCTGCCACCGCTACAAAAGCATAGAGTGATTTCAGTGCTACGAGTTTTCTCATCTGTAAGTTTTTCTAACAGTTTTGGTTAATATTATTCGCTTTTTTATCGTTTGTAACCTCGTTAGACTCCTCACCAGCTAAGGAGTACTTAATGACAACAGATTTGCGCCCTCTTTTTTTCATGCTGGCTTCCACCTTCAGTCTGTCGGTAAACGGTTTGGTGTCCAAACTGTTAAGTGATCAGATCAGCGTAGAAATGCTCAGTTTTCTGCGATTCTCAATACCAGCCGTGTTACTGATGTGGTTGATGTCGCTGACTCAGTGGGCCGTACCCGACAGCAAAAAGCTTTGGCAGTCACTGGGGATCCGGGCATTCTGTGTTGCTGCCGCTCAGCTGTGCTTCCTTTTTTCACTGAGCCACTTGAGTCTGGTGGAAACTGTGGTGTTGTTCAGTACCGGGCCGCTGTTTATTCCTGTGTTAGAAAAACTGTTATTTCACACCCGGATTCCGCCGATGACGGTCATGAATCTGATGATCACCTTTTTAGGGGTGGTACTGATGGCGGGCAATGCCGGCGGTTTTGCCCTGCGGCCGGAGCTGATCGTCGGGGTAGCGGCGGGGGTGTTCAATGCCGGATCCCAGGTCAGCCTGTACCGGGTGAGTAAAGGGAGCATGTCGGCCTTTGGCTTAAATGCCTGGTGCTTTACGCTCGCCAGCCTGATGCTGCTGCCGCTGGTACTCTTTACCCACAGCACTGACAGGCTGGCAGCCAGCTGGCAGCAGCTAACCGATCTGCAATCGCTGCTGTTACCGTCGCTGCTGTTGCTGGCCGTCTGCATCGTCAATACCCAGGTCTTTCGGGTCAAAGCCTACCGCCTGGTGGAATCCGGCTCCAGCCTGGCGCCGCTGATTCTGACCAACCTGCTGTTTGCTTTCATCTGGCAGATTAGCTTCTTTGAGCAGACTTTGGTGTGGAACAAAGTGGTGGGTGTCAGCCTGATTGTACTGGCGACCCTGTTCAACACGTTCGGCCGGGTGTGGTTCAGGCAGCGGCAGGCGCGGCTTGGCTAAGGGGCTCCCCAACTCAGTGCAGCTGTGCACTAAGATTGGCTGTCTTAACCTGCGCGGCATCATGCGGCGGTGTTGTTATCAGAGATAATTGTCTGAAATAAAACAACTTTGGCTGTTTGGTGAAAACTGGCACACAAGATGCAAAACAACTAAGGTACACGACATTCAACACTTGATACTTTGGTTTTAGGCATTGCAGCCACGTCCTCTCCCGGGGGCGTGGCTTTTTTTATGCCTGAAACCGGCGCTAAGCGGGACGCGAAGGAGAAGAATATGAGCAACACAGCCGGTCAGGTTGCAGGATGTAAGCAAGGTGAAGCAGTGAAGTCAGCCTGTCCCTATTGTGGTGTAGGTTGTGGTGTGGCGGTGCAAGGCAAGTTTCAGTCCGGCAGCCTGACCAAGCAGCCTGAAATAGTCGGTGATGTCTCTCATCCTGCCAATCATGGGGCTCTTTGCGTCAAAGGATCCGCACTGAAAGAAAGCCTGAACATACCCAATCGCCTGCTGTATCCGCGCCTGGGGGACAAGGAAGTCAGCTGGTCTGCTGCCACCGATGCTATCGCACAGAAGCTGAAGGAAACGGTTGCCAAACACGGCCCGGACAGTGTGGCCATGTATGTATCCGGTCAGTTGCTGACAGAAGATTACTATGTTGCCAACAAGCTGATGAAAGGCTTTATTGGTACAGCCAATATCGATACCAATTCACGGCTCTGTATGTCCTCGGCGGTGGCGGCGCATAACCGGGCGTTCGGTGAAGATCTGGTCCCGGTTCATTATGACGATATCGCAACAGCGGATCTTATCGTCATCGTCGGCGCCAATACCGCCTGGACGCACCCGGTATTGTTTCGCCGTATTCAGCAGGCCCGTGAAGCAAACCCGGATCTGCGTCTGGTCGTGATCGACCCCAGACGGACGACAACGGCGGAGCAGGCCGATCTCCACCTGCCGATTGCGAACGACGGCGATGTGCTGCTGTTTAACGGCCTGCTGCGTTATCTGTCTGATCACCATGCGCTGGATGACGATTTTATCGCGAGGCATTGTGAGGGCTTTGCGTCGCTGAAAGCTGAAATCAGCCGCGAGCCATACCGTCTGGCTCGCTGCGCGGAGACGCTGGGGCTGAGCCGGGAGCAGCTCAACGCTTTTTACGCGATGTTCAAAGATTCCCCGCATACCCTGACCCTGTTTTGTCAGGGTATTAATCAGTCGGCCAACGGTACCGATAAAGCCAACGCAATTATTAACTGTCATCTGGCCACCGGACGAATCGGTAAACCGGGGGCCGGACCATTCTCGCTGACCGGGCAACCCAACGCCATGGGCGGCCGCGAAGTCGGCGGGCTGGCAAACCAGCTGGCAGTCCACAGAGGCTTTGATCCGCAATCTGTCTCAGCGGTCGGCGATTTTTGGCAGGCGCCGAATATGGCCACTCAACCCGGGCTCAAAGCGGTTGAGCTGTTTGAGGCGATTCACCAGGGCAAGATCAAGTTTGTCTGGATTATTGCGACCAACCCTGTGGTGTCTTTGCCTGACAGCCGCAAAGTGGCGCAAGCCCTGGCGCGCTGCGAGTACGTGGTGGTGTCGGACATTTCGCCGGAAGCGGACACGGCAGCATTTGCTGATGTGTTGCTGCCGGCGGCCGGCTGGGGCGAGAAAGACGGCATGGTGACAAACTCTGAAAGGATGATCTCCCGTCAGCGGGCGTTTCTGCCTCCTCCCGGCGAGGCCAAAGCAGACTGGTGGGCTATCTGTGAAGTGGCTAAAACAATGGGCTTCAGCGGGTTTGATTTCGCCACGGTGGCGGATGTGTATCGCGAATACGCGGCCTTAAGCCGCATTAACCAGAATTCACCTTATCTGTTTGATATTTCAGCGTTAGCGTCAATGACGGATGCTGAATATGCCCACTGGCAACCGCAGCGCTGGCCGCTGGGCAGGGAGTCACACCTGTTCAGTGACGGGGTCTTCCCGACCGCCAGCGGCCGCGCCAGTCTGATCACTGTTCGTCATAACGAACAAGCGACCCGGCCCGGCGTCTGGTGGCTCAATACCGGACGTCAGCGCGATCAATGGCACACTATGACGCGCACCGGGCATATAGCCAGGCTGGCCGAAAGCGAAACCGAGCCGACTGTGTATATTCATCCGCTCTCGGCCAGTAAAAATCAGCTCAGCGAAGGACAGCTGGTGTCACTGGGTTATAACGGCAACCACATGCTGGCCAAGCTGGCGGTCGATGATGGCTTGTCGCCAAACCAGCTCTACATGTCGATGCACTGGGCCGGGGCATTTGGTTTTGCCAGCCGGGTCAACCAGATGGTTGCGCCTGAGGTTGATCCCGTGTCGGGCCAGCCTGCCTTCAAATCGGCTGGTGTGACGCTGTCACCGGCCCGGGCGGCCAGCTACGGGATCTGGATGGGCGCGCTGCCACCGCCGTTTGAGACAGATTTCCTCAGTTTCCAGACCGGAGAAAAGATCAATATCTGGCGCTTTGCCTGCCGCACGCCGCTGTCTAAATCCCACCTGTACGGCATCACACCGCAGGCCTTGGTGATTGACGATACCGGCAACGGCGGCTGGACGGCGCTGATGACAGCCGACAGCCGGTTAACCGCCATGTGCCTTGTGAGCGAGCAGCCACTCCGGTCTGATCCCCAGCCCTATACCGGCTTGTTTGACAAGGCGTTTTCGGTCAGTGCTTTTCTGGCACTGGCGATCCAGGGACAGGCACCCTCAAAACTGGTGTGCAGCTGCTTCAGGGTAACGGACAGGCAGATTGTACAAGCCATTGAGCGCAATGGACTGACCAGCCTGGCGGGATTGCAGGCGCAACTCAAATGCGGCTCTAACTGCGGGTCTTGCCTTGGCGAAGTAAAGGCGCTGCTCAGACAGACGCAAGTGAACACGGAAGAAGCAGTGACGGAAGGAGAACAGGTATGAGTACAGCAAAACCAATGACATCGACACACAGCACAGCGACGGTAACCCGGCTCCAGTCGGTGCCGCACCGCCCTTCCGTCAGTCTGGTGGGGGCGGGGCCGGGCGATCCGGAGTTGCTGACCTTAAAAGCCCTCAAAGCTATTCAGCAGGCCGAAGTGCTGGTGTATGACCGCCTGGTCAGTGACGCCATTCTGGCGATGGCGAACCCGGATGCCGAGCGTATCTATGTGGGTAAGCGCTGCGGTCAGCCCAGCATGAAGCAGGAAGCCATTAATCAGGTACTGATCGAGCAGGCCAGACAAGGCCGCTATGTGGTGCGCCTGAAAGGTGGCGACCCGCTGATCTTCGGCCGTGGCGGGGAAGAAGGGCTGGCGCTGGCGGCAGAGGCGATCCCGTTTGATTTCGTGCCCGGCATTACCGCTGCCATTGGCTGCGCGGCATCCACCTCCATCCCGCTGACGCACAGAGAAATGTCCCGTTCAGTCACTCTGGTCACCGGCCATGTGGTGTCCGGTGCGTTACCTGCCTGGGCGCAACTGATTGGCGCGGGACAGACCATCGTCTTTTATATGGGGCTCGAGCAGGCCAGAGAGATCCACAGCGGCCTGACACTGGGCGGCCTGAGCAAGGACACACCGCTGGCTGTGGTCATTAAAGGCTGCACGCCGGATGAAAAAGTCCATGTGTCGTCATTGGGCAAGCTCACCAAACTGGGGCAGGCATTAAAAGGACAGTCACCGGCATTACTCATCATCGGCGATGTTGTTGCACTGCGTGCCACCCTTAATCAAGCACTTAACTGCAACGATACCACCGAGACTAACCCTAAAGAGGTATTTTACGGCTGATTTTGACTAAGTGGCTGATTGCTTGCTTCTTTATGTATGAATGCGTGTTGAACCATTGTGTACAGGGAAGACAGGCCAATGGCAAAGTCAGATCGAAAGCAAGTCGCCACCAACCATAAAGACACCAGTCAGATACTGGTTTGCAGCGACTGCACCCGGGAGCAGGCAAAGCTGACCGGCGAACTGGCGGCCAGATATGACAATGTTATCGGTTGTCGCTTCAGCCAGCTTGCGGCACTGACGGCACAGACGCAGGACAGTGCACTGGTGATCAGCTGGGCCAGAGCCGATGCCGAGCTGAGGATGCTGGTAGACCATGCAGACAGCCAACGGTGGCCGCTGGTGGTACTGCTCCGGCAGCTTGAGCATCAGGATATCGACCGGCTCCCTGCACCTAATGGCTATGTGCTTTTACCGGCAGACTCAGCAACGGCGCTGAGTGTATGGGTAGAAAGGGCATGCCAGGTCAGGGACAGCCAAAGTCAGATGGAAAATGCGCTGGCGACGCTGAATCGCCGCCTTGAGGACAGGCGGCTGGTAGAGCAGGCCAAAGGGCTGCTGATGAAGCATCAGGGGCTGGATGAAGCAGAGGCCTATCGCCTGCTCCGTGAAGCTGCCATGCACAACAGCCAGAGTTTGGGGCAGATTGCGAAAAACCTGCTGCTGAGCCTGAACCGTATATGACCCGGCGCTAACGTCACGCGCCACTGAAAAATTGATCACTACAGCAACGTCGCTGCTCCTTTCGGGGAGGGCGGCGTTTTTTGTTTTTAACGCTTTGTTTTTTATCTATGGAAGAGGTTTGGATATGGAATCGATCAATCGATGGATGATAGCCGGCATCGCAAGTGCCAGCCTGATATCGCTGCCGGCACAGGCCCAGATA
This sequence comes from Photobacterium halotolerans DSM 18316, assembly GCF_000425165.1. Lineage (GTDB taxonomy): Bacteria > Pseudomonadota > Gammaproteobacteria > Enterobacterales > Vibrionaceae > Photobacterium > Photobacterium halotolerans. The sequence continues at coordinate 181,997 of NZ_AULG01000013.1, forward strand.
GGCCCGCCGGAAAAAGATGAGCTGAAGTTCGGCTTTATCAAGCTGACTGATATGGCCCCGCTGGCCGTGGCGTATGAAAATTTCTTTTTCGAAGACGAAGGCCTGTATGTGTCACTGGAAGCCCAGGCCAACTGGAAAGTGCTGCTGGACCGGGTAATTGACGGCGAACTGGATGGTGCCCACATGCTGGCCGGGCAGCCGATCGGTGCCACCATAGGCATAGGTACCCAAGCAGAAGTGATCACGGCGTTCAGCATGGATCTCAACGGCAATGCCATCACGGTGGCCAATAACGTCTGGGACGCGATCAAGCCGAACCTGGCGAAAACGGACAACGGCACTCCCCGGCACCCAATCAGCGCCAGCGTGCTCAAACCCGTGATTGCCTCGTATCAGGCGGACGGTAAGTCGTTCAACATGGGCATGGTGTTTCCTGTCTCCACACACAACTATGAGCTGCGTTACTGGCTAGCCGCCGGGGGAATACATCCGGGGTATTACGATCCGGCCCACGGCGACAACAGCGGCCAGCGTCAGGCGGATGTGCTGCTGAGCGTCACCCCACCGCCGCAAATGCCGGCGACGCTGGAGGCCGCGACCATTCAGGGATACAGCGTCGGCGAGCCCTGGAATCAGCAGGCCGTATCCAAAGGGATAGGCGTACCGGTGATTACCGATTACGACATCTGGCGTAACAACCCGGAGAAAGTGTTCGGGGTCAGCAAAGCCTGGGCCGATGCCTATCCCAATACCCATATTCGAGTGGTGAAAGCCCTGATCCGCGCCGCGCACTGGCTTGACGAAAAAAACAATGCCAACCGGCAGGAAGCGGTGGCCTTACTCGCCCGCAGCCAGTATGTGGGGGCAGATGCCAGGGTGATTGCCAACAGCATGACGGGCACCTTTGAATATGAGAAAGGCGATATCCGCCCGGCGCCGGATTTCAATGTGTTCTTCCGCTACCACGCCACTTACCCGTATTACAGCGATGCCGTCTGGACCCTGACCCAGATGCGCCGCTGGGGGCAGATCCCTGAAGCGAAATCCGATGACTGGTATATGTCGATCGCCAGACAAGTCTACCGGCCGGATATCTACCGTCAGGCCGCTGAAGCCTTAATCGAAGAAGGCAAGCTGACGGCGGCCGATTTTCCTGACTTTGACCAGGAAGACGGTTTCCGTCCTCCCCAGCAAGGTTTTATCGATCAGATCACTTTTGATGGCCAACAGCCCAATGCCTACCTCAACAAGTTCGCGATTGGTCTGAAAGGCGACGACACACTGTAAGGAGTACCGCTCATGGCATCGATTCTCACATTACCGGCTATCCCGAAACCAGCCCGGGTGATTCATTTCAGTCGCGGACTGGCCTTTCCTGCGCTGGGACTGCTGGTTTTTCTGGTGATCTGGCATCTGGCGGCCAGTCAGGTCAACACCTCGCTGGGGACTTTACCCGGCCCCGCGCAGACCTGGCAGCAATTCAGCGGTCTGGTGGACGAACATCAGCGTGAACGCAGCCGCGAAGCCGCGTTCTACGAGCGTCAGGAAAAGCGCAATACCGCCATACTGGCGCAAAATCCGCAGGCAGAGGTGAAAACCCGTGAGTACACAGGTAAGCCGACTTTCTTTGATCAGATTGGCACCAGTTTGCTGACCGTGGCCGCCGGTTTCCTGCTGGCTTCTGCCTTAGCCATTCCTGCCGGAATCGTGCTGGGGCTGAACAAGAGTCTGTACGCGGCCTTTAACCCTGTGATTCAGCTGTTAAAACCGGTGTCGCCGCTGGCCTGGCTGCCTATCGTCACCATGGTGGTGAGTGCGCTCTATGTCAGCGATGACCCTCTGGTGTCTAAGTCTTTTCTCAATTCGCTGTTTACCGTTGCGATGTGCAGCCTGTGGCCGACCTTGATCAATACGGCAGTGGGCGTCACCGCGGTCGATAACGATCTGCTCAACGTTAGCCGGGTACTCAAGCTGTCGCGCTGGCAGCATGTCCGAACCATAGTGCTGCCGTCTGCCGTGCCCATGATTTTCACCGGTCTGCGCTTGTCGCTCGGTGTGGCATGGATGGTGCTGATCGCCGCAGAAATGCTGGCGCAAAACCCGGGGCTGGGCAAGTTCGTCTGGGATGAGTTTCAAAACGGCAGCTCAGCCTCACTGGGCAGAATCATGGTGGCCGTTGTGACCATAGGTTTTATTGGTTTGCTGCTCGACCGCGGCATGCTCAGCCTGCAACGACATTTTTCATGGAATAAACAGCTGAGCCTGCGCTGAGTCAGCTGAAGACAAGGAGAGAACCATGTCACGCGAATATTTATTGCTCAGTTATCTGGGAATGCGATTTCCGACGCCAAACGGCGAATTTGTGGCGCTGAAAGACGTCAACTTCACCATCAATAAAGGAGAATTCATTTCTCTGATTGGTCACTCAGGGTGCGGTAAATCCACCGTGCTCAATCTGGTTGCGGGCTTGCTCGATGCAACGGACGGTGGGGTGATCCTGGAAGGCCGTGAAATTGACGGGCCGGGACCCGAACGGGCTGTGGTGTTTCAGAACCATGCCTTGCTGCCCTGGCTGACCGTGTACCAGAACGTCGAGCTGGCGGTGAAGCAGGTCTGCAAAGGCAAAGCGTCGGCGGCGATCCGCGATGAGGTGATGCATTACCTGCAACTGGTGCAGATGGATCACGCCCATGACAAGCGGCCGGATGAAATCTCCGGCGGGATGAAACAACGGGTCGGCATTGCCCGGGCGCTGGCCATGCAGCCCAAGGTGCTGCTGATGGACGAGCCCTTCGGCGCGCTGGATGCCCTGACCCGTGCGCATCTGCAGGATGCCCTGATGGCGATTCAGGCCGAGCTCAATAACACCGTCATTATGATCACCCATGACGTCGATGAGGCGGTGCTGCTGTCAGACCGCATCGTGATGATGAGCAACGGCCCGGCGGCGACGATCGGCGAGGTGCTGGATATCGAATTGCCGCGGCCAAGGGACAGGGTCGCGCTGGCCGATGATCCGGTTTACCAGCGGCTGAGACAAAGCGTGCTGCGTTTCCTCTATGAGAAACAGCGCAAGGTGGAGCCGATCCCGGACAAGAAAAGCAACAAGAAAGTGGCCTGATCGGGCGCAGCAGTGACATCGCGAATGTGCAGGAGAGTATTATGTTGATGCAAAGAGAAAAATTACTGGTGGTGGGCAACGGCATGGTCGGCCATCACCTGATTGAACAACTGGTGGCGAAGAACGCCCATCAGCGTTATCAGATCATTGTGCTGGGTGAAGAGCGCTTTGTCGCCTACGACAGGGTGCATCTGTCGTCGCTGTTTTCCGGCAGCGAACATCAGGATCTGCTGCTCAGCAGTGAGCAGTGGTATCAGGACAATGGCATTGAGTTGCTGCTTGGTGAGCAGGTTGTGGCGATTGATCGCGACAAGCAAAGAGTGACACTCGCCAGCGATACCCAGCTGGCCTATGACAAGCTGGTGCTGGCAACCGGTTCATTCCCCTTTGTGCCGCCTGTGCAGGGCAGCGACCGGGACAACTGCTTTGTCTACCGCACTCTGGATGATTTGTCGTCGATCAAAACCGCCTGTGCCGGTGCCAGAACCGGTGCCGTGGTGGGCGGTGGCCTGCTCGGGCTGGAAGCGGCAAATGCATTGCGCTTGCTGGGCCTGGAAACCCATGTGGTGGAATTTGCGCCCCGGCTGATGCCGGTGCAGATTGATGATGCAGGCAGTGCGCTGCTGAAAAGCAAAGTGTCTGAATTGGGTGTGCAGGTCCACACTCAGCGTGCCACCACGGCGATCACCGATGGTGAAACCGCGTATCACAGAATGAACTTCAGCGACCATGAGCCGCTGGAAGTGGATGTGATCGTCTTCTCTGCCGGTATCCGGCCGCAGGATACGCTGGCGCGCCAGTGTGGTCTGGAGATCGGCGAGCGCGGCGGCATTGTGATTAACGATGCCTGCCAGACCAGCGATCCGGATATTTACGCCATCGGAGAATGCGCCCTGTGGCAGCAGCGAATCTTTGGGCTGGTGGCACCGGGTTACAGCATGGCGCGCATTACGGCCGATCAGATTCTTGGCGTTGACAGCCGGTTCAGCGGCGCGGATATGAGCACCAAGCTGAAGCTGATGGGCGTCGATGTGTCTGCCATCGGTAACTCGCTGGGTCAGGGCGAAGGCTGCCAGGAGATGGTACTGCAGGACATGCGCGCCGGTGTCTACAAGAAACTGGTGGTGAATGACGCCGGCGACAAACTGCTGGGGGCAATCCTGATTGGCGATAATCAGGACTATGACGCCCTGTTGCAATGCTACCTCAATGGCATGCCGCTGCCTGCGCATCCGGCTGAGCTGCTGTTTGATTGTTCTTCTTTGCAGGGCAGCAAAGACGCCGGTGCCATCATTTGTTCCTGCCACAATGTGACACGTGGTGACATCGCCGACGCGGTGCAGGCCGGGACGCACGAGCTGTCTGAATTAAAAAGCTGCACCAAGGCCGGCACAGGCTGCGGCGGCTGCAGCACTATGGTGAAAGCCATACTCGATGAAGAGCTGGCCGCCCTGGGCATGGAAGTCAATAACCACATCTGCGAGCACTTCGCTTATACCCGTCAGGAGCTGTTCCATCTGGCCCGGGTCGAGCAAATTCGCAGTTTTGACGAGCTGATCGCCCGTCATGGTCAGGGGATGGGCTGTGATGTCTGCAAACCCGCCGCCGCCTCGATTTTTGCCTCCCTGTGGAATGAACATGTGCTGGATGCCAGGCATCAGCCGCTACAGGACACCAATGATGCCTTCCTGGCTAACATGCAAAAAGACGGCAGTTATTCAGTTGTGCCCCGGATACCGGCCGGCGAGATCACCCCGGAAAAACTGATTGTGTTAGGGGAAGTGGCTAAGAAATATGACCTGTACACCAAGATCACCGGCGGTCAGCGTGTCGATCTGTTTGGTGCTCAGCTCGAGCAGTTACCGGATATCTGGCAGGCGCTGATTGACGCCGGATTTGAAACCGGTCATGCCTACGGCAAGTCATTGAGAACCGTCAAATCCTGTGTCGGCTCCACCTGGTGCCGCTATGGCGTGGATGACTCAATGGGCCTGGCCATTATGCTGGAGAACCGTTACAAGGGGCTTCGCTCACCGCACAAACTCAAGTTTGCCGTATCCGGTTGTACCCGGGAATGCGCCGAAGCACAGAGTAAAGACATCGGTGTGATTGCAACAGAAAATGGCTGGAATTTGTATGTCTGCGGCAACGGCGGGATGCGCCCGCGCCATGCGGATCTGCTGGTGTCTGATCTGTCTACCGATGAGCTGGTGACCATGATAGACAGGGTGCTGATGTTCTATGTCCGCACGGCCGATAAGCTGCAGCGCACCTCCGTGTGGCTGCAAAATCTGGAGGGCGGTCTGGACTACCTGCGCAGTGTGGTGGTCGACGACAGCCTGGGCCTCAACGCCGAGCTGGAAGCGCAAATGAATCATGTGGTGGACACCTATCAGTGTGAATGGAAAACCACCTTGTCAACGCCGGAAAAACTGGCCCGCTTCCGCCGCTTTGTCAATGAAGGTGACGCCGCTGCAACACCGGATTACCGACGCGAACGCGGTCAGCGCATTCCGGTTCGGATGGTCGATCCTAAGACGGAGTTAATTCAGCAAACAGAACAGGAGGGCGCATGAGCTGGGATAAAGTCTGCGATCTGGATGCCCTGATCGCCAATTCAGGAATGGGCGCAATAGTGGGAGGGCGGCAACTGGCCCTTTTTTACCTGCCAACCCAGGAGCCAGCGGTCTTTGCGCTGGATAACTGGGACCCTATCGGCAAGGCGTTTGTGATTGCCAGAGGCATAGTGGGAGACATCAAAGGGGAAGTGTGTGTGGCCTCACCCCTGTATAAACAGCATTTTAGCCTGCAAACCGGCCAGTGTCTGGAGCAGCCCGACGTCAGTGTGCCTGTCTGGCCAGTGAAAGTAGAGAAAGGGGAGGTGTGGGTAGACACTACCGCATAACAGTGCCCGGTTAATACGACAAATTGCACCACACTCAGAAAATAACAAGCCGCGCATCATTGCATGACGCGGCACGAGCCAGCCAGAGGAATACTCATGGCTGGCTTTTTTATTCAATAACTTACGTTGACGTAAAATTGACGTTGTTAAATATTTACCATTCTGGGAATTACCAATTTTATTGTCAGTTAATCTGCACCTTTTGTATGAATTTTGAGCGCTATCAAATTTTAGAACAGAGTTCTTCCCAATAACTCTATGCTCATCTATTCATACAGGAAGACTATCACAATACTTTTGATTTAATTATCAGCAGGCTAACCCGATGGGCATACAGTTTCTCGCTTCGATTGGCAGCGTACATACAAGTTTGCCGACCTTACCCTGCACGGCCTTTGGAAATGTGTCTCTTAATACGCCGGTGGGAAATTGCATTGATCATTTCGGTCACATCTGGCTGGCAGATACGGCGCATAATCGGCTGCTGGTGTTTGACTCAGATATGGAGCAGGTTCTGGCGACCTATGGCACGACAGGTGATGGCGAACAGCAGTTTAATATGCCGTTTCGTGTCTGCCCGCATCCTGATAAAAACTGGATCTATGTGAGTGATATCGGTAACAGACGGATACACATTCTGGAATACGACAAATCGCTGTCAATCCGGTCCGTAAAACGTTTTGGTGATGCGCCTGATATCGCGCTGAAAGGGCCCAATGGTATGGCGTTGTATCAGGGAGAACTGTGTGTTGCTGATGAGTTTTATGAAGGGGAGGGAGGAGCCAGCAGGCTGGTGGTCTTTTCAGAAGATGGTGAATATCGCCGCGCCATTCACCACATAGAGACCGACAGTGAACCGCTGCATTTTCTCTGGCCTCAGGGGATGAGTCTGGATGATAAGGGGTATTTATATATCGCAAATACCGGCTTTGCTACTGTCGTACGTTGTGACTGGCAAGGTAAAGGGGTGCCCTTTTCGGCATCAGGCCGCTGCTATATCGATAACCTGGCACTAGCCAGAGATGTCTCTGTGGCTCAGAACCGGATCCTTGTTCCTGGGGCAGAAGCTAACACGATTTCTGTGTATGACATGGATGGCCGGTATCAGGGAGCTTTGGGCGGATTTTTCTCGCCAGTTCAAATCACAGCGGTTCACCACAGCAAGCGCTTGCTGATTACTGAGCCTTTTCTGGCATCACTGCAGTTGCACAGTGTGGATCTGGCTCAGGTATCCGGTGGAGAACGGGTATCGTCACGGGTTCTTACTACTGTGGGAGATGAACGGGATAATCCGGGCCAGTTTCATTTTATTACTGCTGTTGCGGGCACTGTGAATGCTGCCGCAAAAGCAGAGACTTCTTCACCGTTTAAACGGATGTTTGAGCATTGGTATACACATCAACTGACGTTGCAGGAAACCTGGCTGAAAGCGTTTCAGCCAGCGGCAATGCCAGCCTGGTGGAATCTGGCCGTGTCTACTCAGCTTGAGTGGGTGCAACGTTGGCAACAGACGTGGATCCGCGTGATGCTGAACGATAAGTTTGATAATCCGGGCAAAGTACTGTGGATGGTCGACGCCGGTAATTTCCAGCTCCAGGCCAGTGAAAATGGTGCTCAGGACTCGGCGTCACCGGCTAGTTTACCGCTTATGCCGGGCTCACTGGGAATCGTCGCTTACCAGCCCGCTCAGCCCCTGCCCGGTCAGCTGGACGCCGATGTCCCCCTGATTATTGTCGGAAACTATCTCAGCGGCATAGTGACTATCTTTCAGTATGACGGCAGGATTGGCGAGCTTGTACCCTATACCAGCTTCGGGGGAATGGGCCGCTTGCCATGGCAGTTCAATAAACCTCAGGGTCTGGCTGTTGACCCTCTCACCAATGACATTTTCATTGCCGATTCGGGAAATAACCGGGTTGCGCGATGGCGTTTACATCCGTCAGGCATTGTTGGACTGGTAGAGGTATTCGGTGAGTTAGGTCAGGGTAACGGGCAGTTTCATACGCCTACGGATGTCGCAGTGTGTGATTCCGGACGGCTGTACATTACCGATCAGAATAACAACCGGATCCAGGTCTTTGATAATGAATTGAACTGGCAATACAGTTTTGGTCAGCCGGGCTACAGCATTAACAGCGATCACTTTCTATTACCGACCAGTATTGATTACGACAACCAGCATTTGTTTGTGTCTGATCTGGTTAACCGGGCGATTAAAGTATTTGATGTAAACGGAACCTTCATTGACAGCTTCAGCGGTTTTGGGGCCGATACCAATAAAGGACAACTTTGGATGCCGTATTTATTGCATGCAAGGGACAATCATATTTACCTGCCCGACTGTGCGCTAAACCGTATCAATGTTTATCGCTTCGAACACCATTAAAAGAAGGAAACTGCATGGATAATGTATTTCAGAAGGCTCGGGACAAGCGAATTCGTCAAGCAACTGCCAACGCAGAAAAAGGAATGACCGAGCAGCAGGTCACGCAGTCGCACATATTACTGGCCACACTTGAAGAGGCTGTGAATCATTTTGTTGCCAATAGCGGCGAAGATTTGAAATTGAATCAGGACAAAATACGTGAAATGCACCAGCAGCATCATCTCTGTCTGGAAGGCCAGAGATTGGGTGCCCCACATGAAAGTCAGTGATTACGGGCAAGGGAGAATACAGAATGAAAAACTGGTTTTCTGGATTAAGTATTGCTGCACGAATCTGGGCATTATTGGCACTGTTTGCTGTTGGATTACTGATCAATACGGTAATTAATGCCAGTAAGACCCGGGAATTCATGGCAAACAACTATAAACAGGGTGTAGTTAATCTTGTTGAGAGTGCGGTTGGTATTATTGATTACTATTACGGGCTGAGTCAGGAAGGTGTTCTGAGTGAGGCTCAGGCAAAGGCTGCGGCAGCTGAAGCAGTCAGCGCCATGCGCTTTGATAATGGTAATTATGTTTTTATAGGCGATAAGGATGGTCTGCAACTGGCCAGCGGAATAAAAGCGCTGGTTGGTACCAATATTCTGAATTTAGAAGATGCGGAAGGATTCCAGTTTGTGCGGGAGCTGTATGTACAGTCCGGCCGGGGAGGTGGCTTTGTGGATTATGTCTGGACCTCCAGTGGCGACAGTGGTGTCAAAGAGCCGAAAACCAGCTATGCCGCAGAGTTTGGCCCGTGGAAGTGGATGATTGGCAGTGGGATGAATATGCAAGCCTTACAGGCGGATATCCGGCAAGCTGAGATTATCTCAGCCACTAATGCCGCCATTATGCTGCTGATACTGTCCGTACTTGTTGTTGCGATTATTCGCTCCATCACCACACCGTTACGACGAACGGTGGAGGCAATGAATACTTTGTCGCGTGGTGAAGGGGATTTAACCCAGCGCCTCAGAGAAGAGGGCGCGCGGGAATTGGCGGACTTGTCGCGATACTTCAATCAGTTTGTCGCATCGGTTCAGCAGATCATGGTGCAGATCAGTACGGCGGGCACTCAGGTTGCCACGGCTGCCAATCAGGTATCGTCGTCAATCCATACCGTCGATGGCAATTTAAACCAGCAGCAAAACGATGTTGAACAACTGGCAACCGCCATGAACGAAATGCTGGCGACGGTAGAAGAAGTCAGCCGCCGTACTGTTGAAGCCAACGATGCCAGCTTGTCGGCAGCCAAAGGCACCTTGAATGGAAAAGCCATTGTTGACAGAAATGTCGAGGAAGCCAATCTGCTGGCGGATAATATTGACCAGGCCAGCAAGGTGGTAGAGCAACTGGCCGCCAACAGCCGCAATGTGGATACCGTGCTGGAAGTAATCCGCGGGATTGCCGAGCAAACCAACCTGCTGGCATTAAATGCCGCGATTGAAGCCGCCCGTGCCGGTGAAGCCGGACGCGGTTTTGCCGTTGTTGCCGATGAAGTCAGAACCCTGTCGCAGCGCACTCAGGAATCGACGCTGGAGATCCAGAAAATCGTCGAGCAGTTGCAGTATGGTGCGGAAAATGCGGTGAAAGTGATGGCAACAGGGACAGAAAAAGCTGCCAATGCCTCGAAAATCTCAGCAGATGCCGGAGAGGCACTCAACAGCATTAACGCCGAAGTACAGACAATTCAGGCGATGAATCAGCATGTCGCCACGGCGACCGAGCAGCAGACACTGACCCTTAATGATATCAACAGCAATGTAGTCAGCCTTAAAGACATGTCCTTGTCGGTGGCGACTGAGTCAAACCAAATGGCTCAGGCAAGCGATGAGTTAATCCATGTCTCTGCTGATCTGATGACGATGATCAACCGGTTTAAGCTGGCCTAGACGCCAGCTCTGGATTTCCGTATCCGCGGGAATGACGACATAACATTATGATATTAAACTAAAAATACCCGTCTTCCTTTAACGCCGTGCCAGGCGACAACCTGAAAGGTTGAAGTAAGTCATGTATTGGGGAGGGAATGTGTGACAGGCTTTTGCCCCATTGTTGGTTAGAGGGGCAGTGCTTGTCCGGGCATTTTTTTGTTGCCCGGCAAAGCGGGCAAACCTTTCAGGTTGAGTTAACCCAGACGAGCGTACTTTCAGGTCGCTCGTCTGCGGTGAAGACATTGCAAAACAAGGCCGTTGTACTGATTTGTTGCCTGAAATCACACTGTGGTTGATTCAATACATCAACCCTGAAACCGTGTTCTAGTCTTGGAAACGGGATGTTTAGGGGGGGCTTGATAGAGCGCTTTGGCGGTAGCGTGGTTTGGGGTAATTCTGAGGATTTTGCGGGTATGTCGCGCTTACGTTTGGTGGCAATCTCACCATTTCCGGATGCGCGCCAGACACTCTTTGCTGGCCCAAAGAGTGCCCAGAAATGCCTTTTGATTCTTTGGTGTTGTCCGGATCGGTTGTAGGCGCTCCCGGCGCCGACAACCTAAAAATTCGTCCATGAATTTTTCCCTGGGGGAGAGGATTTCTTGGATCTTGTGGTTGTTGTTGTACAGTGTGTTTTCAGCCAGGCATTCATTATTCACTTCTGTCATTGCCGCGCAGGCGGCAATCCATACAACGAGTGCAGTTTCTGTAGATGGGTGGATATGCTGAGGCTTCTTTGTGCAGGGTAAATGACCGATGTCGCTTTTCTCACAAGCTTATGCGTCGCTGATATTTGGTGTAAGTCATGAAATACAAGAAAAGTATTAAATATCAGTTGGTTAGCAGAAGTGGGTTGAGTAGGATATACGACATGATGTCGTGTATCTTACTGATAGATTTATCTGGTTAAGCGCATTTAGTTCAATATAATCAATACCTTAAGTTATTTCTGATTGAAAGAGTTATATGACAGAGTTATACGACATGGTGTCGTTGAATAAAATGTTAAATCTTTATGATACGAAAAATCTCTGCAACACTGGCAATGTTACACCTCATATCCGTTTTCTTTATGGGGTATGCAATTGCAAATAGCACTGATCCAAGTGCGGTTATGGCGTGGCTTCTGTACCTCACAATAGATTTTCCTGTAGCTTGGGGCATGGTGCCGCTCGCCTACGTGGTTGAGATGATCAATTTCGTGGATATTGCCGGAGATGAAGGGGCTTACAGTATCTACCGAGACATACCAAACTTTTGGTACCCCGCCCTATATATAGGTATTGTTGGTACTGTTTGGTGGTACTACTTGCCACAGTTAATCATTAAATCCATAAGATGGCTTCGTAGTGGTCGCTAGATTTAACAAAGCAAAGCAGTCGGACAGTTTAAAGTGTCTTCCGCTTCGCTCCATGCCACTTCAAACAGCCGCTGTTTGCGGCGTTAAGCGGCATTTACGATGAAATATTCTGCGTTGCTCTTGTTTCTTTTCTCAGTATTTGCATGGGGTAGTGTTATTCCAGTGGATGCTGAAGTCGTACGCCCACAAGCTTGTGGTCATGAGCAAAGAAATGACCAAGGATATTTGTTGCCTCTGGCGGCAATGAACCCAATTGATATGCCATGTGGTAACTGTACTCTAGAGGTCACTTTTGATGTGCCTGCCATTGGCGGATTTCCTGAGCATGTAGAGACCAACTTTTCGGGTATGTCGTCCGCCAATGCGCAAAAATTAGTAGAAATATTTTCCAGTAGCTGGGCTTTCCCGTATTGTTTAGAGAGCGGCAAGAAGTCTGGTTTCAAGCGGGAGGTTTGGCGTTTCGTGGGGCCCGCTTAACAAGGCCATGCTGCAGACGGCCTACACAACGCGCTTCGCGCTAAAAGCGTTCCGGCCGCTGCAGATGGCAACGTTAGAAAAATGAGGACGTATGGAGAAAAGTTATTCAGATTACTTGGTTGAAATAGAAGAATTAACTCAGGGTAATGAGCTAATGAGCTCACTGTTACTTGATAACTTCTACAAAAACCTCCCAGATGATATTAATAAAAACAATAAAAAACTGCTAAATCAGCTTTATTTTCCCTTAAAACGTAAAGAAATGTGGCAATGTGGGCACGAGAATTGTGAGGTTGAATCATGTTACTCCCATGAAATATCGGAGAATTTATTTCTTAAGCACCTCGCAGATCTTGATTCAAACGTAGTAATTATTGATAAAAATATATCAGGAAATGCATTTTTTTATCATGAGAAAGAAGTACATAAGAGAAATGCTAGTAACTTCCCAGGATATTGTTCTGAGCATGATTCAAAATTGTTTTCTGATATTGAAAATTGCTCCCCCTCATTGAACGAACACTTTGTAAACAAGCAGTGTTTGCGCTCAATACGTAGAAAGAAGTTTGATCTTCTCCTTCAAGTTAGCGGGGTAGACAAATTTGTAGATGACATTGAGGATGAGTTGTTGGATTCTCCTCCAGTTAAACAGGTTGTACAACACTTTGAGAGTAAGAAACAAATTCTCTTAGAAAGGGTTTCAATTCTTTCGAAAGTTTACGACAAGGTTTATGCAGGGATTAATAACCAAGATTACTGCATTAAGTATAGAGAATTAGGTCAACCTAAACTAGGGTACTGCTTTTCCGAAGTATTTGATTGCACTATGGAAGAAGATACAGAGGAATGTATATTGTTTTGGTTCAAGATCGATTTTTTTGAGGACTCAAAAGCTTTTGTTTGTTGGCTTGATAATGAAACATCTAAACAAGTTGCCACTCAGATGGCTGCTGATTACGAACTTCAACTCATAGACCTAATGTATGTTACAAAAGAGAAACTAGTATTTTCGTCAGAATTTTTAAATCAGATGAATAAGGATGCCAAAGATATCTTTTTACAAAATGGTGAACTATATAATCTTGGCCCAGTAGAAAAGGTGTTTCTAACTCAAGAATTTTTCTAACAATCTGTTTAAGAGGGATTCTCAACGCGTGGCATTTTCACTATGCGTTGGTCTAAGTGATTAAGGTGGTATGCAGAGGCATCAGTATTGCGTTGCTCACCCCTTAACAGGGCGTTAGGAGGGTAAATGGATCGATTGAAAGAGCAATACCAAGAAAGAATTAACAGTGTCCTTCTTGATGGCTTTGAGAAAGAGTTATTGGACTCTGCTTTTGTTAATCTTTTGACACCAAACCCACTTAGATTAAACAACTTTGCCTATGCTCTGCGCGAACTGACAAGGCATGTTTTACATCGATTGGCGCCAGATGATGAGCTTCAGCAATGCCAATGGTTTGCGCCAGAGAAAACATCATCTACAGGGATTACTCGAAAACACCGCATTAAATTTGCGATCCAAGGCGGCCTTTCTGATTTTTATGTAACGAAAAAACTTTACATTGATGAGTTAGATGAGGTTTCAAGCGAATTGGTAGCTATCATCAATCGTCTAAGTGAATTTACACACATAGAAGAAGCAACATTTAAAAGTTCAATAGAAGAGACGGAAAGAACAGCAGATGAATGCCTTTCAGCAACTCTTGACTTTGTTAATAAGATTGATGAGCTGAGAACAAAAGTTGCGGATAAGCTTTTCGATGATATCGATGGTGTTCTGATTGACAGAATAAACAGCGAATCGGTTGTTGAGTTAATGGAAATATCGACCCACCAGTACATTGAGGAAATAACAGCGGAAAAAATTCATGTTGTTAAAATCGGCGTTAACTCTCTGGAAATGCATGTTGAGGGGAGTATTGGTGCGACCTTAATGTATGGGTCAGCATCCGATCGGCGTAAAGGAGATGGTGCTGAAATTCCAGCTTCGTTTCCCGTATACAGTGAAATGGAAGTTCTTTTTAAACAACCATTGGGTAGCTCTATTAACCTTAATAGATTCAGTGTAGATATTTCGAGTTGGTATGAGTGAGTCTCCTAACAAGGCCAGGCACGGCGACGTCTTTTTCGCTACGGCTTTCGCCTTCGCTACAAAGCCGCGCGTGCTGGCGGCGTTAAACGTTTTTATCAACTTCAGAATCAGTAGTATTTAAAGGATCGCAAATGAGTCACAGTGTAATTTCGGATAATTGGTCATTACAAAATGTTGGTGAATTATTGACCAAAGGTGTTGGCGAAAGCAAATCACATTACATAGTAATCGATAAAGAAAATGACAGTTATTCTTACGAAGATAGCTTGAGTGCCATCATTAATACTGAAGCACTGTTTGATTTGCTTACTGATATAATTTTACGTGATCAGATTTTAGTTGAAGAAAAGTTTATCCATGCTTGGAATCATGAAGGCAATCCATTTCAAGAAGCTGTATCTCAAGGTGTCATCCGACCTTATCCTTTTCTAGTGGACTATAAAAGACTGCAAGGACCACGAGACGAATTTATTGACCGTTTGAGTCTAACATCAGATTTAAAGAAAGATCACGAAGAAAACCGTGTAGGTTTTCTTCAAAATAGATATGCTCCTCATGGTTATTTATCCCAAACTTTATGGGGTGGTGCAGGGATGTTGGCTAGAGGTTTTGTTTATGAAAAAGGATATACACCACACCCTGTGAGAAAGCGCTTTTTTACTGATGCTGGGATAATGGTTTCAAACGAAGACTCAGTGCTAAGACTAAACCGACTAGTCTCAGAGAAAAGAGCTTCTATAGCTTCATTACACAATGCTGGTAGTGAGTTATATGCATTAAATGTAAACATGCTTCCATTGCCAATCAGAGTAATACAAGAGTCAAATACTGCGAGTGATATGATTAAAGTGGCTCTTCAATTGAGAAGTGAGTACCAAGAGCTAAGAGATTGGTTAAATTGCTATCAGCAAGCATTAAGTGATGGCAGTTACAAAGACATGAATAAATTTTCCAAAATTCTTCAATCTATCTCTTTGTACGTTGATTCAACAATTGACTCCGTAGACTCTAATGCTCCTACATTCACAGCCGGTATTGGTGTACTTAAGGTAGCAGTAAAAGGACAGCCACTAAACACACTAGTAAACCAATTTGGCATTCGTTCCATGGTTAATAAACTGATTCTTAGCCGCAGTGGTACATCAGATCTGAAAAAATATTTGGGTTTCTTTGACCATAAAAATACAGTTGTAGGAATGAAGGTTGTTGAACATTTTTCGCAAAAAAACGTTTAACAAATAAGGATACGTGTCGCGCAGCCGGCACATCTATCCGGGTGTTGAACAAGCCCGGACAGCCTTATTAAGCAAATTGGTCGGTTGGGATTCGGTGGGGGTTGCGCCCGCGGTTTTCTTCAGGGGAGCGCAGCCGGGAAGTGATCACGGTGTGTTTCACTTCAATGGGTTACCGCCTGAATTCGGTCTTGCATTGGCTTCCTCCTCGTTGGTGATGCTACGCATTCTCCTTATTCTGTTTGCCTTTCGGCTATCCCGGTCGGGTGATGCCGACGCAGTGCATGGCATGCTGGCAGCATGGGCAGTCCCGTGTTGCTTTCAATGGCTCGGTTTTCACAGACAACTGCCATGTTGGCAAGCTGAGCAACATCTGTTGGATGGTGAGCTGCAGTGTTCGCGCGCTGCCATGCAGCAGGCCATAATCCCGCACCCGTTGTAATCCTTTTGGCAGCACATGCTGCAAGATCAGCCACAGGAACTGCACCACAGGCAGGGTACGCGTTGCCGGTTGCCGGGTCCGGTATAACGGAAGGTCACCTGACGGTCATGGAACCGGATAATATCCTTGTCGGGCAGAACGCCACGGTAGAGGTAGCGCGACAGGTATTGCAATGCCGGCAGGCCCCGTCCGACCGCACGGCAGTCAACCACCCACGCGGTTGGCAGCGGTGCCGCAGGCAGCCCAAGCGTCGGGTGGCGTGCAATGGCATCGAGCAGCCGTGCCCGCCAGACTTTTGCCAGGGCGGTGTGATGAAAGAGGAAGCCCTTCTTGCCCTTGTGCCCTGTAACAAATTTCTACTATCGATTTTAAAACTTAGATGTATTCACAGATCAGGGGAAAAATACATGGATGTATTTTTAGGTTGTCGGCGCCGGGAGCGCCTACAACCGCCCCGGCCAACATCAGAGAAACAAAGGCATTTCTGGTTACTGTTTGTGCCAGCAAAGAGTAACTGGCGCGCGTCAGACAATGATGAGAGAAGCACTGAACTCAAGCGCGACATATGATCAGCAAGAATTGATGTCCTTTTAAAGTGGTCCGTGGATCACCCTATCCCAGAGACAAATTCACGGAAAAAATTCTAGTTTTTTGGCACCCGGAGTACCCACAAGTGCCCCAGCCAAACCAAAGTAACCAAACCACTTCTGGGAATGTTTCTGCCCACAGTCAGCGCATATTCACACAGGTCAAGCTAGCTCAGATGCTTGGCACGGCGTACTACCGATCTGTTACCTTTCTTCAGAAGTTGGCTGAAAGATTGTGATGACGTTTTTTTTCGTGCAAGGATCTCGCCTATCGTCGTGGTTCTCGGAGAGTCTCAACACAGCACCTCTGATGCATTTGATGCGCCTACGGCGATCTTGTGATTCACATTCGTTATGTTATAACAATTTCTTTATGTCGATCAGCAGTACTCACATGGTTCAAATTCACGGATTTCGGCAACATTTTGATGGATTCAGGCAAGGTATCCAGCGGTGCTTCTGGGCGTTTGCTCTTTTGGTCGCGCCAACAGTACAGGCGCATCCTCATTCCTTTGCGGATATGAAGACGCATATCCAGGGAAAGGATGGCGTGATCACTGGCTTTAAAATGGAATGGACGTTTGATGCGATGACGTCCGCTTATATGCTGGACGGTGAGGATACTTCCCCTGAAAACGAGCAGCATACCTTTCGTAAGATGGCGGCATCCATGCTGGAAAACATTCAGGGTGATCAGTATTTCACCTATTTTTATGACGGTGATCAGCCGCTTCACTACAAACCGGCCCATAGCGGGCAACTGACGCGTGACCGGGCAAAGCTGGTGCTCAGTTTCGTGCTTCCCCTGTCCAGCCCTCAGCCAATGACACCCGATACATTGCGACTGTTAGTGTTTGAGCCGAGTTTTTATCTCGGGATGACATGGAATAGTGAAGAGGATGTTGTGTTATCCGATGCGCTTGCCCGTGATTGCCGGGTTGAACTCATTGAGCCGAATCCGACGCCGGAGCAGGTGAGCTATGCCATGTCTCTGCCCGCCGATGCGAATCCGGATAACACGTTGGGGCAGTTGTTTACGCAAACCGTGCAAATGCATTGTGAGCACACTGCAGCCGTAAAATGAATCGATTCATCAAGCAGCCGGATACAGTGCAAGGTGAAATCCTTGAGTCAGTTGAAGAGATAAAGTCAATGGCACAAAGCAAAATAGACCTGCGTCGTTGGTATGTCAGCGCAACGTTTGTATGCGTCATGGCTCTCAGCTTTTATCAGTTGTGGTCGGTGTGGCCAACCCTGGTGGTGGCAAGCATTCAGTGGCAGCGGGAAGTCAACGCCCAACTGGCTGACTTGTTATACGATGCGAAATCTAATCCGTTGATCGCCGGCGTATCGCTGGCAGGGTTCAGTTTTCTTTACGGCATGTTGCATTCGCTGGGTCCGGGACATGGCAAAGTGATTGTGACAACCTACCTCGCGACACATCCGACCAAGGTGAAAGCCAGCTTGATGCTGACTGCCATTTCAGCATTTTTTCAGGCCCTTGTTGCCATCGCTCTGGTGAGTGTGCTGGTTTGGGGCTTTCAGGCGTCGATGCGCGTTGTGAATGAGAAAGCGATGGTTTTCGTGTCGTTGAGCTTTACGCTGGTTGTGGTACTGGGTGGCTTGATCTGCTGGAAAGCAATCAGGCAAATTTATCATTCAGTACGTGGTGCTCAGCGCCATGCTTCATCCTTGTCATCTGCGTCATCTGCGTCATTAGCATTCCCGGTGGTGCGTTCAGCTACGCCGTACCAGTCCGCGTTAACATCAGCGATTCACCGTCCGGCTATTCGCGCCACTGCGTCAAGACAAACCGCTCAGGGTCATGATCACCATGCGGACTGCGGATGCGGACACCAGCATGTCGCAGATGCGGAAGCAATCAACCGGGCCTCAACCTGGAGGGAGTATGTCGCTATTGTGGCATCCATTGGGATCCGGCCTTGTACGGGAGCTGTGATGGTGCTTTTGTTTGCCAATCTTGCCGGGCTTTACTGGATGGGTATTGTCAGTGCCATCGTGATGGCCGCAGGGACTGCATTCACAACGTCTCTGATTGCAATCATGACACTAACAGGAAAACAATTGGTTCAGCGGTATCTGATGACTGACAACAGTCACAGCAAGGCAGGCTGGCAACTGGCCGGTTATTCTCTTCAGCTACTTTGCGGCGTGTTGCTGATGGTGATCGGCGCATTGCTCATGAACGGGCAGGATACCGGTATGTCTCCGATGTTTTCGCTGTGAGTGACATTGCCCCCGCGCCAAGCTGGATCACTCGGCGGCCGTGAAAATATCAACCAGCTTCTGGTGCAGAAACAGTTTGGTTCATGTTGATGAAGCCCCCGAATGGTTCGGGGGCTTTTTTGCTGACTCTGTCCCGTCCTGAAATGGCATTCAATAAACTGACAATATTATCCCCGTCAGATATAACCCCACACCGAATGAGGTATGAGCCAGCAGGCTGCGTAATCGGGCGGTATTGGGTTGTGGTGTTTTGGAGGCAGCCACGCCAGCTCCCATACCCGGTTGCATCAGGAAAAATGGCGCAACTACAGTCAGCACACCCACAATTAAAGCGGGCAGTAAGGTCGGAGAGGCCGCCCATTCCAGTCCCCAGCCCCACAGCAGCACGGCGGCGAAGCAAATGCCTATCGCATAATGTGCCGTCCAGCCAAGCAGTGTTTCACCTGCGACGGGTTCTGCCTTACCAATATTGGCGTGGGTGAATTGCCCTTTAGGGAAGTGCCCGATCCAACGGCCAACCATGGAATAGTTCAGAGAAGGGATCTTAAAACAGACTTTCAGGAAAAGTGCCCACAGGTCCATGACCAGGGTGGCGCCTATACCCAGAGCGATGGCGCTTAGTATGAAATCAGGTTCCATCTTGGTTGTCTCCTTGTTGGTTTATCGCACGCTGCTGCGCGGTTAACTATAAAAATGTCAGCAAATGAGGCAAGGGCGGTATCAATTCACTGATAATGCTATATAATTCAATAAATCGATTGAATGATGGGGCAGTTAATCTTCTATGTCAACAATAAACAATCAGTATCATATTTATTCAGAGTTGGCTGACCTCGCCCGGCCATTAGGAAACGCCCACCGGCTCATACTGCTGGAGCATATCGCCCAGGGGGAAAAGTCTGTTGAAAAATTGGCAGAACTGGCAGATCTGACAGTGGCAAACACATCCCAGCACTTGCAGCAACTAAAGCGAAATGGCTATGTCCAGACCCGCCGCGAAGGCAAGCATGTGTTCTATCGTCTCGGTGATGCGCCCGTTGTTGAACTCCTGATGGCATTGCGTCAGTTTGCCGAGTTCAATCACTCAGAGATCAGAAAACTGGTTAAAGGCACTTTGCATCATCAGCAGGATGTGGAAGCCATTTCG
Source organism: Photobacterium halotolerans DSM 18316 (assembly GCF_000425165.1). Lineage (GTDB taxonomy): Bacteria > Pseudomonadota > Gammaproteobacteria > Enterobacterales > Vibrionaceae > Photobacterium > Photobacterium halotolerans. Next base: position 201,965 of record NZ_AULG01000013.1, read on the forward strand.
CGGGAAGAGTTACTGGTCCGAATGCAGGAAAATAGTGTGACCTTACTGGATGTGCGCCCGGAAGAAGAATTCGAGCAAGGGCACTTGCCCGGCGCGATCAATATCCCACTCGGCGAGCTGGAAGTGCGGCTGTCAGAGCTGTCTGAAGAGCAGGAAATTGTCGCCTATTGCCGTGGTCCTTATTGCTCGTTATCTATAACGGCGGTTAATGCACTTAAAGAAAAAGGTTTATCTGCCCGCCGTTTAAACGATGGTGTGCCTGAATGGAAAGCGGCCGGCTTTAAAGTTGACGCTCTCTGATCCAATCTGAGTGTCTCCATGGCTTCATAATTGCGTGGTTTTCATAACGATATGGTTATCATAGTGACCTGGGTTTCGCACTGAGAGGGTTCGGTGAGAAACCTTTTCTCTAAGTATCCAGGATAAGCACCCCGAATAAACATCCAGAATATCAATTGAACGTTGACACATAGGTGACTGGTATCCTATGCTGAATATCAATCAATAATTCAATTGAATGTTATTTCAACATTCAACAGACGTTAGTTGGCTATTTACATAAGGATTCCGGGATGACTCTCAAGGAACAACAGGATGCACAGGTGACAATGGGTACGGACGTGCTGTCTGCATCTAAACTTGCTTTCCCCCTGCTGGCTGTGGTGCAGGCGACACTGATTTTCACCATTGTTATGATTGGCATCCCATTGCCGGATATCGGACGCGAATTCGGGCTTCAGGCTGCAGATTTGCTTCTGGTCAGCACGGCATATGGGCTGCCTTTCAGCGGGTTGTTGTTGTTCGGAGGCCGGCTGACCGACAGATTCGGCGGATTGAAATTATTCACAGTGGGCCTTTGTGTTTTTGGTCTGGCTTCGGCGGTTGCGGCTTTTTCAACTCACTTCAACATGATGGTTGCTATGCGTTTTTTGCAGGGAGTGGGCGCTGCTTTGACGGCACCTGCTGCTGTTGCTGTTTTGCGCACACTGTTTCCGGACCCGAACGCTTTCATGAGAGCAATGGCAACCTGGGGAGGTGTATCAGTGCTGGGTGGTGGTGTGGGTTTTCTCGCCTCCGGCGTGGTAACGACCTGGGTTTCCTGGCGCTGGATGTTTGTTGTTCCTGTGCTTATCGCCATCATCGGATTAATGGCTGTGAAATGGGTGCTACCTAAAGACGCGCACAGCCAGACAGCTACACATAAGATCGGGCTTGACCCTCTCGGTGCCTTGCTGGCCACACTGGGTATTTCCATTGGTAGCTATGGCCTGATAGCCAGCGGCGAACTGGGCTGGTCAACCCCTGCGGTTTTGGTCCCCGTACTGGTGGGCTTCTGTCTGATCGTCCTGTTTCTGGCCGTTGAGCGGCGTGTGAATGATCCGTTGCTGCCAAAAGGATTTATCGGTGAACCGAATCGTATTGTGGGCCTGGTGGGTATTCTTCTGGCTGCCGCCAGTATGGGGCTGGTCACTTTCCTGCTGTCGCTGTTCCTTCAGATTCAACAAGGCTGGACCCCGCTTGAAACAGCAGGTGCCTTTGTGCCTTATACCTTAACCCTACTGATCATGAACCAAGCAGCAAGCCGCATTGTCGGGCGCCTGGGAGCACTGAAAGTAACAATCAGCGGCTTAGTGACTGGCGCTGTCGGGTTAAGCCTGCTGGCGGGCATTCATCAGGAAGTCACCTATGTGTCAGGATTACTGCCGGGCATCGTTATTCTGACTTTGGGGACATCGCTCATGTTTTCGGGATCAGCTGTGCTGTCCACCATGAATGTACCCCAGCATCAGGCCGGTCTGGCGGGAGGAGTGATGAATACTTCGATGGAACTGGGCCCGACATTCGGACTGGCTTCTTTGATGGCCATTACGGGCATAGCCTCTGATGTGGTCGGGGGATATAGTCTGGCGTTTGCTACAGCTGCGGGCATTTATGTGGCGGCAGCCTTGCTGGCTTGGTTGATCACCAGGCGTCGATATCAATCGACAGTACAAACAGCAAGTGAGCAATCAGGTTAACTGTGATGATGAGCAATAAAGTGCTTATAGAGCGACACCTTTAGTTACTGTAAATATTGTTTTTGATCATATATGTCACAGACACATACAAAACAATCAATTGATCACTTGACCGAATAATATATTGCCTTCTAGTTTGTAACCTATCTACTTGTTGCATAGTAACGAGTAGATAGGTTTTTGCGTTTTAGATAATAACAATTTTATTAAATGCAAATGATTGAAAGACAAACTAAGGACACATGACCCATTATGAACGGTGAACAAGTTGGCAAATTAACCATTAAAAAACAGGTCGTTAATAAACGGATAGTTAAAAAGCATGGCCGTCTGTTATTCAGGCATGACGGTCAAGCGTCACACGAAGCAGGCCGGGAAGATGCATATCTTGACGTCCTGTACCGTGGGCATCTGCCTTTGCATCAGCCACTGGCCGAGCAAATGACCGCTGTTTCTGAATCACAGGAACAGCCATTAACGGACATCCAGTATGCGTATCTGATTGGACGGAACACAGGTCTGGAGCTCGGAGGATTATCCAGCAGTTACTATCTGGAGCTGGATGTCGACACTCTGGATGAGGATCGTTTCAAGTATGCCGTGAATCAGATCATCGGCAGGCATGCCATGCTGAGGGCTGTTGCTGTTTCTGGCGGCAAACAAAAAATTGTGCCGGCTTGCAGCCTGTATTGCATTAAATCAAAAGATATTAGTGCCTGGGAAGCTTCAGAGCAGGACAAGTATCTCACCACACTGCGCCAAAGCATGGAAAAGCAACGGCTTACGCTGGACGAGGCGCCGTCATTTGAAATGCGAATCACCCGGTTAACGGAAAAGACATGGCGCTTGCATTGCCATTTTGATCTCATGTTTCTTGATGTGATCAGTGTAAGGCTAGTGCTGAAAGATATCTGGAGTGAATATCAGCAGAAGGGAGATGCCACACCGGTAAAGTTACCGGATTTCCTGAATTATGTCGCCGCAGAGCGCATACTTCAGGGGGAGGCGCAGGGCCAGAACGACCAGCAATACTGGCTTGAACGCATTAATCATCTTCCCCCTGCTCCTGAACTGCCACTCAATATTTCCCCGCAACAAATTGAACACCCCAATATTCAGCGCCTTTCCAGATTGTTACCTATGCAGACCTTGGCGTCCTTAAAACAAGCTGCTGATAAGCATGGTCTGACAGCGGAAGCCTTGTTGCTGGGGTGCTACACAGAGGTCATTCGTCAGTGGTCAAAACGGCAGGATTTCACCCTGACCCTGACCCTGATGGGGCGCAGGCCATATGACGATGCGATTGACCAAACGGTAGGGAATTTTCTCCAGCCCCAGCTGTTACCCGTCTCTTGTGTCGCGGAAAGTACTTTTTCAGAGCGGATGCTAGAAGTGCAAACCTTGCTGTATCAGGGAAAGTTGCATGCCTCATTTAATGGCATTCAAGTGTTGCGTGAGCTGACCAGCCGTAAACAGGAAAACCGCGCGATCTCAATGCCAGTGGTGTTCAGTAATACATTGACCCCTGAGTTAGCGGAGTGGGTGCCCGACTGGCGGGGACCAGACAGCAAGCAGGTGTATGCCAGTAATCAAACACCGCAGATCTGGCTGGAAAACCAGATCACTCTCGAACAGCAAGGTCTGGGAATCCATTTTAATTATGTGGATGGCTTGTTCCCGCTAAACCTGGCGGAAGACATGATGGACGCTTATCTGGACTTGCTGAATCAGGTGATTTCAGATGAAGCGCTCTCAGAGCAAACCATCTGGCAGAAAACCGGTGCTGTGGTCAGCATACCTGAGTCAGACAGGGCAGAACGCCAGGCGGCGAATGACACTTTTGTTGATGTAAGCCCCAGGTTGTTGCAGGACGGGTTGCTGGATGCGGCGAAAAATTGTCCGGATGCGGTTGCCATAGAGCAAGGGGAAAAACGCCTCACTTATGGCGAACTGGCCGCGAAATCAACGCAACTGGCAGTGAAATTACGAGAATCTGCGCTTATTGAAGCCGGAGATATTATAGCGGTGTCTTTGCCGCAAGGGCCTGAACTGATCGTTGGTATTTTGGGGATCTTGCAGTCTGGTGGCGCCTATGTCTCGATAGATCCTGCTTTACCGCAGCAAAGACGACTGCAATTGCTGCACCGCTGTCAGGCCAAAGCGGTTGTGACCAGCACAGAGGTTTTCATCAGCCCTGAAGAATATCAGCCTTTTTTAAGGGTGGATTTGGATACTTTGCCGGATGAAGCTCCTTTGTCAGCTGTGCCATCCATTCAGTGCGCTGATGATCTGGCCTATGTGATTTTCACTTCCGGCTCAACAGGTGAACCGAAAGGTGTCATGATCAGTCACAGCAATGCCGTCAATACCCTTGAGGACATTAATCGCCGCTTCCAGGTTACCGCTGATGATGCCGTCCTTTCTATTGCACCGGCAGGGTTTGATTTATCTGTGTATGACTATTTCGGGGTGTTGGGTGCCGGTGGCCGTTTGGTGTTTCAGGCTGCAGACGCCCAGAACGATCCCAAAATCTGGTGTGAGACTCTGATTCATCACGGTATCACTATCTGGAACAGCGTTCCTGCCCCGGTCAAAGTCATGGTGGATCGGGCTAGTGATCGGCTGGCCAGCAGCAAATTGCGACTGATTTTAATGAGCGGCGACTGGATTCCGGTGGATTTGCCGGATGCGATCCGCAACGCACTGCCGGACGCTCAGGTGATCAGTCTTGGCGGCGCAACGGAAGGCTCCATCTGGTCTATTTGCTATCCCATTGATCGTGTTGAGAAAGACTGGGTCAGCATTCCTTATGGCAAGCCACTGGCCAACCAGCGATTTCATGTGCTCAACGAGTGGCTGGAAGACTGTCCCAAATGGGGGATCGGTGAGCTGTATATCGCGGGTGAAGGGGTTGCTCAAGGTTACTGGGCAGATCCGGAGAAAACGGCGCAGCGATTTTTCACCCATCCGAAAACCGGTGAACGTTTGTATAAAACAGGGGATTTGGGACGCTATATCCAGGATGGCTTGATAGAAATTCTGGGCAGGGAGGATAACCAGGTCAAGATCAATGGTTACCGGGTTGAGCTGGGTGAAGTGGAATTTGCTCTGCTGAGCTTGCAAGCCGTTAACCATGTTGTGATCGATGCGCCGGTTCACCCTAAATCGGGACAACGGCAGCTGGTTGCCTACCTGGTGCTGCATGAGAGCGCTGATTCTTATGATCATGAAGCCATAAAACAAGGCTGCCGGGAACAGGTACAAAGCACCTTGCCACCCTATATGGTGCCCACTTACTTCGTCATTTTGCCTTACATGCCACTCACCGCAAACGGCAAGATAGATCGAAAAGCATTGCCGGCACCCTGGCCGGAAGAGCATGCACAGACAGCTGATACCAAACCCGTTTCTGTCACGGAAAGCCGGTTGCTTAGTCTCTGGCGCGAGCTGTTACAGCATGATGATCTGGATGTGAATGCCGGGTTCTTTGATGTTGGCGGCGACTCGCTGATTGCTGTCGCGCTGTTAAGCACACTGCGTGAAGAGTTCAAGGTCACGGCGGTACAGGAACAGGATCTGATCGAAGGTCTCTTCATGAACACCAGCATCCGTCAGTTTGCTCAGATCATTGAATCAATGAAACAACTGGATGGAGTCAGCCTGGGATGAGTGCTCTAGCCGAAGAACCACTGGCTCAGAGCCGGTTTGATTTCATCATTGTCGGTGGAGGGTCTGCGGGCTGTGTGCTCGCAGCCCGCCTGACGGAAGACAGTCACAAACGGGTGTTGTTGCTCGAAGCCGGGCCAGAGTCAGATGCCCACCTTGCTGACAGTCCGCTTGCTGATGCATCGCGTTTGGTGCTGGAAGGTTACAACTGGTCGTATCAAGCGCAATTAAAAGGCAGCCTGAGCCCGGCCAGTGACCTGGTTCGCCATCTGTCTGCTGATCAACAGAAGGAGACATTTCCACCTCTTTTCGACTACCGAGTAGGGAAAGTGCTGGGCGGATCATCAGCCGTGAATGGCGCTGTTGCACTGCGGACTTTCCCCCGTGACTTTGCGCGTTGGGCAGAGATGGGGTGTCCGGATTGGTCGTGGCAACATGTACTGCCCTGGTATCGCCGTCTGGAAACCGATACGGATTTTCCTGACGATGATTTGCACGGTGATAAGGGGCCGATGGTACTGCGTCGTCCCGGTGCGGATAGCCTGCATCCGCTAGATATGGCTTTCTCCGCCGCCTGCCAGAAGCAAGGCATTCCTTATATTGAAGATCTGAATGCCGGCGAAGCACCCGGTGTCGGTCCTGTACCTTCCAATGTTAAACAACACGCCGAGCGTTTGGACGCCTACCAGGCTTATCTGGCACCGGTTCAGGACAGGCCGAACTTAACGGTACTGACAGACGTTCTTGTCTCTGCCATCAGGTTCAGCGGTACGGCGGTATCAGGCATTGAAGCGATTTATCAGGGCCGCTTTCACACTTTCGAAGCCAGTGAAGTGGTGTTGGCTGCCGGGGCGATTGGTACCCCTGCTTTGTTACAGCGCTCCGGAATTGGCGATCCGGCGCATTTACATGCCCTGAATATTCCAGTGCGGGTTGAGCGGCCAGCAGTGGGCCGCAATCTGCAGGATCATGCCTCTCTGGTGATTTGGGCGCTTCCCAAAGCCGGTGTCTGCCGTCGCGGCTTGCCGTGGCGTCAGATTGCCGCGCGCATCTGTAGCAGTACGGGTGAAGAAGCCGATGTCCAGATTGGTCTGCTCAACAATGTCGAAAGTCACACCGTACCTAAATTCAGGCACCGGCTTGACTATCCCATGCTCGTTGGTGCTTCTGCCATGCTGATGCAGCCCGCTGCGCGGGGACAGGTTTTTATTACCAGTCGCGAGGCAGAAGTACTGCCATCTATCCAGCTCCCGCTACGTGAGAACGATGAGGATGTTCACCGCATGGTAGGTGCCGTACGTCAAATGTGGCGCGCACTGCATGACCCGGATGTTGCCCGTTTTCTGGATGGGGTCCAATTCTGGTCTGAGGCCATGATTAACAGCGACCGGGTGATGCACAGTGCGGTGAAGAACATGCTGAATCCGGGCTGGCACGCATCCGGAACGGTTCGGATGGGACCTGAGCATAACCCGGATTGCGCGGCAGATCAGAATGGCAGGGTGTACGGGGTCAGCGGCCTGACCGTTGCCGATGCCTCATTGTTTCCTGTGATTCCCTCCATGCCGACCAACTTGACCACCATCATGGTGGCAGAGCGAATTGCGCATGTATTGAGAACAGGAGGTCTGGATGTCTGCGAATAAAAACCTGGTTGTGTATGCCTTTCCCCATGCAGGCGCAAGTGCCGGTATATATCGCCCTTTCTGCCAGCTTCATCAGAACAGCGGCACGGCATTATTACATCCGGTTGAAATACCCGGACGGGGAGTGCTGGGGCGTGAACCCGAAGTGACATGCCTGCATACGCTGGCTGAAAAACTGGCAGATACCCTGTTTAGCGATTTTCAGCAAAAGCAGCAGCAGGGGATTCAGTGCTGGGCGACATTTGGTCACAGCTTTGGCGGTGTGCTCAGTATCGCAGTCACAGACGTGATGCATAAAAAGTACGGGCTCAAACCTGTTTACAGCATGGTGTCGGGATCCGTTCCGCCTGGTGAGCAAGGTATCGATGATTTGCACTTATGGTCGGATGAATCGCTGCTGCAAAAAATGCGTGAGGATCAGGGAACACCGAATACGGTGCTGAATGAACCGGCGCTGGCCCGGCGTTATGTAGCTCAGTTACGCAGTGATTTTCTGGTGCGCAGTCAGTTTCCTTCGCTCAGGGATCTGCGAGTCGCGCAGCCCCTGTTGCTGGTGGCGGCATCAGACGATCCGCACGTCACTGAGGAGCAACTACAGAAGTGGCAGCAACATACTTCGGATCGAACAAGCATGATCCGGGTAGATGGTGACCACTTTGCGGTTTACCGGCACTGGTCTGTGATTCAGCAGGCAATCGATACCGAAGCCTCGTTAAGGCTTGCGGTGGAAAACAGAATGGACAGTTGGAGTGTGTTTCAGTGAGTACGACCACAGATGAGATAAAGGAATTCCGGTTGTCTTGCCGGGAGTGTTTTGACCATTACGCGAAACCCCATCTTGAAAAATGGGAGACACAAGGCCTGGTTGATCGTGACTTCTGGCAAACCATGGGAGCCCATGGCCTGCTGGGCATGGGGGTCAGTCAGGCTCTGGGCGGACAAGATAAAACGGATTATCGCTATGCGCTGGCACTTACTGAAGAAATGCTGGCGATTGGAATGACTGCGCCGATTGTGATTTCCCATAACGATGTGATTGCCAGTTATATCAATCAGTTTGCTTCTGAAGAGCAGAAACAGCGCTGGTTACCGGACCTGTGCAGTGGCCGGCGGATAGCCGCCATTGCCATAACAGAGCCAGGCGGAGGTTCAGATTCAGCCGGGATGAGTACGGAAGCGACAGCAGACGGCGATAACTATGTGCTCAATGGCCGTAAAGCATTTATCACCAATGGCGTGAATGCTGATCTGTTTATCGTCGCCGTGAAGACTGACGCCGGGCCGCGGGGACAGGGAATCAGCCTGATAGTGGTGGAAAAAGGCATGGCTGGTTTTTCTCAGGGTGAAGCACTGAAAAAGCTGGGATGGCATGCCAGTGATACGGCAAATTTAGCGTTTGATCATTGTGTCGTACCCAAAAGTAACCTGCTTGGGCGTGAAAATCTTGGCAGTTATTACTTTATGACAGGCATGACACGCGAACGCTTAAGTATCAGTACCGTGGCGGTGGCGAGCGCGGAAATCATGATGGCAGAAACGCTGGCTTACGTGAAACAGCGCAAGGCGTTTGGTCAGCCGATCGGAGCGTTTCAGTACAACCGCTTTCTACTGGCGCAGCTGGATACCCAAATCAAAGTCACCCGCAGTTATCTCAATGACGCCATAGATCGTTTTAATACCGGATCGTTAAGCCTGGAAGATGCGGCCCGACTGAAATGGTGGGCAACAGAAGTGCAGAACAAAGTGGCGGACGAATGCCTGCAGCTGCATGGCGGCAGTGCTTATATGAGCGATTCGTCGATTGGCAAATTGTGGGTCAACAGCCGGGTTCAGAAAATTTATGGCGGCACCAGCGAGATCATGCTGGAAGTCGTCAGTAAATCCATGGGGCTTTAGAGAGGAAATGATGGATACCGTAAAAAACGAAACGCAAACATCAAACAACATCTGGCGTATTGAAACGGCAGACAAGTCGCAATGGGTAACGGTTCAGGCATGGGCAAGAGATGAAGGCTGGGATTTAGGTATCGGTGACGCTGACGCCTTTTTCGAAGTAGATAATGAGGGTTTCTTCATCGGCTATATCGGCTCTCAGCCTGTTGCAGCCTTGTCCATGGTGAACTATTCGTCTGAGTTCAGTTACTTCGGACATTATCTGGTTCCTCCTTCGTTTCGCGGTCAGGGCCACGGACTGCGTTTGTTTCAGAGTGTGATTGATCATTGTGGCGAACGTACGATAGGTCTGGATGGCATGCCGAGCCAAGTGGACAACTATGCGAAATGGGGCTTTGTCGCACACAGGAATAATCAGCGTTTAGTCGGACAATTGCAGCAGGATTACGCTTGTCCTGCGGGTATAGAGGCCATAGACGAATCACTGTTAGACGAGGTGATTCATTATGACGCCAGTTGTACTGGTGTGAACCGAAGCGCTTTATTGAACCGGTGGTTTTCAGGGGATGACAGGTACGGCTTTGTTTGCCGCAATGGGCAGGGTATCAGCGGCGTGGTAGGGATTCGTCGCTCGCAGGAAGGATACCGTATCGGACCATTGTTTGCTGACCATCCCGATGATGTCGGGTCCCTGTTGCTGGCCGCTTTATCGGTGGCTCCGCGAGGTGTCCTGATCACGCTGGATGTGCCGGAAAAGTCAGATACCAGATTGTTTGATCTGGCTGAACAGCATGGATTTGAATCCATCTTCCATACACTTCGTATGTATCGCGGCGAACCGCCGAAAGAGCAAGAGCACAAGGTTTGGTGCATTGCGTCACTGGAGTTAGGTTAATCATGAGTGAAAACACTATGACAGAAACTATGACAGAAACCATGGCTGAGAACCTTGAGACAGCTGAAAAAAAACAAGTGATGAATCCATCAACACCCACATTGCTGGAGTGGATGGGGGGACGCGACGCGATCCGTCACTTGCTGCAAGTGTTTTACGCCAAAGTTGAAAAAGATGCCTTACTGCAGCCCCTTTTTCAGCATATGCCGCCAGATCACCATGTCCATGTGGCTATGTGGTTTGAAGAAGTCTTTGGCGGTGAGCCCCTGTATACCAATGACAGAGGAGGGTTCAAAAATATGATCCGCAAGCACAGGGGGCGCTCGATTCAGGCGGAACAGCGTGATCGTTGGGTATCTTTGATGATGCAAAGTGCGGATGAAATTGAACTGCCAAGTGATCCGGAGTTCCGCTCAGCGTTTACGGCATACATAGAGTGGGGATCCCGCAGGGCCATGGCCAATTCACAACCGGGTGCTAAGCCTTCCAAGCGAGATACCGTGCCCAGATGGGGATGGGGAGAAGCGCCTCCGGGCACACTTTAGGAGCAAAGCTATGTTGGTGGCTGTCAGTGATTTGCATGTCTCTCACCCGGAAAACAGGCGGGTTGTAGAAGCACTGTGCGCTGGACATCGCGGCGATTGGCTGATTCTGGGCGGTGATGTGGCTGATGATCTTACCGATTTTGAGTGGGTCATCCGGTTGGTTGCCGCGCAGTTTTACCGGGTCATCTGGGTGCCCGGTAATCACGAGCTTTGGTGTACACCCAAAGAGCCGATGGCGTTGCCTGGTGAAATGCGATATCGGCAGCTTATCGAGATTTGCCACCAATATGGCGTCCTGACCCCGGAGGATGACTATCCGGTTTATACCGCTGAGAACGGGCAATCATTTTTGCTTGCCCCTATTTTCACCTTGTATGACTACTCGTTTCGTCACCCTTCTGATTTCACGCCGCAGCAAGGGTTAGAGAGGGCAAGACGGGCAGGTGCGGTTTGCTCAGACGAGTTTTTTCTCAAAACGTATCCCTATCCGGATATCCGAAGCTGGTGTAATGAGCGTGTTCAGTACACAGAAGCCCGGCTGAATGCCGTCTCAGAGCAGCTTCCCATGATATTTATCAATCATTTTCCAATGCTGCAGGTCCTGACTCAGTCCGTGCAACCGCAGGAGTTTTCAATCTGGTGCGGCACACGTCAGGTTGCGTCCTGGCTGAGCCGTTTTCCGGTCTGCCTTGTCGTGTACGGGCATCTTCACATGCATGGCTCCACGGTACTGGAAGGAATACCGCATGTTGAAGTGTCTTTGGGTTACCCGAAAGACAGACAAGGCCGTGATACGTCCGGCATGTTAAGGGTACTCGACACGCTCTTGATGTGACGCACCGGCTTCGACAGCGTCGGCAGAGATGTTGATCGGTGTCAGGGACAGATTCGGTAATAAATAAGGAAATCAAATATGGATAAGCTTCAGAATCAACCCACAGCAAAGCCCAGGATACTGATCGGTGCATCAGGTTCTGTGGATATTATGCTGCTGCCAAAATACTTACAGGCGATTAAAGGAGAGATTGACTGTGAACTGACCGTTCTGATGACACCGACGGCAGAAACATTCATACCGGCATCCAGCATGGCACTGTATTGTGACCGGGTGATCGCGGGTGAACAGCCCCGGGACTGGCCGACAGATAAACCTTCCCGGATCGTCGCCGATCATGATGTGCTGTTTGTGATGCCAGCCACGGCAAATACACTTGCTACTGCAGCCCAGGGCGGTGCGACCAATCGGTTGACGACCGTGATCCTGGCAGCGGATTTTCCCGTGTGCTTTTTGCCCGTGATGGGCGCCGTGATGTGGAAGAAGCCCGCGGTGCAACGCAATGTCCAGCAATTGCGTGAAGACGGTTATGACGTGGTGGAACCGGTTTGGCACGAGAATTTTGATGCGTCGCTCAATCGGATGGTTGGTCATCCCTCGTTACCTGCACCGGCAGCGGTGATTAGCCTGTTACAGGCGGCGCTGAAAAAATAGCAGGTAGTAAACTGTTCAGGCAGAGGCAGAGGCAGAGGCAGGGACGGGGGGTAGAGATCACGAACAGTATTTGTTGCGTCCCCTGTTTGCTGCCTTCATGCTTCTTTGATTACCAGATCGGCAGGCCGGGTGTGCTGAAACGCTGCTGCCTGCCGGCGAATCCAGTCGCTGAATAACCTGACCTTTTCACGTTTAAAATAACCTTCCGGCGCACACAGGAAATAACTGTAATTGGGTCGTACCGCAATGTTACCGATACGCACCAGGGTGCCATCTTCGACAAATCGGTGAGCCAGGCTGTGCCGGGCCAGCGCAACGCCCTGTACAGACAAGGCCCCTTCAAGCACATAGCTGGCGCCATCGTACACCAATGAGGTGGAACCGCCTGTCACGCCGACAATCGACATCCAGCGCTCCCAGTCCATATCCGGTAAAAGATCACCAATCAGATGAGCACCTTGTAAGTCTTCAACCGCAAAAATCTGATGTTCTTTCTGATAAATCGGATGGCAAACGGGGTAGAGCAAGTCATCCATCAGCCACTGACTGGTTAAATTCGGATAGCGACCTTCACCGTAACGGATACAGAGATCTAACGAAGATTGCTCAAAATCCACCAGTTCATTTTTCGACTCAACCAACACAGAAATGTCAGGATGCTCAGCACGAAATGCTGTCATGCGGGGCACCAGCCAATGGACAGAAAATGAGGGCAGTGTCGACAGGGATAAACGCTGGGGTTCCGGGTCATTGTTGATCAGCCAAACGCCATTCTGAATGTGTTTGAAGCCTTCATGACTGTGCTCAAACAGCGTCTGACCTTCCGGGGTCAGCACCACTCGCCGGTGCTGGCGGTAAAATAAGGCGGTACCCAGCCAGTCCTCCAATAACCGGATCTGCTGGCTGATGGCAGCTGCAGTGACATGCAGGTGCTCGGCAGCAGCTTTAAAACTGCCGTAATGTGCCGCCTGGTAAAAATAGTATAAGCCCTGCAGTGGCGGCATGCGTTGTCGGAGTTTATTTGGTAATGACATTAGTTTTCCTTAACTGAGTGTCAGGATCTATCGTTTGAGCAACTGCTGACTCTGGTCGAAGATAAATCTGTATTTCGATGATGATAGGTGGTTGCTATGGGGATAACAACAGATAAGCTTGCGTTTGCCGGGAGCAAAGAAATGGTGAGTTGGATTAAGTCTGGCTTTTCTTATTATCGACGCTGGCGTCAGCGGGAGCGTGACTTACGCCACTTAAGTGAATTACCTGACTACTTACTGGATGATATCGGGCTGGATCAGAACATTATCGACGCAGAACTGCGAAAATCTTTGACTGGTGGAAAAGAGAAGCGATGAACAGATACGGTGACAGGCTTTCAGGCGCTGTGGCGGGTAGCCCCAAACTGGGCTCGATACTGAGCTGCTTATAAACAAAAAGCCAGTCTTTCGACTGGCTTTGGGGGCGTGTTGAGTTAACTCTTCCGGTTCACTTACGCCAGCAGCTCTTTCGCTGTACTGACCACGTTCTCAGTGGTGAAGCCGAACAGCTTGAACAGCTCGCCGGCCGGGGCTGACTCACCGAAGCTGGTCATGCCGATGATGCGGCCGTCAAAGCCCACGTACTTGTACCAGAAGTCAGCAATACCGGCTTCGATAGCGATACGGGCAGTCACATCCGATGGCAGCACAGACTCACGGTAAGCGGCGTCTTGCTTGTCGAACGCATCGGTGGACGGCATAGACACCACACGCACCTGCTTACCTTCGGCGCTCAGCTCGGCCGCGGCGTTCACTGCCAGCTCAACTTCAGAGCCGGTAGCAATCAAAATCAGCTCAGGCTTGCCGGCGCAGTCTTTCAGGATGTAACCCCCCTTGGCGATATCTGCAACCTGCGCGTCGTTACGTTCCTGCTGGGCCAGGTTCTGGCGCGAGAAGATCAGCGCAGACGGCGCGTCTTTACGCTCAATGGCCAGTTTCCAGGCCACCGCCGATTCAACCTGGTCACACGGACGCCAGGTGCTCATGTTCGGGGTCAGGCGCAGCGAAGCGATTTGCTCCACCGGCTGGTGCGTCGGGCCGTCTTCACCCAGACCGATAGAATCGTGGGTATAGACCTGAATGTTCTGCACACCCATCAGCGCGGCCATGCGCATGGCGTTACGGGCATATTCCATGAACATCAGGAAAGTGGCGCCGTAAGGCACAAAACCGCCGTGCAGGGCGATACCGTTGATGATGGCCGTCATGCCGAATTCACGCACACCGTAATGGATGTAGTTACCGGATGCGTCATCTGCGGTCAGCGACTTGGAGCCGGACCACATGGTCAGGTTTGACGGTGCCAGGTCGGCCGAGCCGCCCATGAACTCAGGCAGGATTTTGCCGAAGGCTTCCAGTGCGTTCTGAGAAGCTTTGCGGGAAGCGATGTTGGCCGGGTTGGCCTGCAGATCGGCAATGATCTGGCTGGTAGCGGCTTCCCACTGTGCCGGCAGTTCACCGTTGACGCGACGCTTGAATTCCGCGGCCAGCTCTGGGTGCGCGGCTTCATACGCGGCCAGTTTTTCATTCCAGGTGGCTTCTTTGGCGGCGCCCGCTTCTTTGGCATCCCACTGCGCGTAAACGTCGGCAGGAATTTCAAACGGACCGTGCTGCCAGCCCAGGAATTCACGGGCGGCGGCGATTTCGTCGTGACCCAGCGGGGCACCGTGACAGTCGTGAGAGCCGGCTTTGTTCGGCGAACCGAAACCAATGATGGTTTTGGTGCAGATCAGGGTTGGGCGAGGATCGGCTTTTGCCGCTTCGATCGCCGCGTTGATGGCTGCGGAGTCGTGGCCGTCAACCGCCGGGATCACGTGCCAGCCGTAGGCTTCAAAACGCTTTGGTGTATCGTCGGAGAACCAGCCTTCCACGTGACCGTCGATGGAGATGCCGTTATCATCCCAGAAGGCGATCAGCTTGCCCAGACCCAGGGTACCGGCCAGCGAGCAGGCTTCGTGAGAAATCCCTTCCATCAGGCAGCCATCGCCCAGGAACGCATAAGTATAGTGGTCAACCACATCGTGGCCGTCACGGTTAAACTGTGCAGCCAGCGATTTTTCAGCAATCGCCATACCCACCGCATTGGAGATGCCCTGACCCAGAGGGCCGGTGGTGGTTTCGATGCCCGGCGCGTAGCCGTACTCAGGGTGACCCGGGGTTTTGGAGTGCAGCTGACGGAAGTGTTTCAGATCGTCAATCGACAGCTCGTAGCCGCTCAGGTGCAGCAGGGAGTAAATCAGCATAGAGCCGTGACCGTTGGACAGCACGAAGCGGTCGCGGTCAGCCCAGTTCGGGTTTTGCGGGTTGTGATTGAGGTGGTCGCGCCACAGCACTTCCGCGATGTCCGCCATCCCCATCGGGGCACCCGGGTGGCCGGAGTTGGCCTGTTGTACACCGTCCATGCTCAGGGCACGGATAGCATTCGCTAATACTTTACGATCCATAATTAGTTCTTCTTACTCAATACAGGTTGGTCATAAACGAGTGAGAGCAGCGTTGTGCTGCTCTCAAATAGAAACGGGATTACAGACGCGCTTCGATCATGGTTTCCAGTTTACCCTGGTCGATCGCGAAGTTACGGATCCCTTCCGCCAGCTTCTCGATGGCCATTGGGTCCTGGTTGTGATCCCACAGGAACTCCGCGTGGGTCATAGGTGCCGGACGCTCTTCAGACGCCACGTCAGCAGAGAGTTTCTGCACCACGTCACCCTGGGCTTCAGACAGCTCCTGCAGCAGCTGCGGGCTGATGGTCAGGCGGTCACAGCCGGCCAGCTCCAGGATCTCACCGGTGTTACGGAAGCTCGCGCCCATCACCACAGTGTTGTAGCCCAGGGCTTTGTAGTAGTTATAGATAGCCGTTACCGACAGCACGCCCGGATCTTCAGCAGCGTCGAAGTCACGGCCTTCTTTGGCTTTGTACCAGTCCATGATGCGGCCGACGAACGGCGAGATCAGGTACACACCGGCTTCAGCACAGGCACGGGCCTGGGCAAAAGAGAACAGCAGAGTCAGGTTACAGTTGATGCCTTCTTTTTCCAGGATTTCGGCCGCGCGGATCCCTTCCCAGGTCGAAGCCAGTTTGATCAGGATGCGGTCGTTGCTGATGCCGGCATCGTTATACATTTTGATCAGCTTGCGGGCTTTGGCCACGCTGGCGTCGGTGTCATAAGACAGGCGGGCATCCACTTCAGTGGAGATACGGCCCGGCACCACATTGAGGATTTCTTTACCGATGTTGACCGCCAGTTTGTCACCGGCGTCTTCGATTTGCTGGGCTTTATCGCTGCTCTGCGCTTTGGCATAAGCAATCGCATCGTCGATGAGCGGTGCGTACTGTTCAATTTCTGCGGCTTTCAGGATCAGGGAAGGGTTGGTGGTGGCGTCTTGCGGTTGGTATTTCTTAATCGCTTCGATGTCGCCGGTATCGGCAACAACAGTAGTAAGTGCGCGCAGCTGTTCCAGTT
>NZ_AULG01000014.1 GCF_000425165.1 Photobacterium halotolerans DSM 18316
GCACTTTCACAGCGTAATCTGTTGCAGACGGCTCAGCACCCCTGGGGAGTGATTGCCAGCGAGGGCGCAGCAGGGGCCGTGCTGGCATCGCGCAGCCTGGTCGAAGCATTGAAATTAACGCCACAGGCCAGGCTGGACAGCTGGCACTGCGAGCAGGGTGCGGGCGAGCAGTTGATGTCAAGTGCCCTGCGCAAACAAAGCAAAGCCGTGGCTGACTTTGGCTTGCTGTTCAGTGATATGACCAACCTGAGATCTCAAAATGAAGAATACGGTTTTGCCATTGGTGCCAAAGGTGAACGGCTGACTAACCCCGAACAGCTCGTGCTCAGTCACAGCCTGTGGGGGTATTTAGGCGAAGCTTCATTGTTTGCCACCCTGGCACTAGCGCTGCACCACACCGACAGCCAGCGGGTGCGCAGTATGTTCCTGTTCGGCGCCAATGACAGCCGGGCGATGATGACGTTCACCCTGTCAGAGCCGAACACGGCAGTCACTTAAAACGGTAACGCAATGAGCAGGAACAGAAATTATTTTTTGGCTCAATACCACAAAGTGACATTCTTACGTGAGTGAGGTTATTAAATCAGTTGATTAGGGCATTCAATCTGATAGGGTTTTGCGCTGTACGTCTTGATGACCGTACCCAGTGTGTTCATGTACTGAACAGAGATGAAAAAAGAGCCGTGCCGGGCTTATTCGTTGGTCTGTTATCGCACCGTGGCCGACAGCACGAATAAGCGCACACTCGCTGCGGAGAGCGTCATCATGATGTACTGCCATTGTGGGCTGATTCAGCCACCCGATAGCCGATACACCTTCTCACACACCATTAAACAAGGTCCGATGTTTTCATGCCCGGACACTATTCCTGGTTCACTCATGTTGGCCGCTGGTAAGCGCTTAGCTTCTCGCTGTTGTTTTCCTTCAAGCCTAACGTGGTTCAGTTTCGCCAAAGCGAAGAAAAACGAGAAAAAGTAAATGAAAAAAGTGAGATATGTAAAGGCGAATTATACGCCGCTGGAAGACATCACCCCGTTGCCCCGCAATGTGGTCAACCAACCTACCGAGCCCGTACCAGAGCACAAACTGGTGGTAGAGCTGGCGGGACAGTGGCAGGGAAGCCGGGCGTATTTTCAGCTTGCTAAAACCGAGATGCAGGATCAGAAAATAACCCGGCCGATAGCCGATGTGAAAACAGGTCACAGAACGCTGGCCACCTTTAAAGCCCTCGAGAATGAAGCCAAAAAACTCTATATGGTCGTGCCCTTACAGGGATTACCTCAGCCGCTGACTTTCTTGCTGGCCGACAATTTGATGCCGGTAGAAAAAGAGGCGGACATGGATGAATGGGAAACGGTTTTGATCCCGGTTCGTGCACTGGCCTATCTGGACAGCAGCAAAGACAAAGAAAAAGCCGCGGAATTAAAAGGCGGTTATTTGTATGTCTTCTGGAAAGGTAAACTCTGGCGCGAGCTGCAAGTCACAGAGTTTGGCTATTACAAAGATATTGATAGCGAATATTACCGTGTCAGAGATCAGCAGGAAAGACAGAAAGAACAGCCTGTTATTGAATACCGTGAAGCGGATGGGTTCGACCTGCCGCAATTTTGGGTACCTTACAAAATTGCCGGTGAAGTTCAGGCCGGTGAGAGTGGTGTCAAACTCATGTTTTCACCGAAACAAAAGACATACCAGCAAATAGAAGCACTGGAAAATGATCCAGCAAAACTGGATGCTGCTGCAACACCACTGGATGAACTGTCTGTGTATTCAAATAGCCAGGCGTTTGAGCCCCAGGAACACACCGCTGATATTCAGTCTGCCAAACTCCATCAGGTCACTGAAGACGATATGGCCTGGCTGACTCAGCAGTGCGCCGTATTTGATCAGTATGCATCTTCAAATACACCTGTCGCGTATGTGGACGGTAAAAATGACGGTTTCCTTGTCAAAGTTGAAGTGGGCCTGGCTTCTGCTGTTTTCGGTGAAATTCCGCCGATTTACGCGGTTTTGAAAGATGAAAACAGCGACTGGAAGCAATCGGTGTTAATGGAGAAGAGCGGTGATAGTGAAATCTCTCGCTGGCGTCAGGCTTTGTTCACGGGCTTGCCAAAAGAAGGAAGTTTCACACTCTTTATTGCAAATCCCAAAGATCCGCATGGTGCTGAATTCATTTTTACGGAAATGCCGTTTGAAGAACTGGCAAACGATCAAGACGAATGTGAAGAAATTGAACATGCTGAGATGGTTGACGAGTCCTTCGAAGAAGCAAAGAAAATTGAAGAACTCAGAAATCTTTGGCTGAACGCAACAAATTTTTAGGAATATATCATGAAGAAAAAATTTCTGGCTTATAGCTTGGGTGCACTTTGCGTTGGTGCAATCGCCTACCCAGCGTGGAAAATGATTAAAGAGAAAATAGCTTATGAAAAGGATTATCAGGAGCAGTTGGATGTAATTGTTGAAGCGATTGAAATAGAACGTTGGAAAACAAGAGCTGACATTATTGCATGGAAAATAAACGTAAGTATACCGGAAGATATCGAGTATGAGGTATGGGATGAAGAGTATGAGATTCCAAGAGTATTATTCAAGGCCAGAAAGTCTGGGGATTTTTATTATAAGCTTTATTCAATGGGAATAGACGGGAAAGACGTTAAACTCGTTGCAACTCATGAGGATTTTGGTGCGAGTATTTGGCCATTGGGTTATTTTACAGGCCCTAATCGCTCTCCAGATGGAAGATATATCATTTCAACATCAAATGAAAAAGGCTTTGGTTGCACCCTTTATGATATGGATCAAAGAAAGGGGCAGAGCTTTGCTTCAGGTCGATGTTATGTCGAATCATGGATGGACGATGGGAAAATTGCAATTATAAATAACGGTGATGGAAAAGCATATCTAACACTTTCATCAAAAGAAATAAAATATATAAAAGATATTTATGGGGATGATTTTGAAGATGCTAACAGTAAGTTTTTCTTGGTGAAAGATGAAACAAAAGCCATTTCAAACATTTACAATGATAATGATTTCGTAAATTCCATACAAGGGAGCGGTGAACAGATAATTTACGACATGCCAGGATTTAAAAACCCTGAACGAGGTAGCTATCTTGCTGATGAATGTAAATATGGTGGAACATTTGGAGTGAATTCTAGCCTTTTTACTTGTAGTTATGATAGCAATAATCTTGAGTACAATGTCTATGAATCAAACGATCCTAAGAAGATAGTAGGTAAAAGTTTAGGTTTTCGTGTGATTGAATTAGGTAAGTGGGGGATGCAGGATGGTGAAATATATAGAATAATTAATGATTCGGAAGATACGCCTTTAGCTAAAATAAAGTATAAATATAAATTTGGCGATGAATATGAAATCATTGTTTATGATGATTTGTATCTTCCGATAAGCGCACAGGAATCATTTGAAGGCCTAAATATTGCGGATTATTTTCCTGAATTGCCTTCAAAAGAAAGATATGAAGATACTTGGATTGATTTATTATATTAATAAAGGTTACGTCAATGGCTATAGAAAAAAAGATACAGTCTGGTTTTTATTTAATGGGACGGTTATATAATAGAAAGGGAGAAGTATGTAAAAATGCAAAGTTCAAACCGTTACCTTTTGAAACATTAATATTACCAGACTCTGAAACTTTAATAGAAGAAAAAGTTAATGGAGAAGGCAATAACGTACAAAAAGTGGACGCAAAATTTCCTATTGCATCGACAGATGAAGTTGGGAAATTATCATACTTAAATGCGAGTTTTGATAGTTATGAGTTGTCAATTGTATCAATACCCACGACTGATAAAAATTATAGCAAAGATTACACAGTAAAATTCAAGTGGTTTCCGAGCCAATTGGTACCTTTATATAATCTTAATAAAGGGGAAAGCTGGCTGGAAGACTTGACAGAATCTTTGAATAAGTTAAATGAGACACATTCCTTTAGCACTGAGACAAAATTTCTCGATGTAGGTACATCAAAAGATCAGTTGCTTGATAAATATGAAGATGCTGACAATGAGGTTCACAAGTCCTATAACTCTTGGTATGACTCACTAAAAAATGAAAAAATAAGAATTATTGAAGTACCGCAATTTTACACTGTTGTAGTCACTTTTTCAGATGAAAGCTTAGTTGGAGCCAGAGTAACAATGAAGGACATCCCTGTAACAATAAAAGTTTCAGGTGATGTTGATTCAGAGAGTCGAGAACCTGTTTCTATCATAAAATTAGTTGAAAATAGGAATTCAGATGGAAAACTAATAAAGAGCTATACAGCAACATTTTGGATAGAAAATGAATATAATATTGATGCTGTATCAAGCTCTTATGCAAGATTTGATATTAGTTTCGAAACTTTCGACCAAGATACGTTAAAGAAATTGGATCATAGTTTAAAAAAAGGATATTCTTTAAAAGAAAAAGTTTTTGACTTACCAATTAAAACAGCGCTTGGTAAAAGTGCTTTGATAAATGGTGACCCAATCAGTGTTGAAGAAGCTCTGATAAATCATTCGCCTGAATATTTCACTGAGCTAATAAAAAAATTAAGTATTAGTGAAGATAAATTGGAAAATAATAAAAATGAAATCAGTAAAAACTATCAAGAGTTTTTAAAGAATGTATTTAATACATCGAAAGGAGTTTTTCAAAGTGTTGTGGGAAGCTTTACAACCGAATCTTCTTGGAACGCCAAGTCTAAAGTTGTTTTTTCAACAGTTGGTTTGATTGGAAAAATTTCGGATGGTAAAGATAATGAATTCTTTAACAATGCAATTGCAATTGCGGGAATTGGTGAGTCAATAAACACATTTATTGATGCAGCATCTGGTGATGCACTGAAAACTTCCGCCGATGCAAGAATAAGAAAGTTTTCTGAAGCGTTTGCCAATGAGCCTGTCACAATAAAGTGGCTAAAAGATCGATTTGGTGATCGGCTCGATGAAATAAATATCATCCCTGTCCCGGAGAAGCTTCAAAATTTCTTAAAGGCTGCAAATGATAGAATGACTTCATGTTCTGATTTATTAGCCAAACCGCTGAAAGTTGGCGGTGATATTATGGCAGTCGGTCAGGCAGTTTATAATTTGCATGATACTTATGAAAAGTTTGAAAAGTCTGATATTAAAGACCAGGAGTTTAATTTAAAATCTGGTTTTTATATTAATAAGATACAATCTCCGACAGCGAACCAAGCGAAGCCAATAGTTTTACTTGATACAGAGCAAGTAAAAGAAAATCAAAAAATATTGGAAGATATTCACGCACAATTACGCCAAATTGGTGGAGATGAAAATTTCATTTCAGTGAATGAGGTATTGGGCGATTTGTCACTGAAATTGGCAAGTACTTGGTTTGAGTTTGATAGAGCCAGTTTGAATACAATCGATCCAAATGTTAGCAGCGGATTGAAAAAACTTGCAAGTTTGATAGAAAATTTACCCGATCCAATACCGATTGAAATCGCTGGCTTTACCTGTGATAGAGGAAGTGAATCTTATAACTTAAATTTATCGACATTGAGAGCTCGCGCGGTAAAAGATGCGATTATTGATTCAATCGCAGATGATAAAAAAAGAATATGGGAAATATTTATTTGGGAAAAAGGGTATGGTGAATCAAATAACCTATTTCCTAATGACTCAGAAGAAAATCGTAAGAGAAATAGAAGAGTTGAGATAAAACTAAACTTTAATGCAATCTATGATTATCCTGTCAGCAGAGTTGGATTATCTGTACTGGAAAAATCCAGAAAGGAAATGATTAAGTCAGAGTTAGATCTAAATGACGCTTTAAGGGAAACGACGAGTAGTACTGTAGATGCGACTATGCTTGCATTCTCAGCAGCATTTCCGGTTGCGATGGCGAGCGCTGGTGTTTTAATCGCAGCCGGACAAGTTGTTTCTACTGTCGCTGATTTCGCATATGAAAAGCTATTCAAGGATGAGAATACCTTTAAAAATGCGATTAAAAGTCTTGGTGAAGTTGATGCAACACTTTCACAAAAAATGATTGCTACTAATGCCTTTGGTGAAGTCAATATTCCATTCTTGAAAAGTTATCTGAAGAGAGCCTTGGCACTGAATGGGCTCGTCAGGTTACTCAAGAGATACCAGCTGGAAATCCACTTGAATCCAGAAAATAAAGAATCGATAGAGAAAAAATTCAATATGAAAGGTTATATTGATAAATTTATTCTTGCCGATCAATGGGATATTGACAATATATTCGATGAGAGTTTAAATCTGGATGAATACTGGCTGGATGTCGTGAACTATGATGGCGAAATGGTATTTGATACATTTGATGCATTGATTGCAAAAGCAGGATACTACGTCACTTCTCTTGAGAATTTTATTTTTGGTGATGAGAAAAAGATTGATGAAGTGAAACAACTGTCGAGCAGTTATCATAAATATTTCCCAGTTCATTGTATTGGCAGTGAATCAGTTGATAGTCTTGTTGATATGTTTACTGTTAAATTACCAACAGATCTGACGAATGATATATTTAAAGAAGTTGTGATCTCTGCGAGAAAGCCAGGGGATAAAAAATGGAAGAATTTCAACGACTTTTATCAATTGGAAAGATCATTTAAACTATCTCCTTATGATAACATTCGGATTTTGGTAATTGTTGATGAAAAGAATGAGAAGCTAAATAAAGCATTAGATGAAGAGCAAATTATTCACTTACCTATTACTGCGAAAGCATCAGCTATTAGTTGGTGGGATAGTGGAGACATTTTTGATACAGTCGCATCAGAGAATACGCAGTATGTCAGAGAGATTTTCGAGAATGAGCTGACAGAATATGAGAAAAAATTAATAGAATTTAAAGACGGTAAGAGAATATTCGGTACATTTATTTATCCAAGTTTTTATTTTGGTGCATATAAAGTCCAGGGTACACGGCCAATTGCCTGGTACAATCATCCGACATTAAAATCTCTCTTTGGTAAAAGTGGAAGTAACTCCACGGGCGTCGATTTTACTATGAGCTACACGTATAGTTTATCAATTCCAGGAAATGATGATGTTGATAAGTTGGTACAGTATCGGGATTTAGATGGTGGTTTTTGGGATGATGAAGAAGACGCGTCCGAATTTACATTAAGTCTGAATCCTGACAGGGAATATAAAATTAACAATAAAACAGTGGTTGGAGATCACTTATTTTACGAAGAGGGTTTTTTAGAGGATAAAAACCCATCTAAAGGTAACAAAATTAAATACCCCAAGATTTTTGATTCACCAAAAGTCTTTTTTTGGATCAAGCAGAATAAGTTATCACCATACAATTCTTCATTGGTAAACAAGAATTCAGTTGGTTATTTTCAACCCGAAACAAATAAAGAATTCTTAGGGTTTTATGTTGATGGGTTTGATTGGGATTCTGATTTGGAAATTCGAGCATTGGTAACAACACCATGTGTCGACACTAAAGTTTTCGATGATTATCGTTATTCAGAAAAGAACAAAATCCCTGTCAGTGCTAAGATACGAATGCAAGGTCAAAGATATGGAAATCTTCCTAGATCTTCATTATCGATAGAGGAAATTAAATCACTCTACCGAATAGGTAAAATAGTTCTGGAGTCAGGTAAATATATTTTTAAACCTACTCAATATGAATTTGATGAAGCAACAAAATTTATAGAATCAATTATTAATGATTTTGAAAAACTTAGCCAGCATGAATTGCGACAATGGGTCACAGGAACATATACACCTCATAATTTTGGTGCCTATGACATCGATCAAGATATCGATATTTATGGAATTGATGTCGAACTTAAATATAAAAATGCACTAGGTCAGTCAGTAAATGGTCTGATGCCTGCAGTAGGTTATGAAACTGTAAGGTGCAATAACGTAGAAATTTGTCTCAACCTATCAGGGGCTGAAAGTTCTGGGCTAGAGAGTATAGAATCATCTACTATTGTTTTGAGAGATCCTAAGCCAGGAGAAGATATAATTCCAAAAAGATGGATTAAAACTGGAGATAATAAGCTTGTTGAGTTGGCAAAAGAGCAAATTAAGACCAACAAACAATCTGAGTTATCTCATGAGGCAAAGAAAAACAAGGAAACAAAGCTACTCAATAATAATCATATTAAAACACATGATTTTTCGAGGCATATGCTTTGGATTGAATCTAACCAAACTGATCTGAAGGTGATAAATCCTGCAAGAGAGAAATTGTTAGAGGATTGGTCTGGTGAGTAATAATTAAAAACTTAAATTGCTGTATAGTTTTAGCTTTACTGGGGCTATACAGTTTTTAATTGATTAATACTGACACCATTCAAACTTTACCGAAGGGAGAATACTATTGAAAATTTAAACACCATTGGTTTTTCAGCAGGTAAAGTGAGACGACGACGCCCATCGCACCTTTGCGCTTAATCTTTTAAAATGCGGAATCTTAAAAAAATAAATAAAAATACATCACATGAACATACTCCCCGGTACTTTCGCCCACATCCCGGCTATCACAGCTATTTTTAATCATTACATTGAGCACACGAACGCCAGATTTGAAACCGAGCCGATGACGCTGGGTAATCGCAATGACTGGTTTACGCAATTCCGTCCCGACTCTCTGCATCAGCTTTTCGTTGCCCTCGAAAACCATCAGGTGATGGGGTTTGTCTGTAGCCAGCCGTACCGACCTAGCGTTGCTTTCGCAGAAACCGTTGAAGTCACCATCTATCTTCACCCCGATGCGAAGGGTCACGGTATGGGAAGCGCATTAATGAAAACCTTACTTGATGCTTTAGCGACTCAGCCGGTGCACTGTGCCTTATCTGGCATTGCTTTGCCGAACGAAGCATCGGTGGCGCTGCATCAGAAATTTGGCTTTCGCGAGGTTGGTGTTTTTCATAACTATGCCAAAAAGCAGGGTGAATACATCAGCTCGCTCTGGATGGAAAAGCAATTTGAGTCATCCCGTATTTCAGCCAGCTATACTCATACCGATTGAAAACAGCTGTTGCGGTCAAACTGGCATGAAATGAAATCGACGGGAGAAAGACTATGAAATACCAGGGAAGCTGCCACTGCGGCAATGTCGCTTTTGAGGTGGAAGGCGATATTCAGGAAGCACTGGCTTGTAACTGCTCTATCTGTCAGCGAAAAGGTTCGTTATTGTGGTTTGTGCCCCGCAGTGAATTAAAGCTGATGTCGCAAGACAGCGCAGCAAGCACTTACACCTTTAACCAGCACGCGATTAAGCACAGGTTTTGCCCGACGTGCGGCATTCATCCTTATGGGGAAGGGAGTGACCCACAGGGCAATGCCATGGCCGCCATCAATATCCGTTGTCTTGACGATATCGATCTGGATGCGATTCCGGTGACGCATTTTGATGGCCGGTCGTTGTAATCTGATCCTGCGAGTGTGATTATGTCGCCTGTTGCGCAAGCCTGATGGTTGAACAGACATAGCAGGAGACTGAATTGAGAGCAGGAAACAGGGAATTTTCTACACTTTGGCGGCCAGCGCGATTTTCCGGCATCGAACTGCTGTCCGCCTCCTTTACTCAGTTTGAATTCTCCCGTCACTGGCATGAAGAACTGGCCATTGGTGTGATAGAGGAAGGTGCGGAAGGGTTATTTTACCGGGGTAGTAACATTGTGGTGCCTCAGCGTCACATCGTGGCGATTAATCCTTCAGAAGTGCATACGGGTTTTGCGGGCAGTGAGCACGGGTGGCGATACCGGATGTTTTACTTTGCCCCGGAGATGATCGAACAGCATTTTGCTGGCAGCGAGAAATCCGTCGATCCTGTCATCGACCGCTCTGTGATCAACAATCCTGCCCTGTTTGATTTGCTGCTTCAACTGCATGTGGCGTTCGAAGCAACCAGTCTTGAGCTGACCAAACAGTCCTTGCTGACTGTGGCGCTTGAATCCTTGTTTTCTCAATACGGCAATGCCGGGCGTGACGCTGACAGGGTTGGGAATGCTCAGAAGCATACGGGCGTTATCCGGGATTACCTGCATGATAACTGGCAGGAAAACGTGACTCTGGATGAGCTGGAAACCGTGAGTGGTCTGACCAAATTTAAACTCATCCGGGCATTTAAATCCCACTACGGGCTGACGCCGCACCAGTTTTTGCTGCTGACAAAGGTGCAGAAAGCCAAAACACTGTTACTGGAGGGCCACAGCTGTGTTGAGACGGCGCTCCACTGCGGTTTCTTTGATCAAAGCCATTTCACCCGCAACTTTAAACGCGCTTTTGGCGTGCCTCCCAGACATTACTCCACACACGTATAGCGATTGCAATTTCATACAAGAAGCCACTTTGCCCGATGTTTAACCTATCCCCGTAGCCTGAGGTTACTTGAAACAGATGTGTTGAATTAAGCGGAGATAAACGGATGAGTTTCTTATTATTGTGGTTGGGTGTCATGTTTCCATTAGTGTTCAGTCCGGGGCCGGCGAATATCGTGTTTGCCGCCTCTGGTGCCAGTGTCGGGGTCCGGCGGTCTCTGCCATTGCTGCTGGGGATAGACACAGTGTTTTTGATTAAGTCGTTATTGATTGGGCTGGGGCTGGGCGCGCTCATTCAAGAGTATCCGCTGGCGCTGCAGTTACTTCAGTGCGCGGGAGCCGTCTATATTATTTATCTGGCGGCGGGTTTTCTGAAAACCAGCCTGC
Source organism: Photobacterium halotolerans DSM 18316 (assembly GCF_000425165.1). GTDB lineage: Bacteria > Pseudomonadota > Gammaproteobacteria > Enterobacterales > Vibrionaceae > Photobacterium > Photobacterium halotolerans. Next base: position 10,685 of record NZ_AULG01000014.1, read on the forward strand.
TCAAGCACAACGGGCAGCAAAAGCGCTTAGGGTTTTACGATGGCGTGATCATTCAATTACTCAACAGCAAAGGCTGGCTGCTGGTCTTACTGATGTTTTCTCTGTTTTCAGAAAAAGCCTATCAGGAATACGGCGAACAGTCGGTGTGGGTGTTAGTGGTGTGGCTGGCCATCCTCAATATCTCCATGCATCTGGTGTGGATCTGGGCCGGCGGTTTGTTAGCCAAACTGGCGGGCGACAGCAAAAATCAGAAAGTACAAGGCTATATTTACTTCGCGTCGCTGATGGTCGTAGCCATCTGGTTGCTGGTTGATAATCCTATTTGGCAACACTGGCTATAGCCCATGAAAGTGGCTGCCCTGTTTAAGATATGCGCGATTTTATGCTCTGATTGCATACAATACTGAAACGTATATATTGCTGTATATCAGTATGGTCTGAAGTGGTTAAGAGGGAGTGGCGATGTTTGCGGAATACGGGGTGTTGAATTTTTGGGCCTATGTGGTCGGCGCCATCTTTATTGTGCTGCTGCCCGGACCTAACTCTCTGTTTGTGCTGAAAACCGGTATGGGGCAGGGGATCAGGCAAGGGTATCTGGCGGCAACGGGCGTGTTTATTGGCGATGCTGTGTTAATTTTCTGTGCCTATGCCGGTGTTGCTACCCTGATTCAGACAACGCCGATTTTGTTTACTCTGGTGCGGTATCTCGGTGCTATTTATCTGCTGTTTCTGGGCGGAAAGATTGTATACAGCGCTTTTCAGTCCCGCGAATCGGCAGAGATTTCTCCGGCGTTACAGGGCAAGAAGGTGTTTCGCAAAGCACTGATACTCAGCCTGACTAATCCCAAGGCCATTTTGTTTTATGTGTCTTTCTTTGTGCAGTTTATTGATATGAGTTACGCCAGCCCTGGGGTGCCATTTCTTATTCTGGCGGCGGTACTTGAAATCATCAGCCTGATTTTTCTCAGCGTGCTGATTATTGCGGGCGCTTACATCACCCAATTGGTGCGCGCCAGCAAAGGCATGCAGAAGATAGGGAATGCGTTGATGGGGACACTGTTTATCGGCTTTGCCGCCCGGCTGGCCATGTCGAATGCGTAAGTTTCATTAGCCATCAATAAGGTTCAGGAAGAGCTTTCCTGAACCTTTTTTCCTGCTCATCATTTGTTAAAAGGCACTTCGTTTTTCAGCAGCTTTCCTGCCAGCCATTGTTTTATCCAACTGTGTCCGCTCACCAATACAATGCCGGTAATCACCATGGTGGCACCGTAAACGAAACCGGGTTCGATGGCTTCATCCAGTAGCCAGGCACCGAGAACAACACCGTAAAGTGGCGTCATGAAAGACAACACGCCCAACCGTGAAGCAATATAAGTGTTCAGCATCCAGAACCACAGTAGCAGGCCAGCAAAGGAAATGATCAGCGTCTGGAAAGCCACACTGGCAATGGCAAGCGGTGTTGGGTTGATATGGAATTGGTCCATCAAAACTGCTGCTGTGATAAGAACGATGGACGCTATGACTAACTGATACAGCAAAGTCTGTTCCGAGGATATCCGTGCCAGTCTGGTGCTGCGAATCAGCACGGTTGTTGCCGCCCACGCCATGCCGCCCAATAAGGCGAGAAAATCGCCCCACAGCTGATCCGGTTGAGTGATTGCGGAATTGTCTTCTGAGTGAAGAAGAAACGCGACGGCAATGCCGCCAAATGCCAGCAGGATACCAGTCCACTGTGTTTTGGACAGCCGTTCCGAATCAATCAGAAAGTGCAGCATCAGCGCGCTGAAAACAGGCGAAGTGTAGAGAAACACGACGGCATGAGACGCTGAGGTGTAGCGAAGTGCTTCGCCGAGAAACAGGTACTCCAGCGCGAACAGAATGCCTACGATAATACCTGGTTTCCAGTTACCGTCGGCAAAAAACAGGCGTTTGCGACGGAGAACGACGTATAAACAGACCAGAATTGCGGCAATACCTGAGCGGATGCCAATCTGCAGGATAGGCGCTATGTCCTCACCTGTTGCTTTAAGAAATATCTGTTGAAGCCCCATGACAAAGCAAAATACCACCATAATGCTCAATGCGGTGATATCGACAGATTTGCGTTCACTCATATCTAGCTCCCAACAGGTTGTGACATCTTGTTAACATTATGCGTTGTCGTGAATATTGGATATAGCTAAGATATGACAACCGATAACGATGAAACGACAGAATGCACAATGAGCCTTCCCGGTAAGCAGCTTCATATTCCCCCCTACAGCACGGCACTGCCTGCGCCTGTCGTATTTCGTACCGCCTGCATGCCGGCGGATGCAGCTTATCCTTTGCATCGCCACCCCTGGGGAGAGTTTGTCTATTCTTTCAGTGGCATTATGGAAGTGAAAATCGGCAGCCGACAATATTTAGTGCCTTCTCAGTACGGATTATGGTTGCCGCCAGATGTAGAACACCAGGGGCTGAACCGTTATGAAACGACGCATTGCTCGCTGTATATTGACGCGGATTTATGCCGCCGGATGCCTGAGACGACCTGTGCGCTTGAGGTCAGTACGCTGGTGAAAGCGATGCTGGACCATCTCAGGCTATCCAGCACAGTGTTTCCTTATTCAGAAGCTCAGAGCCGGTTTCTGGCCGTGCTGGTGGATCAGCTTTACGGGGCAACTACGCTGGGCAGCTATCTGCCGACTTCGGCGGATCCTCTGTTGAGCAAAGTGCTGAGTTGGCTGGAATCTGCGCCAGGCTGTAACGCTTCGCTGGCTGAGTTGGCAAAGCGGGTTCATACCACGGAGCGCACACTGATGCGCCGTGCGCAGCGCGATTTAGGGATATCTTTGTCGGAGTGGCGGCAACGATTACGGGTTGTCCGGGCGATGCCTTTGCTGGAAGTTGGTGAGAAAGTAGAAAATATTGCGCACGATCTGGGTTACGCGAGTGCGTCAGCCTTTATCGCTATGTTTCGTCGTCTGATGGGAGTTACACCGGATGAATACAGACGAAACGTAGGAGACAGAATACAGATAAAATGAGCCGTGACTCATGACTCAATACAGTATTTGATTGGCATTTACATTCGTCTCTGTCAGAATGACTTAAAATTACTTAAGTGGTTTTGAGTGTATGACTCAGGAAGAACGCCTAATTCATCTGACTTCGCAGATAGAACAGCAAGGTAAGGTGACCCTCAATGATATCTGCGAGCAATTTACCGTCTCGCGCGATTCTGCCCGCCGTGATCTGGTGAAGCTTACTCAGCAGCCGGGAATCCAGCGTATTCGTGGCGGCGCGGTCAGAGCCTCGGTATCGGCCCGTCTTGAGCCCTACTCTGGTAAAGTGATCAGTGAAACCAAGCAACAGCTGGCCCAGTGCGCGGCACAGCTGATAGATACGGATGATCATCTGTTGCTGGATACCAGCACCACACTGACATTAATGGCGCGATACATTCACCGGCCTGCTACTGTCATTACTAACTCTGTCGATATCCTGCAGCAACTGGCGGACAACCCTTATGTTGCCGTGCATTTGCTGGGCGGCAAATTTGATGCATTCCACCGCGCTGTGTTAGGCCATCAGGCTGAAAAGCAGCTGGCTGACTATCGGGTAAACAAAGCCTTTATCGGCGTCTGTGCTTTATCAGAGCATGGCTTGTCGACCAATAACGAGCAGGAAGCTTCGCTCAAAAAAGCCATGATGGCGCAGGCGCAGCAGGTGGTTGTGGTGTGTGAACAGCACAAGCTGGGCCAGAATAATTTTCATCACGTCTGCGGCCTGGATGGCATTGATGTATTAATCACAGACCAACCGCTTACAAACACTTACGCCGAACTCTTTGACAGCCACGATATTCAAGTGATCGTGGCTTCCACAACACAAGGACAGCTTTGATATGCGATATTCTCCTGTAAAAACAGCAGTCATTGGCTACGGTTTTTCTGCAAAAACCTTTCACCTGCCTTTCATTGCGGCGATGGATGAGCTGGAGCTGACCGCTATCAGCAGCAGTCAGAAAGCAGCTGTTGCCGCCGATTATCCTGCCGTGACCTGTTTCAGTGATGCCGATGCCCTGCTGATCGAGAGTGATGCTGAACTGGTGATCATCACGGCGCCCAACGACGTTCACTTTCGTCTGGCGAAACTGGCGCTGGAAAACGGCAAACACGTCATCGTCGAAAAACCTTTTGTCACCAAAGTGGAAGACGGCGAAGCACTGATTGCGTTAGCCGAAGAAAAAGGGCTGGTACTGAGTGTCTTCCACAATCGACGCTGGGATGGCGACTTCCTGACAGTGAAAAAGCTGGTGGAAGAGGGCAGGCTGGGAGAGGTGAAGTACTTTGAATCGCATTTTGATCGTTTTCGTCCTGTAGTACGTCAGCGCTGGCGTGAAATGGCCGAAGACGGTGGCGGTATTTTGTTTGATCTGGCGCCGCACCTGCTGGATCAGGCGCTGGCACTGTTCGGCAAGCCTCAGGCCCTGACGGCCCAGTGTATGGCCATGCGGCCGGGTGCGAAAACCATCGATTACTACAACCTGATCCTTCAGTACCCTGATCATCTGGTCCAGCTGCATTCCAACCTGTACAGTCCTGAGCCGAATTTGCGCTTTAAAGTGCTGGGTTCACTGGGTAAATACGAGAAATATGGCCTGGACCCACAAGAAGATTACCTCAAAGCCGGCGTAAAACCCGAGCAGCCAGAATGGGCAGCAGAGGACGCAGCCAACTATGGCCAGCTGCATCAGGAAGAAGGCTCGCAGGTGATTGCCACAGAGCTTGGCGGTTATCAGCATTATTTTGCCGGTGTTGCAGACGCGATTCGTTTAGGCTCTCCGAACCCGGTGTCGGCAGAGGAAGCGTTGCTGAATATCAGGCTGATTCAGCTGGCAATGGAAAGCAGCCGGTTGGGGCAAACCATGAAGGTGGATGCATGAACCTGACACTGGACGCTTTGGCGCAGCAGGAAGCGGACTTGCAGCTTGAGCAGTTTAATCACGATACCGCCTGGGCGCTGGGCTCGTTGCTAAAAGCCAATGCAGAAGCAAAGCAGGTCTGTGTCGCGATCGAAGTGTACGCGTTTGGCCAGACCCTGTTCAGCTATGCGATGCCAGAGACAAATCCGGATCATCAGGACTGGATTCGCCGCAAACGCAACAGCGTGCTGCGGTTTGGTAAAAGCTCTTATTACCTTGGACAGTATAACGCCCGCAAACAGCGTGAGTTTGAAAGCCAGCCCCATATAGATGCGCGGGATTACTGCGCGCATGGCGGCTCTTTTCCACTACGTATTAAAGGTTGCGGGTTAGTGGGCGCGGTGACGGTATCGGGCTTGCCTCAGGAAGAGGATCATCAGTTGGTGACGGATGCTTTGCAGCACATTCTCCAGTCCCGGCAGGGAAACTGAAACTAAAGCCGCTCGCCCTGAGCGGCTTTTTTTTGCATCTGCCGGACAAGCATCATGCCGTTAGCGCTCGAAACCGGTGACATTTCCATGAGAATCACAAAAAAGAAGGATATAAAACAAATTGTCTATGATTCAATGGCGGCATGAATGTAGTATGCAGCTGAATTTAAAGACAATAATAAAAGGAGTCTCGAATGCAATGTCCTAAGTGTCATTCGAAGTTTGAGCATATTACTACCCCGCTGGGTGATATTGAGCGCTGTACCGCTTGCAAAGGTTTATGGCTGGACGCGTATGAAATCGAAAAAATGAAGCCGCTGGCCGATGCTGTCGATATCGGGGATGCCGGGATCGGTAAGACATTTAACGGTATCGATCAGATCGAATGCCCTGTCTGCCCAAGCAATAAGTTGCTGAGACTGGTTGACCCGAAACAGCCTCATATCTGGTTTGAAAGCTGCCCGACCTGTAAAGGCCGTTTTTACGATGCCGGTGAGTTCAAGGATCTGGCGAAAATCGATTTGTCGGATTTCTTCAAGCGCTTCCTGGCTGAAGAGCGTCTGTAAGTGCCAGTGAGGCTGGCACATTAGAAGGGCACTGCGAATGGTCATGCGCTTGTACGCGCTGCTCCAGTCGCGGTTGTCCAGCCGGAAGTTACGTCCAGATATTGCGAAGAGTTAAATTGTATTGTCTGTCAATTACAAATATTTACATTCAATCTTCTACTAACTCGCAAATCAACAGATTATTTTTCTGAAATCAACGTCGCCTGCCAAACTCCACATTGCATATAAGCAATTGGAGAAAATAGTGATGAAAAAATCGATAGCGTTAGTGGCTCTCCCTTTCATTGCCAGTTCTGTCGCGCTGGCTCATGACCTTTATCCAGCTGTGCCCAGTTCACCGGTCTCTCAACACATCATTGATCAGGGCAGGGACGTACAGCCTCTGGTGTCTGACGCAGACTTTGTGTTCAGGCCCTATCAGGCTCCCTTTGATGATCAGATGTTTTTTGACAGTACTGCCCCGAACTGGCTCTCTTTGCAAGAAACCCTGATGCACTGGAGTGGCGCGACGGGTGTCGATCCCAGAGTGATACTGGTCACTGTCCTGTTAACGGAAGACTGGCAACCGGACGCGGATTTTAATCAGGCGCAAGATATGCGGCTTAAAGAGGCGATTAAACGCGTCGCTAATCATCTCTCGCAATATTTTTACCGTTACGAGGCTGACGACACAGTGTTACCGACCAATGCAGCGACACTGGCGGTTCTCAGCACACTGAATGATCCGCAGCGCGCAGCAGAGTGGTCGCAACACTATGTGGCCTGGTTTGGTGAGTCGGCGCCAACGCGCCAGAGCCGTGCACAATCGCGTGCAGTCAGCACGCTTGCTCCTCCTGCCGGTTTTATGCAGATGCCCTGGTTTCAGGGATACAGCTGGGTGCCGAACGGACCCCATGCGCACAGTGGATCCGGCTTTCCGCTTTCTTCCATTGATGTGTCGTACGACTGGCCGGCCTGGGGCGGAGCGACGTACAGTGTCACCGCCGCTCACGACGGTTATGCCACAGTATTATCACGCTGCCAGGTGCGGGTAACCAATCAGAATGGCTGGGCAACCAATTACTACCACATGGATGGCGTTCAGGTATCCAACGGTCAGTGGGTCACCAAAAATACCAAGTTGGGTACTTACGCCAACAATCGCTCGACCGCTTTGTGTGAAGGCGGTTCGTCAACCGGACCACATCTGCATTTTTCACTGCTGTATCAGGGGCGCTTTCAGTCGATGCAAGGCACCAGTTTTGGACCATATCAGGTTCAGACCGGGCGCTACAGTTACGATGATAACTGCAGCTATACCTGGCTGGTGGATCAGCGCAGTAATCAAAAAGTCTGTTTCTGGCGCCGGATTGATAATCCGGTCATGTGATTTTGTTCTAACGAAGAAATAATTGAAGCCCGGCGGAGTTGTCGGGCCTACTTTTTGAATCATTTACTCTGACAAAGAACGCAGGTTTAACTCTGTTTTATTGCATTTAACATGACCAACATAAACAAGACCAGGCTATCGGGTCACACCAATCAATGTCGTCATCTTTGCGCCGGCGTTTGCGACGGGATCTGTTGGCCTGTAATTGTAACGACGCGGCTTTACATGCTTTGAATTGCTGGGAAATCTCTTTCGCGATTGATGTCCAGTGGCTGGTTGCCAAAATCGTGATGACTGCCCCGGAACAACTCTGTCCTCCGTGAAACGCCGCATGTGCGCACCGAAATCCTTTGTGTGGGGAAAGGTAGCGCTGATAGCCCCTGATCGCCCAGATTGCCCAGATTGCCAATACTCGCATGTTTACCTCTGGCTGCTAAAGCGTGTATTCAGACACAGCCTTTATCAGACTGTCTACTGGCATAGACGGTCATCAGCGCTGAATTGTGAGGTTTCTGCGAATGTTTGAACAGCTCACGGTCATTTTGGGTGTCGATAGCAATGATTACGCCACTCGCATGGTCGCCAGCCGGTAAAGATCCAGCGCGCGTTTTTTCTGCTGTTCAGTCGGGCGCTTATCATTACAGTAAAGCCAGTAACAGGATTTCAGAATCTCATTGACCTCATCATGCTCTAATCCGGCAGGGGTGGCCAGTGCAGTGAGTTCCAGAATTAAAAAACACAGTTCATGGTGAAACGGCACAATGAAAAAAGCACGATAAGCGTGTTTAAGCGCTTTATTGGCAAGATTTTGTTGCCGGAGTGACTGCGCTTTTCTAACCAGCGCACCCCCCAGTTTCAACCTTTGGTAAATTTCATCCTGAAAGCCGTTCAGCAGTTCAATCTGACTGAGCATCAGCCCTTCGTCTTCTGTCTGACCGCAGATTTTGCGCGCTTTGACCATGGCCGCTTCATACATGTCCGGCATACCACAAAATCCATACATACGTGCCAGATTCAGCGCAGTGTAAAAGTCATTTGTTTCTACATTATCCATCTCAATTTGATTGGCGATACTGTAGCAATTTTGAATCTCCCCGCGCATACAGGCGAGAATCGCCAGACCAACCAGTAAGCTGGGGTGATTTTCAAGCCGTTTATCTTCTTTCGCGGCCTTCTGATTAAGCTGAACAAGCGCATTACGTGCGTCATCGATAAGCTGTGTCGTGTGTTTGGCATCACGGGAATAGATGCTGGCTAACAGCAGCGAGATGGCGGCATTCACTTCCACGCCGTAACTGTACTGGCTGGTGTCTGCTACTTTTTGAGTGTAACGCTGATAGCCGGTTGCGGCTTTATTATGGTCCTGCTGCTGTGCGTACAGGTTGGCAATAATCAGCTCCCGGATCGGGTTAGCCGGATTGATTTTATGAAGCATCAGAAAATGTTGTAAAGCTTGCGGTAGTTCGTCTTGTCTGATCAGGCAGTTAGCTAATCCCTGGCGGGCTTTAGGATGATGCGGGTGTTTTGCCAGTATTTCATGGAAAATGTCTTCAGCCTGCTTCAGCTTACCTAAGCCCTGTAGTGCATTACCGAAGCCTATCATGGGCCAGATATGCTGTGTTTCCGCACAGGCCTTTGCATAAAAGGCTTCTGCTTCCAAATGACGCTGTAACCGTAACAGGCAGTCACCCTGAATACGTGTGATGTAGCCTTTATATTTGGGAAAGTCCTGCGTCATTGACGAGGCGAGATGCAGGGCTTGTTCGTACCGCTTTTCATCAATAGCAGCCAGTAATACCTTCAATGCCGTTTTTCGCTCCAGTACGTATTCGATCCTTGAAATGAAGTCAGCAAACCGAAACGGCTTAATCAGATAATCATCGGGTTCCAGCTCCAGAAAATGGGTCACGACTTGCTGGCTGTTATCGCCGGTCACACAGATAAATACGCTGCTGGGTGATAACAGGTGGTTATGTTTGATCTCATCGAAAATCAGTCCGCCATCAATATGGTGCTGCATGTTGTAATCGCAAAGCACCACGTCGTACTGGTTAGTTCGCAGCATGCGGAGCGCTTTCAGGCTGTCTGTGGTGGTCTGAATGTTTGAGTTGGACACACCGGCATTAGTCAGCATAGAGCGCGTCAGTGCGATAGACGTATTGCTATCGTCAATGATTAAAAATGAGTGGTGACATAACAACATAGGCCTCGCCTTCCCTGACAGAGCTTACTTACAAACAAGACTAGCCCATTGTTACATATGTGTTCAGAAAATCACGCTACTTGATTGTCATAACAGCAGAATTAAGAACTGCATCATTGGTTTCAGTTCTGGAAAATCCTGTTGTGCTTTGGCACGCCTTCGCTCTGAGAAAAGAGCACAAGACCAGATAATCAAGGTCAGAAAAGCAGCCGCGAATTATCAGGACAGAAACGGAATCCGGTTCTCACTTCGGGGTAAACCGTTAAATCGACAGTCATATCCGTCTTATTCACTGAGATTCCAGTGAGAAAGCAATCCTATCTTGTTGATAAAATGGGCTAATTATTGATGAAATGAGGACGGGTAATGCCGGTAACAGTAAGTGCAGATGGGTTGAGTATTGTCCACCAAGGCTCGGAGGGTGTAGCAAACGCCGATATTCCGGATGTTTGTATGACGCAGTGCGGGCCGCCCGTTGTGCCGATTCCCTATTCCAATGAAGCCAAATCGGCCGATCTGGTGGAAGGTACGACGACGGTGACCATGGACGGTGGTAACAGTATCGCCATCAAACCCAGCAAATTCTCGACCAGTACCGGCGATGAAGGCGGAGACAAGAAGGGCATAGTCTCTGGTGTGATTCAGGGAGAAGCGGCTTTTGTCACTGCCTCTGCAACGGTCAAAATCGAAGGCGAAGGGGTTGCCCGCTTGTCCGACATGATGACCATGAACAAAGCCAATACCATGTGCCTGTCTGGCGTATCCCAAGCCAGTGTCGAGGTACCGCCAGACGAAGCCGCAACGTTTGATGTCACCCTGAGTTGCCGATACCCAACGGGATCCCCGTTGGCAAATGCGCCTTTTACTGTCACCGATGAAGGTGGGGCGGAGCTGGGCAGCGGCACTCTGGATGCGTCCGGGCGGGCCGTGGTCAGCGGGTTGGAAGAAACCCTGTGTCTCTTCAATATTCAGGAATCACAGGATCCGTTTCAGCCTTACAATAACCTGCCGGAAAATAGCGTCGAAAATCCGTATCCGGATGTATTCAGCTATTGCTCAGTCGTGGCAGGCAATCGCGTGCCGTTCTGGCAGGAACGCAGTGGCGTGCGCAACGACTGGGGCGTTTTGCTGTCGGAAACTTTCTCTGATCCGGATTTCGAATCACTGGTGCGGTTTGAAAGCCAGTTCAGCGCCACATATTTCGCCACCGAACATCAGCATAAAGTGTTTGGCGAATGTTTTGTGTCAGCACTGGATTGGATTCAACGCGACGCAGACACAGTCGATCACTACGTGCCGCTGATCCACAGCCTGGCGCCATTGTGCCATCCGCAGGGGCATATTCTCGATGCCTTGTTCACGCCGGACGAATTCCTGCCGCCGGCCTTTTTACTGGGTGGTGTGCGCTATCACGGCACAGGCAACAGTATTGAATATATCCGTAGTATGGACTGGGACGCTGTTGCTCAGTCGTTCAGTCAATACATCGACAATTTTGTCGGTGTGATAGCCGATTATCTCGCCTTTATTAAACTGCAGGCGGAATACGAGCACCGCACCGTGATTGTGGAAGGGATTGCCCGTTATGAAGACGGCTTGAAAACCCTGAAGCGGCTTCTGCCGGACATTACCGCACAATATTTTTCTTCGTTAAGTGAGAAGCTGGTGCAGCTAATTGAAAACGCAGAGGAAAGCATTGTGACAAACACCCAGGTTTCCGGTTACAGTTCCACGGTCGGCCAGGTGACTGCTGTGGTTTTCACAACAGCAAACACCGGACAGGAAAGCCTGATTCCGTTCCTCGATGTGTATTCAGACTAAGGAAGTAAATTCATGAACACAGCATTTCCTATCTGTCAGGTCGACGGTAGCCAGTTCAACGATGTGTCTGCACTGAAGGTGCTGCTGAACGGGCAGACCAGCGGCCGTTACATCATCAGCAAAGGCCGTGGCTGGCACGGTGGCATTCACTTCAATAACCGCATTGCATTCTGGGCACAGCACTTCCAGCCGGTTCAGGCCATGGCCGACGGTGAGCTGGTGGCTTATCGCATGGCGGAAGAATACCCGACCACACAGTACCTGGAGACCACCTCCAGCTACAGTAACAACTTCTGCCTGCTGCGCCATACCTTTCAGAACCCGGATAATGAAGACGAAAGTTATACTTTCTATTCCCTCTACATGCATCTGCAATCGCAGAAAGAAATCCAGGACTCGATCACAGCGGCAGAGAGTGTCAGCGAAATCCACTATATCAGGCTGACACAAACCTGGTATGTCCGTGGCGATGTGACAACCACTGATTTTGAGACCAAAACCTTAATGCCTGTCGGGACTGTGATTCAGTTAACCGATCCGTCCAGAACATCGGTCACTAAAAAGAAAGCCGGAACGAAATTTTGGGATTTCCTGAAATGTAAAGTCGTGCAAGTCGGTAAGTTTGCAGATAACGAAAGGGATAGAGTCAGCAAACAGTCTGCGGCTGATCAAAAACTGGATCAGGAAATTTGGTTATCCGTCAGTAAATACAACGGAGAAACGGCTGAATATTGTTTACCCGCATTGGCCGATGTCCTGACCAAACAAATGCCGCCATGGCACACCAAAAATGGCCCGGAAAATAATTTACCCATCGTCCTTGATGGTACCGTCCAGGTGCCCGAACTGCCGATTAACATCAAAGCCGGCGAACACCTGGGTTATCTGGGTAAGTACGAGTACCTGAAAAATGCCCAGGGCAATATTGATCAGGAATACCGCGTTCATCTTGAAGTGTTCTCAAACGATCGCCCGCCGGAATATTTCCTTAAAGCGCTGGCAGCTGGACAAGAAGAACATGGTTTTCAGGTTATCGACGGCAGCAGCAGTACCGGCGTCATGGAGCCGGCAAACACCTTCTTCAACGACATTCGCCGCGCAATCGACACAGATAACGACGGACAGATCTCAGAAAACGAACTGGTTGCCTTCTATCAGGCTGCCACCAACAGACTTGAAAAAGTAATCGCCAAGCATCCGAGTGAGTGGTATTCCAAGGAAGATGAATTAGCGATTAAATACAAAAAACTAATAGAGAAAGGACGTGAGATACAAGAAAACAAGCTGAGGAGCTATTATCAATCTGAAGAAGGCTATCAGAATTCACCTTATCCTGAAATGATTGAATCTATATATAGCCAATTTATAAACCACGAGCAGCAGCGGATTGAGAAAATTACGTGGATTCAACATATTGATCTCAATGTGTTGAATATTGAATCTAGTGTTTGGCATATTTGGCCATTATCGATTTCAAATATTAAGGATGGTAATTTTAAATGGCATGAACCAATCTTAAACCCGATGAGTACAAACTATTATCAAAGTGGTGGTATCGGCGGTACATCTTATGCTTGGGGTTTATTTGGGAAAAAGATTCGAGGTTCTAGCCGACATGATGGCTTAGATTTGTTTGCTCCCGTTGGTACAGATGTCTACGCTTGCGTCGATGGCACTATTGCTGACATTCGTACTGTAAGAGGGTATGGAAAAGTACTTATGCTATCCGTAAATGACTCAGAGTCAATGTGGAGCAACCGAAAAAAATTTGAACCAAGGCATAATTTAACTGATGTTGAGCTGGAAAAATATGATACCTATGAAAGTGAATACAAAAAAAGTAAACAATTGTATTTAATGTACGCTCACTTAGATAGTATAAATGAAAAGATGAAACCTGGTTCATATGTAACATCTGGAGATATCATTGCAAAAACTGGGGTGTCAGGAATAGGTGCAACTAAAACAATAAATGCTGGAACATGTGCTCCACATTTACACTTTGAAGTCAGAACAAAGAAAATAGTCATGAAGGGTGATATGGGGCGATGTAATCCCGCTCTATTTGTAAACTTTAAAGATTATTCACAGCAATCTGAAACAGAGAGAGACATTCAAAAGAATGAACGTGACAGACTGTTTAGTCTATTAAAAAAATAAGGAAAAAAAATGAAAAATACAATATTGAAATTCATTCTACTTACATCATTAATCTCTCCCTATGTTTACGCTAAAAAAGAATTCAGCTTTGACTGCCAAATCGACTACACACAAGATATTGTGAGTGAACAAGGTCAATATATTAGACTTTCACCTTATCAAACAAAATTTGATTTTAAAGAGTTAGGTATTACGGTCGCACCTAAAAATCACCCAGAATATCCAGAAAACTATTTAATTATCAATGAACCTCTGATTAGAAATTATCATATCGAAGTTGAGGGTGATAATTTCATTCTGAAAAGTAATGACAAAGTACTCATAAATACGAGTATTAAGAAGCCTTCAGAGGGTATTGTGATCAATGCAATTATTCAAGAATTTTCAGAATCTTACGTACTTATTGACTTTTTATTTTATAACCCCGAGACCATGCTAAGGCAGCATGACTGGCAAATAATATTTGCTGATGTCGATAATGGGATTAACAATGATAACGTCATGAGGGCGATGGATTTCGAGCATTCATATGGTGGTTATGAATGTCTGAATGACCTGGAAGAAACAAATTTTGAAGACTATCAGAAGTATTGGGGGACACTACTAGAAGCAATACTTCAAAAGAAAATTGAAATAACCCCAGAAAATCCTTATTGATATTTACGTATAGCCAAATAAATGGGTTCCAGTGTGCATGTGTTTTTTAGCAGAAGATAAGCCACTGGAATTCAATTGATAAGCGACCGAATAGTGATGATTGATAATTCAAATTGAAGTTAACAGATAAAAAATTGAGAACAAAATTTATTCCAAATTTGTTATGTATTGGATTTTATGTTGGGGTGTATGCCGATGATATCAGTCAATATCGTTATTATCAGATATGGCCAACATGGCCTAGTTCTTCGGAAATAAGAAGTGTATATATCAAAAAAGATGATCCTTGTATCACGGTTTACAACAATAAAAAGATAAGTCGAAAACGATATTGTCTGATGAGGAAGTGGAGATATAGATGAATACGAATAAAATATACCAGAAAACTCTCCATTTTATCTTGTCTATTATTACCTTGGTATCAGCGGGTACTGAGGCTCAAAATGTAACTGAAGCATTTAGCTATGAACTGGTTTGTCATGATCTCCATCGGGGAGAAATGATCGTTGATCCGGTGATTGGAGCATATCACGAATATGAAATGGATGATGGATACAGTGGTCAAATTAACCTGATTGTTTCTGATAACCAAGTGTTTATTTATAAAAATAATGACCTTGTAGTTAATGATGAATTAACTTTCGATGCCATAGAAATGATAGGGTCATCTAGAATTAAAGTATCAAAAACGGATGATGAATATTTTTCTTTTCATCTAGATCGTACAGGTTTGGTTTTGATACAACATTTAATACAATATGATGGAACATTTGAAGATTTATTTTTTTGAGTGTCCAAACACGCCGACGATTGGAAATACAGAAAAATTATTTGAACATATACATAATGTTAAGCTTAATCAATTACCATGATAATGCTTAAAGAGAATTGTGCTAACAGGAGAGTATATTTCTAATTTTCCCTATTCAACAGTGAATTGACCAAAGAATAGATATTATATCGCTTTGAATCGATAGTTTAGATGAGTACAGATAAAATGCAGAAAAATGATATCAAATTGTGTGTAAGAACTATCGTGACATCCTCCTTGCTTATCCTCAGCATGAACGTCTATGCTGCGTCAGGTTCTGGGTGTCAGGAAAGCGATCTGAGTCTGATTCATGAATATCAGGATGACAACGATGCTGAATTCCGAGGCAATATAGAATCAATCCAGTGTAAAACACATCCGCAGCATGAAGATATCGTGTTTGCTTCTTATATCAGAAGTCAGCATAAAACTGAGCGACATCAGAATTATTTGTGGCGTGTGTTACAGCTTGACCGGAGGACCAAGCAAGCAATCGCGAGCTACAAAAATGTCATCGTGGAAGGAGGCGATACACGCATCGATGAGAATAATATTGAGCTGGATACAGCAAGATATTATTTGAACGATGAAGTCCGTGCATTAGGAGTGCGTTTACATACAGGAGATAAACCGCGATGCGCAGGTTTTCTGGAGAATGATTTCTTAACTTTGTTTGTCAAGAATGGAGAGAAACTCGTTCCTGTACTGAATAACATGCCAACCTATTCTTGGAGATTAGTCGAAGGCGATCATTGCAATGGCTATGAAGGTGTCATTCAAGAGAAAACCGTTCACACCATTTTGCATTTACTGAATACGGAAACGAATGGGTACAGAGACATTCGACTCTCAGATAAAGTAGAGGATTATATGTTTGATCCTAAAAGAGGGTCAGAAGAAAAAACAAAACGTGTCAATCAGGTGATTAAGTACAACGGTGAAGCATATGAAACGCCATCAGGCCTATTCTTATTGAACGATGTTTCAGAGAGCCAATCTGGTTCAACCCTTTTGGCTGAATCGACAGACAAATCTACCGATGCATATCAACCGCGTGTTAGCATTGATGCCTATGGTCTCTATCTTGATCAGACCATGATGAATGAAAATATCATCAAAGCCAGTACATATGCATATCGTGTTGTAAAAGAGAAAGAAGATGGACATCTGAAAGTTGTAAGATTTACTTTTCTTTCCAGTACCAATCAGGAATGTCTCTTCAATATGAAGATCGTGAATAACAGTATTCTGTTAAATGATGTCATTTGTTTGAATTCATTGTACGACAGAGAAAAAGAACAATTGAATCACTATCTGTATCAGTACGTATACAATGGACTCAATCTGAAATCATTCGATGAACTGCCGCCAAAAGAAATGTTTTCTTCAATGTTTAACCGTCTGGATCAGTCATTTTCGAATGTGCCTATCATGGACCAATACGGGAGATATAAAAACATGACTAAAAAATGCAAGATAAAAACTGAAGTCAGGGAAAGTGGTTTTTATTCTTTTGATATCAGCAGTGCTTACTGTGATATTTAATCAGAGTTTTGGTTTTAGTCTTCATTGAATGTTCTGTGTGTCATACGGCAAATGGGAAGGTGATCTCAATTTGTGGTCTTGGCCAAGAGCTCATGTATCAATATGGTCGCCCTGGTCATGTTAAGCTGGCATTTACACCCATGATTCATTGTACTCAGAGTTCAATCGGCATGGTGACGGACGATCGTGAAATCGAAACATTACTGTCGCAGTATCGAAACCTTGTATCGACTCAATTCGATTTTGATGCCTGGGTAAATAAAGGCCATGAGGTCGATGAGTAAAGAGAGTAATGAGATGAGTCGAAAGGGTTATCAATGTCGCTGGGTTCTTGCTGGGATTTTGGCTGTTTTTGGCGGTTTTTCTTCTGCTCATGCGGATGATCTTGTCAATCCCGATGACTTGAATGAACTGTATCGTCATTACTTCAAAAAATATGAAACCAAAGATGCGGCATTGAACGAAAAATATCGGGCACTTCAAACGATATTGTCTGCAGATGAGTTCTCGCAACTGAAAACCGTTCAGCGTGACTGGGTTAAATTCAAAGAAGATTTGTGTGATCATCATCCTTATTTTGGTGATAACTTTGCTGTGTCCGAGCTGGATCCATCTGCAAAATCAATCATCTACCTTTGCCGGGCGGAAGTCACTGAAGCACGATTATTAGAGCTGGCATATATCACCTCTCAGGAGACGGAACTGGCTTACACCCTTTATTCATACAAAAAGAAGGCACCACAGGCATCACTGGCGGACCAGAATGTATTGTGGCAAGCCTATGCAGACAAAAACTGTCAATTCTTGAGCACCTATCTGAAAGAAAACCGAATCGATTGCATGGAAAGACAGCGATTTTATTATTCAGCTTTGCAGCTTTAATTATGGGTCTGAAACCGTGACGATCATGATGTTGAAGAATGCAATGGCTTGAAATGGAAACTGACTGATGAAAAGTACCACCCATATTATTTTTATGTTGTGCGCATTATTGTTCGTCAACCACCTCTATGCTTCCGACAGTCAGCCTTGTTCAGAGGCATCGAAATCAATTCTATTACTTGACTTGTCTCATCAAGGCTTCGCCGATAAAAAGTTTGATGCAATTGCTTGCAAAATATTGCCCCACAATCAAGATAAAATGCTCGCGTCGTATCTGAAGAATATGACGCAAGACGGTCACAGTGATCGATATTTATGGCGTGTATTGGTGATTGATCAATCATCCGGAAAAGTCTTATCCAGCTATCGTGATGAAGTTCAGGAAGATGGTGGTATTCGAGTTAGTCCATATAGCATCAAGTTGGATACTGCCAGATATCACTTAAATGAGACAACACGAGCATTGGGAGTCCGGTTAATGATCGGCACTGCTCCTCGGTGTGCTGATTCTCTCATAACTGATTTTCTTACATTGTTTGTAGAAAAAGATTCAGAGCTGACGCCTGTCCTTTTGAATTTTCCTACGAATCTTTGGCAACGACTTGAAGGGGATCACTGTAGTACGAACGATGATCTTTTGATTACGACACAGAGCCATGTCTTCCTTTCTTTTCTAAAGGATCAAAGACTTGGTTATCGGGACATTCGAATCACAACCAAGGTCGAAAAGTCGACTGATTATCCATTAAAGAACATTCATGAATCGGACGTAACGAAAACAGAGCAAACGCTTCGTTTTGATGGACAATCTTATCAAGCGACAGAAGTACGGCCAAATCATCCGCAATTACTGAAAGATGTCTATGAGAATCTGGATATTACCACATTCAGAAGTTCTTTGATGCCTAAACGCATAGCGAAAGAAAATCGTTTTCCAGAGTTTAAAACCATTCCCAGGCCTGTCTATTCAGAAAAGATGATCGTTTTGGACAGTGAATACTGGTATTACGCTTTAACCCTCACCAAAGAAGACCATTTAGGCTATCACTTTTGTTTTTTGGATAAGTCGAAACTGGGTACTTATTTTTCGAAGAGTTCTTTATTGCTGAGAAAGTACGGGAATCGCTATGTCGCATTGAATTTTGAGATAGAAGCGTGTGAGTAATGAGTCAGCCAACCAAAAGGAAAATTTTGATGAAATTAGGCAGTAGAAGCGGCTTGATCTTTTCAGCAATGCTGCTGTTTTCTCACGTTGCTCAAGCCAGCAGTAGTGACAGTCTGTTTGAGTTTGAATTGAGTTGTGATGATTTGCACAGAGGCGAATATATTACCGACAAGTACGGAACCTATCCTGTCTATGAGATGGAAGATGGTTATAGCGGGAAAGTGGAATTAATTGTCTCCGGTGGGGATGTCTCGATTTACAGAAATGATGCATTGGCCGTCGAAAAGAAGGTGACTTCCGAATCAGTCACCATGGATCCCTTAGGTTTTCTGAAAATAGCAACTGCAGAATATAACTATTATACCTTCAGCTTTATCAGTGATGAGGCTCTTTTGGTGAATCACGTGTTTACAGAAGGTGATACCGTGAAGGATGCATTTCTGGAGTGCGAGTATGTGCCGGATATCAAGCGGGTGACTGCGCTCTACCAGCATATTCAATCTTTGAAGGTAAATGAATCATGAAACGATTGAAATTGATGGTGTCTGCCCCCCTCTTTCTTTCGGTGTGGGCGGGTTCGGCACAGGCCGCGCAAACCCAGTTATGCAGTAATGCCATGATGTCGGTATTAAAGTCTGATGCCCGCAATCAGAATGATTCTGAATGGAATGAGGATAATTTCAGCTCGGTTGCGTGTAAGCGCTTACCGGGAGAGCCAGACATCATGTTGGGGTCATATTTTCAGCGCAATTTTATGCTTCCGCTTGATGACTCATCTCAGTATCTCTGGCGCGTTGTCTTGGTTGATACAACAACGCATCAGGTGGTTTCTGCTTATAGCGGATCAGTTGGCGATGAAGGGGGAATTCGGATTGATAATGATCAGATCTGGCTGGATACCGCGCGTTATTATCTGAACGATGACACCAGAGCCTTCGGGGTTCGGTTAGATATTGGTTACGCTTCCCGGTATGCAGAGGGTGGGGCGTCTGGCTATATGACGCTCTTTGTGCGCGAGCAGGAAAAGTTACAGCCTGTGCTGAAAAGTTTACCGATGAATTACTGGACGAATCAGGAAGGCCATTTTTCGGTGACTGATGCGGCTGTCCCGATTCATCAGGCCAAAGTCTATATCAATCTCGGAAATGCTATCTCCCATGGATATCGTGATTTAAAACTGACGACCAAAGTCAAAGATAAAACGAGTCAGCAAATGGGTTCTGATGCTTATGAAAAAGCCTGGCACTTTGACCAGACCCTGAAATTTGACGGACAGGCCTATCAGGGATTTAAAGCATGGCCGTGATTTGCGGGACAGAAGGCACACAGGGTTGTCTGTTGCCAGTCTTGTTTGATGCTTGTGAATTCGGGGACGAGGGATGATGTTACGTATCTCCTGGCTGGGCATTGTGTTGTTATCAGGACCGGCGGCAGCCCTTGACGTACACACAGAGAACCGCCGCGACAATGGCGAACCCTATTGTGCGATACAGCTCAGTTCACAGGGACAAGTGCTTGAAACGCAATTATGGGGAGCCTGGTGTGGAAGCGTTCAATCTGAAGCGGTGTATCGTGACAGTGATCAACTGCAAAAACTGACTGTGGTGCATAACCGGGGCAAGCATTCAACCGGCTATTACATCAATACGGCAGGTCCGCTTGTCATTGCTGCACAAGTGTCTTTAACCCGGCAGCAATTCCTGCCAGATATCCAAATTCTTGAGCAGCAGGTTTTGGAGCCTCTGGCTGTGGATTTGGATCGAATACGTTCCACAGTGGATGTGAATCTTTTATCCACGCTGTACAACTTGCCTCTGGATGTCAGTCGATTTTCTCCGGCCCAACTCTTCGACGAGCAAAATTTTTCTTTATTGAATCGTATCGGACATGCCACCAACGCAGGTTGTCTGGATGGGGAAGGATATGTCTATTTGTGTGAGATCGGATGTGAGCGTGTGGCCAGTGTTTGTTTCCGCGAGCACGATCAGGCGTTGATTTACAGGTTTTTTAAAGCGGGCACGCAGGAACTCACGATGGCAAAAACGTTGACCAGTCCCGGTGCTATCGACTTATCGTTCCAGCGCGGACATTACAAGTACCAGATTGATTCGCAGGCGCACCAGCTTCGGGTCAGTCTGCAATCACAATTGCTTTTCGAAGCGATATGCAGGTAGTTCACCATGAAGCATTTATTCACGACGCTGAGTTTGATGCTCAGTGCTGTTGTCTGGTCCGAAACCACAGCCGGGGAAAATCCGGTGGCTTTGGTGAGGTCGGTCGAGATTGGTGAGCATGCGGTCAGCGTTCAGTTTGCTGATGGGCGGATGCAATCCATCCCGGTGCCCCACGAAATTGAGTATCTGGATTACAGTGCCCGCTTTTTGGATATCAACTTTGACGGGCATCCTGATTTGGCGATTGACGATAATCTGGGAGCCAATCAGTTATCTGAAGTGTTTTTATATCATCCGAAAGCGCGGTTGTTTTCTCAGGAAGCGGACTGGAAAATGAATGGATTACACTTGAACCCGCGGCGAAAACTGGTGTGCGGTCTGCACAGTATCAGCAATACTCAGTATGAAATTCAGATTCTGACGAAAAATGGCAGGATCGAACACGTGATTTTTGATTACGAGCGAAATGCAGGCACTTCCGAAATGACCCGGCAAAGCTTAAACCGGGATGTTTTTGAAGCGCTTGAACAGCGTTGCCTGAACTGAGCTGTGAACAATTTATTGTATTGCTTGAGGGATCCCTTAAGTGTCTTCATGCTTATGCCGCTTATACCAGTATACCCAACGATCTGAAGTCGCTTGGGATTTGCTTTCTGGCCAACGTGTCCAGATCTGCTTTTCGGCGCAAGTCGTCATGGTGTAATTAGGTCGGATATCTCATGAAAATTATTCGCTTGGTGTTGCTGGTCTGTTTATGGCCGGGTTTGCTTTATGCTGCGGGGCTAGAGAAAGTTGCCTCAATTGATAGAGCGCTGTGGCCAGAAGCCATTGATTCCCAGCTGGCTTTTGATCGAGCTTCTGCCGCAGAAATACTGCAGTTTGCCCATGTGATGGCGAAAGTACCGCTGGCAAGCGCAGAGGACATCTCTCGTTTTACCGGTGTGAAGCAGGTGAGTGTTGACTCTGTTGTGACATGGCGTAGCAAAACGCAGCAGCGAATGCTGGAAGGGTATCGCTTTGCTTCTCGCAATCAGTCTGTGAAGCATTGGGACGATCTGGTCAGGATCGCGCGTGAACGCCTGCCTGATTTTGACAGTAAATGGCGTGAATCCAGTGAGCAGTTTTACCACTATTATTTGTTTGAGCAGGTACGTTTAGCGGCGCTGTTTCCCCGGATCAGCAGTGAGATTCTGACTTTTAACGACACTGAGGTAACAGGTGAACGTTTTGAAGACGGCGAGTTTCTGCTGACCTACGATGACGGCCCGCATCCCACTCGCACCCAGACACTGATTAATCAGCTGAATGACAGAGGCATCCAGGCGTACTTTTTTGTGCTGGGTAGTAAGCTGGTTCCGGCTGAACATAAGAACTGGTATCAGTCTCAGTGCCTTGGCTCCCACGGATGGCGACACCATGCGCATAAGGTGCTGGATAAATCGAAAGACTCCATTACCAGCACGGAGCAGGCAATGGCGCAATTTTCTTCCCTGCCTTCAGACACCGCTTTCCGCCCGCCTTATGGTATGCGAAGCCTGGCGCTGTCACAGTGGTTACAACGTCAGGGCACACCTGTTTATCTGTGGACGATTGACAGCCAGGACTGGAATGCCCGTCTGTCATCCCGGCAGGTTGCGGATCGTGTCATGACATTGATGTTGTTATGGCGCAAGGGGATCGTGCTTTTCCATGACATTCACCCTCACGCGACGGTTGTTTTGAATGATCTTGATGACATGGTGCATCAGGCCGGGCTGAAATGGCGGTCATGTTCATAAACGGCGAAAGACGTTGGTCTCAGTGCCAGCGTTTTTTCGATCTTGATGGGTGATTTTTAATGGCCGGCTTTGTATTTGCGGGCCAGTGGTCGTTTTTATTCTTAATCGCAGCATTTTATATTCAGGTCGGGATAGAATAATGCGCATAGTGAACATAAAAGCAATATTTTACGACTCCAGTTGGTAAGGGCAGAATAATAATTTATGGTTATATCAATTAATTTGGCGCAATGGCGGCAATGTTTGCTGCTGTTGTGTCTGTCGCTGTTTTCGTTATTCAGTTATGCGCAAACGGGTCAAGAAAAATCACAGCAAACACCGGAAGTTTTATTTGTCGGCAGCGGACCGCTGGTTCCGCAGTCTAACCAGCAATCGATCCCTGTTAACTTTATCAATCTTGATCATGTGGATATCGAAATATTACAGGTGACAGAGCCGGGACAGTTGCTGAACAGGCATTATCTTCAGGACCAATTATCCAGCTATGATCTGGACAATATCAAGCATGCTTATAACAGCGTGTTTTCAGATCGCTATACACTGCCGCCCAGCGAGAAAGACGTTCAGACCTCAGCCCGACTGCCGATTCCGCATTCCCTGGATGCGGGTTGGTACATAGTGGTGATTAAAGCACCTGGTACGTTTTACCGCGTGAAAGCCAAGCATATGCTGCTTACCGATGTTGGTATTCAGGCCAGAATCAATACCCGTCAGGCTGTATTCAGTCTGGCGAGGCTCTCGACGGGCGACGCGCTGACACAAGGTGTGGTAGAGATTTACCGCAACAACGCCTTACTCGACAGTCAGCCTGTTGACCTGCACGGGGTTGCCCGTTTTGATATCCAGACTCAGCGCAAAGATATTGTTATCGCCCGGGTGACAAGCCGCAATGATAGCGGTGTCGCTAAAGAAGAAATGGCGATTCTGCCATTGCGTGAAGCGCCGCTGGATTTGTCGGACAGTGCCGTTGGCGGTCGAAAATATCAGGCGACAGAAGCCTATATCTACAGTAACCGTGATTTGGTGAAACCCGGAGAGTCATTACCGGTAAACATTCTTCTGCGCGATAAAGACGGCAGGGCCTTATCTCAGCGGCCTGTCTCCTTGTCTGTGGTGAATCCATGGAATGAGGAAATCTTGAAGGAGCAGTTACAGCCGCAGGCCGAGGGATATTATTTTCGTCAGCTTGAGACCGAGGCGAATTGGAAAACCGGGCGATACCGTATCGAAGTCCGTTTAGATCCGACCGCGCCAGAGCCGATAAGCGAATTGTCATTTCAGCTCGAAGAATTTGTACCTGAGCGTATGGATCTGACATTTCAAAACGCCGCGCCATTTGTGTTCGCGGGCCAGACGAATAAGGTCGAACTGCATGGCCGCTATCTTTTTGGCAGCCCGGCGGCTGGCAATAAAGTGAAATCAGCGGTGACTTATGCTCCCGTCACTCATATTCCGGGCAAGTTCGACGATTATGCTGTCGGCGTGCCTTTTACGCTCGATTCCAATTATCAGGAGCTGAAAGAAGTCGCCCTGTCGGAAGAAGGGCGGTTAACCGTCAATCTCCCTACACCTGATCCGGAACAGATAAAAAGTCCGGTAAAAACCGTGGCAAATTTCAGTTTGCTGGAGTCGGGCGGCGCAGCGGTACAGCGTAAGCTCAGTTATGTGACATGGAAAAATCAGCCGGTTCCCGGCATTAAACCTGAATTTGTCTCTGTGCCATACAATACCGATGCCTTGTTCAAGCTTGCACTGCTCAGTGCTGATGGACAGTCTCTCACCAGCGGTGAACTGCAAGTCACCATGGATTATGATCAGGGGCCCTATTACTGGGTTTACGAAGAAGGCATTGGCTGGAAACGTAAAAAACAGGAACGCTGGAAGCGTGTATCGAGTCAGACAATCAAAGTCGGCCAGCAGCCGGAAAGCTTGGCGTTTTCCACCAAGTGGGGCGACTATCTGCTGACGGTGACTGATGTGTCGACCGGTGTGTCGTCCAGCTACAGCTTTTATGCCGGTTGGTATCAGGGTAATGAACAACTGAAAGCCAAACCGGATCATTTGGTGATTCAAACGGATAAACCGGCGTATGTTGCCGGTGAGCAAGCCACAGTCACAGTGACTGCGCCTCTGACCGGAAGCCTGCTGGTGACACTGGAAGCGGATCAGCTTGTCTGGTCGGAAAGCTACCCTGTACAGGCAGGTAAGATTGATGTGACTGTACCGGTTCCGGCATCACTGGCCCGCCACGATGTGTTCCTGACCACCACACTGACTGGAATAGACGGACAGACACCCAAGCGCTACTTTGGTATCAAACCGCTTAAATTGGATCGCAGTAGCAGAAAACTGAATGTTGCGCTGGATCTGCCGGATTTGATTAAACCCTCAGAAACGCTTTCTGTCCCGGTCACTGTTGATAACATTGACGCCCAGCAGGGCGGTGATACCTGGATCACCCTGTCTATGGTTGATAAGGGGATCATCAATCTGAGTCGGTTCAAGCCGGTTAATCCGCATGATTATTTCTTTGGTCAGCGCCGGTACAGTGCGGATGTCATCGATATGTATTCGCGCCTGTACGATCTGCGGCCCGATCCGTTTGCGCAGTCGCGTTTCGGCAGTGATGCCAACGAAGACACAGACAACAAAAATGACGGCCTGGTTGAAAGCAAGTCCATCATTCTGATGACCAGACCGATAAAACTGGTGGACGGCAAAGCTGTGGTTGACATGGCAATCCCGGACTACAACGGCGAAGCTCAGATTGTGGCGACCGTCTTTAACGGTTCGCAAGTCGGGCAAGCGGTACTGGATAAACCCATCAGTGCCCCTGTGGTGGCTGAACTGAGTGTGCCGCGCTTTCTGGTGCCTGGCGACCAATCAAGTGTCACTGTCGATCTTCACAATGTGAGTGGTCACACTCAGACTCTGGCGGTGGCGATTGCCGGCTCAGAAACACTGGACTTCAACCAGCAGCCGGCGACTGAACTGGTGCTGAAAGATGGTGAACACTGGAGCCAGAGTTATCGTTTTGGTGTGTCAGATACCACTATCACCGACCGCGCTTCGCTGACGCTGAGTGTGAACAACCAGGAGATATCCATTGAGCGCGACTGGGGGATCCCGGTTCGCCCGGTCATGCCCTGGGTGACGCAGGCGCAGTCGGTGCTGCTGGATTCGAAAGAGACCTACAATGTCAGCGAACAGCTCTGGTCTGGTCTGGATGTGGTGCGTGGCAGCATGGGGCACGCTTACTTCAGCCGGACACCTGTGCTCAATACCGAGGAATATGCGCGCGGACTGTTTAGGTATCCGTACGGTTGTGCCGAACAGACGACCAGTAAAGCCTGGTCATTTCTGCTGGATGAGCCAGAACTGCAGCGTTTCAAAGTTCAGGCCCATCAGTCTCGTCATTACAGTGATGATGACGGAGACGATACGCCATCGACAGACAAGCGGCTGATCGAAAAAGCCGTGCTGCGGCTGAAAACCATGCAGAAAAATAGTGGCGGTTTCTCATTGTGGGAGAGCAGTGGGCGGGAAAATCCCTGGCTCAGCGGTTATGTGACCGATTTTCTGCTCGCGGCTGACAAACGTTTCCCTGGGGTTGTTCCGGCTTCGATGCTGACTAAAGCCATCAATCGCTTGATGGCGTATGTGCGTAATGAATCACTGACCAGCAATCTGGCCTATGACACGGAATCAGCCAAAGTGGCGCGTGCCTACGCAGCCTACCTGATGAGCAAGCAGGGCAAGCTGAAGTGGAGTGATCTCGACAGCATGAAACTGAGGAGCCTGCCAACCCAGCTCAGTTATCTGCATATGGCGGCCAGCTATGCCAACGTAGGTGCCAGTGATGATGCGGAAGACATGCTTGATGACATCAGAGATTACAACCGCAGGCACAGGTACTTCGGCGATTACGGCTCGAACCTGCGCGATGTCGCAAAATCGGTGACTGTGTTGCAGGAGATGGCGGGTGATAATTCACTCAAAGAAATGGTACAGGAGCTGCAAACAAAGTATCTGGAGCAGCTGATCGGTCTGGCAAACACATCTTGGATGAGCACCCAGGAACGCGCTGCACTGGTGCAGGCATCTGCCCTGACCAATGCGGCAAACCGCGATCAGATTTTCAATCTGTCCTTCAGCGGTAATCCGGTGAGTCAGACAGGGATGTTCAGTCAGCCACTCGCAAGTGAGATGACAATCCAGAATCTGGATGACCAGCCTGTGTATGTCAAAGTGCTGGCGCAAGGCTATCAGATGCTAAATCGCGGGATTGCCAATGAGGCTAACCGCTTTAATACCCTGGATGCCGAACAGGTAGAGCGCAAACTCTATACCATGAAGGGCGAACCTCTGGCGTCTAACCGTGTGAAAGTGGGAGACCGGGTTGTTGTGGTGCTCACTGTCGCATTAAACGAGCGCGTGAATGACGCTTTGCTGGTTGATAAGATCCCGGCCGGTTTTGTGCTGGAAAACCCGGCCCTGAATCAAGGTTTGCCGATTGAACGGGTACTGCCGGCAGGGATTGAGCTCAAGGCTGCCGATCATCAGGAATACCGCAATGATCGTTTTGTGCTGTCCGATGAAATGCGCAAAGGCCGGCAATCCCGTTATGGTTACATTCTTCGCGCCGAAGTACCGGGCACGTTCGCGGTACCGCCTGTCTTTATTGAGTCGATGTATCGTCCGGAAAAACATCTGGCGTACTGGCAGACGCCGCAAACCATCACGGTGGAAAAGTAACCGTGAAGACTCAGGATAATCATTTCGGATGAAACGATTATTGCCCAATCTGCGAGCCACTCTGCCCGTGAAAATGGCAGGGTGGTTTGTTTTCTTTTGGCTGACAGTCTGTGTACTGAACAAAGTGTGGCCTTTGCCTCCCCTGTACCCGGACGGTCCGGCGACAGTCGTCGTTAGCAGGGATGGCGAGATACTGCACTCATTTGGAGATCGACAGGGCGTTCATCGTTACAACGTCACACTGGCTGATGTTGAGCCTTTCTATATTCAGGCACTGCTCAATTATGAAGATCGCTGGTTTTACTGGCATCCGGGTTTTAACCCTGTGTCTGTTGTCCGGGCCGCCTGGCAGTGGGCCAGCAATGGTTATGTTGTGTCTGGTGGCTCTACGCTGACCATGCAAGTGGCCAGACTGATTGATCCCCATGCGCGATCGATTACCGGCAAGCTGAAACAGCTCTGGCGGGCTTTACAGCTTGAGTGGTATTACAGTAAAGACGAGATACTCACTTTTTATCTGAATTTGGCGCCTTTTGGCGGCAATATCGCCGGTGTTGAAGCCGCCTCCCGGCGGTATTTCAATACCACGGCCGGGCACCTGACGAAGAACGAAGCCGCTTTACTGGTGGTCTTGCCGCAAAAGCCGTCGCTGTACCGCCCTGACCGATACCCGGACACAGCGCAATCCATGCGAAATAAAGTGTTGGATCGTCTGCACGGCAGCGGTTTGCTAAGTGATAAAGCCACACGGCATTTAAAACAGGAAGCGGTTGCACTGAGGCGTTCGGACAACACGACGCTGGCCCCGTTGCTCAGTCGTATGCTCAGAGAGCAGTATCCGGACCGGCATGTTATTGAGACGACACTGGACGCTGTTATTCAGCAGCGGGCCGCCCGCTTACTGATCAAAGTGAAGCGCCAGTTGCCTGCGCATTCCTCCGCGGCGGTATTGGTGGTGGATAACCAAACAGCCAATGTGCTCGCGTATCAGGGCTCGGTGGATTTTCAGGATAATAGCCGCTTTGCCCATGTCGACATGACTCAGGCAGTCCGGTCTCCAGGCTCCACACTCAAGCCCTTTATCTACGGTATGGCGATCGATCGCGGCATCATTCATACCGAAAGTCTGCTGAGTGATATCCCAACCCACTTTTCTGATTACAAGCCGCAGAATTTGAATGAGCGGTTTCAGGGCGCCATCAGTGTGAGTGATGCGCTGAAGCAATCACTGAATGTACCTTTGATTCAGGTATTTAATGCGCTGACGCCAGCTGTCTTTGAGCAGGGTTTACATCAGGCAGGGGTACAGTTGCATCACCAGCAGGCCAATCTGACGGTAGGATTAGGCGGGACAGGAACCAACCTGCAGACACTGGCTGAAATGTATCGTTCTCTGGCCATAGAGGGAAAATTCAGAGCGCTGAATATGGTGAGAGATCAGCAGAGAGCGCCAGAGCCCGATAAAACGCTCCTCAGTGCTGAAAGCAGCTGGATGGTATTTAACACCCTGAGTGCGATCAGCGCGTCGGACAGGGTAGTACCGCGGGTGCGCCGTGAAATCGCCTGGAAGACAGGCACCAGTTATGGATACCGCGATTTCTGGTCAGTCGGTGTCAGCGCCGATTACACAGTGGCGGTGTGGGTCGGCCGCCCGGATTCATCACCTGTTGTCGGTTATCTCGGCGCAACTCAGGCAGCGCCGATTATGTTTGATGTGTTTGATCAGTTACCCGAGGACGCTAGTCGGGTACACCAGCCGGCGACGGTGAAGCGCCAGTTGATCTGCTGGCCCGGCGGCCGGGCCAAATCAGTATCAGCGGACGCCAGCTGCGCGTACCAGAAATATGCCTATACCCGTAATGGCCTGACGCCGCCGACCCTGGAAAGTGATGGTGATTTTGTCGTCACGGATAGCTGGCCCGAGGCGCTGAGTGTATGGCTGCAACACAAGGGCAGGATGACCCAGGAACTTTCTGAGCCGTCGTTATCTGATCAGAAGCAGCCAGAGGCGGGGATCAGGATTTTGTCTGTCAACAATGGCCAGCATTATTACCTGTCCCAAATAGACTCTATTGCACTGAAAAGTAACAAAAAACCGTCTGAGGTGTTCTGGTATGTCAATCATCAGCCGTTTCATGGCCGCCAGCTCAATCTGACGCATTATCAGGGAGAGCTGACTCTGACCGCATGTCAGGGGCTGCAATGCGACAAGAGGGTGGTAGTGGTTCATCGCTGAGAGGCGTAGATATGGAATATGAACTGTGACCGGATGGCTCAGACGCTGGCCGGCAGTTCATTACGCAGTAAACCGATGGCTAGCTGAGAGACTTGCGGACATTGTCTGACTCCGGGTGTAATCGTATCTTTTGTCTGTCGATCATCCATTTTGTTATCAGGTCAAAAATCAGATTACTGCTTCGCCAGCGAACCTGATGCAGGGATGCAGACGTGCCATGAATGGCGATTGCCGGCATGGCGGAAATGCCCTGCTGTTTGAGAGCACTGACAATACTGAGTTGTTGAAAGTAACGCAGCGAGTAGCGAACCCGGCGTCTGAAATAGAGCTTGTAGTCCTGCCAGCGTAGCGGGCTGAGGTGGGAGTAGATGAACACGGCTTTGACGCAAACGCCAATGCGCTGTTTGGGTAAATCAGTACCGCTGCAAATATTGGTTGCTGAGAGAAACCCCAGCATGCTGTCGTCACCGATCAATCCGACGGGCAATTTGACGTGATTGTTTGTTAATGTCCGAATAAATAAAGGGGAAAGCAGGTATAAACCACCGGCCAGGTCATGATTCTGCTGCATCCTGTTTTGCATCTGCTTGCTGCTTCTTCCCCGATCACAAGGAAAACCTGTAATGGCATTGTAGTGTGGCTGTGAGATGTGGCAGTCAACAATATGTTTAAAGGCGTTGTGACCAAATGTCAGATCGCCATCGGCAAAAACGGCGACTGAATGGCCATCATAATATTGGTAGATAAAGGTATTCCAGGCGTTTGATTTGTCACCTATCTCAATCAAAACCGGGTGAAGATTGGGATTTGTGTCAGCGATACCAGACACGATGTCATAAGTCTGATCAGTGCAGCCGTTTATCATGACAAACAGCTCATACTGATAACTGCCGCAGTTTTCCATCACGCTTTCAATACAGCTGGCAATGCTTTCCTCCAGGTTGTATGCAAAAAGGCAAATTTGAACATTGATCATCTTACCATT
The DNA here is from genome assembly GCF_000425165.1 of Photobacterium halotolerans DSM 18316. GTDB lineage: Bacteria > Pseudomonadota > Gammaproteobacteria > Enterobacterales > Vibrionaceae > Photobacterium > Photobacterium halotolerans. The sequence goes on from NZ_AULG01000014.1 coordinate 41,192, forward strand.
CCCGGCAACGGCCATCCCTTATTGGAATAACTATATACGGGTTTTTGAACACAGCCCAATTTCGGAATAAAAGCATAAAGCTTGCACTGTTACTCACCGCGCGGAATATTCTGCAGGTGAAGGATAAAATCTTCCGGTGCTATTGTTTCGTCATTAAAGAAGCGAAAAATTTCGCTGGATGTGGCACGCTGCGCTATTGGGCTGACGGCCATAGAATCTACGATACTGGGAATTAACTGACCAGATTCTGACGCTTTCTCCATGTCGGCTCTGGCATTGACTGAGCAGCTGTTGTAGCCCTTAAGGCTGATATCGTTTCTGGCCGGAATGGCACCTTTCAGAGCATTAAAGGATTGCTGAAAGTGCGGTGAAGACAGTGTTTTGCTGACGATTTGAGCGGTGTCAGCATTGGTACGCGGGCTGTCGAACTGCGCGAAGCTGTCCATATTATAAATAAAGCCAGTCTGTTTTGATGGGGCCGGGTAGCAGCCAATGTCTGAAGGAACAGCGATGTTACTGGCCAGCAGATCACCCAGAACCCAGTCACCAGAGATCTGGAACGCCCGCTCGCCTTCTATGAGTAATTGTGTTCCCTCATCCCAGCGCATATGATACATGCCCGGCTTGACCAGTTTGCTGATAGCGCGGAAACGCTCAAGGATGTCGTATGTGGTCTGGCTGTTGAGCGCCTGTGGCTCCATCTTGATAAAGGCGCGCCGGTAGTAATCCGCTCCGCCATAACCAAAGGCGAGATTCTCAAACAGCAGTGCAACCTGCCACTGGTCTTTACCGAGCGCCAGTGGTTCTACGCCGTTTTGTTTTAACCGGCTGAATACGTCAATCAATGCATCCCAGCTGGTGGGAACGGCTAAACCGTATTGGCGCAGGACTTTGCGATTAATCCACATCCAGTTTAGCCGGTGGACTGTGATGGGAATCGCCACATAGTGTCCCTGATACTGGTTGGTGTCTTGTGCAATGGGCAGCAGGTTCTGCTGCCAGTTTTGGTCCACAGCCACCTGATCCAGTTTATGGAGAAATCCTAACGCGGCCCAGGATTTAATCGACGGACCTTCTAATTGCACGATATCGGGCGGGGTGCCTGCAATCGCCCGGGCCTGGAGGATAGACATTGCCGTGTCACCCCCACCACCTTGTACGGGCAGATCCAGAATAGACACACCAGCATCTTGCAGTGCCTTTGTCGCCAGACTGAAAGCGGCGACTTCCCCTTTGGCTGTCCACCAGTGCAGAAATTCCACTTCCTGAGCAGCAGTGGCGGGAGGTGTCTGATCTTTTGCCTGTGATCCAGCGCCGGATACAGTGAGCACCAGCAGGCTAATGAAAAAGAAAAACTTCATTGGTCTCTCATCAATTGAATGTGAACCATCAGTCCCTGAACTGGGTGGTTTTGCAGGGTGAGATCGCCGCCGTGGCTGCGGGCAATACTGCGCGATATGGTAAGTCCAAGACCAGACCCCAGCTCATCTTGCGGATTAACACGGAAATAAGGTTCAAACACTTTTTCTGTCCACTTTTTATCCAGACCTGGGCCGTAATCTCTGAACGTGAGCAGAATACTGTCGGTCGTTGACTTCAGTTCAATATCGACTTTTTCGCCGTATTTCACGCCATTGTCCACTATGTTATACAGACAACGCTTGACCGCCAGGGGTTTGCCCAGGTAATGCACCGGCGCGCCGGGACTGAACTGAACCCTGGCGGTGTTCCTGTTGTAGTAACTGGCACACTGTTCAATCATCTGGGTAACATCGATCCACTCAGGTTCTTCGTGAATGTCTGTGTCCCGAATGCATTGCAAGGCACCTTTCAACATCAGATCAAACTCATCGAGTATTTTTTCGAATCTGGCTTTTGCTTGTTCATCATCAAGCATTTCAGTGCGCAACTTCAGACAAGCCAGAGGTGTTTTTAAATCGTGGGAAATCGCGCCAAACAGCATTTCTCTGTCCCGGATATAAGCGCGGACCCGACGGTTCATTTTGTTGAATGCACGAACCGCAGTCCGGGTTTCCTTACTGCCTTCTTCTTCGACTTCCTGCACATAGAGCTGCCCGCTCATCAGCGTCGCCGCTTTTGCCAGGCGGCGGATAGGGCGAATTTCCAGGCGCAATAACCAGACGGTGCAAAGCACCAGTAACAGAGAGGAAATACCAAGGAACATCAACTGTTTCTGATCGATAAATTGCGGTGATAATGCCGAGAAGGGGACTGGTAGTGTGGCAGCCAGATAGAACCATTCCTGCTCCGACATCTGGATTTGCATGACAACTATAGGTAAATCCATATCGCCCAGTGCCAGACTGTAGCCCGCCCATATTTCCGGCAGCGCATCGAGTTTGATCCCTGAGTTAAAAACACGCAGATCCTGACGGCGGCTGAGAGAGATAGTGACCTGCTCTGCATGGGAAATTTTTTTGTTCAGCACATCATGCGCAGCAGACAGCAGAATGTCGGTGCGTGCATTATTGGCGGGAGGTACAACAGATAATTGGTGCTGATTGATCGAGATGAAAAAACGGGTTCCGCCCATTTCACGGATCTGGTTCAGAATGAGGTAGCGATAATTAACCGGCAGCGCATGAAAATAGTTGTAAGTGTCGGCCGCATTCGACATCAGGCTGACGATCGTTTTATGCAGGTTTTCAACTTCCTTTTTGGCGCTGGACTGATACCAGATAAGCCCGGCAATCAACTCGGCAATCATAATGATGATGAGCAGTGTCGCCCCAATCCGAAAGGTAATGGATGAACAGAGCGATTGCAGGGTTGTCAGTTTCAGAAACGACGGCGTCTTCATACGATATGGACATCGCTTGCCAGCATATAGCCTTTGTTTCTGATCGTCAGAATCAGTGAGCGCTCTTCGTCGTGAAGATGTTTTCTCAGGCGGCTGATTTGTACATCGATACCTCGTTCAAAAGGATCAGCATCCCGGCCCCAGATACAGCGTGCGATATCGTCCCGGCTCAGCAACTGATGGGGCTTTTCCAGCATCAGGCTGATAAGGTTAAAATCAGCCCCTGAAAGCGGAATTACTTCGCCATTCGGGCTGATTAGCCGCCGTTTGATCAGATCGCAGGTCCAGCCTGAGAACTGCAATCGGTGCGCCACTGTTTCACCCTGTGCGGGTTGAGTTCGTCGCAACAAGGCTTTAATGCGCGCGAGCAGCTCCCTCGGGCTAAAGGTTTTGGTGATGTAATCATCAGCTCCGATTTCAAGGCCCGCAATGCGATCTATTTCGTCGGTTACCGCTGTGAGCATGATGATAGGCACATTCGATCGCTGGCGGATTTGCCGGCATAAGGTGAGTCCATCATCGCCGGGCATCATGATATCAAGGATGATCAGATTAGGTTCGGCACGATGAAAATGCTCCCACATCTCTTCACCGTCACTGGCAGTCAATACATGGAATTCTGATCGCCCCAGATATTCTGTGAGTGCATCGCGGAGTTCCTGATTATCGTCGACGACGAGTATGGTTTTCATTTCCCTGAGGTTTTTCATACCTGACCAAGTTGCCTACTTTCAATAATCTACCTGATACATCATTTCTTATGGGAAGGCTACAGGTATAGCGCAAAATTCACGCACTGTGCAATCTGCGTATGTAACAGACTACTTACAAACTCATAGGTTTTTGTAACCTTCAGCATGCTGTTTTTCATTATCTTATGGTCTGTACCCCTACCAATAACATCAAGAAGGATCGAGAAATGATTAGTAGCACGTTTGGGTTATTACAACGGATAGGCAGGTCGCTGATGCTGCCTGTTGCTGTCCTGCCTGTTGCCGGTTTACTGCTGGGGATAGGTTCAGCTAACTTCTCCTGGATGCCGGGCCTGGTGTCAGACATTATGGCGATGTCGGGCGATGCAGTGTTCAGTAATCTGGCACTGATCTTTGCGATTGGCGTGGCACTGGGCCTGTCAGATAATGACGGTGCTGCGGGCCTGGCAGCAACTGTGGGTTTCGCCATCATGACAGCGACAATGGGCGTGATGGCAAAACTTCACGGCATCGAACCGGCAACCATAATCGGGATCCCAAGCCTGAACACCGGGGTGTTTGGCGGGATCATGATAGGCGCCGTGGCGGCATATCTGTTTAATCGTTTTCACAATATCAGACTCCCTGAATACCTTGGTTTTTTTGCCGGCAAACGTTCTGTTCCCATTATCACCGGTATCACAGCCATATTTCTGGGTATTTTCCTGAGTTATGTCTGGCCGCCAATCGGCAACGCGATTGACAGTTTCTCGCACTGGGCGGCATACCAGAGCCCGACCACAGCATTTGGTCTCTATGGCCTGGTGGAGCGTTCGCTGATCCCATTCGGACTGCACCATATCTGGAATGTCCCTTTCTTCTTCGAAGTGGGTGAGTATGTGGACCCAGAGACGGGTAAAGTCATTAAGGGGGAGATTCAGCGCTATCTGGCTGGCGATCCTACCGCGGGCAATCTGGCGGGTGGTTACCTGTATTCCATGTGGGCGCTGCCTGCCGTTGGTCTGGCGATTTACCACTCAGCTCGTCCTGAAAAGCGCGCGCTGGTTGGCGGTATCATGGCATCGGCAGCATTAACCTCCTGGCTGACAGGTATCACAGAGCCGATGGAATTCTCGTTCCTGTTCGCGGCACCTGTGTTGTACGTCATTCACTGTATTCTGACCGGTCTGGGTTTTGCACTGATTACCAGCCTGGATGTTCATCACAGTGTGACTTTTGCCCACGGCGCAATCGACTTCCTGATTTATTACCCGCTGTCGCAAAATGCGTGGCTGTTCATCCTCGTCGGCCCTGTGTGGGCGCTGATGTACTACACCATTTTCCGTGTACTGATTGCCAGACTTAATCTCATGACCCCTGGACGGGAGAACGAAGAGTCCAAAGTCAGCAACTTGTCGGACATTGGCAATGAGCTGGCACACACTCTGATTCAGGCGCTCGGCGGGAAGGATAACATCAAAAATGTAGACGCATGTATCACTCGTCTGCGCGTCAGCCTGCACGATATTAATGGTGCCGACATTCCGAAAATCAAACAACTGGGGGCACGTGAAGTGCTGGTGGTCGGCGATAACCTGCAGGCTATCTTCGGCACCCAGTCAGACAACATCAAAACTGAGATTAATGCTGTTCTCGTTGCTTCAAACTGATACAAGTCAGGGCGGTTTATTCCGCCCTTTTTATTTTTGTTTGTTGAAGAAAAGGAATAGAAGATGCGTTTCAATACTAGTTCATTGGTGGCGGGTTTACTGGCGACAGCAAGCTGCATGCTCCCGGTTGCGCAGGCTGCGCCATTGGATGTTAATCAGGACAATCTGTATTTTCTCAGTCCGCATCCGGATGATATTTTGCTGACCTTTGGCGGTTTGATAAATAAATTGTCTAAAGAAGGGACGCTGGCACAAAAAACCAATGTCACCGAGGTGTACTTTTCACTTTCTAACTATACAACCAACCATCTGAATGAACTGACGAACAAGCGCGTATTTGATGTTTCTACCATGCGTTACAAAGAAGACTTTGAAGCGAACATGAAGATGTTTACTCAGTGGGATAACTTCCGTTACAAGACAGCCGGTTTTTATGATGCGCCATTACGCAAATATGAAGGCTCTCCCACTGCAGGAGGCGGCCCTGCGGGTACATTTGCCGATTTTCGCCAGGATGAAATCGGTATTTATGAGCGCATTGCTGCAGATGTCACCCCTATCCTTAAGCAGGATAACTGTGCCGCCTTTGTACTGCTGGCCAATGGCAGCCATATTGACCATTTCATCGTACGTGAAGCGATCATGAAAGCGGCGCATGACCTGGGGGCTGATGCGAAATGTCAGATTTATTTTGGTGAAGATCAGCCCTATACAGGTTCGAATCCAGATAATGCCATGGACGAAGTGAACAGCATTCAGGCTCGTTTGCCCACCAGCGCATTAACCCCAATGACGTTCTGGATTGATAAACAGCATAAAATTGATTCGTTTAAAGAATTTTATCTCAGTCAGTATGACCTGGGCTATATCCCGCCACTGGAAAGCACCGATTACGAAACCATTTATAAATGGGATAAGACCACATACAGCACTCTGCAGTCGCATGCGCATTGCCAGTCGGCTTATTGTAACTTGCAGTAACGGACGTGTTTAGTTCCCCCTGACACATCCGAGCAATAACAGACCGGGCCGTTGTTATGCGCCCGGCATATTTAAGATTGGCCCTGTGCTTTTTTTCCGCTAAGTAACCATTGCTATGTAACTATTGCTATGTAACTACTGCTATATCTCATCAGTAGGGTGATAAATCTATTCGCTCTTCACTGATTTGGCTGGGTGAGAGGACAATGGGGATAGCCTTAGAGATTGGGGTATCACTCAGATCACCGACACTGTCTAATGCCACCAATGGATTGGTTTCCGGGAAATAGGCGGCAATATTGCCAGCGGGAATGTCATAGCTCACCAATTTAAAACCATAAACAGTGCGTTTTACGCCATCGGCTGACAGGGATGTCACATCGACCCGGTCACCCGGCGCCATGCCGAGAGCGTCGATATCAGCCGGATTGATCATCAAGACTTTTCGCTCACCGGAGATCCCGCGGTATCTGTCTTCAAAACCATAAATTGTGGTGTTGTACTGATCGTGTGAACGGACAGTCTGCAACACAAAAACAGGATCGTCGCTGAGTGCACGCAGATTAGCCGGCAGCAGGTGAGTCGGCAGCGGATGCGCGATGAAGGTGGCTTTTTGAGAATCGGTATGCCAGATACGCTCTGCTGCGCTGTTGCCCAGATAAAACCCGCCCGGCTGTTTCAGTTTCTGGTTCATGTCGGTAAAGCCAGGGATAGTGTTGGCGATAAGATCGCGAATTCTGTCATAGTCTTCAATCAGATAATCCCAGTCGACCGGATGATTGCCCAGGGTTGCTTTGGCGATCCCGGCAATAATGGCAGGCTCTGAGCGCATTTCGCCTGTGTCGCTTTCAACCACACCGCCAGAGGCATGCACCATGCTGAACGAATCTTCAACTGTCACCGATTGCGGCCCGGATTGTTGAAGATCGACATCGGTACGGCCAAAACACGGCAGGATCAAACTGTCTTTCCCTGTGATGAGATGGCTGCGGTTCAGCTTGGTAGCGATGTTGACCGTGAGATCGCAGCTCGCCAACGCCTGCTGAGTCAGCCGGGTATCCGGTGTTGCAGAAGCAAAGTTGCCACCCAGTCCGATAAAGACTTTGCTCTCGCCGGCCAGCATGGCCTTGATGGCCTGCACCGTGTTGTGACCGTGCGCTGCCGGTGGGGTGAATCCAAAGGTTGCTTCTATCCTCTGATTAAAAGCAGGGGCGGGCTTCTCATTGATGCCCATGGTACGGTCACCCTGCACATTACTGTGGCCGCGCACCGGACAAAGACCGGCACCGGGCTTACCTAATTGCCCGAACAGAAGCTGCAAATTGGCAATTTCCTGAATCGTATTCACTGAGTGTTTGTGCTGAGTGATCCCCATCGCCCAGGTGATGATCACACGCTCAGAATGCCGGTACAGGCTTGCTGCGTATTCCAGGTCTTGTTGCGACAGGCCAGATTGCTCCGTGATAAGAGACCAGTCAGTGGCATCCACTTCCGCCAGATACGCCTCAAGGCCCTGGGTATGGGCCTGAATGAAACTGTGGTCAAAAATGGAGCCCTTGCCCTGTTCAATGGAGCTGCTATCGATGGCGATCAGTGCTTTAACCATGCCGCGTATCACCGCCATGTCCCCACCCAGTTTTGGCGTGAAGTAATGACTGCTGATTGTCGTGGCCCCGCCGGTCAGCATTTCTGCCGGCGATTGCGGGTTGGTAAAGCGTTCTAAACCGCGTTCTTTCAGTGTATTGAAAGTGACTATCGCGGCACCGCGCCGGGAGGCTTTGCGAAGTGTATCTAACATGCGCGGATGGTTGGTGCCCGGATTTTGTCCGAACACAAAAATAGCATCGGCTTTTTCGAAATCATCAATACGCACTGTGCCTTTGCCAATTCCTATTGATTGCTTGAGCGCGACTCCGCTTGCTTCGTGACACATGTTGGAGCAATCCGGGAAGTTGTTGGTGCCATAAGCCCGGACAAAAAGCTGATACAGGAACGCCGCTTCGTTGCTGGCACGGCCAGAGGTGTAGAACTCAGCCTGATTCGGGTTGTCCAGAGCTTGCAGATGCTCTGCAATCAGTGAAAAAGCCGCGTCCCAACTGATGGACTCATAATGATCCGTTTGTGAGTTATAATGCACCGGATGGCTGAGGCGGCCCTGATATTCAAGGAAATAATCACTTTGCTGACGTAACCAGCCGACAGGGTACTGGGCAAAGAAATCCGGCGTCACCCGACGGCGGGTTGCCTCCCAGTTGACGGCTTTGGCCCCGTTCTCGCAAAAACGGAAATGCCCCGGCTCTTCGGTTTCGCCCCAGGCACAGCCCGGGCAGTCGAAACCCTGGTCCTGATTGGTTTTCAGCAGATTACGTATGTTGCGGGTGATATTTTCACTTTTCACCAGGTGACGGGTGGTGCTTGCGAGCGCTCCCCAGCCACCGGCTGAGCCTTTATATTTTTTCACTGTCATGGTGACTGTCTTCCTTGCGTGGCCTGGGCGACGGATTAAAACAGAACATATCCATAAAGATACCGGTTTCTATAGTATGACGGCAGGCCAGACAAAAATGTAATCTTATCCACAAAATGTGTATGGGTAGCCTGTTAGTTTATGAATTTTCAATCATTTCGGGTAAAGGGATATCTTCAGCTGGAACAAGGCACTGTGATGTGCCGGTCATCAGGATGCCTGTTACTTTAGCGTTACATTGAACCCCAAGCGTTTTGGACCGGAGTCTGGTATCTTACATTTTTGAGTCGTATATGTGTAAAGATGCGGCCCTTATCTGTCATGAGTACCTGTTTACCATGCCGGAAACGGCTGCAGTGAGGAAATCAGAATGGTTGCGGACAAGTCCGTACTGGTCGTCGATGATGATCAGGAGATTCGTGAACTGTTGGGCGAATATTTGGGTAAGCAGGGCTTCCGGGTTGTTACCGCAGAAGACGGTGTGGCAATGAAACGGGAACTGACCATCAGTGAGCCGGATTTGATATTGCTGGATATTATGCTGCCCGGTGAAGATGGCTTCACTTTGTGTCAGCATGTCCGGAAAACGTCCGCGGTGCCTATTATCATGCTGACTGCCGTATCAGACGAGATGGATCAGATTGTCGGGCTGGAGCTCGGCGCCGATGATTATATTGCCAAGCCATTCAGCCCCCGCCAGTTAATGGCGCGAATTAAAGCGCTGCTGCGAAGAGTGCAGCCAACTGAGTCAAACCAGCCGGTGAACCCGTCGTTGCCAAAAGCCTTTTTGTTCGATCACTGGCGTCTGGATACGGCTGCTCAGTCTCTGCAGGATACCCAGACTCAGCGTACCTATGAAATGACCAACAGTGACTACGCATTGCTTCTGCTGTTTCTCAGCCGTCCCAATGAAGTGCTCGACCGGGATACGATTTTCTTTGCGACACGCGGGCGTGATGCGCCGCCGTCTGAGCGTGCGGTAGATGTCCAGCTGAGCCGGTTACGCCAGCGCCTGGGTGACAAAGGACGTCAGCAGCGGTTAATCAAAACAGTGCGGGGAAACGGCTATCTGTTTAATGCCGACGTCACTTATGAAACGGATAACTGACCGGAAAGCTCAGCAGATGATTAACTGGAAAAAATGGTGGCCGAAGTCACTGATGGCCCGTACTTTGTGGTTTACCTTGCTGGCTGTGTTTCTGGCACAAATGATTGCGACCCTGATTTGGTACGGGCAGTCTAAACGCCGGGATCTGGCCGGGCTGGAATCGGCGGCCACCAGTATGGCCACCATGTTTGCTTCCACTGTCACTTTTTTTGAATCCCTGCCTTTACAGTACCGGCACATCGTTTTGGATCAGATCCGGAACATGGGCGGCACCCGTTTTTTTGTTTCATTCAACGAAGAAGAAATCCGGATCGATCCTATCCCCGGTTCCAGTATGAAAAACACCGCGGTCAAAGCGATACAGGAAGTGCTGCATGACAAATTGCCGCGCCTGGATGTGATCCGGGTGGAGTTTTCACGTCCCGAAACCCTGCATGTCCTGAAAAATGACATTCTGCTGAGTGACTTACCCCGTTCCTGGGCGCATTACACCCTGAGCCTGGAGCCGCTGAATCCGCCGATTCTGGTGGTGCAGCTGGAACTGGCTGACAACGAGTGGCTGTATATCGCCGCATTGTTGCCGGCGCCGTACTCCACGCTGGAAGATGAGATTATCACTAAGCAACAAGTGCTGTTTCTGCTGTTCATCACCGCCTTGCTGCTGTTCTTCACCTATACAATGATCCGGCGCCAAACGAAACCGCTCAAGCAGTTAGCGGATGCGGCGAATGCCCTGAGCATGGATATTTATCAGCCGCAGCTCAAAGAAGAAGGTGCCAGTGAACTGGTCACTGCGACCCGGGCTTTTAACCGGATGCAGCAGCGCCTGCGCCGTTATATTGATGACAGGGAGCATTTGTTTTCCGCCATTTCCCATGATCTAAAAACCCCGATCACCCGTCTTCGGTTGCGTGCAGAACTGCTGGAAGATGACACCAAAATCGACAAATTCAATAAAGATCTCGATGAGTTGGAAATGATGGTCAAAGGGGCGCTGCAGACAGTACGCGATACCGATCTGCATGAAAATCTGGCTCAGGTGGACGTGGCAGAAGTGATGCGCAGTATTGCCGAAGGGCATAACAGGTACAGTATTAAAGTGCATTTGCCGGTTGCAGACATTGCGCCTCTTATGGGTAAGCCGCTGGCCCTTAAACGCTGTTTGAGTAACATTATTGATAACGGCGTAAAATACGGCCAGGAAGTCTGGGTACTGACCGAAGACACAGCAGAGAATCTTGTCATCCGGGTACAGGACAGAGGGCCGGGTATTCCAGAGGATAAAATGGACAGTGTGTATGAACCCTATGTCAGATTGGCGAAGGATGACGAAGGCCATGGCCTCGGCATGGGGATAACGCGCAACATTTTACATGCCCACGGCGGCGAAATGTCTATCCGCAACATGGCGCAAGGCGGGCTGGAAGTAACGATGATCCTGCCTCGCCTGATGGACTGATGATAGTCGCCTCTGCTCACCGCAGGTGCGGCGCAAAGTAAGAGAATTTAAATGAACATGAGTTTTTCAGCGGGGCGTTATCGCTCACTGTCGCTGGCAGTAGTGTTAATCACTGCCGCGATATCGGCATTCTTGCCGGCGCCGGCCATGAGTGCCTCTGATGCTGGTCAGCAGCCAGAGCAACAAGAGGTTGAGGTGCTGCACTGGTGGACCGCGAAAGGTGAAATGAAAGCCGCGCAAGTGCTGCAGGGTAGCCTTGAGCAGCAGAGTATCGGCTGGAAGAATTTTGCCATTGCCGGTGGCGGCGGTGAAAGTGCCATGACGGTACTGAAAAGCCGTGCGGTGTCGGGGAATCCTCCTTCGGCGGCACAGCTGAAAGGCTATGACTTGCAAGAGTGGGGCATGCTGGGTTTTCTGACCAGTCTTGATGAGGTGGCAGATGCTCAGCGCTGGGATCAGCTATTGCCGCCGGTTATCAGCCAGATCATGAAATATCAGGGCCATTATGTGGCCGTGCCGGTGAATATTCACCGCGTTAACTGGTTATGGATTAACCCGGCCCTGCTGGAGAAAGCCGGTGCGACTGTGCCGGATTCGCTTGAGTCGTTTTTTGTTGCGGCAGAGAAATTGAAGCAGGCCAATATTGTGCCTGTGGCCTTGGGCAGCGACCCTTGGCAGGAAGTGACTCTGTTTGAGTCCGTGGCGCTGGCGGTACTGGGGCCTCAGGATTACCGCCGTGCCTTTGTTGACTTAGATTCAGACATGTTGGCCGGTGAGCAGATGGTGGATGTTTTCCGTCAGTTTGAGCATATGCGCCAATATATTGATGTGAAAACCAAGGCCATGGAATGGAGCGACGCCAGTGCCATGCTGGTGGAAGGCAAAGCTGCGATGCAGTTTATGGGTGACTGGGCGAAGGGCGAATTTTCTGCGTTGGGGAAAACGCCGGGTAAAGAGATCCTGTGTGTGCCTGCACCGGGTACCCAGGGGCTCTTTACCTATAACATCGACAGTTTTGCTTTTTTCAAGCATAGCGATGACCTGAGTATTCAGGCGCAGGAAACGATGGCGCATACCATTCTGACGCCTGACTTCCAGCGAAAATTCAATCTTGCGAAAGGCTCCATTCCCGTGCGTACCGATGTGGACATGACAGGTTTTGACAGCTGTTCGCTGGCCTCAGCGGCCGCTTTTCAATTAAATCAGCAGAATAATACTCTGGTGCCGAGTATTTCTCAGGGGCTGGCCAGTACCAGCTATGTGCAGGCGGCAATTTTTGATGTAGTGACTGATTTTTTTCACAGTAAGCAGACTGATCCGGTAAAAGCCGCAAATCAGCTGGCCAGAGCGGTTAAATCAGCACGATAAAGCGCTTTCGCCAAGCCTGTGTTAAGCCGCTTTGTTTGCGCTAGGATTAGTACAAACAAGATGGGTGCAAAAGACTAACGGGGAGTTTGCGGCTATGAAACTGCTTTATATTGTTCGTCACGCCAAGTCATCCTGGGATGATCCGGAATTGGACGATCATGATCGCCCGCTGAATGAGCGGGGCCTGAAAAACGCGGCTGAGATGGCAACCCGATTCGCCGCCTGGCAGGCGCTGCCACAGCGCATTCTATGCAGTACCGCTGAGCGGGCATTTCAGACCGCGCAATTTTTTGAACAGGCGCTGCATCCGCATCCTACTGAGCTGGCAACCACAGTGGGCTTGTATACCGATTCTGCCCATGAAGTGGTCAGCATTATTCAGTCGGTACCCGATGAGGTCGAACGGCTGATGGTGGTCTGCCATAATCCTGCCATCAATGAGCTGGTGGTTCGTCTTGGATTAAAGACAGACAATGTCCCGACCTGTGGCCTGGTGGTTTTTGCTGTCGAGGCGGAAACATGGCAGGCGTTCGGGCCGGAAAATTGCCAGTTGCTGTATTTTGATTTTCCGAAACGCCTGGCTCACTGATACGCTGCGCTGACAGGATCGGCTTTTTCTTTCAGAGAGAATGTCTCTTGAACACAGAAAGATGCTCAAGAGACAGGTTATCAGCGGGGGCAGAAGTTAACTGACTTCTGACATTTTTTGCACCGCCATGACGACATCGTTAATACTATTTTCGATGTCTTGAATGGATGTGCCGGCTTCTTTCACTTTTTCCATGCTGCTTTCAGCGCGGGCAATAATTTCAGACATGGACGTGACGGCCTGGGTTGTAAACTGACTGTTCTGTTTCACCACATTATCAATTTTCACAGTCGACTCATTGGTGCGCGATGCTAACTGACGGACTTCATCGGCAACTACGGCAAAGCCACGTCCCTGATCGCCCGCTCTGGCCGCTTCAATGGCCGCATTAAGCGCCAGCAGATTGGTTTGATCGGCAATGGCGGAAATGGTGTCTACCATGTTAGTGATGGTTTTTGACTGCTCTTCAAGCTGGGATATCACATCAGAGGTTGAATTTAACGCCTCAACCATTTGCGTCATCTGTTCGATAGCCTGGTTACCCGAATTGCTTCCCTCGGCGGATAACTGCCGGGTTTTAACTGATAAGTCATAAGCCAACTGACTGTTTTCCTGGCCGAGAATAACGGCCTGTGTAATGTCTGTGGCAAATTTTATGACTTTATACAGCTTGCCATTAGTATCAAAGATAGGGTTGTAGGTGGCTTCCAGCCACAGAGGCTGGCCCGCTTTGTTGACCCGTTCAAACTTACCGCCCATGAATTGCCCCTGATTGAGCTGGTACCAGAAATTCTGGTATTCACTGGTTTGCGCGTAGCTGGGGCTGACGAACAGGCGATGATGTTTTCCTTTGATTTCATCCAATGTGTAGCCGACCGTTGCTAAAAAGTTTTCATTGGCGTGCAAGATATTGCCATTGAGATCAAACTCGATAACCGCCATAGAACGGGAAACCGCCTGTGTCTGGCTTGCCAGTTCATGGTGGTCAGCGACTCTGGCTGAGGTGTCAGAAGCCATTTTAATGACTTTATACACGGTCCCTTCATCGTCAAAAACCGGACAATAACTGGCTTCCAGCCAAATGTCTTTCCCGCTTTTAGTAATGCGCTGGAACAGCCCCTTAATCTGCTTACCCTGACTTAGCTGATGCCAGAATTGTTGGTATTCCTGACTTTGTTTGGTTTCATCGGTACAAAACATCCGGTGATGTTTACCCTGAATCTCATTCAGGCTGTATCCCATGGCAGTAAGGAAGTATTGATTGGCGCTGATGATTTCTTCTGATGGTGTAAATTCAATCGATGCAAAAGCATCACTGATTGCCGCTAAGGTAGTGGTGGCTTCCTGGAGTTGTTGTTGAAGTGTGTTGTACGCGTCTTGAGTTACGTTATTTTTTTTAGATAACCCGAACATGTCACAGTCCTTGTTGATATATGCCCTCTAGCTGAATGATAGAACAGAGAAATATGTTTAAAAGAGATATTTTTCGGCTGGTTGAAAAATTAGTAAAAGCTAAATAGTGCGATTATTATTTTATAGAATTGTAACTTCAATAACTTATCTGCTATCAACAAGTTCATTTATTATGGAAAATATCGTTAAGGTTGAAATAAAGAAGGAAAAATGATCAATTTTCGCCTTGAAATGAAGTTTGACTGCCTCTGCTATTTTCAATTCTTGTGATCCTACTTCAATTAATATTATTCCTTACTAAGGGCTGATTTTTCTGAATGATTAGGGCGTTGAATATATAGACTATTTTTTACTCACAGTTCACTTGTTATTTTTTATTCAGGCAGGTGATAAATAAGACGTTGGGGTGCACAGGCAGGGGATTTTCAGCCGGGAAAGAATGACAGGCATCTTATAAAGGCCGGAACTCAGACTGTCACAGTTCCGGCAGGTTTTGAGTGAAATGACAAATTGGCTCAGAAGTAATATTCCAGCGCCAGTTCGACGAAGTCGTCTTTACGGACAAAATACAGTGGGCTGTCAGGCTGACTGGCGGTGAACCACCAGGCGTTAGCCCGCCATTTCCAGTTGTTGTTTATCCGCGCGGAGGCTTCAATTTTGCCGGTAGATTCCTGGCGGCTGTCCAGATCCTGATTAATCCCGAATAAAATTTCTGTACCGTCTATGTCATTGAGCGCAAACCGTGTACCCAGAAACAGATCATTCTGATTCAGGCTCAGTGAGCGGGAGTCGTACTGGTACTCGGCAATCAGGCCAAGATCCCAATAGGTATCGAAAACACCGACCAGCGTGTATTCAAACCCTGTGACCACGGCGGAGTGATTTTCCAGACTGTCACGGTAAAGCGCTTCAAGTTTTAATAACCAGCTGCCAAAAATGCCCTGAACATCCACGCTGGTCTGGTCCATCTGGGCGTAGTATGGCGTCAGGCTGGTACGTCCCGGCAGAAAGTAGGGATCTCTGTTGGTGCCCTGAAAAAAGCTGGCACCGATATCCCAGTCGCCAAAATAGTGGCTGTAGCGCAATGACCAGTCGATATGTTCCTGCTCAGCTGAAGATTCATACAATGCATCGTCATTCACCGGCAGGGGCGGCCGCAGCCGTCCGTCTTTACCGGCGAAAGTACGTTCACGAAAGTAGGGGAGGATGAATGCATTCACTGTGCCCCAGTCTTTGACGGCTGCAACATTGATCATAGGCTGCCCGAGTTTTTGCTCGCCGTCGACAGATTCGACGTTATCGGTCTGGTTAATCACATCCACCAAATGGATGGATTCTGTGACGCCCCAGAAAACTTTCCCGACGCCCATCCTGAGCTCATAGTCATCGATCAGCTGCAGATACATGAATTCGCGAAGATCGAAATGGGTACGTTCATCGTCCATGCTGTCCCAGCGGTAGAATGGCTGAATGGTCAGCCTGGCGTCACCGTCCTGCCACTCTGTGTACCATTCGGGTTCTATCACCACAGAGGTCTGGCTTTTGTCCTGGCCCTCAAGACCAGGGTGCAGAAACTGACGTTGTTCAAGGTTTATCTGGCCGCTGATACCAGCTGCCTCTACCGAGGCAGCCAGAAACAGGGGCAATGCAGAAAATCGGTATACCATGCTTGCTCCTGCCTGAGATTATTTGACGCGTTTGAGGCTGGACTTATTGAAATCGCTCTCATCCAGGCCATTGTTAAACGTCAGTTCATGGGTGGTCAGTACCGTTGTCTTGCCGGTCTGGCTGTTCTTCATTGTCATCGTATGTGCGCGCCAGTATTTGCTCAGATACTGCTGATAGTCGTTAAAAGTCAGCGTCTTCAGCAGGCTGTCTTTCCGGTCATAGAATTCCACCTTCAAAGGGCGGTAATGCTCTTTGTCCAGCCATACCAACTGCTTGGTATAACCTGAGTATTCATCTGCCGGTACTTGCCGGATCTTGAAGACGGCTTCACCTTGAACGGTGTCATCACCCAGATAGGTAAAGTCGTATTTTTCCAGTTCAAATGAACTTAAATCTTCGTAGGCGAATTCGCTGCCCATGAAAGGGCCCGATTTATTGCGCGAAGCAATACGCTTTACCCGCTTTAGCGCCGGCAGGTAAAGCCATTGATCGTCAGGCTTGGTGGTGTGGGCGAAATTCAGAAAGGCTGTGCCTTGTACATCACGGGGCTGGTCGAAAACAGTCAGGCCTTTATCGCCATCATCAGCCACTTCCAGTGTCTTGATACGCATTTTCCGGGTGCTGCTTTCTCCTTGTGCGTTGGATAGCAGCATGGTCATTACTGCCACGCTGTCGCCCCAGCCGGTATCACGCAGTTTTCGCTCCTTGGCAATCGCTAACCCTTGTTCGTTACCCGCATGGCACACTGCCGGCATGATAGCCATACCCAGTGCGGTAATCATGCCTATAGACGCCAGCCATTGTGTGATTCGGGCTGTTTTATCTGTCATGAGCTTTCTCCTTAATCTTTGGCTAAATGGTTATTGGGCCAATGGTTTTGGGTTAATCGGTTTTTTGCTATCCGGCATGGCTGTCTTAAGGTCAGCCTGCTCCACCGGCTTACGGTCAAAGAGCATCAACATGCAGGGCAGCAGCAAGAAGTCCACCACCAGGGCAATGAAAATGATCAGGGCGCTGAGCTGGCCCATATCGCTGTTCAGACGGAAACTGGAGCTGGCCAGTACCGAGAAGCCGGCAACCAGAACGACGGTTGTGATCCATAACGCGCGACCAACAGTGCTGAAGGCATAACGAACCGCTTCTTCGGCATTTCGGCCTTCTTTGCGTGCGATTTGATACTTGCTGAGGAAATGCACGGCGTCATCGACCACGATACCGAGCGTAAGAGTGACCACCACTGACAGCCCCAGATTGATTTCACCGGACCAGAGTGACCAGAGTCCGAAGCCAAGAATCGCCGGGGCGATGTTGGGAATAAGACTGATCACACCCAGTCGCAGTGAACGCAGAGCGAAAATCATCAGTGCGGAGATCAGCACCAGCGTCACCGGCAGTGTCGATAACATGCTGGCCATGTTGGTTTCGCCAATATGGGCGAACATCAGGTTCGGGCTGGACGCCATAATGGCGTAACCCGGCGCATTGGCATCAAACCAGTCATTAATACGGGTTTCCATAGCCACCAGTTCTTTACTGCCGACATTCTTGGTGGTTAGCGTCAGTTTGACGGATGATTTATCTACATTGAGCTGGTTATTCAGATCCAGGCCGTAGGGCAAAGACATCTCATACAGCAGCAGATATTGTGCCGCCAGTTCTCTGTCGTTCGGCAGGCGATACCAGCTGTCATCATCACCATGCATGTTTTTGTTCAGGCGTTTGTAAACATCACTCAGGCTGGCGACATGGTCGGTTTCCGGTTGTTCGCGCAACCAGTTTGTAAACTGATTCAGAATGTTCAGGAAGCCAGGATCAGCGATCCCCTGAGGCTGGCCTGAGTCAATCGCGATGCTGATGGTGGTCATACCGCTGATATTTTCAGCCATGAAATCGGCAGCCTGGCGGAACTGGCTGTCTGTGGCGAAGTATTTGACTGGCTCGTCGTTGACCACATTACGGGGCAGAAGCAGGGTAGTGCCGGCCAGAACGATCACCGACAAAGGCAGGATAATTTTGCGGTGATTCACCACAAGATTGCCTAATTGATCGGTCCAGCTGTGCTGGCCGGCCGGTTTGACGGCCGGGGCACGCAAAGGCAGCACAGCCAGTAGCGCGGGCAGCAGAGTAACTGACAGAAAACAGGCGATCATTATTCCCAGAGCGGCCAAATTGCCCAAATCACGCAGAATCGGGGAATCAGAGGCATTCATCATCAAAAAGCCAAGCGCTGTTGTTACCGAGGTAATCAGTACCGGCATAGCATTGAGTTTGATGCTGTAGCCAATGGCTTCGTTTTTGAGCATGCCCCGCTGCATGCCCTGGCGCATAGTGGCAATAACATGTACGCAGTCAGCAACGGCGAGTGTGAGAACCAGGGTGGGTACATTGACTGTGGCTGTGCTGAGGAACATGCCCGCCCAGCCGGACAGGCCCATAGTGGCTGCCACTGAACCGATAATCACAATAAGCGTGGCGAGCACACCGGTCACAGTGCGCAGCATTAGCACCAGGAAAACCAGCACAATCAGCAGCATGGTCGGCACGAGTGTGCTGCTGTCTTTCATCGCCATGTCCATGAAAGTCCGGTTCATCGCGACAATGCCGGCCTGATAGAAATCAACGTCAGGAAAGTCGGCCCGGTACTTCGCCAGCAAGGTCTGGGAATAATCGGTAACCGTGGTAATTTCTGTCGTTTCGTCAACTTTGGGCATTTGTAAAGTGACGTTCACCACAGCAACATCACCGTTGGATGAAATAAGTGAATCACGCAGCAAAGGTTCTTGTAAGGCGACCGACTTCACTTTCGCGATACGCGCCGCATCAAGCGGGTACTCATCTAACAGCAAATCTTCCACCAGCAGATCATCTTCAATGGCCTCTGTGTGCTGATAGTTTGCCAGCGAGTCGACGCGGCTGGAAAAGGGAATCTGCCAGCTGTCATTGGTCAGATCCCGGATAAGCGACAAGGTGTCCGGCGTAAAGACATTGCCGTTTTTGGGCGCAACAACAAAGCTGATGTTGTCTGTTTTACTGAATGTGTTTTGGATCGTGTTGAAGGCTTGCAGCTGGGGGTTATTTTCGTCAAAGAAGATGTTGTAATCGCCGCGGAAATAAAGGTTTTTGGCGCCGATAGTCGCGGCGATCAGCAGTGCTGTCATTGTCGCCAGGACGAGATAAGCACGTTTGATCGGTAAAGCGTAGATACTGTCTTTCATCACAATCTCCATGAGTGACGTTTCGTCAATACTTGGTGCTTTAAAGCCAGCATGTAGGCTGGCCGGGCATGAGTAAGCTACTTATTGATAGCGAATTTTCATTATTCAGCGATTTATGAGCGGTAACACGCTCCACTGTTCGCTGCAGAGAAAATTAAATTGTGACAAATCGTCAAACATGGTGTGAAAATAACCCGCCTGAAAGCGGGTTATTACAGGAACTAACGACCCAGTTGCGCCAGAAGTTCGATCTCTTCGGCAAAAAAGGTCTGTTCAATGTGTTTCCACAGCCTTTTGTAATCCCTTTCGCTGGACAGTGGTTTCCAGTTCATCCCGTCCAATAACATGTTGATGTTGTTGAGAATAGTGAACGGATCCTGCAGGCGATGAATACAGCGGCTATTGGTTGCATTCGTAACCAACGCATTTGATCCCACTGCCAGTGACCAGTTTGCAAAAACCACCGCATCGGTACTGACGGCCGCCGACATAGCCAGACTGCCTTCCTCAAGAGCGCGATTGACGATTGCATCGGCATTATCAATCATTTGCTCTTCAAGTTGATTCAATATTTCCACGCGTGTACTGGATGCTTTGTCGATAACCCAGGGGGTTTTCGCTGTCAGCAGACAGGTCGACAGTATGGGTTCGAGTCGGGCAAAGATATGGTATGCAACGTGGACACCCATCAGAATATCCCGGCTGCTGCCTTCCATATCTAACACCCGGTTGAACAGAGTCATTTCAACCTTTATAGCGTGGCTGCATAACGCCACTATGACGTCTTCTTTACTGCAGAAATGGTTATACACCGTTCCTTTAGAGTAAGGACTGATTGACGCCAGCCTGTCCATGGTCAGGTTCGCAAAGCCTTCTTTGTTAACCAGATCTTTGGCAAGCATGATCAGCTCGTGATCGCGTTCTGCAATCGCTTGCTGTTTTTTGGTTTTGGGCGCACGCTCTCCGGAGAAGAGGGCACCTCTCTCTTTATTACAGTTCAACCCGAACATAACTTCCGACTTTTAAGTTGTCAGTTGCGTGAATACATTGCAACTCCTCCTGTGAGATGCAGATGCTTCTGTAAGTTTTTGCTTTACAAGAAGCACGCATCCCTTAATCAGTTTAACACGAATACGAAAAGGGTAAATCTCTGTAAAAAATGACGATTAGTCAAAGTTGACTTATCGTCATAATAGCTGCTTATGCACAGAGATCAATACCATTACTGAGAATTATTTATTCGGTTCGGTAAATAGCGTTTGTGGCAGGCAATAAAAAACCGCCAGAGCTGGCGGTTTTAGGTGTGTCTGTGTTGGCTCAAAGAAATTAAAGCGCAGTGCGAAGGATGGCTTCACTGTCGGCAATACCAATCTTGCCGTGTTCGCCCAATGCGGTCATACCGTGCTTTTCCAGGCCGCTGAGCAGCACGCGAATATCGCTTTCATCCAGTTCGACATCTTTTAAGCGAGTGGGTACTTGCATGGCTTTGAAGAAAGCTTCGGTTTTGGCAATGGCGGCATAGATACGCTCGTCGGCGTTGCCTTCAGTGATACCGAAAATACGTTCTGCATACTGAAGAAGCTTGCCTTCTTTCTCTTGGCGGCGTTCTTTCATGACGGCCGGAAGCACGATACTCAGCGTGCGGGCATGATCAATGCCGTAGTTGCCGGTCAGCTCGTGACCAATCATGTGCGTGGCCCAGTCTTGCGGGACACCGACACCAATGAGTCCGTTCAGTGCCTGTGTGGCTGACCACATAATATTGGCACGAACCGCCAGATCTTTAGGATTAGTCAGCGCTTTCGGGCCTTCTTCAATCAGGGTTAACAGCAAACCTTCAGCAAACCGATCCTGCACTTTGGCATTCACCGGAAAAGTCAGATATTGCTCCATCACATGGACGTATGCGTCAACCACACCGTTACTGATCTGGCGAGGAGACAGACTCAGAGTGGTTGCCGGATCCAAGACGGCGAAAGCAGGCTGGATTTTAGATGACATGAAGCCAATCTTATCGTTACCGCGAGAGACCACAGAAGCTTTATTACTTTCAGAACCCGTTGCCGGCAGTGTCAGAATGCAGCCAATAGGCAGCGCATTATCCACTTTGAGCCCTTTGGCCCACATATCCCACGGGTCCTGGCCTTCATAGCAGGCTGCTGCCGCGACAAACTTGGTGCCGTCCACCACTGAGCCGCCACCCACTGCCAGCAGGTAGTCAACGCCTTCTGCTTTGATTGTGTCGACCGCTTTCATCAGCGTGTCGTATTGCGGGTTAGGTTCGATGCCAGAGAATTCAGTCCATTGGTGCTCACTCAGCGCCTTAGCAACCTGATCGTAGACACCGTTGGCTTTGATAGAGCCACCGCCGTACAGTACCAGTACCTTGCTGGTTTTAGGAATTTCGCTGGTGATGGCAGCAATCTGGCCTTCACCAAAATGGATGCGGGTAGGGTTGTGATAGCTGAATGGGTTCATCATTGCTCTCCAGGTTTGCCTGTAAGATGTAGTGTGCTGCAAAGTGTAGGTGACAACATGCCTTGCGGTAATACACGATTCTGCTTAATTCTTGCCTGATTCTGCTTTACACTTTTATTTGAACGGTTATTCATCAACACTAAGCCATCTGGAACAACTGAGTTTCGACTATGAATACTACCCTGGAACTGGCCATTTCCTTATGCTGTCAACTGGGTTTGGCGAGCGGTCAAGGTAAGGTAAATACGGCACTAAAAGGTGTCAGCCTGTTTAAAATTACCCAGTATCATCATGTTACCCCGCAGATGTACCAACAAGGCGTGGTCGTTATTTTTCAGGGCAATAAAATTGGCCATCTGAATGACTATCGATTTGAGTACGACACAGAACATTGCCTGATTGTGTCAGCACCATACCCCATTGCCTGTGAAACCTTTGCGTCGGAGCAGGCGCCGCTGATCGGTATTGATATCGGGTTCGACCACAGCGTGATTCGCCAGCTGGTCGATGATATGGAAGCGGATCTGGGGGCCGATTATTTCGCCTCTCAGCAGCAGCACAAAGGCGTGGCCGCCTCGCCTGTCACACCTGAGATTAATGATTGTATGCAGCGATTATTATCGGTTCTGCATACCCCTATTGATGCAAAATTACTGGGGCCGCAGATACTCAGAGAGTTTTTTTACCGCCTGCTGCAAAGTGATCAGCGATCCCTGCTTGCCCAGTATGTGAAGCAAGACAGCGCGTTGGCCCGCGTATCAGGTGTGATAGAGCATGTGCAGCTGCACTATGCGGATAAGCTGGCGGTGGATGATCTGGCTGACATGGCAGGCATGAGCATTTCTGCCTTTCACCGTGCATTTAAGCAAGTTGTCACCGACCCGCCGTTGCAATACATAAAAAAAATCCGGCTCAATAACGCCAAGCAGCTCATGGTGCAGGATGGCGTGTCAGCCAGCGTGGCAGCAAGCAAAGTAGGGTATGAAAGTGCCGCGCAGTTCAGCCGGGAGTTTAAACGCTATTTTGGGTTGCCGCCCAGTAAGGCGGGGTAAGTAGCGTGCGTTTACTGACCTGCCTGTTGGACAGCTTGCCGGGTAAATCCCTGCGAGTTGTTCAGCAGCGCACGCGCATCTTCAGCCGTTGAACTGGTCAGAATCATCACAATGGCTGTTTTGCAGTGGCCGCCACAGGCTGCCAGCGCAGATTCGGCCTGTTCGCGTGTTGCGCCGGTCGCAGCGGTGACAATGTTTTTCTGGCGCTCGACCAGCTTGGCATTGGTTGCTTCAACGTCCACCATCAGGTTCCCGTACACTTTGCCGGTTCGTATCATGGCGCCTGTTGTCAGCATATTGAGGATCATTTTCTGCGCAGTACCGGCTTTCATGCGGGAAGAGCCGGTCACCACTTCGGGTCCGACGATGGGCGTCATGGCAATATCGGCCAATTGAGTCATGGCACTGTCCGGATTGCAGCTGATGCTTCCGACGGTCGCACCGATTGATTTGGCGTATGTCATGGCACCGATAACATAAGGCGTACGACCACTGGCAGCAATGCCGACTAACACATCTTTGTCTGAAAAATTCAGGGCTTTCAGATCTGCTGCACCCAGTTCGCTGTTGTCTTCTGCATTTTCTACGGCGCGGAAAATCGCTTCGCGGCCACCGGCAATCAAACCGATAACCTGAGACGGGTCGCTGCCATAAGTGGGCGGGCATTCACTGGCATCCAGAATGCCTAAGCGGCCTGATGTCCCTGCGCCTGAATAAATTAAGCGGCCACCTTGCTGGAAAGCAGTGGCAATAGCATCGACAGTCTGAGCCACTTGCGGCAATGTCTGCTCAACAGCCAGCGCCACTTGCTTATCTTCGTCATTGATGACCTTCAGCATGTCGACGGTCGACAGGGTGTCTATCACCTGGCTGGCAGGGTTGCGGCTTTCAGTGATCAGCGTGTTTAAATCAATTTTCATCAGGGATGACCTTAGGGTTCGTTATCTGATGAGAATTGTAGGGAATAACATATGGCGTAGCAAACGGCGCCATCTTAGCGGCTTCTTCTTACCTGCCTTGATTCAAAAACGCGATAAACAGGCAAATCATCGAATTCAGACGATGTCGGCGCTTATCAGCGACCTGAGTGTCTGAATCAGCGTGCTACACTCATACCGACACTGACTTCGTGGAATTGGGTTCGTCGCGGAGGCAAGTATGGTCAGTTTATTGTGGAAATGGTGTGCGACTCTTTTTCTCCTTGCTTTGTTCTGGGCAGGTTCTGTCCTGCCTGTTCAGGCCGACATCGTTGATGCCCGCTGCGATATCTACCCCAAAGGTGCAGATAAACCCTCAGGCCGTTACTTGTGCGTGCTGTCTCAGCATCATGGCTATATCACCATAGACAGAGCAGATGGCGTCTATTACGATTTTCATCCGGCACGGGGAGAGCCGGGTCAATACCGCGATGACCGCAATCAGCCTGTTTACAGAAGAAGCGGATTAGGCGCAAAAGGCATGATTTTTGAGATGAGCGACAAGTCGATTTATGTCCATTGGGATACCTCCGTGTTAGCTGAGCCTTAATTTTAAGATCTCATTTTTAGGGATTATGGGTTGATTTTTTACGCCACGCTAACCACTATCAGCCCACCTGAACTAAGAGACGAAATGCATGTCAACGCATACCCACTTAACCATTGATATCGTATCTGATGTCGTCTGTCCCTGGTGCTACATTGGTTACAAACGACTGGAGCAGGCTATGGCGGCCTATAAAGATCAGGTACAGTTTACTGTGCGCTGGCATCCTTTCGAACTGAATCCGGCGATGCAGGAAGACGGCCAGCTGCTGAGTGAGCATCTGGCCGAGAAATATCAGATCACAGCCGAGCAAAGTGAACAGAACCGAGCCAGGATCATCGCTTTAGGTGAAGAGTCCGGTATTCGGTTCCATTTCACCCCACTCTCCCGTATCTACAATACCTTCAAAGCCCATCAGCTGCTGCATTGGGCCGCGAGTTACGGCCGTCAGACAGAGCTGAAGCTGGCGCTTTTTGACGCTTATTTCACCGAGCAGGATGATCCGGGTGCTTTGCCTGTGCTGCTGGATGCCGCTGAGACTGCCGGCCTGGATCGCAAAGAAGCCGAGCTGGTGCTGAAACAGGGCAATTTTGCTGAAGCCGTGAGAGCTGAAGAGCAAACCTGGACCGGGCAGGGGATCACCGCCGTTCCTGCTTTTGTCTTTAATGAAAAGTACCTGCTTTCCGGTGCGCAGGATACAGACACCTTGAAGCAGGTTATCGATACGCTGTTAGCTGAGACGGCTTAATAAACAGTACTCCAGCAATGTTAACGACCCGCATGAGCCATGATCAATTGATCAATGACGCATGCGGGTCTGAACGCTGCTGGGGCCGAGGGTGAGTTTTGATCACTGTGCAATCTGACAAGGAGAACAGATGAAAGGGCTCTGGCTAAAACTGATTCTGACTGTCGTGATATTCGCTGCCTTGTTTGGCTATGTTTTTTACACGGTTCAAAGTGGGGTGCAGTAGGACATTGTTGACAGGGAAAAGATAATTGGAGAAGGTCAACGGTAAGCACAGAATCATCACAAGGAGTGTGAGTTGGAAAAATATGCCGTGTTATCGGACATTCACAGTAATGTCTTTGCGCTGGAGGCTGTAGTTGAGGATGCGCTCAGCAAGGGGGTGACCCGGCTGGTGAATCTGGGTGACATTTTATACGGCCCGATAGCCCCTCGTGCTACCTTTGATTATTTGCAGCAGCAAGAGATGCTGACCATTTCAGGTAATCAGGATCGGCAAATTTACCAGTCGAGTGCAGCAGAAGTGGCTGCCAATCCCACGCTGCAGTTTATCCTCAATGATTTAGGACAGGCCCCGCTGGACTGGATGCAGCAACTGCCTTTTGATGCCCGGATATCCGATGAGATTTACGCCTGCCATGGCACGCCGGACGATGATCTGGTGTATCTGCTGGAAGAGGTCAGCTCGGGCCATCCGCTGGTCAAAGCAGATGCTGAGATAGCCGCGCATCTTAAAAACATCCGTTCACCCATTATTCTCTGTGGTCATACCCATATTCCCCGTTGTGTCCGGCTGTCGACGGGACAGACAGTGATTAACCCAGGCAGTGTGGGCCTTCAGGCTTATGCTGATGAACTGCCGTTGGCTCATGCGATGCAAAATCACACTCCGCAAGCGTCGTATGCGGTGCTGACTTTACAGGACAAGGGGGATTGGGATGTCGCCTTTCACCGCGTTGATTACGATGTGCAGGCGGCTGTGCAGGCAGCCACAGCCAACGGTCGCGCAGACTGGGCGCAGTACCTGATGACAGGCCGATGTTAACTCAGTAATAGTCAGCTCAAAACGCCGCGTCTTCATCTACACTTGGTCGATACAGTATGCCGTTTTTCTTTGTGTTCCTGTCCAGTTTCCCGGAGGTTCTATGGCATCGTTTCAGCAGGCGAAAATCTCCCCTCACTTGTGGTTTGATCAAGAAGCGGTTGAAGCCGCCGACTTTTATACGCAAGTTTTTGACAACTCAAAAATTGTCAATGTCACCAAGATTGAAGACACCCCTTCAGGCAGTGTTGATGTGGTGAACTTTGAATTGTTCGGACAGCCATTCACCGCGATCAGTGCCGGGCCATTTTTCACTTTTAATGAATCGATCTCTTTTGTTATTCATTGTGAGGATCAGGCCGAAATCGATCGTTACTGGACGGCTTTATCTCAGGATGGCGGTGAGGAAGGGCAGTGCGGCTGGCTGAAAGATAAATTTGGTTTGTCATGGCAGATTGTGCCGAAATCTATGGATACGATGATGCGAAGTGATGATCCCGTTAAGCTGGCGCGGTTAACACAATGCTTTCTGACCATGACCAGGCTGGAGATTGCCGCCCTGGAGCGGGCGTTCAGAGGCGAATAAGAAGGCCAAATAAAAAAAAAGCGACAGGGCGGGCAGGCGCTCCCACTCTGTCGCACAACGGATAGTTAATTGTCAGGCTTTGGTTTCGTCTGCAGTATCTGTAGCGACTGCTGCTTCCAGGGGTTTGAGCCCCGCGGCTTTTTTGGCACGCTTTTCTTTTTGTGCCAGCCAGATCAGGGGCGCGATGATCATCATGGTGCCAAGAATCATTGGCAAGTCAGGTACTTCGTCAAACCACAGCATGCCGATGATCACAGCGCCAATCAGCCCGCTGTATTCGGCGCTCGCTATCTTGTTTGATTCCGCCGAGCGGTAAGCCAGTACGCAGGCGCCGGCATAAATCATAATGAAAGTGCTTGAACCGGCCGCTGTCAGCAGCGGCGACCAGTCCCAGGGCTGTCCTTCCCAAAGCGCCAGGCCCAGTGCTGCCGGCATACCTGCCAGGTTGGTCAGCATCAGGGTTTGTGCCACAGTCTGGTGTTTTGGCAGCTTACGTACCAGCAGGTTGTTCCAGGCCAGCGTAAACGCGACAATCAGAGCCGCAATGGCAGCCCAGTTGATTTCAGTCGGGCGGATAATCACCAGCACACCAATGAAACCAATCACCGCCACGCCGACAGAATATTTGGTCAGCTTTTCCTGAAACAGCATCATGGCCATAGGCAGCATGATCAGCGGGGCGGCATAGAAGATGGCATTCGCTGTTGCCAGTGGCAGGCTGGTAATGGAGATGATCATAAAGACCATGCCCAGCAACCAAATGTGTCCGCGCAGCGCATGCCACTTAAACCCGGCAAAAAAATCGGCTTTTTTGGTGCCGATACAGAAGGGGGCAAGAATAGCGACGGCGGTTAACTGGCGGAAAAAAACAAACTGAAAAATAGCCGTTTCATCACCCAATGATTTAATCATGGCATCGGAGCACACAGCAATTAAGTTGCCAACAATCAGCAATATCATGGCTAAACCGACAGACATTTGAGGCATGGGCTGCTCCTTCTTTTTTTGGGGTTAATGAAATGTCAACGAGACAACAAACTGTGATCCAAAGCATAAACCAGCGGTAGTGATGAAGTATAATGATATAAATTTTTTTGGTATGAGTTTTTTAGATAGTGAAGCTGCCACCACTTCGCGCTGTTCATTACTTTGAGGCTGTCGCCCGTCTGAACAGTTTTTCCCGTGCGGCGGAATTTTTGAGTGTGACGCAAAGTGCGGTCAGCCATCAGGTTCGTCTTTTAGAAGATTATTTGGGCGAAGAACTGTTCCAGCGCCAGGGTCGTCAGTTGTCTCTGACGCCCGTCGGTGAAAAGTATTACGAGCAGATCAGCCATGCTCTGGCTGATATCTCCGAAGCCAGCCAGCAGATCCGGGAAGGCGAAGGCGGCAAGATTCGCCTGGCACTTTACAGCTCATTGGCGGTGAAATGGCTGATCCCACGGCTGGAAAACCTGCGTCAGCTGCACCCTGAAATAGAGCTCACGTTAAATATGGTGAGTAACGACCCGAATTTCAGTGACGAACTGGCCGATTGTTTTATTACTGTCTCGCCACCCAAGCGCAATAATTTCATTTCAGAGCTGCTGTATCATGAGCAGCTGTATCCGGTATGCAGCCATAAACTCTGGCAGCAAATGCGGGATAAACCGCTGCCGGACGCCCTGTGGGAACATCCGCTGCTCACTACGCGATCTATTTTTAAAGATGCCAAACACGGCGAAGACTGGCACCGCTGGTGTAAGCTGGGCGGTTTTGAGCTGCCTGAACAGGCAAGATTTCAGTTGTTCAGCCATATGTTGCTGGCGGCAGAAGCCGCCCGCTATGATCAGGGCATCACTTTTCTCAATGACTACCTGATGAATGATATCGACAGGCAACAGCATTTCGTGCGGATCCCTATGCATGAGTTGCCGACCGGTGACAGTTTTTACTTTGTGTATAAAAAATCCCGCGCCAAGCAAACCGCCATTATCACCCTGGGGCGCTGGCTCAAACAACAGTGTGATGAACTGGACCGAAGAGGCAGTCAGAGCTGATCCAGGTTATTGAGACAGAATTCGGCTCGGCTGAGTATTGCCTGCCGTTCCTTGTCCGCTAAGTTATCCCAGCTGCGATAAATCATACCGATTCTTGGGTTTACGGCCAGACGCTGTTGGTGCTTGTCCATGAAACGCCAGTACAAGCTGTTAATGGGACAGGCATCCGCACCGGTTTTCTTTTTAACAGAGTATTGGCAGGACTGACAGTAGTCACTCATCTTATTGATGTAGTTGCCACTTGCCGCATAGGGTTTAGTGGCAATAATGCCATTATCAGCAAACTGAGACATCCCCCGGGTGTTGGGCATTTCAACCCACTCAATGGCATCGACATAGATACCCAGATACCAGGCATCGACCTGATCGGGATCAGTTTCCGTGAGCAGACAAAAGTTGCCTGTGACCATCAGTCTTTGAATATGGTGCGCATAGGCGTAATCCAATGACTGCGAGACGGCTGCCTTCAGGCAGGCCATGCCTGTTTTCCCCGTCCAGAAAAAATCCGGTAACTGCCGGTTAGCGCCAAGGGTGTTGCTGCTGGCGTAGTCAGGCATATTGGCCCAGTAAATTCCCCGCACGTATTCGCGCCAGCCCAGTATCTGGCGTATGAAACCTTCCACTTGAGCCAGAGATATCCTGCCATCGGCCTGTTGATAGTGGGTCAATACTGTCTGAATGACCTGCATCGGGTGCAGCATTTTCGTGTTAAGGGAAAAAGATAACCGCGAATGATAAAGACTCCACTGGTGCTGGCTCTGATCTGTCATGGCATCTTGAAAATAGCCGAAACACTGAAGTTGGTGCTGGCAAAAATAGTTCAGCAATTCAATGGCCTGTCTGCGTGTCACCGGC
Organism: Photobacterium halotolerans DSM 18316; assembly: GCF_000425165.1. Lineage (GTDB taxonomy): Bacteria > Pseudomonadota > Gammaproteobacteria > Enterobacterales > Vibrionaceae > Photobacterium > Photobacterium halotolerans. The sequence continues at coordinate 70,964 of NZ_AULG01000014.1, forward strand.
CATAGCAGTGAATCAGAGGCTTGACCAAAATGCGGAATACGGTGTTTTTTCAGCCGGGACAGGATATCACTGACCGGGTTGTTGAAACGCAGCGGTGCCGGAATGGCCGCAAGATCCACGCTGGTCAGCTTATGCCGGTTCTCTTTGTCGTAGTTCCATTTGCCTCCCTCAGGTTTTTCGCCCTGCATCAGGATAGCAAAGCGACGTCTCATCATTCGGTAAAAATGTTCCATCAGGACATGTTTGCCCTGGGCAAAGTGGCGGGGAATCTCGTTAAATGGCAACAGGAAGTGTTCGGTATCGACTTCTTTGCACGATACGCTGGCAGGCAGGGCTAAGGTTCGCAGCTGTTGCAGCAGGCGGTATTCATCAGGTCGCTGGTATTCGAACACTTCTATCTGATGATCTGACACCAGTTTGTGAAGCAGTTCCGGCAGGCTTTTGTATGCCTCGGTGTCGTCCAGCGTCAGGTGGCAGACATGAAAGCCGGCTTGATTGAGGGCGCCTGCAAAGGCTTTCATGGCGGCAAAAAAGGCGCAGATTTTCTGCACATGATGCTTGGTATAAGTCTCTTCCTGATGCAATTCGGCAATCAGATATAACGTACTGTCGTCCTTTGACTGAAACCAGGAATGTTGCGCATTGAGCTGATCGCCCAGGATCAGCCTTAAGGTTTTATAGTGAGTGGCTGCCATGATTTAACCAGCGATGAATGAAGTCGCCATCAGGATCGTACATTTTCGTCTGTTTCTCCAGATCAAAATAGCGCCAGCCCCGCGGGTCGGCACCCACTCCGGCCAGATACTGCCAATTGCCCCAGTTAGACGCGACATCATAGTCGATCAACTGCTGCTCAAAGTAAGCGGCACCGTAGCGCCAGTCGAGGGCCAGTTCGTGGACAAAACAACTGGCAACCAGCTGGCGGCCACGGTTAGACATATAGCCGGTCTGATTGAGCTGTCGCATGCAGGCATCAACAATCGGATAACCTGTCTTGCCGTTGCACCATTGCTGAAAACGCGCCTCATCATGGCGGTTGATTGGCCCCTGTTTTTTAATGCCATGATAATAGAACAACTTTTGGCGGTAGGCATGGGCATACCACTGAAAGTATTCACGCCATAACAGCTCGAAACGAATCCACTCGGTTGAGTCATTTCTGATGACCTTGTTCTGATAATCGTCCAGATAGCGCAGCACAGTGACCGGGGACAGACACCCCAGCGCCAGCCAGGGTGAAAACTTGGTCGAATTGTCCCAGCCATCCAGCGCATTACGTGTCTCTTTGTAACGGGCAGGTAAATCGCCGGAGAAATAGCGCTGAATATGCTCAAAAGCTGCCGTTTCGCCGCCGGTGAAGCCGCGGGAGAGGGAAGGTTGCTCCGGCATTCTGTTCAGTTGGGTGCGCGCCAGATTGATCGGGTGGAGCGGAGCGGTTTGCGGCAAAGCGGGCGGCGGCGGCAGCTCTAGATCACCCACAGACTCTGAACGGCAATCCAGTTTTTCTGTCATCAGCCTAAACTGGGTGAAACTGACGGGCAGTTCATTGAGTGTAAAAGGCAGCAGTGCCCGCGTGAACAGGGTATGAGTTGGAATGGTCAGAAAAGTGACGTCCGGGTATTGGGCCTCAATATACGCCCAGCTCTGGTTTTCGTAATAGCCAGCCTGTTCACTGCGGCCGATGACGGAAATCGGGTATTGATCCAGCAGTTCGTCAATTGTTGCTTCCAGCGGCGTGTCGCGCACGAGAAGGCATTGGTGCTGATGCTGCTCGGCAAGCTGGTGATTCAGATCCGCCAGCGAAGCCAGCAAAAACGCTTGCCGCGGCTTGCCCCACTGCGTCCTGTGTGCCGGATACGGATCCATCCCTTGCTGCGGCAGACAGTAGAGACACAACAGATTATCCACCTGCTCAGCCGTTTGCTTCAACGCTGGGTTATCGTGCAGGCGCAAATCGTAACTGAAGACAAATAATCCCGTTGTCATGGCTCACCTTCTGTGCAAAAGGAGTTACCACAAGTGTAGGCGGCGAAACCGTGATACGAAGGAGCAGGGCGATGATTTCTGTTTGCGCGCCCCTCCCGTTGCAAAGAGGGGGCGCGACAGGATGGCCGATATCAGGCTTTGCGGGAGGTTTGCTTATAACGGTCGAAGATGACCGCTGCCAGCAGAATGGACCCGCGCACCACGTATTGCGCAAAGGGGGACATATTCAGCAGGTTCATGGCGTTTTCGACCGTGCCAAGAATCAGCACACCGGCAATCACATAAGACACTTTGCCTATCCCGCCTTTCAGGGACACACCGCCTAAAACACACGCTGAAATCACCACCAGTTCGAAGCCGACTGAGGTCATGGGCTGGCCACTGGTCATGCGCGCCGCGAGTATCACCCCGGCCAGTGCGGAGATGAAGCCGGAGACAGTGAAAATGATAATCTTGGTTTTGACGACATTGACCCCTGCCAGGCGGGCCGCTTCTTCATTGCCGCCGATGGCCAGCGTATTGCGGCCATAAACAGTGCGGTTCAGCAGAAAAGCAAACACCGCGAAGGTCATCAGGGTCAGCCAGACAGGCGTCGGGATCCCAAGCAGCGAGGAATTACCTAAGGCGAAGAAGCTTTCCTCCGTGATACCCACGGCTTTACCGTCCGAGATGATATAGCCCAAACCACGCGCAATCTGCATCGTGGCCAGTGTGGTGATCAGGGCATTGACCTGCAGTTTGGCAATGACAAAACCGTTCAGTAAGCCAAACAGCACACCGGACAGCAAACCTGCGCCCACACCCAGCACCACACTGCCGGTGGCATTGATCGCCACGGCGGTGACCACCCCTGAACAGGCGATCACGGAGGCAACGGACAGATCAAGGTCGCCACACGCCAGACAGAACAACATGGCGCAGGCCACCATGCCGCTCATTGAAATGGCCAGTCCCAATCCTTTCATATTCACCAGGGTGGCAAAATAAGGGACAAAAAACGCACAGAGTAAAAACAAGCCGGCGAACACCATCAGCATCCCGTATTTATCCCAGACAGCGGACATGTTCAGGGTGCCGGAGCTGTGCTCAGATTCGATTAATTTCGTCGTACTACTCGTAGCCATGAGAAGGTTCCTTTTCATCAAGCGGCAATCGGGGCGTCGCCAAGCATGGCCAGGCGAAGCGCGGTTTGTTCATCAAAGACATCACGGGTCAGTTCGCCTGTTATCCTGCCTTCCTTCATGACCAGAAGGCGGTCAGAGATCCCCAGCACTTCGGGTAAATCACTGGAGACAACCAGGACAGTGACCCCGTTTTCAGCCAGCTTGAAAATCAGCTCATAAATTTCCGATTTCGCGCCAACGTCAATGCCGCGTGTGGGTTCATCCAGTAAAATCACGCTCATGTCGGTCGACAGCCAGCGGCCAAGGATCACTTTCTGTTGATTGCCCCCGGATAACTGACCAATGGCTTGTTCCAGGTTAGCGGCTTTGACATTGAGCGCCTGACTTTGCGTCTCGGCATTTTTGCGCTCCCACACACGGTTAATCACACCGCCCAGTTTGAGATGCCATGGACGGGCGCTGATGTTGGTATTTTCTTCGACCGAGAGAATAGGCACTATGCCGTGCGCTTTGCGATCTTCAGGACACAGGGTAATGCCCGCTTTGATGGCGTCTTTAGGGCTGCGAATCTGCATTTTCTGGTTGTGCAGGTAAATGTCGCCGGAATCCGGTTTTTCGGCACCAAAGATCAGCCGTGTCAGTTCAGTGCGCCCCGCGCCAACCAGGCCAAACAGACCCAGAATTTCCCCCTGACGAATGTCCATCGAAACGGGGGCACTCAAACCGGTTCCCGTCAGCTTATCCAGCTTCAGGCCACTCTCACCCAGGGGACGTGAGCGATAGTTGTAGATGTCGTTGATCTCACGTCCCACCATCAGCTCGACGAGCTTGTCGTGGGTCAGATGGGTCATGTCATCACAGGTCTGCACATGGGTACCGTCTTTAAATATCGTAATGGCATCACACAGCGAGAAGATTTCCTCCATTCGGTGAGAGACGTACACAATGATTTTGCCGTCATCGCGCAGCTCGCGGATCACTTTGAACAGGTTATCGATCTCACGTTGTGACAGGCTGCTGGTCGGCTCATCAAAGGCAATGATGGTGGCGTTGCGGCTCAGGGCTTTGGCAATTTCCACCATCTGCCACTGACCGATGGAAAAGGTCTTCAAAGGCAGCGACGGGTCAAAATCTTCGCCCAGTCGTGCCAGCTGTGCGCTGGCATTGCGATTTAAGGTCTCGGTGTCTACCTTGCCGTTTCTGGTGGGCAGCTGACCGAGATAAATGTTTTCCGCGACACTGAGCTCCGGAACCAGGTTCAACTCCTGATAGATAATGGCGATACCTTGCTCCAGTGCATCGACAGTGGAAGATAGGCGGACGGGCTGGTCATTGATCACCAGCTCGCCACTGGTAGGCTGGTAAAGGCCGCTCAGGGTTTTCAGTAAGGTTGATTTACCGGCACCGTTCTCGCCCATAAGCGCATGCACACTGCCGCTGCTGACCCGAAAACTGATGCCAGACAGGGCTTTGACACCGGGAAAATGCTTCGAAATCTGGCGAAATTCCAGGCTGGAAGGGGACGTAGCCATAATGCGTACTCCTGTAGAATCATTGGGCGGCAATGTGGCACTGCCGCCCGGTTCGGGCTTACAGACCTTTCTTCTGCAGTTCGGCTTTGTAGTTGTCGCGCGTGATCAGGACCACGTCGGTGACTTCCACAAATTTCTGTGGCTGAACGTCTTCTTTCACCCATTTGTACAGGGATTCAATACTCTTATAGCCATGAACATCCGGGCTTGGCAGGAGTGAGCCATAAAAGCCGGTGGCCTGAGACTTCGCCAGCTCGTTGACGGCATCGACACCATTGATGCCGATGCCAATGACTTCTGAAGCGGTAAAACCTTGTCCTTCAGTGGCACGGATACCGCCCAGCACCGTATTGTCATTCATCCCCACGACCAGCCAGTGTTTCACATCCGGGTACTGCACCAGCAGAGAGTTAGCCGCATCAAGGGCGCCCGGAATGTCATTGGATTTGGTTGGCACGCGGTAGATTTGATCTGCCGGGAAACCGGATTCCGTCAGCGCTTTTACTGCGCCGTCCACCCGGCGGCGTGCAGTATCCAGCTCATCGGCAGTAATGGCCATGACACCTGTTGTTTTGGCATCCCAGCCACGTTTTGTCATTTCCTGGTACAACTCGCTGCCCTGACGATAGCCAATTTCGCTGGCGGCCATCATTACCAGAGGTACATTCGTCATCGGCTGACCCTTGGCATTGAGGAACTGGTCATCGACGGTAATGACTTTCATGTCGTAACTGTTGGCTTTTGCCATGATGGCCGGCCCGAGTTTGGGGTCCGGGGTGCAGATAACAAAGCCTTTCGCGCCGCTGGCCGCCAGCGTATCAATGGCATTGAGGGTTTTTTCTCCGTCAGGAACCGCCATTTTGATCACTTCAAAGCCATAATCTTTGCCGGCTTTCTCGGCAAAATTCCACTCGGTCTGAAACCAGGGCTCTTCCGGTTGTTTCACCAGGTAACCCAGCTTGAGGGTGTCATCGTCACTTCCCCAGAATGCATTCGCGGAAGCACTGAGTAATGTCGCACCTGTCAGTGCGACCGCAGCAAGTGTATGTGTGATTTTTTTCATATTGTAATTCCGTCTACGTGTAGGATTTTTTGTTTCATCGGGAATCATTATTTGAGCAAGAAACGGAGAATTGGCGTGATGAAAATCACAGCAGAAAAAGGCAGCGATTTTGTCCATGCATATAGCGTGAATGGCTATGAGGTGATTCGCATTTTTTCATTGATATAAAACATATTGCGCATAAATTTTCAGTGATTATGACTTTGTAAACGTTTTACATACCTGTTGGATGAATCGGGTGGCCATTTTTGTTCTTTGCACACAAATTGAAGTGACTGACGAATTTATCCATATTTATAGCGGTTAGATTCATGGCTGAAAACGTGCGCCCTGGTTATAAAAGAAAAAGATCAGGACGACGAGTGGAGCAGTCATGGACAAGATCAGTGCAGAACAGCGGTGTGTTATCGGTCTCGATTTTGGATCGGACTCGGTAAGGGCGCTGCTGGTGGATACCCGGAACGGCAAAGAGATTGCCTCCGGGGTGGCTTATTATTCCCGTTGGATGGCCGGAGAATACTGTGAGCCAGGTCAGTCGCAGTTTCGCCATCACCCGCTCGATTATACCGAGTCTATGACTCAGGCCATTGCCGAGACACTCAGCCAGGTGTCGCCAGCGGTCGCTCAATCTGTGGTGGGGATTGGTGTGGACAGCACGGGGTCAACCCCGGCGCCCATTGATGCGCAAGGCAATGTGCTTGCGCTGCGGCCAGAGTTTGCGCACAACCCCAATGCCATGTTCATTTTGTGGAAAGACCACACCTCGGTCAGCAAGGCGGAGCGGATCAATGCACTGGCGCATTCGCATGATTTTCCCGATTACACCCGTTATGTCGGTGGTGTTTACTCCTCGGAATGGTTCTGGGCAAAAGCTGCCTGGGTGGCGGAACAGGCACCGGAGCTTGTTGAACATATCCATAGCTGGGTGGAGCTTTGCGACTGGGTGCCGGCTTTGTTATCGGGTAATGAACATCCTGACCGCTTACGCCGCAGTATCTGTGCTGCCGGCCATAAAGCCATGTGGCATGACAGCTGGGGCGGTCTGCCTGATCAGGCTTTTCTGTCTGCAATTTCCCCGACATTAGACGGCATGAGAGAGCGGCTGTTCACTGAGGTATTCACATCGGACGAACGGGCAGGCCAGCTGTCTGCGGCCTGGGCCGGTAAGCTGGGGTTGCCTGAGGGGATTGCCATTGCCGTCGGCGGTTTTGACTGCCACATGGGGGCGGTCGGTGCCGGCGCGGGTGAGCATGATCTGGTCAAGGTGATTGGCACATCGACCTGCGACATCCTGATGGTTAATCACCAGACGCTGGGTGAAAAAACCGTACACGGGATCTGTGGTCAGGTGAAAGGCAGTGCCATGCCGGAGCTGGTGGCACTGGAAGCCGGTCAGTCTGCTTTTGGTGATATTTATGCCTGGTATAAGCGGTTGCTGATGTGGCCGTTAGTGGCGTATGCCCGGCAGCATCCGCAAAGCCACCTGCCGCTTGATGACATCGAAAAACAACTGATCCCAGCGTTGAGCCAGGCCGCACTGGGCACAGAGCGCGATCTCAGTCTGCCTGTGGCAATGGACTGGCATAACGGGCGCCGCACTCCCAATGCCAATCAACGCCTTAAAGGTGCGCTCACCGGTATCAATCTGGGCTCGGATGCGCCGGAATTGTTTCTGTCGCTGGTGGAATCTACCGCCCACGGCGCCAAAGCCATAGTGGATTGTTTTACCGGGCAGGGCATTGACGTTAAACGCGTGATTGCCATTGGCGGTATTTCGCAAAAATCCCCGCTGGTGATGCAAACCTGTGCCGACGTGCTGGGACGGGAGATTGCTGTCGTTGAGTCAGAGCAGTGCTGCGCGCTTGGCGCCGCTATCTTTGCGGCAGTGGCCGCCGGTGTGTACCCGTCGGCGGGTGTTGCACAGTCACAGATGGCCAGCCCGATCAGCCGGGTTTACTCGCCGCTGACAGGGACAGAAAAAATCAATCAACAACGTTATCAAAGCTATCAGCAACTCGGGCAGCAACTGGAAGCCCTGTCCGAGTTCCAACTGTCACAGGAGCGCAATCATGACCACTGATGTTTCGTTACAGCTTGCTGCGCAGGGCAGTGGTGCGGAAGCACGGCGACAGGCGCTGCGCCATCAGGTCTGGCAGGCGAACATGGACTTGCAGCGCCATAAGCTGGTGACTTTTACCTGGGGCAATGTTTCCGGCATTGATCGTCAGCAGGGCATAGTGGTGATCAAGCCCAGTGGTGTCGCCTATGACGCGCTGAGCGCTGAAAACATGGTGGTACTGGATCTTGAGGGCAATGTGCTGGAAGGCGACCTGAAGCCCTCCTCAGATACGGCAACCCATCTGGCCCTGTATCAGGCCTTTCCGGATATCGGGGGGATAGTGCATACCCACTCACCGCAAGCCACAGCCTGGGCGCAGGCCGGGAAAGCGATTCCGGCATTAGGGACGACGCACGCTGATTATTTCTACGGCAACATCCCCTGCACCAGGGCATTGACCGATGAAGAGATAGCCACAGATTACGAGCGCAATACCGGCCTGGTGATAGTGGAAACCATCGGCAGCCAGGATGCCATGGCGATCCCGGGCATTATCGTCAAAGAACACGCTCCTTTCAGCTGGGGCAGCGATGCCGATCAGGCGGTACATAACGCTGTTGTGCTGGAAACCGTTGCCGCGATGGCCACACAGACGCTGCAAATTAACCCGGCTGTTTGTGCCGTTAACCCGGCATTACTGGATAAACACTACCTGCGTAAGCATGGCAAAAACGCCTATTACGGACAGGGTGAAACGGATAAGAACTAAGGAATAACGATGAAAGCTTTCAGCGATAAACACGTCTGGTTTGTGACCGGGTCACAGCATCTTTACGGGTCAGCAGTCTTAGACAGCGTGGCACAGAACAGTCAGCAGATAGTGCACAGCCTCAACCAGTCGCCGGCTATTTCTGTACCTGTGGTGAACAAAGGAACCGTCAAAACACCGGATGACATTCTGGCGGTCTGCCGCCTGGCTAACAACGACCCGGACTGTGTCGGACTGATGCTCTGGATGCACACTTTCTCACCCGCCAAGATGTGGATTGCCGGTCTGAGCCAGCTGAGTAAACCTTTCCTGCACTTGCACACTCAGTTCAATGCCGCATTGCCGTGGGATGAGATTGACATGCATTTTATGAACCTGAACCAGAGTGCTCACGGGTGCCGCGAGTTCGGTTTCATTGGCACACGTCTGAATATCGACCGCAAAGTGGTGGTCGGCCACTGGGAAAACCCGTCGGTTCACCAGCAGATTGATGACTGGTGCCGGGCGGCGGTGGGGATCCATGCCGGGCAGCAGCTCAAAGTGGCTCGTTTTGGCGATAACATGCGGCAGGTGGCGGTCACCGAAGGCAACAAGGTCTCCGCCCAGATCCAGTTTGGCTACGAGGTGCATGGCTATGGGCTGGGTGAGCTGAGCGACAGTGTGAATGCCGTCAGCGAGGGGGAGGTTTCAGCCTTACTGGATGAGTATGCCTCACGCTATACCCTTGATCCGGCTTTGCTGTCGAATCCGGATACCTTGTCGATCCTGCGTCAGGAAGCGCGTCTGGAGCGGGGAATGGAGCGTTTTCTCGAATCAGTCGGCGCAACGGCATTTACCAATACCTTTGAAAACCTGATCGGCCTGAGCAATCTGCCGGGCTTGGCGACTCAGCGTTTGATGGAAAAAGGCTACGGCTACGGCGGCGAGGGCGACTGGAAAACCGCTGCGATGACCAGAATCATGAAAGTGATGGGTCAGGGGCGCAGTGGCGGGACGTCTTTCATGGAAGACTACACCTATAACTTTGGTGTGAAGGATCAGGTCCTGGGCGCGCACATGCTGGAAGTGTGTCCGTCTATTGCCGATGCAAAGCCAGCGATTGAAATTCACCGCCATACCATTGGCTGTCGTTGTGATATTGCCCGGATGATGTTCAGGGGCAAAGCCGGCCAGGCGGTGAATGTGTCTGTGATTGATCTGGGTAACCGTTTTCGCATGCTGGTCAATACCGTCGAAGCCGTGACCCCGCCGCAGGTAATGCCGCACCTGCCCGTCGCCCATGCCCTTTGGGAGCCGCAGCCTGATCTGGCCACTGCTGCCGCCGCCTGGATTCACGCCGGCGGGGCTCACCACACTGTATACAGCCAGTCGGTCACCGTCGATATGCTGGCTGATTACGCCGAAATGGCCGGTATTGAAATGGTGCTGATTGATCAGGATACCCGGATTCGTCCGTTCAAATCCGAGCTGAAGAATAACAGCGTCTATTACCGGTTAGCATCGGGTATCTAAACTTTATTTTGCGCCCTCTTCGTGATGAAGAGGGCGTTAACGGATCACTTGTGAAAGAAGACAACGCCAAAGCAGCATGGCTGCAAAATGCGACGACTGGCTATCAGGACTGGCGGGTGGAAGTCTCTGCCGCTGAGCCTGGGACCTTTATTCTTTACTTTCGGGATCAGCCGCAGTGCCTGGCCGTGCTAACGCTAAACATCAATGGCCGGGCTTTGCCTCTGCATGAGATTCGCTGGCAATTTCGCCGTAAAGCGCATCAGCTGGAGCAGTGGTGCAATCTGACTTTAGGCGACACCCTGTCTGTCAGCATGACCTATCGGTTTTGTGGCGGCAGGCTGGAAATTGATTATCTGGCCCGTAATCCAATTCCCTCCCGGCTTGAATTAGGGCATCAGATCAGACCATCCGCGTTGCAGGGGTCGCAATCGGATGTCGAACCTGCTGTCAGCTGGCTGTTTAAACGAAATGGTCAGCCAAGCGAATATTTAATCGAGCAGGCCAGTCATGGTTTCTGCGAAGCATTTTCGGCCTCTCTGTGGCTGGTGTTAGGTCAAAACTGTGATGAGAACATTCGTACTTAATGCGCCGCCTGCATACACTAGAGAGCTGCGTACAGCTGGTACAGAATACTGATGATGCAAAACGATCCACTCAAACCCGGATACAATTTTGACGCCCACCTGGTTGCCGGGCTGACGCCGATTATCGAAGGGGATGAGCTCGACTTCATGATTGAACGCCCCAGCGGGATGAAAGGTTTTATCATCAATTTCACCAGCAAAGGGGAAGGGACCATTTTCCACGGCAAGGATGCGTTTGATGTCCAGCCCGGGGATCTCCTGCTATTCCCGCCTTCTGCGGCACATTACTACCAACGCAAAGAAGATTGCTCCTCCTGGTTCCACCGTTGGGTGTATTTTCGGCCTCGTGCATTCTGGCACGATTGGCTGAACTGGCAGGAAGAAAAGAATGGCGTATACATCACCAGGGGGTTAGATGAAGAGACGATTCGTCATATCGAACATTTATTTATCGATATTGAATACACCTCTAAGTCTGATGTGCTGTATCGCAACGACCTGGCTGTAAACCTGCTGGAGCAGTTACTGATTCGCTGTAAGAGCCTGCAACCGGATGTGGTGAGCAAGCCCCTTGACCCGCGTGTGATCGAAGCGATGAATTATATGACGCAGCATTTGAATCAAGATTTCAGCATTGAAGATATATCCGCCCATATCTGCCTGTCACCTTCACGTCTCGGGCATTTGTTTCGTGATGAAATGGAGATGACCATCACTCAATGGCGGGATGATCAGCGAATCAGTCGTGCCAAGCAATTGCTGGTCACCACTAACTATTCCATCAATCATATCGGTCGCATTGTCGGCTATACCGACCCTTTGTACTTCTCACGCGTTTTTAAGCGTAAATCGGGCGTCAGCCCTAAGCTGTACCGTGAGCAGGTCACCTGAGGCGTTACTCGTCCAGAATCCGTTCTGCCGTTTTCTGGGCTGGTTGTTCTGTTACTGAAGACTCGGCTTCATGGCCCGGTAACAGGTCAGCGGCAAGGGTGGCATCGTAAAGCCGCTGGCGGGTCATTTCCGCGATTTCGACGATCAGTTCGACCATGCCCGGTTGCCTGACCTTTTTCTTGCTGCACATGATGTAAAGGGACTCACTCAGCCGCGGTGCGTATTGCGGTAACACAGGCACTAACTGGCTATTGGGCGAATACAGGTAGGTGGGTAACACGGCAATGCCCATACCTCTTTCGGCGGCATGCTGTTTGGTCAGGTTGTTATCAAAATACTGGCTGCGCTCAGGCAGCGAAAATTTACTTTGCTGAGCATAGATGTTCGGCCAGTCTAATTTCCCCTTAGCCTGAATCAGCAAGCGGTGCTCACCGAGATCTGAGAGTGAGGCAGGCGTACCATAACGTTTCAGGTATGCGTGGCTGGCCACAATCACTTTATCGACATCAGCCACCCGCTGGTAATAAAAGGCCGGTTCGGGCTGAGAGAAATTCAGGGCGATATCCAAATCGTCGTCAAAGAACGCTTTTTCAAGACTGGTTTCAATCAGGTTGATAACCAGCTGCGGGTAAGTTTCCATGAGTTGTTCGATCACGGGCAGCACAACCTGATTGCCGAGTGCGACGGAACAGGCCAGGTTAATGGAACCTGCCATAGTCTCTGTCTGGCTGAGTGACATCATGCAGTGACGCAACCCGTTCAGGCTGGTCTGGCACTCTGCCAGCAGCTTCATGCCTTCGCGGCTTAACTTGAAGTGATGTTTGTTCTCACGAATAAACAGCTCACAGCCGAGCTGCGACTCCAGCTTCTTGATTTGTGCGCTGATGGTGGACTGCGAAATGTTCAGCTTAATCGCCGCACGGGAAAAGCTGTTGTATTCCGCTACCGCCTGAAAGTAGTGCAACAAGGCAAATGATTTATCCATGTTCATAGTTGTTTATCTATAAATAAATCCGTTTTTATGAATTATCACTGAAAGTGAAGGCAAATTACACTGGCTTTCCTGACATAACTATAGGTAAGCAAAGTGAATCTTGATACCCGATATGCTTTTCATCTGGCGCTGGACATCAGTGCTGCAGGCGTGTTCATGGCGGTTTCTGGTTTGTACTGTCTTGCAGAGGGTATGACACTTCAGCAATTGGGTTGGTTCTTTGCCGTCTTTTTTATCGTCATGGTTGTGCTGGAAGTGCCGAGTGGTTTCCTGGCTGATCGATTTGGACACCTGGCCGTTTATCGGCTGGCGAAAGGTTTTGATATGCTGAATTTTGTGCTGCTGGTGTTGGCTCCGAGTATTACGACTGTGATTTTAGCATCGGCAATCGGCGGCATCGGGCGCGCTTTGGGCTCAGGGTGTTTAGAGGCATGGTATGTTAATCAGCGCTATAAAGAAGGGCGCCATGCAAATATCAAAGCGGCGCTGTCACGTGCGAACCTGTGGCTGTTATCAGGCCTGGGTATTGGTGCTGCAATAGGCGGACTATTACCCGCTCAGGTGCCATATACGTTCAGCCAGGCGTATCTGAATGGCAACCCTTATAAGGTGGCGTTAATACTGAGCATGGCGATCCACTGCGCAGCCCTGGGGATCAGCTTTCTGACTTTTCATGAAGGCGAAAATGTGCAGTCACGACAAGACCACAATCATGAATCACTGCTGTCGATGAGCAGTAACTTACTCACGCATTTCATGGCAAATCCAGTATTGATCATGCTTCTTGCCTGGCAAATGCTGATGGGCTATGCCCTGGCTAACCACAGTGTGTACTGGCAGCCAGTGTTCGCCATGCTGGAGGGCGGGAACAGCATGCTTGAATGGGTGGGATTTATAGTGGCCTCTAACTATTTGCTCGCTGCTCTCCTTGGTAGGTTGCTGGGCGCTTCTGCTACTTCTTTTTCAGCTGTAGCAATTTTGCTGGCTTATACAGTGTGCGCAGCGACGGCGCTGATTGGCATGTCGCTTGTTAGTAATCCCTGGGGTTTTTTATTGGCGAACTGGGTGTTTATCTCCGCTGTGTTTCTGTCTCGTCCTGTCGTTACGGCAGAGTTACATCGGCATGTCGGCTCATCGTACCGGAGTGCGTCGATATCTTTACTGTCACTGAGTCTGAATCTCGGTGGGGTGATGACAGGCGGTTTGCTGTCATGGCTGACGCAAATATTTTCTGTGCCGGTAGCCTGGCAGGTGAGCGCATTGGTTATGACGCTATCGGCGTGCGGTTTGAGCGTCTGGCAGGCGATGGCAGGCCGAGGCAGACAAGCCCCGGGTAATGAGACGGATTAGCGTAATTGAAGAAAGAATGTGCGCAAGGTGGGTTTATCAGGCGGTCAGCGATATTATTTTTAGATCAATCTCAAATAAACCTTTACAAAGGGGGAGAGTCGCGTATGATTCATCTTGCTCTGTCGCTCAGATTAATTAATGCAACTTCAAGTCAAAGTAAAACCTCAGAATTTCTTCGTAACTGTCGTTATCCTCAGTGTTTCCCTTAGCTTCATTGTGACATTCAATAATTTAGGCTCTCAGCGCATCGCATGAATGCGGTAAATATTTTGAATTCATCTATATAAAAGGGACAAATTATGTCTAACAAATCAACTGGTCTGGTTAAGTGGTTTAACGAAGAGAAAGGTTTCGGTTTTATTACTCAAGACAACGGTGGTGCTGACGTATTCGTTCACTTCCGTGCAATCGCTTCAGAAGGCTTCAAAACTCTGGCTGAAGGTCAGAAAGTGTCTTTTGACGTAGAGCAGGGCGCTAAAGGCCCTCAAGCTGCTAACGTAGTAGCGCTGTAATTTTTTCATTGGCGTAAAAGGTATTTTGCCTTTTACGCCAATGTATCTACAACGAAAATTATGCCTCTCCTGCCTTAAAAGCACGTCAGCTGTAAGCTTCCAAACGCCTTCGTAACACATCATCAAACACCAGCATTTGCTTTGTCATCTAACTGCAAATAAATTCCATTAGCATATTTATCATAAGCAAGTTTCAGATTGCGTTTTATACGTAATAGCTTTGCTTATTTGAAAGAAAAAATAAGGAGATATTATGTCTCGTTCAATCGGTCGTCATCGATTTTGGTTTCATCAAAGTCGCACTAGTAATACACCCGTTAATAAGAGGGTAGACATTAAGTGATAGTTAATTTTACGCTTTATAAAGAAGAAAAATCCTGGAGCTCACGTATTCATCAGTTAAATGATGATGTCCTGCTCAGACATGTACACGTTCAGGGTAATATTGCCCGCAGAGATATAGATTTTTCCTACTGTGAAAGGTCACATTCGGGAAATATTCTGAACAGTGAAAATCAAGTGATTGGTCATTTCAGCGTTTTTTCCTCATAACTCCCCCAATCATTCATTCCATGGCTACCGCCGCCAGGCCATGCAGTGAACGATGATTGAGTCATTTCCCTCTGGTTTTACCTGTGCTCTCATCTGTTTTTGCAGCCTACACCCTATAAATAATGAGAACTCATGTGTGTTGGTCACCAAAATGTTTGTTCACAACAGCATAGTCACACTGCATTCATCGTATTTTCCGTATTAATCAGCGTGACTGCTGTTTGTTGCTCGTTATCAACAGGTCGCTTCGTTTTCATCGTGTGGTGATGAGATAACTCGAAAGTGGCCTTGTGTCGGAAATATTCAATAAATCATACCTCCCGGTGAGTATCTTCATGTTTCACACAGAGGAGATATCACATGACGAAACGCGTAAACTACTTCAGTATTGCCCCGCAAGCGATAGAGATTCTGGTACAGCAGGAAAACTATTTCCATCAGCAGTTCAGTGAATCTCAAACTATGTCGATGATCATTTGGGAACTGGTGAAACTGCGTGTATCCCAGATAAACCAATGTGCTTTCTGTATCGATATGCACAGCAAGGATGCTCTGAAACTGGGCGAGCAACCGGAACGAATCTGGGGGCTGAACGCCTGGCGCGACATGCCGTTTTACACCGAGCAGGAAAAAGTCGCTTTGGAATTTGCAGAACATCTCAGTGCGTGCAAACCTGTGGACGATCTAATGTATCAGCAGGTGCTGGACACCTTTGGCGAACAGGCTATGGTTGATCTTACGTTAGCCATCAATGCAATTAACAGCTGGAATCGAGTGGTAAAAACCTTTAAACCCAAAGTAGGGAGTTTTACAGCAGCATAGGGTAGTGACTGTTAAATGGATTTCAGGATCTTTAAACCACAAGGTGTGTTGAAAGACCATGTTCAGGGAATATGGTCGCTTTCTGTGTCACCTGATCGGGTTGGTGAAGAGAAAAAACTGCTGTTCAGTGATGCCGGAAGCGGCATCATGTTTAATCTGGCTGGCGAGGTCTGCTTCGGCAATCATCGTCACTCGGAAGGTGTGATGATCATGCCTAACAGCAAAGAAGCCCTGTATGTGACTCTGCCTCCCGGCACAGTTCTGGCCGGGATTCGGTTCCATCCGGGTATGGGCTACAGTGTGCTGGGTAAGCGTTTTGATCATCCGGTTTCCATTGCCGATGAACCGGAACATTTACGTTTTCTTGAATCATTGCAAGAGCAGCTTCGTTATTGCTGCCATCATCAGGCACGTATAGTAACAATGTATCGCTGGATGATACGCAATCTGGATGCAGACGATGCTGCCCGCTATGCGATTACCGAGATAGTGAAAGCCGTACAGCCTCACGGCCGGTCTCATTCCATGCCGGTAAGTGCCCGACAGATAGAAAGGCATTTCCAGAAATGGATGGGCATGACACCGAAATACTATCAGCGAATTCTTCGGGTTAAACAGTCGCTGGAGCTGATACAACTCTCGCCTGACATCCCGTTGGCGGATCTGGCCGCTGAGCAAGGGTTTGCCGATCAGGCACATATGACCCGAGAGTTCAGCCACATCGCTAAAATTACTCCTAAGCAATACAGCTTGCTGGTGAAGAAGAAGCAGGTGCAGGGCAGATAGCCCTTCTGTCAACCAGCGTCAGTGTACAGGGTTTAACATAAACAATTAAAACAGACACTTACGTTACAGCTGCAAGCGCCTGTTAACTGAGTACCTTTGTTACCATTGCTTTCAGTCCGGTAAAGGAATGAATTCCGTCTCGTCTCCGGGTACCAGTGGGAAGTCTTGATTCCGCCAGTCGGTTTTGGCTTGTTCAATGCGCGCTTTACGGCTGGACACAAAGTTCCATTCAATATAACGCGTGCCTACATTCTCACCGCCGATAATGGCGATGCGGGATGGTTCCGTTGCTTCAATGGTTATCCCTTCCTGTTGCGACACTATGGCCATAGAGTGTTCCGGTAAATCGCTGTCTTTCGCTGTGAGATGGCCTTTTGCAATGTAAATGGCGCGTTCATCGGCCATCGGCAGGGTGAAGCGCTGCCCCGGCTGGAGATCCGCTTCTACGTACAGCGTTTCTGCGAATGTCTGAACAGGCGATGTCACGCCAAAAGCGGTTCCCATCAATACTTTGACAGGTACGCCGTCAATATTAAGAGATGGAATAGTGTCATCCGGGTAATGATAAAAAGCCGGTTCACATTCTTCATCGGCCAGAGGCAGCGCTAACCAGAGCTGCAGGCCATGCAGAATATGATCAACGGCAGTGACTTCATAACGCTCACGTTCAGAATGTACAATCCCTTTGCCTGCGACCATCAGATTGATGTCGCCGGGTTTGATTGGCTGCAGGCTTCCCAACGAGTCACGATGCAGAATTTCGCCCTCAAATAAATAGGTGACGGTCGCTATGCCGATATGCGGATGGGGGCGCACGTTAATACCTTCGCCTGCCGGAAAATTCGCCGGACCCATATGGTCGAAAAAAATCCACGGACCAACCATTTTCTGTTGTGCTGTCGGCAGCAGCCGGCGAACGGAAAAACCGCCTAAGTCTTTGTCTTTTGCCGTCAGAATGCGTTCGATCGCCCCGCAGCTGTCTTTACAGTCGCAAGGCTGTTCAACCTCTTTAAACGTATTGCTCATTGATCTCTCCTGCTCGTCGTTTTGGTTTAAGTATGGAGTAGTGTCAGCTATTCGTGAACAATCATGTCCGTGAATAAGCATGGTCGTCACCAAACATGGTCGTAAACAAACATAGAAAAAGCCTGTGCAGGAAAAAGAAATTACCGGTTAAGGATGATGCATGAAAGGTGTTTGCGTCTGAGAGAGCTATCAACGGGTAAAGAACAAAAAAACAGCGCAGTGTCGGTACTACGCTGTTTGAGTGACGCTTATGTTGTAAAACGCGTTCTGATTTCGACGATCAGATCCCGCTTGTCAGGTCAGAGAGTAGCTGCGTACACCTCAACATTGGCGGTGTCTCCTTCATGAGTCAGCAGCAAATGCACATAGCCGGCTTTTTCTGCTGTGATTTCTATGAACGCCTGATTGCCGGGATCGGTCGAAGCCGTTTCATACTTTTCGGCTGTCGGCCAGTGAGCGCTGGCGGCATAGAGGCTGACATTACCTTTCTGATCTTGCTTGGTGGGTGTCACCCAGATCCTCAGGTTTTTCCCTGCTTCAGGAACATAAAATGCCAGATAACGTTGTGCTGACACGCTCAGGATCTGAGGTTTATCGGCTTCCAATACGACAGGTGTCAGATCATCCGCGGGCTGTGAACCGGTATGCTCACCAGGCTCACCAGATTCGACGTTGTCCGCTGTGGCTTTCAGTGTGATCTGATTGAAAGCTTCACGCCCGGTAATGCTCAGATAATAACGGCCAGGCTTGATCTTGCCATTGGCGTCGGGGGTAATAGTCAGGGTTTCATTACTGCCGGCCGTAGAGGCTGTGAAATCATAGTCGTAGTAATGGGCGGTGCGATCATAGCTCGCGTATAGATCCGCATCGCCATCACCTGTGATCGCAAAGGCAAGGTTACGGGTGTTGGCGGGCACATCAATATAGAAAAGTTGCTCGCTGTAAGCAGCGCCGGAAAGCGTGACAGCGCTGTTTAATGCCAGTGATCTCGCCTCATCCGGGTTTGGCTGTGGTTCTCCCGGCTGCTCCCCGTCCGTTGTCACTGTCAGTAACCAGTTATTGAACTCGCCCGCATAGCGGGTGCCCAGCGTTTTTGCGGTTTCAGTCCATTGCGTGTAATCACCCTGACGAGCGTAAGAAAGCAAAGTGCCGACCTCATTCGGATGGTTTTCCATCAGGAAACGTACGGCCAGATAACCCCAGCGATAGATGCGGTCCAGATCGTGCTCGTAGGTGGTGCTCAGTATGTCAGACAAGGAATAAGTTTGCTTGCGAGCCAGTTCAACGGCAGCGTCATACCCTTGCTTGTAATGCATGTACTCGGCAAAACCTTCCAGCCACCACACTGTGTGTCCCGGGCTTAACACATCGTTGAAATCACCGTAGAGATTGAAGCGGCCATCGAGATAATGCACATATTCATGTTCGAGATTGAGAATACTGTAACCTTCAGCATATTCGTTGCGGTAGGCCACAAAACGGGCCTGATTGTCAGGGTTGACCGGATTGCCTTCCAGGTATTGCCCGCCATTATTGGTGGTATTGCCAAACAGGAAGTTAGAGTAGCTGACATAATCGGCATTGGTGTTGAAAACGATCACCTCAACACTGTCGTTATAATCACCGGTCACCGGCTGATAGCCGCTGTTTACGACCTGATGGAAATCGGCTTCTTTATCAGCAAGGATATTGCAGGCCTCTGCAGCCTGTTCCTGCGTCATTGCCTGAGCCCGTATAATCGCCGGTCCGTCACAGTGATGGCGCAGCGGCATCACTCTGGCTTCAAGCTGATTCTTGGCATCTTTCAGCCCGAGTGCTTCTGCCTTCTCGGGGGCAAAGTAATTGATCATTTCTGCAATACCTACCCACATTTTGTCACTCTTGCCGCCCAGCGGATAACGCTGAAGCAGTGACTCCAGAATGGCGAGCACCTGAGTTCGGGTCGATTCGTGAGGTGTTACCAGCAGTCGGCCCATTTCACGTGCGGCATTGGTCACAATGAAATCCGCCTCAGTGCCCAACGCCCATTCGCTATTCAGAATAAACCGGTGCAGCTGTTCCAGGTACTCAGGGTGCTGTGCCAGATCATCGTAGAAACTGTCCACGCTGATATGGCCGCTCATGGCACGGAACAGGTTGTTGAGTGCGTCAACAAATTGTAGATCCTGTGCTTTTTCAGCCGTGAAATGATTCAGCAGCTGCAATTGGTTGGCCATGGTCAGAGGCAACTGACGGATGTTGTCTACCATGGTTGTCATGCTTTTCAACGCCGCGACCTGTTCTCTGCCACCTTGGCTGGCGTAGGACGAGGTGAGAAAAGTATTAATGGTATGTGCCAGGGAGATATCTAATGCATCTGAAAAATCGCCGTACTGTCCTTTATGTGGATAACGCACGTAATACGCGGCACGGATAAATTCACCGAGGTTTTCGATGACACTGGCTTGCTGGGCTTCTCCCTGATAATTGCTGACATGCAGCATTAACTGCTGTTGTATCTGACGGATGTTGTTCTCGCTGAACAGCGTGTTCAATGTATCAGAAGGCGCAGAGAACCAGGCCATTCTGCATTCGAGATCAGCCTGTTCAATCGTCCTGATCGGCGAAGACGAAGATGACAAGGCATCGATCTCGCAGGCCGGAGCGGCTGAGGCTGTGTTTGCGTATAACGTTGTTGAGATGAGCAGCGCCAGCGCTGAACGCTGATATCCAGAATGAAGGTATTTCATATGGCCAACCATTTGATTTATATCTATTAAGGTAAGCCGCCTGTTATACCATCAGGAAATAATTGCGCATCAGGTTGAATATTAAACTAAGAGATCGGTCCACAAATAAACGAAAAAGGAAACAGCCTGACATTGTTGTCAGGCAAGTACAAAAAAGCAGGGCAGAGATTAACTCTCACCAGCAGAAAGGGTGAAGTGGCTGGGCGCAGGTGCAGGTATAGCAAAAGGCGCGAATAAACGCGCCAGTGCCAGTGGAAAGTAGTGGTAGTTGCTGAATTATCGGCTTGATGGAATCAGACGTTGAACCGCAAATGTCTCGCCACCTTGTTCAGAAATATTGATGGTGAGCGTGTGGGCCGCTTCTCTGTGGCTGTAAACAAACACACGCCCGTCTTTTTTGGTTTTGTAATGGGATTTCTGGTTTGGCACAGAGACATCAACATTGGCCTGCGGTACGCCCTCTTTTTCTACGAACACCCACGCCCCGCCTTTTAAAGGCGTAACTTGTACAGTGAGTGACTCTTTTAAATCGGCGAATGCTGAACCGGAAAATGCGATGGCGGCTGTGAACAGTGCTGCAAGAAAGGTTTTCATAGTGTGACTCCGACAATTGATTCAGATGAAGAAGGATGTTTTAAAGCATGTAGCTATACTAAGTGTGATTTTGGTCACGTTACAGTGTGTTTTTTCTTCCATCTTGTTCGGTTTTTTCGAATGAGTGGTGTGTATGATCTGGATTGATTTTAAGTGTTTGATACTATGCTACTTATTATCAAAATGAAGATGAAGCAGGATGAAGTAAGCATGGACATTTACCCGATTCGACTAAGAAAAGCGACATGGGCAGATATGGACTTTTTGTTGGAATTGCGTGATCAGACTATGCGACAGCATTTGCAAAAGGCAGGTGCACCGACAGACAAAGATGCCTATAAAAACCGAATTCTTTATCATTTTGATGACGCGCAAATTGTGGAAATAGCCGATAAGCGTGTTGGCTTGTTTAAAGCATTTTATCAGGCAGATTTGAACCAGTGGTATCTGGCTCAGATTCAAATCCTTCCCGAGTATCAGAGTCATAAAATAGGCTGGGCACTTATCACTGAGCTGATAACTAAAGCGACGGACAATAATGAGTCTGTAGCCTTAAGCGTATTAAAAGACAGCCCAGCCCGGCGTTTATATGAACGTCTTGGCTTCCAGTGTGTGAGCGAATCTGAACTTGAATTCAATATGCTTTTTCACTCAGTTGACAGGGAGTAACTATGGTGGTGATACGGATGATAGGTTACCTGAGATCTGCGGATGAGTGAAAATCCAAGTCTTTATATCCAGTGTCGTCTTAATTTATTGATTTTAAATTGTTATTTTATTCTTTGTCCATTCACTTAAATGTAACTGACTTTATTGTTTTTTACATGTCTTTTCCTGGCTATCTCGCAATATAAACTTTTGGTTGAGTGCAAGCCGTGTTCTTTCATTAGCCCTTATTCTGGCAGGGCTATATTCAACTCAAACAACAATTATTCCATTTTTTTGGAAACTATGTGGTGTGATTCTTGACGCGACGTTGAGTGACCAGGGTGCAGTTTCACTTACTGTTAACAAGGACAAGTCAGTAAGCGAGTGCGAAGTATCCGGTCAGTGAGTCACCCATTTTCAGTTGGGCAAGGTTGGGACATTATGGATACATTTCAACGAACAGGCACTGGCTTGCTGCTTTACTGTGCAGGAGTAATGGCCTTGATCATCGTCAGCTTTTTGTTATTCGAACAGGATGCTATGCGATGGGTGTCATCAGCCATCTCTGAGTTGTCCGGTTATCACGGTTCCGGGCTTTTTCTGCTCTTTCTTTTTGTTGTCACCTTACTGACCTTTGACATTATCCTGCCAGTTCCTTCGAGCGTCGTGGCCATGTTTGCTGTGGCCGTTTTAGGCCCGTTATCTGGCGGGCTTTCTGTCTGGCTGGGGCTGACACTGGCTTGCTGCGTCGGGTACTGGCTCGGCGACTGTTCTGAAAAATGGATTGGAACACGCTGGTTATCTGTTAAAGAACGTCAAAAGGCACGGCAATTGGCGGACAAAATGGGGGGCGGTGCGCTCATTATGATGCGGGGTGTGCCTGTACTTGCTGAAACATCAGTGATTGCGGCCGGTATGGTTCAGTACCCCTTCATCAAATTCCTGGTGCTAACGTCGCTGGCTAACAGTTGGTTGGCGGGGGCTTATGCGTATGTCAGCCTCTATGGTGACAAGCGTGATCCTTTTCTGCTGGTGGTAGCCGGCAGTGTGCTGATTCCGGTTATTGGCTGGCTGCTGCAGAGATTCTGGCAACGTGTGACTTTAACGACCGGCACATCGACATCAGACATTCAGCCGTCAGCAACAGAAATCCAGACAATCAAAGCCCGCTTCACGGTTCAGTATCAATACCCCATCTGTTTTACTCACGATGTATTTTCCCTCAGTAACTCTGATTTATTGACGCTCTTGCTCAGAGCCCGCCGGGAAGAGGCGGCTCAAGGCTGTGTTTTGATCGTTGATCAGGGCGTAGTGAATGAAAGTCCTGACTGGCTGGAACGGGCGCAGGCTTATTTTCAGCAACACCACCAATACATACACCTGAAAGGGCAACCATTGGTAGTGAGAGGCGGGGAGGCGATAAAACAGGCATCGCAAACAGACAAGCTTTATCAGTACCTGCTGAAACACCAGATTGACAGACACAATGTGGTTATTGCAGTGGGCGGCGGTGCTGTGCTCGACACTGTGGGTTATGTGTGCGCTACGTTTCACCGCGGCATTAAATTACTGCGGATGCCAAGTACAGTACTGGCCCAGAATGACGCGGGTGTCGGGGTAAAAAATGGTGTGAACGGTTATGGTGCAAAGAACCTTATCGGTACATTTTGTCCGCCATTCGCGGTTCTTAACGACTTTTCGCTGCTCAATACCTTGTCATATCGTGATCGTCGTGCTGGTCTGGCGGAAGCGGTGAAAGTAGCCGCCATTCGCAGTGCTGAATTTTTCGACTGGCTGGAAAACAACGCGCATTCGCTGAATACCTTTGACGATCAGGCCACCCAATTTGCCATCGCGCGGTGTGCCGAGCTGCACATTAACCAGATTACGCTTGCCGGTGATCCCTTTGAAACAGGAAACGCCCGCCCGCTGGATTATGGTCACTGGGCCGCACATAAACTGGAAGCCATGAGCCACTATGAGTGTCGTCACGGCGAAGCCGTTGCGATAGGCATGGCACTGGATGCGTATTATGCGACAGAGATCGGTCTGTTGAGTCCAAGTGATCAGCAAAGGCTGATTCAGCTGCTGACAGCACTCGGTTTTTCCTTGTGGCATCCGGCACTGGATCAGTGTGATAAACAGGGGCAGCCTGTGGTGTTTCAGGGCCTGGAAGATTTCCGGCAGCATCTCGGCGGCCAGTTATGTGTCACGCTTTTGTCGTCTGTCGGGGTAGGTATCGAAGTGCACGACATTGATGCAGACCGGTTGTTCATTGCGTTGCTGGCCCTGAAACGTGATCATCAGGCTGACGTCGCTGCGCAAAGTGAATCCCTCAGCTGGTCGGAGGTGGGTTAATGCGGCTGCATACCTGGCTGACACTCGGTCGCGCATCCAATCTGCCCAGCGTCTGGAGCAATGTGTTTGCTGCAGCGTTGATCGCGCAGGCCAGTCTGGGCAATGAGGCTCTGAGTACCGGAGCAATGGACAACGAAGAATGGATACCGGGCAGTGTGAGCCTGCAGATCATACTCTGGACCGGTTGCCTGTTATCACTCTCACTGATGTATCTGGCCGGTATGTTTCTCAATGATGCCTTTGATGCCAATTGGGACAGGCATAATAACAATGCCAGGCCAATTACTCAGGGCAAGGTATCTGCGACTGCAGTCTGGCTCAATGGTTTGGCTATGCTGGCGCTGGGAATTGGCCTGGCAGGCAGTGTGTATCAGCGGGCTGTTCCCGAACAGGCGACATATGGCTGGGTTGCTGTTGGTTTACTGGCGGCATTAATACTGCTGTATAACCGGGTACACAAGCAATTCAGGCACAGTGCGGTGCTGATGGGCGGATGCCGTTTAGGCGTCTATCTGGTTGCCGCATTAATGCTGGCAGATATCACCCCAGAACTATTTCTCGCGGCACTGGCGCTGTGTCTCTATATCAGTGGAATCACCTATGTCGCCCGTGAAGAGCACACCAACAAAGTGTCTCAGATCGGGTCAGTCGGCTTGCTTTTCCTGCCTGTTATTCTGGTCAGTTTTCTTGGTTATACCTTCCCCTATTTCTGGCTCTATGCCTGCTGTTTGAGTCTGTATTTGCTTTATACCATGCAGCGATGCCTGTTCACTCCGCACAAAAATGTACGGGGCTTTATCGGCGGGCTGCTTGCTGCTGTACCGCTGCTGGATGGCTTAATGCTTGCCAGTATGAATTTGATTCTGCCGAGCCTGTTGTGCGTGGCGGTGTTTTTTATCATGCCTGGTTTACAGAAGTGGATACAGGCAACCTGACGTGTGAGACCAAGTCATGCATTCACGACGTTTCGATACGCCGCTCAGCCCTTTTTCACCCGACGCACTGCAAAGTGAGCTGGCGGTAGCCCTGACTCCTGAAGCCCGAACCTGGCTGCAGGTCGCCAGAGATAAGATTCTCGGCACCAAATCTGTGGAGGACGCGGTATCCGCTTTACTGCTCACCAGTGCCATGGCGCGGCGAAAATTGGGAGAGCAGGCGCTGCCTTATCAGCCGGAAGGAACAGATTGGCAGGTGGATCAGGCCGGGCGTCTGCTTCTGTTACTGACCTTGAGAACCATAGTGCCTGCAGCAAACTGGAGCGACGTGCTGTTCTCTGCCTATCGCCAGTTTGACGAAAACGAGAAGATTGTCGTTGTCAGGGCGCTGGACTGGCTGTCCAGTCATCACGAACTGAACCGGATTGCGCACGAAACAGCCCGTACTAATGATGTGAATCTGTTTGCGGCACTGGCGCTGAACAACGCCTACCCGGTGAAGTATTTCAACGAGCGGGCGTTTCATCAGTTAGTGCTCAAGGCGCTGTTTCTTGATTTGAATATTGAATCAGTCAGAGGGTTGCCACTGCGTCAGTCGGTTGAACTGACACAACTTTGTGCTGATCTGGTGCAGGAGCGATTACTGGCTGAACGTGCAGTCCCCGAGTCTGTCTGGCTGGGGATGCGCTTTCGGTATTTGTCCGACAGTGGCAAAGAGACCTATCTGGCTTATGTTTTTTCCGAATCTGATGCTCATCAGTATTACACCTTACTGGCACTGGCTAATAATGGTGCACTGGATTGCCCGGATTCACTCTGGCAAAGGCTTTCAGCAAGGCATTCACCGTCGCTTACCAGCGAGGTGAAACAACTGATTGATCACCTTCTGACCGCGTCTCGCTTTGACCATTCTCAATCGCTTTCTTCACTCACCGGGTACTTCAATCATGACATATTTTGATCCGCATATTCACATGGTGTCACGCACAACGGACGATTATCAGCGTATGTACGCCGCCGGTATTGTCGGCGTTATTGAGCCGGCTTTCTGGCAGGGGCAGCCACGGACTTCTGTGGGTAGTTTCATTGATTATTTTGACACTTTGTTAGGCTGGGAAAGGTTCAGGGCCAGCCAGTTTGGTATCCATCATTACTGCACTATGGGACTGAATCCCAAAGAAGCTAACGATCTGGGACTGGCGAACGAGGTCATGGCTGTGCTGCCACGCTTTCTGGCAAAAGACGGTGTGGTTGCCGTTGGCGAGATCGGCTACGACGATATTACACCTGAAGAAGAGCTGTTCATGGCGGAACAAATGCAGCTCGCGATGGAGTTTGAACTGCCGGTACTGGTCCACACCCCGCACAGAGACAAAATTGGCGGAACGAAACGTACTATTGCCTTGATCCGCGAAGTGGGCATTCCTGAACACATGGTCATTATCGATCACCTGAATGAACAGACGCTGCCTCTGGTAATGGAAACCGACTGCTGGCGCGGCCACTCTATCTATCCCAATACCAAGATGTCTGAACAACGCATGGTCGCGCTGCTGAAAGAGTACGGACTGGAAAAAATGGTAGTGAACAGTGCCGCAGACTGGGGATGCAGTGATCCGCTCAAAGTGCCGAAAACAGGCGCAGCGATGCGGCAGGCGGGGTACAGCGATGCCGAGATCACCAAAGTGCTGTTTGATAACCCGATAGATTTCTTTGCTCAAAGCGGACGTATCAGCAAAGAAGACGTCAGCGTTCCCATCAGCGTTGATCAGACCAGATTGTGGGAATCCAACTCGGCGCTGCGCGGGCAAACACCCATAGTCGAAAGCTGACGGCAATCCCAGAAATCAAATCACAAGGAGTGGTGTACATATGTGGCGACGGAGTGAATTGTCTTACTGCAGCAATCTTCATCCGGGCGAGCAGCTGGCCGATGTTGAAGAGAATCTGGCGCGGTATTTTTCCCGTGTGATGGCCAGGCGCACTTTGTCAGAGATGGCAAGCGGCCTGTGGCTCAGCGCCGTCGCTGCCAGTTCGTTACAGTCGCCTGAATCGTTAAAAGTGTTCAGAGAAACCCTTCAGCGTCATGGTGTTGTACTGACCAGCCTGAACGGATTTCCCTATGGAAACTTTCATCAGACCAAGGTGAAAGAAGCCGTCTATCTGCCTGACTGGAGTGAACCGGAGCGCCTCAAATATACCTGTCAGCTGGGTGTGGTTCTGGCAAGCTGCCTGCCTGAATCTGTTGCGCAGGGCACGATTTCAACTTTGCCATTAGGCTACCGGCACCAATGGAGTGAGGAAAAACAGCAAAGAAGTATCGAACAGTTGTTACGGCTCAATGCCGAGCTGGCTGTGCTGAAAGAGCTGGAGGGCAAGCACATAGTGGTGTGTCTGGAAATGGAGCCTGACTGCGTGCTGGAAACCACATCGCAGCTGATCGCGTTTTTCTCGGCGCTGACAGCCGCCAATGGCGAATATCCGGCGCATCTGGGTGTGTGTTTTGATGTGTGTCATCAGGGCGTGATGTATGAAGATAGCTATGATGCCTTACGCCGGATTACTGAAGCCGGCATCACCATCGGAAAAATTCAGATTTCCAATGCGTTTGAAGTGGATATGCAAAGTTTGCAGGATCCTGTGTCAGATGTGCACGACCTGCTGGCTGAATTCGCCGAAGCACGTTATCTGCATCAGGTAAAAGCCCGTTGTCCGGACGGAAAACTTATCGCAGTGCCGGATTTGTCTGAGGCTTTGGCGTCAATGTATATGGCGCGAACCGGACTTAACGATACAACAAGCTGGCGGGTGCATTTTCATATACCGCTCAGCTTTTCATCATGCATACACCCGGCTATCAAGCCCTTGCACGGTACACTCAATGGTGTTTTTCAGTTCCTTGCTGACTATCAGGACCTCGTGAAGCCCTGTCTGGAAGTCGAAACCTACACCTGGGATGTGTTGCCTGCTGCGTTGCAGCCTCAGGATGATAATGCCCTGATTGATGGTGTTGCCGGTGAGTTGCACTGGCTGGAGCAGCAACTGGCCGACAGAGGGTTGCTACATCATGACTAAGCCCTTAATCGTGATCAATATTGTCGGGCTCACACCTGCTTTGCTCGGTGAGCACACGCCTCAGCTGAATGCGCTGGTCAATGACGGCATCATGTTACCCATGCAAGGGGTGTTTCCTGCGGTGACGGCAACGGCGCAGGCTACCATGCTGACAGGCTTGTCGCCTGGTGAGCACGGCATAGTGGGTAATGGCTGGTATTTTCGCGAACTGGCAGAAGTAAAATTCTGGCTGCAACCCAATCAACTGGTTCAGGGCGAGAAAATCTGGCACAAGATCAAACGGAACAATCCCGGGCTGAAATGCTCACAACTGTTTTGGTGGTACAACATGTATGCGGATGTCGACCATGCGATCACGCCACGTCCGCATTACCCTGCCGATGGCCGGAAAATCCTGGGCCTGTATTCAGAACCGGCGCAGCTTCATCAGGAGATCGAAGCCAGGGTCGGTACGTTTCCTTTTTTCAATTTCTGGGGGCCGACGGCCGATATCCGATCCAGCCGCTGGATAGTGGATTGCGCCATGCTCGAATTCACACTGAACCGCCCGCATCTCCAATTGGTGTATTTGCCGCATCTCGACTACAACCTGCAGCGTTTAGGGCCGGAGTCACCGGAGATTGCCAAAGATCTGGCGATGATCGATCACGAAGCCGGACGTTTGCTCGACTTTGCCCGGGAGCAGGGCGCCGATGTGATGGTGGTCTCTGAATACGGTATTACCCAGGTCACTCAGTCGGTGTCTGTCAACCGCCTGTTACGCGAAGCCGGTTTGCTGCGTGTCAGGGAATCTCTGGGCTGGGAACTGCTCGATTGTGGCAGCAGTCGTGCTTTTGCCGTTGCGGATCATCAGGTTGCGCATGTGTATATCAACGATCCGGCTGACCTTTCTGCGGTGAAATCTCTGCTGCAGGCACAACCCGGCATAGAGCGGGTGCTTGACGGCCAGGATCAGCAAGCGTTTGGCATTGCGCATTCCCGGTCGGGGGAGCTGGTGCTGATCGCCGAACCGGGCTGCTGGTTTAATTATTACTACTGGCTGGATGACAGCAAAGCCCCTGACTTTGCCCGAACCGTGGATATTCACCGTAAACCCGGCTACGACCCGGCAGAACTGTTTGTCGACCCTACGATTCGTTTCGTCAAACTGAAAATCGCCGCCCGATTGCTACAGAAAAAACTCGGGCAGCGCATGCTTATGGATGTCATTCCTCTGGATCCTTCTCTGGTGAAAGGCAGTCACGGGCGTCTGGCCGAGCGGCCGGAAGATGGACCGATATTCATTACCAATAACAAGCAGATGTTAGACCGGTTGAATAAGCCGGATTGTCTACCCATGCAGCAAGTCTGCGGTCTGTTGCAACAGCACTTTCAATAGCGAGGCAATATGAGCTACTTAAATAACTTGCGGATGGTGTTTTCCGGCCGGTTTCAGTCGGACGTATCGACCGTCAATAACGATGTGCGTCATTTCGATGTCGACAAGTTCATACCTGAGTATCAGGAATACGGCAAGGGCGCGGTCAATGGCTGGTGGAATCCCTGTGGTTCCGGTGCGTTTCGTTTGATCGACTGCAGAGTGACGCAGGTCGGCTATCAGGACGGCACAACCACCAGTGATCCGGCGAAAGATCCTGTTATCGGCATGCTGCTGGGCGGTTCTAATGATCTGGTCAGTGCCAAAATGGTGGACTTGGATCCGCAGATGCAGATGGTCTCTGAAATCTGGGGGCTGACCATGCGGCTGACGGACGGCAAGACGCCTGATTTTGTGGCAGGGCGTTTTTTACCTGCGCCATTCCGTGACATTTTGTTCGGCAGGCAGCAGGGAGGCGGTGCCGGCGATCAGGCCGCCACGGCGATTTATCAATCGGTACTGGAGGATCTGAGCTGGGTTGATAGCAGCCATTCCCCCTTTCTTCAGCAACTGAAGGCAATGGCAGAGCAGGTTGGAAAATTGTCTGTCCGCATGATGCTGTACAGCTACAACATGGATCACAAGAATCCGGACTTTACGATTGGTCGCGTCAGCGGGGTGATTGGCCCGGCATTAGATTATGAGCCGGATACTTTTGTGCTCGGACGTCGTTTTGCGCCAGCCAACGGCGAGAGCACTGCACAGAAAATTAACTTCTTTAATGCCCAGGTAGATGCCACCAACCGCAACCTGTGCGTTGACTTCAGTAATGCGTTGCCGCTGTCAGGTAATGACGGTGCCTTTGTTAATCTAGGAAATATGCAACTGGTGGTGTTGGAGCCGCCCTTTGAGAACATCAAAGAAGGGGACACACAGCTGATTTCTGGCAATCAGTTTACCCCGATTGGTGGTGTTATACCTTATCTGACAAAGGACTGGCTCAATGCTGAAGGTGCTCTGTTTAATGTGACTGATATTGACCCAGCCCTGCTTCAGAAAATACAGTGCCAGCCGCTGGCCTTGCTGAGCACGGATAACAACGGTGTGCTGATCCGGGAAACGGCGCAAGGGCTACTGGTGCGGGCCGATCAGGTTGTCCATCGCTTAAATCCGGCTGTGCCTGTGTCGGTCGATCTCTATGCGTCCCGTTATGGTATTCCTGCTGCCGGAGAAAAGATTGCCGTGACGCTGCAGCCACCGGCAAAAGGCATGGGCGGCGGTGGCCCGCAACCGGCAGATGTGCCTATTCCTGTCATTAACATCCCGGCGTCAGCCATTTCTCTCGGCCAGACAGTGGCCACCGACTCACACGGCAGGGCGCATTACGGTTACAGTGTTTCTGCGCCGGGTAATCCCAGAGAGTATATTGACGGCCAGGTGTATTTACTCAGTTACACACCGGTCAGTGATCCGGGTTATATCCAGCAGATGTTTGATTTTATTGCCAATCTGGTCTTTGACAAATTTACCGTGCCCGATAAACCCACCTGGGATGACATCAAGCCTATTATGAGCCAGTACAACAACCTGTACCCGATCATGGGCCGCATGCTGGTTAATCTCAGCAGTTACGACTCCATGGTGAGATTTCGCAATCTGCTGGAGCTGGCTTTCTCACGCGAGCAGAGCGATCCGAATTACATGCCTGTCACCCGTGATCTTTCCGAGCCTAAGCGACAAATGGTGCTCAAGTGGCTGTGCGAGCAGGATGCCAACGGTAATTACCTGCTGCGACGAGGACAGAACGACGCGCCTTTACCCATAGAACCTTGTGCCTCTTGTGAAATCAGCTCGCCACTGGCAAAAGCCAGCCTGGAAGCGGAATCATCACAAGATATCAAAGGTTCAAAAGAACTGGCTGCAGAGCAGTATCGTCGCAACCTCACTCAACAAGATTAAGGGCGGGTACGAACATGTTGAAACTCAAAAGACAAATCATTGATAAAATTCATGATATTTCCGAAGTGAGCGAATTGCATAAGTATCTGCAAAGTGCAATCGAGCTTGAACATGCAACTGTGCCTGTGTATCTGACCGGGATGTTTTCGCTGAAACAGGCGCAGAATGTTGAAGCCGGCAACATAGTCCGCAGTGTTGTGATTGAAGAGATGTTACACATGAGCATCGCCTGTAATGTACTCAATGCAATTGGTGGTGCGCCGCAAATCAACAAGCCCGATTTTGTCCCGACCTTTCCTGGCCCGTTGCCAATGGGGGTAGGTGAAGACAGAGGGCTGATTGCCACCCTGGCACCTTTGACGAAAGAACAGGTGAAAACCGTGTTCATGGCGATTGAAGAGCCGGAAAACCCCATAGATATACCCGTTACCAGTATGCTTAAGGCGGACGCCAATTACGCGACGATTGGTGAGTTTTATCAGGCGATCATCGACAAAATAGTGCAATTGGGAGACAGCATTTTTACGGGCGACCCCAGCCGCCAGCTGGCCAATACCAAGTGGTTCCCAGCGAATGAATTATGGGCTGTGACGGATGTGGAAACCGCTTGCAGCGCACTTAAACTGATTGTTGAGCAGGGTGAGGGCAGCAGTAAATCCCCGACGGATGAAGAAGGCGAACTGGCACATTATTACCGCTTTGCCGAAATTTATTATGGTAAGCGCCTGGTTAAAGATGCCGGTTCACCGGTCGGCTGGTCATTTAGCGGCGAACCCGTGCCGCTGAATCCGGAGGATGTGTATAACCTGCGGCATAATGCCAAGGCGCAGGATTACCCTGAGGGCAGTACGGCCCGGCGCTACGCGGATCAAACCAATTACACCTACTCTTCTTTGCTTAACTCATTGCATCACACCTTCAACGGCGAGCCGCAGCAGCTGGATCATGCCATGGGGCTGATGTATGAACTGCGATTAAGCGTACAGAAAATGGTCACGATTGACTTAGGTAATGGTGAGTTTGCCGCACCGCCATTTCAGTATGTCGCAACCAATGTATGAGGCTGGTGTATGACGAATCCGTTTGTTTTCCACGAGATTGTCACGCCAGCACCCTTTGACCTCAGCCATTTTTATGGCGAGGTCTTTGGCTGGCAGTTTCAGCGAATTGATGATCAGGGAACGCTGTACGCAATCCGTTCTCCAACACCGGGCTGTGCGCCGGTTGGTCTGCTGACAAAAACCTCGGACGAGCCGGGGTTTTCCCAGAACACACTGTTTTATATTCAGGTTGAGGATATCGATGCATTCTTGCCAAAAGCGGTATCGTTTGGCGCTCAGATCGTGATGCCCGCAACGGCTTCTTCTCTCGGTGAATGGCAGTACCGCCTGGCTGTGCTGTGTGATCCGCAGGGAAACCACTTCGGTGTAATGGAGCCTGTGACTCGAGCCGGGCAAGTGGTTCCGCTACCCGGAACGCCCTTTGATTTCAATGAAATAGTGACAGCGCATCCTACGGAGCTGGTCGCGCGCTTTTATCAGCCCTTGTTTGACTGGACGATTGAGCAGACGGGCTCTTCGGAAGCGCCATTTTATACTATCAGTACCGGCCGGAACGCGACACTGAGCGGCGGCATTGCGAAAGTCAGTGAGCAGCCCGGATTTAATTCCTACGCCGGTTTTTATATCCGGGTGGACGATATAGCCCTCAGTTTAGAGAAAATTGGCCTGATGGGCGGTGAAGTGATCATGCCGGAAGTTACTGTGCCATTAGGGGATGAAAGGGTATCGATTGCCATGTTTACCGACCCGCAGCGAAACCAACTGGGATTAATTCGTCGGATTCAGGGAGCGAAGCCATGAGTTCATTGTGTATCGAAAGAAGAGGTTTGCTGCCAGGTGGCCGGATTGTTCGCGCTTTTACTGTTGGCGTTTTGAGCCCTGGGGCTTTGGCTGCCATCGTCATGAGTAGCGCCGTTTATGCTGCCGACAATGATGATGCTCCGGATGTGTACTTCACTATGGGGGTGCATAATGATTTTGGTTGTCAGCCAGCGTCAAAATGCCTGCCACAGCGTCAGGCGGGCGATCCGAGTGATCCTCAGTACCCGGAATACTGGATCAGCGACTGGACCATGTTTCGGGTGTTTCAGAACTATGCAAACAACCCGCCGCCATATACCAATCCCCCTGCCACACTGAGCCCGCAGGATTATACGGTTTCATACGGTACGACCTATTACGACAGCACATACCGGCCAGCAGACGGCGATGGCGAAGGGGCGATGATGGAGCATTACCACAAATATTGCCTGCCGATTTTCCCGATAGAAAATAACGAGTATTCCTGCTCGTTTGTGTCTCTCGGAAACAAGG
The DNA here is from genome assembly GCF_000425165.1 of Photobacterium halotolerans DSM 18316. GTDB lineage: Bacteria > Pseudomonadota > Gammaproteobacteria > Enterobacterales > Vibrionaceae > Photobacterium > Photobacterium halotolerans. The sequence goes on from NZ_AULG01000014.1 coordinate 104,556, forward strand.
CGTATTTCCTGACCTATCCGGAAGACAGACCAGCCGATATGCCGGAATGTTGTCTGTTCTCGCCGCAAAATCATCCGCCGCGCCGGGATTTTATCAAGCACTTACCTTATAGCGCGAACCGAAGCGCACTATTGAATGGCTCAGTCCAGGCTTATGCGCTTACCCTGCAAGGGCCAGAACCTATCTTGTTTGGTTATGCGTTCAACAAAGCTCTGTCGCCTGACGCCGCGACCGGCGAATGGTACAGACATCCGCAGTCTTTTTACTTTTCGGGGGATTCGCAAACCGCAAAAGCACCCATTGTCAGCCAGAACTACACCAGTTTTCGTAAACAGCGGCCTCAGGCAGCAGATACCTGGGATAAAGTCGGCCAGATGTGTACGGCACAGCCTTTACCTAAGTGCCAGTTGTTTACATATCAGGAGCAACAGGACAACAAAGCATTACAGGCCGTGCCGGCAAAACGCGGCGCTGGTGTCTGGAGTGACTTGAAAGCGCCGCGCCTCAGACCCTCGGGTGATTGAAGAGCCAGGGAATGTAACGGAAAGGAATATAACGGAACAGGCACTTTTGCAGTGGCTGGGGCAGTAAGATTATCGGGACAGACAGGTTATATCGTCTGTCCCGATTCAGGTTACAGGTCTTTCTGATTCGCCGATGCCCAGCTTTGCTGAAATCCTGCCACCCAGAATCTGACCTCATGCTGAGTTTGCGGCAGTTGTATGGTGGCCCATTCGTTCATCGAAAAAATGTCAAAGACAGACTGTAGCCCTTCGCGTGAATTGGGCGTGGCAGTTAATGCATTGGATTTTGCATCACACCAAACGGTCATTTTCACATCTACGTCATTAACCGGAATCGTCGCTGTCGTTGTTGCTTCCATCTGACTGCAATCGCCTTCCCAGTCGAAATAGACCGCCAGGTTGCCTGATTTTGATCGGGTCAGGGACGAGAGAAAATTTCTCGCCGTTAATTTTTCAGATACCTGCTGAAATGTTTCATTCAGCTTTGCTTTTACCCTGAAGGCATCATCGGATGTAAGTGTCACGCCCTGAACTAATTCTTCCCGGGTACTCAGAATGCCTAAGCCATAGGTTAAGAAAAACAGGATATCACCATCTATTTCGTCATTGCTGAACTGCAACAAATAATCATTGGATGCTGTCTGAGAGAGATTTTCTGCAATCACGGCAAGGCTTTTTTTTCGCTGAGAGACATTCGAAAAACTTTGGATAGATAGCGGATAAAAAGAGGTAATGGCCTGATTTTCAGTGATACTTTCGGCACGAAAATTAAAGTAACTGACCATCTTGCCGTCCACTTCATCTATTTTCGTGTAACCAGCATGTGCGTTACCAGCCTCAGCATGTACGTTAAATACGATAAAAAACGAAAGTACGAGAAATAAAAATTTAACCATCATGACTCTCCAAAGATTCGACGGTTCAGGCTATCACAGGTGATTTGACTGGCAGTGCTTTGATCAGAATTTAGTGAAGCAGGCCGAATAATTCAACGCCGTTCTGGCATCCAGGTGAGAAATAAACGGTGGAAATAAACGGGACAGGCACTTTTGTGTAATGGCCAAGCGATGTTAGCGGGACAGACACTTTTGTGTCATGACCCGAGCAGAGCAGAGCCGTCAAAATGCTGACACTCTTGGGTCGGTATCTGTGGTGAAGGAGTGAATTCTGATGTTAAAAGAGCAATCCTGAACAGGATTGCTCTTTTCTTAGCGGGGGAATGATTTCAATAAGGGAATACCAATCAGATAGCGGCAGTCGCTGCTTCTGCCTGGCATTCTGCATCAACCAGGTAGTTGGTTTGATCAAATTCCTGCCATGAACCTGTCGCGGCGCCATCAATAACCAGAATAGAGACAAGGCCGTAGTCGATGAAAATACCCAGCAGTGTGGTGGCATCAAAAGATTTAGACACTGGGATCACTGACTCGCAACCGTTTTCTTCCACACGGATTGTGTATTCTTCTTTCTTTTTAAAAGAGGTCAGTACCTGGCCCTGGCCCAAATAGCGCTCATTGACATAAATTTTCGCATTTGGACTTTTACTGCGAATGCTGACTTCCTGGCTGGTGCCGCTAAACATGGCCGCACAGCCATTCAGCATGAACAGAGCAATAAATAAACAAAACAGCTTTTTCATTGTTTACCTTGGATTTGTGAGTGGTTAAAAGGGATACGACAGAAAGGGGCGTATCAAAAAGATAAATCACCAACAATTAATCTAAGTGGCTGGCGAAAATGTCGGACGGGATTGTACATGAAATACAGTAAACTAGAAGCGGTTTTGTGAATAAATCTATTAATATCAGTACTCTATATGGACTTTTTGCTATACGCATAGTGGAGCATTTTATTTCGATTTATTGCTTGGCTATTCAAAATAGCAGCTGTGAAAAGTAAAGCGGGATCTTTTTGAAAAAGGCTGGATTCTTTATATGCGCAGAACAAAAGAGGACAGGCAGAATAATAGTGGGCATGAATTAAAAATATGATGTGACTAATTATTCTTTTTAAAGCATCGCAATGACCAGACTCAGTCAGGACAGACAAATCCAGTCTGCCCTGACTAACTTGCACGTCTTTAATTCATCTTCATCGGTTCTGATACCTGCGCGGATCGCGTATCGGATGCCATATTCTGCGGTGCGGCCGAGCTTCTGGCATAGTGCCATTCGCGAAAATCACTGCCGGTTGGCGCTTGTGAAACGCGCAATCCGAACTCGGGCAGTACGGCATACAGGTGATCAAAAATATCCGATTGGATCTGCTCGTATTCCACCCAGACAGTGGTATTGGTAAAGCAGTAAATCTCCAGCGATATTCCTTCGTGTGAAGGCGGCAACTGGCGCACCATTAATGTCATGTGTTGATGAATATTAGGGTGCTGGCGAAGGTAGCGTTCCAGATACGCACGAAAGCTGCCAAGGTTCGTTAAGCGACGGCCATTGATGCGGCAGCCTAAATCCGACTGCTTTTGTTCGTTGTACTGAGTGATCTCTGCCACTTTATGCTTGATATAAGGCTCAAGCAGCTGGGCTTTTTCCAGATAGCGAATCTCGTTATCGGCCAGAAAGTGCACGCTGGTGGCGTCAATCAGCACACTGCGCTTAATACGGCGCCCGCCTGACTGCTGCATGCCTTTCCAGTTTTTAAACGAGTCAGAAATCAGCGCGTAGGTCGGAATCGTGGTAATGGTTTTATCCCAGTTCTGCACTTTTACTGTGGTCAGACTGATATCAATCACATCACCGTCGGCACCGTATTTCGGCATTTCCAGCCAGTCGCCCACACTGAGCATTTTATTGGCAGATAACTGGATGCCCGCCACCAGCCCCAGGATCGGATCTTTAAACACCAGCATGATTACCGCGGTCATCGCACCCAGACCACTGAGCAGTATGACCGGAGATTTGCCGATCAAAATCGAGGTGCTCAGCAGGGCCGCAACCACAAAAAAGATGATTTTTAGACTCTGCGAAAAGCCTCGCAACGGCATATTGCGGCCAGCCTGCGTCCGGCCTAACAGCACTTCAATAACACCCAGTACCGCGTAGAGTGTCAGCAAGCTGTACAGCACGATCCACAGCGACGTGAAGGTTTGCAAAATCTCATACACGGCACTGTCACCAGACAGCCATAACTGGGTTTGCACCGCAATCACGATGCCCTGAATCAGCAAGGCAAACCGGCTGAAGAGTTTTTTGCCAAACACAGCCTGATGCCAGAGCGTTTCGCTGTGCCCGGTGAACCGGTTCAGCCACAGAATCACACCGCGGTGCAGTATGAAATGAATCACGACAGAGATACCGGCGATCAACCCCAGCACCTCGCCGAGATCTATCAGTTGATCAACATTAATATTGTGAGAAGTAAACCATTCAGTAAGCATGAAAAATAGTGCTGCCATAAATCACAAACAGGCCGTCAATGTAGCATGGATAGCGGCTTTTCAACATGAGGGAAAATGTTAAATCTTGGGTGGGGGAGTGGGCCTTGAGTTGAAGCTGTTTGGGATAATGGGTGCAAGATGATTTATATAATTCGGCCAGTTGGCCGAAGATGGTTTGCTGTACAATCTTTACACTGTATGCATGCACAGTTATCATTGGTTAAGATAGCAAGTCGATGGGGATGACCAAAAAATAAATAATTTTGAACAAAGCAGTATTGTTAAAATTTCTGTAATCTCAAGCATAATCAAGGTCAATGGTGTAGTATTGCCAGCTTCGATTTGTGTTTTTCAATCTACAGTACCTATATTTTATGAGCGTGTATAAATTGTTTAATTCAACTGAGTCAAAAATACAGTACAGTCTATTTACTCAAGATGCAGTTGAATGGCTGAGAACGATCCATGATGGCTCTGTAGACCTTGTTGTTACAGATCCGCCCTACGAATCATTGGAAAAACATAGAGCAGTAGGTACAACAACACGATTGAAAAATAGTAAGTCTTCAAGCAATGATTGGTTTGAAATTTTTAGAAACGAAAGGTTTGAAGAATTATTTTCTGAAATTTACAGGGTTTTGGGGAAAAATTCTCATTTCTATTTGTTTTGTGATCAAGAGACTGCATTCATAGCAAAACCCATCGCTGAGTCAGTTGGCTTTAAATTTTGGAAACCAATAGTATGGGATAAGATGAAAATAGGAATGGGGTATCATTACCGTGCTAGGTATGAATTTATCCTGTTTTTTGAAAAGGGTAAACGTAAGCTAAATGATTTGAGTATTCCTGATGTGCTGCAAGTTCCGAGAGTTTATCGTGGCTACCCTACTGAAAAACCAGTTGAACTGATGGAGATTCTTGTAAAACAAAGCTCAAGTGAGACTGAGCTAGTAATTGACCCTTTTATGGGGTCTGGCCCTGTAGGGCTTGCTTCTCTACAAAATAATCGATGCTTTTGGGGAAATGACTTATCTTCTAATGCAATTGAAGTCACAGAACAAAGGCTTAATGCTTTGAAGTTCAAGTAGCTATGCACTATTATGCATCAATATGAATTGTAATGATGCAAGATGCTTAGCTTATGTCTGATTATCCAAGCTTTTATCCTGAAGATATACCTCCTGAAGATGCCGAACCTGCGGAAGGTTTGGCATTCCGTTTGGTCATGCAAAACCCACCAACAAAAAAGTGCTTTCAATCTTCTTATGAAGAGAATCCTAATCGTGCTGCTCGGACCCCACAAACACGAGAGATGCTTTATGGAACCTCATTGTTTCGGGATAAAGATGTTGCATTGACTAAAAGAAGGCTCTATAAGGCATTGCGGTCTAAGCTGTTATCAACAGGTGTTCTTGATGAAGAGCATGGTGTGATGAAGAAAACTGGTAAAGAAGAAGACAATCACATAACTGTGTGGTTTAAAGATGAGGCACAGCCTCAAGAACGATTTGAATGCATTGAAGAGTAACTTGTTATGTATCCGTTACCAATTAATAGTAATTTAGGGCGGTTAGAGATTTATCGCATCTATGATGAATACGATGGACCCAAGTTGTTCAGTGTAGTCAATGCATTGCAATTACATTATCTAGTTTATTGGATTGATGAGAACGAGAATGGAGACACTTGGCTCTATGTTCCAATGTCCAAAGATCGCCTTAATGAATTAGAATCCGGGAATCGTTCACTCAGGGATGCATACGTATACCCAGAGGAAAATAGACTTTTTGAAGTCTATACTGCATATGATGGGTCAGATTTTTCTATAAATGAATATTCTGCCGAAACATTAGACCCAGAAAATTTCCCTCCTGCAGGTTTTCATATTTCATCAACTGGTGATGTAGAATCGATCGACACTAAAGCTGTATCTAGTGATCACGAAATTCATATATCAAAGCCTAGTAAACGTTCAAAACTAGATCTTGACCTAATTACTCGTGTATTAACAGCATGGTCTGATGTATATGAGAAGATTTCAAGTGTATTAGATATTAATGATAGACTAACTCCAGTTGATGCAAGACCTGGGTCATTTATTTTGCGTTTACAATCAAATCGATTTAGTGAAGTCTTGCCCACGATTAATGATTTTTTTGGTATCTTGAATAATAGTGATGATGTACATGACGCTTTGATTAGATCAGAAATAGATATTGATGTGGTAAAAGAATTTTTATCGACTCTTGTTGATTCTGATTATGACTTTAAGCTAAATTATCTAGTTGACGATTTTTCAGGCGTTTTATTAGAAAAAGAACAAGCTAAAAATGCCTTGAATAGAATATTGGAAGCGGAAAAAACATATGTTTCTAGCTTAAAAGTTCCTCAAGCAGATGACTTAAAAAGAGTTTTCGAAGTTGTAAGAGCTAAAGCAAGCTATGAAGTTGTAAATGCTGAAACTCTTGGGATTACACCTAGACAGGTCGCATATTATTTACATGCATGCCGAACTTTGGGTTATTTAAACAAATCTAATATGCCAACTGCTGCAGGTATGCAATTTAAACTATTGTCTCAAGAGCAGAAATTTGTATCAGCTGCAATGCGTTTTCAAAGTAGTGATTGTGGTTGGGCATGGATTAATTGGAGTAATGGGAAGACACTTCAAGACATCCCAGAAGATTCGGCTTTGCCATTTTTGTATGATTGTGTTCCTACTTTAAATGAGAACACAGCGAAAAGGCGTTCAAGAACTTTAAATGCATGGCTAAGAATTCTCCGAGACCGAACTTGATTAATAGAGGCCTTTTGGCCTCATTATTTTAGGTGATATATGTCTGACTTTATTAAAAACTCAATAATAGGCCCATTAGTTATTGCTTTGATCTTATCTGCTATTGGTTATGTTTTTATTATTAAAGAAAATAACATGAGAATAGCAATTTTAGAGAAAAAGCTGGATGACCAGGTAAAGGTGTATGAGAAGTTAAATGACAATCTAAGGTTAGGTTTTAATAATGTTAATAATAGCTTGGGGGGATACAGTAATGAATTCCATCGGATGAGTTTATTATTTGCGAAGTATCACCCGGATTCAACAGATGTTCTTTTTAAGACATCTATTTCAAAATTAAATGACCTTTCAAATACAGAGGTAAAAATTATCGCTGATACAGTTGCTATTAGAGAGTCTGGTTTAATAGCTCAGCCTGAAAAAGCTAAAAAAGCTATTGAAATAATGAATGAAAATAATATTAATGAAGAAGATATGAATGCTTTTGTTGAAGTGATGGGTTTGCATAAGTAATTTACTGTTATTAGATAAAATTCGTTAAGTCATGAATGTAACTGAGGGTGTTCATAGTTCTGTGTTAGCGTAAGCCACAGATCCACATATTGATCGACCTTGGTTGGGAAGTGGACAGTACCGGATGTGTTCATTTCTCGGAAGCTTTCAACATCCCCGCATAGAGCAGCCTCAGCAAGCTGGTTTCGTTGGCGAAGCAAGCGATATAGACACGAAAAAGGCCGCTCAAAAGCGGCCTCAAATACATCGGGAAAACCGAGTTATTCTTTTCCGTACACGTTATTTTCTTGCTCACGAACACGGATGAAAGTGGTGCGTTTTGTGAGCTCTTTGAGCTTCGCCGCGCCAACGTAGGTGCAGGTTGAGCGCACGCCGCCCATGATATCCTGGATGGTGTATTCTACAGGGCCGCGGTAAGGCAATAGTACGGTTTTTCCTTCAGCGGCACGATAGTTGGCAACACCGCCGGAATGCTTGTCCATCGCGCTCTGAGATGACATGCCATAAAATTTCATGAATTGCTGGCCGTCTTTTTCAACGATTTCGCCGTTGCTTTCTTCATGGCCGGCCAGCATACCGCCCAGCATCACGAAATCGGCACCGCCACCAAAGGCTTTAGAGACATCGCCGGCACAGGTGCAACCGCCGTCACCGATAATCTGTCCGCCCAGCCCGTGCGCGGCGTCTGCACATTCGATAATGGCAGAAAGCTGCGGGTAGCCGACACCGGTTTTCACGCGGGTGGTGCACACTGAACCCGGGCCGATACCCACTTTGACGATGTCTGCACCCGCCAGAATCAGCTCTTCCACCATGTCGCCGGTGACAACATTACCCGCGCTGATGACTTTGTCAGGGAATGCGTTACGGACTTTTTGCACGTACTCGACCAGATGCTCAGAGTAACCGTTCGCAATATCGATGCAGATAAACATCAGATCGTCGGTCAGCGCCATGATGTCTTTGGTTTTCTGAAAATCTGCATCTGATGTACCGGTAGAGACCATGGCGTGTTTGAGTACATCAGCCGGGTTTTCTTTGATGAAACCGGCCCAGTCCTCAACCGTATAGTGTTTGTGAATGGCGGTCATGACATTGTGTTTTGCCAGCGCTTTTGCCATGTCAAAGCTGCCGACTGAATCCATATTGGCGGCAATAATGGGGACGCCTGACCATTGACGGCCGCTATGCTTGAATGTAAAATCGCGGGTTAATTCAACTTGAGATCGGCTTTTCAGGGTTGAACGTTTCGGGCGAAACAGTACATCTTTGAATCCCAGTTTCAGGTCTTGTTCGATACGCATGGAAGTTCCTTCTTTATCTTCACTGTGACTATCGGATATTGCTCGTCAGTTATGCGCTATTGGCAGATAGCAAATTTCCTGAAGAGCAGGCACAAAAAAACCGGAGCGTTGGCAGACGCTCCGGTTTTCAGCATTATAGGCGCAGTTATTTTTTCTACAAGCCTGAAAAATGCATTTTTTTTATGGTATCCTCCCGAAGATTGCATCCTGACATTTCACCCCGGCGTTCCACAATCAGGTGGCGTTTTGGCGAATCCTCAAGCACTCAAATCACTTCATAACCAGACGCGGATGACTTCCTGAATCCAAATGTCAAATTTATCATTTTTCTCTTCCAATCTGTTCCAATCCTTGGATAATCCTACGAGTCTCGCTGGCTAAGTGGATCGATTTACCTTGTTTAACAAAAGAAAAACAAAACAGATATTCCCGCTGGATTTCTACGGTGAAGATGGCAGTTGGCGCTTTATTCTGCGGGCTTACTCGTCTGATGAAGTTCTGGATGCTATGTATTGGCGCGCATATATTTCTTGTCATCGGAGGGAGTTTGATCTGCTTCATCTGGCGATCGACAAGTTCAACTATAAGTACAACTACTCGGCCTCTGACGTCTCGGAGTTGCATTTGGGGGCCGTGGGGTCTGCGATGCGGGTCAACATGATGGGGCCGATTGTGCCGGTTAAGCATTTGCTGGCCAACATTGCAGAAAGACTGGAAAACAAGACGGTCAGCGGAGAGAAAGCCCGGGCCGCAATGCATACCGGGCAGCTTCAGGCTAAGTCATCTTAAGCGCTGAAGAATGGCCCGAATGACGACTGAATATTTAAAAGGAGCGATGGCTCCTTTTTTAATGTCTGATTTTGGTAAAAGCTTGTGGAGACATTATCTTAAGTTCGCTATGTTAGTAAACGAATCTGACAATAATCATGTAGGTGAATGGATGAACTCATGGACGCAGGGCAGATATCTGGCCGTATCTTTGTTGCTGGCGACTCAGTTTGGGCTGGTCAGCGCTGCGCATGCCACCACGGAGCTGGCATCCATGTCAGAGTTGGTGGGGAAGTGGCAGTGTCTTCCGGATGAGAAGGCATCGGACAAGGAAGAGAGCTGGGTGAATTATGATTTTCATCATGATGGCAAAGTTAATTCTAAAGAATGGATTCGCTATCAGGATCAAGGCAAAACTGAGCTGGAATTCAACCTGTTTGTTGACTATCACCTTGAGTCACTGGAAGGTGAATACCGTTTAAAACCGTTATCAATGAAACGGGAAATACTGTCAGATCCCAATCAGGCCAATCCTTTCGGTTATGATGCGCAGCGCGATCTCATGGGGTACCGCATTTTCCTGCAGCCTGTGATGAAAGGCAAAAACAAAGCGCAGTTCGAAATGTGGTATCACATTACCCCGCAGAACCATTTTTCTATGCAATGTCAGCGCCAGGCCGCATGATATGCGATCAGTCTTTGCGCAGATCGCTCACGCTTGAAATCGGCGTAGGAAAGCGGCTTACTACCCAGTAAGTGGACAGGATGAAAGTAGTGAGTGTCGCGGCTTGAATAAAGAGCATGCCCTGATCGGAAACCAGGCCGGCGGTTAAGGCAGAATAAGCCAGTAAGAGTGAAAACTCGCTGGCTTGGCTGAGCCGGGCAGACAGTTCCTGAGGCGCTTTTTCCTTGGCCAGCTTCAGTGCAACAATGAACCCTGCTGCTTTTACTGCCACCAGCAGTACCCCGAACAGGCCGCCCCACAGCAACACAGTCCCACCTTGTGTGATATCCATTTTTGCGCCCACCGCGAAGAAAAACAGAATCAGAAAAAACTCCCTCAAAGGTTTCAAGTGCAGGGAAATGGCTTGCGAAACCCGACTGATTGCAATGGACAGTCCGGCGACGAATGCCCCGATTTCATAGGATAAACCCGTCAGGTGAGCTGTTTCCGCCCACAGCAGGCACCATGCCAGTGCGGTAACAAAGGTGTATTCCTGAATCACATCAAAACGACGAAACAGGGGGAGTACCAGATAGCGGACGCCTAAATACGCCAGCAGGCAGAGCAACCCTAATTTCAGCAGAATGAGCACAAAGGCGCTGATCATGACATCAGGCTCACGCACATTCAGAAACAGAATCACAATGATAGCCAGCATGTCCTGTATCAGTAACACACTGGTCATGACTTCCCCCACACGCTGATGGTGAAGGGTGGTGGTCGGGATCAATTTCAGCCCTATGACGGTACTTGAGAACATCAGTGCGGCGGCTGCCACAAGCGAATCGCCAGGGGACAGACCGATCAGCAAGCTAAATCCCAGTGTCACCAGAAAAAAGAGACAGCAGGTACCCAGTGTGATCAGGGCGCTTTCTTTAAAGAGACTCAGCAGCTTGAAAGGTTGCAGGTTCAGGCCCAGCAGAAACAGCAAGAGGATGACACCGAATTGGCCGAACTGAATGATTCTGTCGCTGTCATTCAGCAAGCCTAACCCACTCGGGCCAAGGGCAATGCCGGCAACTATGTACGCCAGGATAATAGGCTGGCGGGCATACAGGAACATTGTGCCTATTAACGCTGAACTGACCACAATGATCCCGAGTTCGAAAATCATGGTTTGCAGTTCATTTAACATACAGCACCCATACGACGGCAATCAGGCTTGTTGATCCCTTAAAAGCATAGATGCTTTAGTGGGACAGACACTATTGCGACCGGCAAATCGGATATTGCTTTAACGGGACAGACACTATTGTGACGGGCTAATCGGATGCCATATCGGGACAGACACTTATATGTGACGGACAAACCCGGCAAGAATACTCGCCAATCGATCTATTTTGCTATTGGAGAGCTGGCGATAATCAAAGTAGGGACAGATGACCAGCCTGTGCTCGCGGTTTATTGCGAATTCATTATCCAGCCAGATAAGAGACACAGTCAGTTTCTCCTCGTGGATCAGTTTTTTGGCGTAGGTTCTTCCCATAATGATGTGGTAGCGAGGGGCGGTATCTGATGCATCAAGAACGGGCGGATTGAATAACAGCGCTGTCTGGCTGGATTGCTGGAGTAGGAAATCATCTCTGTACGACTGCCAGCTCGGGGCGTTCGTTGAATGGGGGAACAACTTGCTGTCGAGGGCATAAATCAGCTTAGCATAGACGTTGAACACTTTTCGCCAACCGTTGCCGCACGCCTGGCCGATCGCGTGTATTTCGCCTGAAGCAGCAGGCTGTAATTGATCCAGATATGCCATCCCGGGCATGTCTGGTCGGTTTTCGATATAAGCGGCTAAGGAAAAGTCGGGACACCCCAGTCCGATAAGGTGTTGCGTGGTATCTTCGGCGAAATTGTTTGTATTTTCAGGCATCTGTGTCGATCTTCTTTGTATGCAGTATGTTGAGTGAATGTAAGTGCGATTTTACTTAAGGTTTACTTGCGGTTGACACTGCTTTACCAAGCTATATGTACGCTGTACACATATGCAGAAAAACAGGTAGTGTTATATGAAAACTCTATGGATTGGTATCTTGTGCTTGTCTCTGATTGCACCAGCAACCAGCTTTGCTCATGGTGGCAGAGATCACGGTGGCAGAGACCATGGTTATGATCATGGTTATAAAAAATACTATAAGCATAAACATAAGCACAGACATCATCATCGTAAACCGGCCAGACATTATCACCATCATGAGGTTGTCGTTATTAAGGAGCGCCCACGCAGGGAGTATCGTAGGGAGTATCACAGAACCAATTTACCCGAATTGGTCACCTTTGCTGTGGTATCTGGCATTACCTATGCCATTATTGATAACGCATTTTATAAAAAATCTGGTGATAATTACGTTTATACCCCATATCGCCCTTAAGCTGCCACCAGACTGCTCCGTTTACTATCCTCCAGAGTCACATACCTTCTGTCAGAAATGGCAGGAGGTTTTTTATACTCAACGGTTTCATTTCCTCTGTACACAACCAGAATATCAATATTTTTGGTGGGATACATATCACAAACGGTGTTTTATGCTGGTTTTTAGATGAGTTCACAGCGGTGCCGCCACTCAAGTATCAAAGCAGTAAGCTTTAAAATCAGATGGTTACGATTTTTCCTAGCAAAGAACACTGCTTTTCCGTGAAGCCAGATTGAAATACTAGATTGTTAGGCCAGTTATATTCACTTATGTGGTTAAATGCTCTTAATTTTATCTATTGTGTGAAGTTTATATCTGTTAGGTCTTGGCTTTGTCGAATTTTCCTTTACTCTACCTTGTAACTGAATTGTTAATCTCTTGTTTGTGGTTTGCTGCAAGCTGGAGATCGTCCGACACAGTTGCGGACGGCTAGGGATAAGGCGCTGCTAAGAGGAGCTGATGCAATGAATGTTTCACTGGATCGTACTTTTCAACTCACACAACTAAGCGGACAGGCTATCAATGATCTTTCCCCTTCGTTCAATCATTTACCTAAAACCGGGCACGCTGATGGCGAGTACCGTCTTCGTCGTTATTCCATTGTGAAAGCGACCGCCAATGGCGTGCAGCACATGCCGCCCAGAGCCTTTGTGCAATCTGACGACATTAACCACTTTCAGGGTAATGTCAGCCGCACTTTTGAGCCATTGGAAGATAAGATACTCTTTAGTGCAGGGATGCGTGAAATGTGTGAAGTGTTCAAGCGTGCCAATGCCTTGTCAGATGAGCAGGAAATTGAAATTCATCAGATCCGTATTGCCGCGCTGGAGGGTGAGACTCAAGTGGCACCTGAAGGGGTGCATCAGGATGGTTTTAATCACATTGCGGTGATTGGGATTGGGCGTGAAAACATCGAGGGCGGTGAGTTTCTGGTCTACAAGAATAAGAATCAGCTGCCTTTTCTGAGCATGGCGCTCGAGCAGGGTGAGGTCGCTATTCTGGCCGATGATCAGCTCTGGCATAATGCGCGTCCGATTAAGGCTGTGAAGAAAGATCAAAAAGGCTACATGGATCTCTTTGTTCTGACAGCCCGGGAGACCCAGTATGCAGTTTGATGTCTCAAGTGTTCGACAGCAGTTCCCCGCACTGGCTCAACAGATCAATGATGCACCTGTGTATTTTTTTGACGGGCCGGGCGGAGCGCAGGTGCCCACCAGTGTTTTACAGGCAATGACGGATTATCTTGGCCGGTATAATGCCAACCTGGGCGGTTCGTTTTTCTCCAGCGAGGTGACGGTGTCACTCATGGCAAAGGCGCGTCATTCTGTTCAGGCCTTGCTCAATGCACCGTCGCCCGACAATATTGTCTTCGGTCCGAATATGACCTCGCTGACTTTTCAGTTCAGCCGTGCTATTTCACGCGACTGGAAGCAGGGTGACGAAGTGATTGTGACGTCCCTGGATCATTATTCTAACGTGTCCAGCTGGCAGCAAGCGGCGGATGACAAAGGAGTACTGGTTCGTCAGATTCGGGTGAATGAAGCCGACTGCACACTGGACTATGAGCACTTTGAGTCTTTGCTAAATAACAAGACGCGGCTGGTGGCCGTCACTTATGCGTCGAATACCACCGGCTCGCTGGTGGACGTGGCACGTATTGTTAAAGCCGCACACAGCGTCGGCGCGCAAGTCTATGTTGATGCCGTGCACTATGCTCCACACAATCTGGTGGATGTACAGGCACTGGGCTGTGATTTTCTGGCATGTTCGGCCTATAAATTCTTTGGCCCGCATGTGGGAATCGCTTATGTGGCACCTCAGTGGCTGCAGACTCTGAAGCCGTATAAAGTTGAACCTGCTACCGATATCGGTCCGGGACGTTTTGAAACGGGAACCCAGAATTTTGAGGGTTTGGCGGGAGTAGTGGCTGCGATTGACTATCTGGCACAGTGGGGCGATCCGCAAGACAGCTTACGCGAGCGTCTGGCAGCCAGTTACTCTCAGTATCAGTCTCATGAAGAAGCGCTGAGTCAGCACTTTTTGAACCGGGTCAGGAAATTCAGCAATGTGACTTTGCTGGGTATCGAGGATGATAAACGGCTCGCAGAACGCACTCCGACTTTTGCGATACGTATTGATAATGTACCGCCGTCGGATATAGCTTCTCATTTGGGTCAACAGAATATGTGCGTCTGGAACGGTCACTTTTATGCGTTAGGGCTGTGCCGGCAGTTAGGAGTGCTTGAAAGTGGCGGCGTCGTCCGAATTGGTTTCATGCATTACAATACTCAAGCAGAAATTGATCGACTCTTTGAAGCGTTAGCGCCGTTTCTGAATCCTGTTTTTGAGCAATAAATAACAATTATTACTGCTATTTGCAGAACACTGTCACAGGCTTAACTCATTAAGCCGATCGAATGAAAGCCCGCGTTATTTCGCGGGTTTTTTCTTGTTGAGTACGCGGCATGCCATATCAGTATCGGGTTTTCTGTCTGGGGTGGCCTGACGCTGCTGGTTGAGATACACACCGGACAAAATCAATATCATTCCCGCGATGGGCCAGATCATATCTGAAAGTGACTGTCCCCTTAAGAACAGCAAAACCAGGGAAAGTGACACACCCACCAGCATTTGCCCGCTGATCACCAGCAAGCTTGTTCGCATCGCTCCAATTCTTGGGAGCACAAGGCTACTAATCGCCACAAATAACACACCAATGACTCCCCCAGCGTAAGCACTTAATGGGGCATTTTGTGGCAAAGAGGAAGAACTGTCATGAACAAGCAGTACTAATAGTGACAGAAAGATAAACCCTATCAGGTGGTTCCAGTAAGATGAGAACATTGCTGTTCGGTCAAGACTTAATCGACCGTTCAAAACGCGGCTCAGGCTAATACAGATACCGTTGAGCACAGCAAGAAAAATGAACCAGGACATGGCTTATCCTCATTAATCAGTAATATGGTAATAATCAGCTTGGTGTGAAAATGATCAGCATGCTGCCCGAGAGAATGCAGCACACCACGGCTAAATCTTGTGAAGAAAATTTCCTTTTATTCGAGCCCATCAGTCCGAACACATCACTGAGCATCCCGAAAAGTGTCTGTCCCACCAGCATAAAAGCCACAGAGCCCGACAGGCCCAACGGGCTATTCACCGTAGCCGCAGCCAGAATAACGGTCAATGCGCCGGGTATACCGCCCAGATAAGCCCACTTTGGAACAGGTTTGGTTGCCGGGCGTGTCGGTTTACTCCGAAGATGACAGACAAACAAGATAAAGCCAGCAAACGCGGCACCTATGCCATGTGCAACCCAGGAGGCCAAGATTGGAGAGCTGTAGGTGGCCAACTGGCTGTTGAGCATAATCATGAGTGACAACATAGCACCCGCAAAAAGCGCAAGCAGAGCAGGGGATAATTTCAGCATGGGTAATCCAACTCATTGTGTAGTTTCTGAGATGGATTTTATATTGTGTCTTTGAGGGTTATAATTGGGTTAAATAGAAAAACACTGTTGAGATATAGTATACAAATGCGTGATAACGATGCTTTCAGTGCCATCCCGGTTTTCGTCACTGTGGTGGAATGTGGCAGCTTTTCTGCAGCTGCCGAACGACTGGGGATCACTAAATCTGCGGTCAGTAAACGCATCAATCACCTTGAAGCGAAACTGGGGACGCGTTTACTGAACAGGACAACGCGAAGCCTTAGCCTGACCGATGCCGGTGAGCAGTACTTTGAATCTGCCAGAGCCGCTTATAGTCTTGCTCGTGAAGCTGAAGATAAGCTTGGTCAGTTACAGGGCAACCCCAGCGGGCTGCTAAAAGTGACTGTCCCGATGACGTTTGGGCGCCTGCACATCAGCCCGTTGATCCCTGAGTTTCTGCAACGATATCCCGATATCCGACTGGAGATGACACTGGACGACAAAATGGTCGATCTGGTCGAAGGGGGTTATGATCTCTCCATTCGTATTGGTCATATACCTGAATCCAGCCTTATTGCGCGGCGGCTAGCGCCTTGCCGAAGTGTGCTTTGCGCTGCTCCGCACTATTTGGAAAAGCACGGTACTCCACAGTCACCAGCGGATTTGCAGAATCATAACTGCCTGTATTATAGCTATTTTCGCGGTGGTGCTGAATGGCGATTTGACGGGCCTGCTGGTGTTGAGAGCATTCAGCCTAGGGGGAATTATCAGGCCAATAACAGTGAAGTGTTGCGAGATGCCCTGGTTGCTGGCTTGGGCATTTGTCAGATGCCGACTTTTATCGTGGGTCCGGATCTAGCCTCAGGTAAATTAGTTTCTGTTATGGCGGATTATGTTTTGCCGCTGCATGCTGTCTACGCCATGTTTCCAGAACGTAAACATTTACCTGAGAAGGTAAGGGTGCTGATTGACTTTCTGGTGGAGAAGTTGGGAGGCGATAAGCCACGCTGGGATTATTTATAAGAGGACAGGCACTTTTGCGTTTTGGGTAGCAGAAACCTAAATTGGACAGGCAAATTAGTGATCTAACTGGTTGTGTATTAACAGAGGTAGTTATTCTGACTGATAGGGTTCGGACTGATAACAAAAGTGGGGGCTGATGCGCCGGGAAAGTTGAGGCTAGCCAGGAAAATTAGCAATACGGTAGAAGTGAGTAGTGATTTGAGATGCGTTGACCCGGTCTAAAGTCTTATGCTGAAGTTTTGCAACGATTGACCGACCAAGATTCAATTGCTTGGTAATTGAGTGCCAGAAATTCGTTTCCGTCCTATTAATGGCAGGCAGGCTTTCATTGATGACTTTGCTCCTATCATGCTGCCTTTCTCAAAGTGCTTGTATGTGCGAAACCAAGGAGAGCAATCCAATCCTAATCGCTTAAGAATGGGTGGCGCATCGTGAGCGATCTGCCCCGTTTTTCCTTCATGAAATTGTCTGCCTATCCAGTCGAGAAGTTCCAGATAATCCGCCAGCTGATAGGGGATTCCTTCTTGCGTGTTGTTGTTTTGGCCAATAAAAGGATAGAGATAAGTAGCGCTGGTCTTGGGCTTGCGCAAGTTATCAAGACGGGATTTGACTGACGTGAAGTCTGATGTTTCCGGTGTTTCAGCTATGCTGGCACGGACGGGGTTTAAATCGACATACGCCATAGCAGCGGTCAGTGCTTTGTCGTCCAGCAGAGCCTGACTTTTGAATCGCCCCTCCCAGAAGTGTCCGCTACAGCCATCTTCTTTATTCGCTTCGGAAGCAATGAATTGATTGAGCAACCGCATAAACCAACTGATGCTGTAGAGACGCTGCCGCCAGGTCTGAATGATGGAACAGACTGCGCTGTATTCGGCCTTGGTGCAAACATCTCCCCGGAGATAACGTTGGATCAAGACGGGAGGATTGTGAAATGATAGCCAGCGATCAATGACGTCACTGTCAGTCAAAGAGTCAGCTTTGGCTTTGTTAATATGCAGCACAAGATGATAGTGATTACTCATAATGGCGTAAGCACAGAGATCGATGCAAAACACTTTTGCTAATGCAAACAGCCTGTCTTCGACCCAGCTACGGCGGTGCTCATAACTGACACCGGACTTTTCATCCTTTCCGCAGAGGAAAGCGCGGCGGACACATCGGGAAATGCAGTGGTAATAGGCCGTAGCTTCAAGGCAAATTTGCTGGTGTCTGGCTGTTGTCATGGAAGCGTTCACAAATAAACAACTGGATATATGAACAGTATATAAAGCCGGGCTGGATGAGAAGTCGGGTAGTGAAAAAATCGATGCGATGCACAGTGCGGTGTAATTGAGATAGCTGTAACTTTCAGGTAATCCGCAGAAGCAGTGTTGAAGTGCCTGTCCTTTTATGGGCTTTAAAGTAAAGTGGATCCAAGTAAAGTGTCTGTCCTTTTAGATCCCTTGCGAGCTTTAATCAGTGGAAGAAAGAGTGACAGCTTTTATGCCGCCACTCTTTGTTGATAATCAGCTCAGTGCTCTTTTCTCGCAAAAGTGCCTGTCCCGTTAAAAAGCTTCCCTGTCAGAGGCTAGCTTGCTCTTTTCAGCATTCCTGCTGTCTCAATAAACTCGATGATGGTTTCCAGTCCTTGTTTTTCTTTGAGATTGGTAAACACATATGGCTTGGTCGGACGCATGCGCTGGGTGTCGGCTTCCATCACTTCCAGAGACGCACCCACATACGGGGCAAGGTCGATTTTGTTGATGATCAGCAGATCGGAGCGGGTAATTCCCGGGCCACCTTTACGGGGTATTTTTTCCCCTTCTGCTACATCGATGACATAGATGGTTAAATCTGCCAGCTCCGGGCTGAAGGTGGCACTGAGATTGTCACCACCGCTTTCTACGAAGACCACGTCCAGTGTTTTATGGCGTTTCGCCAGTTCCTCCACCGCCGCCAGGTTCATGGAAGCATCTTCACGAATCGCAGTGTGAGGGCAGCCGCCGGTTTCCACGCCTATGATGCGGTCGGCATCCAGTGCTTCGGCACGGGTCAGAATTTTGGCATCTTCCTGGGTATAGATGTCGTTGGTAACCACCGCGATGTTGTATTTATCACGGATGGCTTTGCACAAAACTTCCAGTAAGGCGGTTTTTCCTGAGCCGACCGGGCCACCGACGCCAATGCGAAGCGGTTGTTTGTAATCCATTATCATGTCTCCTTAGGAACGGAATAAGCGTGTGTATTGGGTTTCATGCTGGCTGGAGGCAATGGCCTGCGCCGGGGCGAAGCTGCTCACTTCGTGATCCGGTATGGCTGCAGAACGTGCGACTGCCTCCGCCAGCACGGATGACAGTTCCAGCAGTAGTTGCTGTCCCGCCGTCTGTCCCAGCGGGATGAGTTTCACGCCCGCCATAGTGGTATTTTCCAGCCAGCTCCACAGGTAGCCACGACAAAGCGCGTCCATTTCTATTCCCCAATGCGTGGCAGCCAGAGCAAAGCCGGAAAGCTGGTTATCTCCTACCAGTCCCACCTGTTGTGGCAACGGTATCTCCAGTTGTTGCAGCAGTGTGGCCGTTGCCTGCCCACGCTGTTTTTCTTCCTGCCTGAGTTCTTTGGTTTCCCGGCTGGCGTACAGCCACTGATTCCATTTTGCTATCGCCTGAGTGTCTTCACATTGCCAGGCCTGATACAGCCGTCTGAGGACAGGCAGTTCAAGGGTGATCAGACTTTGACTGAGCATATCTCTGAGCCAGTCCCCCAGGGTGATTTTGTCATGGACCCAGCCTTGTTCGACTGCCCATTCCAGTCCCTGCGAATAGGTAAAAGCACCGATTGGCAGGGAAGGGCTGATCAACTGATAGAGCCGAAACTCAGCCGTGGTATCAGAAAAAGGGGAAGCCATCACTAGGAAGCCAGAGCCAGCATTACGCCGCTAAAAGCCAGTACCGGACTTAGCCAGCGGGCCGGAACTGCCCGGCCGATGAAATTACCGGCAATCAGGATCCCGGTAGCGCTGACCAGCATACCCGGCGCGAAAGTCAACAGTGCTGAGGCCGGTGCTTCAACACCGTGTGCCCAGCCGTGTGCCAGCAACATGGCGACAGACAACATTGAGCCAACGGTTGCAAGGTGGCTGCGGCCAAAGGCTTTAAAGCCCAGCGCAGCGGCGGCAACAAATACTGACCCCAGAATCAGGGTTTCCATACCGCTGAAACCGCCGGTCATCGCACCAAACGCCAGGCCAAGCAGTATGCTGGCCAGTGCGCTGACCATGAGGGACATCTGCTTCTTCAGCCCCGGGGTCTGCGCTGACAGGAAACCCACCCCCAGTAACATGGCCAGGTGATCAAGGCCTGTCAGTGGGTGAGTGACACCAGCCATAAAAGAATTGATGATGGTGCCGGCTTCCTGACCATGACCGACGTGGGCAAAGGCCGGTGCCGACAGTAAAATGCCTGTCCCGATAAAGGCAATGCGTTGCTTGGTTGAACCTTGATGCATGTGAAGTTCCTTTTCTTGTTAAAGTCATTCTATGGTGGAAAAATCAGGTGTGATCCGGGCTTAATGCTCGTGCTCATGATGGTGGTGATGGCTGTGTCCGCCGCCTTGCTGGCCGCCATATGCCCCGGATTCGGGCTCAAACGGCGCCTGTTCTACAGTGACTGTCCCGCCAAGGCCATGCACCATGTCATCGAGCACATGATCATGCTGATAACGCAGCCAGTTCGCATGAATCTGTAAAGGCACATGGCGGTTGCCAAGGTGATAACACAGGCGGGCCAGCAGGTGCGAATCGTCGCAGTAGACGGTGGAGACAGACTCTGGCGCTGCCAGGACAGTCACTGCAATACCCTCGTCGTTTGTGAGCAGATCACCGTCGCGCAGAATGTAGCCGCGCGGCAGAAAAAGCCCGGCGGCACGACCATCATCCAGGGTGACTTTCAACCGGCTTTTTATACGAGAATCGATAGGCAGGCTTAAGGTGGCATTGCTCGTATTGTCTGTGCGTTCCGCGGCGGGAATAAAGCGGGTTAACTCAATCATAATTGCATCCTGCTGTTTTGATTAGAATAAGAAATAACGCTGTGCCATAGGCAGTTCAGTGGCCGGCTCGCAGATTAACAGTTCGCCATCGGCACGAACCTGATAAGTTTGCGAGTCCACTTCAATGTGTGGCAGCCAGTCGTTGAGTTTCATGTCGGACTTACGGATGGTACGGCAACCCTTCGCGACGCCGATTCGGCTTTGCAGCCCCAGAGAATGGGCCACACCTTCTTTGTAGGCCAGCTGAGACAGAAACAGCATCGAAGTCTGCTGGCTGGCTTTGCCAAAGCTGCCGAACATAGGGCGGTAATGCACGGGCTGCGGTGTCGGGATCGAAGCATTCGGATCGCCCATAGGTGCTGCCGCTATCATGCCGCCTTTGATAATGGCACTGGGTTTGACGCCAAAAAAGGCCGGTTTCCACAGCACCAGATCAGCCAGTTTACCGGGTTCGACCGAGCCGACTTCGTGGCTGATCCCATGAGTTATCGCCGGGTTAATGGTGTACTTGGCGATATAACGCTTGAGGCGGAAATTATCATGATGTGACGGGTCTTCTTTCAAACTGCCACGCTGCACTTTCATTTTGTGTGCCGTCTGCCAGGTGCGAGTGATCACTTCGCCAACACGGCCCATGGCCTGTGAATCAGAAGAAATCATCGAGAAAGCCCCCAAATCATGCAGTATGTCTTCGGCGGCAATGGTCTCGCGGCGTATCCGGGACTCGGCGAAAGCCACATCTTCGGCAATCGAGGGATTCAGATGATGACATACCATCAGCATATCAAGGTGTTCATCCACGGTATTGATGGTGTATGGCCGGGTCGGATTGGTCGACGATGGCAGCACATTGGCGATCCCTGCGGCCCGGATAATGTCCGGCGCGTGGCCACCCCCAGCCCCTTCTGTGTGATAAGTATGAATCACGCGATCGCCGATCGCAGCCAGGGTGGATTCCACAAAACCGGATTCGTTCAGGGTGTCGGTGTGGATGGCAACCTGGATATCGGTGTTCTCAGCGACGCTCAGGCAGCAGTCAATGGATGCAGGCGTAGTTCCCCAGTCTTCGTGCAGTTTCAGGCCAATGACACCTGCGGCGACCTGTTCGTACAATGCGTCCGGCAGGCTGGCATTGCCTTTACCTAACAAACCGAAATTCATCGGAAAGCTATCCAGTGCTTCCAGCATGCGGTGAATATTCCACGGCCCCGGCGTGCAGGTCGTCGCATTGGTGCCGGTCGCCGGTCCGGTGCCGCCGCCAATCATAGTGGTGATGCCCGACATCAGTGCTTCTTCAATTTGCTGGGGGCAGATGAAATGGATGTGAGCATCAATACCACCGGCTGTCAGTATCTGACCTTCACCGGCGATGATTTCAGTGCCGGGGCCGATGATGATATCGACATTCGGCTGGATATCCGGGTTGCCTGCTTTACCAATGGCACTGATACGGCCGTTTTTGACAGCCACGTCGGCTTTGACGATGCCCCAATAATCGAGGATAACGGCATTGGTGATCACCAGATCCGGGGTCTGTGATGAAGGGCGCTGACTCTGGCCCATGCCGTCCCGGATCACTTTACCGCCACCAAATTTTACTTCGTCGCCATAAACGGTGTAGTCTTTTTCCACTTCCAACCACAGCTCGGTATCCGCCAGCCGAAGCTTATCGCCCGTTGTCGGACCAAACATTTCCCCATAGGCCTGTCTGGACATGGTTGCCATAATTATTGCTCTCCCTGCTTATCATCCGTGGGCCTGTCGTCGGCCTGGTCCAGCGATCCCATGACTTTTCCCTGAAAGCCATAGACTTTCCTGTCTCCGGCAAAATCGACCAGCTCTACCGTGCGGCTCTGGCCCGGCTCGAAACGGACCGCGGTGCCTGCCGCAATATTGAGCCGGAAGCCTCGGGTCTTTTCGCGATCAAACTGCAGCGATTCGTTGGCCTCGAAGAAATGGTAATGCGAGCCGATTTGCACCGGGCGATCGCCGAGGTTTGCCACACTCACCTGACAGGTTTCACGGCCAGGATTGAGAATAATATCGCCGGCGGCGGTTCGCAGCTCACCGGGGATCAGCGCAGGCTTAGCGTGTCTGTCCTTGTTAATTTCCTTGCTCATTACGGTGTCTGTCCTTTTAAGAAGTCGCTATACGATGGGCTCGTGAACCGTGACCAGCTTGGTGCCATCAGGAAAGGTCGCTTCAACCTGGACATCGTGGATCATGGTGGCGACACCTTCCATAACGTCGTTCTGTGTCAGAATCGTGCGTCCGTAATCCATCAGCTCGGCGACTGTTTTGCCCTCGCGGGCACCTTCAAGAATTTCGGCACTGATCAGCGCAACAGCCTCGGGGTAATTGAGCTTGAGGCCTTTGGCCTTACGGCGTTCAGCCACCAGAGCCGCGGTGAAAATCAGCAACTTATCTTTTTCTCTGGGTGTTAATTCCATGTCTGCGCCTTGTGTCCGTCAGGTTGCCCATATCCGGGGTGGCAGGGGATAAGTGCCAGACCAATGTGCACGTGTGTGCTGCCAGATACGGGTGAAAAGTTGTAAGAGAGGCTCAGTGCCCTGTGCCAGTGCACGAACCGCAAGCAGACCGTCAATATGAGTCACACCTGCTATCAGATTGTTTTTGTTTGCACTCTCATGATGCTGATTTAGCAAATCCTGTACCACAATGAGCAGTTCGTCGGTTTCTCCGGCAATCAGCAGGGTCGCATTCATCGGAAAATCGCGCAGGCTGGCGGCACGAGCAGGCTGGGACAGCGAGGCATTGAGGTTCATGCCTTCGGCCAGCACGAGCTGGTCGCCCAGATATACCCGACAGTGTCCTGCGATATGCCCTGTTTCGAAGCACTCATTCAGTGCAGGGCGTCCAAAACAGTGCATTTCCCAGCCGATAAAGCGCCCGCCTGGTGCAATGTGAATATCTGTGCTGAAGTTGACCTTCGCGCCGGGGAAGTGGATGTTTTCCTGAGGCAGCCACTCTAATTGTGCCCCCGACGCCACGCTGAGGATCTGTCGCTGATGCGCCAGCTTGCCGGCAGAGCGATAAAATTTCGTTGCTCCGGGTGTTGTCACCAATGCGTGAGCCCCTTCGCTGACGTGCGCTTTTATCGTCAGTTGATCACCGCCGACGACACCGCCGGGCGGGTGAAGCAGATAGGTGTGGCAAACCGGGCCTTCGGGATAAAGAGGGCGCTGTACCGCCAGTGGTCCCTTCTGGCTTCGTTGCCTGAGCACGGTTTTGTCTCCGCGATCAGCAAAGCCCAGCTGTATCTCTGCCTGCCAGCCTCTGTTTGTGTCTGTCCCGTTTAGATTGCTGCGCTCACAGGGCTGAAGTGACTGTCCCTTTAGTTTTTCGTGTGGATTGCCCGCTGCTGATTGTGTCTGTCCCGTTAGAGGTAATAGAGGTAATAGAGGTAATAGAGGTAATGTGCCTGTCCCTTTAAGCTGGGCTGCCTTCCGATCGCTCTGCGTCATACGGTGAGGTACTCCTTGATGTGAGCCTCAGAGAGGTTGGCCATTTCTCCGCTGGCGACGGTTCGTCCCCTGTCCAGCAAACAAAAACGGTCGCCGACTTTACGTGCAAAAGGCAGTTTCTGCTCCACCAGCAGCACAGTCAGGCCGAGCTCGTGGTTTAGCTTTCGGATGATGTCACCGATTTCTTGTACGATATTGGGCTGTATGCCCTCGGTGGGTTCATCCAGTAAGAGTAATGTCGGGTCCAGCACCAGTGCCCGGGCGATAGCTAGTTGCTGTTGCTGCCCGCCGGATAAATCGCCGCCCCGTCGGTGCAGCATGTCTTTTAACACCGGGAACAGATCGTAGATGTAGGAGGGAATACGTCTGTCACCGCGCGGGCGAACCGGCAGGCCAATCTGCAAATTTTCTTGTACAGTCAGGAGGGGAAAGATTTGCCGTCCCTGAGGCACATAGCCCAGGCCGCAGCGCGGGCGGGCTTCGGTTGTCAGCGGTAATAAATTCTGCCCGTTAAAGGTAATTTGCCCGCTGCGGGCTTTGATTAAGCCCATGATGCATTGCAGCAGTGTGGTTTTGCCCACGCCATTGCGACCCATCAGCACGGTGCACTGGCCTTCGGGGACAGACAGTTCAAGATCCCACAGGGTATGGCTTTCACCGTAAAACTGGTTCAATCCTTGTATTTCTAACATAGTGATTCCTTTTGACGATCAGTGAGACACTTACTGACCTAAATACACTTCCCGGACTTTGTCGTTGCTCTGAATATCGGCCATGTTGCCTTCTGCCAGCACATGTCCCTGATGGAGAACGGTCACAGTGCTGGCGATGGAGCGCACGAAGTCCATATCGTGCTCGACAACCACCACAGAATGCTGTCCGGCCAGTGAGCGCAACAGCTCGGCGGTTCGGTCCATTTCCTGATGCGTCATGCCTGCTACCGGCTCATCGACCAGCAGCAGTTTGGGTTTCTGCATCAGCAGCATGCCGATTTCCAGCCACTGTTTCTGGCCGTGGGATAAATTTCCCGACAGCATCTGGCACTGCTCTGTTAATCCAATCAGTGTCAAAACCTGTTCAATGTTGTCCTTTTGTTCGCCAGACAGCCGGGCTCTGAAGGTCTGCCAGACCCCTCTGGTTCCTGTCATGGCCAGTTCCAGATTGGTCCAGACCGACAGGCATTCAAAGACGGTGGGTTTTTGGAATTTCCGGCCGACACCGGCAGTGGCAATCTCAGCTTCATCCATCTCCAGCAGGTTGAGGTTCGAACCAAGCCAGACCTGGCCGCTGTCAGGGCGTGTTTTTCCGGTAATGATGTCCATCATGGTGGTTTTACCGGCCCCGTTTGGCCCTATGATGCAACGCAGTTCACCTTCTTTGATGTAGAGGTTGAGATCCTTGATGGCCTGAAAACCATCGAAAGCGACGGAAACCCCTTCAAGGTACAGCAGTATGTTGTGTCGGGTGTCGATCAGCGGGTGGTGCTGAGGTTTCAGGAAATCGAAGACTTCATGACGGCGGGTGAGCGGCTGTAACGGATTGTGCGTCAGCAGCTTGTCCAGCCGTGATGGCGTTGTGCTCGGGTGAAGCGTGGTGACTGTTGTCATGCGGATACCTCGCGACGTTGCAGCAGGCCGGCAAGGCCTTTGGGCAGAAACAGGGTGGCGAGGACAAACAGGCTGCCGAGCGCAAAGAGCCACACTTCCGGGAACTCCACCGTGAACCAGCTTTTGGCATAGTTGATCAGTACTGCACCGATGACGGCGCCATACAAAGTGGCACGGCCACCAAGCGCGACCCATACCACGATTTCAATGGAGTTCAGCGGGGCGAATTCTCCCGGGTTGATGATGCCAATTTGCGGTACGTACAGTGCACCGGCAATGCCTGCCAGCACCGCAGACAAGACAAAAATCGCCAGTTTGACATGTTCTACTTTATAGCCGATGAAGCGCGTGCGGGCTTCGGCATCGCGGATGGCGACCACCACACTGCCTAACCGGCTGGCGATGACTGCGCGGCAAACCAGATAGCCAAGGATCAGGGCCAGCACACTGGCGACAAACAGGGCCATTCGCGTGGTGTCGGCCTGCAGGTCGGCACCAAGCAAGTCTTTAAAATCCGTCAGGCCATTATTGCCGCCAAAACCCATCTCGTTGCGGAAAAAAGCCAGCATCAGCGCAAAGGTCAGTGCCTGTGTCATGATAGACAAATACACCCCAGACACCCGTGAGCGAAAGGCCAGCCAGCCAAAGACAAATGCCAATGCCCCGGGGATCAGCACTATCATCAGGCAGGTAAACCAGAAGTGATCGAACCCGTACCAGAACCAGGGTAATTCTGTCCAGTTCAGGAAGACCATGAAGTCCGGCAGGTCGGGGTTGGCATACACCCCCCGGTCACCAATCTGGCGCATCAGGTACATCCCCATGGCGTATCCGCCCAAGGCAAAGAAGGCACCGTGGCCCAGACTGAGAATGCCCAGATAACCCCAGACGAGATCGACAGCCAGTGCCAGTAAGGCGTAACACAGGTATTTGCCCAGCAACGAGACAGTGTAAGTTTCCAAATGAAGCGGATGCCCCTGCGGGACAGCAAGATTGAGGACAGGCACGATGATCGCGGCTGCAAACAACAGGGTCAGCAACACCTGTCCTCCGCGATCCTGTCTGAGTATTGAGGTCAGCATAATGAAATCCTTTTCTTATCCTTCAACGGCTCTGCCGCGTTGCGGGAACAGGCCGCGCGGGCGTTTTTGAATAAACAGAATAATAAAAACCAGCACCAGGATTTTCGCCAGCACGGCACCGGCCCAGGGTTCGAGGATCTTGTTGAAAATGCCCAGGCTCAGGCCGGCAACCAAAGTGCCCCACAGGTTGCCGACACCGCCAAATACCACCACCATGAAGGAATCAATGATGTAGCTCTGGCCCATGTTTGGCCCGACATTGGTCAGCTGGGAAAGCGCGACCCCGGCAATACCGGCAACGCCGGATCCCAGTCCGAATGTCATGGCATCGACCCATTCAGATCGGACCCCCATTGCCCGGGCCATGCCTCTGTTTTGCGAGACGGCGCGAACCTGCAGGCCGAGCGAGGTTTTTTTCAGCACCAGCAGCAACAGGGTAAAGATCAGAATACAAAAGCCTATGATGATCAGTCGGTTCCAGGTCAGGCTGAGCATAGGGGTGATTTCCAGCATCCCACTCATGAAATCCGGCGTCGTCACTGAGCGGTTCAGCGGAGAGAAAATACTGCGAACGGCTTGTTGCAGGATCAGGCTGATGCCGAATGTGGCCAGCAGGGTTTCCAACGGGCGGCCGTACAGAAAGCGGATCACGCTGCGCTCAATGGCGACGCCGACAAGTCCCGACACCACGAAAGCCGCCGGAATGGCAAGGAGCAGGGCCAGTGCCGTATGCTGGGGCATGAGTTGTTGCAGCACATAGGTAGTATACGCGCCCAGCATAATCAGCTCGCCATGGGCCATATTGATCACCCCCATGACCCCGAAAGTGATGGCCAGACCAATACCGGCCAGCACCAGCACCGACCCCATGCTCAACCCGAAATACAGGGTTTCGACACCGTTGTAAACGCGTTGCCGCTGCTCATAGGCGCTGAGCGCACGTGTCAGTGCGCTGTGAATGTCTGGGTCTTTTGCTACGGGTTCGGCTTGAGCCAGAGCGCGTTGCGCGGCAGGGTGGGCGGCATCTGACAGCGACTGAATCAAAGCCAGCTGGCTTGCTTTGCTGTCTGCAGCGCCGCCGCGCTGGTTATCATCGGCCTCGCTGTCTGCGGCCTGGCTGAGCTGGCCCAGTCTGGCGATGTCGAGCGCCAGGGTTATGGCCGCTTTGATCTCTGGGCTGGTTTCCTGGCTCTGCTGCAGGCGAAGTGCCTCAATGATATCCGGTTCGGTGTTGCCTGTCAGCGCCTTGACTGCGGCTAACCGGACAGACAGATCAGTGCTGCTCACATCGAGTGTGGAAAGCCGTCGTTGAATCACAGTGCGCAGCGCATTATTGATGGCCACTTTTTTGTAATCACGCGGGTTATCGAGCGTCACCGGCTTATTGCTGCTCAGCAGCAACGCATTTTGATTATCCTGTAACAACACCAAAGCGTGAGTGTGTTTCTGGTAAGCAATGGCGCGATTGAGCAGGCCATCAAGAATGGTTTTGGTTTGCGGATGGTGCTGAGCAATCAACCATTCAATGGCTTCGGCTTTGCGCTCGAAATTGCGCTGGGCGAAGCTGCTTTCCACATCAGTGAAGCTGTTGACTGAGCTGGCGTAAGCCGTCGAAACCACTACAGGTAAGCAGAGCAGCAGTATCAGCAGTTGCCGAACACAAGTGATGGAAGTCTGGAGTAAAGTCAGCAGTCCAGACAGTAACTGTTTGGTCATGAGTGTCGTCCGTGAGTGCAGGAACAGATCCAATCGTCCGGCAATCCGGGCCGGACGATGGAGTGACGCGGGAAGGTATGTTATTCGCTGCTACCCGCACATTTGCCAGAGACAACATTGAAGCTGCCACAGGACATGGGTTTTTCCCAGCTGGCGAACAAGTCTTTTGAACCGGGCAGAAAATCGGACCAGGCATCACCGGCCACTTCGTCTTTGGTTTCCCATACGGTCACGAACTGACCGTCATCCTGGATTTCGCCAATCAGCACCGGTTTGGTGATGTGGTGGTTCGGCATCATGGTGGCATAACCGCCGGTCAGATTCGGGACAGTCACCCCAATGATGGCATCCTGTACTGCCTCGGAATCTGTCTTCCCGGCTTTTTCAACCGCTTTCACCCACATGTTGAAGCCCAGATAAGAGGCTTCCATCGGATCGTTGGTGACACGCTGGTCATCTTTGATGAACTTATGCCATTTCTCGACAAAATCGTTGTTCTGCTCTGTGTCCACACTCATGAAGTAGTTCCACGCAGCGAGGTGGCCAACCAGAGACGAGGTATCCATACCGGACAATTCTTCTTCACCGACGGAGAAGGCAACCACCGGAATGTCTGAAGCTTCGACTCCCTGAGCGGCGAGTTCTTTATAGAAGGGAACATTGGCATCGCCATTGATGGTGGAGACAACGGCCGTTTTCTTACCCGTTGCACCAAATTTCTTGATATCAGAGACGATTGACTGCCAATCGGAATAACCGAACGGCGTATAGTTGATCATGATGTCACTGTCGGCGACCCCTTTATCTTTCAGGTAAGCCGCCAGGATTTTATTGGTGGTACGCGGATAGACATAATCGGTACCGGCCAGCAC
The DNA here is from genome assembly GCF_000425165.1 of Photobacterium halotolerans DSM 18316. Lineage (GTDB taxonomy): Bacteria > Pseudomonadota > Gammaproteobacteria > Enterobacterales > Vibrionaceae > Photobacterium > Photobacterium halotolerans. Next base: position 134,223 of record NZ_AULG01000014.1, read on the forward strand.
CCAGCGTTGTACGCCCATCTCGTTCATCAGATAATCTACAGCCGGAATGGCTTGCTGATTGGGTGCCGCACCTGTGTAGAAAACGTTCTTGGACGATTCTTCTCCCTCGTACTGCACCGGATAGAACAGCAGGCTGTCGAGTTCTTCAAAAACGGGCAGCACAGATTTACGAGAGACAGATGTCCAGCAGCCGAACACCACATCCACTTTGTCTTTCTCGATCAGTTCGCGGGCTTTCTCAGCAAACAGCGGCCAGTTAGAAGCAGGATCGACAACAACAGGCTCCAGCTTTTTACCCAGCACGCCGCCTTTTTTATTTTGCTCGTCGATCAGCATCAGCATAGTGTCTTTGAGAGTGGTTTCACTGATAGCCATGGTACCGGAGAGAGAGTGAAGGATACCGACTTTAATGGTGCCGTCGGCGGCTAATGTATTGAAAGATAAAGCCATTGAGGCGGCAAGTGCTGCCCATTTCAGTGTCACTGCTTTTTTATCCATATTATGTTTGCTCCTTTTTAGTGTTGTTACAGACAGAAGCAAGGGGCAGGCCAGAAAAACGTCTTCAGATAAAAATCAAAAGAGTAAATAAAAAACAATAAGTTACCCTGACAGAGAGGAACACGTGTAGAGAAAGTAATGCAGAACTGTCCACTTGTGGTGCAAGCTGATGAGCAGGTGCACAATATTGAGTCAGGATTCAGAGATTTGGGTCATTGACCCCGCATCAGAAGCGTGAAATGCACTGACAGTGACCTTAATCGATTGTCAGCTGCAGGTAATAGTTGGGCGCTTATATTGGCTTCGGTCTTGTTTTCTGGGAGCGAAGTGGCAAGCTTAGAGTTTGCTCTGGCGGTATACTGCTTGTGAATAAATACAAATAACAGTGAGATAGCTATGCTGAAATACATTGTGATTGCCCTGGTGGGCCTGGGGATTTATATCGGAGTGACCTATAAAGATCAGATTGACGATGTGATGAATGCACGTCCGATGGAGGAGGCACAGGATATGCTTGAGGATATGGGCGACCAGGCCGCTGATGCCAAAGATGCCTTGGACAAGCAACTGGAGACATTACAGAACTGATGGGTATCGTATGACCCTTTAAGTCATTCATACAACAATGGCGACCTCAGGGTCGCCATTGTTGTTAGTTGCTCATATCAGGTGCTCAGAAAAAGCGTTAAGCGTTATGCTCAGGCTTTAACTGGATTAGCAGCTTCTTGCGCTTCGGCAGCACGGCATGCAGCCGCAGTGAAGATAACGTCAGTAGAGCTGTTCAGAGCCGTTTCCGCTGAATCCTGAATAACACCGATGATGAAACCGATAGCAACAACCTGCATCGCAACTTCGTTGGATACACCGAACAGGCTGCAAGCCAGTGGGATCAGCAGCAGAGAGCCACCGGCAACACCGGATGCACCACATGCAGACACGGCAGCCACGACGCTCAACAGCAGGGCAGTACCGATATCAACCTGAATACCCAGAGTATGAACAGCAGCCAGAGTCAGCACAGTGATGGTAATCGCTGCACCCGCCATGTTGATGGTCGCGCCCAGAGGGATCGATACTGAGTAGGTATCTTCGTGCAGATCCAGATCTTTACACAGTTGCATGTTCACCGGGATGTTTGCCGCTGAACTGCGGGTAAAGAAGGCAGTGATACCACTCTCACGGATACACTTCAGAACCAGAGGGAATGGGTTCTGCTTCGTTTTGTAGTACACGATAGCCGGGTTAACCACAAAGGCAATAATCGCCATCGAACCCAGCAGCACGGCCAGCAGGTGTGCGTAGCTGGTCAACGCAGAGAAGCCTGTTTCAGCGAAAGTTTTTGATACTAAGCCGAAGATACCGATAGGTGCCAGACGGATAACAAAACGAACGATCAGTGTGACGCCGTTAGACATGTCGTGGAACACTTGTTTGGTTGCATCAGATGCAGAATGCAGAGCGAAGCCCAGACCTACAGCCCATGCCAGAATACCGATGTAGTTTCCGGACAGAATAGCGTTAATTGGGTTATCGACGATCTGGAACAGCAGAGTATTCAGTACTTCTGCGATACCTTCAGGAGCCGCCTGATTTGCAGTGCCTGCGTCCAGAGTCAGAGTTGTCGGGAAAAGGAAACTCATGGTAACGGCAGTTAACGCGGCCATCAGTGTACCGAAAAGGTACAGCATAATGACTGGCTTCATGTTGGTATGCGCGCCTTTTTTCTGATTAGCAATCGATGATGCGACCAGAATGAACACCAGCACAGGAGCTACAGCTTTCAGAGCACTGACGAACAGGCTGCCCAGGAAACCGACTTTCAGTGCGGCATCAGTTGAGACAGCGGCTAGGACGATACCTGCCACGATACCAATAAGGATCTGGATAACCAGACTGCCATTGGCAATTTTAGCTAGGAATGGTTGTGGTTGACTCATACTACATCCTGAATGTTTTGAGTTGGTATGGAAGCGTTTTATGTTGTTTGCGGGAGGTTTTTTAACAGGATAATCGAACGATTTCCACTACTCTTTTTAGAAACTTTTAGGTTACACATTTTTAACGTTACTGAACGCTGATATTTGTGAGCGGTTTATCACTAACATTTATCTGCTTCTGGCGACATAGACCTGCTTTTATCTTGCTCTGGGCGGAGTCCATCGCACCTTGCGCTGGGCCATGGATGCTGAACAAATAAAAAATCCTGCCCGAAGGCAGGATTAACTATCACCCAATCTTTCAGTCGCGGCTCACCACAACCGTGCAGGGATGGATGAAACTCGTGCTCTGAGAGCAGGCATCTTAACGGATCAGCTAAGTCATTTTCGCTCTGCCGCCGGTATCTCTGGCACCAGAGGCGCCAGTCCATCGGCCGTTTGCGCCTTTTTGCGGCTTTTCTGCTGGCGTTGCAGCAGAGCCAGCAGATCACTCTTGTCCCACGTTTGCGGGGACTCACTGTAATGGGCCGCCATCATGGCGCTAACCGCCTGCTCCAGTTGCTGCCGGTGTTCCGCCGTCAGGTGCGATTTATCCCAGGCATTGTAGTAGGTTTGCACCTGCATGGGCTGGCATGCTGTCACCGCAGCGATCAGCTTATCTGTGATGCTGCTATTGTCAGAGGCTGAACTGACGGGCTCCGCGGTCAGTGGAGACTGTTTCCGGCTCCGCCACCACATCATCAGAGTCACAAGCCAGAGAAGGGTAACGATCAGCGTCAGCCAGGGCCACCAGGCAGAGACACCCTGAGCCTGCTGATTTACCGCCGCAGGGTTTTCATTGGTATCCGGCAGATGACTGCCCCCGGTCTGTGAGGCACCGTCACTGTGTTCATCCGATGAACGCGTGGCTCCGGGAATACTGGCAGTGGCATCTGGCTGAACCTGCAGCACTTTACCTTCAACCTGGCTGATGACTTTCTCTCCTTTGTCGGTATTCCACCAGTTCACTGTCAGAGCAGGCAGGGTAATCGTTCCGCTCTGACGGGGGATGATGACCTGTTTCAGCGTCATGACGCTGTAATCACTTTCCTGTTTGTAAACGGGTTTTTCGCTGTATACCCGGACTGAGTCAGGGTAGGTCAGGGATAAATCCGGCAGGTTACTTTGTGGTGTACCTTTCATTTTCAGTGTCAGGGTGCGCGAAACCGGTTCACCCACTTTAATGTTTGCCTCGTCCTTGTTCCAGGTTTGTTCCAGTTGCAGATCCGCGGTTGGCAGCCAAAGCCCTTTATAGTCATCGGGCTCAGCAAGGACAGTCAACGGCATCGGCTCTGCCTGAATATTGACGGGGATCCGCATGCCAAAACGCCGGTTGCTGTCGCTCTTGAAGGCAGTGCCAGTGAGTTTGGCCCCCTGAAGGGTGATATCACCCGGTTTGGTTGCTGTGACCCGGTACTTTCGGTTAATAATGGTGTAGCGCCTGCCATTCAGTACGGTATCCGCCTGATGATCATCACCCACCTTAACCACCTCCAGTCCTTCGCCCTGAGGGGCGATTAAACTGGCTTTTTCCATATGTTCTCCGAGCTTGATCTGTACCATGTAGATCTGACTTTCACCGACATACAGGCGGTTTTTATCCATACGCCCGCTGACCTCAATCGCAAGATCGGTGGTGGAAGCGCCAGCATCCGGATGGTCATCGACCTTAATCTGAATAGGATCTGACGCGGACGCGCCAATATGAAAGGCCGGAATAGTGAAATCACCTTTGGCTTTGGCAGCAAGCGACACTTGCCACTGGGTTTGTCTCGACACTGAACCGTTAATAAAGCGGTTCATGGAACGGGTGCTGGTCGTGCCGACAATGAAGTCATTGTTGAGTGGCGATAAGTCAAGGGCACTGGCGCTGACATTGTCATCTATGCTGACCGTCAGCTCAAAGATTTCATTCACCCCAACCTGGTTGGATGACACAGTGGCCACAACCTGTGCGGCATACGCCGGGTAAGAGAGCAGGCTGCCAATCAGCAGCACGGCACTTAACCAGAGCTTTGTCCGGTAAAATGCGGAAAGAAAAGTAACATACTTGGAATGCATTGTGAGTCCTTGTTTTTGTAACTGTCTGCGGCTACCAACGATTTTCAGGTGCGTCCGGGGCTGGCTTTTCTCTCGCCTGGAGAATGATCTGAGCCCTGAGCAGTTCGCGGGTGCTGTCTGGTATCTGCTCCAGTTTTTTTAATGTCGGATGGCTTGCACTCAGGCCACTGGTTCCATCGCCACTGTCATCATTATTGCCGGCTATGCGCTGATCGCTTTTCTCAGCGTTTGGCTGGGCTTGTTCGTCAGTAGGCGCCATAGGTGCCTGTCCTTCACTGTCAGGGGAAATGGCCGGGCTTGGGTCTGAACCGGCCTGGGCTGGATCGCCAGCGCGTGGTGATTGCTGACTCTCAGCCGAAGGACGGGATGGCTCAGCGGCACCTTCATTATTATGGTCCGACGCAGGCTGGCTTTGTTCATCTTGCCGTGACTGACCTTCTTGCTGTGCGCCGCCAGCAGATGCAGAGGCTGTCTGGTCAGACTGGCCTGTTTGACTGTTTTGCTGGCTGGATGGCTGTTGTCCTGAATCCGATCCTTCATGATTGTCACGGGATGAGTTGCCGGCTTGTTGCCCGGACGGCGAGCCTTGGCCTTGCTGACCTTGCTGACCTTGCTGACCTTGCTGACCTTGCTGACCTTGCTGACCTTGCTGACCTTGCTGGTTCGCTTGTTGCTGGCTGAGCTGCTGCTCGACGATATCCAGATTGGTTTTTGCATCTGTGTTATCCGGATCCGCGTTCAGCAAGTCCTGGTAGATATCGCGGGCCTTGTCCAGCTGGCCGGCTTGTGCGTACGCATTGGCCAGGTTGTAGCGAGAGGCCGGGTCAGTTAAACCTGACAGGGATTCGATTGCGCCTTCGTAATCGCCTGCCTGATACTTGGACGCTCCCTGCCAGGCGGGTGACTGGAACAGATCCGCCGCTGTCTGGTAGTCCTGTTGCTGATAGTGTTGATAAGCGTCCTGATCCTGATTCAGCCAGGGTGAAGCGAAGCTTTTCTCAACCGGCAGGAAAACGATCAGTAAGCAGGAAAATGCGATGCCTTTGCGGCAGGCGGGCAGAAAGAGCAGGATCAGCGGGATCAACAGCCAGAATCCACCGTTGAGTTTTTCCTCAATGGTTTTGTCTTCAGTTTGTTCAGACTGCGCTGTGAGATGAGACGTAGCCTCAATAAGCGCCAGAATATCCTGATCATTCCCCCGCCATCTCACCATGATGCCACCATGGCTGGCTGCCAGTGTTTCGAGCCGCCGGGGATGCATTTTGCTCAAAACAGTGTTGCCCTGATTGTCTTGTAACAGCCGGCCGTCTGGCATAGTGACCGGGGCACCTTGCGGGGTAGCGACAGCCAGAATGGACAAGCGGTATTGATTGTCTTGCAGCAACTGGTCAGTTTGCATGGCTTCTTTCTCACTGAGTCCGTCAGTGATCAAGATCAGATCTCCCTGAGGGTGCCCGGCTTGTCTGAGCAGATCGATGGCGGCTTTAATACCTGCGGCAGCGTTACTGCCCTGAATCGGCAAAATAGCAGGCGATAATCCCGGGATCAGGTTGCTCAGTGTTGCACTGTCTGCGGTCAGCGGGCTGATGATGTAACCATCTCCGGCATAGGCTATCAGGCCTGTGCTGCCTTCCTGCCAGTGAGGAAGAAGATCCATAGCTTTGTAGCGGGCCTGGGTCAGACGGTTAGGGGGCAGATCGGTCGCGTACATGGAGTTCGACATATCCATGATAATCACTCTGGCGCCGCTCAGGTTAGAGGCGGGCAACATTTGTTTTTGCCAGCTGGGGCCGGCCATTGCAACCACCGCCAGTATCCATCCTATGCTGAGGAGCAGAAGCGATAGCGCGCGGACTCGCTGAGAGGAGGGTTTATTGTCGGGTTGAAGGTGCGCAGCAATCAGCCCGGACTGTGCACGGCGTTGAGCCAGCCAGGGCAAAAGGACGGCTAGCGCAATCAATGCCAGTAACCAAGACGGATGTAAGAACGTAAAATCAGCCATATCGCCTCCAACGGATTGCCAGCAGAACGCTGAAGAATAATGCCCCTGCCAGCGGGAAACGAAACAGCTCTTCTCTTGGTCGCCAGGTTTGCTGAGCGGTTGATACAGGTTCCAGATCGTTGATTGACTGGTAAATGCTGGCTAATTCTTGCGGATTCCTTGCCCTGAAATACTGACCATCAGTGAGGGCTGCGATTTGGGTAAGCGCATGCTCGTCCAAATCCTGCGAGGGGTTAACCATACGATCACCAAAGAAACTGCGCTGCACCATTTCCTCAGCGCCTATGCCAACTGTGTATATCCTGACCTTATTTTCAGCGGCCAGCTTTGCCGATTCCATCGGATTGATCACACCGGAAGTGTTGGCACCGTCACTGAGCAGGATAATCACGCGTTGCTTGGCGTCACTGTTGATAAAGCTTTTCGCCGCGATGCCCAGTCCTTCACCAATGGCGGTGCTTTGCCCGATCAGTCCGAGCACAGTTCTGGCTAATTGCTGCTTTACCGTGTTGAGATCGAAGGTCAATGGTGTTTGCAGGTAGGCATGATTGGCGAACAGCACCAAGCCCAGCCTGTCGCCCTGGCGCTTGCCGATGAAGTCGGTGACTACCTGTTTTACCGCAGTGAGGCGATCGACAGTGTTACCCTGACTATCAACCATATCTTCAATCGACATTGAACCGGATAAATCGACCGCCAGTAACATGTCTCTGTGCTCAGGTTGTATCTGAACCGGATCACCAAACCAGACCGGCCTGGCGAGTGCCCCTAACAAGCAGACCCAGCACAGCAGAGCCAGCAGGCTTTGCCAGCGTCGAACCGGCTTTCTGACCAGATTTTCCGGCAGTACCGGCAACGTGATGGCTGCCACGGGTTGCACCGGTTTGGTAAAGCGGTAGACAAACCAGGGCAGAGGGAGCAATACGAGGGCCCACCACCATACAAATTCAAACATGCCTGTCCCCTTTTGCTGCATCCCTTTTCATCGCTGGGGTATGTTGAGGGGAGCGGGGCGGAAGGGCATGCCTTAACCAGATCTCAGCCTGATGCCGGCAGGCATTGTGAATGTCATCCCCGACTTCTGAGGCATACAGGGCTTGTGTCCATGCATCATTCAGCGACACAAATCCCTGGTGTTGTTCAGGTAGCTGATGGTCTAAAAATGCCATCCAGTGATGACCACTCAGCCCCGCCACTTGCTCGCGGGGAAAGTAGGTGAGCGCGGCCTGTCTGAGTAGGGTGTTTATTTCTGACACCGATTGAGCGCGTTTCAGTTGTGCTAATGCCTGATTTTTACCTGCTTTTAACCCGCGTTTGGCCTTGAGGTGACTCACGACCAGATACAGCAGGGCAAGCAGGATAATGATAAGTAAAGCACTTGCCCACCATCCCCAGGCCAGAGGCCAGGGATCCGGCAAAGCTGGCAGATGGAGATCGGCCAGCTGCAATGGATGCGTATGTGTTTGTGCCATAAAAGTTACATCTTGTTCTGTGTGGAAGGCTCAGACGCCGGATAAGGCGCTTGAGTGCTTCCGATTTGTTTCAATAACGGAATGCCCGCCGAAACAGCGTGCAGAGGTATTGCCAGTGATGAAGCCAGCTCTGTCAGGTTCTGCAGGTGACGGGAAAATTGCTGTGCCATTTGCTCCCGGGTTTGCTGGGCGCCAAAGTTAATCCAGGCTGACTGCTGGCTGTCAGTGACGAATTCACGGCCGCGATAACCCGTCTCACCCAGCTCAAGGGGATCAAACAGGTGTACAAACTGCAATCGGTTATGGCTTCGTAACTGACTGAGCCGCTTTTTATCACCGGCCTGTAACGCATAGAAATCACTCAGAATGACAATTTCACTGCCTTTAGGGCATAAGTGGTGCATGTGGCGCAGCACATCAGAAAACGTCAGCCCGTTATCCGCAGAGGTTTTGGAGTCTGCTGGATGCATGTTGATCATGGCATTGATAACCGCCAGCGGACCTTGCTGACGAGCCGTCGGTTTGCACTCACTTAACCTGTATCCGTTGTACACCAGTGCACCAATGCGATCCTGCTGCTGCACGGCCAGCCAGCTAAGCAGACTGGCAAAGTGAGCAGCCTGTACCGATTTCAGCAACAGCTGGCTGCCAAAGCGCATACTCTGACTGAAATCAATCAGTAACATCACAGGTTGTTCGCGTTCTTCGCTGAACAACTTGGTATGGGTCTTTCCTGTCCGGGCTGTGACGCGCCAGTCTATCGCACGAATGTCATCACCGGCCTGATAGGGGCGCACTTCGGTAAAATTCATGCCCCGGCCTTTTTGCCGGCTTTGATGTTGTCCATTGAGTTGAGACCACACGCTGCGAGCAGGAGGGAGCCACTTAACGGACTGATTTTTGTACTGTAGCAGCTCGGCAAGGCACAATTCATACCCGTTACTGTGCGGTGGCAGCAGAGGGGGTGTTTTCGCCGTTGCTTTTATCATGCACTGGTTACCTGCTGAATCAGTGAATGAATGATGCTGTCCGGGCTGATGCCTTCAGCTTGTGCTTCATAGCTGAGCAGTAACCTGTGTCTCAGTACAGGATAAGCCATACGCTGTACATCGTCCGGCGTAACAAAATCCCGACCGTTTAACCAGGCGTATGCCCGTGAACAGCGGTCAAGCGCCAGCGTTGCCCTTGGACTGACACCCATCTGCAGCCAGGCTGCCAGTTCATCGCTGTAACGCTTTGGTTCGCGCGTCGCCATGATGAGGCGGATAATATAGTGTTCAATGTCTTCAGCCATATGGATCTGCAGGACTTCTTTGCGGGCACTGAAGATATCAGCCTGGCTGATTTGCACGGCTTCAGAAGACTTGGTGATGTTGTCTTCCAGTGCTTCACCGCGGTTCAACCGTAAAATAGCAAGTTCACTGTCGGCATTCGGATAATTAACGTTCAGTTGCAGTAAAAAACGGTCCAGCTGGGCTTCCGGCAACGGGTAAGTTCCTTCCTGCTCAATGGGGTTTTGTGTTGCCATCACCAGAAATAATGCTGGCAGAGGATAGGTATTCCTGCCTGCAGTGATCTGTTTTTCGGCCATTGCTTCAAGCATTGCGGCCTGTACCTTTGCCGGGGCGCGGTTTATCTCATCGGCCAGTAACAGCGAGTTAAAGATAGGGCCGGGCTGGAACACGAACTCGCCGGTTTCGGGGCGGAAGATATCGGTGCCCGTTAAGTCTGCGGGCAGGAGATCCGGCGTGAACTGGATACGGTGGAAATCACCTTCAATGCATTCGGCAAGAGTTTTAACCGCACGGGTTTTGGCCAGCCCCGGAGGGCCTTCTACGAGGATATGCCCGTCTGCTAACAGTGCGATCAGTAATTGTTGCACCATTTCGGCCTGACCGATGACCTGTTGTTGTAAGTAGTGATCGAGTTGTTGGAAGGTCTTTGCAAGCATGTGTTTTTTTATCCCTTGGAGCGACTGTTTTTCCTGCACGCTTTGAAGCGTGTTGTATACACCAGTAACGTATTAAAAAGAATGATGTTATTGGTATTCGACTTTGTTCCGTCAGTGAAGTTCACAACAAGCATCAAGCAAATGATAAATATTATTTCCCTTTTTTACATTGCAAGGTGATTTTTGTCACTAATCGGATAAAAAATGAAAAACAGGATAATAAGAATGAATCACTTATTTTATTTTTTTCGTGAGGTCAGATGTGTTTTTTTTGTTGCAGTTATGCTGCATTTATTCGTTTGGTCATCAGAAATCACGTTCTCGAAACTTATTTATGTATCAGGTTAAAAGTGGTGCAACTCTGCACCATCAGAGTGCGATGAATCGAATTTTGCGGCAAGAAAATCAATCCTGAAGCGTGAAATGGCTTGATTCACAGCATTTTGTAAACTTGGCATCCCTCATGCATTGAAATATTCCGTTAACAAATCGAACTTATTATGTAATCGATTAATTGTTATTGAGTTGATTCCATGTAGGGATTTTATGGATAGGATAAATTCCCCATGTTGATATCTATATGTGTCTGTGTTCTTATAATAATTATGCAATGTAAACTTCACACAAGTGACTTGTGGGGTAGATACGCTGCGTAATCGTGGTGCAGGGAACAGGTCTGGTTCAGATGTACAGCAGCAGGTTCTCTTCAGAAAAAGTACAAAATCAGCCATCAGCGAGATGCGCTTTTTGTATTGGCAACGGATGGAAAGGAGTCTGGTAAATGACAAAGGTAGCATTAGTAACTGGCGCTAAAGGTGGTATTGGTTCTGCAATTACTCAGGGTTTGGTAGATGCAGGTTATCGTGTTATTGCCACATATTTCCCAACAGGTGAAGATAAAGCCAAAGAGTGGTTTGCTGAAAACAACTACTCTGATTCTCAAGTTCGCTTATTCCCTCTGGATGTTACGGATGCTGCATATTGTGAAGAGGCACTGACTACTCTTTTAAAAGAAGAGGGTAAGATTGATGTGCTGGTTAACAATGCAGGGATTACCCGTGACAGTACGTTTAAACGTATGACCGTCCAGCAATGGAAAGAGGTGATGTCCACTAATCTGGATAGCCTGTTTAACGTTACTCATCCTTTGTTTGCTTCAATGTGTGATAACGGGTTTGGCAGAATCATCAATATTTCCTCTGTTAATGGCCTTAAAGGGCAGTTCGGCCAGGCAAACTACTCAGCGGCCAAGGCTGGCATGATTGGTTTCACCAAAGCACTGGCTGCAGAAGGCGCACGCTACGGTGTTACTGTCAATGCGATTGCACCAGGTTACACGGGTACACCTATGGTTGAAGCGATTAAACCAGAAGTGCTGGACGCGATTAAAGCTGAAATTCCAATGAAGCGTCTGGCGCAACCCAATGAAGTATCAGCATCAGTGAACTTCCTGGCCAGTGATGCTGCAGCCTATATTACCGGAGAGACCCTCTCGGTAAATGGCGGCTTATACATGCACTAATTTAGAAGTAAGGACACTCGACACATGACCAAAGTTTATATTGTTGCGGCCAAACGTACGCCAATCGGCAGTTTTAATGGCGCACTGAAATCAGTCTCGCCAGCGCAACTCGCTGCTGTTGCTATCAAAGGTGCCATCGCTCAGGCAAATGTTGATCCTGCTAAAATCGACGAAGTGATTTTAGGTAACGTAGTGGGTGCAGGCCAGGGTATGGGCCCTGGTCGACAGGCGGCAATTTTTGCCGGTATTCCAGAGCAGGTTCCGGCCTACAGCCTGAACATGGTATGTGGTAGCGGTATGAAAGCGGTAATGGACGCTGCTGCACACATTAAAGCCGGTGATGCTGAGCTGGTGGTGGCTGCCGGTGCAGAAAACATGTCGCAGATTCCGTTTACCGTACCCGCTTCCATCCGTGATGGACAGAAAATGGGTAATCTGCAACTGACTGATTTACTGATTAACGACGGTCTGACCGATGTCTTTAATCAGTACCACATGGGTGTGACGGCTGAAAATGTCGTTGAAAAAGTGGGTCTGACCCGCGAACAACAGGACAACTTTGCGCTGGCAAGCCAGCAAAAAGCGGTAGTTGCTATTGAACAGGGCAAATTTGCTGAAGAAATCGTTTCTGTTGAAGTGAAAGAGCGTCGTGAGACGAAAACGGTTGATACGGATGAGTATCCGAAAGCCGATGCAACATTGGAAGGCTTGCAGAAACTGCGCCCGGCATTCAAACCTGAAGGTTCAGTAACCGCAGGAAATGCGTCAGGTATCAATGATGGTGCGAGCGCAATCATTGTAGCTTCTGCTGCCGCCGTAGAAAAATATGGTTTAACACCGCTGGCAGAAATCGAAAGTTATGCACAAGCGGGCGTTGCCCCTGAGGTCATGGGTCTTGGCCCTGTACCAGCGGTAATGAAAGCGCTGGAGAAAGCCGATTTAAACATTGATTCAGTGGGTCTGTTTGAGTTTAACGAAGCCTTTGCCGGTCAGGCATTGGGCGTGTTGCATGAGCTGGCTGACAACTTGAATACCAAGGTCGAAGATTTGGCCGAACGTAGCAATGTTAATGGTGGTGCGATTGCTTTGGGTCACCCTCTTGGTGCATCAGGTAACCGTATTATTGTCAGTCTGCTGCACGAGATGCGCCGTCGTGGCACAGAGTATGGTCTTGCCACACTGTGCGTCGGTGGTGGTATGGGTACAGCTATCGTACTGAAAAGTGTCTGAACGACTCGTTAACTAACTGGCGTCAGTATTCACTGGCGCTGAAAATAGCACTTAAATTAAGGAAACATATTATGTATACGGAAATGTTTAAATCTTTCTCTGAGCAAACTGAAAAATCACTGGCACCTTATGTGAAATTCAACAAGCTGTTCACTAAGAACGTGGAAGAGCTGACTGAGCTTCAACTGGCAGCGGTACGTGCTTACAGCGATTTGGGTCTGTCTCAGCTCAAAGCAATCAGTGAAATCAAGGATCTGCAATCACTGACATCTTTCCAAAGCCAACAGCTGGAAAATCTGACTAACTTGTCTAAGCAACTGGTTGATGACAGCAACAAGTTTTCAGCACTGGCTCAAGGCTTCAAAAATGAAGTTGAAGAGCTGGTAGCAGAGAATGTAAAGCAAGTTACACCCGCTTAAGTTCTTTTCCTGTCTTAATGCCGTCCCGTCTTGTGGGCGGCATTTTTAGTCCAAAAGCAGAGGTCATTGCGATGAACCCGAATTTTTTCACGGACTACTTTGCTAAACTCCAGGAAATGAACCAAGCGTGGTGGAAGGAGTTTGATTCCGGCAAGGCAGCCATTAATACTCCGCTCAATAAAGCGCTGAGTGAGTTGAATCTGGAAGACACAACGGCTTGGCTGGAAAATGCATCTGCGCAGCCTGCTGTTATTGCAAAAATTCAGATGGATTGGTTTGAAAGCCAAATGAAGATTTTGCAAAACGTCACTATGTCTGGTGATAATCAGGATGTTGTTACTCCGGCAAATGATGATAAACGATTTATCGATCCTGCCTGGCAAAACGAAGCTTTTTATAACTGCATCAAGCAATCTTATTTGCTGTTCAGCAATAAGATGAAAGAGACCATTGATTCTATTGAAGGTTTAGACGATAAAGCGAAAGAACGTTTGAACTTCTTTTCGCGTCAGGCCATTAACGCACTATCGCCTACTAACTTTATTACCACCAACCCTGAGCTGGCAAAACTGACGGTTGAAACCAACGGTCAGAACCTGATTAAAGGGATGGAACTGCTGCATGAAGACATGCAGTCCAGCGCGGATGTATTGAAAATCCGCATGACAAATGGCGATGCATTCCAGGTGGGCGATAACATCGCGAACACGCCAGGACAGGTCATTTTCAAAAATGACTTGTTTGAACTTATTCAGTACAAACCGCTGACAGAAACCGTGAATGCAACCCCTGTGCTGATTGTTCCGCCGTTTATCAACAAATATTACATCATGGATCTGCGAGAGAAGAACTCTATGGCTCGCTGGCTGGTGGAACAGGGACACACTGTCTTTATGATTTCATGGCGTAATCCTGATGCGACAATGCAGGATGTGGATTTCGATACCTATGTATTGGAAGGCGCGCTAAAAGCATTGGATGTTGTCGAAAGTGTGAGTGGTGAAAACCAAATTCACACCGTAGGTTATTGTATTGGTGGTACATTGTTGGCGGCAGCGCTGGCGTACAGCTCTGCGAAACGTATGCGCAACCGCGTGAAATCAGCCACTTTCTTTACCACCATCCTCGATTTCTCTCAGCCGGGTGAAATTGGTGCTTATATTAATGACCCGATCATTTCGGCCATTGAAGCGCAGAATGAGCTCAAAGGCTATATGGACGGTCGTTCACTGAGCGTGACATTCAGTTTGCTGCGTGAAAACAGCCTGTACTGGAACTATTACGTCAACAATTACCTGAAAGGAAACAGCCCAATCGATTTCGATCTGCTGTTCTGGAATGGCGATAGTACCAATGTGGCGAAAGCGTGTCACAGTACATTGTTACGTCAGTTCTATCTGGAAAACAAACTGATGGATCCGAAAGGGTATAAAGTGGGCGGTGTATATATTGATTTGTCGAAAATCAAAGTACCGACTTACTTTATTTCTACCCAGGAAGACCATATTGCTCTGTGGCAGGGTACTTATCGTGGTTCGAAAGTACTTAAGGGAGATTCAGTGTTTGTGTTGGGTGAATCCGGACATATTGCTGGTATCATTAATCATCCTGACAAAAATAAGTATGGTTTTTATACCAACGATAAAGCTGAATCTGATCCCGAAGCTTGGTTGGCGGGGGCGACACACCACAGTGGCTCATGGTGGAATCACTGGAATACCTGGTTGAATGGCTTTAATTCTGAAGAGCAGGTATCTGCCCGTGATATCGGAAATGAAAGCTTCCCACCTATAGGTCCAGCGCCTGGTGATTATGTGAAGCAGACACTGCCGATTGAGTTTTCAAACTCAAATTAATCGCTGATAACAACACCGATCTTGCAAAAACCAGTGGCTTGCCACTGGTTTTTTTATGGTTGAAACACAAGTGTTGTAATCGTCTGGATCATTGGAACCCAAGGACAAGGTCTGAAGTGCCTGTCCCGACAATTCCGGTTTCACTGTTATTCGCGGATGCTAAAGTGCCTGTCCCGATAATCCTCGTTGGCACGATTCATCTCTCTGTATTTGAACGCTTTATCTCTTAAGAAATCCCCCTCATTTAAAGCGTCCCTATCTATACTGGTTTTATGACTACCCAAAGAGGTAAGGACGGCATGCAGCACGAGCAGCAAACTGCAGGGATAACTGGGTGTGAGGAATGCGGCTTGGTGGTTGCTCTGCCAGTGTTAGAGCCTGGGCAGCGTGCATGTTGCCCGCGTTGTGGGCATTTGCTGATGAAAACCATCAAACACCCTCAGCAGCGGACATTGGCCTATGGTATTGCTTGCCTGGTTATGCTGGTACTGAGTGTCAGTTTTCCTTTTATGTCCTTCAGTGTGCAAGGTATTCAGCAAGAAATCACCCTGATGCACTCTGCTCAGATGCTCGTTCAATTTGAGAACAGTTTATTAGGATTACTGTTGTTACTGACAGTTGTCATTTTACCGGCTTGTTATATCAGCTCTGTTTTATATCTGTATTGGGTAAGTGCTGAACATGGAAAGATTGATAGCGACAGTGTCAGCCACAGAGTCAAAAGTTTATGCCGGCTGACTCTTCGAATCGAGCCCTGGCTGATGGTTGATGTCTTCCTGATAGGCATTCTGGTCAGTCTGATCAAAATTGCCGCACTGGCAGATGTCGGGCTAGGGATGTCATTCTGGGCCTTTTGCCTTTATACAATGCTGGTTGTGAAATGTGTCGCCATGGTTGACAGAACCTGGCTCTGGCTGCAGTTCGCCCCTATGGTGCCATTGCCGGAAGTAAAAGCAGGCGACAGCCATCACTCTAATAACCATATTTCCTGTCACACCTGCGCGCAGCTGAACCCAGTTGCTGATGGACATCAGCAAAGGTGTATACGTTGTGGCGGGAAGCTGCATCCCTATCACCCGGCAGTAAACCTGCAGTATGCCTGGGCGTTATTGCTGGCATCGGCTGTCTTCTTATTTCCGGCAAATCTGTATCCGATGATGTACACGGTAAGCTTGGGTAAGTCTGAAGGTTCAACCATTATTGGCGGGGTTGTGCTGCTCTGGCATCACGGATCTTATCCCATCGCCATGGTGATCTTTATCGCCAGCGTGGTGATCCCTCTGGCCAAGATTTTTGCACTTGGATGGCTTTTTTTTGCGGCAGCGCGAAACATTGACGATGAAGACAGAAAAGCCATACGGCGTTTAAAGTTGTACAGGATGGCTGAGTTTATCGGCCGGTGGTCGATGATTGATATTTTTGTCGTGGCACTGCTTGTTGCATTGGTGCAGTTACAGAATTTGATGGCGATTTATCCGGGACCGGCAGCGCTGTCTTTTGCTTCGGTCGTCATACTGACCATGCTAGCGGCGATGGTGTTTGATCCACGTGTCTTCTGGCAAAACACGCTGTCAGGAGAAAAAACAGACCAGTCCGCAGAGTCTGAGCAAGGTGCAAACACGACCATTATTCAGAAGGAACCTCATTCATGAGCGATCAAACGCCGCCAAAAGCTGAAGTCAGCCAGATTCGACAGCTATCGCTGATATGGCTGGTCCCGATTGTTGCCGTATTGATTGGCTTCTGGATGCTGATACAGTTTGTGGCCAGTAAAGGCCCAGAAGTAACACTAAAGCTCAATACCGCAGAAGGTCTCGAAGTAGGTAAAACTGAAATCAAAGCTTTGAATGTCAAAGTGGGTGTCATTACCAATGTAAAACTCAGTGATGATTACAATTCAATTTTAGCGACAGCCCAGATGGACAAAGACGCGGAAAGAATGTTGCGAACCGACACGCGGTTTTGGGTGGTGAAGCCACGTATCGGCAAGGAAGGGATCTCCGGGTTAGAAACCTTATTATCCGGTGCGTATATCGAGTTGCAGCCCGGTGTGAGAAATGATGAGCAACGGACATTCACTGTGCTGGATATCCCCCCGGTAGCACCGCTGGATGCGAAAGGACTACGGTTGATCCTGACCCATAATGAGGCAGGAAAGCTAAGTGTTGGTGATCCGGTACTTTATGAAGGGTTTACTGTCGGTCGGGTAGAGCAGGTCAGCTTTGATACTCAGTCTAAAAAAGCGAATTATCAGCTATTTATCTTTGAGCCTTATGATGGGCTGATTCGCAAGCGAACCCGATTTTGGTTAACCTCTGGTGTCGAGCTGAACATGTCGGCAGAAGGTTTTAATCTCAAAATCGGTTCGGTGGAATCACTCATCACAGGGGGCGTCAGTTTTAATATTCAGCAAGGTGCCGAGCCGGGTGAATTAATCACCAAACAGCTCAGCAGATTCCGGCTTTACAACAATCAGAATGAGGTTCGGGAGCGTTTTTATGATCAGTACCTGGAATATGTGCTGCTGTTTGACGAATCGGTGCGTGGTTTAAGTGAAGGGGCGCCGGTTGAATACCGCGGGATACGCATTGGTACTGTGTCAAGAGTGCCCTTACGTTTACCCAATCAAACCCGGGGGTTTTCCAATCAGCAAATTCCGGTGCTTGTCAGATTAGAACTCGCACGAGTGCAGGAGTATGTAGGGACTGAAAACCTGCAGACCTTACAGGAAGATCTCAGTCAGCAGTTTCGGGAAGGTTTACGTGCTTCATTGAAAACGGCCAATTTCTTAACCGGGCAATTAATGGTGGATGTGGAGTTTTACCCGGAAGAGCCGGATCCAACCTTGCTCACTTATAGAGAGTATGATGTTTTTCCCACCAAAGCCGGTGGGTTTGCAGAGATTCAAAAACAGGTTGCATCGTTACTTGATAAGCTAAACAACCTACCCGTGGAAAGTACCCTGAAGGGGCTGAATCAGACGCTGACCGCGACAGAGCGCACGTTGAAAGCCGCTGAGCAGGCTGCAAAAAGTGTGAATGTGTTGCTTGCACAACAGGATACAAAAGCCATACCCGCGGAACTGCGAAACAGCCTGGCGCAAATTCAGGCAACGTTGAACAGTTATGGCTCTGACGGGGCGACTTACCGAAATCTTGAACAGGTGCTGATACGGTTTGAGCAGGTGATGAAAGAGCTGCAACCGGTACTAAGGCAAGTGAATGACAAACCTAATTCGCTGATTTTTTCAGACAGTAAAGGTAAAGATCCGATACCCGCAGCAGGAGTACAATAATGAATTTTCGTCACTGTTTACTATCTGCCGGCTGGCTGGCAGGGTGGGTGTTGACAGGTTGCAGCAGTCAGCCTGAAGCGTCGGATATTACAACTTACCTGTTACCTCAGGCGCCTGAGCAATCGGCGCCGGCGTTAGTTACACAACAGCCAATATTAGTGGTATCACCGGTTGAAATGGCGCTGCACTTAACGGGCACAGGGTTAGTTTATCAAACCAGCCACACGGCCGTGGTTCAGGCGCAGCAAAATCTGTGGGCTGAAGATATTACCCGTCAACTGACACGGCGTATTAACGGCGATCTGCGCCTGAAGCAGTCACGTTACTGGCCGACAGAGTTATCGGCAGCGATTAAAACGGCCAATGTGCCCAGGCTGCAAGTCAGGGTAAACGCATTCAATGGCCATTTCAGCGGTTCGGCGTATTTCAGTGGTGAGTGGATTTTGACCGGACAAACCGGAGAC
The DNA here is from genome assembly GCF_000425165.1 of Photobacterium halotolerans DSM 18316. Lineage (GTDB taxonomy): Bacteria > Pseudomonadota > Gammaproteobacteria > Enterobacterales > Vibrionaceae > Photobacterium > Photobacterium halotolerans. Next base: position 152,969 of record NZ_AULG01000014.1, read on the forward strand.
CTGAAAACTGTGCAGCCATTCAGCTTTCAGGTCCCTTTAAAAGCGCCGGGGTACAGTGCGCAGGTGGATGCCTTATCGGAAGCAGTGAACCGGCTCACCACTCAGATAGCCCAGCGGATGTCAGCGGTGACTTTGTATTCCGGGGAGCGCAGCAGCCTTTAACGTTGTTGTAATCGGTAATACCCGTTCATCCAGCATTCGGGTAGTCCTTCACCAGATGGAAAAGCCAGGTGCTGTTTGTCCATCGAAACAGGATCAGCCAGATCTTCACCGGATTGAAACTGAACAGTGACATGGCGTTTAAAGGGGTTGGTGAGTGAGGCCATGTCTATCACATCAACCAGATCCCCGGTTTTCGCTTCTTTCAAAAACATAGTACCAACCTCCAGCAGTCATCAGGTCATGGAAGGGGTATTCTAATTATGGTCGATTTTAACTCAGGCGTGGAAAAGGACGATTTTTAATGGATCACTATTATTGGGGTATAGATCTGGGAGGCACAAAAGTGGAGTGTGCGGTGATGGCACGCTCCGATGATCGCTGTGTACTTCGCGAGCGTATTCCCAGTCAGGCTGAGAAAGGTTATACACATCTGCTGCAGCGGATAAAGTTGCTGGTGGACAGCTGTGCAGAGCAACTTGGTTGTTATCCGAATGCGATTGGTTTTGGTACGCCGGGTGCGTTGGATCCAGCCACCGGCGTAATGAAAAACTGTAATTCCACGGCGTTAAATGGTCGGCCACTGGATACAGACCTGGCCGAGTTGCTGAATGTGAAGGTCAGACTGGCAAATGATGCAAACTGCCTGGTGCTGGCAGAAACGCAATTAGGCGTGGTTCAGCAAGTGAACCCTGGTGCGGAAGTTGTCTTTGGCATCATCATGGGGACGGGTGTGGGAGCTGGGATTGTCGTTAACGGTAAAGTCATTAATGGCTTGCATGGCATAGCGGGTGAGTGGGGGCACAATGTTATCGAGCCGGAAGGGCGAGCCTGCTATTGCGGAAAATACGGTTGCCTCGAAACCGTGATATCCGGACCGGGTTTGGAACAGGCTTATCATGCCAGGACAGGTGTTCACTTATCTTTGAGCGACATTATGCAACTGGCTCAGCAGGGCAATGTGGATGCAAGGTATGTAGAGGAGCGATTAATTCACTATTTTGGTCTTGCGGTTGCACAGGTGATTAATATTCTCGATCCCGGTGTGATTATCGTCGGCGGTGGTGTTGGCAATATCGATAAGTTATACGATGAGGGCAGGCAGGCGATAATACCGCACTTATTTAATTCAGTGCTAAAAACCCCTGTTGTGAAGCCGATTTTGGGGGACAGTGCAGGCGTTTTTGGTGCAGCAATGTTAGTGAAATAAGCAGATTATTTTCAAACCTACAGCAAGATAATGGCACTAATTGGGATATCACCCTTCATTCTTGTAAGAGATCTCTTACAAAGGCGTGGGAGATTACGTTTATTTCATTGCTGTTAATTCTTATGGTAAGTGAATTAATCTTTATTATTCAGTCTGATAGGTTGATTTTCTGAGTTGTTGCTTTAATTGACATGTAAAGTGTGATCTTCGTTCGTTGCGCAGAATTCTGAATCGAGTAATCTGTACCGCGTCGGAAGGAACTGACGGAACGGAACAGGAACAGGCCACGGATTTTGGCAGTCTCAGGATGAGACAGGTACATCAGGAAGGTGTATCGACAAGGACTGTGAAGGGAACAATCGGATGGATTCGATACAGTAGGTAGGATGCTTACTGGTCAGGATGACATAAGGACCACTTCGGGAAGAAGTAAGGGACACCTCCAGGAAGGAGAAGAGAGTTGTAACAGGACGTTGCAATGGGTCAGGGTAAGACCAAGTGGAACATCTCCGGGACGGAGTTTTAGGGAAACGCTGAAGGATACAGCAATATCAAGGAATGATGCAGGGAGCACATTAGTAGCTGGATTGCTGCAAGTAAGACCTAAGGGCGCAACGAAAGTTGCGCCCGCTCTTTTTTATAGACAGAAATTTTTTGTATCCCGAAAAAGTCCTGTTAACCCGCCACAATCTGCGGCTTCTGCTTCAGGCTGACAATCAGCATATAAACTGCCGTGCTGGCCAAAGCAACAAAGAAGAAGTTGTTCAGTCCATGCTCCTGTTCCAGAAAGGTCCCGGCAACCAATGGACCGGCAACAGAACCTAAGCTGTAGCTGAAGAGCATGATCTGTGTGGCAGATACAATCACCGATGAATCCAGCTCATCACATGCCAGCGAGATTGCAATCGGATACAGCGCAAAAGAAGACATACCCAGTAGCGCCAAACCCACCACCATAATACTGTAACCGGGAATCAGGCTCATCAGTCCGGTTGCAAAAATACCTAACAGACAGGCCGCTGCCATCAGCAGGGTTTTACTCATCTTACAGGATAACGCGCTGACCACAGGCTGAATGGCCATGCCACCCAGAACGGTCGAAGCCATTAAGCCACCAATTTGCTCAGCGGTCAGGTTTTGCATCTGCAGCGAAATAGGCAAAAGACCGTACACCGAACTCATGACAATACCTGAAACGAAACACCCCAGCACCGCAGGTTTGCTCAATGCAAAAATCTGGCGGGCAGACAGGCTGATGTGTTGCTCGCAAGCCGGTTGTGATTGCTTGCATGCCAGTGCGGGTATTGTCGCCAGGGTGATTAACCCCAGAATACTGACAAAAGGCAGCAATCCTTCCACACCAATGAAGCCAATGCCAAATTGCCCCAGAGTGCCGCCACCGTAAAGGGCTGTCATGTATAAACCCAGACGCTTGGCTCGTTCTTTTTTGTTATCGCCAATCAGTAGCCAGGACTCAACGACCACAAAGATGCCTGCCACAGCGATACCGGCCACAAAGCGTGCCATCAGCCAGGTTAATTGCTCAGGTACCAGCGGCATAATGACAATAGTGACTGCCAGCAGCGCCAGAAAACTGACAAAGGCAATTCTGTGCCCGATACGAGCCACCACTTTTTCGACCAGCAATGCGCCAATCAGTAACCCTAAATAAAATGTACTTGCCAGCCAGCTGGCCAGAGAAGCAGGCAGAGCAAAAAAACTTAACGTCAGTGGGATCAGGCTCATTAGATAACCTGATGCAATAGCAAAAATCGCCAGGCCGGCAACCGGTACAAAAATACCGCCGGACTGACGAATAGCAGTGATATGACTCACTACAGTAATCTCCAAATTAAAGGGTGCAGGCCTTGCAGGGAAGCCGTTTGGTTCAACAGCTTTGGGTGGACCTGCTTAAAGACGTTACAGGCGATGCCTGTGTATATTGCGCAGAATATGGACTTAAAAACGGTGAAGGTAAAATGAGAAAAAGTAATATCCAGTGTTGGTTTTTCTCACACTTATTATATGGAAAAACAGCTATTTAGAACTGTTAGTGTTTAGTTGGGTTAAATTAGTGTTAATTTAAATACTGGCTATTATTATTCAATGGCTTATGAATATTAAAAATAGCGATTGGGCAATTATTTAGACATGTAAATATTCGTTATCTATCAAATAATTGTGGTTGATTTTTGACCGCTAATGGACTGGCAGCATAAAATAATTTCTTTTTTGTTTGATTGTCAGCATTAGTCTCGTGAAAAGGTGCCTGGTAGTTCTTTTTGGTGCAAAGATTCACTTATCCAGTGCAAATTTTTATGACTGTTTTTGGTTAACAAGCGGAAGGGATGACATCAACTGATTATAAATCAATGACTTAAAAAGTTGGCACGATGTGTGCTTTGTTATAGTCAGGCTGTGGTGGTGAAAACTTGTAATCTTGCAGGTCACGGTTACAAGCGATCTCTGAGCCACTGCAGACTACTGAGTGTAGGTACATTTTGTCGATTGATTGACTGTGGTGCTGTTCCGCGTAGCGGGGGAACAGCACCTTTTTTTATGCGGCGTTTATCGCTTGTTTCTCAGATAGCGTTTACGCCTTTCTTCTTTGTTCTTGGCTTTATCGGCCGCTTTACGTTCATTGTCCAGGGCAACATCAATCAATTCCTGAGTGATCATTTCTGGCCGTTCCATGGTGATTTGTCCCAGTGTGCCATTGCGCAGTTCATTAATCAGAATCTCGGACGCTTTGTGTAAATCCACTTTGCCGCCTGAACGCAAGCAGCCGCGTTTACGGCCAATGGCTTCCATCAGCTCAATTTCAGATTCCGGTAATTCATCTTCCAGCTCGTAACGCTTCTGCAAAAGGCTCGGGTAGGCGTCTTTCAAATATTCCACCGTAAAGAAAGCCACATCAATATAGTCCATGGCGGTATCTTTTACGGCACCGGTAGCGGCCAGGCGAAAACCACTGTGCGGGTTTTCTACTTTTGGCCACAAAATACCCGGGGTGTCAGACAGCACAATGCCGTTTTGCAGATTAATGCGCTGCTGCTGACGGGTAACGGCGGGCTGGTTTCCTGTAATGGCCACCGATCGGCCCGCGAGGGTATTGATGATGGTCGATTTACCGACATTGGGAATACCCATGATCATGGTGCGAATGTTTTTGCCCATCTCTTCACGGTTAGGCGCCAGCTTACGGCACAGCTCCAGAATTTTGTGAACTTCATTCTGGTTTTCTGTGGTGATCGCCATGGCTTTTACATTGTGCTCTTTCTCCAGATGCGCAATCCACAGTTCCGTCATTTCCGGATCGGCAAGATCGCGTTTGTTCAGTACCTTAATAACCGGTTTATCGCCACGCAAAGACGCAATCAGTGGATTTTCGCTGCTGAAGGGGATGCGGGCATCAAGCACTTCAATGATGACGTCGACTTTTGGAATGGCTTCTTCAATTTCTTTACGGGCTTTGTGCATGTGACCCGGAAACCATTGGATAGTTGTGCTAGACATTTGAAAAATAAACCTTTTACTAGTAATGGTAGTACTTTGAGTTTGGAAGCGCTTTTCAATATCGGGTAACGCACACCTCAAAAACCTGATGTTTCTGATGGTGGTCCACCTGCTCAGAAAACAACCCTCAAAGTCATAATGAATTGCAGTGATCTTAACACTAGAACGACTGGACGTGGTAGGTAGATGGCGCGAGTGGTTTATCTGATGTCAATGATTCAATTGCTCTCATGGCTGCGAATCTTAAGTGAATTGAATCGAAACAGCCTTGGGAAGGCTTATAGTTTTGTTGAGCTATTGTCGAATAGCTGCCATACCATATTCAGGCTGAATGACTGGTAATGCGTGATACTTAATGCTGCAACTCTGGTTACAATTTTACTCAAACCTGTTCGCGTGTGTCTTCATGCAGCAGAAGGGGAGGATGAATGCAACACCATGAATTGCTTATTTTCTTCGCGTTATTACTGTTTGCATTTGGCTTATTTTCAAAGCTGGCAGAACGCAATTGGCTGACCGGTCCCATGGTATTCATGAGTATCGGTATTCTTGCTAGCCCATTGGCACTGAATCTCTTTAGTGTGACACCGGAACTGGAAGCGGTCACATTAGTTGTTGAACTTGCACTGACAATTGTACTGTTCACTGATGCATCACTCATTGATCTAAAAACGCTTTCGCATTCGTCGTCGAGAATTCCTGCACGTTTACTTCTGATTGGATTACCCCTGACGATGCTATTTGGCACGATACTCGGCGCATGGATGTTCGACGGCAACAATATCTGGGCTATTACACTGATGGCGCTGATTCTGTCACCTACTGATGCGGCTTTGGGACAGGCTGTGATCAAAAGCATAGAAGTGCCGAATCGCGTCAGGCAGTCAATCAGCGTGGAGAGTGGACTCAATGATGGCATCGCGTTACCGCCGATACTGTTTTGTCTGGCAATCCTGGGCGCAGAAGCAAAAGGCGAAGGACCGGAGTGGATACACTTTCTGTTTTTGCAAGTGACTCTTGGGCCTGTCGTCGGACTGGCCGTTGGTTATCTTGGCGGAAAGCTGATAGAGCATGTGTCACGGAATGATTGGATGGACGAAGGCTTTCTGCGCTTATTAGCATTACCACTCGCAATTCTGGCATATTCTTTCGCTGAGAGTGTTGGGGGGAACGGCTTCATTGCCGCATTTTGTGGTGGCATTGGGCTGCGTCTTGGCACGGTTTCTATTGAGGTGCGGCATAAGATGCAGGAGTTCGCAGAAACCGAAGGCCTGCAGCTCATTTTAGTGGTATTCCTGATCTTTGGTTTAGCAATGGTGCCTGAGGCTGTTCCTTATTGGGGATGGACAGAGCTCGTGTATGCACTGGCTAGCCTGACTGTTTTGCGCATGCTTCCTGTTGCGATTTCTCTGCTTGGGGCAAAGCTCGACTGGCCATCTATCTGGTTTATTGGCTGGTTTGGCCCAAGGGGAGTTGCGTCAGTGCTGTATGTGCTAATGGCTCTGGCAGCGATTGGGTTCAACGGGTATGAGCAGATCATGTCAGTGATTGTGTTGACGGTGGCAATCAGTGTTTACGTACACGGATTCAGCGCTGTGCCGCTGAGTAAGCGCTTTGGCAGCAGACGAAGCTGAATGTTTGCACATAGCGTAAGGTGATCAGCGCTGTCTGTATCGTGAACGCAGGTGTAATTGGCTGGTTCGAACGGGACGGGGGATAACATGCTGATCAATATCATTCTGGGTATCAGTGTCATGCTTATTTGCCTGATGTTCCAGAGTTTACTGCTGGTTGTGTCGTTGTCTTTTTATGTTAATCATCATGCTTGGGTAGAAAGCCCGCGGTTGGGGTCGCGTTTGCTCTTGCTGATGAGTGTGATGACGCTTTTGCTCATAGGCAACTTCGTACAGATTGGCGTCTGGGCCTGGCTGTTTTGCGGATTAGATGAGTTTACTGACTTTGCGACGGCTTATTATTTTTCTTGTGTGAACTTCGCCACCCTGGGATATGGCGATATTGTGATGTCCGAGCGCTGGCGTTTGTTAGGACCGATTGAGTCGTTAAACGGAATTGCCATGGTGGGTGTTTCCACCTCGACTCTGTTATGGGTGCTGCAGGACACACTGCGAATCATGAATCAGAAAAAACAAATAGGCTGAGTGGAGACCGGAGACTTAGCTGCATGGCCAGAATAGCGAATTAGCTATCTGAGCTAATTCGTTTTCACCAACATTTTACTTGAGCGCCGTCACACTCGGACTTATAGTGCATTGTTGGTTATTGAGTTGGCATCTTATGTCCTGGCATATCATTCGCATGTTTTGGTTATCGTTTTTTGCGCTGTTTTTCTCTGCGCAGGCGATGGCGTGCCTGGATGATCAAGGCGCTGGCGCGACGGTTAAACACCGAGTTGTGGCAGCATCCTGCCTGATTGATGCCGTTCTCAGCGAGCCAGCTTCCCGTCATAAAAACTCCTCTGATTCAGCACCGGTCACCCAATCACAGCATTCGGGCTCTGCGGTCGCCATTCTGCATTCTGTCCGCTGGCACATCTCGCAGCGATACAATGTTCACGATGGTGATCCGGATCGTCTTGATCTGGCTCCGCCTTGGTATCCGGTCAGCGACACCCGTCTGACGCAGCGTTTTGTTCAGCCAACAATATACCTGGCTTATCAGGATTTTCGTCCTTCTTATCGTATTTCCGGCTGGAAAGAAACCAACGCCATGTATGTGGCACTCAACAGCCATTACTTCATCTGATAGTCCCTTTTAAATTGGTGACATTGTCACATTTGTTGTTTTTTAACTCGGCATATCGCTGAGGGGATATTGATGAAGAAGAATCATACTAGAGCATCAGTACGGGTGCTTAATCACTACGCGGCCTGGAAATATGTGGTGCTGGTGGTAACCGTTGCGGTGCTGGCATTGAGTGCCATTCCGACCTGGTACGGCGAGCAGCCGTCTATCCAAATCCAGTCGGCCAGCGCCGGAAGTGAGCTGAATCATGTTGTCAGCGTGAACCGATACCTGAAACAGCAGGGTATTGAGGCACAGGAAATTAAGCAGCAAAACAATCAGATGGTCATCGTTTTTGATAACGAATCTGATCAGTCTCAGGCTCGTGAAGCGCTGGATAAGCGGGTGAAAGAAGGCGATAACATCACCTATTCATATGTCTCTGTGGCACCTGAATGGTTCGGAAAAATGGGCTTCAGCCCGATTCAGCTGGGTCTGGACTTACGCGGTGGCGTGCAGTTTCTGCTTAATGTGGACGTTGATACTGCGTTTCAGGAACAGCGCACCGCGATTATGGATGATGTGACAGAGATGCTGCGCAATGAGCATCTGCGCGGGGTACGCATCAGACAGCATGATACGGATGGTTTCAGCGTTGAAAACAAAGCAGAGACTAAAGACGCCACTGTGCTGAACCTGATCAGCCAGTATGTGAAACAGCATTATCCGGGCTGGGATGTCAAACGAGGTTCAGACAGCCTGACCGTATTGCCGACCAAACAAAACAAGCTTGATTTCCAGTCGGCGACGCTGCAGCAGAACCTGAAGATCATGCGTGATCGTATTGAAGAGCTGGGTATTACCGAAGCGCTGGTTCAGCGTCAGGGCGAGCACAGTATTCGCATTGAGCTGCCGGGTGTGCAAGACCCGTCACAGGCCAAAAATGTAATTGGTGCCACCGCCAGCCTGGCATTTTATGAAGTGAAATCGGGTTCTGAAGCAGCCTCCGCTGATGTGATCAGGCTGAAAGATAACAGTGGCCGCACTGTGATTCTGAATAAACGTCCGGTACTGAGCGGCGAGCACATTGTCAATGCACGGGCAGGTATGGATCAGGTGGGGTTCTCGGAAGTGAACATTTCGCTGGATCATGCCGGTGGCAAGATCATGAGCGACTTTTCGGGCAAACATATCGGCAAACCGATGGCGACCGTCTACCGCGAATACAAAACCAATGCCCGGGGTGACACCGAGCGCAGCGAGCGCGTCATCAGTGTTGCTACCATTCAGTCGCAGTTGGGTAACCAGTTCCGTATTACCGGAGCGGGCTCCCCGGATGAAGCGCAGCAACTTGCCTTGCTGTTACGTGCGGGATCGCTGACGGCGCCGGTGACTATCGTTGAAGAACGCACTATAGGCGCATCGCTGGGTGCGGAAAACATAGAAAACGGCTTTTCCGCATTGGCACTGGGTATGGCACTGACGCTGACCTTCATGGCCTTGTGGTATCGCCGACTTGGCTGGGTGGCCAATGTCGCGCTGATGGCAAACATGGTGTGCCTGCTGGGCCTCATTGCATTGCTGCCGGGTGCTGTGCTGACTCTGCCGGGGATCGCCGGGCTGGTACTGACCGTAGGTATGGCGGTGGATACTAACGTACTGATCTTCGAGAGAATCAAAGACAAACTGGCCGAAGGCCGGAGCTTTGCTCAGGCTATCGACCTGGGTTTCAGCAGTGCATTCAGTACGATACTGGATGCCAACATCACGACTATGATTACCGCACTGATCCTGTACTCCATCGGAAACGGACCTATTCAGGGATTCGCGCTGACCTTAGGGCTGGGACTGCTGACCAGCATGTTTACCGGCGTGTTTGCTTCACGGGCATTGATTAATCTGATTTGGGGACGCGACAACCGTCGTGATGTGAGGGTGTAAAGATGGCTAGTTATTTGAAATCCCGGATTCGGAATATCCGTTACATCACCAGTATTGTGTCTATCGCGCTGATGGTGATTTCGCTGGCAGCTTTTGCCATCAGAGGTTTGAACATGGGGCTGGATTTTACCGGCGGTATGGTGACCGAGACGGCGATCAGCCGCTCGGTCACCAGCCACCAACTGCTGGAGGTGCTGAAACCGGCGCTGGGTGATTCCACCTCAGTGACGAGGTCCGGGGCTGACGGGCGCTGGGTGATTCGCTACGCGTTGCCTGAACAAGGAGCAGAGGCAGGACAGACAGTTCCTGATGTCGAACAGTTGCTGCATCAGGTGTCCGGCCAGGTGGAGATCATCAGCAACAGCATGGTGGGCTCTCAGGTCGGTCAGGATCTGGTCGAGCAGGGAGGATTAGCACTGCTGGTGTGCATCCTGTGTATTTTGGGTTACCTCTGCTTCCGTTTTGAGTGGCGGCTGGCCAGCGGGGCCTTGCTGGCGCTGATTCACGACGTCGTCCTGGTGTTGGGCTTTTTTGCGCTGACCCAGATGGAATTTAACCTCACGGTATTTGCTGCAGTGCTGGCGATTCTGGGTTATTCGCTGAATGATTCGATCATTATTGCAGACCGGATTCGCGAAATGCTGGTGGCGAAACAGCAAACGCCGACGCCGGATATCAATGATCAGGCAGTGATCGCGACGTTTTCACGCACTATGGTGACCTCTGGCACTACGCTGATCACCGTTGCCGCGCTCTGGTTAATGGGCGGGACACCCCTGGAAGGTTTCGCGACCGCAATGTTTATCGGCATCATTTCCGGTACCTGGTCATCGATTTCGATTGGGACTGTTTTGCCTGAATGGTTAAAGCTGGAGCCAAAACATTATCTGCCGGCTGAGGTCGATTCGGCGCCTTAATTTAGCAGATAAAAAGAGGTCAGCTCACGCTGACCTCTTTTTTTGCTTTACCGTTGGAATCTGATTTGCCCTTGTTATAGCCAGACTTCGACACCTGTCTCAATCTTCCTGAGTCGGTTTATCTCTACAACGCAATGATCTTGTGACAGGTTTTCTCCAGCGCTATTTTGTCATGGCTGATAAGCACTAAAGCACAACCCATTTCCTGAGTCAGTTCCACAATCAGCTGGAGCGTACTGGCAGCTGTAATGGGATCGAGACGCGATGTGGGCTCATCGGCGATCAGCAGTTTAGGTTTCATCAGCAATGCCCGCAGAACGGCAAAGCGCTGCAGTTCACCGCCAGAGACCTGAGTCGCTTTACGGCTCAGCAGATCGTCTGAAAGTGCCAGTCGTTGCATCAGCGGCTGAATATTGCGGGTACCCAGCTGATGGTGACGGCACAAATCATTGAGCAGAGTTTGCAGCGTGGCGCTTTTGGCAAGGGCGCTGGGGGGATCCTGATACAGTTTCAGTGCATCACCTGTCCTGAGCCGCTGCTTGTACGTCATGCACCCCGCTGAGGGGCTCTGTAAGCCCAGTATCAGATCTGCGAGTGTTGACTTACCACAGCCGCTGTCACCGCTGATGCCGAGAATCTCACCTGCTGCCAGGGTAAAACTCAGATCGCGGAACAGGGTTTTATCACCAAATTGCATGGTAAGGGATTCGGCCTCTATCAGCGGCTGGCCTGTGTCGGGCAGCTTTGCCTGCGGCCAGAAACGGGGATCGGCGGCGATCAATGCTTTGGCGTAAGCCGATACCGGCTGTTGCAGGAGACGCCCGGCCGGGCCGCGTTCCTGAATCACGCCTTTTCTCATCACAATGATTTCCCCACCTAAGCGCTGGGCGACTTCAATATCGTGGGTAATGGTCAGCACGGCGCCTCGTTGTTTATGGCTGACGAGTTGATCGATGATCTGATCTTTGCGGCTGGCATCCAGCCCTTTGGTCGGTTCATCGGCGATCAGCAGCTCACCGCCTGCCTGCGTTGCACACAGGTACGCCACCCGCTGCGCCATGCCCCCGGAGAGCTGGTGCGGGTACTTTGCCATATCCTGCTCCAGCTCAACGCTGGTGAACGCGCGCTCGGTCTGTGAGTGTGCCTGCGCTGGGTCATTATTGACTATCTCGTGGACTTCACGGACCTGTTCACCCACGGCCATCAGCGGGCTCAATGCATACCAGGGCTCTTGCGGCAGCACCGAGAGTTTTTTTCCCCACAGTTTCTGCCGTTCGGACAGGCTCAAATCCTGCTGAGCCTGTCCGAACAGATTAATGCGCCCTTGCATCGACAGTGTGCCGGGCAGGGTGCCGATAATGGCATTGGCTAACAGGCTTTTTCCTGAGCCGGTTTCACCGAGAATAGTGACGGCTTCACCTTGTCGCAATTCAAAGGACAGCGGATTGACCAGCATTTGCTGCTGCGCCTGTACCGAGAGTTGTTCGACATTTAATAGTAGGTTCATGACTGCTTACCTTGTGCCAGCAGGTGGAAACTCATCACCAATAAAAAGACCACCGCGATCGGTTGCATCAGCACCCAGGGGGCCTGCTGGTAATAGCGGAACAATTCCACCATCATCAGGCCCAGTTCGGCTTCGGGCGGCTTCAGTCCGACATAGAGAAAACCGATCGAAGCCAGTGCCAGAATGGCATTGCCGGCGCCGAAACATCCCAGAGTGAACAGATCCGTTTTCAGCTCTGGCCAGAGATGGCGTTTGAACTGGTACCACACGCCGAAACCATAAAGGCGGGAGGCTTCGATCTCCGCAGAGCGCAGCAGCACCAGCGTACGGCTGCGAACCACCCGGAAATATTCAACCCAGAGCATCAGTGAAATCGCCAGATACAGGATCAGAAAGGAGCCCGGCACCATAGCGCCAAACAGCAGCACCAGAATCAAACCCGGCAACGACAGCAAGATGTTCACCAGCCAGGACAGGGTTTTATCCCACCAGCCGCCTTTCCATGCTGCGATGATGCCAGTCAGCAGGCCGAGCGCCGCCGAGGTTGCCACACTCACCAGTGCCATCAGCAAGGATGTTGTAATGGCGCTGCCAAGGCGGGCATAGTTACTGCGCCCGTAATGGTCGCGGCCCAGCGGTTCCTGCCAGCTTGGTGCGGCAAAAACCTGAGACAGCGATTGCTGCGCCGGATCGCCACGGTAAACCAGTGTTTCGATTACGGTGAACAGTACCAGTGTGGCAAGCACAGAGAGACCCAGCCACTGGCTGCGGGAAAGTGATGTGAATACTGTCATGCCATCACCTGCTGCTTAGCCAGCCGCTGGCGCGGATCAAGCAGGTACTGTGAGATGTCGATCAGTGTATTGATGGCAACAAACAACAGGCCCATCAGCAGGGCGGCACCCTGGATCATCGGGATATCGCGACGAAAAATCGCGTGGGATAAAGCATGGCCGATACCGGGCCAGGAGAACAGCGATTCAATCATCACAATACCTTCCACCAGGCTGACAGCCTGAATGCCGACGAAAGCCATGACGGGCAGCGCAATATTCAGCTGGCCGTGGCGGCTAAAAGCCTGTTCGTGGCTCAGCCCTTTCAGTCTGGCAAACTGAAAGTAGGGCGCATTCAGCACCTGATGGGTTGAGTTGCGGATCATACGGCTCGACATGGCTGCCATACTGAGTGCCAGTGACAGCGCAGGCAATACCAGATATTCCGGACTGTCGAAACCAGCCACAGGGAACAGGTTGAAATGTAAGGCGAATACCAGAACGAGCAGCAGGCCAATCAGAAAGACCGGCTGGGCTTTAATGATAATGGCGCTGAACAGTGCAGCATGGTCGCTCCACTGATTAACGCGGCGCCCGCAGTACAGGCCGACCGGAATCGCAATGAACAGCGACAAACCAGTGGCTGCCGCCGCCAGCAGCAATGAGTGACCTAACTGATGAGGCAGCGCCTGAACCACAGGTTCGCCGCTGACCAGAGAGTTACCCAGGTTAAAGTGCAGCAGATCCCACAACCAGCTGAAATACAACTCAATGCCGGAGCGATCCAGCCCCAGTTCACTCTGAACGGCTTGCGCCGCTTCGGCATCGACGTAGTCGTAGCCATAACGTCCTGCTGCAATACGATAAGCGATGTCACCCGGGATCAGGCGCATCAGCACAAAGGTCAGCGTGCCGACTGACCAGGCGACAAACAGCGCCTGGCAGAGTCGAGAAAACAGAATCTTAATCATTGAACTGCATCTCCGACACCCGGTAATTGATTTCAAACGGGTCGAATGAAAAGCCGCTGATCTTATCGTTTACCGCAACAATCTGACGGTAATAGGTTACCGGAATCAGCGGCATTTCATCGGCCAGTAAGCCGGCTGCCTGTCGGGCCAGTTGGCGGTATTGCGCTGAGTCTGGCTCCGCCGCCAGCTGTACAAGCAGGTGGCTGAAGGTTGGTGAAGACCAGTGCATCGGTCCCCAGTCTGAGCCTTTTTCGGAGGCGAAGTCGTTCATCAGCAAAGGCAATGGGTCTGCCAGAGTACCGAAGTTACGTGCGATCAGTGCCATTTCCAGACTGTTGTCATGATGTTTGGCCGGGATCGCGCTGGAGTTATCAATAGAAATCTGAACATCTATGCCCAGCTCACGCCATTGTGCCTGGAGCGCGGTGGCTATCAGCGGCAGCTCAGGGCGGTCGGCGTAAGTGACAAGCTGAATGCGGAAAACCTTGCCGTCTCTTTCCAGCAAACCCTGATCGTTAGCTCGCCAGCCTTGTTCCGCGAGCAGGTCTCTGGCCCGTTCAAGGTTGCGCTGGGCCGTGGCTTGCTGATCGATATGCCAGGCCCCTAATGCCGGAGAAAAAAGCTGGTAGGCTGCCGAACCCGGTAAGCGCAGCACCGATTGCGCAATCCCTTCCCGATCCAGCGCCAGACTCAATGCCTGACGTACCGACTTGTGGTTTAGAAACGGATGTGCGTTGTTGAGTTTTACCAGCACAGTACGCGGCATGGACTCTACATGCAGCTGCAGATTGTTGGCAGCTTTCAGACTCTCAATACTGATAGGATCCAGCGTGTAAACCAGATCCATCTGACCACTTTGCGCCAGTAACGCCCGGCTTTCAGAACGGTGGCCCGCCAGATATTCAATGGTTTCAATGTGCGCTTTCCGGCCCCAGTAGTCGGCAAAACGGCTGGCTTTGGCTTTGTGCGGCGGCTGCAGCTCTGCAATCTGATACGGACCTGTGCCCTGAAGTGCCACGATCTTACCGTTATCGCTGAAAGAACCGGGGATCACGATAGCGGTCGAGTAGTGTGCCAGAACAGAAGGCAGCGCGCGGAACGGTCGCTCCAGCGTGATTATCACCTGATTATCCCTGGCCTGAATCGACTGTATCGGCACCTGGCGAATGACGCCCGGTTTAGCGAGTGCCTGATTGAGTGACTGCGCTGCTGCTTCGGCTGTCAGCAGGCTGCCGTCGTGGAATTTGACGCCCGGGCGGATATTGAATATCCAGTTCAGGCCGTCTGCACTTTGTTGCCAGCTGTCTGCCAGCAGCGGATAGAGTTCTGCCTGTTCATTGATGCCGACCAGTGATTCCACCACTTGCAGACGGGAAAACAGAAATCCGTCTTTCGACATATCCTGGCTGTTAAATTCAAACGGGCCGGAAATGGCCAGCGTCTGGTGGGCTGGCGAAGACGGTGGCCAAAAGACGAGGGCACCAGCTGCAACCACTAAGGTGAGCAATAAAATTTTTTTCATGTTCCTTCAAATTGATTTGTTATAACATAACAATATTCCAGCATGAGAAAGGTTTCCATGTCCAGTGGATTTTTTAAATGGCACAAGAAAAAATAATGGCTTCAGAAGTCGGGCGGGTGAAATCAGGTCATGCCGGTATGTCTGTCGGAAGCGACTCCTCGCGTGCCTGCGGTAAGCGAAAAAATGCTAATAACTCATAGTCTGTTCAAGCTCCATTCAACTTTGTTGTGCGAGGCTGAGTGTCTGGATACAGGTATTGTCCTGTTTCCTGTACCTGATAATGAGGTGACAGATGAAAAATATCCTTACTGGTGTGATCGCACTGGTTATAGGTTTCTTTGCGTTGACCTTTGCGGCAGTCATGGGACTGACGATGGCGTTGATTGCATTTATTGCTCAGCCATTTCTCAAGCGCAAGCTAGCGAAGGAATTTGCCACTTTCAATGCAGCACAAGCTGATAATACGACGCCAAAAGGGCGCGTTATTGAAGGTGAGTACGAGCCGGTTCAAAGCCGATAAGATTCACACATGCCAGACATCGAACGCCAGCACAAGTGCTGGCGTTTGCTCTTTCAGTGGTTGTGATGTGAACCCCCGAGATAACCCCCTGCTGCTGTTTCGCTTATTTTGTCACCTGGTTTCTCAGGCAATCCAAAAAATCACCCAGATGACCGTCCTCCAGATAGAATCGATAGTGCTTGCTGGCACTGTGTAACTCAAAACGGCCTTCATCTTCTGCGATCAGCCTGACTAAGAGGTCAAAAGCTTGCCTCGGACTCGTACTGCCTAATCTGACCAAATGGGCAATGCTGTAACTGCGGGAGGAGTCTGACAGGTTCAGATTGCCGTAATACTTTTTCCAGTCCGCGGTAAAAATCTCAACAGGTTGACCGGTACGAAAATAACTGAAGTTTTCAAAGCCAACTGGATAAGAGATCTCGGTTTTCAGTGCGACATACCGCCGGTTAAAGCCGTGATCCGCGACGAGCGCAATCTGAAAATCCGCTTCAATGTTGTTGTACTGATTTCTGGTCAGATGGTACAGGTCTAACCGGCAGGAGCGGTCATCCAGTTTTGTGGTACTGGTCGGTAAAGGTTGAGCAAGGGCACTGACAGCAAAGCTCGCTATGAACAGAATGAAAAACACTTGGATACGGCGATACATCACTTGATTTTCCAGTTCATCGAGACAGGCATTACCCAGTTAAACTCGAGACCTTATTGAATTGTTCGTTACTAATAGCATAGCGACTGGGTGACTATCAGTGGGGCAGGGAGCAGAGCTAAGTGATTGATCTGGTAATTAAGTGATGCGGAATCTCATAAGTGAGTAATTCAGGCCTGGTAGATCTTCGCTTTGACCATATGACGGTACTGAGACGGACTCAGTGTAAACTGTTGTTGGAAACGGGTACTGAAATGATGGGCGTCACGGTAACCGACCTGCTCTGCAACATCCTGAACAGACAACCCAAAGTCCCGCAACAGGATTTGTGCCGCTTCCATGCGCAAAGACTGCAAATACTCATGCGGGGTCTGGCCGACCTGGGTTTTGAACCGGCGTTGAAAAGTCCGCAATGGCAAGCCGCACTGCTCTGCAACGTCTTTTGCCGTGATCGGCCGGGATAAGTTGCGTTTGAGCCAGTCCTGCGCCAATGCGATGGACTCATCAAACTGAACTTCTCCGCCTATCTGATAAAAGGGTTGCTGATCTGACTGAGAGATTTCATGCCCGAAATGCGTTTCGACCGTTTTCGCCACACTCTGACCAAAATGCTCACGAATCAGGTACAGGATCAGCTCTGATTGCGAGTTAATACTGACAGTACAATACAAACCATTGGCAACAGTAATGGATGCCTGACGGTTCAGGACAACGTCCGGGTAACGTGCGGCAAATTTATCGTAATAATACCAGTGTGTGGTTGCGACTTGCTGATCAAGCAGCCCGGTTTCGGCCAGCCAGCACACGCCTGTGCCGGTTGCGATAATTTTGGCGCCTTGCTGGTATTGATGAGTAAGCCATGGCACCAGCCCCGGACATTGCTTCAGTGCGGAGATCGGGTTGCCCCAGATGGGCGGAAGAATCACAAAATCGAATTGCCCGGAAGCTTTCAGCGTCAGATCCGGTTGTAACCGCAGGCCGGATTTGACCGCTGGCGGCGAAAGACTCTCTGCAACAACCGAAATTGAAACGGGTTTTGACCTCTGATCCTGTTTTGGCCTCAGGCTGGCAGCACTGCTCAGCATCTCTGCAGCAAGAGAAATACCTGTGATTAACGCACGCGGGTAAAGGACAAAGGCAATCTTCATAGTCAGCACTCTGTTTTAAACGTAATGGAGACAGAAACGGGGCGATGTTTTCTGAACCTGAGCTGAAGCTGGCTGATCAGCACGACACAATTTTGTCTTAATGGACAGGTTTGGCGTTTATGTCAGTAATTATGGCGCAAAAGGCAGGTGAAATGCCAGCGGAACTTGGTAATCTGATAGACAAATAAATCATGAAGCAAGAAGCATACAATGAAATTACCTCTGATTGTCGGAATGGGCGGCATCAATGCCGCAGGTCGTAGTTCAGGTTTTCACAGCTATAAACGTATGCTGGCAGACATACTGCCGGTCAGCGATATGCATTCAACCTGGCAAGATCTGGCGCACCGAATGGGCCTGGCAGACGGTGACGTCACTGACACTGTGATTGAGGCGATCAAGGACGGCACTTTGATTCGCCGCATTGAAACCTTCGATCCTGATCGTGTACTGCAACAATATAAAACAGCGATTTCAGGCGGTAATGAACAGATCTGTTTCACATTGCGCAAATCAAAGCTGCCCGCGCATGTGCCGGAGAACTGGCACCTGGAAGAAGAGGGCAGCAAAGTCCATATCACGGTAACCGGTGAGCTGGATGCGCTGCTGGCCGATTACGTCACTTTTCCTGTCAGCAGTGGCGGCAACATTCCCCGCGGCTTTGAGCCGGGTAAGTTGTATAACTCGCGGTTTCATCCGCGCGGACTGCAACTGACCATTTACGGTGCCTCAGATGCGCTCAATTCCCTGGGTGTTGACTGGTCGGAAATACTGACCCATATCCGTCCAGACGAAGTTGCCGTGTATGCCGGTAGTGCGCTGGCGCAGATTGATGATCAATCCATAGCCGGTATGGTTGCCGCACCGCTTACCGGCGGCCGGGTCAGCTCGAAAATGATGGCTTTATCGCTGGCTGAAATGCCGGCTGATTTCATCAACGGCTATGTGATTAACAGCGTGGGGACAACGGGTACCAACATGGGGGCCTGTGCAACCTTCCTGTACAATTTGCGTCAAGGCATGCAAGACATCCAGAGTGGTGCGGCCAAAGTGGCGATTGTCGGAAATGCCGAAGCGCCTGTGGTGTCTGAAATCATGGAAGGTTTTCGCGTGATGGGGGCGCTAGCCGAAGACGCACAACTCTGCGCGCTGGATGGCAGCGAAACCGTAGATAACCGCCGTGCCTGTCGTCCGTTTTCTGATAACGCCGGATTTACCATGGCAGAGTCAGCCCAGTTTGTGGTGCTGATGGAAGAAGAGCTGGCCTTGAAACTGGGGGCCAATATTTATGGTTCTGCTGCCGATGTGTTTATCAATGCCGATGGCAATAAGAAATCTATCTCTGCGCCTGGGGTAGGCAACTATGTCACTGTTGCCAAGGCCGCGGCGCTGGCACAGGCCATACTCGGCCCGGACGGTGTGAAGAAAACCTTTGTCCAGGCCCATGGTACTGGCACACCGCAAAACCGAGTTACGGAAAGCCACATACTCAACGAGGTGGCAAAGACCTTTGGCATTGAAAACTGGCCGGTGACGGCGATTAAATCTTATGTCGGTCATTCTATGAGTGCGGCAGCCGGCGATCAGCTGATGGCTTCTCTGGGTGTCTGGCAGTACGGCTGGATTCCGGGCATCAAAACCATTGATCATATTGCTGATGATGTTCATCAGTCCAATCTGAATATTCTGATGGATCATTATTTTGCCGGCACAGCGGGTGATGATATGCAGGGCGTGATCATTAACGCCAAAGGTTTTGGTGGCAACAATGCGTCAGCGCTGGTGCTGTCGCCGCAGAAAACCCTGGCGATGCTGCAAAAGAAATACGGCCAGCTTGCTATCGCCGAATATCTTGCACGCAATGTCAAGGTGCGTGGCGTCACCGCTGCGCATGATCAGCAGGCTTGTCAGGGACAGGAAGCAATCCGTTATTATTTTGGTGAGTCTGTGATGGATGAAACCTCGGTGACAATGACACAGGACAGCCTGACACTGTCGGCCTTTGGTGAGGCCATTGTACTGCCAACAGTAAATCCGTACGCCGATTACGAATAACCCCTTCGCTCTCTGCAACAAAAAAACGGGCAGCTTTAAGCTGCCCGGTTATTATTGCATTTGCGAACGATCACTTGTTGTAACGATGACGGTTGCGCCGTTTATTCTTCCCACTGGATCAGCTGATCTTTTGGCCACTGACAGCCGGTATCGTGATACTGTTTTTCCAGCACATGACGCTTGATTTTCAGCGTAGGGGTCAGAATACCGTTCTCAATACTCCAGGGTTCTTTGATCATCAGAACACCTTTGATCTTGGCGTGTGATTCCAATTCTTTATTGATGGTGTCGATTGCCCGGCTCACTTTTTTCGCATATCTGTCCCGGTCAAAATCAGGGTAAGCATGCGCTACCGCCAGCAGTATGGGGGCGGGCATACCTGAACCCACCACACACATCATTTCAATGCCACAAAGTTCAAAGAGGCGTTTTTCAATCGGAACCGGTGAAACGAATTTGCCTTTCGCTGTTTTGAAGTTGTCTTTTTTCCGGCCCTGAATCGTCAGGAAGCCTTCTTCATCCAGACTGCCCAGGTCGCCGGTATGCAGCCAGCCTTCATCATTGAAGCTTTCTCTGGTCGCGATGTCGTTTTTGTAGTAACCAGAAAACAGGCCTTTGCTACGCACCAGAATTTCATCATCTTCGGCGATCTTGATATCTACTCCCGGCCCCGCACTGCCTACCGTGCCGATCTTGTCGCTGCGAAACGGAAGATTGAGTGTGCCATAGGCATAGTTTTCCGTCATCCCCCAGGCTTCGGTGATATTGAGCCCGATGCTCTCATACCAGCGCAGCAGGGCCGGTGAAACCGGTGCTGACCCGCAACCTAATACGCGCGCTTCATTCAGGCCCAGTCCGTCAGCCAGTTTGCGTTTGATCAGGCCGGACACAAAAGGGATTTTCAGCAAAATGTTCAGTTTTGCCTGCGGCAGTTTTTCCAGAATTCGTTGCTGGAACACGGTCCAGAGGCGAGGAACTGAAATAAATAATGTCGGGCGGTGCATTTTCACATCTTCAATGAAAGTATCCAGTGATTCAGGAAAAGCAACCTGCACTCCCGCCATCATTGATGTGCCCAGGATATAGACACGTTCTGTGATATGAGCCAGGGGAAGGTAGGAGAACAGACGTTCATTGTCGACGATGCCGATATGATCAATGAGGTTCTGCGCCGAAAACGCAAAGCCACCGTAGGAGAGAATGGCCCCTTTGGGTAAACCTGACGTGCCGGATGTATATACCAGCGACATCACATCGTTGTCCTGATGGGAAGGGCGCTCTTCACTCGGGGTATGCGAGTCAATCAACGCATTGAGTGAATGCTGGCACTCGGGCGTATTCGGGTACGGGAAGCTGACCGTGATCATCTCTTCCAGGTTGTGACAGACGGTATTGATCGCGCGGTTATCATCCAGTTTACCGATGAAAACCAACTTAGCCTCACTGTGAGTCAGGCAGTACTCTATGGTGTCTGCACCCGCAGTAGGAAAGATAGGTACGCTGATGTAACTGCCGAGCATCATGGCCAGATCGCAGATATACCATTCAGCGCAGTTTTTCGAGATTAAACCGACTTTGTCCCCGGGCAGGAGACCCTGTGCACGTAACGCACTGACAAGGCGCAGCGCCTTATCAACGACCTCGGCATAAGTAAAATCGGTAAACTGCCGGTTAATGATCTGGCGGAGAAAAATGTCATCCGGGCGCTCTTCTGCCCATTTCAACATGCGTTCATGAGGTAATGCCTGCGTCATGAGCGAATCCCTTAATGTGTTTGGCTGTAAAGGCAAAGTCATTGTAATGTTCCATTCCGTGGTTGTTATTATCTTGTTAAATAATTAAATGCGGCTTTAGGTGGAGCGTCAAGATATCACTGTATTGAATTTGCGGTAAAAATCTAACTTGGCGCTCAAAAATACCGGTTTAAGTCATTGAGAAAACTGGAAGAGGTACGGGTTAGCTGTGCACCTGCAGCAGCTCTGCGAATTGTCAGAGCTGCGATGCAGTATGCATGTGTTTTTGTTACTGAATGTAAACAGTAACCTGAATGAAGAGGATCAGTTACTGTGCCTGTGGTGTGACAGGTGCCTGATACGCTTTGGTACCCCAGAGCGGCACTGTGGACAGGCTGTGCTTATAGCTGCCCGATGTTTCTTTGGTGGAATAAGACAGGTACATCAGTGTCTGATTGTCCTGATCAAAGACCCGGCGAATTTTCATGGTTTTGAAAAAGACACTTTTAGACTTTTTGAATACCACATCACCCGCTTTCGATTTATCAATCGCGGCGATCATTTCCGGGGTAATTTCACCGGTTTGCCGGCAGGAAATGGATGAATCACTGGGATCTGAAAAATCCAGATCCGCTTCAATACTGGCAATGTGGCAAGTGACACCGGGTACCAGCGGATCATCGAGCACATTCAGTTTGATGTCTTTAGTGGTAAATACGCCCAGACTGACGTCACCGACTTCGTTGTCTGAACAGCCTGCCAGTAAGGATGCTCCTGCGATCAGGGCAGAAAAGAGCAGAGCGCGCTTCATTCAAAGTCTCCATTGTTCTGTAAAAATAGTGAGTGGAACGGCGTCCGGAAAAGAATGACGCTCTCGCGGATTGTGCATACATTTAGCGTCTTCTGCCGCTTTTTATGGCAGCATGCCGTTCCAGATACCAAGATAGCAACCCGCCCAGCATGACTCCAGAAAGATTTGCCACGGCATCGGAAAAAGAGCTCTCGCGCCCAAGATCAAGAATGCCCTGGAAAATTTCGAGCAGACTGGCAAAAATCATCAGCCCGATCAGCAGGGTAACGTAGAAACGGTATTGCTGGCTGACACACAGTGCCAGCATGGCGAAAAGCATATAAGTCAGTACATGCAGCAGTGTATCCAGGCCGGATATGCCGTAGCTGTCTAAGTCGGCCAGTGACCCTTTCTCTGCGGCCGGCATTAAGGTCAGTCCTGCGATAAAAACGGCATATAAACCGAATAGCAGCCATATCCATATCAGTAATTGCCGCTCTTTCAGCGAAACATACAGTGATATAGGTTCAGCATGCTTTCTCATGGTTTATAGCGTGAGCTTAACAACTGATTCAGATGCCGAACGGGAATGGCATAGGTGATGGCACTCGGCTGGCTCAGTGCGTTTTCTTTACTGGTTTGCACTAAGACCTTATTGATGACGGCGATGACTTCACCTGTGTCCTGATGGTAGACCGGACTGCCGCTGTTTCCGGGGTAGGCCGTGGCATCAAACTGATAGACGACAAAAGGATTTTTCAGGTGTTTGAGGCGAGCGACGGAAAGCTCTTTGGCGGTGCGGGCCGGTACTGCAATCGGCGTAATGCTGGATACCATGCCTCTGTGTGTCACCGGATACAGACCGAGCACTGCACCTATCGGGAAGCCAGTGAAGCTGTATATTTCGCCTTCACGTACTTGGCGCGGAGAGAGGCGCAAGCTTGGTAAGGGGCTGCCAGTGATTTTCAGCAATGCCAGATCGTGCTCACTGTCACGTGCAACGACGGTTGCGGTGCGAACATCCGGTGAAGTGCCTGTCCCGACAAAGACAACAAAGCTGGTGTTTGTATCCACTTCGATGGAAGTGGGGACAACGTGATTATTGGTGGCAATCAGTGTGCCATCGCCGACGACAAAGCCAGTCCCGATGAGATTCGCCCGCGGCGTCGCCAGTTTGTTGTAAGTGCCGACTCCGATCACTGAAGGTTTAATTTTCGCAATAACATCTGGCAATGCGGCTTGTGTGCTCGCGGTGGCAAGCAGCATGCTGCCGAGGCAGAGCAGAGTTCGTACGATGAGCAGAGTGACTCGACGGGTACAGAAAAGCATGATTTTTTGTCCTTACACGCTGGCAGAAAATAGGGTGAACCTGTCGCCCCGCACTGCGGGGCGCTGAGTTTACAGCCGGATTTGTTCTTCCAGTTTGCTCTTTAGCATCAGCAGTTTAGGATCGGACGTCGTCACGCCAATGAGAATTTCTCGTGCATTTTCCTTCATATTGTTTGCCAGCAGGCTTTCTGCATAGTGAAGGGCGATCTCAGGGTTAGTCTGTGCCTGTCTGTAGGCTTTTTCCAGCATGGGCAGCGCATTGGCGGCCTGCCCTGATTTCAGCAGGCAGTAACCGTAGGTATCCTGAATCTGTGGGTGCTCCTGAGCCAATCCTAGGGCTTTCGACGCGCTGTCGCAGGCTTGCGGATACTTTTCCTGAGACAAATACAGCCAGGCGAGGTTATTCAAAGCCACGACATTATCTGGCTGTTGCTCCAGAATGTGCCGGTACTGCGCAATGGCTTGTTCAGGCTGCTGTTCAAATTGCAGCTGGGCCAGTGTCAGGCGCAAGGGCGCGGCTTTATCACCGTATTCTTTAATGACATCCTGCAAGAATGCAATGGCTTCCTGAGGTTGCTGGTTTAATGAATAAGCACTGGCCACATCGTTGGCGCTGGCGATCCCAGGTGAGGCATCATAGCGTTTCAGTTGCCACTCAACAGCCCGGGTAAAGTCTTTGCGCTGCAGGTAATTCAGGGCTTGTAATCGCATGAAATACGCTTGTGTCTTTACGGTGTCCGGCAGGGCATCCAGCGTGGCCTGGCTGGCGCTGGCATTGTCCAGTTTCAGCTGCAACCCGGCTTTCATCAGCGAAAAGACTGCCGTTTTCTGAAATAACTGCTCGGCTTTTTCGGCGAGCACAAGACTGTCTCTCATTTTGTTGTTTAACTCTTTAATCTGGATATTGCGCATATAGGCTTGCTGGCTGAGTACATCTTGCTCAAGCCATCTGGTGTAGGCCGGTTCGGCCTGACGGTAGTCGCGCTGACTGAAATAGATATCACCCAGCAGTCGCCAGCTTTGTGCGGTTTGCTGCTGGGGTGTCAGAGTTGTAATGAGGCTGAGTGCCTGATCCGGGTGTTGTTGCAGCATATAACCACGAGCCAGATCTAATTTCAGTGCGGTATTATCCGGGTGTGCTTCGACCTGAGCAGCGACCAGAGACACAGCCTGGTCCAGTTGCCCGCTGAGCTGGCCATATTTGTACAGTGTCCGGGTGGTCAGATTCTTTCCCGGGTAATGGGAATAGGCGGTGCGGGCATAACCGAAAGCGGTGTCCATATCATTTTTGCTGGCGGCAATCTGGCCAAGCCCCAAAGTGGCTTGCACGTTCTTGGGGTCTTTTGCCAGTACCTGCTGATAGATTGTCTGCGCCTGATCGGGCTTTTTCTCAATTTGCAGCACCAGGGCATTAAGCATCCGGGCGGTCTGATCGTCCGGATTGCGTTCAAGCCAGGTATTAACGAGCTGTTTGATCTCGCTGGTCCGGCCTTGTTTTAAGTAATAATAGGCAAGCCCCAAATTCGCTTCGGCGAGGGTTGGATCGGTATCGAGAATGTGCTGAAGAGTGTCGACCCCAGTCGTATCATTACTGGCTAACTGAAGCAGTCCTAAGCGCAGCTGCTTGCTGGTGGTTGGGGTATGATTAGCTTTTTCTGCCAGAGACATGGCGGCGTCATTACGGCCGATTTTGGCCAGCTCCAGGCTCATATCTGAGATAAAGTCGCTGCTTGCTTTGTCTGAGGCATCGAACTGATTCATGGTTTGCATGGCGCCTTCAATGTCGCCCAGCTTAAGCTGGCTGGAGGCGTACAGGCGTTGGATCATATGGTTTTGCGAGACAAAAGGCGCGACTTTTTCAAATCGCTCACTGGCCTGTTCATAATTTCCCTGGTTATAGGCAACGACCCCCGAAATCAGGTAAGTGGGCAGGTTTCTGGAACCGTTTCGGATGGCTAAGTTGGCGTGGACTTTTGCCTCAGTCTGTTTATCTTCGGCGTAAAGAATGGTGGCTTTCAGTTCATTGCTCAGTACGTGACCGCTTAACACTGTCAGCAGATTATCAACATACTTTTCTGCGTCTTTGTACTGCTCCGTTTTCACCAGCGCCTGTGCCAGATACAGGGTGTTTTGTAAGGCTTTCGGGGCGGCGTCGACGGCTTTGCGATAACTCTCTGCGGCGGCTTTGTTATGACCCATACTGGTTTCAATATGGCCTTTCAGCAGCCAGGCGTCACTGCTGTCGGGATATACTCTGACGATATTACTGACTTGGCTCAGTGCCGTATCATTGAGGTCTCTGGTGGCATCTAAGCTGGCTCTGGCAAGGCGGGTATAGAGCGTGATCTGTCCGGTTGCTTCGGCTCGCTGAAAGGCTTGTTCAGCGCCAACCGGATCGTTATCGAGCAGCAAAGCCAGTGATTCGATAGCGTAAATATCGGCCAGTGCTTCAGCTTGCTGGCTGCGGGAACCTCTGGCCAGATCAATGATATCGGCTGTTTTTTTCTGACCCAGATAGGCCTGGGCAAGCAGTGGTTCAATTGCGTCCTGCTCGTCGGCGCTTCTGAGTGCTTTATACAATTCTTTTTCGGCACTGGCATAATCGCCCTGGCTCAGGTAAATGTTACCCAGCATAAGCCGGGCCTGACTGGCATCAGGGTGTTGCTGTATGGCATTTTTCAGCTCTATAACCGCAGCATTGATTTGATTGCTGCTGAGATAGGTATCGGCTTTGGCCATGTACTCATCAACAGACTGTTCACCGCAGGCTGTGAGTGTGACAGCGACAACACCAGCGAGTGCCAGCACATGAAAGGTGGTGCGAGGTAAAAAAGCCATAATCATCCCTGTCAGAATTTTCAGATGGACTTTTTTAGGATAGTCACATTTTTGACACTGCGGCTAATCGCTTTGACATAAAACGTCTGTTGCACTCACTGTGGTCATAAAAATAGCCATGACAGCACCTGAAAAGTGCGTTGCCTGTTGCTCTGCTATGCTTGATGCGAACGGATAAATCACGGCGCAGGGTAAAAAAATGAAACGCAAAAACAGTTCGATACAGTGCGAATGGATTGTTAACCCCGACCATAAGTGGTTAGCAGGACACTGGTGTGCGCTTGAGGAGCAGGCTGAACCAAACCTGTTTTTGTCCTGGCTCTGGATCGGGACCTGGCTGGATTGTTTTGTGGACAATTGTTGTGTTGTTCTTGCCCGGCAAGAGGACAATATTGTCGGTCTGGGTATTATCGTGATTAAGGAGAAAAAGATCGCCGGTTTGTCCTATGGCAGACAATTCTGCCTTCACCGGACAGGTATTCCCTCACAGGATCAAATCTGGATTGAATATAACGATTTTCTGATGGACAAGGCGCTGGTCAGTACCGTTCGACCGTTAATGACAGCCTGTGTGATGTCGCAAATGAACGGGACAGATGTCTTTGAGGTTGGCGCCAGTCTGGACGTGGACTTTATCAGTAACGGGTCACAGTCCGTGGCGGCGGATTGTGGCAGCGAAAGGGCAGACAATCAGGCCGTCTTATCCGGGCTGGTACTTGCAGAAAAAGAGGTGGTGTGGGAGTCGGTTGGCTTTGCGCTGGATTTTGGCCCGCTGAAGGACAAGAATCAGACGCTCGATAGCTTCTTGTCGCGAAATGCCAGATATCAGATAAAGCGCAGCCTGAATAAGTACAGTGCGCTGGGCGAAGTGAAAATCACCACGGCTTCTTCTGTCACTCAGGGGCTTGAGCTTTTCAATCATGCGGCGGAATATCACCTGAGTCGCTGGGGCAGCAAATCAGAACAAAGTGGTTTTGCGAATCCCGGTTTTCTGCATTTTCATCACGAGCTGATTCGCCGTGGACTGCCTCAGGGGCAGATTGCCATTCACCACCTGCAGGCCGGGGAAGATGATCTGGGAGTGATTTATAATTTTCACCATGCCAACTGGGTGCTGTTCTATTTAAGTGCGCTGAATTATGGCTCGGGTGATAATCACCTTAAACCCGGTCTGGTTGCGCACTATCTGCTGATCCAGGATGCCTGGGAAAAAGGGGCGCTGGGGTACGATTTTATGGGCGGGATTGCCCGCTATAAAAAAACGTTCGCCAACCGGGAGTGCCGGCTGGCGATCAGTCAGTTTCGTTATCCGCACTTTACCTATTCAGTGAAGAAGGCTATTCGTGCTTTGAAGCGCCGTGCCCTGAAGCGTCGGGTGTTGTCCGAAAGCAGTTCTGACTGTCCTTGAAGGCGCCGGCAAAGGTGTCTTGCGCACTGATTGGGTTACCACAAAAATCCGAGACTCTGTTTCCTTTCGCCGTCACGGGATACTCAGTGGCACTGCGGGTTAATCTGGCTTTAACAGCATCGTCTTTGGGCGAAAAATTGCCTATTGTTGGCGAGGTAAACCAATCGTCCAGTTTTTGTTTTTCGGTCAGATAATCAGGGGAAAGAATCAGATTGTAGGAGGCCGACGCTTTACCCTGATCGCGTTCCCGTATTTTGCCGCTCACAATGTTGTTAATCAGCTCGGCGCTGGATTGCGCAAACCGGACGTCGATGCCGGAGGTGTGATAGAGAATGTTGTTGTTGACCAGTGAATTACTGGATTTATTAATGTACAGGCCCACATCATTGCAGTGCAGAACGATATTGTTACGCACTGTATGGCGATTTCCTTCGAAAGCAATCTGACCCCGCCGGTTTTCCTGCTCCATGCCGCCGCCACCTAATGACAGGCCAATCTGATAACCATTATATTTCCGGCTGGTGCTGTTACAGATCACCAGATTGTTTTCTATGATACCTTGCTCGTTGCCGCCTTTCATGAACGCGCCATAGCTGACCTGATTGCCGCCGGATTTGATGAAATCACGAATGATGTTGCGATCGATACTCCAGGCATTGCCATGGTCCAGATTAATGGGAGTGACAGATCTCGAGGTGTCTCTTGGCTGAGTATTGTAAAAGTGATTGCGACGAATGGTGCCGTTATCCGGGAACTGGTTCGCCATCCGGTTGACCTTGATGGCGGCGTTGAAATCAATGAAGACATTGTTCTGAATCAGATTATGGTCGGCATCGCCAACAATGTGCAGTGCGTGATCGCAATCGGAAGGGGTTGGACAAACGCCTTTAAAGGTCAGCCCTGATACCGTCCAGTAGGGCTGGTTAATCACTATACCTTCCAATCCGTCGAACTGCAGCAGAACAGTACCCGGCTCTTCTGCCCGCAAGACCACAGGGCGCGATGCAGAGGGTGTAATCTGGCTGATATCAAGGCGCTTGCTGCTGAAAAAGTAGGTGCCTTTTTTCACGACTATGTCCTGACCGGGTAATACATCTTCCAGCGCTTTTTCAAAGCTTTGCTCATCGGATACCCAAAGGGTGCCGAGCGGAGCGGGTTTGATGGCTTCTGGCTGAGAACCTGCTGATGACCACTCAGGCCCGACGGATGGCCAGTATCTGGTATCAAACTCGCGCCAGAAATAGGAAGGACTGGCGAGGTTGCTGGCCACACTGGCAACAGCCTGATTGACAGGTGCCAGACTTGGAAACTCTTGTTCAATGTGGCTGACAGATTGGCGCAAAGCGGCAGGCAGGGTCTGATTTTGTTCGCTCCAGTGTTTCACCAGATACACACAGGTCACAAGGATGACCACGTGAGCGAGAACACCGATTGTCGCGAGATATGTTTTTATTCCTTTCGAAATCATCAGTCAGCCCCCGGCTAAGATCTGCGATAAAAGTGTGATTAACGTCAAACAATATTCAAGATCGAGTATAGGTAAGAATGCTGAAACCGGATGAAGTAAGTACCACAAATCCGCCATAGTTCCTCACTGTAACCAGACTGGATGTGGGTGTCGCTCTGGCTTCGGCACTGAGATCAGGGAAACAGAAAAACCGGAAATATAAGCAGTTAGCCAGATTGCTAATAGGTGAAACTCGGATAGCCGTTTTTAAACTATTCAGGCGGCGGGTAAGACAATTTTATGATCCGGCATGGTGGCTCCGTGCTTCATGTGCCATTTTTAACAGAGGTATCCCAAGTTATTCAGGCTGCTCAGGCTACAAAATACTGAGGATGATTGTAACGAGCCTCTCGGAGGCTGTCCGGGGAAACACCGTTAACTGACCCCCTAATTATCAGCGTACTGCATCAGCGTAAAGCCGCGTTCGGGCAAAGCGCTCAGTGAGGTCAGACAGGGTGTCGTTACAGGCTGGCAGTGCAGCAAATCAGGAGAAAAGATGGACGTTAAATTACTGGTAGTGATCCATGCTGAGGAAGAATTTGACTGGGATCAGGGATTTAATAGTCGCAATACTGCCGTGACGCACCATCATGCCCTGATCCCTTTTATGGGGGAGCTGATTGATACTGGTGCTAAGATCACTCTGGCCATGGACTATCCGTTTGTTGAAAGTGCCGGCGGCAGGGAAGTGATCGTCCACTACCAAAACAACGCAGCGCAGTGTGTTGAATTTGCTGCGCATTTGCACCCCTGGGTGAATCCGCCCAATATCACTCAGGACCAGTCTGTGACTGATTTTGAATCTTATCCCTGTAATCTGGCACCGGATCTTGAGTATGAAAAAATAAGCAGGCTGACCGACAAAATACACGCGGTGTCAGGGGTATTGCCTGTTACATACCTTGCTGGACGGTACGGTTGCGGCCCTGCTACCAGCGAGCATTTACGCGCATTAGGTTATCAGGTTGATCTCAGTATCAGTGCTTACTGTGATTTCAGCCATCAGCAAGGGCCTGACTTCAGTGAATATACTAATGCGCCTTTTGTTGATAATGCGGTTCAGCATATTCCGCATACCAGCTCTTGGTTATCCGTTTCCAAGCGGATAGAAAAGAAAGCTAATCAGTGTCCTGCCTGGTGCCGAACCATCAACAGCAAGCGACTTACCCGTTACATTGCAAAGGCTTTTCGTCTGAGCAGGCACCGCCTGTCACCGGAAGGCAATGATCTCTCTCAGCTTCAGGCCATCACACATGCGCAGATGGCGATAGGACAGGACGTGTTTGTACTGTCTTTTCACTCACCCAGTCTGGTGGCAGGAATGACCCCTTATGTGCCGACGTCTAAAGATTGCGAACGACTGAAATACACGACACACAGGTATATCGAGTGGTTCCAGCGGGAGCTGGGTGGAAAAATTATTCTGGCCAAAGACATGGCAGTCAGCCAGGGATAAAGGCAGAAACCTATGGCAGATCAGTATTCCCAGGCGATATTTTCGGGTGCCAAGTGGTCTATGCTCACTATCTGGTATAACCGCTGTATCGGGCTGGTCAGCACTTTAGTGCTTGTGCGCTTACTGTCACCGGAAGATTATGGTATTGCCGGATTCACTATGTTTTTTGTGTATTTTTTCATTGCACTATCAACTGTGGGGACCAAAAGATATGTGCTGATGGAAGATATGACGGATGAAAACAAATTGCACAGTATTTGGTCTTTGAATCTGCTGTTTCGTATCGTGTCCGCGTTTTTTTTATTTCTGTCGGCAGACTGGGTGGCTGTTTACACCAATGAACCTGAGATGACGGTGGTCATTCGTGTTGTCAGCGTTATTCCCGTTATTCTTGCTTTTCACAATGTCGGCATGGATCTGTTCGAAAAAAACTTCAACTTTAAAATGGAAACCATGATGCTAATGGTGGCTAAAACACTCGGCAGTGTGTGTACCATAGCGGTTGCGTTAATTATCGGTAATTACTGGGCTTTAATTGCAGGTGTTATATTGATGGCCGTGATAGAAGTGATCACCAGCTATATTCTTTGTCCGTTTCGGCCCCGCTGGTGTACACAGTACTGGAAAGAACAGTGGGTTATCTCTAAATGGTTGTATCTGGTTTCTGTGTCTGGTTATATGCGCTCCAGGGTAGATATGCTGCTTTTGGGTAATATTCTTAACAGCCGCAACGTCGGTTTTTATAATATGGGGCAGGAATTTTCCTGGCTGCCTTTTACTGACTTTCTGGCACCCATGAATCATGGCGCATTTTCGGTGTTTTCAAAACTGAAAGATCAGGATAACTTGCTGAAAGAAAGACTGTATTCTCAAATGGCATTGTTAATGTTTCTTGCCATGCCAGTGTCTTTTGGTGTATGTGCTATTGCAGAAGATTTCGTCTATATCGTTCTCGGTGAAAAATGGATTGGCGTTATTCCGGTCATGCAGAATTTGTCGTTTTTAATGATTGTGATGACTATGTATATGCTCATACAAACCATATTGATCTTAAAATCCAGGATGCCGCTGTTATTCAAATGTGATTGTCTGGCTATCTTGTTAGTGATCGGCAGTTTTTATGGTAGCGGCTATAACGATCCTGACAGCCTGTCTTTTGTTCGCTTACTGGTTGGCGGTATATTTCTGGTATGTGTGACAATCGTGTTCTTGTTTGTGATCCGGTTGCAGGTCAGCCGTGTATTACCTGCTGTTCTGGTGCCATTTTTGGTTTCAGTATTAATGTATTTCTGCGTGATGGCTGTGGTATCTGAAATAGACAGTCATTTATGGGGTTTACTGCTGGGTATAGTAACAGGTGTATTGGTGTATACGGTTGCTATGCTGGTATTATTGCCGGTTTCAATCCGAATGATTCCGGAATATCGGAGTATACAAACTAAAATAGGCAAAATAATCAGAACGCCTATGTTTGATTAACCGTATTGCCGGCAGAAGATTTCAGGGATATTGCACTATAGCGGTCGAGATGTACTGAATCGATTGCATAATAATGCTGCAGTAACAGATAACAACAGTTGGCTGATGACAAATTATTGATAGTCAAAATTTTGTTGGTTCGTTAATCAGGATCTATAGTGAAAGGAGTGGTTAAAAAAGTCACAATATCGGTTCAATATGCCAGCTGGAAGCCCAGATAACCTGAGCCTTTCACACGCTCAGATAAGGAGTTGAACAGTGGAATCAATCCTTTTCGCGATGGGCCTGTTTATCTTGGTGTATCTCTGTATACGCTCAATAAGGCAGGACAAAGCATGCTTTGCAAAACAGCAAAATAATTCAAAGCATCGACGTTAAGGAGCTGGAAAATGAGAGATGTCGTCTTAATCAGCGTTTTCCTGATCCTGGCTTGTTTTGCTCTGAGGCGCTCTTACATCGCGGTGTCACTCTGGCTGTGGTCGGGGTTATTTGTGCCGGCCTATTGGGTTTACGGGTTTGCCAAGCCGATCAGTTACAACACTGTGTTTGCCCTGCTGACGCTGATGACTTACCTTTTTTCCGGGAAGAAGCCCGCTGTTTTATTTGACGGGGTGGTCTTCATTGCTATTTTGTTTTGGCTTCATACCGGTTTAACCACCTACAACACCATTATTTTTCCAGAACTGGTTTGGCCGGAATGGGAGAAATTCTCCAAGATTTTCCTGTTGTTCATCATGATTGCATTAATCATCCGGCAAAAGCACGAGTTCGAAATGCTGTTGTGGGGGATATTGATGTCAGTGGGGTTCTTTGGTGCCGTAGAAGGGCTGAAGTTCCTGGCCAGTTTAGGCGGACATAAAATCCAGGGGCCAACCGGTCATTTGATCTCAGACAATAACCACCTTGCTGCTGCTTTATGTATGGTGATTCCTTTGTGTATCTATCAGTTAAAGTCCGTTCAGGAGAGGTGGATACGTTTAGGACTGACAGGTATGTTAGTGCTGTGTATATTGTCCGTGCTCGGCACTTATTCCAGAGGAGGTGTGCTTGCCCTGGCTGTGATCGGCTGTTACTTCTGGTTCAGAAGCAACAAAAAGATTCTGACATTGTTTGGTGTAGCAATTATCGTTTCAGTTTCTGTCTTGCTGCTACCGGAAAAGTGGTACGACAGGATGGAAACGATAGAAACGGCGACTCAGGATTCTTCTTTCACTAACCGTCTGACTTCGTGGAAAATCCACACTTTGATGGCGCTGGAACGGCCGGTACTGGGAGCCGGATTTAAAGCCACCTATTTTCAGCCGGTGTGGGACAGACTCGCACTGGATATTTATAAGATAGATATTATTGAAACGCCGCCCCCCGGAGAGGAAAGCTGGGCCGCCCACAGTATTTATTTTCAGGTATTGGGTGATCACGGCTTTGTCGGTTTCTCTCTGTTCATGCTGGTTATTCTGTTGCTGTTTCTGAAAATGCGCTGGGTTATTGTGACGCTGGGGCGACCGCCCTGGAATGAGGCTCACCATTGGCAGGTTGATCTGGCGCGCATGATGCAGGTGTCTTTGCTGGGCTATTGCACGGCAGGGGCCGCGCTCTCGCTGGCGTATCTTGAGCTTTTCTGGGTATTAGCCGCGGCAATGGCGGCCTTAAGTATGCAGGTGAGAGTGATGGTCAGCCAGCAAGCGCGAAGAAAACCGGTTTCTCAGTTACAGGGCATGTCTTCCAGTTAATGCTCTGAATATCGGTTCAATCAGTTGTGCTGCCCACGGTGTTACCCGGCACCGCTCAGTGTTTGACAATCAATGACTCAAAAATGCTGACGATTTTTCGAGCATTATCCGGCCAGGTCAGTTGCTGCCTGGCAATGCTGGCCGCCGCATTGGCACTTAATTGCTGGCGCAGTGCTGCGTCAGACAACAAACGTTTAATCTGCTTCAGCATATCGGGTAAATGCCCTGCTTTGAACAGCAGGGCATTGTCGCCATCCGTCAGCAGCTCTTTTATGTTGTCGCTATCGGGCGCGACAATGGCTTTGCCGCACGCCAGGTATTCGATCAGCTTGAGCGGTGAGCACCAGGGGGTGACGGCCGGCTGCAGGGCAATGTCTATCTGAGAGAGCCAGCCAGGTATATGCTGGCGATCAATTAATCCTGTGATGTGAATCTGGTGCTCGGCCTTGAGATCGCGTGCCTGTTTTTTGAGTTTATCCAGAACCGGGCCGTCACCGACGATCAGGAATTTCACTGCCGGATCGTCAAGGTTTCGCTGCCGGTTAAACTCAACGATCAGTGACAAAACGTGCTCTAATTGATGCCATTCGCGGCAGAAGCCGACAAACCCAACCACCAGGCTATCCGAGAATTCAGGTTGTTTTTCTTTGTCGTCAACAGGATGAAATAAATGGTTGTCTATCCCATTGGGGATGACACTGATCGCCTGCTCAGGTACGCCTGCGCGCTGAACATAGCCGGCCAGTACATGACTGACCGGCAGGGTATGATCGGCATTACGCCATGTGAACAGTTCAGACCAGCGGGCCAGCCAGGTGAGCGACAATCCGCCGTAGGCATTGCGCTCATCGAATAATGGGGCGTTGATCTCTAATACCAGTGGCACATTGAATAATTGTTTAGCCAGGATCCCGGAGGGAAGAAACAGGTTGTAGCGCTCATAGATGGCATCCGGTTTTTCCCGGTACAAAGTGAGGCACAGTTTGGCGAAATCATAACCACTGTAGCCAAATTCCAGTATTTCGCAGCAGAAGCGGGGCAGCATCTTGCGCACTTTGCTGACCCAGCCGCCGTCAGCGCCAAACTCGGCCTGATCGGACACAGCCGGTGCCACCACCACGACTTCGTGGCCTTGCTGGCGAAGGGCATTAATGATGGCATCAATATGGACATACTGACCATCTTTGGAGGCGACCCTGTGGTGATAGAGAATTTTCATGATGCGTCCTTGATCAAACGGTTAAACAACTGATACTGACCTTCAGAAGTGGCAGACCAGTCGAATTGCTCGGCGTAATGGCGAGTGTCTGCACGGGAAAAGGGTTTTTGCAGTAACTGGCGGATACCCTCGGCGATGGCAGTGACATTGCGCTCAACCAATGTGCCTGCCTGCGGCTTACGGACGACCTCAGGTGTTCCCCAGATATTGGTGGCCACAACGGGTGTGCCGCAAGCCATGGCTTCCAGCAGCACATTTGCCCAGCCTTCTCTGTCAGAAGCCAGCGCCAGTAAGTCAGCCGCGCCATAATAGGCGGATAATTCTTCCTGACTGAGCTTGCCCAGAAAGCGTACCCGCTGGGCAACACCGTGCTGTTTGGCCAGTGCGGACAGTGCTTTTGCTTTGGGGCCGGTGCCGGCAATCAATAACAGGGCATCCGGAATGTGACGCAGAGCCTCAATGACCAAATGGTGACCTTTGCGCTCTATAAGCAGGCCGACGGATAAGATAATGGGTACATTGACCGGCAGGTTAAGGGCCTGTCTGAGTGCGGGTTGCTGGCTTTCATCGCTGAAACTGAACAGCTCTAAATCCACCCCGTTTCTCAGTGTGCTGACTTTATCCGGTACTGCGCCTAACTCGATCATGCTTTGCCGCAGTGCTTCACACACCGCAAGGTTATGGTTGCTGACCGATAGTACCTGCTGAATACGTTTTCGGGCTTTGGGATAGGAGGGGATCAGATTGATGTCTGTCCCTCTTGCCGTCATGGTAAACGGTTTGTTTAAACTGTTGGCGACCGAAGCAATCGCCACCCCGTCGGGGTAAAAATAGTGACCATCAATCAGATCAAAGTCGAACCCATGCTGCATTAAGCGGGTAATCTGCTTGTGCAGGGAACGGGCCAGCGTTGATGGGGTCAGCGACATTCCCAGCTTAGGGATAACC
Source organism: Photobacterium halotolerans DSM 18316 (assembly GCF_000425165.1). GTDB lineage: Bacteria > Pseudomonadota > Gammaproteobacteria > Enterobacterales > Vibrionaceae > Photobacterium > Photobacterium halotolerans. The sequence continues at coordinate 189,033 of NZ_AULG01000014.1, forward strand.
AGATATCTCGGATGATAAATGCGGATGCCATAACGGCTCTCGGTCAAGGGGACAGATGCATAGTCGCTGTATTGTCCAAACACAGGGTGACTGAATGGGAACCAGGGCACAGGCGCTATCACAGTAATCTCTGTCTGCGGGTAATGTTTTTTTAACTGGCGCAGCCGGGTTTCGACAAAAATGCCATGCCTGGGATTGCTCGCGTTCGGGTAGAGCGTTGAAATGGTGAGAATTTTCACTATGCCTGCCTCTCCATAAACTGGGCGAACATCAATAGACTCCAGAGCACGACACCATGATCGCGCTGGCCGCTTTCGTGCTCAGCCACAAGGTTTCGCAGCTGATGCGGGTTAAAATAGCCACAGTCCAGCATGGTGGAGGACAAGATCTGCGTATGCAGCATCGGCCGGAGCTGGGTACGAAACCAGTGGGCCAGCGGCATGCTGAATCCCATTTTGGGGCGATATAAAATATCGTTGGGCAGATAAGGTTCCAGCGCTTTTTTAAAGCAGAATTTGCCTTCCTGTTTGCGGATCAAGTCCTGGCCCGGAATCTGAAACGCCCACTCCAGCAACTGGTGGTCAAGCAGGGGGGCCCGTACTTCAAGCGAATTGGCCATGCTGGCGCGATCCACCTTGGTCAGAATATCGCCGGGCAGCCAGGTTTTCAGATCGAGGTACTGGATCAGTTTCAGCGGATCGTCGGTAGGCGCATTGAGGGCATGCCGGCGAAGAATCTCGCTTCCTGTGTAGCCATTGAGTTGATGGCGATAGGCCGGACTGAGCAGTCGCTGCCTGTCAGCAAACCTGAGCTTTGAGATCGTATTGGCATACGCATCGACACTGTTCATCGCCAGCGACTGGAAGGTCGTTTTGGCTCTGAAGCGCTGAGGTGCCCAGTCGGCTTTAGGGTATATCTGACCCAACATGCCAAACACCGGTTCACGAATGGAAGAGGGTATCATCCCCCTGACTTTCTGCTCGGCCAGATGAAAGCGGTAGCGACGGTAGCCAGCAAAGATTTCGTCTCCGCCGTCGCCGGACAAAGCCACTTTGACCTGTTGTCGGGCCAGCTGGCATACCAGGTAGGTCGGCAGTGCTGAATCGTCTGCAAACGGTTCATCGTACAGCCGCCCCAACACTTCTACTAAGCTGACATCGTCTGCGCTGATCTGGCGATCATGATGTCGGGTTTGATACTGCTCAGCAATGCTGCGGGCATAGCGGGTTTCATCGAACTGAGCCTGATCAAACCCTATGGCGCAGGTGTTGACAGGATTGGATTGCAGGCCCGACATCAGGGCCACGATAGCACTGGAATCCACCCCGCCTGACAAGAAGGCCCCGAGGGGCACATCTGATACCATGCGGATTCTGACCGCTTCCAGCAGTTTATCAACCAGTGCTCCCTGCGTATCGTGCCAGCTGAGTGTTGCCCTTGGTGCACTGAGATCCCAGTAGGCGCTGGCCGTCATAGCGGCACCCGGTGTCAGCTGCAGGTAATGACCGGCAGGGAGCTTGAATATGTGTTTATAAGCGGTGAACGGGTCAGGAATATAGCCGAACATCAGGTATTCTTCAGCCATTTCGTCGCGCAGGGTACGGGACACATCAGGATGCGCAAGCAATACTTTCAGCTCGGAGGCAAACACCAGTTGCCCCTTGGCTGTCAGGCTGTAAAAAAGCGGTTTTTTACCCAGTCTGTCCCGGGCAAGAAAGAGGGTTGAGCTGTTTTGATCCCAGACAGCGAAGGCAAACATGCCACGAAAATGGCTGACGCAGTCTTTACCCCATTGCTCCCAGGCATGGACTATCACTTCGGTATCACTGACGGTACGAAATTGATGGCCCAGATTTTTCAGCTCTTTGACCAGGGCTTTGAAATTGTAAATCTCGCCATTGAAGACAACCGCGACCGTGTTATCTTCGTTAAACAGAGGCTGATGCCCGCCGGACAGGTCGATAATCGACAGACGGCGATGGGCCAGCCCGACAAGGTCATCAACGAAATAACCTTCATCATCCGGGCCTCGATGGTGCTGTATTCTGTTGATGTGCTGCAACAGACGAATGTCAATAATGCCTGAATGCTGCACGTTGAAAATACCCGCAATACCGCACATAACCCTCTCCCTGCTGTGGTTTGATCACCGCTGATGGCTGTTTTTTAAGATCACGCTGTGCTTGTTTGTGCCGACATCGATGATGTCTTTTATCTGGTCATCATTCAGCTCAGTGCTGGCGATTGCAAAGACATCAGAGACGCCTTGCTGCCCGGCCAGGCGATAAGACGCTTTCATCAGCTTGATAGCCAGCGGATTACTGCTGCAAAACCCATTCACACAGTACCAATAGATCACCCGCATGCTGCTTCCCTTCGCATTGGACACTGTCATCGATTTAGCATGAATACCGGCGGGTAACGTCACTGACTGGCTATTGTCGACCGACCAGATGTCTTTATTGAACAGCTGATTGGTACTGCTGATCAGCTCGCCGTCCCGTTGCCAGATGTTATAGCGGGCGGTATAGAGTTCTGCTTTTCCGTCAGCGGTGCTCTGGCGCTGGCTGCGTTCAGCGTGCGGGAAAGAGATCCCCCATTCGGTCAGCGTGGCAGACTGAGGATTTATGGCGTCAGTTTGTCGGTTGGACAGCAGGGGCTGGCTCTGGTCAAGCTGCTGCTTCCACAGGGCGGTCGCAATAAAAATCAGGGCAACCATGCCAAGTGCCCCCCATGTCTGGCGGGCTGATACCGCAGACGGTTGCTGTGGCAAATCGACAGATGAGGCTTGCGGATCGGAAAACAGACTGGCGGTAAAAAAAATCACCAGAATAACGACACTGAAAAACAGCCAGCCATAAACCAGATGATCTGCCCCGGCAGCATATTCCATGTTGCTGAAATACCCAATCATCACAATGCCATAAGCGCGGATACCGTTGGCAATGATCGGGAAGATAAACGAAAAGGCCACAAAGAGCGTGCGCTTGTAGACTCTGGTGAACTGCAAGTAGGCAAATAACGTGCCTAATGCCACGCTGGACATCAGAAAACGGATCCCTGAACAGGCTTCTGCCACGTAAAACCGGCCATTGGGAATGGTCAGGTATAAGCCTTCCCGGTAGACAGGGATCTGGCTGATATTGAGCAGCCAGACTGAAAGATCGGCAGTGATGATCTGCAGTCTGGGAACCAGGCTTTCACCAAAGGGCACAGCAAAGAGTAAATACAGCAAAGGGAACCAAAACCGGCGAATGATGGCGGTGCCCAATACCGTCCACAGCAATAACTGAAGACTCACAATGGCGGTTATATGCTCAAATAATCCGATACTTGCCGCCCGGGCCAACAGCCACAGGAAGCACGATACGGCAAGCAATGCTGCCGCCAGCCAGCTGACAGACGGGCGCAATGGCGTAATGGCTTTGCGCTCTCGCCATACCAGCCAGAGACAGATTGGCACAACCAGAAAGCAATGCTCATAGGTTTTCGAATGGGCCCAGACATTCACCATATTGCTCAGTGACGGCCAGAACAGCCATAACCAGCCAATGACAGGGAGTGCCAGGCGAAACCCGATCCGGTCAGACATGTTTAGCCTCAAGATATGTCAGTACGGGTGATAATTTGATCTCCCAGCTGAAATTGTCTTCAATCCACTGTCTGGACAGTGTGGCTGGGCGAACAGGGCGGGCTAATTGTCCGCATACCCAGTCGGTGACATCCTGCGGTTCTTCTGCCACATACAGTGTCTGTCCTATTACGTTGTCCCCTAGTACTTTGTCCTTGGCAGGATAATGGCCCGGGTAGTGCTCAAGCCCTTCCATACCCTGGGGTGTGGTAAGAACCGGTTTTTCCATCGCCATCGCTTCCAGTATTTTGTTCTGGATACCCCGTGCGATTTGCATTGGCGCGATGGCGGCTTTGGCATGAAACAGATACGGACGCACATCCTCAACCCGACCGGTGACGACTATGCCGGGCAGCCGGGTAAGCGCCCTGACACTGGCCGTAGGTGATGAACCGACGATATAAAACTTACTGTAAGGATGTTCTTTAAGCACTTTTGGCCAGACTTTGCGGGCAAACCAGGTGACCGCATCCACATTGGCCCAATAGTCCATGGCACCGGTAAAAACGACATAGTTGTCGTGCTGCAGCGGATGTTCTGTCACAGGGCTGAAATCGGCCTGCGGAGAGAAATAGCGGCTGTCGATGCCGTTTTCCAGCGTATGAATTTTATTTTGTAATGCGGGCTCAACCATGGCAGCAAACGACTGCCGCTCTGTTTCAGTGACAAAACAGCTGACATCAAATTCGGCGCAGACCGCTTTTTCAAACTTCGCGAGTGTCCGGTACTCACGCTGGTACAGATAGCTGGCAACACCGTGTTTTTTCTGTGCATACTGACGCCATTTTTCTGAATCCACATCCACGAAATGCATGACTTTGTGCAGCGAGGGACGCGCATTGAGTAAGTACTGAGCCATGCTGCTGGAGAACACCAGCGCACGCTCAATGGAGTGCTGATTCAGGGTGCGTTTCACCCAGTCGGTCATTGCCGGATGAGAGTAATAAGGCAGCGTAATAGGCTGTCCTTTATACAGCGCCTGCAAGCCTTTGAGGCGGGCCAACGCCGGATGAAGCGTAATGAAACACACATCCCGGCACAGCGCTTCAACCTTATGGCGATACTGTTGATCATGCCTATCATCAATAAAACAGCCCAGATAGACATCAAAGTGCTGACTGAGAAATTTCAGTAAATGATAACTGGCAATTTTATCGCCTTTGTTGGGCGGATATGGAATTCGGTGACAAAGGTATAACACAGCTGGTTTCATTGTCCTGCTCCATTGTCGCTTAGCCAAGGTACTTCGAGATACGCGGTCCGATAAGCTTACTTATGCCAACAGGCATAGTCTGCCAGGCCTTGATGAAATAACGATATTTCGGGTTATTGGGGGACAGATTGGGTGGCCGCTCTGCTTTTACCAGTGCGATACGGTAGTGCAGCGGCTGCTCTTCCATGCCCCAGTGCTTTTTATAGTGGTAGGCACCTGAGCCAATTTTACTTCTGCCAAAGTCAAACACTTCGGCCCCTTTAGATCGGGCAAGCAGCATCAGCTGGTAGTACATAAAGTCGTTACTTTTCAGCTCCCTTGCAGCTTGTGTTCCGCCGCCGTAGTAGGGAAGTACCTGGTTTTTATAGTAAAAACTCAACACTCCGGAAACAGGACGCCCGGCAGCATCACGGATAACCAGTGTGTTACAGCGCTGGCCGAAGGTGTGCTGCAGCCTGTTAAACAGCGCGGGATGAAACACAGGCGTACCGAGGTTTCTGACACTCTCCGCGTAGAGATCAAAACATAAGTCCGGGTTATCTTTGTCGTCCCAGCTCAGTTTGTTGTTTATCGCATGGCGGATAACGGCCCTTTGCTTGCGCTTGATGCCGGAGAGAATGGCCTCCGGGTTGTCGGCCAGCGTGTTCCTGAACGTGGCATGATGGCAATGACGAAACCAGGGGCCGTCACTGGGTTTAGCTTCGCGATCCCGCAGCTCAATATAATCAACCTCCAGCGAGCAACCCAGCTCAAAGGCCGCGGTTTCTAACTGATACCTGATATTTTCATCATCAGATAACACGCCGCCATAGACACAAAAAGGGGTCGAAATCAGCGCATGACCGAACAGGGCACTTTTCTGCTCGAACAACGGCAGCACGCCAACCAGCTTTTCGTGTTGTTGTGCCAGCAAATAGTGCGGCTGGTGACCGAACACCTCTCTGATAACATCCAGCCAGCCTGTTAAATGAAAAAAGCTGCCGTCCTGGTGTGCATCAACGTAGTGGTCCCAGGCTATACAGTCGTTCCGGTTCAGCTTTCGGATCGTCAATTCCTGTTTCATCGTTATGTCCATTCAGTTGATAGGCCTGGCTGACAGTGCTCCACTGAAAATCCTGCAGCAAATGGTGAAGTCGTGCTGTCATTTGTTCGAGGTTGAGATAATGCCGGAAGCGCGATTTGAATGACGCCTGAGTCATTCGGGGCTGCTGCGCATCAATTTCCCAAGGGTGAAAATAAAAACAGAACGGTTGCTGGTGTTGCTCAGTGAAACGCCGGATAAGGTGTTTGCTGACCGCATAAGGGTACAGGCGGAAATAACCGCCACCACCGATTGGCAGGTTGGTGCCGAATGCCTGATAGGTTGGAATGGGTATTTCAACCAAACCTTCATTTCGCTGATGAAGAAAGCGTGGCCAGTCAGGGTTGCCATAATGATCGTGCCTGACAGGGTATGTGCTGCTGCTGAAAGTAAAACCAAGGCGATGAAGAATATCGAATGCCCACAGATTAGTATCGTCAATGGAAAAGCTGGGTGCCCGGTAACCATTGATATATTTACCAGAGAGGTCTTCGATCAAATATTTACTGCGGCTGACATCCTGAAAAAATTCCTTCTCAGTTTGCTGGTTGGCTTTGACATGATGATAGCCATGGCATGCCAGCTCATGACCTTGATCTGAAATGGCTTTTATCAGGGAAGGGCATGCATCAGCCACCCAGCCGAGGATAAAAAAGGTCGCTTTAACATCATGTTCAGCGAAAATATCCATGATTTTTCTGGTGTTGTAGTCCACACGCAATGGATAAGACTTTCCCCATTGTTCTCGCTTAATAATGGATGAAAAGGCAGACACATGAAAATAATCTTCAACATCAACAGTCATTGCATTGACTGATGAGCGGCGAACAGCTGAGTGAATTTCTTTCATGTCATCGCCCCTTACCAAACAGCACTATTTCAGAGGTTCTGATCAGTATTAATATATCGAGTATTACGCTTTTGTGCTTGATGTAATAGAGATCGAACTTGAGCTTCTCAATAGTATCTTCGATGTTATCACCATAGGGGTATTTTAACTGCGCCCAACCCGTTAACCCGGGTTTTACATATAAGCGGTGATTATAATAAGGAATTTGCTGTTCAAACTGGCTGGAAAAACTCGGACGTTCAGGGCGAGGGCCAACAAAGTTCATATCGCCTTTAAGAATGTTGATTAACTGAGGCAGCTCATCCAGCCGGTATTTCCTGATCACATTGCCGACCCGCGTGATGCGGGGATCCAGGCGGCTGGCCATTTGTTCACCTTGTGACTCGGCGTCAATTTTCATGCTGCGAAATTTGTAGATAGAGAAACGCTTCCCTTTCAGCCCGACTCGCTCCTGAGAATAAAGTACCGGGGCGCGGAAACCGTCTTCCCATTTGATCATCACAACGATGGCGATCAGTATCGGCCAGGTGATCAGTAACAGCAGCATGGCAATGGCACAATTAAACAACCAGTACAGGCTTAGCCCAATCTTGTTGCCGGTCGCATGGGGGTTGAAGATCACCCAGGACGGATGAATATGGCTGACGGCGACTTGCCCGGTTTCCCGCTCAATGAAGTCAATGATATCGATGACTTGCACCCCTTCCATTTTGCAGTGAAAAAGACTGTCGGTGGGCAGGTTCCCCCGGCGCTCATCAGCAGCAATGATGATTTCTTTGATATGGTTGGATTGCACGAAGTCTTCCAGCGAGCCAGAAATATCGAGAACGGGTGTCACGTTGGAATTCTCGCGATTATCACCGGGCATAGGTACATAACCTGTCAGCTCAACATGGACCCGGTCAGATTGCCGCCTCATGCAGCGATTGATAAGGCTGGCCCGCTCACCGGCACCCAGGATGAGCACTTTAAGCCTGCCAAGCATTTGGTAGCGTGAACGGATAGCGATAAAGCGTACTATCATCAAGCCCACCAGCGCACTGCCATACATCCATTCACGGGTAAAACCGGCAGGAAAAGGCAGGGGAGTGATCAGGTACAGGCTGGTGGACAGCATATACGCCAAACTTATGGCGACTAATATTCTGACTGTGATACCACTATATGACTCCCTGAGTTTTTCATTGTAAAGCCCAACAGCTAGCAGAGCCAATTGAACAGGAAGTGTATAATAAATGAGATTAAGTACATTTATTATGATCCCTGAATGCGATAAATACTCCGGATTGAAATAAAAAAGAAATACTTGAGTCCCTGCAAACGTGCCCGAAAGCATTAATATATCTGCAAAAATAAGCACAGCGTTGCTCAAATTTAAATCGTGAAATCTTGAGTAAGTCATAATCACCCTTGTCCCAGGTGTAAATAAATAAAGTGCCCCTTCCTGTATTGAGTATCGGCAAGCATAAAAAATCTGCAAAATAAAAAAATCATATATAGTTAAATTAGTTCAATGACGTTTTTGCCTGCTGTAATTGCAACTTAGTTGGACGCTTCTGAACCTTGGAAAAGGTATGTGAGACACGGACTTATATGCAGGATGGATACTGATATGACAAGAAGTGGTCACTTATTGAAGTTAACCTGTTTGACGGCAGCCGCCTTGGTGCTTGTGACTGGCTGTACGTCAAATTCGTTGCCCTCTTTACCCAAGGCTACCCCTCAGCCTTCTTTGACAAAAAACATCAATCAATACAAGTACCTGATAGGCCCTGGAGATACCCTCAACATTTTTGTCTGGGGAAATCCTGAAATATCCGGTGCCTATATTGTCCGTCCGGACGGCATGTTAACGACATCTCTGGTGGACGATATTCCTGCATCGGGGCGTACGCCGACTGAACTGGCTGGCAGTATTGAGGCCCGTTTGGCGGAATATGTCCGGGATCCCATTGTCAGCGTGATCGTACAGGGGTTTGTCGGGCCTTACAGTGAACAGGTACGGGTGATTGGGGAAGCTCAGCAACCCATGGCCATTAACTATCGGGAAAACATGACGTTGCTCGACGTGATGGTTGCTGTTGGCGGATTAACGGATTTCGCAGACGGCAATGATGCACGTCTGATCCGCGTGGTGAATGGTCAGCAAATGGCCTATGGGCTGAATCTGGGAAATCTGCTGCGTGATGGCGAGATTGGGGACAACGTCGACATACTGCCTGGTGACATCATTATTATTCCGGAAGCCTGGTTCTAATTGGAGGTTACATGCAGGAACAATTTCAGAACCTGATTGAGTATCTGCACAGTGTGTGGCTACGCCGCAAGTGGATCATCATCGCCACCTGGGTAATCTGCCCTCTTGGATGGGCCGTGGTCACAATCTGGCCAAATCAATACACAGTTGAAGCCAGAGTATACGCGGACACACGGTCGATCTTGCAACCTTTGCTGAAAGGCCTGGCTATACCGAATGATTCGAATCAGGAATTGAGTCTGATGGTAAAAACCCTGCTGAGCCGGCAGAACCTGGAAACCATTGCCCGCTATACCGACGCCGATCTCAAAGCCACCACCAATGAGGAATATGAAGATATTCTTACTGAGTTGAAGGAAAACATTGAGATCAAGTCCGCTGGCAGAGAAAACCTGTTCAGTATCAGTTACAGCGGCACCGATCCGGTTTATGTCAAAAACGTCGTTCAGTCGGCATTGGATGTGTTTGTTGAAAATACCCTGGGCAAAAACCGGCAGGATACGGATAAAGCCAGTGAGTTCATCGCGCGTCAGCTATCTGATTATGAAAAGCGGCTGGCGGATGCAGAGTTAAAACTGGCTGAATTCAAACGCGAGCATGCCGGTTACTTACCCAGTTCTGAAATGGGGTTCAGAGGCCAGCTGGATGCAGTGAACAGCGATATCGAAGACACTCAGCTTGAGCTGCAGGAAAGCCGGACGCAACTGGAAACGGCCAAGCGCAAGCTGAACGAGGAAATGGCACTGGCAGCCAAAAATCAGGGTGCACAGCGCACCGAATATGATGACAGACTGGATGCCCTTCAGGTTCGGCTGGACAGCCTGTTATTTCGCTTTACCGACAAACACCCGGATGTGAAAGAAACCAAGCGTCAGATCGCAGAGCTGGAAGGGCAAAAACGCGAATGGCTGGCTTTGTCGACCGATGATGGCAACAGTGATTTCAGAAGCACTGAGTTTTTTCAGAATCTGAAATTGCTGATCAGTCAGTTAGAGAACGAAGTCGCCTCGTTGCAGGTTCGTGAAAAAGCACAAACGGATAAAGCACTGTTCTTGCAGGACAAACTTGTGCGGATGCCAGATGTAGAAGCGCAACTCACAGGGTTAACCCGGAGTTACGACATTACCAAAAATAAATATGAAGAGTTGCTATCCCGTCGTGAATCCGCGCTGATATCCCAGAAAGTGGGCGCGGCATCTGATGATATTACCTTCAGGGTTGTCGATCCGCCGCGAGCCCCGCTGAAGCCATCCGGGCCAATCCGTCCATTGTTTTTAGTCCTGGTACTGATTGCAGGCCTGGGCGTGGGGGTTGCACTGGCGTTCCTGACCAGCCAGCTCTATCCGGTTGCCACGTCTGCCAACCAGTTGTACCAGCTGACAGGGTTCCCCGTGCTGGGCGGTGTTTCACCGACAGTACAGTCAGGCCTTGCCGCTGTGGCACGGAAAGAAAAATGGCGTTTTGTCTGGGTGAGTACCGCACTTGTCGTGTGTTTCCTGGGTTTCATGGCGTTGAATGTCGTGACTTCAATTCATACGCTAATCATGCAGGAGATGGGTTGGATATGAGTATTATTCAAAAAGCGATGGAGAAAAAGTCGGCCAGTCTGAGCAAAAAAACGGTCAAGCCGCCATCAGATAACGAAACAGAGCAGAATCCAGAACTGCTGTCGGGCCAGCCGCTAATTCAGGATTTAGTCAGTGAAACCGACTCTGCCAGCATTCAGAATATGAAACAGAACGCTGAACAGGAAGCGTTCTTTAAACCTGTTCATCAGCCTGTAATGTCAGACGGTTTCCCGCAAGCCTGGCGCCGGCCGGCAACCATAGAGATAGATAGCGAGCGGCTCAGAGATTTAGGCATGGTTTCGCATACGGATAAGCAGGTCAACTCAGGTATCACCAATGAGTTCAGGGCCATAAAACAGAAATTGTTTCACACTGCTTTCGGCAGCGGTGCTCAGTTTCAGCAAAGAGCCAATCTGTTGATGGTGACCAGTGCTTCGCCGCGGGAAGGCAAAACATTTACGGCAGTGAATCTGGCGCTCAGCATGGCATCTGAGAAAGACAAAACGGTGTTACTGGTTGATGCCAATGTACTGAAACCAGGGGTCAGTGACATGCTGGGCATACAGCCGCAGGCAGGGCTGATTGATTTCTTGCAAGGGAGTGTCACTAACCTGTCGGAGATTATTTATCCCACGTCTATTCCTAATCTGCGCCTGATTCCTGCCGGTAAGCCTCACCATCTGAGCAATGAGTTACTGGCCAGTAACAAGATGGAAAAGCTGATGAATGAACTGGCGCACCGGTATCCGGATCGCATGGTGATATTTGATTGCCCGCCATTGCTTGGCATAGTTGAAACCATGACCCTGTCTAAGTTACTGGGACAGGCACTGGTGGTGGTGGAGCAGGACAGATCAAGGTTGGACGATGTAGAAGTCGCGGTGTCTCAACTGAATAAGGATATGGCAATCGGATTTGTGATGAACAAAGCCGTGCGCAATGTATTTGGTCAATACAGACATGGACATGAGTATGGCGCTACAGAGGATCAATCCTAGTTTATATTTGCTGGGAAGCCTTTCACTGTTAGGGCAACCCAGTCAGGCGGCGGATGTGAAGTTAACGCCATACGCAGGCACAGAATTAACATTTACTGACAATGTAGACAGAACAGCCAGCGATACGCAAAGCAGTTTTATTACTGAGCTGGAAGCCGGCATCGAAGGCACCATAGAAGGTAACCGGGGATTAATCAGCCTGGATTACGCGCTGGGGTATCTGTATTACACCGAGGGTGAACAAAGCGATGAGTTGTATCAGGATTTGGATTTTATCGCCTACAAAGGCCTGGGACGCAGTGGGTTTCAGGTCGATGCCAGTGCATCTATCGATAACATTGCCAGCGACATCGCCACCGATGCGAATGCCGATGTGATCAGCGGAGATACGATTCAGAGTAATGAAGCCGAAATAGGTCTGAGCTATCAGACCAATCCGTTGAGCAGCATGGACTTGCGCTCGAGAGTCTATACCAACGTCATCAATAACGAGGACGACATAGGTAATTACACGGGCTGGGGCGGGAATATTATTTACGCCAATGGCCGTTCGGTACGGGACGCATTCTGGCGGTTAGGAGCTGCTTATGATTACCGAAAAGGTCGCGATGATGGCATTTCCACCGAATTTACCCGGCTGAATGAAATCATAGGGCTGCAGACCATCAGCGGATTTTCGCCATTCATGCGGCTGAATTATGAGAATTACGAGGGTGTGACGGATTCCTCCGAGAATGAAATCTTCAACTGGGGTGGGGGTGTCCGCTATTTTATCGACCGCTATTCCTACGGGGAAGTGAGCTACAACTTCTCAGAGGACGATGTGAACAGTGATTTTTGGGCCGGTGCGATCAACCTTAACCCAACAGACAAAACGCGCTTTTATTTTGAATACGACAAGCGAATCAAAGGGGACAGTTACGCCGCTGAAATCCGACATCGCACACGGCGCTGGACCAATACCCTGACTTACACAGAATCACCAGACAGCTATGAAAGGGACAGGTTTGTTGAGGGCGGACGTATTGATGAAATCTACCTGAGAAAAGAAGCGCGCTGGCTGTCTGAACTGACGCTTCGTCGCACATTGTACAGTTTTTCTCTCTACCAGATAGACAGGGAAACGCTGGAGTCGCTGTCTGATCTGACAGACGACAACTCCCGGGGTGTCGAGCTGGATGTGGATCACCAGCTGTCCCGTGTGCTATCCGGCCATATTGGCTATGCCTATGAACGTTATGACTTTACGTATATTTCAACCGGTGATGAAAGTGATGATTATCATTCGTTCAGCCTGGACACGACGTATTTTTTCCGACCTGAGTTGTTCACTCAGACTGGGGTGGAATATTACACGCGTTCATCGTCGGACTCGGTAAATGATTACGATGAAACCCGGATTTTCATCGATGTAAGGGTGGAGTTTTAGCTATGTATGAAGCGCATTTTGGATTTACGGATAAACCGTTTAAGTTAAGTCCCGACCCACGCTTTTTCTTCGCAAGTCCTCATCATGAGAAAGCGCTGTCCTATCTGCAATATGGGCTTTCGCTAGAAGAAGGTTTCATTGTAGTCTCTGGCCCGATAGGTACAGGGAAAACTATTCTTGTTCATCGGTTAATGTCCAGTCTGGATGAATCGGTTACTGCGGTCCAAATTGCCACCACCCGGCTTTCGCCAGACGAACTGGTGAAATTGGTTGCCGCTAAATTCAACGTCCCCACCGAAGGGCTGAGTAAAGCCGACATACTGAAGCGGTTTGAACAGCATCTTTACGGGATGAGACAGCAAGGCAGGCGTGCCGTGTTGCTGGTTGACGAGGCGCAGAACCTGCCCCCGGAAACAGTCGAAGAGCTGAGAATGCTGTCTAATTTTCAGTTCAATGACAAGCCGTTACTGCAAAGCTTTCTGTTAGGTCAGGAGGAGCTGAAAGGCATTATCCGCCTGCCTGAAATGGAACAACTGCGGCAACGTATTATCGCCTCCTGCCATTTACAGCCACTCACGCCCGATCAGGTTAAAAGCTACATGCTGCACCGCTTACAGTGCGTCAATTGGCGGGGAAACCCAACCCTGAGTGACGGCGTGTTTGAAGCCATTACCCGATACACCAAAGGCGTGCCGAGAAAAATCAATATTCTTGCCGACAGGATTTTTCTTTATGCCTGCATGGAAGGCCTGACGGCCATCAATACCGTGAATGTTGAACATGTCATCGCCGAGATGAGTGAAGAATTACCCGGAGAAGCACCAAGAAGTAAAACATCAGCCAATTTGGACGGTGATCACCCGCCGGTTCAGCCCGACTCGTCCCGCGGGTATTCCGCGCCGTATAAGAATCATTTTGATGCAGACAGACAGTCTGAAACCACCCACGCCTTTCAGGCGCTCAATGATATTGAGAAAGTGCTGGATAATGTGATTGAACGTAAGATAGCCACCATCCGCAAGCTGGATCAGCTGTTGATCAACAAGCGGAAAATGCTGTTACAGTCTGGCGAAGAAGGCATTGATGATGAGCTGATCCTGAATGAGGATTATCCGCCGGGGCTGCGGGAGAAGTATTGGGTGAGGAAGTTGATGGAGTCTTCTGATTAAGATCAGATTTAGTGAGTGTGTATTGTGGGTTGGTGAGTATGTCGCGCATTCAGTTTCGTGACTCATTTGACATTGTCTGATGCGCGCCAGGTACTCTTTTGAGGCAAAATGTATGGTCCGCCCCGTTTTTGCAACTACAATTTTAACGGGAGTGGTTTGCGCTAATGTATTCGGAGTCTCTCTTGGAAGCTCTCGCATTCCAGCTCCACGATGATATCTGCGCCAGATAATCCTTAAAAGAGTAAATGCATCTAAGTGCTATTTTTGCCGTCAGGTTACATATCTGGCCGATTTACCGTTATCGTCATCATTGTCATTGCAAAATGGGTTAATGGATTTATTAGCAAGCAAGGTTGTTGGCGTTGAACGCTCGGTGTGAGTTCATCACAGCCCAGGCGATCCGCACTAACTTGTTAGCCAGTGCGACAACAACAACATTAAAAGGTTTGCTTGCCCTC
>NZ_AULG01000015.1 GCF_000425165.1 Photobacterium halotolerans DSM 18316
GGTAAATTAGAGAGCCATAAAAGCAGTTGAGCCCGATTGAATTTCTTACGAAACACCTCATGCCCATGCTGGTCATGTCCGATACAGTGAAATGTACGTCTACCTAGATCGATGCCAAGAATATGTAAATTGTCCATGATGGAACACCTCAGTGGTTTCGGTTTCCTCAAGCTTAGCCACTGACGTCGCTAGGGGTGAGGTTGGGGCGGACCATATCATTAGAGTACCCAGAAATGCCTTTTGTTCTTTGGTGTGGTCCGGGCGATTGTAGGCGCTCCCGGCACCGACAACCTAAAAATTCGTCCTGAATTTTTCCCTGGGGGAGAGGCAAGCCTCGAACTTCTCATTTCTGCTTTTATAACACACGCCAAAATCTATTTAAACTAATTGTAATTCAATGTCTTACTGTCATTCCCGCGCAGGCGGGAATCCATGCGGCAAGTGCAATTCTGTGGTTTCTCTGTACTGGGTAAGTGACCGATGTCGCTTTTCTCACAAGCGTATGCGTCGCTGACTTTTTGGGGTTAGTCATAAAATACAAGAAAAGTATGACATATCAGTTGGTTAGCAGAAGTAGATTGAGTAGGATACACGACATGGTGTCGTATATTTAACTGATGGGTTTATATGATATGTGCACTTAATTGAATTAAATCAAGTGGTTAGATTAGTTTTGTCTGAAAGGGTTACACGACAGAATTATGTAAAACCATGTCGTTGAATAAAATGTTATGTGACAAGGCTCATATTCTGAGCTTTTGAATCTTTAAGTTCTAATATCTGACCCTCATGTAAGTTATGAACTAAAACACAAAAAAGAGTTTATTATGAGCCAAAAATCAACCGATAATTTAATTCGTCTAGTCAAAGCTGGCGGTAACCTAACAATCGACGTTAGCGATAAATCTACTGACAACGTTATTCGTATAGCTAAAACAGCTGTCGCACAAAAAAACAAAATTACTTTTACTGGTATGGATAATAAGTCTACAGATAACGTAGTAAGAGTAATTAAGGCAGGTGGTGAATTCGTACACATACAGCTGTAAGTATCACATAACAAATAAGGAACGTGTCGCGCAGCCGACACTTCTATCCGGGTGTTGAACAAGCCCGGACAGCCTTAATAACCAAATTGCTCGATTGGGATTCGGTGGAGATTGCGCCCGCGGTTTTCTTCAGGGCGAGCGCAGCCGGGAAGTGACCACGGTGTGTTTCACTTCAATGGGTTACCGCCTGAATTCGGTCTTGCGTTGACATTCTCCTCGTTGATGATGCTACGCCATTCTCCTTATTGTGTTTGCCTTCCGGCTATCCCGGTCGGGTGATGCCGACGCAGTGCATTGCATGCTGGCAGCATGGGCAGTCCCGTGTTGCTTTCAGTGGCTCGGTTTTCACAGGCTGCTGCCATGTTGGCAAGCTGAACAACATCTGTTGGATGGTGAGCCGCAGTGTTCGTGCGCTGCCATGCAGCAAGCCGTAGTCCCGCACCCGTTGCAACCCTTTTGGCAGCACATGCTGCAAGATCAGCCACAGGAACTGCACGACCGGCAGGGTACGTGTTGCCGGTTGCCGGGTCTGGCTGTCGGTATAACGGAAGGTCACCTGACGGTCATTGAACCGGATAATATCCTTGTCGGGCAGAACGCCACGGTAGAGGTAGCGCGACAGGTATTCTGTATAGCCTGGAGATGACGTGTCGAGCGAATGATATCAACCCTTATTACTACTTCCGGCATCTGTTTACAGAGTTGCCAAAACGTTCGGTGGGCGATGATATGTCGGCCTGATGCCTTGGAATGTTGATCTGAGTGGCATCGAGTAGGGCTTCACTGCTTTATTGAGCACTTACGGAAATTGGCAAATGTCGAGAGAACTTTTGAGCGTGATATTGTTTTGTGGATCAACACGTTGCATTGGTGTTCTTCACCGTGGATACTGAAGCTATGTTTGGCTAAATCAATGCCATAGATAGAATGTGACATAGTAGCCTTCGGTAATTTTGTAGTCAGACTTACCTAGTGTGGCAGAGCCTGATGAGGGGGAGTCCATGTCATTCGTTATACGAATAGAGGTAGTCTATGAGCTTTCTGATCTATTTAGATCAAAATACTTTGAGTAACTTACGTCAACGTAAGCTGAAAGAGTCTAAGAACGAACTGCTTGAGTTGTTTAAATATGTATTAGGATCCGAACAAATAACAGTTGTATATTCTCACGTCACCTTGGATGAGATTCTGCAAATATCGAAAACTGAGTATCGACAGGAACATCTCGATGTATTGAATGAATTACAAGCAAAATATATTGAGCCTTTGGGCCGGAGTTTAAGTCCTTATTCTCCTGAAGTAGTTTGGCGAGCACATATTGACAATAAGCAATCGAATATTGACTTGGGCATAACTAATCTAATGGAGGTTAGTCAGCTATCTTCTCGCAAATTTTCTGGACTCCCTGTCGATGAGAGCTTCGCTGATATCAATGAAAAAGTTATATCGAGTTTGGATACGCTACTTAGTAACTGTGAAAATCAGCTTTCATCAATTGATATCGCGAGCTTAGACGAACCTTTCAAAAGTTACTTTTCTAATATGCAGGGTCAAATGGACAAACTCAGAGCTAAAGCTGCCACGTTACAGGCACCAGCTATTGCCAGTGACCAGCAACTTGGACCACAGCCTTTCAGAGACATTCCTGAAGTTAAAGCATTGGAGCTAAAAGCTCTTAATGTTGAAAGTGTTGTAAGTGCGATAGAAGCGACATTTAAAGTTGAGAACAGTAACTTCAATTTGGCTGACTATTTCGAGGATACTCCTCAAACTGCTGTCGCACGAGCTTATAGCTTAATGAATTGGGCTGGCTACTACGCAGACGATTTCACTAAATTAAAAAAGAGTAAAGATCGCTTCAATGCTTCTCACAATGATATGCAGCATGCTGTATCTGCTTTAGGTGTAAGCTTCCTTGTTTCTGATGACAAAAACTTCGTCAAAAAAGCCAAAGCATGTTATGCATATGTGGACTCTTCAACAGTGGTATGCGAGCCAAAGGAGTTCATCGAACAACATTGCAAATTCGTATAACAAACGACTATGGCGTCAATCATTAAAATTATGCTGATTTTGCATCCCATAAAACGTCGCTGCGCACCTTAACGCGGCTACATGGAGTTAATTTGAAACATCAGTCATCTTCGGTTTTAAGTATCGTGATATGTCGAAGAATTCTGTCGCGCTTGAGTTCGGTGCTTCATTCAGCATGGTTTGATGCACGCCAGACATTCATTCGATGTGGTGATTTACTGTTCCAATATTATCTTGCGGGCATAAGGAAAGATGGCTATTCACAGTAATGTTATTCTGAGGAGAGGCGCCTTATCGATAGAAAAGGCGCCTTAGCGGGGCTAGCTGGAGTGTGACTCTAATGCTGGCATTATCACTTCCTGGACAATTTGTGTGCCTTCCGGCGTTGCCCAGCTACCGACCAGTTCAGCAATAAGCTGATTGGTACTGGTGAGGACTACGCCGGCTTTCTCCATCCGCCGCAGCGCCATCTCATCCCCCATCTTGCTGGGGGAGCCGCCTGCATCTGCCACTACCTGAACATCATAGCCTTCAGAAACTAGGGTTAAAGCGGGATATACGGTGCACACGTCATTGGTGACACCGGCAATGATGATTTTCTTGCGACCTGGCGCTTTGGTTGCTCTGGCAAAGTTCTCATCATCCATCGCATTGACAATCCCGAGCCGTTTGATGCGTTCAGCAAAGGCCTGCGGTAATTCTTGCGCCAGTTCTTCCATCAATGGGCCCTGAGCGTGCTCTTCCATGCTTGAGGTGAATACGACAGGCATATTTAGGATTTTTGCAGTTTTAGCTAGCATAAGCGCATTGCGTTTCATTTCCTCTTGTGAAATTGACTGGACCCAGCTCATGGTGCCAACCTGGTGGTCAATGAGCAGCATAGTTGCATTGTCGGCTGTAAAACGTTCGAAACTCATGATGATGTCCTCTTAAGCCTGGAGTGGTTTCCCACTGAAAAACATAACTTTTGCACAGTTGTCGTGTGCGGTTAATGTGATCACTTGTTGTGTTGCTTTTACCGGGAATACAGGAAGCTTTTGATCTTCCAGATGGAATGTTTGCCCATTGACTGAGATGGCTCCGAAAATGGGCATCACAAAGGCATTGTGGCCGCCAGGAACCGGCACCTCAATGGTTGCGCCCTGATCCACCGTGATATCCAACAATGTGACAGCCGTTGGGGTGATCAGCGGTGAGGTGATGTCACCATAGCTTCCTACAGGTACCCGGATGCGGGCGCCGGGTACTTTGACTGACGGCACAGTTTCAGCTTCCAGAATGAAAGGTTGTGGCGCCATGTTCTTTTTATCGTCTGGCAGATCGATAAAAATTTGCAGAGAGTGGACGGTCTTATCGGGTTCTGCCGGGATCTCCTCGTGTACAATGCCGCTGCCGGCGGCCGTCCAGTGCAAGCCGCCTGGTTTTATCAGGTTACGGGTTCCCAGTGAATCCCGGTTATCGATCCCTGTTTCAGAGTCTAAAAAAGGATATGAGACTGCTGATAATCCGGCATGTGTGTGGGGTGGAAATGTAGGCCCACTCATCCAGGCATGGTCCACCCCAATAAACGGGTCGAGCAAATTCGCTTCATCTCGCAATGAATAGGCCCGGAACTGGCTGCCATGGGTGATAAGCCGGGATGATGTAATAACAGGCATGTTGCACTCCTTATTCACTGTACACAGGATAGTCGATATAGCCGCCTTCGTTCCCACCATAATAGGTGCTTCGATCAGCCTCATTCATCGGCCAACCAGCTTGTAACCGCGCCACAAAATCTGGATTGGCCAGAACCATTTCCCCGTAGGATTCTAAGTCCGCCAGGCCGGAGGCGATGTCATCACCGATTTCGTCACGTGGCCGACTGGGACGGTTGACAATCAGGGGGTGCTGCCAAATTTGTCTCAGGGCATGGAGCAGCGGTTCGTTTCCTAAATGCATGATGTGCAGGTAGGCCAGACCCAGTTTATTGAGCTCCCCGACCAAATACCGATAGAGCGCCGGGCCTTCTTCTCCTTCATCGAGTCCCCAGATAGCCGTCCCCGGAGAAAGACGGATGGCGGTACGATCCGCGCCGATTTCCTCAACCACAGCTTTAGCGATCTCAATGGCAAAGCGGGCACGGTTTTCGATAGACCCGCCATATTCGTCGGTACGGGTGTTGGCACTTGGGGCCAGGAACTGCTGAATAAGGTACGCATTGGCGCCGTGGATCTCGATGCCATCTGCACCCGCTTCAATAGCCCGTCGCGCCGCATAGCGAAAGTCTTCAACAGTCTGACGTACCTCGTCGGTGCTCAGAGCTCGCGGGGTTGGGATGGTTTTCATCCCGGTGGCGGTAAACATCTCAGCGCCCGGTGCAATAGCTGAAGGGGCGACGCCTTGACGATGATGAGGTGTATTGTCCGGGTGCGACATCCGACCGGCATGCATCAACTGAATGAAAATCCGGCCGCCCTGGCGATGGACTGCTTGAGTAATTGTTCGCCAGCTGGCGACATGGGCGTCTGTGTAGATCCCCGGTGTGGCTATGTAACCCTGGCCGTCTTCAGAGGGTTGGACCCCTTCACTGACAATCAGGCCGATACTGGCGCGCTGGCTATAGTATTCTGCCGCCAGCTCACCAAGGGTGCCGTCGAATTGGGCGCGGGATCGGGTCATGGGGGCCATGACGAGGCGGTTGGCCAGTTCGTAGCGGCCCACTGTGACAGGCTCAAAGAGTGTGTTCATCAGATTGTCCTTCTTTTATCGATGATATGTGCCGTGTTGGCTGTAACCTGATCGCAAACCAGACACCGCAGAGGGTTAAAAAGAGGTGCAATCAATCGTTGGACATAGTATTGATGAGTGCATAAATGAAATAAATAGGTAAAAATGGAAATGATTGATGCGGTGATGGAGCAATTAATGTGGAACTGCTGAATGATATGGCACTGTTTGTTGAAGTATGCAAAGTGATGAATTTTCGCCGTGCGGCGGAATCTCTGGATATGCAAAGTTCAACATTATCACGTCGGATCAGTAAGTTAGAAAAAGAGATCGGACTTCGCTTATTACACCGGACCACACGCAAAGTAGAGCTGACCGAAGCGGGGCAGATTTACTATGAACGCTGTAAGCGGATCGTCGACGAGGCCAGGATTGCACATGAACAGTTGGGGGAAATGCTGGCTCAGCCAAGTGGCTGGTTGCGAGTGTCGGTGCCGGTCGACTTCGCGACGATTTTTCTAGCGCCTGTACTGGTCGAGTTTGCAAGTGCGTATCCTGGGATCAACATTGAACTGGATATGACGCCCAAGCATGCAGATTTGGTGTCCGATCATGTTGATGTTGCGATTCGTATGGGCGAGCCGCCAGACTCGACCCTGATCGCGCGCAAACTGATGCAGTTTCAATCGCAGCTATTTGCCGCACCGGGGTATCTGGCGCGGGTAGGAGAGCCTGATCACCCGTCACAGTTGGTTCACCACAACTGTGTTGATTTTCCGAAGTCTGAAGGATGGCGGCTGCAAAAAGTCGATGAGGTGGTCGAGGTGAAGGTCGGCGGGCGATTCATGCTGAATAATGTCGGTATGATGAAACGTTTGGCGACCTTAAATCAGGGGATTATCCAGATTCCTGCCTCAGCAATTGCTGAAGAGCTGGAACTGCAACTGTTGGTACCGGTGCTTCCCGACTGGTTCGCAGTACCCTTACCGGTTTATGCTCTGACCGAAACGCGGTTGTTACCGGCGAAAGTTCGGGTATTTCTCGATTTCTTGCGGGACAGGCTTGATAGTGTAGTTGTCTAATGCCCCAGATAACATCAAAGAACAAAAGGTGTTTTCTGGTTACTCTTTGCACCAACAAAGAGTAACTGGCGCGCGTCAGACAATGGCGAGAGAAGCGCCGGACTCAAGCGCGACATACTTACCCAGCCTTAGAAATCGTACTCGCGGTATGGATTCCCGCTTGTCGCGGAAATAACGGGTTGAAAAGTACATGGCTGGCACAATCTCAGGGAAAAATTCAGGACGAATTTTTAGGTTGTCGGCGCTTGGAGCGCCTACAACCGGCCCGAACCACGCCAAAGAACAAAAAGGTGTTTTCTGGTTACTCTTTGCACCCACAAAGAGTAACTGGCGCGCATCAGACAATGTTAAGTGAACCACCAAACTCAAGCGCGACATACTTCTTACCCAGCCTTAGAAATCATACTCGCGGCATGGATTCCCGCTTGTCGAGGCAATGAAGGTGAAACCCTCCCAGTTCCCCAAAGCCTTTACCTCAACCGACTATGCTTATAACTTAAGGACAGGAAAACAGAACGTTTTTTAAAGTGTGCAGACAGGCATGTTTGGCATACCGAACAGACAAGGAGGAGAAATGAAGGTCTTAGTCGCAGGGGGCAATTCGGTGCTCGGATGTTATGTGGTCCGGCACCTGATAGATCACGGTTATCAGGTCTTTGCGCTCAGTCAGCATCCTGAGCAGGATAACCCGCTGGCCATCCCGCTAGCCGTAGAGGATGAATACATGGCCGGGAAGTTTGATGCTGTGATCTGTTGCGCCCGGCCTGTCATGGCACCTTATGCGCAGGAAAAGCAGGCACCGGATTTTTCGGTGTTGATGGACAGCATAGAGCGCTTTGCAAAACCGGATGCCAGAAAGCTGTATACATCGGGTATTGAAGTGTTTGGGTGCGCCGATGAATGTTCACCCGATGAACTCCAGTTTGAGCCTCTGTCGGCGGCAGAAAAAGAGGTACCGGTGCTGGAAAAAGTCATAAAGCTGGGCTGGACGCCGGTTTTTGTGCCTACTCTGGTGTACGGTGGCCACGAATGCCCGATTCATACTTCACTCAACCGTCGCGAAAGCCTTCGCATTCCTGTTCTTATCCCGTCTTCCGGCTTGTATTATGCGGCCCATCTTGATGATCTGGCGGCTTTTCACGTGACCTTAATTGAGAAGGAGACACTGGCACCGTTTTATTTTCTGGCAGAGGAAAAGCGCTACAGCCCTGAAAATCTGGCGGACTTGCTGGTGAAATATGGCTGGGCAGAGGGCGTGAAATGCTTGTCATTGCCCAGTTTTCTCAAACAATACGGCCAAGAGGTGCTGGAGGTGGAAACCATGAATGTGAGCGTGCCGATCAGCCCGGATTTCGAACCGCGCCACAGCCTGTCATCCTACCTGTCGCAAACGCGGATCACGCCTGCCCATGATCACCCATAGTGGCTGTTTCACCCGCGCAGCAAAGTGATGCCGGTGATTTGTAAACACGTGGATTTTTGAGCGCCTGATAGCGGCTTAACAACGGGGAAAGTATTATTGTGTCTTTTGTTACTTGTTGAATTGACTTGATTTAATTTTCTTCTGTCGTAGTGTGTGGGCTTTCGTTTGATGCGGTTAAGAGAGGCCCTATGCGTTATCCTTCCCCACTGGTTCCTGGTTGTACAATAGCAGTAACAGCATTATCGGCAGGAGTATCTGAAGATTTTCATGTGCGCCTTGATCTGGTGATCCAGGGCTTGCGTGACAGAGGCTTTAAAGTGCTGGAAGGGCACTGCTTACGGGAAAATGCCGGTCATGTCAGTGCACCTGCGCCAATGCGGGCCAAAGAGCTGATGGCGTTTTTGCTGGATGATCGCGTCGATGCCATCCTGCCGCCCTGGGGAGGTGAACTGGCGATGGAACTGTTGCCGTTGCTGGATCTGAACTTACTGCGCCATGCCAAACCTAAATGGCTGATTGGCTTTTCAGATATCAGCACCATATCGTCTGTCTTAACGGCTCGCTGCGGTTGGGCCAGCCTGCATTGTGCGAACCTGATGCAGCTTCATCCTGCTGTGGCGGATCCGCTCAATAGCGCGATTTTTTCTTTACTGAGCCTGCCTGCCGGCGAATCTCTTACGTTACAGCAATCGTCCTGTTATGAGGTAGCCTCGGCCAATTACGCTAAGGATCCCGAGGCACAGTTCGCTTTCACTCAGCCAACGCAATGGACGGTTTTATCAGCAAATGATACAGCGGAATCGGTCGTGTTTTCAGGCCGTCTGATTGGTGGCTGTCTGGATACCATGGGCCTGATATCAGGTACTGAATACCTGAATCTGCCGCAGATGAAAGCACAGTATGCTCAGGACGGTTTGATTCTGTTTCTGGAAAACGCCGAGTTATCGCCAACTGCGATGGCCCGCGTGCTGATGGCAATGAAATTCAATGGTGTGTTTGACGCGGTCAACGGGGTGATGTTCGGCCGGGATGGCTCGCCGCTGAGTCACGGCAAATCACTGTCACATTCTCAGGTTATTCAGCAAGTACTGGGCGATCTTTCTGTACCTGTCATTCTGGACGCTGATATCGGCCATCTGGCACCGAACATGCCATTAATGAATGGCGCAGTTGCAGAAGTGCAAATGACCAATGGCAAGGCTTGGGTGCAGCAGACATTGAGATAATACACAAGAGTGGCAAGTGACTGATACTTCGTGGCTAGCCATAGCGTCTATACTCTCAGGAACGGATTTACAGCCAACAGGTAAACCTTGATGCTATGAGAGAAGACAACATGGCCGTGCTGTATCACCATGTGCGCACGGCTTTATCAGACGAACAGTGCCGCGCCCGGTATCTTGAAGAAAAAGCGGCCCGTCTGCTTGGATTGCATTCCGCTGTCATCGCAGGCTTTACCGTTCTGGTATTTATTGCTTCTTCTTTGTTTGTTCCGCCTCAGCATGCCATCGCCTGGCTGGCTGTTATCGCCGTGACCGTGACCTATCTGGGTTTGATATCTGCCTGGAGTTTTCTGTTTCGCCTGCTCAGGCCGGCCGATGTGTATGGTGTGCATTTACCCAACAGCTGGCTGGAAGAAATGAAGCAACAAGGCGCAAATGACAATCTTCACCTGGCCGTGATTCGCTGTTACGAAACATGGCAGTTGTTATATAAGAGCAATCAGCATAAAAACGCGCTGCTGACCAAGGCCTACCATGAAGTTGTGTTCTCAGCCTGGTTAATTGCGATCTCTTTACTGCTTTTACTGGCGGCCAATTATCTGGTTGCTTAAGTTTAAGCCATGGCTTTTGCCTGCAACCTGGCTGCTTTTCTGAAATTTTCGCTTAACGCAGAAAAAGTTAGTGGTAAAGTATCTGCCTGACCGAAGGCAATGAGTGCCGAGTATTGTGAGCATCAGGAGGGATGATGCAGTTTGTTCATTGTACCTATGAAAAACATGGCGAAGCCATTCTGGCTATTTTCAACGATGCCATTCTTAACACCACCGCACTTTACGAATACCAGCCCCGTACGATGGACATCATGCAAACCTGGTTTGCCACCAAAACGGCCAATCAGTTTCCTGTGATTGGTATTGAAAATGATGCCGGTGAGCTGATGGGGTTTGCCAGTTACGGCACCTTCCGCGCATGGGCTGCGTTTAAATATTCTGTTGAACACTCTGTGTACATTCATCCGCAGCATCAGGGTAAAGGCCTGGGGCGCAAGCTGATGGATACCCTGATTGAGGCGGCCCGCGAGCAGAATTACCATGTGCTGGTTGGTGGCATAGATTCGACAAACACCGGCAGCATTGCCTTGCACAAAAAGCTGGGATTCGAATATTCCGGCACGATAAAGCAAGCGGCCTATAAATTTGAGCGCTGGTTGGATCTGGATTTCTACCAGCTGATACTGGATACCCCGAAACAGCCTGTTGCAGGGTAAATCGTGAGATAAGGACATTGGATGTTATTTAACAGCCCACTCAGCCTCGAAAAAGCACATCGACTGATCGACCTACTGAGTCTCCACACTGACAGCCATGTTATTGATATTGGTTGCGGGGAAGGGGAATTTTTACTGCGTCTTGCCAGTGCGACAGGGGCACACTGTCTCGGACTGGATATTTCTGAGACCTGTATTGCCGCCGCGAATGCGAAAGCAGAAGCCTTGGGCTTGGCTGATCGCGTGACATTCGAGGTGGCTGATGCCAACGACTATCCGTTCTCGACACAGTATGACGTGGCTATCTGTATGGGATCGACCCATGCGTTTGGTGAAGGGGATGCGGGTTATCCGGCAGCACTGACTCAAATGCAGCAATGGCTGAAACCTCATGGTCAATTGCTGATTGGCGAAGCATATTGGAAGCAGCCACCGGCCCAGGCGTATCTGGACTTCATTGGTGAGCCGATTGGTATTTATTACGATCACCAGGGCAACATGTTGGTGGCGGAATCTCACGGCCTGGCCACTGTGTATGCGGCCACCAGTAATCAGGACGAGTGGGATCATTTTGAAGGTTGTTTTCGCCTGAAAGCAGAACGTGCTGTGATGGTCAATCCAGAGGATGACAAAGCGCGTCAAAAGCGTGATGCGGTTCGTGAGTGGAACGCTCATTACCACCAGTTTGGCCGCGACACGATGGGGTTCGGTTTCTATTTGTTCATCAAGGACAAGGGTTAATCTGAACCTGTGGTATAAGCACTGGCTGACATTATGGCCAGTCGCTTAGTCAGATCTGGCTTGAGAGGAGAGAGGGATGGCAGTGGCAGAATCACATGCTCTGGTTGTCGAAGGCGGCGCGATGCGCGGTATTTTTGCTGCCGGTGTGCTGGATGGCTTTCTTGAGCAACACTACCGGCCATTTGATTTTTGCATCGGTGTTTCGGCGGGTTCCACCAATCTTGCAGCCTGGCTGGCAAATCAGCATGGCCGTAATTACAAAGTGATCACAGATTACTCCTGCCGTCCTGAGTTTATCAGTTTGCGTAAGTTCATCCGTGGCGGACACTGGCTGGATCTCGACTGGTTGTGGCAGATCACTATCGATGAAATACGCTTGGATCTGGATGCTTTTGACGCGCAACCCATTCCTTTGTACGTGGTCACTACCCAAGTCTCGAGCGGAGAGGCCGTTTATACCCAAGCCACGGCAGATAATCTTGAACAATTGCTAAAAGCTTCTTGCTCTGTGCCGGTCGCGTACCGGGATTATCCGCTGCTGAATGGCGATGCCATGACGGACGGTGGGGTGGCAGATTCTATTCCTGTCATCAAAGCCTATCAAATGGGTGCCAGAGAAATCACGGTGATTTTGTCACGCCCGCTGGGCTACCGGAAGAAAACCAGCAAAACGAGCTGGTTCCTCCGCCGTATGCTGGCAGATACCCCTGAGCTGGCGCGGGTGATGATGAAGCGTGCCGACAATTACAATAGCGCCATTGCGTTTATTGAGAACCCGCCTCAAGACTGCCGTATTCATGTTATAGCACCGCCGGCAGAGTTTGATGTCGGCCGTATTACCACAGACAAAAAACGGTTAGATACCGGCTATCAGATGGGATTAGCGGCGGCACTCGCCGGACGATAAGCCTGTACAGAGCACACAGTTAACAACGACAGGGA
Organism: Photobacterium halotolerans DSM 18316; assembly: GCF_000425165.1. Classification (GTDB taxonomy): domain Bacteria; phylum Pseudomonadota; class Gammaproteobacteria; order Enterobacterales; family Vibrionaceae; genus Photobacterium; species Photobacterium halotolerans. The sequence continues at coordinate 12,471 of NZ_AULG01000015.1, forward strand.
CATCATGATTTTTAACAACTTTGCACCGGCAACATTAGCGGAACAGTTTCAGCTTTCTTCTCAGGCGGCAGACTGCCTGTCGGCTTATCTGGTGACTTTACCGGAAGCTGAAATACCGGGCATTCCAAGTGTCAGCGCAGATTATTTCTGTGCAGACAAAGACAATGCTGACATTTGTGCCGAACTGGTACGAAAAGGAGAAAAGCAAGCCAGCTGCAGTATGAAATACTGGTATCTGGCTGGTGGTGCAGAAGAGCCGGAGCCAATGCCGCAGGTCGGCCATTTGCAGGTGGTCACGGACTGGGAGGGCGTTCCGGTCGCGATCGTGCAAATTACCCAAGTGGCAGAAGCCCGGTTTAAAGATGTGACCGCTGAGTTCGCGGCGGCTGAAGGAGAAGGTGATAAGTCGCTGCGCTGGTGGCGTGATGCCCACTGGCAGTTTTTCAGCGCCGAGTGCGAAGAGCTGGCTATTGAGATGAGCGAGGACACTGTGCTGGTGCTGGAACATTTTCGAACCGTTTGGGCGAAACCTGCCTGATCGCAGCGGCAAATTGCCTTAAGCCGCGCTGGCATCAAGCCTGATATCAGTGGTTTACTTTTCTGCTCTGCTATCTTTATCACAGCGGGTAGATGTATTTGCCCGCCATTTTTGCCAGCTGATCTCTAGGGTTGTTGCTGATACGCGCACGAGACTGTCTGGCAGGTCAGGTGATTCCACTTCACGGCAGGGCAGGCATGAAAACACACTGGTTAAATCGTTGGGAAGCGGTAAGGAGCAGTTTCTGGTTTGTCCCTGCCATGATGGTGATTATTGCCATCGGACTGGCCCGGATTATCGTTACTCTGGATCATCAGCTGGCGCACTTCTCTCTGGTTTTGCCTGATATCGGTTTCTCGGGAGGCGCAGAGGGAGCACGCAGCGTGCTGTCGACGATTGCAGGGTCCATGGTGACAGTGGCCGGGGTGGCTTTCTCTATCACAATAGTGGCACTGACGCTGGCTTCCTCTCAGTTTGGTCCCCGCTTACTGCGAAATTTCATGCGCGATCCGGGCAATCAGTACGTGCTTGGCACTTTTATAGCGACGTTCATCTATTGTCTGCTGGTCTTAAGCAGTGTAACCCATGCCAACGGCGATGAGTTTGTTCCCCGCATTGCGGTCAATCTGGCTTTGTTACTGGCCCTGTTCAATGTCGCGGTTCTGATTTATTTCATTCACCATGTGGCTACCTCGATTCAGGCGGATAATGTCGTCAATGGGGTGTATGAGGAGCTGAATCAGCACATTGAGCATTTTTTTCCTGATGAGCTCGGTGAATCGGATCCTGAACCTTTGCAGGGCGATAGCCATTCAACCGGTATGTATCATCATGTGGTCGCGGCAGATTGTGAAGGCTACCTGCAAGCCGTAGACAGACAGTGTTTATGCCAGCTTGCGCAGCAGTTTAATTGCCGGATTGTGCTGGGCTACAGAGCCGGGGAGTTTGTCGTCAAAGGGTGTTCAATCGCTGTCGTGCAGTCTGACACTGAGCCGGAAGACGGTCTGGATTCAGAGCTTCTTGATTGCATGATTGTCGGGAAACTGCGTACGCCGGAACAAGATCCTGAATTTGCTGTTCATCAATTGGTGGAAGTGGCGGTCAGAGCATTGTCACCGGGTATCAATGACCCCTTTACTGCCATGACCTGCGTCGACAGGCTCAGTGCTGTACTTTGCACGCTGACTGGCCGGTCATTTCATTCGGCGCGCTGGTATGACGATGACGGCCAGTTGCGGCTGGAAGAACGGCCTTTGACTTTTACCGGGATACTCAACGCCGCTTTTGATCAGATCCGCCAGCATGGCAAATCCGATACGGCAGTGACCATCCGGTTGCTGGAAAGCCTTGGCCGGATTGCCAGTTATTGCAGAACGAGCGAGCAGCAGGATGCCGTTCGTCGTCAGGCAGAGATGATCCTGCGATCCAGTCAGGATAGCCTGAATGAACCACAGGATCTGGCAGACATTGAACAGCGGTTTCAGGCGATACAGGATGAAATGCGTCAATACTGAATAAGGTTATTTCAATGCTGACTCGTTAGCCAACAGCCATTTTCGCAATAATCCCGCTAGCTGGGCCTGCTCGTCTTTATCTAAGGCCGTCAGCATCTGATGCTCATTGGCAACATGGGCAGTGACGGCTTTGTCGACCAGTGCCTGTCCATCTTGTGTTAACGACACCTTACAGCTGCGTCTGTCATCGTCACTCGGCTGCCGGTAGATCAGCCCTCTGTCGGTCAGCTTATCCAGCCGGGCTGTCATCGCCCCGGAAGACAGCATCACAGTGTGATAAAGCTGGGTTGGGGTCAGGGGTTCGCCGGCTCGGCGCAGCGAGGCCAGAATATCAAACTCAACCTGGCTCAGTCCGTAGCCTTTGAACACGTCATTGATACTGTCCGTCATTATTCTGTGGGCCCGATACATGCGGCCAATGATCCCCATAGGAGAACAGTCCAGGTCTGGCCGGTGTTCCTGCCATTGAATCAATAGTTTATCGACATGATCTTGCATAGGGTTGTGTTTGTCCGTTCTTCATTGAGTCAAAAATATGTCATTAACTTTTCGAAAAAGATACTTGATTAAAAGGCAAATAGCCACTAATTTATCTTTATGCAAAGATATTTGATATAAAGATTCTTAAAGGGAAGTGAAATGAACTATCTGCTCGCGTTATTAGTGCCCATGCTGTGGGGCAGCACCTATGCTGCCGTCAGCCTGTTTCTGCAAGATATGTCTCCTTACTGGGTGGCTGTATGGCGGGCTTTACCTGCCGGACTGGTATTGCTGCTGATACGACCTAAGCTGCCACCGCTGAGCTGGAGCCGCATGACCTTGCTGAGCTTTTGCAATATTGCCGCATTCTTTGTGTTACTTTTTATCGCTGCTTATCGTCTGCCTGGCTCTGTCGCCGGCACGTTGGGGGCAACGATGCCGTTGCAGATGATGCTACTGCAGTGGCTGGGTGAAGGTAAAAAACCGGACCCTCGCTCAGTGGCGCTAGCAGTGCTGGGTTTAATCGGGGTGGGCTTATTGCTGAACCCGTCTGCAGATTTGGATCCGATTGGCACCCTGGCCGCTCTGGCTGGCACAGCACTGGTCTCTCAGTCCGCCATCTGGATGAAACGCTGGCCGGTTAACGATGCGCTGAGCTTTGCCGCCTGGCAGCTCGTACTTGGCGGCATGATGCTGATTCCCTTCGCTTGGTTTGTGGCCGGCGCGCCGGTTGCGCTGTCTGTGGATGCTATACCCGGCTTGTTGTGGCTGGTATTGCTCAATACCGCGTTTGGTTACTGGGCTTGGGTACGTTCAGTGAAAAAACTCGGGCCGAATGTGATGTCGATGTTCTCATTGATGAACCCGGTTACTGCGGTCTTGCTGGGTATCGGACTGGTCGGAGAAAGCCTTGGGCTCTTGCAATGGGCGGGTATTGGTTTGATTCTGATGGCATTGCTGTTCATGAAGAAACCCGCCAAGCCAACCCGGACTGCCGTTTCTGCATCGGATGAACAACAAGAAAAGCCTGGCCCGGAGAAGGAAAGTCACCAGCAGAGCAGTCCTTCGGCCTCTGTCAGGCATTAATCGAAAATACGAAAAATCAGGCGGGCAGATAGCAGACTAGGAATAAGAAGCGGCGCTGGCCGCTTCTTTCAGTTTAGTCCCAGCTGGCGACGGTACTCGGCTTCAGTGGCGTAATCGTGCGAGTCAGCGCGATCAAGAAAAACGATGCCGTTTAAGTGGTCCAATTCATGCTGGAATATCCGCGCGATGAAGCCGGATAACTCACAGCGGACTTTTTGCCCATCAAGCTGTTCGTAACCGACACGTATTTGGGTGGAACGCGGTACCAGCGCACGTATACCAGGAATGCTCAGGCAACCTTCCCAGTCTTTTTCTTTCTCTTCGCTCATCCAGTAAATCTCAGGATTGAGCATCAGCGTTGGTGCCATGGCCGGTGCGTTTGGGTAACGGGCATTCGGAGAAGAGGCAACGATAAAAGCACGCAGCGATTCACTGACCTGCGGGGCTGCAATACCCACACCCTGGTGGCTGAGCATCAGGGCTTCCAAGTCCGTAAAAAAGGTGGCGTATTCTTTCCATTGGTCAGTCGACAGGGCTTTCGCCTGCTGGCGTAGTATCGGATTGCCTAACTGCGCGATGATCATCCTTGTTCTCCCTTAGCCGTCTATGGATGGGTTATAGCGTTATCAGCCATGTACTGCAAGTATTCCCTTTTTATATTCCGGAATGACACTAACAGAACGCGGCTAAGCAACTATGCTTATATCTGGGATTCATTTACCTATAATTGTTGGCCGCAACTGTGAGCCACCCACTTTGAGAGAGTATGAGATGGACAGAAAAGCATTTGTAGAAAAGCTCAGCGCACAGATGAAAGAGATCAATGCAGAAATCGACAAGCTGGAAGCAAAAGCTCAGCATTCCAGTGCGGAGCTGAAAGAAAAATACCGCGATGAAATTCAACAGCTGAAAACCAGAAAAGCGGAGGCGGAAAAGAAACTGGACGAAGTGAAACATGCCAGCGAAGAGGCATGGGGAGAATTACGGCAGGGCGCCGAAGAAGCGTTTGATTCAATGAAAAAAGCCTTCAAGGCCGCCTGGGATAAATATAAATAACTTGCCCGACGGGTGCCGGGCAAGTGTAGTTACAGACTGACTTTTTTCAGCGCAACGGCATTCATGCAGTATCGCAGTCCGCTGGGTGCCGGGCCGTCAGGAAAGACATGACCAAGATGGGCATCGCAGACAGCGCAGACGGTTTCAATGCGCTGCATGCCGTGCGAGGTGTCCATCAGGTAATTGATAGCATTGACGTTTACCGGTTGGGTGAAGGATGGCCAGCCTGAACCTGAGTCAAATTTTTCCCCGGCGTCAAACAGCATGTTGCCGCAGCAGACACAGGCGTATTCCCCCGGCTCGAACAATTCACACATTTCCGACTTAAACGGTCTTTCCGTGCCTTTCTGGCGCGTAATGTAATATTCATCGTCAGTCAGTTGCTGGCGCCATTCATCTTCGCTCTTTTCAACGCGGCGGGGAGGCACGATATCGCCTTTGGTTGCGTGTTCAATAACTTTTTCCCAAGTGAGCATGTCGTTCTCCAACTAACTAGATGTGGTTTTATAGATAGGGCCATAGGTCAAAAATTTCAAGATAAACCGCCCTCTAAGGTATAGACCTGAGAAAACCGCATATATTAACCTTATTTTAAATGTGTGTTTAATGCGGCCAGACTTGGCTATAATGCCGCGCTTATTCACTTTTGTATGCCGCCTGTAGGTGCAATCGTAGTAAAAACTGTGAATGACGAGTCTTTTGGCCAACCGGTATCCGCCTGAAAACTGGCTTGCCGGGTATTGCTGCGAGAACCCGTCGCAGGGTCAGCAAACGCTACCCGTTTATGTATAAAACAATGCTCTGGATTTACGATCCAGTCCGCACTGAGGAAAAACGATGTCCCAATACGTAGTTTGTGCACTGTATAAGTTTGTTGCACTGGAAGATTTTGAAGCCCTTCGTGAGCCACTACAGAACCTGATGGAAGAGAATCAGGTTCGCGGTACGTTACTGCTTGCTAAAGAGGGTATTAACGGCACAGTTGCCGGCAAACGCGAAAACATTGACGCCCTGCTGGCCTGGTTTAAGACGGATTCTCGCTTAACAGACATAGTGTACAAAGAGTCATTTGACGATCATCAGCCGTTCAACCGCTCTAAGGTTAAGTTGAAGAAAGAGATAGTGACCATGGGTGTAGAAGGTATTGATCCTCGCCATGTCGTCGGTACCTATGTGAAGCCAAAAGACTGGAACCAGCTGATTGCTGACCCTGACGTTTTCGTCGTTGATACCCGTAATGACTATGAAATTGAAGTGGGTACTTTCAAACGCGCTGTCAACCCGAAGACAGAGACTTTCCGCGAGTTCCCTGAGTACGTGAAAGAGAACCTGGACCCGGCTAAACACAAGAAAGTGGCGATGTTCTGCACCGGCGGTATCCGCTGTGAAAAATCCACCGCTTACCTGAAAGAGCAGGGCTTTGATGAGGTTTATCACCTCGAAGGCGGCATTCTGAAATACCTGGAAGAAGTCCCTGCCGAAGAGAGCTTGTGGGAAGGTGAGTGCTATGTCTTTGATGGCCGTGTCACGGTAAATCACCAGCTGGAAAAAGGCTCTTATGACATGTGTAACGCCTGCCGTTTGCCGATCACAGAGCAGGATATGCAGAGTGTGCAATTTGAAAAAGGCGTTAGCTGCCCGAAATGTTTTGATAAACACTCTGACGAGCAGAAAGCCCGTTTTCGCGAGCGTGAGAAGCAGGTTCAACTGGCAGCAGAACGCGGTGAACAACACGTTGGCGGCGATGCCAAAAGCATTATCGAGGCCCGTCGGCAGGAAAAGCTGACACGCAAGAAACAGCAGCGCGAACATCGTTAACTGCGTTAGAAAAGAACACATCCCCGGGCAGTCCTGCCTGGGGAAAGCCTTTCTCTGGTCTGTAAGACCATAAAGCGCTCATCCGGCCAAACAAAGTACAGTACTGCAACCTCTTTCCTTGCCAGCCTGCTACCCCCCTCAGAGACGACTGTTAATTGCTGCCCGCCAAAGTCAATGCGGCTTAGTATTGTGTTGTACTATCGTGTTGTACTATCGGCAAAAATGGGCTGGCTGCTGCAGCGGGCGCAACATTTGATTACATAAATTGCACAGAGAAATCGGCAAGATGCTGCTGCCGGTGAAACCATTTCGTGCCGGAAGGAGTCCAATAACCAAAGTCGAATGGATAAAGCAGGAGGCGCTGGATGGAAACTGTCGGTCTGGGCGGAAGTTGCCATTGGTGTACCGAAGCTGTGTTTCGGTCGTTGAAAGGCGTTGGCGAAGTAGATCAGGGTTGGTTGTCAGCTCAGGGGCACGAAGAGATGTCCGAAGGAATTTTACTGCGCTTTGACCCTGCCAGGATTGATCTTTATACCCTGATTCAGATCCACCTTTATACCCACAGCTGTACGTCGAACCATGCCTTGCGCCACAGGTACCGCTCGGCTGTTTATGCGTTCAGTCCTGATCAGCAACGTGCCGCGCAGGTTTGTCTCAAAGCCCTTCAACCTGAATTCGAACAACCTATTTTAACCCAGGCCCTGCGCTTTGATGCGTTTCAGCCATCACGGCATGAAATTCAGGATTATTTTTACAGCAACCCGCAGAAGCCGTTTTGTCAGATGCGTATCAGTCCGAAACTCAGCATTTTACTGAGTCAGTTCAGTGATCGCGTTGACGATAAAAAACGGCATGTGCTGGAGCAGTTGCCTGTCGATATCAAGTGACACTAAAAACCGGGCAAAGCACAGATTCAGCCGGTTTGTAATGAGCGGCGCCAAAGGTTTTTTATATATTATTGCTTGACCTCAAGTTAACCTGAGGTTCTATCGTGGCGTTACTTATTTGATGCAACGGAGCGATTAAATGAAAAACCTTATCGATCAATATCTGCAAAGCCTGGCTATTAACGAGCCGCAAATCAGCCTGGAATGGCTGCAATCTCTGTTAGCTGCCCATTTGGCACGTTATCCGTTTTCCAGTACCAATGTCATTCTGAAGCATGATTTAAGTCTGGAACCAGAGGCTTTATTAAAGCGCCTGATAGTGCAACGCCGCGGCGGTTATTGTTTCGAGCACAACAAGGTCTTATTTTTGGTGCTGAAACAGCTGGGCTTTGATGTCCGTCCTCTGATTGGCCGTGTGATGCTTAACGGTAATCCGGACAATGGCCGTTCTCACCGCTTAACCTTACTCACCCTGCGCGATAAGCAGTATCTGATCGATGTCGGGTTCGGGATCATGAACCCAAGACAGATTATTTCCCTGGATACCAACCTGCCTCAGCCTGATGTCAGATACCAGTACAGCGTGGAATCCGACAACCGTGGCGGTATGTTGGTGATGGCCACAAACTCTGATGAAGTGGTAACACTGTATCGTTTTGATTTTGCGGAATACCTGGAATCAGATTGCACAATCAGCCATTTTTACAGTCATCAAGCCCCTGAGGCTGTATTTGTGAATCATCTGGTGGTATCGCGGATTCTTGACAGCCGGCGGTATCTGATCCGAAACCTGACCTACTTTGAATATGATGATAAGACAGGGCAGGAGAGAGCGGTGGATATCAGTGACGCCACCATGCTGTATCAGCTCTTGACCACGCAATTTAACTTGCAGCTAACGGAACAGGATGCTGCCACCTTGTATTCACATCAAAGGGTTAAGATACGTCAGCAGCAGTAACAGCAGCACAAGCAACAAAAGCCGGGGGCAGAATTCCAGATAAAGCTGGCGCATAGCCATGATAGCTTTAGAATGAATGGTTAGAAATTCTTTCAAAAGCCTCAGTCAGGAGAAATGTGTGGGCGCTATTTTGTATTACGTTCATGATCCTATGTGTAGCTGGTGCTGGGGTTATCGTCCTGCTTTTCAGCGGCTCAAAGCTCAGTTACCGGCTGATGTGGAAATTCGTTGTGTGTTGGGTGGTCTGGCTCCCGACAGTGATCAGCCCATGCCGGAAGAGATGCAGCAGATGTTGCAGCTGACCTGGCGCCGGATAGCCAGCCAGCTGGGGACAGAATTTAATCATGACTTCTGGACACAGTGCCAGCCGCGCCGGTCGACGTACCCTGCCTGTCGGGCTGTTATCGCCGCAAAAAAACAGGGACAGGAAAATGCAATGACAGAGGCAATTCAGCAGGCTTATTACCTGCGGGCAATGAACCCTTCTGACTACCAGACCCACGCCAGGCTGGCCGCTGAGCTGGGTTTGGACGTTGCGCGTTTCATGACAGACATCACCAGCGCTGAGGTTGACGCATTACTTCAGGAAGACATAGCACACGCGGCAGCATTGGGTGTGTCTGGCTTTCCTTCTCTGGTTCTGGAAGTGGAAGGCCAGCGCTGGCCGATTGCGGTTGCCTATCAGAATGAACTGACCACACTGAATGACATCAAGGATAAGCTCAAATGGGCAAACGCCAAGTCGGTGATGAAAGGGTGGTTTGTGAAAAAAAGCTAGCCGTTTATGAATCACATGATGGCAGCGCAGGCTGCACATCATGTGCAATGTCATTAAAACGAATAGGCCAGCCCTATACTGTACAGGTTCTGAGTTTCTTCATAAAAATCAATATTAGACGTCAGATTGTCAAACCCAGCCCGGGCAACGGCACTGGCGTTTCGCCAGTTAAACGGGGCCAGGTAGATCAAGGTCGCGGAAAAACCGTATTGGTTGTCATCCCGGACCTGGTTAAAAATGGGATGGGCCTCGTCATAGTCAATCCATGCCGTGCTGGCACCCAGCATCACAATATAGCGGTCGATCCGTTGCCGGGCTGTCAGCTCAATACCATAGCGATTGTTCGCTACTGCACCACCTTCCGCGCTGTCATCGATATAGTGAATTTTCCAGTCAATGCCAAACTGACGATTCAAATCCAGTTTTTGACTCAGTGCAGCATAGAAAAGATCGCCTTCGCGTTTAAGTGTGTCTTGCGACACCGTGCTGTAGGTGGAGCCGCTGCGTTCATCCTCGATTTTCCGTTTACCCGCGGCCAGCTCTAACGACACATTGGTTCCCGCAATGCGGTTGTAGTCGAGAACCGCGCCCCGGATAGAGCGTTTGGTTTCCTGCCTTGGTGTTCCGGTCAGAAAAGGGTCATCCCACACTTTGTTGTCAAAAAAGCCGGGAATAACGCCAATGCCTAAGCTGGAGCCGTCGCTCAAATACTGTGTAAGGCCCGCCTGCATATAGAAACTGCTCGCCATCCCGCCCAGCGCCGATTTGAAATACAGCGCGGTATTTGGCGCAACACCAAGCTGTAAATCCCACATCGGCAGGGGCAGGGTTTTTTCTTCGTTCGTGCCGGATTCGTCCAGCGAATCGAGTACGGATGATTGCTCGGTACTCAGGTGGGAGTCGTTCTTAAACCAGCCCAGGTTAATACTGACATTGCCTGAAAGTCCAGGTTTGACAGTGCTCTGAGCGGAAACGGAAAAAGCAGACAGTGTCCCAAGAATGAGCACTGTCTGTCGAATAGTTCGTAGCATGGCCACTTCCTGTGAAAAGCATCGGTTAATGTTTCTTTTTGTTACGCTTTTTGGTCTTCATTTTATAAAGATCCAAGCGTCGATGCTTTAGGTTAGTGACAGAGCCTTCGTTGTGCAACAGTTTTAATTTTGACAAGTCGACATCGGCGAAAATAATCATTTCGGTATTGGCATTGGCTTCCGTAATGATCGCATCGTGCGGAAAATACACATCGGAGGGAGAAAACACCGCAGACTGGGCATATTGGATGTCGACATTATCAACCCGGGGAAGGTTGCCGACACTGCCTCCCAGCGCGACGTAACATTCGTTTTCAATCGCCCGCGCCTGACCACATATACGTACCCGCAGATAGCCGTTTTTGGTATCTGTCCAGAAAGGGACAAACAGAATCTGGACTCCCTGATCGGCCAGCAGCCTGCCCAGTTCGGGAAACTCGACATCGTAGCAAATCAGAATACCAATCCGCCCGGCATCGGTGTCAAAGACTTTGACTTTATCGCCTCCGTCTATCACCCAGTCTCTGACTTCGTGCGGCGTGATGTGAATTTTATATTGCTCGTCAATGTCCCCGTCTCTGTGCAGCAGGTATGAGACGTTGTACAGCTTGTCTCCTTTCAGGTAAGGCATACTGCCGGCAATGATGTTGATGTTATACGTGACAGCCAGCTGAGAAAATCGCTGACGGATTTCTTCAGTGAACTGGCTCAGGTAGCGAATGGCCTCAACCGAATCTTTGTCTCTGGCTAACCCCATCAGCGGCGCATTAAAAAACTCAGGGAACAATGCAAAATCGGACTGATATTTGGAGAGCGAAGAAACAAAAAACTCGGCCTGATTCATCAGGTCGTCGACCGACACGACCCGACGCATGTGCCACTGCACTATGCCCAGCCTTATCAGTGTTTTTTCGGTTTGATGGATCGAGATATCTTCTTCGTAGAAAATATTGTCCCATTCAAGCAGTGTGGCGTAGCCTTTGGACTTCGCATCTTCAGGCAGATAGCGGTTCATCAGGCGTTTTACGTCGAAATCATTGGCAAGCTGAAACGAGAGTATCGGGTCGTGAATTTCGCGGCGTTTGACCTTGGCAATATACTCAGAAACATGCATTTCATCGGCGTATTTGTGATAACCCGGAATACGTCCGCCGGCAAGTATGGCTTTGAGGTTGTTGGCCCGGCAGAGCTCCTTACGGGCTTCGTATAAGCGGCGCCCTAAGCGAAGGCCGCGATAATCCGGATGGACAAATACGTCCAGCCCATACAGCGCATCCCCGTTCGGGTTGTGGCAGGCCACATTGTTGGCATCGACTATATCCAGATAGGTGTGGTTCAGGGAATAGCGGTTGTAGCTGACTTTAATGGTCAGTGCAGCGGCAATGATCTTTCCCTTGTCCTCAATGCAGATTTGCCCGTCGGGAAAATGTTTGACCAGCCCTTGTATGGTGGATTTTGGCCAGGCACCGCCAACATCAGGAAATACCAGATCTTCCAATGCAGCAAGTTGCTTGAAATCGGAAGGCTCAATGGTGCGCAGATTTAATAAAGTGCTGTTGTTCTCATCCATAACTTATTGTTTTTCATTGTTGAAACCAGTGCTATAAAGTATGGAACATCCGTTAGGATTCGCCAGTGAACCGTATCCTGACAGTGAGTGAACACAATTTTATTAGGGATCGGCCATACTTTAGGTCTGATTCTTCATTCATATCACGACGCTTGGAGGAAATATGAAAGTGAATGTCGTTCGTCGTTATGCCTCGGTGTGTGCACTTGTGGTGTCCATCGGGCTGTTGCCTGGCGTGGCCACTGCGGCCCATCACGAAAAAGAAGAAGCAGTGACATCTGCAGAACAGGTGAACAAAGAGACGCAGGATTTGCTGGAGTCACTGAAAAACTACTCCGCAGAGCAAAAAGACGAAGCCATGAAGGCGACGAAAGAAGGCATCGACAGCCTGGATAAACATATTGAGCAGTTGCAGACCCAGATAGAAGATGACTGGGACAATATGGATCAGGCTGCCCGTGAGAAAGCCAGAGCAAGCCTGAAATCAATGCAGGAACAGCGGGTGAAACTGGCTGAATGGTATGGCAGCATGAAGAGCAGCTCGGCCGGCGCCTGGGATCATGTCAAAGAAGGCTTTTCTGGTGCCTATGACAGCCTGAGTGAAGCCTGGCAAAAGGCCAGCGAAGAATTTTCTAAAGAAGAGAAAGAGTAACATTAGCGCTGCGCCTCTGCGAACGGGGGCGCATTTTTCATTGTGACGTTTTTCCCGTCATTTTTGCCAGAAACCAGAAACCAGAAACCAGTAACCAGAACCAGTAGTAAGTTGCCTTCTGCTATGGGGTCGCAGGCAGGGTGTTGGCTGGCACGGCTTGCAAGCCGGCAGCTGATATGAGAAAGTTCGTCCCGTTGTGGTCATCGGTTTAGCGTAAACCGATACAACCCGCTTCGTATAACCCCACTGATAGGGTGTGGGGGTCTCTACCAGAATCCGTAAAATTCTGATTACGAAGAGTTAAGTCGATTAATCGCTTTTCTCTTTGTCATGGTCAGAATATCCCATTCTCCTTTGCTGCAGAAAAGCTGTTAATCATCCCAGTCAACGTATTGAGAACCTGATTAAGAGCACCTTATGACATCCTTTATTACTGGCTTACCAAAAGTGGAATTACACCTGCATATTGAAGGCTCACTGGAACCTGAGCTGATGTTTGCACTGGCCGAGAGAAACCAGATCGCGATTCCGTTTAACTCACCTGATGAAGTGCGTGCGGCGTACCAGTTCCACAATTTGCAGTCTTTTCTGGATATTTATTACCAGGGCGCAAACGTGCTGATCCACGAGCAGGATTTTTACGATTTAACCTGGGCCTACCTGCTGCGCTGTAAAGCCGATAACGTGGTGCACACAGAGATCTTCTTTGATCCGCAAACCCATACCGGGCGTGGTATTGCCTTCGATACTGTGGTGCTGGGCATTCATCGCGCACTGGAGCAGGGCAGGGAAACTCTGGGTATTTCCAGCCAGCTGATCATGTGTTTCCTGCGCCATCTCGATCAGGACTCAGCGTTTGCCACGCTCAGTCAGGCGCTGCCGCATAAAGACAAAATCGTGGGCGTGGGGCTGGATTCCTCTGAGCAGGGCAATCCGCCGGAGAAATTCCATGCGGTCTTTCAGCAAGCGTTGGCAGAAGGTTTTCTGACCGTAGCCCATGCCGGTGAGGAAGGGCCATCGGAAAATATCACCCATACCCTGGATCTGCTGGGGGCGACCCGGGTGGATCACGGTGTCCGTTGTGTTGAAGATGCTGCGCTGGTTGAGCGTTTAGTGCAGGAGCAGGTACCGTTAACCGTGTGCCCGCTGTCGAACTTAAAACTCAAGGTGTTCGAGGAGATGAAAGATCACAATATTGTCGAGCTGTTGCGCAAAGGTTTGTGCGTCACCATCAATTCGGATGACCCGGCGTATTTCGGCGGTTATATGACCGATAATTTTCAGGCGGTGGCCGATGCACACCCAATGACGCAGGAAGAGATCGCCCAGTTTACCCTCAATGCGATTCAGGCCAGTTTTATCTGCGAGGAAGAGAAGCAGCGTTTAACCCGAATGACACTGGATTACCTTCAAAGCGAAAAATCATCCGATAACAGCCAGTCATAATATCACTATGGCCAAGTGGCTCCCTGCGCTGGTAATGCAGCGGTTGGGAGCCGCTTTTCAATTAGCGGACTAACTCGCCGGATAGCCAGCTTAAGATTTCGCGCAGCTTGTCATCGCTCAGGTTGAGCAGGTTGTCACCGACATACCATTCGAGGAACGATTGCTCAGATAAGGCGGCTTGTTGCGGATTTCCCAGCCAGATTTTCTGCTCTGTCGCCAGCCTGTCACGAATGGCTTTGGCCTTGTCGGCGCTGACCGGCAGGTACAGATGCAGCATATTGGCCTGAGGCGCTGTCGGATTGGGCGTTAACAGCGGGTAATCTTTCAATAGGCGGTAGAGTTGCTGAGTCCGCTCGAATAAGGCTGGCATCAGCGCCAGGCGCTGATCAAACTGCATAGCCGCGGAGACAGAGTAAGGCGTACGATGATATACGTTACCGCCCTGGCGCCGCATCCAGAGGCGAGCCTTTTCAATGAATTTTCTATCGCCCAGCAGCATAGAGCCGCCTAATCCGCCAATGCCTTTGTATAAAGAGACATAAGCTGAATCGAAACCTTCTGCAATCTCGCTATACTCACGGCCATACCAGGCTTTGGCTTCCCACAATCTGGCACCGTCCATGTGCAGATGAATACCCTGCTCGCGACAATGGGCTTTGATAGCGTTTAAATCATCCCATTCAGGCAGCTGACCGCCAATTTCGCGCATGGGAAGTTCATACAGTACGGCTGCTACATCGTCCGGCCATTCCTGCAGATCGGCCAAAGACCAGGTTTGATAAGGGTTACCGACAGGCAGAACGGTAAAGCGTTGCTGCAGCAGATAGCCTTGCGCTTCATGCAGGTAAATATGACTGGAGGGATGCATGGCCACAATAGGGTTTTTGCGTGCGATACAGGCCAGTTGCAGTGCGGTAGGTTGGGTCATCGTGCCCGTGATAACGAACAGACCGTCTTCGTAGCCCAGAAGATCGGCGATTTTGGTTTCAAACTGCTGCAGATCATCGCCCTGACCGTAAATATCATGTTTGACCTGATTGTCCTGACACCAGTCTGCCATTTGCCGGAAGATCTCGGCCGGAGACATTTCATGGTTGCCGGGGACAGACAGAGTGCATTGAGAGCGTAATTCCGTGCTCATAATAATCCTTGAAATAAGCCACTTAATTTTAATTCGTTGTCAGGAGTTTATGGTGGCTGATTCCCGTGCGCAACAGATTTCATTGACAGTTATGATGGCGCTCCGCGCCGGGAGCCTTATTAGCCTGTTTAATATTCAAAACGGGAAAATTCGCTTTCAATCGATGCATACAACTCAGATATCCAGGCCGGGGAGGTGTCGGATACAGGGCGGATCGGGTTTTTACGCGGATCATGCGGGGCGATCACCACTTCGACATTGTCTTTGCCGATTTTCTCCACCAGGGTAAACAGCTCTTCCACCGCACTGTCTCCGATAGCAAGACAACCAATGGAGTCGGCTTTGCCATGAATGAAAATATTGGAGCCCGGTGATTGCCGGCCTTCGAGTGCGGCGTATTTCAGATCGAAGTCGTTGGGATAGTTAAGCTTCATCGACAAGTGGAAACGACTGTTCGGGTTGAGGCCGATGATTTTGTAGATCCCCTCCGGCACCTGACGGTCGCCTTCCTTGAGCTTTGGTCCCGCTTTGCCGCTGGCTGCCGTGACAGGGTAACTGTAGACAAAATGGCGCCGGCCTTGCTGATCATACGCCCATAGCTCCAGTGCTTTTTCTTCTTTCAGGCCAAGCAGCGCAATTTTCTCAGGCGGATAACTCACACTGGCCTGGCGAAATCTGTATTTAAGCCGCATTTCCGACAAGTGGCCGTAAGTGGCTAATACATCATCAACGGTTCGCTTACCCAGTGCAGAGGGAGCGACAGAGCTTGAAACGGACTGTCCATGAGCATGAGAGATCATCAGTAAATATACAGTGGCAAACAGGGCTGAAAATTTAAGAGTGCGCATAATTCCCCAACGTCATATCTCGTCCGTTAAACGAAAAAATGTTGATTACATTATCAGCAGTGAGCTGTCAGTGTGTCAGATCACAGCGGCTGGAAAGTAAAATCCTCAATAACGCCATTGATGTCTGCATTCAGCACGTAATCAAGGTGCATGTTCCCTTTTTGCTGATAGAAGCTGATTCGGTAACCTTTATCGCCGTGGTTATTATCCACACGGTAATGGCTGGTCACCCGGGTACTGATCGCATCGCCCCGGACAATGCCGTTTACTGCCGGAGACGTGGCAATGATGTACGTCAGCTGATTTTCTTCTAAGTTATTGAATTTTATATAGGCGTAAGTTTTCTTTTTTACCAGTTGGCCATTTTCCAGAACATTGCCGTTGCTCTCTGAAAAATAGTAACCTTTCAGGTTAACTGTAGACTCAAACCCGATCTCAGGATCTGGCTGGCCCATAGATGCACAGCCTGATAACGATGAGAGAAGAATAATAGAGAGTGCCTTTTTCATACTCACCTTGATTTTTATAATGATGCAAAAGGGTCAGAAACCCTCAACCAATGACAGTATCTAATGGCGTCAGAACGCTGTGTGTCATTAACTGGTTATTGCAAAATGACAGGTAAGCGGAAGGTTTAAGCGGGGAACCGGTATCAGCGTACTCTTGGCAGGCAATAAGCGGCAGGCAACAAACGGCAGGAACAGCAGGCAGATACTGTCAGCTGTATATATACAAAGCAGCGAATATTGCCCTCAGTGCTTCTCAGCCAGCACAGGCTAAAGCAGCATATCTTTCGCACAATAAATGCTGTTGATACCGGGTGCGCTGTAGCAGCTCAGTTTGTCTTGTAATATGGCTGAAGGTAATGCGAATCCGGTTTGACCGTTTACCTTAATGGTGGTTTTGTTCGCGTTGATGTGATGCGAGATTTCAGAACCGTTACTGAGTGTCCAATAGGTATCAAAATCGCTGGTATTGGCACAGACCGATATGGAGCAACTGACCGGGGTTGTCTCACCGTGCTCAAACACAATGCATTGCGCTTGCATTTCACCGCAGCCAGCATTTGCCGTTGCTGATACCATAAAGCCACACATCAGGGTGAGGGATAAACAGGTAAAGCCTTTCATAATCCACCTTACTTCGCTTCGTCATTAGTCTGTTCTTGGGGCGTGTTACTGAGGCGACCAAAGTGACGAGAGGATGCAGGTTTTTTCGGCTGGCGCTGATTTGCGCCTAATCCGGGTGCTGAAGACAGGTGATTTATACGCCTGTCTTCAGAAGCGGTGTTGACAGAAAAATGATCGCAGCTGTGAGAAATTATCGCTGGAAATTACGATGCTCCACATCGCAGCGGATGACAGATTGTTCGTCGATCAAACCGGCTAAGTGCTTGCGGCTTTCCAGGTAATGCGGTGTCAGTTTGTGCGCCGCAAGTGCGTCTTCACTGGTATAGATTTCATACAGGTAGAAGCAGTGATCGTTGTCCTGAGCTGACAGCACATCGAACACCAGGCAGCCTTCTTCATTCTCTACCGAAGCCCTGGCATTTTCCTTCATGATCGAGAGATATTGGTCTCGAAACCCTGCTTTGACTGAATTTTTCACAACAATACAAAACATAGAGTGCACTTCCTTTTTGTCGGTTTGAGGAACAACTCGTTCTTCGTTTGAATATCTTGCTCTATATTGTATACAATGAATTAAATTATTGCACACGGAGCGGCTGGATATGAATGAGAGACCAACACCTTTGAACGGATTACGACATTTAGCACTGGCGGTGTATCCCTTTGAGGATTGTATCCGTTTCTATACCGAGATACTGGGTATGGAAGTGCTCAGAAAAGCGAGCGATAACCTGATTTACCTGACCTGCGGTAATGATAATTTGTCGCTGAGCAGGGCGTATGAACCACAGGAGAACCACAATCAGTCACTGGATCATTTCGGGTTCATAGTGGACAGCAAGGAAGAATTGCAAACCTGGTTCGAATTTCTCAAAGCCAAAGGCGTACCGTTATTGGATACACCGCATGATCACAGTGATGGTGCGCGCAGTTTTCATTGTACTGATCCGGCCGGCAATGTTGTTCAACCGATTTATCATCCTGCCATTTCAGGTCAGCGCCTGCGCTAGAAAAGCGATTTACCCGGCGCAATCGGTATGATCGCGTCGGGTGGAGGGGTTATTTTTGATTCAGTAAATAATCCAAAATTTCAACAATTTGCGCTGGATCTGTCGCCCAGGCGTTGGCGCTGGCATCCACTTCTTTGAGCGGGTGGACAATGTCTTCGCTGTGCAGTGTGATGTAGGGCTTATTCAGTGCAGCACAGTATCCGGCGTCAAACGCGGCATTCCACTGCTTGTATTTATCACCGAAACGGATAACAGCCACGTCGCATTGTTTGATCAGTTTCTGTATCCGGATGGCATTGACCTTGGCCGATTTATGGTCGCGCCAGAAGCTGTCAGATTCTGCCCCTAAACCATCACCTGCCGCGTCACTGCTGTCGTGATCGGTAACGGCTGAAGTAAACACAATATTGAGATCTTTCGCCTCACAGCCTTTAATGATTTGTTCCCGCCAGTCGGTGTGGATTTCACCAGAAAGATAGACATTCCAGGTCATTGCTTACCCCTTTTTCTTTATTACATGTCTCAGCCAATCAATGTATACACGACATAGAGACAGATACATGAGTGTTTAGTTGATATATTGTACACAATTGTGGGGTTTATTGCACATGTGTTGTGAGCTGAGAATTCACCGCCCCCCAGGTGTCGTAGCCCGTCATATACAGTGCGTCCATCTCGAACTCAGTGGCTGGTCTGATTTGCATCCGTTTTCGTTCTGTTAACTGTTGGTCTGATAATTACTGATCACCGAAAGCAGAACTCCGCCCAGCGACTCAGGCCAGCGGTGACCGAACCAAAATAATCACCGGCCACGATCGGCACACCGGGCAGGCGTTGCTCGATAAGCTGGCGTAGCATGGGGGAGCGGGCACTGCCGCCTGTCATAAAGATAACGTCCGGTGCGCATTCAGCCTGAGACAAAGCTTCATTGATCAGACTGCTGATCTTCTCCGCGTTGCTGTTGACCGCCTCTGCCAGTTCATGACTGGTGCAGCTGATCGGCAGTGTTTCCTGTCCGATGCGGATCTCAGTGCCGGCACTGGCTGAATCGGACAATGCGATTTTCAGCAGTTCGGCTTCACGCACCAACTGATGACCTAAGGTATGGTGATAGACCTGCAGCAGCCTTTGCAGCAAAACAGGCTCTGCGGAGTCCCGCACGAGCTGTTGCAGTACGGCTAAGTTCGCGCTGGCGTAAAAATCACTTTGTGCGGCCACATTGTTGATCGCCACCGGGTTCCAGAACTGGCTGATCGGCGCTGCCAGTCCGCGCTGGTTGGTGCTGTGCTTGCCAAATAAAGGCATGATACGCTCGAAGGCGAGGGCGATATCCAGATCGTTACCGCCGACGCGGCTGCCACTGTGGGCCAGCAAACCTTCTGTTCTGTCTGCTTTATTTAACCAGCCCGGTCCCATTTGCAGCACGGAGCAGTCGGTGGTACCGCCACCAATATCGACCACCAGGACGGTTTTGTCTTCTTGCAGCTGGCTTTCGTATTCCAGACCGGCAGCCACAGGTTCAAACTGGAATTCTATCGCTTTGAAGCCAGCACGCGTTGCCGCCCGGCGCAGAATACTCTCGGCCTGCTGGTTGGCCTTACTTCCGCCTGTACCCTGAAAGTTGACAGGGCGCCCGATAACAGCATGGGTGATACTCTCACCGCACTGGCTTTCACTGCGGTGTTTGATGTTTGCCATCATGGCGCAGACCAGATCTTCAAACAGGCTCAGTTGGATGTCATGTAAACCGGAAGCGCCAAGGAAGGACTTTGGCGATTTGACGTAATATACTTCATCAGGATCATTGAGGTAGGTGTCCAGCGCCTGCTGACCAAATTGTAAGGCGTGTGCATCAACGATGATGTCATCGTCTTTGTTGGCAGCGATCGAACGGCGCAGTAATTGCTCTCCAATCTTATCAGCGGGTTTGATGTCATAGTGACGAAATAGCGCCTCGCTGACGGCCTCGCGGCTTGGTGCCGCCAGTGTTGAAGGAATGAAAAAGCTCTCGCCTTCAAGGGGAAGCAATTTTGGCTGACCATTCTCCATAACAGCAACAGCGCAGTTGGCTGTGCCGTAGTCGAAACCTATGTACATACTTCCTCCTGACAACTAAAAAGCCGACCAGTGTACGAAAATTTCGGCCTAAGACAAGAAAAGGAAGCGCAGAGCGCGAGAATTGCATTGCGTCTCGCAGAACTGCTTTTAGCGATAAAGCTTACGGAAGAATTTTGACGTGAGCGTGTAGTCGTAACGGAGCTGGATCAGCGAATAAATTAATGTCGAGCCGGCCACTGTTCCCCAGGGGTAGAAGAAAAAGAGGATGCAGCCAAACAACATAGTGGCTTTTTCAGCCCAGGGGTGGCGGATCAAGAGTCCGTATCCGGCAGTGAGGTGAAGCACTATCATCAACACAGCCAGCAGCACCATAGCGAAATTGTTGGTTTCTATGTTCATGATGCCGTCGATGGCGGCCTGAAACCCTGAAACGATTCCCCATATCAGCCAGATAATCGCGTAAAGGGCATGAAAACCTATCGCCAGCCTGAATTTGAGTGAGTATTTCGAGCGCAGAGCATCGTGAGACTGCGATTGTTCGCCCTCAGTACATTTTTTACACATTTCTACCGGAGTACCGTCAGGTTTATCCAGCGTTCGAACACCGCATTGTACGCAGTACATTATTTACGCACCACTTGCCTGTTTATCGCACCGCATTTTATTACGATAGCTGTAGTTGCCAATTTACAGATACAAAGCTTCATGAGTTAACGACATTTCCCAACAAATATAATTTCATATAATGCCGTGTTCTTTAACATTTTCATGTCAGTTTTTCGCTTTTATAGTGTTTGAAATGATGAAATTGCTGTGGGGGTCTCATTTTGATGAATTAAATGTACTGTTACATAAGATTATGAAATTTAAGGTTTATGTAAATTAGGGTTCCATGAAGTAAATGTGGCGACCGTCGGCAATATACTTTCTGACTTTTCCATGTTTAATGGAAAAGCAAGTGACTGCTTATATTTTGTTGACGAGAGCATTGAATAGATTTGATGAATCTGTTTCTCTGCGGATCTTATTCAGGCCACTTGTTTTTCAAATCAAGTAATTCTGACTGGCAACGCGCAAAGGCCTCTACAAGAACCGGGTCGAAGTGAGTACCGCTATTTTTACAGATATAGTCAGAAGCCTCTTCAATGCTCCAGGCCGGCTTGTAAGGGCGTTTACTGGTCAGGGCATCAAATACATCGGCAATGGCTGTTATACGCGCCTCAACGGGAATAGCTTCTGCCTGTAAACCGTAGGGGTAGCCTGTACCATCCCATTTTTCATGATGATAGACGGCGATATTTCTGGCCATCTGCATCAGTTCGGAGGGGTCATTGCCCAGAATTTCTGCCCCTATCAGGGTATGGCGCTGCATAATTTGCCACTCTTCATCAGACAGTGCCCCTTTCTTTTGCAGAATATGATCCGGGATACCAATTTTGCCGATATCATGCATGGGTGATGCGTGCAGCAGGGTTTCTGACCATGCCGGGCTGTAACCTGCGGCTCTTGCAATGGTGTGGGCATAATGACTCATACGGATAACGTGATGGCCCGTTTCGTTATCTTTATATTCTGTCGCTCTGCTCAGTTTTTGTACTACGGAAAGCCGCGTTGATTTCAGCTCGTCCATTTTGACCAGCGACAGCTGATTTTTCACCCGGGCCCGGACAACGGGCGGGCTGACGGGTTTGGTGATGAAATCGACGGCACCTAATGCAAAACCTTGTGTTTCATCTTTGGTGTCTGACAGTGCGGTCACGAAGATCACCGGAATGTGTTTGGTGTCGGGTACGGTTGAAAGCTGCTCAATAACCTCATAGCCGGACAGGCCTGGCATCATAATATCCAGCAGGATCAGATCGGGTTTTTCTGTGTTAGCCAGCGCAATCGCGCGGCTGCCGTCCCGGGCGAATAGCAGACGGTAATCCGATGCCAGAATATTTTTCAGCACTTGCAAATTGGCAGGTTCATCATCCACGACCAGAAGGGTTTTACGTTCATCCATGTTATGCCTCTACAGTTTGCTGGCTGATGAGATAGTTATTCAGCAGCGTGGCTGCCAGGTCCAATTCAAAATCGCTCATGGCGGATTCCACTTCCATAGCCAGTTCTGCGGGTAGCTGGGATTTAACCGCCGCAAAAGCACAATCCGGCATTTCGCCCTGTTCCAGCTGCTGAATGATTTTGCTTATATCGTCAAGGTTGAGCACATCAGCTGTCTGATGCTCAGGCTCCGCAGAGAAATCCTCTACTGAAGTGAGCAGCAGCGTAATGGCATTAAACATTTCGCGGTATTGAGTAAATAACGGAACGGTATTTTCGTCACGCTGTAATGCCTGTTCCAGCTTTTTCATGCAGTGATGAGTACTTGGCATACACAGGTTGCCAGTCACGCCTTTCAGGCGGTGTACATGCGACAGGGCTTTTGTCTGACCGCCACTGAGCAAGCGAGCCATAAAGTCCGGGTGGTGCTGTGGCTGGCTGATGAATTTCTGTATGGCGGCGAGCTGCGATTGTTCATTGCCCCAGAGCAGGCGTCCTTTCTCCAGATCGATCAGGGTATCCTGATTGTCGTCTTGTTTCTCAGGGTGAACCGGGGCCTGGGTGATAATCCCTTTCAGGTAAGCCATTTCCGCTTTCAGCGCAGAGATATCTATTGGCTTGACGGCAAATCCATTCATGCCGGCGGCGAGAGCGTTACGTCTGTCTTTTTCGAGCACACTTGCCGTTAAAGCAATAATAGGCACTTCTTTTCGTTGCTGTTCCTTTTCATATGCCCGGATGGCTTTGCTGGCTTCCAGACCATTCAGCTCAGGCATCTGAACATCCATGAGAACGATATCAATGTGCCTGGATTTATATTGTTCTATGGCTTCTGTTCCGGTTCTGGCCGTGATTAACTGATGATTATCTCTTTTTAATAATCCTGTCATCAGCTCCAGGTTTTGCTCGACATCGTCTGCCACCAGTATGGTCATCGGTGGTATATGCACATTGTCTGTTGTGCTGTTATCAATCTGAGCAGACTGACCCGGTAGTAATGGCAGATCGACACGGAAGGTCGATCCCTGACCGGGCTGGCTGTAGACGGCGATTTTACCGCCCATCAGTTCAATCAGCTGTTTGGCTATGGTCGTCCCCAGACCTGTGCCGCCAAAGCGGCGCGACATAGTGCTGTCTGCCTGCGAGAAAGGGGCGAAGATGCTATCCAGTCTGTCCGGCGCAATGCCAATCCCCGTGTCTTCGACCAGAATAGTGACGCCTTTGGTACGGCTGGAAGTGATGTCCAGCCTGACATAACCCCGCTCGGTGAACTTTACCGCGTTACTCAGTAAGTTCAGGATAATTTGCTGAACGCGGAGCGGATCACCCTGGAAATATTCACTGAGCTGCGGGTCATAGCGCATTGTCAGCTCTATGCCTTTTTTGTTGGCTAACAGAGATTGGGTGGCAATCAATTGCTCACAGATTTGGCGAAGAGAGAAATGGCGGCATTCAAGCTGTGTGGTGCCGCTCTCCAGCTTGGCAGAATCCAGTACATCATTAAGCAGGTTGAGCAGGGTTTTTGCCGAGTGCCGGATAATGCCAAGGTGTCTTTGCTGTTCGGTGCTCATCTTACCGTCCAGCATGAGTTCGGAAAAACCGATAATAGCATTCATTGGTGTTCGCAATTCATGACTCATGTTGGCCAGAAAGGTACTTTTTGCCTGAGCCGCAATTTCAGCTTCTTCTTTGGAGCGGCGCAGATCGGCTTCCATTTGTTTTTGCTTGCTGATGTCTGTGATCACGCCGACAAAGGTGCTGACGCCATTGAGTCTGGATTCGCCGATAGACAAACGAATCGGCTTCATCAGGCCATTCTTGTGCAGTGCCGTGACTTCTCTGCCAATGCCGATAATGCGCGCTGTCCCGGTTTTGCGGTAATTCTCCAGGTAGGAATCGTGTGCACTTTGATAAGGTTCTGGCATCAGCATGCTGATGTTCCTGCCAATGACTTCACTCTCGTGATAACCAAAAATACGTTCTGCAGAGGCATTGAATGAGAGGATAATGCCGCGGTGAGACATTTTAATAATGCCGTCGACGGCGGTATCTATGGTGGCTTTCAGCTCTGCAGCGGTCTCTTCACTGTGCTGGAGTAATGAGCGGTAGCGGGTCAGGGCGTTAACAGCCGCAATGATCAGGCTCAGGGATACGGTGACAATCGAAATGGTAATGGCCAGTAAGTAATGACGCTGGCTG
Organism: Photobacterium halotolerans DSM 18316; assembly: GCF_000425165.1. Classification (GTDB taxonomy): domain Bacteria; phylum Pseudomonadota; class Gammaproteobacteria; order Enterobacterales; family Vibrionaceae; genus Photobacterium; species Photobacterium halotolerans. The sequence continues at coordinate 36,717 of NZ_AULG01000015.1, forward strand.
CCGGGGATAAATGCCGGATCGGGCTGGCCGACAAAACGGGTCGCTTCCATGGCGGTATAGTGCATGCCTGCAATGGCCAGCCCCATGACCACGCTGGCAATGAGCTGAACCTGATAACCTGCCATTGATCGGTGTTTACGCAGACCAAAACTGATCCATAACGCCAGAGTGGCTAATGAGGCGGCGACAAAAATGGAGAGTGCGAATAAAGCCGGGTCATATTTTAGCGCAGGACCCAGTACCATCGCCGCCATGCCTATGTAGTGCATTGAGCCAATACCCAGGCCGACGGTTATACCACACAGTATCAGTCGTGCATTACTGACAGCCCGTTTCGTCAGTAAATGGAGCGTTACCCAGGAAGCCAGAAAACTGGGTATGACGGAAAGCAGGGTAATGCTGATGTCGTAATCCACTGTGGTACACAGTTCGAAGGCCAGCATACCAATGAAATGCATGGCCCAGACACCCACCCCTAACGACGCTGCACCTGTCAGTATATGCAGGCGGCGCAGTAAGCGGCTGCGGCTCTGTTTAGCCGACTCGGCTAAAGAAAGCGCCAGTAAAGAGGCACCCACAGAGATAAGCAAAGAAATGGTAATCAGTGAAAAGTTATATTCACCAGAGACCAGAAGGCTTGGATCTGTGCTGTCGGAGATAAAAAAGCGCGAAAAGAGATCTGCAATCATGATTCATCAAAGACCAGCTATCCGCCACCTGATACGTGATAACCGGTTAGGTAAATGAGTGTTGTATTTTTATGTCAATGGCCGCTCACATTATCCTGTCGGTCAGGAAGAGTAAACCATTGAAACGTTAGTAAGTGCTAATAATCAACACAATATCAATAAACAGTGATTACCTTATGAACTGATATTCTTATTATTGTTGAAGACAAATTTGTACAAGATTGAAAAACTGTTTTGGCGTAAAGTGACTGTTTTCGTATTGTGGATAGTGGTAAGGCAATGAAAGAAAAAGAAATACCAAAGGAAACGTCTGCCGTTTTACTGACTGGCAAGGAGAAACGGCGGTTGTTCAAGCAAGGTGCACTCGCTGTGATGCCTTTATGTGTAGCCGTTATTCCCTGGGGGTTACTTGCCGGTTCCTTTGCTATTGATGCCGGACTGGACGTGTTTCAGAGTGTGGCCATGTCAGCGATAGTGTTTGCCGGGGCGGCGCAGCTGGTAGCAACCGGGTTACTGAAAGCCGGGATCGGTATTGTGACTATCTTACTGACCACCTTTTTTATTACCTCGAGGCATTTGTTGTACAGCATCACGATGCGAAACGTGATCAGCCCGCTTCCGCTTCGCTGGCGGCTGGGTTTGGGTTTTCTTCTGACCGATGAGCTTTTTGCCTTGTGTGGTAATCAGTCCCCGCAGCGTTTTCAGCCCTGGTATGCACTGGGTGCCGGGCTTTGGTTTTATATCAGCTGGAACATTGCCACATTAGCAGGCATTTTCGCGGGAAAATTTATCCCGAATCTGGACAGCCTGGGCCTGGATTTTGCCATTGCCGCCACTTTTATCGCTATCGTCGTACCCAGTATCCAGCGCTGGCCGGTGTTGATCACAGTACTGATTGCCCTGGTGATGTCAGTGTTAATGGCAGCTCTGAACATAGAAGGCGGGCTGATGATAGCCAGCTTAACCGCGATGTTAGGCGGATATATGTCTGAACGCTTGATGGGAAATAAATCAATTCACAGTGAAGTAACAGAAAAACAGCAGGAAGAAAAATGATGATCTGGCTAACTATATTGACAATGACGCTGATTATTTTCGCAAGTCGATATCTGTTTTTAGACCCCCGATTGCCTATAAAACTGAACTATCAAACTCAGCGGTTTTTAAGTTATTCTAGCCCGGCAGTGTTGACGGCAATTTGGGCGCCTATTGTTTTTTTGCCCGAGGAGAATACTATTAACATCACGTTTAGTAATCCATATTTAATTGGCGCTGCTGTTGCCATTATAATCGCTTTGAAAACAAAGAATGTTTTATTAACAGCTGTGATAAGCATGGTGGTGTTTTTTTGCGTGTCATTTTTTATAAAATGAGAAATTGTTGTTTATATTTTTGATTTAAATGGCTTTCTCTTTTTTGAGAAATGCGGATTTATAAACTTAAGTTATAGTTGGTTAATCAAGCCTTATCGCTCTCAGAGCTGCCCGGTTTTATCGGGTGGCTGATTTGTGCGTGGAAAAAAGAAGAGGTTAACCATGGCTATGCAAGCATCAAAAGGCAGGCAGCCTGATAAAGTCAGTGCATCTTTAAAATCGACGAAAATAATCGGAACATCCGTTCTGGTTATTTCAATGCTGTTTTCATTTAACTCACAAGCTAAAAATGGCAATGAGAATGACTACGATTTACAACCTATAGAGGAATTAGGAAAAAGATTATTTTTTGAAAATATCTCTGATCCTAATCGAATGTCTTGTGCGACTTGCCACGCGCCAAGCACGGGCGGTACGTACAATGTCTCTGGTGTGAATTTACATCAGGTCGCAGTTACCGGGGCAAGGCCACATTTAAGACCACAAGATTTAGAAGAAGGGCAAGAAAAAACGACGGTGAAAAATGCCGGGGGGCTGAAGCCGCCGACAAATCAATATGTCAGTTTCCTGCATAACGAAGAAGCCAAAGGTCTGCAAAAACTCCAACTTGCGGGTCAAGGTCCATGTGGTATTTTTCCTTGTGGCGGTGCGTTTTGGAACGGACGCGCTAATGGTGACATTGTCGAAAATACCAACTTGGTTTTTGATGCTAACGACGCCAGCTGGCAGAAAAAAACATCTTACTCAAAATACCTTGGTCCCCTCGCTGATCAGGCCTTTGCCAGCCCGTTTTTGAACCCTGTTGAGCAAAACCATAAGAGTAAAGAAGATGTATGCCTCCAGGTGGAATCCACCAGATGGGGTAAAGAGTTGTATTATCAGTCATGGGGTGTGAGTTTATCTTGTCAGTCTGAAGATGAATCGGCCACGGCATTTGCACGCTTTGCTGTTGCTCTGGCGGCATGGCAAATGTCTGAAGATAACAATCGCTTTAACTCAAAACGGGATATTGCTCTTGCAGAAGACGACAATCAACAATTCCCGTTAGCTGGATTCACCGACCTGGAAAACGAAGGACATGACCTGTTCTATGGCCAGGCTGGGTGTGTTATTTGCCATAACAGCAACGGTGCCAATGGGACGCATCCCCTTGAACGGTATACCGATGACAGCTATCACGCGATTGGTGTGCCAAGAAACTATGAGTTACCGGGTTCACCATTACCGGATATCGGGTTACATCCCACATTGTTAAACCTGGGGTTGAACCCGAATGCCAATTTACCATTTCCTCCGTTTTTTATTCAGAATGCCTTTATTGGCGCCCACAAAACACCCACATTGCGCAATGTCGATAAACGTCCGGGGAAAGGATTTACCAAAGCATATGCCCACAATGGCTGGTTTAAGAGTCTGGAAAGTATTGTGCATTTCTACAATACCTCAGATGTTGACGGTCAGACCGCATTAGATTTTGGTGTGACACGCTGCCCCGCGAGTATCGTGACTGAAAAAGAGGCGCTGGCGAATAATTGCTGGCCTGCACCTGAAGTGCCCGATGCACCGTTATTGACCATTGGTGGTGTAACAGGTGATCTGGGATTAACGGCTCATGAAGAAGCGGCTCTCGTTGCTTACCTGAAAACGCTCACAGATACCACGACAGTGGTGGCACCTAAACCATACAAAAGCTCCGGCAACCCATCGAAAAATGGGAAGTAATAACAAGAACGATAAAAAGAAAAGCGAGATGATGATCTCGCTTTTGGTTGTCACCCCTAAACCACCGCCTATGGCGGTGGTGATCGTTTTGTCTTACTTCCTTGGCCCCACTGGCACCATGATGTGTTCATAGGGGGTGCCTTTCCACATCACATATGGCCCGCCGTTATTGGGATCGGTGGGAAGCGAATCGAGTAAGGTTTTGTCTGGTGTGATAATCATTAAATGTGGTCCTTCAACCACCCATTGGTTATCTGCCGTTTTACCTTCCGCATAAGGGTCGATATTGCTTGCGCCGCCGTCACCAGCCAGCATGTAAGAAATACCTATGCTTTTAATTTCAACGGGTTCTTTTTTCATCCAGGCTTGTGCCCATTCCATCCAGGGGCCATCCATACACATAGGGGCTGTCCCTTTCAGCTGAGGAGGTGTTGGAAAGCAAGTGTAGGTACTGGAGCCTTTTTGTAAGACATTGTTATCCCAGTCCATTACGGTGACTTTCTCTCTGAGTGTGGGAGGAGCTGCACTCAATGCATCATCCAGCATTGCTTGTTTGTCATCGGCACTGACGATAGCAGGGATCCCTGCTGTCACAAGCACTACCAGAGGCAGATATCTGGCAAATTTCATACCGTTATCCTTAGTCGAATGACGGTGCTGAGCAGGTAACGAGTAAAGTATAGTCGGCTGGCTGCCAGGCAGTTAATCATTTATTCAGTGACAAAAAGACCACAAAAACGAGTGCTTATAGCGGCCTGACTAACTATATTGACGTAAGTATCCGCATCTTCAAGACGTGTTCATAACGATAACAACATAAGGCATGGCGATGACAGACAGGCAAAACCGGTTTCTCGAAGGTCCCATCAACAAAGTACTTATCTCGCTGGCGGTTCCCATTATTTTGACCAATATTCTTCAGTCGGCCTATCAGCTGACAGATGCATTTTGGGTGGGACGCTTGGGCGCATCTGAAGTGGCGGCGGTGTCTGTCAGCATGCCCGTTACCTTTCTGGTGATCGCGTTAGGTTCAGGGTTAGCCATGGCGGGCGCAACGCTATCGGCACAATACATGGGAGCAGGACGCCGGGACAAAGTGAACCATGTCGCCGCTCAGACCATGCTGATGGTCGCGGTCACGTCCGTGGTGCTGGGGTTAACCGGCTATTTGCTATCGCCCTATTTCCTGACGTTACTGGGCGTGAGCGAAAAGGTCTATGGCGATGCGCTCAAGTTCATGCACGTGTCGTTTATCGGGGTGATTTTTGTCTTTTTATTTGCCATGTTTCAGTCGCTGATGCGGGGGATCGGGCAGATAAAGATCCCGCTGATGATTGTCTTCGGCACTGTGATCCTCAACTTTTTTCTGGACCCTTTGTTTATTTTTGGCCTTGGCAGTTTTGAAGGACTGGGTGTAATGGGGGCGGCGCTGGCGACACTGGTCACTCAGTCAATGGCTGCAATACTGGGTCTTATGGTGTTCATGCGGGGCAGACACGGCATACAGCTGGAATGGCACAACTTCAAGCCCGATTTTGCCTATATCAAACAAGCTTTTTTTCTTGGTGTCCCTGGCTCAGTAGAGCTGTCTGCCCGCGCATTGGGGATGATCATTCTGTCGTTTCTGGTGGCGAGTTTCGGGACAGTGACGATTGCCTCTTATGGCGTGGGTTCCAACTTGCTGCAGTTTGTCATGATTCCGGCCATGGGGCTGTCGATGGCAGTGTCGACCTTGGTGGGGCAGAACATAGGTGCTAACCAGATTGATCGGGCTGAAAAAATCACCTTGCTGGGCACGCTGTGGGGCTTTCTCGGTCTGACGGTGATCGGCATCCTATTCTATGTTTTCGCTCCTCATCTTATCGCTGTATTTATCCCGGATGATCCTGAGGTGATCAAAGAAGGTGCCCACTTTTTGCGTACTATGTGCCTGACATGGGGCGGTATTGGGATACAGCTTTGCGTCGTCTCCGCGTTTCGGGCCTCAGGCAATATGCAGAACGCCATGATGGTTGCACTGGTGTCGCAATGGATGGTGCAGTTTCCGCTGGCCTATGTGTTGTCAAAACATACAGCGTTGCAGGATAACGGTATCTGGTGGTCGTTTGCCGTTACCAATGTGGTGGTCGCTATTTTTGCGTTTTGCTGGTTTAAGCGCGGGACATGGAAAAAGACCCGCCTGACTGAAGAAGAGCAACAGATAGTGCACATCACGGATGAAGCCTTAATTGAAAAAGGCAATCAGTAGCTCAGTTGCGTGCAGTTACTCTATAGTGCGCTGATGCTTAAACTGCTGCGGGGTCAGTTTGAAAGCCAGCCGGAACGCTTCAATGAAAGCGGAAACAGACTGGTAGCCGATTTCGTGGGCCACATCCTGCACCGGTAAACCCTGCTCAAGCAGCGTCATTGCCGTCATGAGCCGCAGGCGCTGCCGCCACTGCGGAAACGTCAGTTGAATTTCTTTCTGAAACACCCGGGACAATGTCCGTTCGGTTGCGCCGGTCTGACGGGCCCATTGCGCCAGAGTTTTTGTGCTGCCGGGATGACTCAGCAGCTCATCGACGATAGGCGCAAGCCGACGGTCTTGCGGCATGGGCAGCTCCAGTGAACTGTCTTTGTCTGCGCTTAACTCGTCTTCCAGTACTGCCAGCAGGCGCAAGATGCCAGGTGGTTGCTGTTGATCGCGCAAAACGGATTGCCTGAGTTTCAGGATCAGTTCGCGGAAAAACGGCGTCACTTCAATCGGCTGGCTGGACGCCGGTATGCGGGTTAAGGACTCTGGGTTCAGGTACACGGCGATAAATGTGGTGTCCTGCAGCGCCCTGGACTCGTGCCGGGTGTGTGCCGGGATAAACAATGCCCTGTGGTGCGGGATATAGAACTGATGTGTGTCAGTGCTGCATTTCAATAATCCCCTGGATGGAAAAATAATCTGATGCCATGCGTGCTGATGCGGTTTGTCGTGAAAGCCTTTGGCCATGTTCAGGGTGTTGATCAGAAGAGGCTGGCACGAATAGGTCGCGATCAGTGTATTGCCATCAGGTGTTGCATATGTCTTTTTATCGGTATTTTTTGTCATATTGTCGCTACCTGACCGGATCGTTTCGCGCATAGTATGGGTTGTATCATCAAAACTCAAAGACAAAACGCAAAGGAAAAGCAATGAAAGTACATTTTGTTATGCATGAAGCGTTTGAAGGACCAGGCGCTTTATTACAGTGGATTGATCAACGTAACTATTCGACGTCATATTCGCGTGTTTATCTGGGCGAGGTACTACCAGAACGCGGTGATGATATGGATCTGTTGATTGTATTGGGTGGCCCGCAAAGTCCGGCAACCACCAGAGAAGAGTGTCCGCATTTTGATGCCGCAGCGGAAATTACGCTGATCAAAAAAGCTGTCGCGAGCAAAACGCCCGTGGTCGGGTTCTGCCTGGGGGCACAACTTCTCGGGGAAGCGTTAGGTGCGCCGCATAGCCGGAGTCTGGAACCGGAAGTGGGCTGCTTTCCTGTTGTGCTTAACAAACACGCAAGGCTGGATCGCAAGTTTGAAGGGTTTCCGCCTGAACTGGTTGTTGGTCACTGGCATAATGACATGCCGGGGCTGACACCTGAATGCCAGGTACTGGCAACCAGCCTGGGCTGCCCGCGTCAGATTGTGCGTTATACCCCGTTAGCCTATGGCTTTCAGTGCCACCCCGAATTTACCCGCGACTCGGTGGAAGGTCTCATCAGACATTCTGGCGACGATCTCAACAATCACGAAAATAAGCCTTTCATTCAGACGGCCGAGCAGCTACGCAATGCCGATTACAGTGAAATGAACCGCGCCTTATTCAGCTTTTTGGATGCGCTGGTGGCTGAGTCGCGCCGTGATCTGATATAAAGCTGCTGTTATTTTCGATAGTGTGTAATCGCTGTTTTGTTGGATGTACCCGAGGCACTTATTCAGGCTGATACGAAAAGCCACCTGTCACCAGGTGGCTTAGACAATCAGACTTATTGATCAGAAATTTTCCCTACACGCCATTGAGTCAGTCTGGCAGCCAAAAAGGTGTTACCGGATTTGAGCAGAATAATGAGCACACCCGCCAGAATCATGGCTGCAGATATGACCTGTAAAGCACCGACATGCTCACCGTAAAAGAGATAGCCGCCGAGCAAGCCGAACACTGACACCATCAGATTGACCGGTGCGACCGTACTGAGCGGATACTTCACCAGCATACGATTCCATACCCAGTAGCCAAATACCGTGGTCGGATAGGCCTGAAATAGGACTGAGAAAGTGGTGTAGCCATTCCAGCTATTAATCGTGGTGGTGATGATATCTGTACCATTTAGCGAGAGTGCAAAGAGCAGCAATGGCAGAGGCGCAAATGCCATGCCCCAGATACTGAAGGCAAAGGGTTGTCGGGTGCCTGATTTCTTCACCAGGGTGCTGACCAGACTCCAGGATAATGCTGATATCATCACTAAAGCCACACCTTTTAATGTGATGGTGCCGTCAGTGGCCATCAGGGATAAAGCCAGCCCGGTAAACGCAAACAGCGCACCAATGAGTTTGTGTATTGTGAATCTGTCGTGAAAAACCAGATAGCCGATAAACAGACCAAAAATGACATTGGTCTGCAGTAATACTGATGTCATTCCCGCAGACAGTCCGGCGGTGATTGACCAGGATGCCATTCCCCATACACCCACTCCAAACAGCACGCCGTAACTCACCAGATAACGCCAGGCGACATCCGGTTTCCGAACAAAGAAGATCAGTGGCATTGTCGCGAGTGTGAATCGAATCGCAGTCATCAGCAGGGGATCAGCCTGACTGACGCCCAGTTTGATCACAGAAAAATTGATGCCCCAAATGAACATCACGAATAAGCCCAGGCAGGCATCTTTAAATGTCATGCGTTGTACTCCATTGTTGATTTAATCAACATTGTGGATTTCTTTCGCAGAAAGGTGCAGATACAATTTCTAACAATAAAAAGAGCACAGTTTATGATTCAAGCAGGAAAGGGTACGCCATGAGGTATAAACAATTAGCCGAGCAGTATATTGCCGATATTCAATCAGGTCTGCTGGCTGCTCAAGTTCGCATGCCCTCACTGCGGCAGTTTGCACAATTACATCAGGTAAGCATGACCACTACCTTGAATTGTTATCAGCATCTGGAATCTCAGGGCTGGATTGTCGCTAAACCGCAATCCGGGTATTACGTAGCACAGCGCTCAACCCTGCGGCTACCGGATCTGGCGCAGTTTGAAAGTCAGCTGGCATCGGCATCTGACTATTCGCTGGGCAAGGGAAATACGCCAGACAGCCAGTTCGCCGGACCGCTGGGTTATTCACGTTTTGAAGTCAGTAATAAACTGACCAGCCAGATGGAACAGAGCTTCCGGCGTGCAAACCGGCGCCTTGGTGAAAGGTTGAACTTTTACCCCATCCGGCAGGGTGAGGCTATGTTGCGCAGTGTCCTGTCTGCACATTTTGCAAATTACAGTTTTCATTTCACCGCTGAGCAGTTGACGATAACAAACGGTTGCATGGATGCCATTCGTACTGCTATTGAAGTCTGTACTCAACCTGATGATGCCATTGCTGTCAGCTCGCCATGTTTCAACGGACTGTTAACCTTATTGCGGGAAATGTCGCGCAATATCGTGGAGATTCCGTCTGTGGACAGCGGCATAGATCTGGATCAGTTAGAGCATCATATGCAGCAGGGGACGGTTCAAGCCGGTCTCTTTTGTACGACTCATATGAATCCGCAGGGTATTACGATGTCACCGGCACAAAAGCAGCGACTGGCGGAGATGGCTTCCCGTTATGAAATTCCTGTGATTGAAGATGATGTGTACATGGAATTACCCCACGGCAATACAGTGCCATTACCTGCAAAGTATTACGACAAAAGCGGATATATACTCTGGTGCGGTTCTGTATCCAAAACGTTGGCCGCCAGCTATCGCCTTGGCTGGTGTTTGCCGGGACGCTATCTGAATCAGTATCTGAGCAAACATGCGGCAGGCTGTTTTGGTGTATCGCTGCCGATACAGTTGGCCGTCGCTGATTTTATCGATAGTGGCCAGTATGTGCGGCATTTGAAAACACAAAGGTTTGATTTGTTGCTCCATAAACGGCGCTATCGAGAATATTTGCAGCAGCATCTGCCGGAAACAGTTCGTATCAGTGATCCTGCTGGTGGGCTAGTACTTTGGTTACAGATACCTGGCATGGACGAGGCAAAAATTAAGTCCTTGTTGATTGAGGCTAAGCTGGATATCCGGCTGGGTGAGTGTTTCACTCTGCGGGATCTGTACCGGGACAGCCTGCGGATTAATATCGGCTACGCGCTGCCCGAACCGGGAGAACCGGATAACGAGGCCAAATGCGCGCTGGACACATTGATTGCAGTGATTAACAGGGCAATCACTGACGAATAACCACATGGATCTGCGCTTATAACATGCCAAACAGTGACATTGCGGAGACAATGTCACGATAAGCATTGTGTATGATCGCGCATTATTTTTTCTGAGAGAGTTAAATGGTCAGGAATGCATTGCTTCCGCTGTTATTAGTGGCCTTGCCTGTATGCGGGCAGCCGGAAACATATCTGGCCCATCAACAATGGCAGGCATTTTCTGATCGTATTGCGACAGTGCAGGGCGAGGCTCAAATCAGCCAGCAGTCGTTGAATCAGTATCCCCAGGAATTGCTGTTACCTGTCAGCCAGTACCCAGATTTAAAACGGTTCAGCTGGGCGCAGATAGAAAGACTTTATCACATTCATAACCACTGCTCTGAAGACGACAATGTGTTGAGTGACAGTGCGGATTGGCGCAGAGCGGTGCAATTTGAACTGATCTTGTGCCGCGACGGTAAACTTCCATCGCAATGGAGTCAGCACCTGTCCGAGAGACACCCAGCCGGCGGCAGCTATGCAGACAGGTATGTGAACTACCTGAAAGATCATCATGAAGAAAGCGACGCGAATGCATTTCTTCAACAGCATGCCAACAGCCTGACTCTTGCCCATCCGCTGCATCCGTTACACGGTATATTCGCCGCACTTTCTGATACGGGTCAGTCGGCCATTCTGGGCGGCTCGCGGTATTTTCTGACGAAAAGTGGCCGCTTGTGGCGCAACACTCTGACTGGCATTGATGTGTTAAGCCCGGAGCAATGGCAACCGATAGCAGACAAGGCGGGTATCAGAATCACCCGCTCTACTGACCAGATCAGCGAGAGTTGTCGCTTTCAGTACAGTAACTTATGTATTGAGCCTCGTCGTACCAATGTGCTTTGGTGGCAGGGCGGCATGCTTATTTTGCTGGTCATTATTCTGGGGCTGATTTTCAGGCTGGGGCTGGAGCGACGACGGGAAATGAAAGAGCGACAGTTTATCCTGCAATTGCTGACGCACGAATTGCGAACACCCATTACCAGCCTTGGTTTTACGGTGGAGCAGTTCAGAGATGAATATGATCACTTGAACGAGCAAAGTCAGCATGCGTTTTACCGGCTGCTGGGCGACTACCAGCGCCTCTACCGGCTGACAGAAACCAGCAAAGGGTTTCTCAGTGGACGCCGGGAAGAAGGGCTTGATAAGCAAGACGCTCAGTTTTCAGAGTGGCTGGAGAGCATAGCCAGCCAGTATGACTTGCACTGCCATATCGACGGAGACTGCAGGGTGTCGCTGCCTTATTACTGGCTGGGCGTGTGCTTGGATAATCTTCTGCGCAATGCCGTTTTACATGGCAAACCGCCGATATACCTTGATGCCCAAATCTCTGACAGCCTGCTTATTGAGGTGAGGGATCAGGGAGCATCGCCTGCGCGCTGGGAAAAGTGGTTACTTACTGATAAAGGGGACGGTATGGGGATTGGGCTGATGATAGTCAACCGCATCATGCGCCGGATTGGCGGGCGCTTGACGCATTTACGGCATCCAACCAGGTACATTCTGGAGTTGCCACTATGAGCCGGGTTTTGCTGGTTGAGGACGATGTGTTGCTGGGTGAAGGTCTTTCGATGTATTTGAGCAAAAACGGTTATCGCTGTGATTGGGTCAAAAAAATATCGGATGTGGAAAAACATTGGATTCAGGCCGATCTGGTCGTACTGGACCGCCAGTTACCTGAAGGTGACAGTGTGAAATGGCTGCCTGGCTGGCTGTCAGTGAAAGCACTCCCGGTGATCATTTTAACGGCGAAAACCGATGTCGATCACCGTATTGAAGGGTTAAGTGCCGGCGCGAAAGATTATGTCATCAAACCGTTTTCACATCAGGAGCTGCTGGCCCGGATTCAGGCGCAACTTCGCCCGTTAGGGGAGGTTGAGATCCAATATAGCAACCTTGTGGTGAACCTGTCTTATCAGACTGTCATGATGGAACAGCAAAATGTACCTCTGAAACCTAAAGAATTTCAGCTGCTTGCGTTGCTTGTTCAGAATCCGGGACGGGTTTATCACCGGGATGAACTTTTGAATAAGGTGTGGGGGTATCAGGCATTTCCCTCTACCCGGACAGTCGATAATCATGTTCTGCATTTGCGGCAGAAATTTCCTTCTTTGGCAATCGATACAGTCCGCAGCGTTGGCTACCGGTTAAGAAAGGAGTAATCCGTGCGATTTTTTAGCACTAAAGCCATGGTATTTTCCCTGTTGCTCGCCGCTTCTGTATGTCGTCCTGCATTAGCCTCTGATCAGGTGCAGACCGACAGTACCGCAGCCAGTGGCTGGTTTATGCCCACGCCATTACAGCGGGTTTATCAGGCTCTGGCCGATCACAATATGCTGCTGGCGTGGCAGGAGTTACAGCTAGTTCTGCAGCAGGGGACAGAACAGGTTGCCCCGGACTTATGGCAACCTGTTTTTCGGCAGCTGATTAATCAGTCAGATTGTGGACGCAGGCTGACTGAGTATCCGGGAACACTATCAGATTGGGTTGACCAGCCCCGTATTTCATTGTCAATACAAGATAAAGTGAATCTCAGCCAGAGGGTGTATCAGCTTAAACTCTCGATTGATGGCGCCGGACATGCAATGGAAGTGAGCCTGACGGATTCGCGGGGCAACCAATGGCTCTCTGGGGCGACATCAACGCCAGAAGCGGGCTATAGCGAACTGGAAAGCCGGGAATGGTTTCAATCCGTGCCCGACGGTTACTATCAGTTGAATATTGGGGAGAAACATTATCCCTTGATCCTGACTTCACTGCAGGAAACAGCAAGGGCTCCAGCGATTGAGTTACAGCAGACAGCAAAGAATACTGCTGGGGTCTTCGTGTTTTCACCTGATCTTTCTGCGGATCGAAATGCCTGCCACAGGCTGAGATTGCAGTGGCAATGGTTCGACAGTGACTATCAGCTGGCAGCACCTGCTGAAACCATAACATTGGATGCCAAGGGGCATGGCGTGCCGCCCCGTGACAGGCCTGATAATGCGAATTGGCTAAGTGCGGTAGTGGCAGACAGTTATTTTCAAGGGGCGATTAAAATTGAAAACGTGCATCGGCTGACCGTGCCTGTCAGGTACATGCTGACAGACTAATCCCTCTTCCTGCCCATTTGCCCGAATGAAGACATAGGGGTGACAATGTGGTGTCCGGTACCAGGTGTAATACCCGTGTTTATTAACCCAAGGTATTAGGATGAAGAACTCCATGTTATTGAAAGCTGCTGCTGTGACGGGCCAGCGAGCGCACTTGCAGCCATGTAAAGCGATATTACTTTCAGCTATTTTGCTAATGCCTGTTGGCAAAGTGGCTGCCGACACTATTTCACTGCGTGATAACCATCAGCGAGTCGAGATTGATCCCGAATCGCTCGCGATTGCCTGGCATACCGACGGGCTGATTTACGATCTCAATCAGGCCGCTGCCACGGTAAATGGCGAAAAGCAACGTGTCAGCCAACAGCAGAATTCTCAGCGTGATAAAGCGTCATGGCTGTGGCAACCCGGTAATATCAGGGTGACAGCGCAATTAGAATCAGACGATCTGAAGCTTCAGTTTCAGCTGCTTTCTGGTGCCAGTATCACTCGTAGTCACCCCATGGTCTTGAACTGGTTTGATTTGCCGGAAACATCCACTACCGAGCTGTTGTTACCGTTTAATGAAGGGATCAGAGTGCCTGTTAATCACAGGCTCTGGGCGAGGTATTTGCAGGATGAATATGCAGGCAGCAATTCCACTCAGGATCTGAAAATGCCGTTCTGGACTCAGAAAGTCCGGCAACGTGCTGACAGTCAGATGCACACAGACAACGAAAATGAGCGTGATAATCCGGCCAGATACTTTTCTTACCTGTTAGTCAACCCATTTAACAATGCCTTGGCATTTAAAGAGGTAACGGCAAAGGCGGCGAAAACTTCACCTGCTGTTGATATGGTCTCCAGCCACGCTTTTACTCCTCTGAACTGGAATAAGCCTTTTCAGGTCATGATTCACAGCGGGCAAGACAGGCTGTCTGGCGCCATCCGTTACCGGCGCTGGCGAGACGAGCAGGGTGAGAGAGAAAGTTTGCGGGATAAGGCTGCCCGCAACCCGGATGTCAGCAAAATTATTGGCGCGAGCCATGTGTACTTGTTCGGTAGTGACGGTATCTCGCAAAGCGATGTGACCGACTGGACTGGGTTGCTGAAATGGTACTTTCATCAGTCAGATCTGAGCGCGTTCGCGAGCCGTGAAGCCCAGACACAATTGCTGCCACTGACAACAGCTAATCAGCCTGTCAGCTTGGATCGCTATCAACAACGCCTTTTGGTCGAGGCTGTTAATCACTCTTTGTCCGCGCTTTTTCCTTTTAGCGAAGATGTGGGGCCATGGGAGCAAATTACCGGCCAGTTTACTGCGATTCAAAAAAGGAAAGCGTATTTAGCACGTCATGCGGCGCCATTTCTGATTGCTCCTGACAAATGGGGACAAAGCCTGTCTGCGCCTGTACTTGAAACACTCAAGCAAGCAGGACTGCAGAAATTGTGGCTGGGGCTGGACAACTGGTTACCCGCTTTTTATCAACCCGAGGTGATTGATCAGGCAAAGGCGGCGGGATATCTGGTCGCGACGTATGATTCTTATAATACGGCTATTGATAAAACGGATAACGAGAGCTGGTTGACGGCGCACATTCCAGAAGCAATCAGAACACGCTGTGCTATTGAACGTGCCGATGGGCAGCATCAGGCGGGGTTTCGCGGGCAAGGTAATTACCTCAACCCCGGCTGTGAAACTGATTATGCCAAACAGCGCATCTCACGCATTCTGGATCTGGGGCAGTTTAACAGCCTGTTTCTGGATGTTGATGCAACAGGCATGGTGCGTGAAGATTACTCTGAGAAAAGCCGCTTGGCTGCACCCGGGGATGAAAGTGCTGCGACCGGCGGTATGTCTCAGCGGGCAATGGCGCAGGCCTTCAACAACCGGCTAGAGTGGGTGAGTAGGCAAGGGGTGCTGCTGGGTTCGGAAGATGGCAACAGTATCACCACCCGGGGTATGGTGTTTGCCCATGGCATGGAAACCACAGGATTTGGCTGGACGGATAAAGAAATGAAGCATAACCGTCAGTCACCCTATTACCTTGGCGCCTGGTACCCGGATAATAAGCCGGCCTTCTTTTTCAAGCCGGCAATAGTGAAGGAACCGTACCGAACCCTGTTTTTCTCGCCGGCTTTTAAAGTGCCCTTATACCAGGCGGTGTTTCATGACGAGCTGATCAATAACCATCACTGGCATATGGATAGCCTGAAGTTTTCTGATGTGAAAGGCATCCGGGATCTGATCAGCATGCTGTATAACACGCCGCCCATGGTGCATTTAACCCGTGATGAGGCAGCCTCTGCGACGTCACCCAGAATCAAAGCATTACAAGATTACCAGCAGGGATTCATGCCATTGCATCAGGCTCTTTGGGATAAGGCATTAGTGGGATTTGACTGGCTGAACAGTGATGGCTCTTTGCAACGGACAAGATTCAGCGATGGCAGTCAGATAGTGGCTAATTTCAGCCATAATGCGACTCAAGTTCACCTAGCCAGCCAGCTTGTGACATTGCCCGCCATGAGTATCCGGGCAGAGATATCGCAGGCTAACGGTAAGCCTTCTGAGGTTATTATCTGGCAATCTCAGTGAGTCACTGTGAGCGCGTCGAATAGTGTGGCAGCCGAACGGGCTGCCACACAGGCTGGATCAGCGGATTATTGCTGTTTCAGAATATACTCCAGTGCCCCTACAATCGCCGCGACTTGTGCGTTGTTACATTCGCTTGGCGTGACGAGCGGGCTGTCCGGATACACTTCCGTGGTGGAGCTGTACTGACAGTCTGACAGACCGGCACACAGACCGAGTTTCTTCAGCGGATAATCAATCACGCCTTCCTGGGAAACCGGAGAACCTATGATGTTTCCTTCGTCATCAGGCGGGGCAATATGGGTGACTTTACGCACTTCATCAATGATGGCTTTCTGGAAAGCATCATGCGGATTGTCGGTATCGCCCACCACGTAGAAACCGTCAGGAATGCTGCCGGGTTTGTACTCAATACCATCACGCGCTGCTAAAGCCGGGCGGAACTCGGTTTCGTCGCTGTCTGTGGTTTCATGCAGATCGATGTGAGCCAGGATCTCTGCGCCTTGATCTTTAACCATTTTCATCAGCGCCGCCGATTCTTCCGCCGGGCTGTTGTCGTAAAAAGAGCGGTTCGGATCGATCGCATGGGGGTTCCAGCGGTTAATCGTCTCGTAACCCCAGGGACTGACACAAGGGGCAACCAGAATATTGAAAAACTGGCTATAGTGCTGCGCTTTTTCATCGACAAACTGCAGCGCACCATGAACACCGCTGGTCTCATAGCCGTGCACGCCACCGGTGACCAGAATGGTCGGTTTTTGCGCATTCCAGTGACGGGATTTGATGACGAATAGCGGGTACTTTTCTGTGTCATACGACAGAGCGCCATACTGCGAGACATCAAAACGATCTTTCAGCGCGTCGATTTTAGTGACCACTTCGTCCAGATAGGAACGCTTGATGGTGAGCCGGGCCAGCCACTCTGCCTTTTCTTTCATGGTCCATTTCTGGCCAGGAGTGCCAATCGGGTAGGTACGCTTACTGCTCATAGCTGTCCTTATTTAATGATGTGTTTTCAGGCGTCAGAAGCTTACTCCTCCTGAAGCGCGTGTTCAATCATCTGGCCGCGGAAGATATTTTTCATTGAGAACAACAGCTAAATCATTCATCCGGTGCTTTTGCGGCAGTCAGTATTGACATAAATATAGCTGGAACCCCAGTGCATTGCCGTACCGGAGAGAAGAGACAGAAAAGGAGTGTGAGCAGGGCAGGACTGGAGTGAAAAAAAGCCCCTGCAAGTCAGGGGCAAACGTACACATGCATTTCCCAAAAACATGGAGAGCTCCACTTTATCTTGTGTGACAAAAAGCGGCTTGATGCAGATCAATCGAATCTGCTTATCTGTATTTCCTGCTCTAAAACCCAATTGACGAAGGTTCTGGCATTGGGATGCTGACTTGTTTCAGAAATACTGAGAAAAAAGGCGTTGTTGTCGCACTCCACTGGCTCAGTCAGCGCGATCAGTTGTCCTTCTTCGATTAATGTGCGGACATGCCAGTCCCAGGCCAGAGCAATACCGGCATCGCTGAGCGCGGCCTGAATGATAGAGACCTGCTCTTCCATCTGAATCACATTGGTCGGCTCCTGGTAGGGGATACCATAACGATCAGCCCAGGTTTGCCAACCTTCCCAAAAGGACTGGGTATCCTTGAGCATAAGAATGGGTTGTTGCCAGATGGTATGGATATCCCTGCACTCCGGGCGCTTTGCAACAAACGCTGGGCTACAGACCAGCAGCATGCGTTCGGCAAAGAGCAAATGGTTATTTTTGTTGAGCGTATCGATCGCAGAGTAGAAGAAAGCGATGTCGTAGTCATCGTTATCGCCAATGTGCCTTTCATTGTTGATGATCAGATTGAGAGGAATATCCGGATAGCGTTCGCGAAAACCATCCAACCGGGGGATCAGCCAGAAGTGCGAAAAGCAGGCCCCAATTTCAATCGTCAGTGGTGCTGTCTGATTGCCGTTATTGAATTTTGCTGTTTCACGGGCAAGGATCTCAAGTACCCCGGTGACGGTTGCCAGATAGTTTTTTCCGTTTTCCGTCAGTTCCAGACCCGTTTTCCGGCGAATAAACAGGCTGGTTTGCAAAAAGGACTCAAGCTGTTTGATCTGCTTACTGACGGCTGTAACGGAAACACAGAGCTCAGTGGCGGCTTTCGTGAAACTGCCTGACCGGGCCGATGCTTCAAAAGAGATCAGGTTGCTTATCGGCGGTATGGCTTTGTTGTTAATTGGCATCAGGGAAAGCTATCTTTAACTTTTAGTTCAGGTAAGGTTAACAAAATAACGATTTACTCACAAACGGCTGTCTTTAACATGGGTTGTCCGACGTCATTGACTTAAGGACATTATGCAAAAGATACGTGAAATCCATCATGACATGCTGACGCTGCCGGATGGTACTCAACTGGCCTACCGGGCGTGGTTACCAGACAATGCTGAATCTGTCCCGGTTCCCGCCATTTTAGAATTCCTGCCATATCGTAAAAACGACGGTACTATCATCCGTGATGAAATCACCATGGCCCAGACGGCGGCACAGGGTTACGTCTGTGTTCGCGTCGACCTGCGCGGTTGCGGTGAATCTGAGGGTTTCATGACGGATGAATATTCCCAGCAGGAATTACAGGATGGTTACGATGTCATTGACTGGCTGGCCAGACAGTCATGGTGCGATGGCAATGTCGGCATGGTCGGTATCTCCTGGGGTGGGTTTAACGCGCTTCAGGTCGCGGCAATGAACCCGCCCGCGCTGAAAGCCATCATTACTCAGTGTTCGACGGATGATCGCTATCGGGACGACATTCATTTCAGCGGAGGCTGTCTGCTGAATGACAATATGGACTGGGCGGCATTTTTCTGGGCATACGCTCAGGCCCGCTCGCCGGATCCTGCCTTGATCGGGGAAAAGTGGAAATCGGTCTGGCTGGATCGTTTACAGGCTATGCCCTTTCTGGCCAAACCCTGGCTGACAGAGCAAACCCGTTCGGATTACTGGAAACACGGCTCGGTCTGTGAAAACTACGATGACATCAAGGTGCCCGTTTATGCCATGAGCGGCTGGGCCGATGGTTATCGTAATACCGTATTTACCCTGCTGGAAAACCTCAATGTGCCTTGTAAGGGCCTGGTTGGCCCCTGGGCACATAAATACCCGAATATTGCCTATCCCAACCCAAAAGTTGACTATGTGGCTGAGTCTGTCCGCTGGTGGGATCACTGGTTGAAAGGCACCGACAACGGCATGATGGATGAACCTGCACTGCATTATTATTTGCAGGAGAGTGTACGGCCGCAAACGGACTATGAGTTTCGTCCCGGAGAGTGGATGTCCGAGCCTGGCTGGCCATCTTCGGATATTCGCCCGCACACGTTTTATCTGGGCAAGCACGGGTTATCTGAATCTCTGAATGAGCACGTCACATCTTATTCTGTGTGTTCACCTGAAACAGTCGGTCTGGACGGTGGCCGGTTCTGCGTCGGTATTCGTCTGGACATGGAGCACCCGGCGGATCAGCGCATTGATGACGCCGGCTCTCTGGTCTTTGACTCCGATGTGCTGGAGGACGATTTTGCTGTCGTCGGACAGGTGGTGGCCAAGCTGGCGCTGGTGTCTGACTCACCGTCGGCGAATGTCATTGTCCGTGTCTCCGATGTGCACCCGGACGGGCAGGTGACAAAAATAAGTCACGGTATACTGAATCTGACCCATCGTAACAGCCACGAATGTCCTGAAGCGCTTAATCCGGGCGAAATTTATGAAGTCGAGGTACCGGTTAATCATATCGCCTACACAGTACCGAAAGGGCACAAACTGCGTATTGCCATCTCGACGGCATACTGGCCACTTATCTGGCCTTCTGCGGATAACGCCACCCTGACTATCCTGCCTAAAGACAGTGTGATAGAGATCCCCCGTAAATCTTCATCCGGCAAGGCCAATCCGCTAACCGCGTACGATCAGCCTGTTACTTTTGCAGGGAAAACACTGCGCCCGGGCGACAGCAAGCGCGTGACACACCGCGATTACAAGACCGGTCTGGTGACGCTGGAAACCTATGAAGATTTTGGTCGTCAGTATTACGACTCATGTAATACAGAGATTGATTTCAAGATAGGGCAGGCAATGCGCATTCATCCCGGTGACCCGCTCAGTGCTGAAAACGAGATTGATCTGACCGTGGAAATGGGCCGGGATGGTTGGTGGACTAAGATTCACAGTCATTATCATATGACCTGTGATCATGAGTATTTTTATATTAAAGCGCGCTGGGAAGCGTTTCATGCAGATATGTTGATCTTTGAAAAAGAGTTTGACGAGAAGATTAAACGTAACTACATGTAAAACAATAAATTAGGGAAAGTATAATGTTGAAATCGTTACGCCCTTTGGTGTTTTTTCCAACCTTTCTGATTTTGGTTGGTGCTTTGGTATTCAGTCTGGTTGATCTGGACGCTTTCATTGGCTACACCAAATCGCTGAACACAGTGATTTTGTCCAATTTCTCCTGGTTGTTCAGTTTGGGCAGTTTTTATCTGCTGGTGTTAATTGCACTGACCTATTTCTCTAAGCTAGGGAACATCCGAATCGGTGGCGAGCACAGTACGCCAAGAATCAGCAAACCCCGCTGGTTTATGATTGTACTTTGTACCACGCTGGCGGTCGGGGTGCTGTTCTGGACAACGGCCGAACCTATCTATCACCTGCATTCACCTCCGGCGAGCTTTGGCATTGAAGCGGGCAGTGCTGATGCTGCATTGTTTGCATTCTCAGCGATGTTTCTCCACTGGGGGCCAACACCGTATGCGATTTATGCCGTTCCTGCGCTGATCTTTGCACTGGCGTTCTACAACCTGAAAATGCCTTTTTCGATCACCAGTGCCATGCGTCCTGTTTTGGGGAAATATGTCACGGGAAAAATGGCCGATGTAATAGATGCACTGGCGCTGTATTCGCTGGTGGTGGGAATGGCGTCATCGCTGGGAACAGGGGCGCTGACTTTGCTGGGTGGGGTGAGCCAGTTTATTCCCATGGAACGTAACGCCCTGACACTGGGTATTTTCATCAGCCTGATTGTCGCTACCTTTGTGATCTCGGCTGCCAGTGGGTTAACCAAAGGGATAGCGCGTTTATCAGCCACCAATTTCTGGATGCTGATTGCCCTGTTTATCTTTGTTTTTCTCTGCGGCCCGACGGCTTATATCCTGGCAATCGGTGTGGAAGGCGTTGGTGCTTATCTGCAAGATTTCTTCCGGCTCAGCTTGTTTACCGGCCAGGCGGCGAATGATCCATGGCCTCAGTACTGGAGTGTATTTTACTGGGCGGTGTGGTTCGCCTGGGCACCGATCACGGCCATGTTCCTGGGGAAAATTGCTCGTGGGTATACGGTGCGCGAGTTTATCCAGGTGAACGTTGTTTACCCGAGTTTGTTCATTCTGTTATGGGTGTCTGTGTTTGCCGGTACGGCGGTGTACATGGACTTGCACACGGACGGTCGTTTATATGCCGTGTTGAATGAAGGGGGTATTGAACAGTTGCTGTACCATATTTTCGGTGAACTGCCTGTGGGCGGACTGACGTCTTTCTTTCTGGTGATGATCGCATTTATTTCCTATGTCACGGCAGCTGATTCCAGCACCGATGCCATTGGCGATTTGTGTACCAGGGATTTTAAATCCGACTCTGATGAAGGCGCAGCCCTGCCAATAAAAATACTCTGGGGGGTAATTATTGGTCTGGTGGCCTGGATTATGGTCAGCACCGTTGGCGTGGATGGCGTGAAGCAACTGTCTAACCTCGGCGGACTACCTGCCACTGTTATCATTCTGGTGTGCAGCCTGACGCTGATCCACTGGCTGCGAAACCCAGAAAAGTTGCAGCAGACACCGGACTGATGTCTGCCGACTAGCCGACAATAAAATCAATAAAGTCCGGATGTGCAAACCGCCGTCCGGGCTTTTTTGTGGCCGACGGAATCGGTTAAAAGCGATGGAAAGTTTATAAGCAGTGATGGTGACAGACACAGATATGGTTTAGTCTGGACGATGTTTGCAGATAAATTGTTTAATAAACAGACTATTGAGTTCAATCAGACCAATGAGGCAACAGCATTATGATCACATTGCATCACCTGAACAAATCACGATCCAAGCGGATTATCTGGTTGCTGGAAGAGCTGGGGGTGGACTATCAGATCGTCCCCTACCAACGTGACAGCGCAACATTTCTTGCGCCGCCAGAGCTGAAAGCGATTCATCCCTTGGGTAAGTCTCCGGTGATTGAGGATGATGGATTGATCGTCACTGAATCCGGGGCTATTACCGAGTACCTGATTGACAAGTATGGTGAGGGCAAACTGGCACCTGAACGTGGCAGCGCGGATTATGTTACCTACCTGCAATGGATGCACTTTGCGGAAAGCTCGGCCATTCTTCCTTTACTGTTGAAGATGTTCGTTGACAAAGACGGCTGTGAAACCAACTTCCTTGCCGGCTATGCCGAAGGGGAAATTGCCAAGGTCATGGCGTATGTCGATCAGTCTCTGGCCGGTAAACGTTATCTGGTAGGGGACTCGCTGACCGGGGCAGATATCATGATGTCATTTATCGTGGAAATCCTGCATACCAGTGGCGCACTCGCGCACTTTCCTAACATTGCGGCCTATGCGCAGCAGTTGGTGACCCATACAGCGTATCTGAAATCGAACGAGATCGAAGCCGCCCATGACTAGCGCCGGCTGACAAATTGTGCTCCCCTGAACCGATACAGGGGAGCACAGTGTTATCAATCAGCCGAAGTATTTTTCTTGTCGATATTTGCTGCCCGGCGAACGGCTGCCACGCCCAGCCCGATGAGAAGAAAGGGGATGGCGGCTGCGGTAGCCTCAGCCCAGGCAAAATAGGCAACATTTTTCATTAAAATGAAATGGCCTAACACGACCAGGAAGACACAGATAATGGCGATATAAATGAATTCGACTTCGTCTTTCATCTTAGTGGTTCTTTTCATGGTGTGACCCTTAATCAAACAAGAGTCACTATTGCACCACAGCCGCAGTTTTTTCTATGGATACAGTTGATGCACTATTTTGCCGAACAGTGCTTTCTGCCAGTACTCTTGCCGTCCAGGCACGCTTTAGCCAGCTGGCCGAGCGTGGCCATCGCAGCCAGGTTTTCTTCATCCATCTCACACGAATAGTTGAGCCGGATATGTCTGACAGCGTCTTGCCGGATGTTAAATAATGTCCCGGGTGCCACCGCGATGCGTTTTTCCAGAGCTTGCTCGTAAAATGCGTGGCTATTGAATGGCGCAGGAAACGTCAGCCACAAGAAGTAGCCACCAGCGGGATCAGTCACAGCTGTACTGTTTGGGAAATAGCGCCGTATGGCGTTTATCATGGCGCTTTTTCTGTCTTGCAATGTACTGCGCAACTTGCGCAAATGGTTGTCATATCCGCCATGCAACAGGTAATGGCTGATCCCGAGCTGCACCGGCACACTGCTTGAAATGGTCGATAAAAATTGCTGTTTCTGAATGGCTTCGCTGTGTTTTCCTGCCACCACCCAGCCAATTCGGAACCCCGGCGACAGACATTTGGAGAAGGAGCCACACAACAACACCCGATCCTGCTGATCGTAAACTTTGGCCGGTACCGGTTTGTCTGCTGAAAAATACAGTTCTGCGTACACATCGTCTTCAACCAGAAAGACATTATGCTGACGGAGAATGCTCACCAGTGTCTGTTTGCGCTCTTGGCTGAGAGTATAGCCAAGCGGGTGCTGGACATTGGTCATCAGCCAGCAGGCTTTTATCGGGTAAGTCGATAATTTTTCAGTCAGGTCATTCAGATCCAGGCCGTCGTCAGCACTGGCTTTTATTTCTACCGGTATCAACTTCAGCCGCTCTATTGCCTGAAGTGCCCCGTAAAATGTGGTCGATTCAACCGCGACATAATCACCGGGCTGAGTGGCAAACTGTAAGCTGAGATTCAGTGCATCCAGGCCGCCGGAGGTGATCACTATGTCATCCGGTCCAACCTGCAGTCCTTGCTGTACGTACCTTTGCGCAATGATCCGCCGCAAATCATGATTGCCGGGCGGCAGGTGCGTTAATGCACTTCTGTTGTTCATCTTGCGCGATGCACTGGACAGGCTGCGAACCAGTTCCTGCTGCGGAAACAGGCTGGAATCGGGAAACGCCGAGCTGAAAGGCATGAGATCGCTGTCTTTGGTGCGCTGAAAGACATCAAAAAGTAAATCATTAATGTTGACCGGCGCCTGAGGGGGTTCCGGCAGCGAAGTGATCAGCGCCTGAATATTAGGTGCGACAAAATACCCGGACTGCGGCTTAGCCACCAGCCATCCTTCACTTTCCAGCAATTGATAGGCCTGCAACACAGTCGCCGTACCGTAGCCGGTTTGGTGACTGCTTGCTCGCACAGACGGGACTTTTTCACCGGAACGCCAAATCTGTTGGCGGATTTGTTGCCTGAGATCATTAGCAAGTGATTGATATTTAGTCATTTGGTTAGCTGCACCGAGTCGAAGTTCAGAACATATCATGCCAAAACGGTAAAGCAAGCCAGTTTGTCGCTTCCTGAGCTCAGACACATTGCTCACTGTGAGCCCTGCAGCAGAAATATCCAGGCAGGTAAGACGATGGCCGCTCAAAGGCTAAGCTCAATATTTCATTGTCAACAAACTGATAGATAAGTGTCATCCATATTTAGGTTCTCTGTCATACAGACCAATTAGCATCATTAACTGGAAATTGGACTAGTCCAGTTAACGCCATGGAATAGAGAAAAATAAGGATTAAACATGTCGACCAAAATGAAGCATATGGCCAGTATTACGGCTGTCTTGCTGACAAGTACCTTGTTAGCAGGTTGCAATGAGAACTCTGAAACGGCTCAGGAAGATAAAAAAGGCAATGGTGGTGTAGGCCAGATTGGAAAGGAGCTGGTTATTCCGCCTCCGACTGCATTAACACCGGTGACGTTTACTATTCACCCGTATCTGCAGCAACCTACCGCAAATAGCATGGCTGTGTTGTTTGAAACGGATGACACATCCCCGACAGTCTGGGTCAGGCCGGCAGAGACGCAAGATGAATTCACTGTTGTTGAACCTGTTGCCGTGGACAACACGCATTTATACAGCGCGGCAATCAACGGATTGAGCACAGATACGCGTTATGAGTATTACATAGTCAGCGGCGACGGCAGCCCGTCAGGTGTGGCGGCTGTCTCAGATCGTTATGTATTCAAAACCTATCCGGCGGCCGGGACGACACTTGCCCCTTTTAATGTGGTTGCCATCAGTGATACACAAAATAACAGCACTCTGGGTGCGCTGAACGATCTCATTACCAAAGGCATTATTCCAACGGTATGTCACAGCCAGCCGGAGCAATGTGCGTCAGAGATCGCGGCGATTACGATTTCCGGCGACATAGTCAACAGCGGCGACAGCATGCTGCAGTGGCGTCGTGATTTTTTCGACCAGATGAAAGCCATCACCCCTTATGTTCCGCTGGTAGCCGTTCCCGGTAATCATGATTTTTACGGTAATCCTGAGCTGACCAATTACCGTCATTTCTTCCAGCAACCTGAAAATGGCTCGGCGGGTTATGAAGAACAATGGTATGCACTGGATTACGGCAACTTACGTTTGGTCGGGTTGAACAGTTATCCGATTTCCAAGAACCACGGTAAATTTAACGCGGAGATTCTGGGGATACAGCGCCAGTGGCTGCGCGAGTTGTTGATCAACACCCAGGCGGATAATAACGTCGATTATGTCCTGAGCATGTTCCATCATCCGTGCCTGTCTGAACTCTGGCTCTCGGGCGAAAGTATCGGCAGTTGCGAGATGGTGGCTGAGATGGAAGATTTTTCCCGATCAAGCGGCAAGATAACTGGCCATTTATTTGGGCATACCCACGCGTATTCCCGCGGGCAATCCATGGATACCCGGCACCTTTGGCTCAATGCCGCAACCGCAGCGGGTTATCGTGAAAAAATTAACGATGATAACTACTACCAGACAGATACCCGCGATTACGATACCTTTGCCATCAGTCAGAGTGAGTTCGGGTTTAACCTGCTGACGTTCAATCAGCAGAGTTCACCTTCCATGCAGCTGACTCGCTACACTGCCACTGTGGCCTCGAAAGGGGGCGGTTTTGCCAGCCTGGATGATACCTTTACTGTGTCCGATACCCTGACCATGAAAGCCAGTCCGGCTGTGCCAGAGGCGCCGCAAGTTCTGGCCGGTAACGGTAATCACGCTTTCAATCAGTTGAATCTGGCGATAAGCCATCCTGATCCGGGCGCCATTTATGAAGTGCAATGGCAACTGAGCAAAGCCAGCCAGTTTGATTCTGAGGTTTTTGATATCTGGGGGAATCAAACCCGGGCGCACAACATCTGGCCGATGCAGGATGGCAGTATTCAGGGGATGCCGACAGATACTCAGGCGGGGGTTGATCTGACTACAATCAATCTGGCTGATTTTTCAGGCCAGCTCAAAATGGGCAATGATGAAACCTACAAATGGCAGAAACGATCGTCAGAACATTCCCATGATTCGTACCGTGACCCGTTCAACGGCAGCTCGGCACCGGTACTGACGTTATTCCCGGGAGACACCTGGTACTGGCGTGCCAGAGTGCGTAATGACAATCTGGGCTGGTCTGACTGGAGTGACACGGCGACATTATCTATTGATGCCGGGACGACAACCGCATTACCTATTCAGAATGGCGGCGCGGAAGCGCAGGATCTTTCCAACTGGACTGTTGAGCAGGGTTACTGGCGGGTGCTGCAAGAAATTGACAATATCACGGCCGCCGAAGGGGATTATTACTTCAGTGCCCGTCCGAATGATTCCGCTGCAGGTAACGCTGCCTATGATGATCTGAGCCAGACTCTGGATGTCAGTGCGTTCAGCAGTGTGATTGATCAGTCTTCCGCATTCGTTCGGTTCAGCTTTAACAGCAATGGCTGGGGCGACGGCGATCATGCCGTGGTGACGCTACAACCTTTGGACAATAACGGAAACGCCATTGGTCAGCCGACTGTGGTGAAAACAGAAAGTAAAAAGCAACAGTGGCTGAGCAATACATCGACGCTGTTATTACCAGTGGCAACCCGGGAGGTGAAACTGACACTGCGTGCAGTGAAAAAAGCAGGCAGTATGGCAGATGTTCATATTGATAATGTGCAGCTTTCACTGACCACGCCTTAACGTCTCTCAGAAAGCTGAATAGAACATAACGGCATCCTGATGATGCCGTTTTTATTCATAGCTACGCGGATATTGTCACTTGGCAGCGCGCCCAGGGTCAGCAGGGTCAGAATGGGCAAAAGGAAAACATAGGATTGCATGTTTTCTCCCGGTTTATCGGTATAAGCTGAATTTTCCGGTAAAGGATTTCAGCGTCTCTGTGTCACCGAACAGACAGATTCCCAAGTATTCTAATTCACTTTCCGGGGTTTCTTTGGTCCAGGCTTGCTGGGCAATGGAGCCGCCTTCAGTCATGGTGTGCGTGAAATCGGTAAAAGCAATTTTATGCCTGATGGCTTCCTCCCTGACTTTGCGGATTTTGTTCGAGTTATCTGCTTTCAGAACAATAAACGGAAAGTGAGACAGGCTCGGATGGCAGTTGCCATCAGCATCATAATAATCAATGTATTCAGTTCCTTGCTGCTCGACACGATGAGAGAGTCCGGCACTCAGGTGTCCCAGTACATTCAGTGTTCGGCCTGCATCCATTTTTCTACTTAATACTGCGATAAACCGCTTTTGATTTTCATCTGGCAAGCTCATTGATGCGTTTCCTTTTTCTCAATATGTCTCAGCAACGTTTAAGCTGTTTTTCTGTTTAAGAATGAATAAAATAATATGCATATCTGCTGATGAAGCGTCAATTCAATAACAGACAATTGCTGGTAGCGCAGAAAAATGCTATCCGGTAACAGGAAGATAAAGAGCTCAACTTCTGTGCTGGGTGTCTTCACCGGCGGTGATAAACAGCATACATGCCGAGTGTTGTATTTTTGCCGTGTGCCATACGCCTTTAGGTACAAACACGTAGGAACCTGGGGACTCCAACCTGACTTCCTGTATTCCTTCCGGCATTTCCAGTTGAAATGTCGCCGATCCGGATAGCAGTATGACAATTTCATCGCCTTTGGGGTGTGCTTCGCTACCAGACCAGTCAGAGCTGAAATCGTGCAAGCTGACCAGATATTGATGATGGAAATCACCAAGCTCTCCGGCCATTAACCTTGGCCAGAAAGTGTCATTCATCTCAAGAAGCTCAATGCTTGCATCGTTTCTCAGCCGAATCGAACTGCCGGCAAGGTGTTGTGGCTGCTTTCGCGTCATGTTGAATCCTTTCTTTCTGCATGCGTATCAAAACGGTGGGAACACATGCAAAAAAGATAGCAGATATTTATGATGCGTCCTGAGATGCGTCCTGAAAGTCATCAGGCTTCAAGCTCATACGCCAGCGCATCGTCGGGCGTAAAATTGCTCTTAAACGTAAAAGCAAATGGGCTGTCACCCTTTTTTCTCAGGTATTCAAGGCGTTCTTTGGCTTCTGCAATGGTCGGGATATGATCATCTTCTACCCACCACAGCACATAAGTATCTTCCGCTGAACGATGAAACCACTCAGCCTTACGACGCATGAAGTCGCGGTGATGGGTCCTAAACATAAAGTTTTTAAGCGTATCCACCGATTCCCAGACAGACATGTTGATTATCATATTGGGGTCGTCGAATGCGTGAATACTGGTTGCATCGCCGGATTCATCCTGAAGCCGCCATATGAAGCCTTCGCTGCTTTCAGCAATGGCATTCACAGGATCCAGATTATCGGCAAAATCTTTAATTTCAGGTGCATCCATTGGGTATTTAGCAAGGGCGATGTTCAGTTGCGCTAGTTTCATGCTTCTTCCTTGAAAATGGTTAGCCAATACTGGGCGTTTGTCTTTGATGCTGCTCGTAATTCAACCACATCAACAGTATGTTGAATAGTGATAAGGCATTCGCTGTCAGGCGATGCCGGTATACAAGCGGCTCCAGCCAAGCAGCAGGGCAGCAGCGAAACCGGCCCACACCAGAGTTGCCAGACCCAGTGTCCAGAATAAGCTATACCGATAACTGAAGTAGTACACGGCTACCAGATAAGCGGCATAGGGAACTAATGAATACAGACTGAACAGAGCGGTCACTCTCAAATCCGGCATGGTGCGCTCTGTGCCAATAATATAGTGGGCAATTAAGGCAAAAGTTGGAAATAAGGGCACCAAACCTGCAATGAAAAAACTTTTACTTTTGGAAAGTATCGCAATCAGCAGTACAGCTAGCGCCCCCAGCAGACACTTAAGAAACAGGGATACCATTAAAATCAATCCATCAAAAAAAGAGATTATAAGCGATAGCAATAAAAATACTGTGAACAGTATTTTGTATTTATCACTAGAGTAAATATTCTACAACTGAGGCTTGAAACTGGACAGCCAGACTGTATAGATATTTTTATTACATTATTATCTATGTTTTTTAATCGATACAAAGTGATGCATCGCTAAAATAGTAATGGAAGGTCACAGCTTTTATTGTTAATAACAGCTTGTCACTGAAAGCAGGTTTCAATTTTTGACATCGATTACATCGTTGATTTTATTTTCATCTTGTTGTTTTTGGTGGTTTTTTGTTTTTAGCCTGATGAGATGTCATATCTCCTAATATAGCGATGTACTGATATGTTATTTGTCTTTTTTATTCCGGATATTTAATTGGGTGAATAAAGAGAGGAGTAAAAATAAGTCATTGACTTTTTATTAAATGCATTGATATAACGGCGTTGCATATGAGCGCGATATTTTTATTAGCTACATATGATTTTGCATTGATGCAAACCAGCATTTTTATAAGAAGGTCTCAATGAAAAAACAAATAACGCCTTTATTAATTTTATTACCTTTTGGTCATATAGCGTCCGCTGCTGCACTGGAAACCAGTGCGTTTTATCCGGAGGAAGTCGAAATTCATTACAATCTCGGTCCTGAAATCTGTAAAGCCGATTTCCGGCCAGTCACGCGTTCAGAAGCACTGCGTTTTCGAGATTCGATCATGAATAAAATCGGAAAGTGGTCTTATGTGACTTTAGCCGATGGCTGGGTCATTATGGGGCCCGGTTACATGGGTGAAATTAAACAGGGAACCGCCAGCCATACCGCTTGTTATCCTCTTAATGCAGACACAAACATTTTATCTTTCCCTGCTATTTCCATTGATGAAGGCTCTAAAGAGCGAGTTGAATGGACATTGCTCAATGATCAGGACGGTTTTGTAAAACCTGCCGCGTATCTGGCTCACCATATGGGTTATGCCTGGGTGGGTGGTCCGAAAGGAAGCCAGGTTGGCGATGACATGAGAGTCTGGTGGGACGGTAACGAAAGCGCCTGGAAGATTCGGGGTAATGATGGCCCGTGTGACGGATACCGTTGTCAGGATATGACCACCATTAAGGCGAAAAACTTTGCATACACCATGGATCCGGCCTCATTTAAAATTGACGGTTCTATCGTGAATTCAAATAGTCAGCTGGTGAATACGATCTCCTCGACGGCGGTCAATAAAACCAGCATTCAGCAGCAATACGTCATTGATATCAGTTACAACACGTCAACCAGCTGGTCACAGAGTAATGATTACAGCTTCAGTGAAAGTATCGCAGTTTCCAGCACGTTCAAAAGTCCTGATGTCACAGGTGGCGTAGACAAATCGATTTCAGTCACTTTCGGCGCTACTCAGGCATGGGGAAGCACCAGTAGCGGTGAAGAAAGTAACAGAGTAACGATTCAGGCAAGACCGGTTGTACCGGCCAATAGCGCACTGAAAGTGCTGCTGAACGTGTACCGGGCTGATATCTCTTATCCTTACGTTTTTGACGCGGACGTATCGTATGAGCTGGGCTTTGATGGTTTCATGCGCTGGTCGGGCAACGGATTGCTGTGGCACCCGGAAGACAGACCCGATTTTAATACCAGCTTTGCTATTGGCCGCTTTGCCGGCAATGAAAAGAGTCTGGAATTCCAGTGGGATCACCGTGATATTACGGGCATGAACAAAACCTGGGACTGGAACTGGATCGCGCAAACGGCGGGTTCTTATGACACCCGTTATTGGTTAGGCAAAGTACTGGCGCCGAAGAAAGCACGCGTTAAAGGCCAGTTTTACGCCGAAGATCAGTTCACCGGCGAGCTGTATTTTGAAGAGATTGCTCTTCCTCAGGGTGACTCAAATACGGCCTCAATGGAAAAAAGCATTCAGGATCAACTTGAAGATGCCGGCCTGAAAGATGTTCAGGTCTCTGTCAGAAAAGCCAATACCGGGGTGTAACGCTCTGTAGCTAGAAGAAAAAAACCGGAAACCACAAAGGGGTTTCCGGTTTGTTCGGATCGCATTCAGATCGAAAGTACCTGTGCTTCAGGTTTGAACAGGCCGACAGTCAGGCCAAATCGATCAGTATATTGAGCCAATTTGCTTCACGGCAAAATAGGGCAGGTTATCTGTCAGCGTGACCTGGATTTGGGTGACGCTGCCATTGCGAATCGTTAAATTTGAATACCATTGAGGATTTTTCCAGTCGAGGCCAAGCACATCCGCCACTATGGCGCGAATTACGCCGCCGTGCGTAACGATCACGACATCGTGTCGCAGCTCGCTGACTATCCTGCTCCAGCAGGCAGTCACCCGCATACTGAAGCTTTCCAGTGATTCGGCATCAGGTAATCCTGAGCTGGCTGGGGCGTGCCAGAATTGCTCAAGCTGTTGCCACTCTACGCTCGCGCTGGTTATTTCCTCAAAGGGTTTGCCATCTAACTGACCAAAGTGCATTTCTTTTAATGCCGGTTCGCACACCAGAGGGTGTTCACCTGCCAGTAATTCAGCCAGCGATAAGCAGCGACGCAAAGGAGAGCTGATGACGGTTGTATAGTTGATATCAGCCTTGGTGAGAGAGTGACAGATAGCCTGATTGGTCTCGGGACACACTGCTATATCCGTTGAGCCGTACAAAGCGGGTGCGCCATTGACTTTGCCGTGGCGGACTAATGTGACGGTGAAGGTTTTCACCTGGCGCTCCCTTTTAATTGGAGTGGCAAGCCGGCTGCCACCAGAGTCACCTCATCGGCAATGGCGGCGAACTGCTGATTCATGCGCCCGGCGTTGTCAACAAAATAGCGGCTCACTTCACCGAGCGGCACGACCCCCATGCCGACTTCGTTTGACACAAAGATCAACCGGGCCTGGCTGTCTTTTGCAGCCTGGACCAGTTCGGCAATGCGCGCTTCCAGCGCCTCGTTGCTGCATGTTTCTCCCAGAGAGAAAATAACGTTATTCAGCCAGAGGGTTAAACACTCAATCAACACCACATCGTTCGCGGTAAACTGAGTTAACAGATTTGCCAGTTCCAACGCACATTCGTGTTCAGCCCAGTCATCCCCACGTTGCTGCTGATGGTGTTTGATCCGCATGCGCATTTCATCATCAAAGGGTGTGGCCGTGGCGACATAATGCAGTTTGTTATCCTGTGTGGCTTTTTCTTTGGCCTGCTGCTCGGCAAAACGTGATTTGCCGGATCGTGCACCACCAAGTATCAGGCTCAATGTTGCTTGCATCGTCATTTTATCCCCACTGGTTGTGAACTGAGGCGATAAGGATCAGGTAAATCAAGAGTTCCATGAGCTGCTGAGCGGCGCCCAGACAGTCACCGGTAAACCCGCCAAGCCGTGCATTCAGCCAGGCTTTGAACCCCATCCGAAACAGAACAGCCGCCACTACCAGTACCAGCGCCAGATCGGGCGCCAACACAAGGCAAACGAGGATACCGGTCGCCACTGAAAAGAGTAACTCAGGGACGGTCTGGGCATTGGCCAGAGGTTTGCTCTTGCTGGTACTGGCGTCGCTGACATAGGGCATGTCGAAAATCAGTGAGGCCGCCACTGTACGGCTGAGGGTGTAGGCAATCAGCAGGATCACGGCCAGTTCGGTGTGTACAGCCAGATAGCTGAGCATGATAAATTTACCCAGCAAGGCCATGATCAGGGTGGCGGCACCGTAAGTGCCGATCCGGCTGTCTTTCATTATGATCAGACGGCGTTCAGTCGTCATGCCACCACCAATGCCGTCAGCCATGTCGGTCAGGCCATCCTCATGAAAAGCCCCGGTCAGCAGCAGGCTGAACACCATAGTGATAAAGACGGCAAACTGTGGTGGCAACCAGGCTGCCGACAGGCTGTAAGCAATGGCACACAGCGCCCCCAGCACTAGCCCAACCAGGGCAAAGTAACGCCCGGCCCGATTCATACGTTCGTCGGAATAAGGGGTTGACGCTGGAATGGGCAGGCGGCTGAAAAAAGACACCGCCAGACAAAACAACTGGTACTGATAACGAAGGTTGAACATTTACACCGTGACTCCGGCATCGGCGAAGCTGGCCATGTTATTGTAAAATTCAGCACTGGCACGAAGCAGAGGGTAGGCCAGTGCCGCACCTGTTCCTTCACCCAGACGCAAGCCTAAATCCAGCATAGGTTGAGCTTCGAGAAGGGCTAACACTTTTTGATGTCCTTGCTCTTCAGAACGGTGCGCAAAAATCATCACATCCCGCGCTTCCGGCTTGAGCAATGTGGCAATATAAGCGGCGATTGAAACGATAAAGCCATCCACCAGAACAGGCACGCGTTGGTCACTGGCGGCCAAAAACGCACCGACCATCTGAACGATTTCAAAACCGCCCAGCTCTGCGAGTGCACGTAATGGACCTGGTTCACCGCTTTCATTGTATCTGGCAACACCCTGACGAATCAGACTGATCTTGTTGCCCAGCTGGGCGTCGCTGATCCCTGTGCCTTTACCCACGCAATAGGCCGCATCCGTGGTACTGAGTGCCGACAGTAAGGCGGAAGAGCTGCTGGTATTGGCAATGCCCATTTCTCCGAACATCAGCAGATTACAGCCCGCTGCTATGGTCTGTTTTGCAATCGCACTGCCCAACTCCAGCCCCTCGGCAACCTGCTGCTGACTCATGGCGGCTTTCTGGGCGAGGTTATGTGTTCCGGCACCCAAACGCTGGACGATGAAATCAGGATGATCGGTTTCCACTGGTAGCAGAATGCCGCAATCAATGACTTTCAGATCAATGTTGTTAATGCGGCAGAACTGATTGATAGCCGCACCGCCGGCAAGGAAATTGAGCACCATTTGCTGGGTTACTTCGCTGGGGGCAATACTGACGCCTTCTTTGGCAATGCCATGATCGCCGGCAAACAGCAGCATGGTGGGCTGAGTTAAGGAAATTTGAGAAACCGCCTCTTTCTGCCCCTGACTTTGTAATAAAGCAAGCTGGTGGGCTGTGGTTTCGAGTTGCCCCAACGCGCCCAGAGGCTTGGTTTTGTTATCTATGCGTTCCTGAATGACTGATGCGTGGCGAGTGTCTAACATGATTTCTAACGCTCCGGTTAAGTGTTTTCCATAATCACTGTATTGCAGTTTACTCGCCAGTGGGGCCACTATCCAGTGAAAGCAAAGTGTTTGATATTGTTACGCCAAAATGACAGGAACAGAGAATGGAATTTGCAGGAGAGCTCAAATTTTTGGGCGGGACGGTTCTTATCTTAAAAGAAGGCACTGCTTTGTCAGTTATTCACATCACAGGCCAGATAATACCTGGCCTGTGATTCATTTCTTTACGCCTTGAGCTGAACGTCCAGTTTCGCCAGCATAAGCTGTGCGGTCTGCAGAGCGCCTTCGACCCATCCCTGGCTGTGGGAGTAGGCCTCGCCACAGATATAAAGGTGAGTATTCGCTAATGGCTGGACGATGTTATTGGCCACATCATCACTTTGCACACCAATATTCCAGCTGTTCCAGCCGCCGCCATACGGGTCATCAGCCCAGTCACGAAATGCCGCCTGAAGCGGCAGTGTTTGCGCCTCATCTGTGGCAGACACATTATGCATCAGGTTAACCTGGCGGGTGACTTCCGCAATCATAGACGCAGGTGCCTGATGCGCTTCCCATTGCGGATCGACATTTTGCTGTTTCAACAGACGCCCGGTAAAGGCCTTGTGTTCTGGTAAGGGCAGGACTTCCAGCTGTTGTTTCCATGCCAGGCCACGTTTTTGTCTGTAGCCATCCCAGAACCCCACATTGACGCCGTCATCATAACTTGCCATCAGGATTGCCGGGCCGTGTAACGCAGGCTGCCCCTCGTCGGTTGGCCAGTAATAGGTTTGCCGCACGGGCATGTCAGTTACGCTGCGTCCTGCTTCAATGCCGGATTGCTCAACCCACCAGGGGGACGCGTAAGTGGTAAATAATTTAAACAGCGGCCTTGGCGTAACACTGCCGGTTAAGGCTTTTACTTCTGGTTGCTGCAAAACAGGACAATTTGGTTCCAGTAAGTCGATGGCGCGTCTTGGCATAGCAAGCACAACATGCGTGGCTGTACACTGGATAGCATTGTATGCCGTGTCCGCCAATTCACTGGTGAAATTGAGGCTAAATACACCGTTAACCTGTTCAAAGCCAGACAGTTTGTGGCCGAGTAACAGCTCGCCACCAATCGCCTGAAGTTCTCTGGCCAGCGCTAATGGTACTGACTGGAAGCCTTGTTTAAAGCCGAGGTATTCGACACCATCACCGAAATCTGTCAGAAACCAGGGGATGGCATCGGCGGCATTCCAGTTAGACAAAGTAGAATTGTAGCCACCGGCATCGCGGCAGTAACTGTAGTCTTCGCTGCTCATGACAACTTGCAGAACATTCCAAAAGCCTTGTTCGTACAGCATTTTGCCATTGAATTCCGCATTCATAGCCATTTCACGGCGCTGTTGTTCAGTAAGATCAATGGCGGTAATGCCGGGAACGATTTTATCGAATGCCTCAATAACCAAAGCGCCGGGTGTTTTACCGAAAGCGTCAGGACTGTAGTTGTATGGCACAGCATGCGGGTTATTTTGATAATCCCAGAGCCGGAGCCGTACATCGCGTAAATAGGCGATATTGGCCGGCGTATCGACCGGGAAAGGGTAGGTTTCAATAGGATCTGGCAGAGAGGCAAACTGGTTGATTTCATCCAATAATGCGTGGATGAGTGGTTGCCGTTTTACATCCAGAATGCGCATGCCGCCCAGCTCAGCGACCATGTTATTGACATCCGGCGCCTTGACCGACAGTAAACGGCCACCGACGCGATCGCTGCCTTCAAAAACAGCAATGCGCTTACCGGGGAAGTTCTTTTTTAACTGCCAGGCGCTGTAAACGCCTGAGACGCCAGCGCCAATAATGGCGACATCATAATGTTCACTCATATTACTTTTCCTTGTGGGCAGAATGGGGTCGATCAGGCCAGAGTGCTGACATGATCCGGGTTGATTTCATCCAGAAGATCCTTGTGGAAATAGTTCAAAGGCGGACGTCGATACGTCGGTGATGTTTTGAGCGGCCCCCCGCTTTGTTGTACTGCGGCTGGATCGCGCTCAGTCCGGATGTCCAGCACATAAGGTTTGTTTTCATTCAGTACGTAGTGAATCGCTTGCTGTAAAGCGGCATTCAGTTCGCCTGTTTTTTCGACCACTTGCCCCTGAATGTCCGCACCCATGGCATTGGCAATCTGATGGAAATTGAGCTGAGGATGCTGCAACGACAGATAATCAACGTCGTAATTGTGGTAACTGGTTGGGTCGGCAGGGTCGCGCTCTACAGGCTTTTTCTTTGGCTCCCAGCCATAAGAGCCAATCACCTCTTCGAGGCCATTTTGCAAGGTATGGTATTCCCGGTTGTTGGTGATGATGTACAACACAGCGAGCTGATATTTGGCGGCACTCCACCACACTTGCGGGTAAAACAGGGACGAACCATCACCGACCGCATTGATCACCAGTTTGGGGGTGACACCCTGAATCGCGGTGGGTTGAATTTTAATACCCAGCGATGCGGGCATTGACCAGCCGAGTGAACCGCCTGATACGCAGTAGTAGCTTACCGGCTTACTCATTTCCTGATTCAGCGGCATCAGGTATTGAAAGCTTGGGCTGTCAGACACGGCCTCATGCACATAGACAAACTCGTTCGCCAGCCCTTGTTGGGTAATGGCCTGAGATAAATAGTGCGGGATCAGTGCCGGGTTAATGGTACCTGAAGCGTCTTGCTGGGCTTGCTGTAAATACGCATCCCAGTCCTGACGGCGCTGTTCGCAAAGCTTGCTCAATAACTGATTGCGGGCGTCCCTTTCGCGCTGCATGTCACCGGAAACAGGCAATTCGGCCATGACTTGATTCAGTTTTTCCAGGCTGGCTCTGATCCCACCCAGCACGGCATGGCTGCCATAGTAGTTTTTACCTATGTCCCAGGTATTATTTGAAAGGTACAAAATGTCCACAGACGTCGGGATTAGCGGCCCATCCGCATAATTAAACACAGTAACCTGGGCCTGATTACTGTAGCCCACCCAAAAAGCCACATCATGTTGTTGATAGATGGCTTGCAGCATGGCCTGATTACCCGGCAGCTCTCCCTGCCAGTGATAATCATCGTTCGGGAAGTTTGCCAAACTACTGAAGGTCTGCAACGCCACAGGCGCACCAACAGTTTGTGCTAATACTTGCAACTGTTCTGCGGCATTGTCGTACCCGACACCATCACCGGCAATGATGATAGGGTTTTTGGCCTGCGCAAAGCGCTCAGCCAAACGCTTTATTTCATCCGGATCACCGGCGAAATTGGTGGGAATACGAGTAATACCCGGCAGCTTTTCAGGCAGTTTCGGCAAGGGTTTTGCCATCATGAATTCCCAGGGAATAGATATGAAGACCGGGCCACAAGCCGGGGCCTTGGCTTCTTTGAAGGCTCTTTGCAGTACCAGTGGGAATTCGTAAGGTGTGCGCAGTTCGTGCGACCACTTACAATACTGGCTGGCTAACTCTTTGATGTTGGACGAAAGCAGAGGTTCTTGCGTGACCAGCTCGTTTTGTTGCTGGCAGCAGAGAATAACCAGCGGCGTGTGAGAGCGATAAGCGTTGAACAGGTTGCCGATACCGTGTGCGATGCCTGGGGTGATGTGAACGACCAGCACTCCGGGTTCACCCGTCATGCGTGCCGCGCCCATGGCCGCACCCATAGCAATGTTTTCGTGTAAACATTCGACATACTCCACATTATTTTCGGCATAGGAGGTGCCATCGATAATGGGAATTTCATTGGTACCAGGAACGCCAAAAATTTGGCGGATATTGAGTTGGTTGAGCGCATCGTATAAATAATCGCGCATGACGCGCGGGGGCATGTCAGACATGACTTATCCTTGTTGATAAAGGGTACAGCTCTCTCCCTGTTAATGAGATGTAATCGGAACGTTACTTTTTGGTATTTCGACATTAGTTCAGGGTTGAGTGTTCTTCAAACTTATTGGTTAAGTTTTAAGGTGTGTCTGAGAAATATTTTAATTGATTTAAATGTCATTAAAATTCTGGCGCAAGGAGAAAGTTTTTCAGATGAGGGGATTTGGTAGATTATTGTTCCAAAGATGATCAATTACTTCTGATTTCTTTGATTTATAAGTTAATCATGTGGGAGAGATTATTATCAGTATTAATAAACAATTAATTTATTGTTTTTGCTTGTTATTGAGAAATGTTGTCAGGTGTTTTTTATGGTAATTACATCACCAGTTGGTGAGGCGAATATGAGACTTAACGAAAATATTATTGTGACAGGATACAGCGACCTTTAAAATTAATGGAATAGCTATTAGATCTTCTTCATCATAAATCTTGATAAAATACAGAGCTTGCATCTTAACTAATTAAAATAAGTCCCTTTTAAATTAGCTGTTATATTTTTTGGCAATCTCATCTGGTGGTGTATTTGTCATTTTGAAGGTATAACTACTTTGGTATCAGTTTGAACCGCCTGGTGAAAGGCGGTCCTTAATTGAAACCCTATACGCAGATGCTGCGGACAAGCACCTGCGTATTAAGGAGGGAGTTACTGCAGTTTGGCCATCCGCTCGCGCAGTTTTACATCGTTTTGCAAAGCATTGGCAATCTGGTTGTAGTTCTCTACAGACAGACCAGCATCTTCAACAGCTTTCACCATTTGCTCACTGGCCTGTTGCTGAATCATCTGTGCCGTTTCCTGATTAATATCACCGTTCAATCTTGTGATTGCCTCTTGACGGATGGCATTGACTGACTCATAGGCATTGGCGAAATCAACCAACTCTTTATCTGTGACATTGAGATTAGGCTGCGTTTTTTGCGCTGAGGTTTGAGCCTGAGCCTGGGTTTGCCCTTCAGCTGCTATTGCTGGTGTTGCAGACACAGTGAGACCGATAGCAGTGAATAATGCGACGAGTGTGATCTTACGCATAAATGAATGCTCCTTTTTCTACGGTTAAAAATCTCCTTTAAGTAGAGCAATGATCTTGCCAACTTATAGCTATGTTTTTATCTATTTGATTTATGTTGAAAAAATTAAGTGGCGAGATGAATTTGGACAAAACGGACATGGTGTTGTGTTTCTTTTTGTCACACTATAACATGGTGTTTGTGACAAAAAGATACACATTCGCTGTGCCTGGATAAGACAATACAGAGCGGAGTGACGGCACTACTTCAAAGGAGAATCCATGGCCAGAATAAGTAAGATGTCTCTATCGATGCGTATGTTATTGCTGGTTTTTCTTCCTTTGTGGGGGCTTTCTGCCGCATCGATTGGTATTGGTACGTATTATGTTGTTGAGCAGCAGACACGCAAACTGAAAGATGACATCAAGTTAATCGCTCGCGCAATTCGTGTGCCTATCGGTGAAGCTATTGAACAAGGCGACCTGGCTACCGTTCAACGGACACTGGATGCTGTATTTACCTTAGGGCAGGTATATGGTGCATCTGTTTATAACAAAGAGGGTGAACGAGTAGCGGCGGCCGGCATTGCTCGTATTGATACGGAAGACAGCCCAATAGCGGAAAAGCTGCTTGAGGTAGGTCGTGATAGTAACGCTTATCAACGCCAGGCAGGACGAAAAGTGTATTCTCATTTTGTCCCGGTTACTGACGAAGGTGGGCAGATCTCCAGCTTGGTTGAAGTCACCCGGCGGGCCAGTGATTTTTCTGCCTCTATCGACCGTCTTTCTTATTGGGCGTGGGGGATTTGGGGGTTGCTCGGGTTGCTGACTTTAGTCATTGTGCAGTTGGGACACCGCCAGGCTGTTGGACGAGACGTGTCTCAGCTGACACAAATGATGGCCGATATAGGACGAGGGCAATTGGGTCTGCGGGCTCCTCAGTCGGGAACTTATGAGCTGGCTGCGATTTCTCAGGCACTGAATCGTATGTTAGATGATATGGTTACTGCACAGGCTGAAATTGCTGCCCACCAAGCCCATGAGACATCACTCAATCAACGGTTGGAACGCAATGAACGGATGGCTACTCTGGGTCGCTTCGTCAGTGGTATCGCCCATGAACTGGGAGCGCCGCTCAATGTTATTGATGGCAGAGCCAGACGTCTGTCTCGTTCAGTTGAAGGCGACGCGCCTCAATACGAACTGACGGCAATTCGCGGCCAGGTTCACCGACTCACTCGTATTGTTCGTCAATTACTCGATTTCTCTCGCACGAGTAGTCAGAAACAAAGCACTCAGCTAAAGAGTCTGATTACGCACGCGATTGACTCATTACGACACGAACAGACGGATAATCCCCCTCTGATAGCAGTGAATGTTCCAGACATGAAATATGTCTGTATTGATCCAGACCTCTTTGAATTAGCAATAATTAACTTGCTACGTAATGCCTGTCAGGCAGCCACTGAACGGGTGGGGATTGACTATCTGGAGGAAGCTGGGGGCTGGAGCCTGTTAATTTGGGATGATGGCCGCGGTATTCCTCCGGAGATGGATCTGCAGCAGTTGGTTGAGCCTTTTTTTACAACTAAACCCAAAGGTCAAGGCACCGGACTTGGGCTGGCCATTGCTCATAACGTGGTTAACGATCACGGTGGAGAATTATCTCTCAGCCGATCTCAGCAAGGAGGGGTGCTAGTGTCATTACATTTTTCTAAGGATGCTTGCGCATGAATATTTTATTAGTCGAAGATGATTCCGACTTGGCTGAATTGCTATGTGAGGAGCTGGAAGGTGAAGGGTACCAAGTGGTTACCGTGCATTCAGCCGAAGCTGCTTCTGCCCAGCTCGGCGAATTATCACCAGATTTAGTTATCTCTGATTTGCGCTTGCCCGGTCGTAACGGCATTACGCTCATACCAGAAGTCAAAGCCATGAACCCAGCCCCTGCCATTTTGTTGATCACGGCTTTTGGTACGGTTAATCAGGCAGTTGATGCGCTTAAGGCTGGTGCCGATGACTTCCTGACTAAACCTTTTGATATGGATCACTGTTTACTTACAGTACGCCGTTTGCTTGAACACCGAAAGCTCAAAGCGCGTATTGCCGGTGAGCAGTTTCACGGTATGTTAGGTGAAAGCTCAGCGATGCAGACGCTGTTCAAAACTATTCGCAGGATAGCCAGAGCAGACGGGCCGGTTTTAATTTTGGGAGAAAGCGGCACGGGAAAAGAATTAGTTGCTAAAGCTATTCATCAGGAAAGTGACCGTCAAAAAGGCCCGTTTCTTGCGGTTAACTGTGCCGGTATACCAAATGAGTTACTTGAAAGTGAGTTTTTTGGTCATGCTGCCGGCGCTTATACTGGCGCGAATAAAGCGCGCTTAGGTTTGCTACGAGAGGTTAATGGCGGGACACTTTTATTGGATGAAATAGGTGAAATGCCTCTTGCTCTTCAGGCTAAATTATTACGTGTATTGCAAGAAGGAACGATTCGCCCGGTAGGAACGGATAAAGAAATTAAAGTTGATGTCCGCATTGTTACTGCAACGCATAGAAATTTAGAAACTCTAATGACGGAAGGATTGTTCCGTGAAGATTTGTTTTTTCGCTTGGAGACTTTTACTTTGTCCGTTCCACCTCTGCGAGAGCGAGGAGATGATATCGCACTGCTGACTCGACATTTTCTGGCACAGCAACAGCAAGCGGGTAAAACCAAAGCGCGTCAGCTAAGCCATACTACCTGGAAAGA
Organism: Photobacterium halotolerans DSM 18316; assembly: GCF_000425165.1. Lineage (GTDB taxonomy): Bacteria > Pseudomonadota > Gammaproteobacteria > Enterobacterales > Vibrionaceae > Photobacterium > Photobacterium halotolerans. The sequence goes on from NZ_AULG01000015.1 coordinate 78,822, forward strand.
ACTGCTGAATTACAGCTTTCCCGGCAATGTACGTGAGTTACAAAACGCCATAGAGCGTGCTGCAATTTACTGCGAGGGTGAAGAGGTTTTACCACAGCATCTTCCGCAACGGTTACGTCAACAGCAATATAAAGCGATGGAGAACATTTTCTATCACTTATCGTCAGATGCATTACCTTCACTTTCGCATGTCCAGCAAGATTATGTTCGCTATGTGCTGGACAAGACTCAGGGAAATAAAGCGCATGCAGCTGAAATTCTTGGTGTTACCCGGCGAACGCTTTATCGCTGGTTAGATGAAGGTTGATTGCCGGCCTCCTGTTTCCAGGAGGATTCATCTGTGGGCGGTTCAGATTGCGTTAGTGAGGCAATCACAGAGGTGGCGCATCGTGAACCGTGCTCGACAATCAGATCCAGAGCGCTGGTAAATAAGAAGTTGCCGTTAGTAATTTCACCCAAGGCGAAAATGCTGGCATGTGCGAATCCTTTTTTTCTCAATGACAAAAATCACAACATCCTGATTGGGTTGATAATTCCAGTGACGAGTAAAAGCATCAAGAAAGGCCAGTGATGATGCGCCGCCGCCGACAAGGGTTAAGGTGATCCGTTTCATCATTCTATTCCTCACACGCATCAGTAGAAGTGAACAGTAAGCTTCGTAACCCCAGCCCCAGCACTAAAACAGCCACCGAAAAAAGCAAGGCCGAATCTGTCTCAAAGAACTGGCTGATAAGGCCTGCCCAGAATGAACCGGTTGCCTGAGCCAGGTACATGACAATCAGGTATATCGCGATGACGCGCGAGAGGATTTGCCGTGGAAAAGAGGATTGGATCTCACCATTGAGCAAGGTGACTGCCATGCTCCAACTCAGTCCAAAAACCATGAGAGCAGCGAAAATGACAGTCAGATTACTGCTTAGCCAGATGGTGGCAATCGACGAGATCATCAGGCTATAGCACAACCAATAACCCTGGTGATTGTGGCGAAGTTTCAGCACAGCCGGTAATACGATAACCGTTAACAGTGCGCCCAGACCTGTGGCTCCCATCAAGGTGCCTTGTCCGGCCGTGCTCTGGTTTAAGTGATATTTGGCGATAAAAGGCATCATTGACCAGATCACGCTGCCAGCAAAGAACAAAACACAGGCATCAAATGTGCAGCGGCGAAACAGCCCGGAGGCAGAAATTTGTTGCCACGCATTACGAATGGATACAAAAGCGGGCTGGTCGGTACTGGCCGTCCGTTCGTTGTAAAATCCCCGGAAAAAATAGGCTGAAACGGCAAGCAGCAAAGTCGCCGTGACCAAGTAAACCTGATAGTAAGCCAGCATAAGCAGCAATGTTCCTGCGACGGCAGGGCCGACAGCACGGGCAATATTGAAACCCAGGTTGTTGAGGACAGCCGCATGTTTGACCTGGTCGCCGGGCACGGTCAGCGCAATCCCTGCCTGTGCAACGGGCATGCGGAAGACGGTTGCGACAGAGAATGCAGCCGTCACCCCAACCAGCAATGCCGGGGAAAGCAGCCCCTGCCAGGTTGCGGCTGCTAGGGTTAACGAAACCAGGCCAAGGCTGAGCTGAGCGACAGTCAGAACCAGAGGCTTGCTGAATCTGTCGCCAATCTGACCCGCCAGAATGCCAAACAACAAGAAGGGTAAGGTTGCTGCGACCTGTACCAGCGAGTTGACGGCAGGGGAGGTCGACAAATGCGTTAAAGCGATTGAAGAGGTTGTATTCTGAATCCAAATTGCGCCGTTACTCATGATGTTCGCCAGCCAGAAATGGCGGTACTTCGGATTTCTTGCCACAGCAATTAACTCTGCATGCATGATGTCACCTCCTCAGTCTCTGCAGACCAGATGAATTCGCTGGCAGCCCATTGCGCAATGTCGCGGAAAATCTGTTCCATACGCGCTTCGCTATCAGCTTTGACAATCACGTGAATCAGAGCATCGTTTGACATAGTCATGGCATTGTAGTGTTGTCCGGAAACTGCTCTGGATTGGAATCTGACGATTCCCTCATGTCTGAAGGGGGGATTTCCGGAACAGATCAAACGGCCTGTTTGTGGCGGAAGCTGGAATCGGCCTCCGAGCTGCCCCGGAGTCATGGTTTGCGGGCAAAGTGACTCTGAGTTGAATTCGGCATGCAAATAGGCTTCAACGACATTCACACCGTAAGCCAGTTCAACTTCAGTGGCAAGATCGTTGCCTCCTAACCGGCAGGCAATCTCACACAGGGTGATGTGCTGATTGTTTCCCACGAAGCATTCAATATGGAAGAGGGAGTGCTCAGGAGTCGGGAAGACATGTTCGAGTAAATATCTGCTGAATTCAGTCAAAGGGCGATAAAGAGGGTTTGATTCAGACAGAGTGTACGAGCCAAGGCTTTGGCCACCAACGAAATCCATACAGTTCCCCACATACTTGGCAGGGCTGCATACAGACATTTTTCCGTTTACTACCAGACCGTCGACGTGAAAGACTTCCCCTTCAATGAAGGGTTCAATGATCATATCCGTTGGGTCAATGTCGGTACCGATTTCAGCCCAATGTTCGCAAGAGGTGACTTTGAGCGTTTGCTGGGAGCCGCGGCCAGATTTCGGCTTTATCACGACGGGATAAGGTAACGACTGCCAATTGGCAACCTGATTGGCATCCTGCGGCATTGCGGTGACCACGCCATAACGGGCGGCGTGTTGTTTCATCAGGATTTTATCTCTGAACAGTATGGCTTGGTTAAAACGCTGTCCGGGAATATCGAGAATTTCGCGGATGTGCGCTGCTCTAAGTATGTCTCCTTCGGAAAAGGCGATGACAGTTTCAATAGCAGGCAGCACCCCATTATCGGTTAATCGCTGTAAAAGCTCAGTCGCTGGGTGGGAAAAATAGTGATCCAATTCGATGATCACACCAAATTGAGATGTCAGTTCACTTCTGTTTTCTGCAGATAACTGTTCTGTGATTAAGATGCTGTCACCCTGAAAATATGTTTCCCGGATGCGGCGCTGAATTGACAATATAAACTTTTTACTGGACAAAATGAGAGCTGACATAACGATCCTCTGTTGTACCACCTGTTTATTGATTCGATTGTTTTTATTTGTAACCATTAAATAGATGTAATAACCAATAAATAATATTTTTGTGGTTTATCAATCTGTAGTCTCGATGGGATATTTGCCCATTCAGCGCTGAAATGGAAACACTGTGGTATTTATATATGCAACTGTGTGATCATGATCGGGTTACAACAATAAATTCATCTACTTTGGGAGGCTCTCTTCATCTGTTTCCATATATTTGATTTTGCTTATTACGTATATTGTGTCCGGCGAACAATCTTTCAGGTTGCATGCAGGATTGGCTATTCTGTAAATAGATTCAGTAGTTTGCTTGCGCCGAACGTTGCTGTGGCCAAATTTCAAAACGTTGCTATGGAGAAAGGGAAGTGTTGGGTATTGAAAATGTATGGCTGTTTGTTGTCTCCGGCTTGTTACTGAATATGATTCCCGGACCGGATTCGTTGCTTATTGCAGGGCGCGCCGCGACACAGGGATTTAAAGCGGGCTCTGCGGCTGCGCTCGGGATTGGTTCCGGGACGCTGATCCATATTGTCGCCGCCGCCCTGGGATTATCCGCTGTGCTGGCCACTTCTGCGACCGCGTTTACCGTGGTTAAGGTGCTGGGTGGGGCATACCTTATCTATATGGCAATCAGTATGCTCAGAAGCAGCAGTGCGGCCGGTAATACTGAGGTAATGAAAAAGCCAAAGGCATCGTTGAAGCGAATTTACTATCAGGGATTCATCACCAACCTGTTTAACCCCAAAATCGCTGTTTTCTTTCTGGCATTTATGCCGCAGTTTATCTCGGTATCCAGCGATAATAAGGCATTGGCATTTATCGTTCTCGGACTGATTTTTAACGTTAACGGCATGTTGTGGTGCCATCTGATTGCCTGGGCATCGTCTTCACTCAGCAATAAATTGTCCGTTAGCATCACGACCAAGAAATGGTTATCCCGCTTTACGGCAAGCCTGTTTGGGGTGTTTGGGATCCGGTTGTTGCTCACTTCACAAAGCTAACCGGTAGGAAGTAGAGAAGCATGAATTATTGCTGTGTGGGGTATAAACAAAAAAGCGAGGCCATGAGCCTCGCTTTGTTTTACGTCGCTATCAAGATTGATCAATCCTCGATATAGTTCTCAATACCCGGGCAAGAACAGACCAGGTTACGGTCACCGAAGACGTTATCGACACGGTTGACGGTTGGCCAGTATTTGGCACCTTTGCTGTGCGCGGATGGGTAGCATGCCAGCTCGCGGCTGTATGCGTGCGTCCATTCCGCATCCATCAGATCAACCTGAGTATGCGGTGCATTGACCAATGGGTTGTCTTCCAGTGTCCACTCACCAGACTGCACGCGGGCGATTTCCTGACGAATGGCAATCATGGCGTCACAGAAGCGATCCAGCTCGGTCAGATCTTCCGACTCGGTCGGTTCGATCATCAGTGTGCCGGCGACCGGGAAAGACATGGTCGGCGCGTGGAAGCCATAGTCCATCAAACGCTTCGCGACGTCTTCTTCTGAGATGCCAGAGGCTTCTTTCAGCGGACGGATGTCGATAATACACTCGTGCGCAATACGGCCGTGAGTACCGCGGTACAGCACAGGGTAGTGATCACGCAGGCGTTCCATCACGTAGTTGGCATTCAGAATGGCCAGCTTAGTAGCTTGCGTCAGTCCTTCTGATCCCATCATCGCGATGTAGGCATATGAGATAGGCAGGATAGACGCTGAACCCAGTTCGGCAGCAGAAACTGCGTACTGAGCACCTTCGGTTGCTTTCACTGATTCAACATGGCCCGGTAGGAAAGGCGCCAGGTGTGATTTCACACCGATTGGTCCCATACCCGGACCGCCACCACCGTGTGGAATACAGAAGGTTTTGTGCAGGTTCAGGTGAGAAACGTCCGAACCGATAAAACCAGGGTTGGTCAGGCCAACCTGTGCGTTCATATTGGCACCGTCCAGGTAAACCTGACCGCCAGCAGCATGAACCAGTTCGCACACTTCGCGCACCGCTTCTTCATACACACCGTGCGTCGACGGGTAAGTAATCATGATGCATGACAGGTTATCGCGGTGTTTCTCAATCTTCGCTTTCAGATCTTCAACATCGATGTTGCCGTTGGCATCACAGCCAACCACCACAACTTTCATCGACACCATGGCAGCAGAAGCCGGGTTTGTGCCGTGGGCAGAACTTGGGATCAGACACACGTTCCGGTGGCTGTCGCCATTGGCTGCGTGGTAGCGCTGAATCGCAATCAGACCAGCGTATTCACCCTGCGCACCAGAGTTCGGCTGCAGTGAGAAAGCATCGTAGCCGGTGATTTCACACAGCATTTCAGACAGTTTGCTGGCCAGCTCCTGATAACCCTGAGTTTGATCGGCAGGTGCAAACGGATGCAGGCCACCGAATTCAGGCCAGGTCACCGGGATCATTTCTGCTGCGGCATTCAACTTCATGGTACAGCTACCCAGCGGGATCATACCGTGGGTCAGAGAATAGTCTTTGTTTTCCAGTTTCTTCATGTAACGCATCATTTGCGTTTCACTGTGGTACTGGTTAAACACAGGATGAGTCAGGAACTCACTGGTACGGCGGCAGCTTTGCGGAATCGCCGCGAATTCGTCAGCGGCAATATCGTCAGTGAAAGCGGTGGCTTTCAGTGCCTGGCCGGTGAAGATCTCCAGCAGTTCTTCGACGTCAGTGACTTTGGTGGTTTCATCCAGGCTGACACCCAGCTTGTCGCTGTATTTGCGCAGGTTGATACCGGCAGCCAGTGCTTTCTTGTAGATAGCATCGGTTTGTTTGCCTGAGTTGATGGTCACAGTATCGAAGAAGGTATCGTTAACCAGTTCCAGACCAGCGTTACGCAGACCCGCAGCCAGAATCGCCGTCAGGTGGTGAACGCGGCGACCGATTTTACGCAGGCCTTCCGGACCGTGGTACAGCGCATAGAAGGCCGCCATATTGGCCAGCAGTGCCTGAGCGGTACAGATGTTGGAGGTCGCTTTTTCGCGGCGGATATGCTGCTCACGCGTTTGCATCGCCATACGCAGCGCCTGATTGCCTTTAGCATCTTTTGATACACCGATAACACGGCCTGGCATGGTACGTTTGTGCTGATCTTTAGTTGCCATGAAGCCGGCATGCGGGCCACCAAAGCCCATTGGTACGCCGAAGCGTTGTGCACTGCCGATGACCACGTCAGCACCCATTTCGCCCGGCGCTTTCAGGATAGTCAGTGCCAGCAGATCAGAAGCAACCGCAACCAGTGTTTTCTTGGCGTGTGCTTTTTCAATGATGTCAGTCAGATCGGCAATAGCACCTGTTGTGCCCGGGTATTGAACCAATGCACCGAATACCTCGTGGTTGTCCAGCTCTTCAGCTTGGCCACGGATGATCTCAATACCTATGTATTCTGCACGGGTCACGACCACGTCGATGGTTTGTGGGTGCAGGTCGGTAGAGATGAAGAAGGCTTTGCTTTTGCTCTTGCTGGCACGCTGACACAGGGTCATGGCTTCTGCGGCTGCAGTGGCTTCGTCCAGCAGGGAGGCATTCGCCAGTTCCATACCGGTCAGATCCATGATCATCTGCTGGTAGTTCAGCAGTGATTCCAGGCGGCCCTGAGAAATTTCTGGCTGATACGGTGTGTAAGCCGTGTACCAGCCAGGATTTTCCAGCACGTTACGCAGAATGACATTCGGCGTTAAGGTGTTGTAGTAACCCTGACCGATGAAACTGCGGTTGATGACGTTCTTACGGGCAACAGTCTTCAGCGCAGACAGCATGTCTGCTTCGCTTTGTGGCTGATCCAGCTTCATCGCTTCTTTCAGACGGATGGAAGCCGGTACAGTTTCTTCAATCAACTTGTCAATGCTTTCGGCGCCAATGGTCTGCAGCATTTTTGTCTGCTGTGCGTCATTTGGGCCGTTGTGACGGGCAGCGAAAGCTTTGTCGTCACTGAGTGCATGTAAAAGGTTCATGTCGGTCATGGTTCTTTCCTGAACAGTTACTACACATTGCCAGTGAATGTCTGGGCAATGGCGAGAATTCTCTTGGGTGGAAAAACGGCTTTCGTGTTGAAAGCCGCGGTGTTCCATTACTCTTCGATAGCCGCCTGATATTGGTCAGCATCGATCAGTTTGCTCAGTTCTTCAACGTCAGCAATCTTGATTTTAGCAATCCAGCCGCCTTCGAACGGTGCTTCGTTGATCAGTTCCGGGCTGTCGCTCAGTTCTTCGTTGATCTCAACGATTTCGCCTGTCACAGGGGCATAAATGTCAGAGGCCGCTTTCACAGATTCAACCAGAGAGAAAGACTCACCGGCTTCGGTGCTGTCGCCCACTTCTGGCAGGTCTACGAAAACCACGTCGCCCAGCAGGCCCTGAGCGTGGTCAGTGATACCCATGGTGATAGTACCGTCGCCGTTGTCGCGGACCCACTCGTGGCTTTCAGTAAACTTTAGGTTGCTCATTTAAATCTCCTCGCGCAATGTTTCTGCATCTTTGTTATTTGTGAGGGCAGGCGGGAATCGAAAGCTGCCTGCCGACCATTTTCTGTCACATTAAAATGAATTTACTGGTACAGCGGGAAGCGGCTGCACAGTTTCTGTACCTGCTGCTTCACGCGTTGTTCTGTTTCGCTGTTATCGTCCGGACTGGCTGCCAGGCCATCCAGCACATCGCCGATCCACTCACCGATTTGTTTGAATTCGGCTTCGCCAAAACCGCGACTGGTGCCAGCTGGTGTACCAAGGCGGATACCTGATGTCACCATAGGCTTTTCAGGATCAAACGGGATACCGTTCTTATTGCAGGTGATACCGGCGCGTTCCAGTGCTTCTTCCGCCTGATTGCCCTTCAGGCCTTTCGGACGCAGGTCAACCAGCATCAGATGGGTATCCGTGCCGCCGGTGACAATGTCACAACCGCGTGCTTGCAGCGTCTCTGCCAACACCTTGGCATTGTTGATCACATTTTTGATGTACAACTTGAATTCGGGTTCCAGCGCTTCACCCAGGGCAACGGCTTTACCGGCAATGACATGCATCAGCGGGCCGCCCTGCAGGCCTGGGAACACGGCAGAATTGATCTTTTTATTAATGTCTTCGTGGTTGGTCAGAATCATACCGCCACGAGGGCCACGCAGGGTTTTGTGTGTTGTTGTGGTGACAACATGCGCGTGCGGCAGGGGTGACGGGTGTTCACCGGCTGCAATCAAACCTGCGATGTGCGCCATATCTACCATCAGATAGGCACCGACTTCATCGGCAATGGCGCGGAATTTTTCGAAGTCCACCTGACGCGGAATCGCAGAACCGCCGGCAATGATCATTTTGGGTTTGTGCTCAAGTGCCAGCTCGCGCACCTGATCGTAATCAATGTCGCAGCTGCCCTGACGTACGCCGTACTGAACGGCGTTGAACCATTTGCCCGACAGGGCAGGGCGCGCACCGTGAGTCAGGTGGCCGCCGGCATCCAGAGACATCCCCAGAATGGTATCGCCCGGCTGCAGCAGTGCCAGCATGACAGCGCCGTTTGCCTGGGCGCCCGAGTGCGGTTGAACGTTGACGTATTCACACTGGAAAAGCTGTCTGGCGCGCGCAATGGCAATACGCTCAACTTCATCAACATGCTCACAGCCACCGTAGTAACGGCGTCCTGCGTAACCTTCAGCGTATTTGTTGGTCAGGCAGGTGCCTTGAGCTTGCATGACGGCTTTGGAGACGATGTTCTCAGAGGCAATCAGCTCAATTTGCTGATTCTGGCGGTTCAGCTCTGCGGCAATACCGGCATTCACTGCGCCATCAACCTCGGCAAGGTTGGTTGAGAAGAACATTTCCAAGTCGTGGTTTTGGTATGAAGCTTTCATTTCACGTTATCCTCAATTCGCGCTCTGAACCGGTTCGTGCTGTACGGTGATATCGGTACGCAGAGCGGTATATGTCGTTATGTCTCGTTGTTATCGCTTCCCTGGCTTAAGCGAAGCACCGAAGTGCATTTGCCTAACAAGTGCGTTACATACGTTTCTATTGATAACGGATCAAACCAGAATTTCCAATAGTGGATTATCGTTCACTTTAGTGGCCGCAATCTTACGCAAACGTTTGCTTCTTGTCATGTAAATTTCTATGATAGGGACCAAATTTTCGCTATTTATCTGGCGGAAATGTGTGTCAGCTCTAATTCTTTTTAGTGGCTGATGCCAGCAATAGTGCACTCTGATGGCCGATTATGCTGCTTTTTGCGTTGTCATTGTAACGATATCTGCGTTGGAAAATCTGAGTGTCTGGCCCTGGAAAAAGCGTCAGGGTTTACCTTGTGTTTCCTATTGGAAACTTTATTTCAAATATGTTGTGTAGGTCATGGTTTTGCCTTTGCCTGGCTTCCCACTTGTTAACAGCTTGTGTAAGAATGATTGAAAGACGTGCCTCGGAGGGCAAAATGAGTAGTGATGAACAGCAAGTGGATCCGTACCCATCACTGACTGTCGCCAGGGAACGGGAGTCAGAGAATATTGAGCCGTTGCAGTTAGGCAAGCGGTTGAAAGAAATACGTATGGCTCATGGTCTGACCTTGGAAGAGGCCAGCAAGCGCACCGGATTGGCGCGTTCAACCTTGTCTAAAATTGAGAATGAACAAATCTCGCCGACTTTCCAGGCGATGCAGAAACTGGCCACCGGATTACAGATAGATATTCCGCAACTGTTTGCGCCGCCCAAGCAGCTGGTTGCCACCGGGCGGAGAGATATCACTCGCCAGGGTGAAGGCAAGCCACATCCCACCACGACCTATGAGCATGAATTGCTGGCGACCCAGTTACGCAATAAGAAAATGATGCCTTTTAAGTCGCGGGTTCGTGCCCGTCATTTTGATGATTATTCAGACTGGATCCGGCATGACGGCGAAGAGTTTTTACTTGTGCTGTCGGGGAAAATTACCTTTTTTTCGGAGTTCTATGAACCGGTACGCCTGAGTGAAGGTGATTCAGTGTATTACGATGCCACCATGGGGCACATGCTGGTGTCAGTCAGCGATGAAGACGCCCTTATTCTTTGGGTGACAGCGTCATAACCGTCGTGTTATCGCGGAAACAGTCACAATGGCAGAGGGGGAAACACCGCCTCTGTCGCACTTTGAGAACGGCTAGGTTGAGAGATAAGAAACTTTATCTACTATTGGAAACAAGAGATACAGTTTATCTACCTGCTAGCAACATCTACACAGTGACAGGTTAAGTCAATCTGCCACAGAAATTGATGCAACAGCCGCTGTGCGGTGAATGGAGTAAATATCAATGTCTCAGGATCTTCTTGTTACACCTTTGCATGCCCTTCACATTGAGATGGGTGCCAAAATGGTTCCGTTTGCAGGCTACGACATGCCAGTGCAATACGCACTGGGTGTGCGTAAAGAGCACATTCATTGCCGTGAATCAGCCGGTTTGTTTGATGTTTCCCACATGGGTCAGCTGCGTTTACATGGCGAAAATGCGGCGAAAGCCCTGGAAGCACTGGTCCCTGTCGACATCATTGATCTGCCGGAAGGCAAGCAGCGTTATGCTTTCTTTACCAATGAAAACGGCGGCATTTTAGATGACCTGATGGTGACCAACTTCGGTGACCACTTGTTTGTTGTGGTCAATGCGGCGTGTAAAGAGCAAGACATTGCGCACATCCAGGCGCACCTTCCTGCTGATGTGACGCTGGAAATCATTGACGATCGTGCGCTGCTTGCCCTGCAAGGCCCGAAAGCCGCTGAGGTGCTGGCGCGTCTGAACCCAGCCGTCAGCGATATGCTGTTTATGGATGCCACTAAACTCGAACTGCTGGGCGCAGAATGCTATATCAGCCGTTCTGGATACACAGGTGAAGACGGTTACGAAATTTCCGTACCGTCAGATAAAGCGGAAGAGCTGGCACGTACCTTACTGGCCTACGGCGAAGTCGAGTGGATTGGTCTGGGCGCACGGGATTCACTGCGCCTTGAGTGTGGCCTGTGCCTGTATGGTCATGACATTGATACCACGACCACGCCGGTAGAAGCCAGCCTGTTATGGGGTATCAGTAAGCCTCGCCGCGCTGACGGTGAACGTGCGGGTGGTTTCCCGGGCGCAGAACTGATTCTGAATCAGATTGAGACCAAAGATGTAGCCCGCAAACGTGTTGGTTTGATTGGTCAGTCGAAAGCGCCGGTTCGTGAAGGCAGCAAGCTGTTTGATGCGGACGATAATGAAATCGGCATTGTGACCAGCGGTACGTTTGGGCCGACGAAAGAAGCCCCGGTTGCCATGGCGTATGTAAAAACTGAGCTCGCCACGATTGGTACTGAGATTTTCGCTGAAGTTCGCGGAAAGAAACTGCCAATGACAGTGGAGAAAATGCCGTTTGTACCACAGCGTTATTACCGTGGCTAATGGCGGTAATCAGCAGTGAAGCCTGCCGATAAAAATGGAAAGGAGCGCAATGCGCTCCTTTTTTATTTCGTAAACATCAGCAGGGGGAACTGAGGACGTTTAGCGCTCAATCTCAGCAATCAATCATTTTGTAGGCCGAGGTAAACATCAGGCTGAAGCCTTCTTGTGAAATTTCCTGCGGGGTCAGTTCAGCAGCTTCCAACCGACGGTAACATTCATTCAAAGCAGCGATAACTCGCTCCTGCTCTTGCTTATTCAATATTTCAGCGTTCATTCTTTTCTCTCTTTCTTTTTGTTGTTTTGAGTGATGACTCGTTCGCCGCATGTGGCTACTGAGTCATTGACAGAAAACGCTGTTGATGCACTTTGTTACTGGATGGGGCACAAAGTTCGTTACAGCTTTTCCGGTTAACTAGACCTTTCAACTGTGTCTATGTTTCCAGCTTAATCAAGCTGTGGCGGGATAATGTCAGGAAAAGGTAAAACCTAAAGCCGGCAGAGCGACTTTAGGTAAGACATTAATAACGTGTATTTAAATCGTGCAACTTATTCAAAAAAGCCTGAATCTGGGTTTCATTGTTGTGATGAAAATCGGTCGTTGTCTGGTTAATGACTGTGTCTGGATCTTCATTCAGAGTATGGAAGTGGTAAGTGTTATGAAAGTTAACATCAACACTGACATTACCGTCTGACAGGCTGACGCTGTATCCGTCGTAGCTCTCTGTACAGGTAATATCATCGAGCTGTTTGCCGTTTTCGACGGGTGTTCCCAGTGTTTTTATTTTTTCATAGGCGGTTAGTAAGGCGCGAACATCAACGCTGTTTTTCATGATGGCCTCCGGTTGGATCTACCCCTCATGCTTTAAATTTAGGTGCTGAGTCAACCCTTGCAAGCTTTATTGGCTTTTGATTAATCCAGATCAATTCAGGATGTAACAATTTCATTACATGGTGCTGTTAATCTGGATAAACACTGGCGGGACTATTTCTGAGCTGGGGTAGTGACCTTGGATAAGGTGCATGATAATTTGAGGAAAGTCGCAATAACAAAACGGAATTTCACAGATGTTCAAGCAGCTTACTGAAGCACAACTCGATCCAATTTTATCCCTGACACAAATGTTCCGCGAGGATGCCCGTTCTGAGAAGATGGATTTGGGTATCGGTGTATACCGCAACAGCCAAGGTGAAACGCCAATCATGCAGGCGGTATTTCAGGCTGAGCAGCGTCTGTTGGAAACACAGAAAACCAAAGCCTATGTGGGGTTAGCAGGCGATGAAGTTTTCAATCAGGCAATGATGGATTTACTCATCAAAGATACCTCTGCTTATCAGCGTGCTGCTGCGGTACAGACCCCGGGCGCCAGTGGCGCACTGCGTATGCTGGCCGATCTGATGCATCTGGCTCAACCAGACACAACCGTGTGGATTTCAAACCCCAGTTATGTCAACCACAAGCCGGTAATGGAAGCGGCTGGCCTGAAAGTGAAGTTCTATCCGTACTTCGATACCGCAACCAAACAAGTTAACAGCGAAGCGATGCTGGCAGAGCTGGCGAAAGCCGGCCCTAAAGATGTGGTATTGCTGCATGGTTGCTGCCATAACCCGACCGGCGCGGACATTTCATTTGATGACTGGAAGGCAATCACTGAGCTGGCGAATAAAAATGGTTTCCTGCCCTTTGTTGATATCGCTTATCAGGGATTTGGTGACGGGCTGGAGCAGGATGCGGCCGGTTTACGCCATCTGGCTGACAATGTGGAAGAAATGATTGTTGCCACTTCCTGCTCCAAGAATTTTGGTTTGTACCGCGAGCGTACGGGGGCGGCGATTATCATCAGTGATTCTCTGAAAGAAGCTCAGAAAGCCAAGGGCAGAATTCTGCAGCTGGCGCGTGCTTCTTATACTATGCCACCTGATCACGGTGCGGCTCTGGTGGCGACTGTCCTCAATGATGACTCTCTGACCGCCACCTGGAAAAGCGAGCTGACGGAAATGAATCAGCGTCTGCGGCGTCTGCGTGCGGGTTTGACTCAGGCGGTGCGGGATAATGGCTCCGATGCGTTTGATTTCATTGAAAAGCACAAAGGGATGTTTTCCGTCACAGGTTTAAGTCAGGATCAAATTATTCAGTTACGTAATGAATTCGGCATTTATGCGGTTGGCGACGGCCGGATTAACATTGCAGGTTTGCAGGAGCAGAAACTGGATTACCTGGCAAAAGCCTTGTTGAGTGTCAGTCGCTGATCGGTTCGTCAAAACTTAACTCAGGCAAACAGGCAGAAGGAGCACTCAGGTGCTCCTTTTTCTTGGCGTTTTAATCGCTTTTTTATTGATCCGGGAACACAAACTCAGCCTGCACTGGGTAATGATCAGACAGATCGCTGTAGTAGCCATTATGCCAGAACTCACCTTCAGGTAATGGCCATTTGCCTTTCAGGTAATGCCAGTACCATTGTTCATCGGCTTGCAGTTTCACCACTTTCATTGCTGCTGGTACTGAGGGTTGCAGGTAGTCTTGATGCCAAAGGACATAATCCAGGGTATCGTTGTAGTTGAGTGAGTAACCGTCCCTGTACGCACCAGATTTGGTGATCCAATTGTATTTGGCAGAGAAGCTGCCGGTGCTCGGATCGGGAAAAAACAGCTGGCTTTGTGTCGTTGTCAGCATGTCTGCAATCTGATCCTGGCGGCTCCACTCCACATTCAGATCGCCTGCAATAATAACGGGCTCTGAGGTCGGAATAGCTTGTGCTGAAATGAAACTCTGCATTTCAGCCAGCTGTGCCATGCGCACCGGGTGTTCTTTATCCGGGTTGTCAGTGCTGGATTGCAGGTGTGTACCAAGCAGATGAAAGCGCTGACCATTTTTGTCAATTTCGACGTAGGCAAAGCCTTTGTTGGCATAATAATCCCAGGTGCTGTTGTCGCTGGCGTGATAAACATGCGCTTTCTGGCTCACAATGGGGTAGCGAGACAATATTGAGACACCGCCACGCACAACCACAACAGAGTTGGAACAATCTCCGGTTAATGCATCCCATCCCCGGCCGCTGCAATCTAAGCCCACAACCGGTGTTTGATATGGATACAGAGACGCCAGTTCATTAAGCATGACTTCGGAATCTGGATTGAAGGCTTCATTGATGATCAGCACATCGGGTAAGTTTTCCAGGGCAGAAATCGCAGCGGGTATCCGCTGGGCGCGATTGGCCTGATCCCAATCACCGAAAGAGAGTAACAGCGTGTTATACGCCATGACGTTTAACGTTTCTGCCTGAGTGAAGGATGACAACAATAACAAAGTTGTCCCTAACATTTTTTTCATCGCCAGTGTCCTTGTTGATTAATTAAAGAGAATCATTCTCCCGATGAAATGATAGGTGTGCTTATGTTAAGAGTTTGTTGCTTTAAGATGAAAGTTAACGCTAACCAACAGAAAAATAAGGATAATTGAGAAATAACTCGAAAAAGTGAAATTTAGCTAACAGTAATTACAGGGATGAGATCTGGGTGGGAGCAGGTTTCAGGGGGAAACAGCAATGGCGCGATGGATCAGTCTGTACCGGCAAGCAAAGTACAGACTGGCGGGCTTAGCATAACCACAACGTTTCAGATTTCTCAGACGCTTGCTGAATAAGCCAGCTTGTCATAGCAGCGACAAGTTCATCATGATTTGGCAGCGGTAGCGCACAGATGTCGCTGATTAAGGTGTCTGTCGGACTGTCCGGGTCGGTAAACAGCATACCGCAGGCTGCAGGCTTCCCCTGATAGAACCCCACGAACAGTTGTGCTGGACAGTCGGTCTCCAGCATGATTTGCGTCAGAAACTCTATGACAGCGTCAGACTCTTCATTTTGCCATTGGCTGGCATGAACCAGAGAAAACCGGATAGTGAGAGGGTGGCAATCGACAGGATAGACACTCAACAAATCTGAAGGCGAAGCGAAATCAGAAGCTTGAACTGAGTTGACTGTCAGTTCGTTCTGCGCGGTGTGATAGAGGGCAAGCCCCTGCTTGCTGAGCGCTGTGGGAAACTCAGCGTCCGTAATATGACTGGCCATCCAGGCATTTTTTTGTGCGAGCAACTGTGTGATTTGAGAATGCATATCTTCGATTTCTGCTGGATTCAGCCTCAAAGATACATGAAACAGGCAAAAGAAGGTATGTTAAATTTTTACAATTTCGCTGTTTCAGCGTGAGTCAGGAATCAGTGTTTATCAAAGTAATCCTTATTCCTGATGTATTTGTGCATATAGTGGTAAGTGATAGGGCGCAATATCCAGCTCACCAGTGACTTGTACAGTCTGACCGGTGTCGAGATGTTGTCGTAGATTTTTTCGTTGTGCAGCCAGAGCATTTTACCTACATGCCAGTGCATCAAAGGAATAGCCGGCAGAAAGGTGACTATGTCCAGATCGCAGCATATCCGGTAGGTGCAGTGATGGTAACTGTAGGCTTGCCTGAAGCTCCAGAAGCCGGCCGCCGGTTGCCCGAAAGTCACAACCCGTTTGATGGCGTCAGGAAACTCTTTGCCCAGCCTTTCCACTGTCAGCACCGCCATGGCACCACCGGAGGAATGGCCAGTGAAAGACACCCTTTTTCCGTTGCTGATCAAGGGTAACAGGGTTGAGCGAATTTGCTGGTAGAGCGATTCATCCTGAAAATGCTTTGCATCAGCAGCTTGCAGATAATCAATTTCTTGTGAAGCCGACATGGAGGGGAACGCCTCTGCGTACCGATTTGAGTCTATTTTACTTTTCTGTTCCAGAAGAAAGTGATAGCCCCAGTGGACATGATAAGGCTTATGTCTTCCTGGCAGCTTTTGCGGAAAACACGCAAAGTTGAGTAGCCAGTCCCACAGGTTTTGCGATCCTTTGAACACGACTATGGCTTCATTCTGCTCTCCCCAGAGTACCCGGATAATGGTTCGCCCCCATCTGTCGGTAATATCTCGCCGGCCTGCCGGGTCAAAGCCATACTGGGTATGGTCAAAGTCAGCCGGATAAGCCTGTCGGCATAAAATGGCGTAGCGTTCGTACTGATAGCGTTTAAGTTTCTTCATACAGTCGGCAAATTGGTGCTTCTGTGTGTGATGTCTCCCCTGAGGCTAACGGGTTAACATCGCAAATTCATGACAATATGACAGTTACATTTTGGTGTAACGTTTCTCTCAAGTTTCTCTTAACATTCACTAATTCAATGATCAAAGCATAGTGCTGCTTGTTTTTTGTTCTTTATGCTGTCATTTTGGGTGGGTAAACTATGCGCATCTGGCATTGTGCGCACAGTGTGCCATGTTGTTTAGGGCATATCCCGAAAGGGAATCACAAGGACAATTGCTAAATTGAAGCCAACTTTAGGAGAATGACTGATGGAAAATGGTTTACAAAAGGCTTTGCAACAACAATGGTCTTCACCGGTGTTTGACCCTAGCCTGTACTTTTCTCACGTTGAAACCTGGATGCAGGTTCACCGTGCATGGGAAGCCATTGCGGCGAAGCAGTTTACCCGGGCAACACACGACGGCTATGACAATACCCTCAAGCAGATTGAACAGGCAGACAAGGTATTGAATGAGAAAGTGCAGCAAACCAAAGAGCAAGGACTGGTGTTTCCGTTTGATATGATGCAGTTAGCCAGTGAGAATATGCTGTCGGGTTGGCTGGCGATGACGGGTCAGGAAAGCGCCGCTGCAGACAATTCTCAGCAACTGGAAGAGTTGGAACAAGCGTTAGCGCTTATGACGTCTGAGTGTGAAAAAGCACAGAAAGCCAAGCAAACGGCACAGCGCAATCAGCGTAAAGTGAAAACCGATCTTGATGCCAGCACGGCGAAAGTGGCATCGCTGAATGAAGAACTCCGGGCGGTAAAAGCGGAACTGGCTGAAGCCAACAAGCTGGCTAAAAAAGAGCAAACAGAATTGCTGGCCGGACAGAAAACGCTGCAAAATGAGAATGATGCGCTGAAAAAGCAACTGAAAGAATTGCAATCCCAGCAGATGTCACAAACTAAAGCATCACAAACCAAATCATCAGACGTGTCCTGAAAAACGGGTCAACCGAATGCCGTGTACATCAAGCGCCGAAAGGCGCTTTTTTGATCTGGCAGGGAAAAGGCAACCGGATAAACACTCAGGCACCGAAGACTGGGGGAGGTCTTCTTTATCCGGTTGCCATAGAATGAAACCAGCCAGCTAAGTGCTTCATTCTGTATAAGAATAACGGGCAGAAGCTGAATGCGGCGGTTTCATGTAACAGCAATGTAGACTAAAATAGGGAAACAAAAAATTGAAAATCCCAATTTAAAAGGTTCCCCTTTTCTATGAGTGGTCAGCGTCTGAAAACGCAATTCCAGCGTCTTTATAGCCATTTTTCCGGTCAGGACAGCGATACAAACTTGCAAGACATTTCTGATGTGCTGTTTTGCACGCGCCGCAATGTGCGTATGGTCATCAACAAGATGGTCGAGAAGGGATGGATCGACTGGGAACCGGCTATCGGTCGCGGCAAACAGTCACGGTTAGTCTTTCATAGTACGGATGCTGAGCTGCAGTACAATCATGCCCGTAAGCTGGTCGCCGATGGCAAGCTGGAACCCGCTCTGGAAGCGCTGGGGCATGATGCCAATAAGCTGGCACAGCTCATACAGGAACAGCTTGGACTGTCCACCCAAAAAGGACGTCAGATTGTTCGCGTTCCCTATTACCGCGCGTTTACCAACCTCAATCCGCTTCGTCCGCTCCGGCGTTCCGAGCAGCATCTTGTGCGACAGATTTTTAACGGACTGACACGGATTAATGAGGAAAAAGAGGAAACCGAAGGCGATCTGGCTCATCACTGGGAGGCTTTTTCTGCCCGCCACTGGCGGTTCTATCTTCGTCCTGCTGTTCGCTTCCACGATGGCAGTCTGCTGGACAGCCAGGATGTCGTGAAGAGTCTTGAGCGCCTTAAAGAGCATAAGTTGTTCTGCCATCTCAGTCATATTTCTTCACCCTTTCCTAATACCATTGATATTCGTCTTAGCCATGATGATTATCGCTTGCCTGATTTACTGGCTAACATCATGGCGGTGATTCAGCCTGCCGAGCTGGACAGTGAAAAGGAAGCGGATTTGTTTCCGGTGGGCACCGGGCCTTATAAAGTCACGCAAAATGACAGGCAGCGTTTGACGCTGGAAGCGTTCGATCACTATTTTGGATTCCGGGCTCTGATAGATGTGGTCGAGATCTGGATTTTAACCGGTGTCACCGCCTGCTATCTGCAACCCGGCACGGATAGGGTTGTTGAGCAGATTAAAGACGTGAACGATCAACTGACCCTGGATGAAGGTTGCAGCTATCTGCTGCTGAACAGGGTCAATGGTCTTGCCAGCGATCCTGAGTGGCTGGCTTATTTTCAGAGCCGGTTTGGGCCAATGCAATTGCTGTCGAGGATGAATCCGGCAGAGACAGGCGATATCCGTTTGATCAATGCTTTTGGGTTGTTACCCGGCTGGACCGATCTTAACCCGCTACCGGTAAAAGCCGCTGTTCCAGCTAAACGCATGGTGACGTTAGCGTTTCCTCAGCATCATCCGGTTTACCATGAACTGGCCCGGGCGATAGAAAGCGTTCTTGCCGAAGACGGACTGAGACTCAAAGTGATGGAGCTGAGCAACACAGATGTGCTGATGGGTAAGCACGCGGATAAAATCGACATCTGGCTCAATGGTATGAGCCTGAGTAACCACAGGGATGATGCTTTTCTGGCCTGGCTTTACAGCTTCGACCATATTTCACGGGCAATGCCTGACAGTGAATTTGATTCGCTGAATCAGCGCGTTAAAGCATGGCGTTCAGAGCATGGCCGAGCGTGTCCCAGCCATGACATAGGCGCGAGTCTGGTTAAATCAGGCCAGGTGATTCCTTTATTTCATGCCTGGTTAGGGGTGTACAGCGCCGGTCCGGTACAAGGTATGGAACCCAATTCCATGGGATGGTTTGATTTCAAATCCGTCTGGCTCAAACCGGGCCTGGAATAGACCCGGCAGCGTTAAACCGTCTATTGGGTGGTTTCGACAACAGCTTTCTCTGCTCTCGGATCCCAGTCCTGATCACTGAACCAGCGTCCAATCGGCCGCCAGACGGTATCTATCATGGATTTGTACCAGGGTGCTTTTTCTGAAGTTTCCGCGGCAAGAATTGGCTGAACTGTCAGTAAATGTTTGTCGAGATACCACTCGACTTTGCCCACCTGCTGGCCTTTGGTGACAGGAGCTTCCAGGTTTGCGTTATAAAAAACTTTGTGTTCCAGGCTTTTCCGCTGGCGGCGTGGTACGGTAAGAACGCCGCTGTCACCCACTTCAACCTGAACGTTTGATGGAGAGCCATACCAGACTTTGGCTTTTTTCAGTGTCTTACTGTCAAAATCGGGTTTGAGATCCTGATAGAAACGAAAGCCCCAGGTCAGTAATTTTTTGCTTTCGTTGCGGCGGGTATTCACGTTTTCTGTCCCCAGTACCACGGCTATCAGCCTGAAATCATCTTGTGCTGCTGAAGAGACCAGGCTGTAACCTGATTCTTTGGTGTATCCGGTTTTCACACCATCGGCATTGAGGCTGGTGTCCCAGAGGAGCGGGTTACGGTTGCCCTGTTTGATGTTGTTGAACGTGAATGATTTGATTTTAAACATTTCGTACATTTCAGGCAGGTCATGAATAAATGCCCGCGTCAGCAGCGCCATGTCATAAGCGGTTGTCGCTTGCTGATCATTATCCAAACCATGTGGATTGGTAAAATAGGTATTATTCATCCCCAATTTTTCTGCCTGGCGGTTCATCATTTCGATAAATGCTGAAGTATGTCCGGCAACATGCTCGGCAAGTGCCACTGTGGCATCGTTGCCGGAAGACACGATCACACCGTGATTAAGATCGTCGACGGAGACAGTATCGCCCACTTTGATAAACATGACTGAAGAGCCCGGAAATTTTTGACTCCAGGCATTTTCACTGATCACCACTTTGTCGTCATTGTGAATATGACCGGCCTTCAGCTCGGTTCCGACCACATAACTTGTCATAATTTTGACCAGGCTGGCGGGGGCATGCGCTTTGTGCTCATTACTGCCGGCGATCACTTGCCCCGATTGGTAGCTCATCAGCACCCACGCGTCAGCAGCGATCTCCGGAGGGCTTGGCATCAGCGGCTCTTCTGCCAATGCGGGAGGAAGCAAAGAAAGATACAGGCCGGTTGTAAAGCATAACAACGCGGGTCTAAACAGTGTTTTTATCATAGTCCAGTGCCCCTATTCAGATGACGCCGAGTGATACCAACCAAAATACAGGTTTGTTATTTTCCGGTCCGACAACCCGTGATCGAGACGGATTTTTTATATTTATTGTCACGAGTTAGGTTAATTTTCGCTTTATCACTGACTGTTACTCTTCATGAAAAATCTGACGATACACAGATTCTGATTGGTACTACTTCCAGCTTAGTAAAAACTCTGTTCGTGAGGATATTTTTTACCGTCGGCCTGTGCTGTTTAGCTAATGACGCTGTCAATGAACCTCTTCATGTTTGTTTCATATTATGTTGTTAATTTGATGTAGTTATCAAAAAAGTGATAGCCCATTCATAATTTTGTTCATCAATCGAGATTTGTGTGCAACTTTATGTTCTTAACACCTCGTTAACAAAAATCACAGGGATACACATGAAGCGAGCATTAACACTGCTGGGACTTTTAACATTCGGAGTGCAGGGCGCGGCAGTCGCTCAGGTCAGTAACGGCGACTTTGAAAGCTGGAGTAATGGGAGTCCGGATCATTGGACCACTATAGATTCAGGGATCAGTGTAGATGTAACCAGCAGTCAGGTTTACTCAGGAAGCAGTGCTGCGGCAATAACTGTCAATACTGGAACGCAAAGTTCAACGGATTTTCGTCAGACAGTCGGTGTGACTGATGGGGAAACTTACGAATTCAGTGTCTGGGTATATCACACTGAAGGAGGGGTGGCCGCACGTTTGTATGTTGATGGTTATCTGGAATATTCCACACCTGCAACTACCGGCCAGTGGCAGCAGCTTAGTTATAGCTATACAGCCGCGAGTACCACCAGTATTGAGGTAGGGTTACGTTTCTATGACCAGCCGGGTTTTGATGGCTCAGAAGTAGTTTATGTGGATCGCTTTGAACCCACCGGCAGCGAGGGCGGCAGTTCAGGAGGAACAGGCTCAGGAGGCGGGCTGAGTGATCTGTCGAGTTACTATCAGACGGCTGAAGGATTGACCGGATATACACTGAAAACAGCACTGTACAATATCATCAAGGATCACAGTGCTCAGAGCTATAGCGATCTGTGGACGTTTTACAGCACATATGAACGGGATGACAGCTATGAAAATGACGGTTCCATTCTGGACATCTATTCGGAGAATCCGTCGGGAACTGATAGTTATACCTTTACGCCAGGTAACGATCAGTGCGGCTCCTATAGTGGTGAAGGCGACTGTTACAACCGCGAGCATTCTTTTCCTCGAAGCTGGTTCGGCGGGGCCGTTGCACCGATGAATACCGATGTGCACCATGTGTTCCCGACCGATGGTTATGTGAATGGCAGACGGAGCAGTTACCCTTACGGCGAAGTTGGCAGTGCGACTTACACTTCTGATAATGGTTCAAAGCTGGGCTCGGCTGCATCCGGCCTGAGTTATTCGGGGACTGTGTTTGAGCCTGTAGATGCTTTTAAAGGTGACATTGCCCGGGCTTATTTTTATATGGCCACCCGCTATCAAAACGTGATTTCCGGCTGGGAATCGAATAACACATACGGCGACGCAGTGTTGAACGGAAGCAGTGATCAGGTGTTTGAGGAGTGGTTCCTGGCGATGTTACTGCAATGGCATCAGGACGATCCGGTCAGCCAGAAAGAGTTAGACCGCAACGAAGACGCTTACAGTTTCCAGGGCAACCGCAACCCGTTTGTCGATTATCCGGAATTTGTGACAGAAATATGGGGGCAGTAAACGCCTCTCAGTCAGGGGCCCGTTTGGGTCCCTTTCTTTTTTCTCATTAAACGGTTATCTCTGCGAAGAGTGAAGCACCACAAATTTTTGAGTAATTTCATCGCATTATTGCTGTTCTGAACCACAATATAAAAAATGCAACAGTGTATTGTTTGTTGAGTGTGTTGTCTCATGGAGTAGAGAATGCGTAAAAATGTGTCTTACTTTGTCCTTTTTCTGATCTTGCTCGGATGCCCCTTTTTAGCCAGTGCCAGTACCGACAGTACGGGCTTGGATCTGACCCGGACGACTATCGGCTATATCGCCATTCTGATATTTGTGGTGGCATATGGGTTGGTGATGGCGGAAGAATATCTGCAGCTTCGCAAGTCAAAACCTATGTTGCTGGCGGCAGGTATCATCTGGATCATGATTGGTTTTGCTTATAAAGAGCAGGGCGCGATTGAGACAGCACATATTGCGCTTGAGAATAATTTACTCGAATACGCCGAGCTGATGTTGTTCTTGCTGGTGGCAATGACGTACATCAGCGCCATGGAAGAGCGACGACTGTTTGATGCCCTACAAGGCTGGATGGTCAGTAAAGGGTTTAACTTCAGAACGCTGTTCTGGCTGACAGGGTTTCTGGCATTTTTTATCTCTCCGGTTGCCGACAACCTGACCACGGCGTTACTGATGTGTGCCGTGGTGATGAAAGTGGGCGGGGAGAACACCCGTTTTATCAATCTTGCCTGTATCAATATCGTCGTGGCTGCCAATGCGGGCGGTGCGTTCAGCCCGTTTGGTGATATCACCACGCTGATGGTCTGGCAGGCCGGTCTGGTTCGGTTCACCCAGTTTTTTGAGTTATTTATCCCTGCGCTGGTGAATTACATCGTGCCGGCGTTAATCATGTCTTTCTTTGTGCCGCGCACCAAACCTGACACCATCAGCGAGTACGTGGAACTAAAACGAGGGGCACGGCGTATCGTGATTCTGTTCTTGCTGACGATACTGACGGCGGTGGCTTTCCATGCTTATCTGCACTTCCCGCCGGTCATGGGGATGATGATGGGGCTGGCTTATCTCTCTTTGTTTGGTTTCTTTCTGCAAAAAACCTTGCCGCGTTCACTGGAGAAAAAACGAGCAATAGCCATGGCCAATAATGACAGTGCAGCGCTGGAACGTCTTGGCTCTGTGGTGCCCTTTGATGTATTCAGACGAATATCGATGGCGGAGTGGGATACCCTGCTGTTTTTCTATGGGGTAGTGATGTGTGTCGGAGGCCTGAGCCTGCTGGGGTATCTGAGTGTGGCTTCGCACCTGATGTATACACAATGGGATCCTATGTGGGCCAACATTTTCGTTGGTGTTCTTTCCGCTGTGATTGATAATATTCCGGTTATGTTTGCTGTGCTGACCATGAACCCGGATATGTCGATTGGCAACTGGTTGTTAGTCACTTTAACGGCGGGCGTTGGCGGCAGTTTGTTGTCGATTGGTTCTGCCGCCGGTGTTGCCCTGATGGGCGCAGCTCACGGTAAGTACACCTTCTTTGGTCATCTCAAGTGGACACCGGTCATCGCACTGGGGTACGCATTAAGTATTGTGGTACATCTGATACTCAATACGGCTGAGTTTGGTTAGGCTAACAGGGTACTTAGAGCGATAGGGCACTAGGGTGAAAATCTCGATTCCGATAATACGTCGGTGACAGGTCAATAACCGACATGGCGACGACCTGATTGGCGGCCACTTGATTAAAGTTACTTTGCCTGCCACCAACAACAATGCGGTGGCAGGCAGAGGTTTACAATGCGGATTTCAGCTCTGCAATCAAGCGATCAATATCATCACGACTGACATCTAAATGGGTAACCAAACGCATCGGATTACCCTGACTCAGGAGAATCCCTTTTTCTTTCAGTGTTGAAAGCAATTGCGTCTGATTAATGCCATCGTCCACTTTAGCGAACAGAATATTGGTTGCTACCAATTCAGGCTTAGTGCTGAATCCCGGCACACTGTTTAACTTCTCTGCTAAATAACGGGCATTGTCATGGTCTTCTTTCAGGCGGGCCGCATTTTCCTGAAGTGCGATCTTACCCGCTGCGGCCAGAATACCTGCCTGGCGCATGCCGCCACCCAGCACTTTGCGCCAGCGTCTGGCTTTTTTGATGAATTCTTTATTGCCAAGCAACAGCGAACCCACAGGTGCGCCCAGCCCTTTCGACAGGCAAATCGTGAACGAATCGAAGTATTTGACTATTTCGGTGATATCAACATCCAGCGCTGCCACAGCGTTGTAAACCCGGGCACCATCCAGGTGCAGCGAGAGGCCGTGTTGATCCACAAAAGCTCTGGCTTCAGCCAGATAGGACAGCGGAAGCACCTTGCCGTTAATCGTATTTTCCAGACTGAGCAGCCTGGTACGTGCGAAGTGGCTGTCGTCCGGCTTGATCGCCGCAGCCAGCTTATCAAAAGGCAGTGTTCCGTCTGGCAGGTTCTCAATCGGTTGCGGCTGAATTGAGCCCAGCACCGCCGCGCCGCCGCCTTCAAACTTGTAGTTGTGCGCCTGCTGCCCGCACAGATATTCATCCCCGCGTTCGCAGTGAGCCATCAGTCCCAGTAAGTTGGCCTGCGTGCCGGAGCTGCAAAAAAGGGCGGCTTCAAAACCATGTCGCTCTGCAGCCCAGAGTTCCAGCTCATTGACTGTCGGATCATCCCCGTAAACATCATCACCAACGGCAGCATGGGCCATTGCCTGACGCATAGCTGCTGAAGGACGGGTGACAGTATCGGAACGAAAATCAAGGTATTGTTCGGATGGGTTGGAAAGGCTCTCGGTCATTTATTTTCTTCCATTAATTGTGCGCTCAGAAAGCGATTTTTCCAGAGAAATGACTATAGCATGGGACCGAAGTAAGGGGAGTTGTTTGCTGCCAAAAAAAGAATCCGGGAGACCCCGGATTCTGATGTTTAAAATATAAGAGACTTAATCGTCATCATATTGATCACCAAAAACGTCCTGATAGGTTTTTCGTTTCGAATCAATATTGGGTTCTTTCACAATCCATTCCGGCATGTACAGCGTCTCAATCTGAGGCTCAAGGCCCCAGCGGTGATAGGCCAGCGCTGCCAGACCGGTGATCGTCATCGCAAACCAATAGCCTGCATCGTATGCTTTATCCTCGCTTCCGAAATAGGTTTTGTGATCTTCCAGAGCTGCCTGAAGCTTTTCGGGATAAGCCGTTTCCCGGTTCGGGCTGTACATGGCATGAATCAGCGGGATCAGCGGTAAAAATTTGTAATTGACCGCTTCTTGTCGCTCCTCATGGCCGACGCATTCAGGCTTGAATATTTTCTCGGCCGCATCCACCAGTAAAGCGTTCATGTCTGCATCGGGGTACAGAATGCCTTTCAGCAGGTTAAGCATGGCTTTATCAAATGCCCGATTTGAAGGGCCGTTTTGCCTTGCATCCAGATCAATGTGTGCTTCATTCAGCTCACACAACTCATAGGCACCTGAATAGTCCTGCAATATCAGGCAGCAGGCAAACACCAGCACCCAGTCATCCAGGTTCAGGCGGAAGTCGGTTGGTTTACCCACGCCTTCATATTCATACTGGTTGATACTGAAGGGGACAAACTCTCCCTGATTAAATACCAAACGGTAATAGGCCAGACCATGATCCCTGAATGATTTTAAAAACCATTCGATCTGATCTTTTGTTGCCTGTTTCACGACAAGACTACCAAGAATATCAAGTAGCTTTATTTGTCTAATACCAAGGATATTTTGATGCCCTTCTTGTGCTATACCTTCCAGCGCTTCTGAAGGCATATCCCTAGCAATTAAAGGGTCAAGCCAGGCATTTAAACGGTTGATAATTTTTCCATCATCAATTTCTTCATCCAGAATGTGATGGCTGAGAGTATTGATCTTATTCAAAAGCGTCTTCCTTATAATCCACAGTACTGCCATTGGCTTTCAGCGAGCCGTCTGGGTTTAGTTTGGTTCTTGCATCACTCGATTCTAATAAGGTGTCATGTGATAAAAACAAATACTGAATAAGAGAAACCGGGTCAGATCTGGTCAAATTGCCCGCGTTTGTCGTTGGATCCAGGGTAGTGAGACATCAGTTGTTTAGCCCCATTTTGAACCTGGATTGCTTCACCAGCCATTTCACCTAACGCCTCTGAGTAACTACGCTGTTTGGCGCGGTGATCAGGGGCTGTCAGTTTACCGTTTTTCTGTTTTGCTTGCTGACGCAATTGCGAAAAACAGTCGATGTTACAATCGTCAACCGCTTGCCCATCCAGCCTCTTGTTGGTTATCTGTCTTTTGAAACTGTCCAAACATCATTTCCATTCGCTCTGCAGCTAAACATGATACTGCCAGGCAGGTTATCTTTACCGATTTGTCCAAACATTGAGACAGCTGTTTTATGAAAGGCAGGCTTCACTCATATGAAGAAACGGTGACAGTTGATCATCGAAACGTGTACAGCAACAAGATGGCGGATGTACCGCTGATAATGATTTTGAATAAGTAACTGATGCCTGATAACAAAGTATTGAGTGAGCAGACGATGACTTAAAACGCGTGGCAGATTCAGCCGATTATCGTGATTGATACCGATCGATCTTTTCTGGCTGCATAAGAAAAAAGTATTATTTTTCATAAGCTTAGGGTAGCTCTGATTTGGGAAGAATTTACTCGCGTAACAGAATCTTTGACTACACTTTTAATTGCGAGTCAACTGAGTGGAGGAAAGGAGGATGTTAGCTGAACACCGGCAGTACCTGTTACCAGGCGGTAAAGGATACCATTTGGATGTGAAGGTTATACCTACTGGTTTTCTTGAAGTTGAAATCATGGAAGAACACGATAAGTTTTTGGCTGAGTTTGAAGAACTTTCGTTTCTGTCAAATGGCAAAAAAACTGAGTTAGTTTGTCGAGATCATGTCGGTGGTGAATGTGTACGCTGGCAAGTGGATATGGCGAGTGATGATGCCCGGGAGCTCGCTAAACTGATCGAACTTGCTGAGGATGAGTTTGAGTTGCTAATGCGTGATCTATGACGAATTATCAGCATCGAATTCTGCGAAACAAGCCCTGCTTCGGCAGGGTTTTTCGTATCTGGCGTTCGTAACACGCAATCGGTTGGGCAATCGTTTCTTTCAATCAACACTCTGTTTCTGTCAGGCCCGGGCTTGTGGGTTGTTCAGGCGGTATTGAAGGTCTAAAATCCTTGTCACAAGATGCGATTAACGCATAAATCTACGCCCTACCGTAAAAGAAGAACAGAATGAAATTAGAAGCCATTGACTTTACTGCTGACGATGCACAAGAGCGTTTCGTTGAATCACTGCGCGAAACAGGTTTTGGTGTCCTGAAAAATCATCCCTTACAGCAAGAGCTGGTCAGCGCCATTTATCATAACTGGCAAGCGTTTTTCGACTCTGAAGATAAATACGCTTTTCGTTTCAACGCTGATACGCAAGATGGTTTCTTTCCACCAGAGATCTCTGAAACCGCAAAAGGCCATGATCAGAAAGATATCAAAGAATTCTTTCACTATTACCCATGGGGCCTGTGCCCTGACTCGCTGAAAGACGAATTGCAGAACTATTATGCCCAGGCCAATGCGCTGGCGGCGACTTTGCTGTCCTGGGTGGAAAAGCACTCACCTGCAGAGGTATCTGCACTGTATTCGCAGTCGCTATCCAGCATGATTGAGAACAGCGACAAAACCTTGCTCCGTGTTCTGCATTACCCGCCTCTGAAAGGTGAAGAAGAGCTGGGTGCTATCCGTGCCGGTGCCCATGAAGACATTAATTTGCTGACTGTGCTGCCTGCTGCCAACGAGCCTGGTCTGCAGGTCAAAGCGAAAACAGGCGAGTGGCTGGATGTGCCGTGTGAATTCGGTAACCTGATCATTAACATTGGTGACATGCTTCAGGAAGCGTCTGGCGGTTATTTCCCGTCAACGACTCACCGTGTGATCAATCCTGAAGGTGCAGATAAAACGAAATCGCGTATTTCTCTGCCACTTTTCCTGCACCCGAAACCTGACGTTGTCTTATCAGAGCGCCATACTGCCGACAGCTATCTGATGGAGCGCCTGAAAGAGCTGGGCCTGATTTAATTCATTCATCCCAATCAAACAACGCCAGCTCAGTGAGCTGGCGTTTTTGTCTGGCACATCAAGGCTGAATGGATTCTTTGATCAGCCAGCATTCATTGCCTGCATGTTGGGGCATGGATATTGGGGTAGTAGGCTGTCATCACTGCGTAGCGATGCAAGGTGGTATTCGTGTGCAGTCGTTTGAGCGGGTGGTGGAGTTGAGTAATACCCTGGGTGAGTTCGAACTGAGTCTGCAGTTGTCCTGTTAAAGACAATTCACTGGGTAGCAACTTGATGCCGTCCTGCAGGTAGCCCTGCATATTATCCGGCATCTGACCAAGCCACCAGGACGGAAGTTGTTTACTGGCTTTGCTTCGGTCAAACCAATGGTCGGACAGTAACAGTAAGTGATGATCCCCGGTTGGCGTCAGTTGCTCCAGCGTCAGGCCGATAGCCTGGAAAAGCGTTGAGCGCCGCGCCAGATTAGCGCTTTGAAGGCGGTGCGCGATAACCCACAGAGTTGTTTCGTGGGTCCGTATCCGAAAGACTGGAGGCATGATCACATCATCGCATTCCACTTGTTCAAGCGTGGCTGTCATGCCCTCTTTTTCCAGCGTTGCCAGAATACGCCGACACATCAGCCTGCCTAAATGACGATCGCGCATGCCTCGGTTATGCACCGTAGGGTAATGTTGGGTACACAGCTGTAAACAGTCAGCCTGAAACTGTTCGATACTGACGGCAACTAACTCACTGATCAAAAACAGCTTAACCTCACGTGATCGGACTCGACATAGATAATGGGTATACCGCTCTATGATATTGCCAGAGCGCATAGCAGAAAAGGGTTATGTGCCTGAATAATCTGAACCTGTATCAAAGTTATGCGTTTAGTTTGAAATTATATCCGTTTTTCGGCATGGAACGGCCTGAAGCAGGAAGAGTGATGGAAGCGAGCCAAATGTTCTGTGGTGCTCACTACGCCGAAACAGACAAGCGTGCAGTGACTAAATACTTAAGCAAGACCTCAGATCTGGCTGCCAGCCAGCGGCCAGATCGACGTTGTGAGGAAATGTGCAACGGCCCAGAGAAAGGCGCGTTATCTTTCTTCAGAAGGGGTGTGCTGTGGAAATTTAGGTAGCCACCGCTTGAAAGTTTTTCGCCGGAAACTCAATAGCATCACAGCCCCGACAATATAGAGTGCCGGTTCCACAATACCGGATTTCACTGACCAGTAGTAATGAACCGGTGCCAGCACAGCTACCAGATACACCCAGTAGTGCAGCTGTTGCCAGCGTTTACCTAATTTTCTCTGCATCCCCTGAGTGGAAGTAATGGCAAGGGCAAAGAGAATTAACCAGCATACTGCACCTATAGTCAGATAGGGACGCTCGGTTATTTCACTGGCCAGCAAGGACCAGTCGAGATTCAGATCCAGCAGTACATAGACCAAAAGATGCAGGGCTGCCCAGAAAAAACTGTAAAGTCCGAGCACCCGACGTACTTTCACTAAGGCGCCTTGCTTGAGCAGCTTTGCAACCGGGGAGACCAGCAGGGTGATAAAGAGGGTGTTGAGTGCCGCTTTACCTGTAAAGTGACTTAGGCCCTGAACGGGATCCGCACCGAGCCGGCCGTTCAGAAGCTGAAAAGTCAGCATCGCCAGAAAGCCTAACGACACCAGATGAATCAGCGTTTTTAACACAGTTATGTGAGCGGGCTTAAGCCGGATACTTTGCAAGGTGCGCGCCAGTTTCTGCATTAAAAGAATTTCCCCAAATCCATTCCTTTATAAAGTCCCGCGACTTCAGAGCCATAACCGTTGAATAGCAGCGTCGGCTGACGACGACTGCTGAACAGGTTGCCCTCACCAATAAAGCGTTCGCTTGCCTGGCTCCATCTAGGGTGATCGACTTGTGGATTCACGTTGGCGTAGAAACCGTACTCATTAGAAGCGAGCAGGTTCCAGGTTGTGGGCGGTTGCTTATCCGTCAGTGTTATTTTGACGATAGACTTGATGCTTTTGAAGCCGTATTTCCATGGCACCACCAAGCGCAGCGGTGCACCGTTCTGCGGTGCCAGCGTTTTTCCGTATAAGCCGACAGCAATCAGGGTCAATGGGTGCATCGCTTCGTCCATTCGCAGGCCTTCAACGTACGGATAATCTATCCCGCCACCCAGGCGGCGAGATGCCTGTCCCGGCATTTGTTTCGGGTCGTACAGTGTTTCGAAAGCGACGAATTTGGCGTTACTGGTTGGCTGTGCATATCTCAGCAGTGACGCCAGCGGGAAGCCGATCCAAGGCACGTTCATCGACCAGGCTTCGACACAACGCAGCCGATAGATGCGCTCTTCAATCGGGAAGCGTTTAAATATGTCGTCATAATCGAGCGTGAAAGGGCGGGCAACCATGCCGCTGACATCCACTTTCCATGGATCGGTCACAAAATTGGCTGCCCGGCGTGCAGGATCAGACTTGTCGGTACCGAACTCATAAAAATTATTATATTTCAGAATCTTGTCTTCAGGTGTCAAAGACAGTTCCGGGTGAAAACGTGTGGAGGCGGGGGCGTTGAGCGCCCGTCGGCGATCCGGTATTTTTTCGTCATCACCAAAAATATCAAAGATATTGGCCTGGGCTTGCGTGGCTAAGGGCAGGGTTGCCAGGGTGATCCCCAGCTTTTTGAGAATGTCGCGGCGTTGGTGATAAACCGACTCCGGTGTGACATCACTTTCCTTCAGTTGCCAGGGCGGGGTTGATTTAATACGCATGTGCATCCCTTTGTGCGGTATAAATTTACTGATGTGTTACAAGAGACCTGAATCAATCAGAAAAATTTCATCTGCACGGGTATTAAAAGGCTGAAAGCCAGGTTGCCGTTGTTTATGATGACCGCCGGATTGTTATTGAGTGATGTGGCCTGTTTTCACTAACAGCAGGCAGCCATCCCGGGTTGCAGGCTGATGAGAGCTGCCCGGCGGCGTACGCAGCCAGAAGCCTTCGCCATATTCTCCCCATTCATCATAAAAGCTGCCAGCAAGGATATAGACTTCCAGGCCGCCGTCGTAACTTTGCGGCGGTAGCGTTGACCCCGCGGGCCATTGCATGATGACAGTGCGATCTGAGCCATAGCCATGCAGCGGAAGCACGGACTGACCGGGGTAATGGCCGGGCTGCCATCTGGCGTTATGGGTATCAATCCTGAGCGGTTCCCTATCGCCTTCCGGAAACATGTTCAGTTTGACATACAAGGTACAGCCGCTGTCGCTGGCAGGCGCATGCCGGGTTTTGGCCGGGTTTCGGATATAGGTGCCTGCCGGGTAGTGACCAAACTCGTCCTGAAAGATACCGCTGACGACAAAGATTTCTTCACCGTTTGGATGGTAATGCGTTGAAAAGTGCGTGTTGGGTTCATAACGGACAAGGCTGGTGACTTCACCTGACTCTTTCGCTTCCCGTTCCAGTGGAATACGCCACACGCCTGTTGCCGGGGATGCCATCCAGTGTTGTGCCTGGGTATTGATCACCACACGTTCATCACGGTTCATGTTAATCGGCTCAAAGGGAGCCTCGGAGCAGGACCTCATGGTTTCGTCTCCATGTTTGAGCTTTATTTAAAGCAGCTTCCTAAAGTGTAGTTAATTCACTGTAACCGGAAAGTCTGCCAAGCGTTTTCGTATCGGGAAGGCTGAGGACTGCTGTCATCTTTTTTGGACGCATATTTCTGCATTCAAAATGTCAAGCTGTGATGTAAAACAGTAAATCTCAGACTTTTACGATTGACCTGAGCTGGATGCTTGCTATTCTAGCGAACACTTGTACGCCGAAAGACAGAGAATGACATGTCACATCCAAAGCCGCCAATCATCTGGCTAAATTTGATTATCTTTACCGTTACCTTTTCCATTGCTGCGATTGGTGCACCCCTTTATGCTTATTTTGTCGGGTTTGACTGGCAGCAGGGGCTGATGCTGCTGGCTGCTTTCAGTTACTGCGGGCTGTCTATTACAGCAGGTTATCACCGCCTCTGGTCGCATAAAGCGTATGAAGCAAGTGCTGCCGTGCGTTTTATCTATGCGATTGGCGGCGCATTCGCGCTGCAAAACAGTATTCTGCACTGGTCATCGGATCACCGGATTCACCATCGCCATGTGGATAATAACGATGTCGATCCGTATTCCGCCAAACGTGGCTTTTTCTACAGCCATATCGGTTGGATGCTGCGTGAATATCAGGCGCATCGCTACACGGACTACTCAAACTGCCGCGACTTACAAAAAGATAAGATCGTCATGTGGCAGCACAAGTATTACGTACCGCTGGCTGTGGCGACGAATGTGGGTATACCGCTGCTGTTTGGCCTATTACACGGCGATATCTGGGGAGCGTTGCTGCTGGTCGGGGTTGTTCGTCTGGTGCTCAGTCATCACACCACCTTCTTTATCAACTCTCTGGCTCATATCTGGGGGTCACAACCTTATACGGATAAAAATACGGCGCGGGACAATGGCTTTCTGGCTTTCCTGACTTTTGGTGAGGGGTATCATAACTACCATCACATCTTTGAAAATGACTACCGGAACGGAATTCGCTGGTGGCAGTTTGATCCGACTAAGTGGTTGATAAGAAGCCTGTCCTGGTTAGGTCTTGCCAGCAACCTGCGTACTTGCCCGGAAGATAAAATTGAAAAGGCGAAGGCAACTATGATGCTTAAACGTATTCAGTCCCGCCTGAGCACCGGGCCGGATAGCCGGGCTGTACTGCAAAAAGTGGAAGCCGAGTATGACGTGCTGATACAGAAAATTTCAGAGTACTATGCAACCCGAAAACAATTACTTGAGGTAAAAAGACAGGCTCTGCGTGAACAGTACGACAATCTGGATATTGTGAAGCAATATCAGGAAATAAAGGCCCGGCTGGAACAACAGCGTCGTG
This sequence comes from Photobacterium halotolerans DSM 18316, assembly GCF_000425165.1. Taxonomy (GTDB): domain Bacteria; phylum Pseudomonadota; class Gammaproteobacteria; order Enterobacterales; family Vibrionaceae; genus Photobacterium; species Photobacterium halotolerans. Next base: position 112,369 of record NZ_AULG01000015.1, read on the forward strand.
ACTGGAAACTGCTGACAGCACAATATGCCTGAGTCTGGATCGGGTGAACGAAAAAGCGGGCAATGCCCGCTTTTTTTGTACGCATAATTCTACACAAATCCCACAGCTAACAACTCACCGCCACTTTATTGACGTAAATCTGACTTGGTATTTGCAGGAGCTGGGTACACTGACGGTCAAACTCAGAAAGTGATCAAGGCTACATTTTGTGTCATATATAAGAAAATCACAGTCACTTGCTGAGTAAAGATCAAACTTTGCCATAATAATTAAGGTTCTGTTGCCAAATTTTTTGGGTGGAATATCAACTGACTCTCAGTTGCTTATGTCAACAGACTTTATCGATCTGGAGGCTTTCGTGTATCGCTCATTACTTTGTACTCTGATTGGCCTGGCTTCAATGGGTGCGAATGCTATTGAATACCAACTCCCTTCTGACGGCAGTAAGCTTGTCGGCGCTGTGGAGTATTATCAGGTTCCCGAGAATGAAAAAGAGAGTATCGCTGATATCGCTAACCACTTTGACGTGGGCTTTTTAGCCGTGATGGAAGCGAATAAAGGGGTTGATCCTTTTCTGCCTGAACCGGGTACAATGCTGACCATACCGACCCAGCTGATTTTGCCTGATGTTGAGCATGAAGGCATTGTGATCAACCTTGCTGAATTGCGTTTGTACTATTTTCCGCCAGATAAAGACTCTGTCTATGTATTCCCTATCGGCATCGGCCGGATTGGCCGGGAAACACCTGTGATGACAACGTCAATCAGCCAGAAAATTGTCGGTCCTACCTGGACACCAACGGCGAACATTCGCAAAGAATACCGCGAAGAACGGGGCATTGAACTGCCGGCCGTGATTCCCGCCGGTCCGGATAATCCATTAGGTGAGTACGCCATGCGGCTTGCTCACAGCCGTGGTGAATACCTGATACATGGTACCAACAAAGACTTCGGTATTGGTATGCGTGTCAGCTCGGGTTGTATCCGTATGAACCCATGGGATATTGAGTGGTTGTTCCCGCAGGTTCCAAAAGGCACTAAAGTCCGGGTGATCAATCAGCCGTTGAAAGAAACCCGCGAACCGGATGGCAGTCTGTATGTTGAAGTGCATCAGCCTTTGTCAAAGTCTGAGTCTGAAGCGGGGCATGCTAAAGTCGTGAAACCAAGTAATGCCCTTGTTAATGCTGTTGAAAGTGATAACCAGGCGATTTCACGCTTGTCTCAGGCTCTGCAGTCTCAGGACGGTGTACCTGTCGCGATTGACTGATTATGCGGGCATAGGAATGTTGATTGCTGCCAGCTTGTACGTGCAAACTTGTATAAGCGGGTAAATACCAAATTTCAGACAAAAAAAAGTGGAGCTGAAAAGCCCCACTTTTTTGTCGTTTTTGTTACTTACGATACGAACTAGCCATGTTGTCAATACGCTGGTTAGCACGCATTGCTTCCTGGTAAGCAGCATCTGCAGAAGCACGAGCGTCGTTAACGGCGCCGGCCATCTGATCTTGCTGACTTTGCAGTGCACCCACTTGGTCAGAAAGCATGTCTACTTTATTGGTTAGTTGTTGCATCTGATCTACTTCATCTGAGCTGGAACAGCCAATCAAAGTTGCACTCAGAATGATACCAGTAAGGATAGATAATGAACGGTTCATTTTTCTTTCTTCTCCTTTGTTTTGCCACTACAGACCGAGTGTAAAAATTTATCAGTCGGCAGAATTAGTATGGCATATGTTATTCAAATTGCTCATCCAAGAAGCTTTTTTCCCAAAAAAAATTCTCTCAAAGACGAGAAAAAGCCCGTGAACGACAGCAAGAATGCGGCCTTTCGCTGTTTGAGTCAATGCACGCTATGTGAATGATATGTCAAATCTTCTTGATTATTTCTCAATCAAGAGACGTTCATTCCTGTCAATAGCGTCTACCAGAATATTGGGGTTTAAGGTGTGAGGCACTTTTTCTAACAAGGTGCCGTCGGGTTTTAACAGATAAAAATACGAGCTGTGATCGACAGAATATTCTAGTGCAGAATCTTCCTGCTTGGTTTTCATATAGAGGACGCCATACTTTTTCGCCAGTAATTGGGTTTGTTCCATCGTCCCCGTCATGCCTGTAATATCTTTATGGAAATATTGCGCGTATTGAGCACTTTTTTCAGGTGTATCCCTTTCTGGATCCAAAGTAATAAATACAGGCCAAACCTTATTTAACTCATCCTGGGAGATCGCTTTCAAAGCGGCACCCAAAATAGCCAGTGATGTCGGGCAGACATCCGGGCAGTGGGTGAAACCAAAGTAGACAACACGCAGACGGTTATCATTGGTATTGAACAAGTCGACGGACTCTTTACCACTCTCGAGCTGACCGCTCGATTGCTGGGCTTCTGCGACACTGGCGTCATGACTGTCAACAAGGTAACGGGTGGCGAGGCCAGCAACCAAGGCTACGGCCAGAATTATCCATTGAAATTTCACTGTGTCATCCTTAAGGAAACGTAAAGAGGTGTAAGGGAGCCGGAATCTGAGGTGATCTTGCCTTGCCAGGTCATCGCATCCTGTGTACAGAAAGGCAGCATGAGTTCACCAGAAAAGCTGTCATCCGGTTGCCGGGTTAATTGTAGCTGATATTGTCCCATCATCATTTCCTGACCTTCCAGAGTAAGAAGGAGGCTATTTGTCTCTTTCGGCAGTTCAGACCAGCGAATGGTCATTGTGGTGGGTTGCAACGGGTGGACAATATTGTCGCTCAGCCTGATGCTGGCATTATTCTGGAGGCAGCTTGCCTGACTTAACTCACAGGCCTGTGAGCTGTCATAGACGGTCTCAGAGTTTATGAATGCCGGCAGCCACTCAAAAGCGGCTAAGCCCAAACTGAACGCCAGGATGATCTTTACTGGCATTAACCAATGTGTTGAGAAAAGCTTATGGGACATCGGTTTCTCGCGTAAGTCACTTGTTATCAATCCACTGCGATAGAATATCACGCTTTATGTCGTGCTCGCAGCTGCTGCAAAGAAAGGCTGCCGGATGGCAGCCTCAGCATTCACTCAGCGGTTAGTCCGCAGCAAATTTTTCCAGTCCCCACACAAGCACGATACCGGCAAGCATGGCAATCACGGCATAAGCAAGAAGCGCTGGCTGGCCGGTTACCTGTTCAAAACTGAAGGGGGACAGATTGTGCTCCAGCAGGGGCACTTGTTCACCGCTGGAATTGGTGCGCCAGCTGATGGTTTCTTTCCAGGGCCAGACTTTATTCAGTGTGCCGAGCATCAGGCCTGTCAGGAAGGTCAGCGTGAGATCGCGGTAATGACGAAGCAGCCACGACAGTATATGAGAAAAGCACAGCAGGCCGATAACACAACCCGTCGCAAATAGTCCCAGTGTACCCAGTTGCAGCGATTTTGCTGCCGCGAGGATAGGGCCATACATACCCAGCAGTAATAAAATAAAGCTGCCGGAGATGCCCGGCAGAATCATCGCACAAATAGCAATAGAACCGGCTAGTACTATGTTGATACTGGTTGGGGCCATATCAACAGGGTGTAAAACAGTGATGCCATAAGCAAACACTGCACCGGCAATAATGCTCACTATCCGAGATGCTCTCCAGTGCTGAACTTGTTTAAACATATGAACAGCAGAAATCAGGATCAGGCCAAAGAAAAAGGACCACAGCGGGATCGGGTGTGTATGCAGCATCCAGGTGATCACACGAGCCAGGGTGAGAATGCTGGTGAGAATGCCGGTGAGAAGCACAATCAGAAAACCCGCATTGATGTGGGTGAGAACTGCGCGGATTCCCTGATTGCGCCACAGCGTGATCAGGCTGGGGTTGATACGTCTGATGCTTTCCAGCAGCGTATCGTAAATACCGGTTATAAAAGCGATTGTACCGCCGGAAACACCGGGAACGACGTCTGCCGCACCCATAGCCAATCCTTTAAGAAATGTAAAAACGTTGCTCATTTGATTCAGGTATAGTTGTTATGAAAGTGAAGGCATTATACCGACTTGGTGTCAAAACGGTATGAGCACTTTGTTGAGTTCAGCCGGAAAATGTCGCGGCAGATGGCTCTGCCTGAAGTCTGTCACTGTCAGTAATAGGTAAATTGTCTCAAGATTCGATCATTGTTTGCTGCTAATTTGCTTAACTCTAAAGTATGGGCCTGTGCGGTTCATACTTGAACGAAGGTGAGCAAGATGAAATGGAACAGTGTGATGTTACCAGCGCTGGTGGTTTCTGGAGTATTCGTCGCGAATGTTCAGTCGGAGAGTCTGCTGATGTCTTATGACGAATATATGGAGCGGTGCACCGAAACGTATGGCTCGGACAGGACAACCATCAGTGTCTGCGAAAACCAGTATCTGACTATGTATGCCAAAGAAGAAGAGGTGACAGCGCAAGCTGATACACAATTGCCGGCCACATCTCCCTCTTTAGATTCTTCTGAACCACAATCATCGGTACCTGAGACTGATACCGAGCAGGCGGAATAAACTCAGGTATTGATTGCCGCACTCAATGGCAGAGTAATGGCGACAGTGACACCCAAACAATCATGGCGGTTTTTGATTGCGATCTGTCCTGCGTGATAATCCACGATCAGCCGTGCAATATACAGACCCAGTCCGAGGTGCGGTTTGTCCTGATGGGCCTGACTGCGTACCGAGACCATTGAGTGTAACAACTGATCGGCCATATCATCCGGTAGTAGCGGCCCCTGATTGCTGACAGTCAGTGTGGCGTGCTTATCAGTTTGTGACAGTGTGACGTCAATCGGGCTGTTCGGATGGCTGAATTCCACAGCGTTGGCAATCAGTTTGTCCAGCAGCTGAGCCAGAAAGTCGGGGGCACCGGTGATAAGGACCGGGGTGTCCGGCACCTGCACCTGAAAGTCTTGCTCTGCAAAGGCGAACTGATAACCTTGCATACAGCCGCTGATCAACTCATTGAGCGCAAACTCTTCCATGTCTGCACCTTGCAGGCTCTGCTCGATACGGGTGGCTTCTGTCATACTCGATAAAATCGTGCTCAGTCTTCGGATACCTTCCTGCGCCCGTTCTATATAGCGCTGTTCATCATGATTGAGGCTGGACATGGAAAGGTTATCCAGTGAAGAGCGGACGACGGCAACGGGCGTGCGCAGCTCATGTGACAGGCGCGAAGACAGGTTTTCCAGGTAATGATTGTATTGTCCGAGCCGGTTAACCATGCTGGCCAGACTGCGGGATAAATCACCGACTTCATCTTTCGATGATGACGCAGTGATCGCTTCGCGAATCCGGCCCTGAGCATCTATCGATTGCTCTGCCTGATCGCGTAACCGCCGGATACGGCCTGAGAGGCTTGAGGCAAACAGGAAAAGAATAATGGCAGCAATGATGATAATTGCCAGTAACACGTTAAAGAGTTGTTCCAGAGCCCGGTTTTTCAGGGTCTGAACGCCCTGGGTTGATTCTTCGGCGACCACGGCTCCCATCACTTTGTCATCCAGCCAGATGGGGTAGGCGGCGGACAGAATCATTGCTTTGCCGTCACTGGACGGCCGCCAGTGGGCGTAACCGCGTCCCTGTAAGGCTTGATCAACATTGACACCTGTGATGAGTGCGGGATCGGCGGGCTTGTCGTCGAACGGGACGGGCTCTGATAAGAGAAAGGTGTAATACAGCGGGCGCAGCAGGTGTTGATCCAGCCAGGAGCCTAAACCGTATTCTTCCTCATCATAGCGAACTGACGTTGCCCACACCCCGTCTGAATGCCGAATGTCGCCGGATTGCGCCAATACACGCTGATGACGATCCAGCACCCAGATACGTGAACTGCTGTGGCCCATGCCTTTTACTATGTGTTCGATTTCCGGTGAAGGCAGCAGCACTGTACCCAGATCAGCCGCCGTTTTGCTGTTGGCTGTGCCTATGATGGTCTCAACATCACGGTGGGTATCGTGGTTAACATCATAAACAGACACCGACAGCCGTTGGCCTAGGTGTGACAAGGGCATGCTGATTTCCAGCGAGTAGCCATCCTGCCTTGGTTGCCACTGCGCTGTAATCAGGTTCGTGGCAGAGATCAGATTCGGCTCGTCAAGCTCATTGGTTATCATCCAGGCCGAAGTCTGACTATTTTGTTCAAGTGCAATCAGATAACGTTCGAACTCACCCTGTGGGGTTGTCAGTGCCAATATCAGATGATCGTTCCTGTCGACCTGATGACTGTTGGCACGGCGCAAAACGGTGTGCCTGTCCTTCACTTTCATGGCGGCATAAAATTGCTGACTGTGTCGCCCGGTAATCAGATAGAAATCGGTTTGCCCCTGCTGGTAAGGGCGCTGGCTGAACCGGACATACTGACGCCCGTAATAATGCATCTTGGCATCAAGATCCTCTGGCCAGTCTGCAAGGCTTCCGTCAATGATGATTGAACCGGGTAAGTCGTAGACGTATAAATCGCGGCCATGCTGAACACGAGGCAGAAAACTGGCTTGCTGGCTGAACAGCGCCGGCCGTTCGTTCAGCGCGGTGGCAATGGCTCTGGCTGTGCCAATCAGAGTTTGCTCTTGTCCCTGACGGAGCAGTTTTTCCATTTCAAGGACAAACCGGTACCCGAACCAGGGCAGGGTGAGCAACAGGCTGGCGATGATAACGATCTTAACGCGAAGTCCTGCGGTAAGTCGTGCGGTCAGGCTCCCCATCGGTATCCCATTCCGTAGACAGTATGAATATGATCAAAGTCGGCATCATGCTGGGCAAACTTTTTGCGGATACGCTTGATATGAGAGGTGATGGTGCTGTCATCGACCACGACGTGGGCATCTTCCATCAAATCCTGACGGCTTCTGACATGGCCCGGCCGTTTTGCCAGCGCGTACACCATCCAGAACTCAGTCACAGTCAGATCAATGTGCTGATCCTGCCAGAAGATCTGCATTTTGTTCTGGTCAATGGTCAAAGCTCCCCTGTGCAGCAGTGTCTCTTCCGTGGCTGGGGCAGACATCAGCTCACTGCGCCGGAATAGTGCGGCAATTCTTGCCATTAAATGGGGCAGGCTGATGTCTTTGGTGAGATAGTCATCTGCTCCCATCCGCAGTCCGCATACCGTATCGAAGTCGCTGTCGCGTGCAGTCAGAAAAATGATGGGTACAGTGGGAGACAGGGCACGTAACGACTGACAAAGTGCGAACCCGCCGTCGATCTCATGGCCCAGGCCGATATCTATGATGGCCAGATCGGGCAGTTTGAGGTCGAACGCTTGCTGCGCTTGCTGGCGGTCAGCGTAACCCTGCACCTTGTAACCGTGCTTTTTCAGCACATCCATGTAGTTTTCCCGAATCGCTGCTTCGTCTTCAACAATGGCTATATGTTTCATTGATTGCTTCATCATTCACCTTGGAGAAAACTGACTATACCTGAACTGGCAGGCTAAAAAAGTGCAAATCTGCCTTCAAAGTCAATTGCCATAATGTTGCCACATTTGATCAGCACATTGCCTTTTTCTCTCCCTCTTATTGCCTGAACACTTTGTTTTAATTCTCTCATCGGCAAACGAGAGCTGCATTAACGGCCTCTGATGCTTTTTCGGATAACACAGAAATGATGAGGAAAATCAGATGAACGACATGATGAAAAAACAGGCTCTTTCCCTTTTGGTCGCCACCGCGATTCTGGGTGCCAGCACTCAGGCCCATGCGGGTCAGCACAGTACAGCAAACTCTGAGCCGGTTGCCCAGCAAGAACAATGGATTGGCATGGGTTCCGGTGCCGCTGTCGGCGGTCTGGTTGGTGGTCCGGTCGGTGCCGTTATCGGGGCAATGGTCGGCGGGATTATGGGGACTGCCGTCGGTCAGGAAGATTATATCGCCAGCCAGACAGCACGTTTGAGTGAACAGCAGCAAACCATTGTCGCTCTGAATGAGCGTAACGCCGAGCTGGAGCCTGTGCTGAACAGCTATCAGGAAATGCAGCATGAAATGGCCAGCCTGCGCGAGACACAGCAGAAGCATGATATGGCGCTGGCAATGAATGTGCATTTTCGAACCGGCTCAGCAGCGATCGAACCTCATTTCCAGGCTCAGCTGGATGAAATTGCAGAACTGATGAAGCAGTCGCCAGAAATAAACTGGGAATTATCAGGCTATGCAGACCGCCGTGGCGGGGCGGAACGTAACCAGGTGCTTTCTGAAGAGCGTGCGACTGCCGTCAGGGATTACCTGGAATCTCGGGGTGCGAATCCATTGCAGATTGTCACTATTGCCTATGGTGAAGAAGAGCCGCTCAAAATGGATGAAAGCTGGGAGTATGACTTTTTTGACCGTCGCGTCACTTTGCGCAGTCAGCAGGGACCGGTTCAGACAGCACAGTCGCATTAAGGGGGATATATGGAATCGACAGCTCAGTTTACGCTCAGCAGTTGTTTGATACCGATAGCGGTTTTGGTGCTGTTTACTATGCAGCTGGCAATGAAAAGCGATGAGCGCACATTGTCAGTCAGTCATCAGATTGAGGCAAAGGGATTCAATGATGGTATCTGGCATGATACGGACAGTATTTCACCCACTCAGTAATTGGGTTCAGCGTCAGGGGAGCCGGGTTGGACTGGCCCCTGATACCTGGCCGGGAGCAGTGCTGAAGCTGACGTTACTGCATTTGAGTCTGGTATATTGCTGAACAGACAACGCGCATTTTCATTGTTGTCTGCCAAACGACTGCTGTCTGGCAAACATTGTGAGTAAGCCCGTGGCGAATTACACGGGCTGCTTTAAGGTTTCTCTCAGCCTGTCCTGGACGACTTCAACCAACAGATCCGGCTGGAATTTAGAAATGAAACGGTTACAGCCTACTTTATCGACCATAGCCTGGTTAAAGCTTCCGCTGAGCGAGGTGTTCAGCGCAATAAACAGATCTTTCATCCTTTCATCACTGCGGATTTCATGGGTCAGGCGATAACCATCCATTTCCGGCATTTCAGCATCGGTGAACATCATCAGGAGCTCTTGATTCACATCTTTTCCTTCATCGCACCAGCTTTTGAGGATATCCAGTGCTTTTTGCCCATTAATGGCTTCAATGATTTCCAGTCCCAGCTGCGACAGGGTATCCCTGATTTGCGCTCTCGCGGTTGAGGAGTCGTCGACAATCAGAATCTTGCGTCCATGAAACTGGCTGATTAAATGCTGGTCAAGAATATCGGCAGAGATGTCTGTGTTGTACGACACAATCTGAGCCAGCACCTTTTCGACATCGACTATGCTGACCAGCCTCTCAACACCCTCTCTTTCGATTCTTGTAATGGCGGTAAGATAATTGTTTTTACCGACCTGAGTAGGTGGCGGCTGAATGTCCTGCCAGGTCATATTGGCAATGTTCATGACCTGTCCGACGAGAAAACCCTGAACGCTTCGATTGTACTCTGTAATGATGAGGTTGGTTTCACTGCTCTCTTCAGTGGCTCTGACCCCAATAGCCTTTCGTAAATCAATGATTGGAATTGATTGTCCGCGAATGTTGGCAACACCACAGACACTGGAATGGCTGCCTGGCAGTGAGTGCAGATGCGGTTGCTTGACGATTTCACGTACTTTGAACACGTTAATCGCAAATAATTGAGCAGAATGAAGCCGGAAAATCAGCAATTCAAGGCGGTTCTCTCCAACAAGCTGTGTACGAAGATCGACTGCGTCAAGAATGGTCGTCATAAAATGCCCGTAAGTGTGGTTTTTGTTCTGAATTTCAGCAAATTATAGAGAGAGGAAGCCAATATTCCTAACGAAGGTTACAAAGGTAAGAGCAACATCCCAGTTTCATTGTGAATATGCCGAAAGAAAAGCGCGTCAATGTTGCCTCTTATCGCTGTGACTGGTTCGCACTAAAGGTTTGTCACACTTTTCACTTTGGTGGCCTCTGAAGTAAAAATTCAGTATTAGATGCTGCATTTCACACGAAGTACGGTGTTATGGCATTGATACTCCCGGGTTCCGGCCCGCAAATTCTGAATTTTATTTTTCAGATATGACCTTTGTAGCAATATTCTGCTGCGGCCTGAATTGTTAACCATTTTGTAACTTTTTGCGGGAAGTTGTTTCCTGTTAGGTGTTTATAATGTTTCAGAATGTAAATGACTGAAAGTGAAACATTTTAGCAACAATACTGAAAAGAGTGACCACTATTAAACCGCCGTAAAACCTGCAACAATAGCTGTAAAAGGGCGATCCGGTGAAAGAGTTGGCGTCCATTGTCATTAACGTCGGGTTTTTGAGTGAGGTTCTTATGAAGTTCTTGATCATTCTCGCTGTATCGGTTGCTGCCGGTGTTTTCTCAGGGGAGCATCTTCATTCATTTATGGCCGGTTTTGGCATAGCGTCTCTGGCGGTAGGTACGGCCTACTGGCTGGCATTCCGGGCAACACGTTATCCTCAATTGGCATTCATGCTGCTGCTGACCGGGTTAATGGCTAAAATGGGCGTCACAGTCGCAGGGGTAATGTGGGGACTGGAAAACCAGGTGATTAACTCACCTCTGGTGTTTGCTCTGTCATACCTTTTCTTTTCTGTTGTGGCTACTTACGGCTACTTCAAACTGCGCGAATATCAACTTGCCCGGCTTGAAACGCTCAAGTTTGCCAACGCATAATGCACAAAGGGCCGCAGATGAGTGGCCCTTTGTCTTTTCACTTCTGAACATAGCATACCGGGTCTTTTAAAGGTTATGCCGCACTCCCATCTGAACCGCCCCTTTTACTTGCAGATCCGCAGTCAGTAAGGCCAGATTGGCTTTATATCCCGCTCTGACCCTTCCATAGTGTGCATCCAGACCCAGAGCTTTGGCCGGGTACAGGCTTGCCATCCTTAGTGCTTCTTCTTTACTGACACCGACATGATTAATCAGATTTTGTACGCCTTCAATCATGGTAACAGCCGCGCCGGCAATGGTACCGTCTGCATAATGACATTTACCGTCAGTGACATAGGCCCTGGTGCCTGCCATGTCATATTCTTTGAGGTCAGTACCAGCAGGTGTCACAGCATCTGTGACCATAAAGAGTTTCTCTCCCAGAAGCTGGTGGGCAATTCTTACCGAGGCGTAATTGACATGAATACCATCTACAATGATGCCGGCATGGGGTTTGTAATCAAAGATATAGCCGACAGCACCCGGTTCACGAGAGTCCAGCGGGCTCATCGCATTAAACAGATGCGTCGCCATACTGATGCCCTGTTTGGCGGTGTAGTCGGTGTACCGGCCATTGGTGTGACCCATAGACACTATGATGTTCGCCTCTGTCAGCTGGTTAATCACCGCCTGATCACATGACTCTGGTGCCAGTGTAATGACTTTTATGCAATGGGCATGGCTGACCAGGTACTGAGCGGTTTCTTCATCAAGTTCCCTGATGCATTTTTCCTGATGTGCTCCTTTCTTTTGGCGGTTGATGAAAGGGCCTTCTAAATGCAGTCCCAGTACCCCTTCAGATTCCGGGGCATCAATGCTTTCCATTAACTGGATGACTTCGTTAAGCGGTTCGGCTTCGCTGGTGATAAAAGTGGGAAGATATTGAGTGGTACCGTAGCGAAGGTTAGTCGCATTCATGGTATCCAGGGTGGATTTGGCAATATCTGTGTTGAGCAAAACACCGCCACAACCGTTTAGCTGAATGTCAATGAAACCTGCGGTGGCCAGCAGTCCTGTACCGTCGAGGCACTCTGGCGGGAGTAAGTGACGGGACTTGGCTTGCGACATGGGCATGACGGCAGAGATAGTGTCTCTGTCGATAAGAATGGCTTGATCGGCAACAATCGCGCTGCCATCAAACACGCTGATGTGGGTTATGGCGTACATGGGCCGGACTCCGGAAATGCAGAGGAGGAGATTAACCTATGGCTATCTTATTTTTTGTATGAAAATAAGATAGCCTGCATTGCATCCGGGATCAATTTCTCAGTGAAATTAATGTCAACTTTGTGACTTAATTATTTGATGAGGTTTAAGATCTGCCGGAAGCTTTCGCCTTCAGCGACGCCTTGCAACTCAAAAAGAACCATTTCTGTGCACGAGATTGAGGCGCCCGCTTGTTGCATGCGATTCAGGGCGACTGTTTTGTTCGCCGCATTCCGTGAAGAGACAGCATCGGAAATGACTTCGACATGGTAGCCTTTGCGCAGTAAATCCATGGCGGTTTGATAGACACAGATGTGTGCTTCGATGCCGACCAGCAATACGTTTTTGCAACCAGTGGAAACCAAAGCATCCATAAAGTCGATCGACTGACAACCGCTGAAACAATTTTTGGCAATCGGAGCCTGATCAGTGAGATGCTCAGCAATCTGAGGGATGGTGGGCCCAAGCTTATCGGGTAACTGTTCTAACCAGATGACAGGTAATTGAAGGGCTTTTGCTCCTTGCGTCATGACTGACAGGTTCTGATAGAGAGTCTCACTGTCTGACATCAGGCTGGCCAGTTTTCCCTGAACATCAACGATCACCAGCGCGGTTTTATTGCGATCCAGCATAAGAATATCCTTTATATTAGTTCACCGTTATGTGCTTTTATATGACATGTGCTTTTATATGAAAAGTTTAGCGGTGATTGCTCCTTGGTTGTAAGGCAGAACATGGTTCTATCTGACCATAAAGTCAAGTCGGTTTGGTATTTTGTCTGCCCCATAAGCTAAAATAGTTTGGTGAAGTCGACCAAAGTGAAAAGCCTTGTAACTTGTTTCATCTTTACATTATGGGTAAATGACGGAACAATGACCCGATATTGAAACGTACCTGAAAAACCATGACTGAAAAAAAATCGAATCCTCTTACTGATCTTATCTTCAATGTCATCGTACCGTCTGTGGTACTGATGAAGCTGAGTGGCCAGGAACAACTGGGCCCTGTTAATGCATTGATACTGGCACTGGCTTTCCCGATTGTGCTGGGTGGCTATGAACTGATCAAACACAAGAAGTTTAACTTCATTTCGTTATTGGGCTTTGTCAGTGTATTACTGACCGGTGGAATAGGTTTACTTGAACTTGATAATCAATGGCTTGCAATTAAAGAAGCCTTGATTCCTGGTTTGATTGGACTTGTGGTGTTTGTCTCAACATTCACTAAGTATCCTGTTGTAACCAAAATGATTTTCAACGATGCCGTTCTGAATCTCTCGCTGATCAAAGAGAAATTGACACAAAACGGCAAACTAACTGAATTCAACAAGTGTCTGGCACAGTCTAATTATTTGTTTGCCAGTACCTTCGTGTTTTCCTCGATAATGAATTACGTACTGGCCACCACCATAGTGACCAGCCCGGCAGGGTCAGAAGCTTTTAACGAAGAGCTGGGTGAAATGACGCTGCTGAGTTATCCGATGATCGCGATTCCGTCCATGCTGATGATGTTCGGTATCTTTTATTACGTCTGGCGTTCTATACGGCGCATGACCAATCTTGAAGCTAACCAGATTTTCAAGATGCAGTAATACCGCCAAGGGCTTACCACTGAGTAAGCCCTTTTTACATCTGCGTATCACAGAGTCGATGCCGGTCTTGTTCGCAAATATCGGGCAAAGCGAGGGATATGGTTATGTGTAAAGCCGTTATATCTGATGGTGACTATACTTCCGATTTCAGGGGGAACGGCACGATCTGCATCTGAAAAACCCATACCGATTTTAAAGGGCGGCAGAGCTTCCATCTTTACCCAGAGCGCCCCCATCAATCCCTGATATTTCCCTTTCCCGGGCTCGTAGCCAACCACGACAGCTTCTGCATCTTCGAAGCGTTTTATTTTTACTAAGCTGTCTGACCGGCCTGCGACATAGGGTTGCGAAGCATGGTGTAACATTATTCCTTCACCGCCATCGGCTTCTATTTCCGACAGCCAGTTCTTTACCATGGCTATTGAGGTCAGTTTTCGCTGCTCTATGACGTTGATGTATGGATGATTTAATGTATCGACCAGTGCGGTGACATGGCGCCGGCGCTCATCAAATGAACCAGGATGTGCGGGGGCATCGAATACCATGAATCGGATCTTTTCCCACTGTTCAGGGTTGGGTGATGAATCCAGCACTGTTTGTGATACCAGATGAAAAGCGTCTCTTCCGGCCCATAATTCGCCCTCTAACACTTGGTCAGGTAAGCCAGCGGTGAACCACTGTGGTGCATGAATAACGTGCCCTGTACGGGTTTGCAGCTGCTGGCCATTCCAGTGGGCGCGGATGCCATCTAATTTTTCGCTGACCCAATAATCGGTCATTCTTGTACCCATAGGGAGCAGAAATGAGTCATCTTGCCAGGCAGCAGAAGTGGCTCTCATTGTTACCGTTTCTTTGGCATAACTGATTGGGCTCAGCATTAAGGTGATGATCATCGCCAGCTCAGATTGCTTCATGTTAGTTTTCCTCCGGGGGCTACAAGGGCAAAAGTAACCCGACACTGTCATATCCAGATTTTATTCCGAGGGAAAAAGCGAAAGAGTGCGGCAGGAATGTGATTCGGAATAGCTAATTTTCTTTCGCTATCATAGACTTTGCGAATGAAGCCTCAATGAAGCTTGATATAGCTCTGACATCGGCCCGTAACGGCTGTGGTAGTTTGTGTCATGCCCACTTGGGTACCCGGGGTTTTGAAGCCATTGGGGATAGATTGGGCTGTTATCGTGCCTAATTACGTATTGAACTGGGTAGTTTGTCAGGAGAAAGGAATGGAGTTGATGTCGAACTGGAAAGTGACTCTGGTTGCCGGTTTAGTCGCAGGAATGCTACTGGCATCGGCAATAGGGCACATTCAGCATCAGCCAACGGTTGCGGAAATGGACAACCTTCGTGAGATCAACGCTGAACAGGCGGAGCAAATACAAAGCCTGAGCTCGCGTTTAGAAACGATGGCGTCAATGGAAACTCAAAAAGCGATTGAATTTAAACAGCTGCAGCAACAACTCGACCAGAAAGCGCTGGAGCTGGCTTCAGTACGCGAAGAGCATGCAAAACAAATGGCAGCTCTCAAACAGCAGAAAAAGCAGCTGGTTGTGACCAAAAAACAATTAGATACCAAAGTCGAGACGCTGACTGAAGCCACCCAAAAGCAGCAGACTGTATTGTCCAACTCTAAAGCGCTGTACCAGCAGCAACTGGAACTGCAAAAACAGCTCAGTCAGGTAGAGGCCGGTGTGAAGCAAGCGCGACGTGTCGCCGAAGAGTTTAAAAAGCCGTGTGATGAGTTTAAATCCGGCAAGAGTTGGAATTGGGTTTCTCAGGCTGACTGTGATCGCTATGAAGCAAAATTATCCAAAGTGGCGGAAGCAGAAGTGGAACGAACGGCGCTTCAGAACGAACTTGATGAACTGAATGAGAAAATCAATGTTGCATTGCCAAAAGATGAGTGATGTTTATGACGATCAACAAGTGTCAACCTGGCAGCCTGAGCATTCAGGATGTGTTATCAGACATACCTGATAAGCTGCCGGAAGAGCTGTTTCAGACTCTGATTAATACATCTGGTGTCCGTATTGAGCGAATCATCTCGCGGGGTCACCAGACCCCTCCTGACGAGTGGTACGATCAGGATGAAGATGAGTGGGTGATGGTTATTCGGGGGGCCGCCGAGCTGGCATTCGACGATGGCCGTTTGTCCGTTCGATTACGTGAAGGCCAGAGTATCTATCTTCCCGCACGCTGCCGCCACCGAGTCAGTTGGACGGCACCCGGCGCGAATACCATCTGGCTGGCGGTATTTTTTCCGCCAGACCGCAATGACCTGTCGATTCTGCCTGAATAAAACCGGCATCCAGAAGATACCGGTGCTGTTGTTGTCAGATCTTCACTGTGCTGCCAGATAAGGTTTAGCCAACCGGCAGAGCTAACGCGACTGGAAACTGGCGTGCTTTCGCTAATGCCTCGGCTTTTTCGGTGATAGTGGCAGCGCCAATCTGCTGAGTGACTGCAAAGCGAGCTTCCAGAGGTAATGTCAGGCCACTTTGTTCAGCACTAATCAAGCCGTCTTCTACCAGCTTTTTAATGATGACCTCTGCGGCGGTTAATGCAGAGGACGCTTTGACGATCTCGGTGCGGGCATAGTGATGCCCATCGAACGAGACATCGGCAGCGCGAAGGGAGGGATCTTCCCCCGGGATCTGCTGCGCCCCAAACAGTGGCGGGCCACCGACGCTGGCTGTTTTATACGCTGGCAGATGTTTGGCAACATGTGCGATAGCCCTGCGCGTTCGTTGCTCTATATCACTGGGCTGCCAGCCGTTTCTCAGCATATTTTTGTATATAGGATTTAATACGGGCTGCGCGCTTTGTTCATTGCTGCTGACCAGGCCGTCTTTAAAGAGTGTGATGTCTTCTGTCATGCCGTGTAACTGGAAGTGGCCGTCCGGGTAGGGGGTAAGTTGCGCCATGCCCTGCGGGGTGCCACGCTGCCCATGAAAAATAATTTCGGGCCAGTCTGCTTTGCTGTCTTCCCATCGGGTGACATAGGCTGCTTTAAATTCGACCAGACGTTTACGTTTATAATGCGCCATATCATCTAAGGTGCCGGTGCGGTAACCACAGGCATTGATCAGATAATCCACTTCCTCTTTGTGGCTGTTGCAATTGCTACTGCCTTCACCCAGACAACGGTAAGTAATTTGCCATTTATGGGTCTGATTATCCTGCTCTATATGCGTTACCTTGGTGCGTGTTCTGACCTGGCTGTTGGGAAGTGCATCCAGTCCCAGAGTGACAGTGGCGGCTAAGCGAAAGACGCTTACACCGTACTCCTGAACAAGTACGATGGGGAATTTAAAATTATCAAGGTCAAGGTGTTTTGCGACCGGAACCATCCAATCATCAGGTTCTGTTGCACGGTTTGGTATAGTGCGTTGAGCCAGTCTTACCATATCTTCGCGATAATAAAGGCGGAAATAATCATCCGGCTCGCCCAATACGGCATTTGCCGGATCAGCCTGAACCAAGGCTTTATAGTGTTGTTCAAGCAAAGTCAGTCGGGGTAACAATAAGTCGGGATGGCCGGGATCCTGTTTCGGAACAGCGATGACGGTGGGGCGAATATTAGCACTGTGTTTATAGACTCTTAACGTATCGACAGACTGTGTCAGCAGTTGAATACACTGCTCATCAGAAATGTCACGATACAGATTGCCGCCTGCGTGTAAGTGGCAGATAGGAGGACCGTTAACCAGGCTGGGTCCTTCTTCGAAAAGGTTGACAGAGAACCCTTGCTCGGCAAGCCGGAGTGCAATGGTAGAACCTGCCATTCCGCCGCCAATAACCCCAATTTTCAGGTGGCTAAAAGGTCTGTTTGTGCCAGTTTCAGTTGTCATCAGCGGTAAATTCAACATTTTTGTAATCAGTTCTCATGCCAGACATTTTACTTGTCTGGCGCGCTGTTTGAAACAGTGAACATAAACAAACTCATTGATTGTACATTTTTCTGTCAGTGTGAATTTACAATGTAAACATTATGCACCTGAATGTGCATCTTAGGTGGGTTGTTAATCGGTGAGAGTGATAAAAACTGCCCTCAAGCCTTGCCGGTTTGCCTGCTGTCAGTGGTACTTTTTTGACTTTAATGGTTAAGAAAGCCCTATTTCATGGCTCTGTGAAAGATTGTGCTTAAAAATCGCTTCAGCCGGATGTCTTAAAAAAGATATCGGTGCGCTATAACCTGCTTATTACCTTGCAAAAATTGGAATCTCTGTCTAAACCCTTAGAGGTAGTGGTGAACTAATAAAAAGGAAAATTTTATGATTCGAATAATCAAATTTGTTCCGTTGGCGATTTTTTTGTCTGGTTCAGTTGTCGCCGCGACAGAGAATCCGTGGTATTTCGGCGCCCGGGTAGGCGGCACACATTTCAACAATTTTGACGGTGCGATTGACGGCCAGAAAAGTGACTACGGGCAAGATGACTGGGGCGGGGGTGTTTTTCTGGGTTACCAGTTCTCGCCTTTGGTTGGTTTAGAAGGCGGGTACACTTACCTTGGTGAAGCCGATTATGATTTAGGCAGTGGTGGCTTTGAAGCTTACGGTTTGGATTTAGTTGCCAAGCTGACATGGCCTGTGACGGATACGGTTGATCTGTATGCCAAAGCGGGTGGCTTTTTCTTTAATGTTGATAACACGGTAAATGGTGCAGATGACAGCGGTACATCGGGCACGGCAGGGGTTGGGGCTGAGTTTTATATGAATCCCAACGTATCAACACGGTTAGAGTATCAATATTACAATCAGGTTGGGCGCAGTGAGCCTGGTAAGACAGATATTCATTTCTACGGGTTGAGCCTGGTATATCACTGGGGAGCACCGGCCGCCGCCGTTGTTGTTGAAGAGGCAGCTCCGTTGCCAGAACCTGCGCCATTACCCGCTTCAACTATTCAGCCTATTCGGGTGGCATTACCGTTTAACTTTAACAGTAGTCAGTTAACGCAAGAAGATATTGCGCGCCTGCAACCCATTGCCGACCGTCTGGTGAATTATCCTGACAGTAAACTTCAGGTGATAGGCCACACAGATGCATCCGGAACACCGGCTTATAATCAGAAACTGTCTGAAGAACGTGCTGCAGCCGTCGCGGGTTATCTGGCGGGCTACTTCAGTATTGGTATGGACAGAATCGAGATTAAAGGCTTTGGCGAACGGGATCCTATTGCAACGAACAACACCGAAGAAGGACGAGCGCAAAACCGCCGCGTAGAAGCTTATATGCCTGGAATGACGGTTGATAACAGTCAATAGTTCAGCACTTTTATCCTTTACTCAGCAAAGCCTCCTTGATGGGAGGCTTTTTCTGCTCAGAGCAAAAATAATCCAATATTCAGCTTATCAGCCTGGCGCTTTACAGTTGGGATGTGGTGTCGTTGAAACGGGCAAGCGGCCGATTTCACGCTGTAGATCACCAATGCGCGATGCATGTGAAGGGTGGGTGGACAGTATCTCAGGGGGTTGCCCACCGCCACTGGCTTTGCTCATGTTTTGCCAAAGTGCCACACTCTGATTCGGATCGAAACCGGCTTGTGACATCATACGCAGCCCGATGATATCAGACTCTGATTCCTGCGCACGGCCATAAGGCATCAGGATGCCGTACTGCACACCAAGCCCGAGCCCGGCCATGGCCATTTCCTGATACTCAGTGCCACCGAGGGCAACGCTGGAAATTTGCAAACCAAGGTTGGCTAACTGAGAGCGGGACAAGCGCTCGTTGCTGTGTTTGGCAAGCACATGACCAATTTCATGGCCGATAACGGTCGCGAGCTGGTCCTGATTCTTTGCAACTTTCAGAAGACCAGTATATACGCCGATTTTTCCGCCGGGCAGCGCGAAGGCATTCACCTGATCACTGTCAAATACAACCACTTCCCAGCTTGGGGCTTCTGGTTGGCGGCCAAGCGATGCAGTTAAAGCGCGAGTGACACACTGAACATAGGCGTTAACCTGAGGATCAGTATTGATCTTTTCCTTTTTTTTCATCTCCTCAAAGGATTGCGCGCCCAGCTGCGACATGTCCTGTTCAGAGAACAGCAGTACCTGTTGCCGGCCAGTGGGTGAATTACTGCAAGCAGCCAGCAGTAACGCACTTGCCAGCAAACTGGTTATGGGTAAATGGCGAAATGCTATCATAATTCTCACTCCTCGCTTTTTAGTATATGCCATGTTGTAGATCGCTTATCAGCCATTTATATAGATGTTATGCTGGCGTAATCTAGCCTGTTATAAGGAATCGCAATGTCGATTTGGCAAAAGAAATTTGATCTTAACAATTTAAATCAAACCTCAGTAAACACTCTGGTTCAACATCTCGGCATCGAATACAGTGCCTTTGATGACAATAGCTTGACGGCAATAATGCCAGTAGATTCAAGAACTCACCAGCCTTTTGGCATGTTGCATGGCGGAGCATCTGTGGTTCTGGCTGAAACGCTGGGTTCGATTGCTGCCAACATGTGCGTCAGTGACGATAAGTACTGTGTTGGTCTTGATATCAATGCCAATCATATCCGTGTTGTTCGTACTGGCTTTGTTAAAGGAACAGCCAGCCCTGTGCACTTAGGGGCCACAACCCAAGTCTGGCAAATAACAATCACTGATGAACGGGACAGTCTCGTGTGTACAAGCCGGTTAACGATGGCGGTGCTGAAACATAAAAAGAAGGGTGAAGTATGATTCTGATATTCAGCCAGGGCAGGATTGTTGCTAATCAGCATGAGCTGGTTATTCGTCTTGAAGGAACGGGTAAAGTGACTTTGCAGGCCAGGGCCGATGATATCCGGTTGCTGAGACAACCGAATATCATTACAGCAACAGGGAGTGGTGTGCAATGGTCAATACATTTGGATGATGATACACAACTTGAAGCCCTGTCGGACTGTATGGGCATTGCCATTGATTCTCACCATAATTAAAAATGATTTCCTTTTTATAGCTATTAGTCGCACTTTTATCTTTTTTGAGGGATATATCGCGAAGTTACGCTTAATGGCTTTTATCTCTGAACGTTTTTCTACAGAATCGAATTATTATATTTGATTTTTCGATGTAATTTAGAGCTTGCAGATTAGCTATTTATTGATGTGGCTATAAGAAAGGATATCTATGCAAGAGCCTCCACTTAACAGAATCGCGGTTAACGCTTTTCGTGCTCTGTTTAGCAGTTGCCCTGATTTTTGTAATTTACAACCCACTTTTTATGGTTGGGTTGCATTTCTTGCTTCAGAGAAACGACGAGTGGTTATTAAGTTCTGCCGTCAGCCTGGCCGGCTGAGTCAGGAAATTCATTCTGTTAATCGTTTAAGAGCAATGATTGATTGCAAAGTACCTGAAGTTTTATTTTTTGGTTGTGAGGAAGGGCATGAATTCATCGTTATGGAATGGATGGATGGTGTTCCGGCACATGAATTACCGAATGATCATCATGCCCTGGAGGTATTTTCGGAACACTTTACAGAACTTCTCATTAATATGCACAATCAACCTAATGATGGCGGCTTTGAAATAGCAGAGAATACGTATGATTCTCAAATAACACCTGCATTTGAAATATGGATGAGTCCGGTTTTACGTTTTGTACTGGGTAGTGATTCTCCTTTTTCAGCGGAGCTGAAAAATCATTTCGAAAAGCTCTGGGATGAGCGTCAGCGTGTATTAGCCCCCATGAATGAGCAGCCATCTTTTGTGCATGATGATTGTCATTTAGCGAATGTTCTTTTTGATGCAAAAACGTTTAAAGTGGCAGCAATTCTCGATCCTGCCGATGCGGGTATAAAGCACCGGGAGTTTGATGTGTTCCATTTGAATGATATTCGTCCCGAATTGGATCTCATTGCCCGTTATGTGGCGAAATACCCTCTTGCCGAAGGCTATGAAATACGGCGTTGGTATTTAAGTCTCTGGGATGATGCAAAACATGCATCAAACATTGGCTGGTATGATGAGCAAAGCTTCATTTACAAACTACAGAAATATCATAGCTTAACAAAAAGGCAGGACTGGATGTTTTGAGAGGTGCCGTTAAATTGTTTACAATATGCGCGTATTCTTGATGTTTAGTGGCAACTGTATGAAAAAATTGCTCTTTTTGTTTATGATAATTCTTTTATCGGGTTGTGTGTCTTCGACTCAGCCTTCAAATCAGAATGGCGATGTCGTTCAGACTGACGAACCTGTAACGTCAGTGCCGCAGGAGCAATCTGAATCAGTCAAGGCAACGCCTTCTGCCCCGGCTGTTGCCACGCCTGCTGAAACCACATCCCCTGACATCATACCCCGGACGGTTAAAGCAAAAATCCCCGCTGTTACGCCGCCGCAACCCAAAAAAGTGAAAACCCGTGATGGAAAGTTGATACTGGGTCAGCACGAGTGGGTGTGGCTGAGTCCGGCAAAGCAGTTCGTGAAAGTACGGATTAACCAGGAACAAAAAGCATCGACTCTTGGCGTGACATCACTGGTTCCTTTTGAGCGTGATGGCAATGAATGGGTCAAATTTACAGCTCGCGGTATGGACTTCGAATTCCCCGTGATTCGGTGGTCTGGAAAAGATGACGCCAAGTCAGCCATTGTCCGGTTAAGAACCATTCTGGGGGATCTCAACGCACTAACCGATTTTGCTTTGGTGGAAGGCAAAGATGTTGTGCTGGGCGAGAATTTCACAAAAGATGTGGCGATTGTCGATTCGACCCGGGATTTTGTTCAGCCTAAAAAGAAGAAATGAAGATACGCAGCCAGACGCAATTTTGATGTCACTGAGCCGGACAGTAAACTGCCTGGCTCAGTGCGATTACGCAGATCTGGTCTGTACTGAGACTTCATAGCTGGTGAATTTGCGCACATTGATCACACCAGTGTCGAATATCAGGTATTGCCCTTTGATGCCAAGTAATATCCCTTCAACAACAGGTTCTTTATCGAAATTATGCGACTGTATTTTCTTGGGGTACAAGCTTACCGGGTAAGCAATCTCGACTATGTCCTGATTAAGACGTTCAATGGAATCTGCTCCAAAATGCAGTAACAAGTCCTGAAGCTTTTCTTCAATAGCTGGCAGCAGTTTGTCTGCTTCCGCGGTTAAATCGATCGACTCTGCATCTCCTTTCAGCATTGCCCGCCAGTTGGTTTTATCAGCGATGAATTCAGCTAATGCAACTTCAACTAACCCGGAAAGGTGACGGTTTTTCACTTTCAGTATCGGTAAAGCCTGTGTGGCACCCTGATCAATCCAGCGGGTCGGAATTTGGCTATGACGGGTGATCCCGACTTTAAGGCCTGAAGTATTAGACAGGTAAACGTAGTGGGGCACCATGCAGTGTGAATCACCCCATTCAGGCTCCCGACATGTACCTTGTGCATAATGGCAGGTTTCTGGCTTCATCACACACATGTCACAGCGAGCCAGTTTTTTCATACACGGAAAGCAATGCCCTTGCGAATAGCTTTTTTTCGTCTTTCTTCCGCAGGCATCACAGAAAATATTGCCGCTGAAAGTGAGTTGCAGGTGATGACCAATCAACGGGTTCAGATCGAGAGTGTGATCTCCAACCAGCAGTTGATAACTGACGACATCGCCAAGTGATGAGCGCATTTTACTTAATGTACCTTGCATGATAATTCTCTGCTTACATTGCTTAAGATGGGATCTTTGCCCCTGTAGGGTGAGTGTATCATTTCGGTCTTCAACAAGAAAAACCGGCCCGGGTGAAGTGAGCCGGTTGCCTTGCAGGTCAACGTGAGAGCGCTTCACTTGGGCCGGTTAAGAAACCGTATTGATTTAACGGTTTTCCAGGCGGTTGTAGTCCAGCAAGCCACTTTCAATTGGCCTGTTCTGGCGATTGATTTGATTTAACTTATCGCTGAATGCCCAGAAGGCGGGATTGGTACGACGAACGGCAACGTTATCCAACAGTGCCCGGTAATCCTCTTCACTGTAGATTCTCTTTGCCTGTGAAACAACATCCGGCAGATCGGCTTCTCTGATATGCCAGAAGGCGCTGGGGTAACTACCCAGCAAGCCGTTGACCAATGTCAGATTATCGTTTGACGGTAATCGGTTTTTCTCCTCGTCGAACAGGCTGGAAATGTTCTTGTGCGCGCTGTTACGCGCCAGAGTAAGCAACTGAGGCTGTGTATTTGGATCTGTGGGCTCAATCATGATAAAGGTCAGTTCCGGGAACAATGTGGCCTGGCGGCCTGGTATCCGCGCTAAAGCACGTAACTGGTTGAGACTGGCTTTACTGAGTTGCACATTGTCCAGTGAGTAACGGGTATTATTCTGATCGACCTCTTTAAGTTTGGACTGCAGCATTCCCAGCAACTCGGTTTTGGGGTTTGACGTTGTATATTCAATACCCGACGGCTGGGAGAAATCGTTGATATCACCTTCAAGGTAGTGCAACAGACTCTGGTTTGAGTCCTGATACCAGTTGGCAAGTTCCGTACGACGAGTCGCAGGAGGCAGGAGCGAAAGGAAGTTTGACTCACCTTCCATACGCAGGAAATCCATATACATTCTGGTCAGTAACTGGTGGCCAAAGTTGCCATACACATCAAAGCCGGCAACAAGAAGATAGTGGATACGCTCAATCAATGAATAGTCCAGCACCCAGGCGGTTTTGGGGTGTTCACCCACTAAACCTTTAACTACGGTTGCGCTGTCAAAATGGCGGAAAATAGTAAGGGCTGCGTTGTCGTTGGTGCCATCTCCATCCCAGATTAAATCGGTCGTCAGATGCTGGCCATTTTTGAAAGCATCATTGAGATAGGCATTTTTTGCTCTCAGAAACCGTCCTTGTTGCTTTGCGTATGTCACCCAATTATGCAGCGGCAGGGTGGTGCTGTTTTTCTCTGCCGGCAAGCGAAGATTATCGGCCTGAGTGGCATAAAAGGCCGCCACTTGCGGTGAGTCAGCGATATCCGGATCGACGAAGACAACCCAGAACCTGTCATTGATGACATTCAATGCCAATTGACCCCGACAGACAGGACCTTTGATAAACCCCATGATAGTGTGCTGAGCATTGTCGATCATATACCGGTAACGGGCACCAACAGGTAACTGCTCAAAAGCGAGCAGGGGGTTGGCAGCAAGTTCCGGGGTATAGCCTGGCAGGGCGCTCACTGTATAGTTTGGTTCAATGAAGTGTGCTTTCAGGCGGGCCATGCGTTCGCCGCTAAGGGCAAATGGCATATGGGTCTTGTCTATAATGGTTTCCCGAACCGGCAGGATTCGATAATAAACGCGCTTAACACCCGGATCATCAAAGGGACGACGGGTGGCAATAATATCTACCGGTTTTCCTGGTGCTGTACGTGAACGGACAAGCCTGAAAAATGGGGTGTGATCAGATGATTGCTCTGCATCAGGAAAATAGAGATGCGAAACAAACCAGTGTTCATACAGATAGCGGGCGGTAAGCTGATGTTTGAAATCATCTGTATTGAGAAAAGCTTCCCACGCCGCTATTTGAGGTTTTACTTCCAGAGGGATGTCATATTGCAATGCCATCGGCGCACCGGCAGCAACCCAGTCCATCAGAATCTGGTTTTCATTATCTGCTAGCTTAGGCAGCCCGTACGGCATGCCCCATAGCGGATAACTCTGCTCGTAAGCCGACATTTCCTCAATGGTCGGGCATTGCTCATTTCTGTCCAGAGAGAAGTCCCAGTCCCCTGACAGTACCTTCTCATCTGGCAGGGGATGGTTTTGTTTCAGCAGTAACATTCTAGAGATAACACTGAGCTGTGTATTGGCCTCAGCGCTTTGCATTCTTTCGTTGAGTACCGCCGTGAATCCTTTTCTGCGCCATTCTTCAGTGCTGTGGGCATCCACGAACATACGGGTTGTATTAGCGGCAATCAGACGGGTGCCCTGATAGACTTTTTCTTTGTTTGCACCTCTGTCTATGCCTTCGGCAGAGGACATTTTTAACTGGCAGGGTGCATCGTAACAGGCATGGCAAACCACGCAGCGATTTTCAACCAATGGCTTGACTTCATTGAGATACCGTTGAGCCAGGCTTGTTTCAGCGGGCAGAATTCTTTTCTGTGGTGCAGGCTTGCCGTAGATCTGATCGAGATTAAACCCAGCATAGGTTGCACAACCGGATACTATCAGCACCAGAGAGAGTAACAACGGACGTCGGGTCAGTTTGGAAAAATGAACAGTCATATGAGATAAATATCTGCCATAAAAGCAATAAGTATAAGCAAAGGGTCAGTTATCTCAAGAACTCATATAAACAATGTTCGATTGAGGAACCTGCTGAGATGGCGGCCAGGTTTGTACTTTCCGTGAACAGGGAAGGACAGGGAGCATGATGCCCCCTGGCTTTTACTGATTAAAGATTGCCTGGAACTCTTTCTTCATTGGCGGATGGCGGCGAGCCTGTTTCAGTTGCTTGCACAGGTCTTTAACACAACTGCGCAGCACTTTATCAAGCAGCACGGCTTTGTATTCACTTTGCTCTTCTTCGCTCATGTGATCCGGCAACTGTGTTTCTTGCATTTCGGTCAGAAAGTCAACACCGGCATAGCTTTGGCTTAAAGCAACAAGCGCATGAAATTGTTCAAAGTTGTCTAAAATATTTTGCGCGCTGCCAGGCAGCTCATCCCACGCTTCACGTGATGTCGTCTCTGAGACTTTATACACATTGATCAGCATGTTGAGCAGTTCGTCAGGCACTTTCTCGAATTCAACAACCTGACGCAGTTCAGGTGAACAATCGTCCAGCGTGTACTCTGTGTTTTCAACCTGATCCAGGTCTTGTTTTTCAATCTCAGACATACAAATTCCTAAGCATGTAAAAAGTAAAGGAAGCGAATCCTAATGACATGGCACCAAAAGTCAATATAGATGACTTTTTCCTGTTGGATGCAGAGATACTGACTGAGGTATTTACAATGTGATATTCAGACCAAAACCGTCAAGCAGCGAGGCGGAAATAAAGTGAGAGGTTGTGACCGGTATTGAGTAATGATAAATCACACATCCAACTCTGTGTGCTATAAATGGATCAAGCCAATGCTAAATAAATTCAATAGGATAACCTGATGGATGCAATGCGGATATTGCTGGTGGATGATGTTCAGGTCGAGCGCCTGCAATTGGCAATGCGGTTGCAGCGACTGGGTCATAGCGTCGAAGCCGTTGGGTCTGGCGTTGAAGCGATTGCGCGCTATCCTGCTTTTGAACCTGATCTGGTACTGATGGATATCAGTATGCCTGATTTGGACGGGGTTGAGGTGGTCAGGCAGCTTCGTGTTCAGCATGCCGAATGGGTGCCGATTATCTTTTTGAGTGGTCATGAAGAACCTGAAATGATTGCAAAAGCGATTGATATGGGAGGAGATGATTACTTGGTCAAGCCAGTCGATAAAATCGTACTGGTCTCTAAACTCAAAGCGATGCAACGTATTGCGAATATGCGCCACCAGCTGAAAACAGCCTCTGAACAACTCAGGCTCGCAAACGAGAAATTGTCTGAACAGGTAAATGAAGACGGTCTGACTAAGATCGCAAACCGCCGGTACCTGGATCAGAAACTGGCAGAATTTATTGCGCTGCACGGCAGAAATAATCAAGCGCTGACTATGATTATGATCGATGTCGATCACTTCAAATCTTATAACGACCACTATGGGCATTTAGAAGGTGATCGCTGTTTGCAGTTAGTTGCGAAAGAACTGAAAGACAACTTTAGCCGGGCAGGTGAGCTGGTTGCCCGTTATGGCGGTGAAGAATTTGTTGTTTTATTGAGCCATTGTGAGCGACCACGAGCAGTGAAAGAATGCGAACGGTTGAAAAAATGTATAGAAAGCTTGGAAATCCCGCATCAGTACTCCCCAACAGCAAAGATAATCACTGTCAGTCAGGGGATGGCTTCCTGGACGCCAACCGGGTTGGAGTCACCTGAATACGTTTATCAAATTGTTGATAAGGTGCTTTATCAGGCAAAAGAGCAGGGCCGGAATTGCTACATAGCAGCTGAATTTACCTGATCACGCAACGGCTAACGCATTGACGCTGCTCAACATCTGGCCTGATGGCGACGTTTCCGCTTGTCGGATTATCTGACCATGCTAATCTCTCTTCACATCATGCCTGTCGGCATAGTTGCCAGATATTGATAAGAAGAAAGGATAAAAAAGTATGGATATGTCCCTTACCCACATTGAAGCCCGAGTGATTGGCTGTCTGCTGGAAAAAGAAGTCACAACACCGGATCAGTATCCATTAACCCTGAATGCGCTGACGACTGCCTGTAATCAAAAAAGTAACCGGGACCCTGTTATGTCGCTTGATGAAGCAGCGGTCATGGACACGCTTGAGAGTCTGAAATCGAAGCGATTAATTCAGGAAATCACCGGGTTTGGCAGCCGTGTGGCTAAGTACCAGCACCGTTTTTGCAACACTGAATTCAGCACACTGCAGTTCTCTGAACAGGAAAAGGGCATTATCTGTGTGTTGCTGTTGAGAGGTCCGCAAACGGCAGGAGAAATTCGCACCCGTACTAATCGCTTATGTCATTTTGCTGATGTGAAGGAAGCTGAAAATGTGCTCACTGCGCTGGCCGAAGGTGGTAAAGGGCCTTTTGTTCAGCGGCTGCCACGTGAAGCCGGGAAACGCGATAGCCGGTACATGCACCTGTTCAGTGGTGATGACGTTGCGGGTGTTTCTTCTGATACAACAGACAGTGCTGATCATGTGTCAGACAGTTCATACAGTGATGCCGTGGAAGACAGGCTGGCGTTGCTGGAGAGCGAAGTTGTCGCACTGAGAGAAGAAGTCTCAGCACTGCAAGATAAAATCAGAGAGTTATGTGAATAAGCGTGATCCTGCACCAATCTGGTCTGTCTATTTAATACGTACACGCTGTAATCGCCTATATTGTGGGGTAACGACGGATGTTTTCCGTCGTTTATCCGAACACCAATCCGGCAAGAAAGGGGCGCGTTTCCTTAAAGGAAAAGGCCCCTTGACACTTGCCTGGTGCTCACGGGTTGGGGATAAACGCAATGCGATGCAGCTTGAATATAAAATAAAGCAACTGCCTAAATCGACGAAAGAGGCGCTGGCTGCTGAACAAATCGCCATTGCTGAGTTATTCCCCGACTACTTTGTTGGCTCGCTCTGATTAAGAGCCTGCCGAGATTATTGTCATTGTGTAGAAGTAGGGGATTCTCGTGAAATCATCATGGATCTATCATCGATTGCTGGCCGTCAGCCTGCTGACGGCAACCATTACTGTTCCTGCCCAGGCGGCCGGTATCACATCACATCCGGTACCCGGCCAGCCACTGAGTGAAAATGCACAGCGTTTAATCAATTTGTACACGACTTTTATGTTAAAAGACGCAGTGTTGCAGGCATGCACCCGCAGCATGGAGCAAACGCGAATGCAGGTTAATCATCAATACATTGAATATTCTCGCCTTGCCTTAGAATATATTCAGGCCGGGCGATTAGTGGTAAAAAAGCAACTGCCTAAAGTCGATTTGATTGCCTGGCAATCGAAACTGGCCAATTCGCAAGAATATTATGTAAATGGGTTTAGTGAATTCTCTGATGAACGTGTAACATTGGAATGTCAACAGGTTGCCAATGCTCTGGAAGCGATGAATCAACGCTTTGCAGCATTGCGATACTGAATATTCCATTTTGATTTTTACTGAGAAGCCCAAATATGGCTCTGAAAGCCACCATTTACAAAGCACAAATCAATGTCGCCGATCTCGACCGGGGTCGATATCTGGACGGTTCACATACGCTGGCCTGCCATCCTTCAGAAACCTTGCAACGTTTAATGCTGCGCTTAGTGGCGTGGGGGCTACATGCCGACGAGGCGTTGGTTTTTACCAAAGGCTTATGTGACACCGATGAACCCGATTTATGGCTAAAAAACTTGCATGACGGCATTGAGCTTTGGCTGGAGCTCGGGCTGCCTGATGAAAAAAGGCTTCGCCGTGCCTCGCAAAAAGCAGGTCATGTCGTCATTTATGCTTATGGCGATAATGCTGCTCCTGTCTGGTGGCAGTCGATGAGATCCAAGGCGGCGCAATTAAAAAATGTGTCAGTGGTTTTCATTGAAGACGCTGTACTCGAATGCCTGGAGGGCATGGTAGAGAGAAGCATGCAGCTCCAGCTGACCATCGAAGGTGAGCACTGCTGGCTGTCGAGCGAAACAGCCAACTGTACAATAGTGCCGCAATGGTGGCAGCGCGGGGAATAAACCTGCTGACGAGCAATGAGTAGCACTCAGCTACTCATTGCCTGGCATACGATCGGGTACGATTTCACACGTCGATTTCAACTTTTTCCGAGCGATATTGAACATGTGACAGTCAGGTATGCAGGTGTAGCAGAAAGCCCAGCGATAACGGTTTCTTATTGCTGACTCACAGAAGGTCGCTGGCTCACTGTTTGGCACCAAGCCTGTATGTGAGGTAAGGAGTCATCCAGGTTTATATTTAAATTTTTCATGAAGTTACACATAACGTATGCGGTAATGTCAGCAACGGTAAATGTGTCTCCGGCGACAAACGCCGACTCGGATAATCGTTTATCCAGTATAGGCAGAAATGCGATTAACCGCTGACGTGATACCTCTCCCCATGATTCCACACAGGTTTCTCTGTCTTTGTAGACACCGGTAATATTTCTGAAAGCTTGCATGGCAACGAATAAACCTTTCAATTCTACAATTCTTTGCCACATCTCTACCTGTGCTTTTTCCAGCGGGGTATGCCCGAATAAGGAGTGTTCGTTTGGATAAGCTTCATCGAAGTACCGGCAAATGGCGACAGACTCGCTGATCGTGGTACCGTCATCAAGCTCAAGAACAGGTATCAGTCCATTCTGGCTCTTAGCCTGAAAAGCGTCCGATAAGTTTTCTCCGCCACGAATATCAATTGAAACCCGTTCAACGTCAATGCCCATTTCCGCAAGAAAAATACTGACACGGCGAGCACTTGGAGATGGGGCTAGTTCATAGATTTTCATGGTTTTCTCTTTAACGGAATGATTGGTTAGAATAGAATCTAAGTTATTGCAGTGCTTTAGGTCAAGTGTGACAGTACAAAAATAGCACCCTGAGAGATAAGAATATGGCTAGGACAAAAAATTTTGACAGAGAAGAAAAGCTTATTCAGGCAATGGAGCTTTTTTGGCTGAAAGGATATGCAGATACATCGGTATCGGATCTGGTTGAATGTCTGGGCATTAACCGGTTCAGTCTCTATAACACTTATACAGATAAAGCGAGCTTATTCAGCGAAGCCTTAGACTACTACCTGAAGAAAGTGTCATTTCCACCCTTGCATAACCTGCTGCATGAACATGCAGGGTATGAGGACATTGTGGCTTACCTGAAGCGGTTTGCGTCATTACAGCGCGAACAGCCTTGCGGCTGCTTTATACAAAATGCCTTACTGGAACGTGCACATTGTGATGAGAGGGTACTGGTATCGGGCGGAGTCTTATTTAATACGCTTGCCGGTCGGTTTCAGACTGCCATTCAAAACGCACAGAAACAGGGCGAATGGAGCATGAGCACAGATGCGAAGCAATTCAGCCATTTTTGGTGATGCAAATGCAGGGTATCCGGGTACTGGGAAAAGCCCGACAGTATGAACTGGTTGATAATGGCGTCAGCGTGCTGCTCGGTCTCTTGGCATTGCAGAATCAGGCGGGTCACAAATACCATTAACCCGCATAGGCGTTATCTTCCGGGTGTGTCGGTTGTGCTGTCACCGTTTTGCAATCTGAATATCAAAGAGCGCTTATCGCGAAACCGACTTATCCATCACATGAATCATGAAAAGGGGCCGATCCCGGCCCCTTTTCTCATCTCAGACTAAGCTGCGTTCAGCCCCTGTTGCCAGAAAGCAATTTCCATCCGGGTAGCCGTTCGGAAAATGTTGATGAGCTGTAGGCCCCGTGGACTTGACAGTGATACTGGCTCAAGCAGATCGTTCAGGTGCCGGATACTGGTTTGCACATCGTGCTGGAAGCTGTCGCCGCCATATAACTGAATCCAGCTGGCGTAAGGGTTGTCCTGAAGACGGGTGTCTGGTGCTTGTATCAGTCTTTCGCCAATCATGGCATAGCCGATCGCACACGGGGCCAGCGCAGTAAATAAATCAGTGAGATCACCGGCCATACCTGTGTCTAACACATACCGTGTATAGGCCACTGTCCCTACATCTTCAGCCTCGGCTTCCATGTCCGATTCAGTTAACCCCCACTGCTGGCAATAGGTCACATGGTGATGCATTTCACTGCCGATAAGCGCCTGTAAACTGGGCAGCGGACGGCGCATTTCTTCCAGTGTGGTTGCTTTATAAATGGCAAGGGCATAAGCGCGGGCATAATGTTTCAGGAACAGGAAGTCCTGTTTCAAATAATGTAAATAGGCCGCCGAATCTAATGACCCTTGTGCTAGTTGTGTCACGAAGTGGTGGTGAGTGTATGCTTGCCAGTCATCCTGGCAGGCATGAATTAAATCTTGATGTGTCATCTGTTATTCCATCCCTGTCAACGTCGGGTAAAGGCTGAATCAAAAGCTGGGCACGAAGTCTTTTGCTGCCGGTGCATTGTCGATAATCTTGTGTTGATACATAAACGCGGAGAACTGGTTGTAGCGTTCCTGATCCACGGCAGCAGGGCGGAGGGCAAAACGAGGTAACGTATCGCGCCAGGCCAGCTTGTTTAACTCGTTATTCAGGGTGTCGGGAGAATAGGAAATGAAAGTTTGCCAGGCTTGATCAGGGTGGTTGATAAGATATTGTGTGGCTTTTTCTATGGCGAGATTAAACTTTTTCAGATCGTCTGCGCTGTACTGGTTTTTATTGGCAACCACCACCAGCTCATCGTAGGGAGGCACACCATGCTCTTCCGGGAAGAAAGATTTGGCTTTATATCCTTCCAGCGCCAGTTGGTTAGATTCAAAATTGCGTAATCCGCCCCAGATGGCGTCAACTTTACCGGAGGCGAGTGATGAGGAAAGCGCCCATCCGACGTTAACGATCTTAACATCAGTGAAATTGACGCCTGCTGTTTTCAGCATAGTACCGACGGTTGCCTCTTCATTACCGGCAATGGCGATACCAATCGTCTTGCCCTTCAAATCAGCCATGGTATTGATCTTGTTATTATCAAGCACCATCAGGGTGTTCAGCGGCGTTGCGATTAAGGTTGACGCCCTGATCAGCGGCAGTCCTGCTGCTACATCAATCGTCAGGCTGGTTTGGTAAGATATCGCCAAATCCACTTTTCCTGCCGCCACCAGTTTGGCTGGCATGGAAGGGTCTGCGGGCTCCTGAATCTTAATGTTTAAACCTTGCTCTTCAAACAAGCCGTTTTTTTGCGCAATAATGATAGGGCCGTGATTCGGGTTGACAAACCAGTCCAGCATTAAGGTCATGTCTTTTGCCTGAGCCTGACTGGCAAAACTGGCAATGGCAAGCGCAATTGCACTTCGGGCAGGTAAGTTGGTCATTAATTATTTCCTTATCTAATACGACATTTATTGTGACTGACCATTCACTGGCAGCCAGGGAATAGCACGTTTAAGCAGGTAATCTGTCGCAAAATACAGCGACACAGAGAGCCCGGCTAAAATCAGCAAGGCGGCAAACATTTCATCGATCATCATGCGGGCGTTGGCTTGCAGCATCAGGTAGCCGAGTCCTTCGCTGGCGCCAACCCATTCACCGACAACAGCGCCAATGGGAGCGACAACCACAGCAACCCGTATACCAGATGCCAGGGCAGGCAGAGCGGCCGGCAATCTGATACGCCATAGCATTTGCCACTTTGTGGCATTCATAGTCTTTGCGAGATCTAAATAGCCCTGGGGCGTGTGCCGCAAGCCGTCATAACAACAAGTGGTGACCGGAAAGAAAATAATAATGGCCGCCATTACCACTTTGGATGCAATGCCATAGCCCAGCCAGAGCATAAGAATAGGGGCGATAGCAAAAACGGGAATAGCCTGACTGGCGATCAGCAAGGGGAGCAGCCAGCGTTTAACCGGATTAAAAAGCAGCATCAATAACGCGCAGGTGAGACCAATGCCCAGCCCGAAGGCTAACCCCAGAACAATTTCGCTGATAGTGACACTGGCATGGCTGAGTAAGACGTCATGGCGCTGAATTAATTTGCGAAATACGGCGAGCGGCTCTGGCAGAATAAAACCGGGAAGCTGAAACAGGCTGACAATACCCTGCCAGAAGCAGATCAGAAACACCGAGCTGATCGCCAGACGGCTGAGGGAATGATGAAAAACCGGGCGGAAATTCATCGTAGTCACAGCAGGTTTTTCTGCGAGTTCTTTAGACATTGTGCTCACCCAAACCGGATAATTGCTCGATAATGGCGTGTTGTTTTACAGCCAGCTCTGCATTGATGCTTCTGGGCGGTGTGCCTTCGGGAACGGACAAGCGCGCTAGCTGGCCCGGTTTGCCTTGCATTAAAAAGAGATGATGGCCTAGTCTTAGCGCTTCCTGAGGGTCATGAGTAATAAGCAGTACAGTGCGCTGAACCAGTAACTCAGCAGCGAGATCCTGGAGTTTATACCTTGTCACGGCGTCCAGGGCGGAAAACGGCTCATCCATCAAAACCAGCGGCTTGTCCTGAATTAAGGTCCGCACAAGTGCGACGCGCTGCCGCATTCCCCCTGACAGTTGCGATGGACGGGCGTGCAATTTTTCACCTAACCCAACTCGCTGGAGAAGCTTGATTGCACGTTCCTGTACGGCTTCACTGGCTTTACCTCGCTTAAGCCTGAAACTGAAACAGACATTGTCCAGTACATTTAGCCAGGGCAGCAGCAGATCCTGTTGCGCCATATAGGCGACGCGATCATTTATACTTCGGGCATCCGAGGTCGACAGTTCGCCCTGCCATGCCACATCTTCAGGTAACAGATCGGCGAGAAGCCGCAACAGGGTGGTTTTACCGCAGCCACTCTGACCAAGAATACAATGCCATTCACCGGCCTTGATTGTTAAATCCAACTGGCTGAACAAAGGTGCTGTCTGACCAGGAAAGGACAATGTCAGTTGCTTTATGCTGACACCTAAACGGTGAAATTGAGTGTCGGGTGAGGGCTTCACTGTGTTCATCGTTTATTCCTTGACGGATGAAGTGCGTAGAAGTGATGGACTGGCCCGTGTCCCTGACCAATGCGGAGCTGGTCGGCATGACACAGTGCTTGGGTTAGGTACTCTTTGCCTTTATGGACAGCCTCAGAGAGGGGGTTGCCTTGTGCGAGGTAGGAGGCGATAGCGGCGGATAAAGTGCACCCTGTTCCATGGGTATTTCGGGTTGCGATACGCTTGGCTGAAATAGTGACGGTGTCACTGCTTGTGATCAAATAATCGGTACTGAATGTGTCCTGTTCCCAATGTCCGCCTTTCAGCAATACAGCATTGCTGCTGAGGGTTTTGAGTTGCTCGATAAGCCTTTCTTTATCGGTATGCTGCAGGGCTGATGGATCTATATGCCGGCCCGTTGAGCGGGTGAGCGTGACAGCTTCGGGCAGGTTGGGGGTTATCAGAGTGGCTAAAGGGATCAGTTCTTTTTTCAGGATGCTGATCGCGTCTTCTTCCAGTAAAAGATCCCCGCTGGTGGCCACCATAACAGGGTCCAGAACGATAAATTCAGGCTGGTACTGGCGAAGTTTCTTTGCGACGGCCTGGATGATGCCAGCATCGCTCAGCATACCTATTTTGACGGCCCGGATGTCGAGATCACTGAAAACGGCATCCAATTGCTGCTCAACGAATGCCGGGCTGACAGGAAAGATGCCGGATACACCCAGTGTATTTTGCGCCGTCAGTGCAGTAATAACGGAACAGGCATAGCCACCTGTTGCGGAAATCGCTTTAATGTCTGCCTGAATGCCTGCGCCGCCACCGCTGTCTGAACCGGCAATGGTCAGTGTAATCGGGGTACGTGCAGGATTATCTGACTGATAAGATGTGGTTATTGTGGACGTGTTCATCGGCATCCCTTGCTATCAAAATCATCGCTTGATTACGCAGGGGTGACGAACAGTCGCCGGATTACACTTCGTGAGCATCCTGGTCAGGATGAGAAGGTGACAGGCAATTCTGCTAGTTCCCTACGCCAGTATTAACTGGATCAGGTTCAACGGGTCCCACAATGTGGTCTCAGCCTTACGGCTCCCCGACTAACGTATCTCTAAATCTGATGCGATGCGCTGAAGCTATACACTTAAGCACTTTTTCGCGCTGGCCATTCTAACCTTGTTGTTTCTCAGAAAGCAAAAGAATTACACCAATTTGATGACAGGCGAGTTGACAGGTGCAAACTCAGCTAAGATTTCGTTGTAGATTATGTATGTTGAAATCGGCCATTAAGGAGCAGAGCCAGTGAAAAAGCACCATCAAATCAACTATGTTGAATTTCCTGCCAGTCATATACCCAAGACCAAGGCATTTTTTGAGCGCGTTTTTGGCTGGTCATTCATGGATTATGGTGACGAATACGCCGCATTTTCACAACAGGGGCTGGATGGGGGATTTTATGCCGCGCCGTTGTCTTCTCAGGTTGAGAAAGGCGCCGCGCTGATTGTTATTTACAGCGATAATTTAGAAGCTACCGAACAGGCTGTGATCGCCGCGGGCGGGGTGATTGTGAAGCCGATTTTTTCATTTCCGGGCGGCAGACGTTTTCACTTCACTGAACCAAGCGGTAATGAACTGGCGGTATGGTCGGAATAAGATTAGGGGCAGAGCGTCAGCATTGAAATGAAACAGAGCTCCCGCAGGAGCTCTGTAAGTCGGTTGTCTGGTCTTAGTTAACCGTTGTTACCCGGCTGGTCCGCTGACCTGAAACGGTTCTCAGCTGAACACCTGCCGCAACAGCGGGTGGGTTGAGATAGTCGTACGACTGCCAGCTCGTGCCTTGATCTGTTGAGTACTCAATAGTCAGACCCGGGAAAGTCGAATTGGCTTGCAGTACACCATTCTCAATAACACCGCCTGGAACCGGCAGGTTAAACGCAATACCCGCCTGCTCCAGTTTAGGCAGCACTTTCTGGCCCAGCAGGTTGGCGAACTGGTTGTAACCGGCGTTACGTCCGGCTTCGTCCAGCGCAATGCCTGCGTTGTCATTGGCTTCCCATGCTGCAGTGTGCCAGGCGCGTTCAGCCAGACCCAGTACGCGAGGGAAGATCATCCCTTCAAACTGGTCTTCGGTACGGACTGTTTCGGCCCAGAGTGATCCTTGAAGGCCCAGAACATTCTCGGGTTTGAGCAGTTTTTTCACACCCGCTGAAGCCACCACTTCTGCTTTGGTGATCGGTGCACCGGCACGAGTGAAGTCAGCATTGGCGAAGACGTCGTCTGGCATGAAACCAAAGGTTTTACGGGTGTCGGTAAAACGTGGCGCCCAGTAGTAGCCACGCTCGTTTGGATCGGGTTCATACGGGTGGTCAAAGTACAGGTGGCTCGCATGGTTATAGACGACTTTATAGTCGTTATTGGCCAGGTTGTATGCGCGATCCGCGACACCCCATTCCCAGATATTCTGCCATGCGTTGCCCCAAAGCTGGCTGTTTGCCATTTGTGAGCGTGGATAAACCTGACCATCGTGCATCAGTCCGTCTTCCCAGCCTGCCATATCCAGACCATAATTGGCAGTTATTACAGAAATACGTTCGACAAAGTAACGGCTCAGATCCGATACGCTGTTTACACCATCAGTATTGTTGGCAATGAAGTCCTGACAGGCCGGGGAGTTAATCCATGCACCTGCAATTTCGTCACCGCCGAAGTGGAACGTTTTGAGCGGCTGAACGCCCTGATGCAGGCTGACAAGACCGTTAACCACTGCATCAACAAAGTTATAAGACGATTCCATACACACATTGATGGCGTTGTCTGTGAACATCTGAACCGACAGATACTGAGTGGTATCGTTAAAGTCGGTCAGGAGGTATTTGTTCGCTTCAGCCATGTTCCCCTGAGCCGCGTAGTGATCATAGCGGGCTTCCATCGCCTTGATTGCGGCGTGTGCATGGCCGGGAATGTCGATCTCAGGCACGACTTCAATATTCAGGGCTGCGGCATGGCTAAGAATGTCCTGATAGTCCGCTGCTGTGTAATAGCCGTTGGATTCAGGTGAACCATCCGGGCCTGCACCCAGGAAAGGTAAAATACAGGCTTTCTCTTCCGGATCATGGCAGCGTGTTGCGCCAACCTCTGTCAGTTCAGGCAGACCTGGAATTTCTATGCGCCAGCCTTCGTCGTCAGCCAGGCGCAGATGGAGTTTGTTCAGCTTAAATGCGGCCATTTGATCCAGCAGCTGGATAATCGCCTCTTTAGTACGGAAGTTACGCACTGCATCGACGGAAAAACCGCGGTAAGCAAACCGAGGCGCATCAGTAATCTGCACCTCAGGGACTTTATTACCGTCGACTAATTGCAATAACGACTGAGAGGCATAAAGTGCGCCTGCAGCATCCGCGGCACCTATGGTGATGATCTCGTTAGCGGCGTCGACGTTAAGATTATACGCCTCTTCCCACTTTTGTTCGCCATTGATGTTGACCTGACTCCAGCCCATATTGATACGTTTTTGGGTCGTGGGCGACCAGGGTACTGCAGTTACACCCAGTTGTTCGGCCAGGAACATGGCTTGATCTTCGTAACCATTGCCGTAGACGATGACCCAGGTTGAAT
Source organism: Photobacterium halotolerans DSM 18316 (assembly GCF_000425165.1). GTDB lineage: Bacteria > Pseudomonadota > Gammaproteobacteria > Enterobacterales > Vibrionaceae > Photobacterium > Photobacterium halotolerans. The sequence continues at coordinate 150,555 of NZ_AULG01000015.1, forward strand.
CCAGTGTGACATCACCAGTGCCAAGCGTCAGTTCAGCAGGAGTAGGAATAACACCGCTGGCATTGTTGATGACATTGAGATCAGCATTGCGCTGGTATCTGTCTTGTGCGGTAAAAGGATCGTAAAAGTCGGTTATGGCTGCACTTCCATAACGTTTCCATTGCTGTGGCGTTGAAAAATCAGCCACGAATGGGAGCTCTTCTGATGGCTTGGTGGGGACCTGACCATTCACACGGTTACTGGTACTGGTGATCAGCGACGTAATGGTCTGGCCTTGATCTTCAGACACGAAATACCAGTTCGGCATTACGTCAGTTTTTGCTACCTGCCAGTTTGCAGCATCAAACTCAATGGCAAGCGATTGTCCCGGAGCCAGAGGGACAAAGTTTGCGGTTGGCTCGATCTTAAACATATCACCGTTGACATGACTGATTGTCACCTGGTCGCTTAAGACATTTTCAACCATACGGATATGGCTGAAGTAAATTGACCAACCCGTCGCGGGCAATGTTTTACCGCTTTGGTTGGTGAAATCGATTTTGGCGCGGAAAGTGACCCAGTCATTCTGAGTGTTATCCAGAACGGTGTAAGTCACATTCAACCCCTGGCCTAGCTGGTCGAGGTCTGCAGCAGGAATAGCCATCGCAGGTGCAGTTAATACAGCTGACAATGCAAGTGCCAAGACTGACGTTTTTATCATCTTAGGTTCCTTTTTTTGATGAGCGAAATAATCAATTTCCAGCCTAACCATAAGATTTGAATGATAAAAATATCAATAGATGTAAATGCAATAAAAGATAGTAAAACTGGTAGGAATGCCTGATAAAGCATACTTTATGTGCATAAAACCAACAGATGTTCGTGATGAAGATTGTAATTTAAGCGAAGCGGGAGACACTGACTGCTTCGGCAGGGCACTTCTGGCCGTTGAAATGTCAGCGTGATGTAGGGTTATTGCGCGTTATAAAATATTGTTCACTTTTATCCGGAGGATGATGGACTCATTCAGCAGAATAATCATTCTGGTATATAAAGTGAGTCAAATTATGATGGTAAACATCATGATTTCCAGTCACAGGTGACGATTCTAACGTTTAATAAAATTTGTTGCATATTCATTTTAGCAGGGGAGCAGCACATACGGTTTATAATAGCGGCAACTTACAGGTAACATTTAAATCCATTCAGGCAACAAATCAGTTGCCTTACAAAAATGGCATCCAGCTATCAGTTTCGCGATTAGAAGTGGATTTCCGCTCATCTCTAGAAGATACTCACCCGGCAACAACCTGATACGACAAAGGATAAAAAAATGACAAGAGCAGCAGTAATTTTATGTTCATTACTGGCCCTGGCTGGCTGTGATGAAGAAACAATTGAAAATTTGGTAGAGGGCAAGGTCGAAGTTTTTACGATTCATAGTGCCAGTACGACAAACCTGACAGGTGTACCTGATGGTTACCATACATGGGCAGAGTTGCAAAACTTCAATGTAGATTTACCGGAGAATGCCCCTTTTGGTACTCGTAATGATTTGGTCAATGCAGTCGGGGATGTTACTGACTCAGGTTGCGCAAAAATTCCGGAAACATCGGGAGTCTGTTTTAAAGAAGGCGATACATCAAGCTGCCTTCCTACAGAGCTTACAGAGGTTGGTCTGAAGACGTATAAAATTGATTTAAGCAGTATTGAAGATGCAATCAATGCCGGTTTCTACCCAACAGCAGTGCAGTATCTTGATCAATTTGGTCTCAACTCGAATTTGAGCATTGAAGATGCAGAATGTTCAGCAATTGAGTAAACCTAATTGCGGATAATGTAAAGAATGGCCAGGCATGACGTCTGGCCTTTTTGTGCCTGTCTGGTTTGAAAACATGCATTGTAAGCACTTGAAGTTTAAACCTCTAACCGTTATCCACAAAAGCTGTGCATAACTCTGTGGGAAATGGCCGGACCCCAGAAGCTGTATCGCCTTGGCCAATGTCAAGCATTCAATGTGGTATTTTTGTGGTAAATTTTTGTCCTGAATATGAGTAAACTTTGTTTGTTAGTTGCTTGTATTTAAAGGGAAAAATTTATTGAGAAGGTAAAAGGTCGCAAGCAAGTGTCAGCTTTGAGGCCCGGACAGCGGCTGCAATTTTAACAGCGGAGAATGGCTTACCTTTAAGGTTACAGTGTTGAAATGCTTTCCGGTGAGTTCAGGATGACGCTCATAGAAAAAGTTGCGGTCTCTTTCTATCGCATAGCTATGCGTCAGATACCCTCTTCCGTTGGGATAATCAGTGTTCCAGAGTGAACTTCTGGACACTTTACTGCTGGCAATAAACTCGCCCAGGTAAGTAACTTCATCAGGCTGGATAGAAAATGTTAAGTCCAGTTGTTTATCGGTTTGTGTATGGACAGTTTTCCGGCCGTCAGTGCCGATAAAGGTGATCGTATGGAGCAGGTAGTTTCCTGACGGCAGCGGCACAGTAAACAAAGAGCTTGTCGCAGTGGTGCTGTGAAAATCACTGGAATCATTGCTGTTAGAAACAGTGATATCCTGCTCTGAATCGGTTCGACTAAAATACAGTGTAGTTTTTAAGTTTTCACCCGTCGACGGCCAGATAGTCGATGCACCAATGCTACCCACTAAAAAACCTTTATCCGGTAATTCGGTAGATTGTAAGTTTTCAGGAATAGATACCAGCACGCCCTTGCTACATCCAGCCAGAGACAAACCGATCAGACTGTAAACCAAAGGCTTCATGTCTTTTCCTTCCTATTAATCGTTAGCAGTTGATAAATATCTAAAAACCAGTCTATAGCGTAGATACAGACACGCTGAGCCACAAAGCACATTTATGCCACATAACGCACAAAATCTCATGGCTTAACGTTAAAAAGTCAGGTGAATAATAAAACTTTGAGCATTAGCTCAAAGTTTTATTGAATATTCTCAGAAGAGCGCAAGGTGAGGTCAGGCCCAGAACAGGTCAAACCCTTTGCTATTTGGCGGTGATAACGTTTTTGAACTTGTTTGCCTTACTGAAGAGGTAGTCAACATCGGGCGGAAAGTCTTTGTTAGACTTTGCATGGTTCATCATGTCGAAGACAGTAAACTCAGTGAGTATCGCAAACTGATAGGAAGCGAAGTCGCTATTTGCCTGTAACGTCGGGTCGAAATACAAGTCTCCTGAGCGAATGATCGCATGATCGACGATGGGATCTTCGCAGCGATAGCCAAGCACGTATCGCTCTCCCTTGCCATAAATGACATTCATGTAAGAGTTATAGAAGCATTCGTTTTCTTGGCTTGTGCAAGTTTCTAATAACTCTGGGGCCATCGCTGAAACCGTCACAATTCTGATCCCTTCCGGGCGGAAGCCTAAATCAGACAGCTGTTGTTGAATTGATTCAATGGAGAGATTGGACACTTTACTTTCCGGATAACTGATAATCCGACACATTATATCTTCCCTGTTTCTTCAGGTCACTGTCTTCCATCTGGATTGATTTTACATCGTGATTCAGCCTGATCAGAGTCAGGTTAGTATGGAAATGGCGGAAGCAAAATTTCCGGATTTTGTAGTTTAAATGAGATTTGTTTTCAACTAAGATGTGTGACCAGTAACTCAGCTTAATGAGTAATTGACTAGTTATGGGAAGTTAGCTCAATGGCTTGCTTTTTGAACAGGATCTTAAGGTAACTGCTCCAAGATGAACATGATGAAATCCAGTCTGACCGTGATTGCACTCGGTCTGAGCATAAATGCGGGGGCCAATACGCTTGATACTGCCCGCAATATTGAGAGCAAAATCAATCAGTCTGCCGAACAAAGCCAGAATAAGATTGATAAAAGTGCAGATGCGACGCTTTCGATGAAGGCTGAAATTGAAGCCCTTCAGGAAGAAGTGAAAAACCTTATTGTCTATCGGGATCATCTGGCTCGTCTGGTTGACAGCCAGGAATCAGAGAAAAGCAGCTTAAGTGAGCAGATTTCAGGTATCAAAGAAACGCGGCAGGGTGTTGTGCCATTGATGTATAAGATGATCGATGGTCTGAAATCCGTGGTAGAAGATGACAAACCAATCAAACGTGATCAGCGACTGGCCCGGATTGCCAAGCTGGAGTTCATGATGGCTCAGGCCGATATCAGTGACGCCGAAAAATATCGCCGTATTCTGGAGGCTTACCAGATTGAAATGGACTACGGCACTAAGCTGGGTGTTTATCAGGGCAAAATGACCCTGAGTGCCACGGAAAACATAGAAGCCGATATGCTGTATCTCGGACGTGTGGCTTTTGTGGCGCGAAGCCTTGACGGCCAGCGTTACTGGGCATGGAATGACGGTACTCATCAGTGGCAGTCATTAGAGCCTCAGGCTGGCACTGAGCTGGATAAAGCCTTTGCTATGGCGTCGAAACAAATCGCTCCCGGTCTGATTTCTCTTCCTGTATCCGTGAATGTGGAGGCTAACTGATATGAAGTTTAAAACGTTAGCACTCGCACTTACCCTGGCCTCAGTGCAGACTTCCGTACTGGCTGTGGATGGCCTGGTGGAAAAGACCCGGCAGCAACAAAAAACCGAGCAAGTCCACAACCAGGCCCGCGAAGCCGGGTTTAAGCAGACTGAAGCAGAAATACGTGCTCAGAGAGATGCACTGTTGGCCAAGCGTGAATCGCTGAATTCAGAAATTGACAACCTGAGCAACACCTTCAGCGGAAATGAAAAATCGCTGGCTCAACTGGAAGAAGAGTTAAGACTTGAGTCTGGCAGCTTGGGTGAATTGTTCGGCGTGGTGCGCCAGACTGCAAAAGACTTGCAGGCGGAGCTGGAAACGTCAGTCACAGGTGCCGACCGTCATCAGTACAGCGCTGTTGTAAACGATATTGTTGATGCTAAGGCATTACCTTCGCTTAAGCAGTTAAACGGGCTGTGGCAGGGGATGAACGAGCAAATCACAGCCAGCTCGGAAATGCGCAAAGTGTCTGTCTCTTATATTAACGGAGAAGGGTATCAATCCACTGTGGATGCATACCGTCTTGGCAGCATTGGCCTGATTGGCGAGCAGGGTTATCTGGCCTGGAATGGTCTTCGCCAAGTGGCAACACCGTATTTAAAACAGCCAGAAAATGGTCCGGTAGCCAGTCAGATAGCATCGCTGCAGCAAGCGGGTTTGCAAATGGCGGTTGTTGACCCGTCTCGCGGCAAAATGCTGGAGCAGTTGGCGCATGCCCCCTCCCTTGCAGAACGTCTGTCCCAAGGCGGAGTGGTAGGTAAAATTATTCTTGGGCTGCTGGCGATCGGCGGCATCATTGCCTTGTACCGTGGCTGCAAATTGATCTGGATTCGCCAACAAATCAATGCCCAGTTGAAGAAACCAGAAAAGCCAGGCAACAATCCACTTGGCCGTGTTCTGAGTGTTTACGACACCGATCAAAAGCGCTCTGTTGAAGCGTTGGAATTACGACTGCTGGAAACCATTGTCGATGAACAGCAGGGGCTGGAACGTGGTTTATCCATGCTGAAACTTCTTGCAGCGCTGGCACCTATGCTGGGCCTGCTGGGAACAGTAACCGGTATGATTGAAACCTTCCAGGTGATTACTCAGTTTGGCAATGGTGACCCTAAAGTGATGGCTGGAGGGATATCTATGGCACTGGTGACAACCGTACTGGGTCTGATATCAGCGATGCCTCTGCTGCTTGCACATAATCTGCTGAGCGCACAGGCAGATGCGATCCGCAGTATTCTTGAGAAGCAGGGCATCAGTCTTGTCGCGGCAGAAGCAGAAAAAACAGGAAGCACTGCGTAATGGATGTGCCACTGTTCAGTAGCGAATTTGCCGAAACCTGGTGGATCTCCCTGCAGCAGTTCATGCAACAGGGAGGACAAGTACTGTGGTGGCTGGCCGCTGTGGTGCTGTTCTGCTGGTTGCTGGTCGCTGAACGCCTGCTGTATCTGGCGTTCACCTATCCCAAGCAAAAGCAGCAGTGGCTGGCAATGTGGTACGCCAGAGAAGATCAAACCTCCTGGTATGCCCATGCCATACGAGCCGGCTGGCTCAGTGAAGCACATCTTGCCTTATCTCAGAATCTGAATGTGATTAAAGTCCTGGTGGCGATTTGTCCGATGCTGGGACTGCTGGGAACAGTGACCGGCATGATTTCAGTCTTTGATGTCATGGCGAACCAAGGCAGCAGTCAGCCCAAACTGATGGCTTCGGGTATCTCGCTTGCTACTTTGCCAACAATGGCGGGTATGGTTGCCGCACTGGCAGGCATGTTTATTCATGCTCGTCTTGCAAAAGCGTGCAAGATGCGTGAGCAAAAACTAGAAAAATTGATGAGGAGTCAACGATGAGGTTAAGTCGCCCATCTGTCGCTCGGGAAGAAGCCCAGATTGATCTGACTTCTATGCTGGATATCGTGTTTATCATGTTGATTTTTTTCATCGTGACCAGCTCTTTTGTTCGTGAGTCCGGCGTTGAAGTGAATCGTCCCCAAGCCAGTAATGTAGTCAGTCAGAAAGATGCCGGCATCTTTGTGGCGATCACTTCGGCAAATGATGTGTATATCGATAAGCGTGTTGTCGATGTTGAACGCGTACAGGCAACACTGGAAACCTTGCTGCTAGACCAGCCAGATGCGTCTTTGGTGATTCAGGCTGACGAGCACGCCTACAGTGGTACTGTGGTAAAAGTCATGGATGCAGCCAAAGGTGCCGGAGTCAAAAATATCGCCCTGGCGGCGGAGAAACGCTGATGTTCAGGCTCATAGTAGCTGCTCCGTTAGCACTGCTGATTACCGGTGGCTTGTTTACTTTTATGGCCTGGATGGTTGATGACGGAAACCGTCAGTTACCGGAAGCAAAAGAATCGCTGGCGTTTAATATGGTGATGGTTGAGCAGGAACGTGAAGCGCAGCGTCGGCAACGTACAGTCCCTGAGAAACCGGAAACACCTGAGCCGCCACCGCAGGCCATGCCGAAAAGCGCCCAGGCCAGTGCTGTGACGCCTTTGGTTTCACCCACCATGCCGTCAATTGCTATGGATGCTTCCGTGAAAGGCCTGGCAATCAGCTTACCGGCCGTTTCAGATGTGGGAAGGGATCAGCAGGCCATGCCACTCTATCGCGTTGAGCCCAAATATCCTGCACGGGCCTTGAAAAGAAACATTGAAGGATATGTGGTGTTGTCGTTTACGATTGACCCGCAAGGCAGACCAACGGATATCAAGATTGTTGATGCGCAGCCAAATCGCGTTTTTGACCGTGAAGCGATACGTGCTTTAAAGAATTGGAAATACCAGCCAAAGATTGAAGGTGGTAAAGCGCTGTCTCAGCACGGACAACAAGTAAAAGTGGAATTTAATCTGAGTAAATGATGAAAAAATTAGCTTTTATAATGGCGATGCTGTTTGCGCCTGTCGCGCTGTCGGCACAACTGTCCCAGTACACCGCCGGTAAAGTGCAGCAGGCACAGAAACTTCAATTGGAAGACAAAGTCAGTACAGCCATTACCCTGCTCAGGGAGATGGATATTTCCCGTGCGTATGATAAAGCGTTTGTTAACCGTATGCTGGGTGTGTATTACTGGCAAGACGGCAAGCCAGCTTTATCTATTCAGCGGTTGACTCAGGCCATTGAAAGTGGGCAGCTTGATGACGAGTATCTGAGATCCACACAACGTATGCTGGCCGATATATTGTTATCCCAGGCGCAATATCAAAAAGCACTGAGCTATTACTATCAACTCAGTAAATCGATTCCCGCAACGGAAAAAGCCGATGAGCTCTGGCTGAGAATCGCCCAGGCCAATTATCAGCTTGAAGAATGGCGTTCGGTGCTGTCAGCTATTCAGCAGTATGAGCGTGCACATAAACAAAAAGAAGTGCAGCCTTTATCACTAAAGCTGGGTGCTCAGTTACAGCTGCAGCAGTATAAATCAGCGCTTCCGACCTTAAGCAGTCTTATTACGCTGGAGCCGCAAAAAGTCGTATGGTGGCGGCAACTGGCGGGCATTGAAATGCGGTTGGAGAGAAGAAAACAGGCAATTGAAACGCTAGCGCTGGCAAGGCGTCAGGGCGTTGCTTTATCTCAGCAGGATCTGAAAACCCTGGGTCAGCTTTACGCTCAGGAGGGAATTCCTGAGAAAGCCGCTCGCGTTTTTGCATCACTGGATAACAGTGACAGTAATCTTGATTTATTGATCTCTCAGGCAACCTACTGGCAAATGGCGAAAGAGTGGGATCAGGCGATAGAAACATGGCGAAAAGCCGTTGAGCTAGATACTCAGTATCGCTGGCAGCTTTCTACGCTTTTATTACAGGAAGGTCATTATCAACTTGCGCTCAATGAACTGGATAAATTACAGATCAAAGGTAAGCAAGCGGATATTGAGCTGGCTAAAGTGCGTGCCTATTACAAATTACAAAATCTTGAGCAGGCCATTGTGCATGCCAAGAAAGCGGATAATTTACAATCGACAAAAGCGTCAAAAAGTTGGATTAAGTATCTGAATCAATTACGTGATATGGAAAGTTAAGTTCAAGAAATGACCGCAGAGATAAAAACGGCGCATGGCGTCGTTTTTTTGTTGTCACCCCTAAACCACCGTCTATGGCGGTGGTGATTGTTTATTGTGCATCTGGTATTCATTCCAATCCAAATAAATGACTGCACTTGCATATTAATACAAAGGCTTTAAAGTGAGTCCGCAACGAAATAAACCTTTTTTGATGTCGTATAACTTAACAAGAAGATGCTGAATTTTCTGAAATACGTATTGCTGAGTAATTTGTTGGCAGCTGGCGCAGTATGGGTTGGCCATAAATTTTTCGGGCAGCCATTCAGTGTTAGTGGTGATGTTCTGTTTTATATGTTTGCACTTCAATGGGCGCTGGCTGGCATGGTCTGGAATGGTGGCAAAGAGAGTCAATCATTTGATGATGATCGAGCTGCCATTAAAGCCGTAGCCATGCTGTCGGAGCATGAGATAGAGGCAGATAGGCAAAGAGAAATAAAAGCGAACTACCATTTTGGTTTTATCTTCTTTTTATCGGGGCTATTTCCTTTACTCGCCTGCATTTTATTATCGGTATTTAACTGAGAAGCTGCCCGCTTCACGGCGGGCAGCGATAGCACTGACGGAGAATTTATGCGGAATACGGCAGGTAACCGGTAAAGCCACAGATTTTCCAGCCTGCATCTGTGTGTTTCAGGTAGTAGAGTGACTGCCATAACAGTTCATCAGTACCGCCGTCAGCACGTTGGATGCTGCCGCAAAATTGTTTACGGGCAATCGCACGTCCATTTTCTATGGTAATTTCATTCAAGCTGGTAGCAGCATGAACCGCCAGTTCTAACGGTTCGCTGTACACTGTTTCTTGCGCGATTTTTGCCTGACGCAGCCACTCTTCCTGGTAGTCCGCCAGAGAGGAAAATGCGAAAGTCCACGCTGCCGGGTTATCTGACTTGTTGGCATTGATGGCATAAAATTCATCTTTAACGAAGTCTTCTGCCACTTGCGACCAGTCTGCCTCGCAGTAAGCTTTGATATCACGCGTTACAAGCATATCCCAGATAGCAGCGCGATCCTTGTCAGGAAATGGGTTGGTTTTAATCATAGTACTCTCCCTAAAAATCAGTCCCAATGTGGGATGCTATTCATACGTGAATAGCCAGATAAACTGACGAACATCAAACTGGAAATGGCGCTCAAATTAAACTGATAGAGTTTAAGGTTGGGATCTTGAACAACAAAAAGCCCCTGATATTAAGGGAATATACGAAATAGACATGTGTCAATGAAAGCAGAGGAATTTTGCCTGCATTGTGGTTTGACCTTGTCACAGTCTGGTATTGGCTACCGAAAGGAAAAATGGCGGTGTTGGGCTATGCCGCTCAAACTGAGTGAAAGTTTGAGCGGTAGGCATGAGATAGCGATCAGAAATACAGTCGAACGACTGATTCAGCTACACAGCCAGGGCGGCGGCAGCCTTCGATTTCAACGGAAATTTCCTGCACAATTTCCAGGCCACGTTTTACAGGCGTGACAGACTGGATTTTTGTACGGGCTCGCACCCGGCTACCTTCTTTAACCGGGTAGGGGAAACGTACCTGGTTTAAACCGTAATTAACCGTCATTTTTGCGGTAGGGAATTTCTGGTTGTCTGGATCGACACTATCTGTCAGCACAGAGAGCAGCGACAGCGTAAGAAATCCGTGCGCTATTGTTGTTTTAAACGGTGACTCAAGCTCAGCGCGTTCCGGATCCGTGTGGATCCACTGATGATCATCCGTGACATCGGCAAATCGATTAATGCGATCCTGATCGACAGTCAGCCAGTTACCGACGTGAATCTCTTCACCCAGCGATGCGAGCAGTTCTTCCATGAGTTTGGCGGCTTCAGGATGGATCTCGATAGCTGCTGTTTTCTGTACAGATTCGCCATTCGAGGCAATATTCTCAGCTTTAGCCCAACCTGTGACATGAGCCTTGTTAAGGAATTCAATCCAATAGTCACGAATTGACGGCGACAGCCAGTCTTTCAGCTCAAATGGGTGCTTGGCCAAAATTTCACTTTTCTGTTTGAGAAAGTCGACCACTTTCATGCTTACCAACCTTTATCGTTTTTTCTTAGTATGATTGAGGCGGCATATTGAATCCTGGCTTAGCAGCAGCAGGATTAAAATGTGCCCTTGATCTCAAATAACTCATCGGATGAGTTCTCATTATTATAAATCAAATTGATGTCGTCACTGTAAAGTGTGCGTCAAATCATACTTTAGCCTAAATGTGTGATCTGGGTCACCTTTGTGTAATGTGAAGATTCGTCTTCAATTGCGCTAGCTTCACGGCCGCGGGTTTTGGTTTAGATTGCTCCGTGACAGTCAATCTGACTGCTGGCAAGCATTCGTTTTGTCGTCCCTGTGATTATAGATTGTCGCAGGAAAAAGAAGTGAATAGTGTGCGATTGATACCTGTTTTTAACTTCTTAGATTATACCTACCCTATTACCTGCTGGTGCAGGGGACAGGGTGTCAGGTGGGGTTGTGTGCTGTCGAACCTGGTTGTGGTGCTGTATTTTCATCTTAGGCATTCGGGGGGCATGTGCCGCTCCTGGTGATGAAATTGTTTTTGCGCTGGATAAATTTGTGAATCAAGCCGTGACAAGTTCAATCCCTGGTGCGTCATTGGCTGTACTCGTAAACGGCGAGATCCGCTTATTACGTGGTTACGGTGTCACGAAAGTGGGGGGCGATAAAAAGATTGACTCTGCAACCGTTTTTCCGCTGGCATCGATTTCTAAAACGTTTGCTTCAGCGGCAACGGCGCTGCTGGTTGACCGTGGCCTGATTGAATGGGATACACACGTTGTCCCGTATCTTGAAGATGTCAAATTCAGCGATCCGGATTTAGGTAAAGTCGTGACATTGCGAAATGTCTTGTCCCATACCACAGGTCTGGTGCCTCAGGCGTATTCTGATCTGCTTGAAAATGATGTGAGTTATCAGCGGATTCTATCAATATTAAACCGGGTCAAGTTTGTGTGTGAGCCCGGTGAATGCTACGGATACCAGAATATCGTCTATAACCTGAGTGCCGACATGATTTCACTGGCATCTGGTATGGAATACAGCCAGTTTGTGACAGAGCATATTTTTATTCCGCTTCATATGCACAGTGCCACCTTTGGCCTGGAGAGTTTTCTGAATGCCGATGACAGAGTTGTCCCGCATGTCAGAACCAAGTCCGGCTATGCGGCAGTTAAGCCTGCTCCTTACTATTACGGTGTACCTGCGGCGGCTGGTGTCAATGCCAGCGCGCAGGATCTTGCGCAGTGGATGCTGGCTCAGTTTGGCCAGTATCCAGAGGTACTCAGCGATGACAATCTCACTCTGCTACATAAGCCGTTGATCCGGGCTCATCAGTACCGATACCGGGCGAAGCTGAGTAATGTGTATTACGGGCTAGGATGGCGAACATTTGATTATCAGGGGATCACCGGGTTTGTCCATCATGGTGGCTGGGTTAAGGGCATAAGAACAGAAATGGTTTTTAACCCGGTCACACAGACAGGTATGGTTTTTCTGACCAATTGTGAAACAGATGTGGCAAGAGAAGTTGTATTAGAATTCCTGGATTTGTATAAACGCTATATTGACCCTGGGGTTTCCGAAGCCGAAGTAGCAACGTCAGGAAATTAAAGCGCTTTTTTGAAATCTGATCACTAAAATTTATCTTGGCAATCTCTTGTATTTTTAAGTGTCAGGCGTACACTTCGCTTGAAATTTGCCGATAATAACTGATTAACCAAGGAGCATATCATGGCAAAGAAAAAGTGCTGTCAGCACACAGAGCAGGTCACACAGACTGGTTTTGAAACCGATCATGGTCGCGGAACAATCATGGACAATGCCCTTAAAGCGGTTGTCACCAGTAAAGTCTTCCGCAGCCGGGTTGAAAAAGCCCGAAAAGGCAAAGGCAGTTTTCAGCGCAAGGCAAAGCACGGAGGACGAGAGTCCTGGCCAATCGCTGCTTAATGTAAGCATGATTGCCCAGGACTCTTTTTTAAGTCAGATGTTTTTCTGACTTAGTGGTCAGGAATTGATTGTCAGGTATAGTCCACTGATTTACTATCTCTGACTCACTGATTGGAATGGAGTCTGGTAATGAAGAAGCTTTGGATCCTGTTATTTTCTCTGTGCGTGTTGAATATGCCACAGGCCACTGCACAGGAAAAAGTATTGGTTTTTGCTGCGTCTTCACTTACCAATGCACTGAATGAGTTGGCGGAAAGTTATGAGCATGCCAGTGGCAATCAGGTGGTATTTTCGTTTGCGTCGTCGTCAACGCTTGCCCGCCAGTTAGCGCAAGGGGCACCTGCAGATTTGTATTTATCAGCAAATACAAAATGGATGGATTATGCAGCAGAGCAGAACGTCATCAATACTGAATCACGCAAAGATTTACTGCACAATCGGTTAGTCTTGGTTACCCATCAATCTGAATCGGTGGATTCCGTACCGCTAAATGGCTCGTGGGACATCACTAAGGCATTAAATGGCAGCCGATTGGTCGTTGGTGATCCTAATCATGTACCGGCAGGCATTTATGCCAAAGAAGCCCTGGAATCTCTGGGACTGTGGCAACAGGCAGAGCCCTTACTGGCGAGGGCAAACAATGTTCGTGCTGCGCTTTTGCTGGTGGAAAGGCAGGAAGCAAAGTTTGGTATTGTTTACCAGACAGATGCGCAGATAGCACAAGATGTAAAAATAGTTGCCCAGTTCCCTGAGCAAAGCCATCAGCCCATTACCTATCCGGTTGCACTAACCCGGCAGGCCCCATCGAAAGCGGCACAGGGATTTTATGACTATCTCCAGTCTTCTGATGCGGCTGAGGTGTTCGAGCGCTACGGCTTTTCAGTCAATTAACCAACGGGAAGTGTGTCATTCTGAGTATTCCCATGGATACCTTTACCTTAACCGACTATGAAGTCACCGCGCTGCAGCTGAGTTTGAAAGTTGCACTCACCGCTGTGATTGTCAGTCTGCCGGCAGGCATTGGCTGTGCCTGGTTGCTGGCTCGCAGGCAATTTTGGGGCAAATCCCTGTTGGATAGCCTGGTACATCTGCCGCTGGTTCTGCCTCCTGTTGTGGTTGGCTACCTGCTGTTAGTTATGATGGGGCGCCAGGGAATGATTGGTGCTTATCTGTACGATTGGTTTGGCATCACGTTTGGCTTTAGCTGGCGTGGTGCTGTTCTGGCTGTCGCTGTGGTGGCTTTTCCGTTAATGGTAAGAGCCATACGGCTTGCACTGGAAAATGTCGATCCTAAGCTCGAGCAGGCGGCCCGCACGCTCGGAGCCAGCCCGGTTAAAGTCTTTTTTACCATCACATTACCGCTTATGTTACCCGGCATACTCACCGGCACCGTGCTGGCCTTCGCCCGGGCGCTGGGCGAATTCGGTGCCACCATTACGTTTGTCTCGAATATACCGGGCGAAACGCAAACTATTCCTTTGGCGATGTTTTCATTCATAGAAACACCGGGAGCCGAAGTGGAAGCTGCCCGCCTGTGCGTGATAGCCATTATTATTGCTTTGCTGTCTCTGGTGATCGCTGAATGGCTGGCTCGCATTGCACGAAACAGGCTGGGTAACTGATGTTAGAGCTGAATTTTGTCAAGCAACTTGGACAAATGCGACTGAATGTCGACGTGCGCTTACCTGCGTCGGGTATCACTGCCATTTTTGGCCGATCAGGTGCAGGGAAAACCTCTTTTATTAATATCGTCAGCGGGTTAAGTAAGCCGGATGAAGGCCACATCGCTTTTGGCGAGAATGTGCTTTGTGATACTTGGCAGGGCATTAATTTACCACCGGAAAAGCGCCGTATCGGATATGTTTTTCAGGATGCCAGATTGTTTCCGCATTATAAGGTGAAAGGTAATCTGCTGTACGGAAACCACAGCAAGCCTGACCCGGAATTGTTCAGTGAAGTTGTTCAGCTTCTGGATATATCGCATTTACTAGGTCGTTATCCTGCCAGCTTATCTGGCGGTGAGAAACAGCGTGTTGCCATTGGCCGCGCGTTACTGAGTCAACCCGATATATTGTTGATGGATGAGCCATTAGCCTCACTGGATTTACCGCGAAAGCAAGAGCTGATGCCTTATCTGGAATCGTTAGCGAAAAGTGTCAGTATTCCTGTGCTTTATGTCAGTCACAGTCTGGATGAAATACTTCGCCTGGCGGATCACATGGTGGTGCTGGATCAGGGGAAGGTGATTGGAAATGGCGCGCTGACCGATGTTTGGGCTTCCTCTGTAATGCGTCCCTGGCTCAGCGCCAGAGAACAAAGCTCAGTGTTGCAGCTGAAAGTTACTGAACATCATCCGTCCTATCCGTTGACTCAGCTTTGTATCGGGCCAGATCTGCCGTTGTGGGTCAGCAGAGTGCGCCGGCCAGTCGGGGAAATGGTCAGGGTGAGAATTCACGCAAATGACATTTCCGTCACCCGAATCAAACCCGCGCAGACCAGTATACGGAATGTGTTGCCTGCGACCGTCGAAGGCATAGAGCAGCATAAATATCACTCTGATATCGTGGTGCTCCGTTTAGCTGTTGGCACGTCAATCCTGACGGCCAATATCACGCCCTGGGCAGCAGATGAACTGAACCTCAATGTCGGCGATAACCTGTATGCGCAAATCAAAGGCGTAAGCCTGAGCCAGCAGGATTTGGCCTGAGTGGCCAACTCCTTGGTGTCCTAACCTTCTTCTCATTTCCCTTGTTGATATATTGCTAGCACCCATTTTACCGTGTGCGACTTTTGTCAGAATCGAACAAAAAATAACCTGATTGAGCTGTGCATATTTTGAACAATGTGCGGGTGGTTTATCTGCTTGTTTCATTGAGATTAAGTTCCGCTGTGTGCTCAAAAACTGGCATATTTTTGTGTCAAATGATTGTCAGGATGTGCATTTTTTAAACGTCAGCTATTGCTAGCAGATGTTCGCAGTCAGTATATTCCTCTCCCGTTGTTGGCTGATTTTATCTTTGCAGCTGTAAAGGTTGCACATTGCAGAGACTTATCCCTGGCTACTGATTGTTCTGGCCTCTGCGTTATAAATCAGGATCTTATTATTATTAAGTGGATGTACCCATGCGAATTCTTACAGTATTGATTCTATCTATGTTTGCCCTTGTCGGGTGTGGCGGTTCGGACGGCGGTTCAGGTAACAGCTCTACTTCTCATAACGGCACTTCAGTATCGAATGGCGGTGCTTCAGAGCGCCCAACGACTGAAGATAGCGGCCAGACCACAGGCGGTTCTTCGGGCTCAGGTTCTACCGGAACGGGCACTGGCTCAAATACAGGCGGTTCAGATACAGGTGACTCGGATCAAACCGGCACTGGCTCAGATACAGGCAGCTCAGATCAATCTATGGCTGATGAAATGCTGGCAGCGGTGAATGCTGCTCGGGCACAGGGTCAGGACTGTGGCGGCACCTGGATGCCAGCCGTTGCTCCTCTGACATGGGATGCCACTTTAGAACAAACGGCATTTCTGCACTCCAGCGATATGGCCAATTATGACTATTTCAGCCATACAGGTTTGAATGGTTCATCACCGAGTCAGCGTGTGACTGAACAGGGTTACAGCTGGAGAACCGTAGGTGAGAATATTGCGGCAGGCCAGAAGACGGTATCTGCTGTGATGCAGGGCTGGCTGGAAAGTCCGGGGCATTGTAAAAATATCATGAACGGCAGCTTCACCCAGATGGGCGCTGCGTCTGACACTAACTCAGGCAGTACCTACGGCATATACTGGACCCAAGTGTTTGCCTCGCCGAAGTAAGTATCACAGATTACAGTCCAAAGACAAACTTTGCCTGGTGGTTGCCGGGCAAAGTTTAGTGCTATCTGAGGATGCTATTGATGCCATTGCTGGTAAGCATCAATGCAGCGAATCTGAGGAAGCTTTTCTTTTAGCACACTATCGAAGCCGCTTTGCTTATAATTTCTCAGTTCAACATTGTATTTGGCTGTGGCTAAATCATAGTTGTTGGCATGGAGTATAGAGCCGGCACAGATTTTTTTATACTGATCCCAGTCACTGTAATACTTCACATAAAACGTCTGGGTCCATGCGCCGCCGGAATTGTCCTCACCACCTGTCACTTTGTTGTTAATGATACGCTCGGCATAAAACTCCCAAGTGCCGTCATCAAAAATCGTAAACTGAGCCGGGTTGTCATACTCTAAATTTTCACGGAAATAGGCCACATTGGTGAACTGGAAGACCGGATTTTTAGTGTTGGGTTTTTTATCTGTTCTTGCCGGTAAATAGATGTTCATCGTCTTATCGATGGGCGAGGCCGTGGGGGCTTGTGTACTGGTTTCGTCGTCACCGGAACTGCAGCCCTGCAGTAATATCAGGCCCAGAACGGTAAACGGTGTGATGAAAATACTGCGATGGTAAGACATGAAAATTCTCCTACGATGATGATGCCCCTGCATAAATCTCAACGTATGCAATGTCATCTTTGAGAATATCGGCAACGCTTCTTTTGTGACGTATCAACACTGAGACGTCACAGACTTCTTCTTACCTCAACGAAGAAGTCTGTGGTTTTACAATAAGCTGAATAGCCTGGCTGCTGAATCGATTGACGGCTGAGTAAATTTCGCTGTCAAGCTGACTTCATTCAACCTGGCTTCATTTCACATCCTGCCAGAATGACAGCGAGTAACGGCAAACCCAGTCGGGATCATCAAGTGGCAGGTCATGGCCGGCACTGGGGTGAATGTGTATGGGGCATTGCCAGTAGTGGGCAAGCGTACGGCTGCAAGAAACATCGACCAGCTCATCGTATTGTGAAGCAAGCAGCAGTACGGGTTTATCCGGAACATCTTTATATCTGAAGCTCAAGGCGGCGTTCAGTTGCCTGAACAGATTACTCCTTTGGATAGGACACTCTTTGCGCCATCGAATCCATGTTTTCAGTATGTCAGGATCTTCGGGGTACATGTTGGAGGTCATACGAAGAATGTATTTTTCCTGCTCTTCTGGTTTGCTCAGCAGCAATCTGATGATATTGGGGTACTGCCGCCAGCGTAATCGCTTATAAAAGGGGGATTGTTTGCCATCACTGGTATTGAGCAACACCAGTGACTTCACTTCCTCCGGGTATAATCTTGCCCACTCAAGCGCAATCATTCCTCCCATAGAAATCGCCAGCAGATCATAGGTTCCTGCTTCTATTTTATTTTCTGTCTCAAGTTCGCGGGCGTGTAAAAAATGTAACTGCTGATGAAGGTCATCCACCATGGCGCTGACGGTGGAGGGGGATGTCTCAAGAAACCGCTGGCCATTACCGGCCAGATCCAAAGCGATCACCTTACGGAAAGGAAAGTGCGATCTTAACTGTTGGGTGAAATTGCCCCAGTGTCTTTGCTCGCGAAGTAATCCCCGCAAAAGGATAATAGGTCGTTGGCAGTGAGTCATGAGCAGTTATCCTGATGGTTTGATGAATACCAGAGCAACATCGCCTGATGCCAGTCGGCCGTATCTTCGCTGTGACTGAACCAGTTGGTATAAGCTTCGGTTGCATTTATCAGAAAGTCTAACAGAACGAGATGTTTGCGGAGTGTCCGTTGCACTCTGTGCTTTTTAATGGGATGAAATAATCCGAGCGGATGCCAGAGTTGTAACGGGTTTTTTCTCACCCACAGCCAGGAGCCCATTTCCAGCGTGAGCGGTAGCAGGGTATTTCCCTGGGCTTCTGCTTCATCATACAAAAAGTCCCACAAGTCGCCGTGGCAGGTGTAGTGCTTTGTCTGCGGTTCGAAAACATAGTTTTGATGAGGGTAGGCCTGAAAAAACATTTCCCGCACCCGAAACAGGCTGCCTAGCCGTGACACCGGCTGCCGGGTACTTTTGGCGTAAGGGAACCAGATCCTGTCTCTTAGCCCGAAGCCAGAATGGCAATCCAGCGCCATGGTAAACGGGCTTTGCCGGGTCTGCTTTAGCACCTGATCAACCAGCAGCTGTGCTTCAGCTTCCATCGGATGCCCTGCCGGACCGCGATACCAGGGCAAACGGGGACTGATTCTGTGGCCACCAACCAGCCAGGCTGTACGTTCCTGGCTTTCGACAGGGGCATTGCGCATCAAATCAACATGCCTGGCGTTCGAGCGGCGTTGCATGGCCATACCCACCGGATTGAGCAGCGGAATCGCCACTATCTGCATGCTCTCAAGCGTGCGTTGCAGGTTATTATCCCAGGCCAGACGCTGACACAGGCTGGTCAGCAGTGAGAGTAAAACCTGAGTTCCAATGCGCTCAAGGCCATGCACTCCGCCAACCAGAAACAGGCAGGGCAGGCCGGGAGCGGGGTTGCCTAAACGGCACTCATAAATGGGGAGATGCTGATCATGAAAAGGTAACCGGATTAACTCACTGGCCTGCAGGCTAATGCGGTTCTTAATTTTCGCTTCGCTTTCAATCAGTGCTTCAAGTTGTATCAGTTCAGGCAAACGCTCGGTAATAGTCACATTGAATCCCTGTTTTCATCATCACTATACCTGTCCTACTGGAAGCTGCAGCGGTGTTGGCTACATTCATTCACCCCAATCACATAGTTCAGCTATGTTCATGGGGATTCATTCACTTGCCGCCTACCTGCATCATCAAGTAGTTTAGGTATACACTTATCATGGTTCATAGTGGAGTGAAAAGCTGACAGCTTTATTGCAACTGAACGCGTTATTGTTCTAGGCCAGTGCCCAGCGAAAAGCCTGAGAAAAGATATGTTTGCCGTTCTCGGGTATCACTTGTCCGTGGGCAAACAGGATTTTGTCAAATGGCCAGGTCAGAATTTCCTGCAAGGACTGGCGTAACCGGGTTTTGTTGTGGAAGCTATGACGCCAGTAGAGTGGCATCGCCGGATGAAAATAGCAGCCATTGGCTAAGGCTAAGGCCACGGTGGCCGGGTTGTGACTGTTTCGCAGCCAGGCCATGGCATCGCCAAGGATCAGGGTTTGTGATTCGGGATCGCAGAACACCACTTCTTCAACACGATCGCTGCCTCTTAATAGCGTCTGCAATAATTGTCCTCGCCACAGCGCAGGCGTTTCGGCACCCAGCGCATCATCAAAGACCAGATCGGTGCGCTTGAGCTGAAGTCCCGGAGGGGCAAAAAAGGTCGCCTGGGAGTAGGCGAGCCACCACTCGGACAAAAAGAGATGATGATTGAGGTTAGGGGTCACTATGGCTGTGACACGGCCGAGTTTAGCTAACTGCAGCTGAATGCCAGTAGTGAGCTGAACCGGGGAATGAATAAGGAGATTATCGTTTTTGAGCCGTATCACTGTCATGCGGCAGCCAACAGGCACGCCATAACGTTTCCACGGCATGTCCTGATACCAGATCCGATCTTTACTCCATTCGATCATCGCTTTATTCCTTAAAGCACCACCTGTATTTTCGGCGGAGTGTACCAGAGAAAAGTCTGCTTATATATAGAGTTAACAGCAGATAAATGAAACCCCAGCCGATGTAGCGAATTGCATAACCGCGTGAATAAAAAAGTAAACAATTCGCCAGATATTGGTTGTTTTCGCCATGCTCTGAGTTTGGGTTTTCTGTAGATGATTGAATTATAGCGTAAATATTTTTTGGTATGTGATTTGCTATATGCGTGTACCGACTATGAATAAGGTATATTGCAAATAGGTGAATTCATTAAATGCAGACAGGTTAATAATCCCGTTTTTCATCAGAGTTAACATATTCAGAACAATACAGTTGAAACAAGTAAGCTCTGCTTTTTATCTCACACACACATAAGTAGAATTCAGCGTGAATTATTCGTTACTTTTAAATGTGAAAGCTCACAGTTGCAGTTTCATTTTATGGGCCAATAACAAAATGAATCCAGAAAAATTGCATTAGACTTGAGTGGTAGCGTTTGGTGACGTTTCGTCATAAAAAAGGAGAATATGATGAGAGGACTACACACCGTGTTACGGTGGTTGGCGGCCAGGCCTTATATCTATGCCATTGGTATTACCGTTCTGATTCTTGGCTGGATGCTGTCTGGTGGTCAGTCTCAGGAAGACAACACCGCAATGCAGTTGTCGGATAATGAAAACAGTGTGTCAGTTCAGACTCAGGATAAGGCGCCGGTACCTAAAGTCAGAATCACCACCTTCGCAGCCGAGCCTGTATTTCGTAGTTTGACCTTATACGGTAAGACAGAGCCCAGCCGCCAGGCGACAGTCAAAGCCGAAGTGGCTGGGCGAGTAGTTGAGGTGATTGCGCAGCGTGGCTCGTTAGTGAAAGAAGGACAAATCATTGCCCGTCTGGCTCAGGATGACTGGCCGGAGCAGTTAAAGCGGGCAAAAGCCGTGCTCAAACAGCGGCAGATTGAATACGACGGTGCGAAGCGACTGAATGAAAAAGGCTTTCAGGGGCGTGTTCTGTTAGCTCAAACCGAAGCCGATCTTGTTGATGCGCAGACGACCATAGCGACCCTGACGCTGAAGCTGGAGAAAACCACCATCCGGGCACCACTGAGCGGTATCCTGAATGAGCGGATGGTAGAAGTGGGCGATTATGTTCAGGTGGGCGATCCGGTTGGCAATATTGCAGATATCGATCCGCTGATTGTCCGGGCTGATGTTACCGAAACGGATATTCAGCACATTCGTTTGGGTCAGGAAGCGGAGGCAAGACTGGTAGGAAATCATGCTGTCACAGGTAAGGTTCGCTATCTTTCGAAAGTGGCCAATGAAACCACGAATACGTTCCGTATTGAGGTCGCTTTCGACAATGATCAACTGAATTTGCTGGCAGGGACCAGCGCTGAGCTGGTGGTACCGATTGAAGAAACGGAAGCCATTAAAGTCACCCCTGCCGTACTGGCTCTGGATGAGGTCGGGAATCTCGGCGTTAAAACCGTAGAGAAAGATCACGTGGTCTTTACGCCGGTGCGCGTCGTGAAAAGTGATGGTGACGGTACCTGGCTGGGTGGATTTTCAGGCATGGTGGATGTGATCACCGTTGGTCAGGGTTTCGTCCGGCCGGGTGATCGTGTTGAAGCTATCAGGATGGAGAACTGAGAATGCTTGGGATGATAGATGCCGCATTGCATCGTACCCGTACCGTTGTCCTTATTCTGCTGCTTCTTTTGGTTGCCGGGTACATGAGTTACCAGAGCATTCCTAAAGAAGCGGAACCGGATATTACCATTCCCTTTATTTATGTCTCGATTACCCATAGCGGTATTTCACCGGAAGATGCTGAACGCTTGTTGCTGCGGCCCATGGAGAAGGAATTACGTGGCATAGATGGCGTGAAAGAAATGACCTCAACTGCCAGTGAAGGTCATGGTTCGGTGTTACTGGAATTTGTTGCCGGGGCCGATACCAACAGTGCCTTAGCGGATGTGCGCGAGAAAGTGAGTCTGGCTAAGGCGAAATTGCCGGACGGCACAGACGAGCCGACGGTGAATGAAGTCACCATGGCTTCTGAAAACCCGGCTATCACAGTTATGTTGTCGGGCACTGCGCCAGAGAGGGCACTGATTACCATCGCGCGTGATCTTAAAGATAAGCTGGAAAGCATGCGCGAAGTGCTGGAAGTCGATATCGGTGGTGATCGGGAAGACATGATTGAGATTCTGGTTGACCCGCTGCTGATGGAAAGCTACGACCTTGATCAGCAAGATATTTATAACCTGATATCCCGTAATAACCGGCTGGTGGCGGCAGGGACACTCGACAGCGGGCAGGGGCGTTTCCCGATCAAGCTGCCTTCTGTCTTCGACAATATTAAAGACGTCATGGAAATGCCGGTTAAGGTCTCTGGCGATAAAGTGATTACCTTTGGTGATGTCGCTACCGTTCGCCGGACGTTTCAGGATGCCGAGTCTTATGCCCGGGTGAACGGTAAACCTGCGGTATCGCTGGAAGTCAAAAAGCGGCCTGGTGAAAATATCATCCAGACGGTCGAAGGCGTGAAAGCACTGATTGAAAAAGAGCGCGAATTCTGGCCGCCAACCATAGCGGTGGATTACACGGGCGATCAGTCAAAACATGTCAAAACTATGTTGAACGACCTGCAAAATAACGTGCTGTCTGCCATTTTGCTGGTGGTCATTGTGATTATCGCTATTCTTGGTGCGCGTACGGCCTTGCTGGTGGGGATTGCCATTCCCGGCTCGTTTCTCACCGGGATACTGGCATTGGCGGTGCTGGGCTATACGGTCAACATGGTGGTGTTATTTGCCCTGATCATGGCTGTTGGCATGCTGGTTGACGGCGCCATAGTGGTTACTGAATACGCTGACCGTGAAATGAGTGAAGGTACGCCACGCTATGAAGCTTATAAAAAAGCCTCGAAGCGTATGGCCTGGCCGATCATTGCTTCCACGGCTACAACACTGGCCGCTTTTGGCCCGTTACTCTTCTGGCCGGGTATCATGGGCGAGTTCATGAAATTCCTGCCATTGACGCTGATCATGACCTTAGTCGCCTCTTTGGCGATGGCATTGATATTTGTGCCGACATTAGGTGGCTTGTTTGGTAAGCCGCGCCCCATCTCTGCTGAAAAGCGTCAGCAACTGATTGAAGCCGAAGAGGGCGATATTGAGCACCTGCCAGGTTTCACCGGTAATTATGTCCGGGTACTGAAAGCGGCGGTCAAGCGGCCATGGAAGGTGTTATTCGGCGCGCTGGCGTTCTCACTGGCGGTTATCCTGTTGTACGGCAAAGCCGGTAACGGGACGGAATTTTTCCCTGAGGTGGAGCCGGAAGGGTTTAATATCGTGATTCGGTCTCAGGGCGATTTATCCATTGAAGAGAAAGATCATCTGATTCAGGAGGTGGAACGCCAGCTATTGAATTTACCTGAGGTAGAAACCCTGTATGCGCGCTCGGGAGGCGATGACCGGATTGGTATGCTCAGGGTTAACCTGATCGACTGGCAAGACAGGCGTCCGGCGGCGGAAACGATTGAAGAGATTAAGCAGCGCACCGCCGGGCTTGCCGGGCTGGAAATTGAAGTGCGGCAGGATCAGGCTGGCCCACCAACCGGTGATAAAGATGTCAACCTGCAAATCAGCTCACGCTTTCCTGCCCTGCTGAAAGACTCAGTCGCGAAAGTCCGTAAGGAACTGGAATCCAACCCTGCCTTTACCAACATTGATGATACCGGCCCTAAACCGGGTATCGAATGGCAGATAAACGTTGATAGGGCTGATGCCGCGCGGTTTGGCGCAGATGCCACCCTGGTCGGCAATAATGTCCAGTTTGTCACCACAGGGTTAACGCTCGGCGAATACCGGGCTGATGACGTTGATGATGAAATGGATATCCGTGTGCGGTTTCCGGAACAGTACCGACATATTACCCGCCTTGAAGAGCTGCGTCTGAAAACAGCGCAGGGGCAGATTCCGCTCAGTAACTTCAGTACCTTAGAGGCCGCCAATAAGCTGGATACCATCAAGAAAGTGGATGGCCGTCAGGCGCTGTCGGTAACGGCTGACATGGCTCCCGGTTACAATCTGAGTAAAGTCATTCCTGAAGTCATGGCGCGTTTGCCTGAGCTGGGGCTGGATCCCAGGGTTCAGATTACCCTCCGGGGGGAAAACGAAGAGCAGGAGAAAGCGTCGGCTTTCCTGAGTAAAGCCTTCCTGATTGCAATGGCAGTGATGGCGATTATTCTGGTCACTCAGTTTAACTCTTTCTATCAGGCTTTTCTGATCCTGACTGCCGTCTTGTTCTCAACGGTCGGTGTCCTGCTTGGGATGCTGGTATTCAATCAGCCGTTCGGCATAGTGATGTCCGGGATTGGGATCATCTCGCTGGCCGGGATAGTCGTGAATAACAATATCGTCCTGATTGATACCTATAACGTCCTCAGAAACCAGGGCATGGAGCCGATTGAGGCGATTCTTCGCACCGGTGCCCAGCGCTTGCGCCCTGTCATGATGACCACAGTCACTACCATTTTAGGCTTGATGCCAATGGTACTGATGGTGAATGTGGATCTGATACAGCGCAAAGTGGAATTTGGCGCTCCGTCCACGCAAATGTGGGCACAACTTGCCACAGCGGTGGCGGGAGGGCTGGCCTTCGCAACGGTGCTGACGCTGGTGATAACCCCTTGTATGCTGGCGCTCGGTGCTCATCGTCAGCAGCGTAAGGAACAGAAAGCACGCAGCAAAAGCTCCCCGCATCTGATTGATGAAGCATTAATGGATGACGATGAAGAAGTGAAATCGCTGGAAAAAGTCAGTTAAAGATCCGGCCTGTTCTGTATTGGTCTGATTCACACCGACCACAACCATAAAAAAGAACCGCCACCTTTTTCAGGGTGGCGGTTTTTCTTGGGCTAGGGTGTTGCATGGTTTTCAGGCGTGCATAGTTATCAGGCGATAACCAGAAAGAACACTGCGGTTGCAACAATACCAATCAGTGCATAAGGGATTTGGGTCAGGGCGTGCTGCATAGCGGTACAGCCACTGCCTTGTGCAGACAGTACCGTGGAGTCACTGAAGAAGCATGAGTGACTGCCGGCCGCCGATGCTGACAACAGGGCGCCGATAGTGATAGAGACCGGCACACCCAGGTGCGCACCCAGCGGGAATACAATCGGCATGGCGACCGCAAACAATCCCCAGGATGAGGCGGTCGCAAAGACCAGCGCGGCCATCACAAGGAAGATGATTGCAGGGAACATCTGTGCCGACAGGTAAGGCGAAACAGTTTCGATTACGTACTGTGTCAGGCCCAGCTGGTCATTGACGTTTTTCAGCATGAAACCGGCGATGACGGTTGCCAGAGGCAGCATCATGATTTTGATACCGTCATAGACAGCCTCAAACATGGTGTTCACCGGCATCAGACGTTGTACGCCGTACAGGAACATGGTGAAAATCATGGCAACGAAGACGCCGGCCAGCAAATCAATATCGAAATACCAGCTTGCGGCAACCAGCACTATCATTGGCAGGGCAAAGTTCAGCACACCAATGGTTGAGTTTGGATGTGCTTTCACATCTTCACCCAGTGCAACGTCAACGCCACCGTCAGGCTGCACCTGGCCATTCTGGGCTCGTTTCTCTGCCGCTTTCATCGCACCCAGATCAGGGATTTTTCCAGTGGCTACCAGGAACACAACCAGCAGTGTTACCCAGCCGTAGGCCATATAAGGAATCGCATCAATATAGGCACTGATCCCTTTGCCGGATGCGGCAATGTCGTTATCTTCCAGCAGCGAGCTGAAGAAAATGGCCCAGGTGGAAATAGGCAGCAGGATACACACCGGTGCGGCGGTGGAGTCGACCAGATAAGCCAGTTTCTCACGAGAGATTTTGTAGCTGTCTGTAATGCGCTTCATCGATGATGAAATCGCAATCGCATTCAGGTAGTCATCAATGAAGACCAGAATACCCAGCACGAAGGTCAGCACCATTGACTGGCGTTTGCTTTTGACTTTAGTGACCAGAGCTTCACTGAAACTCAGGATACTGCCGCCTTTTTCCAGTATGGTGATCAATCCGCCCATTAAGCCGCAGACCAGAATCAGCCAGGCTATGGTTTCATCCATCATCACTGTCATCGACACATCGACGACATTTCCGACGATCTGCTGAGGATCTATCATGATCAGGCCGACGATAGCGCCACTGAACAGGGCCTCGACGGTTCGGTGAGTTAACAACGCCACGGCCAGAACGAAAATGGTCGGTAACAAACTGTACCAGCCATAGGGCGTCCCTGTTTCATGGGTGTTACCAATAATGGCAAAAGTCCCGATGATCCCGGCAATTGCCAGAATAACCGACATGCTCTTCGCATTTGGCTTCTGCGGCGCATCTAATGCAGGTGTTTTCACTGTCATACAAGAATTCCTTTCCTATCTTTCAGTTACGCTGAATGAAGCATCCACTCAATTTCCAGTGGCGTGACGGCTTTTTCAAAATCCGCCAGTTCACGTTGCTTGCATGCTAGATAAAGCGAGATAAATGATTGCGGTAGGTACATCGACATTAGCTCGCTTGATGCAAGCTTTATTAGTGCGTCCGGCATGCGAAGAGGTAACTCTACCGCATTGTCGGCCAGTTGTGGCGGGCATTGCTCAAAAGTAAAACGTTCGCTGGCAAGCAAGCCAGCCAAGAGTACTGAAGCAAGCACATACGGGTTGACATCTGCTCCAGCGATACGATGTTCAATACGGCGGTTGTGGCTGTCACTCATTGGGATTCTGAGTGCAACCCCGCGGTGGTTTTCTCCCCAGTTGGCATGGGTGGGTGTGTACATAGAAGCCGAGAAGCGGCGGTATGAATTCACGTTCGGGCAAAGCAGTGCCATGGAATCCGGCATCATGGCCAGCATGGCGGCCAGCGTTTGGTAATAGAAGGGGCTGGCTTCGCCTTCCTGATCGGAAAACAGGTTTCTGCCGTCTTTATCTACCACGCTCAGATGCATGTGTTTGCCGTTACCGGCTTCGTCAGCATAAGGTTTGGCCATGAAAGTGACATCGAAATCATGGGCCTGAGCAACCTGGCGAATCAACCGCTTCGCCAGAATGACCTGATCGCAGGCATTAACAACATCTTGCTGGTGGTTAAAATTGATCTCGAACTGGCCTGGTGCCGATTCCGACAGTGCGCCAGAGGTATTGAGTCCCTGTGCAACCGCAGCGTCATTGAGATCACGTAAAAACGCGGAATAATCATCAAGATTCTCTACGTTGTACACGTCTGAACGGTACTCTCTGTCATGGTGGATGGGGTTGAGAGGCGGCTGGATAGCGCCCTTAACCCCGCGGTTTTTATCCAGCAGATAAAACTCAAGCTCAATGGCGACAACCGGGAACTGTTCGCGCCGGTGAAGCTGCTCAAGCAGGTTCACCAGAACAGAGCGTATGCAAAGGTCTGTCGGCTGGCTGCCCGACTCATCCATCATGGTCAGCATGACCTGGCCGACTTCAGGATTAAAGGTGGTGGTCAGTGTGCCCGGTACCGGGTAACAGATATGGTCTGGTTCACCCAGTGCCTCGCCGAGTCCCGCTTCTTCAACCACATTCCCTTCAATGCTCAGCGAGATAGTAGAGAGAGGTAAGTAAACGCCTTTCTCAATTTTTTCAACCGCTTCGACTGGAATACGTTTGCCTCTCGGGGTGGCGTTGATGTCGGTAAAGAGCAAATCAACGAACCTGATCTCGGGCCACTTTTGTTTAAAATTTTTAACTTCTTCTTTAAATCCGTTCATTCACGAAACACCTCGTGTGGATACATCCTGTAACTTATATTTAACAGATGAACGCCAAATGGCAATAATTGTGTTCAGAATGTTCGAAATATCGAACGTTGATCAAATTTTAGTAACATTTTTGTAAATTGCAGGTTGATTTCCCTTAGTGCTCTAAGCTAGGTTTGTTCAATAAATCGAACACTGATGGCAGGAGAGACCATGATGAACTCAACAAAAGCTGGACCGGTAATTGGCGTTGTATGCTGCAAAAAATCACTGGAAGGCTATGGCATTCAAAGTGTTAATGAGTTCTATCTCCATGCGATCAAGCAGTTTGGTGCCAACCCGGTTCTGTTTCCGTCGGGCTCTACGGCTGAGGAAATTAAGCAACTGATTGGATTGGTCGACGGTGTGCTGCTGACCGGCAGTCATTCAAACGTTGCGCCGGCCCGTTACGGTGCAGAACATGATGAACCGAAAAAAGATGAAGGCCGTGATGCCTTGTCATTTGCACTGATAGACACCTGTATCAAAGAGAACGTGCCGATTCTCGGTATCTGCCGCGGATTTCAGGAGATGAATGTTGCGCTTGGCGGATCATTGCACCCGAAAGTGCATGAAGTGGAAGGCTTTAACGACCACAGGGAAAGCCCGCTCAATGACATGATCATCAAGTATTCACCGGCTCATCCGGTAAATATTTCTGACAACGGCACCTTTGCCGACTGGCTGGCGCCACTGGACAACATTGAAGTGAACTCTCTGCACGGCCAGGGTGTGAATCAATTGGCGCCGGGTCTTACTGTGGAAGCGGTTGCACCGGATGGTTTGATTGAAGCCTTTAGTTTACAGGCGCATCCATTCTTTATTGGTGTGCAGTGGCACCCAGAATGGCAAGCGACTGAAAACCATTTTTCACGAATTTTGTTTGATCAGTTTATGATATCGGCTTCAAAACGAAGGAGCCTCCATGATGGAAACTGACTCAATTGGTAAAAAAATCGCACAGCTAAGAAAAGAATACAAATTGTCTCAGCGTGAACTGGCAGAAAAAGCTGACATTACCCACAGCGCTATCTCATCAATCGAGAACAGCAAGGTGAGTCCGTCGGTCAGTTCATTACACAAGATAGTGAAAGTGTTCGATATGTCCTTGTCTGAGTTTTTTACACAAGATCAGGCATTTGATGAGCGTCCGGTGGTGATTAAACCTGATCAGCTGATTGAAATGGGCAACG
Organism: Photobacterium halotolerans DSM 18316; assembly: GCF_000425165.1. GTDB lineage: Bacteria > Pseudomonadota > Gammaproteobacteria > Enterobacterales > Vibrionaceae > Photobacterium > Photobacterium halotolerans. The sequence goes on from NZ_AULG01000015.1 coordinate 179,550, forward strand.
AACAGGTCTCAATGAAACTGGTCTGCGACGGTCGCAAAGACAGGCAAATGGGCTTTCTGATTGAGGTATATCAGCCTCATTCGAGCACAGGACTGATTAGCATTAAACACGAAGGTGAGGAAAGCGGAACGGTACTGGAAGGTGAAATAGAACTGGCGCTGGGTGACAAAACCTATGTCATCGGCGAAGGCGAAAGTTACCTGTTTGATACCAGTATTCCTCACAAGTTTACCAACAGAACGGACAAACTTTGCCGGATTGTCAGCGCACATACCCCGGCAAGTTTCTGACGTCCACACCCAAAAGGAAGGCGTATGAACACTCAACAGCAATGGACAGCACTAAAACAGCAGATAGACATTGAAGCCAGGGCATTCATTCACGGTGAGTACCAGCATGCCCAGAGTGGTAACACCTTTGCGGTGATCAACCCGGCGACAGACGAGCATCTTGCTGATGTTGCCCGCTGTGACGCAAAGGATGCAGCAATTGCTGTTGAGATGGCCAGAAGTGCCTTTAACCGCGGAGACTGGCAGGATCAGAGTCCGGCACAGAGAAAAGCGGTGTTACTGGCGTTCGCCGACCTGATCGATCAGGATCGGGAAACCCTGGCCCTGCTGGAAACCCTGGATACCGGTAAACCTATCAGTCACAGTTTCAGTACTGATATTCCCGGCGCTGCCGCGGCTATTCGCTGGTACGCCGAAGCAATTGATAAAACCTATGGCGAAGTGGCGCCCACTGAAGTCAATGTGCATGCCTATATCACGCATCAGCCCATTGGCGTCGTTGCTGCCATAGTGCCCTGGAACTTTCCGCTCTGGCTCGCGTGCTGGAAATTAGGGCCAGCACTGGCGGCCGGAAACAGCGTGATTCTCAAGCCCTCTGAAAAATCACCGTTAACCGCCATTCATCTTGGCAAACTGGCCAAACAAGCCGGTATTCCTGATGGCGTGTTCCAGGTATTGCCGGGATTCGGCCATGAAGTAGGCGATGCCCTAGCGCGCCATGAAGATGTGGATTGTATAACCTTCACCGGTTCAACCCGGGTAGCCCGCCAACTGATGGTGTGTTCGGGTGAATCCAATATGAAGCGTGTCTGGGCCGAAGCGGGCGGTAAAAATGCCAATATCGTGTTCGCCGATTACAAGAATCTGGATAAAGCAGCGGCGGAAACCGCAGCGGGCTGTTTCTATAACCAGGGCGAAGTATGCGTGGCGGCAACCCGGTTGCTGGTACATGAAAGCATCAAAGATGCGTTTGTCGCCAAAGTCATTGCGGCATCAAACGCCTTTACCCCGAAAGATCCGCTCGATCCTGCTTCGTCGATGGGCGCACTGATCGATCAGGAGCACAAAGCCAAAGTGCTGGACTATGTCGCCAAAGGACAAGCGGCCGGTGCCAAAGTGCTGTGCGGCGGTGATGTTGCAGGGCAAGGCGCCTTTGTTGCCCCCGTGGTGTTAGGTGATGTCAGCAATGACATGGCTGTTGCCCGTGAAGAAATTTTTGGTCCTGTGTTGTGCGTGATCCCGTTCAGCACAGAAGAAGAAGCGATTGCGATCGCCAACGATTCCCCCTACGGGCTGGGTGCCGCGCTATGGACGTCCGATCTGGACCGTGCGCACCGGGTCGCCCGTCAGCTTCAGGCAGGCTCGGTCTGGATTAATAACTACAACGAAGGTGACATGACAGTTCCGTTTGGCGGCTTTAAACAAAGCGGCAATGGTCGGGATAAATCACTGCATGCCCTGGAGAAGTTCACAGAGGTGAAAACCACTTGGCTTCGTCTTGAGTCGTACTAAAAGGAGTTTACTGTGATTAATCATACCGGTTCTTTCTACGCCGCTACGGCGAACTATACGCGAGAGTTTCCAACCCTGACCGATAACATCGAGTGCGATGTGTGTATCGTGGGGGCGGGTTTCAGCGGTCTGTCATCGGCGCTGCACCTGGCGAAAAAAGGCTTTAAAGTGGTGGTCCTCGAAAGTGCCAAAGTGGGCTTTGGCGCGACGGGCCGTAACGGCGGCCAAATCGTTAACAGCTACAGCCGCGATGTTGATGTCATCGAGAAGCGTTATGACAAAAAGACCTCAGACGCACTGTGCAGCATGATTTTTGAAGGTGGCGACATTATTCGCGGCCTGATTGAAGAGTTTAACATTGACTGTGATCACCGCCAGGGTGGCCTGTTTACTGCGGTGAACAACAAACAGTTTGAAGGGCTGAAACACCATAAAGCCAACTGGGAGCGCTACGGCAATAAAGAGCTGACACTGCTCGATAAAGCTGAGCTGCAAACTATGGTGGGCACTGACGTTTACGAAGGCGGTTTGCTGGACATGCGTGGCGGCCATATTCATTCACTGAACCTGGCGCTGGGCGAAGCCGAAGCCATTATTCAGATGGGCGGACAGATTTTTGAACAGTCAGCCGTTACCCGGATTGAAAAAGGCACCAAACCTGTTGCTCACACCAGCCAGGGCTCGGTCAAAGCGCAATATATGGTACTGGCCGGCAATGCTTATCTGGGTGGCCTGGCGCCAAACATCAGCAATAAAGCCATTCCATGCGGCACACAGGTGGTGACGACAGAACCACTGTCAGATGCACTGTGCGATGAGCTGCTGCCGCAACGTTACTGCGTAGAAGACTGCAACTACCTGCTGGATTACTTCCGCATTACCGGTGACAACCGGATGCTGTTTGGCGGCGGTGTGGTGTACGGCGCACGTGATCCGGCCAACGTAGAGAAACTGATCCGTCCGAAGATGGAGAAAGTCTTCCCTCAGCTAAAAGGCGTGAAACTGGATTTTGCCTGGACCGGTAACTTCCTGCTGACCTATTCACGTATGCCGCAATTTGGCAGTTTTGCTGACAACATTTACTACCTGCAAGGATACAGCGGCCATGGCATTACCTGTACGCATCTTGCCGGCAAACTGCTGGCTGAAGCGCTGACCGGACATGCTGAGCGTTTTGATGCATTTGCGTCTCTGCGTCATTACGCCTTCCCGGGCGGACGCCATTTCCAGGTGCCGTTTACGGCGCTTGGGGCCGCTTACTACAACTTACGCGACAAGCTCGCTATCTAAGGATCGGAAAAGGAAGAGAACAATGTCAAAGACAGTGACTTTTGCTTCAGTGCAGCTTTCGATGTCGTGGGATATCGATAATAACCTGAAAAAGATCAGCCAGGCGGTGAAAGAAGCTGCCGACAATGGCGCGAACGTTGTGGTGCTGCAGGAACTCTTTGCCGCTCCTTACTTCTGTAAAGAACAGGTTGCCAGGTATTTCGATCTGGCAGAAGAAACCGATAACAGCCCGTTAATTGATCACATGAGCCAGCTGGCGCGTGAATTCAATGTCGTGATTCCGGTGAGTTACTTCGAGCGATCAGGCAACAGCTTTTTTAACTCTCTGGTGATGATCGATGCTGACGGCACTGTGATGGACAACTACCGTAAGTCACACATTCCAGATGGTCCGGGTTACAGCGAGAAATACTACTTCAGCCCTGGTGATACCGGCTTCAAAGTCTGGCAAACCCAGTTCGGCAAGTTTGGGGTAGGGATCTGCTGGGATCAGTGGTTCCCGGAGCTGGCACGTTGTCTGGCGCTGGCGGGTGCAGAAGCGATTTTCTATCCGACTGCCATTGGCTCTGAGCCTCAGGATCCGACGCTGGACTCACGCGATCACTGGCAGCGCACCATGCAGGGCCACTCTGCTGCCAACCTGATCCCTGTGATTGCCGCCAACCGCACCGGCGTGGAAACCGACGATGGCATTGAAACCACCTTCTATGGCTCATCATTTATTACCGATCATACCGGCAAGAAACTGGCCGAAGCGGGCCGTGATGAAGAAACCATCATTTATGCCAGCATTGATCTGGAAGCGACAGCCAAAGCCCGCTACAGCTGGGGCCTGTTCCGTGACCGTCGCCCGGATCTGTACGGCCGCATTCATTCACTGACCGGCAAGTAATACACACCGATTAAGGAAAGGAAGTCTGCCATGGAACGACAGGGCACCCCTTCAGAGCACGGCTATTATTTCCCTGCGGAGTTTGCGCCGCAGGAACAGGTTTGGCTGGCATGGCCGGAGCGGCCTGATAACTGGCGTGATAATGCGAAGCCAGCGCAGCACGCTTTTACTCAGGTTGCAACGGCCATCAGCCAACATACCAGGGTCTGTGTGGCTGTCAGCCCCAGTCAGTACCTGACGGCAACGCTTATGTTGCCTGAAACGATTGACGTCGTTGAAATGCCGCTCAATGACGCCTGGATGAGAGACATCGGCCCGACAGTCGTGGTGAACGACAAGGGTGAGCGCCGTGGCATCAGCTGGCAGTTCAATGCATGGGGCGGAGAGGTGGATGGCCTGTATGCCCCCTGGAATGACGACGATAAGGTGGCGGCGACAATTTGCGAGCACCTCGGGCTGGATTACTATCGCGCACCTTTTGTACTGGAAGGGGGAGCGATTCACACTGACGGCGAAGGCACCCTGTACACCACGGAAGAATGTCTGTTGTCTGCCGGACGGAATCCGCATCTCAGCAAAACAGAGATCGAAGCGTATCTGGCCGATTACCTGTCAGTCAGCAAGGTGATCTGGCTGCCGGATGGCTTGTTTAACGACGAGACCAATGGCCATGTCGATAATCTGCTGCACGTGATTGCGCCGGGTGAAGTGGTATTAAGCTGGTGTGATGATCCTGAGGATCCGCAGTATGCGATTTCCCGCCGGGCACTGGATGTGCTGGAGAACAGCACGGATGCCAAAGACCGGCGCATCAGAGTGCACAAGCTGCCGATCCCGGGTCCGCTATATTTAACACAAGAGGAAGCGGCCGGTATTGAGCCATCGGGCGGCATGAAACGTGAAGCTGGCGAACGTTTGGGTGGCTCTTATGCCAACTTCCTGATGTGCAATAAAAACGTATTTTTGCCCTTGCTGGACTCAGCCAGTGATCAGCAAGCCATGTATATACTGCAAGCGGCACTGCCGGATTACCAGATTATTGGTATACCGACCCGGGAAGTGCTGCTGGGTGGCGGCAATATCCATTGTATTACTCAGCAGATCCCTGACGCACTTGCCTGCAAACAGGGCTGACAGGTCTGGTCAAATGAAAAGGTTTTATTATGCAGCAAATTAAGAACCGCACTTTGCTCGCTTTTGTGTGCGAGCCATCCGACACCTCACTGGCTGTGACCAATCCGGCTGACGGTGAAGTGTTGTGTCATATTCCGACTCAGAATGAAGCGGAAATTGTTTCTGCCATTGAACGCGCCAATACCGCGCAAAAGGCCTGGGCGAAAACCAGCGCTAAAGAGCGTGCGGTGATCCTGCGTCGCTGGTTTGATCTGATTATGCAGAACCAGGACGATCTCGGCCGTCTGATGACCTTAGAGCAAGGCAAACCGCTGGCTGAAGCCAAAGGCGAAGTGGCCTACGGTGCCAGCTTTATTGAGTGGTTCTCGGAAGAAGCGAAACGTACCTATGGCGATTCCATTCCGGGTCCGACCACAGATAAACGCATCGTGACGATCAAGCAGCCCATTGGTGTGGCCTGTGCCATCACTCCCTGGAACTTCCCGATTGCGATGATCACCCGTAAAGCCGCGCCTGCACTGGCGGCGGGCTGTACCTTTATCTGCAAACCTGCCAATCAGACGCCTTTGTCAGCCTATGCAGTGGCGGAATTAGGCTATCAGGCCGGTATCCCGCGCGATGCGCTTCAATTGGTGGTGAATGCCTCGTCCAGCATGGTGGGCAAGGTGTTCACCGGCAATCCGCTGATCCGTAAGTTGTCCTTTACCGGCTCCACCGGTGTCGGTCGCCTGCTGATGGCACAATGTGCCGACAGCATCAAGCGCACGTCGATGGAGCTGGGCGGCAACGCGCCCTTCATCGTGTTTGACGATGCCGATATCGATCTGGCTGTGAAAGGCGCGGTGGCCTCCAAGTTCCGCAATGCCGGTCAAACCTGCGTGTGTGCCAACCGTTTCTACGTGCAGGACGGTATTTACGATGCCTTCGTTGCCAAATTCAAAGCTGAAGTTGAAAAGCTGAAAGTGGGCAACGGGCTGGATGACGGCGTGACTATTGGCCCTGTGATTGATACGTCGGCCAAAGAGAAGATCATGCACTTAACCGATCACACCGTTGCTCAGGGGGCAACACTGGTGACGGGCGGACAGCAGCTTGACGGCCTGTTTGTCCAGCCGACGATTCTGGCGGATGTCACGCACGACATGGATATCGTGCAGGAAGAAATTTTTGGTCCGATTGCACCTGTGATTCGTTTCAGCACGGATGATGAGCTGATTGACATGGCCAACGACACCATTTATGGCCTCGCTTCTTACTTCTACAGCCAGAACATCAACCGGATCTGGAAAGTGGCAGAAGCACTGGAATACGGCATGGTGGGGATCAACGAAGGCATGATTTCAACCGAAGTGGCCCCGTTTGGCGGGGTGAAACAATCCGGTATCGGACGTGAGGGTGCCAAGCAAGGCATCGACGAATACATGGACATTAAATACCTCTGTTTTGGCGGCATTCAAGCATAAGGAAGGCAAGTGATGAGCAATCAAGCATGGCAAGCACGTAAGCAACAAGTGATCGCACAGGGAATGGGCAACCTGAATCCTCTGTATGTAGAAACTGCAAAGAATGCCGAAATCTGGGATATCGAAGGTAATCGCTATATTGATTTTGGTTCGGGTATCGCGGTGAACAACACAGGCCATTCTCACCCCCGTATTGTCGAAGCGGTCAAAGCGCAGCTGGATAATTTTTCCCATACCTGTGCCATGGTGACCCCGTATACGTCCTTTGTGGAACTGGCGGAGCAACTGACAGCACGCGCTCCTGGCAACACGGCGAAGAAAGCCGTCTTTCTGACCACAGGTGCGGAAGCGGTCGAAAACGCCATCAAAGTTGCCCGAGCGCACACCAAACGCAGCGGCGTGATTGCGTTTAAAGGCGGATTCCACGGCCGGACCAATATGACCATGGGGCTGACCGGTAAAGTGGCACCTTATAAAGCGGGTTTCGGTCCCTTCCCGGGCGAAATCTATCATGCCCCTTATCCGAATGCGTTCCACGGCATCAGCATTGAAGACAGTCTGCAGGCGATTGAGGATCTGTTCGCCTGTGATATTGAACCGTCACGTGTTGCCGCCATTATCTTCGAGCCGGTTCAGGGCGAAGGGGGCTTTTACCAGGCGCCGCCTGCGTTTGCCCAGGCGCTGCGTGAACTGTGTGATAAACACGGTATCCTGCTGATTGCCGATGAAATTCAAACCGGTTTTGCCCGTACCGGCAAAATGTTCGCTACTGAGTACTTAGGTATTGAGCCGGATATGATGACCATGGCAAAAGGGATTGCAGGTGGTTTCCCAATCTCAGCCCTGGTGGGTAAAGCCGATATCATGGATGCTGCCGGCCCCGGCGGTCTGGGTGGCACTTATGCCGGTTCACCTCTGGGTTGTGCCGCAGGTCTGGAAGTGCTGAAGATCATTGATGAAGAGCAGCTGTGCGAGAAAGCCCTGAAAATTGGCGAAGTGATGACCAGCCATTTCCGCTCGCTGCAGTCTGATTTCCCTGTCATTGGCGAGGTACGTAATCTGGGCGCGATGATTGCCGTCGAGTTTGTCGATCCTCAGTCCGGTGCCCCCATGGCTGATCTGACCAAATCGCTGGTGGCTCAGGCGCGGGAAGAAGGTGTCATTCTGCTGTCTTGTGGTGTGAAAGGAAACGTGATCCGCTTTCTGCCTGCCCTGACGATTGAAGATGAGATCCTTGCAGAAGGCATCGAGAAAGTGAAAAAAGCACTGGCAGCCTTGGTTTAAGCATTGGTTTAAGCACTGGTTTAATTACCTGCTGGCTGCATGGAAAAATAAAAGGGCATACAAAGTAGTATGCCCTTTATTTTTTCAAATTGACGATGACTTGTTCCATTGTTTATTTTTGATTATTCCTTAAATGATATAACGCATCAAACTGTGGTCACCAATACACCAATCGAGTTTTGTTCGTGATAAATCGAATGGTTATTTGGGTCATTGGCATAGCCTTGAAGGGCATGTCTTGCATTCGCGCTATATCCGATTGCGACTACCCATCTTGAACCGGGATTGGGTGCCGGATAATGTACGATTTTATTCATGTCCTGCTGAGCCGAGGCGAGAACCGCGGCACCAGCGTTATTGGCACTTTCAACTTTGAGTTCAATCGCATACCTCCCATCATTATCCTGAGCCAGTGCATCTAAACGCCAGTTGACATTGGGCGGCGGATAAGGCACTTCACGAGCGGCTTGTATCCCTGCCTGGCGAAAAAGAAGAATCAGTTCGACTTGCATCCATATTTCCCAGGCAGCACCGGTTGTAATGGCTTGAGTAATTCGCGCTGAGTCATTGAGAATCATATAAGCTAAGTTTTGGTTATTCATTATTTACTCTTACTGAATTTAGAACGGAAAGTGGTTCATGCAGGTTTAGTGATTAAACGGTATGAACACACTCAGGGTAATATTATGCTTTCCCTCAAAAGCCACCTTTTATGGATTCACAGAAAACTTTCTCAGACTCACTTCAATAAAAACTGAAGTAACAACCGCTGATCAGAATGGGTTAATGACTTTAAGCATTAAAAAAACAGGCATACCTGAGTATGCCTGATGAAAATAGTGTGTGGTGTCTGAAAAGACGTGATTTATTTAAATTCGGCTTTTCGCATCCGGTTCAATACGGCCATGACATCGACAACGCGGGGTTTGGCTAAATCACCATAGTTTGGCATGGTGCGGAACCATTCATCTTGCAGCATTTTCTGGAAGGCGGTCACGGGTTGCTTTTCCCAGCCTTTGAGCTGCGCCAGCTGACACCATAACCAGCCAATAGTATGGAGCTGGCTGGCATCGGCAATTTGCTCTAATGCCTGCAGATCCACGAACTCACGGCCAAAACGCAGACTTTGCTTGTTTTTGACCTGAATGCGGAATTTACCTTCTTCCAGTTGTGCCTGAAGCCCGGAGCGGTTCAGCTGGCGAACACGCGGTTGTTCAATGGCAGCACTGCCTTCCGGCTGGCGCTGTGTCGGATGTGATTGCACGACAATTTTCGCTTTCGCGGTGACATCGACCGCTTCATAGTTGTGCATCTGGATCACTGTATCAGCGACATCCAGGTAGTCCCCTGAGCCGCCCATCACCAGCATGACAGAGACGTTCAGGTGATTGCGCAGCAAAGCAATACGATCAACCAGCGGTGTGATAGGTTCATCTTCTTTCGCAATCAGCGCCTGCATGCGCTCGTCACGGATCATAAAGTTCGACGCGGATGTATCTTCATCAATTAACAGCGTCTGGGCACCGGCTTCCAGCGACTCCTGCAACCAGGCTGCCTGCGACGTTGAGCCGGAGGCATTTTGCGTGCTAAAGCAGGTGGTATCTTTACCCATAGGCAGGTTATTGATGTAGGGCGATAAATCGACGCTGTGAACGCAGCGGCCATCTTCGGCGCGAATTTTACTGGCAGTCTCATCGGCAACCACATATTCGCGGCCATCACCCGGGACATGATCATACACTGCATTCTCGACTGCATTCAGCAGGGTCGATTTGCCGTGAAAGCCGCCACCGACAATCATGGTAATGCCGGTAGGGATACCCATACCACGCAGTTTACCTGCGTGAGGTGCGTCTAATTCAACAGCCAGGCTGTCCGGGCTGATGAATGGCACAGCGTCAGGCATTGGCTGCTCGCTGTTACCGGCAAGGCGTGGTAACACACTGTGATCGGCCACGAAGGCAATCAGGTTTTTTTCTTTGAGTTGCGCGCGCAGTGCCACCTGATCTTCAACGGTTTCACAATGGCGGCGCAGATCATCCATCGGCAGTTCACGCGCAATCGTCGCGCGACGAATGATTTTCGGCAGCGTGAAGGTCAGCAGGTTGAGTGCTTTCTTGGCAATGATGGTACGGCCGTCAGCAGGGAGATCGACACGAAAACGCAGTTCAATGGCATCGTCGTCGAAAACGACCGCAGTGCGGTCCAAAACGGCCTGACCCGGACGGTCAATCTGAATCTCGTTCACTTCTCTGGCCAGATCCGCAAACTGACGGGCGATAAAATCACGCGCTGCGCGCTGATAGTCTGCCGACTGGTCTTTCAGCCAGGCCAGATCCGTGAGTGACCACTGGCGCCGGGCGCGAACGCGTGTCGCAGGCGCGAAAGGATCCGACTGAGGGATATCGATAAAGAAATCGTAATCAACAAAGTTGTACTGACCCCGCAGGCTGGAATAGCTGCGATAATTACGACGGTCAATTTTTTTGAGTCTGGCTTCTAGTAAGTCCATGGTCACTCGATATCACTGGCAATAAACATTGGGGGCAGGAGTGTACACCAAAGCACAGTTATGTGCATGTTATTCGGTGATCCAGCTCCCGCTTATCAGGCATTCAAACCTTAGTCTAATTGTTAGCGTACCGGGTTTTCGTCACTGTGATGAGAAAAGAGACTTTCCACGCTATACAAGGAGTCAGTATGTTGGAAATGGCATCAAAATCGGCCGAATGGCTATTGCTGCTCAGCGGTGTGATCCTGATCTTGACCAGTATGGTGCAATACGGACGCCGCACCCGCAACTGGGGCGGGGTAATGACGATGTTCTACAAGCGCGTCAGCATGACAGCCATCGAGTTCAAGTTTTACCGTTCAGGAGTGGCCGCCGTGATATTGGCGATTGTGCTCAGAATGGTAAACCTGATTTTCTGGCCATAATCGTGGTGTTGCTGAGCGCGCAGAATTAAGCGAAAACTTGCCAGTTGATGTGATTTGTCGCACACTTGCCGCCCATCAAGATTCTGACAATAAAGGCGGGTATTATGGCCTCTACCGCAGCGGCACTACACATTCTGGTGAAGCATAAAGAACAAGCTGATGATATTTTGCAGCAGCTGAAAAAAGGCGCAAAATTTCAGACGCTGGCAAAGAAATATTCAACCTGTCCATCCGGCAAGCGCGGTGGCGATCTGGGCGAATTTCGCAAGGGCATGATGGTACCGGCATTCGATAAAGCCGTGTTTACCGGCAAAGTGCTGGAACCGATTGGTCCGGTGAAGACCAAGTTTGGGTATCATGTGATTAAGGTTTTATACCGCACGTAAGTGGTGCATTGGCACTTTTGAATTCGTTTGTATGTCGCGCTTGAGTCTGAAGCATCCCTTCGCAGTGTACTCAGCGCGCCAGGTACTCTTTTGAGGCAAAAATGTATGGTCCGCCCCGTTTTTGCAACTACAATTTTAACGGGAGTGGTTTGCGCTAATGTATTCGGAGTCTCTCTTGGAAGCTCTCGCATTCCAGCTCCACGATGATATCTGCGCCAGATAATCCTTAAAAGAGTAAATGCATCTAAGTGCTATTTTTGCCGTCAGGTTACATATCTGGCCGATTGACCGTTATCGTCATCATTGTCATTGCAAAATGGGTTAATGAGTTTATTGGCAAGCAAGGTTGTTGGCGTTGAACGCTCGGTGTGAGTTCATCACAGCCCAGGCGATCCGCACTAACTTGTTAGCGAGTGCGACAACAACGACATTAAA
>NZ_AULG01000016.1 GCF_000425165.1 Photobacterium halotolerans DSM 18316
AATGTGGCGGAGAGATAGGGATTTGAACCCTAGATACGCTATTAACGTATGCCGGTTTTCAAGACCGGTGCTTTCAACCACTCAGCCATCTCTCCGTAAGTGCGGCGAATAATACGTGGGGATGATGGTGCTGTAAAGTAAAAAAAGTTCAAGTGCTCAATAAGCCACCAGACGGCAAGTTAACTGATGGCTTTCGTCTCAGCCTGCATCAAAAAACACCGCTTAAGCTAAGTCTGACGCCACAAATCCCTGATACTGACTAGTGTCATTACGGATGATATCGCGCAAAGCAACAGGGTGAAGCTGGTGTGTGTCCAGCTGTGACTTGTCTGCCCAGATAAACTCAAGGTGAGGTTCTTTTGAAGCAATGACTGCCGGTGCATCAATACCCAACAGACGGCCACGAAACACCAGCGCGATTTCCGTTTGATGCTGCCCATTTTGCTGCCAGTCATTTTCAGCGATACCGATCAGATCCCCGATCTCGGCGGTGAATCCCGTTTCTTCGTGAAGTTCTCTTGCGACAGCCTGCACTGCCGCTTCTCCGGCATCAACATGACCGCCAGGGAGAAACGTGAATGCCTCCCCAACCCGTTTTACCAGAAGTACTTTTCCCTGCACTTCTATCAGTGCCCGGGATGCATAGTGTAATCCCAACCTTGCCACCTGTGTGGTTACTTTACTGTGCACATAGCTTAACGGCTTGAAGATACCGCGGCAAACAGCACTCAGGTTATGCTCTTGCTATAGTTGTGCTAACCTTCTGCCTTCATTTACCTTACAAGGTTTAGAGAGATGAACATTTTCAGTAACTTCGAAAGCGGCAATATTGATGTTGTAAAAGCCGACCAGCCTGGTGATATTCAACTGCGAATTAAAAAAGACAACCAGTCTGATTTTTACCAATGGTTTCACTTTCGTCTGGAAACTCAGGCTCAGGTTGAACATGCCTTCGAATTACAGGATTTAGCGAAATCGGCCTACCCGGAAGGCTGGAAAGATTACGATGTCGTGGCATCTTATGACCGTGAAGAGTGGTTTCGCATTCCGGCTGAATTTGACGGCGACACCCTGCGCTTTAAGGTGATTCCTGAACAGCGTTCCATGTATTTCGCCTACTTTGCTCCCTACAGTTACGACAGACATCTGGATTTGCTGCATCAGGCTCAGATGAACTTCAACTGTGAGCTGGAAACCCTGGGCAGCACGCTCGATAACAATGACATCAGCCTGCTGACAATAGGCGAGCCAGGCGAAGGCAAGAAGAAGATCTGGATTATTGCGCGCCAGCATCCGGGCGAAACCATGGCAGAGTGGTTTATGGAAGGGCTGCTGCAGCGCTTGCTGGATGAAACCGACACTGTCGGCCGTGCGCTGCTAGAGCGTGCCGTCTTTTACATTGTGCCGAACATGAACCCGGATGGCAGCATCAGAGGCCACCTGCGCACCAATGCCGCCGGCATCAACCTGAACCGCGAATGGCTGACCCCCAGCATGGAGAAAAGTCCGGAGGTTTTCCTGGTGCGGGAGCGCATGCTGGAAACCGGCGTTGATATGTTCCTCGACATTCATGGTGATGAAGCCATTCCATACAATTTTGTCGCTGGCTGTGAAGGCATTCCTTCCTATGACGAGCGCCACGCCACGCTGGAACACAACTTCAAACAAGCCTTGCTGACGATTACACCGGAATTTCAGGATGAATACGGTTACGACAAAGATGCACCGGGCGAAGCCAATCTGAGCATGGGCACAGCCTGGGTTGGTGAGCAATTTAAATGTCTGGCGTATACCGTTGAAATGCCGTTTAAAGATCACAACCTGCAACCGGATGCCTTTTATGGCTGGTCGCCGGAACGTAGTCTGGCATTTGGTCAGGACATGTTAGCCGCAGTCCGCGTGGTCGTTGACCAACTGCGCTGATTATGGCTGATTGAGAAATGCAAAAGCCAGTCTCCGGACTGGCTTTTTAGCACTTGGATGGCGCATTATTCAACCCGCATTTTCTCAGGCTGGAACGGCGAAAGATACTCTGAAAATCGATTCTGTCAAAGCAGAATCTTATCCTGCCAGCGACTTCATCTCACAAATACGCCATTGGTCACAAAGCACGATTTCATTGCTTTGACGCTGTCTGAAAGCTCTGATAAAGATATGCCTGATCTCGACGCATAGTGCTTTCAGGAGGTAATTGTGTCTATCAACTCACTTGAATATCTGGAAATGGCTGATGCCGCTAACAAGTGGGACCAGCAAGACGAAACAGCATCATCTGCTAAAGTCTCTGCCAGTAAACGTCAACAAGCCGCTGCACGCCGCCGTATCGAAATGCTGCGTGACATCCGTGAATGCGGATTAACCATTGAGGAAGCCAAAGAGCTGGGTTTATTACACTGAAAACCCACACTTAACTCTACCGATCTCATCATGGCTAATGTGCTCGCTTGCATTAGCCATGAATTGTCACCCTCTCGCCATCGTTTTTTTCTATTGCAATAATTGCCCGATCCCCTCTTTTCTGAACGACATAAAATCAGTACATTGAGCCCATATTGAGACAGATGGAAATTGATTATGTCGACTATCACTACCCGATGCCCGCATTGCCAGGGCCTGAACCGTATTCCCGTTGAACGTATTAATGACAAAGCCGTATGTGGTGCATGCAAAGAAGCACTGCTCGACGGAAAACCATTAGAAGGCACCGCCGATAACTTCCAGGCTGTGCTGCAAAGTGAACAGCCCGTTGTGGTCGATTTCTGGGCCCCCTGGTGTAACCCTTGCGTGGGTTTTGCCCCGGTTTTTGAAGATGTCGCGGCAGAAAGAACCGGACAGGTACGCTTCGTAAAAATTGATACCGAAGCTCAGCAGGCGCTGGCGGCGCAATACCGTATCCGCAGTATTCCTACCATTATGGTCTTCAGACAGGGCAAGCTGGTCGACACCATCAATGGCGCGCTGCCAAAATCTCACTTCGATCAGTGGCTGAATCAGGCACTGGCAAAATAACCTTTCCGCACATATAACGTGATAAATCACGCGGTATCTTTCTTATTAAAGATACCGCGTCATTGTTAGCCTCTGTATTCCTTCACTTTTTCGAGTACTTACCTATACTTAACGTCATAAAAATTATGTGTTTGGGTAATAGGTGTTGATGATATGCAAAAGCACTTTTCTCGCGCGTGTCTGGCTTTTACAGGCCTTTTCTGGCTGTCGGGATGCAGCAGTTTATCCTCGCTGGGATTCAGCAGTGACTACAGTATGTATGACACCGCCCAGGAATTTATTGACGAAAATGAGGTTCGCTCCAACGGTGCCGTGGTTGACAAAGGCCAGTATTATCCCAAAAGCGCCTACTCTTATACCTACCGTTATTGCAGCAACAGCCCGGAGCAGGCCGCGGAAGATATCGCGCAGTTTCAGAATCTGGCCCGGCAGGTCTGCGATCTCAATAATGGCCAGCTCAATCACCAGGAGACAGGCACCTGGTGCGTAGTAAACACCAACACAGCCGAGGAATACCCTTTCTTCTCAGCCAGTATCAGCAGTACGGATCAATGGGCAGATTTGTGTCTCGACGGCCCATTCGTGACGCTGAAAGTAATCGAAAATGATGGCGCGCCGGACGACGAATGGTACAGCTCGGCCATTGTACTGGGCTACCTGCCCTACACGGCAGAACGCAGGCTGCTGGATGCGCCCGCAGCAGCAACCGTGCTGATTGAACCCACCAAAGCACCGGCAGCGAATGGTGCCTGGACGGAAGAAAGCGAACATATTTATACCAGTGTCGGCGAAAATGTCTGCCTGTATGAGAGACCGCGTAACAGCACGCTGGGATATACCTACCGCGGAACTGTCCGAAATGCCACCGATGGCAAAGTGAGGGTCCTGGTCACCGAAAAATACAAAGGCGATATCCGGACCGCGCCAACCTTAGAGCGCTTAGACTGGCATGAAGAAGCCTATATCACGGCCAGTGCCAAGGCGTGGTTTGTATGCTCGTCGTGAATTGGTAACGACAGCCCCGAACGGACTCCCCTTGGCAGAGAATGGCATCAAGCCATTGATTTATAAGACACAAACAAAACCCGGCGATTGCCGGGTTTTGTTTACAAGGCAGAGAAATCATTAGACAACAAATTTCTTCATTGCACTGTTTAATTCATCCACCTGGGATTTGATGGACTGAGAGGTTTGGTTGGCATTATCGCAATTGCCGGACACATCGTCGGCAGAAGAAGACAGCTGGTGCACCAGCTCAGCAACCGACTGTGACACATTCGACTGTTGTTCAGTCGCAACCGCAATATCGCTCACCTTCTGCGACACCACCTCCATGTAGCGAACCGTATCTTTGAGCATCTCATTGGCCGTCGCAGTATGCTCTGTGCCCACCTGAACCAGAGACTGACTCTGTTCGATAACTTGTACGACCTGATGTGTGGACGCCTGGAGGGCTTCAACAATGTCGTTAATCTCTGTCGTGGACTCAGTCGTGCGCTGGGCCAGCAGGCGGACTTCATCGGCAACAACCGCAAAACCGCGGCCTAAATCGCCGGCACGGGCCGCTTCTATCGCCGCATTCAGCGCCAGCAGATTAGTCTGCTCTGCCACCCCCTGAATCACTTCCGTGACATGTTCAATGCGGTCACTGTCTGCCCTGAGTTGCTGAACCATGTCACTGGCCTGCGCCACCAGCGTATTGAGCTCTGTCACTGTCTGCTGGTTTTGATCCAGCGCCTGCTCGCCATTCACCAGCAGGGAAGCCGAGTGGGCAAGATCGTCAGATGCCGCCTGGGTATTTTGTGCCGTTTCATGGGCCGTGGCGGACATTTCCTCTATTGCTGTCGCCACAGAATTGATCCGCGATGCCTGATCGTTCACCTCGCCTGCCGTATCCGCATTGGTGGCTAGCAGCTGATCCATGCTGGCATTCACCGCGTGCGCTTTGGTCGACACCCCGGTGACTAAGCCAGACAAAGCGACGGACATACGGTTAACCGCATCGATCAGCGCGGCAATTTCATCAGAGCCTTTGTTTGCCAGCGCTTTACCGGAGAAATTCCCGTGCGATATTTCTTCAGCGCGTGTTACCACACGGCTTAAACGCGAACCGATATCCCGCCCCAGCCAGGTTGCGATAAACAAAGAACATAAGCTGGCAATCACGCTGGTGGCAATCAGCAGTACCACCACTTTCTGCACGCTGCTGCTGATGGCACCCCCACTTTCAGCAGCAATCACCTGCTGCTCGCTAACCACAGTTTCAATGGTTTGCGCCAGCTGTTCGACCGCAAGCAGGGTTTCTGTTTCCATCAGGTAATTGGCTTTATTCCAGTCCTGTGCCTGACGGTGCATCACAACGTCTGTCGCCATTGGCAAATACATATCCTGCATTTCTTTAAACAGCGACCAGAGACTTTTCTGGCTGTCGCTCAGGCTGTCCTGCTTACGGTTAATTTCAGACACCGCCCGGTTATGATGCCGCAGGTACTCTTCGAACTTGTCCAGATTGTCCTGATCCGCGCTGATCAGAAATGCCCGCAATTCCCCCAGGCCGTTGGATAACGACGAATAAGCATCCGTCAGCAACTTCATCAGGCGCTTACGATCGTCGCCCACAGGGTTACTTTCTTCTTCGTTAAGCATGCCCTGCAGCTGATCCAAAGCAACTTCAGCCAGCGGCGCAGCCTCTGATTGCAATAACGTATGCGCGGGCAGGTTTTCCGCCGTATGGCTCATAGAAGCCACCGCTTTTTCACTGGCTTTCAGGGCTTCCCAGTCTGCTTTCACTAACTTGAATTGCGCTTCACTCAGATGGTTTTGTAAACGGGCGACTTCTTCATCCACTTTGGTAAACGCATCGTCAAGTTGTTGACGGTACCGTTCCTGGCGCGCGTCATCTGCCGCCAGCATATAAGCCCGGAGGCTTGATAATGAAAATTCGGCGTTCTGCTGTATAGAACGACTGGCATCCACAGTGGGAATATCCACATTCAATAGTGAATAAGCATGACTTTCCACTTTACTGATCTGGAGATAAAGAATGATTGCGGCGGCTAAAAATAATGCAGTCAACAAGAAAAAGCTGACCCTGAGCTTCCTTGCAATAGATAAATTCATAACTGACAAGTCCGTTTACTTCGTATGTTGGACCAATATAATGATAGCGATACCAATTGTGAACACTTTGTCATCAAAGTATGAATTTTTTCAGCATTACGTGTGGTAAATGCCTCAAAAAAGCACATCTTATTAAACAAATTGAATAATTATGTCGTTTGATACCCCGAACTATCCCGCCAACACACGCATAGATATTACTATGCATCAAGTCCAGTATTTTGTAGCAAAAATATGACATTAAGTGATTTTTTAATCTGCTAAAGCGCCACGCCACATTAAAAAAGTGATTAAAATCACATATCCTGAACGATCGGTAAGTATAATTGTAAATAACAATAATTATTACTTCGTATTAGTTTTACATTCGTTTGGGGTATCCGCGTTATGACACAATTATTCACGCCGAGTCTAAGTACACTTGGGCTGGCAATCAGACAAATCTGCCACAAAAGCATTCTGCCGATTTCCTTATTCGCTATCGCGTTGCCTGCATTTGCAGATGAAGCAACGAACAGCGTACAGGATGTTGAGCCAGAAACGATTGTTGTGACTGCGTCAACATTGAAAGTAGAAGCACCACTGGCTGAAACGCCTCGTACCATGGCGATTGTTGATCAGGATAATCTGGAAAAGAATCAATTCCAGAAGCTGGACGAAGCGCTACGCTATCAGGCTGGTGTCCTTTCAGCACCTTATGGTTCAGATACAGATACAGACTGGTTTAAAGTCCGCGGTTTTGATGCTGCAACTTACTTAGACGGTAATCGCCTTTTTACTACCGGATACTATGTATGGACACTGGAGCCATTCGGTCTTGAGCGCGTTGAAATCCTGAAAGGGCCTGCCTCTGTGCTTTATGGTGAAGCGCCTCCGGGAGGGGTTGTCAACGCCATCAGCAAACGCCCTACCGACACGCCTGAAGGTAACGTACA
Source organism: Photobacterium halotolerans DSM 18316 (assembly GCF_000425165.1). Taxonomy (GTDB): domain Bacteria; phylum Pseudomonadota; class Gammaproteobacteria; order Enterobacterales; family Vibrionaceae; genus Photobacterium; species Photobacterium halotolerans. The sequence continues at coordinate 7,065 of NZ_AULG01000016.1, forward strand.
GCTGCAAACCGGTAACCGGAACCTGAAGCGTATTGGTGTCGACATTTCCGACTACGCCAATGAAGATGGCGATGTTCGTTATCGCATTGTCGGCCTGGCGAGTGAGCGAGATGGCACATTGGACGGTACTTACAATAACCGTTATTACTTCGCACCAAGCCTGACCTGGGACATGTCTGACGACACCAGTATTACTTTCCTTGCCAGCTATAAAGAAGATGAAGGTGTTCCGACAAACGGTTTTTTCCCTGCTTACGGTACATTAATCGATACCCCACAAGGTAAAATCGACCCGTCAACAAATTTGGGTGAGCCAGATTACGACATCAATAATAACAAGCAAATTTCATTGGGTTATGAGCTGAGCCATACATTTAATGACGTTTGGAGCCTGAAACAAAATGCTCGTTACGCTTATACAGACCTTCTACTGCGCAGCACTTACGCCTTTGGTAGTGAAACATCTGCCGACCTGTTCCGCGGTTTAATTTATCGTGATGGCACAACAGACACATACAGTCTGGACAATCAGGTCACAGGACATTGGTATGGTGATCGCACAGAAAACACCTTGTTGGTTGGTCTTGATTTACAGTATTACAAGAACGACAGCAAAGAAAATCCATGGCCCAACACTATGGGTTCAAACATGGGAACCATCAATGCTTTCGATCCTGAGTACGGTAACTTCACTCCGGCAGATCCGAGTTTGGCAACACATGCGCTGATCACCAAAAAGCAAGCTGGGTTATATGCCAAAAACCAGTTCAAGTTTGACGGTAAATGGATCGCGACAATAGGTGCCCGCTTCGACGAAGTTGATGTGGATAACGAAAACAAGACGGCAAATACTGACGAAGATGTTTCAGACAACCATTTATCCATGAGCGGTGGTTTGATGTATTTGTCCGAATCAGGTCTGTCTCCATACGTCAGTTATGCAGAGTCTTTCGAAGTCATTGCCTCTATCGATCCACTAACCAATAAGATTTATAAACCTTTGGAAGGTGAACAGATTGAGGCTGGTGTGAAATACACACCTGAGTTCATTGACGGCTATATAAATCTGGCCTGGTTTAATATCGATCAAAACAATGGCTTGGTTTCATCGATTGACGGCGGATCCCAGACTCAGGCCGGTAAAGTCACTTCACGCGGTGTTGAAGTAGATGCTGTCGCCAAACCGATTGAAAACGTCAGTGTCGCGTTCAATTACACCTACAACGACAGTCAGTACAAACCTTCTGAAGGTGCTGAAATGACACGTTCTCCGCTCATTCCACGTCACATGGCTTCAGCTCAGGCTGATTACAACTTTGCCAGCTTAGGCGCTGAAGACTTAACGGTTGGCGGTGCTGTCCGATACATTGGTTCTTCTGTCGGTCACACGTCAACAGGCGCAGCAATGCTGAATATTCCGTCTTATACCGTTTGGGATATGCGTGCTCAATACAACATCAACAACCAGTGGCAGGCTCAGCTGAACGTCAACAACCTGTTTGACGAAACCTATGTGTCCAGCTGCGACTACTACTGTTACTACGGTGAAGAACGCAGTGTAATAGCAACCCTGAATTACCGCTGGTAAACCATTCACCTGCGCCTTTACGACCTGAACCCTGCTCTGTGAGCAGGGTTTGTTTTTTTACACACCGCCAGTTCACCTTTATCATAATTAATCTATATTGATACTTTAAATATCATTATATGGACATTGATTATGAGCAACCCCTACGCTCAACCCCTGACTGACGCCACGTGTGAAATTGGCGAGTCGCCGATCTGGCTGGCCTCAGAGCAGACCCTGTTCTGGGTCGATACAGAGCATCACCGCATCCACCAGTATTCCCTGAAAACAAAAACCCATAGCGCCACCGACGTACCAGTCGCGGTCACGGCCATTGCGCCTGCCAGCTCTGGCTGGCTCGCCGCGACAAAAACAGGGCTATATCGCTGCCAGGCAGATTTCAGCGGCTTTGAGTTTATCGCCGATCCAACCGAAGGGCTGGCCGGCATCCGGCTGAACGATGCAGTCAACTGCCCGAACGGCGATCTCTGGTTTGGCTCAATGAATGAAGCCCATTTAGAGCAAGCCGATGGCTGTCTTTACCGCTACCAGGCTGACACCCACACCATCAGTCAGCTTGATAGCGGATATGCTGTTGCCAACGGCATTGCGTTTAACGCCAGGCTGAAGCGTGCCTACGTAGCCAATATGTTCCGGGGTCAGGTTATCGAGCTGCAAATGAATGATGACTGGACTGCCATCCTCAGTAAACGTGTCTTTATTCAGTTGCCGGAGCAAGAAGGCTTACCCGACGGGCTGACAACCGATGCGCTGGGCAATCTCTATGTGTGCCACTGGAATAAAGGCGCTGTCAGCATATACAACCCGGAAGGTAAATGTATTCATTTGGAAGAGCTGCCGGTAAAGCACGCGACCCGGTGTACCTTTGGCGGCAACAAACTCGACATTTTGTTTGTTACCACGGGCTGGTATGGCATGTCGGAACAGGAACGCAGTGAGTTGCCACTCTCTGGGCGTACCTTTGCCATGCCATCGCTGTTTGAGGGAAATACCGAGAGTATTTTCTGCGAATCGTTTCCACATCAACCTTTTAGGCAATAGGTATACCCGCTATAATCGCCGGACAACAGGAATTACAGGATTCAGCTATGGAAAACAAAGCCAACGCCGTCAGTCGCATTGTGGAAATCATCACCCAAAGCGCCAGACAGGAACAGCCGGTTCCGCTGCCGGAGCTGATTTTTCATTCTGAGATCCCGAAACCCACCTATCACCGCCTGGTGCAACAGCTGGACGACGAACAGTTTCTGACGGCTGACGAACGCGGCAACGTTTACCCCGGTGCCGAACTCAAACGCATTGCCCTCAATCTGAACAGCAATAACGAGCGAAAAGCACAGCTTCAGGCGATATTGCACGGGCTGTCACGACGGGTGAAAGAAACCTGTGGTATTGCCATTCCGGACGGCAATGAAATGGTGTACCACGAACGGATTCAGACCAACTGGCCGCTGCAGATTGTCTTACCCATAGGGATGAAAACCCCGGTCTGGGCAACGGCCAGTGGCAAGTTGTTTCTGAGCTCCCTGACCAAAACTCAGCGGGAGCGGATCATAGGTCAGCTGGATATGACCAAACTGGCCAAAAATACCCATACCGACCCTGATACGCTGGAGCAGGAATTAAAGATCATCCGCGGACGTCAGGTGAGTGTGGATAACGAAGAATTCATCGACGGGCTGGTGGCTGTGGCCATTCCGGTCAAATCTGCCGACGGTAAATTTCTGGCATCCCTGTTTTGCCACTGTCCGAAAACACGCAAATCTCTGGATCAGTTACTGACGTATTTGCCCGATCTCGAACGTACCCGGGATCAGCTTCAGGGCTATATTCGTGAACTGACTTAATCACAGCCCTTTGCTGTTGCCAGCTAATCTCAGCTCAGCATCATTGCCATAATTTCATCCGCGGCTTCTTGCATCAGCGGCACAAAGGTTTCCAGATCAAGCAACGGATGACGAACCACAGGGCTGTGACAGAACAGAAACCCCAGCAGCAAACCATCACGCGCTATCGGCACGGAAACCGCGGCCATACCATCAATGAATTCACCATTATCCCGGCCGTAGCCCAGTCCACGAATAGTGGCCAGCTCCTGCTCCAGTTTTGCCTTATCAACCAGGGTATGTTCGGTGAAGACTTCCAGCGCGATGTTATCCAGAATCACCCGGCGCACGCCGTCCGGCAAGGTCGCCAGATACAGTTTGCCTGACGCCGTCGCCGCCAGCGGCACTGAACTGCCTACCGGCAGGCTGATCTGCAAAGGCCAGTTGGTCTGAACCCGCTCAAAGTACAGCATTTCGATGCCGTTCGGCACAGAGATGCCACAGGTTTCACCAATTTGCGCCGACAGCCTTTCCAGCACTGTCAGGCGCTGCGACTCAAAGACCTTATTGCGCAGCACGGCCAGTGCCATCTGCCTGAATTCCGGCCCGGCAATCACTTTTCTCAGCATGTTCTCGCGCAGAATGCCAAGCTCTTTTAACTGAACCAGCAGTTTTGCGGTGGCCAGCTTGGGAAGATCCATCGCCTCAGCCAGTTCATTCTGATCGTACTGACCTTCGTGCTCGGAGATAAAGGATAAAATCCGTAAGACACGCTCAATCGTCGAGCCTTTTTCTTTTCGGGTAATGGGCTTAATTGTGTTCATGTTTATTCATATAGTGTTGTTTCAGGTCAGGTTATACGGATCATTCTGGGTGATCAATATAAGGTGAGCGAAGTGGGGTGTGTTCTCTTTAAAGTCTGTCTGATATGTCGCGCTTGAGTTCAGTGTTTCCTTCGCCATGGTGTGGCGCGCGCCAGACACTCTTTGCGGGCACAAAGAGTGCCCAGAAATGCCTGTTTGTCCGTTGCTGTTGCCCGGGCCGGTTGTAGGCGCTCCCGGCGCCGACAACCTAAAAATTCGTCCATGAGTTTTTCCCTGGGGATGTGGTTTTTTTGTGATTTTTGGGGGGCTGTGGTTGGTGCTTTGGGTGAGACATGAAGGTATGTCGCGATTAGGTTCAGTGGCAATCTCACCATATTCGGATGCGCGCCAGACACTCTTTGCTGGCTCAAAGAGTGCCCAGAAATGCCTTTTATTCTTTGATGTTGTCCGGGCCGGTTGTAGGCGCTCCCAGCGCCGACAACCTAAAAATTCGTACTGAATTTTTCCCTGGGGAAGTGGTTTTTTGTGATTTTTGGGGGCTGTGGCTGGTGCTTTAAGTGAGATATGAAGGTATGTCGCGCTTGAGTTCAGTGCTTCCCTCACCATGGTGTGGCGCGCGCCAGACACTCTTTGTTGGCCCAAAGAGTGCCCAGAAATGCCTGTTTGTTCGTTGCTGTTGTCCGGGCCGGTTGTAGGCGCTCCCTGCGCCGACAACCTAAAAATTCGTCCTGAATTTTTCCCTGGGGATGCGTCACAAATACACATTATCAAACCGTCATTCCCGCGCAGGCGGGAATCCATAAAGCAAGTTCAATGGCTGGATAAGTATGTCGCGCTTGAGTTCAGCGCTTCCCTCGCCATAGTGTGACGCGCGCCAGACACTCTTTGCTGGCTCAAAGAGTGCCCAGAAATGCCTGTTTATCCGTTGGTGTTGTCCGGGCCGGTTGTAGGCGCTCCCGGCGCCGACAACCTAAAAATTCGTCCTGAATTTTTCCCTAGAATTGTGTGATACAATTTGCAAACACACTTTTGGACATTTCCGAGTTAAAACCTTAACTCTAACTCGTCAGTTTCAGATTAAAATTTCTATGAGTTAACACCGCGCTCACCGGTAAATTGGGAGCGAAGCGAGTAATTTATCCGAGTGCAGCACTTTGTTAGGCATTATCCGGAACATTCAAAAATCTACCACTTTCTGCAACATTTGCTCTAGGACCTCCAGCTAATTCGCCCCTAAAAACTTGATAAAGTTCATGACTTTCTTTTATCCCTTTTGTAAAGTCATTCAAATTTCTCTCAGCCTGTCTCTGCATTCTTTTTTCGCCTCTTTCGACATCATAATATTTTGTCTTTGTTTTTTCTCGCTGTCTAAAAACGAAATCCATAGAACTTCCTAAACATACACCAGACATGAAAGCTTGCCGAACATGAGCGTTAGGGCCTGAGTCGATAGAATGAGCGCACTCAATATGCCCCATCCAATTGAACCACATTACAGCACCGTCCATTCTGTGATATCTTGCGTAAGGGAGCCTAAAATCTTCTGGGTCATTCAAGGCCACAATACGTTGATAGCGCTCTAGATCTTCTGGTAATGCATCTTTACCAAAAAAGGTAAACGCATCCAATATGGCTTCAGTATCCAGTTGTGAGTCGAAGTTAAAGTGCTCTTCTAGCAATTTAACCATTAACTCTTCAACCTTTAAAATTGAATTTTTTATTATTGGGCTATTAATTTCTTTTAAAACTTTTTCCCACAAATCATCTTTGTCTTCTTCATCTTCTAACGACACCTCTGCATATTCTTTCCATAGATTAAGAGCAAGATTTCGATCACGACCAAAGTATCTTCCAACATATTGCATGTAGTTTTCGTCAACTGGCCTCCCATAAACATCATGGTACTCAGTGTAACTATCTAGATCACGAAAAAACGCAGCATAATTATCGCCACGTCGTTTAGGTGCTCCATCCTCTATCCAACTGGCAAATAAAACTTTCTTCTCCTCAGGCCATCCATCTGGTGGCGGCATAGCAGAAAGCAAGGGGTTATCTCTTCGTAATCTTGACAATATTCGATCTGAATTTTCTTTCACCGAGCGCCAATCAGAAAGGTCGAAGTGATTCCCCATGCAAACAATATCTCCATCCGTAAAGAGTGGTCGAATATCTTCCTCAAAACCTACATTTCCAATCATTCTATTACTCATTATATTCTTCCTTTTCAATGATTATAATTAACCTTAGTTACAGTCTAGCCTATTAACTTCCGGCAAAACATCTACCTAAAATTTTATTATCGTGCATGCTGGTTTCCCAAACCCATTATTTAAATTCGTAAATAGATAACCGATTTATAAAAATTAATCATATGAATTAATACGTGTACAAACGCGAAAATTTTTTAACTATTTTCCTTGATAACCGGTAGCCTTAAAATACTATATGTAAACACAGTATTTTAAGGCAAGGGTTATCATGAGTATAAAAAGCCTATTTCTAAGCGGTCTTCAAGAAGAAATGCATATGCGTGGTTACAGTATTAGAACGGAAAAAAACTATCTGTATTGGATCAAGGCATTCATTAACTTTCACGACAAGCGTCACCCTGAAACAATGGGAACGAAAGAAGTTGCACAATTTTTAACCTTTCTTGCCAATCGACAAAATGTGGCTATCAACACACAAAAAATTGCACTGAACGCATTAACCTATCTATCAGATAGCATTTGCACCATGAGCTTGGGGATTTAGGTTTTTGCTATGCCACTAAACAGCGACATTTACCGACAGTGTTATCTCCATTGGCAATCTCACCATATTCGAATGCACGCCAGACACTCTTTGTTGGCTCTAAGAGTGCCCAGAAATGCCTGTTTGTTCGTTGATTTTGTCCGGGCCGGTTGTAGGCGCTCCCGGCGCCGACAACCTAAAAATTCGTCCTGAATTTTTTCCTAGAATTGTGTGATGCAATTTGCAAACACACTTTTGGACAGAAATGAGTCAGTGGCTTTACTAATTTAGCAATTTACTGATTACTTATAGCATCCAGCCTTGCATCTGATTTGTATACCCTCTTGTGCATACAGTAGTGTAAACACACACTCGTTTTCCCCTTCATAATGGTCTTAATCCTTTGAGATAGTTTAATTAAGAGCGTTTGACGGTAAAACAAGACAGGTTCTTACAGGAGACATAAGGGGCTATATCTCCTGTAAGAACATTTATTTTCTTCGTTTTTTCAGGTTAGTAAAGTACTCCTCAAGGTCTGCTACATCTTTTTCCAATTCATCAATATCTGGAAATGCACCAGCAACTTCTTCTGCCATATCATGTCCGTGCATATATGTACTGCACTTGCTCATAGCCGTATTAATGGTTTCAACATCTAGGTCAGTGATATCAGTTAGGTATCTGCAACTCTGAGTTTTTACTTCCCTATTGAAACGCTCAACAACACCACGAATCAACCATTCTTCGACGAGCCTTTCCCAAGTTTCTCGCATTTTCCCATAGATAAATCCTGCTTGATGTTGATAGTCTTCTATGGATTCGTTGGCTTTTTTCCTAGCTATGACCAACTTATTTTTGAGGAAACCTATTCTGCTTTGTGTTTTTAAAGCGTCCCAAGGTGGAGCATCGAGAGGAATACCTGTAACACTCTTATTTCTAGTAACAGCTTTAATAGTCACATCGTCAGCAGTCTCTTGAATCATTTTCATGAAAGGTAAGTCATGAGTAAATACGATTACTTGCCTTGATTTTGCTTCCTCAACGATTCTTGTTGCGAATCTCAGTCTCCATATGTGGTCAAGAGAATTTACGGGATCGTCAAATATGATTGCAGACTTTCTGCTATCGGTAGCTAACTCCGCAAAGAAGCTTGCTAAAGATATACATTTTTGCTCTCCTTCACTTGCAATATCGATAATGTTTGTATTGTTCTCTGAAAGCTGAATACTGAAGTTTTGGTTGCCTTTGGCACCTTTCGTGAGAGCATTAATTTTGAAGTGGTTGAATCCTAATTTTTCTAGCTCACTATTGAAAAACTCTTGCATCCGTCCTATCGAGCCAGAGCTACATATCTCGTTATTTAACCTCGTGATTGCAGTTGTAGAGGTGGATCGCTTAACTTTATCATAGGCTTCTCTTTTCTTAGCTTTCGCAATTTCAGATTTAATTTGTTCTTTGACCGCTAGGATTTTCTCCTTGTCTTCAATCTCAAAGATTCTCTGCTGTTTAATCTTAATTGCTGCTGCTTTTGCTTCGTCATTCAACACCGCTTTCTCTGCTTCCTCCAATTTAGTTATGTGGGAGTTTAACCGTGTAAGTGCTACTGAATTTATTTCTTCTTGTTTAAATACAGGGGGGTCTTGTAACAAGCTATCAGATCTAGTTTTGAGTGTTAGAATCAGCGTATCGAACTGCGTACCTAACTCTCGGTCCTTCTCTTTAATTTCATTGAGGATGGCGTCATATGGAACAATAGAAAAACTTAAGTCCTTAATTTTTTCAAGTTCTGCACTCCAATTTTTCAATGCAACATCTGCTTCTTTTTGCAACTCACTACGAAGATAAGTGTCGAAAGAAGCTAACCTTGATGCAGTTGTATTATCAATTTCCTGTAGACATGTTGGGCAGTGGTCACCTTCCTGTAGAGGAAATGTCTTCTTTTGTTCTGCATTTTCAATGAAGATTTTGGCCGCGTTCCACATCGTAAGCCATTGTTCGGAACCTATATTCGATACTGGTAATTGAGAAAATGTCACTGAGCTTAATTCAGCCGCAGCTAACTTAGTTTGTTCTTTTTTGCTGTATAAATCCTTATAGTGTTCCACCGACTTTAGATTTAGCTTATCAAAAAGATTTTTTAAGAACTTCTGAAGCGGCACTGCCCGAAGTCTTCTTTTTTGATATCGGTCTTTAAGAGTTTTAGGTGAGTTATTAGTCAGTTCAATGACTTCTTTTCTCAATTCTTGTAGTTCAGACAGTTCTTCTTGAGTAGCACACAATAAATCTACGCTTTCAGGTTTTAACTGTGAGCTTATGACTAGTTTGCTTGGTGTGGTGCCTATATTCATTTGTGGAAGAACATGGACGGGTAGATAAGCGACCTCTTCCTTTTTCGCCTTGTTCGCAATGAAACTACTCACTTTGAGCAATTCATCCAATAGCTTCAAAGCCGCAGGTTTAAAGTCCAAAGTATCAGTTTTAGACAGATAGTGAATCGATGATTGTGAGTCGAATACTCGAATAGACTTAAGACGAGGGTCTGGTTCCAATTGATTGTTCCATGTCACCAGTTCTGGTTTCCCATTTGATTCTATTTGAATTTCTGCCGATGGTATTCCAACTTTGTCAGCGAATACGTTATGTTTTAGAGCAGGAGCTTCCCCCCTTGTTAAGCAGGCATTCTTCAATATCTTGGCATAACTCGACTTTCCAGCTCCGTTGTTACCATAAATGACGGTCAACCCTTTCGGTGAAAACTCAATTTTTTTCTCCGCAGCAAGTGTTGATATGTTTAAAGCATTGCCAACAGAAATAAGTTTGTTTTCTTCAGCTTCTGTATGATATCCAGTTGCTTTAGCTTGCTGAGTTAATATTTCGTAATCTGTACTTTTGTCTTCTAAACCAAACTCCATCTTTGCAAGTACGTAAGCAGTTTCGAGTTCTGAATGTGATAGTTCACCTAAATCTAGTGCTTGGTTTAGAGTGTATCTCCACCAATCAGGCTTTCCTTTATTGTTTATTAGATCACATATTTTTGTTGCTATTGGCATAGATACTTCCTTCGCTGATGCAAATATCAATGATATTGCATATTTTTGTGGGAAACTTTTTATAGCTCAAATAAACATACCCAACTGGGAGCGTCTTCGACACATATCGAACAATCAATAAATCCGATTTTTCACATAACTGGTAGAGTGAATACTTAAGATTAGATTTTCTATGGGAGTTTGTGTTTGACTTCGCATAATCAAGTACTAGCTCTAACAAATTTCGGGGGCAATAACGAGTTACAAGCCCAAACAATACCACTCCCCCAGGGAAAAATTCATGGATGAATTTTTAGGTTGTCGGCGCCGGGAGCGCCTACAACCGACCCGGACAACACCAGCGAACAGACAGGCATTTCTGGGCACTCTTTGGGCCAGCAAAGAGTGTCTGGCGCGCATTCGAAAATGGTGAGATTGTCACTGAACCCAAGCGCGACATACCCGCAAGAACTTCAGAATTCCCCAAAACCACGCTACCGCCAAAGCGCTCTATCAAGAACCCCCTGAATCTCCCGTTTCCAAGACTAGAACACGGTTTAAGGGTTGCTGCATTGAATCACCCACAGTGTGATTTGAGCCAACAAATCAGTACAACGCCCTTGTTTTGCAATGTCTTCACCGCAGACGAGTGACCTGAAAGTACGCTTGTCGGGGTTCACTCAGCCTGAAGGGTTTGCCCGCTTCGCCGGGCAAATAAAAAATGCCCGGACAGGCACTGCACTGTCCTTTAACCAACAATGGGGTAATTCCAGCTTGGACCTAACTATTTCCACTCCCCCAGGGAAAAATTCATGGACGAATTTTTAGGTTGTCGGCGCCGGGAGCGCCTACAACCGGCCCGGACAACGCCAACGAACAAACAGGCATTTCTGGGCACTCTTTGGGCCAACAAAGAGTGTCTGGCGCGCATCCGAAAATGCTGAGATTGCCACTAAACCCAAGCGCGACATACCCGCACAATTTCTGAAATCACCCAACCCATGGCAAAACAAAAAAGCCCGGACTCAATACCGAGTCCGGGCGATACGGGTGGTCAACCAACCCACCCTCCCCAAAAGAAATGTCGCTAGTTCGCGTACCTCAACCGCGCATCAGCCCAATCCGCATGATCATAGCCATCGCCATCACCCGCTGCGCCGACGATCAGTTTCAGCTCAGTGACATTGGACGGGATCGGCAGATTGACAGTGACCGGTCCCTGACTGCCGGTCAGCGTGACACTCTGATAGGCCAGACTGCCGTTCAGCCAGACTTCAAACACCACACTGCCGTTATTGCCGACTTCATCATCCACACCAATCACCGCCTGGAACTGGTCATACTCACCGGCCACCAGGGTATAAGTGACGGTTGAATCCGCATGCACACCAAGCCCTTTGCTGTAGACCGAACCGCCAATGGTGATCGGACTGCCGTCGTTGGCCAGCTCTTCGCCATTGCTGGTGTCTTTTTCCAGCGGGCCCCAGCCGTTGATTACCGTGCCGGTTTCGGTCATGTCACTGAGATAGCTGTACTGACTCTGCCCGGAAGACTGCAGCAGTTTGGCATCGCCCCAGCTCGCGTGGTCACTGCCGACGCCGTTACCGGCCCCCGTCACCACCAGTTTCAGCTCATAATTATCCGGGCTCAGGTTGATGGAGACATACTGGGCAGTGTCTGAACCGGTCAGCGTGCCGCTCTGATAACTCAGTACACCATCGACCCAGACTTCGAACACCACGCTGCCGCTGTCACCGACTTCATCATCAACACCGACGAAGGCGCGGAACTGGGTATAGTCACCGTTGCTGATGTCGTACACTACTTCAGATTCGGCATGCACACCCAGGCCTTTCTGATACTGGGTGCCGCCAATCGAGATGGTACCGCCGTCATCCGAAGCCGCCTCGCCATTGCTGGCGTCTTTTTCAAACGGCCCCCAGCCATTGCTGGATGACACTTCTGCCATGTCACTCAGGTACACCACTGTGGCTTCTGCCGGTGGCTCAGGCACTACGATCTCCGGCCCTTCGTACTCAATCTGCTCCAGATAAGCGACCAGCGCTGCCCGTTCGCTGGCACTGCTGACGCTGTGCTGGGAACCGGTTTGCAGCACATCATTGAGCGTCGCGGCCTGTCCGTTGTGGAAATACGGCGGTGTTGACCAGACGCCAATCAGGGTCGGCGTATCAAAACCGACGCCGCCAAGCGGATTACCACTTCCCTGACCGGATGAGGCCTGAATGGTGCCGACATCATGACGCTGATTATCGGTATAGAAGTCCCCACTGTGACAGCTGTCGCAGCCTTTTTGGGTGAACAGCGTCTTACCTGTCGATCCGGCCGCAGTCAGGCTGCCATCCTGATTGCGGTACGGACTGCGTGGATACGCATTCAGACTGCTGACGTAAAACGCCAGGTTGTCCAGATCAGCACTGTAACCGGCTTTATTGGCCCCTAACGGATCCGAGGTCAGCGCAAAGATGGCATCATCAAGAAAACCTACGCCCTGAAACGCCAGACGAATATCGTTTTCAAAATCATGAATCTCATCGAAGTTGGCTGTCCAGTGAACCCGGCCATTCCCCATGCCGACACGGCCGAGCAGAGAAATGGTATTTCGCAGCCCTTCACCGCGGTCGGTAAAGTCCCAGACACGGTTATCACTGTCACCATCAGTATGACAGCCGGCACACGAGATATAGCCATCACGGGTCATGCGTGCATCACTGGCGTTGTAGAAAATCTGTTTACCAGCCAGCACGCGCGGATGCATGGTTTCATTCGACACCAGCGAAATATCCGCCAGTTTGGCAATGGCTTCGCCCTGATTTTCAAACGGCGTTAAATCATGAACCGAGATGGTGCGCGACAGGAAGTTATGCACGAACAACAAGTTGCCGGCTTTCACCAAACCACGTGGAGCTTTACCTGAATCTGCAATTTCACTGGCCCGCTCACGGGTATAGGCATCACGTACCTCGACGCTGTTTTGCCCTTCCAGCGCAATGTAGACATAATCGCCCAGCTCGCTGAACACCAGCGCTTTGGGTTGTGCCCTGTCGTCCATGTCCATTTGCAGACTGGGGACTTCGGCCAGCGTATTGAGATTGATCTGCGAAGTAATGGCACGCAGGGTGGTTTCAAAGGTCAGCGCCTGGTTTGGATCCCCCTCATTGTATTCACCGCGATCCACATTGGCTTTGATCGCCGGGATCCATGCCGACTGGCCGTCCGGCGAGATAGTAACCGCATTGAGATAATTCGGGATCCCGCGGCTTCTGTCTTCGCCATCCACAGTGGTGGTGTCTTTCTGCAGATTGACCACTGAGTCCACTGACATCGAACCGATATGCACGGCCACGACTTCAGCGTGCGACTGAGGTGAGATAAAGCGTGTCACCAGTGCAGTGGCCGAATCACTGTCGACGGCGATGCCTCTGGCGCTCTGGCCTACGCTGACCGTACCGGTAATGGTACGGTTCGACGGATTGATTTTGACCACTTCACCGGTTGCCTGCAAAGTGACCAGCGCGGCACTGCCGTCCGGTGTAAACACCACACCATGCGGCTGGCTGGCGCGCGGCAGATCTATGGTATGCAGGACGCTGCCGGTGGCAGACAAGACTTTGATGTTGTCGCTGTCCTGATTCGCCACCCAGAGGTTGCCGTCAGGGGCAATCGCTAGGGTACGGGGTTTCTCGCCGACCTGGGTTTCCCACACCTTACCAAACGGCGAGACCTGGCTGATCGCTGTGACTGTGCCGTTATCCTCATTGACCGCGTACACCCGGTTGGCATCTTTCACTATGGTGCTGGCGGTCGTCGGCGTGTTCAGGGTCAACGGGTTGTACACGGTATGCTGCTGCGTTTTACTCGTGGTCAGTGAGCCCGATTCGCGCACGGTCACAATGGCATTCCAGTGATTTGGCGAGCTGTAAGTGTGACTGACCGAGCCATTGCCGGAAAATGCGGTTGGCGGCGTGCCGTCACCAAAGTCCCAGGAATACTCCAGGTTGCCGCCCAGCAAAGGAGAAGCCGAGGCTGAGAAGGAAATGGGCGTACCCAGCGTTACCTGAGCCGTGCTGCCAAGTGTAATATCGTGACCAACGGCAGACCCGGTGGAGAAACGGTAGCTGGTCGCTGGCAGCGGGTTACCGGCAAAGTCTTCAATACCATCTACTTCAACCACATAAATGCTGTCGGCATCTAACTGGCTATCCGGTGTGAAGTTGGCAAACCCTAAATTCACACTGTAAGTCCCGCTGACCGGGGTACTGCTGCCCAGCTTGGTCACGGTAAAGGTATTGCTGTTGACCGACTCCATCAGCAGGCTGTCGGAAAAGACAATCCCGACCCGTGAAGAGCGGGGCTGGAGAATTGAATCGGCTTCCGGGCTGCTGTGGACAATCGCCGGAGGCGTATTGTCGGGCCCGGCCTGATGGGCAATTAAACCGCTGCCGGTGCCGTGGTCATTGCCGACCCAGACCATATTGCCGAACGGAAACACCTGACCATGATCGGTATCGCCGCCGGCCGCATTGAGCGAGCCGCTGCCTGATAGCTGTATATTGCTGATATTGCTGATATCCAAGACCGAGATATCGTCCTGGTTACCGAGAAACAGCTTATTATCCTGCACGTTACAGTACAGATTCTGGAACCCGGACAACTGATCGTGCACCAGTGTCATGGGGGTAGCAGAGGTATCGTAAATTCTCAGCTTGTCCGCGGTAGAGCGGGCGCCGAAGAAAGCATATTTACCGTCCCAGCACGAGGCATAATATTTCTCCGGCAGGGAGCTGAGGGTTTTCTCCAGTGTCGGGGTTTCCGGATCATCCAGGTTCAGAATAGAAAAACCGGCAGTGGTTTCCATGCTCGACAGGAACATCTTGTTGCCCACCACAAAGACCGGACCGACGTTGAAACCGCCCAGCTGCGAGGTAGGAATGGTTTTCACTATCGAAGGGTTACTGACGTTGCTGGTATCCACTATGGTTAAGCCGGCATTACCACGGGCCACATACAGATAAGGTGCCTGCCAGAACAGCTGCCAGGACACGTTATTGTAGTCACCAAAATTGACGCCCGAAATGGGCAGTTTAGAGACCTGAATCGGATTATTGACATCAGACCAATCCCAGATTTCAATCCCTTTCCCGGTCTGGATGGCTATCAGATTGTCTTCACTCAGACCAAAAGAATGCGGCTCGCGAAACTCCGCGGTACGCAGTCCGTTGCCGGTACGGTACTGATTACTGGTATCGGGCTCATAGACCATCTTGACCAAAGACAGGTTGGTCGGGTCTGAGGCGTCCAGCGCAATCCAGCCACCGGGGCCGCCGCCGCTGTCAGGGGCGAAAATACCGACCATGTAACCATTGAGCATGGTCATGACATTCACGCCATAGTGTTTGCTGCCGGGGTAATCCGGCGGCAGAAATCCGGTGGTGTCATCCACCAGCGGATAAGACACATGGGTGTAAGCTTCGCCTGAACTGTAGTTAAGGTTTCCCAGCCCGGGGCCCTGTGCCGCCGTGACTGACGCACTGAGTCCGAGCGAGGCAAGCAGTCCCAGCACAGGTCGTATGCCGGGGTAGCGGTTAAATCGCTTCCGTATTGCAGCCATGAATGATCTCCATGAATTATTGTATCACTAGCGCAGAATTGAACTGCCTGGGGTCTGCCACTGCACGCCCCTCAACCTCGGTTAGTGAGTAGGGTTGATTTATCGTGATTACTGCAAAACTTCGCCAACTGAGTCGCGGCTGAAAGCCGCTGATAATTCAGGCGGCTTCCTGCATGGGGAAGCCGCTCTTTTTAGGTCTGATTCAGTGTTACTTCATGGTCGGCATAACAAAGTCAGCCTGTTGCTGCTGGTTTTTCGGCCAGCGGGTGGTAATGGTTTTCATGCGGGTGAAGAAACGCACCCCATCGCTGCCGTGCATGTGCAGCGGTCCGAACAGAGACCGTTTCCAGCCGCCGAAGGAATGGAACGCCATAGGCACAGGAATCGGCACGTTCACCCCGACCATCCCCACTTCCACTTTGTCGCTGAACCGGCGTGCCGCTTCACCGTCGGCAGTGAAAATCGCCGTACCGTTACCGAACTCATGCTCATTGATCAGCGTCAGGGCTTCCTCCAGCGACTGGGCGCGCAGCATTGACAGGACAGGGCCGAAGATTTCTTCGCGGTAAATGGTCATCTCAGGGGTGACATGATCAAACAAGGTGCCACCGATGTAATAGCCGTTTTCAAAACCGGGCACCTGATAATCACGGCCATCCACCAGCAAAGTGGCGCCTTCTGCTTCGCCTTGGTCGATATAACGGCTGACGCGTTTCATGTGATCGTCGGTGATCAGCGGCCCCATTTCGTTCTCAACCGACTGGCCATAGCCCGGCCCGACCCGTAACTCACGAATCCGGGCGGTGAGTTTTTCTGCCAGCTTATCGGCCACTTCGTCACCAATGGCCACCGCGACAGAAATCGCCATGCAGCGTTCTCCGGCCGCGCCAAAGGCGGCGCCCATCAGTGCATTGACCGTCTGATCCAAATCCGCATCCGGCATCACCACCAGATGGTTTTTCGCACCGCCCAGTGCCTGCACCCGCTTGCCGTGTGCCGAGCCCTGCGCATAGATGTATTCCGCAATCGGTGTCGAGCCGACAAAGCTGACCGCTTTGACTCTGGGATCACTCAGCAGCACATCCACCGACTCCTTATCGCCCTGCACGACATTAAACACCCCTGGCGGCAGTCCGGCCTGAGTCAGCAATTCTGCCAGTCTCAGCGCCGCGGACGGGTTTTTCTCTGACGGTTTCAGCACAAAGGTATTGCCGGTGGCGAGGGCGATCGGAAACATCCACATGGGCACCATGACCGGGAAATTAAACGGAGTGATCCCCGCACACACGCCCAAAGGCATCAGCATGGAATGCGAGTCCACATCTGTGCCCACATTGCGGCTGTGTTCGCCTTTTTGCAGATGCGGAATGCCGCAGGCAAATTCGACCACTTCCAGCCCGCGGGTCAGTTCGCCTAACGCATCACTGTGTACTTTTCCGTGCTCGCGGCTGATCAGCGTCGCCAGCTCATCCATGTTCTGTTCCAGCAAGGCTTTGAAGCGAAACAGAATGCGCGAGCGATTAAGCGGTGTCATTTGCGCCCAGGCCGGCCATGCTGCTTCTGCGCTGGCAATCGCCTGCTCGGTATCCGCCACGCTGGACAGGCCAACCTGATCGATCACTTTGCCGGTGGCCGGATCCGTCACCGGCAGATTGCGATCTGAGGTCACTGGCACTAATTCACTGTTGATGTAATTTCCAATCATCATTAACTCCATACCTTTTTATACAGTTCAATCACTTCATTCTTGCTCGGAATACGCGGATTATTATTCGGTGAACCCGATGCCAGCGCCTGCTCCGCCATGATGTCCAGCAGCTCATGATACTGGTGCCGGTCAATCCCGAAATCCGACATGGCCGGCACCTGCAGATCGACGTTGAGCTGGGTCAGCTCAGACATCAGACGCTGCACGGCTTCTTCATCACTGACGATGTCATCAGCCAGCCCCATCGCGCGGGCGCAGTCGGCATAACGCGTCAGACTGGCCGGAATGGAAAACTCGGTAATCGCGGGCAATAACATGGCATTGCTCATGCCATGCGGGACATGGAAATGGGCGCCAATCGGACGGCTCATGCCGTGCACCAGTGCGACAGACGCGTTGGAGAAAGCGATACCGGCCAGTGTGGCTCCCAGCATCAGCTTCTCTTTCGCCTCATGATTGCCAGGGGTATTCACCGCTTCGCGAAGGTTCGGCGCAATCAGACGCATGGCGGACAGCGCCTGCTGATCGGAAAACACCCCGGCTTTGGCACTGACATAAGCTTCAATCGCGTGTGTCAGGGCATCAATCCCGGTATCGGCAGCAATACGGGCCGGCACCGACAGGGTCAGCTCATAGTCGATGATCGCCGCCTGGGGGATCAGTCCCGGCCCCATACACAGCATTTTTTCGTCTGTGTCCTGATCGGTGATGATAGTGACCCGGGTGACTTCCGATCCCGTGCCTGCCGTGGTCGGAATCGCAATCACGGGCAAGATGGCTTCTGTCACCACATGGGGTACTTTGTAATCACGCATCTGACCGCCGTGCTGTGCCAGCAGACCAATGGCTTTTGCGCTGTCGATGGCGCTCCCGCCGCCCAGCGCAATCAGGCAGTCAAACTGTCCTGTCACCACCTGATCAACCGCCGGCAGGATAGAGGCCTCAGTCGGCTCCGGCTCGGTATCCAGAAAGACACCGCACTCCAGCCCCGCCGCCGCCAGCGCGATTTCCACCCGGCGGACATAACCCAGCTCAGACATCACTCTGTCGCTGATAATCAATGGCTGACGGCAAGACAGCAATTTCAGTATGTCTGCCACTTTATCCAGCGCGCCAGCCCCGATTTCCATCAGGCCGGGCATTACAATTCGTTGTGTCATCCCTTTCGTCCTTTCAACCTTGTTATCATCTTAATAATATAGAGCACATGTGGATAAAAATGAGACAAAAAATATCAAAATAAATCAATTTTGAGAGACTGAGCAAAATCGTTAAACATCAGGATCAGCAAAGCCGTTCCGGTAGCACAGCCACCGAAACGGAGCAGTTAACTGTTTGATATTAAATGGGGTATCAAAGACTCATGACATCAGCCCTTTCAAGGCGTTCGACACCGCCAGGTAACGCTGGTAGCGCTGATGAAGAATGGCTTGCTGCTGAGGCCTGGGCGTAAGAGGCGTATTGAGTTTGGCCATCGCGGCGACTGCCTGCTGCAGAGCCGGAAAACAGCCTGCACCGGTTGCGGCAGCCATCGCCGCCCCTCTGGCACCGGCTTCGGTGCAGTCGGAGGTCTGAATCGCGACATCCAGCACATCCGCAAACAGCTGGCTCCAGACCGGACTTTTGGCGGCCCCGCCGCTGAGAACCGCAGTGTCGATATGCTGACCCGCCAGCCTGAGCTGGCCGACATGTTCTAAGTGACCAAAGACAATGCCTTCATAAACGGCATAGAGTAAGTCCGATTTTTTATGCCATCCGGCCAGCCCGGAAAAATTCCCCTGCACCGGCTGATTGTCACAGCCGCCGTAGAGATAAGGGTGAAACAGCGGCAGATCGTCACTGATCACGGTGTCAGCCACCATGGCATTGAGTTGCTGAAAAAGATCGACATTGTGGGTTTTGGCTTGCTGTTTTTCTTGTTTAAAAAATTCGCAGATGAACCATTCGAGGTTCGAGGCCGAGGTCGCACTCGACTCCACCGCCAGATAACGCTGGCCGGGAAAATGGCAGGCCATAAAGACATCCCTGCCCGGCAAGGTGTCCGTCACCACCTGGTTAATGCTCCAGGAACCGGCAATCACAGAGGCGGCCTGACTTTGCCAGACCCCTGAGCCGATAGCGCAGGCCACGATATCAAAACAGCCACTGACCACAGGCGTGCCTTCGTTCAGTCCGGTTAACGCCGCCGCTTCCCTGCTCACCCGGCCCATGACATCCTGACATTCCCTGATGTCGGGAATCGCCTGCTGCATCTCTGGAATTGCTAATGCAGTAAGCAAAGCGGCCGATGCTTCACCTGCTGAAAAGTCGTATAAACCCGACGCACTGAGATCGCCGTACTCGGTCGATATCTCGCCGGTCAGACAAAAATTCAGGTAATCCTTACAGAACAGGACGCTGCCGATGCTCTGGTATGTCTCCGGGTGGTACTGTCTGAGCCAGCAAAGCAGAGTGGCCGATTGCGCCGGCCAGACACCCTGACGATTCAGCTCCTGAATCAACTCATAGTCGGGCTGATTTTTTATCGTCTGCACCAGATCACTGGCGCGGCAGTCGAGCGATTTGATCGCCAGTAAAGGCATGGTGTCGTGATCCAGCAGGTACAGGCCGTTGCCGTGACCACTGCACCCGACGGCCACCACCTGCCCGGACTGCACCGCCCACTCTTCCAGCAGGCGGCGTATCAGGGTTGCGCACTGCGTCCAGAGCGCTGCCATATCGCACTGAGCAAAACCCGGTGCAGGAAAATGCGTCGCCACTTTGTCGCCCAGCGCACCGATTTCGCGGCCCTGTAAATCAAAGAGCGCCACTTTTATTCCCGTGTTTCCGCAGTCTATACCCAGTACGTATGGTGTCATTGCTTGCTTCCTTTTCTTGCTGACAGTGAAAAATTACTGCTGATAAATGGCCAGTGCATCCGACACGCTGGCGTTGTTGTGGATCATCGCCATGAAGGCCTGCACGATACGGCTCGGGTTGGGGTGCTGGTAAATATTCCGGCCATACACCATGCCCAATGCGCCCTGATCCAGCAGTTGACGCGCCTTGCTGAAGACCACTTCGACATCTTCTTTACCGCCGCCACGGACCAGCACAGGACAACGCGCCGCTTCGACCACGCGGTGGAATTCCGACGCATCAGCCGTTGGATCAGCTTTGATGATGTCTGCGCCCATTTCGCGGGCCAGACGCACCAGGGTCACTATCTTTTCCGCATCACCGTCTACCGCATAGGCTTTTCCGGAACTGGCCGGCTGCATCACCAGCGGTTCAATCATCAGCGGCATACCGTATTTGTCGCAGTCGTTTTTCACTTTGCTGATATTGACCACACACTGACGGAACAGATCCGGCTCATCGGGCAGCATAAACAGGTTGACCACTACGCAAGCTGCGTCCATCTGCAGCGCCTGCAGTACCGGCTCCTGATCATTTTGCATCACAGCCCACATATGGCGGTGGCGAATGGTGTTGTACGGATTGCCCATATCCAGCCGCATCACCAGAGCCGGTTTGTCTTTGCCGTCAACGTTTTGCAGCAGGTCGCTCTGACCATAGTTCATCTGAATCGCATCGGGTCTGGCTTCCACCAGCTGGCTGACGACCGAGTCCATGTTTTCCAGGCCATCGAGAAAAGACGGCTCGTTACACACACCGTGATCCAGTGCCACGTCCAGACAACGGCCGTTGTTAAACAGCCGGTTCATCCTTACTTTCTTACTGATATACATAGTTTCCTCCTGAAAAAGATGTGGTCCAGATTTGCTCAACCTGTTCAGTGCTGACGGCCAGACCATGATGTAGCTGTAACTGACGACAACTTTCTGCCAGATCCTGTTTTGTTTGCTGTTCGTTCCAGCCCAGCGTCGCGGCCACCAGCTCAGTGACTTCAGCCAGTACCTGATTGTTTATCTGTCCTGCAATTGCCATCGAAGTGCGGCGCTGCAGCAGATCCAGCGTGCGGCACACCGCCTCGTGTTCAGTCAGGTACATCAGCTCGCGCCTTGTGTACGCCGGCAGGCTGGTCAGCACCGTATCCTCACCGGCGGCCAGGTAGGCCATCACCGTCAGGCACTGAGTGCCGTAACGTTGCAGCAACACCTCTGCTCTGGCTTCACTCAGGCCGTATTGGGCATGAGCCGCTTTGGTAAAAGCTTTGCGTTCGATATCTGTCCCAGGGAAATCCCTGCCGCCGCCGATGGACCGGTCGGTTGTAGAAACCCGGCGGGGGAGCGCCATGTCCGATAAAATCTGATCGGCCACTTCTTCCCCGAAGGCGCGAAATGTCGTCCATTTGCCGCCGATCAGAGAATACAGACGCACCTGACCGTCTTCCGTCCTGTCCACCCGCAGTGCATGACTGCGCGGGATCTGCCCTGTGGTCGAGGTTTTCACCGACGGCAACGGGCGTACGCCGCTGAACTGATACACTATGTCTTCCCGCTCAATCACCAGTGCCGGAAACACGGCTTTCAGTGAGTCGAGCATGTAGTCAATTTCATCATCGGTACAGGTCACGGCATCCAGATCTGCCACCGGAATGTCTGTCGAGCCGATCAGTACGTTGCCGTAGTAGGGAAACAGAATGCACACCCGCCCTTCCGGGTTCTCGTAAAACACCATGTGCCCGTCCAGCTCGGCCAGTAACTCAGGGTGGCGGACAATAATGTGCGAGCCTTTGGTGCCCTGCAGATAGCCCGAGGCCAGTCCCAGACGATCATTGGTCTGATCAACCCAGGCCCCGGTGGCGTTGACCAGTTTGTCTGCGCTGATCGTGCTGGTCTCCCCTGTTAAGGTGTCACGCAGGGTAAAACGCTGACCATCACGGCCCAGCAGCTCGGTATAGTTACAGGCCAGGCTGTCGCTTTGCTCGCCCGTGTCGCTCAGCACCTCCATTGCCAGACGCTCAGGGGCACTGATCCAGGCATCGTAGTAATCGGCGCTGCAGGCCACAGCGGGATCGAACTGTGGCCAGCGCGCTGCCGTTTCAGACTGCGAAAAGAAACGGTGTTTGGGCAGGCGCTGATCACGCCGGGTGAAAAAGTCGTAGAACCACAGCCCCAGTTTAATCACCAGCGCCCCGCGGCGACTGGGTTTGTCCATCAGTCCGGTGAAGTTAAACAGCGCATAAAACAGCCCGGACCAGCGAGAAAAGATCGGAATCGTAGTAACCAGCGGCTGCACATAATGCGGCGCATTGGCCAGCAAACGGTTCCGCTCTGCCAGCGATTCCCTGACCAGGGCAAACTCACCGTTTTCCAGATACCGCAGGCCACCGTGAATCATCCGTGACAGCGCGGCGCTGGCTTTACTGCAGAAATCTTCTTTCTCCACCAGCAAGACTTTCACCCCCTGCAAAGACAACTCCCGGTACACACTGATACCGTTGATGCCGCCACCGACTATCAGCACATCGAAATGTGCATCCCGGGGTAATCGTTCCCGCCTTTGTTTTCCATCGCCTGCCATACTGCTCCCCTTATCGATTCTTATTGTGGGTGGGAATCACCTCAGTCAGTCTGCAACTGGCTGAGCGACTGGGCCACCAGCGTGCTGATGGTATCCACATCCGTCGCGGCCAGATTCACCTCTCCGGCCCGCGCATTCTCAGCCGCCTGGCTTGGATTGCGGGCACCGCACAAGGCATAGGTAATGCCCGGCTGCGACAAGGTCCAGGCAATCACCAGCTGGGCGACCGAGATGCCGTAGTCTTTAGCCAGCGGCGTGACCGACTGGCAGAACTGCTGCACTATCTGGCGGTTGGGCTGGGAAAACAAAGGATTCGACAACCGCTGATCATCGCCGTCAAACGTGCGGTCGGCGGAGATTTTTCCGCTCAGCAGCCCCAGTGCCAGCGAGGAATAACTCAGGCAGGACACACCGGTGGCGCGGGTATGCGGCAACAGGCTCTGCTCAAGCTCACGTTCTATCATGTTGTACTTTTCCTGCACCGCATCGACAGTGCCGAAGCGCTGATACTGCTTCAGATCGTCCAGGCTGATATTGCTAACGCCAATTGCGCGGATCTTGCCCTGCTGTTTCAGATCCATCAGGGTCGCCATGGTTTCTTCAATCGGTGTGGTCGGGTCCTGCCAGTGGGTGATGTAGAGATCGATATAATCCGTGCCCAGGCGGCGCAGACTTTGCTCCAGTTCATACTGAATGGCATCGCGGCCAAGATATCGGTGCACCGGCTTGCCTTCTTCATCGAAGAAATGGTTGCCTTGCTGGGTGTGCCAGACCAGGCCGCATTTGGTGGCCAGTACCACTTTATCGCGCTGGCCCTTGATGGCTTTGCCGACCAGCTCTTCCGAGCGGCCCAGTCCGTATGCCGGGGCGGTGTCAATCAGCGAGACACCGCAAGTGATCGATTCCTGAATAGCGGCAACGGCATCCTTTTCATTGGTGCCGCCCCACATCCAGCCACCCATGGCCCAGGTGCCCAGGCCAATCACGGAGGCATCAATACCTGAAAAACCTAGCTGTCTTTTGTTCATGGTCATCCCTCTCAAGTTAACAATTCTTCTGTGTTTCAATATGCATCGAGCACACCCTGGGCGGTCGATTCATCGGTGATCAAGGTGTTGAGAAAACCGCCGCGCAGCGCAGCCGCAATCGGCATCACTTTTTCAGCCCCGGCTGCAACGCCGATACTGACCGGGATCTGGCGCATTTCCGCCAGTGACAGGCCAACCAGCTTGTCGTTCAGCGCCGGAATGCAGGCCGAGCCGGACTGGTCATACAGATGCGCAAAGACTTCCCCTTTGCACTGGCTCTCTGCCACCAGGGCTTTTTCGCCGTTGATCCAGTGACGCAGGTCGAAATAGCTTTCATCGCCTTTCGCCACCGCGCCGATACCTGCCAGTGCGATGTCGGCGTGCCGGGCCATATCCAGCACTTCCTTGGTGGCCCGCATGTTGATCAGCATGTCACGGTCCGACTGCGTATCTGCAAACAAGGGCGCATGCAGCTGCATCGAACGGCCCCCCAGCTTTTCTGCCAGTGCCGAGGCCAGATAGTTCACATCGGTAAAATGCGTGCCCTGCACCCCGCCGGTGGCCGGTACCACAGTCACGTTCATGCCTTTGACCGGCTTCATCACTTCCACAATAGTTGCCAGTGCCTTGCCGCCACTGATGCAGATGACATCATTCTTACGCAGGGTGTCCTGCAGAAATTCCGCCGCCACTTCCGCAATCTGCGTAAACCCAACGACAGGATCATCGGCATAAGACGGACAAAGTACCGCTTTAGGCAGACCCGTACGTGCCATCAGCTGTTTTTCCAGCTCCATGACCCCCATGTGCGGAATATTGAGGATAATTTCGACCAGCCCCTCTTCCCGCGCCTGGCGGATAATGCGGTTCACCTTGGCCGGCGACAGATCCAGGCTTTTCGAGATCTCCGCCTGGCTGCGATTCTCCTTGTAATGCGAGAACAGCACCTTGCTCACCAGGCGGGAGACATCCAGGCTTTTCGTTGTGGTTTGCATAGGTTCAGCCCTCTCAGGATTTGGCTTTCGACTTCTGGTGCAAATGGTGGTCCGCCGCCACAGCCGCCAGCAGGATCAGTCCTTTAATGAACTCCTGCCAGTACACAGACACATCGAGCAGAATCAGTGAACTGGACACCACACTCAGCAGCGCTATCCCCAGAATGGCCCCGAAGATGGTGCCTTCGCCGCCTTTGAGGCTCGCGCCGCCGATCACCGCTGCAGCGATGATGTTGAGTTCCAGCCCGACCCCGAAGTTGGGCGTTGCCGCACCGAATTTCGACATATAGATGATCCCGGCCAGACCGCAGAGCGCGGAGGACAGCACAGTGACGTACAGCTTCACCTTGTTGGTATTGACGCCCGAGTACTGCGCGGCTTTCTCGTTACTGCCGGTGTAGAAAATCTTGCGGAACGCTTTGGCATTACGCAGCAGGAAGTCGCTGATAATGATCACCACAAAGAAAATGATGATAGAGAACGGCACCCCGAACAGGGTTCCCTGACCGACAAACTTAAATTCAGGCGGCAGAGTGAACAGCGAAATGGGTGTGCCCTGGGTGATGATCATGCTGGCCCCCCGCGCCAGCCCCATAAAGGCCAGGGTGACAATAAAGTGGTGCAGGCCCAGCCGCGTGACGCACAGCCCCATCAGCCAGCCGATGAAACCACTGAAGCCAATCGAGGCCAGGCTGGCCAGCCAGGGGTTCATGCCCAGCATGAAGAGCTTGGCGGCGAACACCATGGCCAGACACATCACCGCGCCGACCGACAGGTCAATCCCGCCGACAATCAACAGCATGGTCATGCCAACCACCACAATGCCTTCGGTGGAAAACGACAGCAGCATGGCTTTCATATTGGCCCAGGTCAGGAAATACGGTGAGGCAAAGCTCATGCCGATAAACATCGCCACTATGATGAGGATCAGCGTGAATTCCCGCATCTGACTGACGCGCACCAGCGCATCACGGAAGGAGCGTTTTTTACCGGTAACCGAAGTGCCGGGTGTAGATACATGTTCAATAGTCATTATTATGTTCTCCTGCATTACGCCTGTACGGCTGCCTGCGTCAGTTCCGCGGAACCGGACGCAAGGTGCATGATATTCTGCTCAGTAATATGATCCCCGGTCAGCAGCCCCATCTGACGCGACTCGCGCATCACCATGACCCTGTCACTCAGGCCGATGACTTCCGGTAATTCCGAAGAGATGACAATGATGCCGACACCTGTGTTTGCCAGATCGCGGATCAGTTTGTGAATTTCAGATTTTGCCCCTACGTCGATGCCCCGGGTCGGCTCATCAAGAATGATGAGCTTAGGGTTCACCGACAGGATTTTGGCCAGAGCGACTTTCTGCTGGTTACCCCCGCTGAGCGACGACACCTTATGATGCAGGCTGCCGCTTTTCAGGTTCAGTCTGTCGGTCAGGGTCTGGGTTTGATCAAATTCCTTGTCTTTGCTGATCAGACCGTGCTCAGACACCAGTTCCAGCTTGAGCGCAGAGACATTAACGGCAATGGATAAATCCAGAAATAACCCTTCTTCTTTACGGTCTTCCGAGAGATAGACAATGCCTTTGTCTATCGCATCGCGATAACAGTTAATGGTGATCGGCTGGCCGTTGAATCTCAGCTGGCCGCGCTGTTTGGTGTGCAGGCCGCACAGGCCCTTCACCATTTCAGAGCGCCCGGCGCCAATCAGACCGGCGACGCCAAAGATTTCACCCTGATACACCTTAAAATCAATGTCGTTAAATCTCTGCCCGTCTGACAGGCCTTCAACGTCGAGGATCACCGGATTATTCTCGACCTGACCCTGGCATTTCGGCGGATACAGGTTGGCAATTTCACGCCCGACCAGGCTCTGAACAATCGCCTGTGGTGTGGTGTCCTCTATCCGTTTGGTATGTATGTAATGACCGTCACGGAATACGCTGACCCGGTCGCACTGCTCAAAAATCTCCGCCATGCGGTGACTGATATAAATGATGCTGATCCCCCGTGCTTTCAGTGTCTGCATAATGGCAAAGAGGATGTCGGTTTCCTGATCCGTCAGCGCTGCGGTCGGCTCATCCAGGATCAGAATTTTGCAGTCCAGCACCAGGGCTTTGGCAATTTCCACCAGTTGCTGATTAGAGATAGTCAGATCAGACACTTTCTGCCGCGGGTCGATATCGGCCAGCTGACTGACCACCTCATAAGCTTCGCGATACAGGGTTTTGTAATCCACCAGCCAGCCAGCCGAGCTGTTGATTTTCGCCATCATGATGTTTTCAGCCACTGACACATCTGAGCAGAGCGCGATTTCCTGATGGACAAATCCGATGCCCAGCTTCTGTGCTTCTAACGGACTGCTGACCACCACTTTTTCGCCATTGATAAACATTTCCCCGCTGTCAGGCTGGTGTATGCCGTCGATGATTTTCATCAGCGTAGACTTGCCGGCCCCGTTTTCACCGGCAATGGCATGCACTTCACCGGGCAGCAAATCGAAGCGGATATTATTCAGCGCGGTTGTCGAACCAAACGTTTTGGTCACATTTCGGATCTCAAGCACTGGCGTTGTGTTGGACGTTTCCACCGTCTCTCCTCCATGAGTATGCTGAGGGAAGAGGCCCGGCTACCGGGCCTCAGCAGGGTCGGACTTACTCGTTAATACCTTTAGTGCCGCGTTTCGCCAGGTACTTATCCCAGTAGAAATCATCAGCATTGGCTTTGGTGACGATGGAGAAACCGTTGTCGACAAACGGCACGCTCATTGGGTTATACCCGGCACGGTCATGGTCGTTCATCGGATCGATCAGGCCAGGGTGCGCCGCCATATACAGCAGCATCATGCCCATATAACCCTGCATCCCCTGGTTCGGGTTCACCGCACCGAAGATTTCACCCTGTTTGATCATGTCGAGGATCTTGGCGTTCACGTCGGCATTGAACACACGGATTTTACCGCCCAGCTCTTTGGCTGCCTGTGCCGCCCCCATGGCAGAGGTTGCTTCCGGCATGAACACTGCGCCCAGATTCGGGTGCGCCTGCGCTATGGTCATCAGAGAGTTATAGGCTTTGGTGGCATCGGTATTACTGGCCGCACGGGAAACCAGCTTCATGTCAGGCCATTTTGATTTCATACGGGCAATAAAGGCGCTCACGCGTCTGTCGTGGTTGTCCTGGCCCGGGTTCTCCAGCACTGCGTACTCACCTTTACCGCCCATGTCTTCCGCCACGGCATCGGCGGCGAACTTACCTTCCTGATAGTTATCAGAGGTAATAAAGGACACGCGCTTACTGTTCGGTGAATCCGCGGCAAAGGTCACAACAGGAATACCCATTTCTGCTGCCCGGTTAATAGGTTCAATAAAGGGATCCGGGTTCATGGGGTGCAGCAGGATCCCTGCCGGTTTCTTGGCCAGAATCTGCTCAAATGACGCAAGCTGTTTATTCACATCATATTCCGGCGTGCCGGTATAGACAGTTTTACAGCCCATTGAACGTGCTGCTTCTTTCATCATTTCATAGACAGGGAACCAGTACTCGACACCGGATACCATTACGTTCATGTAATAGGTTTCACCCGGCTTACACTTAAACGGCGTCGGCGCTTTGGTTTCAGCCATGGCTGGTGAGGTAGCGGATAGAATGGACAGTGCAACAGTGGCGGTAGCCATCTGAAGCGTTTTCTTCATGACACGTAACTTGCTCATCCCACTCTCCTTTGTTTGGGGGATTACGAACTTTCAACCTACTGCCACCAGCTTGTGATACCGCGACCAAGCTTCAGATTGAGAAATAAACCAGTGAATGAAATATTTTTGCTCTCCGTGAAAGATGTTTAATGGATGTTAAAGATATTTCATTTGAGTTAAATTTATGCACAAAATTCGATCACGTCA
Source organism: Photobacterium halotolerans DSM 18316 (assembly GCF_000425165.1). GTDB lineage: Bacteria > Pseudomonadota > Gammaproteobacteria > Enterobacterales > Vibrionaceae > Photobacterium > Photobacterium halotolerans. The sequence continues at coordinate 35,789 of NZ_AULG01000016.1, forward strand.
AATCAAATTGATAACAAACGTCTCATTTTGTCGCAATAATCACGATTCCTGTCTAACTCTACCTTGACCTGTGAGGTGCAACATAACGCGCGTCTAATGGCTAACATGCTGATAACTGGTCATTTATTAACAAAACTCACAATAAAAACAGTCGGATCAGTCCTGATCCACGACAAAAAAGTGATAGTGGTAAAGCGTGAAGCACCTCACTTTTTATTTTCATTCCACCGGATGTTCAGACCAAGTCATGTCACAAAACACTACCATCGCCTCAGCGAACTGATTACACTGACAATCGTTTTTGTTAACACACATGTCAGGATGTATATGTTGGATTTCACCCTACTAAGCGCATTTATCCCTACTTTTTTCTTTGTTTCGATTACACCTGGTATGTGCATGACACTCGCCATGACACTGGGGATGAGCATTGGTGTTAAACGCGCACTCTGGATGATGATGGGTGAACTGCTCGGTGTGGCCCTGGTCGCCATTGCGGCTGTAATGGGCGTTGCCACCGTCATGCTGAACTATCCTCAGCTTTTCAGTGCCCTCAAATGGGTGGGTGGTGCTTACCTGTTCTGGCTGGGCATCAACATGTGGCGTAACAGGGGTAAAATGTCACTGAACCTGGAAACGCCCACAGTGACACAACGCGGACAGCTCATTTCTCAGGGATTCATCACGGCCATTGCCAACCCTAAAGGGTGGGCCTTTATGATCTCCCTGCTGCCACCTTTCATTAACATTAATTTGCCAATGGCACCCCAAATGGCCGGGCTGCTGACTATCATTCTGATGACAGAGTTTGCTGCCTTACTGGTTTACGCCAATGGCGGCAAGAGCCTGCGTCTGTTCCTGAGCAGGGGGGACAACCTGCGTTATCTCAATCGCATTGCCGGGACTTTGATGATGGGTGTGGGTGTCTGGCTGGCGCTGGGCTGAACCAGATAAAAGACGGGTATCAAGAATAATGCCGACATTTGTTCGGCATTTTTTATACCTTTTTTCGTCAATAATTCGTCATCCTCCGCTAATCCCCTGAAATGCATCGTTAAAATCTAACCGGTTAAACGTCTTATCATGATTTTCCAGTATTTTTTGTGACAAAAATCACTTTCAATTAAGCAACGATGTGCACTACAATTTGCGGTCTGTCAAAAAACACAAAAAAAAAGGAAAAAAATGTGTTGTGATAAGCCAAATTTAATGAGATTGAAACGTTCCATCTGGCAACGATTAACCTGTAAAGCCATCTACCTTTGCAAGAACTGCAATAAAAAAAGAAAAATTTAACAGTACAACCAGCCTGACCTTTCTAATTTCTCCACTAGAGCCTGTGCACTGTACCAGCAATGGGAGCAAAGCTCCCATTAACGCCGGTTCAGTACGTCCTTTTCTGCTTTCCCAGCCTAGCCACTCCATACTTAATCCTTTGTTTACCCAGTGTAAAAAAAGCAAAAAACCGCTACACAAAGTCAACATTACGTCACGGTGTCGTCAGCTTTATGTCACCAATAAAACCAATGTGATATCTGTCACACTGATAAGCAAGAGTACCGCTTACACTGCCCGGCATCAGTCACTGTTGAAAGATCAGGGGGAACAATGTGTTGCGATAATCCAATGCTATACCGAGTAAAACGAACACTATGGGAAAGGTTTACCTGTCGTGCAATCTACCGCTGCAAGACATGCAATACGAAAATGAAAGTGTGATTAAAGATGACAGATGGCGGCCCTGCGACTTGTAACGCTGAACACCATCAACCGCAGCAGCAGATGCTATGTTTGAAACATGGTGGTAAAACACTGCTGAGGCCAATATGCGCTTCCTGCCTGCTTGCTTACTGGCACTGACATTAACAAGTTGTTCGCTCACAGACGAATTTAGCCCCAACACGGTCAATGGCGTGCCCAATGTCAGTGTCACCGAATCAAAAAATGCACGTAAGCATTTAGCCTCCGCGACCAGGTTGTTTACAGCCGTGAGGGAATTACCTTCGCTGGACTGCTGCGATGAATTACCCGTGCTTTTTACCCTCTCCAGCGATGATGTGATCCTCGAATTATCTTCCGGCCGCAGTTTCGTCAAACTGATAAAACTCACCCCTCAGCTCAGGCGGCAAGATCTGACGCTGACGAGCCTCGTCAGCCAGACCGTCTTAGCCCCGCAAGTGCAGTTTTATACCGAAGATTTCCTGTTGATTGACAGCCTGACAGCATACCGCTACCGCCCATTCTCTTATCGGGAGCCGGACAGACTCGAAATCACCCTGCCGCTCAGCCAGTACCATCCCCCGGTTCACTATATGCTGGTTTACACCAGCCAGAGCGAAATGGATACCTACACCCTCTTACTGGACATTGAATCCAAGTATGATCGCAGCCTTGGTCTGGATATCATGCCCCGCCCCTGGTTCATTGCCCCGCACGCACCCACCGGAACGCTGATTTTGAACCGTGCGACGAAATAACCGTTACCGACACAAGAAAAAGCCAGTCAGCAAAACCGACTGGCTCCTTGTCTCGGAGGGATGTCAGAGAGCAAACCGGTTAGGTTAACCACTTACCCTATACGCTCAACCTGAGCACGGCTCAGCATCCTCCAGTCCTGTGGCAACACGCGTGTATTACCTGTCACACTGACGGTAGCCGTCAGTACAATGTCTGAACTGGAACGGCCAATCATCAGATCAAATTCGCCCGGCTCAACCACTCGCTGATGCTGGTTATTGGTAAAGTTCAGCATATCTACCGGCACGGTGAAGTACACACGGACTGTCTCTCCGGCGGCAATATCAACACGCTCAAACCCTTTAAGTTCACGAATCGGTCTGACCTGAGAAGCCAGCTTATCCCGGACATATAACTGCACCACTTCGCAGCCGTCCCGTTGCCCTGTATTGACCACATCGACTGACAGGGTAATTTCACCGCTAATATCCACTTCCTGAGTCTGCAACTGCAGATTACGGTAGCCGAATCCGGTATAAGTCAGGCCGTACCCAAAGTTATACTTCGAACCAAAGTGATACGGTATCGGCGTGCCGCCGCTTTTCAGCTTATGGTTATAGTAATAAGGTACTGCCCCGACGTTTTTGGGAATAGACAAGGTCAGACGCCCCGACGGCGATACTGCACCGCTAAGAATATCGCCGATCGCGTCGGCCCCTTCCTGGCCAGGTGCCCAGCCGTAAAGCACAGCTGCCGCCTTACTCTCCCAGCCATTGAGATTATAAGGACGACCGCCCGTGATCAGGACAACTGTCGGTGTGCCTGTATTAATGACAGCTTCCACCAGCGCCTGCTGCACGCCAGGTAAATCAAGCTTTGCGGCATCTGAGCCCTCACCGACTGTGCCAGTCTGGAACAGACCCGCAAGATCCCCCACACACACTACAGCCACTTCCGCTTTTTCCGCTTCAGCAACCGCTTCAGCAATCTGAGAACGATCCGTCGACACCGGCGATTCCTGCATCTGGCCCAAGGCAAGGTCGACATCACCAGGAAAAACCGGTGCACCTGCGTGGCGCTTCGTCAAAATGTCGCAACCTTTGGCATATCCGCTCACGTTCAAACGTTCAGTGATCGCTTGCTTCAACGTTTTAGCGACCTTTGTTTCACCCTCGACGCTACTGAGAATCAGGTGCACAGGAAAACTGTAGCCACCCAATAGCGCCAGCTGGTCGTCGGCTGTCGGCCCGATCACGGCGACTGACTGCTTTTGCGACAATGGCAAAATGCCTTTATTTTCAGTCATAACAACAGATTGAACGGCGACCTGATAAGCCACGGCTTTAACACTGTCCTGCTGCAGCCGGATCGCTGCGACATCTGTATAGGGATTTTCAAACAGCCCGAGGGCAAATTTTACCGACAGAATGCGACTGACAATTTCATCAATTTTAGCTTCAGACAACAGGTTACGGTTAACCGCCTCTTTCACCGACCGGGCACACAAGTCATCCGGGAGCTCTATATCCAGACCTGCATTAAATGCCAATGCCGCCGCTTCAGCGCGATCAGCTGCAACCGCATGATGCGAGGCCAGCAAATCAACCCCGCCGTAATCCGCAACAATCAGGCCGTCAAACCCCCACTGTTCACGTAATACAGTCGTAAGAAGGAAATGGGAGGCATGGCAGGGCTCATTATCAATATCGTGATAAGCGGGCATGACTGACCCCGCATTACCTAATTTGACAGCCATTTCAAACGGCAGCATAAAGGTATCATTCAATTCTTTGAAACCCAGATGCACAGGTGCATGATTACGCGCGCCCTCGCTGAATGAATGGCCAACATAGTGCTTCAGTGTGGCCAGTACATCTCTGTCTTTACCCTGTAACCCCTGAACATAGCGAGTTGCCAGAACACCAGCATGGTAGGGATCTTCCCCCAACACCTCTTCTGTGCGTCCCCAGCGCACATCACGGGACACGTCCAGCACAGGCGATAAGCCCTGGTGCGCCCCTGCCTGACGAATTTCCTGGCCAATCGCTTGCCCGGCCTGCTCGATCAGCGCCGGATTCCAGGTATGCCCATAGTTCAGCGATGACGGAAACAGCGTTGCTCCCTGGGCCATCAACCCCACCAGGCATTCCTCGTGTGACATGGCCGGTATCCCTAACCGTGTTTCTTCAACCAGGAAGTGTTGTAACGCATTCAGCGCCTCAACACCGGCTTTCGCGTCAACTGAGTGCGTCCCCAGCGGCCGGGTGATCTGTCCCAGACCGAACTGCAAACGCGATTTGATATCTGCCCGCACCGCATCACCGGTGAATTCCATTTCCCGTTCTTGATGATCCCCTTGCGGATCGAGAATCAGCCATTGTGCATGCATCTGAGCAATTTTCTCGTCCAGTGTCATCTGGCTGAGCAGGTCTTGTGTTCGTTCCTCAATGGAATAAGAAGGGTTCTTATAGATACTCATGCATTCACCCTAGTTCTGCGTTATGTACTTTGACTGTGGCGTCTTGCACTGTTTTTGCATCCAGTGTCAGCAGCGCTTTAATTTGTTTAAGCTTTTGGCTGTCGAGTTCGTAAAAAGCCATAACGACAGCCAGCAGCGCAAAAATCACACCGGGAAAAACCGTGTAAAGGAGATTGATCCAAACAACCGCTTCTGCCGACTGGCTTTCCGCGCCACCGACATAACCAACAGCCGCCAGAATCCAGCCGACCATTGCCCCGCCGATTGCGATGCCTAATTTGATAGCAAACAGATTGGTCGAAAAGATCATGCCACCCAGTGCCCGATTACTGCGGGTTTTCTCATAATCCACTACATCGCTCATCATGCTCCACAGCAAAGGCGTGGTGCTCATCTGCACAACCCCCAGCAGGATAACCAAAGCAAACACCATAGCCACATTGCTTGGTTCGACCAGAAATAACGCTGCTGACAGCAAGCCCGACAATACAATCAGTACCCGATACGTTTTCACCTTATCAAATCGTCCCAGCACAGGAGCAGAACCGATAGCACCGACAATATTTGCCAGCATGCCGGTTACCATAAATAAAGTGGCGATATCCGGACGCTCCATCACGTTATTGACGTAATACATGGTAGAGGCCCCCTTCAGCACAACACCGGTCAGCAGCAACACGTTGAGCACAAACAGCACCCGCCATTGGGTGTTTTTCCATAGGATTTTCATGTCGGCAAATACCGACTGCTGGACTTCGTTTGCTGCCGGTAAGCAACGCTCTTTGGTGTTCGAAAAACTGTAGAAGAACAGGCCGACAGCGCCCAGACCCATCACCGCCATGGCTCCCAGATAGCCCAACTGTTTGTTGCCGCCACCAATAATATCAACCAGCGGCAGAGCAATCAGTGCCACCACTAATCCCCCCGCCGTACTCAGCGCAAAGCGGTAAGATTGCAACGATGTACGCTCCTTTGAATCATTGGTCAGGGCATTTGCCATCGCGCAGTAAGGGACATTAATCGCCGTATACATCAGCGTCAGAAAAATATACGACACATAGGCATAAATAATTTTGCCGGTTTCCCCGACATCCGGGGTATAAAAAGTCGCCGTACAGGCAATACCGAATGGCACTGCCACCCAGGCAAGATAAGGACGGTAACGTCCGAAACGGCTTTGGGTCCGGTCGGCAATCGACCCCATCACTGGGTCTGTGACCGCATCAATCACACGCACCAGCAGAAACATGGTGCCCATGTGGGCAGGAGACAATCCATAAATATCAGTATAAAAATAAGCGAGGAATAACATTACCGTCTGCCAGACAAAATTACAGCCGGTGTCACCCAGACCGTAGGCAATCTTTTCCTTTGCCGTTAGCTTTATCGTTTCCATTTTTTTCTCCAGAGGTACAGGTCATTTATTTTTTTAATCTCCTCTTTATTGTTATGAATTATTCTCCCAAATCAATTTATGCAAAATGATATCATTTTTACGATATTTCACATGTGTGAACCAAATTGTATTTCCACTACTACCCGCTGCTTACAGTTATTAAATATCAATCAGTTAAACATCATTAAACAGATAATCACAGAACTGTTAATTTCTATTTCGGGAGCCAGAGCACATTAGTTAAATCCGTGAAATTCACTGTTAAATTTCATAATTGCTGAGACACAAAAAAAAGCAAAAAATAGATATCGAACAGATCACCGACGTATATGGATGAAGACTATGACTGAATTTTTCAAAAACATCAGCAAGGTACAGTTTGAAGGAACTGAAACAACAAACCCGCTTGCATTCCGTCATTACAACCCGGATGAAGTTATTCTGGGTAAGACAATGAAAGATCACCTGCGCTTTGCTGCCTGCTACTGGCATAACTTCTGCTGGCCAGGTTCAGATGTGTTCGGTGCTGGCACTTTTGACCGTCCCTGGCATCAAGCCGGTGATGCGATGGAAATGGCCAAAATGAAAGCGGACGCCGCTTTTGAATTTTTTGCTAAACTCAACGTCCCTTTCTATTGTTTTCATGATGTTGACGTTGCCCCGGAAGGCAACTCCATTAAAGAATATGTCAATAATTTCACCGCAATGGTGGATGTGCTGGAAGCCAAGCAGGCCGAGACAGGGCTGAAATTGCTCTGGGGTACTGCCAATGCCTTCTCTAACCCTCGCTATATGAATGGTGCCGGTACCAATCCCAATCCAGAAGTCTTCGCCTACGCGGCAACCCAGATTTTTAATGCCATGAACGCGACCCAGCGACTGGGGGGTGAAAACTATGTGCTGTGGGGCGGGCGTGAAGGTTACGAAACGCTGCTGAATACTGATTTGCGTCAGGAACGTGAACAACTGGGTCGCCTGATGCAACTGGTGGTTGAGCATAAACACAAAACGGGTTTTAAAGGCACCATACTGATTGAGCCCAAACCGCAAGAACCCACCAAACATCAATACGATTACGACACAGCAACAGTATATGGTTTCCTTAAGCAGTTCGGCCTGGAAAACGAAATTAAGGTCAATATTGAAGCCAACCACGCCACACTGGCAGGCCACAGTTTCCATCACGAAGTGGCGACGGCGACCTCACTGGGCCTGTTTGGTTCTATTGACGCCAACCGCGGGGATGCGCAATTGGGCTGGGACACAGACCAGTTCCCGAACAGCGTGGAAGAAAATACACTGGTGATGTATGAAATCCTGAAAGCCGGTGGCTTCACCACAGGCGGTTTCAACTTCGATGCCCGCGTTCGTCGTCCGTCGATTGATGGCGAGGATTTGTTCCACGGCCACATTGGCGGCATGGACACCATGGCACTTTCCCTGAAACGGGCTGCCGCTATGATTGACAACGATCGACTGGCTGACCATGTCGCTCAGCGTTATGCCGGCTGGAACGGCGAACTCGGACAGCGAATCCTGCAGGGTAATCTGTCTCTGGCATCACTGGCCGACTTCGCGCTGACCAATGATATCCAGCCTCAACCAGTTTCCGGCAGGCAAGAGTACCTGGAAAACATAGTGAACGGCTTTATCTATAAATAACAACCTCTCGTGGTTTAATCTTGGCCGGGTATATCACCCGGCCTTTTTCATTCTGCAACCACGGGTTTACCCGACTGATTAGTACTGTGTCTGTTAATGCTGCCAACAGCAGCAGCCCCACTCTCGATTTAACATGATCTGACAAGCCGGCTGACCACTTGCCATTACCTGCAGTGCGCCGGTTAATCCGCTCGCAACTCAACCAAACCCGGCTCGCTATTACCTCCGGGGCGAAAGCCAAACAAAGAGCAAGAGCACCATTAACCATCTACTTCACATTCCCTGTCCCGCGCGAACAGGTGGCGACTGAAGCCGTGCCCAGAGACAAAAAAGCCCGCATGGCGGGCTTCAAAATCAGTATCACAGGTATTCAGAGATTACACATACTCAGCCTTGCCTTTCACTTCAGACGGCGTCCACACACTCTCTAACTGCTCCAGGGATTTTCCTTTCGTTTCCGGCACCCATCGGTAGACAAAATACACAGTGAAGATCCCCATCACCCCATAGAGCCAAAACGGAAACCCGCCGTTATAGGTCTGATATAACCAGCTGCTGTGGTCATTCATCATAGGGAAGGTCTGAGAAACAACAAAATTGGCAAACCACTGGGCGAAAACCGCAATAGACAACGCTTTTGAGCGCACACTGTTTGGGAAAATTTCAGAAAGCAGCACCCAGGTCACAGGACCAAGCGATAATGCAAAAGCGGCAATATAACCCAGAACAAACACCAGCAGATAACCGCCAATGGCATTCATATAAGCTGCCGTACCAATAGCTAACATACTGATCGCCATTATCCCTGCGCCAATCATCATTAATGGTCGGCGACCAAACCGGTCAACCGTAAAAATCGCGATGACGGTAAAGGTCAGATTCACCGCTCCCACCAGTATCGTCTGCAGCAACGCGATATCCATACTGGATTCACTGAAGCCTTTCAGTATTGTCGGCGCATAATAAAGAAACACATTAATACCCGTTACCTGCTGCAGAACACTGAGCATAATGCCGATTACAAGCACACCCAGCAGCCCTTTAGACACAATACCGCCAGTCGAATTTTCTTGCAGTGAAGCATGGATGTCCTGCCACTGGCTTTCTGTATCGGCACCTTTATTAACGGCTGTCAGCAATGTGCGGGCTTCCTCATAACGTCCCTGCATAGCCAGCCAGCGAGGCGTTTCAGGTACAGTAAAGAGTAACAGCAGAAAAATACCGGCAGGTACCACTTCAGAGCCAAACATCAGTCGCCAGCCCATCGTATTTAGCCAGACCTCAGAGCCCGACAGCGCAATACCGTAGTTGACGAAGTACACCACCAGCATGCCAAAAATAATGGCAAACTGATTACAGGACACCAGACTGCCACGGCGCTGCGGCGGCGCCACTTCGGCAATATACATAGGCGAGACCATTGAGGCGATCCCCACACCGACTCCGCCAAGCACCCGGTAAAGAATAAATACCCAGTAGTTTTCCGGAATTGCCGAACCGATGGCTGAGATCAAAAAAAGCAGGGCCGCAATGATCAGCGCACCACGTCGGCCATAACGGGCACTCAGTCCGCCGGCAAAAATGGCACCGATAACGCAACCAATCAAGGCAGAAGAGGCAGCAAAACCCAGCTCTGCCGCATCCAGTGAAAAGTAGGTTTGCAACGCTTCGGTTGCACCGGATATTACCGCGGTATCATAACCAAACAGTAATCCGCCCAGCGCAACCACCAATGTCAAATGCAGTACATTAGCAGGTTGTTTCATAATCAACTCCGTGTAGGTTTTATATTGGTATGTTCCACCTACATATTGTGAATACGGAGCAATGATTAATATTATGATAAATAAAACATACTTTATGTAATTTTACTTATGTGAAGACTGTCATTCATAATTCGGAAATAAAAAAGGCAGTAACTTACGCCCTGCCATTTTCACTACTAATAAGTTTGCTTATTAGAAAACAGATTGAAGTTTATGATAAATATTTTGATAGATTTTACGTTTTTTATTATAGAAATCCCGCATGTCGGTATTAGGGCTATGCCGCTGTACCAACTCGGGAACCGGGCAGATATCTGACAACGGCGCACCGTCTGTCACACCCAATTGGGCAAGACGGGCTGCCCCCAGTGCCGGACCGACATCCCCGCCAAGACGGTAAACCAGCGTATGACCCACAATATCAGCGAGCATCTGTCGCCAATACTCACTGCGTGCGCCGCCGCCAATCAGATTGATCTCTTCGGGAATATCTCCCGCACTGTGTAAAGCGTCAAACCCATCCGCAAAGGCGAACCCTACCCCTTCCAGAACGGCGCGGCACAGGTCAACCCCTTGTGTACTGTGGGTCATACCAAAGAAAACACCTTTAGCATTGGGATTATTATGCGGGGTTCTTTCTCCCGACAGATAAGGTAGGAATATCAGGGTTGAATCTGGCTCCGAGTTCGCCTGTACATCTTCCAGCATCGCCGGCACAGAATGATAACCTGTCAGCTCAGCAGCCCAATTGAGGCATGATGCGGCACTTAAAATCACAGACATGGTATGCCATGTCGAAGGCAGTGCATGACAAAAGCTGTGCAACGCTGACTCAGGATTGGATAAAAAACCATCACTCACGGAGAAATACACACCGGATGTTCCCAGTGACAGCATTGCCTGGCCCGGCTTAGTGATCCCGACACCAATCGCGCCAGCCGCATTGTCCCCGGCTCCTGCAACTACAGGGACACAGCGCATCCCCCACATTTCAGCAATCTCAGGCGATAAGGTCCCTGTCACTTCACTGCCTTCAAACAAGCACGGCATCTGTTTCCGGCTCAGACCAGTCGCTGCCAGCAGCTCATCATTCCAGTCACGCCTGGCCACATCCAGCCACAGTGTCCCTGCCGAGTCAGACAGATCTGAAGCTAAGTCACCCGTCATGCGAAAACGCAGATAGTCTTTGGGTAATAACACTGTCGCCACACGATTAAAATTGCCGGGCTCATGCTTTTTTAACCACAGCAGCTTCGGCGCATTGAAGCCAGGCATCATGATATTGCCAGTGATATCGCGACTGGCTGGCACCAAAGCTTCCAGTTCCTTACATTCCGCGAAACAACGGCCGTCATTCCACAAAATGGCCGGGCGAATGACCTCTCCCTGGATGTCCAGCAAGGTGGCACCATGCATTTGTCCGGCAAGCCCAACAGCCAAGACCTGTGACAGATCCATTTGCTGACGCAGACCATCCATCACTTCACATGTGGCTTGCCACCAGTCTTCGGGATGTTGTTCAGACCACAGCGGCTCAGGCCGCGATACCGATAAAGGTACTGTCTGGCTGGCCAATACTTTGCCTTTGCTATCCAACACAATTGCTTTTACCCCTGATGTCCCTAAATCAATACCAATAAACATGGCTACCTCTTCTCCTGTATCTGTGCCGTCATCTGCAATAGAGACGTACAAGCATGGTTTTCTCTATGCTCCTTTCACTGCAGAAAGTTCTCAATTACGTTTTTTCACACTCAAATTAACGGATTTCTTCTGTGTGGTACGGGTCACACAGTACCTGATAAGCCGCTGCTACACTCCAGTTACGTTTTTTGACAGGACATTAAACGAAGTATCACCATGAATAAACGCTATAGGATCACCCTGTTATTCAATGCCAATAAGGTGTACGACAGACAGGTTATCGAAGGGATCGGTGAGTATCTGCATGCAACCCAGTGTGACTGGGATATTTTCCTCGAAGAAGATTTCCGTGTGCATTTAGACAACATCAAAAACTGGGTAGGTGATGGCATTATTGCGGATCTCGACAACCCTGAAATTGAAGAAATCCTTAAAGAAATCAATATCCCGACAGTAGGTGTCGGGGGGTCTTACGAAAATGACCATGATTATCCGAACCTGCCTTATATCGCCACAGACAACGCGCAACTGGTCAACATGGCCTTCCAGCATCTCAGAGATAAAGGACTGGAAAACTTCGCTTTTTACGGGTTACCGCCCTGCCCCACGTCTCGTTGGGCTGCAGAGCGAGAGAAATCTTTCCGGCGGATTGTTAAAGAAGAAGGGTACGAAGGATTCATCTACCGCGGCAATGAAACATCTCCGCTGACCTGGCAATATGACATGAATCGCCTGGCAGACTGGCTGCAAAATCTGCCAACACCGACAGGAATTATTGCCGTAACGGATTCACGGGCCAGGCATCTGCTCCAGGTGTGCGATCATCTTAACCTGATGGTGCCGGATAAAATTGCTGTGATAGGCATTGATAATGAAGAGCTTGCACGCTATCTGACACGTGTTTCTCTCAGCTCTGTCGGACAAGGCTGTAAAAAGATGGGATATCAGGCTGCCAAGATGCTCCATCACATTTTGCTTCGTAAAGAACAACAGGACGCAGAAGATAGCCCCCGGCAGAATATAATCCGCCACAGCAAAGTGCTCATTCCGCCGACCCAGGTTTATGAACGCCAAAGTACAGACTTTCAGGCGCTGCGCGATCCTTATGTCATTCAGGCAATGCATTTCATTCGCCACAATGCAATCAAAGGTATCAAAGTCGATCAGGTGCTGAACTACGTCGGTGTTTCCCGTTCAAATCTGGAAACACGATTTAAAGAAGAACGTGGGCATTCTATCCATCAGGAAATCCACAACTCTAAGCTGAAGCGAGCCTGTAATCTGCTGCGCACCACAGAACTGCCAATCGCTGAAATCGCTTCTTTATGTGGCTACCCGTCCTTGCAGTACATGTACTCAGTGTTTAAAAAGAATTTCAATCTCACCCCTAAGGATTACCGCAAAGGGGAAGATCACGACACGGATATTAACTAACGCCAGTCACCTGACAGCAAGGCCGATATTCGGCCTTGCTGTATATGATTAACGCTGGATGACTATGATCTGATACGCCGTGGTCTGGCGGTAAGCTTTCCCAGGCCAGTAATGACAATCCTCAGCATTCATCATATTGACCTGATTGGGATAGCATTGCGCTTCCAGACAAAAACCATCATACCGGCGATAAACTTTATCCCGGCCATGCTGCCCGGCCAATGTGTTGCCGGTATAGAACTGCAAACCAGGTTGGTCTGTGAACATTCTCAGGCCCAGACCAGTCTCTGCACATTGCACTTCAGCGACCCGACGCATACCCGAGCCAGTTAAACACCAGCAATGGTCAAACCCGCCAACGGCTTTGACCTGAGCATCATTTGCCACCAACCGGGAAGACAAGCGGGTTAAAGTACGAAAGTCCATCGGGGTATCTTCGACAAAACACTTGTTGTGCGGAATCGACTGCTGATCGATTTCAAAGTACATGTCAGCGTTAATCTGGACGTCATGCTCAGCGATCCCACTCACGCCACCATTGAGATTAAAATAAGCATGGTGAGTCAGGTTAACCGGTGTCTTCCCGTCCGGCTCAGCCTGATAATCAATCACCAGAGTATTGTTGTCCGTCAGCGAGTAACTGACCAAAATACTGATGCTGGCCGGGTAGCCAGCCTCCCCGGCATTCACAGAAGTGCTCAGACTGATTCGGTTTGCGGATATTTGCTGCACCTGCCAGCGCCGGTTATGCAACCCAGCTCCTGCTCCGTGGAGATGGTTACTCCCTTCGTTTTGCTCAAGCTGGATCAGTTTACCATTCAGTTCAAACTGGCCGCTTGCAATACGGTTCGCCCAGGGACCCACGACACCGCCAATGTAAGCCTGGCCTTGCAGATAAGCTTCAGGGCTTTCATAACCCAGTACAATATTCACAGCTTGACCATCTTTGTCGCAGACCACAAAGTTGACCAGTGTTGCCCCGAGATCGCTGATATCAACCTGAGTTCCGCGCTCATTCGTCAATGTATAGAGGTGGTAATCGCCCCACGTCTTAGCGTTACAAGCCATGTCTCCGGCCTCCTGATTTCTGCCTTGATTGTCTTGCTATTTTTCAGCCAGACACCTTTATTCTCCATTACGAATTTTTGTTTCATGGTGATGTTATTTCGCGACGGCGACCTAACTGCAGCCTCACCCTGCTCACGGTCACAGTACCTTCGGCTGGCAGCCCCATGATTCAAACTTCGCATTCAGAAATACCGGCTCACAAGGGATCAATATTCTGCTCACGGATTGAAACATTTAGTTACATTGGCACATAATACGTAATACTTACTATTTGAGGCTGGCTGAATGAATAACAATACGCTGGGATTTGTGATGTCTGATGTCACCCGCCTGATGCGAAACCTGTTCAAAAAACGCCTGAAAGGTCAGGACCTGACGCTGGTTCAGGCCAGAGCCTTGTTCTACATCGCGCGTTTTGAAGGTGTCCGGCAGGTAGAGCTGGCAGACATGCTTGAAATCAAGCCGATTTCCCTGGTCAGACTGATCGACCTGCTGGTCGAGGCCGATCTGATAGAGCGCCGTCCGGATCCCAAGGACAGACGCGCCTACCAGATTTATCTGTCTGCCACCGCCCAGCCTCACATTGATGAAATTCTGAGTGTGATCAAAAGCATTCAGGATGATGCGTTAGCAGGGCTGTCTGAGGCAGAGATTGCCACTGTCACTTTTGCATTCGAAAAAATGCGCCGCAACCTGTCAGCCCTTTAAATCAGCCCGGTTATACCGAGAAGTTGGAGTACCTACCATGAGCAACATGCCCCAGGAACAAGCAGACGCCCCGCAAAGCCCGCCACCGAAACGGTCGATGAAGCGCTTTGTGCTGCTCGTTGTCATTCCAGCCATTGCCGTCATCGGCGGTGGTGTGATGTACCTCAAAAGCGGCCGTTATGTGGAAACCGACAATGCCTATGTCAAAGCCGACAAAGTGCCTGTCAGTGCTGAAGTGTCCGGCCCGGTGCTGGAGGTCATGGTAAAAGAAAACCAGCAGGTAAAAGCCGGCCAGCCCCTTTTCCGGATAGATCCGGCCCGGTTCGATGTCGCCGTAGCCAAAGCCGAAGCGGAGCTGGCGCAGGTGCGCACAGATCTCGCGGCACTGAAAGCCAGCTATAAAGAGAAGCAGGCTGAAATTGCGCTGGCACGCACCAAACTGGCCTTTGCGCAGAAAGAGCTGAAACGACAAAAAGATCTGGCGGTGAAAAAATACGTCTCGACCGCCAATTTCGATCTGGCGCAACAGGCCGCTGATCTGGCGAATCAGGAAATTAACGCACTGGAACTGGATCTGAAACGCATTGCTGAAACCATGGGCGGCAGTGTAACCACGCCGCTTGAGTCGCACCCGAAATACATGACGGCGCTGGCGGAGCTGAACCGCGCCAGGCTGGATCTGGCCCGCAGCACGATCAAAGCCTCTGTCGACGGCATTGTGAGCCAGCCACCGAAACCGGGGCAATACATGAATCCGGGCGTGACCGTGATGTCGCTGGTCGCCAGTGCCTCTCCCTGGATCGAAGCCAACTTCACTGAAACAGACCTGACCAATGTCAGACCAGGACAAAAGGTCAGCATCCATGTTGATACCTACCCGGATGCAGAATGGAGCGGTTTCGTCGACAGCCTCAGCCCGGCAACCGGGGCCGAGTTTTCCGTTATCCCGGCCCAGAATGCCACCGGGAACTGGGTGAAAATCGCCCAGCGCGTACCGGTTCGCATCGCGATCACCTCAGACTCTGACAGCCCGGCGTTACGTGCCGGCCTGAGCACTGTAGTGGAAATTGATACCGAACATCACCGCCAATTCCTCGGGCTGTCATTATGAGTCAGCACAGCCTGGCAGCGCCTGCTGAACCGGCTAACCGTGGTTTCATTACCATTGCGGTGATGCTGGCCACCATAATGCAGGCGCTGGACACCACGATTGCTAACGTCGCGCTGCCGCACATGCAAGGCGCGATGGGGGCGACGCAGGATCAGATTTCCTGGGTGCTCACCTCCTATATCGTTGCCGCCGCCATTTGTATGCCGTTAACCGGCTTTCTCAGTGCGCAGTTTGGCCAGAGACGCATCTTTTTGTGGGCTGTGGTGGGTTTTACTGTCAGTTCCATGCTGTGCGGCGCAGCGCAGTCGCTCGAGCAAATCGTGCTTTTCCGTTTGCTGCAAGGGGTGTTCGGGGCCAGCCTGGTGCCGCTGTCGCAATCTGTGCTGCTTGATACCTACCCGACCGAGCAGCATGGTTCAGCCATGGCGATGTGGGGCGTGGGTGTGATGGTCGGCCCGATCCTGGGCCCGTCGCTTGGCGGCTGGTTAACCGAGTATTACAACTGGCGCTGGGTGTTTTACATCAACCTGCCGTTTGGCCTGCTGGCCTGGTTCGGCATTGCCGCCTACGTGAAAGAAACCGCGATAGATAAGTCGCGTAAGTTCGATTTGTTCGGCTTCGCGCTGCTCAGTCTGGCTATCGGCTCGCTGCAAATGATGCTGGATCGCGGTGAATCGCTCGGCTGGTTTGACAGCCCGGAAGTGGTGATCGAGGCCATTCTTGCCGGCGGCTGTTTTTATCTGTTCATCGCGCACATGTTTACCCACAAAGCGCCCTTTATTGAACCGGGTTTATTCAGCGACAGTAATTTTCGTATCGGCCTGCTGTTTATCTTCATTATCGGGATCATACTGCTGGCAACCATGGCCTTACTGCCGCCCTTTATGCAAAACCTGCTGGGCTATCCGGTGCTGGATGTCGGCTACCTGCTGGCCCCGCGCGGCGTGGGCACTATGATGGCGATGATCACCGTCGGTAAACTCGCCGGTAAGGTCGACCCAAGGTACAAAATCTTTCTCGGCCTGATGCTGACGTCCTTCTCGTTATGGGAAACCACGCTGTTTGATCTCAATATCAGCGGGTGGGATATCGTCCGTACCGGGGTGATCCAGGGGCTGGGGCTGGGCTTTATTTTCGTGCCCCTGTCGACCATCACTTTCGCCACCCTGGCACCGAAATACCGTGGCGAAGGCACAGCGCTGTTCAGCCTGATGCGTAACATCGGCAGCAGTATCGGCATTTCTGTCGTGATCACTTACCTGTCGCAGCAGACACAGGCCAACCATGCCGCGTTTGCCGATTACATTACGCCGTTCAATTTTGCCCTCAATCAGGCCATTGATGCCGGTGTGTACAACCTGTCGACCCCACAGGGGCTGGTGGCGATGAACGCCGAAGTCACCAAACAGGCCGCCCTGCTGGCTTATCTGCAGGATTTCCGCCTGATGATGTGGGTCACGCTCGCGGCTGTGCCGCTGGTCTTCCTGCTGCGCACCCCGAAAAAGCGGCCGCAGACAGCAAAAGCAGACACGGACACCGTAATGGAATAACGGCCCGTGCCAACAGCAAACACGCCCCGCCAGTCTTAAGCTTGTGGGGCGTGTTTTTAAGATGCCTGTTTTCAAGAAAATAGAGGTCTGCGATCAGTTGTCGTAACGCCAGCGCGGCGGAAATGCCTGGTTCATCACCAGTGAATCGCCTTTCAGCTCAAACTGAAGTTTCGCTTCGTTTGTAGAGACGTTGTCGACAATCAGACAAGCCTGAAAGACAGACCAGTTAAAATCCACGGTCACAGTGACCTTTGCCCCCTCGAGAGCAATGTCTTTTATCGTCATTGAATCCGGCACAATCGTCATGTGCGGATCGTCTGTCCAGGCCAGTTCATAAAACAGCGGCTGGAACTCACTTTCCGCCGCCTTCACCGCCGCGTGAATCTGCGCATCACGATCCGGCAACTCAGTATTGAGTGCCAGTACCAGTGACAGAGCTTGCTCACTCATGATGTATCCTCGTTTCTTTACTGACAGATAGCATACCAGATACCTGATACCTGATACCTGCAAACAGCGAACGAGCACTCATCCTGTATGGGCAATGACTGCCGTCAGAAACTGGTGTTCACCGGCAATTTAGTCGCCCGGCATGCGCTTCCCCAGAAACAGTGACTACACTCATGTCATCGGTTTTGTCGATTTGCAGGTACTTCTATGGATAGTAAAGAAGAAAAAGAGGCGGGAATTTTACAGGCACTGGCGGAGCGTCTGGAATCCCAGCGTTTACCCAGAGCATTAGCTATGAAAAAGCGGGTAGATAATGGCGAAACCCTGAATGAACTGGATATTCAATTTCTGAAAGATGTCTTCGACGATGCTCAGCGCATCATGCCTATTGCGGAGCGCCACCCCGAATGGCAAACCCTGGTCGCGAACCTTATCGGCCTGTACCAGGAAATCACCAGTAAAGCGCTTGAAAATGAAGAGCATCAGAAAGGCAAGACTTAGCCTTGGGTGAATCGTGTTGGGTGAATCATGGCAGCGCCGTTCTCTGTATCTAACCGCGTAGAACAAACCGCAAAGAAAAAGCCCACACCGAAGTGAGGGCTTACTGATTCCATCAGCCAATCATGCGTTCGCAGCTTTGCGCATGCTCATTGAGCAGTACCGTTTGCGCACGTTTAAAGAAGTTAAAATCGGTCGCGGTCGCGCTGGTGTAAGCGCCCATCATGCGGCCGATGATCAAATCACCGTTGTCCAGTTTCGGCAACATGATGTTTTCAGCGATCACATCAATGCTGTCGCAGGTCGGGCCGGCCAGTACACTCGGCGCGTACTCACCATCTTGCTTCAGCGTCACCAGCGGATACTGGGCGTCGTCAAACATCAAACCACTGAACGAACCGTAAATGCCGTCATCCAGGTAATACCACATCTGGCCATCACGCTCAGCCTGCCCCATCACGGACGCGACACTGGTGACCGACTGCGCCACAATAAAGCGGCCCGGCTCCGCCAGTACCTGAACCGTTTCAGGCAGTTCATTCAGCGCCTCGTTAATCGGCACACAGAACTGGTCAATCGGCATCACCTGCTGCGAGTAAGAAACCGGAAAACCGCCGCCAATGTCCAGCGTGCTCAGCGCCGGTAAACCACGTTCCACCACCTGCTCCATCACTTGCTTACAAGTGCGGATCGCATCGACGTATTTCTGCGGATGCAGGGTTTGTGATCCCACATGGAACGACAGGCCTTTGATGCGGATATTCCAGGCTTTGGCGGTTTCAATAATCGTCAGCGCCTGCTCCGGTGAACAGCCGAACTTCTTCGACAAATCGGCAAAGGCTTCAGCGTTGCGGAAACTCAAACGCACCAGCAATTCCACGTCGTTGTGATACGGTTTGAACTTCGCCAGCTCGTTCAGGTTATCCACCACAAACACAGTGCAGCCGTACGCCAGCGCGTCGCGAATGTCAGCGTCACGCTTAATCGGGTGGGTGTGAATAGTGCGCTCGGCAGGGACACCTTCCTGCGCCACCAGATCCACTTCGCCACTGGTTGCCAGATCAAAACTGGCACCTTCTTCGAGCAAAGTTCTCACCACAGCCGGGTGTGGCAGCGGCTTGAGCGCGAAGTGAAGGGTCACATTAGGCAGTGCATTATTGAGTGCACGATACTGCTGGCGAATCACATCGCAATCGAGCAGTAATAACGGCGCACCGAACTGGGCTACTGAAGATTCAATTAACTGAACCTCGTCAGCCGCCAGTGTCTGAGCAGAGAAAGAATGAAAATCTAGTACAGAATGAGCATGAGCCATAGCTGGCCTCCAACAATCGATAGCACTTTTCATCCGCAATGATGAAAAGTGGAGCGTCAAAAAAAGCGCACAAGCGCAGTCAAAGTCACTCTTGGATAGTTGCTCTATCGCCTTGCCACAATATCAGCTGTGATGTACTCGGATTGGCTATCATCAAGAAGCGGCGCGATAGTAAATTCATCACCTTTTCCACGCAATAAAAAATTGGGCGCACAACACAAAAAATTTTTGTGGTGACGATAGCATTTTATTATGGTGGGTTTAGGTGAAGTGTATTGGTTTGTCGCGCCTAGATTCAGCGCCCCATTCAGCATTTTCTTGTGCGCGCCAGGTACGCTTTTCAGGCCAAAAGCGTACCCAGAAATGCCTTTGGTTCTCTGGTGTTGTCCGGGCCGGTTGTAGCCGCTCCCGGCGCCGACAACCTAAAAATTCATCCATGAATTTTTCCCTTGGGAAGTATCATCAATGTACATTTCAACCCGTCATTCCCGCGCAGGTGGGAATCCATAAGCGAGTGCAACTTTTAAGGCTGGGGATTCTGGTGAACCGGAGGTATGTCGCGCTTGAGTTCGGTGGTTCACTTGGCCTTGTTTGATGCGCGCCAAGTACTCTTTTTAGGCCAAAAGCGTACCCAGAAATGCCTTTTGTTCTCTGGTGTTGTCCGGGCCGGTTGTAGGCGCTCCCGGCGCCGACAACCTGAAAATTCATCCATGAATTTTTCCCTGGTGTGGGGGATTACTTGGGCTGAGACAAACAATTGGCCTGAAACATTTTATCAGTAATGCGCCTCACACTTTGTTATACATCCATTTGACCAAATTTAACTAATGCATCACTATGCAAAAATATTAATCAACCTTGGATCACTCAATGAATGCTGGGTAGATAATTATCGTATATATAGACTTCTTTGAATGATGTTCATTGATGCTGAGGGAAGAAAATGGAATTTATTGTTGGCGTGCTTTTTATTTATGTTCTATACAAACTAATAACTAAAAAATCTAAGCCTAAATCCGCTGACAGTTCACTCCAAAATAAGACAATATCAAAGCATTCTGCTCAAAAATGCAATACCAATAGCATGCAAACGACATCAGTTTCTACAAGTGACCTTGATGTGATCACTACCTTCACAACTCACACAAGCCTTGAGAAAGAAACTGAGAAATCGTCGAACCATCAAGAAGGTAGATGGATTAGTGAAAACGAACAATTCCAAAACGTTAACAGCTCAACCCAAAAAAATTCAGCCTCAAAACTTGCCTCTCAAACAAACCACAGTAATAGCACAAAAACGATATCGATTTTTTCACATAATGACGATGATGAGTTTGCAACATTCACAGTTCACACAAGTTTTGGTCGTGAACCAGAAAAATCTCCGAACAAGAAAAAGGGCCGATGGATTGGTGAGAGTGAACAGCTGACCATTATCGGAAGAAAGCTCAACAAAGGTCTTTTTTACTTTGGTGGGGTAATGAACTCACTTGATGGATATAGGTTAGAACCATCTCTTATCGATGAGGAACGCCCCGTATCGAAACCTTCAATTAACATCGGATCAGAATTACATACCGACGAAACACTGGGATACTGGCCAAGTTATTCCTCTTTATCAAAAGAGTGCAGAGGAGCCTATCTAGACTGGTTAGCATCTGACCGCTCTGATCCAAACACACCAATCGGGTACGTATTCATTTACTTCTATGGTTTTGAAAGAAGAATCATTGAAAACCAAACTAACTCTCAGGTATCAGATCAAGAATTCACCACATTATTTGAAGAGGTTTTACGCCTCAATAAGGTCTTCAACACAAACCGTTCTTTTAGAGGATATTCAACCAATTTTCTTGAGTTGATGGCTCTGCTCAGGCCTGCTCTACTTGAGCACCGGATTGCAGAAATACCAGATACAAACAATGCATTATCATTCAAGCTGAAACTAGCCAAAACCATAGTTAATGGACACCCTGTTGGCGCTGAGCTGGCTTTAGAGTGGTTAAAGAATACATTTGAATATTCGCTAAAAATGCCTGCCCGTAGATGTGAAGAGGAGTTTCGCAAGCTTTTCGAAATAAGGTTCTCTCAAAAATTTTGCGAAGGTGTTTATGTAAAGCCAAACAAAACCAAGCTTCGAATCAGATATCATGCAGCAAGCAACAGCATTAATAGTGTTGATTTAGGTATGGAAGAGTTACCTGATCCAAGTATTCTCAAAGGTCCCATAAAAAAACTCATCCCCATTGCAGAGCAATGCACGGAAGAATTAGGTAGCTATAGTCGATACTTAGGTAAAGCTGACACCTCCAAAAATGATATAGCTGCATTGATGTTACTACCAAAAGAACTGGCAAATGAATCAAACTCACCAGTTATTGAATCATTTAAGTCATGGGCTGTTCAGGTAATTCAGAATGATGACGGGTTGACAACTGTTAAAGAGTTCTGGTCTCACACAGGAATACCGCTTCCCAAGGCAATGAACAAGAAAGAAAATGATCTCCTTATTAAACTTGCCGCTAAAGCTGATATAGGTATCGCTCCAGATATGCGTTTTCATCAAGTCAAGTTCAAAGCTGATAGCAACATTGTGTTGTTCACACCTGGCCATAGCGATTTTTTTGAACCTGGTACTGCTTTCAACCAAGTAAGTCTGGCTATCAGGCTTGGTGCAATAGTGGCTAATATTGACGGTATTGTAGATCATGATGAAAAATTAACGCTGCAAAGCTTGATTGAACACGATAAGCGCTTGTCTCCATCCGAGAAAAGTTCATTGAAAGCTTATTTGACGTGGCGATTGAATAGTCCAGCAAACATTGCTGGGTTAAAATCCAGAATTGAGATGCTCAATTCAACACAAATTGAATCCTTAAAGAAATCTATAATTTCCATTGCTCTTGCTGACGGTAAGGTCGATTCATCTGAAATAAAACAAATTGAGAAACTCTATACATGCCTGGGATTGGATAAATCACTTGTTACGAGCGACATTCACAACCTAGCATCCACGAGAACACCTAACTCTTCCTCAGTAACAACTGCCAACGAAAGTGCAGAGACGTTCCAGTTGGATCAGGACATTCTGGCGATGCATGAGAGTGATACCAGCGATGCCAAGAGCATGTTAGAAAGCATATTTGCGGTTGATAGCGAGCCAGAAATAGAGACGATGAGTTCGCTCTCTATAGGTCATGACGGACTGGATAATGAGCATAAAGATCTGTTCGATATGCTGCTTAGCAAAGAAATATGGCCTCGAAATGAAGTTCATGAACTTTGTAGCAAACTTAACTTGATGGTTGATGGTGCAATAGAAACCATCAATGATTGGGCTTACGAAAAAGTAGATGCTCCTGTGTTGGATGATGATGGTGATATATACGTCGATCTCGAAATTGTCGAAGAATTAAAGGGTTAAATGATGGTTGCAAAAAAAATACGTGCAAAAGAAAGAGATGCAATTATCCAATCGCTGAAATCTGGCGTGACTCCCAAAGTTGGGATTCAACATATTCAAGTTGGCCGGGTTAGCGAACTAAAAGCACTTCTTCAAGACATTGAACGGATCTCCGATGGTGGTTCAGCCTTTAGGCTTATTATTGGAGAATATGGTTCAGGCAAAACATTTTTCTTGAGCGTTGTTCGAGCTATCGCTTTAGAAAGAAAATTGGTAACTGTTAATGCTGACCTATCTCCAGATAGACGAATGCATGCATCTGCTGGGCAAGCGAGAAACCTATATTCAGAGCTAATGCGTAATATGTCTACGCGCAATAAACCAGATGGAAATGCACTAACCAGCGTCGTTGAAAAGTTTATAACTGAAGCGAGAAAGGAAGCTGATACGACTGGAAAAAGCATCAATACAGTTATTCATGAAAAGCTATCTTCACTTTCTGATCTTGTCGGTGGATATGACTTCGCCAAAGTGATCGAGGCTTATTGGATTGGACATGAACAAGACGATGACACAAAAAAAGCTAATGCAATTAAATGGTTACGCGCTGAATATTCAACTAAAACGGATGCCCGCAAAGATTTAGGTGTCAGAACGATAATTTCGGATACGTCTTTTTATGATGCACTCAAATTAATGAGTCTATTCGTTCGCCAAGCGGGATATCAGGGGTTGCTCGTTAACCTCGATGAAATGGTAAATCTGTATAAGTTGAATAACACAACAGCTAGGACTTCTAACTATGAACAGATATTACGAATTCTCAATGATTGCCTACAAGGCACTGCTGAATATTTAGGTTTTTTACTTGGTGGAACACCTGAATTCCTACTGGACCCTAGGAAAGGTCTTTATAGCTATGAAGCCCTTCAATCCAGACTTACGGGTAATAACTTTGCTAAGCAAGCAGGTCTTATCGATTACTCATCTCCAGCACTGCATCTCGCAAGCTTGACCCCGGAAGAGCTTTATATACTACTAAAGAATTTACGTCACGTTTATGCCGAAGGTGATGAAAGCAAATATCTTGTTCCTGACGAATCCTTAATGGCGTTCCTAAAACATTGCAGTCAGACTATTGGAGATGCTTACTTTCGAACTCCACGCAATACGATAAAGGCTTTTTTGGATATGCTCGCGGTAATCGACCAAAATCCAACGATAAGCTGGAACAACCTGGTTTCATCGGTTGGAATTGAAGAAGATAAGCCCTCTGATGTTCAACTTGAATTAGATGAAAGTGAGGATGGCTTTACTGACTTCAAACTATGATAAATGAACATGAAAAGCTCGATATTCGAGTTCAGCGTTGGATATTTGAACAAGGCTGGGTAAACCTACGTGAAATCCAATGCAAAGCAATTGCGCCGATACTTTCTGCAAACACTGACGTTTTGATTAGTGCATCGACTGCTGCGGGAAAAACCGAAGCATTTTTTCTTCCGGCTCTGAGCGCTATTGCCAATCAAGAGGAAGGAATTGGTATCCTTTATATCAGCCCACTTAAAGCTTTAATTAATGATCAAGATAGACGTTTAGAAAGCCTTTCAGATTTACTGGGTATACCTGTCACCCCCTGGCACGGGGATAGCCCTAAAAGCCGAAAGAACAAGTTAAAATCCACACCAGCAGGTATTGTACTAATTACACCTGAATCACTCGAATCATTACTTATCCGAGATTCGGGATGGATGAAAACCGCATTTTTTTATTTGAAATATATCGTTATTGATGAGTTTCATGCATTTCTTGGCACAGAGCGCGGACATCACTTACTTTCTTTGCTTCATCGACTAGAGCATCTTCTTGGGAGATTGAAGACACCCATTCCTAGAGTTGCATTAAGTGCAACCCTAGGTAATATAAGAAAAGTTCCATTATCGCTTCGACCTAATCAATCTTTACCTTGTGAAATAGTTGAGGATTCAAGTTCGACATCGACACTTAAGGTGCAAGTCAAAGGCTATGTAAACCCCGCTCAGGTAGATGTTGAAACGCCAATCGATGCTGAATACAAAATCTGCCAAGACCTGTTTAAATTTTGTCGAGGCGGAAATCATCTAGTCTTTGCAAATAGCCGGAATAGAACCGAAAACATTGCTGCAACGCTCAGTGATTTTTGTGAGCAGCAGTCCGTGCCGAATGAGTTTTTCCCTCACCATGGCTCACTTTCCAAGGAACTGAGAGAAAACCTAGAGAAACGTCTTCAACAAGAGCAATACCCTACAACAGCTGTGTGTACAATGACTCTTGAGCTGGGTATAGACATTGGAAAAGTGAATTCCGTCATACAGGTCACTGCTCCTCACACTATTTCGAGCCTGCGGCAGAGAATGGGACGATCAGGAAGGCGTGGTGGTCCTTCAATACTGCGATTGTTGATTGCAGAAGATGAACTCACAAAGGATTCAAATGTTGTCGACATACTCCGCTTAGAGTTAATACAATCCCTTGCAATGATCAGGCTACTCATCAACAAAGAATATGAACCTGCTGATACATCCCTTTATCATTTTTCTACACTTCTGCATCAAATACTCGCAGTAATTGCTCAATGGGGTGGTGTTAGAGCCGAACAAGTATTTAATTTGCTATGTACAGAAGGGCCATTCCAACAGATCAGCGTAGATATTTTTAAAACACTCCTAATACATATGGGAAATAAAGAACTAATTACCCAATTAGGCAACGGAGAGTTAGTTTTAGGCCTATTAGGTGAGAGTATTACAAGTCATTATTCATTTTATGCTGTCTTTAATACACCTGAAGAGTACAGAGTTGTTAGCGGAACAAAAACACTGGGGAGTATACCAATTGATTCTCTATTGCTAGTTGGGCAGCATATTGTATTTGGAGGTAAACGATGGAAAGTAAATGATATTGATAGTGACAAAAAAAACATTTACGTTGAACACGCTAAAGGTGGTAAGCCTCCAAAATTTGGTGGTAATGGAATAAGTATACATGACGCCGTTCGCCAAGAAATGTTTCACATACTTAAAAAAGGTGATTACAGAATTACTGTCGCTGATAAAAAAGTTGATTTTATTGATTCGACAGCAAAAGAATTATTTAACGAAAGCTTTAACTTTTTTTATAAGGCTAATTTAGCAAGTAACTCACTGCTGGAAATTGGCAGTACGACTTATGTTTTCACATGGTTAGGAGATAAGGTGGTTAATACAATAGTCGCCCTCCTCATCATAAATGGATATAAAGCTGGTGCTTATGCTGGAGCTATTGAAGTGGAAAAAGCATCTGTTGAAGATGTTATGACAACTATTCGTAGTCTTGCATCAACACAACTACCAAGTGAAACAGAGTTAGCCAATTCTGTATTAGAGAAACAAATAGAGAAGTTTGATCACCTATTGCCTGAAGAGATCCTATCTATTGGGTATGGCGCAAAAGTATTTGATATTAATAGAGCTAAAGAGTGGCTTTTAAGTAATGTACATTTATAAATACAACAAAGAGTGTCTGGCGCGCGTCATACAAGGCTAAAGGAAACACGAAACTCAAGCGCGACATACCTTCATGCCTCACCCAAAGCACCAGCCACAGCACCAAAAAAATCACAAGTCACCCACTCCCCCAGGGGAAAATTCAGGACGAATTTTCAGGTTGTCGGTGCCGGGAGCGCCTACAACCGACCCGGACAACACCAGCGAACAAGTCGTCCTTTCTGGGCACTCTTTGGGCCGGCAAAGAGTGTCTGGCGCGCGTCACACAAGGCTAAAGGAAACACAAAACTCAAGCGCGACATACCCTCTATCTCTCGGTAACCTCAGGCTCCAATTCCACCTGACACAACTCCCGCAAATACCCCAACCGCGAAGCACTCTGCTTCAGGCCACCGGGACGATAGTGCTGGAGCCATAAGTCGGCGTAGGCCTCTTCGACCGGGGCGAGTTTGTCCAGAATGCGGGCTTTGTCTTGTCGTGGTAAAGCGGTGAGATCACAATGCCCGGCGTTGGCGTAGCTCAGGGCGATCTGGCTGGCCAGCAGCATGCAGTCTGCCGTCCATAACAGCTCGGCTTGCAGTGCGGAAGCGGGCAATCCGGCGATGTCGGCTTTCAGGCTGGATAAGTCGTCCATTGCCGCGGCAATCTGCTCGGCGCTGGCGATCTCGGCGCGGCGGATATGGCGGCCTGAGCGCTGGTCAAACACGAACGGGCCGTAGAAGGCGCAGTTCGGGGTGGTCACGCCGCTGGTGAGATAGGCATCCTGCAGGCGATCTATCAAAGGCAGTGCCTGCGCGTAGGCGCCCCCGAAGTGAGCGCAAACTAACCGCCCGGCGTCCACGCTGGCATGGCGCTGCGGATCCCAGGCCATGGCCGCACCGAACACATAACCAGGCAAGCTGGTGAAGTGTTGCTGCGCGTGGCCCATATCGCCCCATTCGGAAATCTGATAACCGCAGGCGCCGTATTTCAGGGCCGATTCAGCGGCCCGGCGCATGTGCACTCTGACGGCCTGCCCCCGGCCAGTCACAGAGGCAAAGGTGTTGGTCGAGACCACCACCTGAAACGGGTAGCCAAACTCAGCCAGCTGCCGGTGCTCGTCATCGTAAGGGTGATCTTCTTCATAGCCCCAGTTCAGCAACTCCAGATCGCCTGGCAGATGGGGCAAAATGTCCGGATACTGAAACAACATGTCACTGAAAATCTGGCAGGATTTGCCCCTTGCATGGGCAAGATTCAGCACTGTTTTGAGGTAATTGAGGTAAACCTGTCCTTTGCCCTGCTGCTCACAGGCCTGCTGGCTGGCCCCTGCGCCGAGATCCATGGTTTCGTCAAAATTCAGGTTCAGGGTATCGGACGAGAAGTTCGGCAAGAGCGCATCAAGCAAACCGGCAATAAACTCAGTGACACTGTCACTCAGGGGGTTCAGGCCGAAAGATTCTGGCCGGAAGTCGCCCCGCTGATCATAAAAGCCGGTTGTCTGCTCAGCGAGGTGCCGGTATTGCGGATGGCACAGCCACTTTTCCATGTGCCCGAAAGTGGCCTGATTGGGGATCAGCGCTATGCCCCGCTCCCGGCAATAGCGATCCAGCGTCCGGATCTCTTCGGCTGTCATCGGCGAATAATCCTGCCATACGGCCTGATGCTGCGGATAGGCGAAAGTGTGCTCGGTGTACAGCTGTAACTGGTTGATTCGCAGTGCCGACCAGAAGTCCACCAGCTGGAACAGGGTCGCCATGGTCGGTACTTTGTCGCGACTGATATCGACAATGATCCCGCGTTTGGCAAACGCCGGCTGATCGCCAACGATCAGTGATGGCACCTGGCCGTGACAAAGCTCGATCAGCTGTGCCAGACACTGGTGCGCATACAGACGGCCGGGCTCGTCTGCCATGGCGATTTCAATCCCGCTGGCGGCGACCCGGATCACAAAGCCCTGCCCGGACAGACTGTCGTCCTGCCGATAGCTCACGCTCGGCGAGGGGATCACCTGCGCCACCGTGGCGGGGATCACGGCAAGCAAGGCGCTGTAGTCGGTCCGCGCCGCGCTGCGGTCCAGTTTGAGGGTTGCCGGCTGCGGAAAGAGCAGGCTGAAATCCTGGATCATGTTGCGTCCTTAGAGTGAAATGCGCTGCAACATTTTACGTTAACCATCTCCGGCCCGATCAAATTCAGCATCTGACAGTTACAAAGCCAGGTACGCACCCGAATGTATCGCTGAGTGATCAAGAAGCACCAAGCCGGATGAGACCACACTGAACGATGCGTACCCAGCCAGAGGATTACTCTTACAGATGTTATCTTCAGCCCAAATCCATTTATTTTAGATAACAATTAACCAATCACATATTGAGGTAATAAATAATTAAAACAATGATGTGATATTAGATAGTCAGGTTATATCACAATATGCAACAGCTCGGCACTGTACAGAACATACACAGCCCGGCCGCAATGATAGTAACGGAAAGATATAAATAAAAAAATCAATACTTTAACTGAAATCGCAATATAGGCTGACGCAATTAATCAGAACGTTACACTTTTACTTACTCACCTTTCAATTTCATTTCCATTCTGCGGATATGTTAAGAAGAGATAACAATGCTAATAAATACACTGACCTTAAGAACAAAGCTGATACTGGCGGTATTGCTTCCGTGCATCATGTTATTACTTGTAGGCATAATCAGTTATTCGACCATGTCTCAAATAGGGCAAAAGTCTGAACGGCTTTACATGAATACCGCCACGCCAATGCGCGCTATGGCTGAAGTGGCTTCACGCATTCCGAGAATGCGCGTGGGTATCGACATGATGCTGTTTCAGGAAATTGATGGCTTAAAAGACGCCAAAGGCGTTCAGACTCGGATCAATGAAACACGCACCGAAGATATTCCGGAAATGCGTGCGGCAATTGAACAATCGGTGGCGGCGCAGATTAACCCGGAATTGCGCCGGGAAGCGCAGAAATTACAACAGCGTTTCGAAGCCACGATCGCCTCTGATCTCAACCCCATGCTGGCCGCGCTGGAAAAAGGCAATCTGTCCGATGCCTACCGCTATTACACCCAGTACGCCGTCGATTATGGCGTCATGCGTCAAGACACCAATACCCTGCTGGATACCCTGTTAACGCAGGCCGAAACCTTCAACAATGAAGCCCAGAGCAGCTTCAGTGACGGGCAACGCAATCTGGTGATAATTATCATCGCTGCGCTGATCGTCTCTTTCCTGGTGTCTTTCATCATTATCCAGAACCTGCGCTCAAGGGTCGCGATTCTTCAGCAAACCATTAAAACGGCTGAACAGGACATGGCGCTCAGCACCAGAATTGAACTGGACGGTAACGATGAGCTGAACGCGATCAGCCAGACGCTGAATAATTTCTTCGCCAAGATTCACCGCTCTGTGGAGGAAGTGGCGCAAAGCTCAAGAAACTTAGCCAGAACTGCCCAGGCCGTGGCGTCAACTGCGCAGACAACACAAAGCAATTGCCTGACTCAGCGAGACCGAACCATTCAGGTGGCGACAGCCATTAATGAGTTAGGGGCGACAGTTAATGAAATCGCCAATAACGCAGCCCAGGCGGCGCATATCGCAAAAGAAGCCACCACACAGGCTCAGGATGGCAGCCAGGTGGTTGAGCAATCCAGAGAGAAAATGAGCGAGCTGAGCAATGACCTGGGTGACATTACCGGTGTAATTGAAGCGCTCGCTCACCAGGTCACTGATATCAGTGCCATTCTGGATACTATCCGCAGCATTTCAGAGCAGACCAATTTGCTGGCGCTGAATGCCGCCATTGAAGCTGCCCGCGCCGGTGAACAGGGTCGCGGCTTTGCGGTGGTGGCCGATGAGGTCAGAACCCTGGCTTCACGCTCTGCCGGTTCGACCGAAGAAATACAGGAAGTAATCAACCGGCTGCAGAATGAATCGACCAGAGCCGTCAACGCTATCTCTCAGGGACGTCAGCAAGGTTCGGATGTCGCCGAGCAGGCCAATCAGGCAACCGGCTCACTCGCCCAGATCGCGACCTATATCGATCAAATCAGCGAGCAAAACATTCAGGTAGCCACCGCCACGGAAGAGCAATCCTCCGTGGTACAGGAAATCAACCGCAATATTGAAGACATCAACCATTTAACCTCAGAGACCGCCGACATCGCCAACGAACTCACTGCATCCAGCGGTGAGCTTCAGGCCTTGTCGAAGCAACTTGATCAACTGGTTGGTCGCTTCAAGCTGTAAAGCATTGCGCGAGAAAATCCGGCGCTTCCTGCCAGATGCAACAAGCCTCTTCAGCACTGAAGAGGCTTACTCACAGCACAGACCCCATCCCACTTTTCAACCGTCCGACCGCAGGGCGGATATCAATCTGAAACATAACAAAAAAGCCCCAGCATTTCTGCTGAGGCTTCGTTGTGTTGGCGGAGCGGACGGGACTCGATGGTCCGGCAATCCGGCCCGCGACCCAAAGTGCGCAGCACTTTAGGGGCGCTTAGATACAAAAAACCCCAGCCTTTCGGCTAGGGTTTCGTGTAGTGGCGGAGCGGACGGGACTCGAACCCGCGACCCCCGGCGTGACAGGCCGGTATTCTAACCAACTGAACTACCGCTCCAATTCTTTTAAAACCGCTGTCAGACAGCCATTTTATTGAATGTGGCGGAGAGATAGGGATTTGAACCCTAGATACGCTATTAACGTATGCCGGTTTTCAAGACCGGTGCTTTCAACCACTCAGCCATCTCTCCGTAAGTGCGGTGAATCATACCAGCTCAATTCACACTGTAAAGTACCAAGATATTCAAATGTCTATTTTTTGAGCCATAAACCCTGTTTTTTATGTATCTGGACTATTTTTAATCACCAAAACGGTTATTTTTGTAGTCTGTTCGCCTTAAAAGGGCGTAAACCAAGGTAATATGGCCGCTGTTCACTGGTCAGATTATGGCAAATTGTCGTTTCGGCTGGTAAATGCGAAACTAGGCACTAGCCTAAATACAGACCGTGCTGATAAAATCAGCCCCTACATATCGAAAGTATCAATTACAGAGAGTGATTCCCCATGGGACGCAGTTTCGAAGTTCGTAAAGCCTCGATGGCTAAAACACAAGGCGCTAAAATCAAGGTCTATTCCAAGTACGGTAAAGAGATCTACATGAGCGCCAAAAACGGCGGTACAGATCCGGACAGCAACCTGTCTCTGCGCCGTCTGATGGAAAAAGCAAAAAAAGATCAGGTGCCAAGTCACGTGATCGAAAAAGCCATTGATAAAGCAAGCGGTGGCGGCGGTGAAGATTTTGCAACGGCGCGTTACGAAGGTTTCGGACCTGGCGGCTGCTCTGTAATCGTTGACTGTCTGACCGACAACAACAACCGTACCTACATGGATGTTCGCCAGTGCTTTGTAAAGAACAACGCGAAAATCGGTGCACCCGGTGCTGTTGCTCACATGTTCGATCATCAGGCGGTGTTCCAGTTCAAAGGCGATGACGAAGAAGCCGTGATGGAAGCTCTGATCATGGGTGATGCGGATGTGACGGACATCGAAGCTGAAGACGGTATGATCACTGTTTTCGCGCCGCACACTGAATTCTTCAAAGTGAAGAACGCCCTGGCCGATGCCATGCCTGACGTGACGATGGAAGTGGAAGAAATCACCTTCGTTCCTCAGGCCATGCATCCTGTCACCGGCGATGATGTGGCCACGTTTGAAAAATTCCTTGATATGCTGAACGACTGCGACGACGTGCAGAACGTTTACCACAACGCGGAAATCGAAGGTTAATCCCTTAACCTGACCACAACAAAAAACCGGGTTGCATTGCTGCTGACCCGGTTTTTTTTATCTGCACAATCTGAGGCGCTGTGTTGCTATCGGCTTCTGCCGCGAATCAGCAGAAACAGAAAATAACTGCCGCCTATTACAGACACCAGAGTGCCGGCCGCGATTTGAGCCGGAAACAGCACCGTTTGTCCTACCCAGTCAGCAATTAACATCACAGATGCACCAACCAGCGACGCGACGATCAGCTGCTCTCTGGCCTGTTTAGCCCCCAGCATCACCGCCATATGTGGCGCCAGCAAACCGACAAAAGCGACCGGCCCCATAGTGGCAGTGACCAACGCACACAATAAAGCTACGGCCCCCAATAATAAGGCGCTGCTGACAGGGACATTCAAACCACGTGCCGCCGCAAACTGTCTGCCGGCAGAGATCAGGGTCAGCCAGCGCGAGGTGGAAAGTGTGAACACGAACAAGGCGGCGACCCCGACGAACAGAAACAGTGCTTTGCCTTCCGTCACCCGATAGGTTGAGCCTGCCAGCCACGTCAGTATGCTGTAGCTGTCCTGCGTGCCTTTCGCCAGAGCAAATTGCACTAAGGCGTCGATCAGGGCAGTCAGGGCAATACCGATCAGAATCAGGCTGGAGGGGGCAAACTGATGACGTCGGCCCAGCACCAGCAACACGGCCAGCACTAACATACTGCCAGCAAATGCCAGCACAGAGCCAACCGCAAAAATGTTCATGCCCAGAAAAACACTGGCCCCCACCAACGCAAAGGTTGCGCCGGCTGAGATCCCCAGAATATCCGGGCTGGCAAGCGGATTGTAGATCAACCGCTGCAGCACAGTGCCTGCAATGGCTAACCCGACTCCGGCACTGAGGGCAGTCAGCATCCTCGGCCAGCGAAGCTCCCACTGGTAAGCCGTTGGCATCGCGACATGCCAGCTGTGACCGTCAGTCACAAACACCGCGGTAAGACACAGCATACCAGCGACAATCAGCATCAAGGCAGGCAGAATCAATGCAGAAAGACGATCCCGGCTCGGCGGTAATTTGATCGATACCTGATCCTGCGCTTTCATCTTACGGCGACTGAACCATAACAGAGCCGGTGCACCGATGGCCGCTGCTGTGGTACCACTCGGAATAGCATCAACCGTCAGTTGACTGAGCAACTGGGCGGCGGCATCTGTCGCCACCAGGAGCAGCGCCCCGAGCAAGGCACTCATAATGAGCTCAAACCTGGGAGTTCTGGCACCCAGTGCCCGCGCAATGTTTGGCGTCAGCAGTCCGATAAAGCTGATCACACCAACCGCTGTTATAGATGCAGCCACCAGCCACAAGCCAACAGCCATCAGCACGATAAAAGCAGGAACGACATTCAGACCGCGTGCTGCCGCCCCCTGATGGCCCAGACGCATCAGGGTCAGAATACGCGGCGCAAACACCAGCAGCAAAAGCGACACAGACAAACGGGGCAGCAACCACTGCACAGACTCCCAGCCGTTCTGAGTCAGATCGCCGGCGCCCCAGATAAAGACGTTCTTAGCATATTCCGCGTTCAGCAAAATGATAGCGCTGGCCACTGAGCCAAGCAGAATATTCACCACCATGCCCGACAGCACCAGGGGCAGCCCCGTCATGTTTTTCGGCCCGGCAATGAAGATCACCAGAAACAGAGACAACATGGCGCCTGCCATGGCGGCCAGGGCACTGTGATCACCCACCAGCTCAGGAAACCAGACGTTGACGATGATCAGCGCCAGCCAGGCGCCGGAAGAGGTGCCCAGTGTCAGCGGTGAGGTCAGTGCGTTTTGGGTCAGTTGCTGCATCAGGCTGCCCACCAGTCCCAGCATAGCGCCCACCATCAGCGCCATCACCAGGCGTGGAAGCTGGGCATAGCTGAACATGATGTCGGCAAATTCTTCCGCCTGGGTGCCGGTGACAATGGCAAGCTGGCGGGAAAGAGAAAGATCAGAGCCAATCTGAAGACTGGCAACAACGGCTGACAACAAGGCCAGCAGCAGTATGGGAAAGAAGGACAAGGAGCGGGTCATGAATCAGTCCTGCCCGCCCTTCACAGCGGTCACCACATCCTGATTAGGCGCAATCTCAAACAGGCTGTCGGCCATGGCTTCGGCGATATAGCGAATCGACATCGCCCCGCCATAGTTCCAGACAGAAGCGACGCTGTTGACGTGCCTGGCGCGGACAAAAGGCATGGCATTCCAGATAACCGAGCGCTGCAACTGCTTCTCTTCATTGAAAGGCCGGAAATAAAGCACGTAGCTGTCGCCCGCTTTTTGCAGATCGGTCAGCCGTTTTTGCACAATCCCCCATTCGGTGGCAGGTAAAGGCATGGCCGGAGTCAGGCCGAGCTGTGCAAGCGCATAATTAGTGGTGGAATTCTGGCCATAAACATACACAGAGGTCTGATTGGCAAATCGCATCGCGACCACACTGGGTGACTCACCATTAAATGCCTGATTAAGCTGATTTTTCAGTTCAGTAAAACGTTCAGACATAGCCGTGAGTTTCTGCTCAGCCAGCGCTTTTTGATTGAACACAGAGGCCAGTTGACGGAAGTTAGCAATGGCGGCTTCTGCACTGTTGAGCGACTGGCTGTAGGTTTCGTAATACAGCACAGGTGCCAGGGCTTCAAGGCGGGGGATCAGATCTTTTTGCGGTGAGGCGGCCAGGATCAGATCCGGCTTCAGTTCCGCAATTTTCTCCAGATTCGGTTCGGTGCGGGTGCCTATATCTGCCACACCGGCGGGTACGGCAGGCTGAACAACCCATTCCTGATAGCCACTGATATTTGGCATTCCAACAGGAGTGACATCCAGTTCCAGCACTTGTTCAGCCAGATCCCAGTTGAGAACAACCACACGCTGAGGCGGCTCGGCCAGAGTGTGCTCACCCCGGCTGTCAGTGACAGTTATCTCTGCAAACACCTGACCGGAGAGCAGCAAGGCTGCCACGGCAGTCCATTTACTCATTCGTGCCACTGGACCCATTTTTTTCAACCATTTATTTAACATAAAACGACAACTTCTCTGTTTTTCGTGCCACTGCTATTCACACACTACAGCGACTTTCCGGCCAGTCAGGTGCTCTGAATTGGCAGGGTGGTCAATGAGTTTAATGTCCGTCTCATACAGTGCAGACAGTCTTGGTTCATCCAGTAATACGTCTTTCGGGCCGGTGAAAGCAATGCGGCCTTGCTTCAGGGCCACCACGTGCGTGGCAAAACGCAATGCCAGATTCAGATCATGCAAGATGACAATCACCCCGCAGCCTGTGTCGCGGTTCAGATCGGCCAGCAAAGACATCAACTGGTACTGATGATGAATATCCAGTGCCGAGGTCGGCTCATCCAGGATCAGGACAGGCGACTGCTGGGCCAGCAGCATAGACACCCAGGCACGCTGGCGTTCACCGCCTGAGAGCTGGTCGGCCAGATTGTCGGCAAAGCGCAACGTGCCGGTTTTATTCATGGCAGCTTCTATGATGGCGACATCGTCTTTTTGCCAGCGACCGAATGTCCCGCGCCAGGGAAACCGGCCTAATTTCACCAGTTCTCTGACCGTCAACCCGGCAACGTCCGGCAGCTTTTGCGGCAGAAAAGCCACTTCGCGTGCCAGCGCTTTGGCAGACAAAGATGTCAGTGGCCGTTGGTTGAGCAGAATATCGCCTTCATCGGGCGCCATCTGCCCGGCAAGCAAGTTCACCAGTGTCGATTTACCTGAACCATTGTGGCCCAGCACCATGGTAAAGGCTCCGCTGCCGATAGTGAGCTGATCGATACGCAAAATATCGCGCCCGCCACGGTGTACACGGATGTTGTTGAGTTCAAACATAATTTTGTCTTATTACTTACACTGCTTGTTTGTAACCGGCAAATCGTTGTGCGGCACAACCAGGCTTACAGTTTATTCTTCGGGCAGTTTGCACAATAGCTGCCATCATCACGCCGGTAATGCATACAGCAGCTCACCCGCAGTTGCTGCCACTGGCCGTCGGTTTCGGCGCGGTACAATGTCTCGATATGTTTGGCAGGCAGACCAAGACTTTCCAGCCACCATGCGGCATGCTGGGGTACCTCGTCCGCCGGCATCTTCTCTGGTAATGCATTGTGGTAGCGCAGCAAAACCGCTAACACAGAGTCCGCCAGTAACTGGCGGGTAAAGCCAGGACGAATTCGGGTATGGTGTTCCATCTGCTCACGCAGATCATCATACAGATCGACCAGTTCACGACCCGCGCACTGAATCAGCTGCCGGGTATTGCCTTCGCACCATCGGCTGTTCTGGCTGAAACTGTAGCCGGCCACCCACCCTTCGTTATTGTATTGCTGAACAATACGACTCAGTGGTGGTACGGCCTGCACACTGTACACACAGACAAAAGCCAGATAGAGCGGCTGCCAGGTCAGCATCGACCAGCTGCGTGTCGTCCAGTAAGGCTGCCCCGCTTCCGGATAGTTCTGCTGCCAGTACTGATACAGGCTGGCCAGTAACTGATCGTTATTGCCATCACGGGTAATACAAAACAAGGTGTCAGGCGCGGAAACACCTTTCATTATGGGTATCAAACGCTCCGCATCATTGAACAGCCGAATCAGGTTTTCCGGCTGGACGGCACGCACAACGGTGCCGGGGAAGCGGTTAGGTTCAGAGCTCTGTTTTGTATTCAACGCTGTTGTCATCCATTCACCAAACTATCATGGACCCGTTTGCTGCACTTTGAGCAAACGCAAATTCTTATTAAGCCAATAACACTAGAATAAATAATAACTATTATCATTCAAGTTGAATTATCTTTTTGGGGCAAATTCCTTTCTACCGTCTCGGTGTGATCACACCAGCGTTGTTGCGGCACCATGGAAAGTAATGGGAAGAATAATAACAATTATTATCAAAATGATCAGTCAAAAAATACCACATTGACAGTGCTGCGGTATCGGCAGGAGATAATGATAAAAAAACCAGCCCTGAGGCTGGTTTCTGTCAGACTTCCGGGAGATCGCCCTGAAAGCTGTAGCGCTGTTGCAGTGTGTCTATCGCTATTACCTCGCCAGCGTCTGTCACCCTGTCGCCTAACATCAGGGTGACGGTGGGAAGCTCAGTCTCTGCATCTTGGTTTTCATCAAAGAATGCCGGGAAATCGCTGGTCTTTAACTCGACAGTTTTACCGTCCGGGCTGCCAAGCGCTGACAGTAACTGTGCATCCACAGTCAGCACCTGTACCTGACGCAACGACTGATAGCTGTGGAATGACAGCGTATCTGGCAGCATGCCGTATTCCTCAAACCAGGCGGTTTGGGTCATCAGATACTCGCGGTAAACCGCCCCGACCAAAGGTTGCATGTCACGGACAACAACACTGTCCTGAACAATCTCTTGCTGTGAGACCGGAACCGGCTTGCCTGCTGCATCTAACCCGTAGGTAATGAGCATCTGGCCGATGTCATCACGGCTGGGCAACCGGGCATAAGCGATAGCATCTCGCCGCCACAGCTGGGCTGACTGCTCAAATGCCTCCGCCAGCACAGAGGCGGTGTTCCGGGATGATACTGCTCCCTGAGCCGCCGCGATTCCCGGTTCGCTGCTGGCTGCTGTGAAACAGGGGAAAAACAGAACCGCCAGCAGGGGCAGGCGGTTCAGCATCACAAAAGGTCTGCGTCTTGGCTTTTTCGTCATCTTCATTCTTATACTTACATCTCAAGCTGACATCAGCATACCTTATGTCAGTGATTTATGCTGCCTGATTCCCGCGCAAACGCTGCCAGGCCGAAACGACAGCCAGTACCAGCAAGCCCGCAACGATACCAACGACCAGGTTGGTCATCATGGGCACCAGCCATGACGCGCCGGGCAGAGCATGCAGCCGCTCAGTTAAAAACACCAGCCAGTGATGCGAATCAGGAATGCTGTGAACCACGATACCACCGCCGACCAAGAACATGGCGATGGTGCCGACAACGGCCAGTAACTTCATCAATTTAGGCGCTGCGGCGATCAACAGCTGACCAAAACGGTGCAACAGGCTTTTTTCCTGATGCTGTTTCACCAGATAAAAGCCGCCGTCATCGAGTTTGACTATCCCGGCCACCAGGCCATAAACGCCCACTGTCATGGTCAGAGCAATCAGGCTGACCACCAGTAATTGTGTCGTCAGTGACATACCCTGGACGGTGCCTAGTGCAATCACGATAATTTCGGCAGACAAGATAAAATCGGTTCTGATTGCGCCTTTGATCTTGTTCTGCTCGTATTCATCAAGATCCATGCCCTCTGGCAGTTGATCATGATCTTTCAGCTCTTCTTCTGCATCATCATGGGTGAGTTTGTGAATGACTTTTTCTGCCCCTTCAAAACACAAAAACAAACCGCCGATCAGCAGCAGTGGCACGATGAGCCAGGGGGCGACAGCGCTGATCAACAAAGCCGCCGGCACCAGGATCAGCTTATTTTTAAACGAACCTTTTGCCACCGACCACACCACCGGAATTTCGCGTTCTGCTCTCACCCCGGCCACCTGCTGGGCATTCAGGGCCAGATCGTCCCCCAGCACCCCGGCGGTTTTCCGGGCCGCGACCTTACTCATTACAGCAACATCATCAAGCACAGTTGCAATATCATCCAGCAAAGTTAACAAACTTGCACCAGCCACATCCCCTCCTCAGTTTTGGGAAAGCTTATCTTATTGACTATCAGGCGATTGTGCCTGAGTAACCTCTTTCATAGTAAAACATTTTTCAGTGAAACCCAGCTTTCTCATTTACGAATCGTCTGCAGAGAAAGCCCTCAGATCACTCGCACAGCATGGTGATGTCCACTAAGCTTTTAATCAATATGACTATCAAGCACAGCCACTTTGTCTTTTTCTGACCAGCAGCTGTGTATAAAGCCTTCACTGCGCGGGCAACAACACGGTTTGACTTTCAGGGTTCGGGTTACCGATTTTTGTTCCTCTCATGGATGCGACCAATTTCGGTAGAAGGTGAGATATGGCAATCGCCATTGCCCTGATCATTATTGTCGTTGCTTCCATTGCCTTTCATATCTACAGCCCCTGGTGGCTAACGCCGGCTGCGTCTAACTGGGGAGAGATAGATAATGCACTGCACCTGACTCTCATCATTACCGGGGCGTTTTTTATCGTTCTGAACCTGGTGCTTGCCTGGCTGGTTATTCGCTTCAGGCATAAGCCCGGTCGCCAGTCCCAGTTTCAGCCAGACAGCAAAAAACTGGAAGGCTGGCTGATCGGCATGACTTCTGTCGGCATCATAGCGTTACTGGCGCCGGGTTTGGTGGTGTACGGGCAATTTGTCAGCGTGCCTGATGAGGCACGGATTGTCGAAGTCGTTGGTGAACAGTGGCGCTGGCGATTCCGTTTTCCCGGTGATGACGCTCAGCTGGGTAAAAGTGACACCCGGTTTGTGTCCAATACCAACCCGTTAGGCATTGACCCGGATGATCCTGCCGGGGCAGATGATCGGATTATTCTGTTACCCGAGCTGCACTTGCCCCTTTACGCCCCCTATAAAGTGCTGCTGCGATCCAAAGACGTCCTCCATGATTTCAACGTGCCCCAGTTCCGGGCAAAAATGGATCTGGTTCCCGGCACTGTCACCCATTTCTGGGTCAGGCCCACTGAGCGGGGGCAGTTTGACATCCTTTGCGCCGAACTCTGTGGTGTCGGGCATTTCAATATGCGCGGACGTGTTGTGGTTGAGGACGAAGCAGAGTTCGGCCGCTGGCTGGCCGCGCAGCCGACGTTTGCCCAAACCCAGCGCCCCGCGGACACAACTGCCAGTGGCGAGGCACTTTCGCAAGCCGATCTGATTGCGATGGGCGAGACGTTATCGCAAGTCAATGGTTGTATTGCCTGTCACAGTCACGACGGCAAACCCGGCATCGGCCCGACCTGGCAAGGGCTGTACGGCAATGCAAGAACCATGTCGGATGATACACAGCTTCAGGCCGACGAAGTTTATCTGAAACGGGCCATTTTGGATGCCAAAGCCGAACTGGTAAAAGGCTACCCTGCGGTCATGCCTGCGTATACTTTGAATGATCAGGAAATTGATGCCCTGATCGCTTATATCCAGTCTCTGGCGCAGTAGTGCTCGCGACGGGAGGAGATATGACAGCACAGACTCACCAACACAGCTCCGGGTATTCACAATCGTTCTGGAGCAAGTATATCTGGAGCCAGGATCATAAGGTCATTGCTATTCAATATTCTCTGACCGCCATTTTTATGGGCCTGATTGCCTTAGTCATGTCCTGGATTATGCGCCTGCAACTGGGCTTTCCCGGCACCTTCGATTTCATTGATGCCAATAGCTATTATCAGGCGCTGACCATGCACGGCATGATCATGGTGGTCTACCTGCTGACGGCACTGTTTCTGGGCGGATTTGGTAACTACCTGATTCCGCTCATGGTGGGCGCCAGAGACATGGTGTTCCCTTTCCTGAACATGCTCAGTTTCTGGTTTTATCTGCTGGCATCACTGATATTGCTGGCCAGCTTCTTTGTCACCGGCGGTCCGACCGGCGCTGGCTGGACCCTCTATCCGCCGCAGGCCATTTTACCCGGCACACCCGGCACCGACTGGGGCATAGTGCTGATGCTGATATCGCTGGCGGTGTTTATCGTCGCCGCCACCATGGGCGGGCTGAATTATGTCACCACTGTGCTGCAGGCACGGACCCGGGGGATGACACTGCTGCGCATGCCACTGACCGTCTGGGGCATTTTTACCGCCTCAGCCATGGCCTTGCTGGCCTTCCCTGCCCTGTTTGTCAGTGCGGTGATGATGCTGTTCGATAAACTGCTCGGCACCAGTTTTTTCATGCCTGCGGTGATCTCCATGGGACAGCTTACCGAGCATGGTGGCGGCAGCCCTATCCTGTTCCAGCACCTGTTCTGGTTCTTTGGTCACCCTGAAGTCTACATAGTCGCCTTGCCTGCCTTTGGCATAGTATCGGACTTGATCAGCATTCATGCCCGCAAAAACATCTTCGGCTACAAGATGATGGTATGGGCAATTCTGGCCATCGGTGTGCTGAGCTTTGTCGTCTGGGCGCACCACATGTATATCAGCGGCATGAATCCGTACTTCGGTTTTTTCTTTGCCATCACCACCCTGGTGATCGCCGTTCCGACCGCGATTAAGGTCTATAACTGGCTGTTCACGCTCTGGAAAGGCGATATTCATCTCACGCTGCCTATGCTGTTCGCTCTGGCCTTCATCAGCACCTTTGTGATCGGCGGCTTAACCGGTTTGTTTTTAGGCAATGTGGTGGTCGATATACCCTTGTCGGACACCTATTTTGTCGTGGCCCATTTCCACATGGTGATGGGCGTGTCACCGATCCTGGCCATTTTCGGCGGGCTCTATCACTGGTATCCCAAAGTCACCGGCCGAATGCTGAACAACACCATGGGCCATATCCATTTCTGGTTTACGTTCCTGGGGACCTACGCCATTTATTTCCCTATGCACTATCTCGGTGTGATGGGGATGCCAAGGCGCTATTTCGCCTGGGAAGATTACAGTTTTATTCCCGAATCGGCGCAGCAGCTCAATGCCTTCATCACCATCGCCGCCCTGATTGTCGGGGCGGCGCAACTGCTGTTTATTTACAACATGTACTGGAGCTGGCGTCATGAACAGGCTGTGGGCGGCAATCCCTGGCGTGCCACCTCACTGGAATGGCAAACCCCTGATACGCCTCCTAAACATGGTAACTGGGGCGATGAGCTCCCTGTGGTGTATCGCT
Organism: Photobacterium halotolerans DSM 18316; assembly: GCF_000425165.1. GTDB lineage: Bacteria > Pseudomonadota > Gammaproteobacteria > Enterobacterales > Vibrionaceae > Photobacterium > Photobacterium halotolerans. The sequence continues at coordinate 77,842 of NZ_AULG01000016.1, forward strand.
GGGCCTATGATTTCAGCGTACCCGGTGCCAAAGAAGATTACCTGCCGCAGAACCTGCCGCCCGACGATATCGCGACGGATGCGCCCGGCAGCGAGCCTGAGGAGTCCAAGACATGAGTCGTAAGCCTGCACTCTCGACACTGGCGTCGGGCAACCTGAGTCCGGCACCGAACGCGCACTACCAGCCGGCCAGCACCTATGCGATCGCCTCGACCGGTTTGTGGGTACTCATGGCCGTTATCGGCGCCTTGTTTTTCTTGTTTACCGTGGCTTATTACATCCGCCACACGCTGAGTGACTGGCAAGCGCTCAACGAGCCGTGGCAACTGATGCTGAGCACATCACTGCTGGTACTGGGCTGTGTGGCCATGCACCTTGCCGGCCGCAAAGCCCGTTTGCTGCCGGCCCTTGCCGCCTGCCAGACAGAGCTGATCATGGCGGTCTGTTTCACGCTCGGCTTTATTCTGGCGCAGTTATGGGCCTGGCTGGCGCTGGTTCAGATCAATCAGGGCGTGCTGGCGAACCCGGCTAACAGCTTTTTTTATCTCCTGACCGGCCTGCATGCACTGCATATTATCGGTGGGGTACTGGCACTGGGTGTGGTGGTGTATCAGGTCTGGCGGGGGCAAAGAGACAATCTGCATTTATGGCTGCAGCTCTGCGCACGGTACTGGCATTTCCTGTTATTCATCTGGCTGTTTCTGCTGGGCTTACTGCGATTGACCTGATCCGCACAGCCAGCAGAACGAGAGGTCTTGATTATGAGTGAAACCCAACCCCCCCGGACGCCAACCCTGGGCAGCCAGACGGGCTGGACAGGGGTCGTCAACGACTATGCCGGCGACCGTGCGGCATTTCGCGTCTCGGCCAACAAAACCATGATGTGGATTTTTCTGCTCAGCGACACCTTTGTGTTCGGCTGTTTTCTGGTGGGCTATATGTCGGTCCGTATGACCACAACGGATATCTGGCCACCGACCAGCGAGGTCTTTGCCTTAACGATTGGCGGTCACTCCATCCCGCTGATCCTGATAGCCATTATGACTTTCGTGCTGATCACCAGCAGCGGGACCATGGCAATGGCCGTCAACTGCGGCTATCAGGGAAAGCGCTGGTCCACCGCCTTACTGATGCTGATCACCGCGTTACTGGGGCTGACCTTTGTCGGTATGCAGGCGTTCGAATGGAGCAAGCTCATTGCTGAAGGCGTTCGCCCGTGGGGGAATGACGATGGCGCGTCACAGTTTGGCGCGGCCTTTTTCATGATCACCGGTTTTCACGGTTTGCATGTCAGTGTCGGCGTGCTGTATCTGACAATCGTCGCCATTCGGGTCGCCCTGGGGAAATATGACAAACAAGGTGTGGACCCCCATGCCGCCGGCATACAGGGCGGACGATACGAGATTGTTGAAATCACCGGACTGTACTGGCACTTCGTAGACTTGGTGTGGGTTTTTATTTTCGCCTTTTTCTATCTGTGGTAGCTCAGGCCAACCGTCAAGGAGGCTATGATGGCACATTCTGAACTCACTCATGATTCAGTGAAGCAGCAGCATCCAATCAGCCTGTATCTTAAAGTATGGGGGCTGCTGTTTGTACTCAGTACGCTTTCATACCTGGTCGACTATTTCCATTTACAGGGCATGTTGCGATGGAGCCTTATTCTGCTGTTTATGGCACTGAAGGCCGGGCTGATTGCCGCAGTGTTCATGCACATGCGCTGGGAAAGGCTCGCTCTGGTGTATACCATTTTCCTGCCGCCGTTAGTCCTGCTCGTCCTGGTGGGCCTGATGGCGAGCGAAGCAAGCTACATCTTTGCTCTCAGAGAATGGTTTTTCAGTCTGCCGGGTGGATAACAACCCGGCAGAAGCCTTGTCAGCGCCGGAAGAATGTCGTTAAGGCAGGGTTTTCATCATACGCTGCCATTTCTGCTGCATGGCAACCACCCAGTGCGGAGGGGATTTCCCGGTTCCGGCAGGTTTGAGTTTGTCATGCGCCAGCGTGATACTGGCCAGTTGCAGTTCCTGCTCCGGTTCAACATCCACCATCAATACATGCTTACCGGATTTCAGAACGTTTTTAAACCGGCGGAACTGATAATGCAGTTCCTGGAAGCCAAGCAACCCCCCTTCCCAGGTAATAAATCCCAGAATTGCAATGGCCAGTAAAATGAAAGGTGCCCAGCCAACCGCATCCGTCACCCCGGAGGCATAGGCCGCAATTAAGATACCGGCTGCGGCAATCGCCCCGATCACGGCACCAATTTCGGTTGAGTGTACAACGTCATTGCGCATCACAGACTGCACCGGATGCAAATGCTTGTGGCTCGACACATCAGCATCTTTGTTACTGAGAACATGGATTTGCGGAGAAGTAAAACCACTCAGTTCAAGCTCATGTTCCACCAGCTCAAGCTCATCCAGGTCATCACTGATATAAAAGACCCGTTTCATGTTTGCCTCCTGACAGGTCGCCAACGAAGAAGGTCGCAATTTCAAAGGTTACTATCAGTTTACAAGGCCTTTGCAGAACTTTTTACCAGAGTGAAAACTAATTTTTCGCAATATTGTCAGATTATCCTGCCAGAAGCGGATTTTGACAGGCTCAGCAATCATTGACATCAGGCTAACACAGGCCTTGCGAAAATCATTTAAAGTGCCCGCTTTTCTCCGTTTTATGGCGTAAACAATGAAATCATTAACTCTGTTCGGCTTGCTGGCCATCAGCTTGTCTCTTACCGGCTGTCAACTGACTCATGTAGAGGGCGAAGTAGACGGTGTGAATATCAAAGCTAGCACTAATGGCGACTACGATGATCACCATCACGGTAGCAAAGGCAGCTTCTGCCCGCCAGGACAAGCCAAAAAAGGCCGCTGTTAATTCAGCGGTTTTTCTTCTCACCCGTATCGACGAGAGTCATGGCACCAGTTCACACCTTCTGCCCCATTTCCTGAATAAATATATTCTGAACGATAGCCCGCCATTTCTGTCAAGTCGCCGAATAATGGCGTTAACAGTAACGACTTCCGCTTAAAGTCATACGCTGTAAGAAACAAGTTGTTACACTTCTGGCCGATGGATTCAGAAGCCTTTTTGTGAACCCTGCCAAACTCTGAACCATACTGGGATTGTTAACAGAAAAATGGCTGGCTGCTTTTCAAATCAATCACATGACAAAACAGGATGAAGAAATGAAAACAATAGTTAAAAAGTCACTGATGTTGAGTCTGGCAATCACTTTTTTAGGGGCAACGGCCGCAGCACATGCCGCGAACAGTGTAAAAGGTGCTAATCAGGATGTCTCTGAAGGCACAGTAACGGCGGCAATGATTGAATCCGATGCGAATGGCTGGCTGGTTGTCCACCGCACTGACAAAGACATGAAGCCCGGACCTGTGGTGGGTTACGCGCCGGTCAAGAAAGGGATGAACCAGGATGTAGCCGCCATTCTCATGGAACCTGTCAACAGCGGCGAAATGCTGATGCTGATGCTCCACGGTGAAGATGGCGGGATGAAAACCGGCGTGTTTGAATATACCCTGGGCGCGAAAGAAGACGGTCCGATCCGCGAAGACGGCAAGCTGGTGATGGCTATTATTACGGCCGAGTAATACAGCTGTGTATCACGGTATATAAAAGAACAGCCACGCAGATGCGTGGCTGTTTACATTTAGGGTTAATCGCTGGTCATTACTGACGATCCTGATCAAAGTCACCGTGGAAATGACCGTGGTCCGAATGGCTTTCTGCGGCTTTCAGCTTCTCACCGATACGCAGTTTTTGCGTCGGTTTCAGGTCGCTTGGCATACGTGTCATGGTTTTCGCGGCAGGCTCTTCCGCTTCAGGGAACAGTGGTTTGCTGAACGCATAGTAAGTCGTGACATAGGCCAGAGCCTGAGTATTGACGAACAAAGCTTTCTGGCTGACGTTGTTCAGATCATCACAGGCCTGGTGATAACATCTGTCGTAAGCCACATCAATTTCACCACCAAAGTGATCCACTTCCTGCGCAGTTTTCACTTTTTCAGCACCGGTGAACAGACCGCCGAACGCCACACCCCAATCGGCAAAACCGGCGTAATCTGAACGTTTCGACAGTGCCTGAGGCACAGTGAACTCGGATTTTGCCGTAAAGAATTCATTGAATGTCGCTTCAATGTCGGACGTGCCGTATGGCGGCTTGAAATCACCGGTATAGGCATTGTCCGGGCTGTCTTTGGTGTCCGACAGGTCGCCGTCCATGACACCGAAGATATAGTTCGGCGAACCGATCATGTCAAAGTTCAGATACAACTTCACTTTGTTCAGCTTAGTGTAGCGCGCTTCGACCAGCTCAATCTGTTCTTCTGTCAGCTGGCTGGGATCGTCCAGTCCCAGCTCTGCCAGAATCTCGCTCTGAGCCTGATCATAGATAGGGGCAAACAGCTCGTTGGTGTAATACTCAGAACCGACTAAGCCGGCTTCCTCTGCCGCCCACCACGCGAAGCGGACTTTGTTTTTCACCGGCGCTCTGGTGTCAGCCAGCGTAATCGCATATTCCAGCAAACCGGCTGTGCCTGAACCGTTGTCATTGATACCAGGCCCTTCCGGCACTGAATCCAGATGCGCCCCCAGCATCACCACCTGATTCGGATTACCGCGTCTGGTTTCCGCAATCACGTTCTGGGTTACGACCATTTCGTCTTTCACATCGACAGCCAATGCCACGGGTACAGCTTGAGTCTGGCTTAAATCAAACCACTGTCTGGCAATATCATAGCGGGCGCCAAACGCAGGTACTGTCGCCGCCGTATCACTGCCCAGCGTACCGTTAACCACAGCCTTACGACCTTCATCATTGCCTTGGTTGAAGACGATCACCGCTTTGGCACCCGCATTTTGCGCGTTCACCACTTTCGTCGTGAAGTCACAGCCACCACGCTGGATCACCGCCACTTTCCCGGTGATCGCTTTACCGTCAAAATCGGTGGCGTCACAGCCATCGGTATCATCGTAATCCGGGCTGTCGAAGTTGAAATCCGGCGTGACAAATACGATGTCACCCGCCAGCTCGCCATTAGAATCACCTGAATAGGACATCACGGCATAGTCTGCTTCAACACCTTCACCAGCCTCACGAGTGCTGATCAGATCAACGCCGTCAACATTGAGCTTGGTTCCGGCCAGCTCTTCCCAGGCGCGGAAATCAAACTCCTGAGTAGATACTTTATAGCCGTGTTCTTTCATCACTTCGATAATGTAATCAACGGAATACTGGTATCCGTCTGAGCCGGCAGCACGAGTCACAGAGCTGCCATCCGATGTCGGCGTGGCACGCGCTTCCAACGCCACCAAATGCTCTACCACATCTTGATGTTCAATTTCGCTACTGACGTAAGCCGCGGCTTCTTTCGGGTCATCCCAGTAACAACCGGTCAACATGGTTGAGCTGATGAGAGTGGCGAGAAGCGTCTTTTTTGTTGTTATGCATACTTGCATGTGTGTGACTCCTTGTGTGTTGTTAGCCAACACATTGTTGACGAAACACAAGGTTACAAGAATGTTAAATTGGAGTTATTTTGTTAAACCCAGGCAGACTTCAAGTTATGCGCATACATGCTATGCAACAACAACTAAAGTTTTAACTCAAGATCACAGCCCTGATCTCAACAAGATCCTTAATCTAATGACAAAACTATTAATTTAAACTGTGTTTTCGACAAAAATCAGGCATTAAATTCATTAAAGATACATTTAATGACAATAAACACTAAGGCAGTTTCAGGCTGTCGGGAAAGTTACATACTGCTCTCTGACACTCACAACGCTATGGTAACCGATTAAATGTCAGTCAGATGTCTCTTGCTGAGACGATCGCACGATTCACTTTACCCTCAGGCGATCTCATAAAAGTCATCAGATAATGCCATTCCCGCAAATAGCGGGAACCCATAAAACGCATGAGGGCAAAGCAGGAAAACGGACAAAAGCAGTTAACGGCCATCCACAGAAAGCACAGCGAAAAGCTGCTCAGTCACATTAAAATAAATCAGCAATATTTTTGATATTCTGAATCGTATTTTCAGTGGTTGATAGGGTCTCGTAGTATTTGCGCTGATTGTTCAGACTGGCAAGGCGTTGATTCAGCGCGGTCTTTTGTGCTTGAGGCAGGTTATCCGAGCTCAGCTGGCTATGAATCTGACCCATTTCTCTGTCAATCTTATGAACGGCAAGCTCATATTCAAAACGGTTAACGTCAAACTCCGCCCGTTCCATCCGCGACTTGGCCGATTTCAGCTCCGCTTTAAATGTTTTTCTGTCATCACCGGACAGCGTGTCCTCTTCCAGCCTCGCTTTATAGCTATTCACACTGCTTTCTGCCGCGCTTAGCCTGGATTGCGCCTGCGCCAGATTATGGTAAGGGGTATAGCCTGACAGAAAATCCCTGGCTAAATCGGCCGGACAGACATTGTCATAACTGGTATTGGACTGGCCAACCAGGGTGCCATTTTCGTAAGTACAGTACGAGGTTAATCCTTCGCTGCGGCCTTGCTGGTAAGATTTCAGATCCACCGATACGCCGTATTCAGCACATTCTTCACTGTAAATGGCCGAATAATTCTTTTTCCCTTTCTGACCATCGGCCAAACCTATCTGATGCCAGTCCCCCAGCCGGCATTCTTCTTCACTGATGGAAGAACAGCCCGACAAGGCCAACATCATTGCCACAGCTGGCATCACATATCGTTTATGCATTTATTCAGATATCCCTGATTCACACTAGACCACTCTCTTCCCTGGCACGCTCTTTCCCAGAGATAGTGCGGCGCACTGCCTTTATTTGTTAATTCAGATAACCAGATGACGCCAGGGCACCCAACGTCTCATGGTGATAAAGTCCGTAAAGATACAATACAACTGATGTCATATCAAAGCTTTAGCATAGGCTCAGTCCAATGATGACTGGGATGAATTGGCTACTGACGCTGCATCGCCCGGTGTCAAACGGGAAGGGAGAAAGTATGGGAGTGCGCAGAAACGAAGCTTAGAGAAGAAAGTGAAAAGGAAATACCCCGATCAGGCACTGACAGCCTGACCGGGTGAAAACCTTAACCTGCAGTGTGCAGATAACGGTGAATCGATAAGCCGTCTGTGTCGATATCCGTGTCTTTACCACTGACAATATCAGCCAGCAGGCGACCAGAACCACAGGCCATGGTCCACCCCAGCGTGCCGTGCCCGGTATTAGTGTATAGATTATCAAAAGGCGTCTTGCCTATAACCGGGGTGCCATCCGGTGTCATCGGACGCAGGCCAGTCCAATACTCGGCCTGGTTCAGATCGCCGCCTTCAGGGAACAGATCATTAACCACCATCGCGATGGTTTCTTTGCGCTGCTCGGTCAGGTGCAGATTAAAGCCCGCCAGCTCGGCCGTACCGGCCACGCGGATACGGTTATCGAACCGAGTCATGGCGACTTTATAGGTTTCATCAATCACGGTCGATACAGGGGCGCCGTCGCTGTCTTTAAGCGGCATGGTCAGTGAATACCCTTTGACCGGGTAAACCGGCAGTTGCATACCTAAGGTGCCCAGCATGGCTGTTGAGTAACTGCCCAGCGCCACCACATAAGCATCGGCTTTGAACTCGCCTTTATCAGTATCGACAGCCACAATGCGCCCCGCTTCATGGCGCAGTCCTTTAATTTGGGTATCAAACACGAAAGTGACACCGGCCTGCTCAGCCAGAGCGGTCAGTTGCTGGCAGAATTTATAACAGTCGCCGGTCTCATCATCCGGCAATCTCAGGCCGCCCGCGACTTTTTCACGCACTTTCGCCAGTGCAGGTTCTGCGGCGATACACCCTGCAGCATCCAGCAGTTCAAAGCGTATCCCGCTTTCTTCCAGCACCTGAATATCTTTGCCGACCGCATCGAGCTGGGCTTGGGTACGCAACAACTGCAATGTGCCTTTTTGACGGCCTTCATAGTGCAGATCGTGTTGCTGGCGCAATGCAATCAAACTTTCCCGGCTGTAATTTGCAACACGTAACATACGGGCTTTATTGCGCTGATAGCTGACATAGTTGCAATTGGCCAGCATCTTACCCATCCAGCTGTACAAATCCGGCGATAACGACGGTTTGATTTTCAGCGGCGCATGTTTTTGTACCAGCCATTTAATGGCTTTCGCCGGAATACCCGGCGCTGCCCAAGGTGAAGAGTAGCCGTAGGAAATCTGTCCGGCATTAGCAAAACTGGTTTCTTCTGCACTGCGGGACTGGCGGTCAATCACCGTCACCTGATGCCCGTTCTGCGCCAGATACCAGGCTGACGTCAGTCCGACAACACCGCTTCCTAATACAATGACTTCCATACGTTTCTCTCTTCGCTGTGGCTGGGTGGCGGTAAGAAAACGCCAATACGCTCTCCATACCTCAATAAAAGCGCAGATTGCGCGATTTACATCGCCTTAACAATCGATAATTATTAACATCAGCGTATAGTTTTTCTATAAGCTCATAGTCAAAGCCTAGCCGACTAACAATGTCAGCGCGACCCGAAGAGAGAAAGAGATGATGCCTGTGATAAAAGGCAACCTGCTGGCGGCGCTGGCCACGTTTGATGTCGCCGCCAGAACCACCAGCTTTACCGGTGCAGCCAGTCAGTTACATATCACGACAGGTGCGGTCAGCCAGCAGATACGCCAACTGGAGCAGCAGCTTGGCTTCCCGGTGTTTCAACGTCATGCCAGAGGCATCACCCTGACCGAGCAGGGCCAGAGGCTGCATCAGGTTGTCAGCCGGAGCCTGACTGACATTGCCGGGGTTATTCGAGAGCTTCAGACTGATCCCCAACCCGAGGGGGAAATTCGCCTCCGGCTTACCCCTTCATTTGCCTTCAAATGGCTGGTGCCCAGATTGCATGATTTCTATCAGCACTACCCTGACATCAATATCCAGACATACGCCGATGGCGCCCTGGTCGACAGCCGGGACACAGATTGCGATTTAGTGATTGATTACCGCCGTGATGACGAAATTAAGGATGACGGCAAAACCAGCCTGTTGATGGCGGAATCCCTGCTGCCGGTCATGAGCCCCGACTATCAGGCAAAGTTCGACTGGTTGCACCCGCAGGCCTGGCATCAGGTGACCTTACTGCATGATGCGATGCCGTGGCGCAATGCGGAGCGGGATACCGAGTGGCGCTTCTGGTTTAGCAGTATGCACATACAGGCCGACAGCCGGCGCGGCCACTTTTTTAACCGGACAGACATGGCTATGGCGGCAGCCGAAGCCGGACTGGGGGTCGCCATGGCGCGGCAGGCATTGATAGGTGATGACGTCAACAAAGGCCGGCTGGTGTCACCGTTTGCTCCTCTGCAGGCCAATGCAGGTTATTACCTGATCAGCCATCGCCATTCGGCGGCCATCGACTGTTTTGTGCAATGGCTGAGAGCACAGATAGATTCTATGTCCCTAGAGCACTAACTGACCATACCGGTTGAAGGCAAACCGGCTCATCATGCCTAAGGTGGCCGCGACACTCACAGAGACGGCGACAAGAATAGCGATCATAATCGCCAGCTGATACTTCACCGCCAGCACAGGCTCGGTGCCGCCGAGGATCTGACCTGTCATCATACCCGGCAAAGCCACGATTCCCAGTGTGCTCATACTGGCTAACTGCGGCATTAACGCCGCTTTGACCGCCTCTCGCTGAAACGGCTGGATCGGGTGCGGCGCGCCCATGGCCAGATAAAACTGGTACTCGTTATTTTTCTCTTTCAGACTGCTATACCAGCGCTCCAGCGCCAGTACGTTGGCGGTCAGGGCATTGCCCAGAATCATTCCGGCGACCGGGATCAGATATTGCGCCTGCCACCAGGGCTCGGCATGAATCAAACCCACCACAGCAAGCTGTAAGGTCATGCGAAGCACGGCTGTGACGGTCGACTTGCTCAGCCCCAATTGCCAGCGATAAAACAGCGCCAATGGCACCAGCAGCAACAGATAAAAACCGGCCAGCGACAGGTTTGAAATCACAACAGCATTATTCATCACTGGCTCCCAGTTCAATCTGATACTCAGCCGATGCCAGCCAGTCGGGGTCATGGGACACAGACACACACGTCAGCGGCTGTAACGCCAGCTGAGCCATCACCTTATCACGGCTAGTACTGTCCAGCGCCGAGGTTGGCTCGTCCAGCAGCCAGATCGGCCTGTCCATCAACAGTGCCCGGGCAATAGCAACCCGTTGCTTTTCGCCCCCGGACAACGCACTGACCGCTTGTTCCAGCCCATGGCTAATTTCCAGTGACAACAGCAGATCCACACAGCGTTTATCGTCGGGGATATCGCCTTTCACCGCCTTCAGTGTCCATGGCAGCCGTAAGACATCCCCCACCGTTTCGCCCCCCATTACTGGTGTTTGCGGTAAATAGCAGAATTGCTGCCGCCACCAGCGCAAATTACCGGGACTGATTTCCTGCCCCTGCCACAGAAAAGAACCTGAACTGGCAGGTTGTAAACCAGCCAGTACTTGTAACAGACTCGACTTTCCGCTGCCCGAGCGACCGGAAAGAGCAAGGTGTTTGCCAGCCGGCAAACTTACCGTCAACGCTTGGTCCTGGGATTGTTCAAATCCGGACCTCAGCGTGTTTATCTTTAACTGAAGCTGACTGTCAGACATTCTGTTCGCCTATTCACTCCGGACATCTAAAATTGATGCATCATTATGGTCAGATTCTGATAAAATATTGCCGTTATTTCTGACACATTAAAGAGCACTCAAAACGTAAACAGTGTTCAGCCGTAATACTTACGGCCATCCTTTAAGGCTATCGCCTATTGCGTCACATGCACAATTGGAATCAATAATTTATGTTTAAATTCTTTGAGAAACTGACGGCGCCTTTCCCGGACGAAACGCCTCAGCAGCCCCCAGGCAGCCTGCTGGCATTTTGCCGCTACTATACACGTGGTTTCGGTTGGCCATTATTGGCAATGTCTGTTCTCAGCGCCTGTATTGCCATTGTTGAAGTTACTTTATTAGGCTTCATGGGTCAGCTGGTTGACCTGCTGGCTCAACACTCACCTGACACTTTTCTGGCTGAAGAAAGCGGAAAACTCTGGATGATGGGTCTGCTGATTGTGGTGGTGATCCCCTTCCTCGCTTTCACTCACTCAATGATCATGCACCAGACCCTGCTGGGGAATTATCCGATGTCGATCCGCTGGCTGGCACACCGTTATCTGCTGCGCCAGAGCGTCTCGTTTTATCAGGATGATTTTGCCGGACGCCTTGCGACCAAAGTAATGCAGACGTCGCTGGCCGTCAGGGAAACCGTGATGAAAATGGTGGACGTGCTGGTTTACATCAGCGTTTACTTCACCGCTATGATTGTGATGATGGGCAGCGCAGATTTCATTCTGATGTTGCCTATTCTGGTATGGCTGATGGCCTATGTCGGCATTCAGTTCTACTTCGTACCGAAAATGAAGAAAATCGCCACCGAACAGGCCGACGCCCGTTCGATGATGACCGGCCGTATTGTCGACAGCTATACCAATATCACCACGGTGAAACTGTTCTCGCACACCAACCGTGAAACCGAATATGCCGAAGAAAGCATGCAGGGTTTTCTGGATACGGTATACCGCCAGATGCGCCTGGCAACCAAATTCATTTTGAGTGTCGATGCCATTAACTACCTGCTGCTGTTCGTAATTGCCTCTGTCTCCATTGGGCTGTGGATGAACAATGCCGTTACTGTGGGTGTGATTGCCGTGGCTATCAGTATTGCGCTGCGGGTGCAGGGCATGTCTAAATGGATCATGTGGGAAATCGGTGCACTGTTTGAAAACATTGGTACAGTCGTTGATGGCATGAAAACCCTGTCTAAACCGGTATCGATTGAAGACAAGGCCGATGCGCAGCCACTTGATGTAACTGAGGGCGGCATTGAATTTGATAACATCAGCTTCCATTATGGCGAGAAAGACAAAGGCGTTATCGAACAGCTGAATCTGCATATCAAACCCGGTGAAAAAGTGGGTGTGGTCGGCCGCTCTGGTGCAGGCAAATCAACACTGGTCAACCTGCTGATGCGTTTCCACGACCTGGAATCCGGTGCCATCCGCATTGACGGCCAGAACATCGCAGATGTCACGCAGGATTCATTGCGCGGCAATATCGGGATGATCACCCAGGATACTTCTCTGCTGCATCGCTCTATCCGTGAAAACATTCTTTACGGCAGACCCGATGCAACAGAAGAAGAGCTGCTGGCGGCTACCCGTCAGGCGCACGCCCATGAATTCGTCGAAACACTGACCGATCCGCACGGCAATGTCGGCTACGATGCACAGGTCGGCGAGCGCGGTGTGAAACTGTCCGGCGGCCAGCGCCAGCGTATTGCCATTTCTCGCGTGCTGCTGAAAGATGCGCCGATTCTGGTGATGGACGAAGCGACCTCAGCCCTGGACTCAGAAGTCGAAGCGGCGATTCAGGAAAGCCTGTACCAGTTAATGCAAGGCAAAACGGTTATCGCCATTGCGCACCGTTTATCAACCATTGCAGCCATGGATCGCCTGATTGTCATCGACCAGGGCCAGATTGTTGAGCAAGGCAGCCATCAGGAACTGCTGAGCAAAAACGGCATTTATGCCCATCTGTGGGCACACCAGACCGGCGGCTTTATCGCCTGTGATCTGGAAGAAAGCCAGCCCGAAGCGGAAATGGCAAAGTAACCAGCTCCTGATCTCAAACAGACAAAACCAGCCCCAGGGCTGGTTTTTTTATACATCCTCAACCGATACGTATCAGGGGGCGTCACTCTCTGCACCCGTCCCTGCTTCCACCGGCGGGAAAGGATCACTGAATATAGGATTGCTCAGGAAGCTGTCATCGGTCAGGGTTTCGAGGAAGGCCACCAGCGCTTCCTTATCAGCCTGGCTTAATCCCATTCTGACTGCCCGTCCGGTGCGGTCTCTCAGGTCGGGGCTGAGATTAGCGTGGTTGTTGATACCGCTGTTGTAGAACTCAATCACTGACATCAAATCAGGCAAGTGCCCATCGTGAAAATAGGGAGCGCCAACGGCAATATTGCGCAGCGATCCTGTCTTGAAGAATCCGGCCAGCTCCGGCCGACCCACAACATCACCCACTCCCTGATCCGGGTCATTATTGCTGACCGAGCCATTGTTGTGGTTTCGGTCCAGCACAAAGGCGGTAGTGGTGTGGCAATCAATGCAGTTCAGAGAATCAAACAAATCCAGCCCTCTGAGTTCCTGCTCGGTTAACACAGGCGTCGGATCATTGTTCAGCTCGGCCTGAACTGCCTGATCGAACCTGGACTCATAACTCACCATGGCCCGCATAAACTGGGACATTGCAAAGGCTATCCGCTGGCTGGTGATGGCTTCATCACCGAAAGCCTCGGTAAACAACTGGCCATAAAAACTGGTCTGTCCCAGCTTGGTTTCGAGATCAAACAAGTTCATGCCCATCTCAACCGGATCCTGAATCGGCATCAGCGCCTGCTCCTCAAGCGTTGCGGCCCGTTCATCCCAGAAGAAACGGCCGGGATCGTAATAGCGGGAATTGGTCAGCCCCATAGAATGACGGCCGGTGTGTCCTCCTTCAAACCCTGTGCTCAGTTGCACCGGATCGGTAAAACCATGCTCCTGCTGATGGCAGGAGGCACAGGAGACAGTGTTATTGGCCGATAAGCGGACATCGTAAAACAAAATCCTGCCCAGTTTCGCCACCGGGTTGCTCAACTCGTTATCATTGGGTGTATTGTCTTGCGTCGCCACGCTGGTAAAGCGAATGTTGTTAAATTCAGTGCTGGACAAACTGGTGTAGTAACCAGGCTGGCCTGCCACATAGGTTTCAAAATCCGGACTGGCTTCGGTGTCCGGTAACGGCAGTCCATCGATATCCACCCTGGGTTCAGGATCAGGCTCACCATCGCCGGGAGGCTGGCCATCGCCTGAGCCGTCACCGCCACCATCACCAGGATTGTTTACAGGCGAACCATCACCGCCTGGGTCACCAGGTATTACTGTTGAAGGCTGGTCGATTACCGGTTCATCGTCATCATTACATCCCGCAAGTGCTGTTATTGCCACAGCCAGCAAAAAGACATGTGAGTACTTCATGGTTACACCTCTGCCTAACCACTGCATTTGTTGTTATTCGTCGAGGGTCTGGCGGTGTAGGTCCCGCCTAATGAAAACAGTAGCAGTTGAGCGAAAGGAAAGGTTTCTGAATAGTAAGACACAATTCCAGCTGATTTCTCAGAAGCCCCTGGATGGTGATGACCAAGTGTAAATTGAACAGCCACAAGACAGGCTGAACCATTTATGTTCAACAAGGTGCCAGTAGCAGTCCGAAAGTCCGGATTCTTAACGGCTATCAAGCACAGGATTAACACCAAAGATTCGACAGCAAACCAAATTGGCCTGAAAATTTTTTAAAGCATTAGCTGCAACACAATTAAAAACTTTAAAAACAACAGTATAAAACCAAAAATACCCCAAAATAATCACACAACTAAACATTACAACACTAAACATTTTTTGACTTAGATCATTCAATGTGTCATTTTATTTTTAATTAATCGTTCAATTAAAAAAATTGGTGACTGATCATGCCCAAAGTAGGAATGCCGGAAATCCGCAAACCACAGCTGGTGGAAGCCACCATGGCTGCCATAGATGAAGTGGGTCTGGCAGGAGCCAGTGTGGCACTGATCAGCAGAAAAGCCGGTGTGTCACCGGGTATCATCAACCACTACTTTGGCGGTAAGCACGGTCTGCTGGAAGAAACCATGCGTTCGGTACTGCGCCAGCTATCGCATACCGTGATGGAACACCTGGCGAGCCTTGATAAGAAAGATGTCCCGGGCCGGATCAAAGCCATTGTCGCCGGTAATTTCGACAGCTATCAGGTCGACAACAAAGTCGTCAAAACCTGGCTGTCCTTCTGGGCGCAGGCCATGCATGACCCGCAACTTCACCGCCTGCAGCGGGTTAACGAAAAACGCCTGTTATCCCACCTTCGCCATGAGTTAAAGCAGGTGCTGCCTGCCGACAAGGCCTTGTTTGTTGCCCAGGGCACAGCAGCACTGATCGACGGCATCTGGTTACGAGGGGCACTGACACCGGGCGGTATCTGCCCGACTCAGGCGCAGTCCATTATTACCGATTACCTCGAAAAGCAACTGGCACCCTATCTTTAATCACAGTGTGCCAACAAGCAGACATTCATTATTCTTCGGGACTGATGCTACCCCATCAGCCACGACACAGGAGCAGAGAAGCAGTATGACCATGACATCCCTGTACATTCACGGCCAGGCCATTCAAGCCACTTCCGGCGAACATTTTGCAACCCGTAATCCGGCTACCGGTGAAGTGATCGCTGAGATCGGCCAGGCTTCTGAAGCCGATATGGCACGCGCGATTGAATCTGCCAAAGCCGGTTTTGCCGAGTGGTCTGCCATGAGCGGCGCCGAACGGGGCCGTATTCTGATGAAAGCCGTCGCTCTGCTGCGTGAACATAACGATGAACTGGCAGCACTGGAAGTGCAGGACACAGGCAAACCGCTGCAGGAAGCGCTGGAAGTTGATATTGCGACAGGTGCCGATGTGATCGAATACTACGCCGGTCTGGCAGCCAGTCTGTCCGGTCAGCAGCAGGATCTCGGTCACGGCCAGTTTTTCTATACCCGACGCGAGCCACTGGGTATCTGTGCCGGTATCGGTGCCTGGAACTACCCGATCCAAATCGCGATGTGGAAATCGGCCCCTGCGCTGGCGGCAGGTAATGCCATGATTTTCAAACCGTCAGAAGAAACCCCGCTGACCGCACTCAAGCTGGCAGAAATCTATACCGAAGCCGGTGTCCCTGACGGTGTGTTCAACGTAGTTCAGGGTGATTATCGTGTCGGCCAGATGCTGTCACGCCACCCGGAAATCGCCAAAGTGTCCTTCACCGGTGAATGCGGTACAGGCAAGAAAGTGATGGCCGATGCTGCCGGTACCCTGAAAGACGTCACGATGGAGCTGGGTGGTAAGTCACCGCTGATCGTGTTTGACGATGCCCAGCTGGATAACGCCGTGTCAGCCGCCATGATGGCGAACTTCTACACTCAGGGCGAAGTGTGCACGCACGGCACCCGGGTATTTGTTCACGATGCCGTTTACGACGAGTTCCTGACTCGTCTGGCAGCGCGCACCGCCAGACTGAAAGTCGGCGACCCGAGCGATATCAATACCCAGATTGGTGCCCTGATTTCTGCTGACCATCTGGAAAAAGTGCTGGGCTTTATTGAAGCCGGCAAACAGTCCGGCGCCCGTCTGCTGGCCGGTGGTCATCGCGTGACCGAAAACGGTCTGGACAAAGGCAACTTCGTTGCGCCAACCATCTTCGCCGACTGCACCGATGACATGCCGCAGGTCAAAGAAGAGATTTTTGGCCCTGTGATGTCAGTGCTGCGTTTCAGCGATGAAGACGAGGTGATTCGTCGTGCCAACGATACAGATTACGGTCTGGCGGCCGGTATTTTTACTCAGAACCTGTCACGCGCTCATCGTCTGATCGCCCGTATCGAAGCCGGTATCTGCTGGATCAACACCTGGGGCGGTTCTCCGGCAGAAATGCCGGTCGGTGGTTACAAGCACTCTGGTGTCGGGCGCGAAAACGGCCCGGATACCCTGAATCATTACACTCAGACCAAGAGTGTGCTGATTGAACTGGGTGATCTTGAATGCCCTTACCAGTAACCACGTATGTAAAAAAAAACACGCCAGGCCAAAGAGAACAGACGAAAAGGGGACGCCATGAAGCAAGAATTTGATTACATCATTGTCGGTGCCGGTTCAGCAGGTTGTGTGCTGGCCGACCGCCTGACCGAGAGCGGCGAGCACCAGGTGCTGCTGCTGGAAGCCGGTGGCAGCGACAAGAGTATTTTTATTCAGATGCCAACGGCACTGTCGTACCCGATGAACAGCGATAAATACGCCTGGCAGTTCGAGACTCAGCCGGAATTTGGCCTGGATGGCCGCCAGCTGCACTGCCCGCGCGGTAAAGTGCTGGGGGGCAGCTCATCGATCAACGGTATGGTGTATGTCCGTGGTCACGCCTGCGACTTCGACGAATGGGAAGCGCACGGCGCGGCTGGCTGGAGCTACCGTGAGTGCCTGCCCTACTTCCGCCGGGCTGAAAAATGGAAAGACGGTGAAGATGCCTACCGCGGCGGAGACGGCCCGGTCGCCACCTGTAACGGTAATGATATGGCGCTCAATCCGCTGTATCAGGCCTTTATTGATGCCGGTCAGCAGGCCGGTTATCCGGCAACAGACGATTACAACGGTTATCAGCAGGAAGGTTTCGGCCCGATGCACATGACGGTGGATCAGGGTGTACGGGCCTCGACCTCGAACGCTTACCTGCGCCGGGCGATGAAGCGCAGCAACCTGACCGTCCTGACTGGCGTATTGAGCCGCAAAGTGGTACTGGAAGGCAAAACAGCCACCGGTATTGAATTTGAACGCGGCGGTAAGGTGCAAACGGCGACGGCGAGAAAAGAAGTGATTCTGTCTGCCGGTTCGGTCGGCTCACCGCAATTGCTGCAACTGTCGGGCATCGGTCCAAAAGCCGTGCTGGAAGAAGCAGGTATTGAAGTAAAACATGACCTGCCGGGCGTGGGTGAAAACCTGCAGGATCACCTGGAAGTCTATTTCCAGTACGAATGTAAAGAGCCGGTGACCCTGAACAGCAAGCTTGGCCTGATCAGCAAAGGCATGATAGGCACCCGCTGGATCCTGTTCAAAGACGGACTGGGTGCGACCAACCACTTTGAATCCTGCGCCTTCATCCGTTCGCGTGCCGGTCTGAAATGGCCCAATGTGCAGTACCACTTCCTGCCAGCCGCGATGCGTTACGACGGTCAGGCCGCCTTTGAGGGGCACGGTTTTCAGGTCCATGTCGGCCCGAATAAACCGGAGAGCCGCGGTCGGATCTGGGTCACATCGGCTGATCCGAAAGCCAAGCCGGGGATTGAGTTCAACTACATCAGCACCGAGCAGGACAAGCAGGACTGGCGGGACACCATACGCCTGACCCGCGACATTCTGACCCAGCCGGCAATGTCGGCGTATCGCGGCCAGGAAATCCAGCCGGGTGAACATATCCAGAGTGATGAAGCCATTGATGCCTGGGTTCGTGAAAACGTCGAGAGTGCGTATCACCCGTCCTGCACCTGTAAAATGGGCAGCGAAGAGGATGCCATGGCGGTACTGAACAGCGACTGCCAGGTACGCGGCATCGACAGTTTGCGGGTGGTCGACTCCTCTGTCTTCCCGACGATTCCCAACGGCAACCTCAACGCGCCAACTATCATGGTGGCAGAAAAAGCCGCCGACAAGATTCTGGGCAAACCGGCTTTGCCCGCAGCGCATGTCCCGGTCTGGATTGCCGACAACTGGCAGGAGCAGCAACGCAGCAAAGAGCCTGAAGCTGCTGACACAAACTAACGCGCAACAATGAACAACAGCCCCTTTTAGTGGTGGTGAGACTCACCACCACAAGGCCACTGCATGCCTGTTTTCAGTCAGCAGGCGGGCCTGTACTCACGCCTCAGCGAACACGAGGCTAAATAACAGCAACGAAATGGATAAAGGACACGTCATGACGACAATTAAGAAAACCATCAAGTACACTGCATTTGCGACACTTTTTGCTGCCGGCACCCAGCCCGTAATGGCTGCGCAGTGCGACACGGTTCGCTTCTCTGATGTGGGCTGGACCGACATCACCGCCACCACGGCCGTAACCAGCGAAGTGCTGAAAGGTCTGGGCTATAAAACCAAAACACAGCTGCTGTCTGTACCTGTTACATACTCTTCCATGGCCAATGGTGACATAGATATCTTCCTCGGTAACTGGATGCCGACCATGGAAGGTGATATCGCCAAATACCGCGACAACGGCACCGTTGAAACCGTTCGCGCCAATCTCGAAGGCGCTAAATACACCCTGGCCGTACCGAAATACGTTTACGATGCCGGCGTGCACAGCTTTGCCGATCTGGCGAAGTTCGAAGACAAATTCCGCGGCCGGATCTACGGCATTGAACCGGGTAACGACGGCAACCGTCTGATTCAGGACATGATCGACCAAAACGCCTTTGGTCTGGAAGACTTCCGCCTGGTGGAATCCAGCGAAGCGGGCATGGTTTCTCAGGTGAAACGTGCCGTGAACCGTGACCAGTGGGTAGTTTTCCTGGGTTGGGCGCCGCACCCGATGAACAATAATTTCGAGCTGAAATACCTGGACGGCGGTGATGACTTCTTCGGCCCTAACTACGGCGGGGCCAGCGTGTTTACCAATGTTCGCAAAGACTACCTGCAAACTTGTCCGAACGTTGGCCAGTTACTGCAAAACCTGACATTCAGCCTGGAAATGGAAAACGCCCTGATGGGTGACATTCTCAACGATCAGCAAAAACCCGCCGCTGCCGCCAAAGCCTGGCTACAGGAAAACCCGGCCGTACTGGATAAATGGCTGAAAGACGTGACTGCCCTCGACGGCAGCAAAGGCACAGACGCCGTGAAGAATTACCTGAACATTTAATCATTTGCCGCAGGTGCTGAACCTGGCGCCTGCGGCCGCTTTTGTTGTACCCCTTTTAAGGAGTTAATGTGAATTTTATTACCGATCATAAGATCCCACTGGGCGAATGGATGGCAAACCTGGTCGACTGGCTGACTTTCAATGCGGCCGGCTTTTTCGACGCCATCTCCTACAGCCTGGAATCTCTGATCATGATGCTGGTGGATGTGTTTAAGTGGATGCCACCTGCGGTGCCGATTCTGATCACCGCGCTGCTGGCCTGGGCGCTGCACCGCAGTATTTCGCTGGTCGTCTTTATCGTCGTCGCGCTCTTGCTGATCCTCAACCTGGGTTACTGGCAGGAAATGCTGGAAACCTTTGTACTGGTGCTGACCGCTACTTCTATTTCAGTGCTGGTTGGTGTACCCATCGGCATTATGGCAGCGCACCGGCCGTGGCTCTATACCCTGATGCGGCCGATTCTTGATCTGATGCAGACTATCCCGACTTTCGTGTACCTGATCCCAACGCTGGTGCTGTTCGGTCTGGGCGTGGTTCCGGGATTAATTTCCACCATTATTTTTGCCATTGCTGCTCCGATTCGACTGACCTATCTGGGGATCAGCCGCGTACCGGAAGAACTGCTCGAAGCAGGTCAGGCCTTCGGTGCGACACGTTCCAAGCTGCTGTTCAAAGTAGAACTGCCGGCGGCAATGCCAAACATCATGGCGGGTATTACCCAATGTATCATGCTGTCTCTGTCTATGGTGGTGATTGCCGCGCTGGTAGGTGCCGATGGTCTGGGTAAACCTGTGATCCGCGCACTGAACACCGTGAACATTTCGCAGGGCTTTGAAGCAGGTCTGGCGATTGTACTGGTCGCTATTATTCTCGACCGCCTGTGTAAAACCCCGGCCAGCAAAAATCAGGAGAGCTGAACATGACTGCCATTCGAATTGAAAACTTAGACGTCATCTTCGGTAAAAATACCGAGCAGTCACTGGCACTGCTGGATCAGGGCAAAAGCCGTCAGGAGATCATCGACCAGACCGGCGATGTGGTCGGCGTGAATAACGTCAGTCTTAACGTGCAGCAAGGTGAGATTTGTGTCCTGATGGGCCTGTCAGGTTCAGGCAAATCCAGCCTGCTGCGGACCATCAACGGCCTGAACCCGGTTTCGCGCGGTAAGCTGGAAGTGCAGGATGGTGATGGCATGGTCGATCTGGCCAGCTGCGATGCTACTAGCCTGCGCCACATGCGCACCGAACGTATTTCCATGGTGTTCCAGAAATTTGCCCTGATGCCCTGGTTATCTGTGCTGGATAACGCAGCATTTGGTCTGGAAATGCAGGGCATCAGTAAATCTGAACGCCGCCGCCGGGCGATGGAAAAACTGGAAATGGTGGGACTGGCAGAGTGGAAAGACAAGCTGCCGCACGAACTGTCAGGCGGTATGCAGCAACGTGTCGGCCTGGCCCGCGCCTTTACCATGGACAGTGATATCCTGCTGATGGATGAACCGTTTTCGGCGCTGGATCCACTGATTCGCAGTCAGTTGCAGGACGAATTGCTCGATCTGCAACGCAAGCTGAATAAGACCATAGTCTTTGTCAGTCACGATCTGGATGAAGCGCTGAAAATCGGTAATAACATTGCCATCATGGAATCGGGTGAGCTGATCCAGCACGGTAAACCGGAAGAGATTGTTCTGAAACCTAACACTCAGTATGTCAAAGATTTCGTCGCCCATACCAATCCGCTTAACGTGCTGCGGGGCCGTTCGCTGATGACGCCGACCAGCGCGCTGGAAAGCCTGGAAGACATGCTGATCCTCAACCGTCACGAAGGTACCCGGTTAAACACCAATGATGCCGGTGAAGTACTGGCGGCTCGTCGTCAGGAGCAGGATCTGGCGCTGCAAAGCTGGCATCAGGGTGACGACCTTGACAGCCTGACTCAGACGCACATAGTAACCACCAGCCCGGATATCTCAATGCGCGATGCGCTGGAAATCCGCTACCGTACCGGCCAGCCAGTGCTGCTGACCGAGCGTAAAGAGGGTGACAAAAATACCCTGGTGGGTGTGCTGTCCGATCAGGATTTCTACCACGCCCTGCTGGGGAAACACTTTGAGGCCAAGCTGGCGTAACTCTTCGGCCTCAAACCTTTCTCTCACAGTCAAAAGCACGCTGCCTTAGCGTGCTTTTTTTATACTGTCATTATTTTCGCTTTTCCTGCCTGCCATGCCTTTGCTGGCTTGCATACACTAATACCTGTCCAGCTCCGGACTTGCCACCAGCTTGTTCCAAAATGCCGACAAGCCTTCACCAGAACGGATTCTCTCCGCCCATACCGCGCCGCAAATCATACCAATAACAGTGAAGCTCACCACGACCCCTCCATTGACTTCACCCAACACCAAGCAGACAGGCCCGGCAAGTAGCAAACCCAACATCGCTGGGGTAGCAGCGAGCATTATCCACATCGAAAGAGCAACAAAACCAGAGACAGCTTTCAACACAGTGACATCCTTATCCACAGGGTAATCCGCTTACCAGATAGCAAAATCCTAATCCTTAATGCACTGTGTTGCACTTATGATGACGGATAAATATTAAGAAATGTGATCCTGTGCCAAAGGCAAGCAATTACATACAAACCAATGATTTTTAAGTAATAAATTGTCATAAAGCTGACATAGTTTATCAAAATGTCCAGATGGTCATCATTGGGTATCTTCAGCGGCCATGTTCAGACCTTTGACCGGCTGACGGGCATGATGGATGCATTCCCGTTCTGGTTTAAGATTGCCACGCCGTAATCGCAGGTACTCTGTGTTTCATTCTGCAAAGCCGCTGACATTCAGCGGCTTTTTTCATTTTTCGGCTCAGTCTGACTCAAGCAGGCTCAAGACAGGTTAAGCTGCCAGGACACCCCAAAACGATCCGTCACCCAACCGAAACGCTGGCTGAAACCATAATTCTCCGCGGGCATCAGGGCATTGCCACCTTCGGTGAGCGCGGCATAGACCCGCTCAAACTCGGTTGCCGAGTCACAGTCAACAAAGACAGACATCGCCGGGGTGAAGGTAAAATTGTGCGAAATGAATGAATCGATAGCGATGAATTCCCGGCCGGCAAGCACAAAACGGGCCTGCCTGACCATGCCTTTCGACTCGCCATCCGGGTAACGCTCAATATGAAGAATGTCGGATCCGGCAAACAGGCTGATATAGAAATTCATCGCCTCTTCGGCATCCCCTTCAAACATCAGATGGGTCAGAATCGCTTGCGGCACAATATTTCTCCCTGATTAGCCACCGGCCATCTCAGCTGACGGCTCAGACGGTGTGATCTCTCTGACAACACGGCATGGGTTGCCCACTGCGACGCTGTTATCCGGAATATCTCTGGTGACGACACTGCCTGCGCCAATCACACAGTTGTGACCAATACGCACGCCAGGTAAAACAGCCACATTGCCTCCCAGCCAGACATTGTCACCGATCCACACCGGCGCACCGTCTTCCCCATGCAGCCGCTCAACGGGATCAATAGGGTGAGAGGCGGCGGAAATCATGACATTAGGGCCAATAAACGCATTCTCACCGATAGTCACTTTGCAGACATCCAGTATGGTCAGGTTATGGTTCGAATAAAAATTAGCCCCCAGCACAATGTTATAACCATAGTCGCAGTAAAAAGACGGTTCCATATGGGCATCGCCGCAAAACTGTACCCTTTCTGCCAGAATCGCCATTCGGGCTTGTGTATCACGCGGGTCAGCCAGATTAAAACGATGACACATGACTTTGGCTTCTTGACGGTCATTGACCAGTTCGGCATCTCTGCCACTGTATGCCAGGCCCGCGAGCATTTTTTCTTTCTCTGTCATTGATTCAGACACTGTGTACTCCTTTATTTATTCACAGTTCAATGCCATACCGCACAAGCAATCCGCCGTCGGGCAAGGTTTCATGGTTCAATTCATAGTGAAAACCCAGCCTGGTCAGCAAATGAATGCATCTGTGGTTCTCGGCATCGGTAATGGCGACCAGGCGGCTCAGCGACAGCGCTTCACGGGCAAAAGACAAGATTGCCTGAGCCGCTTCACAAGCATAACCCTGCCCTTCAACGCCCGGCAAATAGCCGTACCCTAAATCAATATCTTCCAGGGAATCACGCTTGATCAGGCCGCAGATACCAATAGGTGTATCATTGCTTTTCAATGCAACACGCTGGAGTCCCAGCCCTTTCGTCTGGTACATACTGATGAGCGAGGCTTCGAGATAATTCAACGCATCCTGACGAGTATGGAGCTGTTTATCACCGACAAAACGTTTAAAACCCGGGGTGTTATACAGTTCAAAAATAAAATCGACATCTGCTGCCGTTAACGGCCTGAGCGTCAGACGTTCTGTGGTGATTGCTACCATGCTGGTTATTCCGATATTGATCCATGAAGTGCTTGACCGGCTTGAGACATCGTCCTGTGCCCAGGTATTTCCCGATGGAAATGAAACCCCAGCACAATGCTGACTTTTAACTCAAAATGCAATACGAGCAGGGTGTTGATAACGCAGATGCCCAGTGTGAAAACCGGGCCAGCCTATCGAAGAGAAAACACAGATCTGGGTTGACGTCTGACTGAAGACAGTCGCAATCAGTGCCTTTCTTCCTCTCTCAGCGTCAGTACTTCATAACCGGTTTCCGTCACCAGTATCGTATGTTCCCATTGCGCCGACAGTTTTTTGTCTTTGGTCACCACAGTCCAGCCGTCTTTCTTGGTTTTGGTTTTGTATGTGCCTTCATTGATCATGGGTTCAATGGTGAATGTCATGCCTGGTTGCAGCCGCAACCCGCGTCCTTTCAGCCCATGATGAAGCACTTGCGGTTCTTCGTGCATTTCCCGGCCTATACCATGACCGCAATATTCCCGGACCACAGAATAGCCATGGCTTTCTGCATGCTTTTGAATCGCATACCCGATATCACCCAGTGTCGCCCCAGGCTTCACCTGTCTGATGCCCTGCCACATCGCTTCGTAGGTCGCTTTTACCAATCGGGAAGCACGCGGCTGAACCTTACCTATGCAATACATTTTACTGGAATCGGCAATAAAGCCATTTTTCTCCAGTGTGATATCAATATTAATGATGTCGCCATCTTTCAGCAGACGGTTTTCATCCGGCATACCGTGACAGATAACTTCATTGATCGACGCATTCAGGACATACGGATAATCATACTGGCCTTTGCTGGCTGGCCGGGCAGACAAGGTGTCGGTAATAAAAGTGTCGACCTTATCGTTAATCGCCATGGTCGACACACCGGCAGCCACGAAGCTATCCAGCATGGAAAATACTGAGGCCAACAACCGGCCGGACTCCCGCATCAATTCAATTTCTTGCGCGGTTTTGATATTAATTTTGTTCACTCATTAATTCCTGTACTGATCCCGCGTCACTGAGTAACAGTTTACGAATCAGTTCGTTATACGTCAGTGTCGGATTCATTTCGGCCAGCAGACCCATCTTTATCCAAAACTCTGCCTGGGCGTTGATTGAACGCGACATCGTGCTGCTGGCTTTGCGGATTTCCTCATGAAGTTCATCCGATATTTTTACTATCCCCATAGGGCGCCCTGAATAATATACATAGAATAGACAAAGTGTATATGAAACGTATATCCACAGCAATGTTATGCGATCACGATCCAAGTCGGCCTTTTCAGGCACAGGGAATCTTTACTTTCTCATCCGTCCCCCCTGATAATGTCGGCCTGATTGACCATTCGAGCAGTTCTATGATTCAGGTTCCTATTACCCCCCGCCCCAACTGGAAAATGCTGGCAGATGAATTTGGATTTCGTTTCCATACCCTGGAAGGCGAACCGTATTGGGTTGAAGACCGCTACTTTCAGTTCAGTTTGCAGCAGATTGAAAATGAGCTTGAAGCGCCCACCGCCGAGCTCCATCAAATGAGCCTGGAAGCCGTGGATAAAGTCATCCGCGATGAAGCCTTACTGAAAAAATTTCAGATCCCGGAAAACATGTGGGATCTGATTGCCAGCTCGTGGAAACAAAAAGCACCCAGTTTGTATGGGCGGCTGGATTTTGCCTACGATGGCCGTCATCCGGCAAAACTGCTTGAATTTAACAGCGACACACCAACGTCACTTTACGAAGCCAGCTTCTGGCAATGGTTGTGGCTTGAAGATCAGGTCAATGCAGGTAAACTGCCAAGGCGCGCCGATCAGTACAATTTGATTCAGGAACTGATGATTCAGCGCATGGCGGCATTAGGCAGCTATCAGCCGGGACAGACACTGCATTTCGCCTGCTGCCGTGACAGCGTGGAAGACAGAGATACAGTGCAGTATCTTGAAGACTGCGCCAGAGAGGCCGGGCTGAAAATCGCCTTTGTGTATATTGAAGACATCGGCATCAATCAGGACGGCGAGTTTACCGATCTGGACGACAACCCTATTCGCTGGATGTTCAAGCTCTATCCGTGGGAGTTCATGTTCCGGGAAGAGTATGCCGCGTATCTGCACACCGCCAATGTCAACTGGCTGGAACCTATGTGGAAAAGCATCAGTTCAAACAAAGCCATTCTGCCGCTGATGTGGGATATGTTTCCGCATCACCCGAACCTGTTGCCCGCCTACTTTGCCGATGATCCCAAAGCCGCAAGCCTGACAGATTTCGTGAAAAAACCGATTTTCAGCCGCGAAGGGGCCAACATCAGCGTGCATCGCGCCGGTGAAATACTGCAGCATGAACCCGGGCCGTACGGCGACGAAGGCTATATAGTCCAGCAATATACCCATTTACCCCGTTTCGGTAACAACCATATGCTCATCGGCAGCTGGTTAATCAATGACGAACCCGCCGGACTGACGATCCGGGAAGATACCGGTTACATCACCAAAGATACCTCGATGTTTATTCCTCATATCATTCTGGATTAGCACAGGCAGGTACAGAAGCGGCGGATATGTCCGCCGTTTTACCTTGCAATTCGCTATCCCTCACTCATTAAAACTGTACTGCCGCTTCACTTCCACAACCTGCACTGTGTAAGAGGCGTACCATTTTTCCCGGCCAAACTGCTGAGCCAGTGAATGCTGGCTGTCTCTGTGCCAGTTCTGGATATCTGCCTCGGTATCCCAATAGGAAATCGCGATTTCCTGATCCCCTTCTGTCACGGCGAGAAAATCCAGACAACCATATTTTTCAAATGCAAGCGAGGAAAGTACGAGTTCAGGGTAAAACGCCGCTGGTTCACTGAAAAGAAGCGCTTCTGTATATGGTTAACATACTTACCGCCGTCACAACTTTCAGCAGACGATATCATCTCGGCATATCGGTGCCGCTGGCAAATTAAGCTGCTTTTCAAGGCGTTAAAGTCACATATCAATTGGCACCGTTTTGTAACAGCGTAAAAAGCCATTGCTAAAGCTTGGTTTGGGCCAGCTTGCTTACGCCATTAAGAGAAACTCAATGCTTAAAGTTCTGTTTATGAGAACTTGTAGAAACTGCCTTTGTTAGAAGACTATACGAAAAAGAGAATGGCAACATTGCAGATTTTGGGCAATGATTGGTGGAGATAGCTATGCAGGCTGAAGCAGCCGTCCATCCAATTATTAACACTTTGCCATGACTAATGACGTGTTTGATCCCAACCAGTTATCACTGATTTCCACAAGGATTTGGGAATCCAAGTATCGACTGTACAATGATTCGATCAAAGAAACCGCTATCGAGCAAAGCTGGCGGCGAGTTGCCAACACCCTGGCCGGGCCGGAAAAACAACAAGCCTATTGGCGTGAGAAGTTCTTTCAGATCCTGTCCGATTGGAGCTTTTTACCAGCTGGGCGGATTCTTGCGGGGGCCGGTGCCGAGAATCACCGTATTACCTTGCTCAACTGCTTTGTCATGGGGGCAATCCGGGACTCAATGCCGGGGATCAGCCGCTCCCTGCGCCAATCGGCTATTACCCTGCAACAGGGGGGAGGCATTGGCCTGGATTTCTCCAGCTTACAACCGGCCGGTAGCAGCCCGCTCCATCTGGGACCGGTCGCCTTGCTACAGATCTGGGATCGACTCTGTGCTGCACTGGCTGCCGGAGGCTCCAGGCGCGGTGCCATGTTAGCCAGCCTCCGGTGCGATCATCCGGACATTGAAGCCTTTGTCAGGGCCAAGAGCCTGGCAGCAAGTCTGATCCACTTCAATCTTTCGGTGCAGATAAGCGACGACTTTATGCGGGCGGTGGCAGAGGATACGGGCTGGCAATTGTGTTTTCCTCCCGGGATTGCAACAGGCCCGACGATCAAAGCCAGGGACCTGTGGGAACTGATCCTACAGTCGGCCTATGAAGGCGGAGAGCCCGGGGTACTGTTTGTAGACAGCATCAACAGGACCAATAACCTGGCTTACTGTGAACACCTGACCACCACCAATCCCTGCGGCGAAGTTCCGCTCCCCCCTTTCGGCGCTTGCGACCTGGGGTCCATCAACCTGAGCCAGCTTGTGTCTAGACCGTTCAGCGAGGCATGTGCATTTCAGTGGCAAAGGTTGGAATCGATCTGCACCACGGCGGTCCGCATGCTGGACAATGTGCTGGAAATTTCCAACTTTCCTCTGCGCCAACAGCGCCGCTGTGCCTTGCAGAGTCGCCGGATCGGGCTGGGCATTACCGGCCTGGCCGACTGTCTGCAGATGCTGGGGTTAGCATACGACAGCCCTGAGGCCAGGCAGTTTGCAACAGAACTAATGACTCGGATCCGCGACGCTGCTTATGCCGCTTCTGTCGAGCTCGCCGGCGAAAAGGGCTGTTTTCCCTGTTTCGACCAAAAAAACTATTTGCGGAGCACCTATATCCGCTCGCTGCCGCTGTCCCTGCAACATACGATTGGGAAAAAGGGGATACGCAACAGTCACTTGCTAGCCATTGCCCCTGCCGGCAGCATCAGTTTGCTGGCCAATAATGTTTGCAGTGGTATTGAGCCCATGTTCAGCCCAGGGTACTGGCGCCATATCCGCTTTTCCAAACAACAGGAAAGTCTCTGGCTGGAGCCATACGGCGTGCATATGTGGCGCCACCTTAACCCCGGAAAAGCATTGCCTGATACCATGGTGGCGGCTGGCGATCTGACACCGAGGGCCCATCTTGATATGCAGGCCTGCCTGCAACCTCTGGTGGACAATGCGATTGCCAAAACGATCAATGTTCGAGCCGATCTACCTTTTGTCCAGTTCAGGGATATCTACCGACAGGCCTTCCAACTGGGCCTTAAGGGCGTCACTGTTTATCGCCCCAACCGGGTGCGGCCGAATGTATTGGAACCGGAACAGGGCTGCAAACCGTCCGTCTGCTGATAGGAAAAATTTCCCATTTTATTCCTGTCGTTTTGCTTCTACATTGAAATAACCATGTTATTAAACTTGGGTGAAACCGGTACCTTCGTGCCCCCTGGAGTTAGTGATGCAGCTACCAATTGAAGACAGACGACGTGCTGGTCTGGCCTTAGCCGGATCCCTGCAATCTTTGACAGGGCGTAGCGACACTCTGGTACTGGCCTTGCCCAGGGGCGGAGTACCTGTAGCTTATGAGATAGCCCGGACTCTTCGGGCACCACTGGATCTGATGCTGATACGCAAGTTAGGGGTGCCGGGCCATGCAGAACTGGCCATGGGCGCCATTGCTATAGGCGGATTCAGATTGTTGAATCAGGATGTTGTCCACAGCTTGTCGATCCCGGACGTGACCATAGCACAGGTGGAACAGCGGGAAAGGCATGAACTGGAGCGGCGCTTGCGGGTATACCGGGGGAACAAACCGCTGCCTGAACTGCACGACCGCTGCTTGATCCTGGTTGATGACGGGGTGGCCACTGGCGCGACCATGCGGGTCGCCATCGCCTCTGCCAGGCAGCAAAAACCCAGATTGATTCTGGTTGCAGTGCCGCTAGCACCCAAGGATATCGCCAGCCTGTTGCGTCGGGAAGCCGATAGGCTGGTGTGCCTGGCCACGCCCGAGCCATTTATCTCCATCGGTTGTTGGTACCGTGACTTTCATCAGGTCAGCGACGAAGAGGTCAGTGCCCTGTTGTCCATGTCACAGCAAGATCTTGGGTGAGCTCATCTAAAAGCTGGTATTGCATACTGTTGTTGTGCTGCCTCAATGGTGAGTGTCTCTAATGATGAATTCAATTCGAGCAGTCACCGTGAGCAATGAAAACGTTCGTCAGTCCTGCAAGTCAGTTTTTGCAGGGCTTGCGAAATTTTGAGCTCGAAACTGGCTGCCTTTGACAGATTCGCCAATGCCGGCGTCAGCATGGATAACTGCTGTTTCACCCGCTGACGTAAAATGTCGAGCGATTCTGGCGCTTCAAGCCGTTGACCGTCAAGGATGGCCGACTGTAGCAATGGCTGTCCTTGTTCAGAAATTTCTGTAGCTAAGCAAAGCTGATCATAGTCCAATTGCCCATTATTTCTCAGATAGCGATATACCTGCTTGCAGCCAGGCCAGGTCGCTTTACCTTGGGAACGTTTCCGTCGTGCGATGCCTGCGTATTCCTGTAACTTATAGGCACAATTTAAAAATGGTGCATCTTCTGAGGTCGTCAGGCTGGTCCCAATTCCATATCCATCAATCGGTGCCTGTTGTTGCCGTAATTGTTCGATCAAATACTCATCGACACTGCTACTTACAATAATCCCTATTTCCGGATGACCGTAACGATCAAGCAGTTCCCTGACCCGGATGGCCTCATTCCCCAGAGCACCGCTGTCAATCCGCACCGCCTTAATACATTGACCTTTGATTTTTAACTGCTCTGCCAGTTCAATCACACGTTCAGCACCATGGCAACAATCGTAGGTATCAATGAGTAACACCAGATTATTCGGCTGGCTAACGGCAAAATTATGAAATGCTTCCGTTTCTGAGTCATGAGCCTGAATATAAGCATGTGCCATTGTGCCATAAACCGGAATACCATAGTGCTGGCCGGCAAGAACATTTGATGTCCCATCAAAACCGGCAAGATAACTGGCCCGAGCAGCCAGCATCCCTGCCTCTGCGCCATGGGCACGACGCAGTCCAAAATCGATTAATTGCTTGTCATCAGCGGCAAGCCTACAGCGAGCGGCTTTCGTGGCGACCAGTATGGGCAACTGCAGCAGATTAATGAGTCGTGTCTCGATCAATTGTGCTTCCGGTAAAGATGCCGTGATCTGAACAACCGGCTCATTAGCAAAAAACAAGGTTCCTTCTTTCATCGCATTAACTTGCCCGGTGAAACGAAATTTGCTCAGGTAATCAATCAAATTCGGCCGGAAATAACCACTGTTGGCCAGATATTCCAACTCATCATCGCTAAAACGAACTTGGGTAAGAAAGTCCAGTAACTGCTCTAACCCTGCAGCCACTAAAAAGTTTCTCTTGGGTGGCAGCTTACGCACAAAAAATTCAAAGACCGCCTTATCTTTCATCCCGTGATCAAGATAACTCTGTACCATCGTCAGCTGATACAGATCAGTTAACTGCGGGCTATCATAGATTGTCATGTTCCAGTACCTCCACATGCTTATCCGTGGTACCGGCCACTTTCTTCTGGAGTGGCGTAAAGCGAACATGACCGGGGTTCAGGAGCCCAGTTCGTGTTGCATAATTCAGACGAACCACATTCAATTTCCCCCTTTCACTCCCTCAGGTATCCTATTCAAGAATAGGATACCTGCACAGTCAGCAGGAATAATAAGCAGGTTCGTGTCACGAATCATTGAACCTGAAATAATCTTGCTCATACAGTTTATCAGGTGACTTCTGTTGAGCATGACGGCTAGTTAAGGTGTGTTTGTCAACGACTATCATAAACACTGATGGTAAGCGGATCTGTTCACAAAATTGAAATCTTCGTATCAAGCGTAATTTGGTCTGATATCGCTTTTGTATGCTAAATGTATCAGGTGCTGGCTATTGGCGGGAGGCACCAACACATTGAGACAGGTCCGGAGTCATCCCCTTATCTTCGAGACTTGTCTATGCTTTTGAAGCAACCATTTTATACTCAGCTTCGCTGATTCTTAGCGGCAATATGTTCGGCTGACGTTACATCCGAGGAAATTACTATGAGCTTTCGTCATCTTCTGCTTCCTGTCGCCCCGGAACTACCGCTGGGGAATGCTTTTCATGAAGTACTGAAAATTGCTGATTCCCAGTCGGCCAAGGTTACTTTGATCTCAGTTATTGAAAATCTTGATGAGTTGAAGGAAATTTCTCAGTATTCCAGCAAGGTGTTG
This sequence comes from Photobacterium halotolerans DSM 18316, assembly GCF_000425165.1. Classification (GTDB taxonomy): domain Bacteria; phylum Pseudomonadota; class Gammaproteobacteria; order Enterobacterales; family Vibrionaceae; genus Photobacterium; species Photobacterium halotolerans. Next base: position 109,754 of record NZ_AULG01000016.1, read on the forward strand.
AGTCTTTTGGGCGAGACAACGAAAACGTCCCATCAGGCCTTGGAAAAGCATGCTCAGCTGTTGAAAGTTAAATACCCGAATATCAAGTTTTCGGTCATTGTTCGGTTGGGGATACCGTTTATTGAAATTATCAAGGCGGCTGATGAAGTTCAGGCCAGTATGATAGTGATTGATACCCACCGTCAGAATAAAACACAAGCCTGTCAGCGGGGAAGTACGACCCGTCATTTAATGCGTAAGTCGGCACTCCCAATCTGGTCCAGCAGCTCTCATCAGTCACCGATCCGCCAGATTGCCGTAGCTGTTGATGTGGCCTCTCCGGAGCAGACCACCTTTAATGAGAAAATCCTGTCGCTTGCCTTAGAAGTCTGCACATTCACCGGGGCCGAGTTGATTTTGCTCCATGCCTGGCATACTGATCTCACGGAATTTTTTCGTAAATGGGGGAATTACCGCGATCTGGATGTCGACTTAATTTCGAAAGAAATACGATTAGAACGCGTCGAACGAATGAAATCACTGCTAGCACTGCACACTGACTCGCCGGTAAGGCAGCAAATCAAGATACTGGAAGGGGAAGCTAAAACGGTTATCCCCCGCTTTGTGATGGAAAAATCGATTGATATGGTGATTATGGGCACACTGTCCCGCACCGGAATTGCAGGATTCTTGATGGGGAATACCGCAGAATCCATGCTCAATAAGCTGACCTGTTCAGTGCTCACGCTCAAACCCGATGCGTTTCATTCTCCGGTGCTGGACAGGAAATAAATTACGGTATTATCAGCCATGTCACCTTAGCTTCATTGTACACGGTGCAGTTACGGCTGCTGACTCTAGTTTGAATCTGGTGGAACGGGTGGAGAACCTCAGCCATGCCGGTACTTTGATACCAATTTTATATTGATTAAACCCGGCGCTGCATCGTGCCAATGTTGCTGGAACGGCCCAACTGGTTGACCATCCCTTGCTGTAAGATTCGTTCAAGCGCGCAATGCGAGCCAGTCAAATCCGGATCCAGTATCTAGAACAAATGCTGAGCCTGACCACCACTACGATCGAGCCGCAGGTGGTACCATTTGACTTGAAAGTGGTGCTTTGTGGTAATCGGCTGCTGTACTATTGGCTCAAATATTATGATCCGGAATTTAACTTATTACTTAAGGTTCGAGCCGATTTTTCAGAGGAACTGCCCCTAAATGAAGCCTCAATGACATTGTATGCCCGCCTGATTAAGTCGGTGGAGAGCCGTGAAAGGTTACTCCCTTTGTCACGGGAAGACGTTGCCCGGGTGAGCTATCTCAAAGAGCGTAACCAGGAAAATGTGATACCAAAGGCTTCGCAGTGGGCCAGATCAACGCGCTGTCAGTTGTGGCGGTTGGTGACCATCCCTTTGGCTGCCCTCAAGGCTCACCGCAACCATTCGTCTGGGCGGTTCGATTCACTCCAAAGGCGTGACGGTAACCGGCAGGCTGATGTTGTCAGTTGCAAGCTGCACTGACAGCAAAATACCGCTCAACCCATAACTCGTCATCAAGATCAAAGAGCTGACAAGCAATAGCATCAGTGGTTGCAGTGCCGCGGTAATAGACACGATGGTACTTCCTCGAATCCGGATGATGAGCGGTGATCAGTTTATCTTTGCTTTTAAGCATGAACGCATGTGTTGTGTTGTCTCTCTCATGAAACCTGCACTATTTTGCACTGAGCTATAATGGAATGGGCGCAGACGGGAGCCGTGATGTCCTGCCACGTCAGAGCTACCAGTCACCGGGTAAATAGCGACACGCCCGGGTGAACCAATCTCAAACTTCAGCCTGAATCGTGGTGTTATGGAATATCGTGATTATTACGCCATCCTTGGAATTTCCCGCGATGCAACATTGGCGGATATCAAACGAGCTTATAAGAAAAGTGCGCGCAAATACCACCCAGATGTGTCGAAGGAAACCGACGCCAAAGAGAAGTTTATTCAGGCCAAAGAGGCCTATGAGGTGCTCAAGGATCCCCAGAAGCGGGCCGCTTATGATCAATTGGGTAAAGACTGGCATTCCGGGGAGCATTTTCATGTACCACCAAACTGGGAACGCAATTATCAGTTTTCCAGTGAGGGTTTTTCCCGGGGTGATGCTTCTGCATTCTCTGATTTTTTTGAATCGCTGTTCGGCGATCACTTTGATCATAGCGCAGGACGCCATCATCGCGCTCGCAGAGCACATCAACATTTCACAGCCAAGGGCGAAGATATCCACGCCAAGGTTCAAATTGATATTGAAGACAGCTTTCATGGCGCGGTACGCACCCTCACCCTGCCATCATCCCCGCTCGACGGCGCGTCCCCTCAGACCGTGAATTTAAAAATTCCTAAGGGGGTCCGGGAAGGTCAGCATATTCGTCTGGGCGGCAAGGGAATGCCCGGCCATGGCGGCGGCGCGGCGGGCGATCTTTATCTTGAAATCAGTTTTCGTCCGCACCCGTACTACCGGCTTGAGCAGAAAAATCTGTATATGGCCCTCCCCGTCACACCATGGGAAGCAGCCTTGGGCGCTAAAATAAAGATACCGACTCCTACAGGGCCCATTGAGGTGACGGTGCCGGCCAATTCGGTTTCAGGGAAAATACTGCGGCTTCGCGGCCGGGGACTCCCCGGAGCCTCACCCGGGGATATGCTGATCACGCTGAATATTGTCCAGCCCAAGGTGAAAAGCGAGCAGGAAAAAGCTCTGTACCGGCAGATGCAGGATCTGATGTCCTTTAACCCTCGTGGTCAATTTGGATTTGAGTCATGAAGAAAAAAATTACGTCAAGCCAGCTCAGTATTACGGTCATTGCAGAGCATGAGCCGACGCTTAACCTGGCAGAGTTTTGTCGCGCTTGTGGTCAACCTGCTGAATGGGTGATCGCCCTGGTTGAAGAAGGAGTCCTGGATCCTCAGGGAGATCGGCCAATTCACTGGCGCTTTGCCTCCGTCAATCTGCGCCGTGCTCTGCGCGCCAGTCGTATTCAGCAAGATTTGGAGTTGAATATACCCGGAGTTGCTGTGGCGCTTGATCTGCTGGATGAAATCGAACGACTGCAACGTCGATTGGATTGCCGATATTAGATTACCCTTTAGTAGTCACTAAATCATAAAACTTAGAATTTATTTACATAAGGTTATAAGTCATAAAATAAAACGAGGGTTAGTGTCGCTTTACGAAGCCAGCTTTTGGCAATGGTTGTGGCTTGAAGATCAGGTCAATGCAGGCAAACTGCCAAAACACGCCGATCAGTACAATTTGATTCAGGAACTGATGATTCAACGCATGGTGGTATTGGCAGCTACCAGCCGGGACAGACACTGCATTTCACCTGCTGCCGTGACAGAGTGGAAGACAGAGATACCTTGCAATTCGCTATCCCTCACTCATTAAAACTGTACTGCCGCTTCACTTCCACAACCTGCACTGTGTAGGAGGCGTACCATTTTTCCCGGCCAAACTGCTGAGCCAGTGAATGCTGGCTGTCTCTGTGCCAGTTCTGGATATCTGCCTCGGTATCCCAATAGGAAATCGCGATTTCCTGATCCCCTTCTGTCACGGCGAGAAAGTCCAGACAACCATATTTTTCAAATGCCAGATCCCGCATCATTTTAACCATATCAGCATACTGGCTGTCCTGCTGACCCGTTTTGGCTTTGAAAATCACTGCGAACATTTGCCTCTCCCTGGCTTATCATCTGAACGTCTATCTCTGAGCATTCCGCAGAGCATGAACAAACTCTGCATGCGGCATAAAAATACGGTAATACTGATAACTATTCTGACAATCTCTGCTGAGCCTTCAGCGCTACGTCAGCCACTTTTTCGATGAGGTCCGACTGGCTGCTGACAATGTCGGCCACTGACATCCAGCAACAGTCACTGGCGTCATCGCCCGGCTGCAGATCCCCCTCCATATAGCGGCAAAGTACAGGCACCAGAATAAAGTGATGGTGACAGTTGTCGCCATCGAACTCGTTCACTTCAACCACTTCCAATAATTGTTCTGCGACCGCTGACACACTGGTCTCTTCTTTCAGTTCGCGCACGGCCGCATCACGCAGGCTTTCGCCCGGCCAGACGGAACCACCGGGAAAACCCCAGCCACCTTTCTGCGGCTCGTTCTTACGTTGAACCAGAATGAGTTGATCGTCTTTGTAGGTGACAGCGAGAACCGCCACTTTGGGTGATGAATACGTGCTGTGTTGCTGGGGCATGCCGGGCTTCCGAATTTTGTTTCAGGAAGCCCATGATATCGCATGTTTTAAGCAGAAAGTACCTACCGCGCCACAGCCGTTCGCACAGAGCGGCAGACTAAGATGGACGAATGATTCAGTTCAGAGGTTTGATTGGCACCGTTTTCAGATTGTCATCAAGCTGATCATTGATCTTGATGTAATCTTCACCTTTGACGTCATAGATAGACTGTTTTTGAGTCACAACGTTTTCGCCGGTCCAGAACTCAATGGGGTTGAGCACCATGTAATCTGCCACTGTGGTCACAGCGTAAACCGGTGCCATCGCAATGGTCAGCCCGCCACGGGCGTAACGGTTATCCACCACATCCATATTGAATTTCATGGTTGCATTCGTTGCCGCCATCTAGCCCGCACAACCCGTTAATAAAGACACCAGAGAGACTGCAACAAAAGCCATTTTTTTCATTGTTCAATACCCATAAATAAAACAGGGTTTAATGGTAGCAAGGTGCGTATTAATTAGAATCCACGGCTTGTTAAATCTGGTACAAATTCAGCAGGCGTTCAGTTAAAAAACATCGTTCAATTCAAGAGAGGAATATATACAGTCATCCGTTTTGAGCCACTGAATATGTCTTCGGAAAACATCCGTTATTCTTTATCGAAACTGTCCACAATGATCGCCCCCATTGAAGCGGGCATGGCAATAATCAAGGCACGCTTAACAGCAACAACCCAGTTATCCATCAGTGGAAACTGGTTAAGCGAAAACAGGATCAGACAAACCACCAGGTAGGTAATCAGATAGGCCCCAAGCACCCTGGCCAGAAAGACAGGTACGCGTTCACGGATATTCTGACCAAACATAGACTGATAGGCGTACAGCCCCATGAAGGCCAGAGTGAAACCGACAAGGACAGACAAATTCAGCAGCGGAAGGGACTCACTCAGTTGCCAGGCTTCTTCAGAGAAGGAAATGGGGACGCCCAGGGCAAAAGCGCCGATCACAATCTGACCCAAATCTTCTGCGTTGAATTTCCAATCCATTGACCGCTCCTGTTTATTTTGCTTCTAACCGTTCCTCCCCCTTTTCAAGGGGGAGGTTAGGAGGGGGTTACAAGGCACAAGCGTCAAATCCGTGCCCGCTTCACGAACCCCACCCTAACCCTCCCCTTGCCAAGGGGAGGGAATGTCCGTACTCCCTCTATGTCGTGGTTCAGCCCAGTAAAAACAGGCTACCAAGGCCGAGAAAGGTAAAAAAGCCCACCACATCAGTGACTGTAGTGAGTATGACTGACCCGGACAGGGCCGGATCAATCTCGTATTTATCCAGGATCACCGGAATCACGACACCGGCAATTGCCGCAACCACAATATTAATGGTGATAGCAGCGGCGATCACCCCGCCAATCGCTATACTGCTGAACCAGACAGCCGCTACAATCGCGATAACCACCGCCCAGAGCACGCCGTTCAGGCAGGCGACCAGCAACTCTTTCTTGGCCAGTGACCACACGTTACCAAAGGTGATCTGTCCCATCGCCAGACCACGAATAATCAGGGTCAGGGTCTGACTGCCGGCTATGCCCCCCATTGACGCCACCACAGGCATCAGGACCGCCAGTGCCACCACCTGGCTGAGCGTGGCTTCAAACAACCCGATGGTCCAGGACGCCAGAAATGCGGTCAGCAAATTAATACCCAGCCACAAGGCGCGGCGTTTGGCACTGAGCCAGACGGGAGCAAACAGGTCGGTGTCTTCATCCAGACCTGCCCGCGCCATCAGCCTGGCTTCATAGGTTTCCCGGGTAATTTCCATCGCCAGCCGCAGTGTGGCGCGCCCGACAAAGCGGCCGGAATCATCCACCACAGCCATCGCCGCCTGATCCGAGTGTTCAAGACGCTCTGCAGCATCATAAACGTCCATCTCCGCTTTCAGGGGAGACGCAATGTCATCTTCCAGACTGTCGACCCTGACCTGACCATCGGCCGCCAGCAGGACAGGCAATGACACCTCACCTCTGTAATGTCCCTTTTTATCAACAATATAGACGCGATCCAGCATAGGATGATCGGCGCGTCGCACCGCACGCAAGGCTTCAAAAACACGGGTATTCGGCGTTAACATCACCAGGCTGTGATCCACATAACGGCCGATCTGTTCTTCGTCATACTGCTGGCTCTGTTCATACCAGGACTTCTGATCCTGGCTCATCTTCGCCAGTGCGAAGTCTACCAGCTTATCTGACAGACTCTGTGACAGCTCAATCAGATCTTCAGCGTCCAGCCCGTGTAGCATAGCGCGCAGATCCGGCATACTGAGATTGTCGATCAGCACGCCCCGCGCATCGGAGCGCATGGCAACCAGAACTTCTACCCGCTCTTCCGGAGCAACCGTCTGCCAGAGAGCCAGACGTTCATCAATAGGCAAAGATTCCAGCAGTAAGCCCAGCTCTGACGTTTCCAGCACTTCCGAGGCTTCAGAGAATACCCTTTCCTGCTCTTCGTCATGAACCCGGTTAAGATCTTCAACCCACTGACTGAGTTCCTGTTGTGGCAGAAGATCTTTCACCGCTGCTTTGTCTTGTTCTTCATTCATAGTTTTTCTTACATTATTTACTGCTGCGTGCTTGCCTGTGGTGTATCAACCGCCTCAGGCTGCTCATTATCCGGCTTAGGATTCACCACAACCTGGGTCAGTTTAATCACGGGTTTTTGCAAAATGATGTTATTGGGATAGGTGACCAGGCTGCCATCGGTGCGCTCAATAATCACATGAAACATGGTGATATCCTTGATCACACCACTGATATCGTCGTCTTTATCCACCACTTTGACCCGATCGCCAATACGGTACGGAAACACAAAAAAGATCAGCACACTCGCCGTCACGTTGCTCAGCATGGACCATTGTGCGAACAAGGCGACACCCAGCACAGCAAAGGCCGAAGAGAAAAACAGTGAAATGTCACTGTATCCCAGCCCCAGACTGATCACCGCCACGCTGAACAACACAAAAAATACCACAGACGATAAAACGCGAGAGATAAACCGCACTCTGGCTTCACTGACCATCTTGGTTTTACCCAATCTGGTCAGCCACAAGTTGATGACACGTTTAGCAATCGTATAAACAATCAGAAAAACCAGAATAATAAACAGGTTATAAGCCAACCGACTTTGTAGAATGGCTTCTATCATTAAATGAATTTCATCCTTCTGAACAAAATAATTTCAAACACGGTAACCGCTAATAAAGCGATACAAAACAGCCAGAATGCCGTGGAGGAATCCACGCCGGGCATGCCGCCAATATTAACGCCCAGTAAGCCGGTAAGAAAACTGATAGGCAGGAAAATAATGGAGATCATTGAGATAAGATACGTGTTTCGGTTTACCTTCTCAGACTGCACCTGACCCAGGTGCTGATTGATAACCTGGATCTGATCAATGTAAAAGTTAATTGATTCGTTAATCCGCACCACCAGATCACGGCAGTTAAGCAACGGCATACGTAAAGCGTCCAGCCCCGCAATCTCCGATTGCAGCAAGTCATCCAGCGCATAGCGCTGGGGAGTCAGAAAGCGACGGATCTTCAGTAAGCGTTTGTTCAGGTTAGCCAGCGACTGACTGTCTGCTTCATCCTGATGTTCTGCGTAATATTCGATATCTTCTTCAATCGGGTCGAGAAAGGTTTCGATATTCCGGTTCAGTTTATCAATGATGGTTACCAGCATTGCCAGCAGGCTCGGCGGACTGTTGCCTTCTTCACACTGACGTCGCGCTTCAGCAATTGCCCGGGACGGGTATTTACGGGTCGAAATCAGGCAACCTTTGAAATAGAGAAACCGGATACTCAGCATATCGTCCGGATTATTCCCTTTATTCAGATTGATACCACGCACTATCAGAAGAAACGTGTCCTCGCCCAAAGGTTCAAAACGCGGGCGCGTATCATCCGCCAGTAACGCCGAGACTAACGACGATGGCACACCCACTCGGGACAACCACTGTTTCAGTCCGGCGGCATCACGCTGGCAGTGATACCAGCAACCCTGCTCCAGTTGCTCGCAATCGGAGAGTGTCAGTTGACGCGGTGTATCTCCTAACTGCCAGCCGTCAATAAACCACTCATTTACAGGTTCCGAATTGACCATAAAGTGCGCCTCCCGTGCGCAAAAATAAGAATGGTTAGCTCAACATCCCATCAGGTGATATCGACTTCATCGCTGACTTCATCAAGAAACGATTCAATTTGCTGCTCGACTTCTGAACTTGCCCCTTTATTGAAATAGGCAAGGTGAAAAACCGCGTCCCCTTCATTGACCAAGGGCAGCATTTGCTGACCGATAACGATGCCGTCTCGGGGTGCAACCATAGTATCTTCACCATGGCCAAGCGGGGCACTGATATAGGCCAGTACCTGCCCTTTGGTTACCCGCTCACCGAGTGCCACCACACAACGTACTATTCCGTTCTGCTCAGCCCTCACCCAGCTGCTGGAGCGGGCGATAAAAGGCGATGCCTGTTCTTTTTTCCGGCTCACCCTGCGGATCATTCCCAGCATCCGCATGACACTCACTATGCCTTTCACCGCCGCGGCAATCACAAGCGGCTCAAACCGCAACGCTTCCCCGCCTTCGTAAGTGATGACAGGAATACCGGCAGCATCAGCCACCGCCCGTAGCGAGCCATCGCGAATTGCTGCATCCAGAATCACAGGGGTGCCGAAGGCATGCGCCATTGCAGCACTTTCCTGATCCTCCAGATTCGCCCGCACCTGAGGCAGATTCCCCCGGTGAATTGCACCTGTGTGCAAATCAATAATATGCGTGCACTTTTTGACCACATGTTCACTGAACTGGTAAGCCATGCGGGCTGCCGTCGAGCCCCGTTCAGAGCCGGGAAAACACCGGTTGAGATCACGTCTGTCAGGTAAATAACGGGATTTATGAATAAATCCGAACACGTTCACGACAGGCACGGCCACCAGAGTACCGTGCAATTTCAACGGATCCACTTTGTTCAGCAGTTGCCTGACCGCTTCCACGCCATTGAGCTCATCACCATGAATAGCAGCGCTGACCAGCATAACGGGTCCCTGATAGCGCCCGTTCACCACATGAACCGGAATGTGCAGTGGTGAATGGGTATACAGCTGGGCGGCTTCTAAATCGATGGTGGCAGATTGTCCTGGCGGCACTTCGGTGCCAATAAATTCGATGACTTTGTTTAATCTAGCCTTTGCCACTGGTGCGCGTCCTCTGCGGTTTTGCGGTTGATTCTATGTATTTGATTATCATACCCGCGATATCCTTACCAGTCGCTTGTTCAATACCTTCCAAACCTGGGGAGGAGTTCACTTCCATCACCAGCGGCCCGCGCTGGGAACGCAGCAGATCCACACCGGCTACACGCAGTCCCATCACCTTGGCGGCAAGCACTGCCGTCTTACGTTCTTCCGGCGTAATCCGGATTAACGACGCCGATCCGCCACGGTGCAGGTTAGAACGAAATTCCCCTTCGGCCCCCTGACGCTTCATTGCGGCGATCACTTTATCGCCGATCACGAAACAGCGGATATCCGCACCGCCCGCTTCTTTGATGTATTCCTGCACCATGATGTTAGCTTTCAGCCCCAGAAAGGCTTCAATCACACTTTCTGCCGCCTTACGGGTTTCAGCCAGTACCACACCTATCCCTTGCGTCCCTTCCAGCAGTTTGATCACCACAGGTGCGCCGCCCACCATTTCAAGCAAGTCACCAATATCATCCGGCTTGCTGGCAAAGCCGGTGATCGGCATCCCGACCCCTTTGCGCGACAGCAATTGCAGCGAACGTAATTTGTCCCGGGAGCGGGTAATAGCGACAGATTCATTGACCGGAAAAACGCCCATCATTTCAAACTGACGCAATACCGCACAGCCATAGAAAGTCACCGAGGCGCCGATGCGCGGAATAATGGCATCAAATCCGGATAAATCCTGTCCTTTGGAGTGGATGGAAGGCTGGTCGGAATTGATGTTCATATAGCAGCGCAACGCATCAATGACCTGCGCCTCATGCCCACGCTCACGGCAGGCTTCAATCAGACGACGGGTTGAGTACAGCTTTGAATTACGGGAAAGGATACCAATTTTCATTGTCACTCCAAAAAATGCATAAACAGGTGTTGCACGTCAGAATGGAACAACCGGGACAACGATTTTCGATGCCTACCGGGGCAGAACAATATTGACTTACACTCAAAAAGCACTCAGGACAGAATGCCGATCTCAATCTTCTCAGTGTAGTAAAACCAACTCTCGCTCGGGTTTCTCCGCACCAGGGTTGCAAAGCTGAGGCAAGGCACACAAAATCCTTCACCTATACTGTTCTCATCGAAATGAATTGATCCCGGCTTTTATCTCATGACTATAGTGACAGATTGATTATATTGCACAATAGCTTAGCGGTATGCGATAGCAACCAAGTATGATAAAAGCGGATGGTCCAGTACCCAGAGAAATGAATGATATGCTTCCGGTACCCGGCAGTGACAGGGAGTCTGGTCATTGGTTTGTCCATTTGGCACACTGCCTTCGCAACACCTTCGCATGAGCAGGATTTTGGTCCGCTGAAAACCTATGCCCAATCACCTCTCCAGTCCAACAGCCTGAGCCCGCAGCTCAGGAGCGGCTTTGCGTTACCCGAAGATACGATGGAGTTTTATGCCACGGCGGCCACGGCCAGTATCTGGGCAGAAACCCCTGAGTATCGGGCTGATTACTATCAGTCTACTTTCAGTACCGGATTAATGTGGCAAGTCACAGCCGGCTGGCAACTGGAGCTGGACGCCAGTTGGCGAATTGCTCTGGACAGTCACTTAGATAACCTGACGTTTGGCTTTCATAATCTGTTCGGCATCGGCCTGAATGGCCGTGAAGATGTGCCCAGGCACAGCTTTGATATTTCTATCCCGGAATACGGGGTGGAGTATACAGATTTCAAAGGCGAGACGCTGACACGGACGCTGACCCTGTACAGTGGCTGGCAGCTACTGGATCGCCCAAGGGAAGCGCTTTCTATCGGCGCCTCGCTGTATTACAACTATGTCGACTCCGGCCCGTTCCACAACCATAATCTGGAGCAGGCTTTACAGCTTAACTACAGCTATCATCAGGATCGCCATCGCTTTCACGCCATGTTCGGCGGGGTTTATCGCGATAATCCGGCGGCACTCATTCCTTATAACACGCTGACCTACGCCGCAGCGGCCGGCTGGCAGTATCAGTTCAATGGGCCCCACAGAGTCTTACTGGAATACCATTATTATGAAGGCGCGTCGGAAGCCGCCTCGGCACTGTCACAAGCGTCCAACGAGATTCTGGCAGGATACCGCTACCACTTTTCCACCAGCGTGCTGGAGCTGATCCTCACTGAAAATGTATTCAATATGGATAACAGCCCGGATGTGGCGATTACCCTGGGCTATCGGCAACGCTGGTGATCACCTCAAAGCGCTCAATCAAAAAATCAATAAACAGACGAAGCCGGTTCGGGATCAGTTCCCGCTGCGGGTAAACAAAGCTGATCGGCACAACCGGCGACACCCAGCCTGGCAGTATCTGTATCAGTTCACCACGCTCAATGTGCTCCCGACAGATAAATTCCGGCAACATAGCGATCCCCAGGCCATCCAGACACGCTGACACTGCCGAGGTGATGGTATTGACCCTGAAACGGTACGGCAATTCAATCTGCACCTGCTGTCCGTCTTTTTCCAGCGCCCAATGCGGTATCTTCACGGCATTATAGATTTTGATCTGATGGTGAGGCGCAGCCAAATCCGCCGGCGACTCAATGTTTCCGTTCAGCGCGAGATAGTCAGGGCTGGCAACGAGGATCCGCCGCGACGAATGAAACGGTCTTGCCACCATACCGGAATCGTTAATGTCGCCCACCCGCACATGCAGATCGATCCCTTCAGCAATCAGATCAACTTCCCGGTTACTCAATTCAAGGTGCAGGCTGACATGCGGATACTGTTTCAAAAACGCGTTGATGCTCTTGCCAAACACTTTCTGGCCGACCTCAACAGGCATCACCACATTCAGCCTGCCTCTGATCAAATCCTGATTTGCCGTCACTTCAAGCTCAGCCTGGCTCGCAATTTCGACCACCTGACGGCACGACTGATAAAACGCTTCCCCTTCATGGGTCAGCACCAGATTGCGGGTGCTGCGGGTAAGCAGGCGCACCGCCAGATCTTTCTCCAAATCCGCTATTTTCCTGCTGATTGTCGATTTCGTAATGTCCATCGCCTCAGCGGCCTGCGTAAAACTCCCGCATTCGACCACCTGAGCGAACATCACCATTGCATTTAAATCCATACCACTACCCATTAATCAGAAAGCTGTCAGCAACAATGCGACCCGCAACATCACCATTAGTGAAAAATCCGCAACAGTGTTTTCGATTTTTCCTATCTAATAAACCAATTCATAATTTTTTACAATTCATGCCCCAAACATAAATCACAACAATACGAATTCTCATGACCGAGCAAGCCTCAAAAACATCTTCACGCCTTCCTCTTATTGCTACGCTGACGCTGGGTCTTATCGCCGTGTCGGTGGGAGGATACTGGTACGGCTACGGCCGCTATTTTGAAACCACAGACAATGCCTATTTACAGGGTGAAATCACCAATATCAGCCCCAAAGTGGCCGGCTATATCCAGGCAACCTATGTCAGCGATAACGACAGCGTCGAAGCAGGACAACTGCTGGCCACGATTGACGATCGCGATTATCAGGCAGCACTGGAAAAAGCCAAGGCCAATCTGGTTGTAACACAAGCTGCAGTCGCCCACCTTAATGCCCAGTTTGCGCTGCAGAAAACCGTGATTCGTCAGTCCGCCAGCCAGGTCAGCTCGGCGCAGGCAGCGCTGGAACGTGCTCAGCAGCAAGACAGGCGCGCCCGTTCCCTGCTGGCAAAAAACTATTCGTCGCAAGATGAAGTCGACGATGCCAGCTCACACCTGAAAGTCACTGCCGCAGAGCTTGAAGCCGCAAAGGCCAGCCTGCAGGCGGCAAAAGATCAGCTTCTGGTACTGAACAGCCAGAAAGGTCAGGCGGAAGCTTCGGTACAGGAAGCCAGGGTGCAGGTCAAACAGGCGGAGCTCGATCTCAGTTACACCCGTATTTATGCCCCGGTTGACGGCATTGTCGGCAAACGCAGCCTGAGGATCGGACTGTATGTCCAGCCGGGCATGCCGCTGCTCAGTCTGGTGCCTGCCCGGGAAGTCTGGATTGAAGCCAATTTCAAAGAAACTCAGCTTGCCAGTATTCATCAGGGACAACAGGTGGAATTTGAGCTGGATGCCTATCCGGGTCAGACCCTGGAAGGTGTGGTCGACAGCTTTTCTCCCGCCACCGGGGCAAAATTTGCGTTACTGCCGCCCGAGAATGCCACGGGCAACTTCACCAAAATTGTGCAGCGGGTGCCGGTCAAAATTGTGATCCCACATCCTGAGCAACTCGCCGGTCAGCTGCTGCCGGGCCTGTCTGTGGTCGCGACCATAGATACCCGGTCACTGTCAGCACAGGGGGAAGAAACTCTGGCAAAAGCTGAGGTCGCTCATGAGTGAACAGGCTCTGCCTCAGCCAAACCCTGCCCTTGATCAGCGTTCCGAGAGTGACGTCCCGTTCCGGCACTGGATTGCCCTGCTGGGCGGCATGCTGGGCGCTTTCATGGCGATCCTTGATATTCAGATCACCAACTCCTCCCTGAAAGATATTCAGGGCGCGCTGTCTGCCACCCTGGATGAAAGCTCGTGGATTTCCACCTCGTATCTGGTGGCGGAAATGATCGCAATTCCCCTGAGCGGATGGTTATCAACGGCACTGGGGGCACGCCGCTACCTGATTGGCACCACAGTGATTTTCACTGTGTCTTCGCTGCTGTGCTCCATCGCCTGGAATATGAGCTCCATGATTACCTTTCGCGCCATGCAGGGCTTCAGTGGCGGCGCGCTGATTCCGATGGCGTTTTCACTGGTGGTCCAGCTGTTACCGGTTCATAAACGGGCCATAGGTATGGCGATGTTCGGCGTCACGGCCACGTTTGCGCCTTCTATCGGCCCGACGCTGGGCGGCTGGCTGACAGAGCATCTGTCGTGGCATTACATTTTTTACATCAACTTGCCGCCGGCTTTACTGATGCTGGCCATGCTCCGCTATGGCCTGGATGATCAGCCAATGAATATCAGCAGCCTGAAAAATGCCGACTGGGCTGGCATCGCGACCATGGCGGTCGGTTTAGGCTGTCTGGAAGTCATGCTGGAGGAAGGAAACCGGGAAGAGTGGTTCAGTTCGCACTTTATCATAGGGTTAACCGTTATCGCCGTCCTGAGCTTAGTGGCGTTCGTTATCAATGAACTGCGGCATCCCAGACCCCTGGTGAACCTGAGGTTGCTCAGTAATCCGCACTTTGCGATGTCAGGGCTGGCTTATCTGATCCTGGGCATGGCGTTACTGGGTTCCATTTTTGTTCTGCCCATGTATCTGACGCAAATTCATCATTACAACGCGCTGGAGATCGGGAAAGTGCTGATGTGGATGGGGTTTCCTCAATTGCTGCTTTTCCCTCTGATCCCCAAACTGACGCAAGTTGTTAAACCCAAGTTTCTGGTGGCATTTGGTTTCATCATGTTCGGTATCAGCTGTTATGTGAATACCCACATGAATCAGGATTTTGGCGGACAGCAGATGATACTGTCGATGTTACTGCGGGCCATTGGCAGCCCCTTTATCATTGTGCCACTGTCACTGGTCGCGATGCAGACCATACACAAGCACCAGACACCGGATGCCTCGACCATCACCAATGTGTTACGTAATCTGGGCGGCGCTTTCAGCATCGCACTGATAGCCACCATGCTGGACAACAAAGCGCGGGAGCATCTGGCTCACATCAAGGCCAGCTTACCCAGCGTCAGTAACGACGCGTGGCATCAACTGGCACAGCAAGCCGGGCATTACCTGCAACAGGGTACAGACCCGACAACCGCGATGCTGAAAGCCAAAGCCAGCCTGGCACAAAGCATGCAAACCGACGCCTACATCATGGCGTATAACGATGTGTTCATGATGATGACAGGCTTCCTGGTCTTTGCCGCCATTTTGGTGCTGTCTTTACCGGATGCAGAGCCGGCTAAGGGTTGATCCATCACAGCTGAGACAACATGTTGGTATCATGTGCGCCTTGTCAATTTGTTCACTGACAGGGCGCTTTTCGATGAAGAAAACGATTAACTGCATTGCTCAGCATCGCGATACGGTGAGGTCTGTGTTTCTAGATCCATGATTTCCTGAGGTGGTAAATATCTGGCAGCACCTTTAAACAAGTCCTTTTTATCACTTGGAATTTTCCCATAAGGGAAAAAATCATTAAATTTATTCATAATTCTTTGTTTATCACCTTGCAAACAATATATATCAGTTGATGTGACATTATATTGTTCTAATTTAATAACGGACTCTTCAGATTCTTCGAAGATATATCCACGGTGATATATTAAAAAATAATCTCTTGATTCATCATGATCATCATGTTCCCTTAAGAAAAATATCTCGTCATGCGTACTAATACATTGCGACAACAAATACTTATCCAGATTCGTTCCGCTCAATACCAGCCAGGTCACACCCAGTCCGGCAAATCCTACTAATGCAGTCGGACCAATGATAAACAGCGCGGCCAGTGAGCCAACTGCGGCAACAGCCAGTAACTTTCTTAGGATAGCGTTGCCTGTTTTTGATGAATGGACATGATCTTCAGTAATCAGACCATAACGGCTCAAGATGTAGTGATGACGAAACCTGGGAAATAAGGTGATCTTTCCTATGGTTAGGCTTGCAAAAATCACAGCTCCATACATCGGCCAAGTAAATGGTTCAGTAATTGCAGCGATAACATTAAATTCAAATGCAATCAATAGAATGAAAAATGAAAATAACACAGATATTAACGTCATTAACATCACATAATATTTTCTCCGACTCGGATAAGGTTGCTGAAATGCTATGATTTCCCATTCAATTTTATCCGGATCCGAGTTTATTTTTTCATATAGTTCTTTAACTTCAGTTTCTGTTGGTACCTGAGCTTTTGTTAATGGCCTGCTAACCTGTTCCATTTATTGTTAACCTTCTATAAAAATACGATTGTCTGGCGCAAAAGCAGGCAATGACCCACTATATTTTTGTTCCAGCTCTTTATTTGTCAGTTTTTTGGCGATCAGTTGTCCGTTTCGAACCCCGAAACTATAATGATAGAGTTGTCTGTTCTGACTTTCATCACTGTGTCTGGACTGACAGTAACCCAACACCAACGACATCTCACTCTGATTCTCATCCAGCGGCAGATAACACTGGTAACTCATCCGGCCGGTTGATTCATCCTGTTTCCACAGCCCGCCTTCTACACTTTCAGTGACAGAGAATTGATTGTTGATACTTTGTTCAAACATCACCCCCAGAATGTTGCCACCGGCATATGGCGGGACAAAGAAATTCAGATAGACGCCTTTCAAAACCTGGCTGATTGAATTTCGGTTGGTATAGGTTTCAGTCTCCGGATATTCCTGATGGAGATGAGGGATGACTTCAATCTCAGGCTGCATTTGAATATATTTCAGTTCATTGAATGCCAGAAGGGATGCGTGACTCTTGGCTTCTGGTGTCGTTAATGTGAGCCACTTGGGCGATTTTTCACCCCCCCAAGCACCGTTGAACAGCCATTGCTGATAATCATTCTTTTCATGATAACTGATGAGTTCATTGATTATCATCACCACAAAATTTGAAAGAAATATCCCTGCCAACACCCAGGGGTTAAATGCCAATGGGACGACACCTCGTAAAAGCGTGACATTGAGAAATTGCCAACCTCCAGCGACTGATTGAGTTAAAGTTATAGCTCCTTTCGCAGCATATAACTTTTTTAATTCGCCTTTACTGCCCAAAGCAGTGTTAACAGCCAAAATAGTATCTGTTACTGAAGCCACTATCGTAAAAGTTGCTGCATATCTTGTAATATGGACAAACCTCATTCCAGCCTTCACCTGAGCTGCAGACATTAGGGCAGGATTTGGTGCTTTAACCATATCCTTTAAGCCAGCAAGTGTTAGGTTTTTTGTGTTCTTTGTTATCCCAAACGCGCTCCATGCGGGAGCCTGGAATACTGCGGCCAGACTTGCTCCGGTGGCTGACATGCGCTGGACAGCACCCAGAGTTTCATCAAAAGTGAGGACATTATTGGATTTCAGACTATCTATGTAATCCAGCAAGTCGTTTAGCGTGACAATAACCACCAGTAAATCCACACGACTGGATGCCACCACAGAACTGGCTTTCTTGGCAGCCTGGTTAATGTTTTCCGTGACAACTCTGATGCCTTCGTCTTTCAGATGCCTGGCTCTGATTTGAACGCTGTTTGGCTTTTTATCAAAGTGAGCCTCTTTTTCCCTTGCCAGCTGTATTCGCTCTTTTAACAGAGTGTCAGTTTCATCTGCCATACTTTCAATTGGCTGGCCTGTCCGTCTGGCCATCAGAACATGGTGAGCTTGATTGAGCTTATTGGCTTTTGCCGCATAGATTCTGTCGGTTGCCCGAAGTTTTTTGTTGATGTTACTCAGCTCATCCTGCCAGTCATTCAGTTTGTTCCTGTATTTTGTGTCAACCTCAATGTCTGTGTCAGTGGCAAAGCTTTCAGCCAACATGGCGGTCTCAAGCGCCCGTTTGGTAAAGGCGGTTCCCCCCACCAGAGAAAGTGTGGCGGTAATACCATGCGCAACACCACTGACTGTTTGTGTCGCGCCCGCTTTGAGTGGCGCACTGATCACTTGGGTGAAACTGTCATGGATCTGGCTCAACTGTGTGGCGAGTTTGCCAAGTACCTTATGGGATTGAGCGCCGGGATCGTGAATAAAAGTCAGGAAAGCGGCGTAACTGACGGTGAAATCTTTCCCCGGGGTGGCACCACTTTCTTCTAACGCTAACTCATCTTTGGAGATCAGTGAAAAGTCTCCACCGCTTCTGAGGTACAGATGGTATGTGTCATACAGTTCGCTGCTGAATCCGGCGAAACGCAGCGGGATCATTGTGGTAGGTTGTTCAAACTCTCTGGCGAGCCATTCACGCTGTGGCGCCGTCATCGGGCACAAGACGAGTGGCGTTTCAATACTGGCATAAATGTCTGCCAGATAGAGCTGTACCGGGACCGAATAAATGTCGGCAAAGCCCTTTCTGATGAAGTCTTTCCCGAACACTTGCAGCATTTTCAGTGCAATGTCTCTGTGCCTTTCCACTGCCGGGTAGCGTTTTTCTTCCTGTTCAAGATAAGCAATATTGTCTTCAAAAAGATTTTCAAGATCGACCATCCGGCGGTTCTTACTCAGCTTATTCCAGTCCTCGAAATACTTTCTGTAAGCGATGCTGCCGTGTTTTTTCTTAAATGCCTGTTCCGCTTGCGACAGCCGGGCAAACGAGCCAGCCCCTGCGGTGATCCCCGAAGAATTCGCTTTATCATTTTCGTGGATTCGTCTTAATTCAAAGAGTTCGTTGATTTCCTGATACACGGCAACCTGCTCACTGCGCGGCATGTCATCCAGCAGGTACGGATAGCGAATGTCCAGATCCTGAGGAATGTCTGTTGCGGTCAGTTGCATCACAGCGTCCATCAGCTGTTTGGGCGCGGCTTCATATTCAAACCAGTCTTGCCATTCACCCACCACATGAGAAAAACGAAACCCCATTTCTGCGATATCGCTTAAGGGGTCATTGATAGCCACAATATAAGCGGCCTCATCGGCTGGCATTTGATTTTTTATTTCACCTGCTTCAGCGACAGGTTTGATCTCATGTTCTAACTGAACCGTTATCTTTTCCTGACCATCCGGGTCTTCAACTTCAACCGTGGTTTCTTCCGGTGTTTTGGTATGCACCAAGCCTGAAAAGCGTTCGATTTCACCGCCCTGCTGATCAATGTCGGCAACTTGCTCGAGTAAATCCAGGCTCGCAACATGATCGTCAGGATGTGTGGCTAAACTTGAACACCTCACATGACGAGCATAAAAACGGGCGAGCGGGCTGGTCGCAAACTGATAAAACATCGGCCAGGACCAACGCTGTTTGCTCCAGGCGATACGGATGGAGGCATCGCTGTTATAAGTGAGAAAAGGTTTGCTGCTGCCGGGCTGACCACGTTCTGCCGGACCATCCGTCTCATCCAATGCGCGAAAATCATAATCCTCCTGCTCGTATTTTGTCAGGGTGATACCCTTGAACTCGTACTCATCCAGTGTTTTGTCTGTTTCGTTATAGACATACAGCCAGCCATCACGCAGTTGGCGCAAGGTGTTGTGATAAGGCGCAATTGCCTGACCAAAGAAAAAACCTTTTCCGCGCCAACCTTCAGGCAGGCCATGTTTAGGTTTTTCGTTTTCATCATTCTCATCCAGGGCGTAGCGCACCGGGAACAGGTGACAAGGCGTCACCGGCTTCTTTTTACGTTTTTTCACCGGCGTTTTGGGCTCAAGTGGCTCCTGCTTTAATTTTTCATCATGCCACATCATGGAATGTTCCGGCGGCTTGGTCCTTGGCTGGCCGCCGTTCGCTTCCAGATTCACAGGACGTGAATGAGGTACTGTTCCCTGTTCATACAAGGCTTTTGCTTCATCGTAGGTGTACTGGTGGTCATCCCAGAACATGGAATGCCGGGGTGGGTAAGGGAAATTGGTATCTGCCATACTGACGCTCATCTTGATTTAATGCTGTTTAATCCATGGATTCCAGCAATTTTCGCGCCAATAACCAGCGCTTTATAAATCAGTATGTTACCGGATTGGCAAGACCAGACTTGCCAAGAAGTTGGAAAATTTTCTCATTTTTTGAACCCGGCATGCAGTTCATTGAATAATAAGCCGCGCAAAGACAACACAAGGGGCGAGCACCGCCCCATTTACATTGTAAATTACGCCTTGATACTTAACCCTTCATGCTCAAGCAGCCAGCGTTTTTTATCCAGACCGCCGGCATAACCTGTCAGGGTACCGGAACGGCCGATAATCCGGTGGCAAGGCACCACTATGGGTATCGGGTTCTTACCATTTGCGGCGCCCACAGCCCGGACAGCTTTAGGCCGGGCGATTTGCAGCGCGACATCTGAATAGGAACAGGTGACACCAAAGGGCACATCCGTGAGTGCCTGCCAGACCTCACGCTGGAAAGCGGTGCCCGGCATGGAAAGGGGCAAATCAAAATGCTTACGCTGGCCGGCGAAATACTCGTTCAGTTGCTGCACACCCAATTCGGTGACGGCGTTACTGACATCGTCAGGAGCGGGCTGTGCGTCGAACTCAATGGTCGTGATGGCCTGATGATCGGCCACCACGGCCAGCCAGCCAATGGGTGTATCAATCCGTTGCCGGAATCGCTGGATAGTGCTCGTCGTGGTTGAGGTCATAACAAACTCCATAAATACAAAGTGAGGTAACTGCGCCAGGGTGCGGCGGCCGTTTCATTAACCGGCTTTTCCAGCGCCGTCAGCGCTTTCTTTACACCTAAATCACCGGAAAGAAAGATATCCGGGTCGCTGTGACCCCGCATGCGCATATAATGTACCGTCCAGGGGCCAATCCCGGGCAACGCCAGCAGTTCTTTCTCAGGGGCGTCCATACCAAGCGGGTGTGTCTGGGCAAAACCGGCCAGATTTTTCAGGGTTTCCCTGCGTTTCTGTGGCATGCCAAGTTGCTGTAAATCCATCTCAAGCACCTGAGCCGGGGTGGGGAAATACTTGAGATCTTCACCGCTGTCCGGATTCAGCATGACCAGTTTTTCCACCAGGTTCCGCGCCGCTTTCACCGACACCTGTTGCCCCAATACCGCACGCATACCGGCTTCAAACGGACTCCAGATACCGGGCAGACGTATCCCGGCCTCCGGTTGTGAGGCTGGCATGGCAGGTGTCGCCTGACAAATCGCGGTTGCGATACGCTCACTGTCTGCATCCAGGTCTAAGCAGCGACGGATGTTTCGGATCACAGGGATCAGGCCACTGAGGTTATCAATCTGAAGATCCACATCGAAACAGCATTTTTCAGGACAGTGGGTTGCAGTAAAGTGTCCCTGATAATGTGCCGCCACCTCACCGGCACGCGAATAAAAAGTGCGGCCGTAGCTGTTTTCTGTTTGCCACTCCAGCCCGGGAATGAGGCGGGCGGCATAAAAACCCTGCACCTGTCGCCAGTCGTAAGGCGGCCGGTAGGCCAGTTGCAGACGAATGCCCTGCCCCGCCCCTTGCTCAGCTTTACCCTGCTTGCGCAATTGGGAAGGTGAAAGCGAAAACTGCTTTTGAAAACAGTCGTTGAACCGGCGCACGCTGTGAAAGCCGCTGGCAAACGCCACTTCTGTGACGGGCAACCGGGTTTCATGCAGGAGTTTTTTTGCCATCAGGCATTGCTGATACAGGCTGTAAGCTTTGGGAGAAAGCCCAGTGGCCTGAGTCACCAACTGACGCAGATAGCGGTCGGTCACGCCCAGGCGAGCCGCAAGATGCTCGGTGGACTGAGACATTAATGCCCCCTGATCCAGCAGTGACAAAGCACGCTGCACTGTGGCCCCGGTTCCCAGCCACGCCGGTGAACCGGGAGCACTGTCCGGACGGCAGCGCAGGCAAGGACGATAGCCAGCCTGAGCCGCTTCAATCGCGGTGCGGAAATATTCCACATTCACTTCTTTCGGTGCAGGCGCCGGACAGACCGAACGGCAGTATATGCCGGTGGTTTTCACCGCAGTAAAAAACAGCCCGTCATAGCGGGGATCTTTGGCCAGTCTGGCCTGCTGACACTGGGTTGGCGATAAACTCATACACTCAGCCTGTATACGCAGACGCAATTTCGTAAATCACGTCTCTCTTCATCCATGCGCTAAGTGTACGCCTCTGGCCGGGCAAAACTAGCCAGAATCGGAACTCAACAGGAAGGTAGAACGGGATCAGCTCAGCCTGACCGCTGTGCCGTACACCAGAATCTCAGACGCCCCCTGCATGATAGTGCTGGTTGTAAAGCGCATATTCACAATGGCATCCGCTCCCATATGTTCAGCTTCGGCGATAGCTCTGTGCAAGGCCTCTTCACGGGCTTCCACCAGCATTTGAGTGTAACCACGGATTTCCCCGCCAAAAATGGATTTGAAGCCCGCCATGATATCGCGGCCGACATGCTTGGATTGCACCACGCTGCCACTGACAGTCCCCAGCACTTCTTTAATGGGACGGTGTGCCACATCCGGTGTTGTTACACATAACATAGAAAGCCCTCAATCTGTGGGACAGAAAATTCTGTCCCATTACTATTATTTCAAAGAAATTAATTTCCAGAACACTGTATTTTCAGAGAAATTCAATTTAAGAGCAATAAGTTACCGCTGTTCACTCAGGTATTCTAGAAATCGTTGCCAGGATTTTTTATCGGCGTCTTCACGGTAACGATCCGATCCGAACACAGTGAAAGCATGAGGTGCTCCGCTGTACACTATCATCTCATTTTCAATGCCTGCGCCTTCAAGTGATTTATTCAAACTGACAAAATCTTCCATAGTCACGGCTGTGTCGGCCGCACCATGAAATACCAGTACATTGCCTTTCGTCTGGCTGTAATCCTGGCCTTCCGGTGTATCGAGGCCACCGTGGAAACTGACAAAGCCTTTCATGTCTGCCCCGGAACGGGCCAGCTCTAACACTGCGGCGCCACCAAAACAATATCCCATTGCCACCGCATTGGCGGTATTGCCGCCAATCTGCCTGGCTTGTGCCATCGCCCCTTGCATCAGACTGCGCATCTTATCGCGGTTCTGATATAACTCGCCGGTCAGCTTTCTTCGGTCATCCACTTTCTCCGGGCGAACACCGGCACCAAACAAGTCAGCCGCGAACACCGCATACCCTTTATCTGCCAGCATCTGCGCCCGCTTGACTTCATAATCGGTCAGGCCGTCCCAATCGTGGATCATCAGTACCAGCGGCGCATCTTTGGCCGGCGAAATGTAGTAACCCTCGTACTCCGCGCCATCTACTTTATAACGCACTGCTTTGCCTTCTTCGGCAACCACAACCGGTGCCATCAGTACACCTGCCAGTATCGCTGCGGTTCCCAGCACTGCCGTTACTTTCATACGATTATCCTCATCTTGTTGAAAAACGACTGATTACAAGTGTAGGACAAGTATAAAAACCCGCGAATCAATGCACTTAGATAATCTGAAAGACCAATATTACACCTCACCGCAATGACCTTAACTCAACCGGTGAAATTATCGCCAACAACAGCGCCCGTCATCCCCAAAGTTACCCACTGTTTTTGTGGATAAACTTTTTTCTCCTTTCCAAAACAGTCGTTTAAAAAATGCAAATGCCTTTTACGTCAAATTTATGAATCTTTTTTTGCCGGAGAATGTACTGAAGCGTATCAGCTTCACCGATCCAGAAGCAGTGCGACACACAAGCCCTTTCAGCTGACAATTCGAAATGCCATTGTTTACGACAAATATCACTCTTTTTTGTGAAAACAGGACTAATCTTTATCTAAATTCACGACACAACAAGGGGTTGGACATGGGCAGTTATGAGTTGAAGAAAGCAAAAAATGATCAGATTTATTTTGTGCTGAAGGCGGCGAATGGCGAGGTTATCCTCAAAAGTGAAATGTATACCACCAAGGCGGCGGCCAATAACGGGATCAAGTCTGTTCAGACAAATTCTCCCCATGCCGAGCAGTACGAACTAAAAGAAGCCGCAAACGGTCAATTTCACTTCAATCTCAAGGCCAAGAACCACCAGGTTATTGGCAACAGTGAAATGTACAAATCCAAGTCCGGTGCTGACAACGGTATTAAGTCGGTACAGAAGAATGGGCCAACCGACAAGATCAAAGATCTCACTGCCTGAATTCCCGAAGATCTGAGACTTCACTCCGTCATCTCCATTGGCGGGTGCGAATGGAGATGACCCTTTCTGTGGCTTGGGCACGACACTTTTCATTATTTCTCTGTTTACCTGCGCCTGCTGCCGCCAGCATCAATTCAGTTACAGTACGATAGCTGCCATAGCTGGCCTGGGAAGAGCACAGCCCACGCCGACTCATTGTGATGTTACTTGAAGACAAGTGAAAGCAGGGGTCTGATGCCAAATCCAATCCATGACACGCAAAAGAAAAGCCGCACGTTGCGTGCGGCTTGTGTACTCTTTTACTACCTTCAGTCTACCTACTCAGCACACTGAGGGCCTTTCTTAACGCGGGCTTCGCCACTCATTACGTTGAGTATGCCGTACTCGATAATCGTCATTCATTTCAATCGAGCATTGTGGTTATTTGGCGAAGAAGTATTAATTATATTGTGTTGTCACATTCCAAATTGTAACACTAAGTTTTCACCGTCTTAGTGTCTTGGTGCTTTGCGGTTGCGTCCTCTGAAGCCGGAAACAACCATGAAGCAGGAACATGAGAGTATCGAAGAACAGCTTAATCCTCCAGAAGCTAGAGCATGAAACCCTCTCACTTCACACGCTTCACTATTACTATGGGATCAAATCCTGTATTTCGCAACTTTTGTAGCGTTTGTTTAGAGAATTTTTCCCGGCCAGCGGCAGCCAGTCGCAGGCAACCCAAACCACTGGCAAACCGCTCAATAACAGTCAGCAATCAGAATCATTTTTTCACTATATAGTGTAGAATCCTCCGCCTAACGTCAGGGTCAACACCCGCCAGCAGGACAGAAAAAGAGGAGACATTGTGGCACTCGGCAAAGCATTTATTCAGGTCCCCACCGCCCAGGCAGCACTGGCATTAGCCATTACGGGCACCGGGCTTGCCTGGTCACTGTTTTATCCTGAATTCGGTATCCACGTCCGTTCTGTCTGTGCGTTGATCGGCGCCTGCCTGCTCATTCCTGTGGTGATGAAATACCTGCTCAATCCCAAGCTGTTCTTTTCAGATTTGCACCACCCGCTGTACGGCAGCCTGATGGCACCTATGTCGATGACTATGCTGGTGCTGGCCGATTATCTGGCAGGTGTTCACCCTGCCAGTGCCCGCATCCTGTGGTATCCGGCACTGGTATTGCACCTCACCATGATGCTGTTGTTTTTCAGCTTTCAGATTAATAAGTTCCGCATGATACATTTGTATCCGAGCTGGTTCCTTTATCCCGTTGGTGCTATCAGTGGTACGCTGGCAGGCTCACAACTCGGTCACGCTGAATTTTCGATCTTTATGACCAATGCCTGTGTGGCAATTTACTTCTTTATGCTGCCCGTGGTGCTGTACCGCTTGTGCTTTGCCGGCCGGCTGCCCCGGGTCGCCCGTCCCACTCTGACCATCATGGCCGCCCCCGTTAACCTGTCACTGACAGCGTACCTGACGAACCTGACCAGTCCCGACCCTATTTTGACCGGTGCGCTGGCGGGCATTGGTATCACGATGACGATCTTCGTCTACCTGTGTTATATCGACATCCTCAAATACCGGTTTCAGCCTTCGATGGCCGCAATTACCTTTCCTTCGGTGATCAGCGCCGTGGCCATGCACCGGCTGACAGAATGGCTGCCGGATAATCATGCGCTGTCAAAATACCTTAACCTGGCAGGGGTGATCGAAATCAGCGTCGCTACCCTGCTGATGTGCTGGGTCGGCGCTAACTATGCGCTGTATTACTGGAATTTCTATTTCAGAGAGCCTTCAAGAGCCAGCCACTAAACACGAAAAGGCCCGCAAAGGGCCTTTTCTGAGCTGGCTGTCAGACAGACGATTCCACAACAGCAACTCGGTTACTATCCAGCCTGCCGGAAATCCAGGTTAAGGCAAACGCCAGCATCACAATCACAGCGCCAATCCATGGGGCATCGGTCAGCGACATCTGCTCAACCACCACACCACCTATCAGCGAACCCAACGCAATACCGACATTAAACGCGGCAATGTTCAGTCCAGAAGCCACATCCACAGCCTGGGGAGTGTAACGCTTGGCAAGCTGAACCACATACACCTGCAGGCCCGGCACATTGCCAAAGGCAAATGCCCCCCATACCAATACGGTCAGAACGGCGAGCGCAGGGCTGTGCGCGGTAAAAGTGAATACCAGTAGCACCACAGCCAGAGCAGCAAATATCCACAGCAAGGCAGTCACCGGCCCTTTGTTGTCGGCCAGTTTCCCACCCCAGATATTGCCTGCAGCCACCGACACGCCGTAAATCAGCAAGATAAAACTGATAGCTCCTTCCGCCAGGCCGGTCACCTGTTGAAGAATAGGGGCCAGATAGGTGAACGCCACAAAGGTGCCGCCGTAACCAACGGCTGTCATGGCATAAACCAGTAACAGGCGCGGGTTCACTAACACCGCCAGTTGCTGTTTCAGTCTGGCCGGTGGCGACTGCTTCAGGTTAGCCGGTACCAGCAGGGCACTGCCAATCAATGCAATCAGGCCCAATAGCGCCACAATCAGGAAGGTTGCCCGCCAGCCAAACAGCTGACCAATCCAGGTTCCCAAAGGCACGCCTGTCACCAGTGCCACGGTCAGCCCGGTAAACATGGTCGCGATGGCACTGGCTTCTTTTTCCTTGCTGACCAGACTGGTCGCAATGGTTGACCCGATGGAGAAGAACACGCCGTGTGCCAGCCCGGTCAGTATCCGCGCAGTAATCAGCGATTCATAGCCAGGGGCCAGCCAGGCCATCAGGTTTCCCGCAATGAATAACGTCATCAGTGATAACAGCACGATCTTACGTGGCCAGCGTCCGGTCAGGGCCGTCAGTACCGGCGCCCCAATCGCCACTCCCAGGGCATATAAACTCACCAGCAACCCCGCTGAGGGCAGACTGACACTTAAATCCTGCGCTATGGTGGGAACCAGCCCAACGATCACGAACTCTGTGGTTCCAATGGCAAATGCGCTCAGAGTGAGCGCCCATAAGGCTAAAGGCATAAACTTATCTCCGTCTCAAAAGGTTGACGGCGAGTATGCCCGGGCTTATTTTTGTTAAAAATACCGCAAACTACAAATAACTTTATCGCTAATGACAATAATATCGCGCACAGAAGAGTTAGAAATTTTCCTTGCCGTGGTGGACAGCGGCGGGTTTTCTGCCGCCGCCAGCCAGCTGGATCTGCAAGTGGCAAAAGTATCCAGAGCCATCGCCCGGCTGGAAGCCGAACTGGGTGTCAGCCTGCTGACCCGCACCACCCGACGGGTTGAACTGACCGAGGAAGGACGCTTTTTTGCGGAGCATATCCGCAATGGGCTCAGTCAGATTTCAGATGCCGAAGAAAAGCTGCGAGGGCTCAAAGGCCAACCGGCTGGCCGTCTGAGGGTCGATTCAGCCAGCCCGTTTATCCTGCATCAGCTCGTCCCCCATATTGCCGAGTTCCGCGCTCAGTATCCCGACATTGATATCGAGCTGATCTCCAGCGAAAGCATTATTGATTTAATCGAGAAGCGCACCGATCTGGCGATCCGGATTGGCGAGCTGAAAGATTCCAACCTGCATGCCAAGTTCCTGGGCCGCAGTGCACTGCGGATAGTGGCCAGCCCTGCCTATCTGGCAACATTCGGCACACCGCAAACCGCCGCCGATCTGGCTCAGCACCAGTGCATAGGGTTTGCCGGACAGCCCAGTCTGAATAAGTGGCCGTTAATCTCAGGATCATATACACCACTGATGTCGCTGCAGGCCAGCAGCGGCGAAACGGTGCGCCAGCTTTGCCTAGAAGGTAACGGATTGGCACTGTTGTCGAACTTCATGGTGTGCAGGGATCTGGCAGCAGGCCGCTTGGTTGCGGTAATGGACGACACGATCGCCAGCCCGAATAACCGCGAGCCGGTGCAGGCGGTCTATTACAAAAACTCCGCACTGTCGCCCCGCATCAGGGCGTTTCTCGATTTTATTGCAGAAAAACTCTGTCTATAGCAGAGATTATTGCGAAAAATGAGACAGTCTTTTGTCCATTGTGGTCTTTTTCCTGTGGCTGAGAAGACTAAGCTAGACGGCACAAACTCACTGATCTTACGCAGGAAACACATGATGAATAGCACTCTGCCACATTTGGGCTTCGGCACCTTTCGTCTGGAAGGCCAAACCGCCTTCGACGCTGTCAGTATGGCGCTGAACGCAGGCTACCGACACATAGATACGGCGCAGATTTACGGCAATGAACAAGCGGTTGGCGATGCAATCCAAGCCTCCGGGGTTGCCAGAGCAGACCTGTTCCTGACCACCAAAGTCTGGACAGAGCATTTAAGCCGTGATGCCTTCATTCCCAGTGTCAAAGCGAGTCTGGCGAAACTCAGCACTGAGTATGTTGATTTGCTGCTGGTGCACTGGCCGCTGAATCACAATACCGTGACTATGGAAGATTACCTGTCATCGCTGAAAGAGGCGCAGGACATGGGCCTGGCCCGCCACATAGGCGTCTCAAACTTCACCGTCGCTCAAACCGAACAAGCCGTCGACATTCTTGGCAAAAGGGTATTGCTGACCAATCAGTTTGAAGTACATCCGTATCTTCAGAACAGCAAAGTGGTAGCGAAATGCCGCGAACTGGATTTGATCGTGACAGGTTACATGCCCTTCGCGTACGGCGCGGTGCTGAAAGATCCTGTCATTGTTACCATCGCTGAAAAGCACGGTGCCACCGCAGCACAAGTGGTACTGGCATGGATGCGTCAGCAGGGTTATGTCACGATTCCTTCGTCCACGCGGCAGGTCAATATCGACAGTAATCTGAAAGCGGATTCACTTGAGCTGGACGCCACCGATCTTGCCGATATTGCTGCTCTGGATCGCGGC
The DNA here is from genome assembly GCF_000425165.1 of Photobacterium halotolerans DSM 18316. Classification (GTDB taxonomy): domain Bacteria; phylum Pseudomonadota; class Gammaproteobacteria; order Enterobacterales; family Vibrionaceae; genus Photobacterium; species Photobacterium halotolerans. Next base: position 138,855 of record NZ_AULG01000016.1, read on the forward strand.
CATCGTGTGGCTAATCCGGATTTTGCGCCTGAGTGGGACTGATAGCTCCAGCTGCCAGCGCTTTGGGCAGCCGGACGGTAAACCGGCTGCCTTCGCCCGGCGCCGAGTCCAGTGTGATATATCCCTGCAGGGTCTTGACCATAGCCGCCACGAACGGCAAACCCAGACCGTAGCCGGGCTGATGACGGCTTGCTTCGACCCGGTACAGACGCCGGAAAATCAGACTCTGATGCGCCGGTGCAATCCCGATCCCCTGATCACGGACACTGAACCACACCGCATCATCCTCTTCGCCGCACAGCAGAGTGATTTCACCGCCGGGCTGGCTGTATTTCAGACTGTTATCCAGCAAGTTAACCGCGATTTGTGTCAGGCGTTTGGGATCGGACTGCAGCAGCACCGGCTGAAGAGCCGACGCATTCAGCGTTAAACCAGCATCTTCGGCCACTTCCTCATACCAGGCGGCGACTTCGGCCAGTATCGATGCCAGATCGACCGACGCCAGCTGACAGGGATGACGGCCGACCTGCTCATCATGAATACGCATCAAGGTGGTGAGCATCTGGCTGGCTTTTTGTGCTGATTCCGCACAGTCTGATAACGCGGCGGCCAGCTTGTGTTGTGACTGCTCACTTTCCTGTTTGCCATTGTGTTCGCTGAGCGCAGCTTCTGTGGTCAGTATGATACGGGACAACGGTGTTCTGACATCATGAGCAATCGCATCCACGGTATTATCCATTCCCCGGACGGCGTCCTTCAGGCGGTTCAGCACCTGCTGCACGCTCCGGCTGAGCTGCCCGAACTGCCCTCTGGCTTCAGGAGGCGGCAAATCAGTGTCCAGCATGGCATCCAAAGAGCCGCTGCTGATCTGATCCACACTTTTAGCCAGGTTGTGCAAAGGCAAGAGTGTGCGGCTCAGTAGCTGCCAGACCACCAGTGATATCACAGCGACCATGACAGCCAGCGCCACAATCAGCCAACTGCCCTGCCTGAGTAACTGACTGCGCCTTGGGCCACCGTCCATCACCAGCCAGTAGCGGGCCGGTTTCCCGCTGAGTTCAAGGGTAAGATAGGGCGCATCACTGAATAGGTGATACCACAAACGATCCGCTAACAGGTAGGCCGACGGAGCATCTGACAAAGTGGCCGGCTCTGCACCGCTGACCCATTCAAACTGCCCGGCCGGTGTGATTTTCAACACGCTGACGGCGTTTTCAATCAGCCGGTTGGGATTGCTGATCACCACGTGCTCGAACTTTGCGTCCGACTCAAAAGTGAGGATGCGCTGGTACTCCTGCCCATACGATTCAAGCAGCTTTCTTTCCTGATAATCGAGCTGATAAGTCAACACCAGCGCCATGACAGTCACTATCAGCAAAAAACAGCAAAACAACGTCAGCAAAAAACGGCTGAACAAGGCACGCTGAGCACCACGTGTGGCCTGTTCAGCCCTGATGTCTGAGCACATAACCCACTCCGCGAATCGTGTGCAGCAGCGGCGTCGCATAGCCTTTGTCGATTTTTCCGCGCAGACGGCAGACCAGGACATCCACCACATTGGTCTGCGGGTCGAACTGAAATCCCCAGACCTGCTCCAGAATCACGGTTTTTGATAACACCCGTCCCGGCTGGGTCATCAGCAATTTCAGCAAAGAAAACTCTCTGGGTTTCAACGTGATCAGCACGCCATCCCGTCGGGCTTCCCGCGACAATAAGTCCAGCGTCAGCCCCTGATAACTGAGGACATCTGTACCTGAAGCCGCGCACTGGCGCCTGAGCAACGTCTGACAACGGGCCGCCAGCTCGGCAAACGCGAAAGGCTTGACCAGATAATCATCGGCACCGGACTGCAGGCCCAGCACCCGTTCATCGACCGAATGACGGGCACTGAGAATAAGCACCGGAGTTAGATGCCCTTCGCCCCGTAATTGCCGCAAAATCGCCATGCCATCCATCACGGGCAGCATTAAATCGAGAATGATCAGATCATAACTTTCCTGGCTGGCAAGCTGATACCCCAGTTTGCCATCGGCACACACTGTGACCTGAAAATCCAGCTCTTCCAGCCCCTGCCGTACAAACTCACGAATAGAGGGATCATCTTCTATCACTAAGATATGCATGCTTATTCCTGAGCGCGCCCGTGTTAACCAAACCACAGATAATACCATGACAGATCACGGCCTGATGATTACAGTTTGGTAATCTTCGGGCAAGTCTGCGGCAATTGAGACCCAGTAAAGTAGCGTCATTCCCCCATCCCATCAAAGGATATGACATGAAAACTCTCGCACCTCAGCTTTGCCTGGCCTTCTCTGTCTTCGCCGCGTCTGCATCCGCAGCTACCACAGTTGCCGAGACCCAGCTAGCCTCCGGCACCGCTTTTGATCTGGCACAAGCCGCTGTTGCACAGTGTGCCAAAGATAACTATGCCGTCACTGCCACTGTGGTTGACCGCTCAGGCCGGGTACTGGCACAGCTGCGCCAGAATAATGCCGGACCGCACACCCTGGACAGCTCGCGCAAGAAAGCCTTCACTGCCGTCAGCATGAAGCAACCGACGGCGAACCTGATGACGCTGGTGAACGATAAGCCGCTGATGGCACCGCTGAAAGACATGGATGACAATTTACTGTTTCTGGCTGGCGGCCTGCCCGTTAATGTCAATAATCAGGTCGTCGCGGCCATTGGCGTCGGTGGCGCGCCAGGTGGCCACCTGGATGTTGTCTGCGCCGAAGCGGCGATCAAAGCGGTCATTAAATAACTTTCCCGTTAAAGTCTCGTTGTTTAACTGAATATCAATGACATAGCTGGCAGTCATGTCGCTATGTCGTGTCCATTGAACCTTCCCCGCCTCTTTTGCGCGTTTGGTATTTCGCTCAGATACTGTGCGACTTCACAATAACACTGTCCCCTTAGGGACACAATAACACTGTCCCCTTAGGGACATGTGCAGCCCCTGTCATTTACACAACAATTCCATAACAACCTCCAGGAAGGATATCGGTTATGGAATACGCCATTACGAAAGAACGCTTGAGAACCTTGCCAGTGTCCTGGCTTTTAGCGATCAGCGGCCTCGTTATCGTCGCTGTGATAAGTCATGTCTTTTTTGCCGCCCAAGGCAACTTTGGTGCTGCCTCATTACTGCCCAGTGTAACTGTCATAGTGTTAGCGCTGGCCACCAGACGCACGCTTGAGCCCCTGATTGCCGGCTCTCTTATTGGCTTTCTGATTATTTCCCCCACGTCTGCATTACAAGATTTTACCGGCGCAGCCTTAGAAGTGATGCAAGGCCCGGTGATGGGCTGGATACTGCTCCTGACTGGTCTGTTTGGCGGATTGATTGCCTTACTGCATTTATCAGGCGGAACACTTGCTTTCAGTGAAAAACTGCAGCTTTATATTCGGACACGCCGGCAGGCGCTGCTTGCGAGCTGGCTGCTGGGGTTACTGATTTTTATCGACGATTACCTGAACGCGCTGACGGTCAGCGCTGCAATGAAAAAAGTCACGGACAAGCTGAAAATCTCGCGAGAAATGCTGGCCTATGTGGTGGATTCCACTTCTGCCCCGGTTTGCCTGCTAGTGCCCTTTTCAACCTGGGTCATTTTTATTGCCGGACTAATCGAAACTAACGGTGTGGCTGAAGCCGGAAGCGGTATTGCTTACTACTTCACCCTCATCCCTTATGTGGTTTACCCCTGGATTGCCGTGCTGATCATCCCCTTCGTTGCGCTGGGAATCATTCCTCCTCTGGGCACCATGAAAAAAGCAGAAGCCCACCCAGAGATCCCAACAGAAACATTCCCTGCAGAACTCAACCAGACACCCAGAGTGATCAACTTTATTTTACCTATTCTGATCCTGATTGGCGCAACCTGGTACTTCAACATTGATGCCCTGATTGGTGTAGGCTGCGCCCTCGCGACCTGCTTTGCACTTTATACGCTGCAGGGAATCGCGACTTTCAGCCGGCTGTTTGATGAAATGATGCATGGTCTGCAAACCATGCTGGTCCCCATTGGTATTGTTTTCACGGCTTTTATTCTGCAAATCGTCAATGATAAATTAGGACTGACCCACTTTCTTATCGACACGGTTACGCCTTATGTGACAGCAGACTGGCTGCCCGTTATCGCCTTTATCGTCTTATCTGTACTCACCTTTTCTACCGGTTCATTCTGGGGAATTTATGCGGTGTCATTCCCTATCCTGGTGCCTCTGGCGCAGGCTCTGGATGCCAATATGCCATTGACACTGGGCGCTCTGATTTCAGCCGGTGCCTTTGGCAGTCACGCCTGCTTCTTTGGTGACTCGACCGTGATCGCCGCCAAAGGTTGTGGCATTTCTCCGGTACAACATGCCATCACTCAGCTTCCCTATACCCTGATAGCCGCAGGCATCAGTTCTATGATCTTCATTGTACTTGCATAAGGATTAGCACTATGAACAAGACAGGTTTTGCCTTTCATGAGCAGTGTATGTGGCACGATACCGGCCCGTGCAGTGTCTTTGATGCACCGGGGGGATTCATCCAGCCGGGTACGGCGGCAGAAAATCCAGAAACCAAGCGACGTTTCAAGAACTTACTGGATGTCAGTGGCTTATATGCAACACTGATACCCATAACGGGAGATCTGGCTACCCATGAAGATTTACAGCGATTTCACACGCATGAGTACATTCAGCGGCTGGCGATGATTAGCGATAAACAATTTGGTGATGCAGGGGCCTGCGCACCGTTTCGCCAGGATGCCTTTCATATTGCCAAGCTATCGGCAGGCTTGGCTATTGCAACGGTTGAAAGTGTGCTGAAAGGAGAGGTAAACAATGCCTATTGCCTGACCCGCCCACCGGGTCATCATGCCGAAAGTCACCAGGGCAATGGCTTCTGCCTGTTAGGCAACATCCCCATCGCCATTAAAGCCGCGCAGGCAAAAGGGCTGGTGAAACGCGTGGTGGTTGTCGACTGGGATGTCCACCACGGCAATGGCACACAGGAAGCCTTTTATCAGGATGAAGACGTACTGACAATTTCCATCCATCATGACAATAACTACCCGATAAATTCAGGATCCATCCATGAGCGCGGAGAAGGACGCGGCTTTGGTTATAACCTGAATGTCCCTTTACCTGCCGGCTCTGGCATTGGTGCTTACCAGGCCACCATGATGCAGATCGTTGAGCCCGCGATTGATCGCTTTCAACCTGAACTCATTGTGGTTGCCTGCGGTTTTGATGCCAGTGCCATGGATCCGTTAGGCTGTATGATGCTAAATGCCGAGACATACGGCTGGATGACAAAACGCCTGATGGTACTCGCCGATAAGCACTGTGGCGGAAAGATGGCAATGATTCACGAAGGCGGATATTCAGAAGGTTATGTGCCATTCTGCGGGCATGCTGTTGTGGAAGCGTTAAGCAATTCCCCCCTGCACGTGCCGGATCCGCTGGGTTCAGACATTGCGAACTGGGGACAACAGTCTTTGCAGCCCCATCAACAAGCGTTACTATCCGAGATAGCCCCATTGTTGAACGCTATCCGTTAAACCTATAAGTGATTTTGATGCCTGTGTATCCCGCAAGTTTGCAACCCCTGGCTGAATTAGCGGCAAAAATCAGAACCCCTGACTTTTTGCCGGCTTTTGGCCGCTTACTGGATAACTACTTTCCAGGCATCAACTTAGCGGTTTTTTTCTACCAGCAAGATCAACGCCCGGTAACTCTGGTGCATAACCTGTCCTATGAGCAGGAGATCAAGGCTATTTTTGCCTTAGATAAACACTATCAGGATGATCCATTCTTTCAGTTTTGGCAGTCCAATCGCGAGCCCAATCTGAAAACACTGGAAGATGTCATTACCGCCGACTTTTATCACAGCCCATTTTATAACGAATATTACTCCAGGTTGGGTCTGTATGATGAAGTCATGGCTTACTTTTCCCTTTCAGAACAACAGTGTATTGCTGTCTCCTTCGGGTTTTATAACCACAGAAAGCGCTGTAAACGCGATGAGGCATTCGAGCTGATCGTCTATCTGTTCCCTGTACTGCAAGCCTTGTTTGAACAGTACTGGCTGAGCAGCAGCCTACACGACAATATGTCGGAAGGTGAACCGCTTTACGTTTCCAACCAATTTGCAGCAGACATCCTGACAGAGCGTGAAAGACAGGTGGTTCAGCTTATCCTTCAGGGCTTAGCCAGCAAGCAGATTGCAGGTAAGCTGAACATTAAGTTAGGCACGGTGAAGAACCACCGTAAAAGTATCTACAAAAAACTACAAATCAATAGCCAGCAAGAGCTGTATCACCAGTTCTGGCTTTACCAGAACCAGGAACAGCATAATCAATGGGTCAATGACTAAGCACTGTTTCAGGACTATTTCCAGGCCGATATCCTCCAACACAGCGCTTTAGGTGACAGAAGATCAGGAAGCCACCACCACGCGGCCATTCAGCGGCTGCACCGGACGGTTATTGCTGTGCTTCATGATTTTCATCAGATCTGTTATCTGACTGGCCGATAAAGTCTGGGGCGCTTTCATCACCAGCCAGCGCACCCCTTCTGAGCAGGGCGGCGTGGTCAGCGAGCCGCTGAAGCGATAATAATCCTGTTGTGCGGGAAGTATCTGACTGGCATCGACAGGCTGGTGCAGCACCACCGTTTCCCCAACCTGTGCCGGAATTTGCGACCAAATTGAAGCCAGTGCGTTATTGACTTCGCCTTCTTTAAACATCACCGCAATCACGGCCAGGCTGCCGTTTTTATCAGCATGGACAAAATGCCCTTCCAACGGAAAAGACTTGCCATCAATCAGATTTTCACTGGGGGTATGAAAGTGAAACTGTTTCAGCTCAAAGCGCTCACCATCGAGGGTCAGATAGCTGCCGGGCTGATAATTGACCTGCACTGCGTGACCATTATTCACCACACTGGCGTCTGAAGGCCGGTAACTGAAGGCAAGCGGTGCCAGCTCTCCGGCAACGGTAGCGGTTAAATTAATCGGTGCCTGATTTTTGCCTGTGGCACAGACCTTAAATTCCGGATCAAGCGCTGACCAATGCTCAGGGCCACTGTGCCCGCTGTAACTCCAGTGATGATTGTCAGCCGCGATCGCCAAACCGCCCTGCAGTCCTGCCATCAGGCATGACAGGGTTAAAACCAAGTGCTTTTTCATCTTCTCTCCAAACTTTGATCAACAACCTAACGTCAGGCAATGAACACGACCGACATGCCCGGCGTTAACCAGACAAAATTCAACCATAATCAATGGCTGCTCATGATATAAGCGAAGAAAAAACGCATTGTCATCATACCGTTATAATGATTTTAATTTCATATGTACATCGATAAAACTGACTGCAATAAGAGGTTTTACATGGAGGTTTGGAAAGTGGCTCGCATTTCACCCACCCGCTTGCTTGACGTTCTCCGTTACACCTGGTCAGTCCACCAGCTCAATGCCCAGGCTTTCCAGCAGATGTAACGCTTCAAAACGGGAGAATTTGGCGCCTTCAACCTGATTGTCGAGCACGTGAATGTTGTAATGGCTGGATTCAGTGAAGTCGACCCGGCGCAGATCGGAACGCATAAACAGGCTGTGGGTGAAATCGCAGAAGGTCATGACAGAGTCTTTAAAGTCGCCTTCCCTGAAATCGACATCGTGCAGTTTGCAATCGTCCAGTTTGAGCTCATTCAATGTCAGGCCGAAAAAGGAAGCGTCATTGAGAATGCATTTCCGGAACCGCAATTCATGGTCAATATTAAACGACGGCCAGTTGGCCTGCGTCCAGTCGATACCCACCAGTTTGCATTCCAGAAAACTAACCTCGAAAAAACGTGTGTGCGGGATCTTCAGCAAACTCAGGTTACATTGATGAAACTGGCAATCGATGAACTTGCAGTTTTTGAAGACGGCTTCGGTAAAGTTACAGTCGTTGAATGCGCAGTCTTCAAATTCAATGCCTGCAAACTCAGAATAAGGCAACGACAGCTTCTCAAAGGTTTGATTGTAGTACTGCTCGTCATTTTCAATGTGTTTCACGGGTCTATCCTTGGTTATCGTTAGACTTGTTCATCTGGCAGAAAATGCGGATTCCACACCACTTCCCACACATGCTGGTCCGGATCCTGAAAATAGCCGGCGTAGCCGCCCCAGAAAGTCTCCTGCGCGGCTTTAATCACCGTGGCACCGGCAGATTCGGCCTGTTTCATCACACTGTCGACCTCTGCTTTCGAGCCGACATTGTGCCCCAGCGTAAACCCTGTGGGTGCTGGGCTTGACTGAGGCAAGCCGGTATCCTGTGCGATACTGCTGCGCGGCCAGAGCGCCAGCCTGAGCCCCGACTGCAAATCGAAAAAGGCCACCGCACCGTGCTCAAATTCCTGGCCGATGATCCCGTCTGTGTGCAGCCCCATGCCATCACGGTAAAAGCGTACTGCTTTCTCAAGATCATCCACACCTAATGTCAGGACACTGATTCGGGGTTTCATCCTGTATGCTCCTTATTTGGCTCTGTCTGCTTGCTCTGTTTTGTTTGTTCTATCAGCTTTACCTCAATCAGTGAGGCTAACAGATTCCTTATCAATCTGCTCAGGCAGACGTTGAAAATATGAATGCCATGTGCCGTGCGGTGTTTCTCTGTTCTTGCGTTTTCTACACTGATTTCAGACAAAAAAGCCCGCTCCGGCGCAGACCAGGGCGGGCAAAACAGCTCGAGTGAGCCTTCCCCAAAAAATCAGATGATGCGTTGCTGGGATCGCGCGTCGAAAAACACCGCTTTTGACAGATCGATGTGGAAAGGCATGGTTTCGCCGACCTTGGCCTCATAGTCCGGTGAAATGCGGCACGCCACTTCCTGACCGTTCATGGTGACCATGGCAATGGTGTCCGGGCCTGTCGGTTCCAGCACATCCACGGTCAGCGGCAGCGTGGTGCAGCCCTCGCCTTCCACCAACTGCTCAGTGATGTTTTCCGGACGCAGCCCGATCACAATCGACTGGCCATCGCGTTCACGCAGCGCGGCGGGCAGGGCAAGCAGATGCGGCTCTCCCGCCACTGTCACGCTGGCAACCGGCTTGTCCTGGGCATCGAGATCCACTCTGGCCTGAATAAAGTTCATTGACGGCGAGCCCATGAAACCGGCGACAAACATGTTATTGGGCTGGTTGTAGATTTCTTTGGGGGTGCCCAGTTGCTGCAGTTCGCCGTCTTTCATCACCGCGATGCGATCGGCCAGGGTCATGGCTTCTATCTGATCGTGGGTCACATACACTATGGTGGTGCCCAGTTGCTGGTGCAGACGTTTGATCTGGGTGCGCATTTCAACCCGCAGCTTGGCGTCCAGGTTCGACAACGGTTCATCGAACAGATACAGCTTAGGCTGACGTGCCAGTGCCCGCCCCATCGCCACACGCTGACGCTGGCCGCCGGACAGCTGCGCCGGTTTGCGATCAAGCAGGTGATCGATCTGCAGCATAGCGGCAACCCGATCCACTTCCTGCGCGATTCTGGCTTTGTCCAGCTTGCGGATTTTGAGACCAAAAGCGATGTTGTCCCGCACCGTCATATTGGGATACAGGGCATAAGACTGAAACACCATGGCGATATCACGATCTTTCGGTTCCACCTGGGCGACATCAACACCATCAATCAGAATCTCGCCGGAGGAGATGTCTTCCAGCCCGGCGATGGTATTCATCAGGGTGGATTTGCCACAGCCGGAAGGGCCGACCAGGATCAGGAATTCACCGGAATCAATGCTGATATCAATCCCCTTCAGGGTCTCAGTCTCGGCGTTGCGGTAGGTTTTACGAATCTGTTTTAAAGCGAGTGTAGCCATGCTTGTTATCCTTTCACTGATCCCGCGGTCAGACCGCGGACAAAATACTTCCCTGCCAGCACGTACACCAGAAGCGTTGGCAATGCGGCAATAATGGCGGCGGCCATGTCGACGTTGTACTCTTTCACCCCGGTACTGGTATTGACCAGGTTATTGAGCGCCACCGTGATCGGCTGGGTTTCTGCCCCGGAATACACCACGCCGAACAGGAAATCGTTCCAGATGGCGGTGAACTGCCAGATCACTGTCACCATGAAGATAGGCGTCGACAGCGGCAGCAGAATCCGGAAGAAAATGGTAAAGAAACCGGCTCCGTCCAGCTTGGCGGCTTTGACCAGCTCATCGGGCACGCCAACGTAAAAGTTACGAAAAAACAGCGTGGTAAAGGCCAGACCGTAAATCACGTGCACCGTCACCAGACCGGCTGTGGTGTTGGCCAGCCCCAGCATGCCCAGCAAGGCAGCCATGGGTAACAAAATGACCTGAAACGGAATAAAGCAGCCGAACAGCAGCAAACTGAAGAACAGCTGAGAGCCCCGGAAACGCCACTTGCTGATCACATAGCCGTTAAAGGCCCCCAGCAGGGTAGAAATTGCCACCGCCGGGATCACCATCTGGAAAGAATTCCAGAAATAGCCTTTGATACCGTCGCAGCTCACGCCGGTACAGGCACCGGACCAGGCTTTATTCCAGGCATAGCCCACCCATTCCTGCGGCAAAGACATCAGGTTGCCGCTTTTGATATCGGGCAGGGTCTTGAACGAAGTAATGACCATCACAAACAGCGGCATCAGGTACACGACACAGAAAAAAAGCAGTCCGCTGTAAATCGCCATCCGGCCCAGAGTGAAATGCTTATTCATGATTTCTTCTCCCGCAATTCGGAATAGAGATAAGGCACCAGAATGGCCAGCACGCCAGCCAGCATCATGATGGCACTGGCCGCACCCAGACCGACCTGTCCACGGGTAAAGGAGTGCGCGTACATAAAGAGCGCAGGCAAATCGGAGGAATAGCCCGGACCACCCGCGGTGAGCGCAGTGACCAGATCAAAGCTCTTAATGGCAATGTGCGAGGTGATAATCACCGCACTGAAAAAGACCGGACGCAGACACGGCAGGACAATTTTCCAGTAAATGGCAGGCATGCTGGCGCCGTCGATCTGGGCCGCTTTGATGATCGATGAATCGATACCGCGCAGGCCCGCCAGGAACATCGCCATGACAAACCCCGACGACTGCCACACCGCGGCGATCACCAGGGTGTAAATCGACATGTCCTGATCCACCAGCCAGTTGAACTCAAAGTCAGTAAATCCCCAGTCATGCATCAGTTTTTCGATCCCCAGGCCGGGATTCAGAATCCACTTCCAGGCCGTGCCGGTCACAATGAAGGACAGCGCCATGGGATAGAGATAAATGGTCCGGATTGCGCCTTCCTGGCGGATATTCTGATCCAGCAAAATCGCCAGACCGACCCCCAGCACAATCGCAATCAGCATAAACATCAGGCCAAAAATACCAAGATTGGTCACCGAGGTGATCCAGCGGTCGTTGTCCATCAGCTTCTCGTATTGCATCAGCCCGGCAAAATTAAAGCTGGGCAGAAAGCGGGAATTGGTCAGCGACAAATAAAATGTCCAAAACATAAAGCCATAAATACAGATCACAGTGACCAGCATGGTCGGCGCCAGCACGATTTTCGGCAGCCATTTCTGTAATCTGTCCGCCAGGCTGGGCCGGGCCGCTTTCTGTTTGGTGAGCGACAAGGTTTGCTCCATAGTGCGTCCTTGATTCTGGTTGCGTCTCAATGATCACCTCTCAGGCACACGCGTGCCCCGGCCTGAATCGTCATATTCATTCGCCGCAGAGGTAAAAAAGCATAGGTGAACCGGCGGGCTGAATACCCAGCCCGCCGACAGGGTTACATGGCTGCTTTTACTGCACGAGCCAGCTGTTGCGCGGCTTGTTTAGGATCAGCAGATGTATCGTTGAAGAAGTTGGTCACCACGTCGAAGACCGCCCCCTGCACATAGCTGGTAGTGGCCAGGCCGTGCGCCATACTCGGGACCAGATCGCCCGTTTGCGCCGAGGCTTTGAAGGTGGCCATTGAATCCAGTGCACACTTGTCGAACTTGTCCATGTTCATGTCCAGTCGCACCGGGATCGAGCCTTTGTTGAGGTTAAACACTTCCTGGAAGTCTTTATTGAGAATAGTTTGAGCCAGATGCTTCTGGGCCTGCTCGTTGTCTTTGTTGCTCAGTTTGAAGAAGGCAAAGCTGTCGATGTTGAAGGTAAACTGGTTCGCTGTGCCCGGCGCCGGTGCGCAGATGTAATCTTTGCCCGGCTGTTTACCGGCCGCGGCAAATTCACCTTTTGCCCAGTCGCCCATGATCTGCATGGCAGCATCGCCATTGATCACCATAGAGGTGGCGATATTCCAGTCACGACCCGGCGAGTTATCGTCAATATAGTCATGCACGCGCTGGAAGGTCGCGAAGGTTTCGACCATTTTCGGACCGGACAGCACGTCCATATCCAGATCAACAAAGGCTTTGTTGTAGTCCTGCGAACCTAATACATCCAGCGCGATAGCTTCAAACAGGGTCGCGTCCTGCCAAGGCTGGCCGCCGTGCGCCAGAGGAATAAAGCCCGCCGCTTTTAGCTTCTCGGCCGCAACAAAAAACTCGTCCATGTTGGCAGGCACTTTCGCCCCGGCTTTCTTGAACACTTCAGGGTTGGCCCACAGCCAGTTCACCCGGTGCACATTCACCGGCACGGCCACATAGTCACCGTTATATTTCATGACTTTAGTCACCACCGCTGGCAGCACCTTGTCCCACTGACCGGCTTCTGCCACATCATCCAGCGAGGTCAGAAAGCCCAGATCGCCCCACTCCTGAATGTCATGACCTTTGATTTGCGCCGCAGACGGCGGATTGCCCGACACCGCACGGGTTTTCAGTACTGTCATCGCACTCTCACCGCCGCCACCGGCCACAGCGAAGTCTTTCCAGCTGTCGCCCTGCTTTTCCAGCATTTGTTTCAGCACAGCGGCCGATTTGGCCTCACCGCCAGACGTCCACCAGTGCAGCACTTCCACTTCACCGGCATTCGCCACGGAACTGGCTGCCACGAATGTCATAGCGATCAGCGATTTTTTCAGAGTAAAGGTACGTTGCTTTGTCATTATTATGCTCTTCCTTGTTTATAAAGGTGATGACTGGCGTGTAGGGTACAGATCGCCAGTTGGTTAGAGTCTACCCAAGCAAGAAAAGCGCACTGTAACAAAAGGAAACACGAACGTAACACACGCGTAACATTTTGGTTTATTTGATTATTTATCAGTGAGTTAGGATGTTAAAGAGATGATAAAAAGTGTGATGTCAGTAAGGGGGATTACCCTGTGCAGGGCTGGCGGGAATTCATACAGCGAGTGCGATTTTTAAGGCTGGGTGAGTATGTCGCGCTTGAGTTCGGTGGTTCCTTTGGCATTGTGTGACGCGCGCCAGTTACTCTTTGCTGGCACAAACAGTAACCAGAAATGCCTTTTTGTTCTCTGGTGTGGGCCGGGACGGTTGTAGGCGCTCCCGGCGCCGACAACCTAAAAATTCGTCCTGAATTTTTCCCTGTGGTTGGGGATTACTTCGGTTCAGGGGAGCGATAAACGGGAGCTTTCAGTAAGACAGAAGGTATGTCGCGCATGAGTTCGGTGCATCTCTTGGCATTGTGTGACGCGCACCAGTTACTCTTTGCTGGCACAAACAGTAACCAGAAATGCCCTTTTGGTTCTCTGGTGTGGGCCGGGACGGTTGTAGCCGCTCCCGGCGCCGACAACCTAAAAATTCGTCCTGAATTTTTCCCTGAGAAAGTGGATTACGTCAATGTTGCGCGGACGATAAACAAGCGATTTCAGGTAAAGCTGAAAGTATGTCGCGCTTGAGTCCGGTGCTTCTCTTGGCATTGTGTGACGCGCGCCAGACACTCTTTGTTGGGCCAAAGAGTGCCCAGAAAAGCCCTTTTTATTCTTTGCTGTGGGCCGGGACGGTTGTAGGCGCTCCCGGCGCCGACAACCTAAAAATTCGTCCTGAATTTTTCCCTG
>NZ_AULG01000017.1 GCF_000425165.1 Photobacterium halotolerans DSM 18316
CGGGTCTGATACTTCTTGACGGTCTGAGGTTCGAACGTGCCATTACGGTCTCTCGGCGTTTCCAGTTCAAATTCACCTGACGATGTTTTGACCGTCTTTCTGGAGGTGCCATTCTTGCGGTTGGCAGAAGTTTCATTCGTCAGGTGCTCGTCCAGCTCTGCTCCCAATGCGGCTTCGGTGATCTGCTTGATCAGTGGCGTGAGCAGGCCATCCTTGCCATTGAGGTTTTGCCCGGACTGCAGCGCTTTGGCGAATGCCTGGATATCAATTTCGTATTTATCAGCCATGATGTGTCTCTCCCGTTTTTAGGAAGTGTAGGAAAAGACACAAAACTTTGAACACTACCGATACGGCAGCTCTTAGTCGTGTCTGTTCAATGACGAGTAATAAACCAGTGTTATCCCACAATGCCAGGGAAAAATTCACGACGAATTTTTAGGTTGTCGGCGCCGGGAGCGCCTACAACCGCTCCGGCCAGCACCAGAGAACCTAAAGGCATTTCTAGTTACGCTTTGTGCCAGCAAAGAGTAACTGGCGCGCATCCTGCGGTGTGGAGAAACGCGACGGGTTCAAGCGCGACATACAATCCGCAAGAATTCATGTCCTTTTAAAGTGGTCCGTGGATCAACACCTTGCCTTGATGATCTTCATCGTGGATACTTAAAACCATGTTTGGCAAAATCAATGCCATAAATAGAATCTGACATGGTGGCCTATTTTGATTAGATCATCAGACTTACCAACTGTCTTACCAACTGTGGCAGAGCCTGATGAGGGGGAGTTCATGTCATTCGTTAGACCAATAGCGAGGGTATGCATTTGATAAACAAGAATGAAGGGAAAAGTACGCTTTCAGATTCTATTGGTCATTTTGAAGATAGAGCATGTAAAACTATCGAGTTAGAAAAGCTGTTAGAGAGTGACACCTTCCGGTCAAAAGTAGATATAAGGGATATGAAGTCCGTTGAAAGTCGGGCAAAGGAGTTTCTATTAGTTGCAAACGCTAGATATAATTCCGGCAATATTTCTGAACATGAGCTCGCATTTTATACTTGTTACGCAATCGAGAATCAGGTTCATGAGTTGAGGTGGTCTAACGGTTTGTACGATGAAGAGCTTCAACCAATTAGTGATGCAATGAGAAATGTCGAAAAGAAGTACGGCTTAAAAGAAGGCGAGTTCTGGCATGTGTCCGATGCTCCGGATGACTTTCTACAACTTGCAGCCAAATATGATGCTGTCCTTGAAAAGAAGCTTCTGGAAACATTTGAAGAGTTTGACGCTCCAGAAATGGCTCAACTTTACCGAGAAGATCCCCAAAAATTCAAAGAGCTACACTCTATTGGTTATAGCTCTGTATTCACAAAAGATGATAATTCTAGATTATTGGCGTTAGCGCATATCTATGAACTAGAAGCTATCAATGCATCAAAAGGCGAAGCATACTTTGCTGCTTCTGTTATGCTAGGTTCCGCAATTGAAACGCGGTTGATAATTACCTGCATCAATAATAAGTCCATAGTTAAGGAGGCTCTTCAAAGGTTGGGGCTATCTAACAAAACACTCAAATCAAAAAATCCTTTAACTTGGAAGTTAGAAACATTAATAGACGTTTGCTTCGAAGCTGGTTGGCTTCCTCAGTTCGAGACAGAAAAGTTTGTCTATAGTAGGCATGCGATGGCAAATTTTTTGCGTTCAGTGCGCAATAATGTTCACCCTGCGGTAAAGCTGAAGACGCAGAATGGTTTATCTTTTGGTAAAGAGCAGTACAAAGACGTTTATCATATTCATCAGCTACTTACGTCAGAGTTAAATTGGCCTAACAAACGACTATCGGAACTACAAGGACAGTCATAATAAAGAGGAATCTGATGAAGTTGTTTTTCCGCATATGCCAGTCGAAAATGCATATCGATGTGATGCACCACAGGCTTCCATCCTGATAATGGCTGGCGGGATATTGGCAAATGTCGAGAGAACTTTTGGACGTGATATTGTTTATGGATCAACACCTTGCCTTGGTGATCTTCTGCGTGGATAGTGCAACATGTTTAGCATAATTAATGCCATAGACAGATTGCGATTGGGTGGCCTCAGGTTTTTGGGAGATTAGACTGACCAAGTATGGCAAAGCCTGAAGAGGGGAAGTGGCAGGGGGCCCATGTCATTTGTTAATCCTGCGAGTCAGTTCTGCGCATGGCATTTTTGTATACTTCGTTTCGTTGACGTTTGCCAACAGCAAGAACGGTTACAGTGATGACATCATCGTTTACTTCATACACTAATCGATAGCCAGATTGCCGAAGTTTGATTTTGTACATGTTGTCGGATCCAGATAATTTTGAAGCCGGTACATGTGGATTATCCATACGCTCAATGAGCTTCTTTTTGAATTGTTCGCGAACAGTTGCACCAAGTTTTTTCCATTCTTTTAAGGCTGATTTCTTGAAGTCTAACCTATAGATCATTGATATCTACCGTGATGCTTGGTTCGTCTTGACGTTCTTTCGTGATAGCGAGCAGTTCCAGGTCTTCTAAACGGTCCATCAATAGTTCGTAAGCTTCTGCTGGCACACAGTAGAATGCTGGCTCATTTCGATTTAATACAGCAACGGGTTCACCATAAGCACTTGATACGACTTTCATTGGATTCGCTTTAAGTTCTGTAATGCTGGCTGCAACATCTGCAAGGATTCGTGAGGTCATCTAAACGGTCTCTTAATCGGTCTTCTATTCGGTCATTATAGGTGGTCGAGCAGGGCTTTTCTATAAGCATAAACGTATTTGGAACAGTAGGTATAGCGAGGCAATCAAGGTGATGGGGTCAAAGTGACATAACAAGACAGTCCAATCTCAAGCAATAAACCAGCGTTACCCACAACCCCAGGGGAAAATTCAGGATGAATTTTCAGGTTGTCGGCGCCGGGAGCGCCTGCAACCGGCCCGGACAACACCAAAGAACCCAAAGGCATTTCTGGTTACGCTTTGTGCCAGCAAAGAGTAACTGGCGCGCGTCCTGAGGTGCTGAGACAGGCGCAGAACTCAAGCGCGACAAACCAACAACACAGCTGAACTTGCACTTCTGTTTAGATTCCCGCTTGCGCGAAAATGACGGACCGATGAACCGAGAGTATTTTTTCAGCGAAAGTGATCCACAACCCCAGGGAAAAATTCAGGACGAATTTTCAGGTTGTCGGCGCCGGGAGCGCCTACAGCCGTCCCGGCCAGCACCAGAGAACCTAAAGGCATTTCTGGTTACGCTTTGTGCCAGCAAAGAGTAACTGGCGCGCGTCCTGCGGTGCTGAGACTGGCGGCGGACTCAAGCGTGACAAACTATCAAACTCCGACATACAACGACTTAACTAAACCAAAAGGCCAATAACACCTATATCCCGTAATAGGTCGAAAGATAAACAAGGATCGCTTCACGATCATCAGGATCCATTTCATCCATCCCTTGTTCATCGACCATCCATGTCAATATCTCATCCCACCTTTCTTTGCTGAGTCCTTGTTGTGTAACGAGATAAAGCGAATGGCAGGCGGAGCAAGCGGACGCCACCAGCGCCATGTTTTTTCCCGGTGCCAGGATACCTTCACCGGGCGATTTTACCGGCTCATCAGCCGATTGAGTGATCCACTCCGGTGGTGTCGGGTTTTTGGTTGCCAGCCAGGCAATAATGGCTGCCCGTGCCCCCGGATCTTTCACGCCGGGAAAAATCATGTTAGTGCCTGGTGCAAATTCATCGGGTGAGGCTAAAAACGCATCAAGTTTTGCGGCATCCCACTGTCCCTGTTGTTGCTTTAAAGCATCGCTGTAATTGAAGCCTTCAACACTGGCGATATTGCGCTCGGCTAAGCCCCAGAGCGGCGGTCCGACGGCTGCCACTCCATCAGCTTCCATTTGATGGCAGGCTGTGCACACTAAAGCTTGTTGTTCGCCTGCGGCAATCAGGGTTTCATTGGCTGAAAGCGGCAGGCTGCCGAACAGAAGCAGAGAAAATGAGAGCGGGAATACCCGCTCGATGACGTTTGTTATCTTCACTTGTATCATCCATTTACGACCAGGGCGACACGGTGGAAGGTGTTATTGAGGTAGCCTTTGGGATTCCAGGCAATGGCAAAAGGCTGGCTGATGCCTTGATCATCTGTGGCTTTGGCCCAGATTTCATAATATCCGGGCTGAGGGAATTTCACCTTAGTGGTGAAGGTTTGCCAGGCGCCTTCATTGGCCGGGGCGGCAAGATCGGCATCCATCCAGGTTGCACCAAAGTCGATGGAAACCTGTACTTTATCTATTTTGCGATCGCCAGACCAAGCATGGCCCCGGACCGAGACCTCATTGCCAGACACTGTGGTATTGGTTTGTGGTGAGGTAATCAGAGATTTCACCGGCATTCGTTCGATGATCTCAAAATCTTTTTCATCCACTTTCTCTCCCGGTGCAACTGGGCGGTTGGGCACGCGGTATGATGTACCGGTCATTTTGGGACCGTCGTGAATTTGCTCTCTGATCTGAATACGTGTCAGCCATTTTTGCGAGCAGGAACCGGGCCAGCCGGGGACAATCAACCGAAGAGGGGCGCCATTCATCGGGTGCAGAGATTCACCGTTCTGGGCGAAAGCAATCAGGTTTTCACTGCTCATTGCTTTGGCTATCGGCACGCCGCGGGAAATGGGTATTTTTCCTTCCTGACCCGAAAGGTGCTTATCTGCACCGTAATGCGCGGTGTAAACGGCCTCATCCTTCACATCGGCGGCTTTGAGCACATCGGCGAGTCTTACGCCTGTCCAGGCTGAACAACCTACGGCACCGTAAGTCCATTGATTCCCTGTAGCTTTGGGTTCGAAGAATGCGCGGCCATTCCCGCCGCACTCCAGCACCAGTTGCTGTTCGACGACATCGAAGTTTTTCTTCAGCTCTTCAATAGTTAATGTCATGGGTTTATCGACCAATCCATCAATGGTCAGCGTCCAAGCTTCTGGGTTGACATCAGTCGGCGGGATACCGTTATTCCGGATGAAATGCCGCGAGGTGGGCGTGATGTCATCATTGAGCAGGTGGGGTGGGGTTTCTGCGTTCATCGGCCTGTCGTTCAGTACCGTCAAGCCATCTTTACCTTCTATCACCACATCATCAAGACCTTCTGCGAAAGCGGCGGGGATCAGGCCTGCGGGCATGTTACGGTGAAAAGGAATCGCACCGCCAAGCACAGCAGCCATTGTTGCTAAGCCCGCACCTTTCAAAAAGCCGCGTCTGTCCGGAAAGCTGACCCGGCCAAAGATTTTTTTGTCCGCTGAATCCGGGTTTTTCTCGTAGAACTCGAAGATACCTCGAGGTGTATTTTTCTTGTCTTGAGCCATAATTCGCACCTTATCAAGTCAACTACCAGGTGCCTCTGGTTCAGCATATGTGACCAAATCTTAACGTTCATCCGGAGCAACAAGATGAGTGGCTGAGGCACTTTTTAAGACTGAGATTCAAGCACTCAGACCGCAAAATTGCTTGCGTTTGGTGCTTAAAGGTTGCAGCTACGCTTCTGAGTGTAGTTTGCAACCAGATTTCTCTCAAACTCGCTCGTCTTGTGTTTGTGATGGAGAGGTTGTCTAACCTGATTCGAAGTGGCGCCATGATGGGCGTGTCAGACAGAACTGGGGCTGATCGTCAAAAAACGACTATATTCTTTGGGATAGTAAATCCGTCATGTTGTCTGTTCAAAAAATTATTTCGGGATGTACTTCTTCAATCTTATTGTTTTTTAAGGATGATCCAATTTCAGAACATGAGGAGAACTCTGATGGGTATGAAATATGTTCGACTGGATAAAGACAATGCTGCAGTACTCTTGGTTGATCATCAAACCGGGCTTTTATCTCTGGTCAGAGATATAGATCCGGATAAATTTAAGAACAATGTGCTGGCACTGGCCGATATGGCACGCTATTTTAAGTTGCCGACAATATTGACCACCAGCTTTGAGCAAGGACCAAACGGGCCTTTGGTGCCTGAGCTGAAAGAGATGTTTCCTGATGCACCTTATATTGCCAGACCCGGACAAATTAATGCCTGGGACAATGCTGACTTTGTTCAGGCCATTGAGTCAACCGGTAAAAAACAGCTCATTGTTGCCGGTGTGGTGACGGAAGTCTGTGTCGCATTCCCGGTTTTATCGGCAATAGAAGCGGGCTATGAGGTTTTTGTTATTGCCGATGCTTCCGGTACTTTCAATGCGATGACCCGTGATGCAGCCTGGGACAGGATGTCAGCTGCGGGTGCGCAGATGATGACCTGGTTTGGCGCTGCTTGCGAGTTACACCGGGACTGGCGAAATGATATCGAAGGTTTGGGGACGCTCTTTTCAAATCATATCCCTGATTACCGAAACTTAATGAACAGTTATTCTACGCTTCAAGAGCAAAAATAAAGCATGACAGTGATAGTGCGCTGAAAAGCGGCTATCACTGTGCCCGCTAATTTAGGGGAGCAGTGACTCAACCATGAAAGCGATGAATCGGGTCTTTGGCTCTCTGTTTGTTTCAATAGGTGTGTTATTAGCACGTGCTGAACAGTAGTTATTGATTTATCAACAAATAAATAAACGTATTCACACCTTTTTCTGATACTAAAACTGGCAAATCCCGGTCTCTCTGCAAATACTCATGAAACCCGTATTGCAGAGAAACTCTGCGTGCGTTTCACGACAAGGAGGTTTTTGCCATGGCCCATCTGATTTATTCGTTGAACATGTCATTGAATGGCCACTGCCATCATGAAGACGCTGTGGTGGATAAAGAACATCATGAATATGCCCTTGAATTACTGCATGACTCAGAAGCTTTAATTCTGGGACGCCACACGTATGATCTTTTTGCGGCTTTCTGGCCTGAAGCTGCAACGCGAAGGGACTTACCTAAATATATGCAGTATTTGGCAATGGAATTGCAGTCCATTCCGAAGCGGGTGGTCACAACACGGCCACTTGAGTTTCCCTGGCAAAACACTGAGGTACTGAAAGGGCCTGATATTGAAAATACCCGGCAATTTTTATCTGAATTAACCGGAAATGTGGTCCTGTTTGGCAGTCCTGCTTTGGGTGCTTCACTGGCCGATGCAAATTTAATCAATGAGTATCAGTTGTTACTGGAGCCTTTTATCAGCCCCCAGGGCAAGCCAGCTTTTGATGGTGCCAAAAGATGGCAAAGATTGATGTTGCTGGGTGCCAGAAGACTGAACCGGGATGTCATGCTGCTGAGGTATGCGCCGGGGCCATAAACAAGGTGGTTTCAGGTTGTTTTCGCTGTCATTCTCAGGCAGTGTTGTGGATTCTCAGGTGTTTATATACAAGGGTTAACCGTGGTACGCAGTCATCAATTTACCCTGGCCGGGTGCGGCGCAATTTGTCTTTTCAGCAGTGTGGTTGCCCTGATCCGGAATGTGACCGAGCAGCTTGGCCCTGTGGGCGGTGCTGCCATGATTTACAGCGTCAGCGCTGTCATTCTTATTCTGACGGTTGGTTTGCCGAAGCTGTCTTCTTTTTCCCGGAAATACCTGTTGATCGGCGGCTTGCTGTTTGTCAGCTATGAAATGTGTCTGGCGTTGTCTCTGGGGATGGCCAATGATCGACTGCAAGCGGTTGAAATGGGGTTGATAAACTACCTCTGGCCGTGTCTGACGGTATTGTTCGCGGTGATTTTCTCACGACGGTCAGTCAGCTGGCTGCTGTACCCTTGCTTAATACTGTCTTTCTTTGGTGTTGCCTGGACGGTAGCGGGTGATAGCGGATTGTCTGTGCCGCGGTTAATTGAAAATGTGCAGAGCAACCCGCTCAGTTATACACTCGCGCTGAGTGGGGCGTTGATCTGGGCAATTTATTGCAACGTTACCCGGCTAATGGCCAGTGGCAAAAATGCGATTACCTGGTTCTTTTCTGCCACTGCAGTCGCACTCTGGCTGAAATTTATGTTCACCAATGAACCGCCAATGCAGTTTGATCTCCCGGTGATCAGGGACTTGCTATTGGCCGGCCTTGCCATGGGCGGCGGCTATGCATTATGGAATATCGGGATCCTGCGCGGCAACATGGTGCTGCTGGCAACGCTGTCTTATTTTGTCCCTGTGTTTTCAACCTTTTTATCTGCGCAGTTGCTGGGGCTGACGTTAACGGCAACCTTCTGGCAAGGTGTTGTGATGGTGAGCGTTGCTTCTGTGCTGTGCTGGTGGATCACCCGTGAACAAGCTTCTTCAAAACCATTACTGGAAGAACAGGCCTGATCTTCACGAAACCCGCATGCATTGCGGGTTTTTTATTCATCTGTTTATCTATTCATGCAGCCAAACCATCAGCCTTTATACCATCAGCCTTTATTTTCATTGAAGATGATCACGATTCTTTCAATGGCATATAAAATAAATTGAGTATTAAAGTAAGCTCCGACGCGGATCACTAAGGCAACGTTTTGCTGGCTGACGCGATTCGGATTTACTGCAAATAAATGGATGATAGAAAGGAATATTGATGTACCAGGTTATTGAGCAAGTGGTTGGTCCTGATGATTTTTTACGTTTACGCGACATCTCCGGATTATCGCCCCGTTCTTATGAAGCGGCAGTGAAAGGCTTGCCAAACAGCCTTTACGGCATCCATATTCTTTATGACGGTAAACCTGTTGCCATGGGGAGAGTGGTGGGTGACGGCGCCATTAATTTTGACATTGTGGATGTCGCGGTTGATCCCGACCATCAGGGCAAAGGGCTCGGGCGTCAAATCATGGAATATATCATGGGCTATCTCGACAAGGCCGCTTTTCCCCGCTCTTATGTCTCGCTGATGGCCGACGTCCCGGAATTGTATGAAAAGTTTGGTTTTAAATTGTCCCGGCCAAACTCGGAAGGCATGTACTGGGTGAAAAAGTAAAAAACGACAATCGTGATGTATCGCGAACCTGACATACCGCGAAGGAGGTTTGAAGATGATTTCATGTCAGCACTATGACTATATCGAAATTGCCTGCTTGTATAAGTTGCCGGTAAAACTGTGTCTGACAGACGGAAGTGAAATTGAGGGTGTAGCCCAGGACACACTTCGCAATGAAGAAAAACAAGAGTGTATATCGCTGAAAACTACCTCCGGGTTACAGATTGTTGTGCTTGACCAGTTGAACACAATGGAAGCGACCCGTCCGAACCCCCATTTCGAACGGGTGAGTTTTCGCGAGTAGACCGCCAATAACTGATGCTGATCGTACTCTATCAAGCAGTTGTCAGGGGAACTGCAGATGCTGTCAGGTTTATCGCTCGCATTTTGTTTTCCAACGGAACGGTAATGGCGTTTGGCTGCCATTCCCCTTGATGACAAATGGGTGGCGAAAAGCCATAGTTAACTTATGAAGAAATGGCCACTAAGGCGAGAGGATGAGTCAGTCAATGAATGAACAGGAAGCCAAAAGAAACTGGAAAGCTCGTCCAGAAAAGTTACAGATAAAGACATTCAGCATGTATTAGACAAAGAACAGATCATTGAAGAAAAAGTGCAGAAAAGTGGCACGCTGCGTAAGTATTTCAATGTAGTGAAATCCATGTATGGTCTGGTTAAGGCGTACTGGAAAGGAGAATACCGGGAGATCCCCTGGTTTACCATTGCTGCCATCGTTACAGCCTTGCTTTATGTGTTTAACCCATTGGATGTTCTGCCGGACGTGATTCCCTTCCTGGGACTGACAGATGATGCATTGATTCTGGCCGTCTGCCTCAAGCTTGTACAACAGGATCTGGATGATTATGAAGCCTGGCGGGCAGAAAATGACTCACCAGGCTCGGAACATCCGGATTCCAATATCGAATAATTTTCCTTTTAATTCAAAGCATAAAAGCTGACTGTGGGTATCAGGCAGCTTTTTTTGTGCCTGAAATAGCGGCAGTTACAAACTTATACATTTTATTTTCTTGTACAACTTAGCGGGCTTGGCTAACATGATTGTACAAGATAATTTTTTGTACAGGTGTGAGATGAGTATCCCGGTAGGTATCAGTGCATGTGTACTTGGCGAGAAAGTGCGCTTTGATGGCGGACACAAAAGAAACCGCTTTGTGACGGACGAACTGGCAAAATTTGTACAGTTCCGCCCGGTTTGCCCTGAAATGGCAATCGGCTTGCCCGTTCCACGACCAACAATCAGGCTGGTACAGCGGGAAAATGGTGAGCGCCTTGTCGACAGCAAAGGCGGTGAGCTGGATTTCACCGAAAAAATGCAGGCGTTTGCTGATAAGCACATCAGCGGCATTCAATCCCTGTGTGGCTTTGTGGTATGTGCCAAATCGCCGACTTGTGGCATGGAAAGGGTGAAGCTGTATATTCCGAACGGTAACACTGTCCCGGGAGGCACAGTGGGGGTGTTTACCCAAAAACTGATGACTGCCATGCCCTGGTTACCCGTCGAAGAGGACGGGCGGCTGCAAGATCCGGTACTGCGTGAAAATTTCGTGTTTCGTATTCATGCCTTACACGATTTTTATCAAAACGTGGGAAGCTGCCTGAGTCTGGATGCATTCGTTAAATTCCATTCACGCTATAAATTCGTATTGATGGCACACAGCCCGACAGCGTACAGAGAGATGGGGCAGTTAGTAGCCGGCATTAAAGACTGGGATCTGGCTGAGTTTTTTGTTGAATACCGCCAGCAGTTCATGGATGCCCTGAAAAAACATGCTCGCCGAAGCAATAACACCAATGTGTTAATGCATTTGCAGGGTTATTTCAAACGTAACCTGACCGGCGAACAAAAGCAGGAATTGCTGGGCCTGATTGAAAGCTACCGCCTGGGACATCAACCTATTCTGGTCCCTCTGGCCTTGATCAAACATTACCTGAAAGAATATCCGGATCCGTATCTGCAGTTGCAGACGTTTCTTAATCCGTATCCGGAGGAGTTGAAATTACGTTATGGCCTCTGAAGTTAAGTTATTCGCCATTAGAGAAGTGTCTGAAATGACGGGGGTGAATCCCGTCACTTTACGTGCATGGCAACGCCGCTACGGGCTGATCAAGCCACAGCGCACAGAAAAAGGGCACCGTTTATATACACAGGCTGACATTGAAAAGATCCGTTTAATCCTGTCCTGGCTTGAGAAAGGGGTCGCTATCAGCAAGGTAAGGCCATTACTCGAAGGCCAGGTGAGCGACGTCGCCAGTCAGCAAGAAGACAGTGATGGGGTAGCACTGATACTGAGTGCTTTATCAGATTGCCGGCGCGGAAAACTCGAACAGCTACTGAGCCAGCTGATGAAGGAATATCCTTTGCCAATGTTTATCGAGAAAGTGGTAGAGCAGGTGGACACGCAGGTTAACGACCCGGCCAATCCCCTGCAGGCGATGCAGCAAGCGCTGTGGCAATCCACTCTGATAGAGCAATGTGCCAGCCTGGTGTCCAAAACACGTAAGCGGAGCGGTCGCAAAGCCATGCTGCTGAGCTTTGAACCGGCACAGGACGGCATTACGCATTACATCTGGCTCGCTGCTCTGTCACTGAGCAATGAGGGTTACAGTGTCACCTTGCTGAATAATCTGCCGTTTAACAGCAAATTGCACGGTCTGGAAGCGGCAGTCTCGCAACAGGCATTTGAATCTGTGGTTGTGATTGGGGAAAGCAAGCTGCCTCCGGCGATTTTAAAGCAACTTGCGCGTGTAGACAGCGAGTGTCAGTGCCCGGTCTCGCTGAGAGGCAGTATCGCCGCTATCCATGCTGACTGGGTGCAGCAGTTAAAAGGAGCTCAGAGCAATGGCCGCGGATAACAGATATCGGTGCCTGATGTGGTTTCGGGCAGATTTGAGAACGGTTGATAACACGGCCCTGATTCAGGCATGCCAAAAGTATCAATCTGTGCTGGCGGTGTTCATTGCAACACCTGAACAGTGGGCGGCTCACGATGTTGCTCCTATCCAGGTTGATTTTATTCGCCGTCGCTTAGCCGTGCTCCAGTCTCAGCTGGCTGAACTTAATATTCCACTGCGTATTGAGGCAGTCGCTGACTTTAACGCAGTCCCTGATCGCCTGACAACCCTGGCTCGCGACTGGCAGGCAGAGCATGTGTTCTGTAATAAACAGTATGAATGGAATGAACGCCAGCGTGACATGGCTGCGGGTCATGCGCTGGCAGAGGCAGGGATCAAATTCAGCGCTCTGGAAGATACCTGCGTGCTGCCTGCCGGCAGTATTCTGACCCGTCAGGGCGAGTCTTTCAGAGTGTATACACCGTTTCGCCGCGAGTGGTTACGTCAGTTTCAGCAAAGCCCGGCGCTGGCGCAACCTGTGCCACCACCTGTATCACCCAGTGACGGTGCCGACAGTTTTGGCTCCGTGATTGAGACCAACCTCGGACCGTCATGGATGGATTATCCGTTGGCAGACAGCAGCCACTGGCCTGTTGAAGAAGATACTATCCGCGATGCCTTGATGCGCTTTTGTATCGAGCATGTCGCGGACTACGGCGAGCAGCGGGATTTTCCTGCCGTGGAAGGCACCAGCAAATTATCGCCGTATCTGGCTATTGGCGCCTTATCTGCCCGGCAATGTGTCTCTGCGATTTTACATGAGCACCCGTACGCTATTGAGAAGCAGGACGCAGGGCCTTTTGCCTGGCTCAATGAAATTATCTGGCGTGAATTTTACCGGCACCTCATTGAAGCTTATCCGAAAGTCAGCCGGGCTCAGCCATTTGTCGGCTGGACAAGACAAGTGCCCTGGCATTCCGACAAAGCAGCACTGGCACGATGGCAACAGGGCGAAACCGGTTTTCCTATCATCGATGCCGCCATGCGTCAGTTGAAAGCAACAGGCTGGATGCACAACCGACTGCGGATGATTACCGCCAGTTTCTTAACCAAGGATTTGCTGATCCACTGGCAGGCGGGTGAGCAGTGGTTCATGTCTCATCTGATCGACGGGGATTTGGCGTCGAATAACGGTGGCTGGCAATGGGCGGCATCTACCGGCACTGACGCCCAGCCCTATTTCCGGGTGTTCAATCCGACCACTCAGGGAAAAAAGTTTGATCCAAATGGTGAGTTCATACGTACATGGGTAAAAGAGCTCGAAAAGGTGCCTGACAAATACATTCACAACCCCCATGAATGGTCAGGCGCAGCCAGCCTTGAGTATCCCGCGCCCATGGTGGATCACAAGTCGGCGAGATTACATGCCATAGAGGCATTTAAACAGGCAAAAGCCACAGCAGAAGCGGGTTAATTCTACACACAGGAAGGAAGCCACATCATGAAAGAGCAGGACAGCGAACATGCATCACAGACTGAGACACCAAGCGGTACTCCCGCTGCAGCAGTCCCGGTTATGGACAGGTTTATCTGTGTATACAGTGAGCTAGATAAGGACAAGCTTGCCAGTCTTGAATCTCTCTACCATCCGGATGTGGTGTTTGAAGATCCAGCTCACAAAGTGGAAGGCTGGCCGGCACTGGAAGCGTATTTCAGGCGTTTGTTCACAAATGTCACCCATTGTGTCTTCACCATTGAAGAGAGCATGAGTGATGCGCATCAAGGGTATGTGGTGTGGACCATGACATTTTCGCATCCGAAATTATCAAAAGGTGAGCCCCGATCTGTGAAAGGGTGCTCGCATCTGATCTTTGCTGATAACCGTGTGATTAAACACCGGGACTATTTCGATCTGGGTGAGATGTTGTACGAAGCAATACCGATTCTCGGCCGTGTGGTGAAAATGATAAAGGCAGGTTTGTGATGATGTCGACAGTACTGATTACAGGTGCCAGCTCTGGCATTGGTGCCCAGCTGGCCAAAGACTACGCCGCTGATGGCTGGCAGGTTATAGCATGCGGACGCTCGCTTGATAAGCTGCAGCACCTTGCTGATATCAGCAAAAAAATCATCCCGCTTGCCTTTGATGTCACTGATTATCAGGCGACTCATGATGCATTGGGGGAGCGCTCAATACGGCCGAACCTGATTATATTAAATGCGGGTACCTGTGAATACATAGAGCGGGGCGAAGTGGATGTGGCTTTATTCCGGCGCGTTTTCGATGTGAATTTCTTCGGGGTACTGAATTGCATAGAAGCCTTACAGCCAAAATTTACAGAAACGACCCATCTTGCCATTGTCGGCTCAACGGCCAGCTACGTGCCATTACCCCGGGCCGAGGCCTACGGTGCCTCAAAAGCTGCACTGGCTTATCTGGCGAACACGCTGAAAATGGATCTTTCTCGTGACGGTGTCACATTAACCTTGGTGTCGCCAGGCTTTGTCAAAACACCACTGACCGATAAGAACGATTTTGCGATGCCGATGCGAGTGACGACGGACTATGCCTCGTCAAAAATCCGAAAAGGTATCGCTAAGCATCAATCTGAAGTGCATTTCCCGCCGCTGTTCAGCGGGTATCTCAAATTACTGTCGCTGTTACCCATGCCGTTACAGCTGGCGATCGTGAAAAAAATGACAGGGAAAACAGAATGAAGATTGCGATTATCGGTACCGGCATTGCGGGACTAACCTGTGCCTGGAAACTGCACGAACAGCATGACATCACTGTGTTTGAGGCCAACGACTATATTGGCGGTCATACAGCGACAGTGGATGTTGAGACAGCAAGCGGCCGTTATGCCATCGATACCGGTTTTATTGTCTTTAACAACAGAACCTACCCTCAGTTCGAAGCTTTGTTAAAAGAGATAGGCATTGGTCGTCAGCCGACAGAGATGAGTTTCAGTGTGCAGAACGATGCTATCGGACTTGAATACAACGGCCATGACGCGCTTTCGATGTTTGCCCAGCGCCGGAACGTCTTTCGTCCTGTTTTTTACCGTTTCATCCGTGACATTCTCAGATTCAACAAACTGGCAAGGGAAGCGGATCTGGATGAACTGGCCGCAACGACATTAGGGGAGTTTCTTTCTGCCCACAGGTTCAGTGAATATTTCTGTCAGAACTACATATTGCCCATGGGGGCTGCTATCTGGTCATCTACCTTGTCTGATATGCGGGCGTTTCCATTGCCCTTCTTCGTGCGTTTTTTCCGTCATCATGGCTTGCTGGAAGTGACGAACCGGCCTCAATGGTATGTGGTGCCGGGGGGATCGCGAGAATACGTACGCAGCC
This sequence comes from Photobacterium halotolerans DSM 18316, assembly GCF_000425165.1. GTDB lineage: Bacteria > Pseudomonadota > Gammaproteobacteria > Enterobacterales > Vibrionaceae > Photobacterium > Photobacterium halotolerans. The sequence goes on from NZ_AULG01000017.1 coordinate 15,129, forward strand.
TGATCCGGGACTTTGCCGACAGGATTCACCTCAGTGAGCCGGTACTGAGTGTGCAGCGATTAGGCCCTAAGGTAGAAGTCACCACAGGCCGCGGACAGCAGTATTTTGATCAGGTGATTTTTGCTTGTCACAGTGATCAGGCGCTCAGCATGCTGGCTGACCCGACGGTCAATGAAACTCAGGTACTAGGTGCTATCCCTTACCAGCAAAATGAGGTGGTGTTACACACCGACCGCAATATGTTGCCCAAAGCCCGGCGCGCCTGGGCGGCCTGGAATTACCACCTGCCGGATAATGTCAGTCGTGAGCGGCAACTGGCCAGCGTGACTTACAACATGAACATTCTGCAGGGGATCGATTCACCCGAGACATTTTGCGTCACGCTGAACCGTACTGATGATATTGATCCTCAAACCATCATCCGCCGTTTCAGCTACGCGCATCCTGTATTTAATACCCAGTCCATAGCCGCACAGGGGCAGCGTGGACTGATCAACGGCCAGCAGGGCTGCTGGTTCTGTGGCGCTTACTGGTACAACGGGTTTCATGAAGACGGTGTGCGCAGTGGCCTGGATGTGGTCAATGCCATTGAGGCAATCGGCAGCGCCAAGCGTCATCCGCGAATGGAATTAGTTTCATGACAATGTCTGATTTACAAAGTGGCCTGTGCGTCGGACAGGTGAGGCATCGTCGTTATACCCCGGCTAAACATGCGTTCAGCTATCCCATGTTTATGCCCTTGATTGATCTTGATGAAGTAACCTCACTCAGCGAACAGGTGGTTGGTTTTGGCTGCCGCTGGTATCACCCCGCCAGGTGGCGACGGGAAGATTATCTGCGGTCAGAAGGAGAAGGCCCGCTCAAGCTCAGGGTTCAGGACAAGCTGTTTCAGCTGACCGGCGAACGGCTCGCAGGAAAAGTGAAGCAACTGTGCCAGTTGCGGTATTTTGGGCTCTATTTTAGCCCGCTTAATCTTTATTACTGTTTTGATGAACAGGGTGAGTGGCGCTGGCTGTTGGCGGAAGTGAGTAATACCCCATGGAACCAGCGTCATTACTATGCTGTGCCGGCAGTGTCGGATTGGCATGAAAAGCCGTGGTTACAGGGCAAGGCTTTTCACGTGTCACCCTTCAATCCGATGGCTCAGCACTATCTTTGGCGGCTGAAACCGCCTGTCAGTCAGGTATTTGTCCATCTGGATATTATTGGCAACGACACGGGCAGCACCGTCATGGATGCCACTATGGTACTGCGTAAGCAGGCTTTCACCACCCGGGTACTCTGGCGTTTGTTGCGCCAGACACCGGTTCAGACGCTCAAGGTGGTCGCCGGCATTTACTGGCAGGCCATGAAGCTATGGTGGAAAAAAGTGCCGTTTCATGGTCATCCGAATGGTCACCCGAAGGACGCGCATTTTCATACAGATACAGTCAAGGGCTTCACTTCTGACAAGCCCTCAGAAGAAAACAACCGGAACGCTGAGGTAGACGATGTCGAACACAGAAACGAAAAGCAGCTATAGCACCCAGGCTGAAAAAGGCACAATGGCTCGCCGTCTGGTCTTTGCTTTGCTGGCTCAGTTACGCCATGCCGGCCTGACACTGGTGGACAGCCAGGGCGAAACACATCGATTCGGGGATGAAACGTCCGATTGCCAGGCGCATGTTCTGGTCAGAGAACCAGGGCTTTACCAGCGACTGCTACAGGGCGGCAGTATCGCTGCCGGCGAAGCTTATATGGACGGCTGGTGGGATTCACCCGACATCACAGCCGTTGTGCAGGTGCTGGCGAGAAACTTAGCCATGCTGGATAAGCTGGAGTCGAAAACCAGCTGGATGACACGTGTGGCTGAAGGCTGGCAGCATTTTACCCGTCGCAACAATAAAGCCGGCTCAAAGCAAAACATTCTGGCGCATTACGATTTGGGCAATGATTTTTACCGGACGTTTCTTGATCCGCAGATGCTGTATTCCTGTGGGATTTATCACGATCCATCGGAGTCATTAGAGCAGGCACAGTTCAACAAAATGGATCGTCTGTGCCGGCAGCTGGATTTACAGCCCAGTGATCATTTGCTGGAAATAGGTACAGGCTGGGGCGCGCTGGCCATTCATGCGGCCAAACAATTCGGATGCCGGGTGACGACCACCACCATTTCCGATGCTCAGTATGAATACGCGAAATCCCGCGTGGAGCAGGAAGGGTTGTCTGATCGTATCACCTTACTGCGCCAGGATTACCGCGATCTGAGCGGGCAATATGACAAGCTGGTTTCTGTCGAAATGGTTGAAGCGGTAGGCAAACGCTATCTGGCGACCTACATAAAGCAATGTCAGTCGTTGTTAAAAGAAGGTGGCCTGCTGGCGATACAGGCAATTACTATCGCAGACCAGCGGTTTGAGAGCTACAGCAAAGGCGTTGATTTTATCCAGAAGCATATTTTTCCGGGTGGCTTCCTGCCGTCTGTCACGCTCCTGGCGCAAAGCCTGACGCAATACAGCGATTTTGTTATCCGGGATCTGAAAGATATCGGGCTGGACTACGCGCGCACACTGGCTGACTGGCACCGTCTGTTCAATGCCAGTGCCGATCAGCTCAGCAAGCAAGGTTTCGACTCACGTTTTATCCGTATGTGGCGCTATTACCTGTGTTATTGCGAAGGCGGCTTCAAAGAAAAAACAATCAGCACAGTGCAACTGATTGCCAGCAGACCCAAGTGGCAATAATTACCTGACAGACGAGCCGGAAGGTAAGATCCAATGAAAACGTCATGCGATACATCAACCTTATCGACCAAGGCATTACCGACTAAGGCATTGGTTGCCGTTGGCCTGCTGTTTAACGGATTCTGGCTGCTGGCGGTTTTGGGGCAAAACGACTGGATCGCGGTGCTGGCCGGCATTCTGATCATCGTCTGGTGGTGTTTTCCGGCTGCAGTAAAAATGGTACTGCTCACCGCTCTGGTGGGCAGCCTGATGGACGGATTACTGGCCTTGACCGGTGTTTATCGCTTTGAAAGCAGTTTTCTGCCGGCCTGGCTGGTTCTGCTGTGGTTAGGGTTTGCCACCTTTGTCTGGTTCCTGCGTCATAACCTGGCAAGGTATCGGACCTCGCTGGTGTTACTGGCGGGGAGTGTTGGTGGTGCTGGCAGCTATCTGGCCGGAAAGCAACTGGGTGCGGTGTCCTGGCCCTTGGGTGACACACTGACCCTTTTGATAGTGACAACGTGCTGGCTGGCTTTTTCGGGAGCTCTCTTGTTGTGGATACGATCCTGTGCCTTAAAGGAGGTATGAGATGCGTTTACTACCGATTTTCACTGTAGTTTTGCTGCTGGTTTCGCCCTGGTCAATGGCTAGCGGCGCCTGGCAAAGCTGGCCGGTTGTCGGAGAGGCCACCTTAAAATGGGGCCCCTGGGTCATCTATGACTCCCAGCTCCGAACCCCGTCAGGGCAATACAATGCCAGCATGGCGAACTCGGTCGCGCTGGTGATCAAATATCAGCGTGACATCGATAAAGATGACTTACTGGATGCCACGGATGACCAGTGGCAAAAGCTGGGAGTACCGGTTGCCAAGCGTCAGCAATGGCGCATTGTGCTCGATAATATCTGGCCGAATGTGCGTAAAGGTGACCGGCTGATATTTGTTGTACACCCTGATGGAGGAACATTCTACCGGGACAACACTGTGATTGGTGAAGTGCGGGACAGGGAAATGGCGAACGCCTTTCTGGATATCTGGTTATCGCCTCGGACCCGGTATCCTGATCTGAGAAAGCGGCTCATTGGCCAGGTTTGACGTGGCGGGAGAAACAGGATGATGCACATGTATTACACCGGATTGACGTATTGGGTAAAAGTCGTGGCACTGCTGATGGTGCTTGCGATAAGTGGTTGTTCGGCATCGGTTGAGGATCACAAATATCATCGCCCTGAACTGGATCTGTTCAGTTACTTTAACGGCAATATAACCGCCTGGGGGATGCTGCAGGACAGATCCGGCAAGCAGACACGGCGCTTTTTCGTTGATATCATCGGAACTGTTCAGGGTGATACGCTGACTCTCAAAGAAGATTTTGTGTTCGATGATGGTGAAAAACAGCAAAGGGTCTGGACAATACAACGCAGGCCCGACGGTGTTTACACCGGAACGGCAGGAGATGTGGTGGGTGAAGCCACCGGCAAAGTGTCTGGTAATGCACTGAACTGGCAGTACACGCTGAGGGTGCCTGTCGGTGAGACCACTTATGACATCGCCTTTGATGACTGGATGTTCCTTCAGGACGACGCCCGTATGTTCAACGTTGCCAGAATGAGTAAGTGGGGCGTTCACGTTGGTACTGTGACCCTTTTCTTTGAAAAAGCAGGCTAAGTGACGGTGTCGCCTTGTTTGTGTATGTGCTGGCTCAGGTAGTTGAAGCGCGAGCCAGTGCGACCATGCGTTTGAGCAGCCAGCGCAGCAAGGTCGGAATATGATCAATTTCCTCGCTGTCTGTGAACTCCACCATGGCCAGGGCGACATCCGGTTTCGCATGATGTTTGAGTGCTTTTTGTATGATCTTTTTTGGGGGGGCTGGGTGGTCATCCGACACGCGTGCCAGCTTACGAAACAGGGGCTCATAACCGTGGTTAAACAGGAAATGTTCAATATCGAGATCGGGCAATACGGTTAACCTGTGTTTATCCGATTCGCTGCCAAGCATGTGACGTACTGTTTCTGCGTATTTCTTCCCTGCGGCATCGCCATCTGTCACGACATGCCATTCTATCCCCATCAGTTTCGCGATTTTGATAATAGGCCTCAGACCACTCTGCGCAAATTCAATCACCTGCACGCCTTCCGAGGCAAAGTTATAGCCGCACCGGTAAGCAAACTCATTTAACAGCCAGACTTCTGTTTCCCCTTCCACCAGCAGCCAGGCCCGGGCATACAGCGCACCGGGGCGGTGTAACCGTACATGAAAGCCGACTCTGCGCAGTTCATCCCGGCTCAGGCTGTGGCTGTCCAGGCTGTAGACCCGGGTTTTATCGGGCTCTCTGTTAAGTTTCTTTATACTGTTCAACGGGACCACAGAGGCCAGTTCCGGGCTGTTGGTGGTAAGAATTTTCTGCATCGGCATATTAACGACAAAAGCCCACGCCTGATGAAGAATGATGGGATGAAGCCTGCCTTCCGGGTCTTCAAGGACCATGATGGGGCGCGATATGCGCTTCAGTTCTACCGGCCCCCGGGCGCGGATGTAGGCATTGATAAGTCCCATCAGCACCAGCTTGTTTTGCTTGGTCATTTCCGGACGGGCGAGCATTTCCAGGGGGTTAGGGGAAAAGTGACTGCGTTCAGGGAAGTGTCTGTGATCCCGGTGGGGCGCTTTATGGTGCGGTGTAAAGGCAAAATAGTGATCAACCAGCGTTCGCAATGCCCGGATACTGCTTTTGATCTCATCGCTGCTGACATGGCCGGGGCGGGTCAGCAGGCGTCGGCAGGTGTTATCCAGCCGGCGCTCTATTCGGGCGTTGATGACATTTCGTTGTTCCCGTTGCTCCTGATCGAGCTCTTCCTGTTGTTCTGTATCAAGCCGCAACTGTCTCGCGTCGCGGATGCGCACTATGGGGTGTAAAACCATCAGTTGCTTAGCAAGCTTATTGTTATCCGGGCAGTCGATGATATTGCCACCGGCATCAAGAAAATGGCGTTCGGTGATCACTTTGTCATCTTCGCGTTCGCTGCTTATCTGATAGTAAAGCTGTTTACCGTCTTTGCCGTTTCTTACCCACACGGGCTTGAAGGAACGGTAGCGCCGCGCTTTGTGCTCGCCCGGATAGTCTTCAACCCAGTTCAGGACGATTTGTATCTGAGAGACCTGGGTATGGCCCAGTGAGTAGTCAACATGAAAGTCAGAAAAATAAAAGTTATGAAATTTGGCGTCCGGTGAGAGTGCGATACTGAGGGCGTCCAAGAGGGAAGATTTACCCCAGGTGTTTTCACCAATGAGTACCGTCAGCTCATTCAGTGTCAGAGACAAGCGCTTGATCCCTCTGAAACCTGCAATTTCGATTCTGCTTAAATGCATTCTTTACCTGCCTACTGTGCTTGCTTACTGTAAGCCTATAGCATTCAGAGACAGTGTGTTCATGTATATGCTCACAAAATTTACAGAAGCTGTTGATTTCCATCGTGATTGAAATTCAGTCCGGGCGGCTGCTTGTGATGAAGAGATGGGGTTGTTATAGTCCGAACCAGACAACAGTCCGGGCAATGGCTCAGGATTATCAAACACCTATTGGGTAAACGAAGCCCAAATATTCAGGAGTTGGCTGATGGCAAAAATTATTCATACCATGGTGCGAGTGCAGGATCTGGACAAGTCCCTCGTCTTTTATAAACAGGCACTGGATTTGGATGTTGCTCACCGCCTGGATTTTGATGACTTCAGTCTGGTCTATCTGCGTAATGATGAGAATGACATGGAGCTGGAGCTGACCTGGAACAAAGGTGCTGAGCCTTATACGCACGGCAGCGGTTACGGGCACATTGCAGTGGCTGTGGATGATCTGGATGCTGAACACGAAAAGCTGCAGTCTCTGGGCTATGCGCCACTGGACATTAAAGAATTTTCTCGCGAAGGCCAGTTACTGGCACGCTTCTTTTTTGTTTTGGACCCGGATGGTTACAAAATTGAAGTTCTGCAGCGTCATGGACACTATCAGTAATCAGCAATCAGTAATCAGTAATATTTTTACGTATGAACCTGTGAATGTATGAGAAGGCAGCATTAACGCTGCCTTTTCTGACTTTTAGTTGCCTGTTTATGGTGATATTTTTGTGACAGATGAGATATTCATCCCTGGATACGGGCCTTTCCTGTATGATGATATGCACAATGTGATAAGAATCATATCTGATTGAAATATTTCACGGAGAACAGTAAGCCTTTATGACCCGACACACTCAAGCCCGAATTACCATCGCCCATATCAACGATACGCACTCTCACTTTGAACCCTCTGCAATCAAACTGACTTTGCCCGAACATGTGTTAATTCAAACACCAGGGCTGTCTGTCGCCGAGAATGAGCATGAGACGACTGTGTATGCCAGTTGTGGCGGGTTCGCACGGGTATCAACGGCGGTGAAAGAGGCAAGAAAGCAAGCGTATTTAAATGGCCGTGAGTTTATGTTTGTGCATGCCGGCGACTGCTTTCAGGGCACATTGTATTTTTCGCTGTTCAAAGGCGAAGCGAATGCCAGACTGCTTAATGCGATTGGCGTAGAAGCTATGGCGCTGGGCAATCATGAACTGGATATGGGTAACACCCTGGTTGCCGACTTTCTGGATCAGGTCAATTTTCCAATGCTGGCCGGAAACTGGGATTTGAGTCAGGAAGATCAAACTAAGCGTAACCCGCTGAGACCCAAGTCAAACCTGCTGGCCTATAACAATGATACGGGTTGTGCACGTTATATGCTGAAAGACGTGCAGGGTGAGCCAGTCGCGCTCTTTGGCCTGACCATTGAAAATATGGATAAAATTGCCAATCCGGATCCGGATACCTCTTTCCGGTCGGTAGTTTCGGTCGCAGAAAAGACCATTGCGGAGTTACACCGTCACGGAGTGAACAAAATCGTGCTTCTCAGTCATCTTGGTTATGAACGTGACCTTGAACTGGCTGAAAAAGTGGCAGGGATAGGCGTTATCATTGGCGGTCATACCCATACCATGCAAGGGGACTTCACCAATGTCGGGTACGGTAAAAAAGACCAGTATGCCGTCAACATTAAGGGTACCTGTGTGGTGCAGGCCGGTTGTAATGCACTGGCGCTGGGTCAGATTTCGATCGATTTTGCGGCGGATGGCAGTGTTGAACAAGTGTCAGGCGGTAATCAGTTGCTGCTTGGCCGCCAGTTTACCCTGGATGCTACACGCAATGAGCATTTAGACCCGGATTGCCATGAAGTGGTAAAACACTATCTTCAGCAACAGTCGAATATCACTATGTGCGCGAAGGATCCGGTTGTAGAGCACATTCTGAATCTGGATTATCGTCCTGCCGTTCGTGAACGTCAGACCAATAAAGTGGCGGTCGTTACTGAGTCACTCCGCCATGTCAGAGTGCCTGACAGCCATGGTGCCAGCGCGATTGCCCCCCTGGTGGTTGAAAGTTTTGTGCATCATGGCAGACAGATGGGCTTTGAGGTTGATTTTGGCATTCACAATGCTGGTGGTGTCAGAACGTCGCTGAATCCGGGCCCCATCAGTTCTGCAGATATTGCCGGACGTTTATTGCCTTTCGCCATTGGGCTGATGGTTTATAAAGTCAGAGGCGCCAAAGTACGTGAAGCGCTGGAAGGGGCGATAGATAACGCTGTTGATAACGGGGTTGAAGGCACGGGCACCGGCAGTTTCCCCTATACGGCCCATCTGCGTTTTACTTATCGCTGTTGCCGGCCGAAAGGTCAGAGGATAGAAAAACTGGCCTATTTCACAGAAGGTGAGTGGTTGCCCCTGGAAGACGACGCTGTCTATACCTCAGTGTCATCCGGTTATACGGCAACAGGCAAAGAAGGTTATCAGGCGCTGCTGGACTGCGAAATGGCGCCTTTATCACTCGATTGTACTATGGCTGAAGCGTTTGAAAATTATGCGCGTTATCAGCAACAGCTTTCGGCACCGAAAGATGATCTGATCACTTACATTCCCTGTGAGTGTGAGCATGTTGACCACGAACACGGTGCAGCGTAAGGCTCAGCATTGTTGGCTATTCTTCATTATTCTTCACAGTAAGGCCTGGCAATACGTCAGGCTTTTTTCTTTGTATATTTTCCATTTAATGATGCTGACTCTCTGGTCGACTGATCACTGATAAGGTGAGCAAGCAAGAGTCGGGTATGAATCGGGATTGGCTGGATGCAATTTTAATCAGTGTTTGGATTGTGGCCTGGAGTGCACTGACATACTGGGTGCCAGTGTCAGGCATCTGATTAACAAAAATAAGGAAGAGGTATTCAGCAGAATACCTCTTTGCGTGTCGGAGTACTTAAGCGAATGCGGCTTCGGAAGCCGCATTGTCTTCACCTGTCTGCGCTGATAAATGCGCTAATCGGTAGGCAGCAAGATCTTCAATGGTTAAAACCGGCATATTATGACGCTTGCCGAATGCAATCACTTCAGGTAAACGGGCCATGGTGCCATCGGGGTTGGTCAGCTCACAAAGTACGCCGAACGGCTTTTTACCAGCTAATCGCATGAGATCTATGGTTGCCTCTGTATGACCCCGGCGACCCAGCACACCTTCGGAATTTGCTTTCAGCGGAAAAACATGACCAGGCCTGTGCAAATCATCGGGCTGTGCGTCGTCGGCAATGGCAGCTTTGATGGTGGTGACACGATCAGCGGCAGAAACGCCTGTTGTAACTCCCTTTGCTGCCTCAATGGTTACCGTAAAACCGGTTTGATTTACACTGGTGTTATTATCGACCATCATGGTTAACGCGAGTTGGTCTACGCGCTCTTGGGTTAAGCACAAGCAGACAATGCCTGAGCATTCGCGAATCATCAGTGCCATTTGCTCTGTCGTGAGCGAATCGGCGGCAAAAATGATATCACCTTCGTTTTCACGATCTTCGTCGTCAACTACCAATACACCACGACCTTCACGAATAGCGCGGATGCCGGTTTCAACGCGCTCGAAAGCGGTTCCAAAAGGGGAAAGCAGAGACTGATTCATGGTATTTACTCCATTATTAACATTAACGTTACCAGAATCAGGGCGCAAAAAAACAGCGTTTCAGTCAGGCTGAAATAGCTTTACAGGCAGGTGTCAGCAGGCAAGCCACAGGCTCGCTGAACATAATGTAAAAGCAAGAAACAAATCCGCTGATTCTCTTCCATCCGGACTATAACCGTCGGCTCTGGACTCGTTGCATTCAGTAGAGAATGCAGTTTCACCAGATCTGCTGACCTTCATCCACACTGAGCGTGATTGCGATGAAGCGCTCGCGGGCTTCTGTCGAAAAAGCATGGCTTTACCAGCCTGTTTCTGTCAGTTACCGCCGGTGGGGAATTTCACCCCGCCCTGAGAATTCCAGTCGATAATAATGAAATCAATGCGCAAAGAGCAAGACTGACATCACGTTAAAGGAGATTTATCTGTTCAATCAGCACAACTGCTTGTTTTCTGCTCATGGAATCAGTTCACAGAGGACGTTTGCGTTGGATTTTTACTATTGAGCAAGTTGCTCATCCACTTGACCACTAACGGCATGGCATAGATGGGAAGCTGAAGCGCACCAACAAGAATGAGATAGTCAGGGCCTAATGCGGCTCCGGCGACGGTATAAGTCAGCAAGACATTCCGGTTGGCGGAAGTGATCCCCGCAAGAAGACCATTCTGAACATTTTTCCGCATAAACAGCAGAAAACCGCTGATAAAGAAGAGCAGACATATTGCGATACCATAACCAAAGTAAAGTAATCCTTGCTGCCATGACTGATCGACAAATGCACGAAAGTCAGCCACCAGGCCCAGTGGAAACGCCGGAACCAGCAAAATAGTCACTTGCGCAATTTTACTGTGTGTACGCTGAAGAATGTGGGAAGGAACGTAGCGATGACACAGCGCTGATAGCAGCATAGGACCCAAAATGAAAATAACCAGTCGCTGGAAATAAGTCATCAGATCAAGACTGAAGCTGTCATGCCGGAAAAGGTAGAGATTGATACAAAGCACAACGGGCATCAGCAGCGTGGTAGCAATAGTCATTGCCATGGCGGTCATCACATCCAGTCCAACTGAGCGTGCGATGGCCGGTGTGGCAAATAATGAGCCGGTTGCCGCAACCGCTGAAATAGCCAGGGTCAGTGACGCGGAAGCTCCCAAAACAGAGGCAATCAAGGTCGAGAGCATTGACAGCAATGCGGCATGATAAAAGGCGTATACCCAGATTTTCGGCTGAAATAAAAGGCTGATTAAAGCGTTTTGTTTTATCCCAATCAAAGTAAACAACATTAAAAAGAAAAGAATGTAAGGCAAATAAGGGAAAACTGCAGTAGAAATCGCTGGGAAGGAAAACCCAATGAGAGCTGCAAGTAATAAAAGTATTGATGAGTGTCTCGCAAGCAGGGATAACATCTTTCGTCCTGTGTGATTGTTAATTGGTTGTGAACTTTGGTTGGGGCTGATCGGATAACACGCTATTTAGGCATTAATTGATACCATTTCATGACAGATTATTCATCTCTTCAGCGTATATATTTTTTACCGTCAATCAAATTGAAACCTTTACGCAACAGATTAGATTTTTTTATGGTTCATTGGAAAAAATGTCATTTTTAGTTCAAAAAACAACCGGTTAGTATTTGTTCTGTAGAACAACATCAAACCCATCAATAATGAGGCAATCATGGCACAGGCAATGCACTTCGACACCATCACAAATCAGGACGTCATGGAGAAGAAAGCCTATTCGCTGAACATCAAAGGATTGATTGCACACGCACTGGATATTTTGTTACCCCGTCAGCAGGTATCCGTTAAGACTTATCAGGTTTCTCATCTGCCAGTTCATCTGCAGAAAGACATTGGTCTGATCCGTTAAGCATGTTACTTGCTAGACAGCATATAAGCGCCGGCCCGAAAGCCGGCGTTTTTTGTTAATTTTTCTTATGTGAATCTAGTGTAAGACAGTGGTGAATAAAACGGAGTTAGAACATTTTCATCATAATTATCAGTTTTTAATCTGTTTGGGTTTATTTTACATAAGCATATGGCATGATAGTGTCATTAAATATATCGGAAAGGAGTGCTTTCGTGGGGTTCTGGTCAAAGCTCTTTGGAAGAGAAACGGCAGATTCGAAAACGCTTGAAGTGACACCTGAGGAATATAAAGGGTATCTCATTTACCCTGAACCTATTTCCGAAGGCGGGCAGTTTCGGATTGCTGGCAGGATTTGCAAAGAATGTGAAGGTGAGTTGAAAACACACACTTTCATACGCTCCGATTTACTGGCAAGTAAAGCGGATGCGACAACATTGATGGTGAATAAAGCCAAGATGTTCATCGATCAGACCGGCGATGCCATGTTCCGGTAAATTGAGCGCAATGTCTGAGGGAGTAAAGACACTGCGCTGAAATGAATGTTTAGAGACCGGTACTTTTTATCAGGGAACCGGACACTGGTTATTGCTTATTTTATTTTTGCATAGCTGGTGGAAAACCCTGAATGTTGTTGGGAGAAAACGGTAAATCTCAGGGGTGTAGTTCATTTTCTTGTCAGCTTTTTTGCTGATAAGTGAAGCGGGTTACAGAACCTGGGTTTGCCTAAATTGTTGGTGTGATTAACTTCATGTAAGTCAATAACATCCGTTGTTTAATCTCAGGTAAAGAGTGTTGTATTAGTTCCATTCTCAGCCGTTGCGATACTGGGAGCTGGATACTAAATGTGTACATTTTGCTACTGTTCAGGGAATAACGATGCAGATAGGTGTGCCTAAAGAAATACTCGCGAATGAAACGCGAGTGGCTGCGACGCCGAAAACGGTCGAGCAGTTATTAAAAATGGGGTTCAGTGTTGCTGTTGAACATGACGCTGGTATTCACGCAAGTTTTGATGACGCTGCTTTTGAAGCCGCAGGCGCGAGTGTGGTGTCTACGGAAGAAGTGTGGCAGTCAGATCTGATTTTTAAAGTCAATGCCCCCAGTGATGATGAGATAGCCCTCCTGAAAGAGGGAGCCAGCCTGGTCAGCTTTATCTGGCCGGCGCAGAATCCAGAATTGCTGAAGAAATTGTCCAGCAAAAATATCAATGTAATGGCTATGGATTCGGTGCCGCGTATCTCACGAGCACAAGCCCTGGATGCATTGAGTTCTATGGCAAACATTGCCGGTTATCGTGCTGTCGTTGAAGCGGCCCACGAGTTTGGCCGTTTCTTTACCGGGCAGATCACAGCGGCAGGCAAAGTACCGCCAGCGAAAGTCCTGGTTGCCGGCGCGGGGGTTGCCGGATTGGCCGCTATCGGTGCTGCGGGCAGCCTGGGTGCCATTGTTCGCGCCTTCGATGTGCGTCCTGAAGTTAAAGAACAAGTGCAGTCTATGGGTGCTGAGTTCCTTGAAGTCGATTTCAAAGAAGACACCAGCACGGGTGATGGCTACGCGAAAGAAATGTCAGACGAATTTAACAAGGCTGCTGAGCGTTTGTACGCAGAGCAGGCGAAAGACGTTGACATCATTATTACGACCGCGCTGATTCCCGGCCGTCCGGCTCCTCGTCTGATTACCCAGGAAATGGTTGATTCCATGAAACCCGGCAGCGTTATTGTCGACCTTGCTGCGGCCAATGGCGGAAACTGTGCCTATACCGAAGCCGATAAAGTTATCACTACGCCTAACGGTGTAAAAATTATCGGTTACACCGATATGGTCAGTCGTCTGCCGAATCAGTCGTCCCAGCTTTATGCTACCAACCTAGTCAATTTGATGAAGCTGCTGTGTAAAGAAAAAGACGGCAACATAGATATCAACTTTGATGATGAAGTGCTGCGCGGTTTAACCGTGGTGAAAGAAGGTGAACTCACCTGGCCGGCACCACCTATTAAAGTATCCGCTGCTCCGCAGCAAGAAAAAGCAGTCGCCGCACCTGTTACCAAAGCAGTCAAAGAGCCAATGCCGCCAGCCAGAAAGTATGGTTTGATGGCGGCAGGGGCGCTGTTGTTTGGCTGGGTGGCTAATTATGCACCGGCTGAATTCCTTTCTCACTTTACGGTTTTTGTTCTGGCGTGTGTAGTGGGTTACTACGTCGTCTGGAACGTGACGCATGCATTGCACACACCTCTGATGTCAGTGACCAATGCTATATCCGGCATCATTATTGTCGGTGCCTTATTGCAGATTGGTCAGGGGGTTGGCGTTGTGTCCTTCTTTGCCTTTATTGCTGTTTTGATCGCAAGTATCAATATTTTTGGTGGCTTTACCGTCACTAAGCGGATGCTTGAAATGTTCCGTAAAGATAAGTAAGGGAGTTGTTATCAATGTCTGCAGGAATTGTTCAAGCGGCCTACATTATTGCTGCTGTCCTTTTTATAATGTCGTTGGCAGGACTCTCTAAACAGGAATCCGCAAAGTCAGGTAACTACTTTGGTATGGCGGGAATGGCCATAGCATTGATTGCGACTATTTTTGGCCCTGAATCAGCTGGAACCGGCTGGATTATTCTGGCCATGATTGTGGGTGGGGCGATTGGTATTTACTATGCCAAGAAAGTTGAAATGACTCAGATGCCAGAGCTGGTTGCGATTCTTCACAGTTTTGTGGGTATGGCAGCCGTGCTGGTCGGTTTCAATACTTTCCTTGACCATGGTGAGCCACTGACGGGTGCGATGTTAACCATTCATTTGGTTGAAATTTTTATCGGTGTCTTCATCGGTGCTGTGACCTTTACAGGCTCAGTGGTGGCTTTTGGTAAACTTCGCGGCACAATGTCGTCCAAGCCTTTGATGTTGCCTCACCGCCATAAACTGAACTTGCTGGCTGTTCTGGTTTCTCTTGTTTTACTGACCGTTTTTGTGGATCCGGATCCTTCGATCTTCCCACTCATTGTTGTGACAATTATCGCTTTAGCCTTCGGTTACCATTTGGTCGCATCGATCGGTGGTGCGGATATGCCGGTTGTCGTGTCAATGCTGAACTCATATTCAGGATGGGCTGCCGCAGCGGCTGGCTTCATGCTGGCCAATGATCTGCTGATTGTGACTGGTGCTTTGGTTGGCTCTTCTGGTGCGATACTGTCTTACATCATGTGTAAGGCAATGAATCGTTCATTTGTCAGTGTCATTGCCGGTGGTTTTGGTACAGATGGTTCTGTTTCTACCGGCGATGAAGAAGTGGGCGAGTACCATGAATCTTCTGCGGAAGAAGTGGCAGAGATGCTGAAAGATGCTCGTTCAGTGATCATCACACCAGGATATGGAATGGCGGTAGCGCAAGCGCAATATCCGGTACATGAAATTACAGAGAAACTACGGGCAAAAGGTGTGGATGTCAGATTTGGTATTCATCCGGTTGCTGGTCGCTTACCTGGTCACATGAATGTACTGCTGGCTGAAGCAAGAGTGCCGTATGATATTGTCCTGGAAATGGACGAGATTAATGAGGACTTTGCAGAGACAGACGTTGTACTGGTGATCGGTGCTAACGATACGGTTAACCCGGCAGCAATGGAAGACCCAGGCAGCCCGATTGCCGGTATGCCAGTTCTGGAAGTGTGGAACGCGAAACACGTTATCGTATTTAAGCGTTCGATGAATACCGGTTATGCGGGTGTTCAGAACCCATTGTTCTTCAAAGAAAACACCCAGATGCTGTTTGGCGATGCCAAAGAGAGTGTTGAGAATATAGCCCGTTTTCTGTAAGTCATACAGCGAATCACTCATCAAACGCCGCTTACGAAGCGGCGTTTTTCTTTTTTGATATCTGATGCGAAAGCTTCAACAAAAAAGCGAATCAATAGTCTGTAATCTGGGGGCTGATTGACCTGTTATGATGGCGAGAACGGGTAATCCCTTTATAGTTATCTGATCTAATGACAATTTTCTGACAATACTGAACCGGTGAATGTTAAACTTCCGCGCTATGAAAAAGTATGTGCTAATTATTTCTATTCTGTTTACAGGCTCCCTTAAAGCGGAGACGGAAAGTTTGCCTGATCGCATGTCAGCGGCTCGTGCTGAATTGCTTTCCAGTAAACCTCTGGCTACATACGATTTTCGTCAGTTACAAAGTCGCTACCCGACACCGTTACTGTTGCCATCCAGTTTGTTGCCGCAATCAGCCAGGTACCCGCTATCGGCGCTGCGGCACCTTTATCAAAATGCGGAAACCTGTAAGGGCCCCTGGCCTGTCAGTCCTTTGGTAACACATCCTGTCGTGTTTACTCGCGCGATGTGTAACAGCGTTGTGTTACCAAGAGGCTGGTTTGTACGTTCAGGCTATATTCATCCGGGCGGTGGGAGCTATGCTGTGCGTTATCTGGAAAAGTTTCCTAATCGCCAAAAAGAACTGGAGAACTACTTACACATTCAGGAACGTGATTTAGCGGCGACAGGCACTGTGCTGGGGCGATTACAGCGGATGAGCAGTGAAGAAATCCGAGTGTTTATTGCCGGTGCGGAAGCTTTTATCTCCAATGGTGAGCTTTGGATCCGGAATGGGAATGAATACCATGTCTATGATCAGCCGACATGGGCCCAGGCACTGGCAAAGCATGATCTGCACTTCACGCGCCTGATTACCACAGATTTCTGTTTAGTCAAAAGTGGTAACATTTGCTGGCAGGAAGAAGATAAGTCGTACCTGACGACCTATTTGCTGGCAGGGTTGCTGGTTGTCAATATTGGCTTACTCATGGGCTGGGTGATGTATCGCTGGCGTATTCGCCGGCGCGCCATGCAGGAAAGAATGCTGGTCCTGCAAATCTTGACTCACGAATTACGTACACCAATCGCAAGTCTTAGCATGACGGTGGAAGGTTTTCGTCGTCACTTTGATGCTTTGCCTGAAACCCTATATGATGAGTTCAGACGATTGACCGAAGATTCACGCCGATTAAGGCAGTTGGCTGAGGCCAGTAAGGATTACCTGCAGGCGAATCATCAAGAATTGAGTGTTCAGAATCTGGAGTCCTTTAATGAATGGATTGAATTTATTGCAGAACCCTATGATGTGACCTTGTCACTTGCTGAGGACCGTAGTGTCAAGGTCAATATGTACTGGCTTGGAACCTGTATTGACAACTTGCTGTCCAATGCTCACAAATATGGCCAGGCCCCGATTGAATTAACATCATCGTTCAAAGATGGAAAATTGATTGTCATAGTAAAAGACCAGGGAAGTTTAGGTAGTAAGGATTGGGCCCGGCTGAGAAAACCCTTTGTGAGTGAAAAGGGCTTAGGTTTGGGACTGACAATCGTTGAATCGATGATCCGTCGAATGGGTGGGCGGATGAAATTAATAGGTCCGCCAACCACTTTTATTTTGGAGATACCGTGTGAATCAAACTCTGCTACTGGTTGAAGATGACCGCAACCTTGCTGATGGTTTGCTCGAATGTTTGAAAGAAGCAGGCTATGAGTGCCTGTATGCTGACTGTGCAACCAATGTTGAAAATCTGTGGGCGCAAGCCGATCTGGTTGTTCTTGACCGCCAGCTACCGGAAGGAGACTCGCTGACTTACCTTGAAGGTTGGTTAAAGCTGAAATCGGTTCCTGTGATTCTGCTTACAGCAATGGTGTCTGTGAATGATAAGGTGATTGGGCTTGACTCAGGCGCCAAAGATTACCTGACTAAACCTTTTGCTGAAGAGGAACTGCTGGCACGTATTCGTGTTCACTTGAGAAATGGCGAGTCTGAATCGCAAAATGCGAACCTCATTGCTATCGGTGAAACGCTGATTAATCTGGAAAGCCGTGAAGTGAAGCAAAAAGGGGACTCTGTTACCCTTACTCGTACTGAATTCGAACTGCTTGTTTTCCTTGCAAAGCATTCAGGCCGGGTTTTCACCCGGGACGAGCTGCTCGACCAGGTGTGGGGCTATAACCATTATCCGACAACACGTACTGTCGACACTCATATCCTGCAGTTACGCCAAAAGCTGCCGGGCATTGAGATCGAAACGTTGCGCGGTGTTGGCTACCGGATGAAAGCGCCACAAGAATGAAATCGCTGTGGGTGACACCTGTCTTTGGGATCATGACATGTCTGTTCATGATCCCTCAGGCATCGGCTAAATGGTTTGTGGGTAAGGATCTCTACACTGTCGCGCACCAGCGTTTGCTGGAAGGGAACACAGCTGCCAG
The DNA here is from genome assembly GCF_000425165.1 of Photobacterium halotolerans DSM 18316. GTDB lineage: Bacteria > Pseudomonadota > Gammaproteobacteria > Enterobacterales > Vibrionaceae > Photobacterium > Photobacterium halotolerans. Next base: position 32,975 of record NZ_AULG01000017.1, read on the forward strand.
TTTCGAGACTATGGTTCAGGCCTGGCAACAGCTTCCTTCTGAGGAGCAGCAGGCTAATCTGAATGATTTACTTGAGCTTGCCATTACAGAAGATTGCGGTTTCAGTTTGAAACAGCGAAGTCTGCCTGAGTGGTTGTCTAAAGTGGCTGTTCGACGTGAAGTGATCCAGAACCTGAATCAGGTATTACTGAGGTTGTCTGTGACGGGAATTACTCAGGCTAAGCAGCTTGAGGTCACGTTTTCCCGCTGGCCAGATACGCAATTCAGCATGCCTGCGGTTTCAATTTCTGAGAATGGCCAGTTTGTCTCAGAGTCTCGCCGGTTAGATGAGCCCTTGGCGGCAGGTCTTTATCAGTTAAAAATAACGGCAGGCAAGGAGCGAAGCTGGAATTCCTGGGTCATACTGACCAAGCCGGATCCGAAACAGAAAATTGGCTGGAAAGACAGTAAAAACTGGCGTATTGAACGTGAAGTCTTACCCAACTCAACCTGTCCATCGCCTGTATTGTCGATGAATTTGTTTGACTTGAACGATACAAACTGGAGCCCGATCTGGACTCAGGATGTCGATGGCAAGCTACCGACAAGTTTGCCGGCGATTGATGTGCCGGATGGCCGCTACTGGCTGAGTGTCGGGCTGATTGAAAGCCGCTGGCAGGGAGACATCTCTATTTTGGATATTCAGCGAATAACCCGGCCTGTTGATTATCCTGATTTTTAACAGCGCAGGGTAACGACCCCACTGCGTGAACCTGAAACGATAGCGCAGGTTTGACCACCGGTAACCAAGACCAAAGTGTCTTGGTTTATTGTCTTACATCAACCCGTCTTTTTTATATTTGTCTATTATGTCTTTTTTACTGTAAGTAGTGAAAAGCACATGCAAATTGTTGATAAAGCTTCCGCGCTGAAGATCCCCCCGATTTTACGTTTGGCATTTCGGCCCTTTTTCCTGGCTGCCGGTCTGTTCTCCGTTATTGCAATGTTGATCTGGTCTGGCTTTTGGTCTGGCTTCATGCTGTTCCCTATGTACGGCAATCCCGTGTGGTGGCACAGTCATGAAATGCTGTTTGGGTTTACCGGTGCGGTGATTGTCGGATTTCTGCTGACTGCAGTACAAAACTGGACGGGTATTCCTGGTATCAGCGGCTGGAAGCTGGGGCTGGTGTTTGCAATATGGCTGATTGCGAGAGTGTCGCTGCTGGTTATGGCTCCCCATCCAGCCTGGATGATACTTGACCTGCTGTGGCTGGCTATGGCGCTCCTTTTCCTGGCGATACCTGTAATCCAGACTCGCCAATGGCGAAATGTGCTTTTTCTGCCAGTACTATTTTTGTTGTTGTTCCTGAATGCTCGTATGCATGGAATAGTGCTGGGTTGGAACCATGTTCCACTGAGTACTGTGGCATTGCAAACGACCTTGTTGATTGCTGTGCTGATGACTGTCATGGGGGGCCGTGTTATCCCATTCTTTACGGCGCGTGGTACACAAACTGAACCCATCACACGTATACCCTGGCGTGAACATGTAGCTTTGTGGCCCATGTGGGCTGTTTTCCTGTCATCATTACTGATCTCATCCGGGCAACCATCAATGTGGTTTGGCGGCTTATGTCTGTTTGCGGCATTGGCACAAATTCCGCGTCTGGTGCGTTGGCGAACGAGCAGAACGTTCAGCATTCCATTGTTGTGGATGCTTCATTTAGCCTATTACTTTACTGTTTTGGGAGTGTTCCTGTCAGGTATCAGTCAGGTTTATCCTCAGCAATTAGCCTACAGTATTTCACTGCATGTCATAACAGTGGGTGGTATAGGAGGCATGATACTGGCGATGGTTGTCAGGGTCTCATTAGGTCATACCGGCAGGGTACTGCAGACAGGGAAGCGGATTCTGGCCGCTTTTGTCATTCTGTTTATAGCTGTGTTAGTCAGGACTTTACTGATAGTGATGTTTCCGGGACTAACGCAATACGCCTATATACTGTCCGCATTACTGTGGGCGGTATCCTTTGGGATATTTTGTATTGTGTTCTGGCCGATACTCACTCAGGCTCGTGCTGACGGGCATCCGGGCTAGGGCTTTTGAATTATCAATGACAGGCTGATAAAGAGCCGTTAGAATGGCCTCCCTATCAAGAAGTATACAGGGTTCGTTATGTTTGGTGATTCGTCAATTTCTTTAACTCACGAAGAGCAGCAAGAAGCGGCAGAGCGAATTCATGAGCTGATGGCGCAAGGCATCAGCAGTGGAGAGGCAATTCAAATTGTTGCTGAACAGATCCGCCAGAGCAAGAGTGCGGATAAGAGTCAGTAATTATTACAGTCAGACTCACAGAAAGGGCTTTGCATTAACGCAAAGCCCTTTTACTTTTTAGCGACGGTTCGCTTAATCCTGATCGTAGATGGTCGGGATTGGCTGTCGTTTATGCTGAGTGGCTTTATAAATACCGATCAGCTTCTCCTTCACAGAATCACTGACTGCTTTGCCTTCAAGAAAATCATCGATTTCGTCGTAAGTCAGCTGTAGTGCCTCTTCGTCCGTCTTTTGGGGTGTCAGGCATTCAAGATCGGCCGTTGGCACTTTGTGAACAAGCTCTTGCGGTGCGCCAAGGTAATCTGCAATTTGTCGTACCTGGCGTTTACTCAGACCAAACAGTGGGGCTAAATCACAAGCGCCGTCACCCCATTTGGTATAAAAACCGGTAATATTCTCTGCCGAGTGATCGGTTCCCAGAACAAGCCCGCCGACCAGACCGGCGATCTCATACTGTGCCACCATGCGGGTACGCGCTTTAACATTTCCTTTAACAAAATCGACTTTACTATCATCTTGCGGAATAAGGCCGGTGCCGCTCAGTGCATCCAGTGTGGCAGCATGTGTTCCATCGACGCCTGGCTTAATATTGACCGATACTGAATGAGTCGGACGGATGAATTGTAATGCCAGCTGGGCTTCGTCTTCATCTTGTTGCTGGCCATAGGGCAAACGAACGGCAATGAACTGATAGTCTTCAGATGCTGACTCAGCATTCAGGCCATCCACCGCCAGTTGAGCCAACCGGCCGCAGGTAGTGGAATCAACCCCACCACTGATACCCAGCACTAAAGACCTGCAATGCGCTTGTTTTAGCTTGTTTTGAATAAAAGCAACGCGACGCTGAACTTCAAATTCAGCGTCTATCACTGGGAGTACCTGCATTTCTGCACGGATAAGCTGTTCCATGACATGAATCCTCTGTGCTTTGACCAATTTCTGGACATTCAATACCGAATACTGGTGAAAGCGGTAAAATGTATTAAACCTTTTACGAAATCATGCGATAACTCTTAAGTAGGATCAATGCTGATTGAGAAAGAAATTGGTATTTTTATTTTGTTCAGAGGGGAAAGAGGCAACAGGAGTATGGCAAAAAAGATCGCAGTATTTGGCAGCGCATTTAATCCTCCCAGTTTAGGGCATAAATCTGTGCTGGAACGGCTGTCCCATTTTGATCAAGTTTTACTGGTTCCCAGTTATTCTCATGCCTGGGGAAAAGTCATGCTTAATTATGACTCTCGTTGCACTATGGTTGCTGCTTTTATCGCAGATTTAAATTTTGCCAATTTATCTCTTTGTCGAATAGAGGAAGCAATCTCACAAAATGGTAAACCAGTGACTACCTATGATGTCATGTGCTCCCTGCAAAATGAACATCAGAGCGCAGAGCTGACTTTTGTTGTCGGGCCTGATAATTTTTTAAATTTTTCAAAGTTCTATCGCGCTAAAGACATCTTAAGTCATTGGCAGGTTCTCAGCTGCCCTGAAACGGTTCCCATTCGGAGTACTGATATTCGTGATAATATTGTCAAAAACAGGCCAATTTCACATTTAACAACCCCCGGTGTCGCTAGAATAATAACCTCAGAGCATTTTTATGTTGCTGGTGATGGTTAAAAATAAACCAGTCAGTATTTCTGTCGCCTATAAGCTTAAAGTCCGGAAAATATATTAAGGGTGTTTCGTGAATCGGGTTATTCGAAAATTACATGTTGCTCTTTTGCAGATCGGGCTGTTGTCTTTTTCGTATTCTGCATCCGCTTTACCTTGCCACTTTTATAGCCAGAAACAGCTGAAAAACTTGTCAGAAGATGACAGAGGCGCTTACTTACTGACCTGTTTTCAGCCCCTGACGGCAGGAAGAGGGGGGGCATATTCTACTCAATTTGTGCCATCAGCCGAAGACAGTATGCGCTGGGATGAAGCTGAGAGCCACCATGAAAAAGACGTATCTTTTTGGGATGACTGGCACTCTGATTCCGGTGGTCCAATGCTGAAAGATAACTCATCGTCCACTTTCTATGGTCTGGGTTTGTGGCTACCCAAAAAATATGAAGGTTTGGATATCATGACGCTGCAAGATGCCAAAGAATGGGTCATGAAACACGGTGTCATGATGAGTTTTGGACTGGGTTCAGAAGACGGTCAATCTACCAAGTACCGAATTGATTACATGTGGCATGAAGATGAGCGGGATGGCGTCATGCTGCAGGTAGATATCCCGCTTAAGTAACAGTCGTTTTTATACTTACCCGGCAATCTGTAACCAGCTACCTGTAATAGATAGCCGGGTGTTTTTGTGAGGCCAAGCCGAAGCTTTAGAATTGGTAGTCAGCAAGAGTTTGGCCAAGTGCTTGCAAATGGTCTAATTGGTATTCAAGTTCATTGGCAACCTGCTCAGCATTCCTTCCGGATCGGGAGAGTCTGATGGCTTCACGGACGATAAGACAGGCTTCAAGCTCACGTACGCTCATCCCCAGAATGGCTTCGATTGATGAGAAGCCGTCATCAGAGGCAGGTGATTGCCTTTCAAGTAGTTTTTTCAGCACCGATTGCAGTTTGCCAGGAAGAGCAGGACAAATTTGTTGTGTTACAGGTGAAAACTTCGCCGTTTGATCAACAATGACTGCGAGTATCCGTCCTGCAGGGCTATGATTGGTTTGAGATTGCGCTTGAGATTGCGCTTGAGTTTGGTTCAGCTCTTGCAGCAAAGCGTTCAGAAGTGGTGTAACAGTGACAAAACCTGCTTGCTGACATAGCGGTTGCTGAAGGCGGGCCGAGAAATTAACCATGTTATAACGACAACCCGGTAATACAGTTAAAGCATGAAGGCATTCGAAGGGTACCCAAAATCCACTACCTGCGGTTAAAACGAACTCATGTTTGCCCAGCCGTAACAGGGCGGCACCTGTATTGACAGTAATAAGGTACGCGGTAACATTTTTTCTGCGAGCGCCCACGGCCAGCAGGGATTGTTCAACCTTTGTATATTCAATTGCCTGGTTCATGTAGTTCCTCTGAGTCAAAGCCCGCACATAGTGTTCGGTTTTACCTCCGGGGTCAAGATGCTCAGAGTCGGGTTAAGTAGGAAGAAACTTTGCTGATCAGACCTCCAACCATTAAACTGTTTGGGGTCGATCATTGGGTAATCCATCAAATCTGCGTAGAATGGCGCGATTTTAAAATTAGATGAAGCAACATAGTGCAAACAAATAACGATATTTATAAAGATATACGCCCCTACAATGACGATGAAGTCAGTGGTGCGATTCAACGCTTAATCAATGATGACGAATTCATCAATGCTATCCTCAACTACCGGTTTGCACAGCTATCTGGTGTGTTTGGCTGGCTGTTGCGTCCATTGATAAAACGCTTTCTTGTCCGTAAATGGTCAAGTGTTAAGACGGTAGAAGACGTTCAGCTACAAGTTGCCAAGTATATGGCTGCGACCATAGAACATTCTTGTGACGGCGTCACACATTCTGGTTTAGATAAACTGGACCCCAATAAAGCGTATCTTTTCATCTCCAATCACAGAGATATCGCTATGGATCCGGCTATGGTGAACTGGTGCCTTTACCACAATAACCTGAACACAGTCCGTATCGCTATCGGTGACAATCTTCTGAAGAAGCCCTGTGCGACAGAGCTGATGCGTTTAAACAAAAGCTTTATTGTGAAACGTTCAGTGAAAGCGCCGCGTGAAATGATGAAAGCACTGGGTCTGCTGTCAGATTATATTGCCAACTCTATCGAAACAGGTCACTCGATCTGGATTGCTCAGAAAGAAGGGCGTGCGAAAGACGGAAACGACAAGACGGATCCAGCATTGCTGAAAATGTTTTACATGGAAGGGCGCAAGCGGAAACAGTCTTTTGCCGAGTTCATGACTCAGCTCAATATTGTGCCTGTGGCCATTTCTTATGAGAATGATCCCTGCGATTTAGCCAAGGCTAACGAACTGAATGCCAAGCAGACAACGGGCAGCTATGAGAAAGGCGAGTTTGAAGATATCGAAAGCATTGTACAGGGCATAGTCGGAGAAAAACGACGTGTTCATGTGAGCTTTGGTGATGTGATAGAGCAACCGTTTGAAACCCCGGAGCAACTGGCTGAAGAAATCGACCGTCAGATAACGGGTATTTATCACTTATTCCCTGCAAATTACATTGCTGCCGGCATTAAAGACGATTCCGTCACTGAAAGTGAAGAAGCGAAGTTTAACAGTAAACTGGCTTCTCAACCGGAAGGCGTGGCGGAGATCATCAAGAAAATGTATGCCTTCCCGGCGTTGAAAAAACTGGGATAACTTGGCATCTTTTCCTGTGAAGGAGCTGTGGTTCAGAATTTTCCGTCCTCATCTGAGGCATTCAATGTTCTGACCACAGTCTCTGGCGAAATGACCTCAACCCGGCTGTTCGACCCGGATGTGGCAGGATCACCGTTGCCCTGGGCAACGACCTGAATACGTTCTTCTGCAATCCCAAACACAGATGCAATATAAATGGCTACGCTGAACGCCCGTTCATATGATAACGCCATATTATCTTCTTCATTATCACTCTCTGAACTGTGACCAATGATGATTACGTTACTGTCAGGATGCTGCCTGAGTCTGACTGCAATGGGATCGATTTTCAGCTGCTCACGTTGCGAAATTTCAAAGCTTCCCGTGTCGAAAAAGACGGTTTCACTGACTTCAGGAATTTCCGTAAGGATTGCTTTTGGGGGCGGTGGCGGCTCAGCCACCTCTTCAACTGTTGCCGGCGTGCCGGTTGCTGCTGGCGGCGGTTCAGCTTCTTCCTGAGTGGCGCAGCCAGCCATAATCAGTAACCCTGATAAAAGTATGATGTGGAGACACTTTTCCCGAATGTAAGCTGAAAGAGTTAACATGGCTGCTCACCTGTAAGAACTACCTATAGGTGTAGAACAGTAAGTCAGGTTCCTCAACTGCAGTTCTAAGACGTGGCAGCACAGCGACTACTGCCGAGGCTGGAAGGGATGGCTGGTCATCCATTCCGCCATAAAGTCGATAAAGGCTCTTACTTTGGGGGCCAGGTACTTGTGACGCGGATAGACAGCGTACATGGGCAGCGCTAATTCTGGTTTCCAGTCTGCCAATACCTGGGTTAACTGCTGAGTTTCCAATTCATCGTGGATCAGGTAGGTGGCCAGATAGGCGATACCTGCACCTGCCTTTGTCGCCTCTAAAACGGCCGGGGCATTATTGATTCGGTAGCTGCCTGTGACCCGCACTGACTCTTTTACGTTTTCTTTTGAAAAGTCCCACTGGACATATTTGCGATCCCGGCTTTCATAGGTAATGCAATTGTGCTTGCGTAAATCAGCAGGTGTTTTGGGTTTGCCGTGCAGAGCGATATAGTCCGGAGATGCGACAACGATGAATTCGCAATCGACGAGTTTTTTCGCAACCATGCCTTCAGGCGGGTGTTCGTGAATGGCCAGCCAGCAATCGAAGCCTTCTTCCAGCAGGTTAGGACGATGATCAAAAAGGCTGATTTCCAGTTCAAGTTCAGGATGAGCACGCTGAAAAGCGACCATTGCGGGTGTGATATTGGTGTTCCCAAATGACTGGGCGACACCTATTCTGAGTACGCCTTTTATTTCATTTCTATACCCGGCCACCAAGGCTTCTGCTTCTTTTACGGTATCAAGCAGTTGCTGCCCAAATTCGGCATATTGCAGGCCAATATCAGTGAGGGCAACAGTACGTGTGCTGCGTTGAACCAGTTGACAACCCAGGCGCTCTTCAAGAAATCGAATTTGCTTGCTGACCTGTGATTTAGAAATGCCAAGGCGCTCAGCGGCACGTGTGAAGTTCTGTTCGTGACTGACAGTGGCCAGGATCACCATTTGTTGCAAATTTTCTAACATCAAGGGGTTACCTGTAATGTGTCATACATAAAATAAAATTGTCATACTCAGTCTCACCGTTTGCTAGTGTAAACAATCACAATTTGATTCGGTAGTTATGATCCAGGATTCATTGAAAAGAAGCTGATTTTCGCCACTTGAGGCTGGTCGCTAGCCGCTTTTGTCATTCTAACTGGGTACCTTAATGCACTATAACTTATCAACTGTCATCAAAATAAAAGCACTGATACAACATACATTGCACAGTGCTTACACAACTTCATAAAAGCTTATCAGATTTGAATTACCAGAGAGTGATTTTTGATTTTTAGCTCTGGTCTGGCCGTTTTCAGAAGAGATTGCTTAAAGTCGTCTTCCTGAAGTTTGTAGACAGGTATCTTCAAGAGATATTGTCCCACGATCTCGATTAACGGAGAAAGTACCTGGCTACTGGCAAAAGGACCCAAAGTGTTTGGAGTGATGTCCAGCGATTCTACTTTCAAATTATTCAGGTACACAGCCCCCTCACTTTTATCGTAATAGGGGATAGCGCTGAAATTGACATTGATAGCCACTTTTTGCTGTGGTTGGCCTTTGATACTGATATCTGCTTTAGATTTTGCTGCGAGATTAATACGATCTGATGCCGAACGACCAATACCGACTTTGATGTCGTTAAACAGAACATGAGCCTGGACAAATCCGCCAAATCCTACCTTTTGCTCTACACGCGCCTGTTTATCAAGGTAATTCTGTACTTCTTGTTCCGTAATACTATAGCTGGCACAAGAAGTCAGTAAAACGACAGAAGCAAGGAAACACAGTTTTCTGAATATCATGATCTCTACACTGCTAACTGAAAGGGTTAACCCAAATTATGAGTAAAATACAAATCTCTGCCAATCTATTTGGCAATAAGGATTCTTGCTCTACAGCCAGGGGAAGGTGTCAGAGTTCTGTCAAATACCACAAAAAGAGAAAAGCCTGGTAAGTTACCAGGCTTTATCGATGTAAAAACTGTCAATTATGCCGTTTCAGAAAACAACATCTCTAAGCTGTAATTCTCACGCTGAAGTGCATTTTTCAACTTATTCAACGAGCTAACCTGCAGTTGACGAATACGTTCGCGGGTAAGGCCCACTTCTTCTGCCACTTCCTGAAGTGTTTGTGCTTCATAACCCAGTAAGCCAAAGCGACGACACAGTATTTCTCTGTCGCGTTCATTCAGGCTTTTTAGCATAGTCAGAGCGAGTGCGTGGATGTCAGATTGATCCATCGACGCATCCGGGGCGGTCATGTTGGTATCAGCGATGAAAGCTGCGATGGAATTTGAGTTGCTGTCGTCCGACAAAGACTGGTCGATAGACACCACTGGTGTGTCATAGGACAGGACTTCCGAAATTTCATCCACAGACTTTTGCATTTTTTCAGCAACCTGCTCGTGAGTAGGCTCCTGATTACTGTTTTTCATCAGCTGTTTGTGGGTACGCAGTATGGTATTGATTTCCTTTGATACGTGAACAGGCAGGCGGATGGTTCTTCCCTGGTTGTGAATCGCACGTTCAATGGTTTGTTTTATCCACCATGTTGCGTACGTCGAAAAACGGAATCCACGTTCAGGATCAAATTTTTCAACAGCAGTAATTAAACCAATATTGCCTTCATCAATTAAGTCGCTAAGCTGCATCGTGCTGCCACGATATTTCTTAGCAATACTGACCACCAAACGCAAATTACTCTCAATCATGACAGATTTTGCGTGTGGGTCGCCAGCAAGGCTTTTACGACTGTATTGAACTTCTTCTTCTTTACTGAGTAGTGATTTATGCGAGATTTCCTGCAAATACAAATGAATAACATCAGTATCAAAGCTACTTACTTCCTGTGTATTGACATCCATATCTGGTCCCCTCTACAAGGTTTGAGCAAGCTAACTATTTTTCGTGTTTTTATTGCAGTACCAGAAAACACTAACACACAGATGTTACACAATCTATTCACAGGAAACACAAAGTTGCTATAAAGGTATACCTGTTTGTTATTAGTCGATATGTATTTCATGCTTTTTGTTCTTAAAGGAATAACTGATGAAAGTGCCAATATTCGCACTCGATGTTAATTGCAGCATGAGATACAAGATTCTTGCTTTTTTATGAGATTTGATGCTTCATATTCATTTATGTTCAGTGTGTTTTCCGTGGTTAATACGATCAGAGCATTATCCAATTAACCTTTGCTTTTTTATGGTTTTTTTGTCAAAAAATCTAATGCTCGTAACTTCAGGTGAAGATAAAAATGGAAGTTCAAACACTTTTACTTTTTGCTCTGGCATCAATCAGCCTTAACTTAGTACCGGGTCCAGATGTTATCTATATTGTGTCAAACGCTATGCGTGGAAAGATGCGACTAGGTGTTCAAGCGGCTCTGGGGCTGGGGATAGGGTACTTAGGACATACGCTGGCCGCTGTGCTTGGGCTTTCAACGATTATACTCAGCTCTGCTTTTTTATTTAGCGTAATAAAATACTTAGGAGCAGTGTATCTACTCTATTTGGGTATTTCATCAATCAGAAACAGTCTTCGAGGGAAGAGCCGGCTGACAGCTTCCGCACCAGTAAAATCAACATCGAATGTGTTTATGCAAGGCGTGATTGTCAGCGTGCTGAATCCTAAAGTGGCGTTGTTTTTCCTGTCCTTTCTGCCTCAGTTCATTGATGTCAGCGCTGGTCAGGTCACCACACAGCTCTTGATCCTTGGTTTACTGTTCAGTGTTTTAGCCACTTGCATCAACTTACTTTACGCCATGTTGGGGAGTTTCGTTTTCGGTAACCCTAAGATATCAGGCTATGCGAAAGCGATTGAGGGTATTTCTGGTGGCTTATTGGTTGCATTAAGTGCCAAAGTGGCACTTTCGCAGCGTTGATCAATGCTGAATGGGGAGGTGAATAGATGTTAAAAAAAGGATACTGTGTCGTTCTGACTACCTTTTCAGATGACGACGTGGGTGAGGCAATCATCCATTCTCTGTTGAATAAACACCTGGCTGCCTGTATTCAGGTGCAGAGTATCGACAGTTATTATCACTGGAAAGGCAACATCCAGTCTGACAAAGAAAAGTTAGTCGTCATCAAAACAACTCAAGACAGATATTCAGAAGTTGAAGCCGATATTCTGGCGAATCATAATTATGAAACGCCGGAAATCATTTGTTTGCCAATTGAAGCCGGTTATCATGCCTATCTCGATTGGGTGCGGGCAGAAACGCACCTTTGAGCTGATCACATTCACATCGAGCGATAATTGGGCCCGCTACCACCTTCTGGTGGGGTCCAGATTATATTCTGGGACGGATCTTTTATATCGCATGTTTTACAGTGAATGCAGTTTCCGGCATTGATTTGAAATCGTTTCTGCCCGTTATTTTCTACAATTTCATACACGCCCGCCGGACAATATCGCTGGCTAGGCTCGGCATACTTGTCCAGGTGCATTTTTATCGGCAACTCATGATCTTGCAGTATCAAGTGGCATGGCTGGTTTTCATCATGTTTAACCGTTGATAGAAAAACCGAGGAAGTTCGGTCAAAACTGAGTTTTCCGTCCGGTTTAGGGTATAACAACGGCTTAACTTTGTTGGTTGTATTCAGGGTTTGATAGTCCGGGGTGTCATCCCTAAACGAAAACAGGCTTTTTTTCAGCACATTGAACTCTAACGCTGCGACGGCTCCGCCAAGTAATGTCCCTAAACGATGTACCTGTGAGGTGAAGTTCCTGGCGCCAAATAGCTCTTCTTTCAGCCATGAACACTCGAATAATGAATGATAATCGGGTGAAGTGTGCGCATGATTAACGGCTAACTCCGAAAAAACAGCTTCAGCAGCGAGCATGCCAGATTTCATTGCAGTATGAGAGCCTTTGATTTTTGCACTGTTTAGCGTCCCAGCATCACACCCAATCAGTAATCCGCCAGGAAAGCTTTGTTCCGGCAGGGCATGCAGTCCGCCTTTTGTAATAGCTCGTGCCCCGTAAGAAATACGTTCCCCGCCTTCTAACACAGAGGCGAAAACCGGATGGTGTTTCATTTGCTGAAATTCATCAAAAGGGCTGAGATAAGGGTGCTGATAATTAAGATCAACCACTAAACCGACAGACACAAGGTTATCGCCAAGATGGTACATAAAGCCCCCACCTGAGGTCCGAGTCTGGCTGAGTGGCCAACCGGAAGTATGCACGACAAGCCCAGCCTGGTGTTGTTCTGCCGGAATTTCCCACAGTTCTTTAAAACCAATTGCGTAATGCTGGGGCGCTTTATCTTTATCCAGCTTAAAACGATCTATAACGGCTTTTCCTAAGTGCCCGCGAGAGCCTTCAGCAATAAGCGTATATTTTGCTTCAAGTATGATACCCGGCTGAAAACCTGGTTTTTCATTACCTTGTTTGTCGCGTCCCATATCAGTGGTTATGATCCCAGCGACTGCACCGGAGTTGTTAAAAAATAATTCAGCTGCAGCAAATCCCGGAAAGATGGATACTCCCAACGCTTCTGCCTGTTGAGCCAGCCAGCGGCATAATTCGCCCAGACTGATAATGAAATTCCCTTCATTCTGAAGAGGGGAAGGCACTAGCATTGAAGGAATACATAACTGATTGTACTGATTGGAGAACCAATACACCTTATCGTCCCGGACCTGAGTATAAAGTGGTGCCTCGCGGCTTTGCCAGTCAGGGAACAACTCATTTAATGACCTGGGTTCAAACAGGGCGCCGGATATAATGTGCGAGCCTATTTCCGCCCCTTTTTCGATCACACAAACCGATAACTCCTTTTCATTCTCTTTAGCCAGTTGCATCAGCCGGCATGCTGCTGACAACCCCGCTGGACCGGCTCCGACAATGACCACATCAAACGCCATGCTTTCTCTTTCCATGCCCCATGTCCCTTTTATTAAGACTATGAGTAACTGTAGTCCAGTTGACGTAAACGTAAACCCGAACCACACTCAATGCAAAAGACAATCCTCGGCTTGTGAGTATCTGATTGGGAGCCTGTCAATCAGTCATCTGGCCGTATTCCCTTATTAACACATTGATTTGCAAGGAGTCGCCAGTGAAAGTGTTAGTCGCAATCAAAAGGGTGATAGACCCGTATGTGAAGATTCGTGTTAAATCCGACGGCTCAGGCGTTGAACAGCATAATGTTAAAATGGCCATTAACCCTTTTTGCGAAATTGCCATAGAAGAAGCAGTTCGCATGAAAGAAGCTGGCTTGGCCAGTGAGGTGGTTGTCGTCAGCGTGGGTGAAACCAGTTGCCAGGAGCAGCTTCGTACTGCTTTAGCACTTGGCGCCGACAGAGCAATTCAGATTGATAGCGCTGCACAAGATGAGCCTTTGAATATTGCACGCATTCTTCATGCCGTTGTAAAAAGTGAATCGCCTGATCTGGTGATTATGGGTAAGCAATCGATTGATTCAGATAATAATCAAGTCGCTCAAATGTTAGCTGCCATATCCGGTTTCCCTCAGGGGACTTTTGCCTCAAAGATTGAAGTAGATAACGGCTTCATCAAAGTGACACGCGAAATTGATGGCGGCTTGGAAACACTCAAGTTACGGCTGCCTGCGGTAGTCAGTACAGATCTCCGGTTAAATGAGCCCAGATATGCCTCATTGCCCAATATCATGAAAGCGAAACAAAAACCGTTGGATGTCATCAGCCTGGACACACTTGGTGTGACGCTGTCACAACACCAGGAGATATTGGCAGTTTCACCGCCACCTGCTCGCCAGGGGGGCACGAAAGTAGGTTCGGTCTCTGAATTGGTTGATAAATTAAAAAATGAAGCCAAGGTGATCTCATGAGTGTACTTATCATTGCAGAACACGATAACCATACGTTGTCGCCTGAGACATCCAAGGTGATAACTGCGAGTCTGTCACTGGAGAGTGATTGTCAGGTCTTAGTGGCGGGTTATCAATGCCAAGCTGTTGCAGAGCAGGCCGCTGGCATTGCCGGTGTGGATAAAGTACTTCTGGCCGATCATCCAGTGTATACGCATTGGCTGGCTGAAAATCTGTCAGCGCTTATTGCTGAAGTATCGGCCGATTATTCTCATTTATTAATGGCTGCAACGACAACCGGGAAAAACATCTTGCCGCGTGTAGCCGGTCTCCTGGATGTTGGATTACTGGCCGATGTCGTCAGCATTGAGTCTGCCGATACCGTAATCCGGCCGATATATGCAGGGAATGCATTAGCCAAAGTAAAGTCGGTCGATAGTAAAAAGCTGATTACTGTGCGTACCTCAGCATTTGCTTCTTCAGCAACAAGCGGGGCAGCGGCCCCAATTGTCGAACTCGAAAAAGTGATCGAATCGCCCAACTCTGAATATGTGTCCAGTGAAATTACACAAAGCAGCCGCCCGGAATTGCCAGCTGCGCGTGTGGTGGTTTCCGGTGGCCGGGGGCTTGGAGATAAAACACATTTCGCAATGATAGAAAAGCTGGCGGATAAACTCGGTGGCGCTGTGGGGGCTTCCCGAGCGGCTGTCGATGCGGGCTTTGTGTCAAACGATCTGCAAGTGGGTCAGACCGGTAAAATCGTTGCGCCAGAACTGTATATTGCTGTTGGTATTTCAGGAGCAATACAGCATTTGGCTGGGATGAAAGAGGCGAAAGTGATTGTGGCCATCAACAAAGATCCTGATGCTCCAATCTTTGATATAGCTGACTACGGGTTAGTCGGTGACTTGTTTGAGATTTTACCTGAGCTCATCGAAAAGCTGTAATGTGAAAAGGGTCAGAGAAGTGCGCCCAGACAGTCTGAGCGCATTTTTTTAACGCATACGAAAAACGTCAGTTTGCTTATCACTTTGCACTTCCGCAAAACTGCGGACGAACGGACCTTGTGCCAGTATACGAGGCGACAATGTTTGAATACGCTGTTTTGCTTCTTGTTTAGTGGCAAAATCGCCATAAATAACAGCGTACCAGCTCTTACCTAAACTATGCTTCCAGTTAACCCAAATTGGATCCTGCCCTGGGATTTCCCGCAGATAGCCGCGAATATCTCGTTCTTCACTCAGAGCCAGCACCTGAATAGTGTAACGATTAGGGTCCAGATGCCCATACGCTTCTTCTGTTGTCATTTTTCCGACACATTGCCCAGTGTGATACTGTGGGTCAGGCTGTAAAGCACAGCCACTGAGCACGGCCAGTGCTAAAATCATGATGATTTTTCGCATTTTCATTCTCCAATTCCAATCCCTGTCACCAACAGGCGGCCAGTTTAGCAATAAGATAAACTGGCGATCGGATAAATCCCTAAATTAGCGTTGAGTTTGTTGTTTTTTAAAGCAAACTTGCCCGTTTTTTGCAAATCTGTAACAGCATGAATGCTATGAACGCCAGAGTACCATAGCACTGTATATAAAAACAGTCATATCAACATCTCCTCAATACTAGACTAAAAGAATTATACATTTTATCTCGGTATTTCAGTGCACTAGCAGCACTCAGAACTTTTCAGAGCCATACCGTGTATTTTCTCTGTTCAGTACGCCAATTACCTTTTATACTGTTTTTATATACAGTATTTATTGAGAGGGTAACAATGGCTGTATTACCTTTGTTTATTGAATCTGTCCGGTGCGGGTTTCCCTCACCAGCTGAAGGGCATGAAGAATCACTGGAACTGATGGATTATCTCATTCGTCATCCCAATGCTACTTTTGTACTGAAAGCGTCTGGTGAGTCTATGACAGGTGCCGGTATTTACGATGGCGATTTATTGGTTGTGGACCGTGCTGAAGCTGTACTGCCGGGGCGGATTGTCATTGCCCGTATCTTCGATGAGTTCACATGCAAGCGTCTCATTCGGCATAACAATACTTGGTGGTTAAAAGCTGAAAATCCGGCGATGAAGCCATTTCCCATGCCGGAAGACTCTGAAATTTTTGGTGTGGTGACACGTAATATTCATAACTTGCTGGAGCGCTAATGACTCAAACAGTATCCGGAAACAAGGATCAGATCTGGGCGCTGGTTGATGTTCAGAGTTTTTATACAGCCTGCGAGCAATTATTTGACCCCAAACTAGCAAACAAGCCTGTTGTGGTGCTTTCAAACAACGATGGTTGTTGTGTTGCTGTCAATGCACAAGCAAAAGCGGCAGGGATAAAACGTGGGGCAGTATGGTACAAGATTGAACGAGAAGCTAAACGCGCAGGTGTTGAGGTACGCAGTTCAAATTACAGTCTGTACGCTGATATGAGCCAGCGCTTTATCGACGAGTTGAGGCAATTTTCTCCTCAGGTTGAGCAGTACTCAATTGATGAGGCATTTATACGTTTAGACGGTTTGGCAACTGAAACGCTGACAAGTTATGGAAAAAGTATTGTAGAAGCAATCAGTAACAGGCTCGGTTTAGCCGTTCGTGTTGGCATTGGTACTTCACCAACATTGGCGAAACTTGCAAACAATGCAGCGAAACGTTACGAAAACAGAGTGCGTGGTGTGCTTCACCTCCAAACTGAACGGCAAAGACAGTGGCTGCTGGAAAGAATGGATGTTCAGCAAGTATGGGGGATTGGAACGCGATTGGCCACCCGACTGAAAACCAGTGGTATAATAACAGCGTGGCAACTAGCAAATCAGGATGTTGTGTTTACGCGTCAACTCTGGAATATAGGCCTTACTCGTACAGTATTAGAGCTCCGGGGAATCAGCTGTATTGATCCGGGAGATATTGAAGTAACTAGAAAACAAATTCTTTCAAGCCGGAGCTTTGGTGTCGGCATTACGGATCAGCAAGAATTACAATCAGCTATTGCTTTCCATTGCCATCGTGCAGGTGAAAAACTACGAAAACAGGGGAGTCAAGCCTCTTCTGTTGGGATTTATATACGAACAAATCGCTATAAACAGTTACCTCAACACAATAAAAGCAGTATGGAATCCCTGGTTTGTCCGACTCAGGATACACAAAAACTGATCATTTCTGCACAAACGCAGTTGGCTAAAATGTATCGTCCTGGTTATTCATATCAAAAAATTGGCGTAATGCTGAATGAGCTTAGCCCTGTAAGCCAGAACAAACTTCAATTAGACATGTTTAGCGGAGATGCGCTGCAAGAAAGCAAACGCCGTGATCTCATGCTCATCACGGACAAGCTCAATACGCGCTATAAAAACGGCCTTAAACCGGCATCCGTTATCGCAACCAGCAATTGGCACATGCGCCAAGCATTCCGCTCTAACCGATGGACCACTAAGCTGGACGAAATACCAGTGGCAAAGTGTTAGTCATCATTTGTTTCCTGGCTTCTACAACCTGAGTGCGCATAACATAGATTATGTTAAATTGCGTGTATGGGAGTCTACGTATTAGCTCTCTGCTCTCTTCTATATGACGGCCTCACCAGACAGGTTCATGCTATTTAACCATAACGCTGATTTACCATAAAATAGGTAATTCACACTTGTATTTAAGCCCTGCTGCAAATTGTCAGTTTGCCTGGCTCTTCAATGTTAGATGGAATTACCTGAAAGCGACGAACGCAATGCGTTCGTCGGGATGCCTTAAAGTGCGCAGGCAATCTTGTTGGCATGCATTCGTTGTGAGTGTATCTGACAACTTCAGCATACCTTTGCCAGCTTCACTCAGCGGATTCGGTCCTGGCTGATTATGGAAACCAGCATTGCCAGACTGGTGTTAGTCTCTCAGCCGCCGGCTAATTTTACCGTGTGTCCATTTTTCTCAAGTGTAGTCTTGATGAGATCGCGTTTATCCCCCTGAATTTCTATGGTGCCATCTTTTACAGAACCACCGCAGCCACAGACTTTTTTCAACTCGGCAGCCAAAAGCTTGAGTTCAGCATCATTCATATCCAACCCAGTGACAATACAGACCCCTTTTCCTTTGCGGCCCTTTGTCTGACGCTGAATTCGTACCACGCCATCGCCTTTAGGACGTTCCGGGACTGTTTTCTCTTCTTTAATTCTGCCTGTATCTGTTGAATAGACTAATCGGCTGTTATCACTCATGAAATCGACCCCAATTACTGCTTTAAAAGTGTGACCTGGCCATCAGGTTGAATATAGAGGCTTGCGACCAGGCTAAGCCCGAATATTATCAATAAATAGGCCTCTAACGGAAACGCATATGATTCATAACGTAGTTTTTGACTTTGGTGCTGTGCTGTTTGACTGGAACCCGCACAAAATCGTCTCTACTTTCACTCAGTCGACTTACGAGCAAGACATGTTGCTGACGCATGTGCTTCAGCACCCTGACTGGTTGGCTTTGGATCGCGGTACTATGCTGATGGCCGAAGTGATCCCTAAATTTGCTGCTCGTACCGGTTTTCCAGAGGCAAGAATGGAAGATTTCATCGATCACATTCAAAACAGTCTGACTGTCATCGATGCGTCGAAACACTTACTTGAAGACTTACTGGAACAGGATTTTAACCTGTACTATCTCACGAACATGAGTAGCGCCTTTTTCGATACGCTTAACGATAAGCATGATTTCATTTCATTGTTCAATGGTGGTCTGGTCTCTGCCAAAGAACTATTAATGAAACCAGAACCTGAAATATTCCAATCACTTATGTTGAAATATTCCCTTAGTCCAGATGATACGTATTTTATTGATGACAATGAAGATAATGTGCTCGCGGCCCGAAAACTTGGCATAACGGCCATTCGTTTTTCACCTACACCTGATTGTTATCAACAGATTCGCTCAGCATTGAGACTAAAGGTTGATTAGCTGAACCTATGCTTACTTCATCAAACCTTTAACGTTAATCTGAACAAACAAACGTAGCTTATGTTTATAGTAATCACTTTACTATTGGCACTTTTCCTGGAGGTTCCGTGAGAAAAGCATTGATTCCGTTAATGTTAGTTGTATTTGCATTTAACAGCCCTTCTTCCTCGGCTGAAAGTCGACCTCTTGAAAAAAAATCCATCGTAGGACAAATTGAAACCATCAACGTTCAGGATCTGGAACTCGAATATAAAGCCCGGGTTGATACTGGGGCAAACACGTCGTCGATCAATGCTTACGATATCCGTGTATTAGGTGATAAAAGTGACGATATGCGTGAAAATCTAGGCAATATGGTCGAATTCAAGACAAAAAATGAGAAAGGTGAAACAACCACTCACAAAGCAAAAATAGTTAAAGTCAGTAAAATCCGTAATGCTCAAGGTGTTGAGCGTCGCTATGCAGTAAAAATGGATTTAAGCTGGAACGGTGAGCATAAACAAGTCACTGTAAACTTACGAAACCGGAGTAAGCTGGAATTCAAACTGTTGCTCGGGAGAAACTGGCTGATGGGCGACTATCTGGTTGATGTAGAAAAATCAGATGAAGACGACTGACCTCCCGTTTTGGTTAACTTTTTAATGTTTGTGGTATGCCGTCTTGTTTATGGGACGGCATAGTATATAGTATTGATTACTTATAAATAAGTTATAGTGCATTAAATGAAGAAAATTCCTCCCATTACTGATGAGAATGAAAAAAGAGACAGTATCAATGTCTTTTCCCGCCCTATAGAAGATATGGAAATCTGGGAAGTTTTAACTCATAAGCAATATTCATCAAACACATTGCTTGCTTTCAAAAATGACTGGAATAACTTCCTTCAATACTGTTTGGACAAACATGCAATCCCTTTACCGGCAACGGTAAAAACGGTACATAACTTTATTGATACCATGGCCAAGAAGCGCAAGTTGGCAAGCCTCAAGCGTTACATTGTCACAATCGGACTGGTTCACCGCTGCCATGCCCTCCCCGATCCTTGCCGTCATACTGAAGTCAGGTTGGTACTGAGTAAATATTGTGTAGAAAAAAAAGACGACTATAAAAACGCGAACGCATTCAGAGATGATCACTTGCAACAGCTGGTTGATGTTTTCTCTCTCTCTACCAGGCCCAAAGACATCCGTGATCTGGCAATTTGGGCTGTCATGTTTGAAGCAATGCTAAAGCGGAGTGAGCTGGCAGCACTGACCATTGAAAATATCTCGATTGACGCGTCTGGACTTATCAGTCTGCACATCCAGGAGCACACTATTGCCTTGAGTACCATTGCATCTCGTAGTATGCAGCGCTGGCTGACGGTAGGCATGATTGAATCAGGCGTTGTCTTTCGAAGAATTGATCGTCATGGCAACATTGGTGAGCAACCGCTTGACCACTCATCCATCTACCGGGTGTTTCGCCGTGCCGGTGAAGAACTCGGACTCAGTCAGGACAGTATTTTTTCAGGTCAGTCGCCCAGAGTCGGCGCCGCCAAAGATTTATCCGATGCTGGCGTATCCATCCCGGACATCCAGTCCCAGGGCCGCTGGAAGAGCCCAGCAATGCCGGCACAGTATGCAGGCCATAAAGATAAACACGATACGGAAATTGCGAAGTACGTGAAGAAAAAAGACTGGGAGAAGTGAGAGTAGATTTAACCGCCCGGGCCGGACGCCCACTGGGGTTGAACAACGGCATGGACAGGCTGAGTGATTCGTTCGAACAAGCCTTCCAAAGGAGCCATAATGCCAAAATAACCCGCCTGATTCGCTTCGACCCACTCTTTGAGGTTAATGCCTTCCCAACAGATTTCGTATCCGGCATTTAAGGCCAGAATTTCAAAGAAAATACGTTGAACGCGCCCATTTCCTTCCCTGAACGGGTGTATGACATTCAATTCACAGTAATAATGGGCAATGCGGCGGATAAAATGATCAAAGTCCAGCCCGCAGAGATGTGATTCATCAGCCAGTGAAGCAAAGAGACGTGTTGCCTCTCTTTCGATATTTCTGGCGTGACAAAAACGACTCTGGCCTTTGGTGATATCAACACGTCGTATATCACCGGCCCAGGGGTATAAGTCCTGAAACAGAGTGAAATGTATTTGTCTCAGATAGGCTAAATCAAATCGGTCAAATTCAGGTACAAAATGCTCTGCCCGAACCCGGGTGAAATCCCGCTCAGCCAGAGCGAGTTCATCTTCATCATTGATATTCAGTAAGTTGATAAGCACAGCCGAACCGGGGTAGCAATCAGGATCCTGCTGAACACCATATTTATCTCGCATAACGTTTCTTTAACCGAGCGATTTGTTCATATTCAGACACTGGGGAGGCGTTTGATGGTTCTGTACCGGGCGCCCCGTCTAATTCAAAGCCCTCCAGCTTTAAACTGGCTCTGTAGTTCTTGTTCTGCATAGCTTTAAAACGCGCAGCTTTCTGTTTGTTCGTCAGCATAGGGTTCTTTTTCAGTCTCATCGTCAGTATTACAGCCAATACAAAAAACGCCAGTCAGGCTGGCGTTTTTAACACTGTAAAATCACTGGCTGGATGGATGAACAGCACTTTTGATAGCCTGCTCAAGATAGTCCGTAAAGCTGTGTCCATGATGAGCCAGCATCTGAGGAAACATAGATATCGGTGTCATACCAGGAAAAGTATTGATTTCATTAAGAAGAATGTCTCCCTCTTCACTCAGGAAGAAATCAATTCGTGACAGATCTTTTAACTTCATATGCACAAACGCTTTTCTGGCATAACTGCGAATGGCTTCAACCTGTTCTTCAGTGATATTTGATGCTTCTACGGTTGTAGTCGAGTGGCTTTCTGTGCTGTATTTTTCTTCGTAAGTGTAGAATTTACCGTCCGGGCAGGTCACTTCCCCAGGTTTGGTCACAATCAACTCATCGCCATACTGATAGGCAGCCACTTCTAACTCTCTGGGTTTAATGGCTTTTTCTACCAGAACCTGATCTGAGAAGGTAAACGCCTTGTTCAGTGATTCGATCAGACTGTCCTGATCCGTCGCTTTATAACAGCCCACGGATGATCCCTGGCAGGCCGCTTTAACAAAAACACTTCCCCACCGGGCTAATGCCTCTTTGGCAGTACGTAACGACTCTTCGTCCTGCTCGCTCAGAAACACATAAGGTGTGTTCGGAATACCCAGCGCATCAAACCACAATTTGGTCGTGATCTTGTTGAAACAATTCGTGCTGGCCTGAGGGCCACAACCAAAATAAGGGACAGCGGCTATTTCAAGTAAAGATTGCAAATCGCCTGTTTCGCCGGGGTAACCGTGAACACACGGAATGACGTAATCAACGGGGAGCTTTTCGCCAGACTCAGACTGGATACTGCGATCAAGGTTCAACTGCCAGCGCTGGCCATCACTGTCAAACCAGCCGTCTTTTTGCATTTCGATACGGATATAGCGAATGCCGTCAATCGCCTGCAGGTTTTGTTCTATGAAATTGGCAGAAACCAAAGACACTTCGTGTTCTGCGCTGCCACCGCCACAAAGAAGTAAAACGTGAATTGGATTCATCTTGATCCCTTGTAAAACGTCACCTGCCAATCATGGCAGGCCGAAATTTGTTTGTACCACCGGGTTTCATCTGTTCTAAATGATGAAATTACGAGTCTCCCCCGGCAGCCTTCAGGGCATCAACTATTGCATCTTATCTGGCAGGCATCAAGCTATTGGCCTGATTCCCTGCCGCGAAAGCGGTCAACGATGCAAAAAATAAGCTCTTCCAGGGAAGAGCTTATCGGGTGTATCAGTTTATCTTGGTCAGCTTGGGCTCAGGTGACTGATGAATCCTGGCCAGACTACGAACAAAGGGACCGAATGAACGGATTTCTGCAGGTAAATCTTTGATGGCAGCCTGGGCTTCCTGAACGGTATCAAAGTGCCCGTAAAGTAACGTGTACCAAGGTTTTTCGTGAAAGGTTTTCTGGTTCACCCATACAGGTTGCTGTCCTGGCAACTTAGCAATGTATGAGGCAAAACCGCTGTTTTTGCTGACTCCCAGCACCTGAACAGTGAAACCCGATACAGGTTCCGTCACATATTCATAGCTGACTTTTGCCGTTTGTGGCTCATTAGCCTGTGGAGTTGCCGCGACAGAGCCAGTCATTGACACAGGCTCTGTGGTTACAACCACGGATTTTTCTTGAGGAACTGCCGGTGCGTCTACAGGGGCAATCTCCTGATCCAGTGGTACAACTTCATCTGTGATTGCTATATCAACAGGGTTCAGAGGTGGAATGGGTTCATTCAGTTGCTCAACCGCCATCGGCTCAGCCGTTGCCCCCTGCTCTGCGGCCATTGCCGCTTGTTCCTGCTCATCCAATGTCGGAACCACAGTGCCATTCATTGTCTGACGTTCATTATCTAGCGCACAGCCTGCTAAAGCTGATGTAATTGCAACCATTAAGGCAATTTTTTTCATTATCATCGTGCCTGATCAAATTTGTCTTTAAAAAGATTCTGCACCCCGACCTGATGCCAATCAAGCTTGCATCACTCTGTATGCGATAGAATTGGCGTTATGTCACAGGTTCAAAGTTATATCAATAATAGATTGATTTTCTATGTAAATTCCAGTTTTTAATAAAATTGTGCAATATAAAAAGACTAAGAATGAAGCGCAGCGCCTTCTTCTTTTGCAAACAATGTCGAATGGGTTCCATTACACTCACAGCAGTGAATGAAAAGCTACCCCATCATGCAACCAAGCGAGAAAAATGATTGTCTGTCGCTGAGTGTTAATTCTTTACGAAATACTGAGAGAAAATGCCATGAAAGGACTCGAGTCGCTACTAAAGCCACGTTCTGTCGCCATTATCGGCGCATCGGATAATCCCAAGCGTGCCGGTTATGTAGTCATTAAAAACCTGCTGTCCGCTAACTTTCATGGGCCCATCATGCCAGTGACCCCCAAGTATGACGCAGTGGCAGGAGTGTTAGCCTATCCAGACATCGATAGCCTGCCTCGCGTACCAGACCTGGCCATTTTGTGCACCAGTGGTGACCGGAACGTCAGTATTATCGAACAGTTAGGCCGTAAAGGCGTCAAACTGGCCATAGTATTAGCGGCAGGAATGAACGTAAAGCCCGACAGTGACGGTGTCACAGAAGATGTGCGCATGTATGAGACCGCCAAACAGTACGGGATGCGGCTGATCGGCCCAAACAGTATGGGGATGATCTTACCCTGGCATAATCTCAATGCGTCTTTCTCACCGGTTTCCGCCAACAAAGGTAATATTGCCTTCATTTCACAGTCTGCGGCGGTCTGTACCACGATTCTGGACTGGGCCAAGAACAAGAATATTGGCTTTTCGACTTTTATCTCGCTGGGCGATACCTGCGATATTGGTTTTGCTGAACTGTTAGATACCTTGTGCCGTGACAGTAAAACACAGGCTATCTTGCTGTATATCGACTCAATACGTGATGCCCGGCGCTTTATGTCTGCTGCACGAGCGGCGGCGCGGACCCGGCGCATACTGGTGCTGAAAAGTGGCCGGACGAAAATTGGCAGTGCCGCTGCCCATCTTCATACCGGGGGAGAAATCGGCCTGGATGCCGTCTATGATGCCGCCATCAAAAGATCGGGAATGTTGCGGGTGCACAACACTCATGATCTGTTTGCGGCAGTGGAAACACTGGCTCACGCCGTGCCTTTGCGTGGCGAACGTTTGGCGATTCTGACCAACGGTGGCGGCCCTGCGATTATGGCCGTCGATGCCCTCAGTGAGCGAGGCGGGAAACTCGCGACACTGAGCCAGGAGACTATCGCTAAACTTTCTGCTGTATTACCGGCCAGCTGGTCGCAATCTAACCCGATTGATATCGTCGGGGATGCCGATATCGCTCGCTATGAAGCGGCCACCAAGATTCTGTTAGACAGCGACGATTTCGATGCCCTGCTCATTATGCACTCTCCTTCTGCCATCGCACCGAGCAAAGAGACCGCAGAGCACATGGTCAAGGTGCTTCAGCAGCACCCCCGCACCCTGCATTTCAACATCCTCAGTAACTGGGCCGGAGAGAATCAGGCATTGAAAGCCAGACAAGTTTTCACACAGTCCGGCTTTCCGGCTTATCGTACACCGGAAAGTGCTGTCACTGCCTTCATGCACCTGGTCGAGTACCGTCGCAATCAGAAACAATTGATGGAAACCCCGTCCTCTTTCGGTGAGACCCAGAGCAACCCTGGGTTGGTGCATCAATTATTGGATCAGTTACTCGATCAGAAAATCCATCATCTGGAAACACATGAAGTACGCCCTGTGCTGGAAAGCTATGGTTTTCATACCCTGCCGACCTGGATTGCGTCAGATCCCGCTGAAGCCGTGCATATTGCCGAGCAGATTGGCTATCCGGTTGCCGTCAAATTGCGCTCTCCTGATATCCGCCATAAATCAGAAGTGCATGGTGTCATGCTGCATCTGCGAACGGCAGCCGAAGTTGCCAATGCCTCCCAGGCGATTCTGGATCGGGTTTCCTACAATTTTCCGAAAGCCCGCATTGACGGCTTGCTGGTGCAGCGCATGGCCAACCGTTCCGGTGCACAGGAATTACGCATTGCTGTTCACACCGATCCCGTGTTCGGGCCTGTTATTCTTGTTGGTGATGAAGCCGCAGAATGGGACATCCATCGTGATGCCGCCGTCGCTATTCCACCGCTCAATATGGCGCTGGCACGATACCTTGTCATCAATGCCCTGAAGACAGGAAAAATTAAACAGCGCAGTTTACCTGATCGGCTGGATATCCCTGCACTCTGCAAACTACTGGTTAAGCTGTCACAGCTGATCATTGATTGCCCGGAGATCATTGAACTGGATATACACCCCCTGCTGGCGGCGGGCGAAGACATGACTGTGATCGATGCTTCCATGACCATTCATCCCTTTAATGGTGACACACAACGAAGGCTGGCCATTCGGCCTTATCCGAAAGAACTGGAAATTTACACCTCGCTGAAAGACGGTTCGCCGATTTTACTTCGTCCGATTCGTCCGGAAGATGAACCCGGCCATAAAGCCTTCATTGCGCAGGTTTCGCATGATGATCTGTACAGCCGTTTCTTCTCTGAAGTCGGTGAATTCAATCACGAAGCATTGGCGAATCTCACTCAGATTGATTACGACCGTGAAATGGCCTTTATTGCGGTGAAGCTGGAGCCTGATTCACACACCGAAACCGACATTATTGGTGTCAGCCGGGCGGTCTCTGATCCCAGTAACGAAGAAGCAGAGTTTGCCGTGTTGGTTCGCTCTGATCTCAAAGGGCAAGGGCTGGGGAGTATCTTGCTCAATACCATAATTCAATATTGTAAGCAGCGGGGTTTACAGCGGTTGACCGGGATAACCATGCCCAATAACCAGGGAATGTTGTCACTTGCCAGAAAAAGCGGCTTTCAGGTAGAGATTCATTTTGAAGACAAAACGGCGGAGCTTCTGTTGGTGTTACAAGACGACAACCAGCCTGAGCGCGGTTAAATAATCACCACTGCCATAGTCGGTGGTTTAGAGGTGACAATAAAAAGGCTGACCATAAACCAAAGGTCAGCCTGCTTTTTCATGGCTTATTGAGTTAACGAGCGGGTCGAATAACGAGGACACAAACGTGCGTCAGTTCAGGTGCTTTTTCCATAACTGTTCAAGCTGTTTGATCGCCCAGGTTTTTGCCTTACCCATGCGGCTGCGATTCCAGGCCAGAACCAGTTCAAATTCTCTGACAGGATTATCCCCCACCATCGCCAGCTTCCCTGTCGCTAAATCATCCTGAATGAAAAAACTGGGAATTGTCGCGACACCAAGACCGGCACGTAACGCATTCAACTTGTCATTCATGCTGGAAACAGTGAGCAGCGGCTGCTCCTCAAGAATATTATGGGTTATCGGCGGCAGATTCCGTGCGGTATCAGCAACCGCAATACCCCGGTATTGCTGACGAATAACAGGATCGAGCGGATTATCATGTTTATGGATAGGGTGATTCGGGTGAGCAACCCAGACGATATCCATTTTGCCAAGAGGCTGAATTTTCACTTCCGGCGGCGCAACACTTGGTGGCGGAGCAATCAGAATATCGGCCCTGTCCTGCGCGAGCGCTTCCCAGCATCCGGCCAGAATTTCTTCACGAAATTTCAGGCGGGTCTTACTTTTCTTTGCCAATGCATCAACAAGCGGAAACATCAGATCGAGCTTAATCAAACCGTCATAGGCAATGGTCAGATCTAACTCCCAGCCGTGTGCCAGCGCTGTTGCATCAGATACCATTTCATCAGCCGCGGATAATAATAATCGCCCCCGGTCCAGCAACAGCCGGCCAGCTTTGGTAAAAGCGGCTTTATGACCAGAGCGGTCGAAAATAACCAAGTCCAGATCCTGTTCCAGTTTCTGAACCTGGTAACTCAGGGAAGATGGCGCTCGGCCGAGTTCTTCTGAGGCCGCAGCAAAACTGCCACGACGCTCAATCGCATCTAAAACCATCAATGCTTCAAAGGATAATAACCGGTTCACATTCAATCCCTGTGCCAGTACAGTCATGTAATATGAGGCTGTTTTAACACATTCATCTGAAAATACCTACCTGCGTATACCGCTGTGTGTATCAGATTCAAACTGTTGCCGAAGCCTGAAAAAGCCGTCCTCGGCGGCGGCGATTTCTGTACACCAAGCCTAAAGCGACCAGTGAATACAAAACAGCCAGCCCCCAAAGCTGAAACCACCAGGCGCTGATCTGGCTAAAACTCGCTCCCATCTGATTTAACCGCAGAAAACCGTTAATCGCCTGCGTAGAAGGCACCCATTGTGCCAGCCAGTAAACCGGGGCTGGCAGTGCGGATACAGGCCATACGAAACCGGCGGAGAAAACCAAAGGCAGTGAGCTGAGCAGCACGATAACCGTAGCCAGTTCCTTACGGGGGATCAGCTCACCGATGACTATGCCTAACGCTGTTACTGAGATCAGAAACGGCAGTGTCAGCATCAGCATATCACCGATTGCAGCCTGACGACTGATACCGTAATACTCAAAACTCAGCCCAAAGTAGTAAGCAGTCAGAGGCAGATAGATAAAGGTAAACAAGCAGATACGTGTGAAAATCATTCGCCAGGGTGAACAGGCGTGCCAGTAACCCGGCACGCCGGAGCAATGCATTTCATTCTGAGCCGCCCCTACTAACGCAGCGCCAATCAGCAGTGTCTGATGGAGTATCAGTACGAACACAGCAGGGACAACGTAATTGATATAGCCCATGGTCGGGTTAAATACCGGACGCATATTCAGTTTCAGCGACGCGTATTGTTCGGAAGCTAACGCCAGGTTCTCACCTTCAAGAATCATACGCGCCACTTTTGCTTCTGCACTGAGCGTTCCTGTGGCTGTCGCCAGCCCTTCAACAACGGTACCGTAAACGAGAAACAGCGCCGCATCACCGGCAAAAGACACAGTCGGGCTGGTACCAAGCAAGAGATCCCGGTAAAAGTGCTCAGGGATCACTAGCATCCCTTTCACCTCTTGTGCCTGAATCCAGCTTTTTGCTTCTTCAATACTGGCGGCTGTTTTCGTCACGGCCACCTGAGGTGTCGCATCAACCATGCGGATCAGCGCCCGGCTGACCGCACTGTTATCCAGATTGACAACCGCAATCTGCTGCTCGCGCGGAAGCTGGTTTGAATAAGGCAGCGGGTAAATAAGCGAATACATTAAAACGCCGCCAAACACGGTGAATATAATCGCAGGGTTCGTGAACACCGCTTTCAATTCACTCAGAAACAATTGACGCCAGCTCATACACCGCCCTCCAGCTGGCGTTTGCGCCAGACCAGCATTTTCAGCATGGCCAGTGCCATTGCCAGCAGAAATACCACAAGCGCCATCATCTGAGGCATAGCTTGCTGTAAACCCGTACCGTAATTCACCTGCTGCACCTGAATTTCAATGTAATGACTGACCGGCAACAGCGCCCGCCAGCCTGTCGCAATGGCTGGCATGTCTGTCGCGGGAAACGTTATCCCCATAAAAGCAAACGCCGGCGCTGAAAACCCGGCCACGAAGCTCATCGCCCGGGTGACATCCATCGCAAGGAAAAAGAACAGCACGGCCACACTCTGACAAGCAATGACCATCAAACACTGTGCCACCAGCAAAATGCTCCAGCTACCGTGCATTGGCCAGCCCAGCAGCGAATACATGCCCCACAGAAACAACACACCCTGCAGAATAAACACCGCCGCATAAGGTATAAGCTTGGCGACGAGTTGCTGCACCGGATGTTGCCCCAGCCAGGCCAGTAATCCCTGCCGCCGCTGCTCTGCTGCCAGTGCCATGACAGTCGTGGCAATGATAAATATCTGCCACATGGCAGGAATAGCCGCCGAGACCAGAAACTGCCCATAGTGCGAGTTACTGTTAAATAACGGGGTTATCTGATTGCGGACTGGCAAGGCCTGCCCCAGCGCCTGTAGCGGTACTGGTGTGCCAGTCACCATATTGCTTACCGTATCTATACTGGCGGCATAGGTAGTCTGCGCCGACACGAAAGCGCTGTTTATCAGCTTGGCAATCAAAATAAACTGGGCGTTATAAAACACAGTCACAGACGGAGAGCGCCCGAGCAATGTGTCTTTTTCCAGAGAATCAGGAATCACTACCAGCGCATAAATCTCACCGTTCCGCATTAACGCTGTACCTTCTTCCACCTCGCTCAATTGTCGGGCAACCGACAGGGTCGGGCTGGCATCGTAGTATCGGATCAATCCGCGGGACAGACGGCTGTGATCCAGATCGACCACACCGACGGGCAGATCGCGGGCGATCCCTTGCGAGAATATCCACCACATCAGAACAAACAGACTTAAAGGCAAAAAGAACAGCATCGCCTTCAGCCAGGGTTCCTGACGTATGAGCCGCCACTCTCGCTGCATTGTGTTTAACCACATATCAGCGTTCTACCAACACACTCATACCGACACGCAATCCGTCAACGGGCTGCAAAGGGCGCGCTTCAACTTCAAAAGTGCGCATATCGAAACCTTGCTGAGTATCCGTTGCCCGCCATGTCGCAAAATCCCCCATGACGGAAACATGCGTCACAGTAAACGGGATGGCTTGATCCCCTAATGCCGGTATCTTAGCTTCAAATTGAGTCCCCTTGGCAAAATCAGCCAGCCTGTCTTCCCGGACGTGAAACACCGCCCAGGCATCGTCCATATCTATGATGCTGACCACCGGAAAACCTTGTGGTGCCAATTCACCACCATGAAGCAGGATCTGGCTGACCTCGCCATCATGCCAGCTGGAAATTTTAGTATCCGCCGCATAGGCTTCGACTTCTGCGACAGCCCCGGCAGCCATACGCTCTTTTTCCTGTGCAGCGCGTTTGGTTTCTTCCCGCGCCCCTTCTTTGGCCATTTCAAACATCTGATAAGCCGCTTGCTCTGTATAGCGGGCCGCCTGCCATTGCGTGTAAGCTTCATCCCTTTTTTGTTCTGCGACAACGCCGTCGCGATAAAGATTGTTTATCCGCCGATAGGTTTTTTCTCCCAGTGCCGATGCCGCTTTGGCTTTTTGCCACTGATCGCTGGCAGCCGCAACTTCCTGAGCCCGTGCGCCATTTTGTGCTTCATCAGCCAGAGCCCCTGCTGCCTGCTGACTGGCTTTCGCCTGCTCGAGCTTGGCATCAATTTCAGGACTCAGTAAGGTAAAGATCAATTGCCCTTCGGTGACTTTATCCCCTTTACGCACCAGTACCTGATCGATACGACCGGCGACTTTTGAGGAGATATTGTATTGCTGAGCTTCAATCTGGCCCTGTAATCGCTCAGCATCCGGCTGATAAGCGTTCCAGAACCGGTATCCCAACCAAGCGGCCAGCCCAACAGCCGGTAATACGACGGCAAGAGTTTTTAGCTTACTCATTTCAGTTAACCTTAAGTCCTTTGTAATTTTCATATTGGTGGAAGGTATTGATATCACCGCTGACAGCCAGTAGTCGGGACAATGCTGTGACATAATGATAAGCCGCTGCCAGGCGCTGTGTTTTTACACTTGCCAGATACAATTCGGCATCGACCACATCCAGAGAGGTCGACAGGCCCTGACTAAAGGCTTTCTCACGTAACACCACACTTTCCTCGGCCAGTGCAATACTGGAGGCCAGCCCGTCATATTCTTCCAGTGCCTGAGAGGCTTCCCGGTATGTTTTCTCCACCAGCACGCTCAGATCCTGCTCTGCCTGTGCGCGCAGGTAATTCACCTGTGTCATTGCACTGTGAGCCGCTTTAACCTTGTCTGAACGGCCTGAAGAGTCGAGTAGCGGTATACTGACACCAACACCCACAGCCCAGTCTGGCGTTGTTTTTGCTGCGAGCGTGTCTTCTTCATAAAGGTTGTAATTACCGTACAGAAAAACCTCAGGGTAGTATTTGCCCTTTTCTGCATCTAACACACCGCTGGCCTGCTTTTTCTTGGCATCAAGAATATGAAGACCGGGATAATCATTAAGGGTTTTATCAATAAAGGTGGTCATTGCCGGTAGTCCTTCATTGACGAACAAGGACGTTGAAGGCAATGCAGGGGTTTGTAATTTAAGTAGCCGTGTCAGGGCAACTTGTGCAATTTCCAGATCGCGCTGGGCTTTAAGACGCTCAACGCGGGCTTTATCAAAAGACGACTGTGCCTGTAAACGCTCAACTTTGGCTATCTGTCCTTGCGATTCTAACTTCAGGGCATTTTTATAATGCTTTTCCAATCCAC
The DNA here is from genome assembly GCF_000425165.1 of Photobacterium halotolerans DSM 18316. Lineage (GTDB taxonomy): Bacteria > Pseudomonadota > Gammaproteobacteria > Enterobacterales > Vibrionaceae > Photobacterium > Photobacterium halotolerans. Next base: position 64,765 of record NZ_AULG01000017.1, read on the forward strand.
GTTCCGCTTCCTGACGCGTGTCCAGCACTTGCTGCGCTAACACCACACCAAAATAATAGGTCGACAGGTCTTCAAATTTGGCATGCTCTTTCATCTCAAGCATGTATCTGGCTTCCTGGGTTTTTCCTTTGGCGATGTCCTGCGCCGCCATCACTCTTCCCCCGAGAAATACCGGCCAGATAGCGCGGACTGAACTGGTCAGAATATCTCTGTCGGTCAGTTGTGAGGTGAACATTTTATCGAACTGACCCGGGGTCATCCCCATGAGTTGAGCCAGGCCACCTAAACTGTTTGCCTGACTACGCCCGGCTGGGGTGCTCGCAATCAAATCTGAAGGCGCTATCTCGACAGGACCGTCCAGATAGGTATAGTTGGCGGACACCGTCACTCTGGGTAACGACAGTGCTTTAGACGCCTCTTGCAGGTATGCGGCCTTTTCTACGTTGCTCTTTTCTGCCGCCAGTTCATCGCTATTGTTCCGGACAATGCGCCACGCATCGTCAAAACTGACAGTCGCCGCTTTCACCGGCAAACACACGGAACTTATCAGCAACGCCAGGGTGATGGGTTTAGCCAGAGTCGGCCTTACATTCATCATATATCCTTAATGACCTCAAGAATGACTGCCCATATTAGAGCAAAAACTCTATTTAACAAGCTTCAATGAAGTATTTATTGACAAGCAGATCACAAGATATTGTTTTAAAAGCATAACAAAAGAAAAAGCCCTCGGTTGAGGGCTTTGACACTTAATTCCAAGAATGTGGCTTACATCAACCATTTCCACCAGATAAAAATAGCCAGAAAACCGTAAAGATAAGTTAAACCTGCCCATGACAGCAGTTTCATTGATTTAGTCAGCTTCAAATCTTCTGGCAATGATGCAGTGGACACCAAGCGATAATTTAAATAGGCAAAGACAGGTGTCGTCATGAAGGCCAGGATCATGGCAAAGTCCATCATTGGCATCAGCGCTGAGGTGAAGAACAGAATGATCGCCATCGCAAACACACTGATAACAATCATCCATGCATTAATATAGCTGTTTTGCTCCAGTGGTTTTTTCTGAATAACCAGTTGCGCTTCAGCGAGTGCGCGAGAATAACCGTCAATAACGGTAATCGTACTGCCAAAAATACAGAAGAAAGCAATCACCGCGATCAAGTAGCGAGACCACTCACCGATGGTAGACGCATACATGCTCACTAACTGGTGAGAAAAACCGATCCCTGACGCTTTCAGCTCGGTACCCGTTCCATACAGCACCAAGGCACCCAGTGACAGAAACACAACCGCCAGAATGGCCGTACCAATGTAGCCTACGTTGAAGTCAAACAATGCCGAACGCGTTGTCACTGTTTGCTCTTTACGCTGACTTTTCAGCCAGAGTGATGTCAGGCATGAAATTTCAATCGGAGCCGGCATCCAACCCATCATCACGACAATGAACCCGAAAGACGCCAGGGTCCAGGCAGAAGGTCCCTGATACTCAGCGGGGGCGGCACTGCCATTGCCTGCGGCTATCACCACCGCTGAAATGGTCGCGATAACCAACACCGACATTATGACTTTTGACAGCCCGTCCAGCGCTTTATAGTGACCAGCCATCAATATAGCCAGACACGCCACAAGCACAATGGCAGAGAGAACAGGCAGAGGTAAATTGCCCGGCATAAAATAACCCAGCAGGCTCGCACTGAACAGCAGCAGCGCTGCTGTGTTCACAATACCGGATAACAGGTTAAGCCCGGAAAATACCCAAAGATAGCCGCGCCCTAATTCGTCGTAGCCCTCTACCAGGCTTTTGCCTGTTCCCATTGTGTATTGAATACCGGCCCTGAAAAATGGGTATTTAAAAAGGTTTACCAGCAAAATAATCGCAGCCAGTTGCCAGCCGTATATGGCTCCGGCTTTGGTTGATGCCACCAAGTGTGATCCGCCAACCGCGGCCGACGCCATCATGATCCCGGGACCTAACGATTTGATTAATTGCTTGATGCCACTTCCCTGTCTGGATTGCGGCGGGATAGATACTGTGTCTGACATTCAAATACGTCCTGTGTAGTTTTTTATAGTAATGAGCTTCTTTGTCTCAGGTTTAAATAAGTTGTGCAATCCCCTATTTGAGCTGGATTTAGTGATAACAACTGAAATATTGCCACACTAAGCATATGTCTCTGCACCTCGTGACATTTGCATCAGTAAATGTCATTAACCTTGCTAAAAAAACGATAAAAAAAACATCACATCTTATAGTCACTATCGATTCTGGTACGTAAAAGCGATCAGTCTGCTTCATCATAACGCCATGATTTACCCAAATATTCCACACTCCCACCGGGTTGGGCTTATTCTTGTAAAGAATGCACCATACATTTTCATACTCGCTTGAGCCCATATGCCAACAACAGAACACACCAACAGCGCCCAAGCTTCCTCTTCCAGCCTCCTTTGCCGGATTCGACGGGGCCTGCTATGGGTTTTCATTTTCGCCACCTGCAGCTTAGTCACTTTAGCTGTGGGTGTGACTTTCTGGTTAGCCAGTGAAGGGATTCAGTTAGGATCAGTCTCTGGCATCAGTCTGTCGCAGCAAGGCATGTCAGTTAAAAATCTCAGTATCAAGATCAGAGATAATGAGTTTGAGCTGAATAACGTATTGTTGTTTCACCGCTACACCGCAGAGCAACACCCAATAATTCAACCCCGACATCAAGATTCCCGAGCCACAGGCTGGTTAGTTCAGGCCGACAGGCTGACAGTGGTGATTCCGTCGGCACTGCGCAGAGCTTTACTTGAAAATGGGCTCATCGCTGACATCGTTACTTTCGATAAGGTAAAGCTGATGACGCAGGGGGCACTGACCGACGGGCGTTTTATGATTACCGCCGATCTTGCTGACGCATTACTGGCTACGCCATTATCGAAAACCACCTATCAGCAGTCTTTGCATGGCATCAGTATCAGCGTTTCAACAGCACCGAATTTACAGATCAGTGGCGCAGTCGGGCGTGGTGATATTCAGCCACCATTGGCCGCTTTCATCAAAGATGGCTATCACAGAGATAATTTACGCAAAGATGACTACCGTAAAGATAACCACCACAAGAATGGTTACCCCGTCACGTTCAAGACACTTTCTTTTGCATTAATGCCGGCAGAGGATGGCACGCAGCCCTTTTCAGTCTCTATTGCTCACATTGCGTCGGCAACAGCAGCGTCAGAGCAATCTGAACGGGATGGAGTTCACCAGTTATCTCTGGCTGTCGATTTATTATCGCCGCAGAGCTCACTCGATCTGCGCATTAAAACGTTACGCTGGGATCCTGCGCCATTCCTACCTCAGGATCAGGCTTCAGCATCAACCGGCTTTCCCCGCCTCGGGCAAATTACCAGCCTGCTGTTTCAGGTTCCGGTTAAACACATTGAAATCGACTCAATAACAATCATCGATTACTTGTCTCAGGCCAGATTCATTTTTCAGCGAGATGCAGAAAACACACGGTTTGAATTAGAGGGAAAGGTGCAAACAGCCAAAAATACGTTATTGCCTGTTACCAGCTACTTTCTGGCTTCTGAACACAAACCGGCTGTTTTTACTGTACAGCTCACTGACACTGATCACACAAGTCCTTCTGGCATTGATTTGGTCAGCTGTCATGCCAGCTGGCAATTGACGTCTGACATGCCACAATCTCTCAACTGTAAAAGTGACAATGTCACTAAGGTGCTGAATTATTTTTCCATCCAGTCCATATCGCTCCCAGACCCGAATCAACAACAGGCTGTCTTTGAGGCAAAACTGACAGAAACTGACCAACCCCAAAAAAAACAACTAAAGAAAAGGCAACCTGAGAAAAAAGATCACCAACCAGATTCAGCCTCTGAGCCAGATTCGCTCTCGCCGGTATGGCACTATGCGATTGAGATAAGCGCACCCGGCAGCATCCAATTCAGATTGCCCCGCTCACATCAGCACAGCGGGCCAAACGATTACAGTGTCATAGCGTTAAACCATGACGGTATCTGGAAATGGGCACTGTCGCTTGATCAGCAACAGGCACAGTTAAGGTTAACAAACCCGGAGCAGTTAGATATTAACGTTGAACGCCCGGCAGCACAGGGACAAATTGTGATAAACACCCTCACCTGCCATGTGACGTTAACCATACCGGCCCAGCAAACAGAAACCGCCCTGCCTCAATGCCGCAGCACCAATACGCTTACCGCACAGGCGCCTCTTCTTGAACTCGAGTCACTGAAAATCAGTCATCTGCAGTTATCACAGCGCATCGATATACAAAGCTCTGGCAGCTCACTCAAGCTGAATCTGGAAAACACCCGGCTCAGCGCACAAACGATCGTCTTGCCTGACTATGCTGATCAAAAGCAAAACCGCTTAAGTCAGGTACGCATAGAGATACCTGACACAGCCATTCAGCTGGACAATCTCTTATCCTCTGCATCAGCGCCAGAAAATACCTCGCAAGTATGGCTGCTCGATGTCGGCGAAGCGCCGGCCACATTGAGTGCGGCATTCAGCAGCTTGCGCACGATTAACGCTGACACTGAGCCGGGAAAGCATCAAGGTTCTCTCCCCGTACAGCAATTTGAAGGTAATCTCGCGATCATGTCAGGCGGGTTAAGAGCAGAGAAAAACGCTCAGGCATGGAAGCTCGCCAGCAATTATTCGACACAACTGGCGCTCAGTGTGAATAACCAGGCGCTGCCTGTCATCCGCAATCAGGGAAAACTGACACTCAATTCAGACGCACTCGCCATAACCGGTTTGCTTAGTACCGCACAAAGTCAGCCATGGTTAGATTTTTCATTCACTCAGGAATGGAAAAGTCGTATCAGCCGTGTTCAGATAGTACAAAAGCCCATTTCTTTTTCCGCAAAACAGAGTCTGCAAAAATACTATCTCGCGCCACTGCCTGTCAGTGCTGATCTGCATAATGGCAGCATAAGTCTCCGCGCGGATCTGCAATATCAGAATGCTCTCTGGTCTGGCACGCTGGATATTTTCACCACGCATTTAAGCGGACATATCAAAGACACCCACTTTGCCGATCTGAACGTGTCATTGACCAGCCTGGTGACTGACAATACGATACGGAGCCGTCAGCCGATGACTGTTCACGCCGGTTGGTTACACTTTGGTACTTTGTTTCAGGACGTCACTGCCAGCTTTCATTTCGATACAGATGAACCTCTTTATACGCTGCACAGAGCAACCGCCAACGTCCTTGGTGGTCAGTTAAGCACCCGCAACGTAGTGAGCCGTTCTTTGACCAATATTGACGTCATTCCTTTGCGTATCCAGAGTCTCAATCTTAAGAAATTAATGGATTTATTTAACCCTGAAAATGTTGAGTTGACGGGGTCACTGGATGGCTTACTGCCCATCCGCATTGTGAGCGGAAATCCCGTCATTGAAAAAGGTGCTTTATTTTCAAGAAGTCCGGGCGGCGTTCTGCGATATAAAGAAGGGACAAGTATCGATGATAACGTCAGAGCCGGAGGCGAAAACAGCCTCAAAGTGATCACCAGGATTCTCAGAAATTATCAATACGACTCTCTTGCGGTTGATATAGACTATTCCAAAGAGGGTCAATTAAATGCTAGTGCCAGGTTCAAAGGCCGGAATCCTCACTTTCAGAATGGAAGACCGGTCAACATCAATCTGAACATTGAAGACGATATACCAGCACTGATCAAAACGCTCAACACGATAAATACTTCTCAGTTTGAGCGGATTTTTGTGAAGCAGCTTGGTCTTGAAAATTAGACTTTTGCGCTGAATTTATTGCAAATGACTTGAAAAGGTCGACGCCCATGGATATTCAGTTTAAGTATTACTGTATGACAGGCTGTTTAGCAGTGATATTCTTACTAATGACTTCTGGTTTGGTCGGCTGCACACCTACTGTACAGGTTGCAGCCTCTGACAAGCCGATAGAAGTTAATCTGAACGTGAAAATTGAACATGAAATCAGGATTAAGGTAGATAAGGAAATCGATGATCTTTTCAGTGATGATGATGTCTTCTGACAAGGCGGAGTGCCTGTTATGAAACGCATACTGACTTACCTGGCAATGTTGCTGTTTTGCGCACATGCATTCGCGCTCGATTTACAACAAGCGAAAGCACAAGGCTTAGTCGGTGAAGCTAACAATGGCTACATAGCCGCTTTGGCACCGTCACCTTCAGCGGAAGTGCGCCAGCTGATTCAAACCGTAAACAGTGAACGAAAAGAAAGTTACCAGCGTATCGCCGTATCACATGGGCTGACGCTGCCCGAAGTAAGCCGCCTTGCGTATAAAAAAGCGATAGAAAAAACCGAAAGCGGCCATTTCTATCAGAGCCCAAGTGGCCTGTGGGTCAAAAAGTAAACGTGATTTCAGCACACCATTCAGTCACCCCGAACAGATAACACACCTTAATGACTGAAATTTTCAGTCATATTCACTACCAAGAAGAGGTATACTTCAGCTCTCATTGTCTGTGTGCTGTAGAAAGATGCTGTTCCAACCTGCCTTACTGAAACAACAGCTAACGCGCTATCCCTTTTTCTGGCTTAGTGCGCTGATTTGCCTGATGCCATTCATCAACTCCCCGGTGGCGCTGATTCTGGGTTTCTCGCTCGCCACCTTAGGACTTGTCCCTGCCGATATTCCTGTCGCCGCCATCACAAAGAAATTGCTGTCGATGGCAATCATCGGTCTGGGGTTCGGCATTCAGCTTGATGTTGCGATTGCAGCGAGCAAGGCCGGTTTATGGCTCATTGTTGCGTCCATTGTCGTGACGTTAGCCATGGGATGGGTACTCACCCGATGGCTGAAGATAGACAGCAAAACAGGACATCTGATTGCATCCGGCACAGCAATTTGCGGTGGTAGCGCAATCGCAGCCGTTTCTCCGGCAATCAGCGCTAACAGCCATCAGACCTCGCTGGCACTGGCGACGGTTTTCATACTGAACTCAGCAGCGCTCTTCTTGTTTCCCTCTGTTGGCCATTTGCTGGATATGACGCAACATGAGTTTGGTGTCTGGGCTGCCATTGCCATTCATGACACCTCCTCAGTGGTGGGTGCAGCCGGGGCTTATGGCGACGAGGCGTTAAAAACAGCTACCACGCTCAAATTAGCCAGAGCCTTGTGGATAATCCCGCTCGCGTTTGTCAGTGCTCTGATGTTTCGGGGGAAAGAAAAAAAACTCGCCGTACCAATGTTCATCGTCTTCTATTGTATTGCCATGCTGACGGCGCACTGGCTTCCCCAATTCTCTGAGCTGTATCAGGGGATCTTCGCCCTCTCGAAACGCCTGTTGGTGGTGTGCTTATTTATGATTGGGGCAGGAATTACAGTACAGAAACTGCGTGCGGCCGGTTTCAAACCGCTGTTACTGGGTGTGATGCTGTGGTTAATTATTGGCCTGGGTTCACTGCTTGCTATATCGCTCGGGTTTGCCCAATAACCTGACCATGCGCGCTGGCAGATGATGTCAGCGTCACACAACCGGCGTTTTGAATCCCTCAGGCTTTATTGCTAATACAGAGCATTTGACTTGTTCTAAAATAGACTCTGCCGTATTGCCGATGATCAAACCGGGTATTCCAACCCGACCTACCGTACCCATCACGATGAGGTCTATGCCATATTTGTCTGTCATTAGTGGGATCTCTCTGGATGGTTTCCCTTTCACTAAGTGAATTCTGGGAAGAAGATACTTAATCGCATCTTTTCCTAACATGTCGTTCATTTCCCTAACAAGTATATCCAGTTTATCCGAGCATTTACGGCGTACTTGTTCGGTATATTGATCAACGTCTTTTTCTGGCAAATGAGTAAAAGCGCCATAACGATAAAAGTTTTCTGCATACGCATCCCAAGCACTTCCGACATGAAGTTGTGTCAACTCAGGCAGGCATAAAGTCACACTATACTCAAGCACTTGTCTGTTAAGCGCTTCCTGAACGCGCCCCTTATCCAGTTCACTGAAACTATCATTGACCGATACCGTTGCCAGGATATTTCGGAATCTGTCATCTTGCCCAGGCTTCAGAATTAAAACCGGACAGGGGCATTTGCGAAGTAAGTGCATATCTTCACTTCCAAATATACGGCTCAGCCAATCAGATTCTTCGGCACACTTGACGACCAAATCGTGCTGATTTTTAAGCACGCTTTTTATGATCTCTATAAATCCGATACCGGAATAAACCTCAATGTTTGGCTTCACAGTGAGAGCCATTACCGATAGTCTGCTTGCGATTGTTGCTCGTTGGCTCTCCATTTGTTCGTCAAGAAACTTATGGTGATCCTCCTCTGGGTGGAGGGTCGATCGCCAGAAACCGACTGTTCCGATAACTGAAACAAATGTGATATCCGCCTGATGATCACTGGCAATTCTTATTGATTGGCTAACGGCTGTATCAAAGGTGTGCTCAGAGTCAATCACACACAAAATACTGTTAAATCGTTTCATAGCTCCACCTTTGTGCTAATGAACGGCACTCGCACTTTTTTACGTATTTAATGCCACTTTCATGCGTTCAACCGCCTGTTCAGCCGCATCGTGAAAAGGTAACAGTATCAATGTCGCCCCTTTCTCTTTCAGAAGTTGCTGGTCATGTAATTGTTGAGTGGATATGGCTATACCGCCAGTATAATGTTGCTGTTTCAACCCCTCTATCAATAATAAGCGAGGATCTTCATGAGTCACACCAATGTCATGTTGCGGCATTGCCGACACCACCCATTTAACTCCATTAAGCGGTAAGTCACTAACGAATACAGGGTCACTAGCATCACCGTACATAACCTTATGCCCTTGGTTACGCCAACGTCGCACTTCATCGGGATTAAAATCAACAGCCAGAAAGCTAAAACCTTCTTTTTGAAGATAATGCGCTATTGCTTTGCCATAACGCCCCATACCAAAAAGAATGACATCGTAGGATTGCTTGCCGATATGATGATCCTCAAGCGCTTCTTCCCGATAAGGTTTGCTGCGCTCAAAGATGCCCAGCCAAGGTTCCAGCAGACTGTACAGACTGTGAGAATAAGTAATCATATAAACAGACATAGCGATGGTGATAAGGCCAACCAAGGTGACCAGGCCGAGAGATTCTGCTGTGACATGCCCCAGGCTCAGCCCCATCGCCATAAATATAAGTGAAAATTCACTGATCTGTGCCACCGTCAAACCTGCCAGAAACCCCGTACGTTTCCGGTAACCCATCATCCCCATAATCACTATCACTATCAGTGGATTGCCTACCAGTACAAAAACGGAAAGAATCAAAGCGGGAGTAACTTGCGAACCTAGTAAACCGAAATCAAGCTGCAAGCCCAGCGCAATGAAGAAAAACAACAGCAAAAAATCGCGCAATGAAGCAAGTCGCGCCACAATAGCTTCTCTGAAAGGTGTTGACGCAAGAGATATGCCAGCAAGCAGACCGCCCAATTCTTTACTTAGCCCCAACTGACTGCCGATGGCAGCCAAAAGAGCCGCCCAGCCAATAGCAAAGGTAATCAGCAGTTCATGGGAGCGGGCGATCCGACTCACAAGCGGAGTGGCCAGGTAACGAATAAACAGCAGCACAAAGCCCAGCATCATCAAACCGTAAAGCAGTACACTCCCGATATGATCTAATGCAGAGTCTCCCGCACCTGCTTGCGCTCCAATACCAAAAGCGGATAACGCCATCATTGCCAGCACGACAACCAAATCCTGTACAATCAAAAAACCGACCGCAATACGCCCGTGAAGAGAATCGACTTCCCTTTTGTCAGACAGCAGCTTGACGATGATAATCGTACTGGAAAACGTCAGTGCTACCGCGACATAGAGCGAAGTGACAGTATCCAGGCCCAAGATAATTCCCAGCACGAAACCGAAAGCCGAAGTAAATGCCACCTGCCCCAATCCAGTAGCAAGAGCAACCGGACCGAGCGTGCGAATCAGCTTTAGATCAAGCTTTAGACCAACCAGAAACAGCAAGACCACGATTCCCAGCTCTGCCAGTAACTCGATATGCTCATGCGATTGAACAATGTCCAGCAACGACGGTCCCGCCAGCACCCCAACAGCAATGAAACTGACAATCATGGGCTGACGCAGAAGCACACCCAAAAAACCTATGACTGCAGCCACTACAATCAATGCGGTTAATTCATAGAAAGGTGAAGCGTGAATAAAATTTAAGTCTGGCATCACACTTTCCTCATCTACCGATACATAAGTCGCATCTGTTTTTCTATCTCAATGTCCGTAAACAGGGCAACCCCGCGCCAACGATCATCAAACCACCCGGGTACAGGATACCGAGTCCAATGAACGTAGTAGAATGTTCAAAACGGTTTAAATCGGACTGGCAGACGGTATTACCAGCAGTAAGACTACGACTATCGCCATTGCTTCATCGGCGTTGTCCGGCTGCGTCCACCTGATGACTTTTTGAAGATTTTCGCGCACGGCATGTCCCAATGGCAAATGTCAACAATGTTGCTCAGCACTTCTTTAATACTGTATTCAGAGTAGTATAGATTCACAAATGAGCTATCGTTCAATAGAGGGTTGGTGTTAGCCAATGGTGATTTTATTATCGCCCATTCGGGGTTACGATGCGTTTGATTACTGTATGTATGCATCCATGCGAGCTGCGGAAACAAAAAACAGCATCGGAGCGCTTCATCGTCCTGCGATTGGCCAATAGAATGGCAAGTACTTTATTGAAGATGATAGAAGGGGGTACGAAGTAACCCACGGCTTCTTTGAGACTGCACATCTCAAAAACGACAGATTTTCATTCAAATATTCCGCAGGTTCTAGTCGGTATGAAAAAAATGTGCTTTTCCTTTTTTACTGCACTGGTTATTGGCAGACCAGGCTCTTGTGGCAACCTGATAAAAAAGCAGCGAAAAAGCCATCAGGCTCAGCAAAGCGCTCCAGCCGCCCGTTGTCACTGTTGCGCCTAATGTCAGCAGCAATACCAGTGCTACCCATTTCTTTGTCTTTTCCATCTGAGTCATTACTGCTTTTATCTTTCCTGATGCTTATTATTGTTTAAGCACCACTGCAGATAAAAATACCTAATCACACTAAGAAAGCAGGTTTCGTTATAACCATAAGTAGTTAAAGCACGATTTTTATACCGCTAGTTATTATCACCCGGAGACACTCAACCCCGGTACTTTGGTCTAGGCTAACAATACACCTCTGTAAGCACCGGAGATCATGCATATGCGCCGATTTGAAAATTTGCTCTTTATCAGTGATGGTGTGCAGGATGAATCGGATGGATTGAAACAGGCATTGAGCCTGTCGCATAGCCACCACTGTAGCCTGACAGTGCTGATTATTTATCCTGAGTTACCTGAAACGCTGGGAAATTACCGGACCAATTGGGAACAGGCACTGATTGAGAACACCAAACTGCAGATTGCGCAGACAAAATCAGCGCTGTCTCTGTCTGAACAATCTGTGATGCCGATCATTCTGGCGGAAAGCAGCAAAAAACCCTCTACCTTAATTATTCAGCATGTACTCAGAGACAATTATGACATGGTGATCAAATCCGCCAGTTTCAGTCAAAGCGAAACTGGGCTGAAAGCGATGGATATGGAATTACTCCGGCAGTGCCCCTGCCCGGTCTGGTTATGCCGTCCCATTACCCATGCACAGAAGAAGGTCCATGTTGCCGTTGCTATTGATGCTGAAAACGATAGCAGGGAAGAAACCGATCTGGATCTGATGCTGCTCCAGTTGTCCCGATCACTGGCAGACAGTTGTGACGGCAGTCTGAACATCATTTCCTGCTGGGATTTCCCGTACGAAGAAATTGCCGGCAACCCGTTTATTCATGTCCCTGAGCAAGAGCTTCAGCAATCCATCAAAGAGGCGGAACAAAAACACATTAATGGGCTGAAAGCACTGATCACACTATCTGGCATTGGCGGGCCAGTAAAAGAATTCCACCCCAAAGGTCTTCCGCAGAAGTGCATCCCTGACATCATTGAACGCGAAGGCATTGAGTTGCTGATTATGGGAACAGTTGCCAGATCGGGCATACCCGGATTTATTATGGGAAATACTGCCGAAGACATTATCCAGAACACTAAATGCTCCATTCTGGCGCTCAAGCCCAAAGGGTTTGTGACGGACGTAAAAGCTTACTAAACAAACATTGCCGGTAGAGAACGAGTCAGGTATGACAACAAACAATACGGGCTGCCAACGGCAGCCCGTATTTCATTTAAAGCCATAAGGCATATGTTACTGCGCGTTCATCGCATCCAGCTTGGCACCTACCGGGCCGGAGAAGTTATAACCGTCGTGTTTATCCCAGTTAATTGACCAGGTCATGACCCCGGCATAATTGCTGTAATTAAACGCCGGAACCACAGCTTGGCAATGAGTACCGACAGTCAGGCAGTCTAACGCATCCAGAATATTCTGAGTCGGCGCCTGACCTGAGTTGGCAGAGCTGGGCCCGGACGGCAGACCTATGGCGACCTGATCATCACGCAGTGGCGCAAACTGCTCGCCATTGGCTAACGTGAATCCTTCGATCAGCATTTTGGACTGTGCCACCATCATGTCCACCGAGCCTTCTGGCGCCGCACCTGACAGATATGGGTTGGGCAAACCGCCATTGTTATATAACTGCACATGCAGCAGATCCAAGGTATCGCGCAGTGCATTAATCAGTGGAATGTAAGCGCCCCAGATACCGGAATACGCCACCATACCTCCCTGCACATACGGATGTTCAGGAGCCATGGTCAGGTACATGTCACCGCCCATATTCGCTTCAATCTGCTTCAGCGCACGAGGCAGACGGGCCTGAATCTGAGAGCCGTGAACCAGATTGGACCCGCTTTCAAGATCAATGTCCAGCCCGTCAAACCCCCATTCGTCGATAAGCGCAGTCAGGCTGCTGACAAAGTGCTGCTCATCAGAATCCGTATTGAGGGTAATGGTTCCCTCGGCACCGCCCAGAGACAGCACGAATTTCTTACCCTGGGCCTGAAGTGCGGCCATATCCTGCTTGAATTTCTGAGGATCCAGCGCCGGACAGCTGCTGTGCATATCACCACTGTACAGATTGAAATGGACAGTGCCCGTACTGTTGCGATCGTTCTCCGCAAAGGCAATATCGATGATATCCCATGCATCCGACATCTCACTGAGGTTGATAGGACAACCCGCACCATTAACAAAGTTATGCCAGTAACCAATCAGCTTATGGGTTTTCACTGACTGCTGAAGCACCTTGACGGTAGAGGCAGCAGATGTAACGGCCAGTCCGGTTGCATCTGTTGCCCTCGCAGAGACTGTGTAATTACCCACAGCGCCCGGCGTCCAGTTGGTGCTGTATGGCGAGCTGGTATCTGTCGCAACGACTGCACCATTGACCAGGAAATCGACGCTGCTCACCGTGCTGTTCAGTGAAGCCGCATCAGCAGACACCGTCACTGTTTTACCTAAGCCCACAGAAGTGCCGGATGATGGTGAGGTCAGAGTGACAACCAATGGTTCGTCACTGACATTGACCAGCACACCCGCACTGCCCTGATTGTCTTCATTATCTGTCGCCACAGCCGACAAACTGACAGCCCCGGTCCCTGTCGCTGTCCATGTCGCACTGTAGGGTGCTGACGTATCGATGCCTAAGCTTTGTCCCGCCGCAAAGAATTCCACTTGCGACACAGAGCCATCGGCATCCGTTGCATCCACTGCCAGTGTGACAACGTCACCATTTAGCACTGTTGCATTGTCGGCCGGAGAGCTAAAGGTGACTGTCGGCACAACCGCACATATTCCCTGCTCTGTCCAGGCATCGGTCCAATACAGGCCGGTGCCCGGTTCGTAGGCCCAGGCGGAATCAGATGAACACCAGCCAGAAACATCACAGCTATATTTGTAATTTGCACTTTGGACCAGATCACCCACCTGATAACTGGTGCCAGCCTGATAGACAGGTACGCCAGCACAGCCGCCACCGGTAGCACCGGAAACCGCGACAGTAACCACTGAGCTCCAGGTCACCGCACCGTTATCGTCTGTGGCTTTCGATTTAAATTCGTGGCTGCCCGCGGTGGCAGACCAGACAGATTCAAAGGGCGAGGAGCTTGCTGTCCCCACCAGTTGGTCATCCACATAAAATTCAACGGAAGTCACTGTGCCATCCTGATCCGAGGCATCAGCGCTAATAGTGACAACGTCACCTTCCTTAATTTGTGATACGGTCGTCGGATTCGTCAGTGCCACACTAGGGGGTTGGTTGTTACCTTCGGCCACCACGGTGATAGTCACGGAATCGGTTCGGCTCGCCCCTTTATCATCGGTTGCCACAACGGTGACAGAATGACTACCTTCAACCGTATCCCACGGCACTGAATACGGGGCGGTATCATCAATGCCTATGGTATTGCCGTCCACTTTAAACGTGACGTCAATCACCTGACCATCACTGTCCGCCGCATTGGCGGTCAAAGAAATCGCTTGGTTGACACCAAACTGAGCATTATTCAACGGTGACGTCAAAGTTACTGTCGGGGGCTGATTACCGTCTGGTGCATCACACACACCCAGCAATGACCATTCTTCGTAGGGATCAGAATACTGAACGGGATCCTTATCCTGGCTCCACCAATTTGCCTGATAGGCATTATCAAGATGCTGTACTTGTGTCCCTCCGTTATATGGAGTTCCACTTGCCCAGACAGGCAAAGCTGTACAGTCAATCGCATAGGCCGATACTGGGCTCGCCAATACCAATGCAATTGCCGTATGAACGAGGGTTTTTCGCATTGTTAACGTCCTTATTCTCTCAAATGAAGGTTTTTCCAAAGAGATACTTACTTGGTTCAGATAGAAAATTATCCAAACCAATCATGGACGACTTTTTAAGTAATGATAAATAAGACAGCAGAGAATTGAATACAATCCTCTGTGGGCTCTCATTTTCAGTCCAATACATACAAAATACAGGCAGTAAGACCGAAGAAAGATCACTTTTGACGGGAAAGTAGATAGAAGATAGACCAAGGGGGCATAATAGCCCCCTCTCTTTTTGCTGCCTGTAAAATAATCAGTCGGCTACAGTGCTGAATAAAAATAAGTTATAGGCAACGATGGCAATCAGTAGTAACAAACCTTCAAAGCGGTTGATGCGACCCGGACCACGGAAGCCCATGCACATCGCAACCAGGGCAATGGTCAGCCCCATCATAACGGCCCAGTCACGGGCAAACACTTCAACGCCAATGCCGCTGATCGGAGAAATCACCCCAGCGATACCAATAACTGCCAGTATATTGAACATATTTGAACCGACAACATTACCAATCGCGATATCGTGTTCGCCTTTGCGTGCCGCAGCCACAGAAGCCGCCAGTTCAGGTAATGACGTCCCCAGAGCCACAATTGTCAGACCGATTATCAGATCACTGACACCGAGTGCCTGAGCAATACTCACCGCGCCCCAAACCAGAATTCGGGAGCTTACCACCAAAAGCACTAAACCAATTAGCAACCACATGACAGCTTTCTTTAACGGCATGGCATGTGCTTTCAGCTCGCTTTCCGTCTCAGCTTCCAGCGCATCGCCTTTACCTCTCAAAGCAGAATAGATAGACCAGCCAATCAAGCCGAAAAATCCAATCAGCAAGACAACCGCTTCGACGCGCGTCAGCTCGCCATCCCAGAGCAGAATACCAGCGAGGATACCGATAAGTACCAGGAGAGGAAGTTCTTTTCGGATGATGTTTGAATGAACAGCAATAGGCGCAATGATTGCCGTAATCCCCAGAATCAGACCGATATTGACAATATTGGAACCAAGGGCATTCCCGAGCGCCAGATCCGGTTTACCGTCGATGGACGCCATGGCAGAGACAACCATTTCAGGTGCCGAAGTGCCAAAGCCCACGATAACCATGCCAATAAGCAATGGCGGCATACCCAGATGGCCGGCGCTGGCCGCAGCCCCATCGACAAATTTATCTGCACTCCAGACAAGTAGAGCAAAACCCAGCAATATGGCTATTGATGCGGTGATCATATGTATATACATCCCAATGTTTAACAATAAATGACGTTCAAAAATGAGTAAAAAACAGGTTATACGAACGTATTTGCTGACACTGGAATCAAGCGGCGCAAAGAATAATGGGTTTACGGGTTTTATGGTAGCAAAATTATCACATTACACTGATAAATCTCACTGACCGGTTCACTGCATACGACGTGCTGCAACACGCAGTGAATCAATCAAAAAACGATCTGATTACCGGTAAAAACACCCAGCGGCAAACAACCGCAAGGCGTTATCACTATAGACAATCGCAGACAGACAGTCGTAACTAACAGTCACAAATAGACAAAGAACCGCAATGTGGAAGACAGCTCATCACGTTGCCACTGCTGATAGGTAACTTCGGTGCGTAATCCCAGCTGCTGGCTAAGCGCCCAGTGCCAACTTGCCTGTGATTTCGTACGCCAGCGCATAGCATCCCACTGATACAACCCCTGGGCGGACAGGGCCAGTTTATGCTCTTCGTTAGCCTGCCAGACCAAGCCCGACTCCATCCCCAGCCCCAGCGACAGGTTCTCATCCTGAGCATCAAAATAGTTCAGCTCAGACGACACTAGCGCATAAGCGTGGAGACGGTTAGCATCTCCCCAAGATTTACCGTACCCGCCCTGCATGAAGTACCGACCAGTCAAGCCGGTAGTATCTGGCTGCCGGTCGTAGCCGGCACGGATATTCCAGGATAAGGAATCAAATACCCGATAATCAGGCGCCAGTGACATGGCGTCGAGCAGATAAAGCTGGTTAAGATCCACATCGCCATCCTGGTCAACCCCTAGCTGCAGGTCGAAAAAGCTGATCTGTGCCCCCGGAATGTAACCGCCAGCGTTATCCAGTAAATCATGATAGGCCACTCGCCATTCCAGCAGCGCCTGATCGGCGTCATGATGGCTGTAGCGGTATCCCAATCCTAACCGGCTTGAATTGTGGCCTTCATCAGGCGATACGGCAGGCCTTGCGGGTTCAGAAAATGGCGATGAGGTATTCAGCTTGCTTCTGGCAATCAACAATTTCTGTAACTGAGGCGCAATGTCTTCCCGGGCGAGCGCCTGATCATAAAATTCAAAGTTGAGCCACTCATAAGCCATTTCCAGAATGGCGGCTCTTTCGCTCAGTGAACCTTCAGTCGGGTACTGGCCCGTCATGGCAGCCCGGGCGGCCAGCAGTTGTTGATCATCCAGTTGCTGAGCATAGTGCATTAAACGTGTACCAAAAGAGGCCCGGTATTTGGGAATTTCAATCAGTCCGTTTTCTCTGAGCACTTTGACTGTGTCTGATGGAATTGCCCGATAATCAAAACCGGATGTCAGATCCAGCCCTTCCCTGCCCGCTTCAAGTAAAGCCAGCAACTGATAGGAACAATTCTCATCGATGAAATAGTAGTCAAATTCAACACCGTTCATTTCCCAGAGATGGCGCAGCACCTGCTGAACTTCTTCCTCGTCCAGATTTAGTGCATATTCCCAAATATCTCTTGATTCTAAATCGTTGTATTCACGCACTTTGCGATAATACGGCATGACACTGAACGTGCCGGGATAATTCCCGAACAGTCCTTTTGCCGCGTACAGAAACGCATTGTCATTGCTCTCTGGCGTGGCGGCAAAATTGATGGCAAAGGCCACTAATTCGCGGTTTCGATTCTGATCTTTGGCATCAACACGCAGCAAAGTATGCCCGAACATAGACGATGGGCTGTTCATAAATGCTGTCGGGAAGACCAGTGTCAGCCCCTTGGGATTCAGCGCCTGCTTCCAGAGGGTTTGCTCAGGGCAGACGGCTACTGGCCAATCTGTATGTAATTTTTGTTTTAACCAATGGAAACGGGCCGGATACCGGCAGCTCAAACTCTGATCATTGGGTGAGCTATCGGGCTGTTTCGCTTCGCGTTCAAACCCCTCGACGGTGGCATTAAGCTCGGCCAGAGGATCATCTTTTCCCTGCGGACTGACAAAGAAAGAAGGCGAATCGACCAGGCTTGTGAACGAGCCGGTCACTCCGGACTGATAATGCCCCAGGGTATGCCAATAATCAGAGGCGGAAAGATGCACCAGATCTTGCTGGGTATACGCAAAAGCTGTGCTGCTGAAAACGCTGAGAGGGAGCAGAGATAACCAGAACTTCATGAAAACATCGATGGGATCAAATAGGTTCAGTCAAGCGCGTTGAATGAACAAGGCACCAGATTAGAAAAAGATACAGCGCCCATTGGCGCTGTATCTGAGCGGTTCACACCTGTAATAAATTACAGAGCGTAAGCTGCCAGCGTATTCTGATCAGCAACCATAGTGTTCAGGTTAGCCAGAACATCTGCAGAAGTAACATTTTCAGAAGCGAAGATAGACGCATAGTTATTACGAGCAGTCGCGTTAAATTCCGCTTTTGCTTCTTCGCTCATGCCCCAAACGTCAGTCAGAGTTGCCAGCGTTTCACCTTCGCCACGTGCGATATCACGAGCCAGGTTATCCATGTTACCGTCGATAAACATAGCCAGTTTTTCTTGAGAAGTGATCACGCCGTTGCCGTCACAACCCAGTGTGCCGAAAGTGATACCGAAAGTTTGGTTACCTGAAGTACCGTTCGTTGTCGCACCCAGTACTTTAAATACTTTGCCTTCTTGGCCAGCAAAAACCATAGAGCCCAGGCCACAACCGATATCTTGGTCAGCCATTGCTTGAGAGAAAGGCATCATGCCCGCGAAAACTGCCACTGCAAATACTTTTTTCATTGTTATTCCTTAGACTTAATTAACACAAATTGCTTGCATCACTTTTATGCGTCCAAAATCATAACAACTTAAAGCTATATTTCAATTTATACAGGGCAAAAAGTTATTTGTTTACATTTTCTTAGCTCAAAATCCACTTTTTAAAAAATCCGCCCATTTTAGTTGAGTTAAAAATAACCAATCAGGGCGGAGTCGCTTAACGCAATATCGTTATTTTTGTTCAGAACTTCACTCATTATTCTTATTAGCGATATTTTTGACTTTATCGACTAAGTCGATAGGCAAAGGGAATACTATGGTTGATGTCCTGTCGTTGGCAATCTCAGTCAGTGTCTGCAGATAACGAAGTTGAATCGCATTCGGCGCTTTATTCAGCACTTCTGCTGCTTCCATTAATTTTTTAGACGCTTCCAGTTCACCCGTAGCATGAATGACTTTTGCACGACGTGAACGCTCGGCCTCAGCCTGACGGGCTAATGCCCGCACCATACTGTCATCCAGATCGACATGTTTGATTTCAACATTGGCTATCTTTATGCCCCAGTTGTCGGTGTGCATATCAAGAATGCCCTGCAAATCTTTATTCAGTTCATCTCTTGCCGACAGCAATTCATCCAACTCATGCTGACCAAGCACTGATCGTAATGTTGTCTGGGACAGCTGGCTGGTGGCTTCAAGATAATTTTCGACATTGATGATCGCCATTTTGGGATCAATAACCCGAAAATAAACCACGGCATTAACCTTAACCGATACATTATCTTTGGTGATCAGATCCTGTGTAGGCACATCCAGCACAATTGTTCTCAGATCCACCCGAACCATTTGTTGAATAATTGGGATAATAATGATCAACCCAGGACCTTTGACTTCATAAAAGCGCCCCAACAAAAAGACGACGGCACGCTCATACTCACGCAGCACTCTGAACATGCTGATAATCAGCACGAGTACCAGCACAATGATGGTTGCCAGGGAATAGGTAATCATGATTTATTCCTTCTCTTTGGCCACAACATGTAAACACAAGCCGTCAACTTGCTTCACAACAATTTCCTGGCCTACCCGCAATGGCGTATCACAGCGGGCTTGCCAGATTTCACCTTCAACCAGCACCCGTCCCTCTCCGGGAAAGCCACTGACCACTTTACCGTGATCACCAAGGAGCATTTCAACCCCGGTTGAAACAGGCTTACGACGGGTTTTTAGCAATAAGGTAAGAATAACAAAGGTAAACAGTGCGGACGTAGCTGTCAGACCCACGATCAAAGGGACGGCAATTTGATACCCTGGCTCTTCGGTATCCATCAGCATGACTGACCCCATAACAAAGGAAACGATACCGCCCAGACCCAATATACCAAAGCTGGGACTGAAGGCTTCTGCCACCATCAGAATGATCCCCAGGATGATCAATCCCAGTCCCGCATAGCTGACCGGCAGAAGTTGCAGCGAATACATCGCCAGAATCAGACAAATCCCGCCGAGCACCCCAGGTAACCCCACTCCGGGATTGTAAAACTCTAACAGTAAGCCATAGATACCTATCAGCATGAGTATGTAGGCCACGTTCGGGTTGGTAATGACAGCCAGAAATTTAAACCGCCAGTCCTGTTCGCGTTCTACATATGCAACATTTTCCAGCGATAATGTCTGTTGTACCCCGTTAATAAGCACGGTACGGCCATTAATCTGATTAACCAGATCATCCAGATCTGTGGCCATAAAATCGATGACATTTTCTTTCAATGCCCCTTCGGCATCCAAGCTTGCCGCTTCCCGCACCGCTTTCTCTGCCCAGACTTCATTTCTGCCATGCAATTTAGCCAGGCTGGTGATATACGCTGCGGCATCATTAATGACTTTCTTTTCCATTGCTGTTTCAGCTTTTACTTCCTCACTGGGCTGTGTTGCTTGCTCTGACTGTTTAGCCGCGTCATCTTTCCCGGCGGAGTCCTGATCGTCAGAGTCATCAAAAGGATTGTCTTTTTTCCCGCCTGGTGACCCGCCTGTCAGGGATACAGGCGTAGCGGCGCCAAGATTTGTACCCGGCGCCATAGAGGCAATATGGCTGGCATAGAGAATATATGTACCGGCGCTCGCCGCTCTGGCACCCGAAGGGCCAACCCAGGTGGCCACTGCAACCGGAGATGTTGTGATAGCGCGGATAATTTCCCGCATAGAGGTATCTAAACCGCCCGGGGTGTCCATTTTGAGCACGATAAGTGCAGCCTGTTCTTCCTGAGCATGGTTAATTTCACGTGATACAAAATCACTGACCGCAGGTCCGATCCCGCCTTTGATATCAATTAACCATACATCGGATGCCTGAGAGCACATTGACCAAAGCGCAGCCAGCCATAATGTCAGAATGGAAAACAGCTTCATGACGCATGCTCCCAGTAGATGTACCAGACTGAACCAGATAGGAAAACCTGAACTCTTAGACGTTGGTTATCCACCCCTTAAGCATAGCGCACAGAATTCGCTACAGGATTGATCGCCGTGCAGAACCATGACAGCCTGCAACAGCGGCTGGTAACTCAGGAAATATGACGAGAGAAAAGTCGGCCAAGCGCCGAGGGATGGTGAGACCAGTGCGTATCAAACATCTCCATCAAAGCCGGGTTGCCGTACCGTGACAGACAAACGGCATGGAAACGATTCTTATGCTGTTTCAGTTTTGCTACACGCTCCTGCATCTCGGGCGATTGCGACGGTGCAATGAAATCGGACAGCACGATGAGATCCGCATTTTTATACTTATCGCCACTCATCAGCATCAGAGACTGATCCAGCACGGGCGTTAAATCTGTACCGCCATGAAATGAATAAGAAAGGAAATTCAGCACTTCACTTAAGCCATCCTGCCGCGTCAGCTCATACGTAATGTGCTGGGTGGAAAACAACATGACATAACAGTCTCTGTCATCGGCAAGTGCAATCTGCATCAATCCGTAAGCCAACGCTTTCGCGCACTGCTCTGGGTAACCGGACATTGAGCCAGAGGCATCAATGCAAACAATAAACGGCCCCTTGTCCTGTTCGACCTGCTTACTTTGTTTCCTGTAGGCTTTCACTTTACGCAGTTTGCGCTGAGCCCCCTGCATTCTGTAATTCATCAAACGCTTATCAACAAGATGCTTGTAGAACACCACCTCAAGTTCTGGATAGGCAAGAAACATCGCCTCATTAGGGAGTAAACGCGCCAGATCATCGCTGGGATGCACGCCCACTATGTCATCAGTGACGTTGTCACTCTTTTCTTCGACCATTTTCAGCTCTTCTGTCTGAACCCTGGCCTGACTCGGATCATCAACCTCGTTAGCCATTCTGCCTAGCTTGTCGGCAATCTCCTGAATTTCATTATTTTTTTGAAGAAACCTTGCGATAGATTTTAAACGTTCCACATCCGTTTTAGTCAGTTTGGCTTTTGCCATATCCCACAGCCGGCCAGCGCGTTTTTCATCTCCCGTTTCATCAACTTTTTCCATTTGCTGCATGGTTTCAATACGCTGATACAGATCTTTCAGCAATGCTTCTTTATGATGCTCTAACTCAGATTCCTGCGCTTTTTTCAGTGCTACTTGCAAATGTTCATACCACTGGTGACAAAAGTAGCTGTGAAACATGGGGTTATGCTTCTTCTGGTCATGGTCAAGCAACCGGCGTGCTTTAAAATAAAAGCCGGACGTCGTTTCAAGTTCACTGACTACCTGCTCTGCATTGTCCATAAAAGTGTCCGCAGACCATTGCCGAACTTTTTGGTACATAGCCAGCTCCTGACTGAAGCGCTCGGCCACATCCACTTTTGCGATGCGATGCTGTACATAGCTGCGCCACTTGCCGATCTGCAGCTTCATAGACGATTTAATTCCCGGACTGGAGTCCGCTGCCATCATCAACTGTGGCCGGGTCATCAGCTCGTTGACTGCATTTTCAATGATACCCGACTCAGTCAGCATCAGAGCCAGATTAATACCTTCGGTGACTGGCATTGTCTCCTCCCGGCTATGCGAAGTATTCGGTCAGACGGGTTAAACGCATAGCACTTTTGTCCAAATGCCGCTGGATTGTCGCAATTTCATCACTTGCAGTAGCCAGACTTTGCTCAATCAGTACCGGAAATTCAGGGTCAACGAAGTTGTGCGGCAGTGCCCCGTGAAAACGGCTCCGTGCCAGTTTCAGTAAGTGAGCCGCCTCACTGATGGCATCCGTTGCTTGCTCGACTTTTTGCTGCCAGCCAACCAGCTGTTCCTGGCTGACTCCGTAATCTCCGGCCATGCCAACCAGCACATTCCGGTTAGCAATATCTTTGATCACCAGGCGATCTGTGGCATCAATTTCAAAATGCAGCCTGCATAAATGCGTGTTCTTATTAACAAAGCCATAGATATCGCATTGTCCGGCTTTAATCTTTTTCTCGAACTCATCACCATCTACATACACCCAGCGGCTATCACCGGTTTCCTGTTCAGAAACGGAAGGATTATGCTGCAGCATCACCAGTTTGATCATGCGCGGGTTGTTATTAACCGTGTAGCGCTTGGCGCCGGAAAAATCGTACTTGTATCTTTCCTTGCCCATCAGCGTGTCATGCCCGAATGTCACGCACAGCTTGCTGGCAACCGCCTGGTGGACTTCCTCTATCTGATGCTGCGCCGTATCAGCCTGCTGAGTCGCGGCTTGCTGCCCGAAGACTTGATTAACAGCAAAGTCGCGTAAGATCTCCCGGATATCCTGTCGGGATTCCGGGCTGTGCCACAAACACTCCTGCAGCAACAGCAAATCAAGCGGATTGATACTGTCCCGGCCATTAAAGAAAGCACTGGCTTTGAGCAGCCTTACCGACTTTTTCCATCGCCGGTCTGAAATGTAAAGCTCGCTGCTGCCCGATTCCACTTTCTCCTCAATGATGGATTTCAGCTGATAAATGGTTTCGAATGTCGCCTCATCAAGCTGGATATGATCGATCAATGCCTGCCATTGCTGATATTCTTCTTCTTTAATTTTCAGCTCAGCGGGCAAACTTGCCATCTCTGGGCCTTCACCCAGCAGCATGGCTTTGAAATTTTGTTTTTCCTGTATGCGATTAACGAACACACGAACCAGCATACGGTCGTACAACGCTTCCAGACCGCTGTCTTCATCCGGTAATTCGTTGGATGCCGTAATCAGCAAACGCATCGGCACGTTCAGCGTGTCCTGACCATTTTTAAACGTCCGTTCGTTAACGACAGTCAGTAAGGTATTCAAAATTGCAGGGCCTGCTTTCCAGATTTCATCCAGGAAAACGACTTCCGCTGTGGGCAAGTAGCCATCAACCAAACGAACATATTTGCCGTGGTCTTTCAGTTCCTGAATCGATAAAGGCCCGAACACTTCTTCAGGAGTTGAAAAACGCGTCATCAGATAATCAAAGAAGCGGCTGCCATCAAAGGCTTCAATCAATCGCTTAGCAATCAGGCTTTTTGCTATTCCGGGAGGACCCAGCAGGAAGACACTCTCACCAGACAACGCCGCCAGCAGACACAGGCGAATGGTATGCTCTCTTTCATAGACCCCGTTTGACAGAGCCTGGATCAGTTTCTCTACCCGCTCAGCAAGCAGCGCTTTATTGGGTAGGCTATTGGCCGCCATAGATAGCATATTGGTCATTTCCTCGAGGCAATAGGGTCTGATGTAGAAATGAAATGGGTGGAGCTGAAAAATCTCATTCTAGCCACAGAATAGCTGTAAAAAACACATTGTTACAAGTATGTTAATATACATATTTTGTTACAAACAGGGTATATCAAACTGGGTAGGCAACCAACATAGATCAATCATTGATTTCATTTTTGATGCACTCAGGGTGAGCACAGGATCACAGAATGTAATGGGTTACGCTACATGTTCAGGATGGGGACTATGTCTCGATTTGTTATTACATTGCGCTATCTCAACACAAATCATCGTGTTAGTATTTTAATCAATTATGAAGAAGATCTCTCAATTGCCTGTCGGGCTGACAATTTTTGTATGTTTTGGGGTGCTGATAACCACCTTTATCCCCATGCAAGGTAACCTGGATGCGGTTACTTCGAGCCTGACACTGGTGCTGATTATCCTGCTGGTCCGCGAAGTCGCCAGTAAAGAAATGAAGTTTTTATTACTTCTGTCTGCCTGTACCTACGGGATTGGTGTAATTGCAGATCTTCTTGACGACATTCCGGAGCTTGCAACTCACTGGTTGCTGATACGCGCCGATGATGTATTCAGCAATATTGGTGTTTTTTTACTGTGCTTCTGCTTCATTAGACTTTTGCATCAACGCCGTAAATTAATACAAAAACTCAAGCAGCAAATTGCTAAATCCCGTCAACTGGAGCTGGAACTCAGCCGGCAGGCCTTGCAAGATGACTTGACCAGATTGCAAAACAGACGCTCACTTTTCAGACGATTTGATCACATGGCGATTAACCTTAATCGCGGCATTATGGCTTACATTGATGTAGATAATTTCAAACAGGTTAACGACCGTCTTGGTCACCGGCAGGGAGATTTAGTGCTGATTGAAATCGCCAATATCATTTTCAGGCATTCACCAACCGGCAGTCAGGTCTATCGCATAGGCGGTGACGAATTCATTGTTCTACTGCCCAGTGAAGATCAATGTCAAAGCCAGGAGTGGCTTGATCAGTTATATGAGCAAACTCAAGATCTAAGAGACACATTCAAACTTGGCATCAGTGTCGGCCTTGTTCCTTTCCATCCTGGCAACCTCAGTGATCCGGACTTACTGCTCGCTAAAGCAGATAGCGCCATGTATCAGGAAAAAGAGCAAAAAAGCCGTGTCGAGTAACCTCGATTCAGATTCACAATTCTGTCATATCCTCGTCATACCATAGCGTCTTCCCCCGTAGTTCAATTTTGGAGAGACGCAATGTTGCTTCGCCTGGCTTCTTTATTGGCCGTTATTACCCTATTACCCATTCAGGCTAATGCCAAAACCGTTACCGTATCAGGTTCCACATCTGTCAGTCATATACTTGAGATATTGGCTGAGCAATATGAGCAGCAACATTCCGATGCTTCCATTGCCGTGCAAGGGACTGGATCATCTGCTGGCATTTCAGCAGTCAAACAAGATGCCGCTGAGCTCGGAATGAGTTCGCGATTTCTGAAAGAAGACGAGATACGTCCGGATGTATCAACCACATTAATTGCCCATGATGGCATCGCGCTGGTCGTCAACAAAAACAACCCGATCGACACTCTGAGCAAAGCACAGGTTATGGGGATTTATCAGGGGAAAATTACCAACTGGAAACAAGTCGGTGGCGATGACCTCC
The DNA here is from genome assembly GCF_000425165.1 of Photobacterium halotolerans DSM 18316. Classification (GTDB taxonomy): domain Bacteria; phylum Pseudomonadota; class Gammaproteobacteria; order Enterobacterales; family Vibrionaceae; genus Photobacterium; species Photobacterium halotolerans. Next base: position 90,930 of record NZ_AULG01000017.1, read on the forward strand.
CCATTGCGGTTGTCAGCAGAGAAAACGCTTCCGGTTCACGGTTTTCTTTTGAAGATTTTATGGGTCTGACACGTACTATTGGTGATAAAAGCGTCTCTGATATCAATGCTAAAGCTCTGGTGGTTAACACTAATGGCATGGTAAAAAGCCTGATCGCCAGAAACAAGCACGCCATTGGCTATATGTCGCTCGGCTCTGTTGATGATTCGGTAAAACCATTGGCTTTTGAAGGTATCTCACCCAGCCTGGCCAACCTGGAATCGGGACAGTATAAAATCTCCCGTCCTTTCATCATGCTTTATAAAAGCAAAAAGATCACATCGGATGGTCGTGACTTCCTCCATTACCTCCTGTCCGAAAACAGCCAGAAAATATTGCATGATCGCGGTTACATTCCCGTGGTGCATTAAACAACAAACAACCTTTGGCTTACCTGAAAAATCAGGTAAGCCATTGTTCGCTCAGGATACTACCGGATATTTCATGCCAGCCCCCCATTCCGTCCAGGAACCGTCATAGACAGTCAGGTTTTTCCGACCCGCTACATCAGCCGCCAGAGCCAGAATGCACGCCGTTACCCCGGAACCGCAACTGAAAATCAGCTGCTGATCGTGTTCTGAAATCGCATCAAAACGTTGTTTCAGTATTGATTGTGACACCAACCTGTTGTCTTTTACCAACTGACCAAACGGAAGGCTTTTGGCATTCGGCATATGGCCACTGCGTATGCCTTCTCTCGGCTCTGGCTGCTGGGCATAAAAACGTGCCGCGGGGCGTGCATCCAGCACCACAACCTGAGGGTCTGCTAATTTTCCCATCAATGTCTGAGCATCAATCACCCATTCAGATCTGAACTGGGCAGAAAATTGCCCTATCTCCGGTGCTTCAGTCACGACACCCGATTCTAACGAGCCCCCGCTCGCTTTCCAGGCAGGCAATCCGCCATCCAGCACCGCGACCTTGTCATGCCCCATCACTTTAAACATCCACCACACGCGCGGTGATGAAAACAGTCCGTGAGAATCATAAACAACGATAGTGTCTTTGTTGCTGATACCTAACTCCGACACTTGGCTGGCAAACTGCTCTGCACCGGGCAACATATGCGGAAGGCTGGAATCCTTATCGCATATCTCTTTATCGAAATCGAAAAAAACAGCACCGGGAATACGTTCACTCACCCACTCAGCTCTGGCATCACGGCCACTGCCCGGCATGAACCAGCTCGCATCCAGTATCACAATATTTTCCGCATCGGCATGCTCCAGCAACCAGTCAGCACTGACAACAGACGACGATAATGAATTCTTTGCCATACTCTAAGCACCTATCCCTATGAAATTCAGCTGTTTGTATGAAACCAGAGAACTGTGTTCCTCGCAGCCACTCAGGTTATCACTCCTACATGGTGATAGTGATAGCAGGTAATACGATCAGACTAAACCTTTTTCTCAGTAATCCAGCCACTTGCCACAGTAAACAGAAGCAGGCTGAGCTTGAATCCGATTGTTCATCGGGTTAATGTCCCTGAACTCAGTGCCCGCACTTTTCTGATTTTTTGCAAGGACGCGAATATGGACTACTTTCCGGTCTTCACCCAATTACACAACAAACCAGTACTGGTCATAGGTGGCGGAGAAGTTGCCTGTCGTAAAGTCGATCTTTTATTGCGGGCAGGCGCAGCAATCACGCTGATATCGCCACGCCTGCATCCTGCTTTACAAAAGCTGGCCAGCCAGCAAAAACTGCGCTGGCTGGCAGAATCTTACCAGCCGGGAAGCCTGGGGGGCTATTATCAGGTGTGGACAACGACGGATGATCGCGAGCTGAATAAGCGTATCTTTCATGATGCCCAGCAGAAGAAAATTTGGGTTAATGCCGTCGACGATCCTGCCCATTGCGATTTTATTACCCCATCCATGATAGATCGCTCCCCCATTCAGGTGGCCATATCCAGTGGTGGCGCTTCACCGGTACTCGTACGTTACCTCAGAGAAAAGCTGGAAACCCAGCTCGCGCAAAATTTGTCTCTTCTGGCAGATTTCGCAGGAAAACAAAGAAACCGCCTGAAACAACATTACGATACCGTCGATAAACGAAGACACTTTTGGGAGCTCTTCTTCCGCTTGCCTCAGGTAGAAAATGCCCAGTCTGTTGAGGTGCTTGAAGCAGCGTTTGTCCAGCTACTGGCCCAAGACAATCAGGCAACAGGAACAGTCTGTGTGATAGAAACCGGCGCAGATGTTGAAATGCTGACATTGAAAGCGTTGCGACTGATGCAGCAGGCCGAAATGGTGCTTTACACCGATGAAGAGAGTCAGGCTGATTTCATTGATCTTTGCCGCAGAGATGCTGATCGTGAAGCTTGCAGTGAGGAGAATCTGTTGCAAAAAGCGGATGCCCTGCTCAGCCAGGCTGTCCGCGTCTGTATTCTGGTCAAAAAAGGAAGGACTTCTGCATCACTGTCTGCTTTTTGTCAGCAGCACAAGGGTGAGGTACTTCCCTCACTATAACCGTTTATTTTGTAGAGGCAGCGGCGGGCGCAAGTTCAGACTTAAACGCTGCCTTCTGCGCGCGTTTTTCACTTTGCGCCTTCAGCCACAAACCGGATGTTTTCATCGCATAACCAAATACCACGCCGAGCATTAGCGAAGGGATAACCAGTTGCCAGTTACCCGCGGCAGCAAATGTCGCACAACAGCCGATAAATGTGCCCGGAATAAAGCTCAGCCACTCACGCTTTGCCTGCACACACATCAGAAATGAAATAATACCCGTCGCGATGTAGCCGAACAACTCAATATCTATCCATGTTGAGCCGTGAATGATCAACATTGCCCAGGCGACACCACTCACATTGGTCGCCATACTGATACCCATGCCCTTTAAGCCATCCTGAGGTGCCGCAAAATAGGTGGTACACCCCAAAAATCCGCCCCAGCTCAACAAGCCAAGTGAAACCGCTACCCAGCCCCACAGACCAGATAACAGACCGGTTGTTATTGCTATAGCGATTAATGCTGACATGTTAAGACCTCTGAAAACGCTTATTGGATATTGCCGGTGCGATGAATGCCGAAGTCTAATCACTCTGCCCGCCCAATAAATTGATATTAATCACATAATAAATGAAATAAGTGAAACACAATGTTTTACATAGTGAACAATGCCACAATAATCAGTTAACTGACGCCATCTTCAATCAGCAAAATGCGGTTTTGACTCTGATCAGCTTGTGATAACTTAATGCTTTCTAAAAGCTATGTTTCTTCTGAGATGCAGTCAAAACGGAGTGCCACCATGGGGCCTTTAATGCTAGATGTGTCAGGTTTCGAACTTGATGCCGAAGAGCGTGAAATTCTTCAACACCCCACAGTAGGCGGAGTCATTTTTTTCGCCCGCAACTACCACGACAAAGAGCAGTTGTTTGCTCTGACACAATCCATTCGTCAGGCAGCAAAACGTCCTTTGATCATTGCGGTGGATCAGGAAGGCGGACGAGTCCAACGCTTTCGTGAGGGTTTTACTTTACTGCCTCCTGCCCGGGCATTTGCAACGGCCGACAATGGAGTCAACCTTGCCCGTCAGGGGGGCTGGCTGATGGCCGCGGAATTACTGGCTATGGATATCGATCTCAGCCTGGCTCCTGTATTGGATATCGGCTTTGACTGTAAAGCCATTGGAGACCGCGCGTTTTCAGATCAGCCTGAAAAAATCATTCAATTTGCCAGTGAGTTTATACGCGGTATGAAAGAGGCAGGAATGGCGGCAACAGGTAAACATTTCCCCGGACACGGTGGCGTTATCGCAGATTCGCATCATGAAACCCCTGTTGATGAGCGCAGTGATATTACCGTTCGTGATATGTCGGTATTTAAAGCATTAATCGAGGAACAATTACTCGATGCCATGATGCCAGCCCATGTGATTTATCCTTCCTACGATGATAAGCCCGCCAGCGGCTCGGAATACTGGTTAAAGAAGGTGCTTCGGCAACAGCTTAACTTTAAAGGGGTTATCTTTTCAGATGATCTGAACATGAAAGGTGCCGATGTACTGGGCTCCTACGGCGATCGTGCTGTTGCTTCTCTGCAAGCCGGCTGCGATATGGTGATGTTATGTAATAACCGCAGTGGAGCGATTGAGGCACTTGAAGCATTGCCACAAACCCAGACACCCGTGCTTAATCACTTACTCAAAAAGCCATTTCCACAATACGCAGAGATGATAAGAACGACTGAATGGAAACAGCGCTCTGAAGCCATTCGCCGACTGCAACATGAATGGCAGGAAAAAACACACTAGTGCTTTTTTACCTGTTGGGTGTCCCATTCAGCTCAGCGAAATACAAACGCCCGGATGACCGGGCGTTGTTGTCGCTGCAGGATATGTGGCTGTGATTCAAACAACTCAGATTGATGAAGCCAGTTAAAATGCGGAGTTAAGCGAAGAAGCCGCCGGAAGTGGTACACAGCGGCTGTTATAGGTCAAGCTACGAAAAGAAGAGGGTAAAGGAAACGAAAAAAATCAGTTCAAAAGTTAGGATTATTCGTTAGCAATAAGTGTCGACAATAATCGTTTTAACGTTTTCGACACAATATCCTGATTGAAGTTTTGGTCACCACTGACCAAAGCAAACTCGAACTCCCTGAAGGTAAAAATGACCAGGTTAGCATCAATTTCAGGATACGGGCTGCCTATCAATTCAGCCGTCTTTTCGATCAAACGCATCACTTGCAACTTATACTCACTGACTCGCTTGACCAGCATCTCAGACTGCCCAAGCGCAAACAGAAAATGGCAGCGAATTGTCAGTTGCTTACGGCGCGCCTCATCTGTCAACTCCGTCGAAATGTATTGTGTTAACAATTCGGTTAGCTGCAGAACACATGATTCACGATCCTCGGTCGTTCCTTTTGCTAGGTATTCCCTGAGTATCTTGTCCACTTGTTCCTGAATCCATTCAATCTGTTTCACTTCACGCTGGGCAAATTCTTCAAATGCGCTAAGAATCAAATGATCCATGCTTTCAAAGTAATAACTGGTCAGTGATAACCGAACCTGAGCAGCATTAGCAATATTCCGATGTGAGAGGCTGTTTAAGCCTGTAGTCGCAATCAAATCCAATGTTGCTTCAATGATTTTTTGTCGGGTAAGCTCTCCCTTTGTCGTTTTTCGAGAACTAGCTGCCATCTCGACTTATCCTTGATGTTTATGAAAAGTAAAAGTTTGCATTCATGGCAATAATATCGAAAACACTTCATTACATAAACTCCAGTGTTTCACTTTTGGTCAGCATGCCCATACTTGCCAGCCCGGAGCTTCTCACCGACAGATTTTTGGCACCATACAGGTGAATTTCTGTACAGTTAATTGCCTGATTTTTGTCTGAAAATCTGTAAAAAAAATCCCCGAGCAATGCTCAGGGATTGATATGTAAGGAGGCGTTCTTATACCGCCAGATGTTAGTGAATCTCTGTGCTAACTTACAGTGATTTACTGGAGTAGTTAATGTTCTTGCAGGTTTTCTTTTCTTTTAATACAACCACAATCCCGCCAACAATAAACGCCATTACCAGTAGTGTCTCGAACATAACTTTCCCCAAATTCAGATAATCACTGCAGTCTTAAACGACCAGCCAAGAAAAAATAAACAGAGCAGCTAAAATCTACATAAAAGTAGTTTTTCAGTCTCCGGTCAGGCGGTTATCAGTTCAGGCAGCACATCCGAAAGGGACTCAGTATCAATAGCATACTGAGAAAAAGGTTCAAATCCGGCTTTCCAACTGAAAGTTTGCTATAACATTCCGGCGACTAATTTTTAGCCACGCGTATTTTGCGCTTTATTCGCACAAAGTTCCAGCAAAATTTGCCTTATGATTCTTTGATTTTGATATAAGTTTAACTAATAAAAAATGCGGCCCGAGTGGACCGCATTTCATTTATCTATCTGCCTGATGCATTACAGCCAGCGTTTTTGACCGGTAAATGTGACAGACAGCCATGTATCACCCAGCTCGCCTTTCAATTTATCCCACAATAATTGACGAATCTTGTCCTGGCGCTTTGTGGTCCAGTATTTATCGTCTTTTACAAGGATGTTGATTTCCAGATCGTACTGACGACCTGTTTTAGCAAAATGGTGAGTATAGTCATCGAAGTTGTACTGTTTAGACAGATCTTCAATCACACTATCCACCCGGTTCTGCACCTGATCATGAGGAGCAACCAACAGCACCTCACGCAAGTTACGGCGTAAAACCTTAATCGGCAGGACCGACGCAGCAATCGCCATTGCAGAGACCAGAATGGGATCGACATAAGCATTCCAATGTGAATAGCCTATTTTGTCGAACACCATTACCAGCATAAAACCAACTAAAATTGCGGCACTCAAGATGCCATCGACCAACCATTCCTGTGAGTCGACCCGAACGAGTTCGGAGTCTACCTTACGGGCAATGTGAGTTTCCGTGAAATAGATGCCAAAACAACTGATGGTAGACAACACTGCGTATACCATTGCATGTTCCAGCACAACTTCATGGCCACCGTTGACAATGGTTTGCACACCACTAACGAGTGCAAACAAACAGGTTACCAAGATGAGCAAGCCATTGACGACATTGATCAAAGGTTCGATGTGGGCGTAACCAAACTGGAAGTGGTTATCGTCCGGTCTTGAGACCAGGTAGGCGGTATACAGACTCAGGCCTGTCATACCCATACTCAGAAAAGAGAACATGCCGTCGAGCAGAATCGCACTAGATCCCACATACAACCCATAACCTATACCCATAGTGGCAAGCAGGACCGTACCGGCAAGAGACATTTTCAGTGCCAGACGTTCCTTACTAATTTTACGGCTGATAGCCATAAATTCCTCCTCATTTTTCCCAAAGTGTTGATATCAGTATCAGCTTTAAACGGTTGACCTATAGTCAGTCAACCATTGAAGCATGACGATTTAATGAACCTGCGAAACTCGCTTTGGTGGCCGACACTCAATCGAGTGCTTCTTCAAGCCATTGCAAAAACGCAGGTTTTCGTAATGCGGTGTTCAAGGTAGCCTGCTGGCGCCCTTTTCTGAAAACCAGAACAGTCGGAACACCTCTTACTCTGTAGCGCTTTGCCAGATCCGGATGCTGATTAACATTCACCCTGACAAAACGGTATTGCTTTTTCTGTTTGGCGACTTGCTCAACCACTGGCTTAAATGCCTGACAGGGAGCACAATTATTACCCCAAAACGTCACTACCACCGGTTTGGGACTTTGAATCAGCATAGCAAAGTTCTTACTGTCTGCTTCAACCGGGCCGCTATCCAACACTGCTCTGGAACAATGTGTGCATGAGACGGTATTCGACAACGAAGAGGTCTGCAGAGACACTGCCTTCTGACAATGTGGGCAGCTCACAGTAAAGCTTGGCATGTTTTCCCTATTTCCCGGCCTGCTCTTTGTTGCTCAGACAGGCCGTCTGATACAAATTTTCGCCAGTATACCACAACTTATAAAAAACCAGGATAACGGCAAGTACCAGCCCCGTTAACTTAACTCAATATCACAGAGTGGGACAAGCCGCTGTTTCTGCCGCCAAATTCAAAAATCAGTGCGCTGCAACTGAAGCCGTTCAATATCGCTGAAAAATGAGATAATCTTGGCCCGACTGACACTGTACATGAACTTAGAGCCATCACACATTTCAGAATCGGCTATTTTTATCTGGGGCGATTTCAGCTGCATGAACTCGCAGGCAGCCTGTTCTTCACACGCAAGATCTCTCTCGTCGTTCAGTGTTTGCCAATAGTCAGCAAAATGATTCAACGCTGTATCCAACTGCTGGTAATTTTCCGAACTTAGCTCTGGCCGAAGAACTTTCAGTTCCTTTTTTCGCTCAGTCAGGAAAATGTTGAAGTTCTCAGCGTAACTGTCTATGGCTGAATGACTGTAACATGCCTGCTGCACATATCTCTCTTGCTGGGCATAGACATTATCGCCACCACGTTGAGAAGAACAGGCAGATGCAGTAAAGCAGGCAATAAAGACAATAAAATACAACTTCATTTCTCACACTTCCCGTTCCTGAATCCGGGCAGCGTCAGCACATTGCTGCCCTTCATATATAGAAAAGTATGCCTGAAATACCCTGTTCAACACGCCCAAAGACCGCGATTTCTTAGCACTGAGACATCTTGATATCTATTGAGAAAACGGCGTCTGTGAAAACTATGACACAGAAACCGACGCCTGAGAAACCTAAGACTCAGCCTGAGTAACAAGCTGCACACTGTTCCCCAGTTGAATATCGCCGTCTGATAACACACGGCAGCATACTCCACCGCGCCATTCCGGCCTGAGCGCCTGAGTCATCCCCTGAAATTGCTCATCCATACGGGGGCAGGGATCGGTTTCTCGTGTAATTTGAAGCTGCAAGCTACCAATCGCGATGACATCGCCGACATTGCGTTCGGAAAAGCGTATCCCCTCCACCAGCAGATTGGCTCGGCGGATGGTCCAGGGCAATGTCTCCCCCACTTCACCACAGGCATCTTGCCAGGAATCAAGCGACAATACTGTCACCTGTCGCTTACCGGGTTTACCACGAAAGTCACCTTCTACACCGTTTTCACAGCTTACATTGACTTGATTTAATTCTTCCATAACAGCACGTGACGCTTTACGTCTGGCGATTCCAATCAACTTCATCCAAACATCTCCCTGACACCCATAAAAATACAGCATTTAACACTGGAAAATAACCTGCTGTACCGAATTCTTTACTATGTTGGCAATGCGCTACCAACGCATTTTTTAACACTTTGATTACAATTAGAAGTGTTCGCCACTCCATGTATGTAAAACACCTACTATACCCAAAAATGCCAGGTTGCAGCGAAACTTATTGCAACATTGAAGATGAATGGGATAGCCAGGGTTAGCAATACACAATTAACAATAGTGACTTTTCTGCCCTAATGGTTTCGGGCAGTGACAGAAGGAGCTTGATATGAATGTTCAAGCCACAAGCATGCACCGCTACTTAGATTATCAGGGGCAACTGCTCTCGCCTCTCCCGGCATGGGCGGATATCCCTACGCTGCAAGGCTTTTACCGGGACATGGTGCTGACCAGAGTTTACGACAATAAAGCTGTCGCGCTTCAGCGCACAGGTAAACTTGGGACCTACCCATCCCATTTAGGATCCGAGGCCATAGGTATTGCTGTTGGCCGCGCCCTCAGACAAGACGATGTGTTTGTGCCTTACTACCGCGACATGCCTGCAATGTGGGCGCGCGGAATAGTAATGGAAAAAAATCTCCAATACTGGGGCGGTGACGAGCGAGGCAGCGATTTCGCGTTTAACGACCAGCCCTGTCGTGATCTGCCTTTTTGTGTGCCTATTGCCACGCAATGCACGCATGCTGTTGGCGTTGCAGCGGCACTGAAAATCCAGGGTGGCCATCATGCTGCACTCGTCACCTGTGGTGATGGTGCAACATCAAAAGGGGATTTTTTAGAATCCATCAATTGCGCCGGTGCCTGGAACATCCCTTTGGTGTTTGTGATTAACAATAATCAGTGGGCAATTTCTGTGCCCCGCAAGTTACAGTGCGGCGCCGAGTTTCTGTCGGATAAAGCCAAAGGGGCCGGCATACCCGGCATCACTGTCGACGGTAATGACATCATCGCCATGTATGACATCATTATCAAAAGTCTGGACCGAGCGCGAAAAGGTAAAGGTGCGACCTTAATTGAAGCCGTCAGTTATCGCTTAGGTGATCACACTACCGCTGACGATGCCAGCCGCTACCGGAGTGAAGATGAACTGCAGCAAGCCTGGCAGTATGAGCCGGTCAAACGCCTGAAAGCGTTTCTTGTGTCGCAAAGCGCCTGGTCTGAAGACGATGAAAAACACTGGCTGGCTCAGTGCCGTAAAATCGTGGAAGAAGCCGTAGAGCGCTATCTTGCCATTGCTCCTCAACCTCCTGAGGCTGCTTTCGATTATCTGTATGAACAACCCACTGATGACATGCATCCCCAGCGGGATGCCATTATCAATAAAGCAATGCGCATGCAGGGAGGTCGTCATGGCTGAGATTACCATGCTGGAAGCCGTCAACCTCGCTCTGCATCACGAAATGGCCAGGGATCCCAACGTGGTCATACTGGGTGAAGATGTGGGTGATAACGGCGGTGTCTTTCGTGCCACCGTAGGTCTGAAGAAGGAATTTGGTCTTAAGCGTGTGATTGACACACCATTAGCTGAATCTCTGATTGGCGGTGTCACTATAGGGATGGCAAGCCAGGGGTTACGCCCGGTCGCTGAATTTCAATTTCAGGGCTTTGTCTTCCCTGCGCTTGAACATCTGATCTGCCATGCTGCTCGCTGGCGTAACCGTACCCGTGGCCGGCTCACCTGCCCGGCCGTTTTCCGCGCTCCTTTCGGGGGTGGAATTCATGCCCCGGAGCATCACTCAGAAAGTGTTGAGGCGATTTTTGCCCACACTCCGGGTTTGAAAGTGGTTATTCCTTCATCACCGAAACGTGCCTATGGCCTGCTGCTCGCGGCTATCCGCAGTAATGACCCCGTTATGTTCTTCGAACCTAAACGCATCTACCGGACAGTAAAATCAGAGGTCATCGACAACGGCGAAGCACTTCCGCTCGATACCTGTTTCACACTGCGTAAAGGACGAGATCTGACATTAGTCACCTGGGGAGCCTGCGTTGTCGAAAGCCTGGACGCAGTGAATGAACTCTCCAAAATGGGCATTGAAGCCGAAGTCATTGATCTGGCCTCAATCAAACCCATCGACATTAATACCATTATTGCCTCGCTGGAAAAAACCGGTCGATTGCTGGTGGTGCATGAAGCCAGTAAAACCTGTGGTGTCGGTGCCGAGTTGCTGGCACAGGTGTCTGAGAAGGCATTGTGCCTGTTAAAAGCGCCACCCATTCGGGTAACGGGTATGGATACTGTCATGCCTTATTACCGCAATGAAGAGTATTTCATGATTAATAAAGACGATATTGTCATTGCGGCCAAACAACTTGTGGAGGGATGGAAATGAAGACGTTTTCCTTGCCGGATCTGGGCGAAGGACTCGCCGAATCTGAAATTATTGAATGGCATGTCAGCGTTGGCGATACCGTGGAAGTTGATCAGGTCGTGCTGACAGTTGAAACAGCAAAAGCCACGGTTGAAGTACCCGCGCCCTACAGTGGCACCATCGTAAGCCGACACGGCAACGAAGGCGATGTCATTACTATAGGCAGCCTGCTGCTGGAAATCGACGAAACAAATTCTACCGATGCCGGTGTTGAAAAAGCCAGCCAATCGGAAAAAGAACAACGTGCCGATGCCGCCACTGTGGTGGGCAACGTTTCTCACCACGCACAGAGCGTCAGCGTTGATGAATTTTGGGTTGGCAGTCAGGTAAAACCATCATCAGAACAGATCAGCGCCTTACCTGCCGCCCGCATGCTGGCTCAGAAACTGGGGGTAAACCTTAAGCAGATCAACGGAAGCGGACCTAATGGCGTCATTGTCGAAGCCGATGTCTACCGGGCCTGCGATCAGCAACTGCCGGGCACTGAAGTGCTAAAAGGCGCTCGCCGTACTATGGTCGGCAGCATGACAGAAGCCCATCAGCAGGTCGCTGCGGTTACCATCACAGAAGAAGCACTGCTGGACAAATGGCCGAAAGACGAAGACATCACCACCCGTATTATTCAGGCCATCGTCTCTGCCTGTGAACAAGAATCGGCTTTGAATGCCTGGTTTGATGCCGAAACCATGACGCGCTGCGTGCACAATAAAGTCAATATTGGTATCGCGGTAGACAGTCCGCATGGTCTGTATGTTCCGGTACTCAGGGATGCAGGCAGTCTGAATCCCAAAGCCATCCGGCGCTGGATAGACGAAACAGCAGAAGGTATCAGGGCCAGGAAAATAGGCCGGGAAGAGTTTCAGCATGCCACCATCACACTGTCTAACTTCGGTGCGATTGCGGGCATTTATGCAACGCCGGTCGTCACTCCGCCACAGGTGGCCATTGTAGGGGCCGGCCGGCTCATTGATAAACTCGTGATGAAAGATAATAAACCGCTTTCTGTAAAAGCCATGCCATTGTCAGTGACCTTTGATCACAGAGCCTGCACCGGGGGCGAAGCTGCCCGGTTTGTCAGAGCCCTTGTTCAACACCTGTCAAAACCGCATGGTTAACGCATAAAAAGTTAACGCATAAAAAAACAGGCCAGTGCAAGCTGGCCTGTTTTTCTTCAGTTCTGTTCTTCAGTTATTCGTCATCTGCTGACGGCTCTGCCGGTTTTCTCTTTTTCGGCATGAAGACATTGTCCCCGACAGCCATGTTGTCGTAGAAGCGTTTATCCAGCTTCTTCTTCGGTTTAGACGCCGCTTTGGCTTTATCCTGCTGAGGTTTCGCCTTGGTATTTTTCTTCGGCTGATAAGTTTTCTTAGGCGCAGGTTTCAGCCCTTTAAACTTACCTTCCAGCCCTTCCAAGGCGGTGAAACTGATTTGTTTCTGCAGGAAAGCTTCCACATTCTTAAAGCTTTTCCAGTCTTTCGGTCCCACCAGCGACACCGCGTCACCTTTATTACCGGCCCGGCCAGTACGTCCGATACGGTGAACATATTCTTCGGCATGCTTGGGCATATCAAAGTTAATCACGTGTGAGACTTTACTGATATCCAAACCACGCGATGCAATATCCGTCGTCACCAGAATCTTGTGAACATTGCGCTCAAACTGGCTCATGATGTTGTTACGTTGCGTTTGATTCAGGTTACCACTCAAGGCCACCGCTTTGAGTTTGCGTTCATTGAGTAACTCAGTCAGGCGGTTTGTGTCTTCGCGAGTCGCGGTAAAAATAATGACCTGGTCATAATTTTCCTGCTCCAGCAAGCGATCCAAAATAGCCTGCTTGTGATCCAGGTGATCACACAAGATAAAGCGTTGCTCAATATCACCATGGTCCTGAGCCGCATGACCAACAGCAATACGCTTAGGTTCATTCAGCATTTCAGATGCGATATCAATCACTTCCGGATCATCTAATGTGGCGGAAAACATCAGGGTCTGACGGCGTCTGTGATCAGCGGCCTGGTGAATTTTACGCAACTCCGGCGCAAAACCCAGATCCAGCATGCGATCCGCTTCATCCATGATCAGCATTTCCAGACCGTTCAGGTGGGTGCTGCGGTGCTCCAGATGATCCGCTAAACGGCCAGGTGTTGCCACCACAAACATTGGGTCATTACGCAGCGCTTTTACCTGATCATTAAAGTTCTCGCCACCTACGATCAGCGTGCTGTCATAAGGTGTACCGGCATTCAGGGTGCGTAACTGTGCATAAACCTGCTTTGCCAGCTCGCGGGTCGGTGTCAGAATGACCACTCGCGGGTCACGCTTGGTAAAAGGTTTACCGCGGTACATGCGCTGCATGGCCGGCAGCAAAAATGCCAGAGTTTTACCGGAACCGGTTTTCGAGGAAGCCAGCAAATCTTTTCCAGCAATCGCAACAGGAATAGCTTGCTGCTGGATTTCTGTCGCCTGCGAGAAGGCCATATGATTCAATTTTTTCAACAGTCGCTGATCAAGACCAAGATCTTTAAAGTGCAAAGTATTGCTCCGGTAAAACGCTCTAAAACAAGAATATTTCCCGCTGATTGCTTGTGATCTGGCTCACAGCCGGAAGAAAATTTAGCGGCGGATTATACCATAGTTATCCTGATTAACCACGACAAGATAACAGGACATCGTACAACAGATTCTGATCATCGCCACTGTGTTAAACCGTCATCAGAAACAGTAAAGTCTGAAACAAAATGGCCCCAGTCATCACTGAGGCCATTTTCGTTTGGGTTATTACTGCGCTGTTAATGTTTCGCTATCACACGCCATCAGGCACCAATCATGCCCCCATCCTCCCGGGTGATCATCATGATAGTCGAGCGCGGTTTGGTGTTACCGCCGTAAGGGAAATGCGATGGCGCACCTTCTTCGCCCGGATGCTGAACGCCCACGAACATGGTTTTGTTATCCGGCGAGAATGCCAGCCCCGTAATTTCGCAAGCGACCGGTCCGGTCAGGAACCGGCGCACTTCGCCCGTCATAGGGTCACCGCACAGCATCTGGTTATTACCCTGCCCGGCAAAATCGCCTTTATTCGAGTAGTTACCGTCCGTCTGAATCCACAAACGGCCTGCGCTGTCGAACCCGATGCCATCGGGGCTGTTGAACATGTTACCGGCATTAATATTGTCGCTGCCGGCGTACAAGTCACCGTTATGAACCGAAGGGTTGCCTGCAATCAGATACAAATCCCAGACAAAACCTTCACTGGTGTGATCGCCATTTAATGGCATCCAGCGCAGGATCTGACCATAGTGGTTCTTAGCTCGTGGATTCGGCCCCCCAACAGGCTGCCCTTCTTTACCACGGTTCTTATTATTCGTCAGTGTACAAAACACATGCTTGTTGTCCGGATGCACAGCCACCCACTCAGGACGGTCCATAGTAGTTGCACCTACCTGAGTGGCAGCCCGACGGGCAAAAATCAGCACTTCGGCCTGATCATTAAACCCATTTTCCGGTGTTAAACCATGCTTGCCGAACGTCAGTTCAATCCACTTCCCCTGACCTTTCAGCTGATCGTCATTCATACCGAACTGGGCAACATACAGAGTGCCTTCCTCCAGCAATTTACGGTTAGCGGCATCGTTGCCTTGCTGAAAACGGTGCTTAGATACAAATTTATACAGGTGCTCGCCGCGTTCATCATCACCCAGATACACCACAGCATGACCATCTTTATTCAGCGTCAGTGCCGCATTTTCATGTTTGAAACGGCCTAGAGCTGTACGTTTCATCGGCGTTGATTGCGGATCATTCGGATCGATCTCAACGACCCAGCCAAAGCGGTTAGCTTCATTCGGGTTTTTCAGTACATCAAAGCGCTCATCATGCTGATGCCATTTGTAATCACTGGGTGACGCCGAAATGCCATAACGGGCCTGCTCCGCGTTGACATCCCCTTTTTCATCGCTGCCGAAGAAAGCATCAAAATTTTCTTCGCAGGTCAGATAGGTACCCCAGGGCGTTTGACCGTTTGCACAGTTATTAAACGTGCCTAATGGCCTGATTCCTGCCGGATCCGCCTTGGTTTTCATCAGTTCATGACCCGCGGCCGGCCCTGTGAGCATCATAGGCGTATTGGCAGTAATACGACGATTTCGTTTACCGCTTTTATCAATAGCCCACTGGCCGTTTTTACGCACAACTTCAACGATAGTCACGCCGACGGCTGCCTGTGCCTTACGCACGTCATCCGCCGTCATGTTGTCACCCTGGTGATCAAACAAATACTCGTAGTTGGTGTATTCGTTATTGATAGCAAGAACGCCGCGATCTTCACTGATAGCAAAAAAGCTCATGCCATCTGTGTTATCACCGAACTGACGTTCCTGTGAGCGTGAATCCTGTTTTCCGCTTTGATCAAATTCAGGCGCACCGGGAAAAATAGGATCTCCCCATGACATCAGCGGAGTTGCCTTATAGCCTTTTGGTACCACAACTGTGTCTGCGGTAGAAGCGGGCACGGCTTCAAAATTCAGCAGAGAGGATGAAGGTGAAGCGGCCACGGCTTTAGCTACCGGGTTTAATGCCAGAAATGCCCCTGCACCTGCAGCAGCGGTTCCAGTCAGAAAATGACGGCGCGATAATCTCGCCTCAATCATTTTAGTTAGTTGCGAGTCCTGCTCATCACGCTTCCACATTGTATGCTCCTTATTATTCTTCGCATATCCAAATAGGTTTAACGAGCGGAGCATATGCACTAAATTTTACAAACTCATGAAGATTATGTGTCTTAACGATGAAAAGGCATTGAAAAGCAGTGAGTTAATCATATTGCGCAAGTAAAAAGCCGCCTTCTGAGAAGGCGGCTTTTTACAATCACCACCGCCATCGGCGGTGGTTTAGGGATGACAATAAAAAAAATGGCCCGTCATGGGCCGTTTTTGCAATACATATCGCTACTGTTAATGGCTGTCCGGATAACCTTGCGGGTTCTGAGACTGCCAGCGCCAGGTATCGCGCGTCATTTGATCAACAGTACGGGACGCAGCCCAATGCAGTTCTTTCTTTGCTTTACCTGGATCTGCCCAGCATTCTGCAATATCACCGGGACGTCGCGGTGCAATCTGGTAAGGCACCGCTTTCTCTGAGGCTTTGGCAAAGGCTTCAACCATTTGTAAGACGCTCAGACCATTGCCTGTTCCCAGATTATAAATATGCAGACCGGCTTCTTTCCCTTTGTGTGTCAGTGCTGCCACGTGGCCATCAGCCAGATCGACAACATGAATGTAATCACGTACACCCGTACCATCAACCGTTGGGTAATCATCGCCAAACACAGACAGAAATTCACGACGGCCCACGGCGACCTGAGCAATAAACGGCATCAGGTTGTTAGGGATCCCCTGAGGATCTTCACCCATTTCTCCAGATTCATGCGCCCCTACCGGGTTGAAGTAACGCAGCAGTGTAATGCTCATTTCAGGGTGAGCATGCTGAATATCTGTCAGGCACTCTTCTACCATCAGCTTACTGCGGCCATAAGGGTTGGTCGCACTGGTCGGGAAAGATTCAAGAATCGGCACACTCGCCGGATCGCCATATACCGTAGCCGAAGAACTGAAGATAAGGCTGTTCACTCCGGCTTCACGCATGGCTTCAACCAGCACAAGCGTTCCGTGAACATTGTTGTCATAGTATTCCAGCGGCTTTGCAACCGATTCACCCACGGCTTTCAAACCTGCAAAGTGAATCACTGATTCAACATCATTCTCACGGAATACTTTATCCAGAAATGCGCGATCACGAATATCACCTTCAAAAAACGCCGGTCTGACGCCGGTCAGTTTTTCAATTCGCTCCAGCACGGTCTTCTTGCTGTTGTACAGGTTGTCGACAATGATTGGGGTCATCCCCGCTTCTATCATTTGTACGCAGGTATGACTGCCAATATAACCCATACCGCCTGTGACCAGAACGCGCATACAATCTCCTTGTTTTTTAGTTCTTCATTATGCTGCAGATGCTGAGTATATCAGAGAATCTTCAACCGTCATCTGCGCATGGCTTGTGGCGCTTCGCTCGTGGCCCACAAACCGAAAATTTCTTTCTCATCAATGCCAGACATTATCGCAGCGATAAACACTCTGCCCTGCCTTCAGTGTTACACTGACTGACACATTCAGTTATGAGAACACATTGAGGCAATATGAAATCACAAACCCTGTGCCAATGGAAAGGCTTTTCCGTAGAACAAGGGACACACCAATTACCGGATGGACGCGACATCACTTTTACCACAGTCCGCCATCCGGGCGCGGTGGTCATTGTGCCTGTCACGGCGCACGGGGAACTGGTTCTGTTACGCCAATACCGTCCTGCAATCGGACGCTGGATTCTGGAATTCCCCGCAGGCACTCTGGAAAAAGGTGAAGAGATCGCATACTGCGCGAAGCGAGAGCTGGCGGAGGAAACGCAACTCGCCGCCAGTGAGTGGCTGGCTCTGGGTGAACTCCTGCCTGTTCCCGGTTTTTGTGATGAGGTTCAGCATGTCTTTCTGGCTAAAGGGCTTTCGCCGGCTGAAGGTGATCTTGATGCAGATGAAATCCTCGAAGTCGTGACTATGACCGTTGAGGCTTTCACCGAAAAGGTGGTCAGCAATGAGATCCAGGATGCCAAAACGCTGGCAGTCTTTCTGAAATTACAGGTCATGGGACTGATCTGACAACAAGCCATTATTCTTCGTTTTTCACATCACCAATATTAGCTATATAGCTAACTTTGTAACCATTCAATTTTAAGTTAGCTATATAGATAACTTACAAACTATCAACTACACTGTTTGCTATATAGCTAATAGGATTTCAACATGGCCAGCAGAGAGAGCATAGGTAAAGCAATAGCCACAGCAAGAAAAGCCAGAGGCACGACACAGAAAGCCATGGCAGAGCAGACAGGTATTAACAAAACCACCCTGTCAGAAATTGAAAACGGTCGCTTTACCGGCTCCCTGGACATTTTCGAGCGCTACCTGGATGCCGTAGGTTTGCAATTACAAGTATCACCCAAACACCATCAGTTACCAGACTGGGATGATATCGACACACTGTTTGATGAGGACTGAGCATGGCCCTTGATCATCTGCCCGCCAAAATAGAAAAGATAACTGTATGCCTGGAAGAAGACGAATTAGGCGTGTTAACGCACGGCTCCGTTCATCATTATCAGCCGATACAAACTCAACGCCATGCCTCTCTTACCATGACAAAGCCTAATCTGGATGGTTATTCCTCCGGTGCATTACACCCTATTTTTGCGCAGAATCTGCCCGAAGGCTTCAATCGCCGGTTCATTGCTGAAAAACTGGCAAGATATGCCCGGGTCAATGACATGTATCTGCTCGCACTGCAGGGTAAACACAGCATAGGTATGCTCAGCTACCAGAGTGAATTACAGCTTCCGGAAGCTGATTCGGTATCCCTGACTGATATTCTGACTTATCAGGGTGATACCCCCTTATTTCCGCAACTGCTCGAAAAGTATTACCTGCGTAATGCGCTGGCCGGTGTGCAGCCTAAGGTCAGCATTCCCAAAACAGACCGAACGGTTGAACAAAAAGATCTGATCGTTAAATCTTTCGATGCAGAGTTTCCATTACTGACAGTCAATGAATATGTCTGTATGGAAGCGGCACGCCATTGCGGCTTAAAACCGCCGGCTACCTATCTGTCCGACAACATGGAAACCTTTGTTGTCGAACGTTTTGACAAACCAGATGACCAGTTACTGGGGTATGAAGACTTCACCACCTTATTGAAAAAGCCCAACCACCCGGATGCCAAATATACAGGCAGCTACGAAACTCTGCTCAAAGCAACTCACCTGTACACCAACAGTTTGGCTGAGGTAGAGAAAATGTATAGATACATTGTCTTTAACTGCCTGATCGGTAACGGTGATGCACACCTGAAAAACTTCGCATTGCAATACACACAAGATATGCAACACATATTTGTCTCTCCGCCTTTTGATATCACCCATACCCTGATTTACGACACCATTGACAATAAAATGGCACTCAAGATGGCGAACAGCAAAGTCTTCCCGGATAAACACCACCTGTTAAAGCTGGCCGAATCCACCAGCTTCAGAATTCGGCAGGCAGATAAGATCATTGAAAAGCTGGCACAAGACATCAAAGACTATATAGATCGATCAGAGGAAATCCTGTTAATGGAAGGACTAAAAGCCTCCATAGATAAATCAGTGTCTGAGACCATGGTATCCAGCTACAGTGCAAAGTCGTATCGGCACGACAAAAAGCGTAAGTTTGAACAATTCACCTGAAACAGTAATATATGTTTATATACCATCTTAAACAGGATATTACGCTGCATATTTCCATTGAAAATGTTAAATAAACTCCTGTATACCTATATACCAGAAATGCTAACCGGTCTTAGTGACCGTAATTACATCTATATCAACCTTACCATAAGTCATCACCAGACAAGAAAGCATCAATCGCAATATTTATAAAACCTTCAGTCCTTAAACAAAAGAATCCTAGTGCATAATACAAAGCTGTTAGTGATTATCTCAAAGGAAATATAGAGATAACTCTCTTACAGTTACTACTGTGACAGCAATGAAATTGCTAACACATACAACGTCAGAGCGTTACTTAACAGTACGCCAATATAAGAAATAATTAATAAAGGAATATCAAAATGAATATAACAAACTGTAAAAAAAATACTTTTCATTGGCATGGGTACTGAGTGAAAAACCAACTTACTCCATAGAACTGCAAGAAAAGCTATTTAAGGGGAATGTTCTTTTTTCTCATAAAAATATCAAAAGCATCTCACAGTTACAATTTAGAGACACACCTGACTTGGTCATTATTGATGCGATCAACAATGATTTTGAACTCATAAAGGTCACAAAAAATGCGCTAACATTCCGCTTTCTACTGCAACAAACAACACCACCTGATTTCATTGCAATTATTAACAGTGAATACAATCACAAGAAGCAATTATTTGACATAGGTATCACTGATTACATTAGCTGTCCATTCATCAGCAAAGAGATCAACTACCGAATAATGCACATACTGCATTCCAATGAAAAAATAAAAAACACACATCAATCTAATGAATCCTTATCTGCTCAAACATACAAAAACAACAATCTGGATTCCATGGATTCACAACTTATTTTAATTGAAAAGTGCATCAAACACCTCAATAGTACGATATCTGAAGATGTCAGGCTAGAAACACTTTGCCGGCTACTTGGAACAAACAGAAACAAACTCAATCAGGTATTCAAAGATCACTTAGGCATGACTGTCTTCGAATGGCTGCGAAAACAAAGAATGTATAAGGCAGCAGAATTACTCGAAACGTCATCTCTCAACATTGTTCAAATCGCAGAAAAAGTGGGATACATGGACTCAAACAATTTTTCAACGGCATTCAAGCGTATCTACCATAATTGTCCCAGTCAGTTTAGAAAGCAATTTAAATCCTCTATACAGAATTAAACCCTGGCTTAAACTATCAGTAATCATGCGCAGTTCAAAGTTATAGATGATTTCAAAAAAGGAAAACATATCAGCATGACCTAACATTAAGTTACTCTTGAGAAAGTAAAGGTCTAAGTCAAAGAGCAATACATAGAAATATCTACTACAACGTCAGAGAAGGAGCTTTACCATGGCAGTTAACGTACAACAAACAGGAGCCATCAACAATATATACCCTGGCTCACCTGGTGTGTTTAATAACAATCAGAAAGAAGCGGTTTATAATGTTATAGGACAACTTACCTATGCAGATATCTACCGTAATAACGCGGGAACAATTGTCCAAAACCAAACCATGCGTCTGGACATGCAGGGCACCTTTATGCAAGGTAACTATCGTTTTCATAACCTTCAGGTCCAGGTAAATGGTGTTAATGGTAATAGCACTGTTGCTCACGCCAATGTTTCTGAAGAAACAATGACAAACGATCAACCTAACCAGCAAGGCGTATTAAGAAAAGTGCAATCAGCACTTAATCAAAGCTTTGATAACGCTGCAAGCTATCAGGTTACGGGTACTGCGCCATAATCTATACGTCTTTGCCATAAAAATAAAAGCTCATTCTATGGGCTTTTATTTTATAAAAAACAAAGCACGTCACATTAAAAAATAAAAACCATGATGACACAAAGAAAATAAGGTATTAAACAAAGGTTATCAGCACAAACTAACATTATCTTTATCGTGTGCCTGAAAAATCAAGCACCATTAACCAACAAATACAAGCGTCAGTTAATCTATGAGGAAAACAATATGTCACAGTCACAAATCAACTTAAACTTTATTAACCGCTCTAATGATGTCAACAACAGCGAAGTGGTTATTTTCCAGAAAAATGTCGCCGAGAGTTTTGATGAAATAGCCATTGCCTGGCGGGTTATCCAAAACTGTGGACGTAATGATAACCATCCTTTCGTTTATCCTCTGAAATTCGAAGTCTGTGCGAGTGATTCCTTCGGTAATTACACACCACAGATGACAGCCTACGACGGCCAGGCCTACGAAATGGTGAAAGACACGTCAGGTGATGTACTTCGGCTTGCCAGTACACCCGCCGTATCTCAACAGGAAGTCGAACTTCGTAACAACCTGAGCAGCGGTTCAATTAATGCCAATATCTATCGTGACGGAAAGTTACTGGCTGCTAAAACCAATGTCTCACCTGGTCAGAAAGGGGTTTTCCAATTCCATCCAAGTATTTTCGTCGGGGTTGCATCACAAGTGGTTGAAGGTGAGGTGATGAATTCAGCGATTATCCAGCAAGTGAACACTGAAATTAACCTGTTTGGTATTCAAAGCGCTGATCTTGTTATGACTGGCGGTGGTTCAGGACCAACAGCTTCGCCATTTGAATTCCATCTGGAAAACATCAATAAATAAAACTTAATAACCCGGGTGTTACAGCTTTTTACTGTAGCACCTGCTTCAATCAACTCTTCTGTAAAGAGACATTATTATGACGGACACTCAAACACTCTCAAATTCACACACCTGGCAGTCTGGCGACTGGAAAGATAAAGCCAACAGCCAAGCTCCTTATAACGGCATCCAGATCACTGGTATTCCGCAATATAATGATAACGGCGCGTTTGTGTCAGCGGCCATTACCATTACGGATTATACGAATGATCCGGCGGGCATCAGCAGTAACATTCAGGCATTAACGATCGCACAAGGAAAAATAAACATCCCAGCCCCTGAAGCGCCGACAGATTCCGCTGACGCTGACAACAGCAATGAAACGACAAATTCAGATTCAGAACCAAACACTGCGCCTGATAACAGCGATACCGCCACGGTAGACGCCACTTCAGAACAAATCAACGCGGAGCCGGAAAATAATCAGAACGCGCAGCCTGATCCAAGTGATGATAAAAATAACGACTTTACCGTTAATGGATGGCTTGCTCTGGAAAGCAATACCATGGATCTTTTTCTGCGGGTGCATTTTATGTACGGTCTCGAACCCTTTCAAAAGGAAGAGCTTGGCTACATTATGGGCTTCAGTGCGTTATTGAAAAGTGACGACTGAGACGTTCAGTTGTTCAATTATCGGGGACAGGAAAGTATGCAAACGGATATTTCCTTTCGCAACTTATCATTGAACACTCATTTGCCGAGTGTCACTATTTTTCAGCGAAATCATCTTAATAACAGTACAAGGTGTATTGCATGGAAAGTCATAACGCACTGCCAGTACAAATGGAGTCATCCGTTCAGAATAGAGACAAGTTACAGTTACCGGCTCTGCGATAGCCATGGTAATTACAGTACCGCCAGAAACCTATCTCTGGAGAAACTCCCCCATCACGACGAACATGGCCTGCTAATCACTCGGGACACCAACATTATCAGTGTGAGGAAAACCACAGACAATAAATATACAGGTATTCAGTTGCTGAAGAACAATCGCGTCATTGCCAATAACGCATTAAGTAATGACTTTCACACGTCGTTTCAACTGACGGACACATTTTATATCGCGGCAGATCTGAGGACATCACAAGGAAAACTCATACACCCCATCAATATGAACATGAGTCTGACAGGCTTTGATATTCACGATAAAACCAGAATCGATATTACTATGACAGGTGGCCAACCGGGGGCGGAGTCCAGCCCCCTGACGTTTCAGATTTCAGCTATTTAAGACACAGTATCAACACCCGATTTGGCAAGATACGACGCCATTTCTTCAGGTGGTACCATGCCACCGCCCGTTGCCCAGACAAGATGAGTCGCATTTTTCATTTTCTGGTGATCAAACAGCATGCGAGCGGCATAGTCATGGTCCCGGCTGACATGCACGGGACCGGGCATACCTGCCAAGGCAGACGGCTCCAGTTTAATGCCCTCGCTTTGCGCTAACTGCCCCAGTAAACGGTACATGTGCTCATCCGACAGCGTGAAATACCCGTCCAGCATTCTCTCCATAGCCCGCCCCACAAAACCAGACGCCCGGCCTACTGCCAGCCCATCGGCTGCCGTCAGATTATCCAGGCCAATATCCTGTACAGAGATCGCATCATGCAAACCGGTATGCACCCCCAGTAACATGCAGGGCGAATGGGTGGGTTCAGCAAAAATACAGTGAACGTGATCGCCAAACGCCATTTTTAATCCAAATGCAACACCACCAGGCCCGCCACCAACGCCGCATGGCAGGTAAACGAACAGCGGGTGCGTATCATCAACCACAATCCCCTGCTCTGCAAATTGCTTTTTCAGACGCTCACCAGCCACAGAATAACCAAGAAACAAGGTACGGGAATTTTCATCATCAATAAAAAAACAGCGCGGATCTTTCTCAGATTCTTTGCGCCCTTTTTCTACCGCAACGCCATAATCCTGTTCATACTCCACTACATTCACGCCATGATCTCTGAGCTTCTGCTTTTTCCACTCTCTGGCATCCGCTGACATGTGAACCGACACAGAGAAGCCCAGTTTGGCACTCATAATGCCAATCGACATCCCCAGATTACCTGTCGAGCCGACCGCAATACTGTACTGGCTGAAAAAATCCCTGAAAGCGTCCGAATACAATTTACTGTAATCATCGGATACAGACAGCAACCCGGCTTGTGTCGCCAGTTTTTCAGCGTGTGTCAGGACTTCGTAAATACCGCCCCGCGCTTTGATCGAGCCGGAAATAGGCAGATGGCTGTCTTTTTTCAGCATCAAACGACCCGCAATCTCAGTGCCGTAACAAGCCTCAAGAGACTGCTTCATCGCAGGGATATCAACCAGCTCAGACTCAATCAAACCGTTTGTCTTTGCCGTTTCAGGAAATACAGTTGCCAGAAAAGGTGCAAACCTTGCCAGCCTGTCACTGGCATCCTGAATGTCCTGAGCATCTAAACCTACGTGAGGCAAGGCTTTACTCACACTGGTGACAGCCGGGTTAAACCAGCACACTTCCTCCAAAGCAGTCAATTGATTAAGTAATGGGTAATCAGCCTTAAGCTTTTCCACATCAATGGGAGTCATGGCAGGTTCCTTTTGGTAACTAAAGACAACGAAGAGATTGCTGAGCAAAGTGATTCTAAGTGGAGTGAGGACAGATAGAAAGCACTCCGAAACTATCACGCTGACTGTGGGTAGACAGCCCATTACAAAAATACAAATACGAAACAAAAATAACACAATGATCACAAATAAATAACATTTGTGAGGCAAGGCTGAATTTTGCCACTATGATTCCAACTCATCGGAGGTCTAACAAGGAGAGTAACATTGAAACAATTAATCAGTTTCTTCATCTGTTGTATCGCAACCTTTACCTGCCAGGCAGGGAGTAGCACTGCCGGCGTATCAGGAAAAGGCTATACCGAAACCCAATACCCCATCATATTGGTTCATGGGCTGTTTGGTTTTGATTCCTTAGCTGGAATTGATTACTTCTACGGTATCCCACACGCACTGAACAAGGATGGCGCGACCGTTTATGTCGCTCAGGTCTCAGCCACAAACAGCACCGAATTACGCGGTGAGCAGCTATTGGCACAAGTGGAAGATGTGCTGGCCATCAGCGGAGCTGAAAAAGTGAACCTGATTGGACACAGCCACGGTGGCCCGACCGCTCGCTACGTCGCTTCAGTTGCACCTGAACTGGTTGCTTCTGTAACCAGTATCGGCGGAGTGAATAAAGGCTCGCGCATTGCTGATATTGTCCGGGGCACGATACCGGAAGACTCTCTGCCGGAAGGCATCGCCGTTGAACTGGCACAGGGACTGGTCACCTTGATCAACCTTTTATCCGGCGGCAGTGAATTACCGCAAGACCCGCTTGAGTCACTGGCCGCTCTCACCACTGAAGGCTCGCTGGCATTTAATCAGAAATACCCGGAAGGCATCCCCACCACCCGATGCGGTGAAGGGGACTATGTTGCTGACAATGGTGTGTATTACTTCTCGTGGAGCGGCACAGGCAATTTCACCAATGCACTGGACCCGACCGATGCCGCAATGACTGTGCTGGGCATGGCATTTGACGAGCCGAATGATGGTCTGGTGGGTCGTTGCAGTTCGCACCTGGGCAAAGTGATACGTGATGATTATAAGATGAATCATCTCGATGAAATCAACGGCTTGCTGGGCATTACGCATTTGTTCGAAACCGCGCCTACCACACTGTACCGCCAGCATGCGAACCGTTTACAGCTACAGGGCTTATAAATAATGAAAAAGACCGTACTTTCACTCATAGGTGTAGCAGCAGCGGCGAGTGCGGTCTGTTTCTACTACCCAACGACCTCCGATGCACCCGCTATACAAGTGCCTTCCCAGCAAGACACGAAGGTAGACACTTATTCATCACGCGATACTTTTGATTATTTTCTGTCAGGTCTTGGCGAGGCAGATCTTGAGACTCTAAAGACACATTTCAACACTTACAATGCCGGACAGCCGGAGGCTTATCAGCTGGACAACGACTTGTTCGAGCGATTCATTCAATATCGGGCGGCACTGAGCAATCTTAACCCCGGCAACCGGCATCCATTAAATACTGAAAGCCTGCAGCGATTAAACGATCAGGTCATGCAAACCCAGTCTGC
Source organism: Photobacterium halotolerans DSM 18316 (assembly GCF_000425165.1). Lineage (GTDB taxonomy): Bacteria > Pseudomonadota > Gammaproteobacteria > Enterobacterales > Vibrionaceae > Photobacterium > Photobacterium halotolerans. The sequence continues at coordinate 117,182 of NZ_AULG01000017.1, forward strand.
ATTTTTCAGTGCCGAAGAACAGCAAAGGCTGTTTGGTGAAGAAAATATGCAGCGGCAACTCGCCTTGCGGCAGCTTGAATTAAAAGACCACATAATCAACCAGGACGATTACTACAATGCCTGGGAGCAGGAAATCAATACCCTGCCACCTGTGATGCAGCAGAGCTACCGAAATGCCGCAGTGTTATCGCAGTTGCAAGCTACAAACTCCCTAGAGGAACAGGACAGATATCTGAAACAGCAAGCATTAGTGGGGCCTGAAGCCGCTGACAGACTGGTGGCTTTGCGCAAAACACGAGAAGCTTTTCAAACTAAGCTGGAGCACTATTTTCAGCAGCGGGATGCAATTTTAACGGATAACAACCTGGCGAAAGAACAAGAGCAACAGGCGTTGAATGAACTCAGACAGACCTTGTTTACTGCCAGCCAGATCCGTCGTGTTCAGGCTCTGGAATCCATCAGGGATACTCAGCTCGTTGCTAAAAGCCAGTAAATAGAATATGCCCCGGCTATCTGGCCAGGGCAAACAAGCATTGGTGACAATATCAGCCTTGCATCAGTCTTTTTGGGGACGTTTGTGTTTCGGGACATAATTGAGCACAGTCACCGGCACAGGTTTTTTCGGCGCAAAACCTTCGACTTCCCGGCGCTCAATCAAATGTCCAAGACGACTCTCGATCATGCACAGGTTTTTGAAGTTATCTTTTGACACAAAAGAGATAGCTTCACCTGTCGCATCTGCACGTCCGGTTCGGCCGATACGGTGCACGTACTCATCTGCCGGGAATGGCAAATCGTAATTGACCACACGTGACAATTCTTCAATGTCGATACCACGAGCACCGACGCCAGTCGCTATCAGATACTTAATCTTGCCTGCTTTAAAATCCGCCAGCAATTGAGCACGTATAGCCTGGCTGCGCCCACTGTGAAACGCTTCGGCTTCAATACCGCGTTTTTCCAGCTGAGAGGCCAGTTTCGCTGCACCGTGCTTGGTTTCTATGAAGATCAATGCCTGATCCCACTGATTTTCCTGAATCAGGTGACTCAGGAGCGCAGATTTTTTGTCTTTATCAACCGTTATTAACCATTGTGAAATATTCGCTTTTGATGCCTGATTGGCCGCGATGCTTATTTCATACGGGTTATTGACAACCGATTTTGCCAGATCCCGCACCTTGTTCGACAAGGTGGCAGAAAACAGCAAAAACTGACTATTGTCTGGCAGACGATCCAGGATCTTGTTGATGGCTTCAATAAAGCCCATATCCAGCATCCGGTCCGCTTCATCCAGCACCACCATCTCGATTTCTTCGAAATACACGGCACGCTGACCATACATATCAATCAAACGGCCCGGCGTTGCCACCAGCACATCCACACCGTCGATCAGACGTTGCTTTTGCTGCTGCTCATCGACACCGCCGTACATCGCCAGCGACGTCAAACCCAGGTGCTTACCGTAATGGGTGACCTTTTCTTCCACCTGCATCGCCAGCTCGCGGGTTGGCACCAGAATTAGGGATCGAACGCGCTTTTTACGCTGGGTCTGACCTTGACTCAGTCTTTCCAGCATTGGCAACACAAAACTGGCTGTTTTACCTGTACCTGTCTGGGCGGCAGCAATAAGATTCTGCCCTTCCAGTATCACAGGAATGGCTTTCGCCTGAATCGTTGTCGGTTTTGTGTAACCCAGCTCGGCCACTGCTTTATTCAGTGGTGCACTAAGTCCGAGAGTAGAAAATGGCATGTATCGCCCCTGGTTGATCTGAACGCGGTAAAAGTAGAGCTGCCCCTACATCAAGCGCGGGAGTTTACCACGGAGTCTGCTGACCAGTGAGAAGAATTATCTCCCGATTTCCCTCCCTGAATATTGAGAGGGAAGCCGGAGCCAGATCAAACCCTTTGTGCAACGTCTGTGCCCGCTTCATCTTCCGGCACAATATCGGTTTCCTGCAAAGCCTCTTTCAACCAGGCTTTGACCGCTGCCGACTGCAGTACTTTGTCCATATAACGCTTGCTGAGTTCGGAGACCTCAATACCATACGTTTTAAAACGAAGCACAACAGGCGCAAACATACAGTCCGCGATACTCCACTCACCGAACAGCCAGCCGCCATTGTCACTGTATTTAAGCATCTGGTCACGCCAGATCTGATCAATCCGGGCGATATCATTCTGCGCCGCCTCAGACAACTCAACATGCCGTCGGGCACGGCAGTTCATCGGCATTTCATTGCGCAGTGCAGTAAAGCCTGAGTGCATTTCACAACTGATTGCCCGCGCCTTTGCCCGCTCAATATTATCCTGCGGCCAGGCACGTCCCTGACAGTAAGTTTCATTTATGTACTCACATATCGCCAGCGAATCCCAAACCGTGACATCACCATCAATCAACACAGGTACTTTCGCGGCCGGCGAGTAAACTTCCAGCGTGCGGTAAAAACTGTCGGTAAACAGCGTAAGCTTATTTTCATTAAAAGGTATACCATTCTGAACCAGCATCAGCCAGCCGCGAAAAGACCAGCTTGAATAGTTTTTATTGCCGATAATCAATTGCATATCTTGCCCTCATCCTGAACAGTGTCTAAACGTTTCAGTACACCCTACGCCTTTCCCGGCATAGTGACTAACGCATAATTCTGATAGCACATATCAGGATTCAGAATGGGTATTCATCCCTTTTTATGTCGCGATGAATACATACATTCATACTTCGCATGCCGGAATCTTTAGTGACTTTGAGCACATTTTTATACTTCACGTTTAATATTTTTGCGAACCACTCTGCAGTTTAAAAAACACCTGCAAAAAAAGTGAAAATGACAGGGTAAAACGACACTCAGCCTATAAATAAGTCATTCACATCAATAATTTACATCTGTACAATCGCCAGACATTCTTTGGCCTCTTCGATAAAAAACTATGTCGCTCAATAACAATAAACCCAAAAGGTTTGTAAAAGCGGGTTATAAACTACTGGAAGATTATAGCCCGTCGAACAAGCCATCAGTCACTGCATCCAGTAAGACTCAGCAACCTGTCGCTGAGTACGCATGTAACCTGCTGATTTATTGTTCTCTGAATGAACTCAGCAGCTTGCAGGTTGGCTGCTGGACCCTGAAACGTACCGCTGCAGAAAACGCAGTGACGACCTGGGAAAAGTCACCGGAAAAGAGCGGGCACAGCATACTGACTGTCTACTGTATTGAGCAGGAAGAAAAACACCTTTTGCACGAAGTTTTCCAGCAGGCGGGATTGGCATCCTCTTATAATATTCAGCCTCAGCCAATAAACACCGGCCATATTAACGCAGAATTTGTACCGGTAAAGTTAGCCGTACAACTGGAAAAATGGCTCGGTTGGCCAACCCTTGGCTACTTTTATTATTTTTGCGACAGCAAGCTGGCTAAAGAATGTAAACTGACCGGTGATGACAGATGGAGCTTTCAGTTCACCCGCTCTGACGCCACAACACTGACCGACGAATTATTGTCTGATCATCATTACAGCAGCCTGCTGCTGCCTTATAAAATCGAAGGGCAGCCCGTCTCAGATCAGTACATACTGTTTCGCAAACAAAAGCTCTCTGACGACGAGTTTGCCAAACTCTCACCAGCCTGGCTGGAAGAGCATGCCGTTGCGCTGGATATGCAGAGTATTGTTGCCAGCCGCACGCAGGCACTGCTTGAGCGCAGCACTCAGGAAACCGCACCGTCAGAAAACGCCGCCGCGAAAACACACCACACTGTCAAAATGCAGCCTGATACCCGGCAACGTGAAAGCTGGCCGGAAATCGCAGAACAATACGGTCTGACTGCAAAGCAATTACTGGATCTGAACCCTCAGTACAACGATGATCCCCTTAAACTACAAGTCGGCGATACTTTACAAATCACCGAGCTGAGCAGTAACACACAGCCCAAACAACCCGATGCCCCCTCTCCGCTCACCGACATAGAAACAGGAAAAGCTTATCCTTTTGGTAATGTGTGGGGCACCTACAACCAGCGCTACATGATGTCGGACCTGCTGCATATTCAGGCGAACAGTAAAATTCTCGCCCATACACCTGTCGTCAATACCACACAGGTAAAACAGCGCATCCTGCGAATCGGCGTATTCTTCGACGGCACCGGCCAGAACAAAGACAATGACTTGTATAAAGAGACCTATGGCAACAAGTCCCGTTCGAATATTGGGCGTTTATTCGATGCCTATGAAGAAAAAGAAGGCGAAATAGCTAAAATCTATGTCTCTGGTGTAGGAACAGTAGATGGTGCCCATCAAGATCCTGGTGAGATTGATGATGGCGATGATGAAAAAACCTTTGGTCAGGCATTGGGGGTCTTTGATTCAACAGGAGCCTTTGCCAAATGGCAAAACTTACTCAAACAACTCGCTAGTATTATCAAGATCATAGATACAAAAGGTTCTTACAATGCAATAACTCAGATTGAATTTGATGTCTTCGGCTTCAGTCGAGGCGCGGCTTTAGCCCGTCATTTTGTCAATGCTGCGTTAAAGGGGCTTCCCGATTACACTCGCAGACGTCAAGGGAGAGACTCTCTTGGTATCACTCCCAACCTGTTAGGGACAGAAGACGCTCACTGGTTTAACAGTGAAGAAGGCTATGCATTGGATACATCGCGACAGGTCAGTGTCCGTTTTGTCGGACTGTTTGACACTGTCGGATCGTTTTACTGGCCCGGCAATGCCGATGAGGGCAACTTCCAGCTTGTACTACAGCCGGATTGTGCGCAAAGCGTTGTGCAGTTGTGCGCACATCACGAAGTCCGAGTGAATTTTCCATTAACGACACTGAAAACCAAGGGTACACTGCCAGACAACTTTTATGAGGAAGTCTTCCCCGGCGCCCACTCGGATGTCGGTGGTGGTTATTCCGCTATTGAACAGTATGATAAAAAAGGCCTGGACGAACGGTATGAATTCCCCATGCTCACGACTTACAACAGAGAGTTGCTCAAATCAGAATCACTGGTCGGTAAAGTGATTCAGACCAGTGACGGAGTGAGAACGGTTCCCGAAAATCCAGACAGTAAATTGATCCCATACCTTGAGTTTTTAATAACTGAGATAGAGCCTGGCTGGATACAGCACTGCCAGGATACATATGGGCAATATGGTGCTGTCAAACGAGATAAAGCCGTATTGCATTATTACCGCCTGCAACCGGTCAACAACGCACTATCCGGTCTAACTCAGGAACGCATGAAACAACAGGCGGAAAGCATCGGGATCAAATGGATTGCATCCGCTTACGAGCAACCCAAAGACTTTGTCACAGATGGTGATATTCAGCAACTTTGGCAGAAACTAACCGCTCTTCCGGTGGGGACCATCTCACAAGAGCACTGGCAAGCTAACGTAGAAAAACACGGTCACAAATGGATCCATCGCCCACATGATGCACTCATTAACCCTGGATACTTTGAGGTCTATGAATGGCTTGTGAATAAACCTAATCGTAACGACGACGATAAAATAGTAAGGGACATATTTGAAAATGCTTAAATGGTTATCCATCTTATTGATTTCGTGCACTGCCCTCTCTGCATGCTCATTTACGCCCTACAGTCCGAAAATTGCAGAGATTGGCAATGCAGGAAGTACAACTGGCCCACATATTATTAAACGAATGACTGTGACCGATACGAATAGCGGGCGGTCAAGCTTTGCTTATGGCGCAGTTAGTAGTTATCCCGGCGCTAGTGCTGATATCGGACGAATAGGAATACCAAAAAAAGTTGAAGGTTATTGGTCTAAAGGCTGGGATGAGTATGAAGAGTACTACTATATTTCGTCTCTTATCGACAGCAAACTAGCTGAGAATAAAATCGATACATTAAGAGACTATTACAAAAATCACGGAGATTATATGGCGGCAATGGTACTTGCTGTTGATGGCCCGCGTGTTCGTCTCATTTACACATTGAACTGTTTTGCAAAATTTAATGACTGCGCGCCCAGAAAAAACGCTGACCCCAATGGTTGGGTTGTTCGCTCTCCGGATGACACCACCGAAGTAGTCGTACTCTTCGACGGCACTGGTGAAGCCTCCGATACTCCGTTTCCTGGCTCACCTTACGATAAATGAATAGCAAACTCTTCATCATACCCATGATTTGCAGCCTGTTTACAGGCTGTTCAAATACCCCAGTACCTATTGCCTCGATTGGCACGGCAGGCAGTACTTCCGGCAATCACAGCATCAAAAGGATGTACATCAAAGATACTCGTGGAAGCGGTGCTAGCTTTGCCTATGGCGCGGTGAGTGGTTATTCCGGTGCGAGTGCAGATATCGGCAGCATTGGTATCCCTAAACATATTGACGGTTATTGGGCCAAATATCATGCTGACGAAGATGAATTGATTAATTTTTATCGCATCTCTTCACCCATTGACAGTAATCTGGCAAAGCAAAAAATTGAAACACTGCGTAATTACTACAAAAACCATAAAACTTTTAACACCAGTATGCATCTGATTGTTGATGGCCCACGCGTTAGACTGTATTACACAATGAATTGCTTTTCTTATCGTATGGACTGCAGCCCGAAAGAAAATGCTGACCCCAATGGCTGGGTTATTCATCAGTCAAATGATGCCACTCAGCTCGTATTACTCTTCGACGGTACTGGCGAAGCCTCCGATACTCCGTTTCCTGGTTCGCCATATGACAAATAAAAACACCATTAAACATTCATTCACTAAGCTGTCGCCTATCTGAAAGAGCTAATTACAGTGTTAACCGTTTCATCACGATCTTTTTTTCTTACTTAAAGGTACAAAATGAACTCATCTTTAAAACCAACCAAAGCGTTCGTGTTCACATCGTGGGCGGCACTCGCGATTGCACTATGTGCCTATGCCGTCGGATTACTGAATGCCGATCTTCAGCTCAATGAAAAAGGCTACTATCTTGTTGTCATGCTCTTTGGCCTGTTCAGTGTGATCACTTTACAAAAGACGGTACGGGATGAAATGGAAGGCATTAAAGTCACCAGCGCATATAAAATGCTGGTGATTGCCTGTGTGGCTATCGCCTGTGCGTTAATGGTCATTGGTCTGTGGAACGCCGATACACTGGCACTGAATGAAAAAGGCTTTTTTGCCATTGCATTTGTGCTCGCGCTGTTCAGCGCAATTGTGACTCAGAAAAATGTCCGTGATCTCTCTTATTTTGAACAAGAATCGCCTCATAACATTGCAAGTTCACCTTCAACGGAAACTGCCGATACTGCATCCGAAAAGCTGTAATAGTCTGTCTCTCAACTCTATCCCTCCCTGTCACGATCACAGGCAGCCCTCATGGCTGCCTGTGTTGTTTGCTGGGTTTAGCTTCGTGACATTTTGGTCACACTCGCTGTATGCTTGCCTGACTCTTACATGTAGATGGATTTTCGTCAGGGACGCTTATGGATATTGATGCGCTGCGCAGCTTTCTCGCTTTTATCGATACAGGGAGTTTCACCCGGGCAGCAAAACAGACCTTCAGAACACAGTCTGCTATCAGTATGCAGATGAAAAAACTGGAACAGGAATTAGATAAATGCCTGTTTCAGCGTGAAGGTCGTCAATTGGTGCTGACTCACGAGGGGCAACAATTAGCAAGCTATGCCCGCCGCTTGTTAAGCCTGCATGACGAGGCAGTGTCCAGCCTGAAGTCGAATACTGACACCCAGCCTTTGCTGATCGGTTGCCCGGATGATTATGCTGAAACCTTGCTGCCGCACCTTGTCTTCCTGATCCGCGAGCAACTTGGTCCGGTTCAGATACATGTCACCTGTGCGTCCAGCGTGCGTTTAAGACAACTGATGGATAAAGGCGAATTAGATGCCGCCATGCTGACACGCCACCCGGACTCGGAAGAAGGCCACTTTCTGATGCATGATCAGGGAGTGTGGTACGGCACATCACAAACCGATTTACTTCATCGTCGTCCACTGCCCATTGCGCTTTTCCAGGCAGATTGTAAATTTCATGCGGCGGCGCTGGATGGTTTGATGAAACAGGAAATCAGCTTTGATCTGATCAGTTGCAGCAGCAGTGCAACAGCACAACGCGGTATGGTGCGGGCCGGACTGGCTATCGGGGCAATGGCACGAAGCAGTATGGCGCCGGATTTACGGGTCCTCAATGCCGATTGGCTGCCATCACTGCCGAATATTGATATCGTGCTGGCGCTGACATCCCGGTCACAGTCCCGACTGACGGCCCAGCATGCAAAGTCGATCAGTCATGCATTTCAGCGTAATCCGCCCGTGATTCCATGTGATTCACAGCTGATGGACACACCTCACGGAATCACAATGATGAAAACTGCAATCAAATGTGAATAGCACTCGCCTGCCGGTTTATTTTGTGGCATTGTCCCGCGACAGAAAACTGCCCTACGCACTAACCCGAAGATATTAAAACTATGCCCGATACCCAGCCTAAATGGATGTCACTACTGACTAAAATCACTGTTTACCTGTCGCTGCTGATGCTGGTCATTGGTGGCGGACTCGCCTTGTACGCCATCGTGTACGGCCCCTAGTTTATCGACAGTACTTTACTGGCCAGCAATTGACGGGCCAGTGATGGCCCGTATTGCCTGAAGTCTTAGTCAAACAGAAAAACGCTGACTACATTCTCATACCGCCATCCACTTCCAGCACCCGCCCGGTGAAATAGTCATTTTCCAGAATAAATTTCACCGCATGAGCAATTTCTTTGGCCTGACCAACACGCTTTAACGGGATCATTTTCTCAAGCCTGTCTATCGCTTCCTGCGGCATTTGATCAGCCATTGCCGTTCTGACGACTCCCGGCGCGATAGCCGCGGCGCGAATGCCATAGCGTCCCAGCTCTTTTGCCCAGCAAACAGCCATAGTAGCTACTGCAGCTTTGGACGCAGCATAGTTGGTCTGCCCAAAATTTCCGGCTCGGGCGACACTGGAAATGTTAATAATCACCCCAGGCCGTTGCGTCTGGATCATACGGGCAGCAGCTTCCCGCCCGCAGAGAAAAGTCCCTGTACTGTTAACTGTCATCACGGCATTGAACTGCTCAAGGGACATTTTCGTTACTTCGCCCTCTTTCACTTTTACCAGCAAACCGTCACGCAAAATACCGGCATTGTTCACTAAACCATCCAGCTGACCAAAATCATCAATAATCTGATCGAAGACCCGCTCGACCTGGTTTTCCTGAGTGACATCCGCTTCATAGGTCAACGCTTTGCTGCTTAACATCTGGCATTGAGTTCGCGTCTGCGCGAGACCTTCCTGGTTAAGATCGATCAAAGCCAGGTCAGCACCGGCCTGAGCCAGCGTCACGGCCATCATTTGCCCTAACCCCTGACCAGCACCGGTGATTGCAATCACAGCATTTCGTAGATCCATACTGATCTCCTTTCACTTTAATGTTGTTTGACTTCACCATGATAAAACTCAAACAGGCTGGAAAAGTCGCGCTGTTCATTGCCGTTCGCATTATGAAACGCATACAGATTGCGAGCCAGTGCTCCCATTGGCACAGACGTCTGACTTTGCAGTGCGGCATCCATGCCTAATCCCAAGTCTTTGAGCATCAGTTTACTCATAAACCCAGGCTGATAGCCTTTACTGGCAGGTGCATTGTCCATCACCCCAGGACAAGGGTTGTAAAGCTCCAGTACCCAGTTACGGCCAGAGCTTTGCAGCATGATGTCCGACAACACCTTGGGATCCAGTCCGTTTTCCATGCCCAGATTAATCGCTTCACAGGCGCCTGCCATTTGGACGGCCAGCATCAGGTTATTGCAGATTTTTGCCATCTGCCCGGCACCGGCCGGTCCCGCATGAAAAATGTTTTTCCCTACATGCTGGAGAACCGCTTCGGCGCGATGAAATGCTGAATCCGTTCCACCGACGATGAATGTCAGCGTACCGGCTTCTGCACCGGCAACACCGCCAGAGACAGGAGCATCGACAAATTCCAGCTGATGCTGCCGGGCATGGCTGGCCACTTCTTTTGCCGTTGCGGGATCAATGGTGGAAGAGTCAATCAGAAAAGTGCCGGATGAAACCAGATTGAGCAGGCCGGCTTCCGGCTGTCCTTTTGGCCCCAGGTAGACATCATGGACATGCTGACCTGCCGGCAGCATGGTGATCACGGTATCCGCTCCGGTCACTGCTTCTTTTAAAGAAGACGCCACCTTAGCGCCCTCTTTTTCCAGCTTACGAGCCGCACCAGTATTGATATCGTAAACATTGACGTGATAACCCGCGCTGAGTAAATTCCTCGCCATCGGGCTGCCCATATTGCCTAATCCAATAAATGCAATTGCTGCCATAACACACTCCTGTTCAGACTCTGTCAGCCCGGATCTATGTGTAGGGAATAGGTACTATTCTTTGCCTAAATCACGCAGCGGATGATCATCTTCACTCCACATGGGTGCAAAAAGGTCATCAATCACGCTGCTGTCTACTGCCGACACATTGGGGAAAATCCATTTCGGTTCGCCGCACTTATCAATCAATCGTGCCCGGACGCCTTCCTGAAACTCGCCCAGCATGCCGCAGCGAACAGATAAACCAAGCTCAAGACGGAAACAATCAGCCAGAGAAAGGGCTTTGTAGTCCGTCATTTGCCGGTAGCAAATATGCGCCGTTACCGGACTGCCCTGTTTCAGGGTTGATTTCGCGATTTCCAGCCAGGTACCTAAGCCGTCAATGGCCTGAATTTGCTGACAGATTTCATTCAGATCGCGACCTACGCTGGCAGCCTGAATCTGAGGGAAATAAGGAATCATCTGGCTGGGTGGCCATGCTGGTTTCGCCGCTTCTGCTAATTGACTCAAACACGCAGAGACCACCTTGTCTGATTCCCCAGCCTGCTGCCAGTCAATCGCCTGCAAACCGGAAAGCACAGCCTGTTTGTGCTCAGACAGTAAAATATAATCCGCCATTTTCAGATCAAGGGCATCGCTGGCATTCACACGAGCCCCCGTCAGTCCAAGAAACAGTCCAATGCCGGGAGGTAACTGATTCAGAAACCAGGTACCGCCAACATCCGGATACAAGCCAATCGTGACTTCCGGCATCGCCAGTAGGCTGGTCGGGGTCACTACCCTGTGGCTCGCCCCCATATACAGGCCGATTCCGCCACCCATCACAATGCCTTCACCCCATACGATGAGCGGCTTTTTGTACTGATGGATCTGATAGTCACACCGATACTCAACACTGAAATACTCAGTCAGAAAAGCTTCAGGCGATGCGCCGCTCTCGCCGGCCTGCTTGTGGGCATCGGCTTCAATCATGGCATGGTACATGGCGCGCACGTCACCGCCGGCGCAAAAGGCTTTGCTGTGCTCGCTGTGAAGAAAAACACACGCGATATTGCTGTCATTTTCCCAGTCAGCCAGTTGAATGCTTAACTGCTTGAGCATAGGCAGTGTCAGTGCGTTCAGTGCAGCGGGGTTTTCCAGCGCCGCGACACCAATACGGGATCCGTCTGCGCATTCCAGCTCGTTAAATTTCATTGTTCCAGTCATGATCTCTCCATTCATGATCTTTTCATGCTGCGTGTACACCAAAACCATGGTGGCGGACACGACATCCAGTCTTTCTGTATTATTCGTTTTTCCAGACAGGTGCACGTTTCTCCAGAAACGCATTCACCCCTTCTTGTTGATCGGCGGTATCAAACAGACGGACAAAACGTTCCCTTTCCTGAATGAGTCCCTGATGTAAGGGCGCAAACCTTGCCTGCTGTATCAATGCTTTACAGGCTGTGACCGCGGTAGGTGACTGGTTAGCCACTTCCGCCGCCAGTTTCATTGCTGTTTCCAGCCCCTGTCCTGACGCCACCACTTCTTCAACCAGACGAATGTCCAGCGCCTGCGAGGCGCCCACCCGCTCACCACACAAAATCATACGTTTTGCCCAGCCTTCACCCACCAGCCAGGCCAGGTTCTGCGTGCCACCAGCGCAAGGAAGCAGGCCGACACTGGCTTCCGGCAGTGCCATCACCGCGTGGGCCTCAGCAATGCGTATGTCACAGGCTAACGCCACTTCAAGGCCACCGCCCATTGCATAACCGTTAATCGCAGCAATCGAGACACCCCGGTAAGACGACAAGGTTTCAAAGGCCTGACCGAAGCAATAGGCCATGTCAGCCGCCACGCCTTTATCGCCGCTGGCAAAGAGTTTGAGATCGGCACCGGCAGAAAAGAATTTCTCACCTTTTCCCGTCAGCACCAAGGCATAAATGGATTTGTCTGCATTGAGTGCTTCAACCAGAGATTTCAGCTGATGAAGACTGTCTGCCGTCCAGGTGTTAGCTGGCGGATTATTCATGGTCAGTACTGCAACATGGCCATCAATCGTCACCTCAATCGGGCCGTTTGTTTGTGTCAGTGGATGCATCATCCCGCCCTCTTTTTCTTTAAATTGCGTACGCTGTAATTACGCAGTCTGGGTAATTTTTGCCTGTGGACTGAGCGCAACGATTCAAAGCAGTACAGTATCGTCGTTCAATAACCGGCGCGCGATGATCAAGCGCATGATTTCATTGGTTCCTTCCAGAATCTGGTGTACCCGCACATCGCGAAAATGGCGTTCAATCGGATATTCCTGGATATAGCCATAACCGCCATAGAGCTGCAGTGCCTGATCACAGACCGCAAAACCCACATCGGTTGCAAAGCGTTTTGCCATGGCGCAATAGGCCGTCGCTTCCGGATCGCCGCGATCCAGCTTGCTGGCGGCATATCGCACCAGTTGACGGGCCGCCACCAGTTCAGTCGCCATATCGGCCAGTTTGAATTGCAGCGCCTGAAAATGTGCCAGCGGTTTGCCAAACTGTTTGCGCTCTGTCATGTACTGGCGGGCCAGATTCAGCGCCTGCTGCGCGGTACCCACGGAACAGGTTGCTATGTTGATCCGGCCGCCATCCAGGCCTTTCATGGCAAATCTGAATCCCTGGCCTTCTTCACCTAACAGGTAATGAGCCGGAATCCGGACTTTATCGAATGTCACCGCGCGTGTTGGCTGGCTGTGCCAGCCCAGCTTAGGTTCTTTGCGACCATAGCTGATGCCCTCAGCACCGGCCGGTACTATGAACGCCGAGATACCGTCAGGCCCCGCTTCTCCGGTTCGGGCCATTACAATCAGCAAGTCCGTATCTCCGGCCCCGGAAATAAAGGCTTTCGCGCCGGAGATCTCGTACTGTTCCCCGATACGCACTGCCCTGGTCGTCAGCGATGCCGCATCAGAACCTGCGTTGGCTTCAGTCAGACAATAAGATCCGAGCCATTCACCGCAGCTCAGTTTCGGGCAGCATTCAGCTCTGGCCTGATCGGTCGCGAAACTGGCGACCATCCAGCTCACCATATTGTGTATCGTCATAAACGCTGTGGTTGAGGTGCAGCCCATTGCCAATTGCTCAAAGATGACAGAGGCATCCAGCCGATTCAGCCCCATGCCACCTTGATCCGGCGGTGTATACAGGCTGAGAAATCCCATTTCACCGGCCTGACGCAACACATCCTTTGGGAAGGTAGAGGTTTCGTCCCAGCTGGCTGCCATAGGTAATAACTGCTCCCTGGCAAACTGACGGGCAGCGTCTTCAAAGGCACGCTGATCTTCATTGAGTTCAAAATCCATCGCTTACTCCGACGCAGGAAAGTTTCAATGATCCATATTGATGGTCAAATTGGGCCCTTTCGGGATGTCGTCATCAAACCACCGCGCTGTCACCGTTTTGGTTTCGGTGTAAAAACGGACGGCCTGCTTGCCATAAGCATGTAAGTCACCATAGAAACTGCCGCGCCAGCCTGTGAATGAAAAGAAAGGCAATGGCACAGGAATCGGCACATTGATACCCACCTGACCGACCTGAATCTCATGCTGAAACTTACGCGCCGCCGCGCCGTTGGCGGTGAAAATAGATGTCCCGTTTCCGTATGGGTTGTTGTTGATGAGCGCAATGGCGTCTTCAAGCGAACCCGCTTCGACACAGACCAGCACAGGACCAAAAATTTCCTCGCGGTAAATGCTCATCTCCGGGGTGACGCCACTGAATAGCGTCGGCCCGACCCAGTTACCGTTCGGGTAATCTTTCACTGTGCATTCAGTACCATCCAGTTCGCACACCGCCCCTTGCGCTTTGCCTTCCTGAATCAGTCGCAGTACCCGTGTTTTGGCCTCCGCACTGATCAACGGGCCGTAAGCGGCATCTTCCTCATCCCAGCCGCCGGGCTTCATGGCTGCCATGGCTTCTTTCAGTTCGGGAATCCAGGCTTTTGCGCCGTCAACAAACACGGCAACCGAAATTGCCATACATCGTTGACCGGCCGCCCCGACGGACGCCCCCACCAGATTGTTGATCACCTGTTCTTTGTTCGCATCAGGCATGACAACCAGATGGTTCTTCGCACCCGCGAACGCCTGAACACGTTTCAGGTTGTGCGTACCGGTCTGATAGATATAGCGGGCGACCGGCACTGAGCCGACAAAAGACACAGTACGGATATCCGGATGCTCCAGCAGATGATCAACCTGGGCTTTGCGGCCATGTACGACCTGCAGCACACCGGGAGGCGCGCCGGCTTGTTCGAACAATTCAGCCAGCCTGACTGATGTCAAAGGCACCTGATCGGAAGGTTTAAGTATGAAGGTATTACCGGCAGCAATAGCCAGCGGAAACATCCACAGCGGGATCATGGCCGGAAAATTGAACGGCGTGATACCGCTGCAAACACCCAGTGGCTGAATCAGCGAGTAAGTGTCGATGTTAGTGGCAACATTTTCAGTGGTTTCACCCATCATCAGGCTGGCGATGTTTGCCGCCTGCTCAACCACTTCAATCCCGCGCCAGACATCCCCTTTGGCGTCGGCCAGAATTTTGCCGGTTTCACTGGAGAGCAAACAGGCCAATTCATCATGGTGTGCTTTGAGCAGTTGCTGGTAACTCAGCATCAGTCTGGCCCGTTCAGGCACGGGTACCGTTTTCCATTTCTCAAAGGTGGCTTTAGCACTGGCGATGGCTGTATCGATCTCGGATGTCAGTGCGCAAGGCAGATGGGCGATGACCTCGTTGGTCGCCGGATTGGTCACATCAATCCATTCATCTGACTGCGACTGGCAAAATTTTCCTTCAATAAACAGAGGTACTTTCTCAATCATTTTCACGTCCTCTCACCTGTCTTTCCATTGCTGGCGTCACCGCTGCCAGGCACGAATAATTACTGAGCCGGTAATTCGATAGCGATCGCTGTGGCTTCCCCGCCACCAATACATAACGAGGCAATGCCTTTGCAGACGGCGCCGTCTTCCTGCTGTTTGCGCCGAAGGGCATGTATCAGGCTGACGATGATTCGGGCACCACTGGCCCCTATCGGATGCCCCAGGGCACAGGCACCGCCATGAATATTGACCTTGTCAGCATTTAAATGCAGTTCACGCACCGCAATTTGCGTAACGACCGCAAACGCTTCATTGATTTCCCACAGATCCACCTCATCGACCGACCAGTTCACACGATCCAGCAACTGACGGATGGCGTCTACCGGTGCCAGGGTAAATTCAGACGGCAGGCGTGCATGGGTTGTCTGACCGCGAATGATCGCTATGGGCGATAAACCATGATGACGGGCAGTTTCACTGTCCATCAGCAGTAACGCGGCTGCGCCATCGGCAATGGAGCTGGAATTGGCGGCAGTCACTGTACCGTCTTTGGCAAATACCGGCTTAAGCTGCGGGATCTTTGCCGGATCCACTTCATTGGGGTGCTCATCGGTTTTCACCAGATGCTCCCCGCGACGATCAGCCACCACCACCGGGCAGGTTTCCTGATCAAACCAGCCATGCTCTATCGCCAGACGCGCCCGCTCTACTGACATTGCGGCCCAGTCGTCCATGTCTTCGCGGCTGAATTGCATCGCATCGGCAATCTGCTGGGCATACACACCCATCAGCTCACCTTCGTAAGCATCCTGTAAACCATCCAGAAAAATGTGGTCTTCCGTTGTCTGGTGCCCGAGGCGAAAACCGCCCCTGGCCTGCCGCAGAAGATACGGTGCATTGGTCATACTTTCCATGCCCCCGGCCACCGCAGTGTGAATACTGCCGGCACGGATCATATCGGCAGCCAGCATCACGGTTTTCATCCCGGAGCCGCACACTTTATTCACCGTCACGCAGCCGGTAGAAATGGGTAAACCGGCATTCAGTGCCGCCTGACGGGCCGGCGCCTGACCACAGCCTGCCGGTAATACACAACCCATCAGTACCTCATCAATATTCAGACCATCGGGCTGATCAGGGGCTAATTCATCGGCGAAAATACCAATACTTTCGAGTGCGCCTTTTATCGCATACGCCCCCAGGGTTGTTGCTGACAAAGAAGAAAACTGCCCCTGAAAACTGCCCAGAGGAGTTCGCTTGGCAGACACTATCCAGACTTCCTTTTCCGGTTGCTGAGACTCGCCGCGTTGGGGTGCGGCTGTCTTGGTGGTGGTTTCCATTACCCGGCTCCACTTTTCTTGACGTTTACGTAAGCATAGCACTAACATTTACGTAAACGTTAAGAAACAAAACAACAACAATGTCACTTCTATTTGGTTGATAGGCGTACAGAATTGTTGCCATGATGCCGGCCAGGCCAGCGTTCTGACACCACTCTGTGGCAGTCGGTTTTTCAGTCCCGCTTAATCCGCAACGAGAGGACAGCAGCGTGGTGAACACCTTTAAGATCAGTGAACTTGCCAAAGAGTTTGGTATCACCACCCGCAGCATTCGTTTTTACGAAGATATGGGGCTGCTCCAGCCAGACAGAGAAGGTGCCATACGTATCTATCAGCGGCGGGACAAAACACGGCTGAAATTAATTTTACGGGGAAAGCGGCTGGGGTTTTCGCTGGCCGAAATCCGCGAGCTGTTTGACCTGTACGATACCAACCAGAGTGATGGCCAATTGCGGCAAATGATCACAATGATCGACGAAAAACAGCACAAACTTCAACGCCAGTTAGACGACATTAAGGTTGTCATGGAAGAACTGAACGCCGCCAAAAGCCGATGTAAGCTGGCGCTGAACGGTAAAGCGAAAGAGAAATAACCCGTTGGCGAACCGCCAACTGAGTATCACGACATCTTGTTGAGAATACAGCTGTTTCTCAGGACAGTCCGGTCGCCGGATTAAGGGAGATCCTATGAAAGACCTGTTTACCCCGCTCAACTTTGGCCTCGGCGAAACGCTGGATATGTTACGCGATCACGTCAACCACTTCGCCGCCGATGCCATTGCCCCCATTGCCGGACAGATTGACAAAGACAACCAGTTTCCGTCTCACTTGTGGGCGGCACTGGGTGAGATGGGCTTGCTGGGGGTGACTGTCAGTGAAGAATTTGGCGGTGCCGGTATGGGCTATCTGGCGCATGTGGTCGCCATGGAGGAAATCAGCCGGGCTTCGGCCTCGGTCGGGCTCAGTTACGGTGCGCATTCCAACCTGTGTGTGAATCAGATTTTCCGCAATGGCACCCAGGCGCAGAAAAAAAAATACCTGCCTGGCCTCATCAGTGGTGAGCAGGTCGGCGCTCTGGCTATGAGTGAAGCCAACGCGGGTTCCGATGTGGTCAGTATGCAGCTCAGGGCAGATAAAAAAGACGATCGGTACATTCTTAACGGCAACAAAATGTGGATCACCAATGGTCCGGATGCCCATACCTTTGTCGTGTACGCGAAAACCGATCCCCAGGCAGGGTCGAAAGGCATCAGCGCCTTCATCATAGAACGCGATTTCCCAGGATTCACCCGTGCCCAGAAGCTCGACAAATTAGGCATGCGCGGCTCCAACACCTGCGAACTGGTGTTCACCGACTGCGAAGTACCGGCCGAGAACCTGCTGGGCCCGCTCAATAAAGGGGTCGAAGTGCTGATGAGCGGTCTGGACTACGAACGTGTGGTGCTGGCTGCCGGGCCACTGGGTATTATGCGGGCCTGTCTGGATGTGTGTCTGCCCTATATTCATGACAGAAAACAGTTCGGAAAGCCCATCGGAGAATTCCAGCTGGTACAAGCAAAAATAGCGGACATGTACACGCGGATGAACGCAGCCCGTGCCTATGTGTACACTGTGGCCGCAGCCTGTGATCGCGGTGAAACCACACGTCAGGATGCCGCGGGCGTCATTCTTTACTGCGCGGAACTGGCCACCCAGATGGCGCTGGATGCAATACAACTGCTGGGCGGAAACGGCTATATCAACGAATTTCCAACAGGGCGTCTGTTGCGGGATGCCAAGCTGTATGAAATTGGTGCGGGGACATCAGAAATTCGCCGCATGCTGATCGGCCGGGAGCTATTTGAGCAAAGCCGTTAAACAGGATTTTAACGACTATCGCAAAAGACAGTCGCCAGAACACAGTCACCAAAAGACAGTTAACAGGGACACGGCATCATGGCAATCATAGACAGTCATATCCAGACACATGACTCACAGTTCCGGCACAACCAGCAAGCCATGGCAGAGCTGGTCGATGAGCTTCACACACGCCTTGCCCTTCAGTTGCAGGGCGGCGGCCAGGACGCGCAGGCCAGGCAACGCAAAAAAGGCAAACTCCCCGTCAGAGAACGTATCGACAGCTTACTTGATTCAGGCAGCCCCTTTCTTGAAATCGGCCAGTTTGCGGCCTGGGAAGTCTATGATGAGGCCATACCCAGTGCAGGCGTTGTTGCCGGTATTGGTCGTGTGTCCGGCGCGGATGTGATGATCATCGCCAATGACCCGAGCGTTAAAGGGGGCACCTATTACCCGATGACGGTAAAAAAGCATTTACGGGCACAGGAAATTGCCGAACGCTGCCACTTACCCTGTCTGTATCTGGTGGACTCGGGCGGCGCTAACCTTCCCCATCAGGCTGAAGTCTTTCCGGACAAAGATCACTTCGGGCGGATCTTCTTTAATCAGGCCAGAATGTCGGCTAAAGGGATCCCGCAGATTGCCATCGTCCTTGGCTTGTGTACGGCAGGCGGTGCTTATGTGCCTGCCATGGCCGATGTCGCCATTATGGTGAAAAATCAGGGCACCATTTTTCTGGCAGGTCCGCCATTGGTAAAAGCAGCCACCGGTGAAGATGTCAGCGCGGAAGAACTGGGTGGTGCCGATGTGCACTGTAAAACATCCGGTGTTGCTGATTATTATGCCGATGATGAGCGCCACGCCCTGGCATTAGCCCGACAGGCGGTCGCCAGTTGTCACCGCCCGGTGTCAGTGACTGAGCAGCCAGCTTCTGCTCTGCCCCCCCGATACCCTGCCAGCGATCTCTACGGCATTGTCGGCACCGATCTGCGCAAACAAATTGATGTCCGTGAAGTCATCGCCCGGCTGGTCGATGGGTCAGATTTTGATGAATTCAAAGCCCTGTACGGCGAAACACTGGTCTGCGGTTTTGCGCGTTTACACGGATATCCCATTGGTATTGTTGCCAACAACGGCATTCTGTTTTCTGAATCCGCGCAAAAAGGGGCGCACTTCATTCAGCTATGCAGCCAGCGCAACATCCCGCTGTTATTTCTGCAAAACATCACTGGATTTATGGTCGGAAAAAAATATGAAGCGGAAGGTATCGCTAAGCATGGTGCCAAAATGGTGATGGCGGTGGCCTGTGCCAATGTGCCGAAATTCACTGTCATCATCGGCGGCTCTTATGGCGCAGGTAACTATGGCATGTGCGGCCGTGCTTATGATCCCACTATGATTTGGATGTGGCCAAACGCCCGGATATCTGTGATGGGCGGTGATCAGGCAGCCGGTGTGCTGGCTCAGGTCACACGGGACAGCAAACAGCGTAATGGCGAGACATGGTCGGCTGAAGAGGAAGAAGCCTTCAAAACCCCGATTAAAGCACGGTATGAAAAAGAAGGATCACCGTATTTTGCCAGTGCCCGCCTGTGGGATGACGGCATTATCGATCCCGCGCAAACCCGTGACGTACTCGCTATGGCGTTGCAAGCGGCAGCCAATGCGCCTGTTGAAAGCACACAATTTGGCATATTCCGAATGTAACAGCCGACGACTGTGAGGATGGATCATGACCTCTAAGATTACCCCGGTATTTCAATACAGCGATACCGCAGAAATTCTCCATGCGACCGCCAGTGACCCTGTGCTCTGTACTATCAGCCGTCAGGGGGTTGCCACACTCACACTGAATCGCCCGGATAAAGCGAACGCCTTTGATGATCAGCTGATTGCGGCAATCCGGCATTATCTGCAGCAACTGGCGAGTCATTCAGAGGTCTCCGTGCTGGTGTTGCGTGCAGCGGGCAAACATTTCTCGGCCGGTGCTGATTTGCGCTGGATGAAAGCCATGGCCCGGAAAAAACGCCATGACAATCTGAACGACGCGCAGGCACTGGCCTTTTTAATGAATGAGCTGGATACCTTCCCCCATCCGACCATTGCTCTGGTGCAGGGCTCAGCGTTTGGCGGCGCTCTGGGCCTGATCTGCTGTTGCGATATTGCCCTGGGCAGTCAGGATGCGCGCTTTTCTCTCAGCGAAGTGAAACTCGGACTCATCCCGGCAACCATTGGCCCCTATGTCTGCCGCACCATAGGACAGCGGCAGGCCAGACGCTTGATGCTGACCGCTGAAACCATTAATGCTGACACGGCGCATCAGCTTGGCATACTTCATGAGCTCAGTCGTAATGTCAGTGCCAATGACAGTGGCGCAAGCACGGATAACTCTACCGGCTCTGGAACCTTGGAAAACCTGCTGCAGCTGACCCTCGACCGCTTGCTGGCGAACAGTCCGGCGGCGATGACTCAGGTCAAGACCCTGTGCAAGCTTTGCGAACAGCGGCCAATTGATGCCGCCCTTATCCGGCAAACCAGCGAAATGATCGCCGATATTCGCGTTTCCCCTCAGGGACAGGAAGGACTGAACGCTTTTTTTGATAAACGTCGCCCTGCCTGGGTGACAGACAACACCTCAGGGCAAGGAGAGCACAATGAGTAAACCAGGCGATTTGCTGCACCCCGTTTCTGAGCATCCAGCTCTGCACGCCCAGCACACTGAAATAAGCGAAATGGACAGCGCGCAGACCCCCATTCGTCGCTTGCTGATTGCCAATCGGGGCGAAATTGCCTGTCGGGTCATTCACTCCGCCAAGTTAATGGGGATAACCACTATCGCGGTATATTCTGATGCCGATCGCCATGCCAAACATGTCAGTATGGCGGACGAGGCGATGTATCTCGGCCCATCCCCTGCGCTGGATTCCTATCTCGCCATTGATAAACTGATCAAAGCCGCTTCAGCCAGTCAGGTTGACGCTGTTCATCCTGGCTACGGCTTTCTCTCGGAAAACGTGGCGTTTGCCAAAGCCTGCCAGCAGCATGGCATTATCTTTGTCGGGCCCGGCCCGGATGCCATGGCGGCGATGAGCTCAAAGTCAGATGCTAAAGCCATCATGGAAACAGCCGGCGTTCCCCTGTTACCCGGATACCATGGCGACGACGACAGCCTTGAAAATTTAACCACCGAGGCAGCACGAATTGGCTTTCCTGTCATCCTCAAACCGGCGCTGGGCGGTGGTGGTAAAGGGATGAAAATCGTGCGCCAGCAGAGCGATCTCGCCGAGGCTGTGCTGTCGGCGAAACGGGAAGCAAAATCCGCTTTTGGCGATGACAGCTTGCTGTTAGAAAAATACCTGACCGAGCCCCGTCATATCGAAGTTCAGATTTTTGCCGATCAGCACGGCCACTGTGTTTATCTCTCAGACCGTGACTGCTCTGTCCAGCGACGCCACCAGAAAATTATTGAGGAAGCCCCAGCGCCCGGCCTCAGCGACTCACTGCGCCAGCAGATGGGCGAAGCAGCAGTTCAGGCCGCACAGGCCATCGACTATGTCGGAGCCGGTACTGTCGAGTTTCTGTATGACGCCCGACAACAAACCTATTTCTTCATGGAAATGAACACCCGATTACAGGTTGAGCATCCGGTTACTGAGATGATCACAGGACAGGATCTGGTGCAATGGCAGATCCGGGTAGCCGAAGGCAGGCCTTTGCCGCTGACCCAGTCTGAGATCCGTCATCAGGGACATGCCGTGGAAGCCAGGCTGTATGCTGAAGACACACAGCAAGACTTTCTGCCCGCCTCAGGTCTGGTTCACTTTCTCAGCGAGCCGGATTCAGGCGCGTTTTCTGTTAGTAAAACGCAAGCGATCCGCGCACGTATCGACAGTGGCATCGCGCAAGGTGACACCGTCACTACCCATTACGATCCTATGCTGGCAAAAGTCATCGCCTGGGGTGAAGACAGGGCTTCTGCTATCCATCAGTTACAGTCTGTCTTGTCTCAGTACCAGATTGGCGGTGTTGCCACCAATATCCAGTATCTGCAGCGGATTCTGGCCCACCCCTCTTTCACTCAGGGCCAACTGACCACACATTTCATCGAGCATTATCAGGATTCCCTGCAGACAGCGGCTGCCAGCGTTATCAATGTACAAACACCGGGCGGCGCTGAATATCAGTTACCCCGGAATCTGGTGCTCAGTGCCGCCAGTCTGTGCGTGATTCAGAACGATACGGACCACCAGTCCGGCTGGCGTCTTAACCAAGCGGCACAACAGCTGATCACTCTGTATGATGCAGAAATGGCGGCCAACACTTTCAGCTTCGTCACAGACAAAGACGATCACCATCATGTATTACTTACCCGCTGTTCAGTGGCCCGAACGCGGCATACTGACAGTGACGAACTGGTGTTATCGCCGCTGTCCCTGCGCTTGCTGTCGACACGAACCGTGCAGCATGTCACGGATGTCACGCTTGAGGTCGAAGGGAAGCGTGAACATGTCCGCCTGGTGTTCGATAATGCTGCACAGACTGTATTGACCTTCACCGGGCAGGAACAGTACGCTTATCAGCTTCGGCCGACCTTTGGCCCGCATGAGTCCGGCGCTAAAGACAGTCCGACGGCGCCGTTAAATGGCATAGTGGTTGACGTGCTGTGCCAGCCGGGAGACAAGGTAGACAAAGATCAGGGACTGATTGTGATTGAAGCCATGAAGATGGAATACACAGTGCGCGCGCCCCATCAGGGCCAGGTGTTATCCGTATTGGCGGGCACAGGTGATCAGGTACAGCATGGCCAGGAGCTGGTTCAGCTCAGCCCGGCCACCGATTCAGCCGATTGAAACCAGAGTGTGTAAATAATGACAGTTTTTTTTCCTGCCACCAGCGATCTGCCAGGTCGGGTAAAAATCGTCGAGGTCGGCCCGCGAGACGGTCTTCAGAATGAAGCCAATGTCAGCCTCAGCGATAAAATTCAGCTAATTGATATGCTGTCAGCAACTGGGCTGACGCACATTGAGTCCGGCTCTTTCGTCTCGCCGAAATGGGTGCCGCAGATGGCCGACTCAAGCGAGGTGTTCCAGCGCATTCACAGAGCGCCGGGGATTGTTTATTCCGCCCTGACCCCCAATGTCAAAGGTGTTGATCTAGCCATTGCGGCCGGCGCTGACGAAATTGCCATTTTCGCCTCAGCATCCGAAGGCTTCAGCCAGAAAAACATCAATTGCAGTATTGCCCAGAGCCTGGTTCGGTTCGAGCCTGTGTTACTGAGAGCCAGAGAGCATCAACTCCGTGTTCGCGGTTATCTGTCCTGCGTCACCGATTGTCCTTACGACGGGCAGACCCCCCCGGAGCAAGTCGCCAGTGTCGCCAGGCTGCTGTACCAGATGGGCTGTTACGAAGTATCACTGGGCGATACGGTCGGCAAAGCCACGCCGCTGCGCTTTGCACGTATGCTGGATGCCTGCCTGTCTTATATCCCTGCCGATGCACTGGCAGTGCATTGTCATAACACCTGGGGACAGGCACTGGCGAATATTTATCAGGCGCTTTTGATGGGGATCAGCACTGTGGATGCCAGTGTCGCCGGTCTCGGCGGTTGCCCGTATGCACCGGGGGCAAGCGGTAATGTGGCCACCGAAGATGTGGTTTACCTTTGTGAGCAATCCGGCATATCGACGGGGGTCGATCTCATAAAACTGACTCAGGCGGGTGATTTCATTTGCAAGCAGTTGGGCAAACCCCCTGCTTCAAATACAGCATTGGCACTTTTAGCAGGCAAGTCGGATATCAATCACTGATAAATTATAAAAAGCATGGCCAACCCGATTGCTGGCCATGCTTTCTACACCGGTGAATACCTCAGTCAGAACGTAAAAATCGCTGTTCTGCTTCAAGCTCATTCACCACTCGCCATACCTTCTGCTCACGTCGTTGCTTGGTATCAGATGACATGTTCAACCCGGCGCCTTTCAGCGAATCATCAGGCCCGACATACTGATCAATATGTTCATTAAACATGGTCCGAAATTCTTCCATCGTCGGCATGCAATAATGTTCTTGTTCGTAGACTTCGAAAATATGTTCTACTTTTAGTGAGATATCTCGTTTGATTCCATCAAAATCTGACATATCCATCTTACACCTCACCACAATAACCCATACAGACTTGTATAGATTTTCTAATCCAGATTAGTGTAGCCCAGTTCTGTGACAGTAAAGTTGCCGTTTGAAGGGCAAAATATTCGCAAATCATTCCTATTTGCGATAACTCACCGCAATAAAAGCGTTTTCCTCAAATCCTGGTGACGCGCCCATTTGCCAATTTCATTTGTTGCTTACAAAATTTAGATCACCTTCGAATTTTTAATTCTCAATATTAAATGGCTTAGCCCTGTGCCTGATGGCTATACTCAATTGGCTTGAGTTTCAATTTGTTAGCATTCGGTTTCGAGGGCTTACATGAGATGTCTGCTACTTTTCAGCACCCTACTGGCACCTGCCATGTGGCTTGCATTGCCCGTAGTATGTCTGGCAAATGACCCGCCGGAGGCAGATCCGCGGCTGCTTCCCGAAGACGGTCCGGAAGACATTATTTTTTCAGGCTGGCTGGAAGAAACCCAAACATCGCTGTCAGATACCATTATCGATATGAGCTCAAATATTGACCACTTTCTCAGTCTGGAAGAGGATGAAGCACCCATGGTCAATGAAAGCTATCTGCGCATTCGCATCCAGCCCAACTATTCGCACAGGGAATACTTTGAATTTGATTCGAGCGTATCGCTGCGCATGGATCTTCCTCACACCGAAAAAAACTGGAAACTGATCTTTGAAACGGATCCTGAAGACTTCGAAAGCCTGGAAGACAAAGAGCGGGGACTGGTGGAGACAACCCGTAACGGCAATCGGGGCGCCATTGGTGGCGTACGGCTTGAAAGCCGTCAGGTTGGCGAGTGGTATGCCGATTTTGATCTCGGCCTGAAATTACGCCTGCCGTTGGATCCTTTTACCCGGGCACATTTCCGGCGCGTGGACAAACTGGGCGAAGGCTGGACAGCCCTGCTGCAGCAGGAATTTTTCTATTACCACAGCCGAGGTCCCGGCAGCGTCACCTCTGCTGACTTCTTTTACGCTGTCGATCCTACAGAGCTGACCATTCTCAGAGCCGGCACCAGCGCACAATTTCTGGATGATGACAATAACTGGCAGTTCGTGAACCTTGCAGAAATTTATGACAGAGTCAGCAGCCGTAATCTGTTTACTTACACTATAGGCGTGAGTGCCAACAGCCGGCCCGATCTGGCGGTTGAAAACGCCTGGCTCGCTTTCAGTTGGCAACGACGACTGCATAAAAACTGGCTGTATATGAAATTAACGCCAACAATCAACTTCCAGGAAGAGTTCGACTATAAAGCCAATCCTGGCCTTCTGGCAGAAATAGAACTGTATTTCAGCAAAAACCGGCAATTTAATCAGCTTTACCGCAGCATTCCCCGCCCCTGATGTTACGCCAGGGTAAACCACACAAAGCCAGCGTGTAACAAATCAGTACCAGAATGAATAGTTAAGGCGAAGCACAGTCTGGGTTGGTACAATAGCGGCCATTATGCCTATAAGCACGGTTCGACGTTTATCATGAACACAGCTAACTTTAATGGCAGATCGTGCTAACCCCCTATTTCTTCGTGGTTAGTCATATTAACCACCTATTACAGGACACATACCTTGAGCCATGCCGACATTGCTTCGACACCGTCGAACGATAACCCGTTGCTTTTTTCAGCACTGTCATTAAAGCCTGAACTGTTAGAAAACCTCGCCACGATAGGTTTTACTGCTATGACCCCGATTCAGGCACAAAGCCTGCCGTCAATCCTGAACGGTAGCGATGTTATCGGCCAGGGTAAAACCGGTTCAGGTAAGACCGCCGCTTTTGGATTAGGTCTGCTGAACAAACTGGATGTAAAACGTTTTCGAGTGCAGTCGCTGGTACTGTGCCCTACCCGTGAACTGGCCGATCAGGTCGCACAGGACATCCGTACTCTGGCTCGTGGTATTCACAATATCAAGGTGCTGACATTGTGTGGCGGTGTGCCTATGGGCCGTCAAATCGGCTCTCTGGAACACGGTGCCCATATTATCGTCGGTACGCCTGGCCGGGTGCTCGATCACTTAGAGCGTGGCCGCTTAAGCTTAAGCAATCTGAATATGCTGGTGCTTGATGAAGCCGATCGCATGCTGGAAATGGGATTCCAGCCCGCGCTGGATGCCATCATTGAACAAGCGCCGCCACAGCGACAAACCCTGCTGTTCAGTGCAACGTTTCCCAAACAGATCCAGTCTGTCGCAGAACAAATCCTTCACAAACCTGTGATGGTGAAAGTCGCCTCTACGCATGAAAAAAGCACCATTGCCCAGTCGTTTTACCGTCTGGAAGACAACAAAGAGCGCATGCAGGCGCTGCGTCTGTTGCTGCTGGACAAACAACCGGAAAGCGCCGTGGTGTTCTGTAATACCAAACGCGAAACACAGCAAGTTGCAGATGAACTGGCCGATTCGGGTTTCAGCGTGTTAGCGCTGCACGGCGATCTGGAACAAAGAGACAGAGATCAGACGCTGCTGCAATTTGCCAATAAGAGTGCCTGTATTCTGGTTGCCACAGACGTTGCCGCCCGCGGACTGGATATCGATGCCCTGGACGCTGTCTTTAACTACCACATGCCCCACGATACCGAAGTGTATATTCACCGTATCGGCCGAACAGGCCGTGCTGGCAGCCAGGGTAACGCGTACACCTTCTATGGCGAAAAAGATGGCTACAAGATGGCGTTGCTTGCTGATCATTTTGAGCGCGAGATCACCAGCGATCCCTTGCCACCAGCGACGTTACTGAATAATACGCCGGCGGCGCCTGCCATGGTCACTCTCCAGATTGATGGCGGCAAGAAGCAAAAACTGCGCCCTGGTGACATTCTGGGCGCACTCACAGGCAATAACGGTATTGAAGGTAAACAAGTCGGCAAAATCCACATCACCGATTTGCGTGCTTATGTTGCCGTTGACAGAAAAGTCATGAAAAAAGCGCTTGCGAAAATCACCAGCGATAAAATCAAAAGCCGCTCTTACCGGGCCAGAGCTTTACGCTGATTGTTGACGCTAAACGGCTGACTTTTAGCTGCTGACTCAGCCGTCAGGCCATTAAGCATGAAAAACGGACCGTCATTCGCTTTGACGGTCCGTTTTTTTCAGGACATATTACCGGTGGACGGCTAGTGCCCGGTAACGAAAGCAAGCACAGGTCCTGTACCTGTTTCGTAAATCAGTTTAACCGTCATCAATAAAGTGACAGTGATAAACATCGGCCGCACGACTCTGTCGCCATTGCGGATCACCACTTTGCTGCCCAGCACCGCCCCCAGCACTTGGGCGACGCCCATGACCAGTCCGATCTGATAATTCACGCTGCTGATGGAGATAAAGAAAATCAGCGACACCAGATTACCCATCAGATTTAACGGTTTAGTGGCAATACTGGCCTGCTTGATCGTGTATCCCAGCAAGATCGCAAACGCGATCATCCAGATCGCCCCCGTGCCCGGCCCGAAGAAACCATTATAAAAACCAATGATCAGCCCCATAGACAGCATGAAAGTTCGGGAAGACACCTTCGCCTGCTCAGCGACGACATTTTTCAGGCGTTTAGACAAAATGGAATAAACAGTAATAGCAACCATCAAAATGGGCAGCAGCGCCCTCAGAATATCAGCCGGGAACAAGCTGACGGCAAAAGAACCCGCCGTTGCTCCTACTGCCGTTGCTATCATGCCAAGAAGCAGGCCGGAGAGGTTCACTTCTCTGTGCCACAAATAGGTCACAAAAGACGTCAGCTCACCAATCACAGCCTGTAAGCGGTTAGTACCGAGAGCCGTCAGCGGCGGCACACCGGCCAGCAAGAGACTCGGAACCGTAATTAAACCGCCACCACCAGCAATAGCATCGACAATACCGGCAATAAATGCCGCACAGAACAGCATGATTAATACACTGCCTGAGGGAACAAAGGCTATGGATTCCAACATATTTTTTCCTTTCTTTTTAACAACTTCATTCATCAACCACATGTACAGCGCTGCAACAAATTGTCGGGCGCTGTACATGTATGTTGTTTAACGCATTGCCGAACGGACAATGATACGGTGCATCACGCGTAACTGGCCGTAATAGTCGTTCACGGCATGGTGCTGAAGGCCACGGTTATCCCACAACACAATCGTCTCGTTTTCCCACCGCACCCTGGCGGTGAACTCATCGCGGGTAATATGGCTAAAGAGATAATCGAGGATAGGCGCACTCTCTTCGGCTGACATCGACGTAAAGCGACTGGTGTGCTCAGCGTTCACGTAGATCCCAGGGATCCCTGATTCTTCGTGTCGCTTGGCAGCAGAATGTGAGGCACTAAAGAAGGTATTAGCCATTGCGATATCTGTAAAATTCACCAGATGCGGGGCTTTGTTACCGGCTTCCTGAATTTTATTTGAAATGAATTCCGCTTTTTCAGACAGCAGAAATTTCTGCATCCCTTCCGACAAAGCAGCAAACGCTTTCTGAGAGTCTGCAAATACGGTATCTCCGCCAACTTCCGGGGTCTGTTTAGCCGCCAGCAGAGTGAAATCGGGAGGAGACTCCAGATAAGTGGAATCGATATGCCACACACCACTGAACACATTTTTCTGATCCGGCTCTTTACGGATTTCGACAATTTCCGGGAAGCCTTCAATGCCGCTCGAAAATGGATAGCGCTGCACCTCACCGAGCCGTTCCGCAATCTGCATCAGCTGCTGAGGCGATGTGTCCTGCTTGCGGAAAATGAGTAACTTATGCCGAACCAATGTTGAGTACAGTTCGTCGAACTGCTCTGATACTAAAGTAGCGAGTTGTTTGTTGGTAAACTCCAAACCAAAGCTTGGAGCCAGGGGCTTCGCTTCACTAGCCAATGAAGCAACTGTTACGTCAAGACGAGTCATTGTAATTATTCCACTCTTAATCAGTTAGAAGGAGCGGACATAGTTGTAACAAGGTTGCATATTAAGTTAAATTAATCATTATTTATTGCCATATTAAGATTTAGATTAATGATAAATTCTCAGGATATTGAATTTTTCAGTGTGATTGCAGACAGCCCTTCCCTGGCGGCCGCCGCCAGAAAACTCAATGTGACACCACCCAGCGTCACTCAGCGTCTGCAGGCATTAGAGCGGAAAATGTCCGTCACACTGGTAGACAGAAATCTGAGAACCACCAAGCTGACACAGGAAGGAAAAAAGCTTGCCCGAGAAGGCAGAGAGATACTGCTGGCACTCGAGGCACTGCAAAATGATCTGCTGTCGAACCAGTCAATGATTGAAGGCAAACTGAATGTCCTTGCCCCGCTGGGATTTGGTACAACCCATATTGCGCCACTCATCGCCAGGTTTCAGAATCAGTACCCCAACCTGATTATTGATTTGACGCTCACCGACAAACCAAGCTGGTCGCACCCTATCAAGCCGGATGTCATGATCTATATCGGCCGGTTAAAAGATTCATCACTACGCTGTATTCATCTGGTTGAGAACAAACGCTTTCTTCTTGCGTCGCCCGGTTACCTGGCTTCCGCACCACCGCTGAATACACCAGAAGATCTTCATCATCATGCGTGCATCGCTCTGAAAGAGAATGACGAGAATGTCACCATGTGGAAGTTTCACCTGCCCTCCAAACAAACAAGCAGTATCCGCATCGAACCGAAATTGTCCTGCAATGTCGGTCAGGTTGCCAAGCAATGGGCTCTGGATGGCTACGGGATCATTCAGCGTTCTGAATGGGATGTCAGAAAGGAAATTGATGCTGGTCTGCTGGTCCCGGTACTGACTGACTACCAGTTACCCAAAGCCAATATCGTGGCATTGGTATCGGCGGAGAAAAGTAAGCGATCCCGTAAACTCAGTCTGTTTCTTGATTACCTGAGCACCCATCTGCCACAGCGCTGGTAACGCGAAATCAGTGCAGAATCAGTGCGAATAACGCCGCGTCGCCTGAGGATGAGAAAACGACCCAGGAAGCTAGAGGTTCTGGCTAAGCTGCAGATCCCAGTTTATTTAAACGGGATGATCACACCCATGCTGTATAAGGTGGGGTTCATATCATTTAACCCGACCAGCGTACTCGCTTCAGCGTAGCCGATCCATTTGTCATTAAATGCACCAGAGACACCGGCGTGAAAGCGACCGTAAAACTGATCGTCCGACTGAGTGATCACAGGCAGGTTACTGCTGCTGTAGGCAGATTTAAACTGGCTGATGATACGCTCTGAATCGAACTGATAATCATAATGCAGGTAGCTTTTCACATAAGGCTGGAACAGCCCTAAGCTGGTTCGGAAGGGTTTTGAAATCGATGCGCCAGTAATAAAGGTGGTCCCTTCCAGGTTATTGACATCATCAACCTGTGAAATCACATAGTTTGAATTGCCTTTCGACAACCTTTCGTTGTATCTGTCCTGATCGGACAAGGTGTACTGCACCGAACTTTCTAATGCGATGGTCGCATAGGGATAATCAACCACATAGCCGCCGCCCAGTGTAAATACCCACACGTCAGAATCAGCATCATCCATACTGCTGACCACAGGATCGGTATACATATTGACCTGACGTTTCATGTCTTTATCTATCAGTGCATAGCTGGCGGAAAAATCGAGAAACCACTCGTTCTCAAAATAACTGAAATAGCCAGACGCCACTAAACCTTCAACGCCACTGCTGCTTTCATTTTCAGTGCCAGATACTCGGTACGACGGCATCCCCAGCGCTAAACCAAACAGATAATTATTATTCAGCAGATAGTCGCCGCCCAGGGTCAGTGAATAACCATCATTAACAGGTGCGGTGCGATCAACCGGGGACGATTTGAAATGAAACTGCGGCTGCGAGCGATCGACCCGCATATAAGTGCCCAAACCACTCTGCGAATTTTCGAAATACGATGAATTGGTGTAATCACTGCCAAAGGATGACGCGCTGAATGTACGAAGACGGTTATCTTCCCTGACACTGCTTGTTCGTGTACTGACATCACCAGGATATAAAGCAAAAGATGACGCATTGAGACTGACGGCTGGGTGAAGGGATTCTTTCTTACTGGGTTTATCTACCCTGACGTCGCTGGCCATTGACGATAAAGAGTCAATCACCTCATCGGATACCGAACTGACAAAGCTGAATTTGCCGCTGTCTGCCCATGCAAATGATGGTAAAGTGACTGCCACAACCACGACAGACAACCCGACACCGCGACACCGATGTGCGCTCTTCATACAGCCCCCTAAACTACACGCTTCATGTTATCCGTACGCCTTCATTAGACGTATCTAATACATCGTCACAAGTGCTTTCCTCTTGAGTATAGGGAGGTGAAATTTTGAGCAGTGTCGCAAAAATAACACTACGATTTTTTTGCGATTCGAAGTATTACGCCTCAGTATGTAATTGATACAACATCCTTGAGCAACTCGTTGAAGTCAGGCTATTTACTTTTCTGACACTGTGCCTGATGTACAGTACCAAATTTTTTTCTTTTTTTATGGACATGCCAGGAGGTAGAGATGAAATCCCTGATAGCCCCCTTGTTTATCGCCTCCCTGACGGCTTTTCCTGTTCAGGCTGATGACCTGGACCAGGCCGCAAAAGATGTCTGCGGCTGCCTCGCCCAGCCCTATGCCGAACTTGAGAAAGCGTTACAGGCGGTGAAAACAGATAAAGGTAATGACCTTTCCAGTCTGATGAATTCCAAAGACGAGCTCACCAAGATGATGGAAGCCACACAAACCTGCATGGAAGATCTCAGAAAACAATACCCTGAGATCGAGGCTGATAAAGCCTTGCAAAAACAGGTGATGGATAAGACCCGGCAGTACTGCCCTAACCCGTTAGAAACGCTGGATCTGAAAGCGCCGGCGGGTTGAGGATCACTTTCGCTTAGAAAAATACGCTGGGACCGTTATTAGCGCAACGGTGCAAATTCTGATAGCGAGTGCCATTTCAAAAGTGGTATTGGTATGTCGCGCTTGAGTTCGGTGTTTTTCTTAACTGTGTACAACGCGCGCCAGTTACTCTTTGCTGGCACAAAGCGTAACCAGAAATGCCTTT
>NZ_KE384324.1:0-55974 GCF_000425165.1 Photobacterium halotolerans DSM 18316
GCTACCAATTGGTCACTCAGTTCACTGATAAATCTTTTATGACTGTATCATTGTCGAGTGCCCACACAGATTGCATGGTCAAATTGTTAAAGAGCGTTGACTCAACGTTATGTCTCGTTGGTCAGGGCTGCGTATTCTACCCAGCATTTTTTCTCAGTCAAGCGTTATTTTTAAAAACTTTTTCAAACACCTTCTTAACTAAGAGCTCACCAAGGATAACTTCTGGTTTTAAACCTTTAGCACCTTTTACTCGGTGAGGGTGCGCATTTTACAAAAACAAAAACGAGTGTCAACCCTGTTTCTCTTTCTTTTTGCGCCACTTTCAGTTCACACAAGTTATTCACAAGTTACCAAGAACTTATTCAAACCCGTGTGTGCCCTGTCAGTGAGGCGGCATTATAGGGGGTTAGCTGAAAGCAGCAAGTGTTTTTTGGTGATTTTATTGCAACCGGCTACCTTTTGCTCTGAAACTGATAAAAAACACAAAAAAACAGCCAAAACAGGCATGGGACAGACAAGATAAAGAAACAGAGACTCAGAGGAGAGCGTAGCAACCGAGGAAACGATCAGCTCAACCTACTAGAGCAGAAGAGCAACCCGTCGGGTAACCCCGACGGCATAAAAGCATTTACTTACAGCTAACCAGGAAAGAAGGGTTCAGCAACTCTTCCCTGTGATATTGCAGTGGCTCTTGATTAAATAAGGTGACGGATGCACCTGCACTTTCTGCTATACACTGACCGGCAGCGGTATCCCACATCATGGTTGGCCCTAAACGTGGGTAGAATTGCGCCCTTCCTTCTGCGACCAGACAAAATTTCAGGGATGACCCGACCTCAGTCATCTTGTGCTGACCTAACATATTGAGAAAGTCAGCCATGTCCGGGCTGGGATGAGAACGGCTACCCACCACGGTTGGCACTGTTGCTTCTCTCACTCGGATTGGTTCCCGACCAGCCTTGGTTTGCAACCAGGCTTTATTACCGTCTCCCAGCCAGGTTTTACCCAAAGCAGGCGCATGCACTACGGCAAGCACGGGCCTGCCTTCTTTAATCAAGGCAATGTTAACCGTGAACTCGCCGTTTTTCCGAAGAAACTCTTTTGTTCCATCAAGCGGATCCACCAGCCAGAATGATTGCCAGTGCTGACGGTCGCGCCATTCAGTATGAGCGGATTCCTCAGAGAGAATTGGGATATCGGGCGTAAGCTGTAATAAATGGCGGACTATCACCGCATTGGCAGCCAGGTCAGCTTCAGTGACCGGACTCTTATCCGCTTTTTCCTCAACCCGGACATTGCTGTGATAGCAGTCCATGATGGCTTGCCCTGCTTCCAGTGCAACCTGATAGATAGACTCCAGTAGTGCGCTCACGCTGTACTCCTTGTCTTAAATAATGTGACGCTGTTTTAATGCTTCCACGCACAGAGTAACCAGCTCATCAACCGATGCATTGCCCGCTTGCAGATGAATCTCAGGATTCGCCGGCGGCTGATATTCAGAATCGATGCCGGTAAAGTCTTTAATCTCTCCCTCTCTGGCTTTCTTATACAGGCCTTTAGGATCGCGCTTTTCACATTCTGCCAGAGGTGTGTCCACGAAGACTTCAATGAATTCTCCCTCAGGCAGGAGTTCACGAACCAACTGACGCTCAGCTCTATGAGGAGAGATAAACGCGGTCAGTACGATGAGACCAGCATCCGCCATCAGCTTAGCCACTTCCCCGATGCGTCGAATGTTTTCCTTACGATCCTCAGCAGAGAAACCCAGATCCTTGCACAGGCCATGGCGAACATTATCGCCATCCAGCAGATAAGTATGGAAGCCCTGTTCAGCCAGGCGATTTTCCAACGCGCCGGCCACCGTCGATTTGCCGGCACCGCTCAACCCGGTAAACCACAGAACGCAGGGTCTCTGATTTTTTAACTGAGCACGCTGTGCTTTATCTGTCTGGTGATTGTGCCAGACCACGTTTTCATTTTCATGGGGTTGAACGACAGCGGTCATTTTACACTCCGTTGCTAAAACACATTAAAAAGGAAAGAACTGCGGGATCAGGGCTAATACAACCACTGAGTACATCACGGAAAACGGCAATCCGATCCGTAGATAATCTCGCAACTTATAGTTGCCTACGGTGTAAACGAGCAAATTCGTCTGATAACCATAAGGTGAAATAAAACTGGCACTGGCACCAAACAGCACCGCCATAATAAAGGGCATAGGATCGACCCCATAGCTCAGTGCCAAACTGTACGCTAAGGGGAAAGACAAGGCTGCTGCAGCATTGTTAGTTACCAGCTCAGTCATCAGCAAGGTCAGCAGATACACGGCCACTAACCCGCCGTAGACGCCCCAGCCATTAAAGGACGTCATCATGATATTGCCCATCCGCTCAGACAGGCCGCTGGCAAGCATCAGTTGTGCCAGTGATAACGCCGAGCCAACAATCACCACTATATCAATCGGAAAACGGCGGCGAATTTCGGCAAAGCTGATGATACCGGTCGCCAGCAACAGCAACAGATAACCGGCCAGTCCTTTGATCAGGGGTAAAACATCCAACAGACCCGCGGTAATCACAGCAACAAAACCGCCCAGCACGGCCATGCTCTTGGTGCTGTCCAGCCGGGCGCTGGAGTCCAGACCGTTGATCAGGACAAATTCACGGTTTAACGTCTGCTTTTTCTCATGAAAGGTTTTGCCGGGCACAATCACCAGGGTATCACCGGGATGCAATTCAATATTGCCCAGCCCGCCGGCCAGACGTTCATGGCCGCGACGGATCGCCACCACCACAGCATCAAAACGTTCGCGGAACTGCACGCTTTTCAGCGTTTTACCACGGATGCCGGCAGAATGACTGACCACCACTTCCATCATGGACTGCCCATTGAGGTGGTGCTGACCAAATAACCTCAGCCCGTCGATTTCCTGTAAGGTCGTGACACTTTCGATATCGCCACAGAACAGTAAACTGTCGCCGGCCCGCAATACCGTCTCGGGGCACACAGGGGCAATCGTCTTGCCGTCACGAATGATTTCCGCCAGAAACAAGCGGCGCAGTGCCCGTAAACCATTTTCAGCAACCGACTTGCCAACCAGCGATGAGGTCGGCTCGATTTTGGCTTCCAGAAAGTACGGCAGTTCATCCTGGCTGCTGTCATCGTAATTAGGTAGAAAGTGGCTGAGGGGGATCAAAAACACCAGCCCGACCAGCAACACCGCCAGTCCAATCATTGAAGGCGCAAAAAAGCCCAGGCTGGGTAACCCGGCATCTTCGACAAAGCTGTTCACAATCAGATTGGTCGAAGTACCAATCAGGGTCAGCGTACCGCCCAATATCGCGGTATAGGACAGTGGTATTAACAGACGAGACGGCGCATGACGCTGATTGCGCTTTATGGCGCCAATCAAAGACACCACCACTGCCGTGTTATTGGTAAAGGAAGACAGGAAGGCCGTCGACAGGCCAAGTTTGGCCACCACAGACGTTTGTCCTCCCTGAGAAATTTGGCGCCCGACCCAACTGATCAGGCGCGTTTTTTCAAGAGCAATGGAAACAAGGATCAGCAGAACCAGGGTCAGTAACGACGCATTGGTGAAGTTACCCGCCAGGGTCGACAGCTCAATCATCCCGGTTTGAAAACCAATAAAGGCTGTACCTGCAAACAGATAGGCAGGTTTGATTCTGGTGGTGATCAAACAGGTGATGATCACCACCAGCATCGCCAGTACCAGGGCTTGCTCCCATGCCATTGGCATTACCCCAGCAACTTACTGAGATCTTTGGCATCCCAGTGCGGGAAGTGCTTACGGATCAGTGCATTGAGCTCTACCTCAAAGGCGCTGTATGCCTGCTGAGAAGGGGCGGATTCCGTCAGCGCCTCACGCACCATGCCGGCACCCACAGTCACATTGGTCAGGCGGTCAATCAGAATAAAACCGCCGGTATCGGCACAGTTCTGATAAGAATCTATCGCGATAGACTCATTGAGCACCACTTCGCACAGGCCAATGCCGTTGAGAGGCAGCACATCGGTAGCAAAGGTGTCCAGGTTATTAATATCAACCTGATGACGAATCGCACTGACCGAGCCGAGCGTTTTCTTGCCCGCCACTTTGATATCGTACTGACGACCGGTTTCCAGTGGTGCTTCGGCCATCCAGACAATGTCGGCCAACAACTGATTGCTGAGTGCAACGTCGTCAGCGGCATGAACGATAGTATCACCGCGGCTGATATCAATCTCATCATTCAGGGTCAGCGTAATTGCCTGACCAGAATGGGCCTGCTCCAGATCACCGTCAAAGGTCACAATACGGGCAACCGTTGACGATTTACCCGATGGCAACACTTTCACCGCATCCCCGACGGACACAATACCGGATGCCAGCGTGCCCGCAAAGCCGCGGAAGTCCAGATTCGGGCGGTTCACATATTGCACAGGAAAGCGTAATTCGCCGTCCACTTTTTTATTGATTTCCACGCTTTCCAGCAAAGACAGCAGCGGCTCGCCCTCATACCAGGGTGTAAGCTCACTGGCGGTCACCACATTGTCGCCTTCCAGTGCCGACAGCGGGACCAATTGGATATTGATGTCCGCATTGAGCTTTTTGGCAAACGCCAGATAATCATCCCGGATCTGCTCGAAGCGGGCCTGCTCAAAACCGACCAAATCCATCTTGTTGACGGCCACCACAAACTGGCGAATCCCCAGCAGGCTGGCAATGTAGGAGTGACGACGGGTTTGATCCAAGACACCTTTACGGGCATCAATCAGGATCACCGCCACATCACAGGTAGAAGCCCCTGTCGCCATGTTGCGGGTATACTGCTCATGCCCCGGGGTGTCGGCAATGATGAACTTGCGTTTCTGGGTCGAGAAATAACGGTAAGCCACATCAATGGTGATGCCCTGCTCACGTTCCGCTTGCAGACCGTCAACCAGCAGGGCCAGATCCGGCTTACTGCCTGTGGTGCCCACTTTCTGGCTGTCAGCATGAATCGCGGCCAGTTGATCTTCATAAATTTGCTGTGAATCGTGCAGCAGACGGCCAATCAGCGTACTTTTACCGTCATCCACTGAACCACAGGTCAGGAACCGGAGCAGAGACTTGTTCTGGTGCTGATCCAGGTAAGCTTCAATGCCCAGCTCAGCTACTTGTTGTTGAATTGCGCTGTTCATGTCCCGACTCCTTAGAAATAACCCTGACGTTTCTTCAATTCCATCGATCCCGATTGATCGTGGTCGATCGCCCGTCCCTGACGCTCACTGGAGGTGGCCACCAGCATTTCTTCGATGATCTCAGGCAAAGTTTTGGCCTCAGATTCAATCGCCCCGGTCAGCGGGTAACAGCCCAGGGTACGGAAGCGTACGCTCTTGTGTTCAATTTGCTCACCCGGACGCAGCTTCATGCGGTCATCATCCACCATGATCAGCATGCCGTCGCGATCAACCACAGGACGCTCCTGTGACAGGTAGAGCGGCACAATATCGATGCCTTCCAGGTAGATGTATTGCCAGATATCCAGCTCGGTCCAGTTCGACAGCGGGAACACTCGGATGCTCTCGCCTTTGTTGATCTGGCCGTTATAGGTTTTCCACAACTCAGGACGCTGGTTTTTCGGATCCCAGGTATGGTTCTTGTCGCGGAAAGAATACACGCGCTCTTTGGCACGGGATTTCTCTTCGTCGCGACGGGCGCCACCAAATGCGGCGTCGAAACCGTACTTGTTCAGTGCCTGCTTCAGTCCCTGGGTTTTCATAATATCGGTATGCTTTGACGAGCCATGCTCGAACGGGCTGATACCCATCGCCATGCCTTCCGGGTTTTTATGCACCAGCAGGTCAAAACCGTATTTTTTCGCTGTCGCATCACGAAACTCAATCATTTCGCGAAATTTCCAGTCAGTATCGACGTGCAGCAACGGAAAAGGGATCTTTCCCGGATAAAAAGCTTTGCGGGCCAGATGCAACATCACCGATGAATCTTTACCGATGGAGTACATCATCACAGGGTTATCAAACTCAGCGGCCACTTCACGGATAATATGAATACTCTCCGCTTCGAGCTGCTTAAGGTGGGTAAGGCGTTTCGGATCCATCTTTCTCTCCATGTTAAGCCAGGCTCACGACAGCGGGGTGTGGTTGCCCTTGTTGTTCCTGCTTTCCGAACCAATGTAGTTTATCTGCCAGAGTCACCACTTCACCCACCACGATGAGTGACGGCGATTCTGCATTTTCTGCCAGTTGAGCCAGCTCGCTCAGTTGGCCTCTGAAGACTTTTTGCGAGGCCTGCGTGCCACGCTCGATAATCGCAATCGGCGTTTCTGCTGCGCGGCCATGCTGGATCAGTTGTTGCTGGATGTGGCTTGATTTCATCAGCCCCATATAAATCACCAGCGTCTGCTTACCGCGTGCCAGGGTGGACCAGTCGAGATTGTCGCTGTCCGGCTTGGTATGACCGGTAATAAACATGGCACTTTGTGCGTGATCTCTGTGTGTCAGAGGAATACCGGCATAGGCTGTAGCGCCTGCTGCGGCGGTAATACCCGGCACAACCTGGAAAGGGATGCCGGCATCAAACAGCACTTCCAGCTCTTCTGCCCCGCGGCCGAAAATGAAAGGATCACCGCCTTTCAGGCGAACCACCCGTTTGCCCTGACTGGCGTATTCCACCAGCAGGCGGTTGGTTTCTTCCTGCGGCACACTGTGATAACCGGCGCGTTTACCGACACAGACCAGCTCCGCATCACGGCGAACCAGATCCATAATGTCGTCCGATACCAGATAGTCATACAGCACCACATCGGCCTGCTGCATTAATTGCAACGCACGCAGGGTCAGTAAACCGGCGTCACCGGGGCCGGAGCCAATCAGTGCAACCTGGCCCTGGGGGGTCACCTGCTGGGACTGGCGAACCAATTCCTGCTCGGCTTCTTTGTCTTGCCCGGCGGCCACCAGCTCGGCGAAGCGGCCGTCAAAGGCCTGCTCCCAGAACAGACGGCGGGCAGACAGGCTTTTCACCGTATTCTTCAGACGATCGCGAAACTGGCCTGCCAGAGTCGCCATCTTGCCAAGATGCTGAGGCAGCAAGGCTTCCAGCTTTTCCCGGACCAGACGCGCCAGTACCGGCGCTTTGCCAGAAGATGAAATAGCCACAATCAGAGGAGAGCGATCAACAATAGATGGTACGATGAAGCTGCAACGCTGGGTATCATCCACCACATTCACCAGCACCTGGCGCTGGTTAGCCGACTGGTACACCAGAGCATTGATGGCTTTGCGATCGGTTGCTGCGATAGCCAGAAAGATACCGTCAAGGTGCTCTGGCATAAATTGCTCAGCAATAAGGGTAATGTCACCGTTATCTGCTGCCTGCAGAAAATCGGCATTGAGCTCAGGAGCAATGACACGAACGTCGGCACCGGCTTTGAGCAGCATCCGGGTTTTACGCCAGGCCACTTCTCCACCGCCTACCACCAGGCATGGACGACGCTTTAAATCGGCAAAAATAGGTAAATAGTCCATAGTCACTGCTCTTACTCTCTGTACGTAACAGCACTATAGACGGGGCAGGATATTACCTGAAATTCTAAAATTTCATTTTTTATTCCCAAAAGTTTAGCTTGGCTGACTTAAGCGTCCTGTGGCTACCATCCTTCCGGATATGACAGCAAATCGCCCCTAACACCGTATAAAACAATCACTTTTCCGGTTTTTTCTCATAAAAAAAGCTTATCTTATGCCTTTAAGATCTAACTATTTCGCCAATCATCATGGCCAAAGTGCAGTGATGTGAGAAAGAAACCTGATGCAGAGCAAGGAAGCACACTCAGGTCACATATCTGACAAGCTCTTGCATTTCAGAGACAGTATTTTTGCTACTTTTAGCGCGTTACTTACTCCATTAATGACGGTGAAATCATGTCTTTAAGAGCAAAACCCCTTTCACTTGCCGTACTGGGCGCACTGCTGGCAGCAGCAGGCCCGGCACTGGCAGACACCATTCAACTGCGCATTCTTGAAACTACCGACATTCACGCCAATGTCATGGACTATGACTACTACAAAGATAAAGCGACCGAGAAAACCGGGCTGGTCCGGACCGCCACCTTAATCGAGCAGGCCAGACGCGAAGTCACTAACAGTGTGCTGGTTGATAACGGCGATCTGATTCAGGGCAGCCCGATGGGTGACTACTTGGCGGAAAAAGGCCTGGCAGACGGTGATGTTCACCCTGTCTATAAAGCCATGAACCCGCTCGATTACGAAGTAGGCAACATAGGAAACCATGAATTCAACTACGGGCTGGATTTCCTGCAAGCGGCATTAAAAGGCGCAAACTTCCCCTATATCAATGCCAATGTCTACGACCTAAAGACGGGGGAAAACCTCTTTACCCCTTATCTGATTAAAACCTATCGCCTGAAAGATACCGACGGCGCAGAGCATGACATCAAGATCGGCTACATCGGCTTTGTGCCGCCGCAAATCATGACCTGGGATAAAAAGAATCTTGAAGGCAAGGTGAGCGCCAGAGACATCAAACAAACGGCAGACTATTTCGTGCCTAAGATGAAAGCCGAAGGCGCCGATATCATAGTCGCGATTCCGCATTCAGGCGTATCTGTCGATCCTTACCATGCCATGGCGGAAAACTCTGTCTATTACCTGACGCAGGTAAAAGGCATAGATGCAATCGCGTTCGGCCATGCCCACGCGGTCTTCCCGAGTCAAACTTTTGCCAGCCTGCCCAATACCGACATAGCGAAGGGCACTATCAATGGTGTCGCGGCGGTAATGCCCGGCCGCTGGGGCGATCATCTGGGGGTGATAGATCTGGAGCTGACCCGGCAGGATGGCAAGTGGGCAGTGACTGAGCGTCAAACCCAGGCCCGCCCGATATTTGCCGATGGTAAAGCGCAGGTGGCGGCGGACAGCAGATTGGTCGCAGCCGTGATGGAAGATCACAAGGGAACACGGGAATTCGTCAACCAGCCAATCGGTAAAGCCAGTGATGTGATGTACAGCTATCTGGCGCTGGTACAGGATGATCCGACCGTGCAGATAGTGAACCTGGCACAGAAAGATTACGTGGAGCGCTTTATTCAGGGCGACCCGGATTTAGACGGCCTGCCTGTGCTGTCGGCTGCCGCCCCGTTCAAGGCAGGCGGCCGGGCGAACGATCCGGGCAACTACACCGAAGTGGAAGCCGGCCAGCTGACCTTTCGCAACGCAGCCGATCTGTACCTGTACCCCAATACCCTGGTGGCACTGAAAGTAACAGGCAAAGAAGTCAAAGAATGGCTGGAGTGCTCTGCCGGGCAATTTAACCAGATTGATCTCAGCTCAGGCGCGCCACAATCGCTGATCAACTGGGAAGACTTCCGCACCTATAACTTCGACGTGATTGACGGTGTTCAGTATCAGGTGGATGTCTCTCAGCCCGCCCGTTACGACGGTGACTGCAAGCTGATCAACCCGGCAGCTGAGCGAATTAAGCAACTGACCTATCAGGGCAAAGCCATCGACCCGGCCCAACCCTTTATTATTGCCACCAACAATTACCGCGCTTACAGTGGCAAGTTTGCCGGCACAGGCGAGCAGTATGTCGCCTTTGCGGCACCGGATGAAAACCGCACTGTGCTGGCCAGTTACATCAGCAGGGTCAGTAAAGACGACGGACAAGTTGTACCGAGTGCCGACAATAACTGGCGCTTTGCCCCGCTCAGGAGCACAACGCCGCTGGATATCCGTTTTGAAACCTCACCGAGCGACAAAGCGGCATCCTTTATCAAAGACAAGGGTCAGTATCCGATGCAGCAAGTGGCTACCGATGCAGCCGGCTTTACGGTTTACCGGATTGACCTGCAACACTGATAGCACAGCGTCATAACGCTATCACTATGCCGCGGCCTGTGGTCGCGGTATTTTTTGGTAAGCTAGATATAGATGACTTCAACAGCGACAGAACACTATGACCTCACCACTCGCGCAATTTCTGGCCCTGCACGGTGCCGATCAGGCCACTGTCGATCAGGCACTGTCACTGGCCGAACCGTTAGAACTGCCTACCCGGCATGTGCTGATCAATCAGGGAGAACTGGCAACACAGGCGTATTTCCTGATTGATGGCCTGTGTCATGCCTGCTACATCACAGCAGACGGTAAAACCATCAGCAAAGATTTCTTCTGGGAACAGGATCTGCTGATTGGCTTTGAAAGCCTGCTGACCGAGGAGGGATCACCCTATCTGCTGGAAACCTTGTCACCCTGCCTGATTCAGGCCCTGCCAGCCGAGCTGATACTTCGCTGGCGCGATGACATGCCCGCCCTGTACATAGCGCTGGCCGAGAGGCAACTGCTGTTCCGGGAACAAAAAGAGCAGTTCATGCGTCTGTACAGCCCGGTACGACGCTACGCCCTGTTCACAGACAGCGTCGGTGAACTGGCAACCCACATCACAACGCCACAACTGGCGTCGTTTCTGAACCTGTCACTGAGTCAGCTGGACAGCCTGCAGCGCCACCTGGCCGCCTCGGGGAAATAAACGCCTATTGCGGTCTCTCACCGCGCATTTTATGCTGAGTGCCAGGCTATAAAAGCAGTAGTAAAAGGACGCAATCGATGCAATGGCAATGCCTTCGCTTTGATCAGCTCAGCACTGATCAGCTTTATGACATCATGAAACTCAGGGTAGATGTGTTCGTGGTTGAACAGAACTGTCCGTATCCGGAACTCGACGGCCACGATAAAGCCCGGGATGTCCATCATTTAGTGGCTTATGACAATGGCACTCTGATGGCTTATCTGCGGTTACTGCCGGCAGGCACTACCTACGATAATGTCAGTATCGGACGGGTGATCACCGCGCAAGCGGCGCGCGGCAAAGGGGTCGGAAATACCTTGCTCACGCAAGGACTGGCGTACGCAGAACAACTGTGGCCGGGGCAGGACATTGACATCGGCGCTCAGTCGCACTTGCAGAGTTATTACGGGCGCTTTGGCTTTGAGCCAAGCTCGGACGAATATCTGGAAGACGGCATTCCCCATATTGATATGCGGCTGACGAAAAACCCGGCAACCGCCTGATCAATCAGTTACTGGCCGCGGGCAAAACTACCGTCAGAGCGGCGGAAAAACATCACAGGATCGCCACCACGGCTCTCAATCTGCAGGGCATCCAGATCACCATTGGCCAGTTGTTTGTAACGCAATAACTGGCCAGATTTAATGTCACTGAGCGGTTTGTCTTTGCCTTCAATCGCAGCAATAGCGTACAGATCAGTCAAAGGTAACGACTTGGCACGAAAGATGGTCGCCAACGTTTCACCTTTCTTGACTTCATAATTCATCCAGTTTTCTGCAGAAGCGGACTGCCGGGGCGTTGTCGTCGCCGAAGACGACGGCGATGTCACAGCAGTTTGCGAGGCCACGGGTTTTGCGTTTACCGGCCGAGGAGGCGATGCCGGCTCAGGACGCTGACCGACAGGCAAAGGC
This sequence comes from Photobacterium halotolerans DSM 18316, assembly GCF_000425165.1. Classification (GTDB taxonomy): domain Bacteria; phylum Pseudomonadota; class Gammaproteobacteria; order Enterobacterales; family Vibrionaceae; genus Photobacterium; species Photobacterium halotolerans. The sequence continues at coordinate 11,506 of NZ_KE384324.1, forward strand.
GCAGGCTCAAGCTCAGCCAGGTTCAGCGCCACTTCCTGACGCACGGGCTCGCTGCCGGGAATTGTTAGATCGGGTTCTGAAGCCGGCAGCAGAAACAGGATAAGCACTACAGGGATCAGGATCATTAATGCTTTGCGATGAAAGCCCGGTAACTGCTGCCAGTAAGGCTGTACCCGCAGTCTGATTTTCTGCCATTGTATCTGACCTGCTTCCCGCCAGTTCAGCTGGCTGAGCCGGGTTTTCCATTCTGTCAGCGACACCTGTGTCAGGGCCGGGGCCGATTTCTTCCGGTTACGGCGTTTCGCTTGTCCCATAACAACTACTCTCCATCACTCTGCGCCAAAACTTCAGGGTCACGCTTTGATGCGACCTCTGTTCACAAAAGTTTACCCCTGAGGGTTGAAACTGTTATCCTGCCCGCTTAATTCACTCGACATAAAGAGACGACACTATGTCTGACGTTAAACTAGATACAGTTGAAACTAAAGCGAGCTACGGTATTGGTCTGCAAATGGGCCAGCAACTGGCTCAAAGTGGCCTGGAAGGCCTGAACGTTGCAGCCATTGCCAAAGGCATCGCGACCTCGCTGACTGGCGACATGCCAGAAATCGCTGTAGACGACATCAACGACGCACTGCGTGATCTGCACACCCGCGCTGAAGAAGCTCGTCAGGTACAAGCTCAAGCTGCCGCTGCTGAAGGCGAAGCCTTCCTCAAAGATAACGCACTGCGTCCAGAAGTAACAGTCACCGAATCTGGTCTTCAGTACGAAGTCCTGGTTGAAGGTAACGGCGAAACCCCAACGTCTGACAAGCAAGTACGTGTTCACTACCACGGCCAACTGACTGACGGCACTGTCTTCGACAGCTCAGTATCACGCGGTCAGCCAGCAGAATTCCCGGTCACCGGCGTTATCGCGGGTTGGGTAGAAGCTCTGCAAATGATGCCTGTCGGTTCTAAGTGGAAACTGTATATTCCACAAAACCTGGCATACGGTGAGCGTGGCGCAGGTGCTGCCATCCCACCTTTCGCTGCACTTGTTTTCGAAGTTGAGCTGCTGGACATTCTGTAAGTCCTGCCGCCCTTCTGAAAAACGGTGCTTCGGCACCGTTTTTTTGTCTCATATCAGCAACATACCCTGACAATAACCTGACAGACACCCTCTTTTTTCTTTTCCAGACTACGCTTAGAGTAGCTTACGGCTTCCCCACGGGAAAATCTCATAACGATTCTAAGGAGAACACTATGACCCGAGCTCTACTCCAACGCTGCTGGCTGGTTGCAATGCCATTACTGGCCAGTCTGGCGCTTAGCCCTGCCGCCCATGCTTTTAGCCTTTCCGACTTATTCGGCGGCGGTGACGATAAAATGGAAGCCCTGGCCGACAACCCCCTCGCCAGTATGCTGACCGATCAACTCGGTGTCAGCACTGAACAGGCAGCGGGTGGTGCCGGTGCACTGCTGTCCATGGCGGCCAGCCAGTTAAGCGGCGATCAGGCCACCGAGCTGACCAAGCTGATCCCAGGTTCAGAAAACCTGATGGACGCCATTCCTGCCGGACTGGGCGGCATGCTTAACAACATGGATGCCCTCGGCCCGGTCTTCACCGCATTAGGGTTAGATGCCGGTATGATCAGCCAGTTCGTTCCCATCATCACACAGTTTCTGGGCACCCAGGGCGCCAGTGCCGGGCTGATTGATACCCTGACCAAAATCTGGACGCCAGCCAGCTGACCAATAACCTGATACCGGGCAGCGAGCGTAACGATTTCACCTTTTTCGGCTGTCAGCCTCAGGTCAATTTTCTGATTACCAATAAAAAAAACCTGACCGGTTTCCCGATCAGGTTTTTTATTTCCACAATGTAAAGCTGTCGGATTAGATACCTGAACCGTCGCTCTCTGCATCATCCTCATGCAGACCGCATTCCCGCTTCAGACCGAAGAAACGGGTTTCTTCTTCTTTCATTCCCGGCTCCCACTTCACTGTGGTGTGGACATCACCGACAGAACGATAGCCCTGGGCCAGCAAGGGATGATAAGGCAAATCGTATTTCAGCAGGTATTCATCAATGTCCTGCTCTGACCAATCGATCAGCGGCAGGAATTTGAATTTACCGTTCTGAATAGCCAGTACCGGCAAAGTCGCACGGGAGGACGACTGCTCCCGGCGCAGGCCAGAGAACCAGGTTTTCACCTCCAGCTCTTCCAGTGCGCGGCGCATCGGCTCAACCTTGTTCATTTTGTTGTACTGCTTAATGCCATCAACGCCCTGAGTCCACAGCTGGCCGTAGCGTGCTTCCTGCCAGGCCGGACTGAGCTCTGAGCGGTACACTTTCAGATTCAGCGCCAGCCGCTCGGTCAGAAAGTCGACAAACTGATAGGTTTCAGGAAACAGGTATCCCGTGTCCGTCAGAATCACAGGTACATTGGGTGACTCCTGAGTCACCAGATGCAGCATGACCGCAGACTGGATACCAAAACTGGAAGCCAGCGCAAAGTTGCCATCCAGAAATTCCAGCGCCCAGCGAACCCGCTCCTGGGCTGTCATCTGCTCCAGCTCGGCGTTAATTTCCGCCAGCTGAAGGATCTGCTCCACTTTGGTGGCACTCAGCAAATCCGCCAACGCATATTTAGGCATAAAAATCCCTCACAGAGACTTCAACAGGGGCAATAATTCCGCTACGGATAGTAAAGTCACCAAAGCCTTCACCGTCCTCACGCTCTTTCGCCCAGCGGCCCACCAGTTGATCCAGTTCCGTCATAATTTCATCAACAGTGATATTTTCACGGTACATCTTAGGAATGCGTGTCCCGTTAATATTGCCGCCAAGGTGCAGGTTATAACGACCCGGGGCTTTACCCACCAGACCAATTTCCGCCAGCATGGCGCGTCCGCAGCCATTCGGACAGCCGGTCACACGCAAAATAACGTGCTCGTCTTTACCCAGGCCGTGTTTTTCCAGCAAGCCTTCAAAATCGGTGACGAATTCCGGCAAGAAACGCTCGGCTTCCGCCATCGCCAGCGGACAGGTCGGTAGCGACACACACGCCATTGAATTCTGGCGCTGCACGCTGACAGCGTCATCAATCAAGCCGTGATCGCGGGCGATCTTTTCGATCGTCGCTTTATCTTCTTTGGCCACACCGGCAATGATCAGGTTCTGGTTGGATGTCATGCGCAGATCCCCTTTGTGGATCTTGGCAATCTCAGCCACACCGGTTTTCAGCGGTTTACCCGGATAGTCCAGAATACGGCCGTTTTCAATGAACAGCGTCAGGTGGTATTTACCGTCGATGCCATCCACCCAGCCGATACGGTCACCGCGATCAGTAAACTCGTAAGGACGGCTGGCTTCAAAGGTAATGCCGGCGCGTTTCTCCACTTCCGCCTTGAAGACGTCAACACCCACACGGTCCAGGGTGTATTTGGTTTTCGCGTTCTTACGGTTTGAGCGGTTACCCCAGTCACGCTGAGTGGTCACCACCGCGGCAGCGACGTCCAGCGTTTTGTCCAGTGGCACGAAACCAAAATCATCGGCGCGACGCGGATAAGTCGCGGTATCACCGTGTGTCATGGCCAAACCGCCGCCCACCAGCACGTTAAAGCCGATCAGCTGACCGTTCTCGGCAATGGCGACAAAGTTCAGGTCATTCGCATGCACGTCCACATCATTTTGCGGCGGAATCACCACTGTGGTTTTGAACTTACGCGGCAGGTAATTTGAACCCAGGATCGGCTCCTGATCCTGATGCCCTTCAATTTTTTCGCCATCAAGCCAGATTTCCGCATAAGCACGGGTCTGAGGCAGCAGATGTTCACTGATCTTCTTCGCCCAGTCATACGCCTGCTGGTGCAGTTCTGACTCGACCGGGTTAGAAGTACACAGCACGTTGCGGTTCACATCACCGGCGGTGGCAATCGAGTCAATGCCGTACTCGTTCAGAGTCTGGTGCATCAGCTTGATGTCCGGCTTGAGCACACCGTGGAACTGGAACGTCTGGCGGGTAGTCAGACGAATACTGCCATACATGGTTTTGTCTTGCGCGAATTTATCAATCGCCAGCCATTGTTCCGGCGTGATGATGCCCCCCGGCATACGGGCGCGCAGCATAACATTGTGCAAAGGTTCCAGTTTCTGCTTCTGGCGCTCAGGGCGGATATCGCGGTCATCCTGCTGATACATACCGTGGAAACGGATCAGCTGGAAGTTATCAGCCGTAAAGCCACCGGTAATGCGGTCCTGCAGATCCTGCTCAATGGTCCCGCGCAGAAAGTTACTCTCGCGTTTCAGGCGTTCGTTATCGGACAGTTTCTCAGTCATTAGTACACATCCTTCTGGTAGCGTTTGGCTTTACGCAAATCATTCAAATACAGCTCGGCATCTGCGCGGCTCTTGCCGCCCTGCTGCTCAACAACAGTGATCAGTGCCTCATGCACATCTTTTGCCATCCGGTTGGCATCACCGCACACGTAAATATGTGCGCCGTCTTGCAGCCACTGCCAAACTTCTGCCGCATTTTCCAGAATACGGTGCTGGACATACACTTTCTCAGACTGATCGCGGCTGAAAGCCACATCCAGCTTGGTCAGAATGCCGTCTTTCAGGTACTTCTGCCACTCCACCTGATACAGGAAGTCCTGAGTAAAAGTGCGGTCGCCAAAGAACAACCAGTTTTTGCCTTCAGCATCGCGGTTATCACGCTCCTGCACAAAAGCGCGGAAAGGCGCGATACCCGTGCCCGGACCGATCATGATCACCGGGGTATTATCATCTGCCGGCAGTTTGAAGTTATTGTTATCTTCAACAAACACACGAACATTCGCGCCTTCTTCCAGACGGTGTGACAGGAAGCCGGAGGCACCGCCAAAGCGGCTTTCTTCGCCCTGCTGATATTCCACCAGACCGACAGTCAGATGCACTTCTTCACCCACTTCTTCCTGGCTGGACGCAATGGAGTACAGACGCGGCGTCAAACGGCGCAGCAGGCCTTGTAACTGCTCGGCGCTCAGCTGGGTTTTCTTCTCGGCAAAGACATCAATCACCTGAGTGTTCGCCGCGTACTCACGCAGCTTATCTTTGTCTTCCACCAGCTTCTGCAGTTTCTTGCTGCCAGACAGTTCAGCGAACTTGGTCACCAACTGGGGGTTAGAAGCCGTAATTTCGTATTTGTGAATCAGCGCCTCTTTCAGGCTGCAGGCTTGGCCGTCCACCTCAACGCTTTCATCACCGGACAGACCCACTTTCGCTGCCAGCGCTTCAGCCAGGGCAGGATCATTGTCATACCAGACGCCCAGCGCATCGCCCGGCTGATAAGTCAGGCCGGATTCACCGAGATCGATTTCCACATGGCGGACATCTTTACCGGAATCACGACCGGTAATTTTCTGGCTGACCAGCAGCTCTGCCGCATACGGATTTTGCTTATTGTACTGAGACACAGCCGCCGTCGCGTTTTGCGCCACGTGCAGCTGAACCACTTCGGCATCATTGCCGCCCAGCAGCTCTTCCTTGATGGTCTCCAGCGCTTTGGCGCGCCACTCGGCGGCCGGGGCATCATAATCAACATCACAGTCGATACGATCGACAAACGGTTTGGCGCCCAGCTTACTGAGGTAGCTGTCAAAATCTTTGGCAGTCTGGCAGAAGAATTCATAGCTGGAATCCCCCAGGCCCAGCACGGCATAGTTCAGATTCGGCAGCTTAGGCGCACGCTTGGACTGCAGGAATTCATGCAGCTCCATGGCGTCATCCGGCGCTTCACCCTCACCGTGAGTTGAAGCCACTATGATCACGTGGGTTTCTTTGGCCAGGTTTTTGCCTTTGTAATCGCCAGAGGCAAACACGTCAGCCTGGATACCGGCCGCAACCGCTTCTTCCTTCAGCGCCTGAGCCACGCCTTTGGCGTTACCCGTCTGCGAGGCATAAATAATGGTAAGTTTGCCAGCCGGTTTCGCTGCCACAGCGGCGATCGGCTGACCGGCAGGCTGCTGGCCCGCCGTTTGGGTTTGACTTAATCCCCAGAAATAACCGCTAATCCACGCCAGTTGCTGTGGTGACAGCTCTGCGACTGTCTGTTGCAGCTGACCGATCTGCTGATCATTGAGAGGGCTGGCTAAAGCCGAGAGTTCCTTAAGTAACATGACACGACGATCCCTTTACATTGCGTAAGGGTAGATTAGCTACTCGACGAAATAACAAGAAAGAATAGATAAGAATGTTTTATAACTTTTTGGAAGAGAAAAGCAGAAGGTAAGCAAATAAAGCGGCACCAAGACGCCCAATCCGGGGGATCAAGCGCCGCGGCATTCAGAAATGATCGGCAATACGTACCTGATGAAAACCCACTTCAAAGGCACGCTCAGTGGCTGTGTCTATGTCCCGGTAGCACTTTTCACTGCCAGAGCCGTCAGTCAGGGTGACAAAGCCACCACGGCGATGACGAAATTCGACCACCCAGCCGTTAGCCTGCAGTGAAGGCTCAATCACAGCTTCCACGATTTCGCTGTCCGCATATAAACGCTGTAACTCGGTAATTGTCATCTGCCTGATTCCTGCATCAATGCCCACTTTAAAAATGGCCTATAACTCAGCAAACAGGCAACAAAAAAGCCATGCGATTAGCATGGCTTTAGGTCAGCAGTGATAAACCGATCAGAAATCGACTTCAACACCAGCAAAAAATCCGTCCAGCTTCACTTTGCTGCCGGCAGGATTATTAATCGCATCAAAATCGTAATCCATCACGCGGTATCCGCCACGCAGATTAAGATCGGCCGCCACCAAAGGAATGGTAAACTTCATACCGGCTTTGGCATCAAGTGTGCTGGTATCATCGAAGCTACCGACGTTACCTTCCGCAAATACCGTCAGCGGTGTCATAGGAATGCCAACTTCAACATTACCGTAAACCGCCGGCTGCCACTCATCATCAAACATCTGCACGTGACCTTGCGCGTTGTACTCGCCGTCGCCGAATTTAATCAGAGACACACCGACATCCACGGCAACCAGATCGTTATCCAGAATCTCGTAGTACAGAGTAAAGTCTGTTTGTTTAAATGCCACCGCATCCGCTTCTACATTGGCGTAAGCAATACGTGCGTTTGGAATCAGTGGAACAAAATGTTCAAACGATGCATAAAAAGACGGAATGGTTTTGTCGCCACCGTCCACTGTATCGTTAATTTCAGCGCTGCTCATCCAGGCATCCGCGCCTACTGTACCGCCCAGCAGCATGTCAGCCTGAGCAGGTACCGAAGCTGCAATTGCCACTGCTACGGCCACTGCTGAAAGCATGTTTTTTTTCATTTCTGAGTCTCCGCTCTTTATAATTGTGCTTTAATTTTCTGCGCCAGACTATACCAGATGCTATGTAAGAAAACCGCATTTCATCGCCGGGAATCAGGGATTTGGCTCAAGCTCACTTTTTGAACATGCTAATATTTGCGTCTATGCATATCACGGTGCCGCGACGAACGTATCGGCGACTCGCGACGTGCTCCGCGGTACAACCAGACAGCAACCGCAATCAAAATAATCCATGGCAGCAGTTTAATCACCACCCCCAATAAACCCGCCAGCGCCATTACCGCAAAACCGGCCGCTATCGCGATAACCATGCCCATCAGGCTGATCCCTGTCATGACCAGCACACCAGCAAACACCAGTAAAAATAAAAACTCGACCATTCCAATCTCTCCGCTCACATCCGCAGGGAACAGAACCCGTTCTGCCCCTTCCTGCTTTACTGCAAGTTAACCGCAGGTTTCGGGCCAACATTCAGCCATCAAACAAACACTTATTTTTCAAGCAGATACAAAAACGCCGCGTTATCAGCTCGCGGCGTTACAGGCTAAGTTAGCAAATTTGACGATAACGAGTGGTTAAACTCACTATATCTTGCAGGCTAATCACACATCCAGATGGGCGGGAATCTTATCCAGCGCCTGCTGAACCACTTCTATACCCGACCCCGGCTTGTGGGCATTTTCGCTGATGTGCCGGCGCCACTGGCGTGCGCCCGGCATATTCTGGAACAACCCCAGCATATGACGGGTAATGTGACCCAGATACGAACCGTTCGCCAGCTGACGCTCAATATACGGATACATAGCTTCAACCACCTCGCGGCGCTTAATGATGGGACGCGCGCTGCCGAATAACTGCTGATCCAGCTCCGCCAGCATATACGGATTCTGATACGCTTCACGCCCGACCATCACCCCATCAAGGTGAGCCAGGTGGGATTCGATCTCGGCCAGCGTTTTCACCCCGCCGTTAATCGCCATGGTCAGGTGCGGAAAATCTTTCTTCAGCTGATAGACACGCGGGTAATCCAGCGGCGGGATTTCACGGTTTTCTTTCGGGCTCAGACCGCTCAGCCAGGCTTTACGGGCATGAATAGTGAAATTATCGCAACCGCCTTTTTCAGACACAGTACCGACAAAATCTGCCAGGAACTGATAGGAATCCTGCTCATCAATACCAATCCGGGTTTTCACCGTCACCGGAATATCCACCACTTCACGCATGGCCGACACACACAAAGCCACCAGATCCGCCTCGCCCATCAGGCACGCACCAAAACGGCCATTCTGCACACGATCCGACGGGCAACCGACATTCAGGTTCACTTCATCGTACCCGCGCTCCTGCGCCAGCTTGGCACAATGCGCCAGATCCGCGGGGTTCGAGCCGCCCAGTTGCAACGCCACCGGATGCTCTTCCTCGTTAAAGCTCAGAAAATCACCCTTACCATGAATAATCGCCCCGGTCGTCACCATCTCGGTGTACAGCAACGCATGCTGCGACAACAGTCGGTGGAAATAACGGCAGTGACGATCCGTCCAGTCCAACATAGGTGCCACAGAAAAACGGCATGAAGGGTGTTCGCCAGCGAGGCTGTGATTTTCCTGAGTATTTTCAGTGTGTCGCGTCATTCTGAATTTCCTGTCACTTCAATTGAAATTGCCCGAATTCCGTTCACTGTACCCTCGCCGTCCCCCTTCCAGAGCAGGACCATCTCGCTTCATTCATCGTCGAAAACAACACCCGAGAGCGATAACAGGCGGTACAAAGCAACTGTGTTCGTTAAAAAGCAGGGGCGTATTATACATGCAGAATACAAAATGATCAGGAAAAAGGCGCCACGCCAAGCAGGCCTCAGGCAGCCTAAGCGGTCAAAGATAGTCGTTCAGGGGGCACGACCCAAATCAGCCCACGTCAGTCCGGGGCTGATGGGTTATGCAGAAAACGATTTTTACTTATTCAGTCACAGCAGCTCATCCGGCACGTTACCACCGTTGTCGGCCAGTTTCTGCAGCACGGTTTTATGCAGCCACATATTCATTTGGGCGGAGTCGGCCATTTTGTCTGCGGGGCAGCCCAGTTCAGTCGCCAGTTCTTTGCGGGCCGACAGGCTGCTGTCGAGACCCAGCAGTTTCAGCAGATCGACAATAGAGGTTTTCCAGTTCAGTGCTTCCGGATGGCCGGTCGCCATAGCTTCCAGTTTGGCGACCACATCAACAGTTTCCATGGCCGGAGCGGCTGGCTCAGCCGGAGAGGCGGGTGCTGGTGTTTCATCGGGGGCAAATGTGACGTTGGCAGATGGCGTTGGTGTCTGGGGCGACTTTTTTCCAAAGCCAAGCTTGTTGAGAATATCGTTGAACAAACCCATTACTGCTCCTTAACCGGTGTTGGCCGGATTGCGAATGACAGGCAAAACAGAGCGGCAGAAGTGCTCGCTCAGCTTCATTAAAGCTAGTCGGGTTATTCGCTGCAGAGCGTCGCATTTCAACGACTGGCAACGGGTTAACAAAAAAGCGCCCTGAACGTCCTTGTCCTGGGCGCGGCAATAATGATTTTATTCGTGATAACGACTCAGAAGCTGGCCTGCAGCGACAGGCTGCCGAAAGCGTTATAGCCATTGAGCATGATGTGGTAGCGACCAGACTGAGTGGGGGTGATCGAACAGGTTTCGCTGTTGCCTGCGCGGTAAGGCCGGCAATCCCAGCTGGATTTGGTGGCTTTCTGCCCGAAGCGGACATACAGATCGGCATCCCCTGTTCCTGTTCCGCCAGAGGTGCGAACCGTCAGGGTACGTCCTGCGGTGACATCAATGTAGTAATGCTGCTCACTGCCGGACGTCCCGCTCAGGCCACTGAGCACCTGACCGTTTTCCAGTTTGCCGTCTGACGGGGTACCCGGATCGCCGCCGCCATTATCTGTACCGCTGTAAGCCAGCAGATTAAGGCTGTTGCGCGGATCACTCACTTTACCTGTGGTGCCGCGCTGGGCCAGAAGCTGACTGAGCTGAGCGGGAGTCAGGTTCGGGTATTCATCCAGATACAACGCGCCGATACCGGCCACGTGCGGTGTCGCCATGGACGTTCCGCTGATGGTTTTATAGCTGCCGTCATACCAGGCGGAGGTAATGGAGGATCCCGGGGCAAAAATGTCGACACAGCTGCCCCAGTTAGAAAAGCTGGAACGCTGATCAGAGCTGGTTGTCGAGCCGACAGTGACGCCATTTGCCACCCGGGCGGGTGAAACATTACAAGCATCCTGATTCTCATTCCCCGCTGCCAGCATAAAGCTGACGCCTGAATTCACCGCGCTGTTGATGGCGCTGTCCAGTGCGGTCGAAATGCCGCCGCCCAGACTCATATTCGCCACAGAAGGGCCAGTGGCATTCTGCTTCACCCAGTCCACCCCGGCAATCACCCCTGAGGTAGTACCCGAACCGCTGCAGCTCAGTACCCGCACCCCGACCAGGCTGACGTTCTTCGCCACACCGTAGCGCGTACCGCCAATGGTGCCGGCAACATGGGTACCGTGACCATTACAGTCGGTGGCATTGCTGTCGTTATCGACGAAATCGTAGCCGGAACGGGCACGGCCGCCGAACTCGGCATGGGTAGTTGTAACACCGGTATCAATGACGTACGCCGTCACGCCTGCGCCGTTATATTGGGTGACAAAATTACCGTCCAGCGGCAGATTGCGCTGATCCACGCGGTCCAGACCCCAGGTGGCATTGGTCTGCTGGGCATCAAAAGCTTCGGGGAAAACCGGATCGAGTGAAATCCGCTGATCCTGCTCTATATAGTCAACCTGATTATCCTGACGAAGAGCCTTGAGTTGCTCTGTCGTCAGCTCAGCGACAAAGCCGCTCAGGGCAGAATCGAACACCCTTTCAGCAGTCACGGCATGAAGTGTGCTGATAGACTCAACAGTACGGGCCACAAATTCGGCACGCGCGGCAATATCATTGGCGATATACGCCGGCTCTTTTAACACCACGATATACTGATTAGCGACGGCCTTCTCAGGTGCCGCGGTGATCAGCCTGGCCTGTGGCTCTGAACTGGCTGCAAACGGTGAGTCTTCAGCCTGAATAGCAGCACTGGCTAACACCAGCGCAGACGTGATACAGCAACCTAGCATTGTCTTAAACATTGTTCTTCCTTTTTATGTTTGTCCGTTACTTGGAATTGCCTACCCCTCACATCAGGCACAGTTAAAACCTATACGCAACTAAGCCCTTATACATAAGATGAAAATACCGAAATTCTCGAATGAAACAGAGAGATGCGTGGTTACATCCAAGTTGAGACTCATCACAAGGCATAAGTAACTTGCTGTTTTTATATCGTTATCCGGCCATAGTCGTGGACTTAATCAGATACAGGAAGGATGTAAACAAATCCGAACAGGTAAAAAATCTGATCAATAGTGGTTATATTTCATTAAGTTAATCATTAAATAACAGAAATTAGCCATAAGGTTACAGAGCTCAGGCTTTACAGCAGACCAAAATGCTGATTTTGCTCAAATTTGCAAAACAGAAGATCTCGGCTAATTGAACAGTGTGTTGTGCTGCTGAATAAAAAGACCGACCCGTCTCAGGGTGTAACAGGCAAAATGTGCGCTTTTCGTTCAGACTTGGTGAGAACCTCTTCACGACTCAGAGGAAAACCTATGCGCTGGCGCAAGACCAAACAAAGTACCAACATTGATGACAGACGCGGTCAGGGGCCAGCTCCCTCCGGGATGGCGGTTGCTGGATTGCTGCGTTTTCTCCCTTTTCTGCTCAAAACCAAAGTAGGTAAACTTATTCTGGTTGTCGGCGGGATATACCTGGCTTACCAGTATCTTACCGGCGGTGCCGGGATGATGGATGTGCAGCCCGGTTCCGGGGCGATGCAGCAACAGGGAGGCGCACAAACCGGTGGCGTACCGGCCAGTGACGAAGAGGCTCAGTTTGTCGCGGCGATTCTGGGTACCACAGAAACCGTGTGGAGCAAACTGCTCGACGGCCAGTATCCAGAACCACAGCTGGTGTTGTACAACAATATCACCCAGACAGGCTGCGGCATGGGTCAGGCGCAGTCCGGGCCGTTTTACTGTCCGGCGGACAGCAAGGTTTACCTGGATCTCAGCTTCATGGATGAGCTGAAAAAACTGGGGGCGCCCGGCGATTTCGCGTTTGCCTATGTGATAGCGCACGAGGTGGGTCATCATGTGCAAAATGTGCTGGGTACCAACAAACAGGTCGCCCAGATGCAGCAGCAGGCCAGCGAAACCGAAGCCAATCGCTTGAGCGTGATGCTTGAACTTCAGGCCGACTGCTATGCCGGGGTCTGGGGCTACTATGTCCACAATGACATGCAGTTGCTGGAGCCCGGCGACATTGAAGAGGGGTTGAAAGCCGCCAGCTCAGTGGGTGACGACCGACTGCAGGAAATGGCGGGCCAGGCCGTTCAGCCAGATGCCTTTACCCACGGTACCTCTGAGCAGCGTTCGAGCTGGTTCCGCAAAGGGTTTGAAAGCGGCAACCCGAACGACTGCGACACCTTCCAGAACCTGCAATAACGCTGATCCGGGGCCAGACGACATGCTGGCCCTGAAAAGATCGGCCAGGTCCCTAAGTCCTGCTTGCCATTTAACGGTTTGTGCATACACTTTGCCTCGCATTGTTCAGGGTGGCGGCGATAACAGATGAGCGCCGACGCTGCAGGAACCATGTCCGGAAATAGCGGCAACTTTTGACTTACAAACCAGTCAGTGACCCAATCGCTTATACCGTCAGCGACTTAACCGCTGATGCGAATGTGATCAGTTACACGAAAATTTTGTCCATCCGTGCTGGATTATGTCTCTCAGAGCTAGGTTTTTGAAATGCTATGATAGACTATGACGCTAGTCGCTTTTTTTGAGGAAGTATGGCAAATCATATGCAACTGCTGAATCAGGCCCAAACACTCTGTGATAAACGTGGAGTCCGGCTGACCCCGCAACGCCAGAAAGTACTGGAACTGATTGTTGAGCGCCAAAGTTCAATCAGTGCTTACGAGCTGCTTGATTTGCTTCGGGAAACTGAACCTCAGGCCAAGCCTCCCACTGTGTACCGCGCACTCGACTTTCTGCTGGCCCAGGGCTTTGTCCATAAAGTCGAGTCGACAAACAGTTATATCGCCTGCAATCTGTTGGACCATGCCTCTCATTGTTCACAGCTATTAATTTGCGATGAATGCAGTCATGTGGAGGAATGTCACGACGATGAATTGGCTAAAATGCTAAAACTAAAGGCACAACAACAGGGCTTTCAGATTTCTCACCATGTGGTTGAAAGCCACGGTGTGTGCCAAGCATGCCAACATAAGAAGTAGTCCGTTTCTGAACAACAACAAGGCAATCCAGATCCTATGCGAGCAGAATTTGTAAACCCGTTTCTGGCCTCTCTGCTGAATGTGCTCAAGACCATGGCGTCAATGGAGCTGGCCCCGCAAAAACCTCTGCTGAAAAAAGATGAAGTCGCCCGCGGTGATGTATCTGGCCTGATTGGTATGATTGGCCCGCAGACCAGAGGTTCGATGTCCATTACCTTTGATGAAGGCCTCGCGCTGGAAATCATGCAGCGCATGCTGGGTGAACGGCCAAATGGCATCAATGATGAAGTGACCGATATGGTTGGCGAGATCACCAATATGGTCACAGGTGGCGCCAAGCGTATTCTGTCTGAAAAAGGCTACGACTTTGAAATGGCCACGCCCGCTGTTGTGTCTGGCCGCGGCCACACCATCACGCACAAGAGCGAAGGGGCGATCATTATCATGCCGTTTGAATCTGAATACGGCAAAGCCTTCATCGAAATCAGCTTCGACCGCTAACGCTTTCAAACACCACCTCTTTTTCTGCAGGCCAGTGCGAACTGGCCTGACCTATTGGCGTGACTATGCGTAACTCTTTCACTCTTTTTGCATAAATAACGCATAAATCATTGCCCCGCCTTCCGGTTACGATCTAGACTGGAAATGCTATTTAGGCATCTACTCACCTATAAAGATACCTGTTAATAGCATTCGTGTTGCCTGCCTTCGGGTAACGCAAGGAATAGATTACAAAGGAAAGATCGTCAAATGAGCAAACTGACAGGAACCGTTAAATGGTTCAACGATGATAAAGGTTTTGGTTTTATCTCTGCTGCTGATGGCAAAGATGTTTTTGTTCACTTCAGCGCCATTCAGGCTCAGGGACGTCGTACCCTGAGAGAGGGCCAAAATGTTGAGTTTATCGTTACTGACGGCCAGAAAGGCCCACAAGCCAGCGAAGTGGTCGCCCTGTCTTAACCCTAAGGCATGCCGCAACTAAGAAAAACGCCGCAAAAGCGGCGTTTTATCATTTCAGGCTTCCGGCTGGATTACTGACGCCATTGCTTAAAGGTATTGATCAGGCCATTGGTCGAGCTGTCATGGCTGCTCACCGGTGCGTTGTCCGCCAGTTCCGGCAGAATCTGATTAGCCAGCTGTTTACCCAGCTCAACGCCCCACTGATCGAAGCTGTAGATATTCCAAATCACGCCTTGAGTGAAGATCTTATGCTCGTACATCGCGATCAGCGCGCCCAGGGTATACGGGGTCACTTGCTTGACCAGAATCGAGTTGGTCGGGCGGTTACCTTCGAACACTTTAAATGGCGCCAGCTCTGCCGCTTCCTCCGGTGTTTTACCTGCCGCGGTGAATTCCGCTTCCACCTGCGCGCGGGTTTTACCGAATGCCAGCGCTTCGGTCTGGGCAAAGAAGTTTGCCATCAGTTTAGGGTGGTGATCACCCAGCGGATTGTGGCTGATTGCCGGGGCAATAAAATCACACGGGATCAGCTTAGTGCCCTGATGGATCAGCTGATAAAACGCATGCTGACCGTTAGTGCCCGGCTCACCCCAGATGATAGGCCCGGTCTGATAATCCACAGGATTGCCGCCGCGGTCAACATACTTACCGTTCGATTCCATGTTGCCCTGCTGGAAGTAAGCCGCAAAACGGTGCATGTACTGATCGTAAGGCAGAATAGCTTCGGATTCAGCACCGAAGAAATTGTTATACCACAGGCCAATCAGCGCCAGAATGACCGGCAGATTCTCGGTCAGCGGTGTCTGGGCAAAATGCTTGTCCATCGCATGCGCACCGGCCAGCAGCTCTTCAAAATGCTCGTAACCCACAGCCAGGCAGATCGACAAACCAATCGCTGACCACAGTGAATAACGGCCGCCGACCCAGTCCCAGAACTCAAACATATTGTCAGTATCAATACCAAAGGCGGACACCGCATCGGCATTGGTCGACAGTGCAGCAAAGTGTTTCGCCACATGCGCTGGATCTTTGGCTTCAGCCAGAAACCAGTCACGCGCCGAATGGGCATTGGTCATGGTTTCCTGAGTGGTGAAGGTTTTTGACGCCACCAGGAACAGGGTCGTTTCCGGGTTCAGCCCCTTCAGGGTCTCGGCAATATGGGTGCCGTCCACGTTAGAGACAAAATGCAGGTTGAGACGGGTTTTGTACGGCGCCAGTGCTTCCGACACCATGTAAGGGCCCAGATCAGAGCCGCCGATGCCGATATTGACCACATCGGTAATCGCTTTGCCTGTGTACCCTTTCCAGTCACCGCCAATAATACGGTCGGAGAACTGCTGCATTTTCGCCAGCACAGCATTCACATGCGGCATTACATCTTCGCCGTCCACCAGCACAGGTGTATTGCTGCGGTTACGCAGCGCGACATGCAGCACGGCACGATCTTCGGTGCGGTTAATTTTTTCACCGCTGAACATAGACGCTATGGCGGTTTTCAGTTCGGTCTGTTCAGCCAGCTCAAACAGCCTGGCCAGCGTTTCTTCCGTGATCAGGTTCTTTGAATAATCCAGCAGGATATCGTTGCCGAACGCCGCGGAAAACGTCTCGAAACGTGATGAGTCTTTAGCAAACAGCTCGCTGAGCTGAAGATCCTGTGCCTGTTCAAAATGGGCAGTCAGTGCCTGCCAGGCAGTTGTTTGCGTGGGGTTAATGTTTTTCAACATAATGACGTTCCTGATGTGTTATTTTTTCACTACAGCACAACCGGTGGTGCGGCAGTGAATATCCAATTCAACGGCGTTTGCACAGCCAAACTGGCCATAAGCATGGCGATATTTTGGTAATTTTACAACTTATTGTTAATTATGCCGCCGCCACCGCCCTACCTGCCTTGCTCCAGGTCACGCTTTCGGCGAATCGTCTACAGCCGCTAAACTATAGGAAATTATCCTGCAGTCTGAAAGAAATAAAGAGAGAAAAGCGACTGCCAGCTTAAAATGCAGCAGCACCCGGATGCATCCTGCCCTGATTTCCTGACCATGGCTGATGAAATTGAACAACAGATTAAAAATGATGCTGCCGGATCAGTAACCCTCTTAATCCAGCTACCTGCCTGATCAGAGCGCCAGCCATGGCTCTTATTCATCACTGTGTCGTACCAGAACTGATTATTTTGATTAAAAGATACTTGATAAAAAGATTTATCAGGCTTATCTTTAGTTAAGTATCTTTGATAAAAGATACTTTTCATAGAGCTATCTCTTTTCAATCACTGAACCCGTCCGCAGAAATGACAAAAGGAAAAGAACCATGAAACTCAGCATTATTTCAGGCAGCCACCGCGAACAATCATACAGCATGAAGGCGGCAGCCTATTTACAGACTCTGGCCGATGAGCAAGGGTTCGAGGAAACAGAGATCATGGATTTGAGTACCCTTAATCTGCCGCTGTGGAATGAAGGGGTCTGGAGTGGCAGCGATGAATGGAGTGGCTGGCGGGTGCTCGCTGAAGGGCTGAAAACATCGGATGCGGTGGTACTGATCACACCGGAATGGCACGGCATGGCAACCCCGGCCCTCAAAAATTTCCTGTTGCTGTGCACCTCGGCAGAACTGGGTCACAAGCCGGTACTGCTGGTCAGTGTTTCCGCAAGCGTAAACGGTGTCTACCCTATCAGTGAGCTGCGCATGACAGGCAGTAAGAACAACCACGCATGTTTCATCCCGGATCATTTGATCTTCCGCGACTGTGAAACTCTGCTGGCAGCGGACCAAGCCGTCAGTGATGAGCGGTTCGACGGCCGGGCGAGATATACCATCAAATCTCTGGCAGCCTATGCCAGAGCCTTAAGCCCGGTGCGAGAAGAACTGCAACAGGGGATGAAAGATTTCCCGTTCGGCATGTGACAAAAACCATCATGCCCCTTTGCTGCCATGAAACAATCCAGAGCCCGCTAGGGTTTAATCACCACACAGGCCGTCTGTTTCTGGCGGCCAAACCCGAGGATCTGGCTCAGCCCGGCTTTATTGAGCGGGATATGAGCACGATGGCTGCTGTCTGCCTTGTCTTCGGCAAAGGGGTCATGAAAGAAAAAGAACTGTTCACTGACGCCGCTCAGCACAATCCAGTGCGGCTCTTTGCAGCCGTTAAAGCGATAGGTGCTGATCAGCATCAGCAAACAGCAGCCCTGTTTCAGCCAGTCTTCAATCTGACTGACCGCCGGCATGGCATCCACTACAGGCACACCGGCCTCGTCCAACTGCTGACAAAAATCCTGATGGACCAGCTCGATAATGTCCTTTTTCCTGGGATCGCGAACACTGTCGATAAAAGGCGTGGACAGCGACTGCGCCCACAATTCCACTTTGCACCCGCGCCGGTGCGCCGCCAGTGCCAGCCCCTGCCCGCTGCACCCGCCGTGGCCCGATGCCATGAAGATAGTGGTGGCCTCCCGCCACAGCTGCATCTCGATCTGACGGCTGGGCTGAAAGGCCGAATCCAGATAAGACAGGCTCATCATTAAGCATGCCGGGCCACAGGTGAATGGCGTGGTCTGTACATACAAAGGAAGCGGTAGCAAGTGCTTAGCTTCCATAGGACTCAGACGTTTTTGCATCCTGACGCCATCGGCCAGATCATCGTAATAATGGATTAAAATTTTTAATGGTTTATAACCGCATTTTTCATAAAGATTTCGCGCCGCAACATTGTCATTGCGCACTTCCAGCCTTAATGTATTGAAACCGTTTTCCAGTGCCGCCGCTTCACAGGCAGACAATAACTGCTGAGCAATGTGCCTGCCTCGATAAACGGGATCGACGGCAAGGGAATACAACCGCGCCAGCTGGGTGCCCCGGTGAAATAACACCAGCCCATAGCCAGCTATCCGGCCTTCATCTTCCGCGACAAACAGCACGCTCTGGGGCGATTTAATAAACCGCCGCATCTGACGGGGTGAAATACGATCCCCGTCAAAAAGCTGAGCCTCCAGAGCATTTAAACTATCTAGAGCATAAAGCTGTGCAATACGGACTATCATGGACTTATTCACGCTTGAGTGGACTAGTTCGATTTAATCCCAAAATTAGCCGTAAGGCTATAGGTGAAGAAAAAGATGACAAAAGTCCTCATTATTACCGACAACGACAGTGACTGGCGGCAGTATTTTCCCTCTGACAGGGTTGTCACTGTCGACACATATTTGCAGCAGGGTGCGTTTTGTGAAAACAAAGCCACTCAGGTCATAAACCTGTGCCGCGACTACGGTTATATGAGCAGCGGTTATTACTGTTCGCTGATGGCCGAAGCCCGCGGGCACAGGGTAATTCCCCGTGTGATGACGATTAATGACTTGTCTCAGCCCTTCCTGTTGTCGGTACCGTCAGACCAGCTGGAAAAAGCCTTTGCGCACCAGTTGCAGTCGTCTGGGGATCAGCTCGAAGAAAAAATTTACTTTGGTCAGTCCAAAGTGCCCGGTTTTGAAAAAATGGCGCGCCGCCTGTTCGAGCACTTTATGGTGCCTGTGATTAAAGTGATCATCCGCCGCTCCGATTCGCACTGGCAGGTCGATCAGATCACGCCGTTCCCGTTTCAGGATTTGACGGATCCTGAGCAGGATTTGTTTGCCGAGGCACTGGAGCGCTTTTCCAACAAGGTGTGGCGCTCACCCAAGCCGAGCAAGAATGCACGCTACGATCTGGCCTTGCTAGTCGATCCGAACGAAAAGATGCCGCCGTCAGACAGCGCAGCCCTGCATAACTTTAAGAAAGCCGCCAAGCGCCTGGGCATGCGGCTGCAGGCCATTACCCCGGATGATCTGTCGCGGCTGGGCGAATTTGACGGCCTGTTCATCCGTGCCACCACCAATATCGGTAACTTCACTTACCGTTTTGCCAAAACGGCGGAGAAGCTGGGCCTGATCGTGATGGACGATCCGGAGTCGATCATGAAATGCACCAACAAGGTATTTCTCACCGAATTGTTGCGCTTGCACAAAGTCCCGACCCCGAAAAGTGTGGTGCTGAAAAGCTTCGATCCTAACTGGCTCGAACAGGCTGAAAACGACATAGGTTTTCCTATGGTACTCAAAGTGCCGGACGGTGCTTTTTCTGTCGGCGTGGTAAAAGTCAAAAACCGGGAAGAATTGCTGACCCAAATGGAGGCCCTGTTTGCGCGCAGTACGCTGATTCTGGCCCAGGAGTTTCTGCCGACAGATTTTGACTGGCGGATTGGTATCCTCAACCGTCAGCCGCTGTTTGCCTGTAAGTATTACATGAGCCGCGGCCACTGGCAGATTTACCAGCACCACAACAGCGGCCGGGTCACCTCGGGCGGCTTTGAAACCCTGGATTTGAAACAGGTGCCAAAGAACGTGATCGAGGTGGCGCTCAAAGCCGCCAACCAGATTGGTGCAGGTCTGTACGGCGTCGATCTGAAGGAAGTGAATGGCCAGGTGGTGGTGATAGAAGTGAACGACAACCCGAGTATCGATCATAAAGTCGAAGATGCT
The DNA here is from genome assembly GCF_000425165.1 of Photobacterium halotolerans DSM 18316. Taxonomy (GTDB): domain Bacteria; phylum Pseudomonadota; class Gammaproteobacteria; order Enterobacterales; family Vibrionaceae; genus Photobacterium; species Photobacterium halotolerans. The sequence goes on from NZ_KE384324.1 coordinate 31,650, forward strand.
TTCCTTGGCGATCTGCTCTACGACCGGGTGATGACAGAGTTTCTGCGCCGCATTCAGCTGCGCGGCTTTTGATAACAGACAAGGCGGGCCAGTGACCCGCCTTGTGCGTTTTCATTCCTTTGTTCAATGAGGACACCGGCCAACAGCGTATAACTTGCCGGCATCAATACTGACTCATTATCGGTACGCCATGGCCACGCGCGATGTCAGCTTGGTCACCAGTTCGTACGCTATGGTACCGACATGCTCGGCCACCACCTCGGCAGGTAATCCCTGCCCCCATAATACCGCTTCATCGCCCACGCAATCGGTGGCATCCGGCCCCAGATCGACCGTCAGCATATCCATAGAGACCCGACCTGCAATCGGCACCCAGCGGCCGTTGATCAGCACAGGCGTGCCATTCGGCGCGGTGCGCGGATAACCGTCGCCATAACCTATGGCCACCACGCCGATTTTGGTATCCCGCTCGCTGACCCAGATGCCGCCATAACCGACCGCTTCCCCTTGCTTGAGTGTCCGCACCGCAATCACACTGGAGGTCAGTGTCATCACCGGCTGCATACCAAAGGCTTCGGCAGAGTGCGTCTTATCGGCGAACGGCGAAATGCCATACATGATAATACCAGGACGAATCCACTCCAGATGGCTGTCCGGCCAGGCCAGAATACCCGCGGAATTGGCCAGAGAGCGCTCCCCCCGGCAGCCTTGCGTCAGCGACATAAAAGTCTGGATCTGGCTGTCTGTCACCGGGCTGTCCAGCTCATCGGCACAGGCAAAATGACTCATATACCGCAGCGGCTGGGCCACATTCGGGCTGGCATGCAGGCGATCGACAAATGCCTGGAACTCTTCCGGACGCACGCCGAGACGATGCATGCCGCTGTCAATTTTGAGCCAGACTTTCACCGGCATCTCCAGCACTGCCTGCTCCAGAGCTTCCAACTGCTCTATGGTGTGGACCACGGTCTGAATATTATTGGTCACCAGCACAGGCAGATCCGACGGCGAGTAAAAACCTTCCATCAGAAGAATCGGTTTCACCACCCCACAGGCGCGCAGCGAGAGGGCTTCCTCAATCCTCGCGACACCAAAGCCGTCGGCATCCGGCAGCCCGGTAGCAACCTGCTCCAGACCGTGTCCGTAACCATTGGCTTTGACCATGGCGAGCAACTTGCAGCCGGGCGCCTGCTGTCTGATCAGACTCAGGTTCTGGCGCAAAGCCCGGGTATCAATATAGGCGGTAGCTGCTTTCATTCATTATCCTGCTGCTGGGTTAACGCTAATACTCATCATCAAAGGCCGGGCCGGCATAATTGTCAAAGCGGGAAAACTGACCCTGGAAAGTCAGGCGCACACTACCTATGGGGCCGTTACGCTGTTTACCTATGATGATTTCAGCAATGCCTTTCAGTGCACTGTCTTCGTGATATACCTCATCACGGTAGATGAACATGATCAAGTCCGCATCCTGCTCGATGGCACCAGATTCACGCAAGTCCGAGTTTACCGGACGCTTATCGGCCCGCTGCTCCAGCGAGCGGTTAAGCTGAGACAGCGCCACCACAGGTACATTCAGCTCTTTCGCCAGGGCTTTGAGCGAGCGGGAGATCTCGGCAATTTCCAGCGTACGGTTATCCTGCAAGCCAGGCACCCGCATCAGCTGAAGGTAATCGACCATGATCATGCTGAGCCCGCCATGTTCACGGGCAATACGGCGGGCACGAGAGCGGACATCTGTCGGGGTCAGGCCAGAACTGTCATCAATGTACATGTTCTTTTTTTCCATCAGTATGCCCATGGTCGACGAAATGCGCGCCCAGTCTTCATCGTCCAGCTGACCGGTACGGATCTTGGTCTGATCCACCCGCGACAGCGAGGCCAACATACGCATCATGATTTGTTCGGCGGGCATCTCCAGCGAAAAAATCAGCACCGGCTTTTCCTGCTCCATGGCTGCGTTTTCGCACAGGTTCATCGCGAACGTCGTTTTACCCATCGACGGACGGGCTGCCACTATGATCAGATCCGATCCCTGCAGGCCTGCAGTTTTCTTATTCAGATCGGTAAAGCCGGTTGAGACCCCGGTGACACCATCCTGAGGCGACTGATACAGCAGTTCGATACGTTCCAGGGTTTTTTCCAGAATGGTATCGACATTCTGCGGACCTTCATTTTCATTGGTACGCTGCTCGGCAATGGCAAACACTTTACTTTCTGCCATATCGAGCAGATCGACGCTGGTTCTGCCCTGAGGGTCATAACCGGCATCGGCAATCTCGTTGGCGACCCCTATCATGTCGCGGATCAGCGCACGCTCCCTGACAATCTCAGCATAGGCGGTAATATTGGCCGCAGAAGGGGTGTTCTTGGCTAACTCGGCCAGGTAGGCAAAGCCACCGACATCCTCAAGCTGATCATGCAGCTCAAGACGTTCTGACAGGGTGATCAAATCCAGCGGCTGGCCGGATTCCAGCAACCCGGCGGCAGACTCAAAAATCATCCGGTGCGGACGGCTGTAAAAATCACGCGCGACCACTTTTTCTGCGACGCTGTCCCAGCGCTCATTATCCAGCAGCAGGCCGCCAAGCACTGACTGCTCTGCCTCCAGCGAATGAGGCGGCATTTTGAGCGCATCCATCTGACTGTCTTTGGGGCGATTGGGTTTACTTTTCTCTGCCATAACCACTTGCACGTTTGACCTGAATCCGGCCTGTTAGTATACCTGAACATTCCTGCGAGCTGGCAGCCATCCAGACAAAAAAGACCCGGTAAAAGCTGCGCTGCCCAATCTTACGGCACTTCAGCAAAATTTATGTCTAATAGCGCAACATCCTGACGATCAGCTGACATTTTTCAGCTACACTCCGCCGCCTACACCTTTTCTGCACTTTTTTGTGTGTAAGCCGTCGTTTCTTGTGTCAGTAGTTGGGAGGGCACGTGGCAAATAAATGCATACTGCTTCCTGTGCTGGTATCCGGCCTGCTCATGATGGCTGAGGCCAGCGCAGAAGAGGTGCCAGAGCTCCCTCCGATCACCTCGCCCTGGTCCAGTGAACTGGAGCTGGGATACCAGTCGCTTTCCGGCAACTCGAATACCAAATCGCTCAATACCCGGCTGGGGCTGACCTATGTCAAAGATCAGTTTCGTCAGCAGGTCGAAGCCAAATACCTGCTGGCAGAAGAAGACGGTGAGGAAGAAAAACGCAAAGGCCAGCTCGAATTGCAGAGCGACTTCATCATTAATGAACGGGCGTATGTGCTGGGCAATACCAGCTATATCGACGACAAATACGGCCCCTACTTCAGGGATTTCACCCTGGCAACCGGTATCGGCTACCGGGTGATCCGGCTGGAAAGCATGATGATGGAGATAGAAGCCGGCCCGGGTTACCGGCATCAGGAACCGAACATCGACGAAATAGACGATGACGACATCATAGTCCCTGAAACCGTCGATGAGCTGATCCTGCGTGGCAGCACCCGCTGGATCTGGAAACCGTCCAAAGATGTCGAACTGAATGTCCGGCTGACCGGCATAGCCGGTAACAGTAACAGCACGCTGGAAACCCAGGTGTCTCTCACCAGTGCAATCTCAGAGCATATCGCCATCAAGCTCAGCAACACTCAGAAGTTCAACAGCTGGGTACCGGACGGCCTGCAAAAACGCGACGGTACCATGACAATCAACCTGCTATTTCATTACTGATCAGCCTCATTACTGAGCTGCGCCATCCTGCTGACAGCCGTTCTCCGGACATAAAAAAACCAGCCCTGAGGCTGGTTTTTTCGCAGAAGTGCCGGTGCTGATTACTCAGCAGCAACAACTTCCAGCTTAACTGTTGCAAATACGTCAGAGTGCAGCTGCAGGCTGATCTCATATTCGCCAGTAGTGCGCAGAGCACCTTCTGGCAGACGTACTTCGCTTTTCGCAACTTCAACGCCAGCAGCAGTTACTGCATCAGCGATATCACGAGTACCGATTGAACCGAACAGTTTGCCTTCGTCACCCGCTTTAGAAGCAATAACGACAGCTTCCAGAGCGTTAACTTTCTCAGCGCGAGCTTGAGCAGCAGACAGTTGCTCTGCAACTTTTGCTTCCAGCTCAGCACGACGAGCTTCAAACATTTCAACGTTAGATTTGGTAGCCATAACTGCTTTACCCTGAGGGATCAGGAAGTTACGAGCATAACCAGCTTTAACGCTTACCTGATCACCAAGGCTGCCCAGGTTACCGATTTTATCAAGTAGAATAACTTGCATTATCTTGTCCTCTTAAACTTAATTAAACCGGGCCTATTACTGATGCTTGTCAGTATATGGCAGCAGAGCCAGGTAACGTGAACGCTTGATAGCGCGAGCCAGCTGACGCTGGTACTTAGCGCGAGTACCTGTGATACGGCTTGGTACGATTTTACCAGCTTCAGTGATGTAGTTTTTCAGAGTGGCTACATCTTTGTAGTCAATCTCTTGTACGCCTTCTGCAGTAAAACGGCAGAACTTACGACGACGGAAGAAACGTGCCATGGGCTTATCTCCTGAACTAAATTTTTTCAATATGATCGGCATGCAACACTAACTTACCTATGCCATTCCGGCCGGTTTGCCACGAGATAAATCCCCCGGCTTTAATGTTGCTTCCGACAGCTAAATCATGAGTGAGTAATTGCTGACCTTTGCCGCTGACCACCACATTGATGTAACAATACACCTGCCGTGTTAAGTCAGCTTCCACCTGGTTGGAACGATGCTCAAGCACAAAATGGCAATGAGGAACGCCCGCCGGGGACTGGCTTCGTTTGGGATGCTTGGCAACAGTGCCAGACAGCTCCAGACGATTGGTCATTCAATGATTACTCAGCGTCGGCCATGTGACCTTCAGATTGTGCATCGGCACGATCTTCACGACGTGGGGCACGCTCTTCTTTAGCCTTCATCATTGGAGATGGCTCAGTGATAGCGCCTTTAGTGCGCATGATCATGTTACGGATCACAGCATCGTTAAAGCGGAAGCTTGACTCCAGCTCGTCGACCACAGACTGCTCAGCTTCAACGTTCATCAGAACGTAGTGTGCTTTGTGCAGTTTGTTGATTGGGTAAGCCAGTTGACGACGGCCCCAATCTTCCAGACGGTGGATTTGACCGCCAGAATCTTTGATAGCACCAGTGTAACGCTCGATCATGCCAGCAACTTGCTCGCTTTGATCAGGGTGCACCATAAATACGATTTCGTAATGACGCATGGTTTGCTCCTTACGGATTATTCAGCTTCCCTGTTCAGCTCGGTTATCCTGGGGAAGCAAGGAACGAAAAAATAAAACCGAGAATTTAGGCGCGAGATAGTACAGAATTACACCGCTCAGCGCAACTAAAAGAACAGCGATATCGCCCTGTGCTGGTGTTTATTTTCACCGCAGACAGCAATGCCACCCGAATGGATGGCATTTGATTTGATTTGGCAGGTCTTTTTGTTTTATCCCTGACGCTGGCGCACTGCTTCAAACAGGCAGATCCCCGTTGCAACCGACACATTCAGGCTGGAGACAGTGCCCGCCATCGGGATCTTAATCAGATCATCACAGGTCTCGCGGGTCAGACGACGCATCCCTTCCCCTTCCGCGCCCATCACTATGGCCAGCGGCCCGGTCAGTTTGCTTTGATAGAGGTCATGAGTCGCTTCACCGGCGGTGCCGACAATCCAAATCCCTTTGTCCTGCAAGGCACGCATAGTACGGGCCAGATTGGTCACCCGGATCAGCGGCACCACTTCAGCAGCGCCACAGGCCACTTTAGACGCAGTCGCGTTCAACTGGGCGGCCCTGTCTTTCGGCACGATAATCGCCACCACACCGGCGGCATCGGCATTACGCAGACACGCGCCCAGGTTATGCGGATCGGTCACGCCATCCAGTATCAGCAACAACGGATTGTCTCTGCCTTCAAGCAGGTCATCCAGATCCTGTTCATTGTACTGTTTACCCGGTTTTACCCGCGCCACAATACCCTGATGGCTGCCGCCGTCGGCTTTATCGTCCAGTGCCTTACGGCCGGTCTGCTGGATAGTCACCCCTAATCGCTGCAATTCGTTCAGCAGCGGCAATACACGCTCGTCCTGACGCCCTTTCAGCACAAAGACTTCAATGAAGCGTGCCGGGTCGGCACCCAGCACAGCGCTGACGGCATGAATGCCGAAAATCATATCATTACGCATTACTTAGTCTTCTTCGCCGCTCGTTCTTTCTTACCGGCCCGCGGCTTGCGCGCCTTGACCGATTTCTTTTTCGCCTTGTCTTTTTTCTTGGCTTTTTTGCCTTTCCTGTCGTCTTCGCTGCCAGGCTTGGCTATCACACCGGCTTTCAGCTGCTGACGGACAGAAGTGCGCTCTTTCTTCGCTTCCGCTTTGTGCTCCTGTTGCGCTTCACCGTTTTCAACGCGGTACGCTTTCAGGTTCTGACGCTGCAACCCTTCCGCTTTGCGCATCCGTTGCTGCTTCTCACGGGTTTGCGCGGTTTTACCCGGCCGGCGGGACTTTCTGCCGCCGCCCACCAGCTCGAAATCAATCTGGCGGTCATTGAGGTTGATCGCCGCGACTTTGACCTGAACCGTGTCACCCAGACGGTAAATTTTGCCGGAGGCATCCCCCACCAGTCGCTGACCGATAGGATCGAACTGATAGTAATCGTTATCGAGATTTGAGATGTGTACCAGGCCGTCAATATTAAGCTCATTAAGGCGGACAAAGAAGCCAAAGCCCGTGACATTGGCAATCACGCCTTCAAACTCATCACCGACGTGGTCCTGCATGTACTCACATTTCAGCCAGTCAGCCACATCACGCGTGGCATCATCGGCACGACGCTCTGTCATTGAGCATTGCTCGCCCAGCACATCCATGTCGTCGAAGGAATAGTGGTAGCCACCGGTCGGGGTCCAGCGATCTTTATTGGTGCCGTTCTCTTTGGCAATCAGATACTTGATAGCACGATGCAGAGCCAGATCAGGATAGCGGCGGATCGGCGAGGTAAAGTGCGCATACGAGTTCAGGGCCAGACCGAAATGACCCAGGTTCTCTGCCTGATACACCGCCTGCTTCATGGAACGTAACAGCATGGTCTGGATCAGTTCTTTGTCCGGGCGATTCTGGATCGCCGCTGCCAGGTGAGCATAATCACTCGGAGCAGGCTCCAGACCACCGGTCAGATTCAGGCCCAGCTCGCCGAGGAAATCCCGGAAGCCTGTCAGGCGTTCTTCGCCCGGGGTATCATGCACCCGGTACAGCGCCGGCTCTTTGGCTTTTTCCACCAGCTTGGCGGAAGCCACATTGGCCATGATCATACATTCTTCGATGATCTTGTGGGCATCGTTACGCTCTGACGGCACAATACGGTCAATCTTACGATCCGCATTGAAAATGAACTGGGTTTCCAGCGTTTCAAACTCAATGGCACCGCGCTGTTCACGCGCAAGCTTCAGTACTTTGTACATGCTGTACAGCTCTTCCAGGTGCGGCACCAGAGGCGCATAACGCTGACGCAGCTCCTCGTCCCCTTCCAGCATCTTGCTGACTTTGGTGTACGTCAGACGGGCATGGGAGTTCATCACGGCTTCGTAATGCCGGTAGCCGGACAGTTTGCCGGCCGCTGAAATGGTCATCTCGCAGACCATACACAGACGGTCAACCTGAGGGTTGAGCGAGCACAGGCCGTTCGACAGCACTTCAGGCAGCATAGGGATCACCTGAGCCGGGAAGTAGACCGAGTTACCACGGTTTATCGCTTCTTTATCCAGCGCGCTGTCAGGACGCACATAGTAGCTGACATCGGCAATAGCCACCCATAAACGCCAGCCACCGGATTTTTTCTTTTCACAGAACACAGCGTCATCGAAGTCACGGGCGTCTTCACCGTCGATAGTCACCAGCGGCAAATCCCGCAGATCAACACGGCCTTTCTTGGCCTCTTCCGGCACTTCTTCTTTCAGTGTCGCGACCTGCTTCTCAACCTCTGCCGGCCAGACATGGGGAATATCATAGGTACGCAGGGCAATTTCAATTTCCATGCCCGGTGCCATGTTCTCGCCCAACACTTCCACAATTTTACCGACAGCATTGTACTGACGGGTGGCGCGCTGGGTGATTTCCACCACCACGACGTTACCCATGCGGGCACCCTGGCGCACTTCCTGCGGGATCACGATATCCTGCGAGATGCGTGAATCATCCGGCACGACAAAGCCCATACCGTCTTCAATAAAATAGCGACCGACAATCTGGCCGCTGTATTCCTGCAGCACACGGACAATCCGCCCTTCACGGCGGCCACGCTTATCAACGCCTGCCACCTGAACCAGAACGTAATCACCATGAATAACACCGCGCATCTGATGAGACGGTAACAGCAGGTCATCTTGACGGGCCATGCCGCTGCCTTCAGGGCGCACAAAGCCAAAGCCGTCTTTATGGCCGATAACATGGCCTTTAATCAAATCCAGCCTTTCCGGCAGTGCGTAACACTGGCGGCGGGTATACACCAGCTGGCCGTCGCGCTCCATGGCGCGCAATCGGCGGCGAAGGCCTTCGTACTGGTCTTCGCCCTGCAATTTCAGCTCGGTAAACAGCTGGTCGCGATTAACAGGTGTACTAAAGCCGCGAACCACTTCCAGAATGAATTCACGGCTTGGGATTGGGTTTTCGTAATTTTGAGCTTCCCGCTCGCGGAAAGGATCGACGGGTAAATCAGTTGTACCTTTGGACATAAAATAATCCGTATTGGCAGCCAGATACCCTAAGTATATCCCTGCCATCAATAATTAGTTGGGAGCAGGTCAAATTCCGCTCCAATAAATGAAGATAATATCTGCGTGTGAATCAGTCGCTTACACGCTTGTTTTGTGAGCCTGCCTGTCACCGGCAACTCAAGCAACGCGACAAGTTAAATGCCGCTCAGATCACATTCTAAGCGCTAACTGCCTGAAAAGATACCGCAGGCCAAAAATCACCACGGTAAGAGGGAGGTTACCAGAAGCTCTCTCGTCGCTTCGCGCGAGCAATCACATTGGAAGGCATACGCTGCTCTAAATTGCGGCGTAACTGAGTAATCTTTTTGTGGGTGCGGCCGTCTGCCGTGACCGACTGATACAGCCAGCGGTAGGCATCTTCGTAATCCAACGGGCTGCCATAGTCATTGAGCAGCAACTCGGCAAGCTGAATACGTGCTGCCAGATGTCCCATGGCCGCCGCTTCACGCAAATAAGGAATCGCACGTTCCCGATCCTGCTGCACCAGTGTGCCCCTGGCATAGTAACGGCCCAGCTGTTCCAGCGCCGAAGGCAGGCCCTGGCGAGCCGCGGTTTCCATGTAATAGAGACCCAGTTCAACGTCACGCTGCACACACACGCCCCAGGCCAGCATGTCACCATACAGAAACTGATACGCCGGCAGTTCAACACGCTCTGCCCGCACTTCAATATCCTGTACCAACTGACACTCATCGGCTTTCACGCGCTGTAACTGCTGGTTGCTCTCAAACAGATGGATCAGTTCCGCCTCTGAATACAAAGGCACAGCATCCCCAACATCTGTAATCGCTTTGGCCGGCATCGCCGCCATTAACGCTGAAAGCACTATTGCACGCAGAACCATTCCGCTCTCTCTTTACATTGAAACATTACGACTGGACTCAGCCACATTTCTTCGCTGAAAACGATAAAAACCCGGCGGTATGAACCTTATCGACCAGAGGCAAACAGACTTTAGCCAAAATTTCAGAAAGCGAACAACAAAAAGCCAACCCTAAGGTTGGCTTTTGAGCATCAGGTCAAATCGCTCAGCAATCAGCTTGCGTAAGGATGAACCTTGATGATGGTTTCGTTACGATCAGGACCGGTTGAGATCAGATCGACAGGTACACCTGTCAACTCTTCCAGACGTGCGATGTAATTCAGTGCCGCCTGCGGCAGCTCTTCCAGTGTTTTCACACCAAAGGTAGTCTCTGTCCAGCCCGGCATCGTTTCGTAAATAGGCTCTACGTTTTCGAATGCATCAGCCGCCATAGGTGACACAGTCAGGATCTTGCCATCCGGCAGTTTGTAACCGGTACAGATCTTGATTTCTTCCAGACCATCCAGCACATCCAGCTTAGTCAGACAGAAACCGGTCACTGAGTTGATTTGCACGGCACGGCGCATTGCAACGGCATCAAACCAGCCACAACGACGCTTACGGCCTGTGGTGGCACCAAACTCGTTACCTTTAACACCCAGGTGCTCACCGACTGCGTCATCAAGCTCTGTCGGGAACGGGCCTGCACCAACACGTGTGCAGTAGGCTTTGGCGATACCCAGAATGTAACCCAGGTAGCGAGGACCGAAACCAGAACCGGCAGCAACACCGCCCGCCGTAGTATTAGAAGACGTTACATACGGGTAAGTACCGTGGTCGATGTCCAGCAGTGTGCCTTGTGCACCTTCGAACATGATCTTGTCGCCACGCTTACGTGCGTCATCCAGCTCCTGGGTTACATCAATAACCATAGATGTCAGGATGTCCGCCTGAGCCAGCACAGTTTCCAGTACGTCTTCGTAGCTTACAGGCTCAACATTGTAATAATGCTCCAGCTGGAAGTTATGGTAAGCCATCACTTCCTTAAGCTTCTCGGCAAATGCCTCTTTATCGAACAAATCGCCAACACGCAGACCACGACGAGCAACTTTATCTTCATAGGCAGGACCGATACCACGGCCAGTCGTACCGATTGCTTTCTTACCACGAGCCAGTTCACGAGCCTGGTCCAGAGCAATATGATACGGAAGAATTAGCGGACAAGCTTCTGACAGGTATAAACGCTCACGAACTGGAATACCACGCGCTTCCAGTGGCTCCATTTCTTTCAGCAGAGCATCAGGAGAAAGGACGACACCGTTACCGATAATGCATTTCACGTTGTTACGCAGGATACCTGAAGGGATTAAGTGCAGGACAGTTTTTTCACCATCTATGACAAGGGTGTGACCTGCGTTGTGACCGCCCTGGTAGCGAACCACATATTGTGCATCTTCAGTCAGCAGATCAACGATCTTGCCCTTACCTTCGTCACCCCACTGGGTGCCGAGAACGACTACATTGTTTGCCATCTTTCTTCGTCTATCAGTAGTTAAAAATGGATTCTAGCACCTTACAAATTTGCTTGCAGTCATTTTTTGACCATGACCCAGAAAATCGAAAGGCAGGCTTCACGAATACCCCACATCAGGATTTACAGCTGGCTGAACATGATATAAGCAATAACGCTGCCAGCGACAACTAAACAACCGCCTATACGGCGTAATGTCTGATCATCCTGGCTGCTCAACTGATGAATCAGTTCGCGCCAGCCTCTGGGTGCCAGCAATGGCCCCAAGCCTTCCAGAATCAGTACCAGCCCGACGGCCAGCCAGAATGTTTGACTCATCTTTACCCCGCTATCGGCTCACAGTCCCCAGGTATCGGACAAAAAAAAGACAAGGCCAGCGCCTTGTCTTTTTTGTCCGCACTGAACCCTATTAGTTCAGGCCGTTCGACTCTTTCATGTATTTGAAGAAATCACTGTTCGGATCCACCACCAGAATATCCTGTTTGGAACTGAAGCTGTTTTCGTACGCTTTCAAAGAACGCAGGAAGTTGTAAAACTCCGGATCCTTGTTAAACGCAGTCGCATAGATATCTGCGGCTTTCGCTTCGGCATCACCGCGCTGAATACGGGCAATACGTTCTGCTTCAGAAATAATCTTGGCGACTTCCAGCTCAGACTGAGCACGGATAACCTCGGCTTTTTCACGGCCCTGAGAACGGTGCTTACGGGCAACCGATTCACGTTCGGCGCGCATACGGCGATAGATAGACTCGCTGATCTCATCCGGCAGGTTGATTTTCTTCATCCGGAAATCAACCACTTCGATACCAAGGTCACGGGCACTGATCTGAGTTTCAGCCAGTACATCTGCCATGATCTGGTCACGTTCGCCTTCCAGCTCTCGCTTGGGAGCCACTTCCTGAACAATTTCAGATGCAATGGCCACACTTTCATCAACGGGTGCAGCAGCGCCATCATCCACGTTGTTGCCACGATCCGGACCAGACACTATCTGTTTGATCTCTTTCGCACCGATCTGAGCTCGCAGGCTGTCAACAACTTTACGTTTCAGCAGTCCTTCCGCCGTTGCGGTATTACCGCCACCGGTTGCCAGATAATACTGACCGAAGTCCTGGATACGCCACTTCACATAGGTATCGATGATCACGTCTTTTTTCTCAGAAGTGACAAAACGGTCAGCCTGATCATCCATGGTCTGAATGCGGGCATCCAGTTTACGGACACGATCAAATACCGGTACTTTGAAGTGCAGGCCAGGCTCATACACACGCGTCATGTTGCTAGTGTCATCTTTAATGATTCGCCCGAAGCGAACCACAATACCACGCTCGCCTTCTTTGACGACGAAAAGGGACATCAACACCAGAGCGATGAGAATGACTACGAGCGGGATAATTAACTTACGCATAATTAATATCTCCCCTGACGACCAGTATCAGCACGAGGTGCCACCGAAGTAGGATTCGCATTTTCCGTCTTCTCTAACTCAATACCGTACGAGCTGGATGGACTCATTTGCTGCTTACTGTCTCCGGACTGATTGATCAGCTTGTCCAAAGGCAGATACAACAGATTGCCACCGGATTCCGAGTCCACCATCACTTTGCTGGTGTTGGAGTAAACGCGCTCCATGGTGTCCAGGTACAAGCGATTACGAGTTACTTCTTTCGCGGCATTGTACTCAGGTAACAGTTTCTCAAATTGAGCCACTTCACCCAGTGCACCGTTAACCACTTTCTCGGTATAACCTTCCGCTTCTTTCTTCAGACGCTCAGCACGGCCTGTCGCTTTCGGCAGGATATCGTTGCTGTAGGCTTCTGCTTCGCGCACAAAGCGCTCCTCATCCTCACGGGCCGCAATCGCATCATCAAATGCATCTTGTACCGCTTCCGGCGGACGGGCCGACTGGAAGTTCACGTCCACCACCAGAATACCCATATCATATTTATCGATAATCTTATCGATATCAGTCTGAGTATTGGCACGAATAGTCTGGCGACCACGGGTCAGGGCTTCATCCATCGTGGAGTCACCGATCACCGCACGCAGAGCTGAATCCGTCGCCTGATGCAAACTGTCGTCCGCATTGGTCACACTGAACAGATACTTCTGTGCGTCAGACACCCTGTACTGGACTTCCATTTCAACTCTCAGTACGTTTTCATCCTTTGTCAGCATCAGGCCTGAGCTGCGCAAAGAACGAATCGCCTGTATGTTGACCAACTCAACATCGTCGATGAAGGTAGGTTTCCAGTTCAGACCAGGATCGACCATTTCATAGAATTTACCAAACCGAAGTACGACGCCACGCTCTGCTTCGCCAACAGTGTAAAACCCAGAAAATCCCCAAATCGCAGCCGCGATAACAGCAATAACACCTAAGCCGACAGCACCGCCGCCGCTTGAAGGTCCACGCTTATTCCCAAAAATACCACCAAACTTACGACTCAGTTTTGCAAACACTTCATCGAGATCAGGCGGCCCTTGTTCACGACCACCACGATTATTGTTCCCCCAAGGGTCCTTATCGCGGCCACCGTTGTTTCCAGGCTCATTCCACGCCATTATAGAACTCCATCAATATGATATGACGACAGTTTTTATTACTCTAGCAGTCCATCAGGCAAGGATAAAGTCATCCAGCCCCTGGTGCTCTCTTTTTTGCAGTCGAGCCCATTCTGCGATGGGTAAACGTACATCCAGTATCAGGTTACCATTTTCTTCATACTCTTCCCTGACAATCGCCCCAAGCTGATAAAACTTGCTCCGGAAGCGACCAACCACCGCCGGCGGCAGGCACAGAGTATGGGTGACCATAGTCCCGGACAGCCGTTCCGTCAGTGCCGTGAACAGCACATCAATACCTGTTCCTTCACGGGCAGAAACCCAGACCCGCCGTGGAATACCGTCTTCGTCGCGCTCAATACGCGGCTCAGCCTCTTCCAGGTTGTCGATCTTATTCATGACAACCAGCACCGGGACATCACTGGCATCGATCTCTTCCAGTACCGTGTTGACCGCATCGATATTTTCCCGATAACGCTCATCACTGGCATCCACCACATGTAACAACAACGCGGCTTCCTGGGTTTCTTTCAGTGTGGCTTTAAACGCGGCCACCAGATCATGAGGAAGATGACGAATAAATCCGACCGTATCGGCCAGGATACTGGTCCCCACATCGTCCACATCGATTTTCCGCAACGTCGGATCCAAGGTGGCGAACAGCTGATCCGCGGCATACACCCCGGCATCGGTCACCCGGTTAAACAGGGTGGACTTACCGGCGTTGGTATAACCGACTAGCGAAATTGTCGGAATATCTGCCCGGCTTCTGGCCCGGCGGCCCTGATCCCGCTGTTTGGATACCTTATCCAAACGGCGCAGAATCGCCTTGATCCTTTCGCGCAGTAAACGACGGTCAGTTTCAAGCTGAGTTTCACCCGGTCCGCGCAGACCTATCCCGCCCTTCTGTCGTTCAAGGTGGGTCCAGCCGCGGATCAAACGCGTAGAAATATGACGTAACTGCGCCAGCTCGACCTGCAGCTTACCCTCATGGGTACGCGCGCGCTGAGCGAAGATATCCAAGATCAATCCGGTTCTGTCCAGAACCCGGCATTTGCACAGCCGCTCCAGGTTTCGCTCCTGGGCAGGCGAGAGTGAATGGTTAAAAATGACGATCTCGGCGTTTTCCGCCCTGACCGCATCGGCAATTTCCTGTGCTTTACCTTCTCCCACGTAATACTTAGGGTGGGGAGACTGTCGGCTGCCTGTGATCACACGCAGCTTATTGACTCCCGCCGAGGAGACCAGCATTTCAAACTCGCTGAGATCTTCCCATTCCCCGTCTTGCGTGAAGTTGATATGAACAAGAATTGCCTGTTCACCGGCTTCATAACGGTCAAACAAGCAATCAACTCCTTATCGAAGAATATTATTCTTCTGTTTTTTCCTGACCACGTTCTGTTGTCGGACGATCACCTGAATGGTGGTGATTGACCGGGCGAGCCGGTACGACAGTAGAAATAGCGTGCTTGTACACCATTTGGTTGACAGTGTTTTTCAGCAGGATAACGAACTGGTCAAACGACTCAATCTGTCCCTGGAGCTTAATACCATTGACCAAGTAAATAGAAACCGGGATTCTTTCACGACGCAGCGCATTCAAAAACGGGTCTTGTAGAGATTGCCCCTTAGCCATTCTTTCTTTTCCTTATTTGTTTGTAGTTGTATGTTGCAATAAACAATACGCAAAGCAGAGATGAGTATACACGTTAATCAAACCTCACGGCTAACGGAGTTTGTGACTGTTTGTAACGCTTTCTCTACATCACTGCTATCCAACCAAGTCAGCGCTTTCCAGCTGCGAAGCCAGGTAATTTGCCGCTTGGCTAACTGACGGGTCGCACAGATTCCGCGAAAAACCGCTTCATCCAGCGTGCAATTACCGTCAAAGTAATCCCACATCTGTCGGTATCCAACACAGCGCACTGACGGGAGATCCGGATGCAGATCCCCCCGCTCGTACAAGGCTCGAACTTCCTGTTCAAAGCCTGCTTTGATCATCTTGTCAAAGCGCTGTTCGATCCTCTGATGCAGAACAGCCCTATCCATGGGTGTTATCGCAAATTGGTGTACCTGGTAAGGTAATGTTTCCCCCTGCGTTTGGGTCAACTCAGTTAAAGTTTTACCTGAAATTCGGAAAACTTCCAATGCCCGCGACAATCGTTGTGGATCATTTGGATGGATCCGTGTCGCAGAGACGGGATCAATTTGTTGCAATTCTTGATGCAAAGCCAGCCAACCCTGCTCCCGGGCTTGTTGCTCAATCTCAGCACGAATAGCCGGATCAGCCTGCGGCAGTGGCGAAAGCCCCTCCAGCAATGCTTTAAAGTAGAGCATAGTGCCGCCGACCAATAATGGAATGCGACCAGCCGCCACGATATCTGCCATTTCTTTTAGGGCATCTTCACGAAAATCGGCGGCTGAATAACTTTGTGACGGATCACGAATATCGATCAGCCGATGCGGCGCCTGCGCCAGCTCAGCGGCATCCGGCTTCGCGGTACCGATATCCATATCACGGTAAATCAGTGCGGAATCCACACTGATGAGTTCAACAGGCAGCTGCTGACGTAAACGGATTGCCAGGTCGGTCTTTCCCGACGCGGTAGGCCCCATCAGAAAAATGGCCTGTGGAAGAGATTTAGTCATGTTTAAACGCTTCTAATGCCGGCTGCAAATCGACCGGACGCAGCAACCGGGAATAATAAGATTCCAGGGTACTCCCCCAGAGTTGTTCGAGCTCACCGAGCAAAGTGATGGCCTGAGACAGGCTGAAGCGTTCACTGTGAGCCGACAGTTCGGCGGAGAGCCAATCCAGCAAAGCTTCCCAGTAATCAGCGTGACTCAGTTGTTCCCCGGCCTCTGACAGCGTGCTGAGCTGCGCCAGTAGCGCCGGGATCAGCACTTGCAGGTTCTGTTGGCGAAGCGGCAGGCTCACCGCCAGGATCACCAGTTTATCCTGCCCTTTTGCCCGGATCTGGATACCCAGTTTCTGCAATACCGCGCTGTGCTGCCCGGCACTCTGGCTTAAGCACTGTGTGGTTGGGATCACCAGCGGGATCAGCAATGGCTGAGGTTTAAGGCCGTCATGACGGGCAAATTGCAACTGCCCTTTAATGCGCAGCTGATCCGCCTCGGTGAGCGACAACAAAGCCACATCAGTACCATGACTGACCAGCAGATAACGCTCGGCAATCACGGTCAGCGCTTTGCCCAGTCCGTGCTCCGGCTGGCTGTTGAGTACCGGATCGCGTTTGGCCGGCTCCGGCGTGTCACGCCAGGCGTTGGCAGGTGACGTATTCTGCGGCTGGTGTGGTACCTGCTCAGGTGCCGATACAGGCGGTGTCTGCATCAATGCCTGATAGGCCGCGACTTCCGCTTTGGCAGGCGATTCTCCGCCATACTGACGAGGCGAGTGACTCCGGGCACTGGCAGCCGGGCGGGCTGACAGCGACGAGGCAACAGCGGCCTTCTCCTGCTCTGGACGACCAGCCGGGCGGGCTGAAGTGGCAGACTCATCGCTCTGGCGCCATTCTTTTGCCGGCGCTTGTCGCGGATAGGCCGGGGTATTGGCAATGGCATCCAGAGCGTTGGAAGAAGGGGCGCGCGAGCTATCGCCGTCTGGTGCCGGATCCGACTGTCTGCTGAGCGGCATCGGCTCTTTGATCTGGCAGGCATCCGGCTGGGTGGCATCGCCGCGGGCCGATGCTCGCTCTGGTGCCGAGTACAGGCTGGTTTCAGCTCCACTCTGCTGCAATGCACTTTGCACGCCCTGATAGATAAAATCATGCACCAGACGGGCATGGTGAAAGCGCACTTCATGCTTGGCCGGGTGAACGTTGACATCCACCTGGTGCGGGTCAACCTCAATAAACAGCACATAAGCTGCGTACTGCTCTGCGGCCAGGGCGCCTTCAAAGGCCTGACGGATAGCATGATTGATCAGCTTATCCTTCATCATCCGGCCATTGACGTAACAGTACTGAATGTCGTTCTGTGCCCGCGCCCCTTGCGGGGTACAGATCCAGCCCGACAGACGCAGGTCGCCGTGCCCCAGCTCCAGTGACAGCGCATGTTGCAGAAATCCCTGCCCGCACACGGCGGCCAGCCGGCGCTCTTTTTGCGCCTGCGTCTCTGCCGCACGGTACTGACGGATCAGTTTACCGTTGTGACGCAGCAATATACTGGCGTCGAACCGGCTCAGTGCAATGCGCTTGAGCAGCTCATCAATATGGGCAAATTCGGTTTTTTCGGTACGGAGAAATTTACGGCGAGCCGGCGTATTGAAAAACAGATCCAAGACTTCCACTGTCGTCCCGACCGGGTGGGCGGCCGGTTTCAGCTGCACCGTCATGTCACGCCCTTCGGCATAGGCCGACCAGGCTTCCGGTTGCGCGTCGGTACGGGATGTCAGCGTCAGACGGGATACCGAGCTGATACTCGCCAGTGCCTCGCCCCTGAAACCCAGGCTGGCGATAGCTTCCAGATCATCCAGCGTGGTAATTTTTGACGTGGCGTGACGGCTGAGCGCGAGTTGCAGCTCTTCTTTCACTATTCCTACTCCGTTATCACGGATGCGAATGGTGCGGCTGCCGCCTTTATCAATGTCGATTTCAATACGGGTTGCGCCAGCATCCAGACTGTTTTCCACCAGCTCTTTCACCACAGAAGCAGGGCGTTCCACTACTTCACCAGCGGCGATCTGGTTAGCCAGCCTGGCAGGTAATATCTGAATGGGCATAATCAGGTCTGCAATTAAGTGCTTGGAATTTTAAGTTTCTGGCCCACCGCCAGTGTATCTGAGCTTAGCTGATTCGCTTGCCGGATACTACTGACGCTGACCCCATAACGGGCAGCAATTTTACCGAGAAATTCACCGCGGCGTACCGTATGCTCAACCAGCTTGCGCTGAACCGGAATGTTCAGCTTCTGGCCGACAGCCAGTTCATCGGAGCGCAAAGCGCTGGCCTGACGAATGCTGTCGAGTGTCACTTTATACTGGCTGGCGATCTTACCCAAAAACTCGCCCCGCTGCACGGTGTGTACCACAATGCTTTGCGTGATGCTGGCCACGGCGGCACTGCTGTTGGTGCCGCTGCTGTGGCTGGTCGTTTTACCGGCCGGAATGCGCAGTATCTGGCCCACTTTCACCACATTGGATGACAGCTGGTTCATCTGACGGATGCCCTGGACAGACGAGCTGTATTTATCGGCGATCACGCTCAATGACTCGCCGCTGGCGACCTTGTGTTTGATGCCGTGCTTGCGGGCGGCAAATAAGGTCCCTTCCGGTGGTTTATCATTGAAATAAGCCAGCACTCCCTTATACACCGCCTCGGAGAGTTTGTTCTGATGGCTGGTGCTGTTGAGCAAACGCTCTTCGCGCGGATTGGTGATAAACCCGGTTTCAACCAGCAGGGAAGGAATATCCGGCGATTTCAGCACCGCCAGACTGGCATGCTCGGGCTTCGACTTATGCAGCTTAGTCACTTTGGCCATTTCGTTCAGCACCCGGCTGGCAACGTCATAGCCTTCCTTTTGTGAATGGCTGAATTGCAAATCCAGCACCGCCATACTCAGGTACTGATCGTCCTGACCACCGGACAGCACATCGCCACCGCCCAGCAATTCAGACTGCTTCTCGTGCTGTTCGAGCCAGCGGCCGATTTCGGTATTGGCTCGGCGGGTATTCAATACCCAGACAGACGCCCCTTGCGGCTGCGGTTTATGAAAGCCGTCCGCATGGATGGAAACCAGCAAATGCGCTTTGTTCTTGCGGGCGATTTCGGAGCGTTTGTTCAGATTGACGAAGTAGTCCCCGCGACGGGTCATGACCGCTTTCATGCCAGGTGTGGCGTTAATGCGATCCGCCACCTTACGTGCAATGGTCAAAGTGACATTTTTTTCATATTTCCGGCTCGGGCCGATAGAGCCGGGATCTTCGCCACCATGACCGGCATCGATAGCCACGATAATATCGTCATTGCCGTAAGGCAGATGAATGCTGTCGACCGCTGTTGCCTTGCTGCCCGCTGCCGCCGATTTGACGGTTTCGGCTTTAGCGGCGTGCGGCAGATCCAGCACCAGACGATGACTATAATGACCATCCGGAGTGGGTGGCAGTTTAAAAATCTTGGGGGATGTGGTGGAGCGGGTTTCAAACACCAGACGGGATGTCCCGGTTTCCGGCGGGCTGCTGCTGCGAATTTTCGTCAACACATCGCTGTCTTTGACCACAACCGGTAACGACGATTTCAACGAAGTTTCCTTCAGATCAATCACCAGACGATCAGGTTTCGTCAGCGTGAAGTAGGTAAAAGTCGGCTCTTCCTCCATGTCCAGCACCACCCGGGTTTCATCCGGGGCAGGCCATACACGAATCCCTTCCACTTCATTAGCCAGAACTGAGCCACTCGCTATCCCGGCAAAAAAAACCGTCAAAGAAAAACTTCTGCGCCACCCCATGGAATCAACTCTGCTCCAGTTTCTTTAACAATGCCATCCCGTAGCCGTTGTTTGCCGTCACTTCGACCTGACGGTGCTGATCTACGTAGCGAAGTTCAATATCCAGATCCGGTGCCGGCAATAATCCGGTGCCTTTTTCCGGCCATTCAACCAGACAGATGGCATCCGGGGTGAAATAGTCACGGATCCCCATAAATTCCAGTTCTTCCGGATCGGCCAGACGGTAAAGATCAAAATGGTACACCTGCCAGGGCGGCAGTTCATAAGGTTCCACCAGGGTATAAGTCGGGCTTTTTACATTGCCCTGATGGCCCAGCGCGCGGATAAAGCCCCGGCAAAAGGTCGTTTTACCGGCACCTAAATCACCGTGAAGGTAAATCGTCGTCTGCCGCTCACAGGCCTGAGCCAATTGTTGACCAAAGGTCACGGTTGCCGCTTCATCGGCCAACACAATATTCAATGTCTGCATTGTTGTCGTTATCTTTATCTTAGATTTATCAATTGTCGAATATACGCAAAGAGATCACCAGCCAGCAAGCCGCGTTCCCCTGACTCGGCAGCCAGATCCGCCGCCCGGCTGTGAATCCACACACCAGCCCGGCCAGCTTGCGATAGCGTCAGCCCCTGCGCCAGCAGTCCGCCTATCAGGCCCGCTAATACATCCCCCATTCCACCCGTCGCCATGCCGGGGTTTCCGGCTATACAGACATAATGCTGCCAGCCATCATACACCACAGTACCGGCTCCTTTCAGCACTACGACCCCACCATAACGCCGCTGGATCTGTTCTGCGGCGGCAAAACGATCGGCTTCGACCTCTGCGACGGTCAGATTGAGTAATCGGGCGGCCTCACCAGGATGAGGCGTCAAAATGCGGTTCTCTTTATAGTCTGATGTCTGAGCCAATAAGTTCAATCCATCTGCATCCAGTACCAGTGACTGATCCTGTCGTACCACACTGTGACTGGCATAGAGCGCTTTTCCCCATGCGCGCTGACCGAGACCTGGACCTAATACTACAACATCGGCCCAGCCAATTCGGCTGTGGAGCTGTTGATTAGCCTGGTCCAGCCCCCATTGCCAGCCCTGAGCCATTATCTCAGGACGCGCGGCCACAATTGCCAGCACATTGTCAGTATGTGTGACGGCTGCCGTCAGACCTGCGCCAGCTCTGGCACAGGCTTCAGATGCCAGACGAACCGCACCGCCCATCCCCTGATCGCCTCCCAGGCACAGCACCCGGCCGTGACTGCCCTTATGAGCTGTCCGTGAGCGCGGAGGCAGCATGACGGCAATGTCATCTTGCTGAATCACTCTGACACTGGCCGGTTGCAGCTGCTCCAGCAGCTCGGCAACGCCCAGCCCGGCAAAGATTAACTCCCCCCGGTACAAGGCGGCCTGCCCGGTCAGCAATCCTCTTTTCATGCCAATAAAGGTGACTGTCTGCCAGGCTTTTACCGTCTCACCCAATATCTGGCCGGTATCGGCACACAAGCCCGACGGTATATCCACGGAAATAACAGGCTTAGCAGCGGCGTTGAGCGTTGTTATCAGTGCAGCAGCATTACCACGCACGGCACCGGACAACCCGGTCCCCAGGATAGCATCGACAATCACATCGACCGCTGCATCAATATGTGGCTTCGGCGTGTCAATCTTGCCACCGCAGGCCAGCCAGGCATCCCGGGCCAGCGCCGCATCGCCCTGTAAACGGGAAGCCTCCCCCAACTGCCACAGCGTGACTGTTAGCCCGGCTTCACGTGCCAGGCGGGCAACCACATAGCCGTCGCCGCCATTGTTACCACCGCCACAACACACCAGCACATGTTTTGCCGCGGAATGGCAATGCTGAAGGCACTCAAACACTGCCAACCCCGCGTTTTCCATTAACTGATACATAGGCCAGCCCAGCTTTTGTGCCGCCTGCTTCTCACCTTCTCGAACCTGCCCGGCCCGAAACGCGGAGCTGGGTAACGACGTTTCTGTCATGTCGGTACGACTTCCTTCGCTTTACGTCTGCTTATCAAAGCACACCATACTGGGCATATACTTTAAAATAGTGCCGAAAAGCGTTTCCGGGCACAACAATCCGTGCTGTATTTTTCGCCATCGCCGATTATTTTTCACTGTGCGAACTGTGCTACACTCCGGCCCCCAATTCATCCATCAGACGGCAGCCACATCATGCTCGACTATCAACAGCTCGCTAACGACATCAAACAATGGGGGAAAGACCTGGGTTTTCAGCATGTCGGTATCTGCGATGTTGACTTGTCAAAGCACGAGGCGCAGCTACAACGCTGGCTGGATGCCGGCTATCACGGAGAGATGGACTGGATGGCTCGTCATGGCATGATGCGGGCCCGTCCGGCGGAATTATTGCCCGGAACGATCAGAGTCATCAGTGTCAGGATGAACTACCTGCCACCGGAAGCCGGCTTTGCCCAGACCCTGAAACAGCCCGAGAAAGCCTATATCAGCCGTTATGCCCTCGGCCGTGATTACCATAAGCTGGTCCGTAACCGCCTCAAACAGCTGGGCCAGAAAATCGAGCAGGTTACCGGTGCTTTTGGCTACCGGCCTTTTGTCGATTCAGCGCCCATTCTGGAGCGCCCGCTCGCGGAAAAAGCCGGATTAGGCTGGACGGGCAAGCATTCCCTCATATTAAGTGAGGATGCAGGTTCCTGGTTCTTTCTCGGTGAGCTTCTGATTGATTTACCCTTGCCCACAGATGAGCCCGTAGACAATCAATGCGGTAAATGTGTGGCCTGCATCACCAGCTGCCCGACTCAGGCCATTGTCGCTGAAGGTGTGGTCGATGCGCGCCGCTGTATCTCCTACCTGACCATAGAGCTGGACGGTCCTATTCCGGAAGAATTCCGCGAAGCCATGGGTAACCGGATTTACGGCTGCGATGACTGCCAACTGGTGTGCCCCTACAACCGGGAGTCGGCGATCACGGATGAACAGGATTACCACTGCCGGCCGCAGCTCTATCAGCAAGATCTGCTGACATTATTCAACTGGGACGAAGCCACGTTCTTGAAAAACACCGAAGGCTCGCCCATTCGGCGCATCGGCCATCTCAAGTGGCTACGCAATCTCAGTGTCGCTATTGGTAATGCTCCCTACACTCCGGCACTGCTGAACGCCTTGATTGAACGTAAAGGGTTGGACAGTATGCTGGATGAACACCTTGACTGGTCAATCCATCGTCAAATAGCCAGGCGGGATGAAGCCCGTGTGGATGTCGTAGCCAATAAAACCAAGCGGCTGATCCGTATCGTCGAAAAAGGACTTCCCCGAGACGCCTGACACCAGTACCGCACGTCACCTTCGTTTGCGGGTGAATCACGGGCTACAAAACGCGATCCCGATCAGCCTTTTTTGTATGTGGAAAACAATTTCATTTGCACCATTTTGGTTATGAACACTGGTTATTAAGCACAAGCTGAAGCTGTTTGATTTAATAATGTTATTCACTATGATCATTATCTGATCACCCTGTTCACAACTTTGAAATCACTACAATTAAACACATAAAAAACAATGAGTTAAACAATCAAAGAAAGATTGTTTTTCTGTAGATACTGGGGATAATTATTTACATGCACAGAGTTATGCACAGATAGACAGCACAACTAATCAACCGACTTATCCACATACAAAATGATGTGGATAACTCTGTGCATTAGATGATGCAAATTCAGAATTTAGTTTGGATAACAGCAGACCCAAGTGTATAAACACTCATGTGCCTTGGGGCTGATTTGACGTGCAGACAATATTGTAGTGTAGCCCATATTGGCTAAACAACATTGACTGTCATCATTGATGGTCGCCAATACTTCTCAGTATGGGAGTACAGAGCATCTTATTCTCAGACAAAAAAACAACCTTTCGGCTGTCTTGACTGGTTTGGGATGATGTTGATTTCAGCTCACTGATACTTATGTAAGCTTGAGGTGGTCAGGACATTGTCCGATAGAACCTCGCGAGGCAAAGCTCTGACCTCAAAGACTATTACTTCACAGTAATGGTTGTGTGATTCTACAGCTTTCAATGTACTAAGCTGTGATCTTCCTATCAAGTAGGAAATTTTGAGCGACACACGAGGTTCCTGATCTTCAAGGAACCGGGCGTGACCTCAACCTTGGCAAGGTTGCG
>NZ_KE384324.1:57200-144923 GCF_000425165.1 Photobacterium halotolerans DSM 18316
TTTGGTTGCGGGGGCTGGATTTGAACCAACGACCTTCGGGTTATGAGCCCGACGAGCTACCAAGCTGCTCCACCCCGCGTCCGAAAACACTGAAAAGCAAACTGAAACATTATTGCCTTTCGAGGCTGCGCATTATACGAGGAAAACAGGCGGATGCAATAGTTCTGAGTAAAAATCTCCGCCGAATCGCTCAAGCGTTCATTAAAGCATCAAATTTTAAAGATCTGCTCACGATAGAAACGCAGCTCAGCAATAGATTCGCGAATATCATCCAGCGCCAGGTGACTGCCCTGCTTATGGAAGTCATTCAGCAGCTCTGGCTTCCAGCGACGGGTCAGCTCTTTCAGTGTACTGACATCCAGATACCTGTAATGAAAGTATTGTTCTAATTCCGGCATGTGCCTATAAAGAAAACGGCGATCCTGACCTATGCTGTTACCACAAATAGGCGATGCGCCCTTGGGCACCCATTGTTCGAGAAATGCAATGGTCTGACGCACCGCTTCCTGCTCATCAACCTGACTTTGCTGCACCCGGGCGACCAGGCCACTATTAGTGTGTGTATTGGTGCACCAGTCATCCATCTTGGCCAGTTCGGCTTGGGGTTGATGAATGGCCAGCACCGGTCCCTCTGCCAGAATATTGAGCTGGGCATCGGTCACTATGGTCGCAATTTCAATGATTTTGTGTGTATCGGGATCCAGACCTGTCATTTCCAGATCGATCCAAATCAGGTTCTGATCGCTGATTGTCATTGGAATTTGCCTATTTGATGACTAAAGCATGTATCATACTTAGCCTGAAATGAAAGCCAACCAAACAGAACGATATTCTTGTGGCAAAAAAGAAAAAGTTAACTAAAGGTCAGAGCCGGCGTGTCCGCTCTAACCAAAATAAGCGCCTGACTAAAGGCATGGAAGATATCCAATGGGATGAAACCCTGCTGGAGAATGCCCGTGAAGGCTTGGTGATCACCCGATTCGGCCAGCATGCCGATATTGAAGATCCGGAAACTGGCACCATCCACCGCTGTAACCTGCGCCGCAGTATTCAGAGCCTGGTATCCGGAGATCGCGTTGTCTGGCGCCCCGGTGTTGAAACCCTGCAGGGCATTGCCGGTGTGGTCGAAGCGGTCCATGAGCGGACGTCGGTGCTGACCCGCCCGGATTACTACGATGGGGTTAAGCCGGTGGCGGCGAATGTGAACCGCATCATCATTGTCTCTTCCGTGCTGCCTGAGCTGTCGCTGAACATTATCGACCGTTATCTGGTGGCTGCTGAAACCGTTGGCATCGAGCCGCTGATTGTGCTGAACAAAGTCGATTTGCTCGATGACGACACCCGTCAGCAGGTCGAGCGCACCTTGTCGCTGTATAAAACCATCGGCTATGAAGTGCGTTACGTCAGTACCATGACAGGGGAAGGGTTAGCGGCACTGAAAGCGGATCTGAAAGATCACGTCAACATCTTTGCCGGTCAATCCGGGGTGGGGAAATCCAGCCTGGTCAATGCCCTGATGCCGGAAGTGGATGCAGAGATCGGCGATGTGTCGGAGAACTCGGGACTGGGCCAGCACACCACCACAGCAGCACGTCTGTACCACTTTGCTGAAGGCGGGGATCTGATAGATTCACCCGGGGTTCGGGAGTTCGGACTGTGGCATCTGGAACCGGAGCAAGTGACTAACGCTTTTGTCGAGTTCCGCCGTTACCTGGGCGGCTGTAAGTTCCGCGACTGTAAACACAAAGACGATCCGGGCTGCCTGCTGCGGCAAGCACTTGACGAGGGAAAAATCAGCCAGGCACGTTTCGACAGTTACCACAAGATCATTGAAAGCATGTCGGAAAACGTGGCTAACCGTCAGTTTTCCCGAAATAAGCAAAATTAAGCGGCCCTGCGTCATCAACTGCGAGCTGGCTCCCTCTTCGCGTGCGCTCACCTGACTTCATATCGGAAATCAGGTAGAATCCGCGGCCCGGGTCAGCGCTACTGATGGCGAAGAACCAAGTTATTGATTTATAGAACAATCGGAATCTTATTGTGAGCGATAATCTGAAAATTGGCCTGCAATACTGCGCGCCCAAACATGCCCTGACCCGTCTGGCCGGCAAACTTGCCGACCTGAAAGGTGGCTTTGTCACCACGGCGGTGATCCGTTGGTTTATCAACCGCTATAAAGTGGATATGGCAGAAGCCCGTCACGAAGATCCGGCGTCTTACGCTACTTTCAACGATTTCTTCGTGCGCGAACTCAAAGACGATGCCCGCCCGCTGAACGACGAGGCAGAGGTCTTCTGTCACCCGGCAGATGCCTGTGTCAGTCAGCTGGGTGCGATTGAAAAAGGCCAGTTGATTCAGGCCAAGGGCCATTACTACGAAGCGGTTGAACTGCTGGGCGGCGATCAGGCGCTGGCAGAGGAATTTGCTGACGGGAGTTTTGCCACTCTGTATCTGTCTCCGCGAGATTATCACCGCGTACACATGCCATGTGACGGCACCCTGCGCCAGATGATCTATGTGCCGGGCGATCTGTTTTCGGTCAACCCGCTGACCGCTGAAAATGTGCCAAACCTGTTTGCCCGTAATGAGCGCGTGGTCTGTATCTTTGATACGGAATTCGGCCCGGTTGCTCAGGTACTGGTGGGGGCCACCATTGTTGGCAGTATTGAAACCGTATGGTCTGGCACCATTACACCGCCGCGCGGCCCTGTTGTCCGCCGCTGGGATTACCCGGCCGACGGCGAGCAGGCCGTCACCCTGAAAAAAGGCCAGGAAATGGGCCGTTTCAAACTGGGGTCAACCGTCATCAACCTGTTCCCGAAAGAGATGGTGACCTTTGCCGACAACCTGGCACCGAATGTCACCACCCGTATGGGTGAGGCCTACGCCCGTCTGACTGCACAGTCAGTGGCAGCGCCGATGACAGACAACAGCGACGCTTAACAGCAACGATTTCGCTGATGGCAAAGAAAGGGACGGGTTCGTCCCTTTTTTGATGCGGTATTTTGATCTCACCCATCATATGCATCTCATTGATAGTGCTATGCTGTCCGTGCCCTTTTTTCGACAGAGCGCCGGACATGCGGGAAATATCACTATCGCTGCTACTGAAATTACTGATTGCCTTCGGTCTGCCCTTTGCCCTGCTGCAGGTCCCGACGCCCTCGCTGCCGCTGGGTGAACTGACGCTGGTGCAGCACAGGTTACTGGCCATTTTCGTGATGGCCGCATTGCTCTGGGTATTAGAGCCGGTGCCTGTCTATGCGACGTCCCTGCTGATCATAGTGCTGCAACTTGTCATGCTCTCCGATCAGAGCCTGCTGTTTTTCCGTCAGCCGGCAGACACCACCCCTCTGGGCGATTTCATTGCCTATACCGATATTTTCCACGCCTTTGCTTCACCGATCATCATGCTGTTTCTCGGTGGCTTTGCCCTGGCGATTGCCGCTGCCAAGTACCGGCTGGACACCAATCTGGCGCGGGTACTGTTACAGCCCTTTGGCTCACAGCCACGCTATATCATGCTGGGGCTGATGCTGATCACTGCGGTCTTCTCCATGTTCATGTCCAATACTGCTACCACTGTCATGATGCTGGCGCTGCTGGTCCCTGTCCTGGCAGCGGTTCCCAGAGATGACAGCAGCATCAAAGCACTGGTACTGGCGATACCGGTTGCCGCCAACACAGGCGGTATTGCCACCCCAATCGGCACGCCGCCCAATGCCATTGCCTTACAGTACCTGAGCGATGAGCACAGCATCAGTTTTCTCGGCTGGATGGCGTTTGGCCTGCCGTTTGTGATTGTGCAGCTTACGCTGGCCTGGTGGCTGCTGCAGCGACTTTTTCCTACCCGGCATCATACGCTGGATTTACGGCTTGAAGGGCAGTTTCAGCGCTGCTGGCAGGCCTGGGTGGTCTACCTGACGTTCGGACTGACCATTGTGCTCTGGCTGACAACGGCCTGGCACGGAATGAATGCCTATGTCGTTGCCCTGATCCCCCTGACAGTGTTCGCGCTGACAGGCATTATCGGCAAAGAAGAGCTGAAACTCTTTAACTGGGATGTGCTGTGGCTGGTGGCCGGCGGGATAGCCATTGGCATGGCACTTGATCAAACCGGGCTGGCCGGACAGCTGGCCCACGCGATTGACTATGCCAGCCTGCCGACCCTGCTGATTCTGATCCTGCTCTCGGTTTTGTGCTGGCTGATGGCCAATTTTATGTCCAACACGGCGACCGCCAACCTGCTGATGCCCATCGGGGCCGCGATTGCCACTTCGGTCCCCGCGCTGGCCGGGGCGGGAGGACTGACTGCCATGCTGATCATGCTGGCCTTCTCTGCCTCGCTAGGCATGGTGCTTCCCGTTTCAACTCCGCCCAATTCACTGGCCTACTCCACAGGCCTGATTGATAGTCGCGACATGATGAAAGTAGGGCTACTGGTCGGTCTCAGCGGTCTGTCGGTGCTGTATCTGGCAGCATTAGTGGCTTTATCAATGTAATCTTCTCTGTTGGGAGCAGAATTTTGGCACCATGATCACATCCTAACAATGGACTGCGCAATTAGACATTAAGCAAACATAAGATTCGCTGATAATTCCGAGTGACTCACTATTTACTTCTGCCCACGCTTTTAACAGCAAAAGAAGGTCAGGGAACGAACTCGGGATTGCAGTATGAAATTCACGATAAAAATGAAAATCCAGGTGGCCATTGCGGCCATCATAGCCGCCGTCAGTGCTATCCAGGCCGGCATTTCTGTCACCCAGCTTCGCACCGAAACCACCAACGAAGTCAATGCCCAGATGCGTGCCGCCGGCGGAGCCACCAGCGATTACATTGCCGACTGGCTGGGTGCCCGCCGCGATATGCTCTTAGCCAACCTGCCGCTGATTGCAGCCGATAACAATAGCGACAGAGAGCTGCTGCTGACCAAACGCGCCGGGGACTTTCTGTCTGTCTATGCAGGTTTCAGCGACGGCAGCATTGCCTATGGCGATAAAACGGAAGACTGGCCCGCTGACTATGATCCCCGTACCCGCCCCTGGTATCAGGACGCGAGCAAGTCCAGCCAGCTGATTCTGACCGAACCCTATCAGGACTTTGATGGCAGCCTGGTGGTCAGCTTTGCCCGTTCATTCAGCGGCGAACGTCGCGGTGTACTGGCCGCAGACCTTACCGTCACCCACATTATCGACAAAATTCTCAGCCTGACGCTGGACAACGCAGGCAGCGCTTTTCTGATTGACGGCAACAATACGCTGATCGCTTATCAGGATACTTCGCTGAGCCGTAAGCCATTAACCCAATTAGATAATGATCTCTCCGCAAGCTTTATCCGCAAGGTTACCGGCAGCCAGCAGGTCGCAGAGTTCCATTTTGATCAGGACGGGAAAGACAAACTGATCTTTGTTTCGCCGATTGCCGGTACCGACTGGTCGGTGGGTATCATACAGGATAAAGATCTGGCGTATGCGGCCATAGGGAAAACCCTGTCTTTTACCCTGATGGCCTCTGTGCTCTTGTATCTTGTCATTGCCCTGCTGGCCGGCTGGATCATTAACAGCCTGCTGCGCCCGCTCAGTGAGCTTAATCGCTCGGTGCATGCGCTGACCCAGGGCAACGGCGATCTGACCCAGCGCATTGCCATCCAGCGCATGGATGAAGTCGGCGAGCTGGCCGAAAACATGAACCTGTTCCTCAGCCAGCTGCAACAGATGATCAAAGGCATAGTGTCCCGCTCGCACACCCTGGGCGAACAGGCCGAGCAGTCGTTCCATCAGGCCCGTCAGGCCTCAGAGCAGGTGAACGGTCAGCAGAACGAAATCAACCAGATTGCCACTGCCATACACCAGATGTCGGCCACAGCTGCCGAAGTAGCGAGCCATGCCGAGCTGACCGCGTCTGCAGCCCAGTCTTCCACCAGTGCGTGCGATCAGGGTCAGACGGTGATCAGCCAAAATCGCGAAGCCATAGTGTCGCTGGCCAACCAGGTCCAGGATGCCGCCACTGTGATCCAGACACTGGAAGCCAATGCACAGGACATCAACCACATTCTGGCCACCATTCAGGGCATTGCCGAGCAAACCAACTTGCTGGCGCTCAATGCCGCGATTGAAGCCGCCCGGGCCGGTGAGCAGGGGCGCGGGTTTGCCGTGGTGGCCGATGAAGTGCGCGTGCTGAGCCAGCGCACTCATGATTCAACGGAAGAGATCCGGGCTATGATTGACACGCTGCAAAGCAATACCCGCCAGGCCGTCGACAGCATGGGGGCCAGCACAGAGCTGGCCGGGCAAAGTGTGGATTATGCCCAGGCCGCCAGTGACAGCCTGAGCCAGATCACCCGCTCCATCGCAGAGATTTCGGATATGGCCACCCAAATTGCCAGCGCGGCAGAGGAGCAGCGGGCGGTGAGTGAAGATATCAGCCGCAACACCCAGGCGATCCGCGATGTCTCTGATCATCTGGCCACCCGGACGCAGGAGGTCAGCCATAGCGCCCAGAGCATGAATCAGGCCGCCAAAGCGATGCGCGACGACACCTCACGCTTTAAGATTTAATCCCAGCGACACCAACCACGGTCAGCCCGGTCCGGCTGGCCGTGTTCGTTTTTGCCATCATCCGCCGATACCATTTTCCGCCGCTTTGCTGCATGATATGCGACCACTCAGCATAACAAACTGCCGCGCAGTGTTTTCGAATAAGGATATCCATGGGTTACGAATGGCTGGCGCTGGCCGCCGCTTTGTTGTGGGCCATCAGCAGTTTAATCTCCGTCACACCTTCGCGTCATCTCGGCGCCTTTGCCTACAGCCGCTGGCGCATGGCCTGTGTCACTGTGATGCTGTCCGCCATGGCGCTCATTAATGGTGGCTGGGCCAGTATGACACTGGATCTGGCTCTGGTGATGGCACTGTCAGGACTGATTGGTATTTTTATCGGTGATACCGCGCTGTTTGCCTGCTTCAACCGGATTGGCCCGCGCCGTGGCGGCCTGTTGTTCTCCTGCCATGCCGTCTTCTCGGCACTGCTCGGCATCTGGTTGTTTGATGAGACCTTACTGGGCTGGAAACTGGTCGGGGCGCTGCTGGTGTTTGCCGGTGTGGTGACGGCCATTCTGTTCGGCCAGAAAAGCCAGAAGCATCAGATAGAAGCTATCACCGGCAGCTTAGCTATCGCGGTGGTGCTGGGTTTGACGGCGGCACTGTGTCAGTCACTGGGCGCGATTATCGCTAAACCCGCAATGCAGACCACGCTGGATCCGGTGGCTGCTTCGGCGATGCGCATGGCAACGGCATTGGCTGCCCACTGTGTGCTGCGCCTCAGCGGTGCCAGCATGGCCAAACCCCTGCAACCGATCAACCTGCCGATCCTAGGTATGGTGGCGCTGAATGGTTTTCTGGCCATGGCCGTCGGGATGACGCTGATTCTGTTTGCCCTGCAGCACGGCGATGTGGGTATGGTGGCGCTGTTATCTTCCACCACCCCGATCATGATTTTGCCGCTGCTGTGGATCTACACCCGGCACAAGCCGCCGGGCACCGCCTGGCTGGGCGCACTGCTGGCGGTGATCGGCACCGGCTTGATACTCAGTCTCTGAGCCGGCAGGCGCTCAGCATATGTTATCAGGCGATAGTGACCGGAAAGGCGGTCACTGCCGCGATGTGCGCCTGTCCCAGTGCCAGCATCACCAGGCGATCAATCCCCAGCGCCACGCCGGCACAATCGGGAAAACCGGCCTTCAGTGCGGCAACCAGATGCTGATCGATCGGCTGCGCCGGCAGACCCATTGCCAGCCGCTTGGCGTTATCGGCTTCAAAACGGGCTAACTGCTCATCGCCGTCTGCCAGTTCGTGAAAACCGTTGGCCAGCTCAATGCCTTTAAAGTACACCTCAAAGCGCTCAGCAACACGGTTATCAGACGGGCTGATCCGCGCCAGTGCCGCTTGCGAGGCCGGAAAATCATACACAAAAGCCGGCACCTGCTGGCCGATCACCGGCTCCACGCCCATGCTGAACATCAGTTGCAGCAGGGTATCGCGATCGCTTTCATTGGCCGCCACCTCGCCGAGGTTCAGCACCAGAGCCGCACGTTTGAGCTCGTCCATTGAGGCGGTCAGCGGACAGACATTCAGCACCTGTAAAAAAGCCTGCTGATAGCTCATGCGCTCGGCAGCAGTACAGTGCAGCACAAGTTGCAGCAGGGCATCCATTTCATCCATCAGCGCATGGTGGTCAAACCCGGGGCGGTACCACTCCAGCATAGTAAATTCCGGGTTATGGTAGCGGCCGGATTCTTCGTTACGAAAAGCCTTGCAGATTTGGTAAATAGGCCCGCTGCCTGCCGATAACAATCGCTTCATGTGAAATTCAGGGCTGGTCATCAGATAGAGCGTCTGACCATGGGCAAAACCGGGACCGACAAATTGAGTCTGAAAGGTATGCAGGTGAATGTCGGTGACTGTGGCCTGGCTCATGGCCGGGGTATCCACTTCCATTACACCGCGATGTGCGAAAAATTCACGCACAGACGCCAGAATTGCGGCCCGCTGGCGCAGGTTCGCCAGATCAGCCGTGGGTTGCCATTGCATTGTCATAGGAGAGTCTTTTTCATCTGAGTCGAAAGTGGTGAAGACAAAACCGGGCATGAAAACAACAAAGGCCGCATAATGCGGCCCTTGTCTGCTCACACGAAGAAATTACTTCACGCGGCTGACGTATTCCGCAGAGCGGGTGTCAACTTTGAGCACTTCACCGATTTGAATGAACAGCGGCACACGAACCACAGCACCGGTAGACAGCGTCGCAGGTTTACCGCCTGTACCCTGAGTATCGCCTTTCAGGCCCGGATCTGTCTCAACCACTTCCAGTTCCACAAAGTTAGGTGGCGTGACGGCAATCGGGTTGCCGTTCCACAGTGTCAGCGTACAGGTGTTGTTTTCTACCAGCCATTTCGCATTATCGCCCACTGCCTTCACATCAGCAGCAATTTGCTCAAAGGTTTCATTGTTCATGAAGTGATAGAATTCACCGTCGTTGTACAGGTAATCCAGTTCAATATCGACAACGTCTGCAGCTTCTACAGAATCACCCGATTTGAAGGTTTTCTCCAGTACCTTGCCAGACAGCAATTTGCGGATTTTGACCCGGTTAAACGCCTGGCCTTTACCTGGCTTCACAAATTCGTTTTCGATAATGACACAGGGTTCATTATCGAGCATAATTTTCATTCCGCCGCGGAATTCATTAGTGCTGAAAGACGCCATTTTTTTCCTCTTAACATCTTCGAGTTATTTTTCATGCCGCACATCATAACCCGAAACGTCGCGACTGTTGAGCAAAACTGGCTCGAACAATTAGCCGATGCGATCTCGGATCCGCTTGAACTGCTTCACCGGCTGGATATCGACCCTGCCCCCTGGCAAAACGGGCTGGCAGCCAGAAAGCTGTTTGCGCAGCGTGTGCCAAGAAGCTTCGTTGACAGAATGGAAACGGGCAACCCGCAGGATCCCTTATTGCGCCAGGTTTTACCGCTGGCCGAAGAGTTTGAGGTCCACGAGGGCTTTTCGCACGATCCGCTGGAGGAGCAGAACAATACCCTGCCCGGCCTGCTGCACAAATACCGCAACCGGGTGCTGCTGATCGTCAAAGGCGGTTGCGCCATTAACTGCCGCTACTGTTTCCGCCGCCATTTTCCCTATCAGGACAATCCGGGCAGCAAGCGCCAGTGGCAACAGGCGCTGGATTACATTGCCGCTCACCCTGAGCTGAATGAAGTGATTCTGTCGGGCGGTGATCCGCTGATGGCCAAAGACAATGAACTGCGCTGGTTAGTGGAAGGCATTGCCGCCATCGGACATATCAAGCGGCTGCGGATCCATACCCGTCTGCCTGTGGTGATCCCGGCCCGGATAACACCCGAACTGCGCCTGTTACTGCAGCAAACCCGGCTCCAGGTCGTTCTGGTCACCCATATCAACCACGGCAACGAAATTAACCACGAGCTGAGAGCGGCACTGATACCGCTGCGCGACGCCGGCGTCACTTTGCTCAATCAGGGCGTGTTACTGCGGGGAGTCAACGACTCGGTTGACGCCCTGGTCAGCCTGAGCGAAGCCCTGTTCGATGCCGGGATCCTGCCTTATTACCTGCATGTGCTGGATAAGGTACAGGGCGCCGCCCATTTCATGGTGAGCGATGACGAAGCCCGCGAGTTGATGGCTGGCCTGATAGCAAAAGTGTCCGGGTATTTAGTGCCCAAACTGACCCGAGAAATTGGCGGACGAGCCAGCAAAACCCCGCTGGATCTGCATTTGGAATAACGCCCGATACCGCCTTCGGATGTGGTGCTATCCGGCTCCCCGTTCAGTTTTCACCTATGATGACCCACAAGTCCCTGCTTAGCCAGGGACAATCCCGCCAAAAAAAGTACAACCTTTTATTCACATTACGATCAATAGAACATACAACTGAAAAATATTAATCATACAAAATAAATACAAATAAAATTAATCACTTATTAGCATTTGAAAGTGTTAATAATGTCATTAGACTGGCCGCCGAATACTCTCGTATTGCATATTTTTGTGATTCATATCACTCACTAGCATTCGGAAAACGTCATGACTGCCAATTGGAATCTTAAAACCAAGCTTTCGATGCTGTTCACAGCCATCGCGCTTATCATTATTGCAGCCCTGTCTGCGATTTCTTATCACACCCTGGTCAATGCGGCGATGAGCAGTATTGATACAGAACTGAATACTGCTGCACAGGCCGTGGAACAGCTCATCGGCGATCTGCCTCATGATGAAGCCGGCCGTGATGATGCCCTGTATGACGACATGTCAGCCCATCTGACCCACTTTACCCAGGGGGCAAAACTGGAATGGGCTTACGCCACCGTGCGTCGCGGCGGCCAGGTGTTCTACACCTATATCAACCGGGATGAGAAAGAGTGGAAAAGCGGCCGCTATAAGAACTGGTATCTGGAGCAATACCAGAAAGTGCCGGAAATGCTGTACGAAGCCTTTCGTACCGAAAAAACCCAGTATCAGAGCTATCAGGGCGAATACGGTATGTATCGCTCAATCTTCGTGCCTTTCCGCAGCGATAATGGCGATCTCCATGTCATCGGCATCGATGTCAAACTGACAGACATCGAAGAAGTCAAAACCGAAGCGCTGAAGAAAACCTTTCTGATAGCGGCCGTGTTCCTGGTACTGACAGTGATAGCGGCACGCATGATTGCCAATCTGATCGTCACCCCGGTCAATGGCCTCAATCTGGTGCTGCGTTCACTGGCAAACGGCAACTGGGATCTGAACCAGCGCGTGCCAGTCCGCAGCCAGGATGAAATCGGCGAAATGTCCGATTCCTTCAATATCTTTATGGCCGCCCTGCGCCAGCGGATGCTCGAAGTGCAGCAGTCCTCCGACAGTGTGGCAGCCACCAGCGCCCAGCTCGACACCCTGATCCGCGCCGTGACAGAGCGCTCGATGACCCAGTCGGAACATGTCGGCAGCAGTGCCACCGCGATTGAAGAGCTGGCAGCCAGCGCCCAGAGCATCACTGAGATTGTCGATAACGCTAACCAGCAAATGGGTCAGTTCGAACTGCTGACCCAAAATACCGTCGAAGCCATAGATAACGCAGTACGTGGTATGCAGTCTGTCCAGCTGGAAACCAATACCGTGGCCAACAAGCTGCAACAGCTTGACAACCGTGCCAGTGAAATCAACTCCATTGTCGAAGTCATCAAAGACATTGCCGATCAAACCAACCTGCTGGCACTCAATGCGGCGATTGAAGCGGCACGTGCCGGTGCACAGGGTCGCGGCTTTGCCGTGGTCGCCGATGAAGTCCGCCAGTTGTCCGAGCGCACCGCCAAAGCCACGGTAGAGATCAGCACCATGATCCGCTCGATCCAGACCGACACCAGTGACACCACCCAAACCATGCAGCACGCCGTCGACCGGGTTGACAGCAGTGTGCAGCACGCTGATCAGGCCAACGCATCCCTCAGTTTCTTTAACCAGGAAATCTCAGCGGTCAGTTCCGGCATGGAAGAAATCGCCGGTTCGGTCAAGGAGCAGGCTCACGCCTCAGATCACCTGTCTCGCAATGTCGCTTCCCTGAGTGACAGCGCGGAAGAAAACCGCCTGTCCACCCTGGAAGCTCAGCAGGGGGTTGATGAACTCAAACGCCGTGCCAGTGCGCTGCACCAGGTCGTCAATCAATTCACCCTGTAACCTGTAATAACCACAGAGACTTACAATGAAAAACTTTACATTCTCACTGATTGCCCTCGCCATGATGGGGACCACTTCCGCTTCCATGCAGGCCACGGCGGCGCCCATGCTGCCCGGCATTGAGCAGACCAGCACCATGGAAGAGATCCAGACAGCCAATGCCTGGGTGGAAGTCGACAAGGCGGCGTTTGAGTCAAACATTGCGCACCTGCAAAAACATGTCGGCAGCAACACCGCCATCTGCGCGGTCATGAAGGCCGACGCCTACGGCAACGGTATTGCCAACCTGCTGCCTTCTGTGATGCAAAGCGGCATTCCTTGTGTTGGCATCACCAGCAACGCGGAAGCGCGCCTGGTACGAGAAATGGGCTTTAACGGTCGCCTGATGCGCCTGCGTGCAGCGACCCCCTCTGAAATCGAAACCGCCGTTGACCTTAAACTTGAAGAATTGATCGGCACCAGACAGCAGGCCAGGATCATCGCCCGCATTGCCCGCCAGCACGACACAGTGATCCCGGTCCACCTGGCACTGAACTCCGCCAGCATGGGCCGTAACGGTCTGGAAATGCGCAGCCAGAGCGGCCAGAAAGAAGCCAGAAAGATAGTGAACACCCAACACCTGCAGGTGGTGGGTATCATGACCCACTTCCCGACCGAAGATCTGGAGGAAATCCGTGCCGGTCTGCAGCAGTTCAGGCAGGACAGCCAGTGGATCTTCAGGCACACGGATCTGGAGCGTGAGGATGTCCTGCTGCATGCGGCCAACTCGTTCACCACTCTGATGGTGCCGGAAGCCCAACTCGACATGGTGCGTACCGGCGGCGCCCTGTACGGTGATACCACACCGGCGTTCCCGGAGTACCAGCGCATTGTATCGTTCAAGACCCAGATCGCCTCTGTTCACCACCTGCCGGCAGGTTCAACCATAGGGTACAGCAAGACGGAAACCCTGCAGCGCGATTCGGTGCTGGCCAACCTGCCCGTCGGTTACTCGGATGCTTTCCCTCGCTCGCTGAGCCGTGTCGGTGAAGTGCTGATCAAGGGGCAGCGTGCCAAAGTACTGGGTTCAACCTCGATGAACACCACTATGGTCGACATCACAGATATCAAAGGCGTGAAACCTGGCGAGGAAGTGGTACTGTTCGGCCGTCAGGGCCGCGACGAAATCACCATCGGCGAGACCGAAGATCATTCAGGCCGCATCCTGTCGGAAATCTATACCCTGTGGGGCACCTCAAACCCGAAAGTGCTGAAATAATTCAGCTTTCCCCTGAGGCCCTTCCCCTTGGCCTCAGGGGACCTTTCCAGCCCGCTTCTCTGCTGCCTTCCCCATATTGAGTAATTTCTCTTCTCGTGACCATTAAAAGAGATCATGGTCCAACCTCTCGATTCTTGGGCACTTTCAGGGCATATTCTGCGTCCGTTTTACCGAGCAGAAATTCTAAGGTTGCCAGCCCCTTCGCTCGGATCCCTCCAGCTTTTTGACGAGAACACGATGAAAATTGGCATTTTGTCCCAGAACGCAAATCTGTATTCCACCCGACGTCTGCGCGAAGCCTGCGAACAACGGGGCCATGAAGCCGTGGTCATTAACGCCCTGCGCTGCTATATGAATATCAACTCTGTGCAACCTTCCATCCACTTTGAAGGTCATGATGTGGTCGGCATTGATGCCATCATTCCGCGCATCGGAGCCGATATCACCTTTTACGGCTGCTCTGTTCTGCGTCAGTTTGAAATGATGAATGTCTTTTCCATCAACCAGTCGATTGCCATTTCGCGTTCGCGGGACAAACTGCGCTCCCTGCAGTTGCTGAGCCGCAAAGGCGTCGGTATGCCGATCACCGGCTTTGCCAGCAAACCTGATGACGTCAAAGATCTGATCAAAATGGTCGGCGGCACGCCTGTGGTGATCAAGCTGCTGGAAGGTACCCAAGGTATAGGTGTGGTGCTGGCGGAAACCCAGAAAGCCGCAGAAAGTGTGATTGAAGCTTTCATGGGCCTGAAAGCCAACATCATGATTCAGGAATACATTGCAGAAGCCGGCGGTGCCGATATCCGCTGTTTCGTACTGGGTGACAAAGTGATCGCGTCGATGAAGCGCCAGGCCGCCGAGGGGGAATTCCGCTCCAACCTGCATCGCGGGGGCAGTGCCTCGTTAGTGCGTATTACTCCGGAAGAGCGCCGTACCGCGGTGGCGGCGGCAAAAGCCATGGGGCTGAATGTGGCAGGTGTTGACCTGCTGCGCTCCAACCGCGGGCCGCTGATCATGGAAGTGAACTCTTCCCCGGGCCTGGAAGGGATTGAGCATGCCACCGGCAAAGACATTGCCGGCATGATTGTTGAGTACATAGAAAAACACGCGGCTAAAAAACGCCGTCACCAGCAGCAATAAACCTTTGTATCGCGACAAGCTGCCTCTGACACCAGGAGGCAGCCAGTACAGGCTTTTCCAGCAAAAACACCAATAAGCTAACCGTCGTTATACCCCTCTGCAGCACCTGTCTGAAAACAAAATCAAGATATTGATAATAAACAACTTTTTATTGTGTGCAGCTTTTTCAGTTATTTTCCAGATGACGCTGATGCGGTCTTTTCATAATGATCTGCGGGATTGAGCCAGCCATTACAACGACAACAGGCAAGGCCATCACACACAAACAGCTTTTACCCTTAAAAGCAGCTTTTTTATGCACACCATTAGATACAGCTAATTAAGTCGATGTTAAACACAATTAAGGTATTGATTTTAAATACATTTATTAAGTGTACAGCTTTTCCGGCTTTTTTCCCGGTGAACCCGGTCACTGTTAACGGCGGCCCATGGCTAATAAAAATCACATCACTACCCTCTGGTACGGCTTTTTGCCTCACAGTCAGCGTTTTACTGTTCAATTACGGGGAGCTGAATGGAAAAGTAAATAAAACCAACATAAACATCTGATTTTATTAGAAATAAAAATACGTACAGCTTTTTAAGCAATTTTCCCGCCGAACCCTGTCCTGGTATTGCAGGGTTCGGCACCTCACTGTTATGCGGTGGAGTAGACTTTCACGCCGTAGCCACCTTCGGGATCGGCGACAAAATCCACAAAATGCTCAATCGCCTCTAAGGCGTCTTCTTCGTGGTGCGTCACGTAAAGCAACTGGCTGATCTTCGCCGACGCAATACGATTCAAAGCCTGATACACCAGTTTGCGATTGAGATAATCCAGCCCCTGATACGGCTCGTCCAATATCAGCAAGGCCGGTTGTTTGATCAGAGCACGGCCAATCAGCAGCAATCTTTGCTGACCGTAATCCAGCTCCCGGAAACCGACTTTTTCAAACTCCGCCATTTCAAGCAGCCCCAGCCATTCACGGGCCAGCAGCACTTCGCGCTTGCTCGGCTGCTGATACAAGCCGATGGAGTCGTAAAACCCTGACAGCAGTACATCCAGCGCCGGGCAGCCGACGCGGTATTGCAGGTGCAAAGCCGAAGACACCACACCGATGTGTTTTTTCACGTCCCAGATAGTTTCGCCACTGCCGCGCTTCATGCCCAGCACGGTCACATCGTTGCTGTAGCACTGCGGATGATCGCCCAGCACCAGTCCCAGCAAAGTACTTTTCCCGCACCCGTTCGGGCCGCGGATCTGCCAGTGCTGGCCTTGCTCGATCTGCCAGTCCACACCAGAGAAAATCCTGGCCCCCACGTATTCCACTCTGACATCCCGCATTGAAACCAGAGGATTGGGGTAATCATGCGCCGTCTGATGGGCCTGTAACAGGGCCAGCATAGCGTCACTTTTTTGCCCGGACAAGGCTTTCATCTGCGCCATCACAGGGTGCGACAGCCAGGCGTCACGGCTGAGCACCTGCGACAGCTGCTTCTCGTCAAACAGCGCAACATGGCTGATAAAAGGCGGCAGTTCATCTTCCCGCGAAGTCACTATCAGTAGTTGCATCTGTTGCGACAGTTCATCGAGCAACTGTGACAACGCCTGGCGGTGCTGCACATCCAGGCCGGCATAGGGCTCATCTAAAATCAGCAGCGCTGGCTTGGTTGCCAGCGCGCGTGCCAGCATCACCCTGCGGGTCTCACCGGTAGAGAGCTGGCGAAATCCCCGCTGCCTGAGGTGGAGGAGATCTGTCTTTTCCAGCAGTGCCTCCAGCTCCGCTGGGTTGCACCCGGCTTCCAGCACCAGGGCTTCAACCGTGGTGCCGTAGTCAATGCTGTCGCTAAAATCGCTCTCGTCTTTGTCCAGTTCCAGATCGAGCAACCTTTGCTGTTCGTGCAATGAAATACAGGCAACCGGGTGCGGCAGATCCTGGATCTGGCCTTGGTCCGGCGTCAGTTCGCCACTGAAAATTCTGACCAGCAGTGAAGCGGCATGGCTGTGGGTGGAAAATATTCCCCAGTGCTGGCCCGGTTCAATGTGCCAGCTGTCGATATACAGCGATGCCGACTCGGTGTGGTGTTTTAAATCCTGAATATGCATATCAACTTTCCTTAGTCTCTCATCCCTCCATAGTGCATAACTTATTGTCTGATTTCTATCCGTTCCTGACTGTTAAGACAATAAAAAAGCCGACGTTTGCACGTCAGCCTGACATTCTCAAATGATGATTTTTCACACCAGGGCGGGACTTGGCGGGGACTCCACCATTGTTTTCAGGTTACTGAACAGCTCAAACAAGGTATTCACTTCCCCCACATGGGCCTGATCCGGACTCATCCCCAGCTGCAGCCTGACCACCCGGCTTTTGCCCTTGGTCAGATCCACCGGCACCAACTCACCGCGCGCCAGTTGCTCTTTAATGCTATGGACCGGCAGCCAGCCAAATCCCAGTCCCTGCCCGACCGACGCCATTGCAGCCGTCAGGCTGCTGACCGTCAGCCGCTGGTGGGATCCCAGCCAGCCGCTGTCCACGTTCTGATTACCCGAGTCACGGATCACCACCTGACGGTAACGTTTGAGCTCCGGCTGAAACACCTGAGTTTCAGCGGCCAGCGGAAAAGAAGGGGCGCAGACGCAAAGCAGTTCGATCTCGGCCAGGGGCTCCAGCACGGTTTCTTTGGGCAGACGGCCGGCAATCGCCAGCGACACGCTGCCCGACTCCATTAACTGCCCGGCACCGGATAAGGAGGTTTCAAAAACCCGTATCGACACCGTCGGATAGGCCTGATAAAAGCGTTCAAACACGCGCTGGATATAATCGAACGGCAGCAGGACATCGACAGCCACATTGATTTCTGTCATCAGCTGGCCCTGGTATTTCGAGGCCAGCGCTTCAATCTGGGTGGCATTGTTATGTAAGCTTTGTGCCCGCGGCAACAGACTGTGACCCAGATCCGTTAAGGTGGATTTTCTGCCTTCAACGATAAACAGTGAATGTCCCAGTAAGGACTCCATTTTCTTGATACTGTGACACACGGCGGACTGGCTTTTATTCAGTTTCTGAGCCGCTTTCATCGCGCTGCCCTGTTCGGCAATCGCAATAAAAGCCCGCCACATTTCTAAGGTTACGCGCGCTGACATGATTGATATCCCTCTAACCTACTCACTCTCAATATGTTTTTTTATTTGCTGAACGTTTGCTGACCATTGACTGAAAGCTAAGTTATAGTGCAACTTAATGATTATCAACACAATGAATAAAAAT
Source organism: Photobacterium halotolerans DSM 18316 (assembly GCF_000425165.1). GTDB lineage: Bacteria > Pseudomonadota > Gammaproteobacteria > Enterobacterales > Vibrionaceae > Photobacterium > Photobacterium halotolerans. Next base: position 75,098 of record NZ_KE384324.1, read on the forward strand.
TAAACTGTGAACTCGATCTATGCAGTTACGGCAACGGCCGTCAGCCCGACATAGACAGAACCACATCATGGAAGGGAGAAAATATGACTATTGAGTATCAGCTTGACCAACGTGGCTGTGCCCACATCCAGCTTAGCCGCGAGCAGGTGCACAATGCGCTGAACGAACAAGTGATCGCCGGTCTGATCGCCCTGATCGACCGGGCCCATCAGGAACAGGCGAAAGCCATTTTATTATCCAGCCGGGGGAAGCATTTTTCAGCCGGTGCCGATCTCGCCTGGATGAAATCGATGGCCAATAACTCGCGGGAGGAAAACCTGGCAGACTCCGCACAGCTTGCAGCACTGATGAGCAAACTCAATACCGCTTCAATGCCGGTGATCACTGTGGTTCAGGGAGCAGCCTACGGCGGTGCACTGGGACTGATCGCCTGCAGCGACATTGTGATTGCAGCCCGTAATGCCGCTTTCTGCCTCAGCGAAGTAAAACTGGGCCTTATTCCGGCGGTGATCAGTCCCTATGTGATCAGGGCAATGGGGGAATCTCAGGCCCGGCGCTATTTTCTGACCGCCGAGGTGTTTAATGCTGAAGATGCTTTGCGTCTGGGCCTGATTCACCAAATCAGCGATGAACCGGGACAGGTGGCTGAGCAGATGCTGGAGCAGATCCTGATGAATTCGCCTCAGGCATTGATAGCGGCCAAACAGTTGATTTCAGATGTTTCCGGCCGTTCGATTGATGCAGAGCTGATTGCTGATACCGCACAGCGCATTGCCGATATTCGCGTTTCTGAGGAAGGACAGGAGGGGCTGGCCGCCTTTTTTGACAAGCGGCCGCCATCCTGGGTCAGCTAAGATTACTGGCTGAGTTTCTTGGCCAGCTTAGCCACATGCTGGCCTTGGAACTGGGCCATCGACAGTTCCTTAGACGAAGGCTGACGCGAACCGTCACCACCTGCGATACAGGCCGCACCCAGCGGAGAGCCGCCTTTGACTTCCGAGAGATCCGTCAGCTCAGAGGCCGTGTAAGGCAAACCCACCACTACCATGCCGTGGTGAAACAAAGTGGTATGGAATGACTGCAAAGTGGTTTCATTGCCGCCGCCGGTACCGGTTGAGGTAAACACGCTGCCGACTTTACCCACCAGTTTCTTCTCAAACCATAACCCACCGGTCTGGTCGAGGAAGTTACGCATCTGAGCCGCCATGTTACCGAAGCGGGTCGGCGTACCAAAGATAATGGCATCGTAATTGGCCAGCTCGCCAGGCGTGGCAATCGGCGCCTGCTGATCCAGCTGAATACCGGATTGCTTGGCAATCTCTTCCGGCACCAGTTCAGGGACGCGCTTAATATCAACCTGCACATCACTGACACTCTTGGCCCCTTCTGCCACTGCGTGCGCCATTGTTTCAACATGTCCATAGCTTGAATAATAAAGAACCAGTACTTTTGTCGTCATTGTGCTATCTCACTTAAATGTAATTAGAAATCTGTCATGTTTTCCGGTTATCCGGACTATATCTGGTGTTATTGCAAAAACAGCTGATCGATTTGTTCGTTGGTCAGGGTGTCAGTCACCACATGCTCGCCATTGATAATCAGGCTTGGAATACTGCGCAGGTTAAACTCTCTGGCACGATTGAGATCGGCTTCTACCGCCTGGCGAACTTCATCGCTGTCCAGCGCTTTGGCAAAAGCTGCCGTATCCAGACCAATATTGCCTGCGGCGGCGATGATGACGTCACGATCACCAATGTTATCGTTCACTTTCAGGTGCAGACGCTGGATTTCATCGAAGTAATCCCAGTGGGTGTCAGAATTGCCAAGTAACTCAGCCGCCTTGGCGCCCAGTGCCGCCAGATAACCGCTCGGGTAAGAAAATGGCTGAGCACGCATGCCTTCAATATTAAAGCGGGTCGGATCATCCGCTCTTTGCTGACAGGCGACCCAGTGATTGAGGATTTCAGATTTGGCCGCCGCCAGAGAGCCAAAACGCTGTACCATTTCCTCATCATTGCGTTGCAGGACAAAGCAGCGTTGTTTGACGTCGACATCGGCACGTTCAACCAGCTTGCGCAGCCGTGGACTCAGGACATAACACCAGCCGCAGACTGCATCGTGAAAAAATTCAATCGTTACTTTAGACATAGCTTTGTTTCCTTTGGGTTATTTTGCTAACTGTTCTCTAAAGCCTGGCCAGGCATTGCTTGCTGTTCGTTAAGCTCGAAACTGATATTAGGAGCCCCCGTCTGATAAAAAAATTGAAAAGAGTGGCGCATTGATATCGAATTAATTCAAATGATGAAATAAGTGATTGATTTTTAATTATTTAAAAGTCGATATTGGCAGTGTCGAGCGCGGAAAAAGAATGTAAAAAAAGCGCTAATCTTGCTTGCGGGCCGAAAAAGACAGTGCTCAGCAGCCCGGCCACTATGTCGGTTCCGCTCCGTTGCCTGCGCTTTCCCGGCAGACAGCGAAAGGGTACAGACAGCCACAGTGAATAAGCACACAAGTGAGAAGAGAGCCAAAGCGGATAAATGACCAGACGGACAAACGAACAGACGGGCAGCCGTTCAGAACGGAAAAGGGACGGCAGGATAGATCGGAGAAAACAAATTTTCGGGCTGGCGCTGCGACTGATTGCGGCCCAGCCCGGAGGGATAGTCAAAAACGGTACACCAGACAGGCCACCACAGCGGAACCCGCATCATGACTTGTCAATAAACTGCCAGCGGGCCAGTCGGGTGTCTTTGAGCTGACAGGACTGCAGCGACAGCGCCCGCCAGCGATGCAGCGGGGATGAGGTCTGATCGGATTGCTCCCCCACCGCAAGGCACAACTCAGAGCCTGTCAGCCGGACTTCCCCGTCGTCGCTCCACTGAAATTTCTGCAGCGGCTGCGCCTGTAAGAAATCGGAATGTTCGCCGCAATCTCGCGCCATCAGTGCAGCGCCCGGCAGGGCCTGAGTATGGGGCGCAATGGCGGTGAGGCACTTTTTATAGGCCGGCAGAAATATTTCCCCGCTTTTGAGCAGCGACATGGCCTGATCCCTGTACAAACCGTTTTTGCAGTTATGGGCGATCAAAGGCAGATCCAGCCGCTCATAAGGGCTGTAGCCAATCACATCCAGGCAAAAGCCGTCTTTCGGCCTGTCCAGCGGATCGATCAGCTGAATCACGCCAATGGAGGGCGATGTCAGCGGCGTGGCCTGAGCTGTGGCGATATCTGCGCTGAGAGCAGCCGCCAGTGCGCCGGCCATGACGCCGAGAGAAAGCATCCTTTGTGTCATGCTGCCACCTCAGCTGTTGCGGTCAGTGCCTGACGACGCTTGAACTTGCTGAGCTGAGCCGTGGCTATCAGGCTGCGCGCGCCGGATGCGTTAATTTTGTAAGCCTCACAGTGGCTGAACAGCAGGTTGCGGCCATTGCGGGTAATGCGGGCTTCAAATTCTACCGTCTCGCCGCGCTTGGTCGCTGACATGATATTGGCAGAAAAGTTGTTGGTGATGGCGTACTCCCCGTCCTCCAGGGTAGCGATGGTCGCCAGCATGCTGGTGACATCCATCATGGAGTAGATCACCCCGCCGTGCAGGGTCTGGCTCAGGTTATCTATCTGTTCCGTCACCGTCAGCCGCGTTTTGCAGTACTCAGGGGTCTGCTTGACCACCTCAATGCCGCAGAACTGCTGGTAGTTGTGATTGATTAATGCCTCAGACAACAGCTGAGAATAGGCACTTAATGGCGCCGATTGTGCAGAATAAGTCATGGTTCTTCCTATTTGGTCAGAGAGTGGATCAATGATTTACCTATGATGTTCAGTAGCACTTCCGTGGTACCGCCGCCTAACGAGAGGATTTTGGCGTCGCGAAAGACCCGTTCCGGCAAGTACCCTCTTTCACAGCCCCGGGCGCCGAAGATCTGCACTGCCAGGCTGGACACCAGATCCAGAGCGCGGGTAGCGTTGACCTTAGTGACACAGGCGGCCTCATCCGTCAGGTGCCCTGCTCTCAGTGCGGCCACACTTTGTGCCACCAGGGCGCTGGTGGCTGAAATCTGCAGTTGCATCTCAGCCAGATGGTGCAATATGGCCTGTTTGTTGTGCAGCGGCGCACCGTGCACCTGGCGTTTGTGGGCAAAAATCAGGCTGTCGTCCAGCAGGCTTCTGGCATCGCTGTTGGCCATCACGGCCAGATTGACCCGCTCCCTTTTCAGCATCATCTTCAGCGTACCAAAGCAAGCCTGACTGTCGGCGATCAGACGGCCTCTGGCCATCTCCAGCCTGACGCCCGACACGTCCAGACATTGCCAGCCCAGAGTGGGAATCCGCTCGCCGGACATAGTGCCGGGCTCCCGCTCGACCAGAAACAGCCCCATCTCCTGCTGGCCTGTTTCACGATCGCCGTACTTCGCCAGCACCACAAAATAGCTCGCACGCAGGCCGCCGCAGATATAGCTTTTCTCCCCCGTGATCAGGTACTCATCCTGTTGCGCCGACGGCAGCGCCTGGGTGGTGATCGCGGCGATATCCGACCCGGCCTGCGGCTCTGTGATTGCCAGTGAAATGGTGGCCTCGCCGTCAAGCACCTGTTCAATCACGGCATCAAACCGGCCATCGTTATGCTGGTGCAGCGCACTTAAGCTCACCAGGTAAGACGCCAGCCCCATAGTCAGACCCTGGCTGCCGCCGGCGGTCAGGATCTCCACCAGCGCCACGGCACTGTCGGTATCGCGAAAGAGTCTGTCTCTGTCGCTGTGGCCTAACCGCAATATCCCTTCGCTACCGGCCATGCTGTGCAGCTCCTGCGGGTACTCGCCCGCCGCTTCCCATTGCACGATATACGGCTTGATGTAATGGTCCGCAAAGCGGTTGAGTTCGGTTACAAAAGATTGCTTTATCATCATGTTAAAACGCCGTTGTTCGGGCCAGTTCATGGAAGCGCCCCATTACCTCGCCGAGACGCTGCTGTTTTTGTACGGTTTCTTTCTGGAAATAAAACAAATCTGTCAGTTGCTCCATCACCTCGATTAACTGGCAGGAGCGCTGTGCCACCCGGGTCTGGTAGCGCTTGAGTGCCGGCTGGATATCATCAAAACAGCTGCCGTTCAGCGCCTGAGCCAGCATGAAGCAGTTTTCCAGCCCCAGGGTCAGCCCGTAGCCCAGCGTCGGTAACATGCCGTGAATACTGTCGCCCAGCAGCACACAGCGGCCGTTGTACCATTGGTGGCCCGGGGTGATGGCGTTGAGCGGCAGGGTCAGGATATTGTCTTCCCGCGTATTTTCGATCATCTCCAGCAGCGGTGCCGGCAGCCCTTCCAGACGCTGCGCCATCTCGTTTCTGTCCAGAGTGGGCTGATCCAGATCATGCTGGTACGCCACGAACCAGTAACGGAAACGGGTGCTGTTATCGAGCGGGTAAGTCACCAGCCGGGCCTGATCATGGGCAAAAATCTGGCACGCATTCTCTTCCAGAATGTCACAGTCAAAGCAGGTCACGCCCCGGGAGGCGATCACCCCGGTGTAGTGCGGCTGACTGTCGCAGACATATTCCCTGACCTTGGATGAGATGCCGTCGGTGCCGACAACCAGATCAAAAGAGGCATACTCACTGTGGTTGATTTCAATTTTTGCCTCTTCGCGGGTGTTGATCACCTTGGTACAGGCTGCCCCGTAACGGATAACATCCGGACCCAGCGCCTGTTTCAGCAGATTGAACAAACGCTGGCGCTCAAACATCACAGCCGGTGCCGGAAAATCATGCCCCGGCATTTGAACCAGCTGGCGGTGCACTTCTTTACCGTGGCGATCCAGGGTCACCAGTGAATCTATCGGCTGTCCTTCGTTAAGGAAGCTGTTGTCATTGAGAATGAAGCGCAGGATCTGTACTCCTTGCGGCCAGACGTAGATCCCTGTACCTGAATCCCGCGGTTGCTCGCTGCGCTCAAACACAGTGACCTCATGACCGAACTTTTTCAGCAGCAGTGCGCAGGCCAGTCCGTTTAATCCCGCGCCGACAATACCGATTTTCATTATGCCGCTTCCTTATACACAGACGGTGTCGATGCCAGGTTGAACTTACGCTGCAAGATGCACAGGCTGGTCAGCTCCATCAGCATAGGGTCGAGCAGTGCCAGGCGCTGTGCTGACATTTTCGGCATCTCTGCCAGCAGGCGCCGTACTTTCTTGCTGTCGAAGAAAGGCAGTGCATCCAAGCTGGACGAGTTCAGGGTGTCGTTCACCAGTTCAAACAGCGGCCCCTGCTGCATCAGTGTGGAAGGCGGAGCACGGAAATAATGTTTTTTACGCTTATACAGCTCTTCAGGCAGGTAAGGCTTCATGGCTTCACGGAACACAAACTTTTCGGTATTACCGCGCACTTTCAGATGCACAGGCAAGGTCGCCGCCAGCTCCATCACCCGGTGGTCCAGCAAAGGCACGCGGCCTTCTACGCTGTGGGCCATTTCCATGCGATCACCTAAGGTGGTCAGCACAAAGTTCGGCAGGAAAGACTTGGCCCACAGATACATAGAGCGGTGCACCGGGTCGATCCCTGCCAGCTTGCGGTGATCGAGCTGATTGAAGAAGATACGGTAGGGTTCGACATCACCAAATCGCTCGATCTGGCTGTCGGCATAGACGTTCTGCAGCTCTTTGAACCAGCCCGCCTGATTATCGAGCCAGGATACCCCGTGCCCCAGCTGCTGCGTCAGCCACTCAACGTCTGCCGGCATCCCTTGCTGGGTATAACCCGCCTGATTAGCCTTCATTTTCTGTAAGATGGCCTGAACATCGTCCGGGTTCTGGCCCTGGCTGTTAAACAGCGCCATGTCGCGCTTGAAATGCGGGTAGCCGCCAAAGACTTCGTCCGCCCCTTCCCCGGTCAGCACCACTTTGTTACCGGCATCCTGCACTATGCCGCTGAGGATATATTTCGCCACGCCGTGGGCGTTAAAAAACGGAGTCTCGTTATGCCAGACGGCTTTTTCAAAATTATCGGCCAGATCTTTTTGCGTCACAGGCACAGTATGGAAACGGGCACCGTTCTTCTCCGCCGCCAGACGGGCAAACCGGTTTTCGTCGTAATCTTCCATTTCACCAAACGACAGGTTATAGGCATCAAACGGCTTGCCCGCCAGCTGAGTGGCCATCCCCAGAATCGCCGAGGAATCCACGCCGCCGCTCAGGTATACCCCAATCGGCACGTCCGCTCTCAGGCGCAATTTCACCGACTCTTCAATCGCATCGTGCACCTGCTGAATGGCATCCGCATCAGACAGGGTACTGGCATTGAGCATGTCCGCATCCGGGTAGTCGATATCCCAGTAGCACTGCTGAGTCATGCCGGAAGGTGTCAGGGTCATCATGTGCCCGGCCGGTACCGACTGCACATTTTGGAACAGGGTATTATTCTTGAGGTAAAACGCGCGGGTGTTGTAGGACGCCTCATCCCAGACAGCACGGACACCGGAATCAATAATGGCTTTGATTTCAGAAGCAAAGTAATAGCGGCCCTGATCCTCGGCCACAAACAAAGGTTTCACCCCGGCCCTGTCACGCATCGCAATCACCAGGTTCTGGCGCTGGTCAAACAGCACCAGAGCGAATTCACCCCGCAGTTTTTCCAGCCCTTTGGTGCCGTACAGCTGATACAGGTGCAGCGCGATCTCGCTGTCCGACTGGGTCACGAACTTGCAGCCCTGGCGGGTCAGCTCATAGCGGATTTTCTCAAAGTCATAAAATTCGCCATTCACCACAATGTGCAGGGCACCATCCGTGCTGTGGATCGGCTGAATGCCGTTATCCAGGCCGATAATGCTCAGCCGGGTATGGCCCATAATCATGCGCTGATCATTGGACTGCCAGACCCGTCCTTCATCGGGGCCGCGGTGAATGATGGATTTAAGACCCTGCTCAATCTGAGCAGGTTTGATCTGATTAAGAGGATTCGCACTATAAACCGTTACAAAGCCGCACATGTTACTCTTCCTTATTAAACAAATAGTGGTATTGATTGGATGTTAAAAGTGGCGATGTCTGGCATTAAGCCGCCTGGCTCATTGGCTCGAGCACACGTTCATAGACACGCTTGTTGTCGTGAATCGCGGCCAGCCTGAAATTCGAGCCGGAGGTCGGGTTATAGCGAATGTTGGCCTGATCGTAGTCGCGCAGCTGGTACATATACTGGCAATAAGTGTCGTAGCTGAGCGCGGTGCGCGCAGCCAGCTTTTGCTGATTCGCCAGGGTATTGATGGCATTGCGGTAATTCTTATTCACCGTGCCCGAAAAGAATTCACCCACCGCACCGGAGCCGTAGCTGAAGAAGCCGATTGTCTGTCCCGTCAGATCCTGCTCAGCGTTATCAAGCAGAGACAGCAGGCCAATGTAGAGACTGGCGGTATAGGTATTACCAATTTCACGTCCGTATTGCTGGCTGATGCGGTAAGCGGCATCGGTTTTTTCCGCCATCTGTTCCGGGTACTGAACACTGAGGTGTTCAAACGCTTTTTTCGCCATCTTGGTGAATGGCTGGTGGAAACAGAGCCATTCGAGCTGATCCAGTGGCTTACCGCCGTTGGCCAGGTAGCCCTGGTAGCTGCTTGCCATCACATTGAGGTACGCATCTTTCGACAACTCGCCGTCGACCAGGGCATGTTTAAACTGGTTCGGACGCCAGAAATCCATGATGTCGGCACTGTAGCAGCCACGTTCAGCATCAATCTCAATGATGTCCGGGTCAGCCGTAATCAGCATAGCCACCGCACCGGCACCTTGTGTGCACTCGCCAGGGGTGTTTTGCTGGTAGCGGGCAATGTCGCAGGCCACAACCAGCACTGACTCATCCGGACGGGCACGCACCATGTCGCAAGCCATTTGCAATCCGGCCGTACCGCCGTAACAGGCCTGCTTGACTTCAAAAGCCCGGCAGTTGGGATGAATATCAATCAATCCCATCAGATAAGCCGCACCCGACTTGGATTGGTCCACCCCCGTTTCAGTGGCAAAAATGAGCGTCGAGATGGTTTTCACTTCTTCCGGTGTCATAGTGTTCAGCACATCCTGCGCGGCATTGGCCGCAATCGAGATGGTGTCTTCATCCGGCGCCGGTACAGCCATTTTTGACTGACCTATGCCATGAAGGTATTTAGCAGGATCGATCTGATGGGCTTCGGCCAGCTTTTCCAGCGCAAGATAATTCTCTGTAGTGCTGAATTCGATGCGATTAATACCGACTTTGATTGCCTTGTTCATTTTCACATTCCTTAATTTAAGTAAATAAAGTGATTAATAAATGTCTCATTGCTTGTTGGAATTCATAATAGACAAGGCAGTTAAAAATAAAATTGAAAAAAATATAAAGCTATTAACCAAAAAATTAAAAGATAAACAAATCAAGAGTTAAATATGATTAAAATCAACAATATATATAACAACTCATTGCACAAAAAAATCAAACCCACAATGAAAACACTCAGAAAAAAGATTAAAAAAACCAATAAACACTCTATTTAAAGAGAGAGAAAATGACGGAAAATTAAATTAACCAACCACTCATCAAAAATGTACTAACAATAAACTAAAAAATAAAATCATTAACAATTAAGACAGGTTTTGTTTATTGATAAACCGCATTAAAACTATACCCCACAGAGATAGAGCAGGTTCATTGCAATGTACCGTGCAGCAAACTGCAAGCGGTGACGTGCGGCTAAAAAGCAAACAAGAGATGAACGAGATAAGAGAGATACGAAAAAGCAGAGCAGAAACCAGGCTCGGGGTGTACTCATAACAAGGCAGCGCCCTGACACCGCATCAAAAAAAGCCCGAGCCAGATGGCCGGGCCTGAAAAACCGAATGAGCCGCAGCGGTTACTGGCGGGTGATCACATAGGCATTATTCGCCATACCAATACCAACCCGGCAACTGGAAGAGAAATGGTGTCTGCTGCGGGTGTAGTTGGCGGGGATCGGTGAATTGGCGCACACAGTGAAACTGGGCCTGTACTTATCGGCATACACCTGCGTACTGCCGTTGACTGAGTTGCCTGAGCCAAAATTACAGGCTGGATTGTAGATGTTGGCAATAATCACAAAACCGTCGTACACCCGACTGTGATGTCCGGCGCAGGTGTTGAATAATGCACCGCTCTTCGGAGCTACGGTCAGAATGTAGGCATTGTCGCTGTGCTGCCAGCTGCCACAATCGAAATTAACTGTGGTGCCGGTGATGACATAACCGTCAGGAATGAAATCGCCCCGGCAGATGGTCATTCTTCTCGACTGCGCCCGGAACATATCACTGAGACGCTGATCAGACAGCATCTGATCGCCCGGGATCTGATGGATCTGAGCGTCCATATGATATTGGTCAATAAAACTTTGCTCAGCAGTACCGGCATGACTGCCTGTGCTGCCAAACACGCAGCCAGCGATCAATAAAGCCAGGGTTGATTTCAACATAGCGATTCCTCTGTAAAGACAGTTGAAAACACTGAGTCTTAATCAACCCCTGAGGGCAAAGATACAATTGAATATCAAATATGCAACATGGATGATAATAAACATGTGCTGATAGTCAGCATGGTTACAGACCGGCGTATTAAATGTCACTGATGGCATATCAACACTTGCCCGCCCCCAGCACAGGCAGCGAAAGCTCGCCTTGTTGGCAAGATAGCTGCTGACAAAAACAAAGAACCCGCCATACGGCGGGTTCTTTTATCTGTCAACAGGTGACGGGGCTGATGTCGGGTAGCAGCGACGCATTACTGCGCCACCGCCCCCTAAGAACCGTACGTGCGAGTTTCCCCGCATACGGCTCAAGCCTTTAGAAGTCCATATTGCATATGAACCGACAACTTATAATTCAGTCAGGATCTTTGCAGCGTTCACAACAGTCGCCAGCATGCTCTTTAGCTTTAAAAATCAGCTCGGTCATCTCTTCTGGAGAATCAAAAACCCCATTCAATTGACCTTTGGCAAACATTAAGTCACCTAGTGTATAGGCTTCCTCTATGTCAGAACTACCATCTAATAGAATATCTTCATGTACTTCACAATACATCAAAGCACCTGATTTTATTGCTATTTGAATAGCTGCTCGTTGCTTTTCTTCCTGACTATCCATGAAGCGTTTTGTTCCACTCATCGCAGCACTCCATATGAACAATTGGTCATATAAGGTTAGTCCACTGATGGTAGTTATCAAGCTCCTTGGTTATGTAATTGCCTGTGACAGTTAACATGCAACATCATCAAATTCGAGCTCATGTCCGTGCCGCCATCCACTCTTCTGACAATATGGTGAATATCCCATTCATCTTCTGAGTTGAACTGCTGATGGCACACCGCACATTTGTAGTCTTGTCTCTCGACAATCTTCCATAGCTTCCAGTTACCCGACAAAGATTTCTTCAATCTTTGCATCTTCAGACGCTCAAAGTATTGTTCGTCCTCCGTTAGGTAACAGTTAGCTATTGCCCGAATTTTCACATGTTTATCGACTTTCACTCTCGCTGCACTCAGCAAGCGGTAGTGGCCATCTTCCCCTTTCGGTTTTGTTGCGCTGAATACCCAGTTTCTATCGCCCACTGATTTGAAGTATTTCTCTTTAATCCAGCGCTTACGGCGATTCAAATGAATTCGGCGGCACCACTGCCACAACATTTTCCAGATCCGGTAATCGATATACTTGAATGTCTCACTGGCACATACCCAGCGGTGGTAGTTACACCATCCTCTGATCATCGGATTCAACTTCGCTATCACCGCTGAAGCTGGCACCGTTTTATGGCTGTTGAGATAATCTCGTATACCGCGCAGAAAATTCTTCACGTTTTTCTTTGACGGCTTGATCAACATCTTGCCATCGTATTTACGCACATTCTGCCCGAGGAAATCGAACCCGTCGTCTATGTGTGTAATCAGCGTTTTTTCTGCTGACAGTTGCAGCCCACGTTCTGCCATAAAGGCTTCAACGATTGGTAAAACCTCATCTTCCAGTAGCTCTTTCGAGATTCCAGTGATGATGAAGTCATCTGCATAACGCACATAATTGACCTTAGTTTTGTAACTGACTTTTGTGTTCTTCTTCCCGAAGTGGGATTCGAGCACCGTTTCCAGTCCATCCAAGGCCATATTGGCGAGTACGGGTGAAATAATTCCACCTTGTGGTGTACCCGCCTCCGTCGAGTTAAATTTCCCAGATTCCATGAATCCGGCTTTCAGCCATTTTTTGAGTATCGCCTTATCCATAGGGATATTGCCGATAAGCCAGTCATGGCTGATAAAGTCAAAACACCCTTTGATGTCACCCTCCAGCACCCAACGAGCACTAGCCTTGCGACTGAGATTCACGAAGCATTGTTCGATAGCATCAGCACAGGAGCGATTCGGGCGAAAGCCATAGCTGTTTCGATCCGCCGTGGTTTCCGATATGGGTTCAAGAGCTGACAGGTATAGTGCCTGCATTGCTCTATCACGCATGGTTGGTATTCCCAGCGGCCTGCGTTTGCCATAGGCTTTAGGGATATAGACTCGCCTCAGCGGCATTGGCTTGTAGCCTTTACGCGTCAGCTGATCTATGGCTCCCCATTTCAAAGCAGGAGTGTTCCAGATTTCTCCATCAACACCCGGTGTGTTTTTCCCTCTGTTTTCAGTGACGCGCCGAATGGCTATCACCTTGGCAGCAAACGAACGAGTTAACATGCGTTGCAGTCTTTTGACCTGTCGCCAGTCAGACTTTTTCGTTGCCTTTGCGATCCGTACCTGTAGCCCTCTCACCGTACGATACATTAGTGACCAGTCGATGCTGTGCCACTGCTGTGTCTGGTGGGAGGATGCAGATACGCCAATTTGCATTGAAGTATGCACCTTGCTTTCCTCCATTAACGATAAGTTAATCAAGCAACACAAGGTGCATCTGTGCCCCATAGGGCAGAGATTTACCCTATGAGGCTTGTACTTGTTGCTGACAGTACCCGAAAGCCCACAATTGGGCTCTGACAGTTTCAATTACCGTAAAACTTAACGGCTTTACTGATTTTCACGCAATTAAAGACCAAGCAGACGTGGGCCCCGTTTCCGGTGAAAGCACGTTGGCTTTCTATCCAGCTCATTACAAACTGACTTTCGCTTCTTCTGCTCTCCTGTGCCCGCACCCTCAACAGCTTCTCTTGCGAGTTGCCTGCCAGTTGATAGGCAAGGATACGGGGTTTCCGAGTTCCGTTTTCATTACACGAGTTACTTAGGTTCTACCTATCCACCGATGGCGCATGAGTCAGCGTATCCCTAGATGTAAAAGAGATAACCGGCCATATACCTTTTGGTCAGAGCGTTAGTGACGACTAATCCTCTCAAGGGGACAATTAATCGACACGACAATAGCCTTACGCTCGTCGCGGCTGACGGTGTTTATCAGTAGTTCACTTACGTTAACCATATAACCCAGCCTAGCCCCTCAACCACCTGCTATTGGCGATCGTCTTAACCTTCACTTCGCAGCAAAAGTTAACCACTTACGTGGGGGTACATTGTCAGGAAGCTCCGCACACCGCGTTACCGCAGATGCACTATCCCTAGGCTACTATTGGCTGAACAATAGGTCTTACTATCCAATAACCTACCCGTCCGAGTAAGAAATTGACTAAGACAATAATGAAAACAGCTTCGCACCGTGCAGGTGGCTTAAGCTTAAAATAAGACACGAATATTCCCGTTACTTCACAGACACTAATAGCGCTGCTTCAACGTATATCATTCGCTTAGAGCGAGGGACACAGACTTTCGCCCATGCCTAAAGTCGGACCTCTTACGAGGACCGATATTCGGGCTTGGGTTAAGCCCGAATATCGGGTTTTATTTATTTGCTATTTCGGCGGGTGGGATAGTAACCACAACTTCAAAGTTAGTGGTCACTATGGACGTAGCCCGCTCGGCTAGCTACCTACGCGACTCTCGTCGCACTACATCATGCCGCCCATACCACCCATGCCGCCCATGGCCGCGCTCATGTCCGGCGCGTCAGACTTAGGCAGCTCAGTGACCATGGCTTCGGTGGTGATCATCAGACCTGCAACAGAAGCGGCGAACTGCAGCGCAGAACGGGTCACTTTGGTTGGATCCAGGATACCCATTTCCAGCATGTCGCCGTACTCGCCAGTGGCCGCGTTGTAACCGTAGTTACCTTCGCCATTCTTCACTTCGTTCGCCACAACAGACTCTTCATCGCCGGCGTTACGCACAATCTGGCGCAGTGGTGCTTCCATGGCGCGCAGCGCGACACGGATACCGACATTCTGCTCTTCGTTGTCGCCAGTCAGACCAGCCACTTTAGAGGCCGCACGAACCAGGGCAACACCACCACCGGCAACCACGCCTTCTTCAACCGCAGCACGGGTTGCGTGCAGGGCGTCTTCAACGCGGTCTTTTTTCTCTTTCATTTCAACTTCAGTCGCCGCACCGACTTTGATCACAGCAACACCGCCAGCCAGTTTGGCTACGCGCTCTTGCAGTTTCTCTTTGTCGTAGTCAGAGGTGGCGTCTTCGATTTGCTGGCGGATCTGAGTCACACGACCCTGAATCGCCACTTCTTCACCGTGACCATCAATGATGGTGGTATTTTCTTTAGTGATAGAGACACGCTTGGCCTGACCCAGATCTTCCAGCGTCACTTTATCCAGTTCCATGCCGATTTCTTCAGAAATCACAGTACCGGCAGTCAGTACCGCGATGTCCTGCAGCATAGCTTTACGACGATCGCCAAAGCCAGGGGCTTTCACCGCTGCGACTTTCACGATGCCACGCATGTTGTTCACCACCAGCGTCGCCAGTGCTTCACCTTCAACATCTTCTGCGATGATCAGCAGAGGACGAGAGGCTTTCGCGACCGCTTCCAGTGTTGGCAGCAGTTCACGGATGTTAGAGATTTTCTTGTCTACCAGCAGGATGAACGGGCTTTCCAGCTCGACACTGCCTGCTTCCTGGTTGTTGATGAAGTAAGGAGACAGGTAGCCACGGTCGAACTGCATACCTTCAACCACGTCCAGCTCGTCATGCAGAGCCTGACCTTCTTCAACAGTGATAACACCGTCGCGGCCGACTTTTTCCATCGCTTCGGCGATGATGTTACCTACGGTAGAATCGGAGTTGGCAGAGATAGTACCTACCTGCGCGATCGCTTTGCTGTCGGCACAAGGAGAAGACAGCGCTTTGAGTTCTTCTACCGCCGCAATCACGGCTTTATCGATACCGCGCTTCAGATCCATCGGGTTCATGCCCGCTGCGACCGCTTTCAAACCTTCGGTGATGATCGCCTGAGCCAGTACAGTGGCTGTGGTGGTACCGTCACCCGCCGCGTCATTGGCCTGAGACGCCACTTCTTTCACCATTTGTGCGCCCATGTTCTGGAATTTGTCTTCCAGTTCAATTTCACGCGCAACAGAAACGCCATCTTTAGTGATAACCGGCGCACCGAATGATTTATCCAGTACGACGTTACGGCCTTTAGGACCCAGGGTGACTTTTACGGCATCGGCCAGAACGTTGACACCTTCCAGCATTTTTACGCGAGCATCGTTACCGAATTTTACGTCTTTAGCAGCCATGTTTATCTTCCTTTCTTAATTCTTAATTCAAAGTGAATGGATTATTCAACGATTGCCAAGATGTCATTTTCAGACATGATGAGAACTTCTTTACCGTCGATCTTCTCAGACTTGGTGGCATACCCTTCAGCGAAGATAACGCTGTCGCCAACCTTAACGTCCAATGGCTGCACAGAACCATTCTCCAGAATGCGGCCCTTGCCTACAGCTAAGACTGTACCGCGGGTCGATTTTTCTGCAGCAGAACCAGTCAGAACGATGCCACCAGCAGATTTTGATTCAACTTCCTGGCGCTCAACGATCACTCGGTCATGTAAAGGACGAATATTCATCGGGTCGTCTCTCCTGATTTTGGTAATATCTATGGGTTGTTAGAAAGCAGGACGGTGTTTAGTTCCATCCCGCCAAAACTGATACTTAGACATGTTGGGTCGTTTTTCTGGAACCCAAGTCCTGACGATGATTTTTTTTATTTTTTGTGCCAGATTTTTTGCCCGATCACATTCTTTGCATTAGGGTGTGCAGGCAAAGACAGACCTGAGAGCCTTATGACCCAAACTGTACGACCTGATAAACACGGTTTACTGTCCGATCCTATCCCGGAAGTCCTGCAGCGCCTGACCATCCCTATGGTGTTTGGTATGGTCGCTATCCTGATGTTTAACCTGGTCGATACCTTTTTCATTGCTTTGCTGGGCACCCAGGCTCTGGCGGCAGTCAGTTTCACCTTTCCGGTCACGTTTGCCATCAACTCTATCACCATGGGCGTGGGCGTCGGGCTATCCGCCTGCATTGGCCGTCTGCTGGGCAGCGGCCGTAGTCAGGCGGCAGCCAGGGTCTCCAGCCATGGTTTGTTACTGGCGCTGCTGTTGGTGGTCCTCGCGGTGATCGCCGGGCTGCTGACCATCACCCCGCTGTTCCGCCTGCTGGGTGCCGAAGACAGCCTGCTGCCGATTATTCGTGACTATATGCAGATCTGGTATCTGGCGATCCCGCTGCTGGTCATTCCCATGGCCGGTAACAGTGCGATCCGGGCCACAGGCGATGCGAGATCGCCGGCGAAAATCATGATGCTGGCCGGAGTGATCAACGGCGTGCTCGATCCCCTGCTGATTTTTGGCTACGGCCCTTTTCCGGAACTGGGTGTGCGCGGCGCGGCCATTTCCAGCGGCGTCAGCTGGGCGGTTGCATTAGTCTGGTCGTTGCGGATATTGATTGTGCGCGAAAAGCTGCTGGCGATACCGGATCTCCGGCTGATCTTTGCGGACTGGCGACAGATACTGCACATAGGGACCCCGGCCGGGCTGTCCAACGCCCTGGCGCCTTTATCCAATGCGCTGGTGATGGTCCTGCTGGCCAGCCAGGGCACCGCCTCGGTCGCCGCCTATGGCGCGGCTATGCGGGTGGAATCGCTGCTGATGCTGGTCATGTTCGCCCTGAGCTCGGCCCTGATGCCTTTCATGGCGCAGAATTTCGGCGCACAGCAGCCCAGACGGGCCTTCGATGCCCTGTTCACGGCCATGAAATTTGCGCTGGGCTTTCAGCTACTGGTGTTTGTGATGATGGTGCCGCTGAGCTGGCCCATCTCACTCATGTTCAGTCAGGATGAAGCGGTACAGACCCAGTTGTGGCATTACCTGATACTGGTACCGGCCAGCTACGGGTTGCTGGCCGTGTGCATGCAATTGATCAATGTCCTGAATGCCATGCACCTGTCCTTTCAGGCCCTGCTGTGGAATCTGATCCGTCTGTTCGGCCTGCTGCTGCCGGCAGCCTGGGTTGGCAGCCAGATCAATAGTACTGAAGGGTTATTTACCGGGATCGCCGTGGCCAATGGGCTGTGCGGCCTGGCGGCACTGGGGTATGCGCGCAGGCTGCACCGGGAGCATGTCAGCTCAGGGCACCAACAGGAAGCCAGCTCGCCTTCACGCTCGCGATAGCTGCCGCTGACAGTTGCGCCTCAAATGGATTTCCGCCTACGCGGCTATCCATTTATTTTATTTAAATCAACATCTTAATAAATCACTCAGTGCAGCCGGTGCTGATCATCATCATCTGAGTTGTCTTTCTTCTCTTTCTCATCTTTGTCTTTGCGCTCAAATTCACCGTCAAACACATCACCGTTTTGATCGCGGTGGAAAGGGTCGCGGTCTGAAAACGGCCCTTGCGGACCGAAGCCACCGCCAAAACCGCTCTGATGCATACTCTGCACTTTCACTTTAGCCATCAGAAATTTCGCCAGCGCGGCACGTGGCCCGGGCAGTAACACCACCAGCCCCATAGCATCTGTCATAAAGCCCGGTGTCAGCAGCAGCACACCGGCGACCGCCAGCATCACACCTTCCACAATTTGCTGGGCGGGCAATTCCCCCTTATTCAGCCTGTCCTGCACCGACATCAGGGTCGCAATGCCCTGGCTGCGAACCAGTGAGGCGCCGACCACAGCCGTCAGCAGTACAAGCAGCAGGGTCGGCCACAGACCAATGACACCGCCAACCTGGACAAACAGGGCGATCTCTATGATGGGAACCAGGATAAATAAAAACAAAAGTACCGGAAACACAAACACCCCTTATGCAGGCTGGCGACTAATGAGGAAACTACCGTCCACAGCTGAACTGCGGCCACATAGCGTAAAGATGCCGCCTATGATGGCGAGATTGCCCTGATTTTCAACCATAGCAGCAGAGGCTTTTAGCTGGATCACCTTTCTGCATCGATTTTTTGCCGCTGGCTCGGCTGAGGACCCGAAACAAAGCGCGCTTAGTGCACTTTGCCAAACCTGCCGGAAGCTATAATTGCCTGAGAACACTGACAATGAAACTCAGCCTGATTTCTCGGGTCTGACACTTTGTCCCCTTATGGGGTATATTGACAACATCAAGACGCCATCTTCAAGCCTATGACCCGAGACAGAACGAGCCCGAATCCGATGACTATACTGCGACACTTACCCATTACGCGTTTATTTGTCTTCAGCCTGCTGATACTCAGCCTGCCGCTGCGGGCGGAATTTTCTCTGCCGGGGCTGACAGCTTCATCGGATCAGAACAGTTTTGTCCCTGTTGATCAGGCCTTTGCTTTTAACTTTTCGCAGAGCGCCGATCAACTGGTGCTCGACTGGCAGGTCAAACCGGGTTACTACCTGTATCAGCATCAGTTTTCTGTGGTGGCAAACGGGGCCAGCATCGGCGATATCCGGCTGCCGGCAGGCACACCCTACAAAGATGAATTTTTCGGCGAGGTCCAGATTTACCCTGAGTCTCTGGCACTCACAGTGCCCATCACCCAGGCCAATGACAACGCGACCCTGACCGTCCGCTATCAGGGCTGCGCCAAAGCCGGTTTCTGTTATCCGCCCGAAACCCGCGAAGTACCTCTGTTTGCCACCGCCTCCGCCGCGGGTACGCCTTTGTCAGACCAGGAACCAATCCAAGCCAAGCTGATAGTAAGCACTGACAATCAAGCTGCAACTGTGGCCCCCTCCGCTTCGGCCGGACAACCGCTCAGCAGCAGTGCGCCACTGAGCCAGCAGGATCAGCTGGCCAGCGATCTGGCCCAGCAATGGTGGACGCCGCTGCTGTTTCTGGCGCTGGGCATAGGGCTGGCGTTCACGCCCTGTGTGCTGCCTATGTACCCGATCCTGACCGGTATCGTGTTGGGTCGCGGCCAGCTCAGCAGCGGACGCACTTTCACCCTGGCTCTCACCTATGTCCAGGGCATGGCACTGACTTACACCTTACTGGGGTTAGTGGTCGCTTCGGCGGGCATGCAGTTTCAGGCGGCCTTGCAGCATCCGTATGTCCTTATTGGCCTGAGCATTCTCTTTGTCGTATTGGCGTTGTCTATGTTCGGCGTCTACAACCTGCAGCTCCCTTCCAGTGTCCAGACCTGGCTCAATCAGCTGAGCAATCAGCAGAAAGGCGGCCAGCTCGGCGGCGTATTTGCGATGGGTGCCATTTCCGGCCTGGTTTGCTCGCCGTGCACCACGGCACCCTTATCCGGCGCCTTGATTTACGTTGCCCAAAGCGGTGACTTACTGACTGGCGCAGTCGCCCTGTATGCCCTGGCGACAGGCATGGGGATCCCGCTGATTCTGGTCGCCATGTTCGGTCACCGCCTGCTGCCGAAAGCGGGCGCCTGGATGGGCAGCGTTAAAATGTTCTTCGGCCTGGTGCTGCTGGCTGTGCCGCTGTTCCTGCTGGAACGCATACTGCCCGCAAACCTGATGCCGTATTTATGGGCCGCCTTCGGACTGGGTGCCTTCGGCTGGCTGTACCATGTCAAACAGGGCATGGCCCATTCCTGGCGCAGCAGCCTGGTGGGCGTCATTGCCATCATCGGTCTGCTCGGCTCGCTGCTGCCCGTCTATCAGGGGCTGACCGGCACCCGGCCACACGCCGTGCCGCAGAACACACCTGAGATAACTTTTCAGCGCGTGGCCAGCATGGATGAGCTGAACACAGCACTGGCCCAGGCCAAAGCCGAAGGCAAACCTGTAATGCTGGATTTTTACGCCGACTGGTGTGTCGCCTGCAAAGAGTTTGATAAGTACACTTTCCACGATGCCAGCGTGGCGCCAGAATTACAGCGTTTCGTCCTGTTGCAGGCCGATGTCACCGACACGAATCCGGACGACATCCAACTGCTGCAAAAGATGAATGTGCTGGGACTGCCGACGCTGGATTTCTGGCATGCCGATGGCGAACAGGCGCCGAAAGCCCGCCTGACCGGTTTCGTGGAAGCGGAACCCTTTCTCGATCACCTGAAAGCCAACCAGCTGATCGGCCAGTAAGCCGGGAAGTATTCCCTGCCGGCATAAAATACCGCCAAGACAGACACGGGAACGGATCCAGTTCGTATCTTGGCGGTGAACAAATTGATCTGGCATTTCAGCAATGCTAGCGTTAGGAAAAACAAGAAGCTTAATGTCATGGACGCTCAGTACACTATAGTCATTGCCGATGACCACCCACTGTTTCGAAACGCCCTGTTTCAGTCAGTGCACATGGCGGTCAGCAAGGCCAATCTGCTGGAAGCAGATTCGCTCGATACCCTGTTACAGCTGCTTGATAAAGAACCGGATGTTGATCTCGTGCTGCTGGATTTAAAAATGCCGGGCGCCAATGGCATGTCCGGTCTGATCCAGCTTCGTGCCCAGCACCCGGAACTGCCGGTCGTGGTGGTGTCTGCCAATGAAGACACTTCCGTCATCCGCCAGGTCCGTCATCACGGTGCTTTCGGCTTTATTCCCAAATCCAGCGATATGCGTGAGCTGATCAGCGCTCTGAATCAGGTGCTGGACGGAGAACCCTATTTTCCACCGGGGATCGGTGAAGATGAAGACGACCCCGAGCTGGATGCACTGGCGGCCCGTATCGCCACCCTGACACCGCAACAATACAAAGTGCTGTGCATGCTGTCCGATGGCCTGCTCAACAAGCAGATCGCCTATGAGCTCAATGTCTCCGAAGCCACCATCAAGGCACACATGACGGCCATTTTCCGCAAGCTCGGGGTAAAAAACCGCACTCAGGCGGTTATCCTGTTAAATGAACTCAGTGATGAGTGAGTGATCACTCACTCTTATCACCCTGTTCCGGATCGTCTTCTGGCAGGCGTAAGCCAACCTTAGTGACCTGCCAGTTGGCGATATCAGCCACCACCCAGTGCAGGCCATTCCATTCAAAGTTATCACCCAGTACCTGATTGGTGCCCAGATGCTGAATGACCAGATCTTTCAGCGTCATGGCCGGATTGACCTCACCTAACTCCAGGCCATAAGCGATCGCCACGTCTGCCAGCCTGGCGTCGGCATCGAGAAAAAAGTCACCAAAGAAACGCGCCAGCTCGGCTTTCTCCGGCGCTTCGCAGAACAGCAGACTGAGGGCTTCCAGATCTTTCTCCTGTGCCAGCACGCACAGGGTATCTCCCTCTTCCAGCCGGGTACTGCCCGACGGGTGCAGCAATTGCTGACCCCGGAACACAGCTGCAATCCGGGTACACGGCGGCAGTGACACGTTACGCAAAGGCTCGCCGATACACCACTTATCCGCTTTCATGTTATAGACAAACAGCTCCCACTCACTGGTGGGAAACACTTCCACCCCGGTACGGGACACCGGCTCGGGACGAGGCGGCAGCTCCACTCTGGCCAGCGACATGGCTTTGGTCAGGGTTCCCCCCTGCAGGATCAGCGACACCATGACCACGAAAAAAGCCAGATTAAAATACAACTGGGCATTGGGCAGTCCCGCCATCATAGGGAATACCGCCAGAATAATGGGGACGGCGCCACGCAGACCGACCCAGGAAATAAACCATTTTTCCCGCGCCGTGAAGCTGCGAAACGGCAGCAGGCTGATCCAGACCGATATCGGACGGGCAAAGACAATCATCCCGAACGCCAGTGCCAGTCCGGGCAGTG
This sequence comes from Photobacterium halotolerans DSM 18316, assembly GCF_000425165.1. Lineage (GTDB taxonomy): Bacteria > Pseudomonadota > Gammaproteobacteria > Enterobacterales > Vibrionaceae > Photobacterium > Photobacterium halotolerans. The sequence goes on from NZ_KE384324.1 coordinate 97,123, forward strand.
CAATCGCAATCAGATTCGACGGGGTGACCAGCAGGCCTAATACCAGGAACATACAGATCTGGCTGAGCCAGGTCATGCCATCCAGCACGTTGAGGATCGAATGACGACAGCGCGTCGGGCGATTACCCAGCAGTAACCCCACCAGATAAATCGATAAAATACCGCTGCCACCCAAAGCGTTTGAAATGGCAAAAATCATCAATCCGCCACTGACCGCTAGGATTGAATACAGGCCTTCCGGCAGATGATTACGATTTATCAGACGCCACAACAGCCAGCCTCCCGCCAGCCCGGCGATGGCGCCTATGCCAAACTGCCTGACAAAACTCAGGGCCAGAAAACCGGCGCCGAACTCTGTCCCCTGACTGCTGAGCACCGCAATCAGGGTCACGGTCAGAAACACCGCCATGGGATCATTGGTGCCCGATTCTATCTCCAGGGTTGAGCCAACCCGCTCATTCAGGCTGCGTCCTTTGAGCAGGGAAAACACCGCAGCGGCATCGGTCGAGCCGACAATCGCGCCCACCAGAATGCCCTGCAGCGGCTCGAGATCAAACAGCCAGATCGCCATCAGCCCGGTCAGACCGGTGGTGATCGCCACCCCTAAAGTGGCCAGCGCCACAGAGGGCCATAAGGCGACCCGGAAACTGGCCACCCGGGTCCGCATGCCGCCATCAAGCAAAATAATCGCCAGCGCCAGATTACTGACCAGATAAGCCAAGGAATAGTTATCAAATAAAATACCGCCCGGGCCGTCTTCACCGGCCATCATGCCGACGACCAGAAACACCAGCAGAATAGGAATGCCTAGCTTGGATGATACCGGGCTCAGGAGAACACTTAACGCAATCAGTAAAGCGCCAACCAGAAAAAAACCGTTAATGGTAATCGCGTCCACTCATCCTCCAAAAATTATTATTGATTCAGCAACCTGCTAACAAAACAGCTTGCTCCTGTATTTTGCCATAATATACAGCGACATTGAGAAAACTATATGTAAACAATTCCCCGATTTTGCCAGTATTTAACACTTATCAAACACGGTTACGCCCGCTGATGTACGGAGCAGCTCAGCGATAACAGCCTGATTTTTATCTGCTGACCGCCTTATACTTTCGGCTAACTTAACAGCAATTTAACATCCCATTTTTCTTGAGTCACATCACTAACTTTCTAAATTTAGCCAATATTTGCTGTTTTTTTGCCCGACTAAAGTTGCACTGTGCGTCTTCAATAAGCTTGCTATTGTCATCACGTAACATTTTTTTAACTGAAAAATGACTGACCATAGTAAGGAGATGACCATGGCGTTTGAATCCAAGGAGCAAGCGCAAGCCTACTGGAAGGAGAACCTGACCATTATGGGTTCTTTGCTTGCCATCTGGTTCCTCATGTCATACGGGGCAGGTGTGTTGTTTGTGGATGCCCTGAATCAGTTTCAGCTGGGCGGCTTTAAACTCGGCTTCTGGTTTTCACAACAAGGTTCCATTTACATCTTTGTTGCATTGATTTTTGTCTATGTCTACAAGATGAATGCGCTGGACCGCAAATTCAACGTTCACGAGGATTAAGGGAGTAGTCACTCATGGATATTCAAACCTGGACCTTCATACTGGTGGGTCTGTCTTTCGCACTCTATATCGGGATTGCTATCTGGTCCCGCGCGGGGTCAACCAGCGAGTTCTATGTCGCCGGCGGTGGTGTTCACCCTGTGGCTAACGGCATGGCAACCGCTGCTGACTGGATGTCTGCCGCTTCGTTCATTTCGATGGCAGGGATCATTTCGTTTGCCGGTTATGACGGCGGCGTGTACCTGATGGGCTGGACCGGCGGTTATGTGCTGCTGGCACTGTGTCTTGCCCCTTACCTGCGTAAATTCGGCAAATTCACTGTGCCGGACTTTATCGGCGACCGTTACTACTCCCGCACTGCCCGTATGGTCGCTGTGTTCTGTGCCATCTTTGTTTCTTTCACCTATGTAGCAGGACAAATGCGCGGCGTGGGCGTGGTCTTTGCCCGCTTCCTGGAAGTCGACATTAACGTCGGTATCATTATTGGTATGGCTATCGTGTTCTTCTATGCAGTGATGGGCGGCATGAAAGGCATTACCTACACCCAGGTTGCACAGTACTGCGTGCTGATCTTTGCCTTCATGGTGCCTGCCATCTTCACCTCTATCATGGTCACCGGCTCCGCGATTCCGCAAATCGGCTTCGGTTCGACCATCAGCGGCACGGATGTCTACCTGATGGACAAGCTGGAAGGCCTGAGTAGCGAGCTGGGCTTCACCTCCTACATTGACGGCTCCAAGAGCATGGTGGATGTGTTCTTCATCACCGCGGCTCTGATGGTCGGTACGGCAGGTCTGCCGCACGTGATCATCCGTTTCTTCACCGTACCTCGCGTGAAAGATGCCCGTATTTCTGCCGGCTGGGCACTGCTGTTCATTGCCTTCCTGTACACCACGGCGCCGGCTGTGGCAGCATTTGCCCGTATCAACATGTTTGAAACCTTAAACGGTCCGGACATGCAGGGGGTCGCGGCCGAGCAAGCACCAAGCTGGGTAACCAACTGGGAAAAAACCGGTCTGGTCGCCTGGGAAGACAAGAATGGCGACGGCAAAATGTTCTACTCTGGCGATGAGCGTAACGAGATGAACATCAACCGTGACATCATAGTACTGGCAAGTCCTGAGCTGGCCAAACTGCCAAACTGGGTGGTTGCCCTGCTGGCGGCGGGTGGCCTGGCGGCAGCACTGTCAACGGCGGCCGGTTTGCTGCTGGTGATCTCCACCTCGGTGGCGCATGACCTGCTCAAGAAAGGCTTCAAACCCAATATGACGGATAAACAGGAGCTGAGGGCGGCCCGGATCGGGGCGGCGCTGGCGATTATCGGTGCCGGCTATCTGGGGATTAACCCGCCGGGCTTTGTGGCACAGGTGGTGGCCTTCGCCTTCGGTCTGGCGGCCTCGTCCTTCTTCCCGGCGATTATCATGGGGATCTTCTACAAGAAGATGAACAAAGAAGGCGCGATCGCCGGTATGCTGAGCGGTATCCTGTTCACCGCGGCTTACATCATTTACTTCAAGTTCATCAACCCGGCGGCCAGCACCCCGGACAACTGGTGGTTCGGTATCAGCCCTGAAGGGATAGGTACCCTGGGTATGTGCGTGAACTTCGTGGTATCGATTGTGGTGAACAAGTTCACCGCAGAAGTCCCGGAAGATGTGCAGGAGCTGGTGGAATCTATCCGTTATCCGAAAGGATCGGGCGCAGCGCACAGCCACTGAACCAACCGACAGAATAACAACACTCAGTAGCAACAAACGGGGGAAACCCCGCCCGCTGACGGAGCCATGATGGCTCCGTTTTTTTTATGCGCAGAGCAGGTGCGGCGTTTCACCCTCTCTCCGCCACATCTGAGCTGCAGTGACGTTTACGACCGCAGGATGCCACAGCGCATCCTCTAACTACTGATCCTCGCCTGCGCGTACTGATTCAGCAAAGAGCGCAGTTTCAGCGGCTTTACCGGCTTGCTGATAAAGGCAAAGCCTTTGCTGCGGATCGTCTGCTGCGTTTCCGGCAGCCTGTCGGCACTGATGATCACGCCTTTGAACACCGGCCCCAGCTTAGCTTCGCACTCGATCAGCACATCCAGGCCGGTTTCCAGCTCAGTGAGATGGTAGTCGCTGAAAATCACATCTGGCACCCAGCCATCGTCACATTGTGCCAGCGCGGCCGACACAGATTCCGCCAGCCGGATGTCGCAGCCCCAGCGGCTGAGCAGACTGTCCATGCCGGTCAGTATGTCCTTCTCGTTATCAACACAGAGCACCCGGGTTCCGGACAAGGGTAACGACTGTTCCGGCGCAGCCTGCGGTTTTTCTTCCGGCAGATGCATCGCCTGTCCCCGGCGCACAGACAGTGCGAACACTGTGCCCTCGCCCAGCCAGGAGCGCAGTGACAACGGATGATCCATCACCCGGCTGATCCCCCGGGCTATCGCCAGCCCGAGGCCGAGACCATGATCGCCGCGCCCGCGGTCTATACGGGTGAATTCATCAAAAATGTTGGCCTGCTTCTCTTGCGGTATCCCGGGACCGTTATCCCAGACCTCTATCCTGAGCTGACTACCAACCCGCCGCACCCCCAGCAGCACTTTGCCACCCGGATTATAGCGAAATGCATTGGTCAGAAAATTTTGCAGTGCCCGGCGCAGCAACCTGGGATCGGAATGCACCAGCGCCTTGCTGTCTACCACGGAAAAATCTATGCCCTGCTGTCTGGCCAGGGCGCTGAATTCGGCATTGAGCGTATTGAACACATCGCTGAGCGGGAACACATGAACATTAACCTGCAGCTTACCGGCCTCCAGGCGCGACACATCGAGCAGATCACCAATCAGATCCTCGGCTGCACCCAGGGCGCTCTCAATATGGTGCGCCAGTTTAGTGCTTTCCTCATCCTTGGCCACTTCAGACAGCGACGATGAAAACAGGCGGGCCGCATTGAGCGGCTGCATCAGATCATGGCTGACGGCGGCCAGAAAGCGGCTTTTCGACTGGGCCTGCTGCTCGGCATGCTGAGTGGCCGAGACCAGCCGGCGGTTGAGCTGCTCCAGCTCTTGTGTTCGCTGCCGCACCCTGGCCTCCAGGTTTTCATTGGCTTCTTTAAGCGCTTCCTCTGCCTGACGAAATGCCGTGATATCGGTAAAGCTCATAACGAAACCGCCGCCCGGCATCGGATTGCCCTGCACTTCAATCACCCGTCCGTCCGGCCGGATCCGGGAAGAGGTATGCGCCGTGCCGTGCTGCAGGTGCTTGACCCGCTTGGCGACATGAACTTCAGGATCCCCCGGTCCGCACAACCCCAGACGCGCATTATGGCGGATCACATCCGCAATCGGCCGCCCGACCTGGATCAAACCGGGCGGGAAAGAAAACAGCTCCAGATAACGCTGGTTCCAGGCCACCAGCCGCAGCTGTTTATCCACCACGGCAATCCCCTGACTGATGTGTTCAATGGCGCCCTGCAGTAGTCCGCGGCTGAAATCAAACAGTTCAGAGGCTTCATCGACTATGGTGGCCACTTCTTCCAGCTGCATATTGCGCCCCTGCAATGCCGAGGTCAGCACTAAACGGGCCGAAGAGGCACCAAACACCCCCGCCAGTACCCGTTCGGTATGGCGAATCAGGCTGGCCGGCGCCTGCTGCTGAGGCTGAAAAGTGAACTGGTGCTGCTGGGCAAAGTGGGTGAAGGCCTGACGCATCCGCTTGCGACCGACAAACCGCGCCGCCAGCAGTTCAAGCTCAGACACTGTCACCCTGGCCTGGTACAGCCTGGCGTCGTCGGCCTCCGGCATCGGCGCGCCGACAAAAGTGGCGGCCTGCAGGCGCTCGGTCAGTGATGAGCGGGTCACCATAGACACCAGAACGTAGAGCAGCAGGTTGGTCGTGAGGCTGATCAGCATGCCCCAGTCCACTGTGGTTAACTCGCTCAGTACCGGCAGGGAAGGCGGTGTCAGCAACCACAGCAACAGGTTAGTGTCAGCACTGCCGGCCAGCATACCTGTCTGGCTCATCAGGGTGATCACCCACAGCGCGGTGCCGCCCAGCATACCGGCGTAGACACCGTTGCGGTTGCCCTCGCGCCAGTAAATTCCCCCCAGCAACGCCGGGGCGAACTGGGCAATCGCCGCAAAGGATAACAGCCCGATCGCCGACAGCGATTCGATTTCATCCAGCACTTCATGAAAGCCCCAGGCCGCCAGCAGCAGCAACAGGATCAGGCCGCGGCGGATATTGAGCAGCAGGCCGGAAAACGCCGCATGGTTACGGCTCGATACCCGCAGCCGGCGCAGCAACAAAGGCAGCACCAGATCGTTGGATGCCATGATGGCCAGGGCGATGGTCGAGACAATCACCATGCCGCTGGCCGCTGAGGTGCCGCCCAGAAAAGCCAGCAAGGCGATGGTGTCGGCCCCTTGCAGCAACGGCAGGTTGATCACATAGGTATCGGCGGGCACATCCGGCAGCAGCACTTTCCCGGCCAGTGCCAGCGGCACCACGAAAATGCCCATCAACAGCAGATACACAGGGAACACCCGGCGGGCAAGGTGCAGATCGGGGGCGTGGGTATTTTCCACCACAGTCGTATGGAACTGGCGCGGCAGACAGATAATCGCCGTCATGGTCAGCAAAGTATGAATAATAAAACTGCCGGCATTGATATCCATCGACGGCAGCACGGACACGTCCAGCTGGCTCAGTGCCAGCGCCGGCATATCCCACCACAGCAGCATGACAAACAGCCCCACCACCAGAAAGGCCGCCAGCTTGATCAAAGATTCAAATGCCACTGCCATCATCATGCCGCGATGGTGCTCAGTGGTATCAAGATGACGGGTGCCGAACAGCACAGTAAAAGCGGCCAGCGCCAGGGTCACCAGCCAGGCGATATCGCCGTCATTGAGGGTGCTGTTGCGGGTCAGATCAGGGGCCACCTGGGCCAGCCCCATGGTGATCCCCCGCAGCTGCAGGGCGATATAAGGCAGAATACCGGCAGTGGCAATCAGGGTGACCAGCACCGCCAGCCCCTGAGATTTGCCATAGCGGGCGGCGATAAAATCGGCAATCGAGGTGATATGTTCGCGCTTGGCGATCAGGATCAGGCGGGCAAAAATACGCCAGCCAAAGGTGAAGACCAGAATGGGTGCCAGGTAGATCGGCAGAAACGACCACAGATCCCGGCTGGCCTGACCAACGGTGCCGTAAAACGTCCAGGAGGTGCAGTAGACCGCAATCGACAGACTGTATATCCAGGGGCGCCAGCGGGACATCCAGCCGGTATGTTTATCGCCGTACCAGGCAATGAAAAACAATAGCCCAAGATAGGCCAGTGATACCGGCACGACTATCCATCCCTGCTCCATAGGATCTCCCTGAAAAATATTCCCTGATTCGGCCCCGTGCCCGGGGCCGAGTGTACCTCACTCTCGGGTGAGTATCCGTCCGGCAGGTCACATCTCACCGGCCAGACTGCTGTGCTTAATGCACTTCGCGCGCCGCCCTCGGTTCGGTCTGGGGCGATTCATCAATGCTCATCAGCAATACCGGCAGCCCCATGATGGCCATCAGCCAGAACACATCAGCCCCCCACCAGCCGTATCCCCAGCCGCTCAGAGTGGTCAGCGCCGCCATGACCGCACCCAGCGGCAAGGCATTGTACAGCGCCTGCAGGGCAACCATCTGGTGGCTTTGCGCATGCTGAATATAACGAATTGCCGCCAGATGCGCCGCCGCAAAGGTCACGCCATGCAGCGCCTGCGTCAGCACCAGCATCGGCAGTTCTGTCATGGTCGCGGTCAGTCCCCAGCGCAACAAGACACCCGCCGCCGCCAGCCGGAACATGGCTGCCACACTCCAGCCGGCAAACAACCGCTTGCTGAGTGCAAACACCGCAACCTCAGCGATCACACTGAAACTCCACAAATAACCACTCACCGCTTCGCTGTAACCGATCGTCTTCCAGTACATGGCGCTGAAACTGTAATACGCGGCGTGGCTCCCCTGCAGCAGGGCCACAATGATCAGAAAACGCATCACCCGTTTATCGCGCAGAATCCCCAGTAACGGAGGCCGGGGCTGGCGTACTGTGGTGGCTTCGCTTGGCAATACAGTCGGCTGGCGCAACGACAATAACAGGGCGGCACCCAGCCCGCCAACCGCTACCCAGGGGATCACCGCCGCGCCAAACTCGGCGGCCGCCATACCGGCTATGGTCGAACCGACAATAAAAGCGATCGATCCCCACAGCCGGGTTCGACCATAGTCTAAATGCCCGTGTTTGGCGTAATAATTAGCCAGACTGTCTGTCAGCGGGATCACCGGCCCGACGAGAATATTGAACAGTACAATCACGGCTGTCAGTGCGATCAGATTACCGCTGACCATCACAAATGACACGCAGCAGATCAAGCTGAGTACCGCCAGCCAGCGCAACGCCGGCAACAGGTGTTCCACCTGATGTACCCTGGGCGTCAGCACCATATTGGCAAAACAGCGCACTCCCAGGCCCAGGCCCAGCAACACACCGATATCACCGGCCGGTATGCCCAGTGAATTCAGCCAGACGGCCCAAAACGGCAGATACACGCCATAGTTAAAGTAAAAGCCGAACATGTACTGTGCTGTCCAGCCAAACGGGCTACTTCTTAACATTTCAAAACCCTGCTGCATGAAAATGGTCGCCATTATGCCTGTCGGGCACATGGCAGGAAAGGCGGCAGCGAAGTTATTGGCCCAGATCCCACGCATTATCCCGCCTGTGACAGCACAGCGGCTGTCTGGCCGTCTCCTAGACTAAAGTCGGCTGGAGCAAAAGCGGGCACTGGGCGACACTGCTTAGCAGAGGATTCACCATCACCACTGTGCACACCCGCACCACTTGCGCCAGTACCACAAAGCGAGAGAGCAATGCCGGATACCTTTAATACCTCACTGATCCCTTTTGACCGGCTGGATGGCAGCCAGCAGAACGCACTGCTCAAGGCACTGGATGTGGCGTATTTTCGCAGTGGTGAGGTGATCATCCGGGCCGGCGATCCCTGCCAGTCGCTGCACATCATTATTAAAGGCAGCGTGGAAGAAACCTCGGCGGACCGGCAAGAGCACTTTGCCCACTACACCACAGATGACCTTTTTGATGTACGCGCCCAGTTCAGCGGTCACAGCCGCCACCAGTACCGGGCCACAGAAGATACGCTGTGCTACCTGCTCCCTCAGGAACACTTTACCGCGCTGTGCCGGCACAATCCGGCGTTCGCGGCTTATTTCAACAGCGATCTGGCCACCCGCCAGCAATTACTTGAGCAGGCCCATCAGCAGCAGAATCTGGCGGAATTTATTCTGACCCGTGTCCGCCAGGACAACATTCAGCCCTGTCTGATCCTGCCCGCCGACACCGATCTGCGTACTGCCACCGAACAGATGCGCCAGCGCAACTGTGACGCGGCTTTCACCCTAGTGGATGACACGGCAGAGCAGGCCGAACACAGGTTTGGCATAGTCACCCGTACCGATCTGCTGCACGCCGTGATGCTGGATAACCTCACTGGCGACACAGCAGTGGGCCAGATCGCCACCTCGCCGGTGATCAGCATTGAGCTGGGGGCGTATCTGTTCAAGGCCATGATCACCATGACCCGGCACAAGGTCAAACGCGTGCTGGTCACACAGGGCAATGACATCGCCGGTATGCTGGATATGACCCAGGTACTGAGCCTGTTTTCCACCCATTCCCATGTGCTGGCGCTGCGTATCGCCCGTGCCACCCGCATAGAGGAACTGGCACTGGCGGCAGCCAGCCAGCGGGCACTGGTAGAGACACTGTTCAACAACGGCATTCATACCCGTTTTCTGATGGAGCTGATTGCCAGTATTAATGAACAGATTATTGAAAAAGCCTTTCAGCTGGTGGTGCCTGAGCAATGGCAGCCGCTCTGCTGCCTGCTGGTGCTGGGCTCAGAAGGCCGCGGTGAGCAAATTCTGAAAACCGATCAGGATAACGCCCTGATCCTCGCTGATGGCGTCGACTGGCCCGAGTGCCGGGCTGTAATGGCGCAACTGAGCGACACCCTGTGCCAGCTCGGTTACCCGCCCTGCCCGGGCCGGGTCATGGTCAATAACCCGGACTGGGTCCAGAGCGTCTCCGGCTGGCAGCGCACCGTGCAGACATGCTGCGATAAAGGCGATGAAACCGCCATGATGACACTGGCGATCCTGGCGGATGCTCAGGCCGTTGCCGGTCACAGGCAGTTGCTGACACCGGTCAAAAGCCGCCTGTATCAAAGACTCAGCAGTCAGGAATTACTGCTGGCAACCTTTGCCCGCCCGGCGCTCAGGTTCAGCGTCCCCCTGACCCTGTTCGGCCAGATCAAGCGCGGTAAAAGCGGACCGGACATCAAGCGGGGCGGTATTTTCCCGATTGTTCACGGCATCAGAACTCTGGCACTCGAACACAACGTGACAGACACCAACACCTTTCGCCGCCTGGCCGTGCTGGAACAGCGCCAGGTGCTGGAGCCGAGTACGGCGTCCAATCTGAGCGAAGCACTGAAACTCTTCATCCGCCTCAGGCTGCGCCAGCAGCTCAGCCTGCCAGCGGATACGGTCTCAGCCGGACAGCATCATCTGTTGGATCTGGCCTCACTCAGCCGGGCGGAGCGCGATCTCTTGCGACACAGTCTGCATGTGGTGAAAAAATTTAAAGAATGGCTCAGCTATCACTACCAGCTCAGAGACTGATACTAAGGAATGGTGAGATGAAATGAATATTCTGCGTCGCTGGTGGTATCAGTACAAATTCCGCCATCACCCGATACACGCCCTGTTTCAGCGCTATCGCGGCGATGAGCTGGTGTCGGTTGACTGTGAAACCACCAGCCTGGATCCCGCCAGCGCGGAGCTGGTGACCATTGCGGCAACCCGCATCAAAGCCAACCGGATTCTGACCAGTGAGTCGCTGTATCTGACCCTGAGCCCGCCCGACAGCCTGAGCGCGGCCTCGGTGACCATCCACAAGATGCGCCATCAGGATCTCAGTCACGGCCTGGCGCCCAGAGAGGCCCTGACCCTGCTGCTGGAATTCATCGGCAACCGGCCCCTGGTCGGCTATCACATCCGGTATGATAAGGCGATTCTCGACCGCTATTTCAAGCGTCTGTTCGGGTTTGCCCTGCCCAATAAGCTGGTCGAAGTCAGCCACCTGTACCATGAGCAGCTGGAGCGCCAGTTGCCCAATACCTGTTACGATCTGAGCCTTGAGGCCATCAGCCGGCATTTGGGCCTGCCGCACCCGGAACGGCACGATGCCCTGCAGGACAGCATTACTGCCGCCCTGATCTATGTCCGGCTCAAGCACGGGGATCTGCCCGCTCTGACCTCACCCTTGTGAGGACTTTTAGCTCGCTCCCCCTCCAACCAGCCTGGCGAAAAATAATGTAAGCCAATGCAAATACACAGAAAAAGCCATGACAGCGCACACTCATCCTAAAGTCTAATTGAGCCTGTTCCGAATCTGGCTCAAGTTAACACAACTATAATGATCAATGATCCGGTCCGCGCAGGACGAAGACGGAAACACAAGGAGAATGAGATGAGTGAGGTTCATGTTTACCCTGTCAACCAGCAGATTGCTGAGCGGGCTCATATCACGGAAGAACAATACGTCGACATGTACCAGCAGTCTGTCAGCGATCCGGAAGCCTTCTGGCGTGAGCACGGTAAGATTGTTGACTGGATCACCCCGTACAACAAGATCAAACAGACCTCTTTCGATACCGGTCACGTCAGCATCAAATGGTTTGAAGACGGCACACTGAACGTCTCCGCCAACTGTCTCGACCGTCATCTGGCAACCCGCGGCGATCAGCCAGCCATCATCTGGGAAGGTGACGACCCGGCCGATGATGCCACCCTGACTTATCACCAACTACACAAGCAAGTCTGCCAGTTCGCCAACGCGCTCAAAGCACAGGGCGTCAGAAAAGGCGACGTGGTTTGCCTGTACATGCCCATGGTGGCCGAAGCCGCGGTGGCCATGCTGGCCTGTACCCGCATCGGTGCGGTGCACACTATCGTCTTCGGTGGCTTCTCACCGGAAGCACTGGCGGGCCGTATCATAGATTCAAAAGCCAAAGTCGTTGTGACTGCCGATGAAGGTGTTCGCGGCGGCCGCGCTGTGCCACTGAAGAAAAACGTCGACGATGCCCTGAAACACCCTGAGGTCACCAGCATTGAGAAAGTGGTGGTGTTCCAGCGTACCGGTAATCCGGTTGAGTGGGACAGTCAGCGTGACATCTGGTGGCATGACGCCACCGCCGCCGTGCCGGATCATTGTGACCCGGAACCTATGAATGCCGAAGATCCGCTGTTTATCCTCTATACCTCAGGCTCGACCGGTAAGCCAAAAGGCGTGCTGCACACCACAGGCGGCTATCTGGTGTACGCGACCATGACCTTTAAATACGTCTTCGACTATCAGGAAGGTGAAGTGTACTGGTGTACCGCCGATGTGGGCTGGATCACCGGCCACAGCTACCTGGTGTACGGGCCACTGGCCAACGGTGCCACCACCCTGCTGTTTGAAGGCGTTCCTAATTATCCGTCCACCGCCCGTATGAGCGAAGTGGTCGACAAGCATCAGGTCAATATCCTGTATACCGCCCCGACCGCCATTCGTGCCCTGATGGCCAAAGGCGATGAAGCCATTGCCGGTACCCAGCGTTCATCGCTGCGGATCATGGGCTCTGTCGGCGAGCCGATTAACCCGGAAGCCTGGGAGTGGTATCACCGCACTATCGGTGACAGCCGCTGCCCTATCGTCGATACCTGGTGGCAAACCGAAACCGGCGGCATCCTGATCACCCCGCTGCCGGGCGCGACCGCGCTGAAACCCGGCTCGGCCACCCGTCCGTTCTTTGGCGTGCAGCCTGCCCTGGTCGATAACATGGGCAACATTCTGCCTGGTGCCACTGACGGCAACCTGGTGATGCTGGACAGCTGGCCGGGTCAGATGCGTACGCTGTGGGGTGACCATGAGCGCTTCGAACAGACCTACTTCTCGACCTTTAAGGGCATGTATTTTACCGGTGACGGTGCCCGCCGCGATGAAGACGGCTACTACTGGATCACCGGCCGTGTCGATGACGTACTGAATATCTCAGGTCACCGCATGGGGACAGCGGAAATTGAATCGGCACTGGTGGCCTTCGACAAGATTGCTGAAGCCGCTATCGTCGGCGTACCGCACGATATCAAAGGCCAGGCGATTTATGCCTATATCACCCTGAACGACGGCGTGATACCAACGGCTGAGCTGCATAAAGAAGTCAAAGACTGGGTGCGCAAGGAAATCGGCCCGATTGCCACACCGGACTTCCTGCACTGGACTGACGCTCTGCCGAAAACCCGTTCAGGCAAGATCATGCGCCGGATTCTGCGCAAGATCGCTACCGGGGACACCGGCTCGCTGGGGGATACCTCCACCCTGGCCGATCCCAGTGTGGTCGACAAACTGATCGCTGAAAAAGAAAAAGTCGTCTAACCGACACAACCTGCACCCAATCCAAGCCGCCGCCAGGCGGCTTTCTTCTTTATCCCTGCCAATCGGTTCCGATGCCAGCAAAAACCTCAGCAGATCCGTATTGCGGGAACTCCCGGCAATCTTCCATTGTCTGATTTGTCTGATTCAGCGCCACAGCATCTTTGTTTGAACCTGCTGCATTGTGCGGTGAATTTCAGTAAAACCGGTTAAGATTCAGGGTGATTGGCCGCTTATCTTGTAAGTGAGGTTAATCTGTCCGCTATCTTACTGAAGAGGCGGCGAAAATGGGGGCTGCCAGCGGCAATTTACGCCAGTTGCGTACAGTTGTAAGGTCAAAAAAGTGGTGATTAGACCAGTATTTTGCTGCGAATTGCGCTGAATTCTCTATAATTGAGCAACTAACAGGTTTTAGGCCGTGATGGTTTGCATGAAAGGAAGCAAAGTCACAGTTTTTTTGTGCTTTGTCGCTTGAATCAGCAAGAACAGGTATAGATAACAGAATATGTCGACTAATTACCGCATTTTACTGCTTAATGGACCCAATCTGAATTTGCTGGGCCTGCGCGAGCCGGGGCACTATGGCCAGCAGACACTGGATCAGATTGTAGCAAACCTGAGTGCCAAAGCCGCCAGTCTGGGCGTGACACTGGATCACCTACAGTCCAATGCAGAACACGAACTGATTGAGGCCATCCACCAGGCGCACGGTAACGTGGATTTTATCCTCATCAACCCGGCAGCCTACACCCATACCAGCGTTGCCATTCGCGATGCGCTGTTGGGCGTGGCTATCCCGTTTATTGAAATACATTTGTCAAACGTGCATGCCCGCGAGCCCTTCCGCCACCATTCCTACCTGTCTGACAAGGCAGTCGGAGTGATATGCGGCCTGGGCCCGGATGGTTATGAATTCGCCCTGGAGGCAGCTGTCTGCCGCCTTCAGAACGCTCAATGAACAACATCAAGAGTAAAGATACATGGATATTCGCAAGATCAAGAAACTTATCGAACTGGTAGAAGAATCAGGCATCTCCGAACTGGAAATCTCTGAAGGCGAAGAATCAGTACGCATCAGCCGTACCACAGCAGCACCAGCGGCTGCACCTGCGCAAATGTACGCAGCACCGGCACCTGCCGCTCCTGCGGCACCGGCACCGGTTGCCGCACCTGCTGAAGCAGCACCAGCGGCTCCTGCTGCGCCTGCCGGTCACCAGGTACTGTCTCCTATGGTCGGTACTTTCTACCGCGCGCCTAGCCCGGAAGCAAAAGCGTTCGTGGAAGTCGGTCAAAGCGTAAATGTTGGCGATACCCTGTGCATCGTTGAAGCCATGAAAATGATGAACCAGATCGAAGCCGATAAAGCCGGTACCGTTGTGGCTATCCTGGCCGAAAACGGTGACCCGATTGAATTCGATCAACCTCTGGTTATCATCGAGTAACTGAGGCGCATATGTTAGATAAAGTAGTCATAGCAAACCGCGGCGAAATCGCCCTGCGTATCCTGCGTGCCTGTAAAGAGCTGGGGATCAAAACGGTCGCTGTGCACTCCACAGCTGACCGCGATCTGAAACACGTTCTTCTGGCAGATGAGTCTATCTGTATCGGTCCGGCACGAGGCACAGACAGCTACCTCAACATTCCCCGCATCATCAGTGCGGCAGAAGTGACCGGGGCTGTCGCCATCCACCCGGGTTACGGCTTCCTGTCTGAAAACGCGGATTTTGCCGAGCAGGTTGAGCGTTCAGGTTTCATCTTCGTGGGCCCTAAAGCGGACACTATCCGTCTGATGGGTGACAAAGTGTCGGCCATCAACGCCATGAAAAAAGCCGGCGTACCTTGTGTACCGGGTTCTGACGGCCCGCTGGGCGACGATGAAGCCAAAAACAAGTCTATCGCCAAGCGTATCGGTTATCCGGTAATCATCAAAGCCTCTGGGGGCGGTGGTGGCCGTGGTATGCGTGTGGTACGCAAAGAAGCGGATCTGATCCAGTCGATCGCCATGACACGTGCAGAAGCCAAAGCGGCGTTCAGCAACGACATGGTGTACATGGAAAAATTCCTGGAAAACCCGCGCCACATCGAAGTACAGGTGCTGGCTGACGGTCAGGGCGGTGCTATCCATCTGGGTGAGCGTGACTGTTCAATGCAGCGCCGTCACCAGAAAGTAGTTGAAGAAGCGCCGGCACCGGGCATCACCGAAGAAATGCGCAAGTACATCGGTGAGCGCTGTACCCGTGCCTGTCTCGAAATCAACTACCGCGGTGCCGGTACGTTCGAGTTCCTGTATGAGAACGGCGAGTTCTATTTCATTGAAATGAACACCCGTATCCAGGTTGAACACCCTGTGACCGAAATGGTCACTGGCGTTGATCTGATCAAAGAGCAGCTGCGCATTGCTGCCGGTCAGCCGCTGTCATTCAGCCAGAGCGACATTCACCTGCGTGGTCACGCGATTGAGTGCCGTATCAATGCTGAAGATCCGGTGCGTTTCCTGCCTTCTCCGGGCAAGATCGAGCGTTTCCATGCGCCAGGTGGTATGGGTATCCGCTGGGAATCCCACATCTACAGCGGCTACACGGTTCCGCCGCACTACGATTCAATGATCGGCAAACTGATTGCCTACGGTGAAAACCGTGACGTGGCGATTTCGCGCATGCGTAACGCCCTCAACGAGATGATCATCGACGGCATCAAGACCAACGTTCCGCTGCAGAAAGACATCATGGCAGACGAGAACTTCCAGCACGGTGGCGCCAACATCCACTATCTGGAGAAAAAGCTGGGTCTGCAATAAGCACTCCGCATGCGATACCTAAGGCTGCCTCCGGGCAGCCTTTTTGTTACCGGCGTGTATCACAGCACACGGCACGGTCTGTTGCTCAGTCCCCCGCTGCGCCGTCCTCCGCATCCCCCTGAAAATGCCGCTGTACGGCATTCTGCCGGGTTTCTCATTCTGGCTGAGCTATCCCCCTGCCTGCTGCGGCTTTTGTTTTACCAGCCGCTAACCTACTCGCTGTGCCGTCTTCTGACATTTCGTGGTAGACTTCGCCCCTTCTGTTTCCACAAGAGCGACATAACCATGCCTTGGATTCAACTCAAACTGAATGCCACCGCCGCCAATGCTGAAGCCATTGGTGACATGCTGATGGAAGACACCGGCGCTTTGTCGGTCACTTTCCTGGATGCACAGGACACCCCGGTTTTCGAACCGCTGCCGGGCGAAACCCGCCTGTGGGGTGATACCGACGTTATTGGCCTGTACGATGCGGAAAGCGACATGGATATGGTGCTCTCCCTGCTGAAAAGCAGTCCGTTGCTGGCTGACGATTTTGCCTGCAAGGTTGAACAGCTGGAAGACAAAGACTGGGAGCGCGAGTGGATGGATAACTTCCATCCGATGAAATTCGGTCAGCGTCTGTGGATCTGCCCGAGCTGGCGTGAAGCGCCTGAGCCGGGGGCCGTCAACGTGCTGCTCGATCCGGGCCTGGCATTCGGTACCGGGACGCACCCCACCACCTCTCTGTGTCTGGAATGGCTGGACGGCCAGGATCTGACGGGCAAAACCGTGATCGATTTCGGCTGCGGCTCCGGCATTCTGGCGATTGCCGCCCTCAAGCTGGGCGCCGCCAAAGTGATCGGGATTGATATCGACCCACAGGCGATTCTGGCCTCGCGTGATAACGCCGAGCGCAATGGTGTGTCTGACAACCTGGAGCTGTATCTGCCCAAAGATCAGCCGGACAATCTGCAAGCCGACGTGGTGGTTGCCAATATTCTGGCCGGTCCGCTGCGTGAGCTGTCACCGGTGATCAAGAGCCTGGTCAGGGACAAGGGCCTGCTGGCGATTTCCGGAGTACTGGAATCTCAGGCCGACGATGTGGCCAGCCATTACAGCGACGAGCTGACGCTGGATCCGATCGCCGCCCGTGAGGAATGGTGCCGGATTTCAGGCCAAAAAGCCTGATCCTGACAAATTTGTCCATTGCGCATTTTGTGAGCAATCCTCTGAATTCCATGACCTTTTGCAATCCAAAACCAGGATGCTCAAATATTGGCCTTTTCAGCACAGCAAAAAATGCGTAAAATGCGCGCCCTTACTGGCATAGTCAGGAACAGACATTGAAGATCGGTCCATATCAATTAGACAACCCGTTAATTGTCGCGCCAATGGCAGGTGTGACCGACCGTCCGTTTCGTGAGTTGTGCCTGCGCCACGGCGCAGGTATGGCGGTCAGCGAAATGATGTCTGCCAACCCAGACGTTTGGAAAACGGCCAAGTCGCTCAACCGCATGGTGCATGAAGGTGAGTCTGGACTTCGTTCGGTACAGATTGCCGGGGCAGATCCCCGTCAGATGGCCGACGCCGCCCGCTTCAGTGTGGAGCACGGTGCCCAGATCATTGATATCAACATGGGTTGCCCGGCCAAGAAAGTGAACAAGCGCCTGGCTGGCTCTGCCCTGCTGCAATACCCGGATCTTGTCGAGGATATCCTCAAGGCCGTGGTAAGCGCCGTGGACGTCCCTGTGACGCTGAAAACACGGACCGGCTGGGATACAGAGAACCGAAACTGTGTCGAGATCGCACAGCT
This sequence comes from Photobacterium halotolerans DSM 18316, assembly GCF_000425165.1. Lineage (GTDB taxonomy): Bacteria > Pseudomonadota > Gammaproteobacteria > Enterobacterales > Vibrionaceae > Photobacterium > Photobacterium halotolerans. The sequence goes on from NZ_KE384324.1 coordinate 114,815, forward strand.
CGCTGAACACTGTGGCATTCAGGCACTGGCCCTGCACGGCAGAACCAAGGCCTGTATGTACAAAGGGGAAGCGGAATACGATTACATCAAGGCAGTGAAACAGGCGGTGTCGATTCCTGTGATTGCGAACGGTGATATCGACTCACCGGAAAAAGCACGCTTCGTCCTGGATTATACCGGGGCCGATGCCTTGATGATTGGCCGCCCAGCGCAGGGACGGCCGTGGATTTTTCGGGAAATCCAGCATTATTTAACAACCGGTGAACACCTGCCAGCGCCTTCTTTTGAAGAAGTCAGCAGCATCTTGCTGGAGCATGTACAGGCACTCCACGCTTTCTATGGGGAGTACCAGGGGTTACGCATCGCACGTAAACACGTGTCGTGGTACCTCAAAGAACAGGCTTCTGCGGGTGATTTCCGCCGGACCTTCAACGCACTCGAAGATGCTCAAGAGCAAATCGATGCGCTGCAAGGCTACTTCGACAACGTTGCATAAATACCAGAAGAGCTTACAGAATATGTTCGAACAAAATCTGACTTCCGAAGCACTTACAGTGACTACTGTCACTTCTCAAGACCAAATCACTCAGAAACCACTGCGTGACTCCGTCAAAGCCTCGCTTAAGAACTATCTCGCCCAGCTGAACGGTCAGGACGTCGATGATCTGTACGAGCTTGTACTGGCTGAAGTCGAGCAACCCCTGCTGGACACCATCATGCAGTACACCCGCGGCAACCAGACCCGCGCGGCAACCATGATGGGCATCAACCGCGGTACCCTGCGTAAGAAACTGAAAAAATACGGCATGAACTGATCATCCGTTCAGTGACGCTGATTGTACAGGGTTATGCCTACGCATAACCCTTTTTTGACGGCTCTTTCCCTGCCCGCCCCTGGCGCTCAATCCCGTTTCAATCTCTTCCCGCTTCACCACCCGTAAGCCTGCAGATACATAGCTCAAGCTGTAACTTAACTACAAATTGATAGCACCAGAATAATGCATTTTTATTTCACAGCGCGAACAAAATTAGCAAGGTGATGAAGATCACTAAGCCTTACAGGGATCGTTTGACCAAATGCATGATGCGTGATCAAGATCACCATAAGATTAATAACCAACCAGTTAATAAATGTGACATCAAGCAGCTAAAATTAATTGACTATGAAAAAACACGATAAATGTAATTTTATTACGCAGAGTAATTGTTAGTTGGATCACTGTATCTTGATGGGGGATAGCTAAAAAAGGAGACGGGGATCACGAGAACCCCGTTATCAGTTCCGTTTTCAGGATCTGTGGTAGATTGATTGGGTACGAAGCAATCGACGGTTTTGGCGAACCGTTATCGACACAACAGAACTTGAAGCTGAACATCAAACGGGGAAACGTTATGATATCACCAGACACCAAGGTCAAGATACAGAATTTTGGCCGCTTCCTCTCCAACATGGTAATGCCCAATATTGGCGCATTCATCGCTTGGGGGTTTATTACCGCTCTCTTTATTCCGACCGGCTGGCTGCCCAACGAGACGATAGCCAAACTGGTTGGCCCTATGATTACTTACCTGCTGCCACTGCTGATCGGTTATACCGGCGGTAAACTGGTGGGTGGCGATCGGGGTGCCGTGGTGGGTGCCGTGACCACCATGGGGGTGATCGTGGGTACAGATATCCCCATGTTCATGGGTGCCATGATTGTCGGCCCGATGGGTGGCTGGGCGATTAAGCACTTTGATAAGGCCGTTGAAGGCAAAATCAAAAGCGGCTTCGAAATGCTGGTCAACAATTTCTCGGCCGGCATCATAGGGATGCTGTGTGCCATCGTTGCCTTTTTCCTGATCGGTCCTTTCGTGAAGATCCTCTCTGGCGGTCTGGCTGCCGGGGTCAATTTTCTGGTCGATGCCGGTTTGCTGCCGCTGACCTCAATCTTCGTTGAGCCGGCCAAAATCCTGTTCCTCAACAATGCCATCAACCACGGTATCTTCTCGCCGCTGGGCATTCAGCAGGCCAATGAGGTCGGTCAGTCTATTTTCTTCCTGATTGAAGCAAATCCGGGTCCTGGCCTGGGCATTTTGCTGGCTTACATGGTGTTCGGCCGCGGTACGGCCAAACAGACTGCCGGCGGTGCTGCCATCATCCATTTCTTCGGGGGAATCCACGAGATTTATTTCCCCTATATTCTGATGAATCCGCGCCTGATCCTGGCGGCAATTGCCGGTGGCATGACAGGTGTCTTCACCCTGACCCTGTTCAACGCCGGTCTGGTCTCGCCCGCATCACCGGGCTCTATCTTCGCCGTGATGCTGATGGCGCCCAAAGCCTCCATAGTGGGCGTGCTGTGCTCTATCGTGGCAGCGGCGACTGTGTCCTTCCTGGTGGCTTCACTGCTGCTGAAAACCCAGAAAGTGACCGAAGACGACGATGGCAGCGCACTGAAAAATGCCAGCGAGAAAATGAAAGCCATGAAATCGGGCAAAGCCGCTGAAGGCAGTGCTGCCACAGGCTCTGCGCCGACCACTGCCAGCAGCCACCCAGCATCCAAGGTTCAGCTCAGTCAGGTTCGCCGCATCATAGTGGCTTGCGATGCCGGTATGGGTTCCAGCGCCATGGGCGCCGGTTTACTGCGCAAGAAAGTCAGTGAGGCCAGACTGAATATTGATGTCACTAACAGCGCCATCAACAACCTGCCCGATGATGTCGATATTGTTATCACCCACAAAGATCTCACTGAGCGTGCCCGCAAGCATGCCCCGCAGGCTCAGCATATTTCGCTGACCAACTTCCTTGACGGTCAGATCTACAATGATTTGATCACCCGTATCATCGCCGCGTCCAGCCCGGAAGCGGCAAATGACCCGACTCTGGTGAAACTGACACCGGTGGCCGCCAATGACGACAGTCTGGCGCCGCAGCAACCCTCGGTCTTCCAGATCCAGGCGGCCAATATCCATCTCGGGCTCAAAGCCACCAATAAGGACGATGCCATCCGCTTTGCCGGTGAACAGCTGGTCAAACTGGGCTATGCCGAACCTGAATACATTGATGCCATGTTTGCCCGCGAGGCACTGGTGCCGACTTATCTCGGAGAGTCTATCGCTGTGCCGCACGGTACGGTGGAAGCCAAAGACCGGGTGATCAAAACCGGTATCGTCATTTGCCAGTACCCTGCCGGGGTGGCATTTACCGATGACGAAGACGACATTGCCCATCTGGTGATAGGCATTGCCGCCAAAAATGACGAACACATTCAGGTGATTACTACCATCACTAACGCACTGGATGACCACGAGGCCATTGAGCGCCTCAAGCGTACCCAGGATGTCCGGGAAGTGCTCAGCATCCTGGCCAGTGAAGAAGCGGCGTAACCGCCAGTGCAGATACCGGGGCCGCCCAGCGCGGCCTCTCACAAACTTAAGGTAGTCATCATCATGAAAGCAGTTCATTTTGGCGCCGGCAATATCGGCCGGGGTTTTATTGGTAAAGTACTGGCAGATGCCGAGGTTAACGTCACTTTTGCCGACGTAAACGGACCGTTGATCGACCAGCTCAGCCATGCGCAGTCTTACAATGTCAAAGTGGTGGGCAATGACTGTCATCTGGATACCGTCAGCCATATCACAGCAGTCAATGCCGCCGGACCGGACGTGATCAATCAGATAGTGCATACCGATCTGATCACCACAGCCGTCGGCCCTGCGGTGCTGGATAAAATTGCCAGCACCATCGCGAGCGGGCTGGCCAAACGGTTTGAAGCGGGTAACACCCAGCCGCTCAATATCATTGCCTGTGAAAACATGGTGCGGGGCACCACGCACCTGAAAGAGGAAGTCTATAAGCAATTAACGACGGCGCACCGGCAGCTGGCGGAGCAGCATGTCGGCTTTGTCGATTCAGCCGTCGACCGCATTGTGCCGCCTGCGGAAGCTGCTAACGATGATCCCCTGGAAGTCACAGTGGAAAGTTTCAGCGAGTGGATTGTCGATCAACAACAGTTCAAAGGCGAGATCCCCCGCATTGCCGGGATGGAAACCACAGATAACCTGATGGCATTTGTCGAGCGGAAGTTGTTTACCCTCAACACAGGCCATATCATTACCGCCTATCTGGGCGCGCTGAAAGGTTACCAGACGATCCGCGATGCGATAGAAGATGAAGAGATCTGCGGCCAGGTCAGAACCGCAATGCGGGAAAGCGGCGAAGTGCTGATTCGCCGGTATGGCTTTGATCGTGAGCAGCATTATGCTTACATCGAAAAAATTCTGACCCGCTTTGCCAATCCCTTCCTGCGCGATGAGATTGACAGAGTTGGCCGCCAGCCGCTGCGTAAGCTGGGCAGCAACGACAGATTGATCAAACCCCTGCTGGGCACTCTGGAGTACGGTACTGACAATCGCATGTTGATCAAAGGCATAGCTGCAGCCCTGAAGTATGTGAATGACACCGATCCGCAGGCAGTAGAACTGCAGCAAACATTGCATGAGAAAGGGGTCCGCCGGACACTGGCACAATACACGGGTCTGGACGCTGACAGCGAGGTGGCCCGTGACATTGAACACTGCTATCAGACGCTGACCTGATCACCTTGCGGGGAGTTCGCTCCCCGCCTTTGCGGCACAAAGAGAAGACGAAGCCATGGCACCCTGTGAACACGAAGCTGACATTATTGAACGCCTGAACCAGGCCACCACAGTACGCGGCTTTTTTATTACCTCTGTGGATATCTTAGAAGAAGCCGTCGATGCGCTGATCCAGCGAATTTTCCGCAAGGACGACTTTGCGGTGAAATCCGTGGTGGAACCGCTGCTGCACGACACAGGTCCGTTAGGGGAACTCAGCGTGCGCCTTAAGCTGCTGTACGGCCTGGGGGTGATTGCCCAGCCTGTCTATCAGGATATTGAGCGTTGCCTGCATATCAAAGAGATGCTCAACCGTGATGTGACCGAATACCATTTTACCGACCCTAAAATCATTAAAGAAATCAAGGCGCTTCATCAGGCCAATGTGATGGGCATTGCCCAGCTGGACATGGCCCCGATCACAGAAGACATCGATCTGGCTTTCTACCAGATGCAAACCGCTCGTCAGGAACAGATAGTCAAATCCACCCTGGCACTGGCCATTTCCGGCATTGCCACTTCCCTCAACAAAGACAGCCCGTTTTAGATCCCGTCCGCTTTACTCTGCCCTGCCTTGTGGCAGACAGCCTGAACAACGACTCGTCCCGTCAGTTGCTCCGCGCGCATGAATTCTAGGTAATTCATTGATATAAAAATATAAAAAATAAGAAAGGGAGAGCAGGAGGGAATATCGGGCAGGAAAACCAGCTGGTATCCCAGCTGGCAGGTAGCAGGGCAGATTACAGATAGTCACACAAATAAGCGGTTGTCTCTGTAATCTTGACATCGAATGAGGCATCACCCGGGACTTCAAAATCATCACCGGCATTGTAGGTTTCCCAATCAACATGGCCCGGCAGCTTGACTGAAATCGCCCCTTTGACCACTGTCATGCGCTCCGGAGCTGCGGTGGCAAAGGTATAAGATCCCGGAAGCATCACGCCGACACTGCTGCGCGCACCCTCGGCTTCGAAACCAATAGATTTTACATTTCCATCAAAATATTCGTTAGTATTCAGCATGATAATCCTTATCCTGTTATTCTTTTCGGACATTGGAAACCCATCACGCTATCACAGTTTTTTGCGGTCGCATACACCTTTATCAGCCCTTGCTGAGGGCTGAGTCATGACGGCTCATCGGCCAGGGCTTCCAGGATAGAGCAATGGCTGGCATCGTCATCCGCCTCGCCGCAACAGGCGTCATTCAAGCGCTTCAATGCCCGCCGTATTCGCTGTAATTCCGCCAGTTTGCTGTCAATGTCGTCTAACTTGGCCTGAGTGATGGCTTTTACTTCCGCGCAGCTGTGCTGATCGGCTTCGACCCGTATCGCCAGCAGTTCCCGGATCTCCTCCAGGCTCAGGCCGATGGCTTTGGCCCGCAGAATAAAGCCAATGCGGGAGACATCGTCGTCGCTGTAGAGCCGGTAGCCGCTTTCGCTGCGCTCGCCCGGGATCAGCAGGCCATTCTTTTCGTAAAAGCGCAAGGTATCACTGCTGACCTCGCAGAGCTTTGCCAGTTGTCCGATCAAGTACCTAGCCATAATAACCTCATGATCCTTATCAACTCTCCCTGCACAGCGCTCGCGGCTGACCGTTTACGGCCCAAGGCAAACGTTTGCGCAATGCCGGGAATCATGTAAAATACGCGCCATTACGCAAATCCCATCCCGCCTGACGGATGAGGCTATTTGCCAAAGGCAACCTCAGTATAACAGGTCAGCTTTTGGCAAATAATTCACCGCAATCAAAGAGATGGTAGCAATGGAAAACGCTCGTCCTATTCGCCGTGCTCTGATCAGCGTATCAGACAAAACGGGAATTGTTGAATTCGCACAAGCTCTTGCCAACCGTGGCGTCGATATCCTGTCCACTGGCGGTACTGCCCGCCTGCTGGCTGATAAAGGTATTCAGGTAACTGAAGTCTCCGACTACACGGGCTTCCCTGAAATGATGGATGGCCGTGTTAAAACCCTGCACCCGAAAGTGCATGGCGGCGTACTGGGCCGACGCGGCCAGGACGATGCGATCATGGCCGAGCATGGCATTGCACCTATCGATATGGTGGTGGTTAACCTCTATCCGTTCGCGGCCACCGTCGCCAAGCCGGGTTGTACATTAGAAGACGCCATTGAGAACATCGATATCGGTGGTCCGACTATGGTGCGCAGTGCCGCCAAAAACCACAAAGACGTGACCATAGTCGTGAATGCACACGATTATGACCGGGTGCTGGCTGAAATGGCTGACAACGACGGCTCTCTGACCCATGCTACCCGTTTTGATCTGGCGATCGCGGCGTTCGAACACACCGCCGCTTACGACGGCATGATTGCCAACTATTTCGGCACCATGGTGCCTGCTTATGGTGACTCGGCTGACGAAGACTCTAAGTTCCCGCGCACCTTCAATCAGCAGTTCATTAAGAAACAAGCCATGCGCTATGGCGAAAACAGCCATCAGGATGCGGCGTTTTATGTTGAAGCACAGCCGCAAGAAGCCTCTGTGGCGACTGCGCGCCAGCTGCAGGGCAAAGCACTGTCTTACAACAATATCGCCGATACCGATGCCGCGCTGGAATGCGTTAAAGAATTCGACCAGCCAGCCTGTGTGATCGTCAAACACGCCAACCCTTGCGGTGTGGCGCTGGGTGCCAACCTGCTGGAAGCGTATGATCGCGCCTATAAAACCGACCCGACGTCAGCCTTTGGCGGTATCATAGCCTTCAACGGTGAGCTGGATGCCGACACCGCCAAAGCCATTGTTGAGCGTCAGTTCGTGGAAGTGATTATTGCCCCCAGCATCAGCGCCGAAGCCGCTGCAGTAGTCTCTGCCAAACAAAACGTCCGTCTGCTGGAATGCGGCCAGTGGCGCAGCAAAACCACAGAGTTTGACATCAAACGCGTCAACGGGGGTCTGCTGGTGCAGGACCGCGACCAGGGCATGGTCGGCCTGGATGATCTCAAAGTGGTCACCCAACGCCAGCCAAGCGACGAAGAGCTGCGCGATGCCCTGTTCTGCTGGAAAGTGGCTAAATACGTGAAATCCAATGCGATCGTCTACGCCAAAGGCAACATGACCATCGGTGTAGGCGCCGGCCAGATGAGTCGCGTATACTCAGCCAAAATCGCCGGTATCAAAGCGGCGGACGAAAAGCTGGAAGTGGCCGGCAGCGTGATGGCATCAGATGCCTTCTTCCCGTTCCGCGACGGTATCGATGCGGCGGCAGCAGCCGGTATCACCTGTGTGATTCAGCCGGGCGGGTCAATGCGTGATGACGAAGTCATTGCCGCTGCCGACGAACACGGCATGGCCATGGTCTTCACGGGCATGCGTCACTTCCGCCATTAATCAATCGTAAGGCTCCGCGATCACTGTGGAGCCTTGCTTTATTTCTTGAGCGCTCAACAGGTTTGGGCGCTTTCGATTAAGCAACTTTTAAGCATTTAGCGCTAAGCCAGATTTGCGAGTTCAAGGAAAGCGCACGCAGTTGATACCGAATCAATGAGTACGCTTGACACAGAAATCGCCAACCTGGCGACGCGATAAGGATCAAAAGATGAAAGTTCTTGTCATTGGTAACGGCGGCCGCGAGCACGCCCTGGGCTGGAAAGCGGCTCAGTCTGCACAGGTAGAAAAAGTCTTCGTGGCACCGGGCAACGCCGGTACTGCTTTAGAGCCAAAACTGGAAAATGTCGCGATTGGGGTGGAAGACACGGCGGCACTGGTGGCGTTTGCCAAAGAGCAGCACATCGGCCTGACCATTGTTGGCCCGGAAGCGCCGCTGGTGATCGGTGTGGTTGACGCATTCCGTGCTGCGGGCTTACCGATTTTCGGTCCGACCCAGGCCGCCGCCCAGCTGGAAGGCTCCAAAGCCTTCACCAAAGACTTCCTGGCCCGCCATCAGATCCCGACGGCGGAATACCAGAACTTTACCGAGATCGAGCCGGCTCTGGCTTACCTGCAAGAAAAAGGCGCGCCCATTGTGGTCAAAGCCGATGGTCTGGCCGCCGGTAAAGGCGTGATCGTGGCCATGACATTGGACGAAGCCGAAGCAGCCGTGCGCGACATGCTGGCCGGCAATGCCTTTGGCGAAGCCGGCCACCGTGTGGTCATCGAAGAGTTCCTCGACGGTGAAGAAGCCAGCTTCATTGTGATGGTGGACGGCGAACACATACTGCCGATGGCAACCAGCCAGGATCATAAGCGTGCAGGCAATGGCGACACAGGTCCGAATACCGGCGGCATGGGTGCTTATTCTCCAGCCCCTGTGGTGACTCAGGAAATCCACCAGCGCGTAATGGACGAGGTTATCCTGCCTACCGTGCGCGGTATGGCAGCCGAAGGCAACCCCTACACTGGCTTTCTGTATGCCGGCCTGATGATCATGGCCGACGGTACGCCGAAAGTGATTGAGTATAACTGCCGCTTCGGCGACCCGGAAACTCAGCCTATTATGCTGCGCCTGCAATCGGATCTGGTTGAACTGTGTCTGGCAGCTGTCGATGGCAAGCTGGATACCGTGGACTCTCAGTGGGATCCGCGTGCGGCGATTGGTGTGGTGCTGGCTGCCGGTGGTTATCCCGGCGACTACAACAAAGGGGATGTGATTACCGGTCTGCCTCTGCAGGACGGCGACGCACAAAAAGTCTTCCATGCCGGCACGGCCAGCAAAGACGGTGCTGTAGTGACCAATGGTGGCCGCGTATTATGCGCTACGGCGATGGGCGAAACAGTATCTGAAGCTCAGCAACGTGCTTATGCGCTGGCAAAACAAATCAGCTGGGACGGTGTGTTCTTCCGCGATGACATTGGTTACCGTGCCATTGCCCGCGAACAGAGCTGATCTGTCAGCGAATAAAACACAGCATGAAACAGAGCTAGCAATAAGGCGCCTGACGGCGCCTTATTTGTTGTTATTCACTGAATCTTTCACTCAGCTCAGTCCGTCAGGACACATCCAGTAATCTGGGCGGGGTCAGACAGTGCTGCTGCGTTGTCCGGTTCAACACCATTTGCTGCGCGGTGACCTTACCCAGACCATCAGATTTTCCGACCAGTGCGATATAGCCTGGCCGGGCATTGATTTGCTGCCAGTTGATCTCAATCTCAGCCTGATCACCACAGTGAACAAACCGCTGACCGTCCCACATACCCTGCACCAGCTGGAATCCGTCTCGCGACTGCTCTCTGACCAGAGCAACGGCCATGTCGGCCTGCTGGCTGAGCTGATGCAGCTGAGTGTCAGACAAAGGAAAAACCGTGTCGCCAACTTTATAGCGCTGGAACACGGCATCGCCGTGCTGATCGTAACGCACATGCAGTTCAAACGGCTGGCGTTTATCGTCTTTCAGCGCTGTGCCGGCCCGCTTCAGTTCACGCAGTTGCCCGTCGAGCCAGCGATAATCTGTCTGATACTCTCCGTAATCGCCCATCCAGACCCGTTCAGCCAAAGACTCGGGTTTCGACTGACGCTGGTTGACCCAGTACAGTGATGACGCATCACCGACAACCTGACCGCCGCTAAGACGCTCCAAAGGAGACAGTGAGTGTTGTGATATAGCAGAGCTGCCGCAGGCAGAAAGCAGGAAGGACAGGGCAATCAGGCAGAATCGTTTCATAAATAAAAAAACTCCGCCGAAGTGATCCTCGACGGAGTTAAGATTATTTTACAGAATCTTTCAGCGCTTTACCTGCAACGAAAGCAGGTACGTTGGCTGCAGCGATCTGGATTTCTTTACCAGTCTGCGGGTTACGACCTGTACGCGCTGCGCGGTGGTTTACTTTAAATGTGCCAAAGCCAATAAGTTGAACCTGATCACCGGATTTCAATGCTTCGGTGATACCGCTCAGGGTTGATTCCAGCGCGTCTTTTGCTTGCGCTTTAGTCAGGTCCGCTTGTTCAGCAATCAGGTCAATCAGTTGGGTCTTGTTCATTCGGTTTCCCTTCTAAGGTTTTTTCTTCAGACTTATCCACTCTAATTCAAAAGAAGCCCATGTGGCAAAGGTTTGTCGGCTTTCCTGTGGTTAGCTGCGGGGTCTTTAACCATAAACTGAGCGCAAGTTCACAAATTGTTACTATCCTGAACAAGACGCTGGTTGCTTTTGCTCCATAATGCACCAATTAATACCCAACTAACTCAAGAAGCTAGGTTCCGTGAGTTCAACGCATACCGTCATACCAGCGCTGTTACGGCCCTATCGTTCGGCACTTTGTGGCCACTTGAGTATCTTCATCGTTATTCCATTAAGAGCGCATCCAACGCATGTTACTTCTGATCATTTATATCACTATCGCAATAGGCGTTTCTTTTATCTGCTCTGTGCTGGAAGCTGTACTGCTCAGCATATCTCCCAGCTACATAGGCACCCTGCGGCAGCAGGCGCATCCCATGGCAGACAAACTGGCAGGTTTTAAAGACAACATAGACCGCCCCCTGGCATCCATTCTGACCCTGAACACCATAGCTCACACCATTGGTGCCGCCACTGCCGGTGCCCAGGCCGCCGTCGTCTTCGGCAGCCAGTGGCTGGGGGTGTTCTCCGCGGCGCTCACAGTCGGCATTCTTCTGCTGTCGGAGATCATCCCCAAAACCATAGGTGCGACCTACTGGCGCCAGCTGGCCCCGTTCACGGCCCATGTACTGGGATGGATGATCTGGCTGCTTAGTCCTTTCGTGTGGGTATCAGAGCAAATCACCCGACGTTTATCACGGGGCCACCAGCCACCGAAACTGCGTGATGAACTCTCTGCCATGGCCATGCTGGCCAAAGAGTCCGGCGAACTGGCCGAAGGGGAATCCAAAATCATGCATAACCTGCTGCAGTTCTGCGATGTCAGCGTGACTAAAATCATGACTCCGCGGCCGGTCCTGTTCCGTGTCGAGGGCAGCTTGTCTATCAACGAATTTTTGAGCGAGGCTAAAGACAGCCCTTTCTCACGCCCGCTGATCTACCAAGGCAGCAAGGACAATATTCTCGGTTTTGTTCACCGCCTCGAACTGTTTGCCGCCAGTCAGAGCGGACAGGGTAATCTGTTGCTCAGTGACCTGATGCGCCCGCTGCCGGTAGTCATGAACCTGGATACTGTCCCGGTAGCGTTTGAAAAACTGATGAAAGAGCGTGTGCAGCTGGCGTTAGTGGTCGATGAATACGGCACTGTGATGGGACTGGTCACCCTGGAAGATATTTTCGAGAGCCTGGTCGGCGAAGAAATTGTCGACGAAGCCGATACCAGTACCGACATGCAGCAACTGGCGTTTCAGCGCTGGGAACGCTGGAAGAAAAAACACGGGGTGATTGAAAACCGTGATGAAGACGATGACGATAACAACAACTGACGCAACACTCCCAGTAACAAGGCAGGATCATGATCCTGCCTTGTGGCGTGCAGAGGCTCAGATCAGAGCGCAATACCGATATTGCTCACTCCGTCGTCACGCAATTCCCGGCGCAGACTTTTAATCAGCTCAATATCCCGGCCATCCGCCTCTTTCAGTGCACGGTAGATGGCCCACTGGACATCCCATTCTTCGCACACGGCCTGGTTTTCCTTCTGGTTGTCGTTGGTGATTTCCTCACCCTCGCGCGCTTCTTCCAGATTGGCTACCGTTTCAACCGACAGGGAGCTGATGCTCAGTGCTGTCTCAGGGATCAGGTCACGATCCAGCAGCGCATGCAGCAGATCCGACAGCCCGACACAGGCATCGATTGCCGGGTTCACTGCATACAAATCAAAATCGTCGGCAGCGGGTACCATAGCTTCCAGCTTCTCCAGCTGGTTTTCAAAGTTAATCTTGGCATTTTTCACCGTCAGGATTTCCCAGACGCTGTCGAGGATAAGACGATAAGGCTGAGGATCCGCAAATTCAGTCTCGCGGCAGAAGAAAGCGTAATTGGGATACATCCGCTCGCAAAGTGAGGCCATGAAGGTCAGGTATTGCCAGGGTTCAAATTTTTCTAGGCGAAGCTGAATTGGATTCTTAAGCATGGGATAATCTGTCTGAAAACGTTAACTTGAATTTTACTTGATAACCCGCCAGCGCAAAAGGAAAAAGCCATGCATCAACTCTGTATTGTTTCCCGACGGGCAGACCTGTACCGCCAACTGATTGAAGAAGCAGACTTACCGGCGCTGTCACTGACGGATAATCCTCACGATGCAACGCTGGTGCTGGCCGATCCGCCATTAATCACTGACAAATTAGCGCAATTTCCGCAGCTGCGCTGGCTGCAATCCACCTATGCCGGTATTGACGCCCTGACCCGGCCCGGATTGCGCAGTGATTATGCGCTGACCAATGTCCGGGGGATCTTCGGCCAGTTGATCAGCGAGTACGTGCTGGGTTTGCTGATCAGCCACCAGCGCCATTTCGGCCGTTATCAGGCCCAGCAACAGCAGGCGCAGTGGCAGCCGCACAGCTATGGCGCTCTGTCTGACAAAACCATGGTGATTCTGGGCACCGGCTCAATTGGCCAGCACCTGGCTGGCGCTGCCAAAGCACTGGGTATGACAGTGCTGGGCGTGAACCGCTCCGGCGCAAGTGCTGCCTCTTTTGATAACGTCATGGCGATAAAAGATCTGGACAAGGCACTGCAACAGGCTGATGTGCTGGTCTCTGTGCTGCCTGCCACTGCAATGACAGACAATCTGCTCAATGCCGACAGCCTGAGCCACTGCCGCGGCACCTTACTCTTTAATGTCGGCCGGGGTAATGCGGTTTGCGAGCAGGGCCTGCTGCAGGCACTGGCCAGTGGCGCGCTCAGCCATGCTTTTCTGGATGTGTTCAAACAAGAGCCGCTGCCGGCTGAGCACCCTTTCTGGTGCCACCCTCAGATGACTGTCACGCCGCACATTGCCGCCGAAAGCTTTCCGCAACAGGTGATGGAGATATTCAAAACCAACTACCTGCGCTATGTTGAAGGTAAGCCGCTGCAATACCAGATTGACTTCACACTCGGCTATTAAAGGCTGACTATGACAAATCTCAACCCTCCGCATGCCTTAGCGGCATTGCTGGCTCAGATCCGGCAATGTGAATTGTGTCAGGCCCACCTGCCGCTCGGTCCGCGGCCGGTGATTCAGGCCAGCAGCCAAGCACGCTTGATGATAGTCGGCCAGGCGCCGGGCACCCGGGTCCACGACACCGGCATTCCCTGGAACGATCCGAGCGGCGACCGGCTGCGCCGCTGGCTGGATCTCGATCGTGATACTTTCTATGATCCCGGCCGTATCGCCATTATGCCGATGGGGTTTTGCTATCCGGGTAAGGGCAAGAGCGGAGACTTGCCGCCGAGACCCGAATGCGCGCCGCAATGGCATGGCCAGGTCTGGCCGCTGCTGCCCAATATCGGCATGACGCTGCTGGTCGGCCAGTATGCGCAAAATTATTATCTGTCAGATAAACCCAAAACCCTGACCGATACAGTCAAAGCCTGGCGGCGATGGGCGCCCACCTACCTGCCGCTGCCTCATCCTTCGCCGCGCAATACTTTGTGGCTGAAGAAAAATCCCTGGTTTGAAGCCGATGTGGTGCCCTATATCCGCGACCATGTCCACCAGCACCTGGGGCTGTAGCTGCCTTTAAAAACGCAAAAAGCGAGCCCTTCAGCTCGCTTTCTGGTGTCATCTGCCGTCGCTTACTTGTGGTAAGGGGCAGACAGCTCATGGACCGCCTCAACAAAGACCCCGGCATTTTCCGGCGGTACGTCGAGATGGATACCGTGGCCCAGGTTAAAGACATGACCCGAGCCTTCACCGAAGCCGGACAGAATACCGGCCACTTCTTCACGAATACGCGCTGGCGACGCGTACAGCATGGACGGATCCATATTGCCTTGCAGGGCCACTTTGTCACCGACACGGCGCTTGGCATCGGCGATATCAATGGTCCAGTCCAGACCCACTGCATCACAACCGGTTGCCGCAATCGCTTCCAGCCACATACCGCCGTTTTTGGTAAACAGGGTCACAGGGACACGACGCCCTTCGTTTTCACGGATCAGACCATCGACAATCTTGTGCATGTACTGCAGCGAAAACAGCTGGTAATCACGCGGGGTCAGTACGCCCCCCCAGGTATCAAACACCATCACTGACTGGGCACCGGCTTTGATTTGGGCATTCAGGTACTGAATCACACTGTCGGCCAGTTTATCCAGCAGTGCATGCAGAACCGCAGGTTCGGCGTACATCATTTTTTTGATTTTTGTAAACGCCTTAGAGCTGCCGCCTTCCACCATGTAAGTAGCCAGCGTCCACGGGCTGCCGGAAAAACCAATCAGCGGCACTTCACCCTGCAAATCTTTGCGGATTTGACGCACCGCGTTCATCACATATTGCAGCTCACCTTCCGGGTCAGGGATGCCTATCTTATCGACATCGGCTTTACAGGTGATCGGACGCTCGAATTTTGGCCCTTCACCGGTTTCAAAATACAGCCCCAGACCCATAGCATCCGGAATGGTCAGGATGTCAGAAAACAGGATAGCGGCATCCAGCGGAAAACGGCGCAGGGGTTGCAAAGTCACTTCGCTGGCCAGTTCAGCATTCTTGCACAGCGACATAAAGTCGCCCGCCACACCACGGGTCGCCCGGTATTCTGGTAGATAACGGCCTGCCTGACGCATCATCCATACAGGGGTGCAGTCAACCGGCTGCTTGAGTAAAGCACGCAGATAGCGATCGTTTTTCAATTCTGTCATTGTCAACATCCTGGCAAATAATTGAGTACATTGTAACACCCCGATCCGCCATCAGCAGCTATGCATTCACCCTGAAGGGTAATTAATGCCGCTTAGCGCACATCGCTTGCAAACAGTACAGTTTGAGCGTCACCGGTTTCATTTTTGGCAATCTAATGTTGCAGATATTTTAATCAATACCCTGACTGTTCTCTGATACTGTTATTAACAGCCAACATCGGCTACTGCAAAGATTGGAGGACCTATGAACCTGCAAGTTGTTATCGAATTTACTGAAACCGGTGTGTACAAAGACCGCTGCTGGGAAAACTCTTTCAAAGCCATGAAAGGACAGCTGCACAAAGTCACCCCGCATTATGCCGCGCATCTGATCAAGCATTCCAAAGCCGTTTTCCGCGGACTGCCAGAAAACCACTCTGGCTAATAGGAGCCTGGCTCCTGTTTCAGTAAAATGTCTTCCTGATATTTACTGGCCACCATCCTTCCGGATTGCTGCTTCCTGCCTGATGGTCTCGCAAGTAGCCTGAATAAGACGATGGGCAATCGTCCCTGGCGGCGCGATCTGCGGTAACTGATCGTGTTTAAACCAGCGGGCATCAACCAGCTCTTCGTAATCCGGACGGATAACACCACTTTGGTGCTCCGCCAGAAATCCCATCATGATATTGGACGGAAACGCCCAGGGCTGACTGCCAAAGTAGCGGATATTGGTCACCTCAATACCCGTCTCTTCTCTGACCTCACGAGCCACACATTGCTCCAGGGTTTCTCCGGCTTCGACAAAGCCGGCAATAACGGTATACATGCCACTTTTGTGGCGGGGATGCTGCGCCAGCAAAATGCTGTTCTCTTTCTTCACCGCAACAATGACACAGGGAGCAATGCGCGGATAATGGTAGCTGTCACAGGCCTGGCATCGCATGGCGTGTGCACTGTCAGCCAATGCCGTTTTCCCGCCGCAGGAAGAACAAAACGCCTGCGTCTCGCACATATGGGATAACTGCATCGCTTTGCCGGCCAGCGCAAACAGATCCTCATCTTCGTGAAGAAATTCCCTGAGCGAATAAAAATTTTTATCGGCTAATAAATCAGGATCTTCCAGCCATCTCACCGGGTGTCCCTGATGAAAACCGATCACTTGGGATCTTGCAAGATCCAAGTCAGTACAGCCTTCCAGTGTAAGTGGTAACTTACCCTTTTCTAAATAAATTCGGCGGTCACGAATAACACACCAGTAGCTGTGTTCTTGCTTTTTTGACATTAGCTGCTCCTCCATCCTTGCAGGGTATCAGTTTTGCTGGCAATCTAAACCTAACAGTGGAATTTGGCTTTGCCATATTGGTACTCTTAGTGTCACTAAGAGTTTGACAGGTATTGTTTTCGGCTCCTGCGTCTTGCGGGGCGATCATGAGGACATGGTCATGCTTAGTAAATTCGAACAAGTGCAAAAACAATGGGGTGGCAACAATGATGTCATCGATCACTGGCTGATGTCGAGGCAACAGCTGCTGATAGATTACTGCAAATTAGCAGGCTTACCTCCCTTTGAAAATAAATCCCGGCAACTTCCCACTTCATCGCAGCTCCAACTCTTCAGCCAGCAACTGGTTGATTACATCTCCGAAGGTCACTTTAAAATTTATGACAAGGTGATGGCAAGATGGCAGGCGACCGGATATTCCCCGACCACAGAAATCTCACAGCTCTACAACAAAATTACGGATACCACAGATCCCTTGCTGAATTTTGCAGACCGCTATTGTGAGATCACAGACGACAGTGATGATTGGGATAATTTTGATAACGACCTGTCTCTGGTGGGTGAGCAAATCGAATTGAGGTTTGAGCTGGAAGATGATCTGATTGAACTGATCAGTGAGAGCTTAGCCGTTCCACCCGGCGCTTAATCACAGCAAGTCATACGTTGTGCAATCAAAAACGGGCAATCAGAATCCCTGATTGCTGTATGCGTCTTTGTCTGTTTAACATCGGCCAAGGCCAAAAATATTCAAGCATCTGAAAACAATTACTGACTGAACAACCACAAATTATTGATTAATAAGAAAAACAAAAGGCACCCCTGAGGGTGCCTTTTTCAGTTTTCGGTCACATAAGAACCAGACAGATCTTAATCTTCGTCGTTCAGACCGGCATTCAGCAGTGCCGCCAGGTCTTGAGACGCCTGCTCGGCATCAACCTGAGGCTCTACCGGAGCCAGATCCGCATCGCGACGGCGCTGACGCTGCTGGTGATAAGAGAAACCTGTACCCGCAGGGATCAAACGACCCACGATGACGTTTTCTTTCAGACCACGCAGCTCATCACGCTTACCGGCAACTGCGGCTTCAGTCAGTACGCGAGTCGTTTCCTGGAACGACGCGGCAGAGATGAAGGACTCAGTCGCCAGAGACGCTTTGGTAATACCCAGCAGATCACGCTCAAACAGTGCAGGCTGTTTGTCTTCAGCAATCAGCTGACGGTTGGCGATGTTCACGCGGGAGAATTCCACCTGCTCGCCTTCCAGGAACTCAGAGTCACCCGGAACCGTAATGGTTACCTTACGCAGCATCTGACGGATGATAGTCTCGATGTGCTTATCGTTAATCTTAACGCCTTGCAGACGGTAAACTTCCTGAACCTCGTTCACGATGTACTCAGCTACCGCGTGAACACCACGCAGACGCAGGATATCGTGCGGCGCTTCCGGACCATCGGCAATCACATCACCTTTCTCAACTTTCTCGCCTTCAAAGACGTTCAGCTGACGCCACTTAGGAATCATTTCCTCATATGGCTGGCCATCAGTTGGCGTGATGATCAAACGACGCTTACCTTTGGTCTCTTTACCGAAGGACACTGCACCTGTGATTTCAGCCAGGATAGCAGGCTCTTTCGGCTTACGCGCTTCGAACAGATCCGCAACGCGTGGCAGACCACCGGTGATATCTTTGGTACCGCCAGATTCCTGAGGAATACGAGACAGCGTGTCACCGATACCAACCGCAGAACCGTCTTCCAGCTGAACAATGGCTTTACCCGGCAGGAAGTACTGCGCAGGCATATCTGTACCCGGAATCATGACATCGTTGCCTTTGTCATCAACCAGTTTCACCATTGGACGCATATCTTTACCTGCACCGGTACGCTCGGCACCGTCCAGGATTACGATAGAAGACAGACCCGTCAGGTCATCCGTCTGGCGAGAAACCGTCACACCATCGATCAGATCCACAAACTGGATATGACCGGCCACTTCAGTAATGATTGGCATTGTGTGTGGGTCCCAGTTCGCCACCACTTCACCGGCTTCAACTGCATCGTTGTCGCCTTTGCCCAGCATCGAACCGTAAGGCAGTTTGTAGCTTTCCTTGGTACGACCGAACTCATCAACAATAGTCAGCTCAGCAGCACGCGAAGTGATCACCAGCTTGCCATCGTTGTTGGTTACGAACTTGGCATTGTGAAGCTTCAGAGAACCTTTGTTCTTCACCTGAATGCTGTTTTCTGCTGCCGCACGCGAAGCCGCACCACCGATGTGGAACGTACGCATCGTCAGCTGTGTACCTGGTTCACCGATGGACTGTGCTGCCACAACACCGACTGCTTCACCCTGGTTAACCAGGTGACCACGAGCCAGGTCACGACCATAACAGTTACGGCAACAACCGAAGTCGTTTTCACAGGTCACAACAGAACGCACTTTAATCTGGTCAACTGAGTTGTCTTCCAGAATGTCACACCACTTCTCGTCCAGCATAGTGTTGCGTTGAACCAGTACTTCTTCAGTACCCGGCTTCAGCACATCATCGGCCACGACACGACCCAGTACGCGATCACGCAGTGGTTCTTTAACATCACCACCTTCGATCAGCGGCATCATAGTGATACCTGCGTGCGTACCACAGTCATCGGCTGTGATCACCACATCCTGGGCAACGTCTACCAGACGACGAGTCAGGTAACCTGAGTTCGCTGTTTTCAGTGCCGTATCCGCCAGACCTTTACGCGCACCGTGCGTGGAGATGAAGTACTGGAGTACGTTCAGACCTTCACGGAAGTTCGCTGTGATTGGCGTTTCGATGATCGAACCATCTGGTTTCGCCATCAGACCACGCATACCCGCCAACTGACGAATCTGTGCAGCCGAACCACGAGCACCGGAATCGGCCATCATGTATACGCTGTTAAACGATTTCTGTTGTTCTTCTTTACCTTCGCGGTTGATAACTGTGTCAAACGACAGGTTATCCATCATCGCTTTAGCAACCTGTTCGTTCGCGGTTGCCCAGATATCGATAACTTTGTTGTAACGTTCGCCAGCGGTGACCAGACCCGACTGGAACTGATCCTGAATTTCTGCAACTTCCGCTTCAGCTTCAGCGATCTTGGTGTACTTAGCGTCTGGTACCACCATGTCGTCGATACCAACAGAGACGCCAGACAGTGCCGCGTAAGCAAAACCTGTGTACATGATCTGGTCAGCAAAAATGACGGTTTGCTTCATGCCCAGCTCGCGGTAACAGGTGTTCAGCAGGTTCGAGATCTGCTTCTTGCCCAGCGCTTCAGTGTTCACCAGGCTGTATGGCAGACCCTTAGGCACGATTTGCCACAGCATGGCACGGCCAACAGTGGTGTCCACCAGCTGGGTGTTTTTCACCAGCTCACCTTGCTCGTTTTTCACGTGCTCAGTGATACGCACTTTAACGCGGGCATGCAATTCAGCGTTACCGGTACGGTACGCTTTCTCTGCTTCCGCAGAGCCGGCCAGGTACATGCCTTCGCCTTTGGCGTTGATCTTGTCGCGGGTCATGTAGTACAGACCCAGTACAACGTCCTGAGACGGTACGATGATTGGATCACCGGACGCCGGAGACAGGATGTTGTTGGTTGACATCATCAGCGCACGTGCTTCCAGCTGCGCTTCCAGCGTCAGCGGTACGTGTACCGCCATCTGGTCACCATCGAAGTCGGCGTTATAGGCCGCACAGACCAGCGGGTGCAGCTGAATCGCTTTACCTTCGATCAACACAGGTTCGAACGCCTGGATACCCAGACGGTGCAGTGTTGGTGCACGGTTCAGCATCACCGGGTGTTCGCGGATCACTTCGTCCAGGATATCCCAAACGACAGCTTCTTCGCGCTCAACCATCTTCTTGGCAGCTTTGATCGTCGTCGCCAGACCACGGGTCTCCAGCTTGCCGTAGATGAATGGCTTGAACAGCTCCAGGGCCATTTTCTTAGGCAGACCACACTGGTGCAGACGCAGGTATGGACCTACGGTGATTACCGAACGGCCTGAGTAGTCGACACGCTTACCCAGCAGGTTCTGACGGAAACGACCCTGCTTACCTTTGATCATGTCAGCCAGAGATTTCAGCGGACGCTTGTTCGAACCCGTGATGGCACGACCACGACGACCGTTGTCCAGCAGTGCATCCACAGACTCTTGCAGCATACGCTTTTCGTTACGTACGATGATGTCTGGTGCAGCCAGATCCAGCAGGCGCTTCAAACGGTTGTTACGGTTGATCACACGACGATATAGGTCATTCAGATCAGAGGTCGCGAAACGACCACCGTCCAGCGGTACCAGAGGACGCAGATCCGGCGGCAGTACTGGCAGTACTGACAGGATCATCCACTCTGGGTTGTTACCGGATTGAACAAATGCTTCTACCAGCTTCAGACGCTTGGTCAGCTTCTTGCGCTTGGTTTCAGAGTTGGTTTCTTCCAGCTCTTCACGCATCAGTTCGATTTCAGCATTCAGATCCATGTTGGCCAGCAGTGCTTTCACTGCTTCGGCGCCCATGCGCGCGTCGAACTCATCGCCCCACTCTTCCAGCGCGTCCAGATACTGTTCTTCAGACAGCAGCTGACTACGCTCAAGATTGGTCATGCCAGGTTCGATAACCACATAAGATTCGAAATAAAGCACACGCTCGATATCACGCAGCGGCATGTCCATCAACAGACCGATACGGGATGGCAGTGATTTCAGGAACCAGATGTGGGCAACAGGAGAAGCCAGCTCAATGTGACCCATACGCTCACGACGTACTTTGGTCTGAGTAACTTCTACACCACATTTTTCACAGATCACGCCGCGGTGCTTCAGGCGTTTGTATTTACCACAAAGACATTCATAGTCTTTGACCGGGCCAAAGATACGTGCACAGAACAGACCGTCACGCTCAGGCTTAAAGGTACGGTAGTTAATGGTTTCTGGCTTTTTCACTTCACCAAAAGACCATGAACGAATCATGTCAGGTGAAGCAAGACCGATTTTGATCGCATCAAATTCTTCGGTCTTGTGCTGTGCTTTCAGAAACTTAAGTAAGTCTTTCACATTCGGCTCCTGTGAGGAGTTGACCCATAAAGGCGCCGTGGCGGCGGCGCCTTCATATTGATACCGGATTCAAGTAGTACTGACAGTGTCAGGCTTACTCGTCTTCCAGCTCGATGTTGATACCCAACGAGCGGATCTCTTTCAACAGTACGTTGAAGGATTCCGGCATACCTGGTTCCATACGGTGATCGCCATCGACGATGTTTTTATACATCTTCGTACGGCCATTCACGTCATCCGATTTCACTGTCAGCATTTCCTGCAGCGTATAGGCGGCACCATAAGCTTCCAGTGCCCACACTTCCATCTCACCGAAGCGCTGACCACCGAACTGAGCTTTACCGCCCAATGGCTGCTGAGTTACCAGACTGTACGAACCGGTAGAACGGGCGTGCATCTTGTCGTCGACCAGGTGGTTCAGTTTCAGCATGTACATGTAACCAACAGTTACAGGACGCTCAAACTGCTCACCGGTACGGCCATCAAACAAATTCAGCTGACCCGATTCTGGCAAGTCTGCCAGTTTCAACAGCTCTTTGATTGAAGGCTCAGGCGCACCGTCAAAGACAGGCGTCGCGATCGGCAGACCTGCACGCAGGTTCTCAATCAGGGTACGAACTTCATCATCAGACATAGATGCAATATCAACATTCTGACGGGTATCGCCCAGATCATAGACCTTCTGCAGGAATTCGCGGAACTTGTGCAGTTCCTGCTGCTCTTTCAGCATCTGATTGATCTTGTCGCCGATACCTTTTGCTGCCAGACCCATGTGCGTTTCCAGGATCTGACCGATGTTCATACGCGAAGGTACACCCAGTGGGTTCAGTACGATGTCGACTGTCTGACCTTTCTCATCGTAAGGCATGTCTTCAACCGGACAAATCTTCGAGATAACACCCTTGTTACCGTGACGGCCGGCCATCTTATCACCAGGTTGAATACGGCGTTTAACGGCCAGATAGACCTTAACGATCTTCAGGACGCCAGGGGCCAGGTCATCACCTTGGGTGATCTTACGACGCTTGGTTTCGAACTTCTTATCGAACTCAGATTTCAGCTCGTCGTACTGCTCAGCCAGCTGCTCCAACTGGTTTTGCAGTGACTCGTCATCCAGAGTCTGAGAGAACAGCTTCTCACGGTCCATGGAAGACACACGCGCGTCATCATAACCGGCAGACAGCAGCAGAGTACGGACACGAGCCAGCAAACCACCTTCCAGGATCTGGAATTCTTCGGTGATGTCTTTCTTCGCTTCTTTCAGCTGCATCTCTTCAATTTCGAGTGCACGCTTGTCCTTCTCTACGCCATCGCGCGTGAAGACCTGAACGTCGATGATGGTACCAGACACAGAGTTAGGTACACGCAGCGACGAATCTTTCACGTCAGACGCTTTTTCACCGAAGATGGCACGCAGCAGTTTCTCTTCCGGTGTCAGCTGAGTCTCACCCTTAGGCGTGACTTTACCAACCAGAATGTCGCCACCCTTCACTTCCGCACCGATGTAAACGATGCCGGACTCGTCCAGCTTGGACAGGGCTGCTTCACCCACGTTCGGGATGTCTGCTGTGATTTCTTCCGCACCCAGCTTAGTATCACGTGCCACACAGGACAGTTCCTGGATGTGGATAGTGGTCAGGCGATCTTCCTGAACCACACGCTCAGAGACCAAGATGGAGTCTTCGAAGTTGTAGCCGTTCCAAGGCATGAACGCGATACGCATGTTCTGGCCAAGAGCCAGCTCACCCAGGTCTGTAGACGGACCATCAGCCAGCACGTCACCACGTGCTACAGGCTCACCCGGCATCACAGTTGGACGCTGGTTGATACAGGTGTTCTGGTTAGAACGGGTGTACTTGGTCAGGTTGTAGATGTCGATACCCGCTTCGCCCGGTACCAGCTCGTCTTCGTTCACTTTGATCACGATACGAGACGCATCTACCGACTGAACCATACCGCCGCGTTTAGCCACCGATGTAACACCGGAGTCTACCGCTACCGCACGCTCAATGCCTGTACCTACCAGCGGCTTATCAGCACGCAGAGTCGGTACGGCCTGACGTTGCATGTTCGCACCCATAAGGGCACGGTTAGCATCATCGTGCTCCAGGAACGGGATCAGGGACGCTGCCACAGATACCACCTGGTTGGTTGCAACGTCCATGTACTGAACGTGGTCACGTGGGTGAAGACCAGATTCACCTTTGTGACGGGCAGTGATCAGCTCATCGGTGAAGCTACCGTCTTCTTCAAGAGCGGCGTTCGCCTGAGCGATAACAAACTGACCTTCTTCAATCGCTGACAAATAATCAATCTGATCGGTAACCTCACCATCAACCACTTTGCGGTATGGGGTTTCCAGGAAACCGTACGGGTTACAACGCGCAAATACAGACAGCGAGTTGATCAGACCGATGTTCGGACCTTCAGGGGTCTCGATAGGACACAGACGACCGTAGTGCGTGGCGTGAACATCTCGAACTTCAAAGCCTGCACGCTCACGCGTCAGACCGCCTGGACCCAGGGCAGAAATACGACGCTTGTGCGTCACTTCTGACAGCGGGTTGTTCTGATCCATAAACTGAGACAGCTGAGAAGAGCCAAAGAACTCTTTCACTGCGGCAGAGATAGGCTTGGCGTTGATCAGATCCTGTGGCATCACAGCATCCAGATCACCCAGACTCAGACGTTCTTTAACTGCACGCTCAACACGTACCAGACCAACACGGAACTGGTTTTCAGCCATTTCGCCAACACTACGGATACGGCGGTTACCCAGGTGGTCGATATCATCCACTTCACCTTTACCGTTACGAATGTCGATCAGCTTACGCATCACGTCGATGATATCGTCGTGATCCAGCGTGCCAGGGCCAGTGGTTTCTTCACGAACCAGAGAGCTGTTGAACTTCATGCGGCCAACCGCAGACAGATCATAGCGATCTTCAGAGAAGAACAGGCTTTCAAACAGCTGCTCTGCCGCTTCACGCGTTGGTGGCTCACCAGGGCGCATCATGCGGTAAATTTCAACCAGCGCGCTCAGACGATCTGTTGTACTGTCGATACGCAGGGTATCAGACATGTACGGACCGTAATCCAGGTCGTTGGTAAACAGCACTTCGATGGCTTTGTGGCCAGCCTGAGACAGCTTCGCCAGAATTTCCAGGCTCAGCTCTTGGTTCGCTTCAACAATCAGCTCACCCGTGTCTTCATTTACGTAATCACGTGCCGACACTTTGCCCACGATGTACTCAACCGGTACTTCAATGTGGTCAACATTGTCTTTCTGCAGCTGACGGATATGGCGCGCTGTAATACGGCGGCCTTTCTCAACGTACACAGTACCGTTCGCTTCGATATCAAAGCTCGCGGTTTCACCGCGCAGACGGTCCGGCACCAGTTCCATGACCAGAGACTTGCCTTGCACTTCGAAATTGATTTTTTCAAAGAACAGGTCAAGAATTTGTTCAGTGGTATAGTTCAGCGCACGCAGAATGATAGACGCAGGCAACTTACGACGACGGTCGATACGAACGTAGACGTTATCCTTTGGATCAAATTCGAAATCCAACCATGAACCACGGTAAGGAATGATGCGTGCGTTATAAAGCACTTTACCTGAGGAGTGGGTTTTACCCTTATCGCTGTCGAAAAAGACGCCCGGGCTACGGTGCAGCTGGGATACGATAACCCTCTCGGTACCGTTAATAACGAATGTACCGTTATCTGTCATGAGCGGAATTTCGCCCATGTAAACTTCTTGTTCTTTAATGTCTTTGACTGTGCCAGCTGGTGCGTCCTTGTCATACATAACAAGACGTAATTTCACGCGCAACGGCGCGGAATATGTCACACCACGAATCTGACATTCTTTGACATCGAACACCGGCTCACCGAGACGATAGCTAACGTATTGCAGCTCGGAATTGCCGTTATAGCTCTGAATTGGGAATACAGAACGAAAGGCAGCTTCTAGACCGTAATGCCCTTCCGGATCCTGCTCGATGAACTTATCAAAAGACTCAAGCTGGATCGACAGCAAGTAAGGTACATCCAATACTTGAGGACGCTTACCAAAATCCTTACGGATACGCTTTTTCTCGGTATAAGAGTAAACCATAGGTTCCTCAGATCGCTGATAAGTGATCCAAACTACCTCTAGTAAGAGGCAGTGACTAATAACATTGTTTGTAGCAGGAACAGCACTGAAGTACAGGCTGTGATTTGCACGGGAAGCGGTTGCAAAACAATGTGAAAAACACCACTACCCTACAGCGCAAAAGGGCCGGTGGCTTTTTAGCCACCAGCCCATAGCCATAAAGGCTAAGAAATTAAGTAATAATTACTTGATTTCAACAGATGCACCAGCTTCTTCCAGCTGAGCTTTCAGAGCTTCAGCTTCAGCTTTCTCAACACCTTCTTTCAGAGGTGCTGGAGCGCCGTCAACCAGAGCTTTAGCTTCTTTCAGGCCCAGACCAGTTGCGCCACGTACTGCTTTGATTACAGCAACTTTGTTACCGCCAGCAGCAGTCAGGATTACGTCGAATTCAGTTTGCTCTTCAGCAACTGCTTCAGCAGCACCGCCAGCAACTACTGCAGCAGCAGCAGTAACACCGAACTTCTCTTCCATTGCTTCGATCAGTTCAACAACTTGCATTACAGACATTTCTGCAACTGCGTCTAGGATTTGCTCGTTAGTGATAGACATAACAATTCTCTTTTAAAGTCAACAATTAGTTTAAATAGCAACCAATAAAAAGCCAAACTTATTAAGCGGCTTCTTTCTGATCGCGAATAGCTGCAATAGTACGAACCAGCTTGCCAGCAGAAGCTTCTTTCATGCACATCATCAGACGTGCGATAGCTTCGTCGTAAGTTGGCAGTTTCGCCAGAACATCTGCATCAGTCAGTACGCCTTCGAATGCAGCAGCTTTGATCTCGAAATTTTTGTTCTCTTTAGCAAAGTCTTTGAAAAGACGTGCTGCGGCACCTGGGTGCTCGGTAGAGAAAGCCAGCAGAGTAGGACCTACGAAAGTGTCAGCAAGACACTCGTAGTTAGTACCTACTACTGCACGACGAGCCAGAGTATTACGAACAACACGTACGTAAACACCCGCTTCACGCGCTTGTTTACGCAGAGTCGTCATAGCACCCACGGCTACGCCACGAGAGTCAGCAACAACTGCAGACAGGGCACCACTGGCAGCTTCGTTGACTTCAGCAACAATTGCCTTTTTGTCTTGAAGGTTTAAAGCCATTGGATTTGCTCCTGGATTGTGTTTACCCACTCACTGCAAAATTGCAGGAGAGTTTGTACGGCGCAGATCCAAGAAAGACAGTATATCAATCATGTTCCTGGCACCGTCTACGTAGGCTGAATTATTAAGTTCAGAGAACACCTACGGTCTGGGACGAAGATCCCGGCAGAATACTGCCCAGATCTTAGCCATTAATTCGAAACGCAGGATTATACATAATCCCAGCGATTCTGCAAATATTAAACGTTAGCGTCCAGAGTATTCTGGTCTAGCGCTACACCTGCACCCATAGTGGTAGAGATGCTAACTTTCTTGATGAAAGTACCTTTAGCTGATGCAGGTTTTGCTTTTTTCAGCGCAACCAGCAGAGATTCCAGGTTAGCTTTCAGTTTGTCAGCGTCGAAATCAACCTTACCGATAGTGGTGTGGATGATACCGTTCTTGTCGTTACGGTAACGAACCTGACCTGCTTTAGCATTCTTCACAGCTTCAGCAACGTTAGGTGTTACAGTACCCACTTTCGGGTTTGGCATCAGGCCACGAGGACCCAGGATAGTACCCAGCTGGCCAACAACGCGCATTGCGTCTGGAGAAGCGATAACAACATCAAAGTTCATTTCGCCTTTCTTAACCAGTTCAGCCAGATCTTCCATACCAACCAGATCTGCACCCGCTTCTTTCGCTGCTTCAGCGTTAGCACCTTGAGTGAAAACCGCTACGCGGACATCACGGCCAGTACCGTGTGGCAGTACAGTTGCGCCACGAACGTTCTGATCAGATTTACGCGCATCGATACCCAGGTTAACTGAAACGTCAACACTTTCTACGAATTTAGCAGTAGCCAGTTCTTTCAGCAGAGCAACAGCTTCGTTGATGTCGTACTCGCGAGTAGCGTCAACTTTCTCACGGATTACGCGCATACGCTTAGTTAGTTTTGCCATTGTCTTAACCCTCAACTACCAGACCCATTGAACGGGCAGTACCCGCGATAGAACGCTTCATCGCTTCGATGTCGGCGCCAGTCATGTCTGCAGCTTTAGTTTCTGCGATCTCTTGGATCTGAGCTTCAGTCACTTTACCCACTTTTTCAGTGTTAGGACGGCCAGAGCCTGACTTAACACCAGCCGCTTTCTTCAGCAGAACTGCAGCAGGTGGAGTTTTAGTAACGAAAGTGAAAGAACGGTCGCTATAAACAGTGATAACCACTGGAGTTGGCAGACCTTTCTCCATTGAATCTGTTTTGGCGTTAAACGCTTTACAGAATTCCATGATGTTCACACCGTGCTGACCCAGAGCTGGACCAACTGGTGGAGATGGGTTTGCCATACCAGCTGCAACTTGCAGCTTGATGTAAGCTTCTACTTTTTTAGCCATTGCTTAATTACCTTAATTTGGGTTCAAACGTCTGCTTTTGGCAAACAGACTCCCCGTCTAACGAAAGGGCGCGAAATTATAGTGTAATTCCACGCCCTTGACAATATGACTTGATTACTTATTGATCAGTTTTTCTCAACCTGACCAAACTCCAGTTCAACCGGAGTTGCACGGCCGAAGATAGAGACCGAGACTTTCACACGGCTCTTGTCGTAATCGACTTCTTCAACCACACCGTTAAAGTCAGCAAACGGACCATCCGTCACGCGAACCACTTCACCCGGCTCAAACACAGTTTTGTGCACAGGCGATTCACTCGCCTGCTGCAGACGATTAAGAATTGCAGCGGCTTCTTTGTCTGAAATTGGCGCCGGGCGGTCAGATGTTCCGCCAATGAACCCCATCACACGAGGAATACTACGTACCAGATGCCAGGTTTCATCATTCATCACCATCTGTACGAGAACGTAACCAGGGAAGAACTTACGCTCGCTTTTGCGGCGCTGGCCAGCACGCATTTCCACCACTTCTTCTGTCGGTACCAATACCTCGTCGAAGTAGTCTTCCATGCCATGCATCTTGATATGTTCACGTAGTGACTGTGCAACACGCCCTTCAAAACCAGAGAAGGCCTGCACAACATACCATCGTTTTTTTGGAGCTTCGCTCATGAACTCTTACCTCTATACACCGGTAACCAGGCGGACCAAACGGACCATAATGCCGTCGATGCCCCACAGGGCTAACGCCATAATGACAGTGACAGCTAAAACGATAAAGGTTGTCTGCGTAGCTTCCTGACGAGTTGGCCACACTACCTTGCGGACTTCCATGCGCGATTCACGGGCAAAAGTGATCGCTGTTTTACCTTTTGCTGTTAGCGCTGCAACACCACCTGCAGCGGCAACCAGGACCACTACAGCTGCGGCACGCAACGCTACAGATACATCACTGTACAGGTAATTACCAACCACCGCGGCTGCCAGCAGGGCAAATACAACAACCCATTTCAGGCCATCCATGCTACTAGAGCTGCTTTGGTTTTCGGCATTCGCTTTCATACAACCAACCTGTAACTTGTCTCAATATAGACGAAAATAACCTCGCAGGTAGCGAGGCTTCTAAGGATAAAGTGAATCCCTTTCGTAACGCTCTGTACACCTTAACGCATTTTTTACTCGGCACACTGACCAAAAAATACGCTAATCTGAGGCGGAGCGTAGAAAAAGGGCATCAAATGATGCCCTTTTTCGTGCCTTGTCGTCAAATATTATTCAACGATCTTAGCAACAACACCAGCACCAACGGTACGGCCACCTTCACGGATTGCGAAGCGCAGACCTTCGTCCATTGCGATAGGTGCGATCAGAGTAACAACCATCTTGATGTTGTCACCTGGCATTACCATCTCAACGCCTTCTGGCAGTTCGATAGTACCGGTCACGTCAGTTGTACGGAAGTAGAACTGTGGACGGTAGCCTTTGAAGAATGGAGTATGACGGCCGCCTTCATCTTTAGACAGAACGTATACTTCAGACTCGAAAGTCGTGTGTGGAGTGATTGAACCAGGCTTAGCCAGTACTTGACCACGCTCAACTTCGTCACGCTTAGTACCACGCAGCAGAACACCAACGTTCTCACCAGCACGGCCTTCGTCCAGAAGCTTACGGAACATCTCAACACCAGTACAAGTCGTAGTGATGGTGTCTTTGATACCTACGATAGCAACTTCGTCACCTACGCGAACGATACCTTGCTCAACACGACCAGTTACAACAGTACCACGGCCCTGGATTGAGAATACGTCT
>NZ_KE384325.1:0-48234 GCF_000425165.1 Photobacterium halotolerans DSM 18316
CAAGAACAAAAATTAATCAAAATGACATCTGATAATGAAATCGGTGAATTGCTCATGACGATCCCTGGTATTGCTCATATCACAGCAAGCTCTTGCTTAGCAGAGATTGCCTCTCCGGGCAATTTCAAGTGTGGGCGTGATATGGCGGCATGGATAGGACTGGTTCCGAGACAGTACTCAACTGGCGGGAAAACCACATTATTAGGAATAAGCAAGCGAGGGAATAAAAGGCTCAGAACGTTATTTATTCATTGCGCCCGCGCTGTCTTATCTAAGCCAGAAACAACAGGGAAATGCTTCGAACCCTGGCTCACTAATCTGAGGGCAAGCAAACCTTTTAATGTCGTTGTTGTCGCACTCGCTAACAAGTTAGTGCGGATCGCCTGGGCTGTGATGAACTCACACCGAGCGTTCAACGCCAACAAACTTGCTTGCCAATAAACTCATTAACCCATTTTGCAATGACAATGATGACGATAACGGTCAATCGGCCAGATATGTAACCTGACGGCAAAAATAGCACTTAGATGCATTTACTCTTTTAAGGATTATCTGGCGCAGATATCATCGTGGAGCTGGAATGCGAGAGCTTCCAAGAGAGACTCCGAATACATTAGCGCAAACCACTCCCGTTAAAATTGTAGTTGCAAAAACGGGGCGGACCATACATTTGCCATAAAAGAGTACCTGGCGCGCATCAGAAAATGCTGAGGCAGGCACAAAAGTGAAAGCGCGACATACAAATTCACCTAAAGGTAGGCTGGACATTTTAGACATCCCAACCCCCTCCCATCGCACAAAAAACCACCAATCAAACGATTAACTCCTTAAAACCAAGCTAAGTCACTAAAAAGTAACTAATTGCTGGCTACACTGAAATGACTATCAGTGGAGAGATAAGGGGAAGGGTATGACAATGAAATCATTACAAGCAGATACCCTGTACCGCACCTGCACCTTAAACGGGCTGGATGCCGAGTTTTCATCAACCAAACATTTAGCACCCCTGAACGAAATTGTGGGGCAGGAGCGCGCTCAGCAGGCGGTTGAGTTCGCGATGTCGATTAAAGAAAAAGGTTACAACATATATGCCATCGGCCGGAACGGGCTGGGGAAACGGACCATGGTCCTGCGTTATCTGAACCGTCATGATCCGAACGGGGATGCCACGCCACTGTATGACTGGTGTTATGTCGCCAATTTTGAAGATACACGTACCCCTAAAGTGCTGAAATTGAAGCCGGGTACGGGCTTGCCGTTTAAGAAAGACATTGAAAAGCTGATGCTTCGCCTGGTGAAAGCCTTGCCGCTGGCGTTCGATAACGAAATGTATTATTCGCGCTCGGAACAGCTGAAAAATCAGTTGGCGGAGAAACAGCAAACGGCCCTGGGTAATCTGACCGAACAAGCGAAAGAGCAAAAGGTGAGTCTGACCCTGACGACTCAGGGCGATTATCAGTTAGTGGCGATGAATGGCGAAGAGCCACACACCGAAGAAAGTTTTGTCGCGCTGCCTGAAGAAGAGCAGGAAAAATTCGAAACGATTATCACGGCGCTGGAAGTGAAACTGCGCGGCATTGCGCGCCAGCTCACGGACTGGGAAGAAGAGTTTTCCGATAAGATCCAGAAGCTCAATGAAGAAGTGGCGCTGGAAGTCGTCTCGCATTTTGTCAAACCGCTCAAAAAGCAGTACCGCGGTCATACTGAGATAAAAGACTATCTCACGGCGATGCAAAAAGACATTCTGGACAACCTCGATATCTTTTTAGAAGAAAGTGAAGATCAGGTCGCGCTGTCTTATGCAGCCTTGGATAAGAAAATGCCCCGTCGCTATCAGGTTAATGTGCTGGTCAGCCAGGAGAGTGAGCGCTTCCCGATTGTGGTGGAAGAAAGCCCTAACTATCACGCCATCTTTGGCTACATAGAGAACGCGACCTACAAAGGCACTGTGTTTACCGATTTCTCGCTGATCCGCTCCGGCAGTCTGCACCGTGCCAATGGCGGCGTGTTGCTGATGGATGCGGTGAAGGTGCTTGAGCGGCCTTATGTGTGGGACGGCCTGAAACGGGCATTGCGTTCGCGCAAGCTGAACCTGAGCTCGCTGGAGCGGGAAGTCACGCTGTCGGGGACGATTTCGCTGGAACCTGAACCCATTCCGCTGGATGTCAAAATCATCTTGTTTGGTGATTATCAGACCTATCAGTTACTGGTTCATTATGATCCTGACTTCAGTGAGTTGTTCCGTGTCACTGCGGATTTTGAAGATGAAATGGAACGCACCGATGAGTCTGAGCTGCAGTATGCGCGTTTTATTTCCAGCATCGTGCACGATAACGGCATGCTGCATTGCGACCGCAAAGCCATTGCCCGCATCATTGAATACAGCTCCCGCCAGGCCGAAGATCAGAATAAACTGTCGCTGCATTCGGCGGATATTGCCAATCTGCTGCGCGAGACCAATTACACCGCTAAAGCGGCCAATGCCAACATGATACGTGTCGCGCATGTCGAACAGGCTTTGCTGCGCCAGGAAAAACGGGTCAGCCGCCTGCAGGATCAGATGCTGCATACCTTCAGGAACGGTACCACCCTGATAGATACGCAGGGTGACGTTATCGGCCAGATCAATGGCTTGTCTGTGGTATCGACCTCGGATCACCGTTTTGGCTTACCGAACCGGATCACGGCCACCACCTCTTGGGGGGAGGGCGAGGTGATGGACATTGAGCGCAGCGTGAAGCTGGGCGGGCGGATTCACTCAAAAGGCGTGATGATACTGACTGCTTACCTGTCGTCGCTGTTTGGCAAGAGCGCACGCATTCCGCTGACCACCCACCTTACCTTTGAGCAATCTTACGGTGGCGTGGATGGCGACAGTGCGTCGATGGCCGAGCTGTGCGCCATTATCTCTGCGTTTTCCGGCTGCCCGATCAACCAGTCTATTGCGATTACCGGCTCGATGAATCAGTTTGGTCAGGCACAACCGATTGGTGGCGTGAACGAGAAAATCGAAGGCTACTTTGACGTCTGTACCATCAAGGGACGGCATAATAACCAGGGGGTGATTATCCCGCAGTCGAATGCCCATAACCTGATGCTCCGCAAAGATATTCTCACCGCTGTTGAAAAAGGTGATTTCCACATCTGGGCCATTTCCCATGTCAGTGAGGCGATCAGCTTACTCACCGGTAAAGACGCCGGTGACTGGCAGGACGGTAATTACCCGCCGGAATCTGTACTGGGCATTGCGCAAAACAAGCTCAACGCGATGCGTAAATAAACGCGTGTGATTGGAAACCTGTTATCGGAAACAGAGAATGCCATCCGGCCGGATGGCATTTTTTCGGCTATACAGGTTCGCGCTGCCGGGCGACGGACAGAAAGGTCGCCATGGCCTGAATATCGAGAAACCCGTCTGTCTTCTTGTGGCTGCGCAAAAACTGATAGCCCGCCAGCACTTTGATTAACTCTTGTGCGCGAACACCCTCAAATGGCTGCCCTGTTACATGCTCCCAGGCTGCCGCCAACGCTTCTTTGTCAACCACTTCAGCCTGTCGGTACAGGTAACCACAGCCGGTGGCTAACCACTCCAGTGAGCAATTGGCTTTTACTGCAATTTGATTGGCTTTTTGCAGGCTGGGTTCGCTGCCGTTGAGGTATTTGCGGATCAGGGCTTCATTGAGATCCACCCGGCGGGCGAAGCCGCTGATACTTTCTTCACCAATCAGGCTGCGCAAGCGTTGAGCAAATGACATAGACTCGTACTCTGGTTCGAAACTTGTGGGTTATATCATTGCCCGAGGGGCCGATCCAGCCTAGGATACGTTCAGCGAATTATTTCGGGCAATGAATAAAGGAGTATTGACCATGGTGGCAAACGTCGAACTGACGCCAGAGGGGCCGCAGTTTTCTGAGTTGGTTCAGGGCTACTGGCGTCTGGCGGACTGGGGTATGACTCCGCAGGAACGTCTGACCTTCCTGAAACAGCACATTGAATTGGGCATTACGACCGTTGATCATGCCGACATTTATGGTGGTTACAGCTGCGAGCAGTTGTTTGGGGAAGCGCTGGCGCTGGATCCCAGCGTGCGCGAGCAGATTCAGATTGTCTCTAAATGCGATATCAAGCTGTGCGGCAGCCAGTATCCCGAGCAGAGAATCAACCATTACAACACAGGTAAAGCGCACATTACTGAGTCGGTGAACAATTCACTGCAACGTCTGGGCGTTGAACAGCTGGATGTGCTGTTGATCCACCGCCCGGATGTGCTGATGAATGCGGACGAGGTAGCAGAAGCCTTTGCCGCGCTGAAACAGCAGGGCAAAGTGGCCCACTTTGGGGTGTCTAATTTCTCTCCGGCACAGTTTGATCTGCTGCAGTCACGTCTGGATGCGCCTCTGGTGACCAATCAGGTGGAAATCAATCCGCTTAATTTTGAGGTTTGCCATGACGGCACGCTGGATCAACTGCAGATGAAACGCACCCGGCCGATGGCATGGTCCTGCATGGCCGGCGGTGAGATCTTTAATGGTCAGTCAGAGCAGGTGATCCGGGTTCGCAGCGAACTGGAAGCGATCCGCCAGGAAATCGGCGCCAGCTCCATTGATCAGGTGATTTACGCCTGGGTACGCCGTCTGCCGTCTAAGCCGCTGCCGATTGTCGGTTCCGGCAAAATTGAGCGGGTTGAAGATGCCGTCTCGGCGCTGGCATTTGAATTGAGCCGCGAGCAATGGTTTCGCGTGTGGGTGGCGTCCAAAGGCCACGGCGTGCCGTAAGCCGTTTTTCTTCTGCTATAACGACACAACCCCGCATCTGGCGGGGTTGTGGTTTTTATCGCGCTAAAGGATTAGCCGCTTATTTTTTCTTCTCAGTGGTTTCTTTCAGGATTTCTTTGATGCGCTTATTCGATACTCGTTTAGCCATAAATCGCTCCTTGTAAAAAGACTACTCATACTGAAAAAACGGTCGATGCCACTTGCTTGAGTGATCCTGCGGTCTTTGGTGGTGACGCTGTCACTTTGTGGAGTACAGAATGTCACTCCGTTGCATCCGACCTCACTCCACTATAGCGTCTGAGAGACTGAAAAAAGGGATCTGGCTCAACCTCTCGGGATTTGATGTTCGGAAAATGCGAGCCGCACACCTTACTATCACGTATATAACTAATTGTTTTTGATTGAGTCATGCGCCATGAAAGAGATTAGCATCCAAAGGATGACCCCAGCGCATTTACCGCAGGTGGCTGAGTTGTCGGTAGCCACAGAGCAGGTGAAATTTGTCGGCACTATGGAAGAGATTCTGGTCAATATCGACGATACCGTGCATCCGCACGTGATCATGGATAGTGACACGGTTGTCGGCTTTTTTCTGATCGATACGCAGTACGGGCACAGCTACGACTTCGCCGATTCAGCGGCGCTCGGTTTACGCGCTTTCTTTATCGATCACCGCCAGCAGGGCAACGGTTATGCCAAGCGTGCGGTTCTGGCCCTGAAAGCGTTTCTGGAAACCGCGTATCCCGGCTTTGAGCAGATTTATCTGACAGTGAACTGTAAAAATCCCGCCGCCAGACATTGTTATCAGCAGGGTGGGTTTACCGATACCCATGAGCTCTATCTCGGCGGAGCCGCTGGCCCGCAGCATATTATGAGAATGGCGTTATAGCACCCACAGCGCAGACTGGCTGAGCCAAACGGGTTATGTCACAGTGTCAGTGCTGATTTCAAACTATATTTTAATCATATCAGCTATCTGCCAGAGGGATGCGCATGGACAGCAAGCACTACAAGATCAGAGCCATGAAACCGGATGAAGTCAGCATTGCTGTCGAATGGGCCGCGCAGGAAGGCTGGAATCCCGGCCTGCACGATGCCGACAGTTACTATTATGCCGACAAAACCGGTTTTCTGGTCGGTGTACTGAATGATGAACCGATAGCGACCATTTCGGCGATTCGCTACGACGCGTCTTTCGGTTTTATTGGCTTTTATATCGTCAAACCCGAATACCGCGGCCAGGGCTACGGCATGCAGATATGGAATGCGGCACTGGCGCACCTCGAAGACTGCAATATCGGCCTGGATGGGGTGGTAGAGCAGCAGGACAACTATAAAAAATCCGGCTTTCAACTGGCCTACAGCAACCTGCGGTATGAAGGGGTCAGCGGCGGCGAATCACCCGATGACCATGCCATTGTGTCGCTGAAAGCCTTGCCGTTTGAAACCGTTGCCGCCTACGATCAGCTTTTCTTCCCTGCCCACCGGCCGGTGTTTTTCAAACACTGGATCACCCAGCCAGACAGCCATGCTTTGGGCATTCTGGAAAATGGCATGCTGTCAGGTATAGGCGTGATCCGCCAGTGCCGCAACGGCTATAAAATCGGCCCGCTGTACGCCGAGAATGCCGATCTGGCCGAGCGCTTGTTCGTCGCCCTGAAATCAGCGGTGGACCCCTCACAACCGCTTTTTCTTGATGTCCCGGAAGTGAATCAGGCCGCCATCGCGCTGGCGGAACAATACGACATGACGGTGACGTTTGGCACCGCGCGTATGTATACCCAGGAACAACCGGCATTACCGCTGGAGCGGGTATTTGGTGTGACCTCGTTTGAGATTGGTTGAGGTGAGTCAGGCTTGTGTGAGGCGGGTAAATAGGTTTGATGGTTTGTCGCGCTTAGGTTCTGTGTTTCTCTCCACATTTTCTTGTGCGCGCGAGGTACTCTTTTGGGGCAAAAAGCATACCCAGAAATGCTTTTTTGTTCTCTGGTGTGGTCCGGGTCGGTTGCAGGCGCTCCCTGCGCCGACAACCTGAAAATTCGTCCTGAATTTTTCCCTGGGTTGTACATTATGCTGAAACTCAGAATTGCTCATTTCTGCGTTAGCGAACAGCACGACTCATTCAACATAGATCACGGCTTGCAATAGAATAGTTTTGCTGATAACAATTCACGATACGTACAGATATATCCCAATTCATCGTATTTTCTCTCTCGCAGGAACAATATCGCCAGTTACAGTCTATGCAAAACAGCATGTTAAGATGTTTTTGGGTTAACTTAGGCTGTGAAAAGATCACTCAGTATGTGTATATTTTCGCTACCCGGTTGGGATCGTTAAATGCTGATAGATGGAAGTTAGGAATCGCAATGAGTCAAATTAGCTTCAAGAACGTAGAAACCGCTAAGCTTGTCACGCTTGATGTCAATCTAAAAATATTGAAATCTTCTGGCCGAGAAATGTTTATACAAGACTCTGCGGTGTATGTTCTCCTTCACCACCTTTTTACACAAAAAGCGTCTTTGATTAGCTATAGCGATATAGGCAGCATTGTCAGAGATCAGAAGTCGACATTTCACATGGAAGATAGCCCTGATAGCATCATCGCAAATAAATATGTCTTTAAATCTCGCGCTGTTTTAAAGAATGTATTGGTAGATGATTTCATAGTTACTGTTCGGGGGCTGGGATATAAAGCTTCCAGCAAATGGTTACCGGTTTTGGAAGAGAAACGGGACGAACAAAGCAAAAATTCCTGTTTGAAGGAAATCACGGCAATTATTGAAGACTGTATTGCGTATAGTGAGTCGGCCGATATTACTCAGGATAAGAGTGGCTTTTCCTTCATCAAACCAGACCAGGAAACGGCCTTGGAGCACTTTCGCCGTATGAACGATTGTTACCATGCTTTCTTAAGCAGATATTCGGCACCCGGAAACAGTATTGAACTGTTGGAGTTAAGAGAAAAAATCACCAAAGTACTTCTTTATGCAATATATTGGCGGGTGGGTGATAGCCTGACCGCTGAGAAATTCCGGTCAGACTATAAAAATGAACTGCAAGTACTTCTCAGGCAGGTAAAGCAAGCGGTAGACTTACTTGATTAAGAAGCGTACTGGACAGGTTTAAATTTGCTCATATATTTATAGGCACTATCAATTGCCGCTTTATCAACGGCAGAGCAAGTGATGAAGGCACTGAAATCCAGATTTGAAAAACATCCTTCATGCTGTTCTCCTATAATCGAATGATTAGAAAAATTCATCTCAATATCACCGTGACTCGAAGGTGTATTCAGAGCTTGAACTTGACCATTTCTCTTCGGATAAACTAAATAAAAGGCATGTTTCTGTCTCGCGAATGAGAAGTCATTTGGCACTGAACGGGTTTGAATCAATATATCGAGGTTAAGCAAATTGACACCTGTCGCTTTTTCATACATGGTTGTTACCAGCATGCCTGGCGGCCGGGCTCCGACTTCAAGAAAGACGAGATCTTTAGCATCATTATTCCGAACAAAAATTTCCATGTGATAAACCCCGTCACTTGAGTTAAGTGCGTTGAGTGAAGCTTTAGCGAACTCGATCAACTGTTCTCTTAATGGATTGTTGGTATCCATAACTCTTCCACCTAGCGGAGAGCCTGACTGAAAATCAATAGTAGGACAGAGGTATTCTGTACACTCTGCAAAGATGCTTTCTTTCATCCACAAAGCGATATCACAGTGATACAAGTCACCATCTATGTACTCTTCCGCTTCATAACCACGTAGAGATTCAGCGACTGCGTTCTTCATTTCTAAGAAGTCGTCTTTAGTGCGAATAATGTATATGTTGTTAGAGCCTGCAGATCGTTTTGGCTTTACTACAAACGGTGTTCCGACTTTAGCACTGATCTCATCAAATCCCTGATTTTCAGAAATGGTTTCTATAAAGAAAGGGGTTGGGATATTCCTTTTTTTTAACCATCTTTTCATTTCAATCTTATCTCTGAACCTTTCGATATTTTGGTTACTTTTTGATTTCTGGCGCAGAGAATCGGCAAGTTCGACATTGCCTTCATCAAAGCAGATAAAATCAACCATTGAATAAGACTGTCTGATAGAAGCGATGATCTTAATGATTTCGTCATGATCGTACTCGATAATCACACCATCATCGGCAGAGATTGATACAGGGAACTGAAGTGTAAAACGCGATGAGATGCGATCAGGTAAACGGTCAATCTCCTGCTTTGACGCGACAAGTATTAGGTCGTGTTCACTAAGAAGAGGCATAGTAAAGTCGACTTGCGTTAGCTGTCTTGTTGAAAGAAATAGGATTGCTGTTGTCATTCATTTTATCCTTGAAATTATGGATTTTTAAGCATGGTTTGGTAGAGCATCGCCAACGCCATGAGCAACGTCAGGCTGACTTCCAGCGCTGAAAAGCGTTCGTTCTCTACAAGCGTCATAAATATCAGGCAAAGGATTGGGGTAAGTGGCGTAAATTGGGCTGTGACTTTGGCACCTAATTTCTTGATCGATTTCTGCATCAAAAATAGCGGTACGATACATCCAGTAATCGCAATCACAGACAATAACGCGAGATCATGGAAGCTGATGCCATATTGATCAATAGAAAAAATGCTATAGGTACCACACAAAATGATGACCATGAAAAAGCGAACAGAGAGGATTTGCGAAGCCGATATACCCGTCTCCTGGTGAAGGTGAGCGCTCTCTCTCATGTAGAATGCACCAAAAAGTGTTGAGATAAGCGTCAGCCCCAGACCAACAATAGTGTCATATACTCCTGCGTTAGAAATTAAGAATGATATAGAAACAGCAAGTGCGAGTGCCGCGATGTTAATAAATTTTTCAAGGTTGCTGATCATACGATAGTTATGAAGCGCATTGAAAAATGACAGTCCTGCGAAAAAAACCATTATGTAAGCAATCGGGCTAATATATAGTACGACGTAAAACGCTAATAATGTGTTAATAAGAGTGGATAAATTAATTTTGAAAATAAGTTTCTTATTGCTGATCAAAATGTTTAGGATGAACTTCCGGCTCTTTACATTTACAGAGAAAAAGAAAATAGCTGCCAAGCCATAGGTGATAAATGTAGAGACAATGGGGTCTACGCTTTTCACGACTTTTGACATAAATACAAAAGACAGTGAGAAGAACATGCAGAATGCGATAATTTCTTTATATTTAAGCATAATAACTAAGTAATCCTTTCTTTGATGTCCGTGAGATGTGGACTATGTCTGAGACGATTTTTTTAGCCTGAATGACAGAAGAGCGTACATAGTTAGTAATTGGCACTTCTCCTGCGGCTGGTCCTCCAATTACATACAAAGGAACACTGTCATTCTCAGAGATCACCCTCATTGAATCGGGACTAATTTTTAAACCTCCTTGTTTATTTTTAGTAACGGAAAACTTAGATAAACTTTGAATGAGAGTGTCATCTATTGGCTTATGGGAGATCCCAGAGGCATTAATGACGATATCAAAATTCTTTATTCCGTACTTCTCTCTTCCAAAAATCTTATTATCCTTCATCACAACATAATCAGATATGTCCTTTCTAAGGATGATGAGGTTTCCAGACTTTATCGCTTTTAAAATGATTTCTGCATTTGATAGTGGAAACGATGAGACATAGTGTTTAATAAAGTATTGGTACTTAGAAATTAACTGTTGTTGTCGATCGGGTGTCATTGTAGGTATTTGTTCATTAAACTCCTCAATAAACTGACCTACTATGTCCTCCCAGTGATTGAGACTGGATTTACAACAGGTTATATCTTGTTCCAGCTTGTATTCTGCATTGACTCTACCGGTACAGGAAGAAGTGCTGAGCCTGCTTAAGATGTTGTAGTCTTGTGGGACAGCGTTCTTAATGAGGAGGGAACTTCGAACTGATGGAAGCTCTCCGGATCGTGAAATCATAGTCATCTGAGCATCGGGGTACTTGTTGTATATTGCTACAGAGACATCGATAGCTGACAGCTTAGAGCCGAGTATCAGAACTTTACTTTTATTGTTAACGCGGTTAAGAAATTGACTTTCAGGGTAAGGGTCTGTAATTAGGTTGGTACAGCTGTTATCTAATCCGCTAGGAGTTGTTGTCGTCACGCCAGTTGCTAAGATAACTGCATCAAAGAAAAAATTGATGTCGTTACGGCTCGTGACAATCATCCTGTCATTCTTGAAAGCAATTTTTTTAACCTCTGAATTTTCAACAAACGTTGAACACCCAAATGCATTTGCATATTCTTTTGATTGCCAGAAACGATCCTGACAATACTCTTTGAAATAATATCGGCTGATGAAGTCTGAAGAAGATACATTCAAATCTGATTTTTTGTCTTGTAGCCATTTGAAGTAATCAAGCTTATCATCAGCATATAAAGAGCTGACACCAATACTTGTATTGTTAAGGGACGATGCCAAATCAGTATTGAAACTGAAACTTTTAGCTATACCAAGCGGATCAAAAATGGTGATGGAGGTTAAATCGTTGTGCAGTTCTTTTACGAGTTGCAAATAAGTAGAAATCCCACTTGGCCCTGCACCAACAATCGCAATATTCTTGATGTTTGTCATAAATTTCCGTTCCATAGAGGATAGACTTTGAGGTTAAGGAATAGTTTTAGATGCCTGATAACCATCAAATAATGAACTTACCCAAAGGTATAGGTGGCAATCATATAAAACCCCATTAATGCCATGAGTGTTCCTAACGTGCGGTCAATCAGATAGACTTTACTGTCGAATTTCACTCTGACGCTTGGGATGGTCACAAAATAGATGAATGTCAGATACCATGCCATTTGCACTGCAATGATCGAGACAATGATCAGCAATAGTTTCTCTGCGCCCATAGTGGGTGAAATAATGATTGAAAATAAAGAGATGAAATAAATCGCAGCCTTCGGATTGAAGATGTTTACAATCAAGCCGCTCCAAAAAGCCGACTGAGTAGCGCTTTGTCTCCCTTCATTGACGATTATCTCTGCTTGTTCTGAGAATGAACCTTTTATGGATTTATAGCCAAGGAATACAAGGTAGCTTCCACCAAAAATCCCTATTCCCTGAGCAATATGTGCAGAGTGTCCCAGCGCGGTTGTTAATCCGGCTATGGAGTAACCGATGTGAACCA
Source organism: Photobacterium halotolerans DSM 18316 (assembly GCF_000425165.1). Taxonomy (GTDB): domain Bacteria; phylum Pseudomonadota; class Gammaproteobacteria; order Enterobacterales; family Vibrionaceae; genus Photobacterium; species Photobacterium halotolerans. The sequence continues at coordinate 11,934 of NZ_KE384325.1, forward strand.
ATAATCCAACACAAACACCAATACCGCAAAAAATACCGGCTTTTCGCCCTTGGAGCAGGGTTTTCTGAGAAACCACAACAAAATCCGGGCCTGGTGAAATTGAAGCCATTAAATGAATGGTTAAAATAGAAAACAATGCGGTCGTGAAATCCATGCCTTACCTCAATTGATTAAATAACTCACTTTTATGCGGTCTTTTTTACGTTTGATACGCGTTACCCGCAGCCCTTTCAGTTCTGAAGTGCTGCTGACATGAGTGCCTCCGCATGGGACGGGTGTAAATCCATCAATGGCAATCATGCGGATATGCGTACTTTGAGGTATGAACTTGCTTAATAGCGGACGAAGAGACTGAACCTCAGCCAAATCTAATTCGATCGACTGAATAGGTCTGGGGGTTTTATCCACCAAGGCGTCGATTTGCTCGTTAATCAACGCCACTGAGAAGGTATCGTTGGTTCTTTCACTTTCTATCAGCTCAATGTAGGCATCATCGGGATAGTGATGTCCCTTTGCCGGAGATAAATTGCTGTCCAGTTCTTCGAAGAGATGAGAAATAAGGTGTCCGGCAGTGTGAGACTTCGCATTGAACAGACGACGCTGTATATCAATACGCTGTATACATAGCTTACCAGTGCAGGTTAAAAGTAAAGGGTGCGATTCTAAAACATGAGCGATGCCATCTTCTGTTGTTTCAGTGTGATGCACTTGGTATGTGCAGCCGTCAATAACTATTATGCCAAGGTCACAAGGCTGACCTCCGCCTTGGGGATAAAAAATTGTGTCATCACAATACACTGCCACAGAGTCATCCATTTCGATCACTTTGGTAATTTTTGCTGTGAATTCTTCTAGATAAGTGTCCGTAAGATATTTAGGTGTTGTCATAGAATCAGCTCCAGATTTGAAGTGCATTGGTATCGTTCTCCAGACCTATGAAGCATGACCAAGTGAGCCTGGAGCCTTGCAGGATTTTTTCTACAGAGTGAATACGCATAGGATTAAACAGAATCAGCTCGCCTGCTTCAGGTGTGATTTCAAGGTAGCTACCGTTTAGCCGTTCTTCTTTAACGCCATAGCTACCTTCAATGCGGATACTGTCGTATTCTTCTTTCGTCGCTGGCCACTCGTGCCAGAGTCTCAGCTCTCCACCTCTTTCCGAGGTCTCTAAATACACATTGGCAGCAAGCTGGTTAGTAATGCCTGTATTCATTTCATTGACGAGATCCCAGTTTAGGACGTCGTTGTGGGGCTCTGCGTAAGAACCTTCTTTGAACTCTCTTACTAAGCCAGCGAAAGCCTTGTGACCATCAATCTCAGCAAGGTTGCAATGGGAAGGCCAAACTTCACCTAGTTCTAATCGCAAGCGATCGATCGGGGACAGAAACGGGCTTACTTCTTTGCGCATTTCTTTTATCCAAACTTTCGCAAATTCGCGGTAGCGGCTTAACGAAATTTCGTCGTTCTGACATTCGAAAAAGGCTTGTCCAATACGTCCAATTTTTGGAGCATTCACATAGCTGCCAAAAAGCGCACTTTGTTTTATTTTATTTGCGATCGCCGCGGCATTCTGTTTGCTGAAGTATTCAGGCACTCGCACCACATCAATAGTGCGGTTGAACAGGCCATCTAAATGCCACTTCTCAAGTTCATTGGTGAGGATGATGTTTTCTGATTGTTGCGGGAGCGCTGTAGCGAGATTCGAAAGAGACATATTGATACCTAGCCTTGTATGGTTGTTTTCGTGATTTACATGCTAAGTAATCTGTTGAAATGAATAAAATACGAATAAATCCAGAATAAAAAAATAAAGCGGGAGTAATTCGAAGAATCGTTTCGTAAACGAGATGTGTGGATAGCTTTTGAATTTATATGCGAGTAGCTCGGATCACTTTTCCCAAACTCAGGCATCCTGTTCATCCCTCCAGAATAATCACTTTTAATCCATAGTATTTATGTGGATAATGCATGCATTCTACAGGAGGACATTCATGTTAAAGACGATTACCGGTCTCAGCTTTTTGGCGACAATTGTCACTTTTCCCAGCCTGGCTCAGGAGTCTCTTAAGGGATGTGACGCCAAAGCTTATGAGATACAGCAGCAAATCGAATATGCGAAAAGTAATGACAATACTCATCGTATAACCGGTCTGGAAAAAGCGCTGAAAGAAGTACGGGATCATTGTACGGATGAAGGATTAATGCGCGAGAGACTTGCAAAAGTTAATGAAAAAGAACAGGAAGTTGCTGAGCGCACGCTTGAACTGAAAGACGCTCAGGAATCTGGCAGGCCCGATAAAATTGAGAAAAGAATGAATAAGCTGCAAGAAGCAGAGGCAGAGCTTTCCGCCGCAAGAAGTGAGCTGAACAAGTAGGATCAGCTCACGGCTTGCTCTGCAATAACCTGACCTCAAGAAACCCTCAATCCACGGGGAAAATTCGTCCATGAATTTTTCCCCTCGGGGAGTGGGATACTTGAGTTTATAAATTGTGAATGCCCCTAAATGAGTTATGAGCGCTTAACTTCAGATGACAAAAACTAATAGCCTTCAGTACGAACAATGGCACAGTTGATCAACTATAACCGGGTTATTTGATGTAAGAGTCCAGAACTTTAAGCACTACTTCCAAATCGGCTTCACGTTGCTCTTTGTCTTCCTCAAGCACTACGTGTTCAAGCAAGTGGCCTTTAATCACTTCTCGCATCAAACCATTTACCGCACCTCGAATTGCAGCGATCTGCTGCAACACATCTTGGCACTCGTGTTCTTTTTCCAGCATTTTTTTTAGGCCATTCACCTGCCCCTGTATTTTGCTTACTCGGGCGTTGAGCTTCTTCTGATCTTTGGTTGTATGTGACATGGCATATCTTCTTTAAATTATGGGCTGGGTGATTCTAACCGATAATGTAGCACTCAATTTATACTGGGGGGTAGTATTTAATACTAGGGAGGAGTATTTAATACTAGGGGGGAGTATAGTTTATGTCAAATGTGAAATAACAACAGAGAACAGCAATGGATTTTGTTGCACTACTACAACAAGGTAACGGATGGTTCTTTATTCCCAGTGCTATCTTACTAGGTGCTTTGCATGGCTTAGAGCCAGGACACTCGAAAACGATGATGGCGGCTTTTATTGTTGCAGTTAAAGGGACGGTCAAACAGGCGGTGATGTTGGGGTTAGCCGCCACACTTTCTCACACTGCTATTGTGTGGTTAATTGCTGTTGGCGGGATGTATATCAGCCAGAAATTCACGGCTGAAGCTGCTGAACCGTGGATGCAACTCATCTCAGGGATCATTATCACAGCGACAGGTTTATGGATGTTTTGGCGAACGTGGGGCGATGAGCGTGCTTGGCATAAAGCCCATAGTCATGCTCATGAATGGACAACTCAAGTTGTCGATACAGGACATGGACATGTTTCGCTCTCTATCGTAGAAGAAGGGCTTCATCACCGTTTCCAATTACGAACACTCAACGGCAAGCCTTTAACGGCTGAAGGTGTGAAGATTTTAGTACCGAGTAAAAACTCCCAAATTGCTGATACTTATCATTTTGTTGAACGTGATGGATATTTGGAATCAGCCTCCTGCATTGAGGCATCAGATGACTTTTCTGTCGCACTGATTATCGGACACCATGATCATACTCATGATTTTGAAGTGAGTTTTCATCCGGATTCACACTCAGGAAAAGAGAACAAAGAATACCAGGATGCTCATGAACGCGCGCATGCTTTAGATATTCAAAAGCGCTTTGAGAATAGAGACGTGACTAACGGGCAAATACTGCTTTTTGGTTTAACAGGTGGGTTAATTCCATGTCCTGCTGCTGTAACAGTTCTGCTGATTTGCTTACAGCTCAAGGCGATGACGCTTGGTGCGACCTTGGTTGTATCATTCAGTGCCGGTCTGGCTCTTACTCTGGTTGCGGTTGGCGTTGTAGCGGCAGTGGGTGTGCAGAAAGCCACATCTAAATGGAGTGGGTTGAATGATGTTGCTCGCCGGGCACTTTACCTATCAGGTGTTTTGATTAGTGCGGTAGGCTTGTATATGGGTATGCACGGATACACAGCACTAATGAGCTAAGCTTTTTGTAATCATGACTTTTCTCTCGCTTTAGCTAAGGGTGGCTGTCTAATGTTATGGATTATAACGAAATATGTACTGACCGCAGGAATTGTGGTTTTGATATCTGAAGTCGCGAAAAGAAGTGACAAAGCGGGAGCGCTGATTGCGGCGCTGCCTACTGTCACTATTTTGGCTTTGATTTGGATGTATATTGAAGGCCAGGGTCAGGAAAAGCTCGCCAACCATGCTTACTACACATTTTGGTATGTGTTGCCGACGCTGCCGATGTTTCTGATCTTTCCTTTCTTGTTAAATCGATACTCGTTTTGGTTCTCGCTGGGTATTTGCGCCATTATTTCAATCACCTGCTTTTTTATCGTAGCCTTGGTGGTTAAAGAGTTTGGAATAGAGCTTACATAATTTAACAAATGGCGGTTGATATCTTAGTTTTGTTATAATATAACAGTTTGGTTTTTTGTATCTCTCAATGATTCATCCAAATGTCGGCGATGGTGTATGGTTTCTAAAGCACTAACACAATGTATTAGTTTGATCATGCTACTTATCGTCGCATTAGGTATGACTTCTTCTGCTATAGGCGAATTTCGTTCTCACAGTCTGTTTGCGGTATCTTCAATTGATAGTGGGCATACTCACTTACCGAGTCATCCTCATGCTGTCGATGATGAGTACTCCTTTCAACATGATGCGAGTAATCACAATCACACGTATGACAGCGCGACATTAAAAGCTGCGAATCATGCTGTCTTTACGAGAGTGATGATTTCAACCTATGGCACACAAGCCAGCGGAACACCTATTCGTAAACCCTTCAAAATAGAGCGTCCTCCAAGAAGGTTGTTGTTTGCTTGATAACTGCCGCAACTAACCTGCGGCTAGAGAAGATTCAACAAATAATGGAGTTACTATGAACTTACTCTCTTTACGCGAGGTGAGTACGTTGCCTATTGATTTGGCGACGTCGCTTCGCAAGGGGATGCTTTATCTTATCCTTGCCTTACTCATGGTGATGAGCACTGACGTTTTTGCTCATGCCGTGGCACAGGGTGACAAAGGTTATATCCAAGAAATCACAGGCACCAATATCATTGCGTTTATGTATCTAGGTGCGAAGCACATGGTGACAGGATACGATCATATCCTGTTTTTATTTGGCGTGATTTTCTTCCTCTACAAAATGAAACACATCGCGTTGTATGTGAGCCTTTTTGCGCTCGGACATTCGTCCACCATGCTGCTTGGTGTGTACTTCAATATGGGCATTAACAGCTACATCATTGATGCCATTATCGGATTGTCTGTGGTCTATAAGGCAATGGATAATTTAGGGGCATTTCAACGGTGGTTTGGCGTACAGCCCAATACCAAACTTGCAACTTTGCTGTTTGGGTTTTGTCATGGCTTTGGGTTATCGTCAAAAATCATTGAATATGACATTTCTCCTGACGGATTAATTCCTAATCTATTAGCGTTCAACATTGGTGTGGAAATTGGGCAATTGATTGCGCTTGGCACCATTTTGATTGTGATGGGCTTCTGGCGGCGACATACCCGTTTTTATCGTCAAGCCTACTCAGTCAATGTTGTTATGATGAGCTTGGGTTTCATGCTTATTGGCTATCAACTAACGGGCTACGTTGTCGCTCAGTGAATAGAAAAAGGAATTAATCATGTATAACACAAATATACCAGCTCGCGCCGAGCTACCGACAACCAAACAACTTGTCCGTTCGACCTTTATTGCGTTAGGAACCGCCATCGTGTTGCTCGTTATGGTGATTTTACCTGCCGAGTACGCCATTGACCCAACAGGGATGGGGCGAGCGCTGGGGTTAACAGAGATGGGGGAGATTAAGGCTCAATTAGCTCAAGAAGCTGAAGACGATCTGGCAAATAATGAAGCGGATATGGTCGCAAAAGTCGTTGAGACTGCGCCTGTTTCTAGCCTCAAGACATTGCCAGACCCTGTACAGGTTGAACCTGTGGAGCCCGTGTGGAAAGACAAAATCATGCTGACTCTGAAGCCAGGTGAAGGTGCTGAAGTGAAGCTTGTCATGGAAAAAGGTCAGACTGCCAACTTTGAATGGATCTCTAAAGGTGGTCCAGTCAATTATGATACGCATGGTGACGGCAATGGTAACTCAGTCAGCTATGAGAAAGGGCGCGGTGTACCTAGTGATCAAGGTGAGTTAGTGGCAGCTTTCACTGGTAATCATGGTTGGTTCTTCCGTAACCGTAACGACAAAACAGTCATGGTTATTCTCAGAACTAACGGTGATTATGCGCAGATGAAGCGTGTTCTCTAACTGAACCTAGCTCCTATGATGAGGAATATCATAGGGGCTATTTTGATCAGTTTTACCATTATTTTTCTGTTAAGGGCTAACGTGGTTTTGTCCAATAACATGTTTTAAACCCAAGTTTCCCACTCTCCAGGGGAAAATTCAGGACGAATTTTCAGGTTGTCGGCGCCGGGAGCGCCTGCAACCGGCCCGGCCAACATCAAAGAACACAAAGGGGCTTTCTGGGTACTCTTGTGCCAGCAAAGAGTCACTGGCGCGCATACAAAGATGCTGAGAGAAGCCCCGAACTCAAGCGCGACAAACCAGTAACCCCTTAGAAATTGCACTCGTTTTCTGAATTCCTGCCTGCGCGATAACGACGTCGGTAGCGTAAATATGCCTAAGATCGTTTTTGTCTAATAACGAGCTATAAACCCAAGTATTCCACTTCCCAAGGGAGAAAATTCAGGACGAATTTTCAGGTTGTCGGCGCCGGGAGCGCCTGCAACCGGCCCGGCCAATACCAAAGAACACAAAGGGGCTTTCTGGGTACTCTTTGCACCAACAAAGAGTACCTGGCGCGCGTACTGAGATGCCAAATGAACCACCAAACTCAAGCGCGACATACCTCAGATCTCCCAGTGTGTTCAACATGAATTATTGACCCCCCTCAACACTCATCAAACACCAGCGCCGTCCCATAACTACTGTTGATACGGGTTTGAGTGTCGGGTGAAACCGACAGTTTGGTGCCGGCAGACTGCCTGCCCGAGACCGATTTGGCATGGCACAGGCTGGCGCTGGCCCCCATACCGAGTTCAACCGTGGCCTGGTTGACGAGCAGAGGCTGGTCGGCGTGATCGAGTGTGGCACCCATGGCCAGATCCAGCGTCAGCGTTTCTGTGCTGCCGCTCAGCACCAGTTTGCTGCCCATTTTGCCGATGGCTGCGAAACTGTCGCTGGCGAGAGCGCAGCCGTCCACGGTAGCGTCGATGCCATATCTGGCGTCCAGGCGCTGAAGGGGCTGTGACGTGTAAATATGTACAGTCAGCGGTTCAATGCTCTCCCCATCGTCACCCGAGCGATTGCTGATCTGCAGGGTGTCCTGCTTTTCAGTCACCGTCAGCTTATCCAAGGCGGCAGCCTGACCTGTGGCTTCAAGATAATTGCTGTCGCTGCAATGCACGTTAACCTCAAGGCCTTTTTCGACAGACAGCTTATTGAATGCACGGACAGATTCTGTGCGTGTCTGCTCGTCGGCAAAGCTGAAATTTATGATGCCGGTATACAGCGCAATACCAGCCAGGGCGGCAGGAAGAATCACTTTTTTCAGGGTCGGTTTCATCGAATCATCACATCCGGTTTGTGGAAAGTGACATTATCTAATCAATAGTCGTGCCAATATGCATCAAGGTCTGCAGTACAGGCTGTATGCGGGTTGGCGCTGATTCGTTTCACAGCACCTCAGCGTATTGATATTAGTGTTAGCCGAAAAAACTAACAGGTGGCAAATTTCACCACCTGTTTTTCTCGTTAGTTATTGTTTTTGTTATTGCCGGTAACGCTTTACATCATCCGGGATACCGTAAAGCGGGTTTGCTGAATAACGCCATGATCCGGGTTCAGCTGCCAGTCCGGATTTTCCAGAAAGCCCAGGGCTGAGAAGCTCAGGCCATCGCTATCCTGCAACTGCCAGGTCATGGTTTTATCGCTGTCGGTAAAGTGGATCACTAATTGCCCTTTGGCATTGATCACCCAGCTGAAGGCTTCTGTTACTGGTTGCTCTTGACCCGGCACACTATAGGTACCGTTACCGGAGAGCAGACCGTCTGCATTGCTGACCGGTACACCGCTGAATGCCATGCTGTGGCCGTTATCCAGCGTCAGCAGAGCAGTGCTCAGCAGGTTGCTGGTAAAGGTCAGAGGTGTCGCCGTCCAGGGCGAGCCGCAGCTTGCGATGGCCTGATCATAGTCGGCTGGTGTCGCGCCGTTGTCGGTCGGGCTTTGCGTGCTGTCATTCCAGCCGGTGTCGAAGTCATCACACTGGGTCAGTAAACGGCCGGGCAGGGCACTTTGCACCAGTGAACCGGAACTGATCGCACCTTGTTGATCGGTAATTCCCTCCGGCGTATTGTCCTTGACCCACTGCTCATTCGCCGTAAAGACTTTCCAGCCGGTTTCACCGTTGGCCTCAGCTTCCGCCAGCAGAGAAAAGCTCTGCGCCCAGTTAGTAGCATTAGGGATATCACGGCCCTGAATGACCAGCAGGTTATTATCGATCTCCCATTGATAGCTCTCTGCTTTTTCGCCCGTCAGACGATAGCCGAAGCCCTGATTGTCGCCACTGCTGGTCAGGAAGGTGTAGCGGCTGCTCAGGTTTTCCCCCGGTTTGCCCCACAGGAAGGACTGGCTGGCCAGGCGATCAACCGTCACGGTGAGCTCACCTCCGGAGGTGCTTTGTTTGCACGTCTCAACGGCCGTATCAAACTGGGCTTGGGTGGCGGCCACTGTAGGGGCGTTATTATCACTCATCACGGAGTCACCCGTTGTGCAGGGCGACAGGGTCGCGCTGCTGACAGGGACAGGATCGCCGGACTGACGGTAATCCAGGCTGCGCATCTGCCACAGGGCTTGGGTATCTATGATGTTGTCGCCGTTGCTGGCGTATTGCGAGAAGACGATAAACAGGTTTTGCTCGCCGGTTTTGTTGAGCATCGCCCAGACTTCGGCATCGCCATTGCTGTTGAACAGCTTGATCATGCCGGAGGCGAACCCGTCTTTGTCGTTGCTGCCGGTAATGCTCCAGGTGTAGTTCCCGGCCGCGACGCCGTTCAGATAACGCACGGCTGTGCCGTTGTCTGCAAACTCATAGGCTTCGGTGGAACCGGACTCTGACTGGCTGCCGTAGCTGGTACCGCTTTCCATCACGCGGTTACGTCGCAGTGCGGTCAGCGCTTTGACATCGTTACTGCCCAGCGGCAGGTAGCCGCCACATTGCAGGATGATGTTGTGCATTGTGTTGGCGTCCAGCTCGAACGAGTTGGAAATAACGGCATCAAACTGGCAACTAAGTTTGGTGGGATCCTGCGGATCTTCATCGTACTCATCGCTGACGCCATCGTTATCATTGTCAGGATCGGCATTGTCACCGATACCATCGCCGTCGGTATCGACGGTTTCGTTTTTATCTGTCGGGAATGCATCTTCACTGTCTTTCACACCGTCACCGTCGGTGTCGGGATTGAACGGGTCAGTCTTGAGCATCTCTTCCTGCACATCGGTCAGGCCGTCATTGTCGTCATCCGGGTCGAGGTTATCGCCAAGACCGTCGTAATCGAAATCGGCGTTTTCATTGGGATCGTTCGGGAAGGGATCTGCGGCATCTATGACGCCGTCGCCGTCGCTGTCGGTTTTCAGCGCCGTATCATCCACCACGATTGGCAGGTTATTGCCGTCGAGCACGACGCGGTCATGGGCATCAAACACCAGGTGATGATGGGTATCCAGCTGCTTTAAGACATCTCGTAAACGGCGAAATTCAGCCAGCGGGACGGCGAGCTCGTCTTCACTGCTCACTTCCTGTTTGAGCAGTATGCCCAGGCGTACTATGGCCCGTGCTTTGACTGCGATATCGTCCAGGCCATTGGCGATATAATCGCCCATCACCTGACCGGCACCGATACCCAGCGACTGCGCGGTGGCAGAAATCGCCGTCGACTCGGCCAGTCCTTCAAACATGTAGAGATGCACAATACTGGTGAGAGGAGTGACTGTGGTGTAGCCGATCGGGGCGGACATCAAAAACCCTTTGCTGATCGGCGTATCCGGATTGTCCAGATCTATCGTCTGTCCGGCAATCGCCAGTACGAAAGAAGCATATTGCGACGGGTTTTCCAGTCCGTTCAGGGCAATTGATGCCTGGCCCGACGCGTTGGTTGTCCCCTGGCGATCGCCGGATTCAAAGCGGAAATTCTGCCCCACATCCACCCAGGCCCGTGCGCTTTGCAGATACCCGTCAATGGCAGTAATGGTATAGGAAGGTATGGTTTTTACCGGCGCGACAGGCTGTTTGGCATCACCACCACAGCCAGCCAGCAGGCTGATACCAATCAGCCCACACGCGCACTCCCATGATCTGTTCATCATGTTCAGCCCCTAAGTCAAACGCACCGCGCTCCGCGGTCAAGAAGAAGGTGTCGCGGATCTGTATCAGCACAGAACCGCTTTTTATTGCTTTCTGACTGTTAGCTTAGTGTTGTCCAGCTAGACCTTCATAAACGCCGGAGAAAATGGGTGTCGCGAGAATAAGAATGGACAGGCTTAGCAATGAGGCAAAATGGCAATCATGGTGTAAGATTATGAAAATTTTGCAGAATAACAGGGAGCGTTCAGAGTATGACAACAAGTTTTTTTGCAGCCGTGCTGGCATTGTGGCTGTGCTGGTTATCCATGCAGGTGATTAAGGCGCGCAGGCGGCATCAGATTGGTTACGGCGACGGGGGAAGCGAAGCAAAAGATCTGCAACTGGCTTGTTCAGCGCAGTCAAATGCGGTGAATTACATCCCAATTACCCTGATCTTGCTGTTTCTGCTCGAAGATAACGGCGGTGCTGGCTGGCTGATAGTGATTATCGGTCTGCTGTTTAGTGCCGGGCGGGTGATTCATGGCCGTGGCATCTTAGCCGACAGCCTGAAAGGGCGGATATTGGGTATGCAACTGACGTTGTGGCCGATCATCGCACTGGCGGTTCTGAATCTGCTGTATTTTCTTTTTGACTGAATGAAAGGGGCCGCCATAGTGCGCAGCCCCTTTTTGAAATACTCAAAATAAACAACATATTAAGCGAAATAGAGCACACCCAGTGATGCGGTCCGGCTGGCGCCTGTCACTTCCGGTAAATTGCTCGGCAGACCATGAATGCGGCGCTGCGCCAGCCAGGCAAAGGCCATGGCTTCCATGTAATCGCTGTCGACGCCATAATCGCTGGTCGGTGCGACCTGCCAGTCGCTCAGCAGGGCCGACAGGCGCGCCATCAGTACAGGGTTTCGCGTACCGCCGCCGCACACCAGTAACTGGGGAGCCGGGCCGGTTTTAAAGCGTCCGACTTCTCTGGCAATGGTCGCAGCGGTGAATTCACACAGGGTGCGTTGCACATCTGGCGCACTGACAGCGCTATTGACCAGTTTGGCGTCAAGCCAGGGCAGATTAAACAGCTCACGGCCGGTACTTTTGGGGGCAGGTTGCGCCAGATAGGGCTCGCTGAGCAAGCGGTTCAGTAACGCCTCGTCCACTTTGCCCTGTCGGGCCAGGTCGCCGTTGCGGTCGAACTTGTGGCCGGTATGCCGCTCGCACCAGGCATCCATCAGCATATTTCCCGGCCCGGTATCGAAACCGAGCACCTTTTCATTGGGGCGAATCACGGAAATATTGGCAATCCCGCCTATGTTCAGCACCACCACGCTGGAATCGGTCGACTGGAAAATGATCTTGTGGAAAGCCGGGACCAGCGGCGCGCCCTGTCCGCCCAGCGCCATGTCTTTGCGGCGAAAATCCGCGACAGTTTCGATGCCGGTTTTCGCGGCGATGATATTGGCATCGCCAAGTTGCAGCGTGAACGGCGCATCGCCCAAGGGCTGGTGATATACAGTCTGACCATGATTGCCGATAGCGCGGATCTGACCGGCCCGGTAACCGGATTTTTCCAGCAGGGCATTGACGGCATCGGCAAACAAATGACCCAGCAGATGGTCCAGCTCGCCGATTTCAACCAGCGTGGTTTGCTGGCCGAGGCAGACATTGAGCAGACGCTGTTTGAGCAGATCCGGCATGGGATAATCATCATGGGCCAGCAATTGAATCTGGTCACCGTCAAAAGAGACTAACGCCGTGTCTACGCCGTCCATGCTGGTGCCTGACATGACACCGATATACAACTCCTGAGTCATTCCTGTTCTCCCGATCTGTTGTCGATCGCTGTTCAGTGAAATTTTGCTATGGCACATAGTGTCCCAGACTGCCGGCCAACACGATATCTAAATCGTGCTCTGTGCAGCATGGCGTGAGCAGATTGTGAATAGGCTTACAATTCTGCGCGGTGAAACCAGACCGTCTGTACAGGGCGTCGCTGTGTGAAGCCTGTGCGCAGTCCAGGATCATCACACAGAGTCATCAACATTGAGAAACCGACTCTTTCTGACTAGGCTTGCTGGTAAGTGCCGAAATAATAAATAAAATTTGTTTTGGTCTTTTCAGTATTCTAGCAGGAACCCCTATGTCCGACTTCTGGCAAAAGAACCTGTCGACGGCTAAAACCTTTCGGCAGGATTTACACCGCCATCCTGAGCTGGGATGGCAGGAGCACCACACGGCCGCCGCCATTCGTGATCGCCTGACCGCAATGGGTATCGACTGGCGACCTTGCGCGCAAACCGGCACGCTGGCGCATATTGCGTCAGGTAATCCTGACGGTCGCCACATTGCCCTGCGGGGTGACATCGATGCTTTACCGATTCATGAAGACAGCGGCCGTACCTGGTCATCACAGCAGCAGGGCTGTATGCATGCCTGCGGTCATGATGGCCATACGGCGGCGCTGATGGCAACGGTCGCCTGGCTGAAACAGCATGAAGAAACGCTGCCCGGCCCTGTCACTTTTCTGTTTCAGCCCGCGGAAGAAGGCGGGCACGGTGCGCGGGAAATGATTGCTGACGGGGCGCTTGAAGGGGTGGATGAAATTTACGGCTGGCACAACTGGCCGGCGATCCCGTTCGGTAAGATGATCTGCCCGGATCATCTGGTGATGTGCGGTAACGCCACGTTTTCCATTACGGTAAAAGGACGCGGCGGCCATGCCAGCCAGCCGGAGCTCTGTGCCGATCCTGTGCTGGCGGCGTCGGCGATTACCCTCAATTTACAGCAGATTATCAGCCGCCGCTTACCGCCTCAGCATGCCGCCGTTGTCAGTGTAACCTCGATAGAAGCCGCCAGTGGTCTGACGGTGATCCCACAGCAGGCGGTGCTGAGTGGCAGTATCCGGGTGCCTGACGATCAAACCAAAACCCGAATCAATCAGCTGATCGAAGAGATCAGCCATCATACTGCCATGAGTTATGGCGTGGACTGCGAGGTGGCGATCCAGCCGCGTTACAGTGCCACGATTAATCATGCCAGACAGGCCGAAAAAGCCCGTACTGCCTGGCTGGCAGATCAGGGGCAACAGCTTGATCATGCCATTTCCCTGCCTGTGATGGCCTCGGAAGATTTCAGCTATTATCTGCAGCAGTTGCCCGGGGCGTTTGCCCTGATCGGAGCCGATGACGGCGAGCCTGTCCATCAGCATCCCTGCCACAGTCCACACTACGATTTTAATGATCGACTGCTCGAAAAAGTCGTTCGCTGGTATGCCCGGCTTGCGGGAGCGCCATTACCGAACTACACAGGGTAGAGAGGGTTAAAAAAATCAAAGGGCTGTTGAAGGCTGACTGAGCGAATCAGCACAGCGCAACAGCCCTGTTCACACCAGAGATTTTAAAGCACAAGGAGATGTACGATGAGCATTTTTGAACAGCGCGAATCCGAAATCCGGGCTTACTGCCGGGTCTACCCAGTCGTTTTTGATACGGCTTTCAATGCCAGGCAGACAGATGAGCAGGGTAAAGAGTACATCGACTTTTTTGCCGGTGCAGGGGTGTTGAACTTTGGACATAACAACGAACGCATGAAACAGGCGGTGATCGACTATCTCCAGCGCAATGGGGTGACACACAGTCTGGACATGCATACCAGCGCGAAACGCCGGTTTATGGAGCGGTTTCATCACGTCATTCTTGAGCCGCGCAACATGCCTCACAAAATGCAGTTTATGGGGCCAACCGGCACCAATGCCGTTGAGGCGGCGCTGAAACTGGCACGGCGGGTCACAGGGCGGCATGAGGTTGTCGCCTTTCAGCACGGTTTTCATGGCATGACCTTAGGCGCACTGGCCTGTACCGCGAATCAGTATTTCCGGGGCGCGGCGGGTGTGCCGCTGACCCATGTGTCACATACGGCTTTCGGTGCCCAAGGCAAAGCAGCAGAGCAAGCCTTGCAGGCGCTGGAACTGCTGGAAGCCAGCTATCAGGACGGTTCAAGCGGCGTCACGCCACCGGCGGCGTTTATGGTCGAAGTGGTGCAGGCCGAAGGGGGCGTGAATATTGCCGATAAAGCCTGGCTGCAGCGGCTGGCATCGCTGGCGAAATCGGTCGGTGCATTGCTGATTGTCGATGATATTCAGGCCGGAATGGGGCGAACCGGCTCGTTTTTCAGTTTCGATGATTATGGCATCGACCCTGATATCGTTTGTCTGGCGAAAGGGCTGGGTGGCATGGGCACCCCGATTGCGATGAACCTGGTGAAACCCGAGCTGGATAAGCACTGGTCGCCGGGTGAGCACACGGGTACTTTCCGCGGGCAGTGTCTGTCCTTTGTGGCGGGCTGTGAAGCGTTGAGTTATTTCGAAGACAGCCACCTGATGGAAGAGGTGCAGCAAAAAGGCGAGATGATGCACGCGGCACTGGCGCCGCTGGCAGATCTGGCCGGGGTGGACGTTCGCGGCAAAGGTATGTTGTATGGTGTCGATGTGGGTCTTGGTGAACTGGCGAAAACCATTGTCGGGCGCTGTTTCGAAGCAGGGCTGCTGGTCTCGGCCTGCGGCAGCGGCGGCCGGGTGATTAAGCTGATCCCGCCACTGACAACGCCGGAGGCGGACTTGCAGTCAGGGCTGGCCATTCTGGTGGAAGTAACGCAAAACGTGCTTCGGGAGGCGGTATGAAAAAACGCGACGATATGACCTTTCCTTTTGAGGAATATGAGCGACGTCTGGGCGAGTTGCGACAGCGTATTGCCCAGCGCCAGTTGGATGCGGTGGTGATCACCGATCCGGAAAACATCATGTACCTGACCGATTACCAGACAACCGGCTATTCTTTCTTTCAGGCGCTGGTTGTGCCGCTGGAAGACGAGCCCTTCATGATCACCCGGGCGATGGAAGAGTCGAACATTTTTGCCCGTACCTGGATTGAGCGGACCCGGCCCTATCCCGATACCGGTGATGCGATTCAGATGCTGGTGGATGCGTTGCGGGAATTTGGTCTGTCGCGAAAACGCATCGGCTACGAAAGAAACAGCTACTTCTTTCCGGCCTATCAGCAGGACACCATACACACCACGCTGACCGAAGCAAAACTGCTCGACTGCTTCGGCATTGTCGAACAGGGACGGATCTGCAAATCTCCGGTCGAAATCGAACTGATGCGCAGGGCGGCGGTTGCCACCGAAGCCGGTATGAAAGCCGGTATTGCGGCCTGTCAGGCCGGAGTGACAGAAAACGAAATCGGCGCGGCCATCAGCTCGGCGATGTTCAAGGCGGGCGGGGAGCCCCCTGCTGTGATGCCATACGTGACATCCGGCCCCAGAACCATGATAGGTCATGCGACCTGGGAAGGGCGGGTAGTGCAACCGGGCGAGCACGTGTTTCTCGAAGTGGCCGGCTGCTACCGTCGCTATCACACCGCCATGATGCGCACTGTAATTCTGGGCGAACTGACCGATTCCATGCACAAGGCGCAGGAAACCATGAAGCTGGCGCTGCAATCGCTGCATGCCTATATCCAGCCCGGGATGACGGTGTCGGATGCCGATAACCTGATCCGCAATATCATTTCTCACAATGATGTGGGGGCCAGGCTGATCACCCGCTCCGGCTATTCCATCGGTATCGCTTTCCCGCCCAGCTGGGACGAAGGGTATATTGTCAGCCTGAAACAAGGTGAGTCGACCGTGCTGCAAGAGGGCATGACGTTCCACATCATTCCCTGGATGTGGGGAGTGGATGGCGACAAAACCTGTGGGATTTCCGATACCATTGTTATCACGCCAGATGGCTGCGACTCTTTTTTCACGCTGCCGAAAGACTTCACAGTCTTACCTGAACAGGGCAAATCGGCCAAGCCTGAAGCCGTCACAGCCAGCGTGTCGCCTGACAAAGCGACATCCATAGATAAAGCCCGCAAAGGCAAACAGCAGCAGGCTAACGGATAGCCGAGCAAGGGGGAGATATGTCATTAACAGCAATCAATCCGGCCAATGGCACACTGATTGAAGAATACCCGACGCTGAATGCCGATGCGCTGGCCAGCCAGATAAAAGCGGCGAGAGCCGCGCAAGCTGACTGGCAGCGCTTAACCTTTGCCGCGCGCGGTGAGGTATTGCGGCGCGTCGCAGAGCAGTTGAGGGAGCATAAAACCCGTTTAGGCGAACTGATGACACTGGAAATGGGTAAACCGGTGAAGGAAGCCGGTCCCGAAGTGGAAAAAGCGGCCTGGTGTGCGGAGCATTATGCCGAGCATGCTGAGTCCTACCTGGCAGATCAAAGCCTGCCCTCTGATGCCAGCCACAGTTATGTCTGCTATCAGCCCTTAGGCACAGTGTTAGGCATTTTGCCCTGGAATGCGCCGTTGTGGCTGGCGTTCCGGTTTCTGGCGCCGGCGCTGATGGCCGGGAACACCTGCGTGATGAAGCACGATCCGCATGTGCCGGGTTGTGCCCGCGCGATCGCCGAAATGTTTGCGCTGGCAGGGGCGCCCGCCAATATCATGGTCAACCTGCCGGTTGGCAATGAACTTGCCGAGCAGGCGATTCGCCATCCCGACATTGCAGCAGTTTCGTTTACCGGCTCGGACCGCGCGGGTGCGAAGGTCGCCGCGACCGCAGCCAGTGAGATCAAACCGGCAGTGCTGGAACTGGGCGGCTCCGATCCTCTGGTGGTACTGGCTGATGCTGATTTGGAAACGGCCGCTGATGTCGCGACACTGTCACGCATTATCAACGCCGGTCAGTCCTGCATTGCTGCCAAACGGATAATTGTTGAAGCGCCTGTGTATGACATCTTTACCCAACTGGTGGAAAGACGGCTGACGCTGCTGAGAGTCGGTGATCCCGCTTCACCGGACACGGATGTCGGGCCGCTGGCCCGTGATGATCTGCGCCAGAACCTGCATCGTCAGGTGCAGGCAACGATAGAGGCCGGCGCACGGTGCCTGATGGGCGGGCAACCAGAAGCTGGGCTAGGGTATTTTTACCCGGTGACCTTGCTGGCGGACGTAACACCAGAGATGTGCGCGTTTCGTGAAGAAACCTTTGGCCCTGTGATGGTGCTGGTCAAAGCGGACGATGCCGAACATGCTCTGCGGCTGGCTAACGATACTGCGTACGGACTGGGGGCCGGGGTCTGGACGGCTAACCCGGCACAGGCGCAGCGTTTCATTCGTGAGCTG
Organism: Photobacterium halotolerans DSM 18316; assembly: GCF_000425165.1. Taxonomy (GTDB): domain Bacteria; phylum Pseudomonadota; class Gammaproteobacteria; order Enterobacterales; family Vibrionaceae; genus Photobacterium; species Photobacterium halotolerans. Next base: position 29,625 of record NZ_KE384325.1, read on the forward strand.
CAGGCGGGTCAGATCGCCGTGAACGGTATTGTGAAAACAGATCCTCGCCTGCCGAGCGGCGGTATTAAACGCTCGGGTTACGGGCGGGAGCTGGGACCGCAAGGCATTCACGAGTTTGTGAATGCCAAGCAGGTTTGGGTGAAGTAACGGGTATCGAAAGCGCGCTGCCGGTACCAGTCACTAGGGTTGAGTGGCTGGTACCGGTTCGCTGTTTTGCTGTTGCAAACGGGCAGAGCAGCGGTATAAATAACCCGCCACAACCAGCACACAGGCGGTGGACAGGAACAGCGCCGGACCGCCGTATAACGACAAAAGAATACCGCCAGCCAATGGCGATAAACTCACGCCGATAGACGCCAGATTCCCTGCCCCGAAATACGCGCCGCGCAGATGATCCGGTGCCGCTCTGTCAATCAGCAGATTAAACGTCGGGAACAGAATCACTTCACCCAGGCTCAGCACGAAGGTGGCCAGCAGCCAGTACCACTCAGGAGCATCAAGCGGGAAACTGGCATACAGCACAAAGGCGCTGGCAAACAGAGCAACGCCCAGATACACACGGCGATACAGCGACCAGCCACTGAGCAGTTTCAGCAGTGGAAATTGCAGCAGCACAATCACACTGGCATTGACAAAAATCATGCTGGTGTACAGTGCGATGACTTTATCGCCCAGACCATTGAGATACTGTACCAGCGAGGTTTCCTGATGCAGGTAAGCGTACATCACCAGGGTGTTGGCCAGAATCAGCACCATGAATGCCTTGTCTCGCGCTAATACTTTCAGGGTCTGGCTGAAATTCTGCTCGTTTTTGGGTGGCTGCGGGGTGTTGCGGATCTGCCAGAATGCCAGAATAAAACACACGCTGTAGATCAGGTAAGCCAGCGCCACCAGATAAAAAGAGGATTGCTCACCGGTAAAGCCAAGCTGTAAGCCCACTAACGGCCCGAAAGCCGCACCCAGATTGATGCAGTAATAACGCACCTGGTGTGCCATTTCCCGAACAGGGATCTCAGGCAATAAGTCCGAAATCATCGCCCGTGCCGGCGGCTCCAGCATAGCTCGGCTGATGCCCGCCATCAGCGCCCCGGCAGCGTACAACCAGCTTTGATCTGCCTCGGCCAGAATGACAAACGTCGCAACATGGGCCAGACAGCTGATGATCAGTAAATTTTTCCGGCCAAGCTTATCAGACAGGTAGCCCACATACAGGGCGACAACAGCGCCGCCGAGTGCCGCCAGACTCATTATGGTGCCGATTTCAATTTCAGACAGACCAAATTTCCGGTGCAGCATCACGGCCATATAGGGCCAGACCATAAAAAAAGAGGCGCGGGTCAGCAGAGTACCGATTAACACAGCCCAGATAGGTGCTGAAAAACGGCGTACGTGAGACAACTCCATGTCTTTGATTTTCCTTTGAACTATCAAGTGGTTCATAGTGTCATAGCCCCTGATTTTTGTCTGTAATTTTTCTATTCAGGCAGCAAATTATTCTATTGTTCGATTTATTCGAATTAGTTACTCAATTTCAACCAGTGTTGTTTGGCTGTGACTGCCACTACACTTGCTCTCAATCGAGGAAGACAGGGCTGAGACCCGTGCGTGAGCAGTCAGTACAGCTTCTGTCACTTTTAACGATAACAACTTTGAATACCTATTTTTGTTCAACTTTTTTGAGGAAACCCTTATGAATACTTCTTTTATTAAACGCCTGTTAACGTCTTCAGACAGTGTTGCCCCTCTGGCGCTGCGTGTGCCTGCCGGTATCATTTTCATGGCCCATGGTGCACAAAAACTCTTTGGTGCCTTCGGTGGTCATGGCCTGGAAGGCACGGGTCAGTGGATGGCATCGATTGGTCTGGAGCCTGGCATGCTGATGGCGTTTCTGGCCGGTAGCGGTGAGTTCTTCGGCGGCCTGTTTATCCTGATCGGTTTACTGACACGTCCGGCAGCCTTGGTGCTGGCAATCACTATGATTGTGGCTATTGTGAGCGTTCACTTACCGAATGGACTGTTTATGTCTAACGGCGGCTACGAGTTTGGTCTGTCTCTGTTGGCTATCGCGGTATCACTGGTTTTCTCCGGGGCAGGCAAATTGTCGGCTGACTCACTGCTGGCAAAACGTGTTCGCTAAGGACACGTTTACCCTGACATATTCCTTTATCGACATCATTTAAGAGGTGACATTATGCTGGAAATCAGACGTGCTGCAGATCGTGGAAGAGCTTCGTTCGGATGGCTTGACAGTCGTCACACCTTCTCGTTCGGTCATTATTACGATCCCGAGCATATGGGCTATTCGGCGCTGCGGGTGATCAATGATGATACCGTCCGCGCCGGTGCCGGGTTTGATACCCATGGTCATAAAGACATGGAAATTATCAGCTATGTGCTGGAAGGCGAAATTGCCCATAAAGACAGTGCAGGTAACATCAAGCGTTTGCCCGCGGGTGAATTTCAGCTGATGTCGGCCGGTAAAGGGATATATCACAGCGAGTTCAATGCCTCGCAGCAAGACACACTGAAATTTCTGCAAATCTGGATTCAGCCGGATCAACTGGGTGGCGAGCCGGGTTATCAGCAGAAAAACTTTGGTCAGCGTGAAGGCTTGACCCCTGTGATCACGCCAGACGGTGAGAACGGCACTTTGTCAATTAAGCAGGATGCCCGGCTCAGCCAGCTGATATTACCGGCGGGTGAATCTCTGGCGCTGACACAGCAGGCCGGACGCCGGTTCTATTTGCATCAGATCAAAGGTCAGCTGGCGGTGGAAGGGGAGATCTTATCACCGGGGGACGGACTGAAGGTGGATCATCGGCCTGAGCTGATTGTATCCAATCAGGGCGATGTTTCGGTCACAGCTCTGGTGTTTGACTTACCCTAAAGGTTTTCCGAACGGCCAAGATTGCTTACACTAGCACAGGGGCCGTTTATCTGTATGTGATTAAATACAGTCGTAATGTCAGACAGCTGTGATGACGACAGGTTGTGATTGCAAACAGATAAGCGGCCCCTGTTTGCCACGTGGTGTGGCAGTTCGCAATGACAAGGCAATGGCCTGAGGAGAAAAAATGACAACAGCGAAGATTGGGATTGTCACCGTCAGTGACAGGGCGAGTGCGGGTGTGTATGAAGACCTTTCCGGGCAGGCAATCATTGATACGCTGAAAGCGTACCTGACCTCGCCGTGGGAACCTGTCTACGAAGTGATTCCTGATGAGCGTGATGTCATTGAGTCCACCTTAATTCGCATGGCTGATGAAGAAGAATGCTGCCTGATAGTCACAACCGGCGGAACAGGCCCGGCAAAACGGGATGTGACCCCGGAAGCGACAGAAGCTGTGTGCGATCGCATGATGCCTGGCTTTGGTGAGCTGATGCGTGCCGAGTCACTCAAGTTTGTGCCAACCGCTATTTTGTCGCGTCAGACCGCAGGACTGCGCGACGATACACTGATCGTAAATCTTCCCGGCAAGCCTAAGTCTATCCGAGAATGTCTGGACGCGGTATTTCCGGCCATCCCGTATTGTATTGATCTGATGGAAGGCCCTTATCTGGAAAACGATGAAAGCGTGATCAAGGTGTTCCGTCCAAAACAGAAATAAACCGCAGCTTTCCCTGCTGGTCATTGCGTCACACCGGCAGGGAAAATCTCCCCCCTCTTCTCCATCTTACTGATTTTGCAATCTACACTTTAAACAATATCTCCAAATTACCTGTGTAGAGCGTTTAAGAGGTCAGTGCTATGGAAAGCTTCATCCGAACCCTGCCGAAAGTTGAACTGCATGTCCATATTGAAGGGACATTAGAGCCAGAACTGATGTTTGAACTGGCGCAACGCAACCAGATCCCTTTGCCCTATGCCAGTGTTGAAGAAGCCCGGGCCGCATATCAGTTTGATGATCTTCAGTCTTTTCTGGATATGTATTATCTCGGTGCGGCTGTCCTGCAGACTGAACAGGACTTTTACGATCTCACCTGGGCGTATCTGCTGCATTGTAAAAAAGATCATGTCATGCACACTGAACTCTTTTTTGATCCGCAAACCCATACTGAGCGCGGCGTGACATTTCAGACCGTGATGGCCGGTATTACCCGGGCACTGGCCGACGGGGAGCAGCAGTTATCAATATCAAGCCGGCTCATTATGTGCTTTCTGCGCCATCTCAGTGAGGATGCGGCGTTTGAAACTCTGGCCCAGGCGATGTCGTATCAGGAATACATTATTGGTGTTGGCCTGGATTCTTCTGAGAATGGTCATCCGCCGGAAAAATTCCGCCGTGTGTTTGAAAAAGCGCATGAGGCCGGGTTTTTGACTGTCGCTCACGCCGGCGAAGAGGGGCCTGCCAGTCATATTCGTGATGCGATATCGCTGCTGCGGGTGTCCCGAATCGATCATGGCGTGCAATGTAGCCAGGATCCGGCACTGGTGGATGAATTGATCCGCAATCAGATGCCTTTGACTGTTTGTCCCTTGTCGAACGTTAAACTCAGGGTGTTTGATCACATGGCGGATCACAACATCATTGAGCTGCTGCGCAAAGGCGTGTGCGTGACGATCAATTCCGATGATCCGGCTTATTTTGGGGGTTACATGACGGACAATTTTCTGGCTGTAACCGAGGCGTTTGAGGTAACAAAAGAAGAAATGGCTTTATTTACCGCCAACGCTATCAGGGCCAGCTTTTTGCCGGATGAAGAAAAAGCGCAGTTGCAGGAGCGCCTGGAGCATTATCTGTCTGTTCAGCTCCATCCGATACTGTAAAACAGATAAAAAAAACGCCTGTCAAAGGCATGACAGGCGGGGGAAATAAATCAACTCAAACTGCGTTAAAGACCCTGGCGGTTTTCCGCTCCGGGCATCTTTACTGCAGGAGTTTTAAAGGAACAACATACTTGGTTAAAGCGTAGGCGGTATTATAGGGGTGATTAAAAAACGCGCAACGATCACTTTTGTAAAAAATGTATAGCAAAATGTTAAACATTAATCCTGTCAAAATATTAGGTGGATAACTTTTCTATTCGCAAAGCCATGAAAAACACAGCTGGCCAGTTAGATTTATGATTTAACATGATTTAATTGTGGTATTTTCACTTTTTTGTCTCAGCGGTGTTCCTGGTTGTTTGGGGGTTATTGTCTGTTTTCAGTCTCACCGATCAAATATACGCTGGAACCAGTCTCTGAGTGAGTTTACGAAACTGACGGAGGGCTTATTCTGCTCTGCGTTTCTCGCAGTGTGGCGGGCTGATGCTTTGCCTTGATAATACGCTTGCATTAAGCGGCGCCGGGTTTGCTCAGCGCGGCTGTGGCTCGGCCCTGTGGCGTCATCCGGAAACAGCAGGCTAGCGCTGGACTGCGCATGATCGGCGGCATAGCTGAGATCGATCTGCTGATAACCGAGTACCAGCATCCACAGGCGTGTGACCAGCAGAAAATGACCATGATGCTGGTTCTCAAAGCGTGCCGCATGTTCCTGGCCAAGTTGCTGTACGAACAGATCATTCATTGCATGACTTTGGCTCTCTGTCGTCTGATATTGCTCAAGCGCAGATAAATGCGTTTTGGTCATCAGCCCCAGTAAAAGATCGTCGCCTTTACTGTTTGGCCGTTGCTGCTGCAGTGAGGAAAATTCTGTATCGAGCTGGCTGAGCAGGGCGTCTAAGCTTGCGGCTTCAGCCTGGTTAAAGTCTAAACTTCTGAGGCCCATAGTGGTCAGTTGCTGGCTAAATGAAGACACGGCGGCTCCCGGCAGTGAAGGTTGCAGATGTTGTTGGGGGCCAGTATACGGTTTTGAAGCACAATTCCCAGTTGAACAGCGGTGCCTGATAAACTGGCCACATGAATACATGATTGTATGACAGGTAAGGAACAGAGTTATGGCGGCATTTTATGATTTTTCAGTTACCAGCCTGCAAGGCGAGGTACTGCCATTGAGCACTTACAAAGGGAAAGTCGTGTTGGTGGTGAATACTGCCAGCAAATGCGGCTTTACGCCGCAATATCAGGGTCTGCAGTCGCTCTATCAGACATACCGTGAGCAGGGCCTGGTGATACTCGGTTTTCCCTGCAACCAGTTTGGTCAGCAGGAACCGGGTAACAGTGAAGCCATCAGCGAGTTTTGCGAAATCAACTATGGTGTTGATTTTCCTATGTTTGAAAAGGTGGATGTCAAAGGAGCGGCCAGCCATCCGCTGTTTGTCTATCTGACTGACGCCTTACCCGGACTGCTGGGAAAAAATATCAAATGGAACTTTACTAAGTTTCTGATTGGCCGGGATGGCCGGCCGATTAAACGTTACGCACCGCTGACCAAGCCAGAGGCGCTGGAAGCGGATATTAAAGCTGCCATCAACGCAGATATCTGAGACAGAGGCTGAGACTAAGATCGCGTCAGTCTGTTGTGAGCAATGCATGCCGGCCAGTCGCAGGACAGGCTGGCATGACTCTATGATTCGCTCAAGGCTCTGATTAGCTGAGGGCTTTCTGATTCGCTACAGGCTCTTTGACCAGCTAAAGGCTATCTGCTCAGCTTGAAGCGGGCGCATTGGCCCGGCAGTCGCTGATTTTGCTCAGTGCCGGTTGCATGGCTTCAATCGACAGGCGAACGCGCTTTGCACCTTCCGTCTGCAGGGGGCCGGACTGGGTTAAGGAATGAACGGGGTGCTGCTCTGGCTGGCTGCATTGAATGGCTGAGATGGTGTTAAAAACACCCAGGGCGTAACCCAGGCACAGGGACTCATTCTGATAAGTGCGAAGACAGTCGTTCATGAAGGCTTGTTGCGCATCGGCCGCTGCAGCCTGGGGTGTTAAAGACAGTGCAAACAGGGAGGAGAGAGCCAGTGTTATTGTTCTGATTGTTTTCATACGCACTTCCTTTCATTTATGTTTCATTAATTAATAGCAAAGCGCTGAAAATAAAGCGTGATTGGGCTCTCAGCCTGTATTGCTGTTTAATGAAGCTTTTGTGAAATGTGCATGATGCCGCAAAAATCTCCCGCTCAGTGCCCTGCTCAGGGTTTATAGATCTTTTCAAAAGATTTTTGAGGAGCAGCAAAGGCATATTGATTGACATGATCAATCACGCTGATTTTATGATCGGCATGCTGCTTTTGGCTGAATGTCAGTAAACGCGAGATTGCATTATGGCGTTTCGAACCTGGCTTTTGCTGCTCAAGATACTGATTGAGAAAATCAATCTGTACCGCACTGTCATTAAAGTAACCAAGGGAATCCTGCAGCGCTTTCAGCTGCTTGATGTGATCTTTCATGACTTTGCGCGGAAAAATCGGGGCAAAATACTCCAGAAGATAGCGGAGCTTTTTGCAGGAAATCCTGAGCTCGTGAATGTGTTCGTCCGGGTTGGCGTAACCGATGGACTGACAGACACTCTGCGTTTTGTTGAAGTGCTTCCAGATACATTTTTTTGCAAACGGCAGGCAGGGCTTTTTCCCTGCTTCTGTTGGTTTCACGTTCAGTTCATCCAGTAAACCGATTATCTGGGCACATTGTTGCTGGTAGTCTGCAGATTTCAGCCATTCTTTGATTTGTTTTTGCAACACTATCCGTCTGTCCTGCAGGTCGTTAAAGAACAGGATCAGTCCCTGATGATACTCGTGATCCAGCGCATCGAAATAGGGTTCCATGTTGCCTAAATACACATCCAGATCCCGCAGTTCATTGGTTTTCTGCATCAGGGTTTTCAGCGCATTCTGAATCATCTGTTTTTGCTGCGGCAGGAAAATGGCACTGAGCAGGCTGAGCAAGGCACGACAGCGCCGGAGTGACACGCGGTACTGGTGCAGAAATTCTGTATCGTCGTCGCGGATCAGCCCAGGCTCGTGGCGGCGGGCATGCTGAAATTCGCTTTTCAGAAAATGATAGGTTGGTAAGTAAATTGCGCTGTCTTTTTTCAGGGCAACTGACGCTTTTTTCCGCTGCGGTAAACGCAGTTTATCCCTTTTATTTACGCTCATTACAATGACCTCCTCCGTAACCATAGTCAGGGGCTGTTTATCTTTCGAATCCCGGCAAAGCTGTTAATCCGGTCTCGCCGGGTGTGATTTACCGCGAAGGGGCGTTGCTTCTCTTGCGTAGCTATTTCGGCAACAACCTCAGAGCAGTACTCCAGCGCATACGCCTATGTAAAGCTTTCTACACTATTTTTCAATTTTATGAAATGGCTTGATTTCATGGTGTCTCAGGTTCTTACGCTGTTCTCATTGCCTGTAATGGATGGGGTGCTCATTGAGCGCAAATGGTTGGCAAGCAGGCTTTACAAACTGATTTTACATTGCGTTAACCTTAGTTTTACAACTGGCTTCTCAACCCCTCTCTGTGGTGCTAATTCTATAGGTAAGGAATCGCTGAACAGGCGTCAGCTAAGTAACCAATATGTGAGGATATACGGATGAGTGAAATGATGAAAAATCCTATGGGCACGGACGGCTTCGAGTTTGTTGAGTATACCGCACCGACGCCAGAGGGTATTGCCAATCTCAAAAACCTGTTCCGGCTGATGGGCTTTGCTGAAGTTGCCAAGCATAAACATAAATCAGTCTGGTTATACCGCCAGGGTGATATTAACTTTATCGTTAACGGTGAACAGCATTCTCAGGCTGCCGGTTTTGCCGGTGTCCACGGTGCGAGCGTTAACGCGATGGCATTTCGGGTGAAAGACTCGACGCTGGCTCTGGAACACGCGGTGGAAAACGGCGCGACAGCCTGTCCTGCTCAGGCCGGTCCGATGGAGCTGAACATTCCGGCTGTGTACGGTATCGGTGAATCTCTGATCTATCTGGTTGATCGCTATGGTGAGCACGATATCTATGAGATCGACTTCGACTACTACCCGGATTATCAGGAGCGCCTGGCTGACCAGGATGCCGGTTTACATACCCTGGATCATCTGACTCACAACGTGAAGCAAGGGAACATGGATCTGTGGGCTGGTTTTTATGAGCGCATTGCCAATTTCCGCGAAATCCGCCATTTTGACATCAAAGGTAAAGTGACAGGCCTGCTGTCTCGCGCCATGACAGCACCATGCGGCAAAATCCGTATTCCAATCAATGAATCCAGCGACGATAAATCACAGATTGCAGAGTATCTGGATCAATACAATGGTGAAGGCATTCAGCATATCGCTTTGAGCACGGACAATATTTTCGAGACGGTGTCACGGCTGAAAAAGAACGGTCTGGCTTTCATGGATACCCCAGATACTTATTATGAAGGGGTGAACAAGCGGATTCCCGGTCATCAGGAGGATCTGGCGAAACTGAAAGATCTGAAAATCCTGATTGATGGTGATGAAACCGGCATTCTGCTGCAAATCTTCACCGATACCGTGATTGGCCCTGTGTTCTTTGAAATTATCCAGCGTAAAGGCAATGAAGGCTTTGGCGAAGGTAATTTCCAGGCGCTGTTTGAATCGATTGAACTGGATCAGATCCGCCGCGGTGTGATTCAGGTACCGGATAACGCTTAACGTTACTCGCTTATTTATAAGAATATGAACAAGCCCGCACGGCCAGGTGCGGGCTTTTTTGTTGTCACCCCTAAACCACCGCCTATGGCGGTGGTGATTTTTACATAACGTGCCCGGTTTCGCATCGTTTTGACTCACTGACATTGCCGGCAGACACCAGACCTGACGTTTATCTGCTTCACTTACAGGAGCCGGGTTCAGTTATTTATCGTCACCGGGATCATCAGGAGAAGGGGATATGATGCGTTTGCTGACTCTGTGGGCTTTCCTGTTGGTGACAGCCTGTACATCTCTGCCCGAGCCGATCCCGGATTCCATTCCGGCCCAGCAGCAAATTTACACAGGATCACAAGCCGATTGTGTTGATCTGCTCACTGAATTTAAGCGTACCGTTCAGCAACAGGGCGTACAGGATGCGCAGCTGGTATGGGACCCGAGATTTCCGCACCTGGCGTTCGACCGCTTCAGTCTATCCTGGTTACCTGAGCTGACTGACCGTGAAAGCAAACGCCAATGGCTGGAATATGTGGCACATCAGGCCGCCGTACAGCGGCAGGCGGAATATCAGAACCTGCCGGATAACACCGCTTATGCGCTAAAGCCGCTCGATCTGTGTGCAGAGAAACTGGTCAGCCGCAGTCTGTATCAGCCCGCGCTGTGGTCGGCGTTAATCGCTGAACCACCTGAGCTGCCATCTGGCTACGCCACCTGGCAACGGGTGCTGGGGCTGTACCCGGTCACACAACATTTTGCCAGACCCTCAATCGATAAGGAAAAGCGGCGTCTGATCAGTCACTTTATCCAACCTGTCGAGGGTTATGCGATCCGGTATGCGCCTGATGACAGGGCATCCCTTGACCGCTTGCAGATACAGGAGTGGTTTCGTCAGGCAAGGGAGCGGTCGGCACGGTCATGGCCACAGCTAAGCACAGAGCAGCAGCAAAGTCTGCTTAGCTATTACGCGCCGGTTTTTCAGATCGAAACCCGCTCGCGGGATGACTTTCCCGGTCAGGTGAAGTACGTCACCGCCAGCCAGCCAGAAGTCGTTTCCCAGCAGCCGACCCTCTATACCCATGTCAGCTATACCCGCTTTTATGGACAAACCCTGATGCAACTGAACTACACGTTGTGGTTTGCCAACCGAACTGCGCGCTCAGGGTTTGATCCGTATGCGGGTCAGTTTGATGGCGTACTGATCCGGCTTACGCTGGATGCTGACGGGCAGCCTTACATTCTGGACAGTATTCATCATTGCGGCTGTTATCACATGGTGTTTGCCCTGTCACCGGCACTCACTTTTGCGCCGCCGGACCACAAAACGGAATGGCCTGTCACCCTGCAAGTCTATGCCGGGCATCAGACAGATACGCTGGGAGTGACCTTGTCCTTTGGCGAGCATATGGTGAAAGACGTGCAATGGTTACGGCATGATGTCCGCACACGTTCACTGACCGAACAACCCTATGATCAGTTGCGTAGCCTGCCTGCCGCCACAAGCCATAATAAGAGCCTTTTTAACCAGCAGGCTATGTTACCGGCCAGTGTGCGCGCAGAGCGGTTTTATCTCTGGCCGCTCGGGGTTAAATCGCCGGGGACTCAGCGTCAACTGGGCCATCATGCGACCGCGTTTATCGGCAAGCGTCATTTTGATGAACCTTTTCTGCTGGAAACCCTGTTTAAGCCCTAGCCCTGCTGACCGTCAGTGTCCGTCTGAGCCTGTAGCCCGTGCCACTGGAAATGGTGGTTCGGTTTCTTACTGACCAGGCCTTCACCCATCATGCGGTGGAACACCTCATCGACGTCATCCGCCGAGAGCTTCAGCGCCCGTATAATGGCCCGCTTTGAGCAGCTGACGGAACCAGAGGCCAGGGCATCTACCACGCGATCATAAGGTGACTGAGCTGCCTTCTCTTCAGCGCTTGCAGACTGAGATTCACGGGCCGCTTCAATGGCCAGGGTTGCCATACTGGCTGCGCCTGCATGGTCGATCTCTGGGGTATTTTCAGGTCCTGGCGGGTTGGAACCTGCAGCAGATTGCCTGACAGTCGTGTCTGAGACATAAATGGCGTGGCGCTGGTTAAATTGCTGACGAAAACGCAGCTCTTCACCGATCAATCCGACAAAGAAAGCGGCAAAGAAATCCAGCAGGACAGAGAGGAAGATCACCAGCCCGAGTTGCGCTGCTTCATTGCTGACTTTGAGGGTTTTGGCCAGGCCATCAATCAAACCCAGCACTGAGCCCTGGCTGACCACAGGCAGGTTGTCCCGCTCCATTGCCAGCGCTTGCTGCTGCTCGCGCAGCTTGCTGTTCTCACGTTGAATACGGGTGACACCCGTGGCGATACGCTCCATCTTGATGTATTTCTGCGCCGCCTCATTGTTCAGATCGATCTGCTTTTCAATGGCGTCAATCTGCATGTTATAAGCGTTGATTTTGCTCTGCTGCACAGTGACATGGCTTTGAGCCTGATTGGTGGCACTTTGAATGCCGCCGACCGAACCGCCGATGGAAATCGCCGCCAGCACAGAGTAAAAAGCCAACGCGCAGGCGGCCCCTGAGTAGCTGCGTCTGGCGCGGCGTTCACCAAATTCATACCAGGCGAAGAATTTACCCAGTTCGAAAATAACGGCCAGGCCGCCAAAGAGGATCTGCATCACCGGATTGTCGTCGATAGACAAAAACAGCAGCAGTGAAAAAATGATGGAAGCCAGAATGGAAGCACTGGTAAAGCTGTATACCGTCCACATGGCAAACCGGCCTTTTGGAAAGCGAACAGTGCCTGTTCCGGGTAGAGCGTTGTCTGAAACCATAATAGTGTTTTAATGCCGGCAGGGCTTGCAGCCCCAAAATAGAGTGACTAATTAGCGGGGTAGGATACCGGAAAATCCGGGGCTAGCGGCATGAAAAAGGGCGTTGCGCGTGTCTTGAGCCGGAAATTTGCACAGCGTTGTCATAACTGGTGAAAGCTTGTTCATCCTTGTGCTCAGGGCTTCATTGCTGCGTGGTTTAAAAGCGGCCCTGTTTAAAAAGTGATCGTGCTTCGGAAATGGCGCTTTGCAGGGCCTGAAGCTCACTTTGTCGCTAAATCTTAACCTGATCTTGCCGCATAAGACTGATGCCAGAGTGGCTCTTCACTTTGCTGTGTATGACAAGAATGGCTACAAGCCATCGGTTAAGACAAAGGAATACAAATAGTGACTCTTCCGAAATTCACCTATCACCCCGATCCGCTGGCGACTGGTGCTGTAGTGAAAAGCATGAAAGTGTGCGATTGCTGTGGCGAGGCGCGTGGTTATCTGTACAGCGGCAGTATTTATTCCCAGCGCGATGTCGAATGGCTGTGCCCCTGGTGCATCGCTGATGGCTCGGCAGCCAGAGAATTCAAAGCCTCGTATTCTGATGATTTTCCGCTGGACGGCGCTGGCCTGAAGCGGGAAGTGATTGCAGAGGTTTGCCAGCGCACCCCTGGTTATCAGTCCTGGCGTCAGGAAGTCTGGCTTGATCATTGTGGCGATGCCTGCGAATTCCATGGCTTTGCTGATCATGATGAGCTCAAAGCCTTAAGCGGACAGGCACTGCAGGCTTTTTTGAGCCGCCACATGCTCAAAGCGAATTTATGGCAGGACATCCTGGATACCTATGAAAAAGGCGGTAACCCGGCGGTGTATAAGTTCAGGTGCCGGCATTGTGGTGACATTCTCTACGGCATGGATTTTCTCTGATTGCGGATTACGAATACAGCGTTCTGAACAGCTCCGGCCTGATCCTTTCGCTCTCCTTAGAAGGGGTGAATATTCGCTGCTTCAGCAAACTCAGTACGATTCCTCCCCCTTTTCAAGGGGGAGGCTAGGAGGGGGTTACCGGGGCACAAAATCCAAACCTGTGCACATTTCAAGCACTATTGTCTACTTCTCATTTCTGTGGTTCGATGTTGTGGTAATGTTGCAAAACGGTTAGATTAAATGCTCTAACATAACGTATTTTGCCTCTGAGGAGCCAACATGGACGCAATTCTTCAACAGTACCCTGTGGTCACTGAAATTCCGGTCGCCTGGGGGGAGATGGACGCCCTGAATCACGTCAACAATGTGGTTTATTTTCGTTACTTTGAAACCGCCCGTCTGGATTACTTCAAAGAAGCCGCGCTGATGGACGATATCAAAGACACCGGTGTCGGCCCGGTCCTGAGTGACACCAGCGCCCGCTACCGCCTGCCTGTCACGTATCCTGATACTTTGCTGGTCGGCTCCCGCGTCACCAAAATTGAAGATGACCGTTTCACCATGGAGTACGAAATTTTCAGTAAGAAAATGGGCGCGATTACGACCCGTGGCACGGCCCAGGTTGTGATGTTTGATTTTAAAAACAACAGCAAAGCCAAAATCTCTCCTAAGCTTCGCGACACCATTGAAGCCATCGAAGCGCGCAAGGAATTACCGGCAAGCGCCTGATCTGACCAATGACTCCGAATGAAATGAAAGACGCCTTATTCCGCTTCTATAATCAGAAGTAGCACGAATAAGGAGTCTTTCATGTTTATTGCTACAGAGCACAAGATCACGGATCTGGAGACATTCTCGCAAAAAGCCGGCCCGGCACTGGGGCAACCCCCTGCGGGCATGCGTTTACAAACAGCGCTGCTGGATAAAGACGATCATTGTTGTCGCTGTATCTGGGAGGCGGATTCGATTGAAAGTGTGCAGAATTATCTTGATCCTGAACTGGGCTCAACATCCGTCACTGCGTATTACCTGCTCGATCCCGAGACAGCGATCGGTTGAAAAGCGCTCCGCCGCAGCGACAAAAATCGTCCAGCGAAAGAGTACTGGCCCGCCATCTCAATGCCTCGTTGATACCGTATAAGATAAGTTGTCCTGAAAAGCAGAGGCACCGGATGTCTCTGCTTTTGGCTGTTTCTTAGCTTCTTTATTCCCCATCTGACCGCGACATAGATCACTTTTTGAGTGTGCCTTACTGATAGTTCTGACGATCCCAATCACAGTTCAACTTTTCACCTGCTGCAAAGAAATCAAACTTGATTAAAATTCATCGAAACGTTTCGATGGTGTTTGCCAATCATATAAAAACGGGATAGCGGAAATGTGTTTCTGCCTTTGTTGAGATAGATAAATTGCTATTTTGACGACGTTAGAAGATTTTCCGGCTATTTCATGACTTGAAGCCAGTGATTGCCAAGCCAAGGTGATGAAGAATGAAAAAAAGTACTCTACTGCACGCGGAACTGTCCTATCTGGTGGCGACATTAGGGCATACCGATGAAGTGACGATTTGTGACGCAGGACTGCCTGTTCCGGAAACGGTTCAGCGGATCGATCTGGCGCTCACTCACGGTGTGCCCGGTTTTATTGAAACCGTTCGTACCTTCTTGTCTGAGTCGCAAATTGAAGGTGTGGTGATGGCAGAAGAATTCCGGCAGGTGAGCCCGGCACTGCATCAGGCGATGATTGAGACGCTGCGGGAAGAGCAAATACGCAGCGGTCGTGAAATTAGCGTTTCTTACCTGTCTCACGACGCTTTTAAGGCACGAACGCATAAAAGCCGTGCGGTTATCCGGACCGGGGAATGCACTCCCTATGCGAATGTGATTTTTCAGGCTGGCGTAGTGTTCTGAGGAGGATGGGGTATGGCGCAGGCCATTTTACAGTTGAGTGAGATTGAAAAAGCCTTTCCGGGCGTCAAGGCATTGGATAAAGCCAGCCTGAATGTGTATCCGGGACGGGTGATGGCGCTGATGGGGGAAAACGGTGCCGGGAAATCTACCCTGATGAAAGTGCTGACCGGTATTTATCTCAAAGATGCAGGCAGCATGAGTTATCGGGGACAGCCAGCAGCTTTTCAGGGGCCACGGGATTCCCAGCAGGCAGGGATCAGCATCATCCATCAGGAACTGAACCTGATCCCCGAGCTGACGATTGCCGAGAATATTTTTCTGGGGCGCGAACCGACCGGACCTTTCGGCCGCATTCAATGGCGCCGGATGTACGATGAAGCGGATCAATTGCTGGCGCGTCTGAATGTGAAGCACAGCGCCAAAACCCTGCTGTGTGATCTGAGCCTGGGTGAGCAGCAAATGGTGGAAATTGCCAAGGCGATCTCGTTTGAATCCAGCGTCATTATCATGGATGAACCGACGGATGCGCTGACGGATACTGAAACTGCCTCGCTGTTTCAGGTGATTCGCGAGCTGCGGGATCAAGGTTGCGGCATCGTGTATATCTCGCACCGCCTGAAAGAAATTTTTGACATCTGTGATGACATCACTGTCCTGCGCGACGGTAAGTTTATCGGTGAATGCCCGGTGGCGGAGACCACCGAAGACAGGCTGATAGAAATGATGGTCGGACGCAAGCTGGAAGAGCAGTATCCCCGCATCGCGGTCACGCACGGCGAGACCTGTCTGGAAGTGATTGGTCTGACTGGATCGGGTGTTCATGATGTGAGTTTTTCACTGAAGCGTGGTGAGATTCTGGGCGTTTCCGGGCTGATGGGCGCAGGCCGAACCGAACTGATGAAAGTGATTTACGGTGCCTTGCCCAGCGAACGCGGGGTGATCAACCTGAACGGCAAAACGATCAATCCGGTCAGTCCTCAGGATGGACTGCTCAACGGTATTGCCTATATCTCGGAAGACCGTAAAGGCGATGGTCTGGTGCTGGGGCTGTCGGTGAAAGAAAACATGTCGTTGTGTGCCTTGGATCAGTTGAGTCAGGGTATGCAAATCCGCCACAGCGACGAAGTGATGGCGGTGGATGATTTTATCCGGCTGTTTAACATCAAAACGCCGGGCCGGGATCAGATCATCGGTAACCTGTCAGGCGGTAATCAGCAAAAAGTGGCAATAGCCAAAGGGCTGATGACCAAACCCAAAGTTCTGATTCTGGACGAGCCGACTCGTGGGGTCGACGTTGGTGCGAAGAAAGAAATTTATCAATTGATCAATCAGTTCAAGGCCGATGGTATGAGCATCATTCTGGTGTCTTCTGACATGCCGGAAGTGCTGGGCATGAGCGATCGCATTCTGGTGATGCATGAAGGCCGTATCTGCGGCGAGTTTGATGCAAAAGATGCGGATCAG
Organism: Photobacterium halotolerans DSM 18316; assembly: GCF_000425165.1. Lineage (GTDB taxonomy): Bacteria > Pseudomonadota > Gammaproteobacteria > Enterobacterales > Vibrionaceae > Photobacterium > Photobacterium halotolerans. Next base: position 46,213 of record NZ_KE384325.1, read on the forward strand.
GAAAAACTGCTGGCCTGTGCTGTCGGCAAAACCATCAATGAGGAAGCGGCATGAATACCAAGACCTTACCCACATCCACTGAGTCCGGTGAGAAAAAGTGGTTCAGTACAGCCTGGCTGATCGAACAAAAATCACTGATTGCGCTCATTTTTCTGATTGTTGTGGTGTCTTTTCTTAACCCGAATTTTTTCACAGCAGACAACATTCTCAATATCCTGCGTCAGACGTCGGTTAACGCCATTATCGCCGTCGGCATGACGCTGGTGATTCTGACGGCGGGCATCGATCTGAGTGTCGGTTCAGTCCTCGCGCTTTGTGGTGCCTTTGCGGCCAGCCTGATCGCCATGGAAGTGCCGGTATTGATTGCGGTACCTACTGCTTTACTGGCCGGTGCGGCGCTCGGGGCTATCAGCGGCATCATTATCGCCAAAGGCAAGGTACAGGCGTTTATTGCCACGCTGGTGACCATGACTCTGCTGCGCGGTGTGACCATGGTGTATACCGATGGCCGGCCTGTTTCGACCGGGTTTACGGAGACTGCGGATGCCTTTGCCTGGTTTGGTACCGGCTATGTGCTGGGGATCCCAGTGCCGGTGTGGCTGATGGTGGTGGTCTTCGCCGCGGCCTGGTACCTGCTCAATCACACCCGTTTCGGCCGTTATGTTTACGCGCTGGGGGGCAATGAGTCAGCTACCCGCCTGTCCGGTATCAATGTGGATCGGGTGAAAATCGGCGTGTACGCCATCTGTGGTCTGCTGGCCGCGCTGGCGGGCATTATCGTGACTTCCCGGTTGTCGTCAGCACAGCCGACTGCAGGCATGGGCTACGAACTGGACGCGATTGCCGCTGTGGTACTGGGCGGTACCAGCCTGATGGGCGGTAAGGGCCGCATCATGGGAACCCTGATTGGTGCACTGATTATCGGCTTTTTGAACAACGCCCTGAACCTGCTCGATGTGTCTTCTTACTACCAGATGATTGCCAAAGCAGTTGTGATTTTGCTGGCTGTGCTGGTGGACAATAAAAACAAGTAAATCCAGAGGATTTACGGACAACAAGAGAGCCGGGTGACGTGTACCGGCTCCCCCTACACGAAGGATAATCATGATGAAAAAACTGGCAACATTAATCTCTGCTGCACTTCTGACATCCACCGTTTCTGTGTCTGCACAGGCGCAGGACACACTGGCGATTGTGGTGTCAACGCTGAACAATCCGTTCTTTGTGACCATGAAAGACGGCGCGGAAGCCAAGGCAAAATCACTGGGTTACAACCTGATTGTGCTGGATTCGCAAAATGATCCGAGTAAAGAACTGTCGAATGTCGAAGATCTGACGATTCGGGGGGTAAAAGCCATTCTGATCAACCCGACTGACTCTGATGCCGTGTCGAATGCCATTCGCATGGCGAACCGCTCAACGATCCCTGTCCTGACCCTTGACCGCGGTGCAAGCCGGGGCGATGTGGTGAGTCATATTGCTTCAGACAATGTTGCCGGTGGTGAAATGGCAGGCAAATACATCATGGAGAAAGTGGGTGAGCAGGCCAAAGTCATTCAACTGGAAGGCATTGCCGGAACATCAGCAGCCCGCGAGCGGGGCGAAGGTTTCATGAAAGCCGTGAAGGGCAGTCAGATGGAGCTGCTGGCCAGTCAGCCTGCTGATTTCGACCGGACCAAAGGCTTGAACGTGATGGAAAACCTGCTGGCGGCGAATCCTGATGTGCAGGCGGTGTTTGCTCAGAATGATGAAATGGCGCTGGGTGCGCTGCGTGCGGTTCAGGCATCTGGCAAGCAAGTAATGATTGTCGGTTTTGATGGGACGGATGACGGTATTGCCGCTGTTAATCGTGGCAAACTGGCGGCGACCATCGCCCAGCAACCGGATCAGATTGGCGCACTGGGTGTAGAAACTGCAGTTAAAGTACTGAAAGGTGAGCAGGTTGAAAAATACATACCTGTGCCGCTGAAAGTGGTCGTCAAGCAGTAAACATCAGGAATATTCCCTCCCCTTGGTAAGGGG
>NZ_KE384325.1:48684-142290 GCF_000425165.1 Photobacterium halotolerans DSM 18316
GTAACCCCCTCCTAGCCTCCCCCTTGAAAAGGGGGGAGGGGCTCACAAGCAGTTTTGATGTTCCTCTGAAAAAGTGGAGGGATAAAGCAAGAGTTTTAGTAGGTTTATGAGCGGCCAGGATAATACTATGAATAAACTAGTGGTTTTAGGCAGTGTAAATGCTGACCATGTATTGCGGGTGCCCGCTTTTCCGCGTCCGGGGGAGACGTTACATGGCCGTGATTATCAGGTCATTCCTGGTGGTAAGGGGGCGAATCAGGCGGTTGCGGCGGCGCGGCTGAATGCGGATATTGGCTTCATTGCTTGTGTCGGTGATGATGCCTTCGGCATTGCTATCCGGGAAAGCTTTAAGTGTGACGGCATCAATATCGCCGGGGTAAAAATGCAACCGAATTGTCCGACCGGCATCGCCATGATCCAGGTATCCGCCAGCGGTGAAAATACGATCTGCCTGTCACCGGAAGCCAATGAATGCCTGACGGCTGCCCGGATTGAACCAGACATAGTGCGGATGCGTGAAGCGCGGTTTTTGCTGATGCAACTGGAAACACCGCTTGAGGGCATTGAACGGGCAGCGCGTGAAGCAAAGGCTCATCAAACCAGTGTCATTTTAAATCCCGCACCTGCACGGGCATTGCCGGACAGTTTGCTGTCCTGTATCGATGTGATCACCCCGAATGAGACAGAAGCAGAAGTATTGACTGGTATCACAGTCACGGATAATCAGACCGCTCAGCTTGCGGCGAACGAGTTGCATCGCAAGGGCATCGAAATTGTGCTGATAACCCTGGGTGCGAAGGGAGTCTGGCTGAGTCAGAATGGCCGTGGTCAGCTCATTCCGGGGTACAGGGTCGATGCGGTGGATACAACAGCGGCCGGTGATACCTTCAACGGTGCCCTGGTGACTGGTTTATTGGAAAATATGTCTTTAGAATCAGCCATTCGTTTTGCACATGCCGCTGCCGCCATCTCTGTTACCCGCTTTGGCGCCCAGACATCAATTCCGACGCGTGCAGAGGTAGATGCTTTTCTGGCGGAGCGTTTCGCCGTCATTAATTAATCACACAGGAACAATACATGGCCACGATGAAAGATATTGCAAGACTGGCAGGCGTGTCGACTTCAACTGTGAGCCATGTGATTAACAAATCCCGTTTTGTCAGCGATGAAATCGCAGAACGCGTGAACCGGGCTGCGAAAGAACTTAACTATGCACCTTCTGCGCTGGCCCGCAGTCTCAAAGTCAACCGTACCCAAACTATCGGTATGCTGGTGACGACCTCAACCAACCCATTCTTCGGTGAAGTGGTTAAAGGAGTGGAACGCAGCTGTTATCAGAAAGGCTATAACCTGATTCTGTGCAACACCGAAGGGGACAGTGAGCGCATGAAGGCTTCTATCGATACGCTGCTGCAAAAGCGGGTCGACGGACTCCTGTTAATGTGTTCGACACTGGAAGGTGAGCAGATAGACGTTTTTGAGCGCTATCCCGATATTCCTGTGGTGGTGATGGACTGGGGGCCAATGTCCTTTGCCAGTGATAAAATTCAGGACAACTCCTATCAGGGCGGTTATCTGGCCGCCCGCTATCTGATTGATTGCGGACACCGTGAGATCGGTTGTATTACCGGGCCATTGATGAAACATCAGGCACAGTTCCGCTATGAAGGATTTAAGCGTGCGCTGAATGAAGCCGGACTGGCGGTTCAGTACGATTGGATTGTGGAGTCTGATTTTGAATGTGAAGGCGGTTACTCTGCTTTCAACAAGATTTTTGCCAGCGGTGCATTGCCCAGCGCTATTTTTGCGTGTAACGATATGATGGCGATGGGGGTCATCAACGCCGCCCATGAACAAGGGATTCGTATCCCGGAGGATCTCTCCCTCATCGGGTACGATGACATCCATATCGCAAAATTTATGACGCCATCACTGACCACCATTCATCAACCGAAATACCGCTTAGGCCAGGCGGCTGTCGAGACCTTGCTCAAGCGGATCAATAAAGAAATCACCGAGCCGCAAGTGGTGCGGCTGGAACCAACGCTGGTAGTACGAAAAAGTGTGCTTCGCGTCGTAAACTGACCATCGCAACTTTCTTCAAAAAATCCTCTGTCGTTCCCGTCTCTTGGACGAAAAACAGCGGACAGAAGCGGAAACCGAGTGGTAAACAGCGTCTATCCTTTTGTTTTCTTAGGCTTTTTAATGGGGAATGCGGTGAACGGCTTAATTTCCTTAAGTACAAACATACTTTGCATTTCTTTAATACCAGGTAAACGCCGTATGGTTGACATCGCGAAATCGGCATAGGAATCGAGATCCGGGGAAACAACCTGAATCAGAAAGTCGGCATCACCGCCTATGCTGTAACAGGCAACAACGTCTTCCAGTGCGGTCACTTCTTGCTCAAATTTTCTGGCTTCCGATTCGCTGTGACTGTCAATGGCCACCCGAACGAATACCATCACGCCCAGACCAATCTTCCTCCGGTCCAGAACCGCCCTGTATCCCTGAATAATGTCATCGTCTTCCAGCTTACGGACTTTACGCCAGCAGGGAGAAGACGACAGGCCGATTTTATCTGCCAGCGCCTGATTAGTGATACGTGCATCATCCTGCAAAAGGGTCAGGATTTTAATATCTATCTGATTCAGCATTGAGTTGGCCAATTTCTTTCTTAAATGATGAGATTTAAGAAAGACTCTACCTTTTTCTGCCTGAAATTCAAGCAATATAGGTAACAAATTTCATAGAGGATGGTGCATACTATTTCACACTGTGCGAATGAATAATTATCAATGACATCGCCAGAAGGTGATGAACATTGGCGTGACACAAACAACGAGCTAGGAAAAATATGATTTTACATATCGTTACGTTTCACTTCAGAAGCCCGTGGTCATGGGCGTCGATAGAAGCCATAGAAGCAGAGCAGGCAACCAGAAACCATCCTGCCCATATTCCGCAGATTCAGGCCTGGGTTTGCGGCAGAAACATTTCTAACCGTGCCATTGCTGCGGATTTTGTGGTTATCGGGCTTTTTGATAATCAGGAAACGCTGGTGGAGTATATTCAGCATCCTGATCATCAGATCGGTGTGGCAAAGTGGAAAGCACTTGCGGACTGGCATGTCGTCGACATTGACTTAACGAGCAGTTATTCACGTGCCATCGGCGATTTTGAATTGTTGAAATCAATGTTTCTTGAAAAATCTGATTTAATTGAGGCCTGAAGATGGAATTTGATGCAAGCAAACATAAATGCACGATTGTTGTCGATAATGACTTACCAACCGGTCTTGCGGTCAATGCTGCCAGTGTGATTGGGATTAGCTTTGGAAAAAACATACAAAATCTGGTGGGGCCGGATATGAAAAGTATGAATGATTTCTCTTACCCGGGTGTCATTTATTCTCCGTTGCCAATTTTGAAAGCCAGAGGTGACTACCTGCATGAGCTGCATCAGATTGGTGAAATGGATGATGATATTTATGTCATGCCGTTCAGTTCCTTAGCTCAATCCTGCAAAACGTATGATGAATATGGCGAGAGAATTTCAAGTGTAAACAGTGAAAATATAGAATTGGTTGCTATTGGTTTGATTGGGCCACGAAAAAAAATTCAGAAATTGACTGGAAACCTGTCTCTCTTTACATAACGGAATGATTTCCTTTTTCCCTCAATATTAATGAGAAATGGATATGTACGCGATTTTTAAAGATGATCTAATGAATCAAGCCCGTGACGTGTTTCAGCTTCATCAGCGGTTTGAAAGTAATGATCTTTCAACTGAACAATTAAATGCGCAGCAGCTTTCTCAACTGAAGCATGTACTTGGCTATGTGACCAATTATTCCCCTTTTTATAAAAAGCACTTTTCCGGGCTGACGGAAACGGATATTCATCAGATGACGCTTGAAGCCATTCAGCGGTTACCTTTTACCACGAAGCAGGATCTTCGTGAGCAGGGCGCAGCTATGGCTTCGGCACCGTTGCATCGAAGCTGGGTTTATTATGAAACGACCGGGACGACAGGCTCTCCGACGCCATGTCCGAGAAATGAAATTGATTCAATTCATAACAACACCCCTTTAATTATCCGTTACAAAGACATTTTCCGGCAGCATGGCGAGCATCATATCGTGGGTGTGATGGGACCGACAGAGCTTCACTCAACCGGTGATACCTTTGAAGATGTTATGCGGAGTCTTGGTCACAGTGTGGTGAAAATGTGGCCTCGTTCACCGGTTGTTGGTATGGAAAGAGTGATGAAGCTGATCAGTGAACTTCAACTCACGGCATTAGTTTGTACACCGGCAGTCGCTATCAGTCTGGCCAGATATCTGAAAGATGCAGGTATTTCTCCTGCAGAGACCAGTGTTCGCCTGATTTTGACTTTAGGTGAGTTAACTACGCCTGCCTTGTTGCGAAACATCGGTGAAGTGTGGGGTGCAAAGATTTATAACTGTATGTACGCCTCGCAGGAATCTTCGATTCTGGCTGTCTGTAATCACGAAAGTGAGCTCTGCACGGTACCTCTTAATAACTTTTATGAAGTGATTCACCCGGAAACGGGCAAACCTATGCCACTTACCGGAACCACTGTGACCGGTGAGTTAGTCATCACAAATCTGTATCAGGGTCAAAAGCCACTTATCCGCTATCGTACCGGAGATATGGTACGGGCCATGCCTCAGCCAAATGGTGCTTTAAAAATTATACCGATTGGCCGGGTAAGGGATGTATTGCTGTTAGATGGCATTCAATATTGCGCCTGGGATATTGAATCAGCCTTGTTGGATCAGCTTTCAGGCTGTCTGGACTATGCAATCAGGATTACCCGTGAAGAGGGGAAAGATAGGCTTCATGTCACGGTGGAACTGCTGGATGACTCAGTGCAGGCTTCGACAATACTCAATTCAGTCCGCCGTCATATGCAGGAAAAACTGAACGGGGTGCAGGTTCAGATAGAGATTGGCAAAACCAGCGCACTTACAGGTACGTCAGCCATGGTGAGCTGGAAAGCCGCCAGATTGCATGACCTGAGGCCGGATGGTGACAACGATGACCGGAATGCGGCTCTGGCGTTGCTCAACCGGGGGTTCCAATAATGACCGCTCAGTTGGAACAAGGAACAGAAACAGTTTCTGCACATCATCAATGGGTCTGGATGGATGGAAACATGGTTTCTGCTGAAGAGGCTTCCGTATCGGTCACGACGCAGGCTTTCAACTATGGGACCGCTGTTTTTGAAGGTATTCGGGCGTACCGTGACAACCGCACCGGGCAACTGAATGTATTCAGGTTGCGCGATCATATTGAGCGGCTTTTGAATTCAGCACGGTTACTGATGATCAATGATTTGCCGTCCCGGCAGGCGATAGAAGACAGCATTCTTGAACTTCTGGTGAAGAATGAGGCAAATCAGGATTGTTATATTCGTCCGATCGCATTTAAGAAAAACCTGCTGCCGAAGATGGGTTTTGGAGTGAAACTGTCAGGTATAAGTACCGGGTTTTCAGTAAACAGCCTGAATATGCCTTCCCGGCAATCGGCTCAGGGAATTTCCTGCTCCGTTTCCGCATGGCGGCGGGTGCCGGATACAGCGATACCTGTTCGCGCAAAGATTACTGGCAGCTATGTGAATTCAGCATTAGCGATGGAGACCGCAATGAATGGGGGACATGATGATGCCATCATGTTAAATATTCACGGGTGTGTCTCGGAAGCGACAACATCGAATATTTTTATTGTAAAAAATGAACGGTTGATTACACCGCCGCTGCATGCTCATATTCTGGATGGCATCACCCGGAATACAGTGATTCAACTGGCTGGTGCTTATTTAAATTGTGATATTGAAGAGCGGGATATTTTACCTTCTGAGTTGTACGCTGCAGATGAATGTTTTCTGACTGGTACAGGAAGGGAAATTTCGCCCGTGAGAAAAATTGATCAGTACGAATTGAACAGTGACCAGGAAAGCAGCTTAACTCTAAAACTGAAATCGCTTTATATGAAAGCGGTCAGAGGTGAGATGAATGATTTTGGTCATTGGCTTACAGCGGTAGGTTCTCGTGATATTTAATATTCTATAAGATAAGGTAATAAATATGCATTTCTTAGATATTGCTCTGAATAATGCGGTCAATTTTCCTATCTTTACACTTGGTCCGAAGGGGACGAGTAGTGAATATGCCTCTCACCATTTTAGTAACTGGATGAAAAACCGTTATTCGGAAAGCGACCACTCGATCTTTTTAAATAACACATATGAGGAAGCAAGAGATAACCTTCATAAAGCAGATGGCTTGCTGATTGTTGCTAATGCTTATTCGCAAGTTAACGACTTTTATATGGATCCCAAACTGACATTATTAGGCTCATTTCTTTTTGATACGCCTATGTATGGTCTGGCGACAAAAAACAAAGTGGCTGACCGTCCCTTGGTGGTTGCTTCACATCCGGCGCCTGTCCCTTTAATCAGAGAGTTACTGCCGGAAGGGATGAAAATCGAGCGGGTTGTCGAAATGAAGTCGACCAGTGCGGCTGCCGCGGCGGTTGTCGAAGGCCAGGTAGATTTAGCATTGACGACTGAGGTTGCCGCCGGACTACATCAGCTTAAATTTATCTCCCGGGTTCGGCCTATTCATATGTTGTGGTCAGTATTCAGTTCAGCGCAACCGAAAGCGCTGGAACAAATTAAAGAGGTGTCAAATGATTGAATTAGAAATGCATACGGTTCAGAGCGCACCGGAGGACAGTCGAAAATTATTGCAAAGCTCTATTGATAATTTTGGCTGGATTCCAAACCAGAGTGCTTACATGGCAGAGTCTCCGGCACTGCTTTCATCTTATCAATATGCACATGACCGATTTTCAGACTGTTCACTTTCAGACGAAGAAAAAGCCGTGGTCTGGATAACAACAGGGTTGCTGAATCAGTGTCGTTATACCGTTCAGGCGCATCGTTGGATTGCCTTGAAGCAAGGTGTTGCTGCTGACACATTAACTCAGTTGGAAACGAATCCAGACTCTTTACCGGAAAAGCTTCGGGCTATTCACCGTTTTACCCAAGTAGTGGTTAAGGCTCAGGGGATCATCCCGCAGCCGGCAGCGATGGATTTTCTGCGGGCAGGTTATACCAGACAGAACATGCTGGATATTATTTTAGGTGTATCTCAGAAAACGATGTCTACGCTGCTGAACAGTCTGGCCGGGACTCAGATCGAACCGGAATTTATGAACGTGTCCTGACAGACAAGGAGTGCTGAGATGCAATTTTTTGATCGGGCGTCTGTTGAAAGTGCATTACCTTTATCTTTATGTCTGGAGTTATGCGAGGCGGCTTTTACGTTGCAAAGTGCGGGGCAGGTGCAGCAATCGCTTCGTGATCTCATTCGTTCTGATGACGGACGGATCATGGGCAATATGCCTGCGTTTATCTCAGAAGGCCGATACGAAGGGTTTGGTGTGAAGTCCGTTCTGGTTGATTTCACACGTGCGCCGGACCGGCAGTCACATGAAGGTTGTGTGCTGCTTTATGATGCGAAAGTTAACCACGGCATGGTGAGTGTGGACGCGGGAATCATCACTGAACTTCGTACCGCTGCCGCTTCAGCTTGGGCGACTCACTTGCTGGCTCCGGAATCAGCCAGCAAGCTGGCAATTTTAGGGACTGGTGTACAGGCCAGACGTCATTTGCAAGCCATGCTGAATATCCGGCCGGTTCAGGAAGTCACAGTCTGGAGCCGGACTCATGAACATGCGGAGCAGTTTGCCAAGTGGTGCCGGAAAGAGACCGGTATAGTGGCCAGCGTTGCAGCCACGCCTGCACAGGCTGTTCAGAATGCTGAGATTGTGTGCACTGTGACAGCTTCCAGGGCGCCTATTCTATATCCGGATATGTTGCCTGAATGCTGTCACATCAATGCTGTGGGGGCCTCTGCACTCGGGTTTCAGGAGTTGAGCCCGGATGTGTATGCCGTCACTGATTGGTTTCTTGATGGCCGTGATGCGGCGTGGAACGCATCTCAATGTCTGAGAGAAGCCAGAGAAAAAGGCGTAATTGCATTGGACCAGGCAGGTAAAGAAATTGGTGAAATTCATGTTCATGGTGGCTGGCAATCATCCCGTCAGAGAACGCTGTTTAAATCGGTCGGACTTGCGGTGCTTGATTTGGTTTTTGCCAGAGAGGTCGTGCACCGACATCGTGAAATAAACCAGCCAGAAAGGTGCAATATGCAGAGCTCTGAAACCGTATAAACACAAAAGAAATTGATTATAAAGGATATTTTATGTTAGAGACAACGCAAATCCTGGCATACATGTCAGCGCTGATGCTGGCGGCAGCGATTCCTGGTCCCGGCATGACAGCCTTGGTTGCGCACAGCGTACGTGGCGGTGCGGTTACCGGGTTTACCATGCTCAGCGGGTTAATTCTGGGGGATTTAATTTACCTGTCTTTTGCCGTGTTTGGCCTTGCTGTTGTCGCCCATAGTTACGGCGGGTTGTTCACTGCAGTCAGTTGGTGTGCATCCCTCTATCTGGCGTGGTTAGCCTGGCAATTCTGGAATCACAATCCGGAAGCCATCAACATAGATAAACAGACAAACAAGCGGGAATTGACGGCAGCCTGGCTATCCGGCTTAACGATTACTCTGGGTAACCCGAAAACTATCGCTTTCTATCTGGCCATTCTGCCGCTGGTTATCACGCTGGATACGGTGTCGTTCCAAACCTGGGGTTTGTTATTGGTACCGCTGACCATACTGGTTCTTGTCTTTGTCGGTGCAGTATTTATTGTTGGTGCGCTGAAAATCCGGCGTTTTCTCGCCAGCTCTCAGGCACAGACCTGGCTGTTTAAGGGGGCGGGAGTCATTATGTTTTTGGCCGCTGTCAGTATGGCAGCACGCATGGTCTGAAGCACAGCCCCGTTATGCCAGCCCTGGGGGCAGCCTGGGTTCAATACCGGCTGTGAGAAAAAGAAGGAAAGCCAGCAGCGTTAGCCCATCTTAGTTAGCGCATAAAAAATGACCCCATCAATCTGATGAGGTCATTCTGATGAAGCACAGTGTCCGGCTCGTCAGCCGATCACTGTCTGTGCTGATCGGGATGAATCCGGAGTAGGCAGGTGGTGTTTGCCAGCCTGATTATTTACCCGCAATACTTAATCCGCTGAAACGAATTTTGGGTGCGAAGAAATCACGCTCGTAGTCATTTTCAAGCTGATTACCGACCGCATCAATCGCTTTGATCATCTGGTAAAAGTTACCGGCAACTGTGATGCCGCGTACCGGTTGGAGGCGCTTGCCGTCGCGGCACAGAAAGCCACTGGCGCCGAAAGAAAAATCGCCGCTGATGGCATCGGCACCTGAGTGTACGCCTTGCAGCTCAACCAGCTCCAGGTATTCGCCTGCAGTGACTTCGGTGTTATTACTCTGGCCTTCGGCAATCACCAGATGGCGGGAAGAAACACCCAGCCCCCCTTTGGCCGAGCGGGCAGCGTTTGCTGTGTTGGCAATGTCGAAATAGCTGGCGGTGTGGCTGTTATGCAGCAGGCTCTGTAGCTGACCTTCACCGATCAGAATCGTGTCCTGGGTGGCAAATCCCTCGCTGTCGAAGGCTTTGATGGCAGAGCCGCCCTTTACATAGGCCATGTCACTGACCGTCAGCAGTGAGCTGGCGACCTGTTTGTGCAGAGCGTCGCGCCACGGGTTAATGCCTTTCATGGCCGACTGGCCGGACAGGCACATGCCAAAGGCGCCAAACAGGCTGCTCAGTTCACTCAGATTGAAGATCACCGCATACTTGCCGGTCGCGACAGGGCCGCCGTCCAGCAGTGCCAGCGCCGTGTCGACACCGTGATTGATGCAGTAGTTCGGATCGAGCTCGGCAAAGCGACGTCCGGATGACATGCCACCATGCATGGCTTGTTTGCCATCCTGATCAATCAGGGCATAGGTGTAACAGTAAGTGGAACGCTCCTGATGCTGACAGAAGGCGCCATGGGTATTGGCCAGCATACTCAGGCTGTCGGATTCACCAAAACCATTGTAAGGCGCACTTTTGGCTCCTTTGTCGATCACGCCTTTTTCCAGCGCCAGCGACAGCGCGATTTTCTGTTCGATATCCACATTGTCCTGCTGATAAATCTCAGGCGAGTCAGTGGTTAAGCGGCTGTTCTTTGCCTGGATCCGCTGGTGGGCGTCTGCTTTGGTGAACTGCGCGCTTTGCAGCGCCTGCTCTACCATGAGTGTCAGGCTGTCCGGATGCAGGGATTCCGAGTAGCTGGTGGCCACTTTGTCGTCTTTGACAACGCGTACGCCAATCACCTGGCCGGAGGTGACTTTGTATTCATCCAGCTCGCCGTTGTTGGCTTTCAGTGACAGGTTATGGCTGCTGCTGGCAAGGACATCCGCTTCGGCGCCCGCAGAGGCAGCCAGCTCCAGCACCTGTTCCATGGCGTGTTGCAGGGTGTGTTGATCTGCCATTAGTTACCTCCCACCAGAATATTGTCTACTTTCAGTGCCGGCTGACCAACTGTGGTCGGCACTGAGCCGCTGACCGAGCCGCACATACCGGCTGCCAGTTCGAAATCCTGACCGACCATACTGATTTCTTTCAGAACCTTCGGCCCTGTACTGATCAGGGTGGCGGATTTCAGCGGACGGGTGATTTTACCGTCTTCGATTAAATAGGCTTCCTGCACCGCGAAGTTGAATTCACCTGTGCCAGGCTGAACGGAACCGCCGCCCATTTTCTTGGCGAAAATGCCTTTTTCGACGCTGGCTATCATCGCCTCCAGACTGCTGTCGCCCGGCTCGATGAAGGTGTTACGCATGCGGGAGGTCGGCGCGAACTTATAAGATTCACGGCGGCCGGAACCTGTAGGCGCAAAACCGGTTTTCTTGGCACCCATCTGATCGACCATAAAGCTGGTGAGCTTACCGTCTTTGATTAGCTGGGTACGCTGGGTTGCCATGCCTTCGTCATCAATGTTGATGGAACCCCATTCATTTGCCATGGTGCCGTCATCCACGGCACTGACCACAGGGTTTGCAATCATTTCGCCCATCTGGTCATGGAAGACCGAGGCTTTTTTGGCCACTGAGGTGGTTTCAAGCAGGTGTCCGCAGGCTTCGTGGAAAATCACGCCACCAAAGCCGTTACCTATGATCACCGGCATTTCACCCGACGGGCAGTTATCAGCCGTGAGCTTGATCATCGCCTGTTTTGCCACTTGCTGGCCCAGCGATGTGGGATCGATGCGGGTGTTAAATTCCCAGCCTGTCAGTGCCCCTGGTGCTTCAAAGCCTGTTGACTGCTCATTGCCATCTTGCGCGACAGCGGTAGCAGCAATGCGGGTGTAATGGCGGGTATCGCCGGTGTGCAGGCCATTGGAGTTAAAAATTTCCACCTGCTGCTGACGTTGCAGAATGCGGCCGATGAACTGGGCAATTTTGCCATTTTCTGCCCGTGCCGCTTTGTCGGTGGCACGCAGGAAGGCGATTTTGGCTTCCAGGTTGGCGTCCTGCGACAAAGGCTGGCGCACTGGGTGTTTGTCAGTCAGTCGGCTGAAGTTCAGTGCGGATGCCTGTACGATTTGATCGCGGTTATCTTTGGCGGCCAGCAGGCTGGTGACGCGCTTCAGTTCTTCTTCTTCAGTGCTGTTGGTGTAACCGTACAGCACTTTGTGACCGAAGAAGAGACGGATACCGATACCAAAATCGATACCGCCGTTGATTTTATCGACATCACCGGCATTGAACTCGACAGAGCCTGACTGGTGGTGCTCGACGAAAAGTTCGGCAAAATCAGCGCCGAGAAACAGCGCATGGTCGATGACGGCTTTCGCCGTTGATGGGTTTAGCATAATTGCTCCTTGCGTAAATTCAGGTGGCAAGTTGATCCCAAAGCATTGATGAATAATAGTCGGTATCAGGCTTTTTTTGTCAAAGAGACAAGAATCTCTTCTAACTCATCCCAAGGCAGTATGTCCTTATCAATGACTTCAATGCGGGACTCAAACCCTTCCAGAGTGAGTTCATTCACCGAGACTACCCGATTGACCACATTAAAAGCAAAGCATCCGCGTTCGGTGTTGACCACGGCTTTCACGCGCTGGGCATTCAGGTTAGTAAACAGGGTAAACAGCTGGGAAAAATCAAAATGCAGATCGGTTGCAAAGAACCAGCCGCAGCTGTGATAGCCCTGACCATGGTTTTCTTTGCGGATGAAGGTTTCACCGGGGGCCAGCTCTAACCCCGGCAGCGGCGCGGCCGCATCGTCATGATGATGGTGATGACTGTGTGCGGCTTGTCGTGCTATGCGAGGCTGTTCGAGCAGCGACAGGTCAAGCTGCCCTTGCTCAACCTGAGTGATCATTTGTTTGGCAGGTTCGCACTCGCTGGCGTACTGCTCAAACATCAGCAAATCATAATCGCTGCAGGCATCGATTTTGTTGGCGACCAGCACATCGGCCAGCGCAATCTGATCCTGAAAGTTCTGGTTGTCTGTATATAAGCTGTCTGAAAACTGACGCGGATCAACCAGGGTGATCGTCGCTTTCAGATCGATGTATTTAGCGTAACTTTCAGAGGTCAGTTTATTAATGATCTCTTTGGGATGACCCAGGCCGGTGGGCTCCAGCAGCAGGCGATCCGGCTTTTGGGCCAGCAGGGCATTGATGCCCACCGACATCGGCAGCCCGGCAACACAGCACATACAGCCGCCCGGCACTTCTTTGACGATGGCGCCCTGCTGGTCGAGCATGGCCCCATCGACACCCACGTTACCAAACTCATTGATCAGAATGGCCCACTTCTCATCGGCAGGCTTGCGCGCCAGCAGCGACAATATGGCCGTAGTTTTACCGGCTCCCAGAAAGCCAGTGATGATATTGGTCGGGATAGGTTTGCTGATGGTCATTGAGAATCCGTTTTACCGCATAACTAAGTTACTGGTCATCATACTGTATGGCGGAAATGAAGGGTAGAGCGGAGGATTTTGTCAGTCCCGTCAGAGCCGAGTGCTGTTCGTCGTCTTGAGCGGTATTCAACAGAGCTGTGAGGCTGATTTTTGCTGGTTATTTAGTCACTTTGCTTCCTTTATGACATTTGCGATTTATGCTTAATTAAAGCGGGCCTAACAAAGAATCCGTTGAACGCATAACGGGATGTAGCCTGGGATATCGGCAAGCTGAATCGATAGGAGTGGCATATGCATGTCAGGCTTTTTGAATCATTGCATATATTTTGGCTCTTTGTTGGCATCGCTCTGATGATGCTGCTGTTTTGCGAAATTGGTTATCAGTTTGGCCGGTATGTATTTAAACGAAAAGATAAAGACGTCCCAGGCCCACTTGGATCTATGGTTGGGGGGCTGCTGGGGATGCTGGCGTTTGTTCTCGCTTTTACTTTTTCTATTGCATCCTCGCAGCACGAAACCCGAAGAGACAATGTGCTTGAAGAAGCCAATATCATTGGCACAGCCTATTTGCGGGCCGATTTACTTGATGAGTCATCTGAAACCATTGTGAAAGATTTGCTTAAATCGTATGTCGATATCCGTCTCGACGCGGCCAGAGGCAGTGACATCAATGAAGCGCTGAAAGAATCTGCGGCGATCCACCGCCAGCTGTGGAATGCAGTCTCTGTTTACGCAATCGCCAATCCAAGCCCTTTGACTTCGCTGATGATTCAGGCGACCAATGATCTGATTGATATGCATGAAAAAAGAGTGACGGGCGCATTACTAAACCGGATCCCTTTTAGTATCTGGTTGGCGCTGGCAGCGATCACAGCGCTCGCCATGATTGCATTGGGCACCCAGGTGGGTTACTCCGCTAAGCGAAGGCTGATTGCAGTGATCCCCTTAGTCCTTGCGTTCGCGGTGCTGGTGACTCTGGTGGTCGATCTCAACCGGCCGCAAAGCGGCTTGATCAAGGTAAGCCAGCAGTCGATGGTTGATCTGCGCAGCAGCATGGATGGCAACAAGAGTGATAACTAATGCCTGACTCTGCATGATTGGCACGGCACTGATTGCTCAAAGGGTAAGCCACTGTTAGACTTCGACTTTCTCTCCTGACTGACCCAACACACCAATGTTTCGCGTTTTCTTTCTTATGTTGTTCACTGCCTTTCCAATCGTCAGCTATGCTGTTGAACTGGCCGTTGGATTACAAAGTACCTTCACCAATATTGAAATTCAGGACCCGGAACATGGAGATAAAGACGTGGCTGTGATGACCAGCGGCTTCCATATACTCCCAACCGCCTCACTGGTGTCGTCGCCGTATTACTTTTCTGAAAATTCCAATGTTGGCGTGCAGTTTCAGCTCGACTGGTCGTTTTTCAAATCGGGCCAGCAAGAGCTGCAGGACAGCCAGAAAAACGTTGATCTGGGCACGTCAGTGAAAGGCTATGCCATTACGGCGGTACCTGTGTTGTTCTATCACTGGAACCGTGATGCCGGTTCAGACTGGAATGCCAAAGTCGGCATCGGCTTTGGCGCAGGCTATCTGGATCTGAAAGGCAATTATCAGATCACCCATGTTGCAGAACAGCGGGGCGAAACCCGTAATGTGAACTTCGGCGGCTTTGGTATGGCCATTAATGTGTATCTGGAAGCCAACAAGGGGCCGCATCAGTTCCAGCTCTATAACTTCAGTCCGGTACTCAGCGAAAAAGAGTATGACTTTCAAGGTCATAATGTGGTGATGGCGTATAAATACCGCTTTGATCTCAGTGAGGTTTGGCCGGCGTGGTGATTGTTTTTGCTCTTGGCGGCTAAGAGTGCAGATATTGAACCGCGTTGGTATGTCGCGCTGTGTTTTAGAGAGTCTCACCATTTTCGGATGCGCGCCAGATATGCTTTGCTGGCCCAATGTATGGTATTAACGAGCCAGAGATAGTCTGTTTTGGTGAAATTGCTCACTGAAAAATATTCCATTTAGTGCATATTGTGTGCGACATGAGCAGTCTGGCAGCTTCGTGAAACAGCATCTTGCCGTATATCGCTAAAGCTTATGCATTCTGGAACTTGATTAAGGGACGGGTAGAAATGCCGCATGAGCTCGAATTGATATTAATTGGCTCGGTGCATCATCTCTTCGCGACAAAGCCGCGCGTGCTGGCTATGTGATACAAAGAAAAGAATAGGACGTTGTTCGTATGGAAAGTGACATAGTTCAGGAAATTTTTGCTGTTGAGGAAAAACTGAAGGCTTCAATGCTCAGCTCAGATACTGTTGCATTAACCGATTTGCTATCCGATAGCCTGGTATTCATTAATCATTTTGGCCAACGGGTATCAAAGCAAGATGATATCGCCTTGCACCGTTCTGGTTTGTTAGCCATTGAATCAATCGAACTGCGTGATTTTCAGGTGGTACCACAAGGAAATATCGCTCTGGTTTATGTAAACGCAGACATTAAAGGGAAATATGATGGCGCTAAGGCCAATGGTGTTTTTGCTTTCACTCGCGTTTGGCTAAAGCAAAACAACCATTGGCAGCTCATTTCAGCCCAGTCGACCGTTATCTCGTAACAGATAAAGATTAGAGTCGCGCAGTTGACTGTTTTCAGCTGGCTTTACGAGTGTGTGGCAACGTCTGATGAGGTGCTAGCTGTTAATCGAAATATATGAAAAGGAATTCAAAAATGAAAATTGCTTTAGTAACAGGAGGTACAAAGGGAATTGGGCTTCAGACCGTCAGGCGACTGGTCGAGTCAGAGTATAAGGTGATCACATGTTCTCGTTCACAAGATACCTGGGCAACTGTACTCGAGATATTTCCTGAACTGAGCGTTGTGGATTATCAACAATCAGATATATCCGTTGAGTCCGATCTTGACAATTTGTTCCGTCATATCAGGGCTGAATACGGTTCACTGGATGTTGCGGTGAATAATGCATCACCCGCTCTTTCCTCAAGAGGAAATTTCCATGAAGTTGATACCTCATTGTTAAGAGAAACGCTGACGGTGG
Source organism: Photobacterium halotolerans DSM 18316 (assembly GCF_000425165.1). Taxonomy (GTDB): domain Bacteria; phylum Pseudomonadota; class Gammaproteobacteria; order Enterobacterales; family Vibrionaceae; genus Photobacterium; species Photobacterium halotolerans. The sequence continues at coordinate 64,673 of NZ_KE384325.1, forward strand.
ATTTCTGGTCGCAGGCTTTGTGTTTAAAGCACGAAATCAGTCTGATGAATACGGGCGCTTCTATTGTCAATATCAGCTCAGTAAATGGCTTGAGGCCAACGCCGAATGCTTCAATGTACAGTGCAGCCAAACATGCCCTAGAAGGACTAACACGTTCATTGGCCTTGGAAAATATAAGCTCAGGTATTCGTGTTAATGCCGTTGCTCCCGGTGTTACTTGGACGCCTCGTTGGGAGGAGCGGCAGATTGATGTCCCCAATATCCGGGCAGATGTGTCCAACGTTGTGCCGATTCAGCGTTTTGCCAATACTGACGAAATCGTCAATGCTATTGAATTTTTATTATCTGAGAAAGCCAGCTACATTGTGGGGCATACGCTGGTCGTAGATGGTGGGTTATCGTTGGCATAAGCGGTTAACAGATAATGATAAGTGTCGCACAGACGATTGTTTTTATCCGGCTTGACGAGTGTATGGCAAAGCAGATGAGATGGTGGTGTCATTCTTCAGGCGAGATGGTGATTAATGAGTAATCTTCAGTATGTGTCTCTTGATGAAATAGAACCAGACAAGTTTATTCCCATACTCAATAAAGCGAGTACCAGAAAGCACCTCGTTACTCATGATGAGTTTGATTCTGATCTTGCAGAAAAGTGGATTCGCGACAAGATCGAAATTGATGATCTTGAAGGTTGTATAGTGAGAGCCATCACCGTCGATGACGAATTAGTCGGTTGGTGTGGAATACAATTATCAGAGCTTGGGTATGAGATAGCCATAGTTGTTGATGACCGCAGTTGGGGCATTGGGAAAATGGTTTTTAGATCGCTAATCTCATGGGCTCATGATTTTGGCCATGAAGTCGTTTATATCCACTTACTGCACACACGTCCTGAATATGAGTTCTTACGTAAAATATCCCAAAGCGTGTTCCCAACTGAAATGATAGGCGATAGGTTCACAACCTATGAGCTCAACGTAGTGGATTGTCTGGCAGGTAAGAAGCAGAATTAATCCAACAGAGTGAGACATTCCGAGAATGAAAACCTTGAGTATCGCTGCAATCTGGAATGGGGAAACCTTAGCACGCCTGTCTCCCAATCGCACTGACAGGGAGGGGCAAGCCTTTTGTTCACAAGATTCAGGGAAGCTCAACTGTGGTTTTGGCTCATTTTTCATGCCACTTCAGCCTCCAGCCTCTCAGGCATGAAGAGAAACAGCGCAGAAGACGCGACAAGCAGCAGGCCACCAATGGTCCAGCTGACAGAAATGCCGTAATGAGCTGAAATCAATCCGAAAAACAGCGACGCAAGCACGCCGCCGCAAGTGATCATGAAAGAGCTGATGGACAACATGGTTGAACGGATACGCGTTTCTGTATGCTCATGGAGCAAGACACGTTCGGAATTATTGCCGGCGGTGAACAGGAAGAAGAACAGCAGGTAACACAGGGCGAAGCTGATAGGTTGCGAGGTATTGGCTAAGGCAATGAAGGCGATGCCGGCGGTGACTCGGGTCGAGAGCATCAGGATTTTGTGCGACCCTTTCAAGTGTCTGACTAATCGGACGGACAGGATTGAGGATCCGGCAGACATCAGAAAGTAAAGGGCAGAGAGGAGCCCGAAAAAGATGACCCCATAATCTGTGCCGTGGATGAGTTCTGCCAGATAAGGCTGCCAATAGTTTTCAATCCCGCTCAATACCATGCCAAACACTAGCGTGGTTTGCATCAGTCGGCGGAGCACCACATGGCGGAAAGCGGTTTTGATGGCTTGCAAACTTGTCTTGAAAGCATTGGCAGGATACTGATGTTCAGGTGATGGTGCAGGTTGTCTTGCTTCATGAATCAATCCCCGCGTAATCAATATCAGAACCAGGCTGGCGATGGCAACCAGCGCGATATTCAGATCATACCTGTTTAACCCTGAGAGGGTTGATGATGGCAGGAATGAGCGGGTGGTGAAGTCGGGCAGCCAGCCACCGATCAGGGAGCCGACCGCCAGTCCGAGCGTGACGAACACATTGATAGTTGCAATGGCGGAATGAAAAGACTGATGGCCGGGTTGGCGACGGAAGTTGTCGTAAAACCAGGCATCAAGCGTGCCGGAATACACGGCTTTTGCTGTCCCCAGCAGCATGGCTGCAAGCAGGATGAGGGGCAGGCCATCAGCAAAGTACAGCACGATGCAACCCAGAGTGTTGATCAGTAGCGAGATGAGGTAAGTCTTCCTGCGCCCGTAGGTATCCGCGATGCCACCCAGGGGGATTTCAAGCAGGGCGGTGCTGCCAATCCAGACCGCCATGACGATCCCAATATCCATCAGGCTGAGTCCTCTCGACTGGAAGATCAGTATCAGTACCGGAATCATGATGCCAACAATCGTCCAGTGCAGGCATTGTTGAATCCCGAAGCGGCGTGTCAGTCCTTCTGGACTCATGGTGAAGTTCTCTGTGGCTCTGAGGTCAGAAAAGAATCTCATAATGACTTGTTGTTTCAATTTCTTCTCGCGATGGGTCGTATTATGATGCTTTGGGTGTCAGGACATGATTCGGAGAGCGCGAAATGGATGACAGGTTGTCGCAAGCAGTGTGTGCCCTGCTTAAAAAGGAACTCAGGAAAAGTAAAATATCCTATCAGCACTTAGCGGATGAATTGGAAATCTCTGAAGTGAGTGTGAAGCGACTGTTGAATCACGTGCAGCCCCTGTCGATGCAAAGGCTGATTCGTATCAGTCGTTTGCTGAACTTCCCATTGTCGAAGCTGCTTGAAGAAGCGGAAAAAAATATCTACACCATTCCCGTTTTTACTCAAGCGCAGGATCAGGCTTTTTTCGAATGTCCGGCTTTGTTTACCTTCTGGTCTGAGTTAACAGAGCACCGGACGGTGAATGAGATTGCTGAACGGTATGGCCTGAACGAGGCTTCAATCTACCTTTATCTGAGAAAGCTTGAGATCATCCAGCTGATTGAGATCAAATCTAATCGATCCTGTCAGTTGTTGGTCCCGACACACACTTCTTTTGAAAAAGGGGCCCGGTTCCCCATTTACTTCACCCGAACGGTGCTGAACCGTCTTCAGGCGCGAGTGATTGATCTCCCTGCTGAAGACAATCAGGCCTTTTTGATGACGTTAAAAGCAGAGCTGACGCATGAAGAGTTTTTGGAAGTCATGCATAAGTTAGATGACTGGATGTTCAATTTGCTGCGCGAAAGCCAGGATGTCAGAGCGCGGGAAGGGCTGAAAGTTGCCCCTTATACCTTTGGCTTTATGGCGGCTAAGGGGGCCTTTCATGACAAGCTGCCAGACATTCCCAACCTGACCGATGCGGTTCAATGATGCTGTTGCCAAGTGCGTAACGCTGCTTCAGTGTTGTGAAGGGCTATCGGAAGATACGCCTTCACTTAACCGCTCCACCAGAAAATCCACCAACAGCCTTACTTTCGGTGACAGCCGGACGCTGGACGGAAACAATGCCCAGATGCCTTCTTTGTCGTCGCGGTATTGGGTGAGCACTTCAATCAGCTCGCCGGATTCGAGATCCTGCTGGATATAGTAATCCGGTAGCTGGATCAAACCCAGTCCCCGACGGGCGGCGTCGCGCAGGGCGAAGCCGCTGTTGCATTTGAGACGGCCCGAAATACGCAGTGCTCTGGATTGTTGTTTGTCTTTGAAGCGCCAGACATCGACTGAGCCAACCAAACACTGGTGTTTACTCAGCTCCGACAGGGTATGGGGTTCGCCGTGCCTGTCGAGATAATCGCGGCTGGCACAGACGTAAGATTGCCGGGTCGACAGACGGCGGGCGATCAGGCTGGAATCTTCCAGACGGCCAAGGCGGATCGCCAGATCGACGCCGGACTCAATCAAATCCAGCTTCTGATTGGTCAGCATGAGTTCTACGTCGACCTGCGGGTACTGTTCTAAAAACTGATTGATCAGCGGCGCGAGGTGCAGCTCGCCGTAGGTGACGGGGGCGGTTACCCGAAGCAAGCCTTTCGGTGAGGTTTGCATCTGTGTCACAGCCAGTTCAGCCTGCTCGAGCCCTTCAATCAGGTGCTTGCACTGCTGAAAATACAGAATGCCGGCTTCTGTGAGCGAGACTTTACGTGTGGTTCGGTTCAGCAGCTTGACGGCCAGCCGCTCTTCCAATGCCGATACACGGCGGCTGACTTGGGCCACGGATGTCACGAGTTTCCTGGCCGCCAGCGTGAAACTGCTCGATTCTGCCACAGCCACAAATTCGCTGACGCCTTCCCACTGTGCCATTGGATTGTCCCTTGATTGGATATTGGTGAGCTGATTATTACACATCCGTAAAAATGATTTACCTGAAACAGTCATTATTTACAAAACAGAAGGTTTTATACTGAGTGTCATAGTAAGCCTTTGATTTCTCCTTGCGGAGAAATGTGTACTCATCAACGAACAAGGAAAACAGCATGGCACTGGAACTCAAACCCGGACAGACATCGATCAAATCAAAAGCTGCCGTTGCCTGGGCGGCGGGTGAACCCCTGAAAATGGAAGAAGTGGACGTACAGTTACCGAAAGCCGGTGAGGTGCTGGTGCGCATTGTGGCGACAGGTGTGTGCCATACGGATGCTTTCACCCTGTCCGGCGATGATCCGGAAGGTATTTTCCCGGCGATTCTGGGCCATGAAGGCGGCGGTATTGTTGAAATGGTTGGCGAAGGTGTGACCAGTGTCGAAGTGGGTGATCATGTGATCCCGCTGTACACCGCGGAATGCGGCGAGTGTAAGTTCTGTACCTCAGGCAAAACCAACCTGTGCCAGGCGGTGCGTGAAACTCAGGGCAAAGGCCTGATGCCGGACGGCACTAGCCGTTTTTCGATCAATGGCGAGCCGGTTTTTCACTACATGGGCTGCTCGACCTTTTCTGAGTACACAGTGCTGCCTGAGATTTCTCTGGCGAAGGTGAATAAAACCGCGCCGCTGGAAGAAGTCTGCCTGCTGGGTTGCGGTGTCACCACGGGCATGGGCGCTGTGCTCAATACGGCGAAAGTGAAATCCGGCGATACCGTGGCGATCTTCGGCCTGGGCGGTATTGGTCTGTCTGCCATCATAGGTGCACGCATGGCCGGCGCCAGCCGTATTATCGGCATTGATATCAATGAAAGTAAGTTCGGGCTGGCACAGCAACTGGGTGCGACGGATGTGATCAACCCGCAGCATTTCGACAAACCGATTCAGGAAGTGATTGTTGAAATGACAGACGGCGGTGTGGATTTCTCGTTCGAGTGTATCGGTAACGTGAATGTGATGCGGCAGGCGCTGGAATGCTGCCACAAGGGCTGGGGTGAGTCGGTGATTATCGGTGTGGCCGGTGCCGGGCAGGAGATCTCCACCCGTCCGTTCCAGCTGGTGACTGGCCGGGTCTGGCGCGGTTCTGCCTTTGGTGGTGTGAAAGGTCGTTCTCAATTGCCGGGCATTGTTGAACAGTATCTGGCCGGTGAATTTGGCCTGCAGGAGTTCATCACGCATACCATGGGTCTGGATGAGATCAATGAGGCGTTTGATCTGATGCATGAAGGTAAGAGCATCCGCAGTGTTGTTCACATGGACAAATAAAGCCAAACTGAACCCAAATCAAGCATGGACCATACAGCCACAGGCTGTGTGGTTCGATTTCAAAGGATGATGTTATGACTTCTGAATCCCCAAACTTGCAGCATGTCAGCCAGAACAAAACGTTTGGCGGCTGGCTGAAACAATATACCCATGCGTCAGAATCGCTGAACTGCACCATGCGTTTCTCAGTTTTTCTGCCTTCTGCGGCCACAGCGGAGCATCCGGTACCAGCGGTGTACTGGTTGTCGGGTTTGACGTGTACTGACGAAAATTTCTCGCAAAAAGCCGGTGCTTTTCGTGTGGCTGAATCGCTGGGGATCGCGCTGATCATGCCGGACACCAGCCCCCGCGGTGACGATGTGGCCGATGACGATAACTACGATTTGGGTAAAGGTGCGGGTTTTTATCTCAATGCGACCCAATCGCCATGGGACAAGCATTACCGCATGTATGACTATATTGTCGAAGAATTGCCGGCATTGATTGAAGCCCATTTTCCTGTCTCTAGCCTGAAGTCGATTTCAGGTCACAGTATGGGCGGTCATGGCGCCCTGACTATAGGGCTGAAAAATGCCGATAAGTACTGTTCGATATCGGCGTTCAGCCCTATCAGCCATCCTATGGTGTGCCCCTGGGGGCAAAAAGCCTTTCAGGCATATCTGGGCAACAATAAAGAAGACTGGCGTCAGTATGATGCCTGTGAGCTGTTACGTCAGGGACAGGCTTCGCTGCCGATGCTGGTCGATCAGGGCGATGCAGACAACTTCCTGGCAGAACAGCTGCATCCTGAAGCGTTAAAAGCCGCCGCCGCATTGCATGATTCCGCGCTGGAACTGCGCATGCAGCCCGGTTATGACCACAGCTACTATTTCATTGCCAGCTTCATTGAAGATCATCTGCGCTTCCATGCCCGCTATCTGCTGAGCGGCCGCAACTAAGGCCTGACAGCACGAGCCACTGCAGGGTACGTTGAAACGTACCCTGATCAGGTGGTTTGCTATGCCTTCTCTTCCTGACAAGGTAGTATTGCCCAAACGCTGCTGATACAGGCAGCGAACTTTCATTAATCAGGACGTAACTGAATGGAAAAAGTGGCCATATTTGTTGATGTGCAAAACGTATATTACACATCCCGGCAGAGTTATCAGCGAAACTTTGACTACAACGCCTTCTGGGCCAAAGTGACCAAAGACCGGGAAGTGGTTGCTGCGTTCGCGTATGCCATTGACCGTGGTGATCGTAAGCAGCAAGAATTTCAGAACATCCTGCGGGCCATTGGTTTTGAGGTCAAACTGAAGCCTTTTATTCAGCGATCTGACGGCTCGGCTAAAGGTGACTGGGACGTTGGTATCACCATCGATGCACTGGAGCACACAGGCATGGCCGATGTGGTGGTGCTGGTATCCGGTGATGGCGATTTTGATCTGTTGCTGAATAAACTGCGAGTCGATAAAGGCAAACAGGTTGAGCTGTATGGTGTGCCTGATTTGACGGCAGCCTCTTTGATTAACGAAGCCAGTACATTCGTTCCCATTGATGATGCGTTACTACTTTAGTAAACCAGGTTCACTGGTTGATGATAAAAAAACACGCCGGTTTACAGGCGTGTTTTTTGTTTCCAGAGTGATGTTCAGGGGTGATCACAGCATCAACTCTGGACGATTTTTGTACTGTTCCAGCGCCTCCGGGTTGGCCAGCGCGCCGACGTTTTTCACCGGCTGCTGGTGGACTACATTACGCACCGCCAGTTCAACCAGTTTGCCTGATTTAGTGCGCGGAATATCGGTGACAGCGAGAATCACCGCCGGGACATGGCGTGGCGAGCAATGCTCTTTGATGCGCTGACGAATCCGGGCCTGCAGCGTGTCGTCGAGTTGCTGCCCTTCGGCAAGCTGGACAAAGAGTACAACACGGACGTCATTCTGCCAGTTTTGTCCGATCACAATGGAATCGGTAATCTCGTCCATCGGATTGACCTGACGGTAGATTTCCGCTGTCCCGATGCGCACACCGCCCGGATTGAGCACTGCATCGGAGCGGCCAAAGAAGACTAAGCCGCCGTGACGGGTCAGCTGAACAAAATCACCGTGATGCCAGGTGTTTGGATAGACTTCCCAGTACGCACTGTGATAACGCTTACCGCCTTCGTCATTCCAGAAACCGACAGGCTGATGCGGAAAGCTGTTACAGCACACCAGCTCGCCCTGAGCGTCGATCACCGGCTTTCCGTTATCATCATAAACCTGCACATCCATGCCTAATGCGCGGCCCTGACATTCGCCACGGTACACAGGGCTGATGGGGTTACCAATGGCAAAACAGCCACAGATGTCGGTGCCGCCGGAGATCGACGCCAGCTGCACATCAGATTTGACAGACCGGTACACATAGTCGAACTGTTCCGGCGCCAGCACTGAGCCGGTAGAACACAGGGTTCGAAGGCTGGCCAAGCGATGAGTCTGGTTGGGCTGATAGCCTTTTTTCTCAAGCGCCTCAAGATACTTGGCTGATGTACCGAATAAGGTAACATCTTCCTGATCGGCCATGTCCCACAGCACATTGCCATCGGGGTAGAAAGGCGATCCTTCGTAAAGAATCAGCGTTGCGCCCGCCGCCAGCCCGCTGGCCATCCAGTTCCACATCATCCAGCCGCAGGTGGTGAAATAGAACAGGCGATCCCCTTTATTGACATTGCTGTGCAGCATGTGTTCTTTGAGATGATTGAGCAAAATGCCGCCGACACTGTGGACAATACACTTGGGTTTGCCTGTGGTGCCGGAAGAATAGAGTATGTAGAGCGGATGATTAAACTCAACCTGTTCATACTGGATCGCCGCTGGCTGACACGTGGCCAGCGCTTCATCCCAGAACTGGCAGCGCTCAGCTAACGGCGATGCAGCAGGTGGCGCCATGCCAGTAAATGGGATCAGCACCACTTTTTCTACGCTGTGCAGCGCCGTCAGCATGGCATTGACTTTGTCGATGCAGTTGTGGCTTTTGCCGTTATAAAAATAGCCATCGGCCGCGAACAAGAGTTTCGGGCATGTCTGGCCAAAGCGCTCTACCACGCTGTCTACCCCAAAGTCCGGCGAGGTTGACGTCCAGATCGCGCCAATTGCGCTGGTGGCGAGCATGGCTATCAGCGTTTGGGGCAGGTTAGGCAGATAACCGGCCACGACATCACCGTGCGAGATGCCTTGCTGGCGCAGATACTGGCTGAGTTGGGAGACCTGATCGTACAAGCTTTGCCAGCTCAGTTGCTGGCGTCGCTCTGCCTGTCCTTCACAGTGAAACACAATGGCTGCTGATTCCGGTGCCTGTTTGGCGTAGGCCAGCAGATTTTCAGCAAAGTTCAGGCGGGCATCCGGGAACCAGCGGGTGTCTTTGGCCGGCTCTGCACTGCCAGGGGGGCAGTCCGTCACTCTGCTGCCTTTGTCACCGATGACGCCGCAGAAGTCCCACAGTCGATCCCAGAACTGTTCACTGTGCGTGACAGACCAATGGTGAAGCTGCTGATAGTCGTGAAACAGGGTATCTTCCTGCTCGCTCAGATCCACCATGAACTGGTACAGCAAGCTGTCATGAATACTGTCTTTGGTCGGCTGCCAGAGAATTGGCGCTTGATCTTCTTCCAGATGATGGTCTTGCATGCTCATCGTTATCGTCCTTATCGTGATGGCTTACGTCTTAATCGCAGACCTGGCGTCTTACATGTGATGCCGCTTTGATGCTTTTATTGTGGTGTATTATCCGGGTGAGCCTGTTCGAAAGACGCCAGTTTCTGGCAGGCCGCATCGATTCTGACCAGCGTCGGGTAGGGGGACAGGTCAAGCTCAAACCGGCGCGCATTATAAAGTTGGGGCACCAGGCAAATATCGGCCAGCGAAGGCGTGTCGCCACAGCAGAAGGTACTGGGCTGGTTCGCTTGCTTTGCTGCTACTCTGGCTTCCAGCGCAGACAACCCCTGGTGCAGCCAGTGGTGATACCAGGTTAGCTTATCTTCCTGGCTCACCCCCAAATCTTGCGTTAAATAGTTGAGGATGCGCAGGTTGTTAACCGGGTGAATATCACACGCGATACTCAGAGCCAGTTCCCGGCATTGTGCTTTTTGCCACGGATCGCGGGGCAGAAGAGCAGGTTCTGGATGGGTGTCTTCCAGCCATTCAATGATGGCCAGCGACTGGCTGAGCTGACCATGCTCCGTATCGAGTGTCGGTACCAGTTGTGACGGATTAATGGCTTTATAAGCCGGTGATTGTTGTGCTTTATCCACCAGAGACACCGGGTGGCTGGTATAGCTCAACCCTTTCAGGTTGAGCGCAATACGCACCCGGTAGGCGGCGGATGAGCGGAAATAGTCATAAAGCGTCATCCGGCCCCCTTATTAATCTGGCTTATGGTGGTTCAGATCGGCAGGATCGTACTGATGCTGGTATTTCACCACCGTCTGTTCAATCGCGCCAAAGATGGAGTCGCCATTGTCGTCAAACATTTCAATTTTGACTGTGTCACCAAACTTCATGAAAGGCGTGACGGCTTGTCCCTGATCGATAATTTCCAGCATCCGGCGTTCAGCCAGGCAGCAGGAGCCGCTGGAGCGATCAACGTTAGAAACAGTGCCGGAACCGATAATGGTGCCCGCGCAGAGATGACGGGATTTCGCCACGTGTTGCACCAGTTCGGCGAAGTTGAAGGTCATGTCGACACCGGCATTGGGTTCACCGAACAACTCATCATTCAGGTGTACGCTCAGGCGCTGATGCACTTTGTAGTCATGCCAGCTGTCGCCCAGCTCATCCGGGGTGACAGCCACAGGTGAGAAGGCCGAAGCCGGTTTGGACTGAAAGAAACCAAAGCCTTTGCTCAGCTCTGCGGGGATCAGATTGCGCAGCGAGACATCATTGACCAGCATCAGCAATTTGATGTGGCCGTGGACTTCTTCGGTGCGTGTTCCCATCGGCACATCATTGGTGATAACCGCAATTTCACCTTCAAAATCAATTCCCCAGCTTTCATCGGCCATTTCAATGTCCTGGCGTGGGCCAAGAAAACCATCTGACATGCCCTGATACATCAGGGGATCGGTCCAGAAGCTTTCCGGCATCTCTGCGCCGCGCGCCTTGCGGACTAATTCCACATGGTTGACATACGCACTGCCGTCTGCCCATTGAAAAGCCCGTGGCAGCGGCGAGGCACAATGGGCCGGGTTAAACGGGAAGACATCCTTGGCAATGCCGTCGTTCAGGTTACGATACAGGTGTTGCAGATCCGCCTCGACCTGATCCCAGTTATCCAGGGCAAATTGCAGCGTCGGCGCGATGTCGTGTGCATGTACGGCTTGAGTGAGATCACGTGAAACGATAATCAGTTGTCCGTCACGGCCTTGGTTTAAAGAAGCTAATTTCACGTTTTACTCCTTACTTTACAATGTAAATCTAATGCTTGTTTTTTCGCCTGTGGATCACTTACGGTTGATCCAGGAATACACATAATCTTTGTTTTCAACACCTTCCGGCAGATCCGCGACTTCCAGCGGCCAGCGGGTGTCTATCATCACCGCCACTTCATCGGTTTCTTTTTTCGGTTGCGACTGACTGGCTGCCAGGGCTTTCGGATGCGGGCCATGCGAGAAGCCGCAAGGGTGGTGGGTGATCATGCCAGCTTCAATATTATCGCGGCTGAAGAAGTTGCCTTTGTGGTAGAACAGCACTTCATCGTAGTCATCGTTGTTATGATAGAAAGGCACTTTCAATGCGCCCGGATCAGACTCGATCGGACGAGGCACAAAAGTACAGATGACGAAACCATTCGCGACGAATGTGGTATGCGCTGACGGCGGCAGGTGATAGCGATGGCTCATCAGCGGGCGAATATCACGCCAGTTGAGTTTGAAGACGGTCAGGTTCCCTTTCCAGCCCTGCGCATCGAGCGGGTTATAGGGGTAGGTGATGGTGTTCATCTGCTCGCGGGCTTTCAGTCGGACCTGCCAGCGTTGATCATTATTTTGCTGCGCCAGAAAGGCGTCATCAATGCGCGCATATTCCAGCACCGCCGGGTCATACACGGCATGCTGGCCGGCCAGACCGCGATCCGGCATCTGATAGCCGCCGTTGGTCGCTTCAATCAACAGCATAGAGACAGGTTCGTCGACCTCAATGCGCCAGCTGGTCGCACGGGGAATGGTGATGTAGTCGCCTTCTGTAAAGGTCAGGTGGCCATAATCACAATACAGCTGGCCGCTGCCCTGATGAATGAAAAGCACTTCATCGCCATCACCATTGCGGACCAGATGGTTCATGCTTTTTGTGGTATTCCAGACTCTGAGTTTCAGCTGGTTGTTGAACAGTACCAAAGAGGCATCCCAGGGCGATTCGCCCGGCTGCTCAAGGCGGGTGGTATCAATGGCGCGGGGGCGTAAGGGGCCTTCCCACTCCACCCAGCCCGTTGGCGGATTGCTGTGATACATGTGGCTTGCAGGGCCAAAGAAACCTTCTTTACCGCATTCACGTTCATACGTACCTTCCGGCAAGTCGCAGTGGGCCTGGCGTGAGGCTTTACCTTCTATAATCGGAAATTGAAACCAGTGACGCATCTTTGGGTCCTCATTGACGATGACAGCCTGCGTTTGTCTGCAGCGACAAACCCACTGCCCCTATCCTTGTGTGCCAGACGCCCTGGAAACTCTGATGGTCGAGTACCGGTACATCTGGCTTAACATAGTGTTAACCTTCTGCTTTAACTCTGGTTGAGAGCGACTTAACAAGCAACCCCTTAAGCAATATTCACTTTTGCAAAGTGTGCGGTTTTTTTTACATAACTGTATGTTCTTATTGATGGTCTAAGTCGGTGCTCTGCTTCGTTTTTTCAATCTGGCCTGACAGGCGCTGAGCAATCAGGGGTATGTAAAATTATTGTTACACCGAATGAATTGTGCGATTCCACTCAGATGGTTCCATTGCGATCCCTAAAACGCCTACCCTTAAACGAGAAGGGACAGCTCCAGACTTTTCTGTTGTGTATTCGCGGTTCGGCAAGGGTTGAGCCGGAGAAACAGACCGTTGAGCTGATGATTGCCAAGGTAAGGCAGAGAGACATAGAAGGTTGTTTTATGGGCAAAGCGACAAAGTATGTATCGAAACAGCCGGATGAAAACGGCTTTATTCACTGGTCTGACGATGAGCACCAAATCTGGCACGATCTGGTGACAAGACAGCTTGGCTGCATAAAAGGCCGGGCCTGTGACGAATATATCCAAGGGCTGGAACTGCTGAATCTGCCTGTCGATCGCGTACCGCAACTGGTAGAAGTGAACAAGGTGCTGATGAAAAGCACAGGCTGGCAGTGCGTTGAAGTGCCGGCGCTGATTAATTTCGACCGCTTCTTCAAGTTGCTGGCAAATAAACAGTTTCCGGTCGCTACATTCCTGCGTAGTCGTGAAGAATTTGATTACCTGCAGGAACCTGACTTTTTCCATGAAGTGTTCGGTCACTGCGCTATGCTGACCCATCCGGCCTTTGCCGAATTTACCCATACCTATGGCCGTTTAGGCTTTGCCGCTTCCAAGGAAGAGCGAGTCTATCTTGCGCGTTTGTACTGGTTCACTGTCGAGTTTGGCCTGATGCGCCAGCAGGGTGAGCGCCGGATTTACGGTGGCGGTATTCTGTCTTCACCGGGCGAAACCGAATATGCGATGACCAGCGATAAACCGATTTACAAAGTGTTTGATCCCGTTGATGTGCTGCGCACACCGTATCGTATTGACATCATGCAACCGATTTATTTTGAGATTGATGGTATACAGCAATTGTTTGAGCTGGCACATCAAGACATCATGAGTATGGTTCATCAGGCCCAGTCATTGGGTTTGCATGCACCTTTGTACCCACCGAAGAACAAGGAGCAAGTTGGGGAATATGTCTGATTTAACTGAATTGAAGTGTGAAGCCTGTCAAATTGACGCCCCTATGGTGACAGACCATGAAATGGTTGAGCTGACAAAAGCGATTCCAGAGTGGGAGGTGCTCAATGTTGAAGGAATCAAGCAACTGGAAAGGGCGTACAAGTTTAAGAATTTTAAGCTGGCCTGGGCGTTTGCCAATCAGGTGGCAGAGATGGCCGAAGAAGAATTCCATCACCCCACCATCACGCTTGAGTGGGGCAAAGTGACGGTAAACTGGTGGAGTCATTCAATCAAAGGACTGCATAAAAACGACTTTATCTGTGCGGCGAAAACAGATCGTCTGTTTGAAAATTAAACACTGAATTGATTGCCAAAACACGTCAGTTAGCAAAGAAAAGGTGTTAAGCGCTGGATTACCGGCGCTTTTTTTGTTTGCTGTTACTGGTTGTACGGTTGTACCGTGTCAGGATTATTGACACTCTACTGTGCTGAATCTTTGTCCGAAGTGACCTGGTTCGCCTGTTCTGCTGGCATCACGGGCCACGCTTCACGGATGGAAGTCTTGCCAAGTCTCTGATCTTCTCTCCGGGTGAGTGTTTTGCATTTCGCCTTGCAAAATGCGATGCAAGTCACAAAAGTTTACAACTCATACCCGAAACAGGCTTGTCCCCCCAGAACAATGACCCGGCACTTTAATTGCATGATAAAGATCACATTCTTGTCGTGGTTTTGCGATTTGACAGGAAGTGGAATAGCTGTAAAGCAATGTGGCGTATCACGGGTCGGTAAGATCCGCATAATAACAGCAATGGGGGCGGCGCTATGTATGACGCAGAGATGAAGCTGAACCATCAGATTGTACAGTTTCTGGAGTATAAACTTCAGACACTTCACGAAAATATCCGCGAAAATATCACTGAACCACCTGAACTCTATACGGCTATGCTGGCTGTACTGACGCAATATATGGCAGGCCTGAAGTCTATCACCTGTTTGCTCAATCATGGCTTTGTGCCGCAAACGCGGGGAATTTTTCAAACCCTGGGTGAAGACTATGAAGACATTATCTTTCTCAGCCTGCCTGCATTGCATGGCACCATGACTCATCTGCATCACGCCTATCTCAAGCGTGTGGCCGGCGAAGAAGACTATGGCTATTACAGCCCGGTGTCGCGATGTGAAATCAGAAACCAAATCCGGGAAGCAAATGGCATCAATCATAATGTCTTTCAGCTTTATCCGAAACGGCAGGCGTTGCAGGTTCTGCGTCCGTTAGGTGACAAACCCTGTTCTGCCAATCTGGCCATAGAGCTACATCGACACTTTGCCTATAAAGCTGTGCTGCTGACGGTACTGACGGCGAAAGTGGCTGATGAACAAGAAGTGATGCGCGAATGCCTGAATTATCGTGCACATCTTGAAATGGTGGATCCAAAAGCAGTGGTGATGCCTCAACCTGAATCTCAGCCACGACCACAGACTGCGCCAGCGTCCATTGCGAATGATATATCTTATGCAGCAATAAGATAACTGGCGCAGCCACTGCACTGTACCCAAACATAAGGCAAGTGTGATAACGTCATGTGATGTAAGGAGCCATTGCGATTGCAATGGCTTTATCGGTTAAATGGACGAATGACAGGCATTGGGAACAGCATGGCAGAAAAGAAAGCATTAGATACTAAAATCATCACCGCCGGCCGCTCGAAAAAGTGGACTCAGCAATTAGTGAACCCCCCGGTCAGCCGCGCTTCCACCATAGTGTTTGATTCAGTCGCAGAGATGAAACATGCCACTGCAAACAGGGCGAACAAAGCACTTTTTTATGGTCGCCGCGGCACCAACACGCATTTTGCCTTTCAGGATGCCATGGTTGAACTGGAGGGTGGGGTGGGCTGTGCGTTATACCCTTGCGGTACCGCTGCGATTTCTAATGCCATTCTGTCATTTGTAAAAACGGGCGATCATGTTCTGATGGTCGATGGTGCTTATGAGCCAACGCGGGATTTTTGTGACAAAGTGCTCGCGAAAATGGGGGTCGAAACCACCTATTATGACCCTATGATTGGCGAGGAAATCCGGGACTTAATTCGTCCGAATACGACTGTTCTGTTTCTGGAATCGCCTTGCTCCATTACCATGGAAGTGCAGGATGTCCCCACGCTTGCACGTATCGCCCATGAGCACGATATTGTTGTCATGCTCGATAATACCTGGGCTTCACCTATCAATTTTCAGCCGTTTGAACATGGTGTGGACATCTCCATTCAGGCTGCGACCAAGTATATTGTCGGGCACTCGGATGTGATGTTAGGTACTGCAACGGCCAATGAACGTTGCTGGGATCAGTTACGTGAGCACAGCTATCTGATGGGGCAGTGTACCTCTCCCGATGACGTGTATCTGGCGATGCGGGGACTGCGTACCTTGGGTGTGCGTCTGCGTCAGCATCAGGAGAACAGCCTGAAAGTGGCCCGTTGGCTGGCTGAACGGCCGGAAGTTGATCATGTTCGCCATCCGGCGCTGCCAAGTTGTGAAGGGCATGAGTTTTATCTTCGGGACTTTAAAGGCTGTAACGGATTATTTTCCGTTGTACTGAACCGGGGTAATACGGAAGCGCTGACAGCATTGCTTGATGGCATGGAGCATTTCAGTATGGGTTATTCCTGGGGCGGTTTCGAAAGCCTGATCCTGGCCAGTGAAGATGTCAATAAACTGCGTACTGCGAAGAAAAAAGCCTTTGCGGGCCCGATTTTACGTCTTCATATCGGATTAGAAGACTGCGATGATCTTATTCGGGATCTGGAAAAAGGATTCGACAGGCTGAACGCGGCCCTGACGGCAGAGTAAGATTTCTCATGTCTCATGATGACAGGCCACTTGATGTGGCCTTTTTTGTCACTGGTTGTTGATAAAGACCGAACACATTTCAGGTAAGTTTCTGAAATAGGCTAGAATTTAGTCATACGACCTGTTTGGGTCACTTGTGGCTGAGCGAAAAGGAGAAAGGCCATGAAAAAATTATCTGTACTATTGATCGGGGCATGGGGATTGGCGGGCTGTAGCAGCATGGATTCAGAATACGGTGTAGGTGAGTACACACTATTTCCTAAGGCTTATGTTAATGAAGCACCTTATGACAGTATTTATCACTTTGGCTTTAATCAGGGCTGTGAAAGTGCATTAAGCCTGAAAGGTGTGGTTGATACTGAGTATATGAAAGATATTGCTCTGAATAATTCAGATACCCGTTATAACGAAGGCTGGGATGACGGTAAAATGGCGTGCGACGATGGGCAGCGGCGGCTCATGGAAAGTAGCCACATACTCGCTGGTGAACCTAAAGTTGATGCGGAAAATACATATTAACGTTATATGACGGAAAACAGGCGAAATCTCTTAGCGTGTTTGCTGTTTCAGGAGAGTAACGTCATGATTTATATTCATTGTAATCGTTACTGATGGTTAGTAATAAATTTATTACCTAAGTTTTTTATTTGAGTAAAATATATATCTTACTGTTTGGTTAGATATGAGGAAAAAAAACAGACCTTTCGGTCTGTTTTAGAACGCATCGGGAATAATGTGGATAAGAAATAAACCTAGCCCAAGTTCTTCTTTTTGTTTTTCCACAATTCTGGTGCGTTTATGCCGCTAAGGATTTACCCATTGAATGGACTTGTCCTTGGTGGAACAGCACCGGCACAACAATGTGTACTTCAGTCAGAATTAAGTAGCTGCTGTGTTCTGCAGGTGTATGCAGCTCTACAACGACTTGTAAATTCTGATCAATTGCTTTCTGAAGCGATCTTGTTGTGGATGTTTTTCCTTTTCCGGCAAATGGACTAAATTTTCCATTTCGGGCATACACCCAAATGGTGAAAGAGTGTTCGTCTCTTTCAAGTTGCTCGATGAAATCAACGATGTGTTTCATTTCCAGTCCTTATTGTCGAGTCAATAACTGAATATTGACGCGACTATTATGAAATACCCACAATGAAATTCAAATTCTTTGATGGGATTTATTTAATATTGTGACTTAAGCGATATTTTTGTGAAAATTTGTTGCTCTATTTTGTCATAGGTACAGAAAATGATATGTACAGTGTTTCTTATTGTGTGTGATTTAAACGTATCTTGCTAAGAAACATTGATTTTTTGATTATTTAATAACATCACAGCATCCAATAAAGAATGTGATACTTGAATGTAAAATGGTTATATTTCTAGTTGTTGTTTTAATCACACTTTTATTGCTAAAAGGTATATCTGATGGGCGGGGAATTGAAAGTATGTGCATGGGCTATGCATCAGCCTATTGAGCGGGAATACCATGATACAGAGTGGGGCCAGGTTGTAATGGATGATAAAATTTTGTTTGAATTCATCACCCTGGAAGGTGCTCAGGCCGGTTTAAGCTGGTATACCATACTAAAGCGTCGTGAGGCATACCGGCAGGCTTTTGCCGATTTTGACATTAAGCGCTTAGCTGAGTGGGGCGATGACGAAGCGGAAGCGATTCTTACCGGGTTTGACATTATTAAGCACAGAGGCAAGGTTAATTCTGTCTTTACCAATGCCAGCGCCGCATTGGCGTTACAAAAAGAGTTTGGCAGTTTGTCGGCTGCTCTGTGGCAGTTTGTGGATGGTGTGCCGATCAATAATCGCTGGGAGAGTATTGATCAGGTGCCTGCAAGTAGTGAGGAATCAAAAGCCATGAGCAAGTTCCTTAAAAAGCGAGGCTTTAAGTTTGTCGGTGAAACCATTTGTTATGCTTTCATGCAAGCGGTAGGTATGGTGAATGATCACCTTGTTGACTGCTATTGTTATGAGCGCGCCGTCATGAGCCAGAAGGCAACAGCCAACAGCAATACCAGGTAAAGCAAGCATGCAGTCTGCCTTTTTATTCTCAATATCAATAAAAAGACAGAAAAAAACAATGATGTGGTTGTGCGGAGTTCGCAGCAGAAATGAGTATGTCAGAGTCATCAGATCAACATCATATCAAGGGAAAAGCAATTCGAACCGTGACTCTGGTGGGCGCGGTTCTGAATGTTTTTCTGGCGGTATTAAAGATCGGAATCGGTAAGGTTGCGGGCAGTCAGGCACTCGTGGCGGATGGCGTACACAGCTTGTCTGATTTAATGACAGATACTGCCATTATGGTGGGTTCCCGGTATTGGACGGCGCCTGCAGACAGCAGTCATCCTTACGGCCATGGTAAATTTGAAACCCTGACCAATGCGTTCATCGGGCTGATGCTGGCACTGGTCGGGATTGGCATTGGCTGGGACGCGATTGAAACGCTCAGCGAGACACCACCACCAGCGCCCGGAATGCTGGCCTTTTATGCTGCTGTCGCTTCTATTGTGATTAAAGAGTTGCTGTTTCGCTGGACAATGCACAAAGCAAAACACATTCATAGCGGTGCGTTAAGGGCAAATGCCTGGCATCACCGCAGTGATGCGCTCAGCTCTGTGCCTGTTGCCGTCGCTGTGATTGCCAATGCCATTTTTCCATCCCTGAAATATCTGGACCAAATTGCGGCATTGCTGGTGACAGGTATGATTCTGAAAGCGGCATACGATATCCTCTGGCCGGCCTTTAAAGAACTGACAGATGCCCGAGGCAGCGCAGAAGTGGAAAAACGCTTGGTACTTATGGCCGAAGAAGACAAAGACATTCGTGAAATCCACGCGATCCGCAGCCGCCAGACGGGGGGAAGCTTGTTACTGGATTGCCATATTCTGGTGGATCCTGAGATGTCGATTGAGAATGCCCATACGATAAGCGAGCGGTTCAAACAGAACATTATCACCCAGATGGACAATGTCATCGATGTGGTAATTCATATTGAGCCATACACCTGTGAAGAGAGACTGGTAAACCCGTGCTCGGTGGACGAACAGCGTCATCAGCAGAAGAATAAATCAAACCGCTGAGGGCACCGCTCATTGAGCCTTTTGGTACTTTTTTATCTTCCCGTCTCATTTCTGATTCCCTTTAATTGCAGTGATCTCACTAGGCTTAAAATGAAAATACCGGATATGTGTGTCATCTAACCGACTGTATATTTGGCTTTTTTGAACCTTCACGGCTGGTTGGTAGCAGACTGGCTAATGAGAGACCGGGGGATGTATGCCGCTCATTCGTATAAAATCATTACCCTTCGCGGGCGATGTTGAAGTAAACGTTGCTCTGGGGATTTTATCCCAGGCTATTGCCGACGCCACCCTGATTCCCCAGCAGCACATTATGATTGTGTGGGAGTACATACCTGCGGGGCATTTCGTTCATGGCGGGCAGTTGGCTAACCAGCAACCATCAAATTCGCATCCTGTTCTTGTTGATATGGTTGCACCCAATTTTAACACCGAAGCGCAAATTGCCGCCATGCTGGAACTGATAGCCAGCAGCCTGTCACGTACCTTGCCGATTGCGCAGAACAACATTTTCATCAATTACACTCCGGCTTACAGTGATGGTGTGTATGACGATGGCCATGTGGTTGAATGGGAGAGTTAACGGCATCAGTGTTATCGCTGAGCTGCCGCCAGAAGCGGCCAGGCAAAACATTTTTTGTAATGTCATGGAACGCAGATAATTCGTGTGTAGAATGGGCTGGTTTTTTATAGAAGTGAGCCGATCATGCTGCATATGATTTCTGCGTTGCCACCTATGCTGGCATTATTTATGGCGATTGTTTGTGAGGTGGTTGCAACCACTATGCTGCCCAAAACGCAGCAATTTACTCAACTCGTGCCCACCCTGATTGTACTCACAGGGTATGGCGCCGCATTCTTTTTGCTTTCTGTGACGGTAAAAGTCGTTCCCATTGGTGTGGCTTATGCGATTTGGTGTGGTGCCGGCATTGTCCTGGTCGCCCTGATCAGCTGGTTGTGGTACGGACAAAAACTGGATCTGTACGCCTTGCTCGGCATTGCATTTATCATGGCCGGCACACTCATCATCAATGTGTTTTCCAAGTCTTTAGCGCACTGATAGTTCGGTATCGCATGGCATTTGTTGCTTAGTGGTATCAATCTGCATGGCTGGCGGGGCTGATAAACCTGATCGGCCACACAAAATCAAAAGAAAGAATAAGAAAAATATCGCACTTTTCATCAGTGGAAAGTGCGTAATTATGTATTCGATATGCAGTCGCCTGACGTTGCTTTTTCCTGCTCCAGCAAGACGACTTGCGGTTGAATGCTGTCCTGCCACAGACAGTCTATGCTTGTAAAACAGTAAACGGCTACCCCCATGGTTTTGTGTCAGCTTTTGTGCATAGTTCGAGTGAAAACGGCTGTCGTGTGAGGGAAGCAGCTCAGAGAGGGGAAGTTGAGCCGGGCAAGAGATGGCATGTCCTGTTTTACCTGAACCCATGGCGTTGTCATCAGAAAAGTATCTGCAAAGCACAGGCAACCGGCTGTATGCGCCGCGTCTGTTTTCCGGGGCTTTCACAGCACCCAAACGACGTCAGTGCGATGAATAGCCATGCTGCAAATTGGTGATAATATCTAATTTATAACATTTGGTTAGACATTTATCTGGATCTTGTTGCTAATGTAAAAGCTTTGTTATCTTTAGCCCGAGATAAACTGAGATGGAAAGTCTATGAAAGCACGTGAAGCGAATTTTGACGGATTGGTAGGGCCTACGCACAACTACAGTGGTCTGTCGTATGGTAATGTTGCGTCTGCCAAAAATCAGGCGGCGCCATCTAATCCGAAACAAGCTGCCAAGCAAGGCCTGGACAAAATGAAGGCCCTGGCCGACATGGGTATGTTGCAGGGTGTGCTGGCACCGCAAGAGCGTCCAGACGTCCACACTCTGCGTCGCCTGGGTTTCACAGGCAGCGACAAATCAATTATTGAACAGGCAGCGAAACAAGCGCCGAAAGTGCTGGCTGCCTGTTGTTCGGCGTCCAGCATGTGGACTGCGAATGCAGCCACTGTATCGCCATCGGCGGATACCGCTGACGGCAAGATCCATTTCACACCGGCAAACCTGACCAATAAATTCCACCGCTCCATTGAACATGAAGTGACCGGTCGTATTTTGCGCAGCACCTTCGCCGACCCTGAATACTTTTCTCACCACTCTGCACTGCCAGCGGTAGAACATTTTGGTGATGAAGGTGCCGCAAACCACACCCGTTTCTGCAACGAGTACGGTGAGCACGGGGTTGAGTTTTTCGTCTTTGGTCGTCACGCCTTCGATAACCGTCATCCCGCGCCTAAAGTGTTCCCGGCCCGCCATACGTTCGAAGCGTGCGAAGCGGTTGCCCGTTTGCATCAGCTGGATCCGGCTAAAGTGGTGATAGCGCAGCAAAACCCGGATGTGATTGATCAGGGTGTCTTCCACAATGACGTGATTGCAGTGGGGAACAAAAATATCCTGTTCTGTCACCAGCAGGCATTTCTGGATCAGCAGGCCACTTATGATTCCCTGAAAGACAAAATGGGTGAAGGTTTCAATATTATTGAAGTCCCTACCAGCGCTGTGTCTGTTGATGACGCTGTAACCAGTTATCTGTTTAACTCTCAGCTGATCGAAACGCCTGACGGTAAAACCCTGTTGATTCTGCCGGAAGAATGCCGCAAGAACGAGAATGTGTGGCGTTATGTTGAACAACTGATGGCTGATAAACGCGGTATTGATCAGGTCAAAGTGTTTGATCTGAAACAAAGTATGGCCAACGGCGGTGGCCCTGCCTGCCTGCGTCTGCGTGTTGTGCTCAATGAGCAGGAAGCACGTGCAGTGAATGCTTCAACGTTGATGAATGATGCCTTATACGGCCGCCTGAATCAGTGGGTTGATAAGCATTATCGTGATCGGATGGTTGAGGCAGATCTGGCTGATCCACAGCTACTGGATGAGTCTCGTGCTGCATTGGATGAGCTGACCCAGATTCTGGCTTTAGGATCGGTGTACCCGTTCCAGCGCTAAGTTTCAGCTAAAGTGTTTTCTCCAGGCTAAAGCGGTATGCCATCAAGGCTGCCGCTTTTTTCTTTTTTATCATTCGCTTAAATCTGACACTATCAGCTGTGTATCCCTCTATACTTGTCAGACAGAATGATGCCATTCCGACTGTTTATCTGGCCTTTGTGCGCCGGGGTGATGTTACCTTTTTGATACCGGGACGGTATGAAATTCGCACAGGCAGCGAACATCAAAAGCAGTTAAAATGCGAATAACTATCATTTGTGATATTTTGTTTTCAGACCCTGCAATTAGGAAGACAGAGAATGAAAGAATTGATAACACGCTGGTTAGCCAGAGATCCGGATCCCGTCACCCGCGAGGAGTTACAGAACCTGATTGATGCCGGTAATGAACAGGAACTGAGCGATCGTTTCTCTGGTCGTCTCGCGTTTGGTACTGCGGGATTAAGAGGCATTGTGGGTGCAGGTCCCAACCGGATGAATAGACTGGTTATTCAGGAAACGGCCACAGGGCTGGGGCAGTATTTACAGCAAACTGTGCCTCAGGCGAAACAGCAAGGTGTTGTTATTGGTTATGATGGCCGGCCAGATTCAAAAACCTTTGCCCATGATGCCGCCTCGGTATTAACGGCGCAGGGTATCAAGGTTTACCTGACGGTCACTGTCGCGCCAACCCCGCTGGTGGCTTACGGTGTCACAGTCTTAAAGGCGGCTGCAGGTATTGTTGTGACAGCCAGTCATAACCCGCCGGCTTACAACGGGTTTAAAGTGTACTGGGGCAATGGGGCGCAGATTATTCCCCCTCATGACAAAGGTATTGCTGCTGCCATTGACAAAGCGGCGATAGGATCGCTTGATCTGATGGATCTCGATGAAGCCCGGAATCAGGGTTTGCTGGTCTGGCTGGATGATGAATTTTATAACGATTACAGAGCATCGATTAAACAAAGTGCATTGCTGCAAAATCATGCCAAACCCGAGGCGGTCAGCATTGCTTACACTGCGATGCATGGTGTGGGTGCACAAATGGCAGAAACTCTGCTGGCCGACGCCGGATTTACCCACGTATACAGTGTCGCCGCTCAGCGAGAGCCGGACGGGACGTTCCCGACGGTAAATTTCCCTAATCCTGAAGAACCGGGCGCTATGGATCTGGTTATCGCGGAAGCGGAGAAACACCACGCGACCTTAGCATGTGCTAACGACCCGGATGCCGATCGTTTTGCGGTGGCGGTCCGTACCCCTGAAGGGCAGTACAAAATGCTGACAGGCGATCAGGTCGGTGTCTTGCTGGGACATTACTTGCTGACCAGAGCAAATCCTGAAACCAGCCTTGTCGGTACTACGATTGTCTCTTCCAGCCTGCTGCAAAAAGTGGCGTCGCGTGTCGGTGCCGATTACTACCAGACACTCACTGGCTTTAAATGGCTGACCAATATAGCGATGGAGAAACAGCGTGAAGACAGTTGTTTCCTGTTTGCGTATGAAGAAGCGCTCGGTTATACCGTGGGCAATATGGTGTGGGATAAAGACGGTTTATCTGCCATGCTGGCGTTTGCGCAAATGACGGCGGAACTGGCTGCGCAAGGTCGCACCGTGTGGGATCAGCTGGAAGCCATCTATCGCGAACACGGCCTGTATGTCAATTCACAGGTCAGTATTGCTCTGTCACCAAACTCTCCGCCCATCGGTGACGCCCTGCGTCAGCAACCGCCTGAGGAAATTGCCGGGCGGAAAGTTGTGCGTATCGATGATCTGAAATCCTCCACACGCTACAAGGCTGATGGTTCAGTCGAGACGATCGATCTGCCCGCCAGTGATGTGCTGATTTATTTCCTGGAAGATGATTCCAGAGTGGTCGTCCGTCCTTCCGGCACAGAACCTAAGCTGAAATGCTACTACGAGGTGGTTGAGGTCATTGAGCAGATCGACACTCTGGAGCATGCCTATCAGCGCGCTCAAAGCAGTATGGACGAACTGGTACAGCGTCATCAGAACAGTTTGACGGGCCTGACCGACAGGTAAGTCTTTGTCGCTGTCTGAACAAAAAAACGCCAGCTTTGCCGCTGGCGTTTTTATTGATACCCAAGGCCACTGTCAGTTGCGATGCTGGTTGCAGCTTATGCCAATGGCTGGCCGGGCAGGTTATGAATCTGACGCGTGACCGCTCAGGCTGGCATAACGGTGCAGCAGCTCTGTCAGCGACTGAATCCAGCCGAAGGTATCTGACGGCGCGTTTTTCAGCAGCTTCTCAACTTCCTGGCAATGCTGCTCCAGGGTGACGACTTCTTCCATCTGAAAAGCCATGGCATAAAAGTGCCACAGCAGCAGCCGTGTCATTCGCTCGGTGTTTTGTTTTGCCTGTTCAGAGCCGGAAAAGGCGGAAGAGACTTCCCCTAAAGCAATTGCCGACATTCTGAGCATGGCGTCAAACTGGGCTGCACGCAGGCGATCCGCTGTTTGGGTTTCCTCTGGCTCAAAGGTGAATAACTCTTCCATGACATCCTCTGGCACCATACGGCTGAGGATACGCTGGCTGAACGCTTCCAGTTCGTGGCGGGGCATAGTGAGCAGACAGTTCAATGTGTAATCCCGTTGCATCGCTCTCTTTCTCCGGTAAGGCTGTAATTTCGAGTGGCCCGTATTTTGCGTGATGATGTGGATAATTGCTACCGCTGTCATTCGGTTACAGCCGTGGAGCCCTTTGCACACGCGGTCTGGCGTCACTTAGTTGACACAGGATTGACAAAAAATGAGCAAAATTTAGCTATCTTGCATGCCACAAAGTAATCAAATTATGCTGAATGTGCATATTCAGCAGTTAGCGAAGATGAAGGTAATGACAGAGTCTGAACAACAATCTGCCCATACTTCAGCCCGATATTTGCCGGGTAAGAATTCTGATGGGGGCGAGCCACCACGCCGCAGCAAGTGGAAAATTCTGCTTGCCCTTATTCTGGTTGGCAGCCTGGTGGCCATAGGCGGGCTGGGCTGGACGCTCAATAAACAGATAGCGGATAAATTTGCCGGCCAGCTCTGGCAGCTGCCGTCTGTGGTGTATGCCCGCGAACTGGTGCTGGAGCCTGGTGCACAGGTGCGGTACGAGGATTTGGTGAAAGAGCTGAAAGCCCTGAACTACCGTAAAGTCAGCAAGCCGACACGGGTGGGAGAGTACAGCACCAGCCGGCTGAAAGTGGAATTTATTCGTCGCCCCTTTCAGTCACGCAGTGGTCCCCAGCAGGCACGTCATGTGATTGCTGAATTTAACTACAGCTCGGTCAAACGTGTTGTCGATGCAGATACGCACCGTGAATACGGTATTTTCTCCGTTGAACCGCAAATGCTGGGTATGCTGGAAACTGACTCCAACGAGTTGCGTTTGTATAAGCCGAAATCAGAGCTGCCTTCCACGCTGATTGATGCATTGCTCGCAACAGAAGACCGTGATTTTTATACCCATGACGGCGTATCTGTGATTGCCATCGGGCGTGCGTTTCTGGCGAACATGAAAGCGGGACGCACCGTTCAGGGCGGCAGTACGTTAACGCAGCAGTTAGCGAAGAACCTGTTTTTATCGAGTGAGCGCAGTCTGTGGCGGAAGTTTAAAGAAGCCTATATGGCGTTAATCATTGACTACCGTTACAACAAAGATGAAATCCTCGATGCGTATCTGAATCAGGTCTATCTGGCACAAAGTGGCTCGGATGCAGTGCACGGTTTCGCCCTGGGTGCCCGTTTTTACTTCGGGTTGCCGCTGTCTGAACTGCGTATTGATCAGCAGGCACTGTTGGTCGGTATGGTGAAAGGACCGTCTTACTATAATCCCTGGCGCTATCCGGAGCGTGCGAAAGAGCGCCGGGATCTGGTGCTCAGCCTGCTGCACGACACCCAAAAGATTGATGATGAGACATATAATAAAGCCATCAAGCACGATTTGGATTTGCAGCCGAAAGGGCATGTCGCCAGCCGGCAACCTGCATTCTTCAGTTTATTGAAGCAAGAGCTGAACCAGCGTGTCAGTCAGGGCTATAAACCGGGTCTGGGTTTGCGCGTTTATACCACACTGGATCCTATTTCCCAGGCCAGTGCTGAGGGCGTTGTGCGGGCTAAAATGGCGGCACTCAAGAAGCAGCATGGCAAACAGCTTGAAACCGCGATGGTAGTTGCTGACCGCCAGACCGGTGAAATCCGCGCCATGGTCGGTGGCAGCCGTCCTGAGTTTGACGGATTCAACCGCGCACTGGATGCCCGCCGTCAGATTGGTTCGGTGGTGAAACCGGCGGTGTATCTGTCGGCTCTGGCGCGGCCTGAGCGGTTCAGCCTGGCCAGCAATCTGGATGACAAACCGCTGACGCTCACCGATGAAAAGGGAAAAACTTGGTCACCCCGCAATTATGATCGCCAGTTTCGCGGTGAAGTGCCTTTAGTGCAGGCTCTGGCGCGTTCCTATAACATACCGACAGTGAACCTGGGGATGTCTGTTGGTTTAGATAACGTGGTGGATACCCTGGTTGATCTTGGCGTTGATCGTGGCCAGATCCCTCAGGTACCGGCAATCTTACTGGGTGCCTTTACTTTGTCGCCGTATGAAGTCACGCAGATGTACCAGACTATCGCCAACGAAGGCCGCCGCAGCGAACTGACGGCCTTGAGTGCTGTGACTGACAGCGATGGTGAGATGATTTATCAGGCATTGCCGACGGCGAAACAGGTGGTCTCCAAGCAATCTGCCTGGCTGACCATGTATGCGATGCAGAAAGTGGTCTCTGAAGGCACAGCCCGTTATCTGGACTCGATCCTTCCGTCACTGAAGCTGGCCGGTAAAACCGGTACGTCTGACGAAGGCCGGGACTCCTGGTATGTAGGCGTTGATGGCCGTGAGGTTGTGACAGTGTGGATGGGCCGGGATGACAATAAAAATGTCAAGCTGACGGGATCGTCAGGCCCGCTGCGTCTGTATGCGGATTACATACAGCGTCGTGATCCTGAACCGGTCAAGCTGCAGGAACCGGAGAATATGACGGATGTTGCCTATCAGGTTAACCAGCAAGGCGGTTTGACACAGGCCTGTATCGGTCAGGTTGAGTTGCCTGTCTGGGATAAAGACGGTCGTCAGTCTCAAGGCTGTGAAAATAAAGTCTCTACCATTATTCGCTCGATCTTTAATTGGTAACAGTGACTGAAAATCATCAGCGGGTCGGTTACAATGCCGACCCGTTTTTTTATCTGAAGAGTAACCTTTTATGCGGCTTCTCAAGCGTACGGTTCATCCTGATATCTCTGATTTAAGTGGTTCGGTGTTTTACCGTGCAGCAGCCAGAGCAATCATTCTGGACGGTGACAATATTCTGATGCTCTACACCGCAAGGTATCACGACTACACCTTACCCGGTGGTGGTATTGATGAAGGGGAAGAGATCGAGGCCGGGCTGATCCGCGAGCTGCAGGAAGAAACAGGCGCCCGCAATATCCGTGACATTGTCCCTTTTGGTCTCTACGAAGAGTACCGGCCATGGTACAAACCTGAGTTTGATATCATGCATATGAAATCATTCTGCTTCACCTGCCGCATCGACAGTCAGTTAGGTGAAACGCAGTTGGAAGCGTATGAAATCCAGAATGGCATGAAACCTGTCTGGATCAATATCCATGATGCGATTGCTCATAACGAAGAAACCCTGGCAAAAAGTGAGAAAAAAGGGCTGTCCGTGGAGCGTGAGCTGTTTTTGCTTCAATGTATCCGCGATGAGTTGCTGACGGTGGCTGAGAAAGCCTGATGTGGGTGTTCTCCTAAAGCAAGTGATTGATTGCATTGTTCAAGACAGAAAGTGAATTCACTCGATAAATACTAACTTTACCGTTATTTTACACGCGAGATGGACAGAAACTGCCTATTATTATACCCAAGTAATCGTATTTCTGGAGATAGTTATGGCTTTATCAGTTCGCAATATGGTTTTTGTCGCTCTGGCGGTGTTTCCTCTCTGTGCATCAGCGGCCTGGAAACTGGATAACAGCCAATCGCAATTGCGTTTCCTGTCGGTGAAAAATAACAGTGTCATTGAGCAACATACTTTCAAAGAGCTGGAAGGCACTATCACTGATCAGGGGGAAGTGCAGGTGATGCTGGATTTATCCAGTGTGGACACGCAAATTCCCATCCGTGATGAACGTATGAAAGCGATGCTGTTTAAGGTATCGGACTACCCCAAAGCAATGCTGGAAGGCGAGGTGGACGTTACCGGTCTGGCGGATTTGAAACCGGGAGAAACACTGACTCAGCAAGTGTCTCTTAAGCTTAATTTGCATGGTGCTATCAATCCGGTGAATGCGGACTTGCGGATTACACGTCTGGTTGACGGTACGCTGATGGTCAGCAGCCAGAGCCCGATTATCATTGATGGTAAAGCATTCGGCTTGGAAAAGGGAATTACCGCATTACAAGAAGTCGCAAATCTGAATGGCATATTGCCAAGTGTCCCTGTCTTTGTGAATCTGGCGTTTGTGCCTGAGTCATAACCCTCTGAATTATTTTGACCTTGGCGGTCACGCTCATTATGCTTTTGCCTTATTCATCTTGAATACAGGGAGTGGTTATGAAGAGCGTGACGGTCAATGGTAAGCAAATTCAACCGGGAAAAGTGATCTGCATAGGCCGCAATTATGCAGCCCACATCGAAGAGCTGGGCAATGAAATGCCCGAAGAGATGGTCATTTTCATGAAACCTAACACTGCGATCGGAGATGAATTACACGCCACCCACGGCGGTGAAGTGCTGCATTATGAAGCCGAGATCGCGTATCTCTATCATGGCGGCCGGTTCAGCGCAGCCGCTCTGGGGTTGGATCTTACCAAACGTGATTTGCAATCTAAACTGAAAGCCAAAGGGCTCCCGTGGGAGCGCAGCAAGGTGTTCGAAGGAGCCGCACTGTTCAGTGAGTTCGTTGCTTTGCCCGATTCTGATTTCCCGCTTGGATTAACGCTGCACATAGACGGCACCCTGATTCAGAAAGGTGACACAACCTTCATGCTTTACTCTCCGGAGGTTATCCTGGCTGAAGTGCAGAAGGTCATTCCGCTTGAGGACGGCGATGTGGTGATGACCGGGACACCGAAAGGGGTTGGTCAGGTGATAGCAGGGCAAGAATTTCTTGGTGCATTAACCTGTAATGAGGAAGAGCTGGTCGGTATTGGCTGGAAAGCAAAGGGCTGATCCCTGTTTCAGCCGGAGACAAGTTGACACAAAGCGGTAGGTATCCATGTTCGAAAAACGTGATTTGGTCAAACTGGCCAATATGAAAATGCCTTTTGGCAAATACAGTGGCCGGGTACTTATCGATTTACCTGAACCTTATCTGTTATGGTTTGCTAAGCAGGGCTTTCCGGAAGGCGAGCTGGGTCGATTGCTGGCGATCACGCTTGAAATGAAAATTGAAGGGTTAGAAGAGGTTATCAGGCCATTAAAAGGTTTTCGCTTTGATGCTCAGGCCTGATCAATATCAGCTATCAGAAAATAACAGGGAGCCGTCTGGCTCCCTGTTATTTTTACTTACTCAGAAAGGCGTAGCCGGCCACAAAGGCATTTTCCTGAAACTGGCGCAGTCCTGTGCCGCGGAAATCGACTGACAACGGGCTTCTTTTCAGCTTTTCTTTGATATCGGCGTTGCTGATAAAAGTGACATCCAGATCGTCAATCAGCTGAATAGCGGTTTCCATTTTGAAGCTTTCAGCGCTTCCCGCATGCTTGCCACGCGTTTCGCGAGTTTTAATCACGATATGCTCCACCTGGTAGTCTTCGACCAGTTTTTTGAAGCTTTTCTGAAATTGACGCATCTGTTGGTTGTCAAAGGCATCGCTAAGCACCAGTTTCTGCGATCGGCAGTCAGGAATTGAAAACATCCCTTGTTTCAGTGACAGCAGACAAAGGTTAGCTTCTTTACCTTTCAGCTCAACGGCAAAAATTTTCATGGTATATCTCGAATAATGACTATGGCGGCTATTGTAAGCCAAGATACGACGGGCTGTCAGTGATAATCACTGCGAGAGGCTGATTTTTTACCGGGTTTCGCTGTGTTGCATTTGGGTGAAACGAGAGAAAGGTTAAGGGGTTTAACATTTTTTAAACAATCTTTTCTGCTTGCTTATAAATGTGCTTATACTTTTCATATCAAGCTGTTGACCGTGATTAAGGGATATAAGATGAGATTCAGACTTACGCCCCCTTTAGTGTTTTTAATTACCCTGGCTGCAATGTATTTGCTGGCTCAGTATCTTCCGCTATGGCGTTTTAGTTTTCCGGGTAAGATTTTATTAGAATGGGTGTTCAGTGTATTGGCTGTCGGCTTCGGATTGGCCGGCATTATGGCCTTTGCCCGTGCGAAAACGGCAATCAACCCACGAAAAACAACACGGCTGGTGACGTCTGGCGTCTATCGGATATCAAGAAATCCGATTTACCTGGGGTTGCTGTTGTTACTGGTAGCGGTTTTTCTCAATCTGTCGGCCATTTCCAGTCTGATCATGATTCCTGTATTTGCCATTTATATGAATTATGTGCAGATTGCGGCAGAGGAAAAGGTACTGAGACATGCGTTTGGCCAGCAGTATCAGGAGTATTGCCAGCATGTCAGGCGGTGGTGCTGATAGGGATCGGGTCATAAAACAGGGAGCTGTGTGCTCCCTGTTTTGGATCTGAGGGTTAGCGATCCGCAACGGAATGTTTAGGTTTCAGCGGCTGGCCGGCAAAGCGAATACCGCGCCAGCCATATTTCATGAATGTGCGTATATTCATATGATCTGTGCCATCAGGGTTGTTCAGCACAGTATCAAAATAGTGATGGCCGAAACAGGCTAGCGTTTCCTGCTCAGAGAGTTTGTGCTGCTGGGCAAAGGCGAAGATACGGCACGAGCCTTCATTACTGCCCGCTTCGTTGGCAAGGGTTTCATTACCCAGACCATTACTGAACGCCGTTGGCCTGTACTCATAGTGCTGGTCAATGACACTCAGGACATTGTCAAAAACCACGCTCGAGGGTGATTCCTTGATGATTTTGAGCAGCGTATCCATGCTGTTCTCCTGCTAGTTATATTGAGGAAAAACGGGGGAGGAAGCCCCCGTATCAGCTCTGCTTATCCGGCCTGTGCGTCCGGTTATGCAGAGATTATAAGTGGGTTCAGGTTCAATAGTTGGCGCGCTTAGCGTTTACCTGATTTTTTGGACTGCTGTCTCAGCGCGTCGTCCAGCTCTTCCGGGTACAGGATAACGCCTTCCTGATCCAGGTTCGGGAAGACGACAATTGCCAGTTCGTCGTCTTCTAATCCAGGTGTCCAGCGACTGTGCCATTTGTTGATTGAAATCGATTCAGGCTTACATTCTGCCCAGTCTCCGGTTGCCCAGGCTTGCGCGAACTCCTGATTCGGCCAAATTGGCACACAGTCTTCATCCTCGCTGTTTAACATGACACAGCCGTGTTCGTCGGTCAGAATCCAGATCTGCCCCTGACTTGTCACTTCTTTCAGCAGGTATTGACATCTTTTTTCCGCATCATACTGCAAAATAGTGTCAATTTGTTCGGTGGATAAAGGGGTGGTGGACATAGTTGGATCCTGTTTTCGGATGTTGATTATGATGATCTGTTGATTGGCGGAGCTATTGGCAACTGGCAGCGCTTAGAAAAACGGCAGTACAGCCCCCCTGAACAACTGCTCTAAGCATAGTGGAAAGCGGGATGGGAAGAAAGAGGGAAGCTAACGCGAAAAAAATGCCAGCAGAGACTGGCATTTCTGATCAGCAGCCTGAGTTATTTCAGGGTATAAGGTATCCGGACGGTCAGTTGGAAATCAGGTGCATCAGCCGTTAACCCTGCCGCTGCACCCACGTTTATGGTGGTTTCTCTGTTCACGGCATAGTTGGCACCGAAAGAAATGGTATCCAGTTGCAGTAATTTAGCATCGTCGGGATACCCTCCGTTCACTTTCGATTTCAGTATAGTTTTGTGGTTCAGGCCGATACTGAATGAGAATCTGGGATTGACGGCAAACCCCATACCTGCGCCCAATGAAATGGTGTCACCCAAATCTATGGTGTTGACCTGTGTACTTGGGGCTTCGTCAGTGGCCGGGATCTGTATGCTGACATCGTCTTTAATATTCCAGATATAGCTGGCATTGAGGAACAGCACGGCAGGGTCGAGAGGCATAATCATAGTGACGCCCGGCTCTATGCTCGGAAAGCCTGAGCCTGTAGGCAGCTCTTTGAAATCATTGGTGCTATCAATAGGTACCTCATAAGGTGAGCTCCCTGTGGTACTTTTGAAGCGAAGACTGCCTATCCAGTAGGGAGCTTCGAGCATATTGAACTGATACTTAAATGCCGCTTCTATATCCCCCAGATCGTTACCTTCAATAGTCTTAGTGGTGGGACTGTTTGAAGGACCATTGATATCCCGCTCGGAGATGGAATCGTTACGGTATACCCATGGAATTCTGGCTTCGACTTCTAACCGGTTGGTGATCCCGTAACGTCCTGTAAGACCAAAGGTCAAGGTCGTTCTGTCAATATCACTGGCCCGTATCAGGCCTACAATGAGTGATGGCAGAACGGTATAACCTACCACCGAAACGGTGTTGGAGGAGTTCTGGGTATAGGTTAAGGAAGAATCAAGCACGAAGGATCCTTTCGGTGTCAGTACCCCGGGTCTTTCCAGAATATCTGTCACTGTCTGAACCTGACGCGACTTCTGTTGGGTTGTTGTAGATTCCTCTGCAGCAACCGTGGTTGAAAAGATCGCTATCAGCGCTATAAGGCTGTGTGTATTAAACTTTCTCACGATATCCTCACTTTGTTTGCAAAGGTCACCCCAAAAAATAATGGCAGTCAGTTGCACTGACTTGTCATAAGAATAGTCAAGCATTCTATAAAAAGTGAGTAATAAAAGGTTATTTTTGTCTTACTTCTGAATCCTGATAAAAAATAGTATTAATCTCAATACAATTATTAGTAATGAGATTGGTGAATCCATTCTTAGAAATAAGCCCGTTCGGACAAGGTAAATAGAGGAAAGTGGGTGGTTTTTATTGCCTTCGTTTTTATTAAAAATAATACAAACTAAAAAGTGGCAAAAACTAGTATTAAGTTATCTCTCGTGGCAACACGGGGGAGCAATAAAATAAAAACTCAACATATTTGGAGTCTTAATCATGCGTAAATCTAATCTCGCGCTGTTAGTGGCAGTCGTAGTTGCATCTCCACTGGCTCTGGCTAGTGGCTATCCACAGCAACCTCAGTCACCTTCTTATGGTGGTGGTTACGGTGGTCATCATGGTGGTTATGATGATAATGATTCATCCATCGTTGATTCATATAATGATGATATCACTAAGACAGCAACGCTGACTTATGACAGTGATAAAACCATTACAGACAGCTTTAACGAAGACAATGATCACCTGATCATGAAAGATATCAACAACGATAAAAGCTTCAAGTACACAGATAACAGTGACAACAGCAAAAAGTTCCACTTCGAGAGTAACTTTAAGCACACTGAAACCTGGAAAATTGATGTTGATGAAAACTTCTACATGGCGAAATCTGACCTGAAAGGTGAAGTCATTGGTAATGACGTTACCTACGGCGGTGCTTGCTGTGACGACAAAGATTGGGGTCATGGTGGTGGCTACGGTAACCGTGGTTACGGCAATGGCGGCAATCATGGTGGCGGCGACGCTGGTTCGCTGACAGTGACTCATGTGAATGACATGTCAGGTGCCTTTGCCGGTGCTTCAGGTATCAGCCTGGCGGGTCAAAACGCCGGTAACAACTCGCTGGTTCAACAAAGTGCTAGCACTAACGCTGTACTTCTGGGCCAATAACACATTAGCTGAGAGGTGTCAGAAGCAGCTCTCAGGAGGACGTCATGAGATATTTAACGCTGACCGTAGCTGTACTTTTATCTTGGGGTGCAGTTGCTGATGAGTTGGATATTCTAACAACTTCCGATACGTTGAGTGATAGTTCAATGTATGAGACTCGGGGTGGGCAGTACGAGCTCAACATTGACTATATGCAAGCCGATTCGGATATGTACGGTGATGTCGTAGGTAATGGCGCGTATGGTAATACAACCGGTGATAACGTGATTGATGGCGGAGCCTTCAGTGGATCATCAGGGGTATTCAACGTAGTCCAAAACACCGGTAATAATGTGTTAATTCAAAATGCGACCGTGGTTAACCTGACATTGAAGTAACACTGTTAGTGTATCTAATCCGGATTAGTTAATCCGGGAATAAAACTAAATGTTAAATTACTAGTAATTGATATTTGGTTTCGCAGGGCTAACATCATTGCTTCAACATCTATAACATTTACCCAGCATGAGATTTATTTAAATCTCATGCGTTATGGGGAACATAATTGGAGTAACATCATGCGTAAATCAAACGTGTTGTTATTAGCAGCGATTATTGCATCGCCTATGGCTTTTGCAAATGGCTATCCAGATGCAGATCATATCGAAGGCAGCTTCAATGATACTGTGGATAAATCACTGACTGTTGATGTCAGCAAATCTAAAGAAATCGATTATTCATTCAATGAAGATAATGATTTTCTTTACATGAAGGATATCGGCAACGATAAATCCAAAACCATTAAAGATAACAGCGATAATTCCTGGGTTGTGAAGAAAGTGTCTGATGTGGAAATCGACAAAACTTTCAAAAAATCATACAGCATGGATAAAGTGCTCGCTGATTCTGAAATTGATGGTGAAGTGATCAAAAACGAAGTGACCTATGGCGGTGCCTGCTGTGACGGTAAAGCCGGAACTGTTGAAGTTGAAC
This sequence comes from Photobacterium halotolerans DSM 18316, assembly GCF_000425165.1. Taxonomy (GTDB): domain Bacteria; phylum Pseudomonadota; class Gammaproteobacteria; order Enterobacterales; family Vibrionaceae; genus Photobacterium; species Photobacterium halotolerans. The sequence continues at coordinate 99,956 of NZ_KE384325.1, forward strand.
ACTTTAACACCATGGCCAATTCGTTTGGCGATGCGTCTGGTATCAGCATTGCTGGTCAGAACGCAGGTAATAACTCAATGGTTCAACAATCTACCAGCACTAATGCAACATTATCTGGTTCTGCCAGCTACTAATCAAACCGGGCCGTCGCAAGGCGGCCCTTTCATTGTTTTTACCTATGGAGCCTTTCAATCATCTTGAGAATTTCCGATAGATAAGAATGATTTCCTGCCTGACGACAAAAAGAGCGGCGTCGGGTTAATAACAATAAAGGGTGTGGTGATGAAAATAAAACTGGCAACCCTGGCACTGGCAGGATTAATGGTCAGCACAACCGTAAGTGCTCTGGACTATTTTCCAAGCCGAGGCGCATACAATGTCAAAGTGCAAAGTTATCAGGAGAAACTCTTTGGTGATGTGATGCGCCAGCAGTACGACTTTAGTTGTGGTTCTGCGGCGGTGGCTTCACTGATGACTTATCACTATGGCATTGAGACCAATGAAAATACGGTATTCAAGTCGATGTTCGAGAAGGGAGATCCTGAAAAAATAGAGAAACAGGGATTCTCCATGTTCGATATGAAGAACTACATGCAGTCTGTCGGTCTGGATGCCAATGGTTATCGCCTGCCGCTTGAGAAATTTAAAACGCTTGGGGTACCTGCCATTACCATTGTCAATTTTGATGGCTACATGCACTTTGTAGTGATTAAAGGTATCAACAGCGAACAGATTATCCTGGGCGATCCGTCGCGCGGTACCATGGTGATGAAGCTCAGTGAATTTAAACCTTATTATCGCGGCTCGGTATTGCTGGTGAAGAACAAAGTAAAAGAGGGGCGCGAAAGTTTCATTACCCAAGAAAACTACAGTGTGTATAACCCTTCACCAGTATCTGATGCTGTCGCAAGGGACTCGCTGTCAACGTTCAGTATTACATTGCCGGGTACAAACGATTACTAAAAGGCAGAGGCTAGTATGAACAAGCTATCTTACTATGTTGTAGCAGCTACCCTGGGAGGTGCTGCTGTCATGGCAAATACTTCCGCGAACGCATTCACCAAGCCATCGAGTTTGTTGGTATTGAATGACTCGGGCATGGTTGCCATGACACAATCGGAAATGTCTGCAATCCGGGGTGGTTTCTCGGCGGAAGGTTCGCTGATAAGCATAGGGCTGAGTATCATCACTGCTCTTAATGGCGAGGAGATATTACGCTCACATATTGCCAATTTCACTATCAGCAACGGGATGCTCACCACCACTGCAGGGTCGGCTTATTCAAGCGGCGAGATGCTCACTTTGAAGCAGGTGGGGGATAACAACTCTTTTGAGCGACCCAGTTTATTGCCCAACAGCATCATGCAGGTGGTGCAAAACAGCCTGGATGGCAGCAATATCCGTATTGAAAGAAACATAGACATTGATGCTGATATTAACGGATACATCCAGCATAGTGTACTGAAAAGTCGACTTGAGAATGCGATTTTGCATACAGGATATTGATAATACTTGCCTTACTATTTGTGTTGATAGTGTAAAGGTACAGCAGACTGCTGTACCTTTTTTGTATGCAGTTTCATCCAGCTGGGTATACGATCGTAAAAAGTTCCAGAAATGCCTCGAATCTTAAACTGCTGAAAACTGGTCTATTCTGCTGTGAATACCAGTATCTTGAGACAATTCTTACTATTGATACCACGCGTAACAGAGGTTTCTTGCCTATATTTTCAATGAACATTAATAATAAATGTGCATTGAAATGAAGGTGACTTCTGATGGTAGCTCAATGTCAAAATAAAGCACTGAATGGCAGACTAGTGGCAATAGGATGTAACTACGAGCCTTGGATAGCGCTTCTCGAACAGTCAGGTTGGAAAACCCAGTGCTGTTACGATCTAAGAACGGTTGATTCAATCCTGGAAGAGTTCAGCCCGTGTATATGTATCGTTGATTTAAGCAATAATGATTTTAGCTTAAACAGCATATCTTTGAGGGCAAATAAAACCAAACAAGTGAGATGGATTGCTCTGATCAAAAAAGAGCAATTGAAAACTGACGCAATATGCCAGTTTATTAATAATTTTTGTGTTGATTATTTCACTGTACCTGTACCAGGCAGTCATCTGCTGGATACCGTTGGTCATCAGTTAGGTATGCTGGACATTGAATCGAGCTCCTGGCAAGAGATTACCACCCAGCATGAGATGGGCTTGTTTGGTGAGTCTAAAACTATCAAACAATTACGTGACATGGTTCGTCGTGTGGCGTTAACGGAAGTTAACGTGTTTCTTACCGGGGAGAATGGCACAGGTAAAGAGCTGATAGCTAAATCAATTCATAATCTGTCTAAACGTAAACATGCCCCCTTTGTGTCGATTAACTGCGGGGCCCTCAGCAAAGACGATGAAAAGCTGAACTTCCTGAAGCATGTGTCAAAGCTTGATGAGGAAGGCGCAGGCTTTAACGGCACCATCATGCTGGATAATGTGGAAGAGTTAACCAAAGAATTTCAGGAATTACTCTTGTCCTTTATTCAGGCACCTGGCAGTGATTCTCTGGACAGCGATTCAGCCTGCGATGTGCGTATTATTGCGGCAACCAGTGCAGACCTGGACGCTTTGGTGGCTAAAGGCGAGTTCAGCAAAGAATTGTTCTATCGTCTGAATGTGTTCCACATAAAAGTACCAACTTTGCGTGAGCGTGGTTCTGATATTTTCTTGTTGGCAGAAACCTTTTTGCAGAAGTTCGCTAAGGAATACAGCACCATGGCATCGAGTTTCTCGGAAGACTCCAAGCAACTCTTGTTGCGCTACAGTTGGCCGGGCAATGTCCGTGAGCTGATTAATCAGGTCAAACGGGCGGCGTTACTGGCGGAGGGGAACGAAGTAAGGGCTGAGCATTTTGATTTGCCCAGTAAGGCAAATTTCAAGCAAAGCCTGCGTAATATTAAGGATGAAGCAGAGAAAGACGTGTTGGTGGCGGTACTGGAAACGCACCGGGGTCAGGTTGCTTCGGCGGCCAAAGATTTGGGTGTGTCGCGTGCTACCATGTACCGGTTGCTGAACAAGCACAATATTGTGCCTGATGTACGCCACTATAACTCGTCGTTTATGCGTGAATAATCCGGTAAGCAGGAAGCAAAACACCCCGTACTCTGGTGCGGGGTGTTTGTTTATATACGGTTTGAACGTGATGACATTTTTTAGTGAGACAACAGAATGATTTCGTTGTGCTCATCGGAATCTGTATTGGTGTAGACACACTCAGGCTGGTCAACCATAAGCTCATCCATGGTTGGCACAACGAGTGTCGCCAGGTTGATACTGTCCATTTGTGTTCCTTACTTCTTAGCTTTACTACTTAGCTTGGTTTCTGTCTCTGTCTGCCAGAAACACTAGGTGTTTGAGATGACATTAACATGACAACGCGGCGATGTGCAGAGTCGTTTGTCTGTCATTGACTCTTGTTCACAAATTCGTCGTCCACAAATCAATCGCCCGCAAACAAGTCCCGGGCCTTATTCTCCGCTCCGCTCAAAGGCCGGAGCCGGGCTGTAACCGGATGTCCAGTACCAGCGGGCAGTGATCCGACAGCGTCAGGCGACGGACATCTTCGCGGGAAAACGGATACTGATAAACCTTTCCCTGCCTGAGGGCATAGGCAATATCAGCAGACGCCACAAAGTGATCGATCAGGGCGGTATATCGCCGGTATTCTGCCTTGCGTTTGGAGCGGTTCAGACGAACATAGCACGAGGCATTCACGTCTTTTGTCAGCAGCTGGACAGAATGACGATCAGAAGAAGAAGCGGTGCTCAGGGAGCGATACAGCCAATCACCGCTGTCTGCCATACGGTGATTAAAGTCGCCGCTGATCAAAAACGATTCTTTAGCCGCCAGCCGTTGATCAATCCAGTTTTTCAGCACACCGGCCTGATAGCTCAGGACACGGCAGGACGCCGACTGTCTACTGATCTTGCTGGAGTAGCAGCCGGATTTTAAATGCACGCTGAGCAGGTGTATCGGCGTGCCTGACTGAGGGTGAACAACCACATAAGTTCCGTAGCGAAGGCGGCCTTTTCTGGCCCGTTCGCCTGACTTGGGCGCGGTGCGGATATTCAGACTGGCGATATCTTTCGGGTCACTGACGGGCAGGGATTGGCGGATAGCAAAGCCAGTGTACTGATTGCTGTTTCTGAAGCTTTCACTGGCTTTGCCGTGCCGGTCGGAAAGGTACAGCAAGTACTGACCCTTGGGCAGGATACGCTCAACGGCTTCCTTACTGTCTGCTTCCTGAAACGCAATAATGTCCGGCGATACCCGGCGGATCACGTCAGTAAAATAAGCATAATCGGCATCGGTGCGGGTTACCCGGGGCGTGCCGAACCACTCCAGATTCCAGCTCATAACAGTCAGTGATTGCGGTTGTTGCTGTTCGCGGTTAAAAAAGGACAGGGTGTCTGATGCATGGCTGCAAATGCTGAAAAAACTGACACAGAGGGTCAGGATAAGCGCTATTCCAACGCTTGGCCGAATTCTGTTTATCCTTGTTAACCATGCCGCCATCAGGCGCTCTCCTGCACTGAAATGAAACACTTATCAAAGTGTAACCGACATTTAAGCATTCCTGATTCAGATCAAAGCAAAGCTGCGGCATCTGTCGCTTAATGCACAACATATTGTGTCTTGTGGTAATAACAATGTGCTTATTTTGTGTTTGTGGGGTGTGTGGTGACAGTTAACAAGGACAGCGACAACAGGCTGGAAGCGATGTTACAAGATATTCGCGGACTGATGGGACAAACCCATGCTGAACTGCTGAATGAAAACGCGAACAAAGACAGCAGAGTCATTCCCACTCAGCGGGATTTACTGGCGGGGATAGTAGCAAAGCATTATGCCCGCCAATTCCTGCTGCCTCAGGATATTGCCGATGCGCATGACAGTGGCGATCTGCACTTTCATGATCTGGATTATGCGCCATTCTTTCCGATGTTTAATTGCATGCTGATCGATCTGGAGACCATGCTGACCCAAGGGTTCAAGATGGGCAATGCCGATATTGCCACGCCTCGCTCTATCTCAACGGCGACAGCGGTGACAGCCCAGATCATCGCCCAGGTTGCCAGCCATATTTATGGCGGCACAACGGTGAACCGCATTGATGAAGTATTGGCACCCTATGTCACCAGAAGTTATCAAAAACACTTGGACGTTGCCCGGGAATGGGAGATCCCCGACGCCCGAGCATACGCCAGGCAGAGGACGGAGAAAGAATGTTTTGATGCCTTTCAGTCACTGGAATATGAAGTGAATACCTTGCATACCGCCAATGGGCAGACGCCTTTTGTCACTTTTGGTTTGGGTCTTGGCACGTCCTGGGAGTCGCGTCTTATTCAGGAGTCCATACTGAAAAACCGCATAGCTGGTCTGGGAAAAAACAGAAAAACCGCCGTGTTCCCCAAACTGGTGTTTGCCATTAAAGACGGCATCAATCATAAACCGGAAGACGGCAATTATGATATCAAGCAACTTGCGCTGGCGTGTGCGTCAAAACGCATGTATCCCGATATCCTCAATGTCGGGCAGGTAGAAGCGGTGACGGGCTCGTTCAAAACGCCCATGGGGTGCCGCAGTTTTCTGGATCGTTTTGAAACCGATGGCAGGCTGGTGCATGAAGGACGGTGTAATCTGGGCGTCGTCAGCCTGAATTTGCCGCGTATCGCGCTGGAAGCCGGCGGTCAGGAAGAGGTCTTCTACCAGTTACTGTCAGTGCGGTTACAGCTCGCCAGAGAAGCACTGGCGTACCGAATATCATCGTTAAACGGCGTGAAAGCCAAAGTGGCGCCTATTTTGTACATGGAAGGTGCCTGCGGCGTACGGCTTGGCCCTGAAGACGAAGTCAGCGATTTGTTCCGGCATGGCCGGGCATCAATTTCCCTGGGCTATATTGGCTTACATGAAACAATCAATGCACTGTATGGCAGTGATGTGCATATTTTTGATTGCCAGCACCGGCAGGAAAAAGCGCTGGCCATCGTTCGTTTTCTGCGACAAGCCGTGGACAGCTGGAAGCAGGAAACCGGTTACGGATTCAGTCTGTATGCCACGCCCAGCGAAAACCTGTGCAGCCGTTTTTGTGCGCTGGACAGAAAACAGTTCGGTGAAATCAAAGGGGTAACGGATAAAGGTTACTACACCAACAGTTTCCATCTGGATGTCGAAAAGAAAGTGAATCCTTACGACAAAATTGATTTTGAAATGGCTTATCCCGCGATATCCAGCGGGGGATTTATCTGCTACGGCGAATACCCGAATCTGCAGCATAACCTGGAAGCGCTTGAAAATGTGTGGGATTACAGCTATTCCCGGGTGCCTTACTACGGGACAAATACCCCTATTGATGAATGCTACGACTGTGGCTTTTCAGGGGAGTTTTGCTGCACCAGCAAAGGATTTACCTGTCCTGTATGCGGCAACGGAGAGCCTGCCAGAGTCTCTGTTATTCGTCGGGTCTGTGGTTATCTTGGCAGCCCGGACGCACGGCCTTTTAATGCCGGCAAGCAGGAAGAAGTTCGTCGTCGTGTCAAACATATGTAACGATCGGGAGCGAGAGTGAATTTTCATCAGTATTATAACTGCGATGTCGTTAATGGTCCGGGCACACGCTGCACTCTGTTTGTCTCAGGCTGTGAGCATCAGTGCCGCGGTTGTTATAACAAATCGACCTGGCCGGTTAGCAGCGGCCGGTATTTTGACCAGACAATGGAAGATACCATCATTGCTGATCTGCTGGACACGCGGATTGTGCGCCGGGGATTATCGCTGTCCGGTGGCGATCCGCTTCATCCGGCTAATCTGTGCAGCATCAGCCAGTTAGTGAAACGGGTCAGACAGGAATGCCCGGATAAAGATATCTGGCTGTGGACCGGGTATCAGATGGAGCACCTGACTGCGGAGCAAAAACGGCTGGTATCCTGTATTGATGTGATGATTGATGGTCCGTTTGTCCAGGCGTTACATCATGCTTCACTAATATGGCGGGGCAGCAGTAACCAGCGGGTATTGCGCAAAGCCGGGCCGTCTGGTGTATGGGTAGAAATGAACAATTATCAACAACGTTGATATTAACCCATTCAATTTTCATGGCTTTTATTGATAATTGCTAAAGTTATCCACTGTTTCTGTGTATAACTGTGGGAAAACACAGTGCATGAATAACAACGAAGTGGATAAATGCCTGATTAAAACACCGGCCGGTGCTGGGCTTGGCAGGGAAATTTCGATACACTTCGCCACCCGATTCAAACCAAGAACGACTCGAGTCCTGCTATGTCACGAACAATTATTTACACCTATAAAGATCAGGAAAAGCACGTCAGTTTTTCCTACAGCCAGTTTCGCTCCATTCATGAGGCAGTTGCCGCAGCAGAAGGGATTGATTTAACAGGATATCTGAAAATGGAACAGCAGGTTGAAGCAGTGTCCAGTGGCGAGAAGGCAGTAAGAGATTTTCGTGACAGCCACTTTCGTAAGCTGGGATTCGGCAAAATAACGCTGGCACCGAAACAGCATCGCGGGATTGGTGAAAAATAATTTATCTTTTTGCTGTACGCAATTGCAGTAAACGATAAATCCACCAACCTGCCAGAGCGGCCAACAGATGCTTGATGCTGTGGCCGCTGATCCACTCTCCAGTCAGCAGATAGATAGTGGTGTCTTGCTGCTCGGCAACTTTGGCGAGCCCGTATGTCACCAGTGCTGCCAGATAGTATCTGCCACCCGGGCGTCTTTCCTGATACAGCATCAGAATCAGTGGCAAATGCACAATGGGCAGCAACTGAATCAGAATATACGCACTTAAATCTGCTGTGCTTCCCTGAGAGGTCGTCATCAGATACCAGTACACAACAGCAAGCAGTCCGTAGACATTCAATGGAAACAGTAATCGCTGTCCTAGCCTCGGTGAGATGTACTCGCTTAAGACAATGCAATACAAATTGACAAAAGCCAGACTGATCGGGATGCGATCCAGCATTAATCCAAACGGGGCCGGTGAAAGGTGATAAAACGCTGAGCCAAGGCTGGTGGCTAACAGGGCCTGAAAAAACAAAAAATACGCGCTGGATATTTCAGGCTCAATGACCTGATCGGCCTGTCGCGACGAAACTTGACTGAGTAGCCTGATACCCAGCAACCCGACCACGGCAAAGGGCAGGTTGGACATAACGTTGGTGAAGTTGTCGATACCGAATCGTTGTTGGTTATCAGCATAATCGTAAAAACTGGCTGGCTGGGTTATCGGTGCCCAGTACAGGGTAACAACAGTGAGCAACAGTGCTGACCCAATCAACAGCCCCGCTTTTAGTTGCTCCGATCCAGGCATGACAGTCAATGGCTGCTACTTTTTCATCGCAATAAAAGTATGAATGTGCCATTGGCGTTTTTCGCCCGTCAGTTGCGATGAAACTTCATGACGTTGTTGCCAGGACACCACGTAGAATTGACTGAACAACCGCTCCAGTTCTGGCTTGCTGTGTGTCATTATTTTGTCTGAAAAGTCGGACTCATCACCATTCATGCCCAGGAAGTGGCCGCAGAAGATCCCTCCCGGATTGAGGCACTGCACGATTTTCTGCCAGACACCGTAGAAATCTGCGCGCGGGCAGAAGAACAAAGATGCACTGGCATTCACCAGATGGGCTTTAGGAAAGCGGTAATCGCTGAAGGAGCAGTGCTGCAGATCCAGCAGCGGGTTGGATGCCGCCAGAGGGTGGGTGGATAACTGCCGCAGACTTTCCAGGTTACTGTCAAAGGCATACACACGATAACGCTGCTCTAACAGATAGAAGGTATCTCTGCCATGGCCGCACCCGCAGTCAATCGCTACTTTCCCTCTGAGTCGCTCACCCAGTAACTGATGTGCTTCAACCAAGTGCGTACGGGGCGCTTGCAGAGCGGATGGAAACAGATAGGTTTGCCAGTCTATGGTGGCCATGTATACCTCGATAATGCTCACTTCGTGGTCATTTCAAGTATAAGCTGCGCGTGCTGAAGCCAACGTTCAATTGTTAGACACAGCGATAATCTTTGTGCATCCTCTTCGTGCAGATTCTCAGACCAGTCATCCATGGCCCCGGCAGGCGGGCAGAGGCAAAAGCAGTTTCGCTGTACCAGGAATTTGATCTTACAATGTGCATAAACTTTGCTACTATTTGCGCCATCAAGCCCGCGAACCAGCGAGCCCCCAATCAAGAGAGAAATCATCATGACGAAATTAACTGCAGACGTACAGGCGAATGCTGAATTGTTCTTCACTGAGTCTAAAGAGACGCATGTGGTGTACGGCCTGTGCAATGAAGAAGGGGATTGGCTGTCTGTTGACTCAAGCGAGTTTGAAGAGTCGGAAGTTATGCCGTTCTGGTCCACTGAAGCGGATGCCAAATTCCATTGTGTGGAAGAGTGGGCTGAATTTCAGCCATCTCAGCTGCCATTAGACGTGTTTGTACAAGACTGGATGATCACGCTTTCTGAAGAAGGGGTACTGGTTGGCCTGAACTGGAACCAGGAACTGGAAGGTGCTGAAATGGAACCTCAGGAAGTAGCTAAACAGTATTTGTAATACCTTTCGAAAAGACAGTGAAAACCGCCGGCTGGCGGTTTTTTTGGCGCTATTTTTTATAAAAGCAGGCGATTATGGATTCCAAACGTTATCAGGCCGGGCAGGCCAGGCTCAATGAACTGGACCCGGGAGCAGAGCAGCATTTGAAAGACACCTTTCAGGCAATTTGTCCTGAGCTGGCCGATTTTATTATCAGCTTTCCGTTCGGTGAAGTGCTTTCCAGAGAGGGGCTGGATTTTAAGACCCGGGAGCTGGCGACCATTTCGGCGTTAACGGCGATGGGCAACTGTCAGCCGCAACTGGCCAGCCATATTAAAGGTGCACTCCATATTGGCTGTCAGCCTCAGCAGATTGTTGAAGTGATACTGCAAATGGCCGTCTATGCCGGTTTTCCGGCAGCGATCAACGGCATGACAGTGGCAAAAACCGTGTTTCAGGAGTCGGGAATCATACCCACTGAGCTGAGCGGCTGAACAGCAGCGGTTTGTCAGCCAGTTTGAATTTGCTCATTGTAAGATTATGTTTTTAAAGATAATGAAACCGAAGCGTCATTAAGATTACGCCCAGTTGTAACACTCTGCGCTCAGTATGTGTGCCCGTTCACACATAAAAACTGATAACAAACTTAACTGGGGAAGTCTGATGAGCAAGGCAACATTCGATCCAACATGTTACAACAAGAGTGGCAATGAAACGTTTCAGCAGGTGCTGGATAAGCACCTTTCCCGCCGTACCGCACTGAAAAGCACATTAGGTCTGGGTGCGCTGACCGCATTGAGCACCTTTGGTCTGGCCGGGTGTGGCAGTGACAGTGACTCAGGCCAATCTAACGGTGGCTCGGGGACAAACCCTGAAGCGCCAAACCGCAGTACAGCCGTGCTGAATTTCGATTCCATTCCCGGCTCTTTACTGGACGCCGTGGCTGTGCCCGCCGGTTATTCCGCTCAGGTGCTGGTGCCCTGGGGGACTCCTTTGAATAATAAAGCCAGCGCCTGGGATAGTACGGGCAATAACTCGGCAGAGGATCAGGCGAACGCGATGGGGATGCATCATGACGGTATGCACTTTTTCCCGCTTAACGACGCCGCCGATGACGGTTTACTGTGTATTAACCATGAGTACATCGATTCGAATGCGTTACATCCCAGCGGTCCGACAACGGATTCAGTGACAGGTTTGCGCACCAGTGCTGAGGAAATCCGCAAAGAGATCAACGCACACGGCGTCAGCGTAGTGCGTGTAAAACTTAACGGTAATCAGTGGGCTATCGTCGATAACGATCCGCTTAACCGACGTTTTACGGCGGCTACTGTGATGGATATGGCAGGCCCGCTGGCGTACACCTCTTATCTTGAAACCCGTTTCTCTCCCGATGGCAGCCAGACCCGCGGCACTCTGAACAACTGTGGTAACGGCTACACTCCCTGGGGCACTTATCTGACCTGTGAAGAGAACTGGCCGGGTTATTTTGTTAATAAAGGCACCAAGACAGAAGAGCAAAACCGTATCGGCGTATCAGGCACAGCCACGCGTTATGGCTGGGATGATCTGGCCGGTGATGCAGACGAACGCCTTGATGAATTTACGCGTTTTGATGTTACCCCAACCGCGGCAAGTGCTGCCGCCGATTACCGCAACGAAGCCAATGGCTTTGGTTACATTGTTGAAATTGATCCCTACAGCCAGAATGCCCGTGCGGTAAAACGTACCGCTCTGGGCCGTTTCCGCCATGAAGGCTGTGCCTTCGGCAAGCTGGAGGAAGGTAAACCGATTGTTTTTTACTCGGGTCATGACTCTAAATTCGAATACATCTACAAATTTGTCTCTGACGCGGTCTGGGACCCGGCAGATGCCACTCCGTCAAACCACCGCGCTGTGGGCGATAAGTATATGGATCATGGCACCTTGTACGTGGCGAAGTTTTCAGAAGACGGCGCAGGTAGCTGGTTACCACTGACCATGAACAGCCCGACCACAGGCGGTGGTGTGCTGGGCGATACCTTTGATTCATTGGCTGCTATTTTGCTTAATACCGCCGGGGCGGCCGATCTTGTGGGTGCAACGCCTATGGATCGACCGGAATGGGCATCGATTGATCCCTTCACCGGTACTGTGTACATGACACTGACCAACAATTCGAGCCGCACAGAAGCCAATGTTGCTAACCCGCGTCTGAATAACTACTTTGGACATATTATCCGTTGGGACGAAGGCAGCGACGTGACCTCGTTCAGCTGGGATATTTTCCTGTTTGGTTCACCCGCCAGTGCGGACGCCGGCACTAATCTGTCTGGCCTGACCGATCTCAACATGTTTGCCAGCCCGGATGGCCTGGCATTTGATGAGCGCGGTATCTTGTGGGTGCAGACGGATAATGGGGCGGCCGATGTCACCAGTTATACCAATGATCAGATGCTGGCGATTGTCCCTTCTGCCATGGTGGACGATCAGGGTCAGCAGCAAGCGGTCACCGGCGCAAATCAAAGCCAGCTGAAACGTTTTTTTGTCGGCCCTAACGGTTGTGAAGTGACGGGTTTTGCGATCAGCCCTGATTATAAGTCTGTCTTTATTAATATTCAGCATCCGGAAAACTGGCCGTATTCTGATAACGCGACGACAGAAACTCCGTCAGGTCAAACAGTCCGCCCTCGAGCCGCGACTGTGGTGATTCGCCGCAATGACGGTGGACAGATTGGTGTTTGATTAAGATAGTCCCTCTTACATTTTGAGAAACCCGCAGCCAGACTGCGGGTTTTATTTTTCTCGTTAAAATCCAGTCTTCGATACCTTTCCCGGCCCGACATACCATTATCTTTCACCTTGACGCATAATAGTTTTATGATTTTTAACGAATGTTCCGATCAACCGCCCAGATTGATTGAGCTACTGGGGTTGATTGCGGTGCCTGGGTTTAGCGTCAGGATTGATAGCGAATGAGATATGCAGGTGTAAAGGTTGTTCTGCTGGTTGTTTTGTGTGCGGTATCTGTCGCTGTTAAGGCCGCGCCATCACAGTCACCAGGATGTGTGATTCTGTTGCATGGCCTTGCCAGAACAGCAAATGCGATGGATACCATGGCAACGGCGCTGGAGCAGGCAGGGTATCAGACTGTGAATATGGATTACCCGTCGACAACGGCAAGTATTGAGTCCCTTGCGGCGTCCGTCATTCCGCAAGCGTTGTCTCAGTGCCAGCACATTGAACCGGTTCATTTTGTTACACACTCAATGGGCGGCATCTTAGTCCGGCAGTATCTATTGGCAAATCACATATCAGGTCTTGGCAGGGTCGTGATGCTCGCTCCGCCCAACAAAGGCAGTGAAATTGTGGATGCGATGCGTGATTTTACACTGTATCAGTGGATTTACGGCCCGGCGGGACAACAACTGGGCACGGATAAGGCCAGTGTGCCCAATACGCTCGGACCGGTTCAGTTTGAATTGGGCGTGATTGCCGGCAATTACAGTATCAACGTGCTGACATCCTGGCTGTTGCCCTTGCCTCATGACGGTAAAGTGTCGGTCGCCAGTACCCAGGTCGAGGGGATGCAATCGCATCTGGTCCTGCCCGTCAGCCATACCTTCATCATGAACAATCATGAAGTCATTGCTCAGACCATGACATTTTTACGTCAGGGCCGCTTTATAGATAATCATTAAAAGATTCAAGGATCACCCGCATGTTTGTACTTTCTACACCACGGCTAGCCTTAACGGATTTCCTGCCGTCAGATACAGATGCGTATCTGGCGATGGCACAAGATGAAAAGTATCAGCGTTTTTACAGTGAGCAAGATTGCAATGAGAAGACTATGCGTGATCTGGTCACTCTGTTTGTTGAGCAGGCCAGAGAGCGCCCCCGGGCAAAATATCAGTTAGCGATCCGTCTGGCACAAGGTACGGACCCCGTGTCTCCTTTGATCGGTACTGCGGGATTACGCACAGATAACAGCGGAGATGCATCGGTTGGCTGCGGTTTGCTGCGAGCCTGTCATGGGCAGGGCATTGCTGAAGAAGCAATGATAGGGTTAGTCAACTTTGGTTTTGAAGATTTAGGGATTCACCGAGTGTATGCAGAAACATTGGCGGCCAATAAAGCGGCAATAGCACTTTGTCGTCGTCTTGGTATGATCGAAGCCGAGCGCCTGCATTCCCACCGTTACTTTAAAGGGCGCTGGTGGGACGCTGTCACTATGGAAACGGACCACCGCCGCTGGAAAAAAACGGGGCTGTCTTTCGCTGCGCCCGGATGTGGAAATAGCCTCACCTGATCGGATTGTGTCAGGTGAGATTTGTACGTTCAGGCTGATATTCAGTCGGCCTGAGAGAGGTTGCTATGAAAAAAGTGATGCAAGTCGTTGCCGCTCTGGTCATACTGCTGGCTGTTTTCTGGGCAGGTATGCACTTTGAACGTTTTCGCTATGACGACGTGTGTGTAGACATGGGCGGCGGCAGAAATCCGGGCAATTTCCCGATCTGCGTGATTCAGATCCCATGATCATACTAGAACAGAGGCAGGGTTTAACAGGAAGAATATTATTTTGGCTGTACGGGTACTAATATGGATGTGATTGAGATTCAGGACGTTTCACCTTTCAAAACAATGTTAATTCAGCTGTTGCAAAACTGCGTGGATGATGGGGCTTCCATAGGTTTTTTGCCCCCGTTAAGCGAGGCTGAAGCCGAGGCTTACTGGCTTGGGGTGGCGAATGACATAGGTGACGGGCGTAAATTGTTTGTCGCCTGTGAAGGGGAAGCAGTCATTGGCACAGTGCAGCTTGCTTTGACGTCAAAACGTAACGGATGCCACAGGGCTGAAGTAGAAAAACTGATGGTTAACACGGCTGCCCGTGGCCAAGGGGTAGGGAAAGCATTGATGGCAACAGCTGAAGCATGCTGTCAGCAGTTGAAGCGCAGCCTGATTGTGCTCGATACCCGTGAAGGTGATGTTGCTTCATCCCTTTACCGTAAACTGGGTTATACAGAAGCGGGACGAATTCCTGACTTCGCCCTGAGTGCATCGGGTCAGTTGGATGCAACGATATTTTTCTATAAGCAATTAACGGTTTAACACCTTGTAAGTGTGTTGAGCACATACAGTATCGGGAGCGTGGCCACTCACGTCCGGCCTGCTGGCAAGCAGTCTTTAACCGATTGAAAGTCAATATTTTCTAGGTCAGTCACTGCTCTGGCGACTGGACAGAAAGCCCCGTTTAAGTCGCGGAGACGGGCATTGCGGATGGTTCGCAAAATAATATTTACACCCCTGATTACCTGTGTTGAAACGAGTAGCAAATGGCATTCAGCTAAGACAAGATGATATATTTTGGACTATGAATGAAAAGTTGTTAAATCGTAGGATCGGTCACCATGCTAGCACCAGAGAACCCCAGAAACGAAGTTGAGCGTCTGCAATGCTTGCGTTCCTTATCTTTGCTGGATACGGATCGGGAAGAGAGATTCGACCGGATAACGCGTCTTGCCAGGCGGCTTTTCAATGTGCCAGTTGCAACAGTGACGCTGGTTGATGATGACAGGCAGTGGTTTAAATCCTGTTGTGGTGCTGAACTGACAGAAACCAGCCGGGAAGTGTCATTTTGCGGACACGCAATTTTAGCCGATGGTCCTTTCATTGTCTCTGATGCATCTCAGGACAAACGTTTTCATGATAATCCTCTGGTCTCCGGGCCTCCTCACATCCGCTTTTATGCCGGTGTCCCTTTGGTTTATGACAATAAATACAAGCTGGGTACCTTGTGTATTTTCGATCATCAACCCCATTCGATGGACAATGACGAAGTAAGGGATCTGGTCGATTTGGCTAAAATGGCCGAGCAGGAGTTGTCTGCCCTGCACGATGCAACCATTGATGAATTGACGCAGATATCCAACCGCCGTGGTTTCATCAAACTAGCAACCAAGAGTCTGGAAAACAGCCATATTCATGGCACGCCGTTTTCACTGGTATTTTTTGATCTCAATAAATTCAAAGACATTAATGATCAATTCGGCCATCAGGCCGGTGATAATGCGCTGAAAGATTTTGCTTTTCTGATCAGTCAGAGCTTTCGCAGTTCCGACTTGTTTGCCAGAGTAGGCGGCGATGAGTTTGTCGTGTTGTATTCAGGGATGGCGGAGAAGGAAACGCGGCAGACCATAGAACGTTTTCAGCAGATGGTAGATGTGTTCAATACCCGGCAAAACCGCCCGTATCAGTTATCTTTCAGTGCCGGGGTATACACCTTACCTGCAGGTAAAATGATGAACCTGGATGAGATCCTGGCGAAAGCGGATTCAAGAATGTATCTCAGTAAAATGCAATCCTGATGCTGAACAACAAACCCCTGCCGCTGAGACCGGGGTTTGTGTGTTCAATGACAATTATTTTTTCAATGTTTTAGGTGCAGCACTGCGACTGCGGATCGCTTTTTGTAAGCGCATCCGACGCTCGGCCGCTGATTGATCCGGATTATTAGTACGCCCTTTGCGGTCACGGTATGAGGCTTTGGTGTTCAGCTTCTCAATCAGTGCGTCGCGTTTAGCGGGTTCATAGCCTTCCAGAATGACCCGGCGAATGCGTTGCTTGATGAGTTTTTCAACCTGCAGCAAGGTCAGTTCTTCTTCGCGGCTGACAAAGGAAATAGCATGGCCTTGCTGGCCGGCACGACCGGTACGGCCAATGCGGTGGACATAATCTTCGGCAAGAAATGGCATGTCATAGTTCACAACATGCGGTAAACCTTGAATATCCAGTCCGCGTGCAGCAACTTCCGTCGCTACCATCACCCGGGCTTTGCCTGTGGTAAATTCTTCCAGCGCACGGCGGCGCGCACTCTGTGCTTTGTCACCATGGCAAAGTACCGCTTTGATACCGTCGAGTTTCAGCTCTGTCACCAGATCATTGGCGGTTTCTTTGTAATTGACAAACACCAGCACCTGCTGCCAGTTCTTTTTACCAATCAGCTCAGAAAGCAGCTCGCGTTTGCGCTCTTCGTCAACAGGATAAACCACATGCGCCACGGTTTCTGCCGTGGAGTTTTCAGGCGTCACAGAAATACGCTTTGGCTTGTTCGTGATATCGCCAGCCAGTTTGTTCATCATGCTGGAGAAAGTCGCCGAGAACAGCATGGTTTGCGGATGGCCCTGAATACCGCTCATGATAGTACGGATATCGCCAATAAAGCCCATATCTAACATACGGTCAGCTTCGTCAAACACCAGAAATTCCAGGTTCGCCAACGACAGGTTACCTAAATCCAGGTGCTCAATTAAACGGCCCGGTGTGGCAACCAGAATGTCGACGCCATTTTCCAGCTGTTTTTCCTGACTCGACATTTTTTTACCGCCAAAAACAGCCGCAACACGCAACTCCAGATACTGGCTGTAATCTGAAATGTTGCGTGCAATCTGCTCTGCCAGTTCACGTGTCGGAGCAAGGATCAGCGCACGTGTCGTAAAACTTTTTCTCGGCTTGGGGGTGTCGGCAATTTTTTGAATGATCGGCAGCGAAAAAGCGGCTGTTTTACCCGTACCAGTCTGGGCATTTGCCACAATGTCCTCACCACGACGAGCAGCAGGTATCGCTTTTTGCTGAATGGGAGTCATTTTTTCATAACCACATTCATCCAAAGCGCGAACAATTTCCGGAGCAAAATTTTGTGAAGCAAATGACATGTTACATTCCTACAGACGGTATACCGAACGAAACGCTACGCTGAGGATTCCGTTTGGTATGACTGACCAAAACCACGGATTATAGAGCAATAATCATAACCTGTGGCAGATGATTTGAGCTTTAGCTGAAAAATTACGCAATAAAGGCGGATATCCGGCCAGAAACAAGCCGGGCTGAGCCCGGCTGATGTCAGGAAAGAGGAGGGAGCAGAAGTGGTGGATTGTCAGTAATGATGATATCGACGCCCCACTGGAAAAACTGGGCAACCAATTCCGGTTTATTCATGGTCCAGATATGAAGATCCAACCCGGCCTGCTTAATCTCGCTGGCCAGCGTTTCGTTCAGTAACCGGTAGTCCAGATGAACACTGAAGAGTTCAAGCTTCTCTGCCAATGCCATCAGATCGTCCGGCACGCTGTCGCAGATCAATCCTCGGCGGATATGAGGCATCATCTGCTGGCAACAGGCGACAGCGTGAGCGGAAAAGCTCGACAGTATCAGCGATTCCGCCGGGAAGCCATTGGCCGCAATGGTGTCTGCAACCTTGCTGACCAGCAGCTCGGTGTCTGCTTCATCATGAAGCTTGATTTCCAGGTTGAGCTTAAGTTGCTGTGTACGGCAGGCAGTGAGTGCTTCATCCAGCGTCAGAATGCGTTCGTTGGCAAAGTTGGTGCTAAACCAGCTACCGGCGTCAAGTGCTTTCAATTCAGCCAGATTCAGTTCACGCACGCAACCATGGCCGTTGGTACAGCGGTTCACTTTCTTGTCGTGAAACATGACAGGGATGAAATCAGCACAAAGCTGGGTATCCATTTCAACCCACTGAATCTGATGTTTAGCGGCTTCCTGCAAGCCTGCCAGGGTGTTTTCAGGAGCCAGCGCTGCGGCTCCGCGATGTCCGGAAATCATGTGTGATCAGTACCATCAAGAAAAAGAGACAGGTAAAGACTGTATCTGTGAGTATGCGCCGGGATTATAACAGTTCAATGATGGAAAACGTCCAAGTGTTGTTCAGCGCTCAGCTGTCGCCGCACCCACATAACTGCCGAGTTTGATGAAATAGTGTTTGTTGCAACGGCTGCACTGGAACTTATGACTGTTTTTGTTAAGAATTTTATCTAACATCGTTCGGCGAATACGCAGAGGAACACTTTTGCTTTTGCAATGTGGACACATAATCGTGCTTTTTTCTATGAAATCGTGGGCGTATTGTATTCGACAAACGAATCAGTTCAGTGATTTATGTCACAAATCACTATTGCATATGCGGCAGGGTGTAATGCATAAGTTGAATATTGCCAGGGTTTCATTTGACCGCGGCGCTATCGTATTTTTGTGGCCGGTCAAGAACAATGAAAGCTGGGTATGAGTGTGATACCATTCGCCGACTTTTAACCGTGTAGCTGGCGGCGCCACCTTCATTGACTGGGGATGCAGCGACTTTCCGCTTCGCACGATGACGATTGATTGATGAGGAATTTAGTATGAAACTGACTGTGCTGGATCAGGCATTGTTTGACCACTTGTATCGTGACATTAGAGAGTTTCGTACTACGTTTGATCTGGACATTGAAAATCCATCGACGCTGAATGAGCAAATGGACCAGTTACATACCTCACTGGCAGTAGAAGAGCTGACGGAACTGGCGGAAGCTGATTCTCTGGTTGAACAGGCTGATGCCATTGTTGACACTGTCTATGTGCTGATGGGCCGACTGGTGCACCTGGGTGACAGCAAGGTGCAGGATAATCCGGGTATCAGTTATATGATTGATCTGTTGCTGCAAATTGCCAAACGACTGAATATCGATTTTGTTCCCTGCTGGGACGAAGTGCATGCCAGCAACATGAGTAAGGTGTGCCGTAACGAGCAGGAATTTGCGGAAACACAGGCGTTTTATGCCAAGCAGGGCGTAGAGATCACGGGTAACCAGAAAGGCGATTACATCATTGCTAAATGTGCCAGAGATGTAGAGCTGGAAGACAAAGTGATACGCCAGGGGAAAGTCCTGAAATCTGTGTATTATCGTCCTGCCGATCTGGTGACATTAGTAACTAACTAATTTCTGAGTTTCATCAGCGCTTGATCCCTGCCACATTGGCGGGGATTTTTCCGACTACTTTGACGCACTGTCTTCGAACTGACGTACCAACCCTTTACACTTTTCTTTTTTCTGACGAATTTCTGACTATGCCCCAATCTAATGCCACTGATTCTACCCATACAGGTTCGCTGTCGCGACAGCTGTTTTCCATGACCTGGCCGATGATGTTCGGTGTGCTTTCGTTGATGAGTTTTCAGCTGGTCGACAGTGCTTTCATCGGACAGCTGGGCGTATTGCCTCTTGCTGCGCAGGGTTTCACACTACCAATACAAATGATCATTATTGGTCTTCAGGTTGGCCTGGGTATCGCCACAACGGCGGTGATCTCACGGGTGCTCGGCAGCGGTGACGAGCAGCGTGCCAAGCAGTTAGGCGGATTGGTTGTTCTGACCGGTGCACTGATCGTTGCTGTTGTCGGGATAGCCCTCTGGTTATTGAGAGGACCGATTCTTTCATTGCTGAGCGCTCCGGACAATGTCCGGCCACTCATTGATGCTTATTGGCCATACTGGCTGTGCAGTGCCTGGCTGGGTGCCATGGTCTATTTTGCCTACAGTTTGTGCCGTGCTAATGGCAACACTGTGTTACCCGGCATCATGATGGTGGTGACCAGCGTCCTGAATATGGTGCTGGATCCGCTCTTTATTTTCACGCTGGATCTGGGACTTGCCGGAGCTGCAATAGCAACCATAGTGGCCTTTGCCATTGGTATGCTGGCGATGTTTCCTGTCGTAATCAAACGGCACTGGATGTCGCTGGACTGGCAGGGTTTGCAGGTTATGGCATCGATAAAAGAGCTCCTGAACATTATGGCGCCCGCCATGCTCAGCCAGCTGATGCCGCCGCTGGCTTCCATGCTGGCAACAAAACTGGTGGCCGGGTTCGGTGCTGCTGCCGTTGCCGCCTGGGCGTTAGGATCCCGACTGGAGTTTTTCTCTATTGTAGTGGTACTGGCGCTCACTATGTCTATGCCACCTATGGTGGGCCGTTGTCTGGGCCGGAAAGACATGGCGTCAATTACGGCATTAATCCGGCTGGCGGTGAAATTTATCTTGGTCTGGCAGTTTGCGATCGCTGCGATTTTGCTGATGTTGTCGGTATGGCTGCCGTCCGTGTTAAGCAGTGATCCATCCGTCAGCCAGCTTCTTTCTCTTCATCTTCGCTGGGTGCCCGTCAGCCTTGGTCCGCTTGGGGTGTGTATGCTGATGGTGTCGGTGAGTAATGCGCTGGGGATGCCGATGCGGGCCTTGGTGATTTCCTGTTTAAGGTTATTTGCCTGTTTCCTTCCGTTGATCTGGCTGGGCGCGCATTTTGGCGGAATAAAGGGCCTGTTTATCGGGTCGATGTTTGGTAACCTTGCCGCCGGATTGATGGCCTGGCTGTGTTTCCAGCAAGGCATGCATAAAGTGGTCGCGAAATTCACACCTGCGACTATGGCAGAGCAGAATTAATACCAATCTGAATAAGTCAGTGTTCAGATCATTGCGCAGGAAAAATCGCTTAGAACAAGGCATGGATTGCAGCTCGCTGGTGGTTCTAACGACAAAATCCATAAAGCCGTGATTTGCGGTTTTAACCAGCAAGAATGATCAAAGACTTATGCAGATTGGTATAAGTACAAAAGAAGACTTGGAGCAACAATGAACGGTATTTCCCCGCAGCAAAGGCATCGATTTAAGAGCATCAGTTATCAGGACATTGGGCAGGGTCCGGTGATCCTTCTCGGCCATGCTTACCTGTGGGACAGCACTATGTGGCAACATCAGACAGCAGCGCTCAGTCAGTCTTTTCGTTGTATCGTGCCGGACTTCTGGGGACACGGCGAATCCGATGCTGCTCCGTCCGCCAGCGCAACACTGGCAGATTATGCCTGTGTGATCAATGAATTGCTGGAACACCTTGGCATAGAACAAGTGGGCATTGCTGGCCACTCGCTGGGCGGGAGCTGGGCGATTGAACTGGGTGTCCTGGCCCCCGCGAAAGTGAAGGCCCTGGCGCTGCTGGACAGTTTTGCCGGCCTGGAGCCTGAAGTGGTTAACCTGAAATATCAGGCGCTGTTACGGGAGGCAGAATCTGCTCAGTGTTTCAGCCAGGCATTTATCGATTTCTTTACCCCTTTACAGTTCGGCCAGGATGCAGAACAGCGCCAGCCTGAACTGGCTGCGCCGTTTCGTGCCCGTTTAGCGCAATATCAGGGCGGTTCGGTCAGTGCGCTGGCACAGGCTGGGCGCATGTGGTTTGGTCGCCGGGACAGTTTTGAGGATGCCGAAAACTTTGCGCTTCCATGCCTGCTGTTAGTGGGCGTGCAAGACAGAATTCGTTCTGTGCTGGAATCGAACCTGATGCTGGATGGTGTGACAGGAAGCCGTCTTGAGCTGATTGCAGAGGCGGGCCATTTAACCCCTCTGGAACAACCGGAAGAAGTCACAGGCCATTTACTGCCATTTTTCCGGCACACCATGGAATGACGTGAGAGTAATTGAGAGAACAAGATGCTAGGGATTGTGATCAGACTTTTTCCGCTGTGGGCCGTGCTGCTGTCCGGTTATGCCTATGTTCAACCGGCTTTTTTTGTTGAGCTGAAAACCGCAATCGTGCCTTTGCTGACATTTGTCATGTTAACAATGGGGCTGACGCTGAAAACGACGGATTTTCTGGCGGTCGTACAGAATAAACGTGCGGTGAGTGTCGGCGTACTGCTGCAGTTTACCGTCATGCCGCTGGTGGCCATAGTGCTCAGCCTGGCATTGGGCTTTAACCCTGAGCAAACCGTCGGTATGGTGTTGGTGGGCAGCGTCGCCGGTGGTACTGCATCCAATGTGATTTGCTACCTCGCCAAAGGGGATGTTGCGCTGTCTATCACCATGACGGCGATGTCGACCTTACTCGGTGTGTTTCTGACACCGCTGCTGACCGGCTCCCTGGCGGGGTTGAGTGTCGAAGTTCCTATGATGGCGATGCTCTCCAGTCTGGTAAAAATGGTCTTGCTACCTGTGCTGGGCGGGGTGCTGATTAATCATTTTGCAGCGGGTTTCACCCGCCGGCTTGTGCCTGTATTGCCTTTGCTGTCTGTGGTTGCCATTGTCATTATCATTGCGATTGTCGTGGCGCTCAATGCTGACAGTCTGACGCAAATCGGGCCGGTGATTGCACTGGCGGTGATTCTCCATAACGGGATTGGTCTGGCTGCCGGGTATTTTTCCTGCCGCTTGCTGGGATTCAGCGAGACAGTCTGCCGTACTATTGCCATTGAGGTGGGTTTGCAAAATTCCGGTCTGGCGACGGCACTGGCGATGAAATTCTTTTCCCCGGTTGCGGCGATACCCGGTACGCTGTTTTCAATCTGGCATAACATTTCAGGTTCAATGCTGGCGGCGTACTGGTCTAAAAAAGCCCCGGCTGAAAGTGTGGATCCGTTAGCAAGCTGAATCAACAGGAATAGCCAAAAGCAGTCAGTGACCATCACTGGCTGCTTTTTTCATTGAACCGCCTTTCTGGCATATCCGACACGACGCCAAACGATGAGTTACGGTGTCACTGACATTCAACGAGAGAAAAGACATGCAATCAACAGTTCGTGCCCTGATGGTTCAGGGGACTACATCTGATGCAGGAAAAAGTGTGCTGGTTGCCGGATTGTGCCGGGTGCTGGCAAGAAAAGGCATTCAGGTCGCGCCGTTCAAACCGCAGAACATGGCACTGAACAGTGCTGTCACCGCTGATGGCGGTGAGATTGGTCGCGCCCAGGCAGTTCAGGCCTTCGCCTGCGGCATTGAGCCAACAGTGGATATGAATCCGGTGTTGCTCAAACCGAACACGGACACTGCCGCCCAGGTGATCGTGCAGGGCAGGGCGGTCGAGGACATGGATGCCATTGGCTTTCAGGGCTACAAGCAGTTTGTGTTGCCCTCTATTCTGGCATCTTTCACCCGCCTGCAGCAGAGCTACGACACCGTGGTGATTGAAGGGGCCGGCAGTCCGGCTGAAGTCAATCTGCGCGAAAACGATGTCGCCAATATGGGCTTCGCCGAGCCTGCCGATGTGCCTGTCATTATCGTGGCTGACATCGATCGCGGCGGCGTTTTTGCGCATCTGTACGGCACGCTGGCGTTGTTGTCTGAGTCAGAGCAGGCCAGAGTAAAAGGCTTTGTCATTAACCGTTTTCGCGGCGATATCACCTTATTGCAATCCGGGCTTGACTGGCTGGAGCAGAAAACCGGCAAACCTGTGCTGGGTGTATTGCCTTATCTGCATGGCCTGATGCTCGAAGCGGAAGATGCGATTTCTGTCCAGCAGGTGGCAAAAGTAGACAAACCCCTGCAGGTTGTGGTGCCTGTGCTAACCCGAATCAGTAATCATACCGATTTTGATGCACTGCGGATGCACCCGCAGGTCAATGTTCACCTGACTGGCAAAGGGGAGCCATTGCCTGCTGCCGATCTGATTATTCTGCCCGGCAGCAAAAGCGTGCGCAGCGATTTAGCTTATCTGCGTGAACAGGGCTGGGATAAGCAGATTGCCCGGCATCTGCGCCTTGGCGGCAAGGTTATGGGAATTTGCGGTGGTTACCAGATGCTGGGCGAATGGGTCTCCGATCCGCATGGCCTGGAAGGGGAACCGGGTCAAAGCCCGGGGCTCGGTTACCTGCCTGTGTCGACCGTGCTGGAGCCCGAAAAGCAGCTCAAACGCTCTCAGGGCACACTACGTTTGCCTGGCATGCCGTCGGTTGAGGTCAGTGGTTACGAAATTCACGCCGGGGTGACATCAGGTGTGACGCTGGACTCAGCACCGGTTCATTTGCACACAGACAGCGGAAGTATTGCCGACGGTGCAGTTGGTGTCGATGATCAGGTTTTCGGTACTTATTTACACGGCGTGTTTGATAAACCCTCAGCCTGCAGCGCTATTTTGAACTGGGCGGGTTTATCAGACTGCCAGACGCCAGACATGGATCAAATCAAAGCGGAAAACATCGAACGGCTGGCTGATGAAATCGAAAAGCATCTCGATCTGGCTGCACTTTGGCCTGAATGGAAACATTTGTTTCAAAAGGCATAATTTTTCTCTGAAAACGCAATCTGCTGCATAACAATTGAAAGGCAGAGTATTTTAGGGCGATACAGGAAAAATGCCCGTAAATATCGTCTCACAGGTCTGTGTTGGCGAATGGCATGAAAATCAGGCTGAAAGTGTCAGAATAGCGTTTGTCATTCATTTTCAATTAGCGTTTGCACATGCAGGATGAAGGCGATAAGTTAAATGCCTGTTGGAGTAGATGATCGGCCTGATACTGACCATATCAGGCCACGATATGTAATTGGAAGTAAGCAGTATGCACAAAACAGACGACGTAAGAATTAAAGAAATTAAAGAATTATTACCGCCAGTTGCGGTGCTGGAAAAGTTTCCGGCCACTGAAAACGCATCTGAAACTGTTTATGAAGCGCGTAAAGCCATTCATAACATTTTGAATGATGAAGATGATCGCTTGCTGGTAGTGGTTGGCCCTTGTTCCATTCACGACACCAAAGCGGCTATCGAGTATGGCTCCCGCCTGAAAACACTGCGTGACGAACTGAAAGATCGTCTGGAAATTGTTATGCGTGTTTACTTTGAAAAGCCACGTACCACAGTTGGCTGGAAAGGTTTGATTAACGACCCGTATATGGATGACAGCTTTCAGTTAAATGACGGCTTGCGCATGGGCCGTAAACTGCTGCTCGATTTGACCGATATGGGCATGCCGACAGCCGGTGAATTCCTGGACATGATCACACCACAGTATATGGGTGATCTCATCAGTTGGGGGGCAATCGGTGCGCGTACTACTGAGTCTCAGGTTCACCGTGAACTGGCCTCAGGTTTGTCTTGTCCGGTGGGATTTAAAAACGGTACAGACGGCAATATCAAAATTGCCACTGATGCTATCGGTTCCGCCAGTGCGCCACACCATTTCCTTTCGGTCACCAAGTTCGGTCATTCCGCGATTGTATCGACGGCGGGTAATGAAGACTGCCATATCATTCTGCGCGGCGGTAAAGAGCCAAACTACAGCGCGGAGCATGTGAATGCGGTGGTTGATCAGCTGGAAAATGCAGGTCATCGTCAGAAAGTGATGATCGATTTCAGCCATGCTAACAGCCTGAAGCAGTACAAGCGCCAGATTCTGGTTGCAGAAGATGTGGGTCAGCAGATTGCCAGCGGCAACAAAGCGATCTTCGGGGTGATGATAGAAAGTCATCTGGTTGAAGGCCGTCAGGATATTGTTGATGGTAAGGTGGCCACTTACGGCCAGAGCATCACGGATGCCTGTATTGGTTGGGAAGACACTGAAAGCGTGTTGCGTGAGCTGGCAGAGAAAGTCGAGCAGCGTCGTCAGAAGTCATGATCTGATAGCGGCGCTAGCACTCAGTGCCAGCGATGATTGAAAAAGCGAGAGTCTGACCGGACTCTCGCTTTTTTGCATTCAGGTATGGCGTTTGAGGTGATATCAGCCGCCCTGACCAGGCGGGTACTGTGTGAACATTTCGCTGACCTGTTCCTGTATGAAGTTGTCTCTGGCTGTCGGGGTCATGCTTTCTGTCAGCTGGCGGCGGGAAATAGAACGCCAGATGACTTTGTTGGTTTTGTTATCAATTAATTCAACGATCAGCTTGCCATAGGTGTATTCACGAAACCGGACAGGGGCTGAATAGGCAATGCTGCTGTAGCCGTAACCGACACCGAATCCGAATGAGGTGCCGTAAGAGTCAAAATCTGTCATTTCCCGGATATAGGGGTGAACCGTGATATCAGCCTTTGGCTCTGTTTCCTGTATTGGCTGTAAGCCTTTGTATCTTAATTCCCGTTTGATGGTGTCTTCCAGCCGCGCTTTATCAAGGCTGACAATCGAGGATTTTCCGGGTTCAGCAAACTGGAAGGTTTTGTATTGGTTAAAGTCGACGTTGGCATTGTAGTCAGTGGACACCTTGGCGCTACACCCGCTCAGCAGGATCAGGATGCTGGGAATAAATATCAGTAATAAAGCTCTCATGCCATTACCCTCGCTATCTGATTGGATCCCGGTTGCTTTGAGTATAGCGTTTTGGCGGCTTCTATAATCAATACATCTGACACTGACATTTTTCATCCGGGAGCAGTAATGAAAGTCGCAGGTGGTTGTTTTGCTGTGCTAATCATCTTCGTTGCTGCTGGTGGCCGCCTGTTGGCGGAAAATCCTGTGGCAGAGAGAGCTGAGACAGACATTATCAGTCTGTCAGTTCACTTTATCGATCAGACCAGAGCAAGTGATGCCGAATCAGACAAAGCAGAACGGGCAGATACATCAGCGATCCCCGGCCTTCTTTTTCATCCGATTGACGGCTATGCAGAGTACGAAGGTATTTGGTGCCTGTCCGGTGATTTTTCAGCTGAAGACTACCAAGCGCGCATTCAGGCGTTTTGTCGTCGTCAAAAGGGCCGGATGGAAGGGGAATGGTGCCAGGCGGCAGATGTACCGCTCTTTAGTGCTTCCATTGCCATGACGGGGCAAAGGTGCATTCCGGCAGGTGAAACCGCGGTTGTACATGTTTATCAGCCGCTTACCAGCCCGGACTCTGCCAACTGGCAGCGATTTGCTGATGTCATGGGGTATCAGGCTGTAAAGAAGTAGCGCCTGTGTGGCACCGGCCAGAGTTTCATCATCTACCAGCTGATTTTATCAATCAGTCAGGTACACTTATCTGGACTGACCAGATAACAAACAAGGATGTAACATGTCAAACTGGCAACGGCTTTTGGTAACAGAAGAAGAGGGTATTGTAACTGTCTCGTTAAACCGGCCCGATAAACTGAATGCGCTGGATATCAGGTTATTCAAAGAACTGGATAGCGTCAGCCGGTCTTTGCGCAAGCGAAAAGATATTCGTGCCATCATTCTGACCGGTGAGGGCGGTAACTTCAGCAGCGGCCTGGATGTTAAGAGTGTGGCGACCTCACCGGGTAAGGTCCTGGGGGTGCTGAAGAAATGGATGCCGGGCAATGCCAATCTCGCCCAGCGGGTATCGCGCAACTGGCGCCGGATTCCTGTGCCAGTGATTGCAGCGATAGAAGGCCGCTGTTACGGCGGTGGCATGCAGATAGTGCTGGGGGCCGATTTTCGTTTTGCCACACCGGAAGCAGAACTGTCGATCATGGAGATACGCTGGGGTCTGGTGCCAGATATGGCGGGTTTGCTGTCACTGCGCGAGTTGGTGGCAAAAGATGTGGCAATGAAGCTCACTATGACCGGCGAAATCGTATCCGGCTCTCGCGCACAGCAACTTGGCCTGGTCACGGAAATTCATGATAACCCACGCCAGGCTGCGCAAGTGCTGGCTCAGCAGTTTTGTCAGGCGTCGCCAGATGCGATTGCTGCCATCAAATCCACCACAACCAGCAGCTGGTCACGCAGCGAACGGTATTTGCTGGCCAGAGAAACCATCAGCCAGCTGAGATTGATCCTGGGGAAGAATTTTCACATCGCCGGGTACAGGCAGCGTAATAAAGCAGATAAACCCTATCGGCAACGCCAGTCATTTTGGTAATAAATCCATGGGCTTATCTGTTCAGCAGGCTTATACTTTCTAAAGACCCCTCTGAAGGAGAACCTGTTGGATCAAAGTAATAAAGACACTATCTGTTTTATTGGCGCGGTCGTCGTGGTTTGTTTTGCTGTACAGGTTGTCAATGTACTGCTGAATGGTTATCTGCTGGATTATGGCCTGCTGCCAAGACACCTGAACCATGCGATAGGCCTGGTAGCCTATCCGTTTATCCATGGCTCCTGGGCACACCTGTTCAGTAATATGGTGTCATTTTCAGCCCTGGCTTATCTGGTGTCGCGTTCAGGGGCAGCCAGACTGATTTCTGTTTTTATGATCAGCTGGGCGGTCAGCGGGGCAGGCGTGTGGTTATTTGGCCGCATGCATTACCACATAGGTTTAAGCGGTATTATCTACGGGCTCTGGGCGTACCTGCTGGTTTATGCTGTACTCAGGCGGAGCTTAAAGTCGATGGCTATTGCTTTGATTGTGATGTTTTTTTACGGTCCGATGCTGACGGGGATCATTCCTGCACATAGCTGGATAAGCTACGAAAGTCATTTGTCCGGCGCACTGGCCGGTGTGATAGCCGGCTATGTGTTTGCCCGGCGAGATAAAGCCAAAGCCGTAGCCAATGTTGAACAATAAGAGGACGACGTATGTTAATTACCTTTCACTCCCAAGCCAGTGCCAACATCACCATGTTTGGCGATGTGGCAAAACAACTGATCCATATGATGGGATACTGCGAAAATATTCCCGGTATTATTGATGTTGATGACGTGCCGCAAGCGTTGTTGAATCTGCAAAGTAAGCTGGCAGAAGCGGAAAAGCAAGAAGCGGCACAACAGGCTGACACAGAAGCGGAAGAGGATCCCTGGGAAGATAAAGAACCACAGATCAGCATGATGACAAGAGCCCGACCGCTGATTGAGATGCTGGAATCAGCCATCGCGGATGAGGTTGTGGTGATGTGGGAATCAGACGACTGATTCACTCGACCAGATGAAGTGGTGCAAAAGGATCGTCGTCCGGATCGTTGCGCCACAGGTATTCTGCGTCAATGGCAACCTTACGTGCCGCTTCCTCTCCCATTAAAAAGGCGATGAGGCCAAGTGACATATCCAGACCTGCGGCAGTACCGGATGAGGTGAAGGTGTTCTCATCCTGAACCCACCTGGCGACAGGTTGCCATTTCACGTTATGGTTGAGCTCACTGACCCAGTGATACTGGTGTTTGCTGGTGGTGGCGGCTTTGTGATCCAGCAGCCCGGCCTGAGCCAGCAGTGCCGATCCGGTACAGACGGCACAGCGAATTCGGGCTTTGCGGCCCTGGCGGCTTATCCATTGGATCAGCTGAGGGTGATTCAGACTGGCTTTGACACCTTTGCCACCGGGCACCAGTAACAGATCGCAGAACAGATCGTCATTAAAGTCGGCCTCGGTCATCAGGCTGACACCCTGCTCACTGATAACGGCTGAGGCGTTATCAGAAACCAGAGTCACTGTGATCTCCTCTTCGAGCGCGTTCAGCAACGTTAGTGGGCCACTGACATCCAGTAGGCAAAAGTCCGGAAATAAGGGGATCACAATACTGATTCCACGCTGTTTGTCTGGGGCAAGGGCTTCTGTCATCCTGTCACACTTTAAATTGCTCAACCTAACGTAAAGCATAGTTGTTTAACTGGTTATCCAAAAAAATCCTGTCAGATCTGATGCAAGATTTTTATGGTAGGCAGCGTTTAATACAAAGGCATAGTTCATATGACGGTCAGGCTATCCATTCGAAGTTACTCCCTGGTGATACGTGCTCATTTACATACGTATCATCAGTTAGTGCTTCCTCTTCATGGCAATATAACCATGACATTGCCTGATTTTTCAGGAAAGGTCGGGCCCGGGCAGTGCGTGGTTATCCGGGCGGAAAAAGTGCATGAATTTAAAGCGGATGAAAAATGCCGCTTTCTGGTTGCAGATTTGGATAGCTTGCCAGAGAGCATGCAGCAGTTAGCCCGACCTGTGTTTGCGACCTCGCCTGAACTGGTCGCCTATTGCCAGTTTCTGGAGCTACAGCTGGCACAGTCGGCACAGCCCGGTTTGATAGAGTCAATGTCAGCGCTCTTTGAGCACTTATTGCAGAATCAGGTCATTCCCGCTTGTCGTGATAGCCGGATAAGTGAAGCCGTACGCTTTCTTAATGAAGATATCAGTCGAACGCCGTCCCTTAGCGAACTGGCGGCACTGGCCTGTCTCAGTCTCAGCCAGTTCAAGACGCTGTTCAGACAGCATATGGGAATAACAACGGGGCAGTACTTACTCACTCAGCGCATGACAAAAGCCAAAGCGCTGCTGGCGCATTCAGATTTACCAGTTTCCCTGATTGCCGAGCGGGTAGGTTTTACGGATGTGTCAGCATTCAGCCGCCGTTTTTCGGCGTATTGGGGGGAAACGCCCCGACAGATTCGCCGACGGTGAGAGTCCGGCTTCTGGCAACATTAAACCGGCTTTTCAGCAAAAACGACGGAATAATTCTGCGTTAATTTCTAACCTCTTTTCATCAGTGAGGCAGGAAAAATATGGATATTTGCTGGCAGGATTTCGAAAAAGTGGATCTCAGAGTCGGACAGATCATTGCCGTTGAAGCTTTCCCGGAAGCAAGGCGGCCGGCGTATAAGCTCTGGCTGGATTTTGGTGAGGACATAGGCCAGCGCAAAAGCAGTGCGCAAATTACCGACTTGTATGACGCAACAACGCTGGTTGGTAAAAAGGTAATGGCAGTGGTTAACTTTCCGGCCAAGCAGATCGGCCCCTTCATGTCGGAATGTCTGGTCACCGGATTCTACCGCGAAGATGGCTCTGTCGTGCTGGCGGTGCCGGATCAGGATATTCCCGTCGGTGCGCGGCTCGGATAAAGCGGCCAGCAAGCGGTCAGGACAAACAGCGGATACAGTACCCGCTGTTTGTGGATGATTCATGATTTGCAGACTTTACCCAGATAGAGGTAGGTGTCGTACTCGAAGGTCAGCTGCCCGTCGACCTGGTGGGCGTTAAATAAA
The DNA here is from genome assembly GCF_000425165.1 of Photobacterium halotolerans DSM 18316. GTDB lineage: Bacteria > Pseudomonadota > Gammaproteobacteria > Enterobacterales > Vibrionaceae > Photobacterium > Photobacterium halotolerans. Next base: position 130,976 of record NZ_KE384325.1, read on the forward strand.
ACCGTCAGGGCATCAGTGAGCGCATGGTAAGCGGCGCTGTCTTGTGGCGGACAATAAGAAGCCGAACGCACTCTGCCGATAAAACCGTCTAAATCAAAATATTGCCGGTATTCAAAGGCCAGTTTTTGCATTTGGCCATCGGCAAAGAAATGACTGAGATCGCCGTCGGTCAGATTCATGTGATTGACGCTGGTGTAATCTGTGCCGTACTGGGTCAGCAGGTCATCATAGTGCTGCTGAATCGGCGTGGAGAGCTTGCGCTGGTTCCATATTAATGCGAGATGCGCGCCTGGTCTGGCAATACGCTGAAACTCGCTGCGGGTTTGCTCATTGCAAAACCAGTGGAAAGATTGGGCGGCGGTGATCAGATCAATGGACGCATCGGCCAGGCCTGTGCGTTCAGCAGGTGCGGCCAAACTGGTGTAGCCGGCGTATTCTGCCAGATGCTGATCAGCTGCAAACCGCATGGCGTCATTGGGTTCAACGGCGCTCACCTGAAGTCCTTTATCGAGCAGCATTTTTGTCAGTATACCGGTACCTGCGCCAATGTCGGCTACATGTGACTGGTTATCGAGACGGGTTTGGGACACTAACGTCTCGATCAAGGCCTGCGGGTAGCCGGGGCGATATTTCAGATAGTCATCAACCCGGTCTGAAAACCGTTCTGTATTCCTTGTCATAACAGAGGATTCCTTGCGTTTAGTGATACGATTACCGGTTACTGAACCAGTTGCAGCCATTGTGCTGGTGTGTCAAACAAATAGGCGGGATGTTCAGTTTCCAATTCCTTGCTTGATCCATAGCCCCAGAGCACACCGGCAGACTGCAGGCCATTTTTGTGGGCCGCTGTCAGGTCAACCGCTCTGTCGCCAATCATCAGGGAATGCTGGCTGATAGTGGCTCGCTGCCGCAAGTCTTGCAGTTGCTGCCACTTTTCAATCCCGACATCGCCACCATTGATAAATTCGAACAGGCTGTCCAGGCCGAACAGCGTCAGAATCTGTCTGGCAAAGTCAGCACGTTTTGATGTGCAGATACCCATACGTATTTTCTGGTTGTGCAGGGCAAGCAGGGTGTCTTTCACGCCGTCATAAAGCCGGTTTTCAGAATAACCTATGTCTGCGTATCGCTCGCGGTAGCGGGCCACCAGATCGGCGATGAACTGTGGGTCATGATTGCCCGTTAACGCGATAAAGGTTTTGTCCAGCGGCGGGCCAATGTAGCTGGCTATCTCTTGCTCGGGCAATGCAGACAGTCCGAAATGGGTGAGGGCGTAATTGAATGATTTAACGATCCCCTCTTTGGGATCACTGAGGGTGCCGTCCAGATCAAAAATCAGTATGTCATGTTTCAATGTGAGGTCCTTCATGTAGAAAATCGTCACTCTTCGAACGACTTTTGTCTGTATTCACGGTTTTCCTTTTGAATGCTTTGCGTCTGATTGTATATGAGAAATGCGTGCTGGTCAGCATTGGCGAACTTGCGTAACATGGACAACAGAACTGATTGATAAGGAATTTATCATGCCTCAATTAGACTGCGTTGAAGTCAATCCTAAGGTCAAACCCACTGCTTCTGTTATCTGGCTGCATGGATTGGGATCGAATGGCCATGATTTCGAAGCCATTTTACCTGAATTAAAGTTACCTGCTCATTCCCCTGTGCGCTTTATTTTTCCTCATGCACCGTCGATGCCCGTGACGGTTAATGGTGGAATGGTGATGCCGGCCTGGTACGATATTCTCGAAATGGGTATCGGCCGGAAATTGGACAAAGAACAATTGTTGGAATCTGCCGACAAAGTGGCGGATCTGATTGACCGTGAGCGTGGCCGGGGCATTGCGAGTGATCGGATCATTCTGGCCGGCTTTTCTCAGGGAGGAGCAGTGGCCTATCAGGCCGCGTTAACCTATCCGCACCCATTGGCCGGTTTGCTGGCGCTGTCCACCTATTTTCCGACCGCTAAAAGCATTGATGTGGCACCGGCTAATCGCCAACTGCCTATCGAAGTGATGCATGGTAGTTATGATCCTGTGGTGCTGCCGTCCATGGGGAAAGCGGCAGTAGAGGATTTACAGGAGCTGGGTTTTCACCCTCAGTGGCGGGTTTATCCGATGGAACATCAGGTGTGTATGCAACAGGTTAAAGATATTGCAGACTGGCTGAAGCACACCTTAAATATTGATAATTAGCCTCGCTTGTTCTCCGGCTTGTTACTGATCTGACTGAGCCGGGACTATTTCCCGGCAATTTTATTGGCAAGCAACCCTTGTAGCTGGTAGATATTGGTTTTGCTGCCAAATTCCATACCGATTGGATCATGCTGGCCTGAAATCCAGATTTTCAACTCTGCGTCTAAGTCAAAATTGCCCGTTGATTCAACCACAAACATGGTGATCGACTTATAGGGTATGGAGCGATATTCCACTTTTCGCCCTGTCATACCTTGTTTGTCTATCAGCATTAAACGGCAGTCGGTCAGGATCAACATGTCTCTTATCAGTTTGTAGGCCAGCTCAATCTTTTCATTGGGCCCCAGAATGATCTGAAGCTCTTGCGTTGCTTCAGGAATCGCCATTTCGCCGGCATTGCCCAGTAGTTTATCCAGTAGCCCCATTGTGTTTTCCTTTTTTATCATTGAGTTAATCAGTCATTTGCTTTGTGTGACGCTGATTAAACAATACGCATCAATGCCGAAATATACCAGTTCGCTACATTGACAGATCAGAGGTGACTTGTATATTTATACAGTGCTTTTTTGTTGCTCATTAACCGGAGAATGATAATGCAAAAGGAAAAATTGTCGGCGAACTGGCTGGCTTATGTCGAAGTAAAGGGACCATACGGTGAGAACTATGATCCTGCATTACATACCTTGTTTGGCTGGGCGGCGCAGCAAGGGTTGCAGGGAGGACAGTGTATTTTCGTCTACCTTGATGATGTGGAAAAAACACCACCGCAAGAATGCCGCACCCGTGTCGGTATCACTGTGCCTGAAAGCACCCAAGTAGAAGGCCCGATTGCGCTGACTCATTTACCGGGTGGCGATTACGCAACGTTACGCAAACAAGTGACGGACAAAACGCAATACGGGATGTACTGGCAGCAATTACATCAGGAGGTGGCGGCAGACAGCAATCTGCAGTTTGATTGTGGGCGACCGTGCTTTGAGCTGTACCACAGCGTTGATGAAGACAATGATATTTGTGATACCAGTTTCTGTATTCCGGTTAACTAGGTTATTACCGTTGTCATCGCAGCCACCCGCCCAGGTGTAATATCGGGGCTGGTGGCTGAAACTGGATAACGGGAGGCAAGGAATCAGAACAAATCAGCGTTTATCTAAATCCATGTATTCCAGCATTTCAGATAACTGCCGGTTGCGTTCAGCCGTGAGTATTCCCTGCCAGTCCTGAATGGTCAGGTTAGTGTTCAGAGAAGCCAGCATCATTGCGGTTTGCTCTCTGTAAATCAGCCAGGCTCTTTGTACACTTTCAACATCCTGAGCGGTAACTTCCAGATTAAAGTCTTCAATCGGCCCCATTTTCAGGCGCTGAATCAGGTGGTCATAAGTCTGGCTTAATGTGGAATCGGCTTCATCTAACGATGGAATGTCTTCTGGCTGGCTTCCCGCTAATGTGTCCAGAATTTGCGACAGGTATCTGTCGTTTTGGTTCGCCACTGATTCAATGCGAAAAGCCGTATGGCTGCTGCCACCATGAAGTTCTTCGTGCATGGCTCTGTGCTCAAAGAAGTCTTCGGCCATTCTGACCGCATTTCTGATGGTCTGCTGCTGAGAAGCCGAAAGCTGCCGGAGAGCGGTATCCTGTCGCTGCTTTCTCTCGATGTATTGTTCACCGGCAAAGCGATTGGCACAGAATGCCGAGCCAACACCGCTAGTGATGTACTGGCACAAATCAAATGTGAATGGCTGGTTATGTTGCCAATGATCAAACGCATCCTGCACAGCATACTTTTCTTCCGCAGGCGCAAATCCGCCTTCGCAGATGAGCTGTAGCGTAAGCTGATTTTTTTCTGTCAGGTGGTACGTTGAACCCGTTGAGACCTTCTCTGCTATTTCCCACACTTGATACAGTGTGTTATCAGCCTGTGCCTGAAGATAAGCCTCCCGGTCTGCCGGCGTTAGTGCTGCCAGTTCAATATGGCCCACTTGTGAACACATCTGTTCAGTGCTGAGCTCTGGGCGATTGTCAGCCAAGGCTGAAAACGGGTAAACAACGGAAAGCGTAATAAGAGACAGGGCTGAAGCCTGAATTAAAGGGATACCTTTGATGGTGTGTCCTGACATGGTTACGATGCGATGGAACGTAAAGAATGGCGATAAGATCGCAGGTTGTTCGTGAAAGAACAAGGGGTGAAATCAAAAATAAGCCGGAAAATGGCAAAGCGTTGGCCTGATGCGATTCGGGTCATAGAAAAAAGTCGCAGCAGGCCAAAAACAGGCAGTCGGGTTACTGAGCTTGCGTCAGTAATTGTTCGATACTTTGCGTCAGCTTAGGATCGTTCGGTTTGGTCGTACTGGCAAAAACGGTGAATACTTTGCCATTGCGATCGACCAGATATTTGTAGAAGTTCCATTTGGGTGTGATGCCTGAGTCGTTGGTCAGTTGCTTAAACACAGGGTTGGCGTCGCTGCCGCGAACAGCGCTGCGATTCATCATGGGAAACGTGACGCCGTAATCCAGATAGCAGACTTTTGCCGTGTTTTCTTCATTGCCTCTGTCCTGGAAGAAGTCGTTGGACGGGAAACCGATAACAGCAAACCCCTGGTCTTTGTAAGTCTGATACAAAGTTTCAAGCCCTTCGTACTGAGGGGTGAAACCACACTGGCTGGCGGTATTCACTACCAGCAGAACCTGACCTTGAAATTGCTGGCATAAATTCACAGAGTCTGCGCTGTTGAGTTTAGTGAACTGATGATTTAACAAGGGCGGACATTCAGGTTCAGCGGCTTGCACAGTGGTGAAAGTCGCTGATGCAGAGGCCATAACAGTCGCAAAAATCAGGTGTTTAGTCATTGAGCGGAGCATAAGTGAATCCTGTCGTGTGAATCAGCCACAGCCGATAGGCCATTTAAAGCTGTATGTTGATAAATTCTAACGTCTTATCGCAGCATTGCGAGACATTCATCAGGTTTATTTGGCATGCAGGAAGAATTGACGTAGAAAGTCTTTGCAATTCGGCAGACAAGTTTTAACGTGTGGCTGTTATTGATAGATACCCTAATTATAGGAGGACGTTTGAACAGACCAAAAAACAGCGGATGGCAGCGACTGCTGACGGCTTTTCAGTCCGTGATGGACTATCAACAGAGAATCTGGGTCGTCAACGTCCGCGAAAGCCGTTTCCAGGATGCGTCATTCATTGTGAGTGAGGACAGCTTTACAACCCCGCTCCAGTGGATGAGCAAGAAAGGTTACAGCGAAGCGATGCTGAGTGACGTAGAGGGTATGAAGCGCTCTCAGGTGCTTGAGTTTACATTAGGCGATAGCCAGCATCGTGTTATGCGGGTGAAATAACTCGGCTTTCTGTTGTCTTTGTTTTCTTTGTTCTCTGGTGCTGTTCAAGACAGGCGCTGTTTAAATCATTCTGCTTTCTTTAATTGTCTGAAAAATAAGTCAAATTCATAAACTATCAAACATTTTCCCTTTCGAAAGTGCGCATGTTTATGCGTTCTTGTGCTCATTTTGTTATAAAAAAGTTATGATGTTGATCAAATTTATAACATAAAGAAGATAAAAAATGCTCGTAGTCGCAAATACTAGATGCAGTGCAATTGAACTGACTGTTGCGCCACATCAAAGAATAGTATTGATAACTAAGAAGAATGACTATGAAGACACTTTCTATCTACCTCACCTTTGCATCACTCCTTGCGGCCGGCTCTGCTCAGGCTGCGATGAGCGATTACAAACTCGTATTGGTTCATGGTTTCCAGCCTGGCCAGTTGCAATCTAAACCCGACAGCAGTCAGGTTAATCTGGACGGGGCCTCGTACTGGCAAGATTATTGGCAATCCCGTGCCGATGCCCGCATTGACTGGCCTTCTCAGGAACGGATTACGGGAAAAATATCGACAGATTACGTATGGCCTAAGCTGAAGGCTTTCTCGGAGCAAGGCTTATGTAAACCGGGGTGTGTGTTTGTCACTCATTCAACCGGTGATCTGGTGACACGCTATCTGATTGATAACCAGGCTAACTGGCTGGAAAATGCCGGTCTGGAACCCCTTAATATCGTTGCAACATTTGATTTTGCAGGTGCTGGCGGCGGATCTGAATTAGGTGACATGGCAGTGAATGTTGCTGAAGGCAGCGGTACCTGGAACAGCATGCTGAAATACGCGGTCTCTTTGTGGCTGGGAGAAACACCCAGCAGTAATAATACGGGCGTATTGAACGACCTTCGTGTTGCCAATGCGCGTCAGCTTGCGGCCTTGCCGGACAGCCGAGTACCCAGAATTCGCTTTACCGGTGACAGCAGTGATTATCTTGGAGTTACTTCAGGGTATCTGCCTGGTAATGATGACGGGGTAGTGGCCAGTCATTCCGCATGCGGTGCCAGTAACGCGGGGGATTTTAACAGTTGTTCTGTGAATGTGGGTTATAACGGTAAGCTGGCGACACAGTCTCGAGGTGTCAGCCAGTTCATGCCTTATCACTACCCATTGCTGATGGGAGAAGGGTACAGCCACAGTGGCCTGATCGATAATCAGCATGAAGGGCAAGTCACAACGGCTGCGGAGCAGGTCAGCTTGCTGGATGGAAAAAGTGTCCGCGTGAATTATACCGATGAGTGGTATTGGCTCAATGGCGCCTATTACCGTTATGTCGATGGATCAGACACCCTGACTATGTCTGAAATTGTGCATTCTTTCTTATGATCTCTTCATGGCTTTGGCGCAGGCCAAAGCCATTCTCAGCAGGTTAGCTATGAAAAAGAAAAGGATGATAGCCGCTGTGCTGCCGGGTACCGCTGTTTTGCTGTTGGCTATCTATAGCATTTGGCCAGCTCAGCACACGGATACGGAATCTGTGCAGGTTGCAGCCAGAGAAACTGTTAGTACCAGTAATATGGCCGAGCCGGTGGCACCCCGGCCTGTAATAGTGAAATCCCACTTATCGGCTCCAGATAACAGAGAAGCAGCATCTGAGCGCAAGGAGATAACGCTTCCCGTCAATATGGCTGAGCAGTTTGCTTTGATTTCAAGCGTATACGCCGCAGAGCTGACTTATCCGTCTTACTCCAGGCCGCTATCGGTTCAGGATACTCAGTGGCTTGAGCCGAACCGGTATGTACCGGTGCAGGCGCCCGTCATGGACGGCAATCATACTGCGTCGTTATCTCCTGATGCCTTCCGGCATTTTTATCCGGCCCCCGTGAGCCTGACGGTGCAGAGCAGTTTGCCGGTCGAGTCGGTATCTGTTGAGTTAATTGATATAGACACACAGCAAAAGCTGGCCGCTGAACAATCACTGGGCAACAAGATTGTCTTTGAGCCTGACGAGAGCTGGCCGTCAGAGATACGTGCCAGGGCAAACATTCACTTCACAACCGGGTCAGACATACTCACCGCTGATTTTCGCTACTACGTACCGGTAGCAGAAATTGTTTCGGTGGGTAAGCCTGTTTCCGAGCGTGCTGATGTGAGCATTCCGGTCACCTTGTTAGTCAAGCGTGAAGGGATATACCGTGTCAGAGCCAACCTTTATACACTGAGCGGGAAGCCTGTCGCCGTTCTGACCGCCAGGCAATCGCTTTCCACCGGTGAACACGCTTTAACACTGAAAGCGCACAACAGTGTCCTGTCCGGCACAGATGACTATGAACTGAGAACGTTTCAGGTGGAGAAAATGTCGGGCTTTCCCGGCGAAAAAACGGAATATGGCATCAGCCAGAAACCCGTCTGGCCATTGGGCACCATAGACGTGTCTCTGTTGAGCCATGAACCGTACACCCCTACGCCGGAAGAGCAGCAACGCATGCAGTTTTTGCAGTCTGCCGCCTCAGACTGAGGCGGGCGGAATGTCACTGAGAATCCAGTCAAACAGCAGAGACAAGGATGCATTCGGGGTCACGTTCGGCCGAACCAGATAATACCGCTTACCCGAAGGCACACTTTGCGGACAGGGCATGATTAACCGGCCTGCATCTAAGTCCTGCTTGGCCAGCTCAACATCGCCTACCGCGATACCAAAGCCCTGAATGGCCGCGCTGACCGTCAGATCGAGCGTGGCAAACCGCTGGTTCTGGATGGCGTGTTTTCCTGCATAGCCCATGTGTGTCAGCCATAACCGCCAGTCGGTATGCTGTGGTGTTGCATGCAGCCAGGTATGCTGACTGAGCTGCTCCGGCGAAACGGGCAGTTGAGAGTGCTGAAATAAAACCGGCGAGCACATGGGTGACAAGTATTCATCAAACAGACGAAAGGCTTTTACTTCTTTATGGGGAGGTTGATCGTCATAACAGATTGCCGCATCGAAAGGTTCGGATGAGAAATTCACGCTGTGCATGATAGCGGAAGTTAACTCGACATCAATGTCAGGATGGGTCTGCTGAAATGACATCAGTTTTGGCAGCAACCAGGAGGTAATACAGCTGGGCGCTTTCAGCTTGATTTGCTGTTTCTCATTCGACACCTGATCGACCGCCTTTTGCAGTTGGGTCATGACATGCTGCACCATGGGCAAAAAAGCCTGCCCTTTGCTGGTCAGCGTCAGCCCGCGGGCATGGCGCTGAAACAGTCTGACTTTCAATTGTTCCTCCAAAGCCAGAATCTGGCGGCTGACGGCACCTTGGGTGACATTCAGATGCTTGGCGGCCATTGTGAAATTTAAGTGTTCAGCGGTTATCAGGAAAGCCTGAAGCTCTCGGGTTGAAGGTAGGCGCATTGGTGAATCAAACCTCTCAAGCTATGCGTTTTTCTCATGGCTAGTATGCCGACTTTTCGATTCTTATTTCAAATTTATTTGTTTAATTTATGTAAAAGGAAATATAAAGATCCTCAGGTTGAATGATTAATCATAAATCTGGGCTTAATTTTGTTATTCATGCATTGCGAAGAGGTGTGTTGTGACGTCGCTAGCTACGAAATTAGTGCCAGAGGTAGTAAAAAACCTCATACCCTATCAGTCTGCTCGCCGCATCGGCGGGAAAGGGCATATCTGGCTGAATGCCAACGAGCTGGAGCAGAGTGAGCGTTACGGCGAATCAGAGAGTTACAATCGCTACCCTGATTTTCTTCCGCACGTTATTGAAAATGCATACCTGGAATACAGCAAAAATGCCATGGGTGGTGCAGCGTTGCAATGTCAATCGCTGGCAGTTCGCGGGGCCGATGAGGGAATCGATTTATTGATTCGGACATTTTGCCAGCCGGGTAATGATCAAATTATTGTCTGCCCGCCTACCTATGCAATGTATGAGTTCTGTGCCGATTCGATTGCAGTGAACACAGTGAAAGTCCCCTTGGCTGAGGACTTCAGTCTGAATGAGGAGGCGATTACCCCTCACCTGAAAGACAGTAAAATTCTGTTTTTATGTTCACCTAACAATCCGACAGGTAACGTTATTCCTCACGAGCAAATCGTGGCTTTGCTTGAAGCAAGCAAAGAGTCCACCCTGGTGGTGGTTGATGAGGCCTATATTGAGTTTGCACCGCACACCAGTGTGGTTGATCTGATTGCCGATTATCCGCATCTTGTTGTGATTCGCACCCTGTCCAAGGCTTTCGGACTGGCCTCGATCCGAGTGGGATTTTTACTGGCTGATACGAGTGTGATGGATTATGTTGCACGCTTGATTCCGCCTTATCCGATAGCGGATCCAAGTGCGCTGGTTGCCAAAAAAGCGCTACAGGAAGAAGGGCTTGCGGCCATGCGTCGTCAGGCGGATGAGCTGGTTTCCATTCGAAACTGGTTTGCTGAAGAAGTGGCAGGGCTGGCTTTTGTCGAGCAGGTGTATCCGTCTTCCACCAATTTTGTGCTGATTAAATTCAGTACCGACGATTGCCTCTATCAGTACCTGCTGCAAAAAGGCATAGTCACCCGTAATCAGGCTCATGACCCGCGCTTGGCTCGCTGTGTCCGTATTTCTATCGGAACCCGAGCCAGCATGCAAGAAACACTGGATGCGTTAAAAGAGTATCCATTAAATTAAAGAATAAACACGACAGTGTAAGAGGGGATAACAATGAAAAAGCAACTAGGTCTGGGTCTGATCCTGGCAACAGCAATGATGGCGAATGTTCAGGCAGCGGATAAACCGGTACGTTTAGCATCCGATTTTACTTACCCGCCATTTAACTACAAAGACGCGAATGGTACTCCGAAAGGGTTTGATATTGAAATTGCCGATGCGCTCTGTGAGGAAGCGAAACTGGACTGCGTTTGGGTAACGCAGAGCTGGGACGGTTTGATTCCGTCGCTGTTAGCCCGTAAGTCAGATGCCATCATGGCATCCATGCGTATCACAGAGGAACGTAAGCAGCGGGTATTGTTTACCGACAAGTATTATCAGACTCCGGCCCGGTTTGTTGCTCGTAGCGATGCTGGTATCAGCATAGATAAAGCCGGCCTGGAAGGGAAAAAGATCGGTGTTCAGCTGGGCACTATTCATGACCGTTATGTCACTGACATGTATGGCGATGTAGCGAAAATTCAGCGTTACACAGGGCAAGACGAAGTGTATCTGGACTTAACTACCGGCCGTCTCGATGCCGCCTTTGGTAACTCGGATCAGCTTGCGCTGGCTTTTCTGGAAAAAGAGCAAGGCCAGAATTTCGAGTTTGTCGGTGAAGCGGTCACAGACAAAGCCTACATTGGCGAGGGAACAGCCCTGGCATTGCGTAAAACAGACAAAGCTCTGGCGGATAAATTCAACAAAGCGATTCAGGCTATCCGTGAAAATGGTACCTATGACCGTATTGCCGGTAAGTACTTTAAGTTTGATATTTACGGTGAGTAAGGGTTTCCGTTTACTCTCTGAAAAATCCGAAGCGGTTGCTTCGGATTTTTTTTTGCGCTGGGGTTGGGTGAGTTTGTCGCGCATTGGGTTCTGTGGCTCAATTGACATTGTCTGATGCGCGCCAGGTACTCTTTTAAGGCAAAAATGTATGGTCCGCCCCGTTTTTGCAACTACAATTTTAACGGGAGTGGTTTGCGCTAATGTATTCGGAGTCTCTCTTGGAAGCTCTCGCATTCCAGCTCCACGATGATATCTGCGCCAGATAATCCTTAAAAGAGTAAATGCATCTAAGTGCTATTTTTGCCGTCAGGTTACATATCTGGCCGATT
>NZ_AULG01000022.1 GCF_000425165.1 Photobacterium halotolerans DSM 18316
CGTGAGTCACTTCAATGGCGCGATAAGTCAGTTTCAGCACTTCTTCAACCACACGGTCAGAGGTCGATGCATCCTGGCAGTGCGCCATACGGGTTTGCATATCAACCAGCAGTGCATCAATCAGTTTGATGGTGTAGTAATGCTCTTGCTTGCCTTGCGTCGACGTGCGGTAGAAGTTGATGTAAGCTTCTGGCAGCTTCTCACCGCTGACCAATGCGTTGAACAGCAATGGCGAAGTACGATCTTGCTGCTTGGTCACGATAATTGGACGGTGAACACGCTGACCTGTAGGCTGACCGCTTTGTGGGTCACGAGGCACCGTCAGAACATGGTCCAGTTCCTGAACCAGGAATTCGTCAACGTGCGCTTCCTGCCAGGTGTTACCGACAGAATCGGCCGTGTAAGCATCTTTCGTAATGTGGCCCTGAGTTTCACCGTGGATAGACATATAAGCTGGAGTTGGCATAATCACTTTCCCTTAAATTTTAGTCATTTCAATAAGTAGAACATAACGCTGCTCTTTGCGATGACTAATACATAGCAACCACCGTGCCAACATTTAATTTCATTTAAAAACAGCAACTTGCAATTTTTAGTGAATTTTTAACCCATTTTTATTGCTGACTTTTTGGAAAATTTTCTAATTTCTTAGCAACTTCTTTACGAATTTTCGTTATAGAGGCCTTAACCCGAGATTCCGCGGCCATTTCAGGAATAAACCGCTTCATATAGCTGTCCAGTAACTGAAGTCATCGTGTTAAATGCTCCTGGGTGCCCGTGATCGAATTCATCCATGGTTTGTTGCTGATCCAGAGAGCCAATAACTGTCCCCCTTGATATTGAGCGTGCTGTAATGATGAAACAAGCAGTCAAGGAGAGTACAAAGGCATTACTTAACATGCTTTGGATCTTACATATGCTCGATCACACTGTAGCTCGCATCCGGTAAATCAAAGATCTGATGATGGCGGTAGGGTTTTACATTCGGAACGACTTTCCTGCCACATCAACAGATGTCGTGCGGATCAAGTTAACGTGGTCACAAAAAGCGTGTGTCAACATGCTCTCAGTGAACGGCTACCTGTTTTTTGCCATGAGGCAGGAAATCCCTGTCAGTCAGCCTGCTGACTGACAAGCGCCCCCGAGGTTAACCGGGAAGGTGCTGGCAACGGTACGCTTTTCCACTCATAGTCGTGCTGGGCATGTTCAGGAAGAAATAATTCGCTGGTATAGAATTTCCCGATCCGTTCCACCGGGTAAAACATGGCATCACCGTAATGCTGCTTCACAAAATCATGATCGTACCCCAGAATTTCAAGCACAGTGGGAAACACATTGAAATGCGACAATTGATGGCGGTTTTCCGCCAGCGATGACTCAAATCGCTGCCGCAGTTGCGGATGTCTCGTCAGCACCAGCATAGGCACCATCCCCTGATAGGCAGAGCCGCTGTTACGATTGCAATGGGTCAGCAGCCCTTTGCCTTCTTCCAGTAAATCCTGTCCGTGATCAGAGGTATAAATCACCACCGTATTATCTAAATCAATGCTGTTGAGCAAACGCTCAAAGAAGCCGTTCACATTCCAGGCAATGGCATTTTTATAGGAATTAATCAGAGCCTGGCGATCGCTGTGACCGATAGGTTCAAATAACGCCATCGCAGGCTGAAACCTGGCCGAGGAGGCAGGGTATTTCCCCTCATAGGGAAAGTGCACACCCAGTTTATTGATATAAATAAAGTCTGGCTTATCATCGGCCACCAGCGACACTAAATGATCGACAATATCGAAATCAATCCGCATGAATGCCTGATGCCTTTCAATTTGCTCGACATTAAGCTGCTTTACCTGATTGATGAAGCTCAGCTCATCAATATTCATGAAATTGGCCAGTGTGCCCGGTGGTTTCTGGGCGTCAATATAGGTACTGGTATAGCCAGATGCCTGACTGTATTGCCAGATAGTCGGCAATTGTAAGGCTTGCTCAAAGGCGCCGGGGACGACTCCCCAGCGAAGCACAGCATTACTATAGCTGCTGCAGTTATGTGCCGAAGTTGCGACACCGTAATTGATCACAGCATCAGCATGCGCCTTTAAACTTGGCACAAGCGAATAATCTGTATCCTGCCCGAAAAAATCACCACTGACACTCTCATCCATGACAACAATAACATTGCTGATCAAGGGGTTACCGGCGGCGACCGTGACCGGCCGTCGCTCTGGTCGTTCATCCGCAATCTGCTCGAAGAGTATCACGCTTAACAAGCCGGGCAGGATATAAACGCCCGCCATCCCCTGCGCCGCTGTCGGGCCTTTCATCGCCACCATGGCAGCCAGTATCCCTGTAACAAACACAGGGAACCCTGCGGCAACGCAGGAGGAGGACGGAGAATATCGAGAAAGCAGCCAGGCTCTGATTCTGAATAAAGACAGACTGAATGTCACAGCAATCAGCAGAGGCAGAAGAAGCTCTGACCAGTAAAAAAGCAAAGCTGCACCCGCCTCACCGCGCTCAATCCACATCCGCCTGATATCGAACAGTGTCAGGTTATCAGCCAGTATCAAAAGCAGGGATAAGTGGGCCAGCACAACCAGGGTAAGAAACAGATTCCAGAATACATGCACGGCCGTTAGTCTGGCCGTTAACACCGCTTTTAACGATGCGATGGCTAACAGCCAGAGCGCAGCAAATATCGCCACATTACGCACCGGATTTTCTGACTGACTGAGAAAAATCAGTTGAGAGAAGACATCCCGGGTCAGAAATAACAGCACTCCCACAACCACAGCCACTGACACCATTATCATTAGCACGTTTTGCCCGGCGTTTCGTGCGGCGTTTGATGCATAGCTCCGACGGTTGTGACTGGCAGACATAGTCGCTTCCCTTCTTTCTGAGAAAGATATCCGGGTACTTATTTGATTTAAGCTCGTCCAGGCAGGAAGTCAAAATAATCCACAAAGCACTATTTTGTCCTGTTGTCGATCCGGGAGACAGTAATCAATAAAAGGGATTGAGAGGAATAAAGAAAAGAGAAGAGAAGAGAAAAAGCACAGGCAACAGATCATCACACACTGCTACCTGCACCTAAAGGTTAGTGCCAGCTTACCGGCAGCCCTTACTCAGACGGGCAGAGCATCACACGTGCTAACCGGGCCAGATTATAGGCATCAACATAGCCTGAATGCTGACGGCCTTCCCACTCCAGTCCGCTCATGCTCATGGCGGCCCGTAACCCGATGCGCTTGTTTTTAACGTGCGGCTGCAGTTTAAACAGGGTTGCCAGGTTCAGGTATTCCCTGAAAGGCACGTTCAGATCTTTTGTTTTGCACTCGGCGCGCAGGATGGCATCGTCCCGCCCCCACGCCGCATAAATTTTATGGCGGCCACCGAATTTTTGCTCTATCGCTGACAGAATACTGGCCAGGGGCTTGCCGTTTTGCGCTACAACTTCTGGCTTGATACCCGTCAGTTCAGTACAAAATGGCGATATTTCGTCGTTCTCCGGCTGAACATAGTATTGCGCCCGACGTGAAATCGTGCCTTTTTCAAGGTTCAGTTCAGCCACGCCAATCTCAATGATTTCGCCGGTGCGAGCGATACCGTCTTCATTCCAGCAACACATTTCAAGATCAAAACAAACGATGCGGTTAAAATTCATGATTTTCCATTATCCGTCATACCAAACTTCATAATCATCAGCTCTGATAGTAAATACTTACCAACACGGATGATTATTGAGTTTTGCACTATTAGCTTTGAACAAAGCGGCGAAGGATAGCATGTATGGCGGCCGGCTTCAGCCCCTTGCCAACAGCAGCCGATCAGAATTACTCTTGTGAAGGCTTATATGAAAGGATCGCGCAATGAAAAACGTCTATCGCCCGCTGTTTGACGATAACAACCCGCCCGGCGAGGTGTTTTTCGGCCATCAGGCATTTCTTCCTCATACAACCACTCCCAAACACAGTCATCCCTGGGGGCAATTACAGTTAATCAGTGGCGGTATTCTGGAGTTAAACGCTGAAGGGAAACGCTTTTTATCACCGTCGCAGTACGCGATATGGATACCGCCCGGCATAGAGCACGAAAGCTATATGCGTCGCAGCATGAATTACTGCTCAATGAACCTGATTCAGCCGCTGGCTACATCGCTGCCGGACTTTCCCTGCCTGCTGGAGGTCAACCCTATCATAGAAGCGATAGTCAATGATCTGCGTGACCGCCAGCTGCAGATCGCGGAAACCGCTGAAGATAAGCGTCTGATCGACGTCTTGCTGGATCAGCTCAGGCACACCCGTATTCACGACCAGTTTCTGCCCAGCAGTGAAGACAAACTTCTGCAGCCCATACTGCGTACGCTGGAAAAAAATCCAACCGACGGCACAACGTTGGCGGCGTGGGCAGAAAAACTGCATACCTCTGAGCGTACACTAGCCCGGCATTGCCAGGATACGCTCGGTATGAGTTTCATTGAATGGCGGCAAAGGAGAAAATTTATCTACTCTTTGCATTTATTGAGGAAAGGTTTGTCTGTAAAAGAAATCGCACTGACCTTAGGTTATCACCAGGCTTCGCCTTTTATTAACCTGTTCAAACGGCATGCGCAATGCACACCAGAACAATACAGACAAAAGCAGATCCGGGCCCAGTCGCACAAGCAGCACACCAGCCGGATTTAACTGCCCACGGCTTTATCCGGTAAACCCACCAGCAAGCGCCCGGCCGCATGTCTGCTGAGCGGATGCCCTAGCAGGAACCCCTGACCGAGCTGACAGCCCAGTGATTTTACCGTCGAGAGCTGAACGTCATCCTCAATCCCGACCACAGCGACCTTAACCCCCAAGCTTTCACTCATGCCAACAACGGATTGAATGAGCGCCTTGTTAGCGTCTGAGCCCGGCAGAGTACCCACACATGCGCGGGCAATTTTTACTTTATCGAAAGGGAAATCGCGCAATATAGTCAGGCAGGCATTCCCGTTACCGAAATCATCCAGTACCAGACTGACACCTATATGCTTCAGATCATGCATCATGGCCCGCACTTTCGGTGGATCCTGCTGGACGGTTTTTGCGGTCAGTTCTATTTCAAGGCGTCCTGGTTCCAGTCCGGATTCCTGCAGCGCTTCCAGTACAGTCTGGCAGAAAGTGTCCGGTTTCAGCTGCTGGGCGGAAATATTGACTGAAATGCTCATTTCTTCCGGCCAATCCCTCGCGGCCATACACGCCTGCTTCAGCACCCAGTCACCCAGCGCCTGAATCAACCCGGCATCCTCGGCAACAGGCATAAATTCCTGAGAAGACACCATACCTTCGCGCTGATGACGCCAGCGCAGCAAAGCTTCGAATCCTTGCAGTTGGCTGTTTTTCAGATCAAACACCGGCTGATAATAAGGTTCGAGCAAGTCTTGCGCCATGGCTTTACGTAAGTCTCTTTCCAGTAGCTGCCTTTGTTTTAACTGCTCGTCCATTCGGGTATCGAAGAAACAAAAGGTCGAGCCCCCGTCCATTTTGGCGCGGTACATAGCTGTATCCGCGGCCCGCAACAGATCGACAGGTTCAATATCATGATTGGACATGGCGATACCAATACTCACGCCCGCCAGAATCTGCTGCCCGCGGATATGGTAAGGTTCAGACATCGCTTTGATAATACGGGACGCCAGGGCCGAGGCTTCATCCGGCTCCTGCCCGCCAACATGGATCAGTGCAAATTCATCCCCGCCCAGCCTGGCAATGGTGTCATGCATGCGCAGCAAATGTTTCAGACGCCCGGCCGTTGCCACCAGCAGTTCATCACCCACAATGTGGCCATATGCATCATTTATCTGCTTGAATTTATTTAAATCCATCATTAATACAGCAACACAGGCATCATTATCGCCGGCATGCTGAAGGGCTGTTTCAAGTTGCTGTGAAAAATAAAGCCGGTTCGGCAGTGCGGTTAAAGAATCATGCATTGCCAGTTTGTACATGGCCGCCTTATCCCGCTCACCGGCTTTCAGCATGTGGTTCATCTGACTGAGCCGTCGCCAGCTCAGTGCCACAAGAGCAAAAGGCAAAACGAACACAAGTGAGATGAGCGCCCCCAGTCCGAATTGATGATATTGATCAACCCAAAGCGTAAAACGCTCAAAAAATTCAAACTGGCTGGCAAGAAGCAGCCAGATGACTGCAAAAACAGCAAGTTTGATCAAGGTTCGCTTCAGGAACATTGAATGAAACAGCGATTGCAAGCTAGCCTCACGACCAGCCCTACCCTGCGCAGAATGGCTCATAAATGGATTACCTCGTCCCAAATTATCACCGTCACGTCCATCGCCAACTCGGGAAAATATGTGATTGTTATAGTGCTGTTTTGTTTTATTGCGGCCATTTTATGTTCTGGCTCTGCGACAAGACTTATTTAGTTAACACGATCACATTTACGTGAAAATGACACTTTCATTTTAGGCAAATTTCCCTTTCATGTGGCACTTCTTTGCTGACTAATTCGTGATATCGATGCAACTCCTTGCGTCGATTACAGAAAAAATCCGGCGAGCATCATGCATCGCCGGTACATCAAAACATTTAACAGATATCAAAAGGTAGTGTTGAACACGTTTTAAGCCAGCAACGGCGCTTGCTGCCCGGCACCCTTACGACGTAAGCGCCAGCCCAGCAGGCCCAAACCTGTTGTCAGCAGCAACAAACCGGCAGGTTCTGGAATCGGGTTACCTGGCCCGCCGGAAATCATATAGTCAATACCGGCCAGATAAAAATCTGACAGCAATACGCCCGACAGAATAATGTGTCTGACATTGTCTTCACCATCCAGATCCCAGTAATTACCCTGGAAATTCAGCTCGTTTGGTGTCAGAGCAGACAGTAAATCATCAATCCCCAGTAAATTGGTATTGATGTTGAGTTCAAATTCCGGGAAACCGTCGTCTATCAGATAAGCGGTCGCGGATTCCAGCAAACTCAGATTGTTCAGGAATAAACCTTGCACCGTTGAAGGCTGGTCAAAGCTCAGCACCAGAAACTCATGACCATCCACTTTGAAGTTATCGTCGCCAAGCAACAGCGCACTGTCGATCAGGCCACCATCAGAAATACTGTTGACGCCGATACCTTGCCCACTGTGTGACAAATTAACCAGTGACTGATCGTCAGTGATAATGCCATCCTGAAACAAACCAGGGACATAATAACGGTACGACGAAAACGTTATTCCGCCGACAGTGCCGGTTTGGTTGCCATTCAGACCCGAATAAGCACCGTCTGTGAAGTCGATTTGTGCCGCCGACACACTCATCGAACCACCCAGCAGTGCAAGGACTGCTACCCCTGCCTTTATAAGTGATTTCATCATCTTGCTCCCTAATTGTGTTATGCCGTGTTAATTTGTGTTGATGCAGTTGTGTTCGCATCTTTTTGTGCGTATGAACCACTGCATCTTACATGCCAAAACATAAGCCAATGAAAATCAGCAAGTTTTTTCAGCATCAATATAACAATGTAAAAAACACCGACACGATAAGAGGCAATCTGGACACAGAGTGTAAATTTCTCTGACGGGAAATCAGACAGTCAGGTTTGCTTATCTGACTGTCTGAAGAAACAGCAATATGAAGGGCGATTTAACAGACAAAGATCCAGCGGTAGAAACCCGGCAGGCGATAAAGCACCGCTGCCGTGCTTATCACTGGCTGTGTTGCTTAGTCAGCACATACATCTCAGCCAGACTCCCGGTAATACGCTGGCCCTGGCGATCCAGCCGAAACAACTGGTTCTCTCCGACAAAGAACTGAATGCCTTCGCCGCTGTCATTGGTTAATGTGATGGTATTACCGGCATCATTCCAGCTAAATTTTCCCCGATCGGAAAACTGCTCGCCATCCTTACCCAGGTAGGTTTCAGTCAGTTCAAATGTCCCCTGCCGATCCAGTACAAGAACAGTTTCAATACCTTCACAGTCTGCACAGGGGATGGTGCCGACATAAGTGCCATTCCAGTCCAGCGAATTACGGGCATTATGTTCAGTGTCCACATAGGCTGTCGCCTGCTGATCGGCCACCTGCGTCTGAGCAGGTGCAGCATTTGATGACATCTCGCTTTCGGACGCGGGTTTATCACAGCCTGCCAGCGCACCCGCCAGAGCCAGACTAATCGCAAGAGACAAGAGTCGCTTTGTATTCATACCTTCTCCTGATACTGAGCCATCTCAATAAGGCCCGACTTCGCCAAACGGTCGGCAAAAAGTCTTTCAGGGGCCCTTGATGAGGTGTTGGACTGATAAATACCCGAAAAGTGCCCGACTTTCCGTTTACTGCAGGGGTGAATCCCGACATGCCGGGTGAAACGGTGAAAGCAGTAAATAACCGCATCTCCCACAAACTCTGGGTTAACTGCGCCATCCGGTCGACAAAATTGTATTGCACTGATCTTAAAATCGTTTCATAGCAAAAGAAAAAACTTTCACAGTCATTAATATATGCACACCCATGAATAAAGAGAGTGCTTTACACATGGGTGGATTTATTCAACAGGCTCATTATCCACCAGCGTCTTCATCCCACAGGAAAAAGGATTTTTTATGTTTATATCAAGACCGCGGCTCGTGAAGGGTTTCGCCTGTTCTCTGTGCAGTTCGGCCTTCATCGCTTCCGTCATGGTTTCACCCAGTCTTCATGCAAAACAGCTGGCTGCGGAAGCAATGCCAGCCTCCACACAAAGCAACCACAGTGCAGACAGCAGGCTCAACAGCAAGAAAACCAAGCAGCTGTCAATCAATTGCCACCGCAGGCCCCATGCATTGAAAAGTGCACTCGAAAACAAAATCTGGCTCGCCGGTCCGATCAAAATAACTATCACTGGCCACTGCCAGGGCCCGCTGCTCATTGACCAGAGCGGAATTGAGCTCACCAGTGATAACACCCGCAGCGGTGCTATTGTGCTGGATCAGCAAGTGCAGTCCAGTGCGGCCATTATCATCCAGTCTGCAGCCGTCACGCTGCGGGATATCCACATTTCAGTGCCCATCGATGTACCTGCTGTGCAGGCTAAGGCCAACAGCAGTGTGACGCTGGATAAAGTCACCACGGATGCCATCAGCTCGACAGACACCCCGCTGGAACAATTTACCGTCAGTGAAAGCAGCAGCCTGACCGTGACCAATATGACAGGCAATGTGATCCGGGTGGCGGGCAATTCGTTTGCCGACTTTAAAGAAAGTAATCAGCTACATGCCCTCAATGTCAGCGACACCTCCTCCGCCCAGTCCAGCGCAGCCAACCAGTTTAACTCGGTACAAGTGTCAGGCAACGGCTATTTCCTGGGCGATAATGGCACCCAGATAAACGTGCTGATGATCTGGAGTAAAGCGGCGGTAGATATCAACCGGCAGAGTTCAGTGGCACATTTGATGATGGGGGGGACAAACCCTGTTTGGCGCCTATCGCAATTCTTCAGTCTCCGGCCCCTACGATCTTTGGGGCAATGTGGTCTTTGAGTTAGAACATTCAACAGCGGACAATTGGAAAGCGGTTGATAAGCCCCATTCGATCATTTCGGGCAACAATGCCACAGTGAATGGCGTGCAGTACCCTGGCTGGTCATGGACCGGGCAAGACGGTCTCTGAGTAGCGCCGCTTTTTATGAACATGTGACTCACAATGCAGCGAAAGTTATGGCTGCATTGTGAGTTTTTGTTATCCCCAAGTCTGAGATGCCGTTCTTTTCCGCAAGCTGTTACGCCGGCTCACCCCAGCCGTTTCTTCTTCAACAGCACAGTATTGTCCTGCGCCAGCTCTTTCTCCAGCTGGCGGGTGACAAATTCCGGGCTGTTGGTGTGACGGGCCAGCAGATGGTACACCACAGGGATCACCAGCAAAGTAAAGCAGGTGGCAACACTGATACCGCACAGCACCACTATCCCGATCACCATCCGGGTTTCTGCCCCGGCGCCGGTCGCCAGAATCAAAGGAACCGCACCGGCAGCCGTGGTGATGGCTGTCATCAGAATCGGACGCAGGCGTGCGCAGGCCGCGTCAATGACTGCGTCCTGGTAAGCTTTGCCCTGATCGCGCAACTGATTGGCAAACTCGACAATCAATATCCCGTTTTTCGCCGCCAGTCCCACCAGCATAATGATGCCTATCTGCGAATAGATATTGAGGGTCTGACCGGTAAAATACAGTCCCAGCAAAGCCCCGAAGGTCGCCAGTGGCACCGTCAGCATGATCACCAGCGGGTGAATATAGCTTTCAAACTGGGCCGCCAGCACCAGAAACACCACCGCCAGCGCGAGGGCGAACACAAAGAGAATTGAGTGGCTGGCAGTCTGAAAGTCCTGCGACGGCCCTTTATAGTTCACCACCGCGTCGGCAGGTAAATATTGCCTGACCAGTCCGTTCAGGTAGGTTAATGCTTCTCCTAAGGTGTAATTATCAGCTAAATTAGCCTCTATGGTGACCGCACGGATCCGGTTGAACCGGTTCAGAGTTGGGGCGTCAGCATACTCAGACACAGTCACCAGATTCGATAAGGGGATCAGCTCGCCATTATGCCCTGAACGCACGTACAGATTGCTGAGATCCTGCGGGGTATTCTGTCGCTCCGGCTGGCCTTCGATCAGCACATCGTATTCTTCTCCGCGCCATTCGTAGCGGGTCACGACCCGGGAGCCCAGCATAGATTCCAGCGTCTGCCCTATTTCAGTTACCGAGACACCTAAGTCCCCTGCCCGCTCTATGTTGATGTCCACGCCAAGCAGAGGCTTGGTTTCTTTGTAGTCATGATCCAAACCTTCCAGTCCGGGATTGTTCGCGGCCTGCTCCATGATAATGTCACGCCACTGGGCAAGCTGCTCATAGGTACCACCACCAATCACAAACTGCACCGGTTTATTAACACCGCGCCCGAATGGCTGGCGCATCACGGCGAATGCCGACACCCCGGCAAGATCACTCAGGCGCTGCTGAATATCACGAATGATCACAAACGCATTGCGTCGCTCATCCCAGTCTTCCAGTACCACAATGGCAAAACCGTTAGAGAAGTCTTCGAGCTGGCCCCAGCCACGCGGCGCCCGAACAAGCAAGCGCATGATTTCCCCGCTCTCCACCATTGGCATCAGCCTGTGCTCAATCTCACTCATGTAGGGCTGCATGTATTCAAAACTGGCGCCCTGAGGGCCATTGATCAGAATAAACATTGCACCTCTGTCTTCCCGGGGCGCAAACTCCGTCGGGATACGGGTTGCCAGCCAGACGCTGCCGCACAGCATCACTACCAGAATACCGATGATCAGATAAGGCCGGCGCAGCCAGTTCATCAGCGATGCGCGGTAAAAATCAGTCACCGCCCCCAGCACAGCACTGACCTTACGCACCAGCCAGGGCTCAGTTTCGACCTGCTGCATAATTTTCGACCCCATCATAGGGGTCAGTGTCAGTGCCACCAGTGAAGACAGGATCACCGCGGTACTCATGGCCACCGAGAATTCCCGGAATAATTTACCGAGATCGCCCTCCAGAAAACCAATCGGCAGGAACACGGAGATCAGCACCACTGTGGTGGCGACAATAGCAAAACCGACCTGCCGCGCTCCCAAAAAAGCGGCTTTCAGCGGTGATTCGCCCAGTTCAATACGACGGTGAATATTCTCCAGCATCACAATGGCATCATCGACGACGATCCCGATGGCCAGAATCAGCGCCAGCAGGGTGAGCAGGTTAATGGTATAACCAAGAGCATAGAGAATAATGAAAGTCCCGATCAAAGACACAGGCACAGTCAGGGCCGGGATCAGCATGGCGCGGACACTGCCGAGAAACAGGTAGATCGTAATGATGACCAGAATCAGAGCAATGAAGAGGGTTTTATACACCTCATCGATCGATGCCTGAATAAATACCGAGGAGTCATAGGATTCTTTGATCTCCATGCCCTCCGGCAGGGTCGGATTGAGCTGGGCGACCAGCGCATTCACCGCGGTTGCCACTTCTAGCGTATTGGCGGTCGATTGCCGGTTAATCCCCAGCCCTATCATGTCCTGCGTATTACCGCGAAACATAATGTTTTCTTCTTCCGCCGCCAGCTCAACCTTTGCCACATCCGCCAGCCGGATCAGATAGCCGTCTTCACCTATACCTATCACCAGACGGGAAAAATCCGCCGGGCCGAGAAAACTGCGCTGGGTGCGGATAGAAAACTGGCGGTTTTCTGATTCAATTGATCCAGCCGGCAGCTCAACGTTGTCGGCCCTGAGCGCATTTTCCACATCAGACACCGTCAGCCGGCGGGCAGCTAGTTTTTGCCTGTCTATCCATATCCGCATTGCATACTCTTTACCGCCCCCTATACGCACCGCTGCCACCCCGTCCAGCACAGAGAAGCGATCGACCAGATAGCGGTTGGCGTAATCCGTCAGCTCAAGGGTATCCATCCGGTCTGACACCAGATTGAGCCACATGATGACTTCTGAGCTGCCTTCCGCTTTCTGTATTTCAGGCGGATCCGCTTCGTCCGGCAGGTTATTGAGAATACCGGAAATACGATCTCGCACATCGTTAGCGGCGGCGTCGATATCCCGTCCGATGCCAAACTCCAACGTCACATCAGACCGGCCGTCACTGCTGGTGGAACTGATATTGCGGATCCCCTCAATGCCAGACACCCGATCCTCGACAATCTGGGTGATCCGGCTTTCAACAATTGCCGCCGATGCCCCCCGGTAATTGGTTGAGATAGTGACAATTGGCGGATCAATATCCGGATACTCACGCAGCGGCAGCCTTTCATAGGCGACCAGCCCGAAGGTAATTAAGAGCAAACTGATCACAGAGCCAAATACAGGCCGCCGGACAGCCAGATCAGTCAGAAACATGGACAGCCTCCCGGAAGGTAAAATGTTCCACAGGTTGAGTGGTCACTGTCTGTCCCGGCCGGACTTTATCCATTCCCCGGGTGATCACCTGCTCGCCTTGCTGCACGCCGCTGAGAATTTCCACTTCACCGCGACTGCGGAAGCCCAGCTCAACCAACCGCTGTTCAACCACACTGTCACCATTGACCACCATCAAAAAATGTTCTGCCTGACGCGGGATCACAGCTTCTTCAGGAACCACCAGCCCGGCACGGGATTCTAATGTCAGCGCCAGTGTCATCAGCATTCCGGGCCGCAATAATAACTGAGGATTATCGACTCTGGCCCGCACCTCGACGGCCCGCGTCTGAGGGTCGACCCGGCTGTTGACCGTGGCAACCCTGCCGGAAAAAATCTGGTCGGGAAAAGCGGCGACGCTTCCTTCCACCTGAGCACCAGGGTTAATCTGGCCGAGAAAGCGTTCAGGGACAGAAAAATCCAGTTTAACCGTATCCAGGGCATCCAGGGTGGTGACCACCATACCAGGCGTCACCAAGGCGCCCTGGCTGATCTGGCGGAACCCCAGTACACCGGAAAAGGGCGCCAGTATGGTCCGGGCTTCCAGTTCGGCCTGATTTTGGGCCAGAATGGCTCTGGCCACTTCAATCCCCGTCCGCAGTTTATCCAGCTCAGAACGTGCCACTGTATTGCGACGAACCAGACCTTCAATGCGCTGGTATTCCCGTTGCTGTTCATCCAGATTGGCCTGAGCGGCCCTGACTTTAGCCTGTTGTTCACCCGAGGTCAGTGTGAGCAGTAACTCCCCCGCCCTCACCTGCTGACCATCTTCAAAATGGATCCGATCGACTTTTTCTGTCACTTTTGCGGTGATCTGTACGGATTCGCGTGATTTCACCGTACCAAGCGCTTCGACAAGACGGGCAACGTTCTGCCGCACTACCGGCTGAACCACCACATTGGGGACAGGTCGTGACTGTTTCACCAGTGTCTGAGCACGTCGCTGGTATTCGGTGTAGCCGATGCCAAGGGCCAGAGCCAGCAGCAAGACAGCGCCAACGAGCAGGGTGACTTTCATCCATGTGCTCCTGTGAAAAAAGGCGAAACAGCAATGATGTGTCGATTCCAGTTAAGTATAGCCAGCAGCGATTTTTTGACGTGTTGTCAATTGTAACGAGGGTAACAGAAGTGAACACAGAGAAGTGACAGACCCGGTTTACAGTGTAAAACCTATATGCAACAAGATTAATCACTATGAAAATGTCACTTCATTGAATCAGAGACATCCATCAACACAGTCATTTCAACAGGAAAGATGATCAAGGCAGGGGAATAAAGCAGTATCTGTTCTCTGGCTGTCGCGCATTGAGAAAAGATGCTACGGCTGGCCTGTGAGATAGCTTAACGCAATGCTCATGCCATATCTTCAAGGGCATGGCATACTCAGTGGCCTGAAAAACAGATAAAAAAAAGCGAGCCGGGACGGGCTCGCAACAAACTCACATATTGCATTTTCGAGAGACTCACAAGATAACTGACCCGCCATCCTTGCCAGGGGTTACCTTTCTCATCGAAAGGGACAAAGGTTATATCAAGATTCATTTTGGCTTTTTTTGTGCACCTAATGTCATCGCAATGTCAAAACATATTGATTTGACTCAGATTTGACTGAAATATTTGATCTTGCTTCCTATCTGCCGCTGGCAATATCATCCAGCGCTGTCAGTACCTGATCATTGATATGTCCTTCGTACACTAGCTTACAGACCTTACGGCGTACGGCTAATCCTGAGATCAGCTTTTCTATCGACAGATGCCGCTCATCATGCTGACTGTTAAACAATTCGACCGTTTTACTCAGGGTTTCGTATGGCATCACCTCGCCACTGACACGCAGCCAGTCAAGCTTCTCCATAAAGGCCTGGCATTCTTCGGTAATCACACTGACGGGATGACCGGACATGGCAGACAGCGCTGTGATACTGCGCTGTAAGGCCTCCTGAGAGGTATATTTAGACAACACAATGGTTAGCTCATCTGCATTGATCTCGACCAGGTGCTTTCGCAATTTAACCCGTCGCCCTAAGCGCCCTTTTGGCCGGCCCTCTTTGCGTTGGATCGGTTCAAATTCGCCGTCAATGATCTCAGACAGCTGATCCAGTTCCTGACGGGGCAGGATCTCATTGCGCAGCGGGTTGGGCATGGTGGGTGCCATTGATCGTTTGCCTTCGTTGTGCATCTTGGCCCGCGAAAACCGGATCACTTCATCGGCATCACATTTAATCTCAATATTATAATCCTGATAACGCGATGCCTTGCCTTCAGCCGGACTGATCGTCAGGTGATAACCCCACAGGTTGACGGCAAACAGCGACTCAGTCACCTTGCCTTCAGCCAGCTTTTTCAGCTCGCGGATCAAATCGGTAGAGAAACGGCGCCATTCAATATTACGGGCCAGTTTCTGGTTCAGCTCGCTCAGCAGCATGCTGTCATGGCCCCGGCGCGACATCCGGCTGCGGAAGAAGGTATATAACTGGAAGACCAGAGTATGCTGGCGAAGAATCTCTGGCGGGAACAGGAAAAAATAGTCCCTGGTCAGCAGCTCTTCAAAAAACGAAGGCTCCCAGACCAGAATGTACAGATTCGGCTTGATGCGGATTTCGCCATCTTCGCCTTCCTGCGGCGCTTCTTCCGACGCCGTTATGGTTCGGGCCAGAAAACGGAAACGATCACTTTTAAAGCCTTCCGGCATGTTCTCGCTTAACCAGCGGCCAGTCAGTTCATGCAGCTGAAAATCAGTGAACTCGATCCTGTCAATACTTTCCCGGATCGAATCACGGGCCGGTCCACTGTCTTTTTTTCCGCGCAGTGCCAGAATGTCTGTGATGTAAATCGGTGTTTTATTGCTCATGTGCCGGGATTGCAGCTCATAATCCGACAAATGATGATCATGGTATTGCACCGTCAGCGTAAACAGCGCGAACAGCGTCATCATGTCGTCTACCGTCATGATCGCTTTCGAAGATCGTGTTTCAATAATGGCGCGTGTGCCAGAGATTGCTACCATAGATTTCTGATAGCTTTTTTTGGTGCGTGGCGGTGCCAGCGCCTGATCAATGATGCCCGCCCAGCTGGTGGGTGAGACAACAATCTGATCGGCTTCGTCGGGCATCATAGGCGGTGTGCCCAGGCCATATTCGTTCAATAACCGTTTATTGACCTGGTTCTGAGCTAACGCTTTGGAACGTTTTTGTTTTTCTTGCTCTTTACTTTGGGCTGACTGCAGGCTGGCAGTGCCCAGCTGAGAAATCAAAAGAGCCGGATTAATGAAGTGATGCAGCATGGTCTTGCCCGCCAGCCCTTCTTCAAAGCGTACCGGTTGCTGGTTGAATAAACCGATACTCACAGCAGCACGTAAACGTTGTTGTATGGCAGCACGGGTAAGCTGGCCTTCAGTGGCTTCCACCAGTTCAGTGGTTGATACTATGCCGTCCTGGCTGGACAAGCCACGTAAGGAGATCAGGTTCAGTAATTCGATAATGCTTTTGGTCACCCCTTTGAAATGCTGGTATTGAGGTAGCCAGTCGACAAGCGCGGTGGGAATGGCAAACAAGTGTCCGTCTTTGTGTGATCGGGGAGCTGAGATCAGGATCTTTTCATCATATTTCTCATCACGCGTAACCGTAGATTTCATTTGCCATTCGCCGTAATTTGACCATCTTTCCGGAAAGAATAATAAAAAAATACTGAGAAAGAAAGCTTTTTTTATTGCCGCTTTTTAATAATGATCTTTTTGATTTTAATGATCTAACTGATAGTGTGATCTTATGATCCGTGTAACGAAATCACCATAACTTACTGATTGTAAATATGTATTTTTCTACACGATCCGGAAGTATGATCAATGCGCTTTCGGAGTGGTGATCATGATATTTCTGTAAGCATGATCAAACAAGGCCCAGAACCATGATCATTAACGCTCTGTAAGTATGATCAACGCGCTATCAGAACAATGATCAATGTGTTTGTACAGGTTATCCACAGGGTTATACCGTGAGGATGATCTGTCAGCGAGCAATATTGTCTCTTCACTCCTCTTTTTCAGGTCTTTTCCTTGTTTGCCGGTCCAGAACGATGATCAAGTAATAGCTTTTGGACCTGGTGCAATCTGTTTTGTGCGCCTGCTTCTTTCCCGTTGCTGTCAATTTCATCGATTTCGGAAAGACAATCACCGTAATAACAGAGCGCTTTTATATGTGTCCGGTAATGGAAAAATGATCAAGCTGTCAGTTTTGTCATTTCAACCTACTGATTGTGATGGTGGTTGAACAAATCGCTGCCATCTGCAGGGTTAACCACCCGATTTGATTCAGGTATATCGGGCATTCACCGTAAATTAGCGGTACTTCACTATGCTTCCGCAGGTATTGGACCTGATACCTGACGAGGATCCTCATCTTGATCATTGATCCGATCTTTCTTTGCTTTGGGAACCCCTTTTTCCGCTTACTATTTAGCCGCCTTTCTCCTTGATCATTGTTGCGTAAACAGCAAATAATGCCAGAAGCATGATCAAGGCACAGTGCTTATTTTTGCTCCATTATTCACGCTGGCCTCATGCTATCGCCTTTTTCGGTGCGTCTGCTCTGATTTATTGAGCTCATCCTGGCGATTTTCGGGTTGAAATGACAGTTACTGTAGATTAGCCATCTTTTTTCAGGCTTCCAGCCAAAATCGGGCTTATTGGCTTTACAATGTAAATTTGTGACACTGTGACATTTTAATTTATTGCTTGTTATATGAATCATAACAGCCAGAAATGACGCACTAATTTGTAAGGTTTTTGTTAATTCGTGCGGCTTTTATCCGAACTGGCATGGTTTTTACTTGAGATCTTTATCACAGTGAGCTGTTCAGCTTTTTGTTGTTTTTGTATATTTATGTTGTACAATTTTGACAAATACTCTGTAGGGTGATGAATAAGATGAATCGGGTAGAAACAATAGAAAATTTGCTTAAGATAGCCGAGCAGACAAAACAGGTTCAGGCGGACCGAATTGAAATTGTGCTGGAAGAGCGCAGGGATGATCACTTTCCCTCTATGTCAAAAGCACTGATGGAAACCCGTTCCGGCCTGACCCGTCGTAAGTTAGATGAAGCAATTGCCCGGATGGAAGAAGCGGGACATCAATTTACTAAAAATAATGCCAATCATTACTCCATTACGCTGAATGAAGCACATATGCTGATGGATGCGGCAGAGCGCCCTGCCTTTCACGAGCGCCAAACCGGCAAGCGTAAGCCCTGGGTAGTGAATGTGCAGAATCAGAAAGGTGGCACAGGCAAATCAATGACCGCGGTTCATTTGGCGGCTTGCCTGGCCTTGGATCTGGATAAGCGTTACCGCATTTGTTTAATCGACCTGGACCCGCAAGGCTCTCTTCGTCTGTTTCTGAATCCGCAAATCAGTGTTGGCGATCAGGACAACATTTATTCCGCTGTTGACGTTATGCTGGGAAATGTGCCGGAAGATCAGGCAACGGACAAAGCCTTTCTGATGAATAATGTGGTTATGCCAACCCAGTACCCCAACCTGAAAACCATTGCTGCCTTCCCGGAAGACGCCATGTTCAATGCTGATGCCTGGCAGGATCTGGCTGTAAATCAGAATCTGGATATTGTGCAGTTGCTGAAAGAGCGGGTCATCGATCAGATAGAAGATGAATTCGATGTCATCATGATTGATACAGGTCCGCACATCGATCCATTGGTGTGGAATGCGATGTATGCGTCAAATGCGCTGCTGATCCCTTGTGCGGCCAAACGACTTGACTGGGCATCTACGGTGAATTTCTTCCAGCATTTGCCAACGGTTTATGAAATGTTCCCGGAAGACTGGCATGGCCTGGAGTTTATCCGTTTGATCCCTACCATGTTCGAAGATGATAATAAAAAACAGGTCTCTGTATTAACCGAAATGAACTATCTGCTTCAGGAGCAGGTGATGATGGCAACAGTGCCTCGCAGCCGTGCTTTTGAAACCTGCGCAGATACTTACAGCACCGTTTTTGATCTGACGACCTCTGATTTTGAAGGCGGTAAAAAAACCTTATCGACTGCCCAGGATGCGATTCAGCGGGTTGGCCTTGAACTGGAACGTGTCATGCATAGTCACTGGGCCAATTTGAACCAGGAGAAATAACAGGTGGCGATTAAAACAAACGATCTGAATGCCCGTCTGTTTGGTAAAGCAGATAAGCGCCGTGCGACCACAGTGGCCGAGGCGCAGAGTGCGGCAAAAGATAAAGCAGCAGTTATTGAACTGGCGGTTGCCGGTGAAACCACTGTGGCGTTTGAACTGGTAAAAGTGAAAGCCAGTGAGATTGGTGAACAGACTCAGGTGTTTGCCCAGAATGCCCGTGAACAGGCATTTTTAAATGAACATGCCTTAGCCGATATTCTGACAACACTGAAAGACCGGGGCCAACAGTATCCGGCTGTTGGCCGCTGGCTGGATGACGGTCGCATTGAAGTACTGGACGGTAGCCGGCGGCGGATGGCCTGTTTGCTGTCGCAACAGGATTTTCTGATTTATGTAGCCAAAGGCATCAACAGTGATCATGCCAAGTTTCTTTCCGATGTGGCCAATGCGCACAAACCACTGTCATTGTTTGAACGCGGCAAAGAAATGCAGGCTTTGCTCGCTAGCGGCAAAGTCGCTGATCAAAAAGCCTTGGCTCGATTTTGCCAGTGCAGTGAAGCGCTGGTCAGCGGAGCATTGAAAGCGGCCAGTTTGCCGATGGAACTGTTAATGGCTTACCCGAGCGTGAGTGAGTTAGGCCGGCCGACCATAGTTAAGCTGCATAAACTCTACTATTCATTAAACGATGAGCAGCAGAAAGCCTTTGTGAAGGAGCTGGCTCAGCAAGATAAACCTGTCTGGCAAAGTGTCGATGCGCAGGGTATTACACGCATTACCCGTGAAGTCACTAACCACATTGAGCATCTTGGCGAGTTAGTGCGTCCCAAAGTGCAGCAGAGCAGCAAACCTCAGCCGGTTGAGCTGGTGCGCGGACAAGCAAGCTATGTCAGAGATGGCGACAAGCTTCAGCTTAAGCTAAGCAAGCTCTCTGAACAGCAGGCTGAACACATACTTGCCTATCTGGCCGATTACCTCAATTAATCGCATCTTTGTTTGCCGTAAGCCACGTCTGATGACGTGGCTTTTTTTATTGTGCTTGGTAGTATACAGACCTGTTTCTTCTATCTATTGCTGCAGCATCAGAGGCCAGTATGTCTGAACTGTCTCGTTTCATTTCTGACTTAGTCAGTCGTGCAAAACAATCCCGTCATCGTTATCTGCTCTGTATTGAGAGTGAGCACAGCTGGGGAATTAACGCAGCTCTGCTCGCTCAGGCGCATTACTCTGATAGCCTGTGGCTGGGTGATGATGCGCCGCAGAACGTGCCATCGGTATCGACCAAAAAAGCACAAGCCTGGTTAGGACAGGATAGTGATTTTCTGACTGTAGATTTGCACCAGGGTCTGGCTATTGAGGCAATGGCTGCTTTGGCCGGCACCATCCGTGGCGGCGGGCTTATGGTGTTGTTGTTACCTGGCCCCAGGGACAGGTCAGGCGATTGGCAGTCCCCTTTCATGCAGCGCTTTTTATCTCAGCTTTCCAGTCATCATGTACTAACGATAAAACCCGGGCGCGATGGCAAGATGTGTTTGCCTCTGTTGCCTGAAGCACCTCCGGCCGTTAATGATATCGCTGAACGGCGTTATGGGTGCCTGAGTGATGAACAGGTCGATGCCGTTGAAGCAATCCGACGGGTAGTTACGGGTCACAGGCGCCGTCCCTTGGTTATCACGGCGGACCGCGGGCGAGGCAAATCATCTGCGTTAGGAATCGCTGCGGGTATTCTGATGAAGGAAAAGCCTCGCAAGATACTGGTGACCGCACCACGTCAGTGTAATGCCCAAACCGTATTCCGCCATGCGGCAAACATCTTAGGACTCGCGGCCGATTCGTCTTATCAGCTGGAACAGGATGGCAGTCAGCTCTGTTTTGTTGCACCTGATACCTTGCTGGCTGAGCGCCCTCCCGCGGATCTGCTTATCGTTGATGAAGCGGCGGCTATTCCGGCCCCGTTGCTGCAAAAGATGTTGTCGGGTTATTCAAGGGTGGTCTTCGCATCTACGATACATGGTTATGAAGGTACCGGACGGGGATTTGCTATTAAGTTCACATCTGTGCTTGACGCTATGACCCCGCAATGGCGTGCCTGCTCAATGACATCTCCTATTCGATGGGCTGCGGGCGATCCGATGGAACGCTGGCTTTTTGAGACGCTGTTGCTGGATGCCGAGCCGGCCTTTATTGCTGAGCCTGTGTCTGCCGCGGATGTTCAGTATCAGCGGATCTCGCCACTATGGCTGGCTGAGCGGCCGGACAGCTTATCCCAGTTGTTTGGTTTGCTGGTCAATGCACATTATCAGACCTCACCGAGCGATCTTAAGCAACTGCTGGACGATCCTGATTTAGCGATTTTTGTCGCTATAAAGGATGAGCTGATTGTGGGGTGTGTATTGCTTTCTCGTGAAGGTGGTTTCTCTGCAGAGCTTGCCCAAGCCATATGTCTTGGCCAACGCCGGCCCAGAGGGCACTTGCTCGCTCAGTCTGTCGCTGCGCACCTTGGGCTGTCAGAGGCAGCCAGCCAGCACTGTGGCCGTATTTTACGCATTGCCGTTCATGATAATGCGCGCAATATGGGGATTGGTTCAGCCTTACTGGCCCAGGTTCAGGGCTGGGCAGTGCATCATCAGCTGGACTTTTTGGGTACCAGCTTTGCAGCCAGCAGCGAATTATTACCATTCTGGCACAGCGCTGGCTATGTTCCGATTCGGCTGGGGATTGTTAAAGATGGTGCCAGTGGCTGTCATTCCCTGTTGTCTGTGCTGCCATTATCCGACGCGTCCAGGTCCTGGTTTGATACAGCAACATCTTCTTTCTCACTCAGTTTCCTGGCACAGGCTTGCGAACAGTTTCGGTTGCTTGATAGGGCTGTTTTTTTGCCTTTATATTCGTACTGCCTGATGCAGGCGGAATTACCGCAAATACCAGATATGGTATACCGCCAATTACTGCACTTCTCTCTGGGTGGGCTAGGCTACGACTTGCTTGTTGGTCAGTTGTCACTCTGGCTGCAGCACGGACTCAAGTCTGGCGAGTTGATGGATCAAAACGGCATTGAAGTGATGTTAGCCAAAGTGATTCAGCGTCAATCTTGGACTGAAATACAGGCGCAGTTTGGCTTTACAGGCAGAAAACAGGCAGAACTGTTTTTGCGTCACTTTGTGGGTAATGCGCTGCAAAATCATCCCTATTGATTGCAATTTACAGTGTAAATAGATCACACCTTACATTTACACTGTAAATTCCGGAGTTTTGACTAAAGTCGGCTGCCTTCGTTCTTTTAATGACGTTACTCTTACTTTGTTTCACTGAGGTTACAGGTTGGTGAGTGCTAACTTATTGGTTCGGGTTCTACGGAAAAAAGTTCAAGGTATTACCACTGAAACCACAAAATTAGACTAGAGTTATTTTACCTGAGCATGAAAAACGTACTGCTGATGACAAGTACAGGATAACTATTAGAATGCCGTTAAGGGGTAGGATATGAGTTTAGTTAAGGTAGAAAGCAAGGCAATGAGAACCTTGGCGGAGCCCGGTGTACGCATTGTTAAACCCAATATGACATTCAGCCTTGTGGCCGGTGGATTTGCGGCGCGATTATTGAAAAAAGCCAATAGCGCGTCAGGTCAGGCGGTTTCTGAAAGCGGTAATCTGGGTTTAAAAGTGCGATTGAATAAGTTGAGTAAGAATTGCATCTATTTCGCAGCCATGGTGCCGTTGGATTTATCTGCGTCTTATCAGTTGCAAGTTCAGGGGTTGAGAATGCTCGATGGCTACCTGACGGCAGAATCATCCGGTGATAATGATCTCCAACTGCCCTGTATTTATCAGTTTCATCCGAATGACTGGCTCACAGATGATGATTTGAATTGGTTAGGGATAGATTAGTTTTTCTTGAAACGCATTTTTGCGGGCGAGCAAGGTATCCTTGCTCGCTTTATTCTTTATCTCTGCCTGATCCGCAATAGTTCTGGCTGGGCTGACTGAACAAGGACCTGCTCAGTACGTTTCTGACAACCCTTTTCCCTGACATTCCTTTTTCCGCTCTTGCTCCCTGACTGCAAGTCCTGTCATTGCTTGTTGTGCGAAGTGTGACTCCCTTCTATGTCTACTCAATTGAAATTTCTGTAAGATTTAGATCCAAACGGGCTGCAGGGCAGGAAGAAGGAGCCTTCCATGACGGATTCAGTGCTGATGTTGGAGCCAGATGGCTCACAACTGCGTCTGGTTGTATCCAAACAAATGACAGATAATTGTCAGTCGCTACAGCGTGCCGATATTGAATCGTTACTGGAACAGTCAGATTACTGTGCTTATAGTCGCTTCGAGGAGGCGATTCAAGATGCAATCGACTATTACAACAATTCGGAATCAGACACCGGACAGTCGGCATTTATCATTGCTGAGCGAAAAGACGTAGAACTTGACATCTCCATTTCAGACGACTGTATGTTCGCTTATGTCACTCTGACTGGCGCATACGGGGGCGAGCGTCTAACGGCACAGGGGCTGATAGCCACACTGAAGCAGCATCGTATTCTGCGTGGTGTCAGCAAAAAACGTCTGCAATATCTCCTGCAGAAATCCTGGGAACTCGACCCGGGTGAAACCTTCACATTGAAAATAGCGGCTGGCCGGCCTGCCGTTGCTGGTGCTGATACCCGCTTTGAACCTCTAGTATTGGATGCTTCTCAGCGTATTCTTGCCCCTCAGGACAGTGATCACGGAAAAGTCGATATGCGTGATCTGGGTAAACTGATTACGGTTGAAATCGGCCAACCTTTGATGCGACGTATCCCACCTACTTCGGGTGAACCTGGTTATGATATTCATGGCAACCTGGTTAAGGCGGTTGCTGGTAAAGCCATTGCTTTCGATGTTGGTATTGGAACACGGATTTCTGAGTCCGATCACAATGTACTGATTGCCGATAAAGAAGGGACGCCGCGCCACGGTCTGACCGGTATGGCGGTGGATGACCTCTTAACTGTCGATAGTGTGGATGTCACTACAGGTCATATCGATTTTAACGGTGCGGTACTGATACTGGGTGATATCAGCTCAGGCATGAAGGTCAAAGCTGCCGGTAATATTACAGTGACAGGTGTGGTGGAACTGGCTGAACTGACTGCCGGTGGAAATATTACAGTCGCTAATGGTGTGATAGGACGGCTACAGGACGGCAAACCAGCCTACTGTCATCTGCAAGCGCAGGGTAAAGTCGCGGCCAAGTTTGCTCAGTATACGCAGATCGACTCTGGCTCAGATACTGAGCTGCACCTTCATCTGGCGCATTGCATGGTCACAGCCCAGGGGGTGGTCAGGGTTATCGATCCTGCGCAACGTCACGGTACTGTAACGGGTGGGATTATCGTCGCCGAGGGTGGTGTCAGTGCCAGAGTGTTAGGGGCGGAAGCCGGTATTGATACTCAGATAAAACTGTTGAGTCAGTTCGATGATCTCAAGACTGATATGGACGCCCTGAAAGCCGAAATCAAAAATCAGGAAGAGCGACTACATCAAGTTGTCCTGCTGCAGATGAAGCTCGCGAAAACACCGAAACAGAAACGCTCACATGAATTAGCGAATAAAGTGACAGACAGTAAAGAGCAGTTTATGGCGACGTTAGCAGAGATGAAGAATCAGTTCCAATCTTTGCAGCAACGTTATCTCCAGCAGTTGTCTGCTGCTCAGGTTGAAGTCAGTGGCTTGATATACCCAGGGGTATCGGTTCGTATTGCGGATAAAGAGTTTGTTGCAGAGCGGGAAATAACGGCTTGCCGAATACATTTAGAGCAACAGAAGATTGTGTGTCAGCCACTGAATACCAATCGCAGCCAGGTATGATCCGAGAGATTTACAGTGTAAATAGCCTAATGGCTGCTGATGTCAGAGGCTTGTATTTACACTGTAAATCGGGACGGTCGTGCTCGGCTCAGTTTGCCTTCCTGCTACTCTTTGAAATCCTGCTTATCTAACCCGTGTTTTTTCATTTTGTCGTACAAGGTTTTTCTTGCCAGAGCCAGTTCTGCCTGTACTTCTTTCAAGCGGCCATTGTGTCGGCGAAGTGCGTCACTGATTAAAGTGAATTCGAACTGGTGTACACGCTCACTCAGAGAGGGAAGAGGGGCATCAAGATCGAACGTTTGCTGTTGGTCAAAATGGTTACCAAGCAGTACCAATCTTTCTGACACTGTCCTAAGTTCGCGAACGTTTCCTGGCCAATCGTAAGCAAGCAGTTTACTTTTTTGTTCGGCATTGAGTAGTGGTGCTTCGATGTTATAGCGCGAAGCCGCAGTACGAATAAAGTTTTGGAATAATAATTCGATGTCTTCCTGACGCTCACGTAATGGGGGTAATGACAGTGCGCATTGCTTCAGGTGCCGGAAAAGCCCGTCAGAAAACTGCCCTTGCGAGGTCAGCGTATCAAGAGAGCGGCAGCTGCTGACTATCAGGCGTGTTTTGTTGTGGTTTGCAGGAGCGGCTGGCTGGGTGAGTTGGGCCTGTTGTGTAAGCTGATAAAGCAAGCGTTGTTGCGACACGGCCGCCAGCCGGTCGATATTTTCAAGATACAGTGTGCTGCCTTGCGCTTCAGACCATTTGCCGGCATGGCTGGCATCTCCGAAGCAAAGCTCTTCAAATTGCTGCTCGCTCAGATCCTGACACTTAAGCGATATCAAAGGCAGATGCTGCCTTGGGCTGTGGTCATGGATAAACTGTGCCACTAAGCGTTTGCCTGTGCCTTCTTCACCTTCAAGCAACACAGTCGATTCATCCTCTTGCAATTGGTAAAGGCTGCGTCGAAGTTGCTTAATGGCTAAGCTGTTGCCCAAAATACGAGGGCCAGGACTGCTTTGTGATGCCAGCTCTCTTTTCAGTTCCCGGTTCTCAAGGACCAGTTCACGCTTGTCGCAAGCTCGCTTGACAACATCGAGCAGATGCTCGGTAGAGAAGGGTTTTTCCAGAAAATCGTAAGCACCGATCCGCATGGCATCGACCGCGGTAGAAATATCGCCGTGGCCTGTCAGCATAATCACCGGCAGCTCTGCGTCAATCGCCAGTGCTTGTTGCAGAAACGTCATACCGTCCATACCCGGCATATTAATATCTGTGATGATGACGCCCGGAAATTGATTGTCGAAAACGCTCAGCGCCTGGCGGGCACTCGGGAATAACTGAACCTGATAATCTTCCAGTTCGAGAGTTTGTCCGAGCGAATCCCGGATTGCTTTTTCATCATCAATAAAGATGACTGGAGGTTTCATGCTTGTTCCTCTTTGCTCAGTGGCAAACTGATTTGAAACTCAGCTCCACCGCCTGTGTGGTTATGGACGGTCAAACTGCCGGAAAACATATCAAGGATACGGCGACAGATGGTCAGCCCCAGACCCAGGCCATCGTGCTTGGTACTGAAAAAAGGCGTAAAGATCCGTTGTTTCTGCGTGTCATCCATACCCGGACCATTATCCCAAAGGGTGATGACAGCGCGCTGGCGGCCAGCATGCAGGGTGATACCAATTTTCTTATCAGTGACCAGTTCCTGTGCCTGAATGGCATTTTGCAGCAGGTTCACTATTACCTGTTCAAACTGCACCGCATCGATGCGGACAAAGACATCGTCACTGAGATTGAGTTGCAGCGCAACTTGATGTTTGGTCAGTGGTGCCTGCATCAGCTCAATGGCATTTCGAATCGACTGGGCAGCATCAGTACTGCTGTTGAGTGACTGCCCTTTACGGGCAAAGATCTTGAAGCGGGCAATAATAGTGGAAATACGTTCGTTTAAATCAATGACCTGCTCAAGATTAGTGGCTACTGCCTGATAGCGCTCTTTCTTTAACAGTTTCAGGCCATTTTCACAATAAGTGCGCATCGCCGACAGCGGCTGGTTAATTTCATGATTGATGCTGGCTGAGAGCTCGCCCAGCATGGCCAGTTTGGCAGCCTGGATCAATTCAGTTTGTGTTTCTTTCAGCTGTGCCTGAGTCAGCTCGTATTGCTCAATAGCGTGCCACAACTTTTGGTTAGCCAGATGCAAATGTTGGGTTCTGTCTGCCACCTGATGTTCCAGCGTGTCGTTCAGCTCCGATAGTGCCTGCTTGGCACTGACCGTTTGCCACCAGTAAATCATGACAAGAATCAGCAACACGTAAAAGGCGATAAACAGCAATATGCTTTCAAATATATTGGTATAGATATGCATACTGGGGGTAAAGCCATAAATCACCCAGCCTGCCGTCGCCATGTCATGGTGAGCCAGCAAAAAGGACTGGCTGCGTTGCCGCTGCGGTAAGTACAGATCAGCCTGCTGGTTTGCATTCAGCGCCATCAGGCTCGGAAACCGGGTCAGGGGACTCAGTGAAGCATTACCGTACTGGCGGCTTGCTCTTACTTGTTGCTGCTGTGCTGCCGATAAGGGCACCAGGCTGTGATAAAGCCAATCATCCATTGAGCTGTAGAAAACGACGCCTTGCGGGTCGCTGATTACGTACTCCAGTTCCTGATATTGCCAGATTTCATTAACCAGATTGAGATCTATTTTAATGACAATTACCCCCTCGATCTGTTGTCGTGCGTCAAATACCGGGGCTGAGAAGAAATACCCTCGCTCGCCAGAACTGACACCAAGCGCAAAAAACTGACCGAGTGAACCTTTGATAGCGTCTGTAAAATATGGACGGTATGCGTAGTTGTTTCCGACGAAACTGTCGGCTTGTGTCCAGTTACTGGCTGCCAGAGTATCGCCCCTGGCATTGAGTAAATAAATGGTGTCAGCACTCAGTGTTTTTGCCCAGTAAGCCAGCAGCAGATTGGTTTGCAGCATTTTGGCATCGCGTTCACGCTGGGGACTTGTTTGTGCATGCAGTGAATCGAGTAACCTGGGATCATGGGCCAGCAGTTGGGGTAGTTGCTGGTAGCGGGTAAGACGCTGGTCGAGTTTTTCGCCGAGTAACCGGATATCAGAGGTAATTTGTTCTGATAGCGTACGCGTGAAGTGCTGTTGGGTCAGGAAACCGATAAGCACAGACAGTAGTATGCCCAGTCCGGTTATCAGGCCCAAGGTACGTGATTTTGGCAAAATCGGCGCCCTGTCTGAGTTAAAGTGGAATATGCAAAATTAGCATCTTTCGCTGGCGGGCACTAAAGCTTATGTTTATCAAATTGATCGTGATCCTTGTATCGCCTGTTACTCGCAATAAAAACCGCTTACTTTGCAGGAGGTGCTTGTTTTTCCACACACTAAGGCGGACAATTTGACGCATTAACCAGTCCATGCCTGAGCTCACTGAATCATAGTATTGGTGAGTGCTGGCAGTCAGTAAACGGAGAATACAATGGAGCTGTCTGATATTCGTCGCGAGTACACTCGGGGTGGGTTACGCCGCCACGATCTGCCGGAACAACCGATTGAGCTTTTCAATCATTGGCTGCAGCAGGCCATTGAAGCGGGTCTGACCGATCCTACGGCAATGACGGTGGCAACAGTCGATGCAACGGGCCAACCTTTTCAGCGCATTGTATTGCTGAAACATTTTGATCAGCAGGGTTTTGTTTTTTATACCAATTTAGGCAGCCGGAAGGCGTCTCAGATCGAGCATAATAATAAGATCAGTCTGCACTTTCCCTGGCACCCGCTGGAGCGACAGGTTCATATTACCGGGGTCGCGGAGAAACTGACCACGCTGGAAGTGATGAAATACTTTTCATCGAGACCCAAAGAGAGCCAGATTGCAGCCTGGGCCAGTAAGCAAAGTACCCGATTAACCGCCCGTCAGGCGCTGGAAGGCAAATTCATGGAAATGAAGAAGAAGTTTTCCTCAGGCGAAGTTCCTTTTCCAACTTTCTGGGGTGGCTACCGTGTGAGAGTGACGTCAATGGAGTTCTGGCAAGGTGGTGAGCATCGCCTGCACGACCGTTTCCTGTACGAGCGTGAAGGTGACAATTGGCATATTGACCGTTTAGCGCCGTAAACAGACATAACAAGGCCACCGGGAAGGTGGCCTGATTATAACTGTTATTCTTTCAGAATGATGGATAACTGGCTGGTCAACATGCTTTCGGGAATGTGTGAGCCAAAACCAAGATCTAAAGCTAAATCAATCAGCTCATTTTTTGAATTGGCATTAAACTTTTCGCGCAGCTTAATTACGTAGTTTTCAACTGTTTTCACTGAAACGTTGAGCACCTTTGCAATGTACTGGGGTTTTTTACCGTAAAGCAGTAAGAACAGGACTTCAGATTCCCGCGTATTGAGCTGAACTTTTTGGCGGTGAAGATCAAGACTGAATGATTTTTGGTGTTGATCATTCAGACCTGCTGCCCTGCAAATCCAATGACCGACTTCAAGAATCGCGGTATCTTTCAGTTCGATGCCTGAAAATATGGTGCCGACGACTTCATTCTCTTCATTACGCCACGGCATTTTCGTGAACAAGTGTGCTCGCCAGTTACCATCTGAGTACGGGTGTATATCCAGTACCCGCATGCGCTTTTCGCTGACAATGACTTGATTGTCCTGATCTCTGAAGTTTTCTGCGCACTCAATGGTGGGGCATGGCATGTCGAAATCTGTGCGTCCAACGCAGTCTAAATGGTGTTCTACGCCTATAATTTTGCCATATTCATGATTGGCATAAACAAATACAGAGTCTTTATCTTTACAACCCCAACATCCAGGAAGCTGATTAAACATGTGTAACAAAGTGGGATCGAGTGAATCTTTCACGCTTTAAGCCAGAGTTTATTATTTTGATGGGCGGATTAGGTCTGAGTTTAATGGAAGCGCAGAATGTTACAATATTAGCTGACCGAAAAATTAGACAAGTATGGAATAAAATAGAAAAAAATGCCGGCCAAACTGACCGGCAAAGACAAGAGTTTTACTCCGAAGAGTTCAATCCTGTACGACGTGTAGAAGAGGTATCCAATCAAGTTTGCATCTTTGATAAGAGGGTATATATCAAAGAACCTCATTGGGATGTATCCGGTTAGGATACTGCAGCCGATTTCAGAAAGGGTTTCTTTAACCGCCTACAGTTGCAACTATAGTGAAGCGGTCTCTTTTCGTTAAGGGGGGAAATCACCTATTGACAATAAGCGATGGCTGTGATTTGAGAGTGATTACCGTTTGCAATATGATACTGAATGCTATTAAACGATAAGAAATGAGCGCTTAAGATAATAAAAAATCGACCTTAGGTCGATTTTTTTTGCGTCTAATCTCGAATAAATACGCTGGTAGCTCATAAATATGCAATCAGACAGTAAGTGTAAATATAAAAAGTGATACTACTCAAAAAAATAATAATAACTATAAGCAACAAATAAGGCGGGAAGACTGGAATACAGAGTGGCGATCAACGCGGCCTTAGGGGCGAGTGCAATGGCGGGGAAGAGCGCATCACCATCATTGCTCAGCGCATTGCCCAGCTGTGCCGATATGGGGATCGCGCCGTGAAGATAAAAGCTCGTGATGAGAATTTGCGGCCCGCAGCCGGGAATAAGGCCAATTAATACGCCGGCTAACGGCAGTGCAGCACTCCAGTGGCTGAGTGATGCGGCTATATCCCAGCCTGTCAGCTTGATGGCGACTTCAAAACAGAGGAAAGCACTAATCACCCAGGTTGTGACAAAATTCGTGTCCTGAGCCACACGCTGAAACAGGCTGGCTTTGTCAGATTTCGGATCTTCAGAAACGGCATCCTGATAACCCTGGATGTCGCGGCTGAGTGACCAGAGCAGCATGGCGACCAGGGCAAAAAACGCGCCCAGTACAGTGATGCTACCCTCGGGTAAATGTAACAATGCATCTGTGTTGAGTTGAAACGATCCCATCAGGGCGATCACTGCACTGGGAATCAGCAGCCATTGCCAGAAGGTGCCCTGCCAGCGAACCGCCGGTACCTGGTAACCCGATGACGTCGCGCGACAACACGCTGCTGTAGCTTCTGAGTGTTGAGGTTGCAAAAAAGCACTGCCATGAAGGGTATCGACCAGCCACCCACTGAGCATGCCAACCACTAAACCGATCGAAATAATGAACAGTCCGGTGCTGGGTTTAGCCGCAAGCAAAAGAAAAGCGGCATCCCCCATCGTGGCTGTCAGCACGGCGACAACAGAGCCAAAGCTCAACTGACCACGGACAAATTGCGTGATCACTATGATTGCCCCACCGCAGCCGGGCAACGCACCCATTACAGATGCAAAGACAACCTGATATCGCCGGCTGTTTTTTAGCCGTAAGGTGAAAGCGGACTGATGGTTCAGCCTTTCTGACAGCCAATGATACAGCGCGAGAGTGATGGCGACGTAGGCGGCGACTTGCCAGAACGCATCGGCAAGCACACTGACTGTCAGCTCACGAGTTGCAGGTGCAGCCAGCATGGCCACCAGCAAGACGGGAAGAACGAGTCGCTTATTGGCAAGACGCCAGCGATCACCCAGTTTGTGGAATGGCGCGGATTTAACCTGAGATGTCATAGTCACTCTCAAACAATACTGAATAGGAATAGTTCTTATTTAATACCAGATGAGAGTGATTATCAATTCTATTAT
Organism: Photobacterium halotolerans DSM 18316; assembly: GCF_000425165.1. Lineage (GTDB taxonomy): Bacteria > Pseudomonadota > Gammaproteobacteria > Enterobacterales > Vibrionaceae > Photobacterium > Photobacterium halotolerans. The sequence continues at coordinate 31,628 of NZ_AULG01000022.1, forward strand.
TGAATCACAAATCAGATAATTCCGACTGTTTTTAGCAAAGTCAGGCCAAGGCTGCAGGTGAACATAGAGCCAAGTGTGGTCATCGCAATGATATTGGCCGCCAGACTGGCATTGGCCCCCATTGCTCGGGCCATCACATAGCTTGCAGCGGCAGTCGGCGCGGCACTCATCAGAAAGATAATGCCCAGTTCTGTGCCTCGGAAACCGTAGCAATAGCCAGCGAAGGTGATCAGTAGCGGAGCGATGATCAAACGGGCACTGGTCGAAAGGTTGGCATTGCCCGACTCCTGTTTCAGCTGTCGCAGATCCAGGCTGGCACCGGTACACAGCAGCGCCAGAGGTAATGTCATGTCGGCAAAGTACCGGCCCGACTGCATCACAACATCCGGCAGGCGGAGATCCAGAAAAGTAAAAGGAAGGGCACTGCAGATACTGATGATCAGGGGATTGGTGATGATCGACTTCAGTACGAAACGATGATCAAGGGACGTATTGGCGGCACTGGAACGGCTGAGTGTGATCACCGCCATGATGTTATAAAGCACAGTGATCACGGCAACATAAAGGGCACCGACCACTATACCGGGCTCACCGTACGCATTGGCCACATAAGCCAGACCTATGATCCCCGTATTGGCTCGAAAAGCGCCCTGAACAACCACGCCACGTTCCGATGGTTCCTTGATCATCTTTCCGGCGATCATTTCAAATAAGAGGAATACCGCCATGTTAGCTAACGTGGCAAAGATAAAAAGCTCCCCGCTGCCCAGCTGATGTACATCGGCATTGACCAGATTGAGGAATAATAACGTGGGCAGGGTCACAGTAAATACCAGTCTGGAGCCAGCCTGGGTGAAGGCATCATTGATGATTCCCCAGCGTTTTAAGGCTATTCCCAACGCCAGCATGATAAAAATAGGGCCAGTAACGGTAAATGAAAATGAAAGCTGCGTGAGAAATTCGCCCATTGCGTGTCCTTTCCACTCGGGTAAACAGCCATACGTTTTATCACAAAGCATTTGAGGCAACAGCAACTAACCGGTTTATCTGTAACATTTTTTATCCTCCCTCTTTCGCTGCCGCAAGGTAAAGGGAAGGGAAAATGTTGGTTACAAGCCGATATGGGCAGGTGTTTACACTGGAAAGATGATCAAGCAAGGATAAATAACGGCCTTTGTCATTTCGACTGGAAAGATGATCAAGCAGGATCCCGGGTAATTTAAGAAACCAGGGCAAGGCATCAGCCGCAAATGCGCGGAAGTATGATCAAGCTAGCTGGTTTGAAAAGCAGATGCATTGGTCATCCCGGAAGGAGACAGCACAGCCAGAGCGGATAAATTATCAAGCAATATGTTTTTATGTAATTGATTTTTATGGCTATTTTGTTTTCTCATGATGAGGGGACAGATTTATTGCCGGGATTCCATTTAGCGTGAATGCCAGCCACTGTGATGGCTGAAAATTCAGCGGGATAAAATCCAAATGACATTGACCGTAAAAAGTTGAGTCTTGATCACGCTTCCGAGGTGTTTTTGATCGAAATCGGGCTGGGAGACAGGAAAGATGATCAAGGTGAGCAGGTGCGAGATCCACAGAAATCAGCCAGCCTCTTTTCATTGTCGGGGCTTATCTATTATGATTCGCCTTTATATCGCGATATCGCGCCAGATGGCCTACCTCAATCATTTACGCAGGGAGAACAGATGAAGGATAGTACCCATCCGTCAGGGTTCAAACCGGCGGAAATCATGAAGCTGCCAGAACAGATGGATCATCACAACCATGGGTATAATCAGGTAGTGATTGCGCTGTCCGGGCAAACTGAGTTTGAAATTGAAGGCTACGGCAGTCTGGTCTGTCCGGGGCAGGGGTGCCTGGTGACGGCAGAATCCGAACATGGTTTTTCCGGTGTGGGCAACAATGAGATTCTGGTGCTGAATGTCTCTGTCAGTGACGCTGTACCCGACTATGGCGCCGAGCGGATGCAGAGACTGTTCGAGCAATCCTCCTACTTTCATCTTGATAACCAGGCACAGACGCTGATCCGCGCGCTTTCAGCAGAAATGCTCAGTAACCCGGACGACTGGCTGCTGAGCAAAGCCTGCACCGATACCCTGATGTGCGTTTTGCAGCGTCACTTCAAGCCGCTGGCGTCTGAGCGCTATCTGCCGCGCCTGAACATGGATGTTATCGATCATTACATCCATCAGCATCTGTCGCGCAAAATCACGGTCGCCCAGCTGGCAGGACTGGTTTTTCTCGGTGAGAGCCAGTTTCATGTTGTCTTTAAAGAGCAGACAGGCGTCACACCGCATCAGTATGTGCTGCAAAAGCGGTTGGAGCTGAGCCGTCACCTGATGGAAGAGTCGCGCCTGAGTCTGGCCCAGATTGCTCAGTCGTGCGGATTTTCAAGCCAGAGTAATTTCACCCAGGCCTTTTCCCGCCATTTCGGGGTGTCGCCCGCCAAATACCGCCGTCAGTGGAGCTGATAGCCGGGTTCGCACAGCTGTCAGCACAGACGTTACTGGTTGCCTTCTGACCGGTAGTTGCTTATCTCACTATTTTCAACCACAGTTTTAAGACGTTCCCTGTTATTGGATGCGAGGATCGGGCATCAGGATCGGTTGTTTGCTGTTTCTTACATCAATTAACTAGAAAACAGTATTTTTTGCTAAATACTTGGGTCCAATTTTGTTATAAAGCGGACTTTTTAGATAAATTATCGGAGTTTTTGGTAAGACTCGGCGACAGGTACGAAATAAAATCCCCCGCTAAAGTAACACTGGTGTAACATTTATCCTGAATCACATGACAAACTGTGTTGATGGTTATTCAGGTCCACTATATTGAGGGAATGACTATGTTCAATGCGGCAGATGCCCTTCAGCCATCTTTTATTGAGCAACCTTTAGATGCACTATGGCAGCAGATTTCACCGTTATATTCGGTAGAAGAATCTGCCTGGCTGGAACAACTGTTGCCCCTGGCTGAGCCTTCTGAACAAGAACGCCAGTTCACTGTCGAGAAGGCGACACGCCTGATCGAGCAGGTGCGCGCAGATCGTACCGCGATCCAGATGATCGATGCCCTGCTGCTGGAATACAGCCTGGACACCAAAGAAGGCATCCTGCTGATGTGTCTGGCCGAAGCCCTGATGCGTATTCCGGATGCAGCCACTGCAGACGCGCTTATCCGCGATAAGCTGAGCGTGGCAGACTGGAAGTCTCACCTTAAAAACTCTGATTCCCTGTTTGTGAATGCTTCTACCTGGGGCCTGATGCTGACCGGTAAAGTGGTCAGCATGGAATCGAAGGAAGATGGCAGCCCGGCCCGGGTGATCAACCGCCTGACTAATAAGATGTCTGAGCCTGTTATTCGCAAGGCGATGCACCAGGCCATGAAAATCATGGGTCACCAGTTCGTGCTGGGACGGACCATCGGCGAAGCGATGAAGAACGGCCAGGCCAAGCGTGATAAAGGTTTTACCTACTCCTTTGACATGCTCGGCGAAGCGGCGCTGACTCAGGACGATGCCAAGAAATACTTCAACGATTACATTGAAGCCATCGACGCTGTGGGTCTGGATAATAAAAAGCATTCCAAATCACCTTGCCCGACTGTGTCCATTAAACTGTCGGCATTGCATCCGCGTTACGATGTATCCAACGAAGGCCGTGTGCTGACAGAAATGTACGACACTGTGCTGGAGCTGCTGAAACGCGCCCGTGCGCTGAATGTGGGTATCACCATTGATGCGGAAGAAGCGGACCGTCTGGAACTGTCGCTGAAACTGTTTGAGAAACTGTACCGTTCAGAAACAGTCAAAGGCTGGGGCCGTTTTGGCCTGGTCATTCAGGCTTATTCGAAACGTGCTCTGCCCGTGCTGACCTGGCTGGCGGCGCTGAGTAAAGAGCAAGGCGATGTGATCCCGCTGCGTCTGGTAAAAGGCGCTTACTGGGACAGCGAGCTGAAAATGTGTCAGCAAAGCGGCTATCAGGGCTATCCGGTTTATACCCGGAAAGAGGCAACGGATACCTCTTATCTGGCGTGTGCCCGCTTTCTGCTGTCTTCCCATGTACGTGGCCTGATTTTCCCGCAATTTGCGAGCCACAATGCGCACACTGTCACTGCCATTCTGGCGATGGCCACACACCGTGATTTCGAATTCCAGCGCCTGCACGGTATGGGCGAAGCACTGTATAACCATGTGATGGATATCTACGGTGTGAATGTGCGTATCTATGCCCCGGTCGGTAGTCATAAAGACTTGCTGCCTTATCTGGTGCGCCGCCTGCTGGAAAACGGTGCCAACAGTTCTTTTGTCCATCGCCTGGTTGATGCGCGCTGTCCGATTGACTCTCTGGTGCAGCATCCGGTTGATGTGTTGCGCTCGCGTCCGACGCTGCATAACCATTTAATTCCGCTGCCAAAAGATATTTTTGGTGCCGACCGCAAGAACTCGGCCGGTATTAATATTGATATCGAATCTGAATGGACGCCTTTCCGTGATTCGGTTGAGGCATTCAAAACGCACCACTGGACGGCCGGCCCTATTGTGAACGGTGAAGTGCAGTCAGGCGATATTTTCCACGTCACGGCCCCTTACGACCGTCGTGAGTCCGTCGGCGAAGTGGCGTTTGCCTCAAGCGATCTGGTGGCAAAAGCTATTGATGTCGCCGCACAAGCTTTCCCTGGCTGGTCCAGCACTCCTGCCGCAGAGCGCGGTGCCTGCCTGCAGCGTCTGGCCGATCTGCTGGAGGCGAACACCGGCGAACTGGTTGCCCTGTGTCATCGTGAAGCAGGTAAAACCATTCAGGACGGTATTGATGAAATCCGTGAAGCGGTCGACTTCCTGCGCTTTTATTCTCATCAGGCGGCCACGGAATTTGCGCAGGGCAAATCAGTTGTCGCTTTTGATGGTCAGTCGCGCACCTTGTCGTATCAGGGACGCGGTGTCTTTGCCTGTATCAGTCCGTGGAACTTCCCGCTGGCAATTTTCTTAGGTCAGGTATCAGCGGCACTGGCTGCGGGTAACACAGTGGTGTGTAAACCGGCTGAACAAACCTCGCTGATTGCCTTCCGTGCTATCCAGATGATGCTGGAAGCCGGCGTACCGGCGGGTGTCATCCAGTTCGTACCTGGCCGTGGCGCGGAAGTGGGCTCAGTGCTGACCTCAGATGAGCGTATTGCCGGTGTGGCCTTTACCGGCTCGACAGAGACGGCACAGCGCATCAACCGCACTCTGGCGGCTCGCGATTGCGATCCTGTGCCTTTCATCGCGGAAACCGGTGGTCAGAACGCCATGATTGTCGACAGTACGGCGCTGCCTGAGCAGGTGGTGCGCGATGTGGTTCGCTCGGCATTTGCGTCCGCCGGCCAGCGTTGTTCGGCGCTGCGGGTGTTGTTTGTACAGGAAGATGTGGCGGATCGCATTATCACGCTTATCAAAGGCGCAATGGCCGAGTTGTCAGTGGGACGCCCTGAACTGCACAGTACGGATGTTGGCCCTGTGATTGATAAAACCGCCAAGGATAAATTGCTGACTCATATTGGCGCGCTGAAAAATCAGGCCAAAATGGTGGCGCAGGCAAGCTTAAGCCCGGATTGCAGCCATGGTGATTTTGTCCTGCCGACGGCGTTTGAAATCCGCGGTATCAATGTGCTGCAGAACGAAAACTTCGGCCCGATTCTGCATATCGTGCGTTTTAAGGCAAACGAGCTGGATCAGGTGATTGACCAAATCAACCAGACTGGCTTTGGTCTGACGATGGGCGTTCACAGCCGTAACGAGCGTACTTACAGCCATATCGAGCGCCGTGCCCGCGTGGGTAACTGCTACATCAACCGCGATCAGGTGGGTGCCGTGGTGGGTGTTCAGCCATTTGGTGGTCAGGGGTTGTCGGGGACAGGTCCGAAAGCCGGTGGACCGCACTACCTGTATCGCTTCACTAAAGATGTGTTCACTGCGTAATGGCTGCCGGAATTGGGAAGGAAAGAAAGATGACAACAAGTATTCAAGCGCTCGTCGATCAGAGCAATGCAGCCTGGGAAAACTGGAATGGCCAGGGCTATGAAAAACGCATTACCAAGCTGACTCAGTGGAGCAGCACGCTCGATGCGGATGTGGCAGCTATGGTGGCGTTTCAGTGCCGCAATGCCAACGAGCATGTGGCAGAAACGGAATTAATGCCGGGGCCAACCGGTGAAACCAATGAACTCTATTGCGCCGGCCGCGGTATCTTTGTGGTCACAGCCGAGGCGACAGCACCTCTGGTGGCCGTTGCCGGCCAGCTGACGGCCGCGCTGGTTACAGGTAACACTGTGCTCTTGTCTTTGCCGGAAGGGTACGGGAAATCAGCGCAGCAAATTGTCACTGAATTGGAAAAGGCTGAAATACCGAAAGGTGTTGTACAGTCAGTGAGCACTAACGAACTTGACGTGTTAGTACGCCATGCTGGTGTTGCCGGTGTGGTGTTTGCAGGAAAGCGCGAGACAGCTCTATCGCTGTCACGTGATTTAGCCGCCCGTGACGGGCTGCTGGGCCAGCTGATTGCAGAGTCGGATTTTGAATCTTATCCTGTGATTGGCAGCCCGACTTATTCGCTGCGTTTCGTAACTGAAAGAACACGTACCATCAATATCACAGCGGTGGGCGGTAACGCGACGCTGCTGGAATTGGGGAGTGGCGAAGAAACACATTAATGTTGATGGTGACTGTTACCAGTGACTCGTGACCTGAACCGTCAATCGATGGATTGGCGGTTTTTTAACAAGGACTCTCAGGTACGTTGTACGAGGTGGAGCAGAACCCAGCCAGCACAGAGGCTGAATAAATCAGCATCATTCAATAAGCTCTTGCAATGACGGGAGCAACAATAATGAGGGAACACAAACATGATAGAAAATAGCTTTGCTATCACAAGCACGTTTTTCGTGTACCTGATTGCTATGCTTGCAATCGGTTATTACGCTTATAAACGTACTGCAAACTCATCTGATTACTTTCTTGGTGGCCGTTCGTTAGGACCCTGGCCAGCGGCGCTGTCTGCCGGTGCATCGGATATGAGTGGCTGGCTGTTACTCGGACTGCCGGGCTATGCCTTTGCAGCGGGTATAGAATCACTGTGGCTGGCAGGTGGTCTGCTGTTAGGTACTTACCTGAACTGGCTGATTTGTGCCAAACGCCTGCGCACCTATACCATTACTGCTGAAAATGCGATCACCATTCCTGAGTATCTGTCGAACCGTTTTAAAGATAACTCCAAGTTAATTCAGACAATTTCAGCCTTCTTCATTTTGTTGTTTTTCCTCTTCTATACCAGTTCAGGTTTAGTGGCAGGCGGTAAGTTGTTTGAAACCGTCTTCGGTATGGATTACAAAATTGCCGTTGTGGTCGGTACGCTCTGCGTGGTGTCTTACACCCTGTTTGGTGGCTTCCTGGCGGTATCCTGGACTGACCTGGTGCAGGGCCTGCTGATGGCGGCGGCACTCATGATAGTGCCTATTGCTGCGATGCAAGGCGGGTTTGGTGATCTGGCGGCCGCTCTGGAAGCCAAGAACCCGGAACTAATGACCCTGTTTAACGACGTCAAAGGTGAGCCGCTGACCGCAATCAGCATTATTTCTCTGGCCGCCTGGGGTCTGGGTTACTTTGGTCAGCCTCACATCCTGGCGCGTTTTAACGCCACCCGTTCTAACCGTGATATCACAACGGCGCGTCGCATCGCTGTGATTTGGTCGGCACTGTCTATGGCCGGTGCGATCCTGGTGGGTCTGGTCGGTATTCTGTACGCCGATAACCAGCTGGGCGGTAACCTGGAAGATGGCGAAAAAATCTTCATGCTGCTGGTGAATGCGATTTTCCACCCAGTGATGGCCGGTATCCTGCTGGCGGCGATTCTGGCGGCTATCATGAGTACGGCTGACTCCCAGTTGCTGGTGTCCTCTTCTGCGCTGGCTGAAGATTTCTACAAGCAAGTGATCCGCAAAAACGCCTCAACAGAAGAAATCGTGACTGTTGGCCGTGTGGCGGTTATCGTACTGTCGATTATTGCACTTATGCTGGCAATGAATCCTGACAGCACAGTACTGGGTCTGGTGTCTTACGCCTGGGCGGGCTTTGGTGCCGCATTCGGTCCTGCTCTGCTGCTGAGCCTGTACTGGAAAGAGATGAACCGCAACGGCGCATTGGCAGGTATTGTTATCGGTGCGCTGACCGTGGTTATCTGGAAACAGCTGACTGGCGGTATCTTCGACATGTATGAAATTGTTCCCGGATTTGTCTTTGCTACCATTGCCATTATTGTGGTCAGCAAAATGACGGGTGGTGCGTCATCTGAATTACACGCACAGTTCGATACCTATGAGAAGAACCTGAAAGAGTTTGACTAAACCCTTTAGCAAACCCTGATTCTCTAAATGCGCAGCTTTGGCTGCGCATTTTTTTATCCGCTACTCTGCAGCAGACAGTTGTGCGTAGAGCGTATCGCAGGTCGCTTTCAGGGTTTTGAGGGTTTCCAGCGACATATCCAGTTTGCAGAACAGTGAGGCCGGGACTTGCTGCGCCTTCTGCTGCAAGGCTTTTCCTGCATCTGTCAGGCTGATCTCGCGGACTCTTTCATCCGTTTCACTGCGTTTGCGACTGACCAGCCCTTTCCCTTCAAGACGCTTCAGCAGCGGCGTCAATGTGCCTGAATCGAGATGAACTTTCTCGCCTAACGCTTTGACACTCAGGCACTCTTTTTCCCACATCACCAGCATCACTATGTATTGCGGATAAGTGAGGTTGATTGCATCTAGCAGAGGACGATAAGCCCGGATCATGGCGTTAGAGGTGCTGTAGAGCGAAAAACAGATCATGTCATCCAGTGTGACTCGGGCAGGTATTTCAGTGGAATTGGCCATGTTCCATCTCCGGAATAGATAGAGTTCAATTAAATTGTGCACAATATACTTGCGTTCGATCTGAAAATCGATCTAAGATTGCGTGAAATTAAATTGCACACAACTTAATTGTGAGAGGTTAATCTGATGAAAACAATTTATACCACTTCCGCAAAAGCAAGCGCCGGTCGCAATGGTCAGGTGAAGAGTGATGATGGTTTGCTGGATGTTTCGCTGAGCTATCCCAAAGCACTGGGCGGCAGCGGGGAGGCCACGAATCCAGAACAGCTCTTTGCTGCGGGTTACTCGGCTTGTTTCTCAAATGCAGTATTGCATATTGCGGGTCTTCAGAAACTGGGCTTGCGTGAAGCCCCGACAGAAGCCAAGGTTCGGTTACTGGCTAAAGAAAGTGGCGCTTTTGCATTAGCGGTTGATTTGTCCGTTGAACTGGCAATGGATGATCAAGCAGCCATTGAATTGGTGAAGTCAGCCCATCAGGTGTGCCCTTACTCCAATGCCGTACGCGGTAATGTGGAAGTCAGCCTGACTGTGAACGGCATTTCGCTGGATTAAGCGTCACAGACATTGGCTATTTTTCTGTCCCGGTTTTCGCAGAATCTCTGCTGAAACCGGGATTTTTATACTGTTTTTGGTGCCCTGATCTGACCAGCTTCAAAATCAGAGAAAATATAACTTTAGATTTATCCCAAAATGCCGTTATTACAAAGAATACAGATTTGTTTTAAGAGGGGTTATGTCACAACTCGGTTTAGGCGTTTGCCTGGGCATTGTATTGCTGATTGTGGCGGTTTCCCGGTATTTTGCACTGATGAAAGACGTTCGTGAGGCAGCCAGAGAGCAGGCCCTCAAGGATGAAAAATACCGACAGGTATTAGAACAGGCAAAGGCTGTTGAACACGAAGAAAAAGTCAAAAAGGCACAGTCAGGTCATATTCCCAGCATTTTATCGTTAGCGAAGGAAAATGAAATTGGCAATCTCCGTGTGGCATTAGGCTGGTACCAGAAAGCTGCTGAACTAGGGAATGAAATCGGACAGAATGCGTTGGCACGGTTAAGTCGTCAGGATGTCGATGATCCTCACGGCGAAGCCAAGTCGCGTTATTGGGAATGTCTGGTCAAAGCCAACAACAATGAACCTGAAGCTTTGTTTGAGCTCGGTCGTTACGAGATCCGAGGCTATGGTACTGCGATGAATACCACCTCGGGTGTCGGCCATCTGATCAAAGCGGCTGAAATGGAATATGTGCCGGCGCAGCTGTTTCTGGGTGACTGGTACGTGGTGGAGTCGAATCCGACTCCATCGCCGCGTCGTGCCTTTTTCTGGCGTTTAAAGTCGGCCGTGAATAACGATGCCATGGGTTGTATTAAAGTTGCCTACTGTTTCCAGACCGGGGTGGGCGCGACACGAGACCGCCGGCGAGCCATCTACTGGCTGGAAAAAGCGGCCGAACTCGGTAATCTGGAAGCACAGTATCTGGCCGGGAAAATGCATCTGAACAATGATCAGCCAGTTACCAATGTGACCGATGCCGCCGTTGCGTATATCTGGTTTTCTGTGGCGTTTGCTTCGGGATATCTGGATGCCAAAAAAGAGCGGGATACGGCGGTTCAGCATGTCGGCATTGAGTCAATTTTGAATGTTCAGAAAGTGGCTAAACAGATTTATAAATTACTGCACAACCCCCCGGTGCCGGTGCATTCCACCATGGATCTGCTCGACAAAGTGTATGACAGGTCTAAATACCGTCCGACCGATGCTGAGCTGGATGCCGCTCTGGGCCGCATTAGTGAAGACATTGATGTGGATTCAGTGGTGCAAACGAATCCTGGCCTTTCTGCGGCCGGGCAGGGTAACGGTTCACAAAATACCGCAAAAAAAGACTGGAGCGGGGAAATGATCACCACTGAGTCTGTGCCATCCGCATAAGCGAAATCTCTGCCATTTTCAGCCGTTGCTGCGTTGTTGTCTTAGTTGGGTGACAGCATAGCGCGGCTGCTTCCAGACAGTTACAGTATACTGACATAAAAAGTCGCAGTTTTTTTGCGCATCTTTGAGTATGAGGTAATGATGGCGACTATCTTTCCTTCCTGGCTTGGTGGTTACGAGCTGAATAAAAAAGTGACTAACCCGAACATTATTGTCGGGGACTTTACTTACTATTCCGGCTATTACCACGACAAGCATTTTGAAGATCATTGCGTGCGTTACCTGATGGGCGATCACTCCACCAAAGCGGTGTGGGAATCCGGTATTTTTGGTGAGGTGGATAAACTCATTATAGGTAAATTCTGCTCGATCGCTTCGGGTGCCATTTTTATGCTGGCAGGTAATCAGGGACACAGACACGATTGGATATCGTCTTACCCGTTTGAGGTGAGTGAATTTGGCGACAAAGTCAAAGCCGGCTTTGCCAGAGCGGGTGATACGGTTATCGGCAATGATGTCTGGATCGGCAGCGAATGCGTCATTATGCCGGGCGTACACATAGGTGATGGCTCAGTGATCGGTGCGCGGGCAGTGGTCACCAAAGATGTCCCGCCTTACAGTGTTGTGGTCGGCAATCCTGGCAGAGTCGTTAAGTCACGGTTTAACGACAGCGAGGTGGCCAAGCTGCTGGAAATGAAGTGGTGGGACTGGCCATTATCGATGCTGAAAGCCAATATGGATGTGATGTGCAGCAATGACGTTGAGGCTATGTACCAGAGGTATCTGTCTTCGTCTGAGGCAAGCTAAGCGCTTTGCCAGAGACGTATCAGCGGATGTACACATCTTCTCTTTGTTGAACTATTGCTCAGTTTTTTAATTCCTTACAAAAAATTTTGTGTTTTTACATTAAATTTGAATATTGTGTTGAATCATTCAAAAAAAATTGAGTATTATGGTGCAGCACAAGATGCTATGAATCTGTTGCTCCACATCAATTTCTTAGCATCTGTGCCGACAACATCTGTTGTCAGGGGGCACTGAGTGCCAAATCAGCCGACAATCTTCTGGTGGAATCCCCATGCGCCATTCACTTGTACTCGTTATTAATTCCGGAAGCTCTTCGCTTAAATTTGCTTTGATCGATGCCGTCAGCGGTGATGCAAGACTGACAGGGCTGGGGGAGTGTTTCGGTCTCAGCGATGCCTCTGTCAGCTGGAAATATGACGGCGAGAAGTCCAGCTTTGCGCTGGAAGCGACAGGCAATCACCATCAGCAGGCGATTGATCGTCTGGTGCTATTGCTCGATGAACTGGGCCTGAAGCAGGACATCATTGCCATCGGCCACCGTGTGGTCCATGGCGGCGAGCGTTTCAGTGAAACCGTGAAAATCGATGAACATGTGCTGACTGAGATTGAAGCGCTGAGCGAGCTGGCCCCCCTGCATAACCCGGCGCACGTTATCGGCATTCGCGCGGCCATCAGTGCATTCCCATACCTGCCGCAGTACGCCGTGTTCGACACCGCCTTTCATCAAAGTATGCCGGCCAAAGCGTATCGCTATGCGTTGCCTCAGAAGCTCTATCAGGACTTTGGTATCCGTCGCTATGGTTTTCACGGCACCAGCCATTTCTTTGTCAGCCAGGAAGCGGCTAAACAGCTGGGCAAACCGGCAGAAAAAACCAATGTGATCACCGTGCATTTAGGCAACGGCGCCTCGATTTGTGCGGTGCGTAATGGCCAGAGTGTTGATACCAGTATGGGTTTTACCCCAACCGCCGGTCTGATGATGGGCACCCGTTGCGGCGATTTAGACCCGGGTATTGTGGATTTCCTGATCAACAAAGGCTGGAGTCAGGCTGAGGTGCAGCAGACGCTGAACAAAGAAGCGGGCTTCCTGGGTGTCTCTGGTTTAACCAGCGACTGCCGCGGCATTGTTGAAGCCATGGAAGAAGGTCATGCCGGTGCGAAACTGGCGTTTGAAATCTTTACTTACCGGGTGGCGAAATACATTGCCTCTTACATGGTGGCGCTGGACGAACTGGATGCCATCGTATTTACTGGCGGTATCGGTGAAAACTCCCTGCCAGTGCGCAGTGAAGTGCTTAAGTATCTGAAAATTTTCGGCTACCGCGAAGATACCACCGGTAATGCGAACGCCCGCTTCGGCGCAAAAGGCGTGATCACTAAACCTAATACTCCTATGGCGATGGTGATTCCAACCAATGAAGAATGGGTGATCGCCAGAGAATCCATGGCGCTATTGCATGCCTGATTGAACATCCTTTTCTTTTCTGAAAAACGGCCCTGAGTTTCGCTCAGGGCCGTTTTTTATGCCGTTTATATGTCATTGCCTGTTTTTTATTCAGATCTTTCAGTCCTTGTTAAAGGTGTGTCAATTTAATGTCGCTGAATAAATTGTCGCCACTACTGAAAGCGATTTCCTGACGTGAGCGATGCACATTTCAAATAAGTTGTGCTCATTCTTTTCAGTGTGTGTATTGGCTTGTCCTGTGATTGTTTGCCGGTTTTTGTTCAGTAAAGAAACGGATGCAGAAATCGGTGCAAAACATGGGGGTAGAGAGGCTGATGGTATTTATTTTTCATCAACATCACCGGCTGATTGAAGGCAGGATCGCACATTTATATCGTTATTTATGTTGGTGCTATGCTGATTCGTTTTGCTTCGATCTGTTTCTCTCTGATTGCTTTCTCTTCTTCTGCCGCCCTGCTTTCCCCTGCGGTAAAAAGTGATATTGAGACTGAGCAGGCAAAACGCCTGCAATCGCTTGAGGCATCCCGACAGGCGATAGAGCAGTTGCAAGCCTTGCCACTGCCAGCACCTGTCCTGCCAGCTCAGGATGCGCAATGTTTTGTAATTCAAAAGCTGACGCTGCGCGGCAATCAACATATCGCGACAGAGATTTTACTGGCGGCGATCGATTTCAGAGCCGGAGACTGCATCGGCATTAAAGCCATCAACAATATGCTGAAAATCGTCACTAACACCTATATCGACAAGGCTTATGTGACGTCCAGGGCAGTGCTGTTACCGCAGAATCTCTCCAATGGTGAACTGGTTGTCGACGTGCTGGAAGGCAAGCTGGAAAGCCTGCAGGAAAACGGCATGCCATCATCCGGTTTGCAGCTCCTTTTCCCCGGGGAAAGTGGCCGGATTTTAAATTTGCGGGATGTCGAGCAGACGCTGGATCAAATGAACCGTTTGTCCCGCTATAACGCGACGGTGCAAATGCTGCCCGGCACCCGGCCCGGTTTCAGTCTGGTCGATATTCAGGCCAGAGCGGGCGTATGGTGGCGGGGCGAGCTGGGTTACAGCAATTCAGGGCAGGACAGCACAGGCAAGGAGCAACTCTCCGTCACGCTGGTGGCTGAAGATCTTTTAGGGCTTTACGAGAGCTGGAGCCTGTCCGGTGCCAAAAGTGCTGAATTTGTCGATAGCCGGGACAGCCAGAGCCTGCAGCTGGGATGGGGAATGCCGTTCGGTTACTGGACCCTGAACTACCAGTACGCCTACAGCGATTATTTGACCACGGTAAACAGCCAGAATTTCTCGTTCGAATCCAGCGGTAAAACCCAAAGGCACGCACTCGATAGCCAATGGTTATTTCATCGCGACAGTATCAGTAAGTCTTCACTTCGGGTGGTGCTCGGGTATGACCACGAGAAAAATTTTATCGACAAAACTTTACTGAACGGCAGCAGTAATGAACGCGCGTCGGTGACGCTTGCCGCCGAACACAGCACGCGGCTGGCTGGCGGGTTTCTGACGATGTCGCCCTTATATGAGCGCGGACTGGCCATTCCCGGCTATCGCACTGTTCCCGGCAGTCCGGATGAGGAATTCAATAAGGGCACAGTCACGGTGAACTATACCTATCCCCTGTCGCCGGATTGGTCGTTCTCGACCACGCTGTTTACCCAAATTGCCGCCAAGTCATTGCCCGGCAGTGAGCGATTGAGTATCGGTGGCGAATATTCGGTGCGTGGTTTTCAAGGGCAATCGCTGTCGGGAGACGCCGGCTACTACTGGCGTAACGACCTGAACTACCACCTGGGGCAATGGCCTTATCTGGGGCAACTGGATCTGAATATTGCGCTCGATACCGGGGCGATACATCCCGACAACACCGACCCCTTTGAACGGGGTCACTTAACCGGCGGGGCGGTGGGGCTGCGTGCGCAGTCGGGCGTTTACCAGAGCACTGTTTTGGCGGGCTGGCCCATCGAACATCCTTCCTGGATGTCGGCGGATGATTATAGCCTGAATTACCGTTTTTCACTGAGATTCTGAATTTTTCCGAGGGCAGCATGCGGTATCGCAATCATAAATTTACGCAAGTACTGACTTACGTTATGTGCTGGATGCTGGCGACTCAGCCGGTCTGGGCAACGATTCAGGTCGATACCACAGGCAAGAACACCACCACGCTCTCTGCCGCGGCTAACGGCGTGCCTGTGGTGAACATTGCCGCCCCCAATGCCAGTGGTTTATCGCATAACCAGTTTCAGCAATACCATGTCGGCAAAGAAGGGCTGATCCTCAATAATTCGACCGAAAAGCTGGCGCAATCTCAGTTGGGCGGTTATTTGCAGGGTAACAGTCATCTGAACGGGCAGGCCGCCTCTGTCATTCTCAATGAAGTCACCGGTGCCAGCCGCAGCCAGTTGAATGGCTATACCGAAGTGTTTGGCCGGCAAGCGAACGTCATTGTTGCCAACCCCTATGGTATTACCTGCAACGGCTGCGGTTTTCTCAATACGCCGCGTGCCACCTTAACCACGGGCGTACCGCAGTTTCAGAACGGCTTACTGAGCGGCTTTGATATTCGCCAGGGCGATGTCACTGTCACCGGGCAGGGGCTGGATGGTACACAGCAGGACTATTTCGATATTCTGGCCCGCACGGCAAAAATCAATGCGGACATTCATGCCAACAACCTGTCTGTCGTTACCGGCCCAAACCAAATTGATTATCTGACCAATGAAGTCACAGCCACGCATGATGTGAAAGATAAGCCTGTACTGGCAATCGATTCCTCGGCGCTGGGCGGCATGTATGCCGGACGGATTTCGCTGGTGGCGACAGAACAGGGCGTCGGCGTGAATACTGGCAAGCTGTTCAGCTCGGTGGGCGATATTCAGCTCTCCGCAGACGGCCAGATTACCTTAGGGGATGTCAGCAGTAAGCGAGATATCACACTCAGCACTCAACGAGATATCGCTCTATCAGGAATTCAAAGCGCTACTCGTGATATCGACCTGACTGCGGCAAATATTGATGTTTATTCACAGCTTGTCGCTGGTGGCGCATTAAATGTTCAATCGGACACACTCTCTCTCATTGATGCCAGCGTTGATGTCTCGGAGGTGGGCGGACAAACCGCTGACATTACCCTAGATGATCAAAGCCAACTTACCGCGCAAACACTCAACCTTACTGGCTTGAATACGCTATCCAATGCTGGAGATCTCAGCGCCTCGCAATCAGTACAAATCAGCGGACAGGAAGTGGTGTTAACGGGGGATGGTCAGCTTCAAACTAAGCAGCTTGGTATAGAAGGCGAATTAGTGTCGATAAGCACTACGCTCTACAGCGAGCAAGCCGAGCTTGATGCGACAGGAGACATTCTGCTTGATCGAGATGGTGCGTTGATGTCGACCGGGGATGTGTTACTGACTGCTGAGCATGTTGAAATGGATGGCGAGATACATTCAACAAAATCGCTTATTGCACAAGCGCATGATTCTTTAACAATAAGAGGCGTTTTACAAGCGGATGATGTGATGTTGAGCGCACAAAAGCTGTCTCAGCAAGGTGAGGTCATCGCGCAGAGCGATCTTGCGTTCACTGCGGAGCAAATGAGTCTTGAGTCGCAGATCAGTGCAGGCGGTGATATCACCATTGATGCGAGTACTGTTGATCTCTCTAATACTGTGCAGGCGGGGGCCGGAATTACTATCTTGGCCAGTGATGAACTAACCCAAATTACGGGTGGGCAGTTACTAGCGGGTGATGTGCTTGAGCTGAATGCGGCCACCATGACCCTCGCAGGTAATAGTCATGCGAATGGGGATACTAGTCTTACCGCACAAGCGCTGGCCTTAAGTGGTGGGCATCAAGCCATCGGCCACTACATTATCAGTAGTGATACGCTCACTCAACACGGAATCCTGGCAGCTAATGGCGATATCACCCTGACACAAACTGATGTCACTGAGCTGTCAGGGTCGGTGCAATCTGGCACATCGCTTTCCGTTGAGGCTAATACGTTAAATCAGGAGGGTGAGCTAAGTAGCGGCTCAGAGATGCAAATTACTGCTGCCGAAGCTGATATTCAAGGGAGTGTGTCATCAGGAGGCGCATTGACCCTTGATGCCAAAGCTTTGACGTTGCAAGGCCAAGCTTTGGCTTCGGGTGAGGTAACTGTGGCAGCCGATGAAGTCATTATTGCCGGAGAGCTAAAATCAGCACAAGCCCTGACACTTAATGCAAACGGTTTGTTAAACACGCAGGTCGATAGCATTATTCAGGGCCGACAATCCTTAACATTTGTGACTCAAGATTTTCAGAATTCAGGAGAGCTTCTTAGTGGTGGTGATATTGATATAACTACCAACTCTTTAACTCATCGGGAGATAATTGAATCCGGTCAATCTGTGAATATCGACACAGAGACTATGAAACAACAATCGGTAATAACGGCTAATCAAAATCTGACACTGGATGTGAATTACGCCCTTTCCAATCATGGTGATTTACAGGCAGGCGGTGACTTGTTGCTTTCTGCTCAGTCATTGGTGAACAAAGGGGAAATAAATTCAGGTAATCACACGATATTAACATTGACACAAGGGTTAACGAATCAATCAGATGGGATTATCTCTGGGCTTAATACCGATTTTACTGCAAGTAATATTATTAATGATGGTACGCTTCAAGCGCTCAATAGCTTAAGTTTTACCGCAAACTCAATAAATAATATTGGCACTATGATTGGGCTTGATAACCTCACTACTCAGTTATCGGGTACGTTGGTTAATAATGGTCTCGTGTATTCAGGCAATGATGCCAGACTGTACAGTAATCGTTTAGACAACTACAGTGATATTCTGGCCGGAAACTCTCTTATCATTGCTAAGAATGACAGTTTGCAAAAAAACACCAGTGTATTAAACAGTTCGGCTACTATTGAGTCATTGGGCGGAGATATCCGTATTTATACCGGTACGTTGACGAATGAAAGGACAACATTAGAGGTTAAGCAAAGCATTACAGATTATCGAGGGCAAATTCCAAATGGAGGAGGTGATTCATATTGGGTTGAAGAAGACAGTGGTTTGGCTCCAGAATTTATTAAAGCGTACGAGTGTCCAGGAGGCGGAGGTTTCTCTCCTCAATGCCCTAGTAATTACGATTTTCTGGTAATGTCAGTTGAAGGAAAAATCAATAAACATTTAGCGGAAATTGAAAAAAACGAGTTCGTAAGTGCTTCTGATAGTTCATATTTGATTGCAGCTAATAATATTGTGATTGGTGCTGATAATGTTAATAATGTGGCATCACAAATGGCGGGTAAAAATGTCACGATTTCTAGTGATAATTTAATAAATACAGGCTATAGCTTCGGTCAAGAGGAAACTTACTATACGTACAACTACAATAATCGCTATCAGAAAAATTACAGAACAGTTGACTTTGAGTTTGAATTAGCAGGTGCTGATAGCTCATATACAAGTCTTGGTAGCCTTAATTCTTCTATTACAGCAACTAATAAAGTCACACTGAATGTAGATAATAAAGTTAACAACTCAACTATCCAGTCTAATGCGGAAAAAGTATCACCATTAGGTGGCACCAATAATGTGGTGGCAACTGGCAATGCGAACGTATCAGGATCCTCGGATTTTTCAGTTGCTAATATTGTTGCTGTGAATTCTGTTTCAATTTCGTTGTCAGCAATTAATGACATTCCGTTCCCCGATTTCCGCCTGCCGACCAGCCCGAACGGCCTGTTCGTGTATAACAATGGCCCGGACAGTCAGTATCTGATTGAAACCAATCCGGCACTGACCCATCTGGATCAGTTTCTGGGATCGGATTACTTCTTCGACAGCATAGGTTTCGATCCGCAAAAAGATCTCAAGGTGCTGGGGGATGCCTTCTATGACACCCGCACCATCACCTCAGCCATTTTCGAACAAACGGGTCAGCGTTATCTGAATGACGATGTCGGCACAGATCTTGACCAGATGCAGCAACTGCTGGACAGCGCAGGCCAGCAGAAAAACAGCCTGAATCTGCAGGCCGGGGTGGCACTGACGCCGGAGCAGGTCGCCGGACTGACGCAGGATATTGTCTGGTGGGAACCGGTTGAAGTGAACGGCCAGCAGGTGCTGGCACCCAAGCTCTATCTGTCGCAAGTGACGCAGGACAATATCAGCGGCGGCGCGTTGATCAGCGGTGCAGAGGTGTATGCCTCGGCGGGCAATATCATCAACAGCGGCCAGATGGACAGCAAGGGCAAACTGCATCTGGTCAGTGATGACAGGATCAGCAACCTGGGCGGCAGCATCACCGCGGGTGGCGATATTGAGATGAATGCCGTCAATGACATCGAAAATATCAGCGGCCAGATCGCCGGTGAAAATATCGCACTCAGCACGGAAAAGGGTGACATCATCAACCGTACTGAGGTTGAGCGCGTCAGCATCACGCAGAGCGGCGCAGTGACCACGGCCGATGATGCCAGCGGTGTGGTATACACCGATACCCGAGTCGGCGAGACGGCCAGCATTAACGGACGCGGTACGGTCACTATGAATGCTGGTGGCTCGATTAAAAATACCGCCGCGAATGTTACTGCCGGTGGTGACCTCAGCTTGACCGCCGAAAAAGACATCATAGTGACCGCGGAAACCCAGCGCGATTACATCAAAACCGGTGATCAGGAACACCTGGATGTTACCGTGCTGGGATCCGGTTTATCGTCCGGCGGCAATCTGAGTGTTGATGCCGGAGAAAATATTGCCGTGACTGCATCGGACATGTATGCAGAGGGCGGGCTGGCGATGGTTGCCGGGTGGGACGTTGCGCTCAATACCCTGGTGAATGAAGTCTTCAGCAGTGAGGAAACGCACAACAGTCAGTCGGTCAGTCACATCAGGCAGCATCAGGGTACGCAGCTGGCGGCCAATGATGGTGTGTTCATTCAGTCCGGCAACGATTTCACGGCAACCGGCAGCCAGATGTCGACGCAAGGTGACGTGGTTGCGCTGGCGAAGGGCGATATCACTTTTCAGGCCGTCAACGACAGTGAATACCATTACGACCAATCCACGGAGAAGAAATCCTTTGGTCGCAAAGAAACGTCTATTCAGGAATCGCTGACCGAAACTGTGGTCGGTGCCGATGTCTCGGCGGGCGGCAAAATCATTGTCAAAGCCCAGAAGATTGACAGCGTTCAGACCGCAGGCGGTGACAGCGATATCACGATTGTCGGCTCCAACTTTACCGCGGGCGGGGGCATCGAAGCCTCGGCCGATGGTGATGTGACCGTCACCGCGCAGCAGTACCAGAGCTACAGCCGCGACGAGACCATCAAACAAGGCTTTGGCGGCCTGTCGGGTTCGCACAAATCCGAGGTGGATTCCGCCACCCTGCTTGATGCCAGCGGCATGATGAGCAGCGATAACATTGATATCACCTCAGGCAAGTCGATTACGCTGGTGGCCAGTGATATCGACGCGGACGGCGATATTACGGCCACCGCCGTCGATGAGGTGATCATCGCGGCCGGACAGGAAAGCCGTCAGCACGAAACATTCGAGCAGGAATACGGCGCCTTCAGCGGCGGCGATCTGTATTCGATGGACTCAGAACGTCAGGGTGAAATCCACAACACTGCCAGAGGCATCACCCTGACCTCCGGCGGCACAGTGAACATCAATGGCGGCAGTGTGAGCGTGATTGGCTCCGGTATTGATGCCGACGCCGATGTGAATCTGACGGCCGATACCGGCAGTATTGATGTGCTGGCGGCGCAGGAAACCCACACCCGCTGGTCGGAATCAGAATCCCTGTCGGTCGGGCTGGGCGACACCCTGAAATCGCTGGTCAATCCGTTTGGTGCCACAGATTTTGACGGTGGTCAGGCCAAAGTGACACTGGCCAAAGCCGAGTACGAGAAAGCGGAACACAAAACAGACGCCACGACGCATCTGGGCTCATCCATTACGGGGAAAGGCACGGTGCTGATGGATGCCGCTGAAGACATTGTGATCCAAGGATCAGATGTGCTGGCCGACGCGGACGAAGACGGCCAGGGCAATATCGAACTGACCGCGGCGGAGAATGTGCTGATCCGCGAAGTGCTCGACACAGAATCGACCACCTCTTCCAGCATGCAGGGTGAAGCCGAGCTGAGCCTGGTGGTGCAGCATCAGGCTGTGGAAACGGGCAAAGCGGCGCTTGCACTGAAAGAGTCTGCTGAAAAGCTCAAACAGGCGGAAAAGGATTACCGTCAGTACCAGAAACAAGTCGACAGCCTTGAGCAGACGCTGTCTGAGCTGGAACAGGCACTGGCGAACAATACACCGGGTGTGAACGCGGCAGATATTGCCGAGCTGCAAGGCATCATCAGTGATGTCAAAAGTGATGAGGCGTTCTATCTCGCCAGCATTACACTGGCGACAGTGGATGTGGCGTCGAAAACCACCTTGTTGATGAAGCAGGGAGCCGCCGCAGCGCAAAGCACCAGTACACTTGGGGTCGATGCGGGTCTCCATCTTGATATGTCAGTTACTCAGACCGACAGCAAGAGCACCAGCTCAACCGCACGAGGCTCGTCACTCGCGGGTCAGAATATCATCGTCAATTCCGGTACCCAGAGCGACCAGCAGATTCTGGTGCAGGGCAGCTCGCTCACCGCCAAAGAGGGCGTGACGCTGGATGGCGGTACGGTCAGTGTACTGGCCGCTGAACAAACACAGCAAAGTCAGTCCCAGACGGAAAGCGGCACCATCAGCGCGTCGATGACGGTGCACGGCAGCAGTACGGGCGGCAGTCTCAACGCCAGCCTGAATCAGTCGGAGCAGCGCAGCCAGTCGACCACGTATGTCAACAGCGGGGTGTCGGGTAATAACATCACCATCAATTCCCGTGGTGATACCAATATTCAAGGTGCCAATGTCGATGCCGCTGAGTCGCTGAACCTGGATATCGGCGGCGATCTCAATGTGGCTTCAGTGCAGGATCGCCACAGTTCAAGCAATCAGGGGGCCGGTATCAGCGGCGGTGTCAGCCTGAGCGGCCAGGGAGACACTACCGGCAGTAATGGCGGCCTGAACGCCAGCAGCGGCCGTGTTATCAGCTCGGAAACCCAGCTCACCACCCTCACCTCGGGCGGCACGGCTGAGATCAAGGTTGCGGGCAACACCGACATTACCGGCGCGCTCATTGCCACCGTCGATGAAGAGGGTAACGATCTCGGTAACCTGACGTTCAACACCGGCAGCCTGAGTTACAGCGATCTCAACAACACCGACTACCGTCAGGACCAGTCGGCAGGCCTCACCACCAGCGTCGGGGTGCAGCAAGGGGGTATCGATTCCACCTACAACAGTAGCAACCTGCAGTACACCAGCACCTCGTCTTACAGCAAAGACAAGACCCTCGCAACCTTGGGACAAGGCGAGATCACCCTGAGCGATGACAGCGACCTCACGGCGCTGAACCGAGATACCAGCACTACCAGCCGGGAGCTGTTCGAAGTCGACCGCCAGCAGGGCAATGTGGATGTCACCCTCGACCACCGCCTGCTGACGGAAGAAGGGCGCAATAACATTGCCGAGGATGTGAAGCGGAATGGCATCTTTGTCGATGCCGTCATGGATGTGGCACAGAAAGAAAGCATCGGCCTGCTGGGTGATGCCGAAAACGGTGTAGAGAATTTCTTTGCCCATCAGGATAACAAACAGAAATTCTTCACCGCTACCAGAGACTTTGTCACCGGGCCAGAGAATGCGGCACTGGTCGCTGTGCTGAACGACAGCCACGCCACCCCGGCGCAAAAACATAGACTACGCGCGTTGTCAGGATATATCTCTGCTGAACTGGGCATCACCCCTGCAGAATCCCTGCTGGCCGTGGTTGAAACCTATGGTGATCAAGTCACCAAAGGGGCGTATGCCAACGGCACCCTGTACATCAACGACAGTGAACACTCTCGCCTTGAAGATGCGGTCAACACAGTCGGCCATGAAACTCAGCACCATATAGACGCGCAGCGCGGGCATCAGGGTGACGGTGAGACTTACGAACAGAACCGCGAGCAGTATGCCGAGGTGATGGGGGAAGCCACGGACGATTACCTGAGCTTCAACTACAGCAATGCCGGTCATGGCGAATTTGGCGGCTGGAATACCCAGAACGGCACCCAGGGCAGCGAGCTGATTTCGCAAAACCAAAGTCGTTTTGACCACGACAGGCAAAACGGGCAGATGGATTTCCGCTTGCCGAATGAAAAAGAGCAGCATGCCCTGAACAAACTGGCCGGGGATGACCCGGCAAAACAACGGGAACTGCTAAGCGCCGCCTGCGCGATGATCAAGTGCTCGGCAGAGTTTGCTTATGGGAGTGATGAGTATGAGTATTACCGGGCGCTGGAGGATGAAGGTGCGAATCATCAGGATGCTCAGGCAGTTCTTGCAAATTACAGCGACAAGGTTTTAACCCAAGGGGAGACTTATCCGGCAGTTAAGTGGGAAACCTACGAAGATTTATACCAGTACACAGAGCAAGACCGGATATCTGATGCAGAGCAGCTTGTTTACAATCACCAGACTTTTGACAGAACGGCTTGGTTGGAAGGACAGGGTCTTACCCCGGAACAAGCCGGAGTCATTCTGGCGCTAGGTGGTGTCGCAGCGGCTGTTATCGATGGTAAAAGCGGCAAGATAAAGCAGTCGAAGTTACCGAAGAATACATCGGCGTCAAGGGAGCATGCGCAGAGCAATGTTCAGGGTGGTGCTGGGGCGAATGCAGATGGTAGGATGCAGGGTGAGGGTGTTGTTCTAAATACTTCTTCTGCGACTAGAGCGCGTATCGAAGCGAATATCGCAGAGAGTAGGGTGGCGAGAGAGTCTTCTAATTTCGATATTCATTTTAAAGTCGAAGGACGGGTTCAGGAAGAGTTAGGAATCTGGCCACCGAATCGTGGTTTTTATGGAGCCAGCGAAAATATTACTTTAGAACCTGGTTATGTCATGGATCGCTATGGTTCTCCATATGGGTCTTTTGTATCGCCACAAGGCATTCCTTTCGAGCAAAGAGCATTGCCTTCAACGAAGATAAATGATCCTTATAATATATATGAGGTCATTAAACCCATTCCTGATGTTCCAACAGGAAAAATTGCTCCGTGGTTTGGTCAACCTGGAATGGGCATACAACATGAATTGCCCAAGCCCGTAAAATGGTACTTGGATAATAATTATTTAAGACCAAAGGAATAAATCATGAATCGAAAAGAACTAAAAGATGAGCTATTAATCCATGGCGTTCCTGAAATATCATTCAGTGTCGATGGTATCAAAGATGGTGAATGTATGTGTATAGTGAATGATGGTGGTCGATGGAAGGTGGTTTATAACAGTCGAGGTAAGATCTTTAATATTGCTGACTTCGAGGAAGAAGAAGAGGCATGTGATTTTATGTATGGAGAGATGAAGCAGGAATATGGTTGGAAATAGGGAGGGTGTTCATAATTTTGTGTCAGCGTAAGTCACAGAGCCACCTATTATTCGACCCTGTTCGGGAAGTGGGGGCTCACCTGGGATAACGTCAAATTCCAGTTCTGTACCGGATGCGTCCACTTCTCGGAGGCCTTCAACATCCCCGCATCCCTCAAAACCTAAGCTCAGCTTACGGCCGAGATCAAAGTTGCGGGTAACACTGACATCACCGGCGCGCTCATTGCTACTGTCGATGAAAACGGCAAGGATCTCGGCAGCCTGACGCTCAACACCGGCAGCCTGAGCTACAGCGATCTCAACAACACCGACTACCGTCAGGACCAGTCGGCAGGCATCACCACCAGTGTCGGGGTGCAGCAAGGGGGAATCGATTCCACCTACAACAGCAGCAACCTGCAATACACCAACACCTCGTCCTACAGCAAAGACAAAACGCTCGCAACCTTGGGGCAGGGCGAGATCATCCTGAGTGATGACAGCGACCTCACGGCGCTGAACCGCGATACCAGCACTACCAGCCGGGATCTGTTCGAAGTCGACCGCCAGCAGGGCAATGTGGATGTCACCCTCGACCACCGCCATCCAGTCCTAGCTTGGTTTGTCCTCGCTTGCCGATGTGGTCACCAAAGATTCCGTCTCTCTCGGTGATACTTTTGAGCATGTTGATAACGTTCAGAAAAACCTGGATGTTCAGAAGCTGGTTGCATCGCAGGCAGAGGGTAAGTTTGCGGTCATATTAAATAATCTGGATACAGCAACAGCTTCAGAAAAGCAGGCTGCAATTAACGCGTATGCCGCCGCCTATGCCGAAGTGTATGGCGTCAATATTGATTCGGCATTGGTTGTCGCGGTCACCAAGATGACGCACGGGGCACATTACATGAATGGTAATGGTGCCAGCCAAATCGTTATCAATGACGAAACCATGAAGAATGCGAAGGACTACATGACAACGTTAGGTCATGAAGTCACGCATGGTCAGGTTGCGCAGGGCGGATTAGACAGCCGGGAAAATAAAACGCTGAATGAAGAATACGCCAGCCTGATGGGCGGGTATTCAGCGGACAACTACGCCTTTGTATTGGAAAACAGCGGGCTGGGAACGGTAAGAGAAGGAGATATCAACCGCCATCATGGGAATCAGTCAGCGCTCATCAGTCGTAACAGTGCCGATTATCTGGCGGACGAAGCGGTATTGCCCGCAGGCAGTATCGAGTACTACCTGAATCAGGAAGAAGTACAGAAGAAACTGTCTTTGCTTGCCAGTTGTAACCAGCAAGGGGCAGGCTCTGCGGCTTGCCAGCAACTGAATCAGACCAATCAGCTTGACCACATGCGGGATGCAGAGCTTCAGGCGGCTTGCCAGGACATGAGCAGCCCTGGTTGCCGGGCACAGATAGCGAAGGCACAGGCCGCGCTGGATTCGTTTGATGAAGGGGCATCACCCTGGGACGACACCCGCCTTGGGCAGGAGCAGGAAAGCATCCGTACTGTGCTGAATGATCCGTCCGGTGAGCAGCGGCAGAATCAGCAGGCACAACTGAATGCGTTGTTCGACGGCTTAATTGAATTCACCCCGGGTGCCGGGGATGTGAAGGGTTTTGTTGACGCGGAAAGCGGTATTGACTATCTGGTCGCGGGCCTTGGACTGATACCGGTAGCCGGTGATCTGCTGAAAAAAGCCAAAGAAGCGTTCAGTGCTGGTCGGGTCGAAGAAGCCAAAGCTTTACTGGGTAAAGCGCAGGAACACATCCAGCATATGGATGCGGACTTTGACTTGCCAGATCTGGCTCTGCCTGCCCCCCATCTGGATAAAGCCCCGTCTATGGATTTAGATGTTTCGGGGACACGTTTGGGTAGTGACGTTGGGGACGTTGATGGTAGGATGCTTGGTGATATACCTGTTGTTAAGGTTGATTCATCACAAGCTGTTAAAGGTACGCCAGAATACGAGGCATTAAACAATCCGTTACCTAATACTCAGTATGAGCTCGATAATGGGACTACGTTTAGAACAAATGAAAGCGGTTTCGTGGATGAAATCAGTTTTACGCCAGTTGACGTTAAGATGCCCAGAGATAGTCGTCAAACAGCAGTTGGAAGAGAAGGCTTAGATACAGATGTTGGTGGGCATATTCAGGCGTGCCGATATGGGGGAACTTGTGACCGGTATAATCTTTTTCCGCAAGATAAAAATTTCAATAATAGCGCCTACAAACGTTGGGAAAATGAAATTAATCGCGCTTTACAAAATGGTGATAATGTCGGCAGTGTAAAAGTGAGATTGAACAGGGCCGACCCGAACAATCCAAGGCCAGATAGTCTTCGGATTGAGTACAGTATTAACGGCGAAATTAAGGTCAAAAACTTTAGAAATAAGTCAGGTGGTTAAAGTGGATAATATTATTGAAGAGCAAAGGCAATTAATCGACCAGTTGTATCGAATCGTGAAGGAGAGCTGTCCAAAGGATTTTACTTCGGCTAAGTGTCGGTTCGAATATGATCATGGTTATGAGGATGGCAGTGAGAGCGTTGGAGAAACTTTCTACTATACAAAAAATGGCGAGAGTGTTTCGGCAGTTTTGAAGCATGAGTTAGCATTTCCGGTTATGGATTTGGTTCCTCAGCTTCATGCGAAGATGAAGGCGCATACTGGGGGAGATTGGAATGCATTTACGTTGTTCATCAACGAAGACGGAACGGTGACAACTAAATTCGAGTATCCAGATTAAGAACCCTCTCTTGAGGCTGTTCATAGTTCTGTGTCAGCGTAAGTCACAGATCCACATATTGATCGACCCTGTTCGGGAAGTGGATACTCAACTGGGATAACGTCAGATTCCAGTTGAGTACCGGATGCGTCCACTTCTCGGAGGCCTTCAACATCCCCGCATCCCTCAAAACCTAAACCCAGCTCACCACTCTCACCTCGGGCGGCACGGCGGATATCAAAGTCGCCGGGAACACCGACATTACCGGCGCGCTCATTGCCACCGTCGATGAAAACGGCAACGACCTCAACAACCTGACGCTCAACACCGGCAGCCTGAGTTACAGCGATCTCAACAACACCGACTACCGTCAGGATCAGTCGGCAGGCATCACCACCAGTGTCGGCGTGCAGCAAGGGGGAATCGATTCCACCTACAACAGCAGCAACCTGCAGTACACCAACACCTCGTCCTACAGCAAAGACAAAACGCTCGCAACCTTGGGGCAGGGCGAGATCACCCTGAGTGATGACAGCGACCTCACGGCGCTGAACCGCGATACCAGCACTACCAGCCGGGATCTGTTCGAAGTCGACCGCCAGCAGGGCAATGTGGATGTCACCCTCGACCACCGCCTGCTGACGGAAGAAGGGCGCAATAATATTGCCGAGGATGTGAAGCGGAATGAGCTTGGTTTGTCCTCGCTTGCCGATGTGGTCACCAAAGATTCCGTCTCTCTCGGTGATACTTTTGAGCATGTTGATAACGTTCAGAAAAACCTGGATGTTCAGAAGCTGGTTGCATCGCAGGCAGAGGGCAAGTTTGCGGTCATATTAAATAATCTGGATACAGCAACAGCCTCAGAAAAGCAGGCTGCAATTAACGCGTATGCCGCCGCCTATGCCGAAGTGTATGGCGTCAATATTGAGTCGGCATTGGTTGTCGCGGTCACCAAGATGACGCACGGGGCACATTACATGAATGGTAATGGTGCCAGCCAAATCGTTATCAATGACGAAACCATGAAGAATGCGAAGGACTACATGACAACGTTAGGTCATGAAGTCACGCATGGTCAGGTTGCGCAGGGCGGATTAGACAGCCGTGAAAATAAAACGCTGAATGAAGAATATGCCAGCCTGATGGGCAGATATTCAGCGGACAACTACGCCTTTGTATTGGAAAACAGCGGGCTGGGAACGGTTAGAGAAGGAGATATCAACCGCCATCATGGGAATCAGTCAGCGCTCATCAGTCGTAACAGTTCCAACTATCTGGCGGACGAAGCGCTATTGCCCGCAGGCAGTATCGAGTACTACCTGAATCAGGAAGAAGTGCAGAATAAACTGTCTCTGCTTGCCAGTTGTAACCAGCAAGGGGCAGGCTCTGCGGTTTGTCAGCAGCTGAATCAGACCAATCAGCTTGACCACATGCGGGATGCAGAGCTTCAGGCGGCTTGCCAGGACATGAGCAGCCCTGGTTGCCGGGCACAGATAGCGAAGGCACAGGCCGCGCTGAATTCGTTTGATGAAGGGGTATCACCCTGGGACGACACCCGTTTCGGACAGGAGCAGGAAAGCATTCGGGTGGTGCTGAATGATCCATCGGGCAGAGCGCGTCAGGCACAGCAAGAGAAATTAGATTTAGCGTTCAACGTATTGGCAGACTTTTCGCCTGGTGTAGGCGATGCCAAAGGGTTCGCAGAGGCGGAGACGAAGCTGGACTACTTGCTGGCAACGGTCGGACTCGTTCCTGTTGCTGGTGACTTAGTGAAAATGGCAGCCGATGCATTGAAGGCGGGTAAAGTCGACGAAGCACAGAAACTCCTGAGTAAAGCGCAGGAGCACCTCCAGCATGTGGATGCGGACTTTGACCTGCCAGATCTGGCTCTGCCGGCCCCCCCCCATCTGGATAAAGCTCCGTCTATGGATTTAGATGTTTCGGGGACGCGTTTGGGATCACCGGAAATGGACAGCTCGCTGACGAAGCAGGATGTTGAGGGACATGCTGGTGATGTTGGGGGCAACGATGTTAGTCTTCAGCGAGGAACAACAGGCGACTGGAATAAGTTAGCAAATAATCCTGAGCCAAATACACGCTATGAATTTGAAAATGGTTATAGTTATAAGACAGACGCAAATGGTCGAGTAAACGAGGTTGAGGCTGAACTGCAGCTTGAGCCGTGGGACAGGAATAACTATCAGCAAAAAGTGTCTGGTCGCGATTGTAGAGAAACGAGTGACTGTGGAGGTCACTTGATTGCATCAATGTTTGGTGGACCCGGTGAAGGCATTAACTTAGTGCCAATGAATGCTAAACTTAATGGCTCTGGCGGAGAGTGGTATAGGCTTGAAACACAGTGGAGAAACGTGCTTGATAATGGAGGAACAGTAAAGGTTAAAATTGAGCCTAAATACTCAAGTAATAGTAAGCGGCCAGAAAGTTTTAAAGTAAACTATTCCATCAATGGAGTAGTTCAGATTCCGATGGATTTAAAAAATACACCAACAGGTAATTAATAAAATGAATGAAGATCAAGTAATATATAACGAAATTGGAAAAGCATTATGGAGTATAATGCCTCACCATGCATCAGTAATATACTGCCTAGGTAGGGTTTATCCTGAGACACATCAGGTTGGCCCTGAGTGGATTGATAAGCAAGGTAAAGTGAATCGATTTAACGTTGATGAATACCCAGTTGACATATGCGATAAAATAAGTCATTTGGCGATTAGTCTTCAAAAACTTCCTCCTTACAAGAGAGAGCCTTGGACACATTTTAAATTTACGCTATTTCCGAAAGGTAAGTTTAAAATGGAATTTTCATATATTCCTCAGGATGACTCTTGGCCTGGAGTTTTTATGAGAAGGGTAAGTGATCTAACTCTAGAGGAAGCAAAGAATTATTATATTCCCGAAAATGAGTGGAATAAATGCATTGAAAAATATAAAGAAAAATGAGATTTCACCTTGAATGGTTTCTTGGCTTCAAGTGTTTTTATTAGGGTTTTGAGGTTAAAGTTATTGGGTGGGTTGATGCTTGACTTTTTTGATGCATCTGAGAAAGTGTCTGATGATGCAATAAAAGTTTTGGAGTCATTTATTGGGGCTTCCTTGCCTGAAGATTATTATGTTTTTTTATCCAGTAAAGGAGGGGGATATCCTCAACCGGATTGTTTTCGTTTTATGAATGAAGATGAAGGTTCTTCGATTCAGCGCTTTTATGGATTAAACCGAAGCGATGATTATGATTTAGTTAGAAAACTAAAAACCTATAGTAATCGTATCCCTTCAGAGTCTATACCCGTAGCTTGTGACCCTGGTGGTAATCAAATTTGCTTGATGATTAGAGGAAAGAATAGAGGGAAAATATATTTTTTGGATCATGAATTTGAGTCTGAATATGATCCCGCGATACCAAATGAATTTAATATGAAACTGATATCTAATTCCTTTACTGAGTTTATCAATGGATTTTATGATTTAGAAGTTTGAGTACAGTGATTACAGATACAGATATTTTAAGGAAATCAGTTTTACTGACAGCATAATCTATCAAAGAGGCTGTTCATAGTTCTGTGTCCGCGTAAGTCACAGATCCACATATTGATCGACCCTGTTCGGGAAGTGGAGGCTCACCTGGGATAACGTCAAATTCCAGTTCTGTACCGGATGCGTCCACTTCTCGGAGGCCTTCAACATCCCCGCATCCCTCAAAACCTAAGCTCAGCTTACGGCCGAGATCAAAGTTGCGGGTAACACTGACATCACCGGCGCGCTCATTGCCACTGTCGATGAAAACGGCAAGGATCTCGGCAGCCTGACGCTCAACACCGGCAGCCTGAGCTACAGCGATCTCAACAACACCGACTACCGTCAGGACCAGTCGGCAGGCCTCACCACCAGTGTCGGGGTGCAGCAAGGGGGGATCGATTCCACCTATAACAGCAGCAACCTGCAGTACACCAACACCTCGTCTTACAGCAAAGACAAAACGCTCGCAACCTTGGGGCAGGGCGAGATCATCCTGAGTGATGACAGCGACCTCACGGCGCTGAACCGCGATACCAGTACTACCAGCCGGGATCTGTTCGAAGTCGACCGCCAGCAGGGCAATGTGGATGTCACCCTCGACCACCGCCTGCTGACGGAAGAAGGCCGCAATAACATTGCCGAGGATGTGAAGCGGAATGGCATCTTTGTTGATGCCGTCATGGATGCGGCACAGAAAGAAAGCATTGGCCTGCTGGGTGATGCCGAAAACGGCGTAGAGAATTTCTTTGCCCATCAGGACAACAAACAGAAATTCTTTACCGCTACCAAAAACTTCGTCACCGGGCCAGAGAATGCGGCACTGGTCGCTGTGCTGAACGACAGCCACGCCACCCCGGCGCAAAAACAGGCAGCCTACGGTGCGTTGTCGGGATACATCTCAGATGAACTGGGCATTACTCCGGCAGAAGCCCTGCTGGCCGTGGTTGAAACCTATGGTGATCAAGTCACCAAAGGGGCGTATGCCAACGGCACCCTGTACATCAACGACAGTGAACACTCTCGCCTTGAAGATGCGGTCAACACAGTCGGCCATGAAACTCAGCACCATATAGACGCGCAGCGCGGGCATCAGGGTGACGGTGAGACTTACGAACAGAACCGCGAGCAGTATGCCGAGGTGATGGGGGAAGCGACAGAAGATTACCTGAGCTTCAACTACAGCAATGCCGGTCATGGCGAATTTGGCGGCTGGAATACCCAGAACGGCACCCAGGGCAGCGAGCTGATTTCGCAAAACCAAAGTCGTTTTGACCACGACAGGCAAAACGGGCAGATGGATTTCCGCTTGCCGAATGAAAAAGAGCAGCATGCCCTGAATAAACTGGCCGGGGATGACCCGGCGAAACAAAGGGAACTGTTGAGCGCCGCCTGCGCGATGATCAAATGTTCGGCAGAGTTTGCTTATGGGAGTGATGAGCGGGCTTACTATCAGGCACTGGAAGCGGAAGGAGCCCAGAACACCGATGCCCAAACGGTTCTGAAAAACTACCACGAGAGCTATGTACAGCAGGGTAACAGTTACCCGGTTGCAGAGACTGTTGTCATCAAAGGCCAGTTTGGTTATGGGGCAATTGATCGACTGAGCGATTCAGAAACGCTGGCGATGAATCATCAAGTGCTGGTTATCGCAGAAAATTTGAATCTTTCAGAGGCACAGGCGGCAACATTCGCTCACTTTTTCAAGACGCTCAGATAGCTTATTGAAACGCTTAAGCGACAATGAACAGGTCTTATTAAATGTGTGCAGATCCCTGAGAGTTGCAGCGAAAAGAAAGCATGATATGGCTCCCGCGAGTGAGTGGTTACTTGATAATTTATATTTAATCGAAGAGCAAATCAGTACCGCCCGATTGCATTTTTCCAAAGGCTACAGCCGGGAATTGCCTCGCTTAGCCTATGGGCCATCTAAAGGGTTACCAAGAGTCTATGATATCGCACTTACTATAGTGGCTAATCGTGATGGACAGATTGATCAAGAGTCCTTGCGCCGCTTTGTAGCTGCCTATCAAACCATAAGTCCGCTTACGTTGGGAGAGTTATGGGCCATTCCTATCATGCTGCGCCTGGCATTAATTGAAAACCTGCGGAGGATCAGCGCTCGCCTGGCAGTCTCATGTCAGCATTTGCATCTAGCCCGAAGCTGGGCTAACCAATTAATCACGACGGCTGAAACTGATCCTAAAAATTTGATTCTTGTGGTTGCGGATATGGCGCGTTCAAGCCCTCCTATGGTCAGTCCATTTATTGCAGAGCTGACAAAGCAGCTTCAAGGGCATGGCCAGGCTCTCACTTTGCCACTAACCTGGATTGAGCAGCGGCTTTCTGAACTGAGTCTGACGATAGACCAGATGGTGCGTTCCGAAAATCAACAACAAGCTGCGGATCAAGTCTCAACGAGTCATACCATTGGTAGCCTGCGATTTCTTGAAGCCAATGATTGGCGCGATTTTGTCGAAGAGATGAGCTTGGTTAATCAAATCTTATTAAAGGATTGCGGTGGGTTCTATGGTGCCATGGATTTTTCCACCCGTGATCGTTATCGGCATGTGGTTGAACAGCTTGCCAGACGATGGGGATGGACTGAAACAAATGTAGCGCAGTTGGCCGTGGACCTTGCTCAGAAAGCGGCGCAGAATACCGATAGTTCAACTGAAAAATCACATGTGGGATACTACCTTATTGGTGATGGATTTGAACTGCTTAAAAAATCAGCCCGCACCAGATCATTCCCCCTTCCGGGCAATAAAAAAATCAAAATTCTTTTGGTGGGGATGGCCCATGTCGGGGCCATTTTCATCATGGCGTTACTATTTTGTTTCGGGCTGCTATCCGAAGCACACAAGGCCGGTTTTAATGGCTGGCAAGTGTGGCTCATGGGGGGATTATTGCTGCTGGCGGGGAGTCAACTATCCTCTTTAGTTGTCAATTGGCTTACAACGTTACTGGTCCCACCTCACCCTCTGCCCCGTATGGATTACTCCAGTGGTCTGCCGCAGGAAATGCGTACGCTAGTCGTTATACCGAGTATGTTGTGTTCTAGCCAAAGTGTTGAGAGCTTACTTGAAACACTTGAGGTACATTTTCTGGGTAACAGAGATACGCATTTATATTTTGCACTGCTGACTGACTTTACCGATGCTGACAATGAAGCCGAGGAAAGTGACGACGAACTATTAAATAAAGTAGTGGCCGGCATTGAAGCGCTTAATAGCCGCTATTCTACAGCAAACACCCAAGGGAATGTTCAAGACCGATTTTTTTTGTTTCATCGTCCTCGGCGATGGAATCCGGTTGCCATGCGTTGGATGGGGTATGAGCGTAAGCGGGGAAAATTAGCTGATCTGAATCTCGTGTTACGAGGCGGCGGCATTGGGGCTTTCTCCCGCGTAATTGGTCACATTGAATTACTGCCTTCGGTCCGCTATGTCATTACGTTAGATGCAGATACACAATTACCACGTGATTCAGCACGCCAGCTTGTGGCGACGATGGCCCATCCTTTAAACCGCCCGCAGTACAATAAAGATAAACGCATAGTCAGTAACGGTTACGGTATCTTACAGCCTCGCATGGCCGCGAGCCTGCTAGGCACTTATCGGTCACGTTATGCACAGTTGTTTAGCCTTGAAGCCGGAATAGATCCTTACACGCGGGCGGTTTCCGATGTTTATCAAGATCTGTACGGTGAGGGATCTTTTGTCGGTAAAGGAATCTATGATGTTGATGCATTCGAGTATGCGCTAAAAGAACGTTTTCCTGAAAACCGGATTCTGAGCCACGATCTGCTTGAAGGATGCTATATCCGCTCGGGCCTACTCAGCGACGTACAATTGTATGATGATTATTCAGCCACTTACTTTGCGGATGTTCAGCGCCAAGAGCGGTGGATACGTGGTGACTGGCAAATTGCACAATGGTTGTTACCTTGGGTGCCAGTGTACCGTCATGGTTACCAGAGAAATCCCTTGTCGGCACTATCACGCTGGAAAATTTTTGATAACCTGCGCCGCAGTTTAATTCCATCGTCATTGTTATTGTTACTGCTGTTAGGGTGGTTTGGCACCCCTGATGCGTGGTTATGGTCATTCACTGTAGTGGGTATTTTAATATTGCCAGGGTGGCTGATGGCGGGAGTGAATATCTTCCGTTGCGGTAAGGATATCCGCTTGGGTTATCACCTGTTTACCGTTTTACGCTCGGCGGGACAAAGTCTTATTGAAATCGGGTTTAAACTGGCCTGTTTACCTTATGAGGCAAGTTTTAGTTTTGGAGCAATTATACGCAGTATTTATCGCCTTCTTGTTGCTAAAGAGCGGCTATTAGACTGGGTTGTTTCTTGCCGGCATACAACGACGGCTGATGTTGGATTTATGGCATCATACAGAAAGATGGCCATAGCACCATTGCTGGCCATGCTCTGTTTTATCGCTCTGTTATTATTTCAACCGTCAGCGTTTTGGGCGGTGGTCCCGATTCTGCTGCTGTGGCTCCTTGCTCCTTCTTTTGCGTGGTGGTTAAGTCGCCCTGCAGTGAAGACTAACGTCCAGGTCAGCCAACAGCAGACTATTTTTCTGGGGAAAATAGCCCGTAAAACATGGGCATTCTTTGAAACATTCGTGACTGCCGATGATAACTGGCTACCACCGGATAATTACCAGGAACGACCAGGTCCGATACTCGCGCATCGTACGTCACCAACCAACATCGGCTTGTCATTGCTGGCGAACCTGACGGCGATGGATTTTGGATTTATTGGCTGCGGGGAATTATTACGGCGCACTCAAAATACCTTTCGCACACTGGCAAAGCTGGAACGTTATCAGGGCCACTTTTGCAATTGGTACGACACCCAAACTTTGCAGCCATTGCTACCCCGTTATATATCATCGGTAGATAGCGGTAACCTGGCGGCCCACTTACTGACCTTACGAGCAGGTCTACAAAACTTGCCAGAAAATCCGCTGATACCCACACGTGTTTTTCAGGGATTGGCCGATACCCTCGCATTATTAGAGGATGCATTGACAGCATATAAACCTGCCGATACCCAGGAAGAAAATAAGCTAACCCAATGGAAACTATGTCTGGAAGATATGAAAAATCTTTTGGTCCCTGCCTGTCAGGCGCCATCAGACAGCCTGGAATACACGGAATTACATACTCAGATTCTGCTGTTGATAACGTTGCAAAAGCATGTTGAACAAAATATTGATGCTTCAGAGATCTCTGAAGACGGTACGGAGTCAGAAATTCATTATTGGGCGATGACTTTTCAGCATCAATGCCAGGCTTTTATCGATGAATTGCAGTGGATTTGTCCCTGGCTGAAACAACCCGTGGCTATGGATAGCTTGAAGTCATTAGCATTGCTCAATGACTTAGTCAGTTCAGGAAAATTAAGCGATTTAAATAACATACAATCGCTCAGAGATCTTGTTGTTTCATTGAAGCAGTGGCTTGCGGTGATTGATGACTGTTTCAGCCGATCTCCGGAATGTGCCAATCGAGAAGAATTGACTATTTTGCATACTACCTTGATGCAGGCAACAGCCCGTGCGAACGAGCGAATGGAACTGTGTGAAAATTTGGCTTCATTAGCCTGCGATTTCGCGACCATGGAGTACCATTTTTTATATGATAAGTATCGCCACTTACTCTCGGTCGGCTATAACATTGATGAATTTCGTCGTGATAATAGTTATTACGATTTACTGGCGTCTGAGGCCCGCTTAGCCACCTTTGTTGCTATTGCTCAAGGTAAATTACCACAGGAAAGTTGGTTCGCTTTAGGCCATCTTCTGACGACCTCGGGCGGAGTGCCAACTCTGATTTCCTGGAGCGGCTCGATGTTTGAGTATCTGATGCCGTTACTGGTTATGCCCACTTATCACGGTACGTTGTTGGATCAAACGTATAATGCGGCAGTAAAAAGACAAATTGCGTATGGCAATATACGCTCGATTCCCTGGGGTGTGTCGGAATCTGGTTTTAGTTCAATAGATGCCAATCAAAATTATCAATATCACGCTTTTGGGGTACCAGGCCTGGGATTGAAACGGGGTCTTGCTGAAGACTCTGTGATAGCGCCCTATGCTTCTGCTTTGGCTTTAATGGTTGATCCACATGCTGCTTGTGCAAATCTGCAACGTCTATCCGATCTGGGCTGTGAAGGACGATATGGTTTCTACGAAGCGATTGACTATACACCTGCGCGAATGACCCGCGGTCGCAATCACATTATTGTCCGCTCTTTCATGGCTCATCATCAAGGCATGTCACTTCTTGCTTTGGGCTATGTACTGCTAGACCAACCCATGCAGAAACGGTTTGAATCAGATCTCTCATTTCAGGCAACGTTGTTATTGTTGCAAGAGAAAATTCCCAAGTCCACTATTGTTCATACCCATGTTGCAGAGCATTCGGAAGGTAGCGCATTTTTTGATGAACCTGCGATGCCTTTGTACCGGCCCATCGATTTTGATACGCGGTCACCTGAAGTACAGTTACTCTCAAATGGTCGTTATCATGTAATGTTAACGAATGTCGGTGGAGGCTATAGCCGCTGCAACGGGGTCGCCGTGACTCGCTGGCGCGAAGATCCAACTTGCGATAATTGGGGCGCATTTGTGTATTTGCGTGATCCAGAAACGGGGAACTTTTGGTCTGCAACTTATCAACCGACCTTAAAAAAGGCCGATCGTTACGCGGCTATGTTTTCAGAAGGCCGAGCAGAATTTCGCCGCAACGATCACGATTTTGAGACATATTCCGAAATAGTTGTCTCCCCGGAAGATGATATTGAACTCAGGCGTTTGCGTATTACAAATCGAAGCAGTGAGCGCAGAATGATAGAGATCACGAGTTATGCTGAAGTTGTACTATCGGACCCTGCAGCGGATGAAAGGCAGACTGCGTTTAATAATCTGTTCATACAAACAGAAATTGTCAGCGAACGCTGCGCTATTTTATGCTCTCGTCGGCCCCGATCCGGAAGTGAGTCACCGCCCTGGATGTTCCATCTACTGTCTTTTAACGGAGCGAAAGTCGGAGATGTTTCTTATGAAACCGATCGTACCCGATTTATTGGGCGGGGAAATACACTGGTTGCGCCTCAGGCAATCAGCGGTGAACAGCCGTTATCCAATAGCCAGGGTTCTGTGCTTGATCCAATAGTGGCTATCCGGTGCAGCATCACCTTGGAGTCCGAAGAATCTGCCACCATCGATTTAGTCACTGGCGTTGCTATAAATAGAAAAGGATGTCTG
This sequence comes from Photobacterium halotolerans DSM 18316, assembly GCF_000425165.1. Classification (GTDB taxonomy): domain Bacteria; phylum Pseudomonadota; class Gammaproteobacteria; order Enterobacterales; family Vibrionaceae; genus Photobacterium; species Photobacterium halotolerans. The sequence goes on from NZ_AULG01000022.1 coordinate 69,763, forward strand.
GCCTTAGTTGATAAGTATCAGGATCGACATTTTGCCGATCGTGTGTTCGATCTTGCCAGTACACATAGTACGATTACGTTACGACAGATCAATGCAAGCGAAACGGATGCGCTACTGTATCGCCGCCTTGCTAATACCGTCTTATATAACACTCCGGCGTTAAGAGCAGACGCCAGTATACTGATACAGAATCGTCGCGGACAGGCAGGCTTGTGGGGCTATAGTATTTCTGGTGATCTGCCCATTGTGCTGTTGAGAATCAGTGACATCAGCAACATGAAATTAGTCAATCAGCTAATTCAGTGTCACGCGTACTGGCGTCTGAAAGGTTTAGCCGTCGATTTAGTTATCTGGAATGAAGATAATGTCGGCTATCGTAAGCAAATTCAAGATCAGATTCTGGGGTTAATTGCAACGTGTACTGAAGCTCACGAAATTGATAGACCTGGAGGTATTTTTGTCCGCGGCTCCGAACAGATCTCAGATGAAGACAAAATACTTTTGCAGGCGGTTTCGTGCGCGATTCTTACTGATCGGGCTGGCACCTTTGAGGAGCAGGTTAACCGGCGTGACTCCGCGAGAATTCAAATTGAACGCTTAGCATCCAGTCGTTATTTGAGCACTGAAAGTCATACTGTTGCGAAAACGATACAGCCTGATTTGATTTTGTCTAACGCTTTAGGTGGTTTTACTGAAGATGGTAATGAGTACTGTATAACGACTACACCTAAGCAAACGACACCTTTGCCCTGGGTAAATGTTTTAGCGAACGCTAACTTTGGCAGCGTAATTACCGAGAGCGGATTAGCCTACACTTGGAGTGAAAATGCCCATGAATTTCGGCTCACGCCTTGGAGCAATGATGCGATAGGTGCAAGTAGCGGCGAAGCATTTTATCTACGTGATGAAGACAGCGGCAAATTTTGGTCGCCCACTCCGTTACCATGTCAAGGTCAACAGGCCTATATAGCACGTCATGGCTTCGGGTATAGCACCTTCGAGCACGTTGAATGGGGCATCCACTCGACATTGATGGTGTACGTGCATCTGCATGACACTGTAAAATTTTCAGTATTAACTGTACGTAATGACTCAGACCGAAGACGGCGTATTTCTGCGACGGGCTATGTGGAATGGGTATTAGGGGATTTGCGTGCTAAATCTAGCCCTCATATTGTCACAGAAATTGACCCCAATAGCGGAGCTCTCTTTGCCCGTAATAGTTACAATACTGACTTCGCAGGGCGCGTAGCATTCTTCGATGTTGATGATATGTCACGTAGTTTAACCGCAGACAGAACCGAATTCATAGGCCGTAATGGCTCTCTGGCACAGCCGGATGCACTGACAAGGGCGCGGTTGTCTGGACGGGTTGGGGCAGCTCTGGATCCCTGTGGGGCTATTCAGGTATCTTTTGATCTTTTGCCCGGCCAGGGGAGAGCTATTATTTTCCGTCTGGGCGCGGGACGCGACTTGGCTCAGGCTCGCGACCTGGCGTTGCGTCTTCGAAAAACAGATACGGCCAGCACTGTCTTGGAAAACGTAAAACAGTATTGGAAAAAAACACTGGGTGTAGTGCAAGTGGTTACGCCAGATCCGGCACTCAATGTGTTGGCGAATGGCTGGTTATTATATCAGACATTGGCCTGCCGGTTGTGGGCTCGCAGCGGCTTTTATCAGTCAGGTGGGGCTTTCGGGTTTCGCGATCAATTACAGGACGTCATGGCGTTGGTACACGCTGAACCTGCTTTGGTGCGCGATCATTTGTTAAGGGCTGCTGCCCGTCAATACCTAGAAGGTGACGTACAACACTGGTGGCATCCACCGCTAGGCAGCGGTGTACGAACTCGTTGTTCTGATGATTATTTGTGGCTGCCAATGGTCACTTGCCATTATGTGAAGAGCACCGGTGATAAGGCTGTGCTTGATATTAATGTGCCCTTTATTAAAGGTCGTCAGCTTAATTGTGGTGAAGAATCCTATTACGGCTTACCCGAACGTGTCACTGATGAAGCCAGCCTTTATGAACATTGTGTACGTGCGATTGAAAATGGGCTGAACATGGGTGAGTACGGGTTGCCTTTAATGGGATCGGGTGACTGGAACGACGGCATGAACTTAGTGGGCATTCATGGTACTGGCGAAAGTGTATGGCTAGGGTTTTTCCTGCATAAAGTATTGCTGGATTTCGCGGACTTAGCCCTGCAGCGGGGAGATGGCAGCTTTGCTGTACGTTGCCAGCAACAAGCGGCTGAGCTGAAGCAAAATCTTAATAAACACGGCTGGGATGGTGGCTGGTACCGGCGTGCTTATTTTGATGATGGCACAGCACTTGGTTCAGCAAAGAATACTGAATGTACTATTGATTCTATTTCACAAAGTTGGTCAGTGTTGTCTAACGCGGGCACACCAGAACGTTCGCAGTTGGCTATGAACGCAGTGGACGAACATTTGGTGCAGCGTAAAGAAGGGTTAGTTCAACTATTGGCCCCCCCATTTGACAAGTCGGCATTGAATCCAGGCTATATCAAAGGATATGTACCTGGTGTGCGCGAAAACGGGGGGCAATATACCCATGCGGCAATTTGGGTAGCTATGGCATTTGCAGAGCTTGGAAACAGTACCCGAGCCTGGGAAATACTTGGGTTGATTAATCCTGTGAATCATGGCCGCAGTACTCAAGCTGTTGAGGCGTATAAAGCTGAGCCCTATGTGGTTGCTGCTGACGTCTATGCCGTTTCTCCCCATATTGGTCGGGGAGGATGGAGTTGGTATACAGGATCGGCAGGTTGGCTATATCGATTAATCTTGGAATCCTTGCTGGGGGTCAAACGAGATGGAAATTATCTGCTTATCAAGCCTTGTTTACCATCAGGTTGGACTGAGTATACGGTACGCTACCACTTCGGCAGTACTGAGTACAATATTGTGATTGTTCAGCACCAATGTATCGATGAAAAAGAAAAAGTGCTGATTAAGCTTGACGGTCAGCCCGTAGATGAAAAAGGCGTGTTACTACTGGATGATCGGCAACCCCATCGTGTGGATGTGTCGATTACCCGTGATTGCAGTTCAGGGAACAATAGTACATAAATCAGATTCCAAGAGTTGTATTAACGGCTTATTATCTGTATTCGTTCCTACATCTCACGCCTGTAATCATACGTGCAAAGGGTAATGTCTTTTCTATTCACTGGAAAAGATGCAGAGATATTTTGGCTGGGAAAGGCATCATCAGCATCCGTTGCCGTTTGGGCGTTGCACCGACCTAAAGCGCGATCACTTTTTGTGCAAACACCCGCTTTATTCGTTTGTTTTACGCCCGATTACCCCGTTATAAACCCTGATCACTAAGCGTGCATGCTTCTCCTATCTCTTTGTTACACATAGTATTTACTTGTTCACAGTTCGTGAAATTCCCGTATGGCATTCGGGTAGTGCGCATCAATTGCTTATAAGCTGAATACCGCGAAGTGACAGCTTCGCCTTAGCGGCTGCGATATCTCAAATACGTCAGCTTTTTCAAACAGCAAAAGGAATGCAATGGATGAGAGTTTTACTGCTTGTTCTTACGGGAGCCTCGCTCGCCCCTATACCGGCAAGTGCCGACTGGTATTTTCGCGGGACACCCAATCAGTGGGCTGCCACGCCTCTGGAAGCGATCAGTGCGAACCAATACCAGACCTGCCAGAGTTTCTCTTCAGGTGATGCCAGTGGCGGGCCAAGATTTAAAATCGATCGCGATGGCAACTGGAATGAAAGCTATCCCGTTCAGGATGTTGGGGTCGAGTCCAATCAAAGCTATCTCATCAACTTTTTCGTCGACAGCAATACTATTACCGCTGAACCGATTGAGAACTGCGGAGCAGTGTCTGAAGAGTGGTTTTTTCGGGGAACACCCAATGACTGGTCTGCGACTGCAATGACCAGTCATGATGGTATGCTTTTTTGTACTGAACAGACGTTTGCTGACAATGATCCCCGTTTTAAAGTCGATCGGTTCGGTGACTGGGCTGAGTCCTACCCGCAAGCAGACTATCGGGTAGAGGATAACCAGCAGTATAAAATTTGCATCGACAGTCAAACCAAAGTAATCACCACTGAGCTGATCCAAGGGGCAAACAGTGAACCACCCGCGGTCACAGCCACACCTGCGGCGGGCTTTTATCCCAACAGTCAGTCCGTGACTTTGGCCGTGAACGACAACCAGGATACGGCGCCCAAAATCTACTACACCACAGACGGCAGTTCACCCAATACGGGCTCAAGCCTTTACCAGGGGGAAATACTGCCGGCCAGTGATCTTGGTGAGGGTGCTGATCTGGTGGTGAAAACGCTGGCCATTGATGCAACGGGCAATCAGCAAGAGCAGAGTTTCAGCTATTTTATCGGTCAGCAAGCCGCCAGCGGAGATTTTCGTGAAGAAACCATTTACTTTCTTTTGACCGCCCGTTTTTATGATGGTGACAGCAGCAACAATTATTACAACCGTGACCGGATTAAACCGGGGGATCCACAATGGCGCGGCGATTTTAAAGGACTGATAGCTCAGCTCGACTATATTCAGGATCTCGGTTTTACCGCGATTTGGGTGACCCCGCCGGTGGAAAACCGCTCTGGTCTGGATTATCACGGTTATCATGCCTATGACTTTTATACAGTTGACCCGCGTCTTGAATCACCTGATGCCAGTTATCAGGACTTTATCGATGCAGCTCATGCCAAAGGTTTGAAAGTGATTCAGGATGTCGTGATCAACCACTCAAGCCAGTACGGCTTGCGCGATCACGTCTGGATTGATCGTCTGCCCACTAAATACTATGTCCCGGCTGGCAGCAGTCAGGGTGAAATCAGCAATGATCCTTACTTTGGCAATCTGGGCGATTACCAGTCGGCTTACCGGGATGATAACGACAACAGTGTTGCCCCTGCCTGGTTCCGCGAACGTCACAGTTCCGACCCGGATGGGATCACCCCGCTGGTTGATCCGAAAACCGGCACTACTGTGCCTCTGGCCGGTTATGATCCCAATCGCTTTTTTGGTATTGATGCCCAGACGCTTGACCCGTCCTGGTACCACCAGGACGGTTTTATGTCCGGCGGTGACTGGGAGAATCCGCAAGCATTGCAGAATAAACACATGGCGGGTGACTGCATTGACCTGGCAACGGAAAACCAGAACGTCAAAGACTATATCAATGGTGCGATCCGTCAGTACCTGGATATGGGGGTTGATGCTATCCGCCTGGATACGGTGAAGCACATTGAACGCGATGAGCTGCTGGAGTATGTCAACAACTGGAAAGCCCATAAACCCGGTTTGTTTGTCTTTGGTGAAAACCTGGTCAAGGGAACCGGTTTTGGTTCAGAACTCGATAATGACAACGCCTCTGCGGTCATTCGTCCCTGGTGGTATACCCGTACAACGCAAGATCCGGCCAATCCTAACGGAGGCGGCGATTCAGGCTTCTCGGTGCTCGACTTTTCAATCTTCTCGACGTTCCGCGATAACGTCACGCAAGGCAACTTTGGCGGCATCGGAGGCGTGCTTGGCTGGGACTGGGTGTATGGCGACGCGACCAAACTGGTCACTTTCTTCCAGAACCATGATGTCGGCCCGGACAATGACTTTAAGTACCGTTATGGCGGCAACATGGGACATGCCGCAATGACCTACAACCTGATGTGGACCAACCGGGGTATCCCTGCACTCTATTACGGTGAGGAAGTCATGTTCCAGGCAGGACTTCCGCAGGATATTGCCGGTGCCACCGACACCATAGACATGACAGGGCGCGCTTATTTTGGCCCTTATCTGGATGATAAAGCGACCACTTCGCAACACCCGCTGTACCAGCACATCAAACGCCTGAACCAGATCCGCAAGGTGGTGCCAGCCTTGCAGAAAGCGCCGACCAGCCAGGTGAATGAATGGGGCGCCGGTATCAGCTACATCCGGGACTATAACAATGGTGAGAGCTATGCCGTGGTGGGATTAAGCAATGCTAACCCGCAAACCATGACTGTCACAGGTGTGCGTAACGGGACCTATCGTGATGCCGTGACAGGTAACCAGCTGACGGTATCCAACGGTAGTATCAGTTTCACCGTGAAAGGGTACAGTGCCGGGATTTACGTTTTGAACGGTCCCGGGAAAATCGGTACTGACGGTGAGTTTCTGCGTTAAAACGAAACAGCCTGCCAGTGATGGCAGGCTTTGCTGTGAAATACAAATAGGTAACTAACGACAGGATTGAAAAAGAACACAGGTTCAACCTTACCAACGGTCGTTTACCCGGATAGACAGCGAGCGCACAGCGCTCGCTGTCTATCCATCTACTCACATTTCGACACCATCACAGCGTCGGGTAAGCCGTTATCCTGGAAGGTCAGGCTCCACACATAACGTCCGGCTTCAGGGAGCATGGCAGCGGTGTCTTTGCCATAGCTGCCTGCAGTGAGCGGCGTTTTCTGACCCGGCCTGAGTTCAAGCCCTTCGGCCGTATACTGTGGCGACCAGTCTTTACTGGCGTACTGCAAACGGAAGCTGCCGGCCTGTTCATTGGTTACCACCTGATACAGGTTCTGGCCTTTGTAGGCAAATTGCCGGTTGTCTTTGTGCTTCCATCCTGAATCGGTGAAATCGCCGACCACATACAGCGACTTACTCACCGGTCCTTGCTCATTTACCGTTGGGTTATCGCACTTCGCCATTATACCTGTGCCCGTCACGGTCAGGGCTTTGGCCGTCAGATCGACAGCAGGTTGTACGGGGGAGACAATGCGCAGGAAGCGTGCTTCAAAGCCATTGAGCGGAACCGTGTAGTGTCCGCTGCTGAGGGGAAAGCGCTCACCGCTTTGCAAGTCCATCAAATCTCCGGCTGAGCCCAGTGTTTCCGCTTCCAAAGCCAGTTGTTGCGAAGCGTCTGTGGTACTGACCAGATAAACCACGGCGTCCTGATCTTGTTGCTTGCGATCCACATACACCTTGTCATTGGCCACAATATTAAGGCGCTCGCCTTGGTATAACGCCGGGTGCGCTGATCGCATGGTCATCAGCTCAGTGACATAGGCTTTGAGATCCCTTTGCCGTGCATTCAGCGTGGCACTGACGCCGTCAATCTTGCCACTGGAACGGGCCACATGATCATCACACAAACCTTGGATGGCGCAGATATCGCCAGACACTTTATCGGCAAAATGTTCAACCTGATCACCAATTTCATCACCGTAATACAGGGTGATTGGGCCGGTATAAGCGGCGAGGAAGGATAACGCTGCTTTATGGCGCTGCCAGTATTGATCATCGGTGGGCTCTGCAATATTGCCGCGTTGCAGCAAATCACCAAAGCGGACGAGATCATGGTTGCCCAGCATCAGATTGGGCTGGGCATGATCGGGATACAGACGATGTAAATCCATGCCCTCTGCCAGCCAGCTGCCGCCTTTGCCACCGTTGCTGTTTTCATTCACGGCGAAGGTTTCTACTAACCGGTAGCGGACCGGAAAATCAAAGGCTGAACACAAGCCCGGTGTGCCTTGCGGGCCGTAACCCGTTTGGTTGATCACGTTTTCGTTATTCCATATTTCGGCCACCATATAACCCAGCGGGTGAACTGTTTCGCCAAGGTGATTGACGTAAGTGACCGACTGCGATGCGTCATCGACCGTCTGGCGAATGTCCTGCCAGGCCTCCAGTGGCACCTGATAAGCCTGATCCAACCGCCAGCCATCAATTTTGAGTGTTTTGATCCAGTAAGCCGCTACTTCCTGATAAAAAGGCAGACTCTCCGGGTAGCTGACCGGATTGCTGCTGCCGGCGGGCAGCTTTCCGGTGGGCGATGGCACCACATTGTCTTTGTGATGGCCAAACACACCGTCAAAGAACACATACAAGCCCCGGGCATGGGCCTGTTCGACCAATGCTTTCGCGGTTTCCAAGGTGCCAAATTTCGGATCAATCGAAAAATAATCGGTGGCATAATAGCCGGTTGCATCCAAACGGTCTGCCCAGTGATCCTGACCAGTGATGGGTACCGACGCAAACACAGGCGTCAGCCAGATCGCATTGACACCCAACGACTGGATATAGTCCAGAGAATCGATGATTCCCTGTAAATCGCCCTGATGGTGGCTGGTTCCATAGCCAGTGCCATGCCCAATATTCGGGTCACCATCGACAAAACTTTCCACCATCACCTGGTAAATGCGTAACTGGTGACTTTTCTCTGCAACGCTTGGGTTACAGGCATAAGATGCACTGGCTTGCTTCTCATCCGCAGAGGGACCTGAGCTCCCGCATCCTGCCAGCGCGGCGGCTATCAGTATTGAGAGTGTGGAGCGATAAATCTTTTTGTTCACGTTTAACTTCCTGTTGTTGTTATTTGAGTTTTTGAACTCTGTTCGCCTGTGACCAGGTGCCCTTTACAGCCAGGGGCACCTGCAAGCGCGATTACCGGGCCTGAGTAAATACAGTCACCGCAGTGCCTTCAACCACAACACTGCCGGATAACCCTGTCTGCTGACGGGCCCCTGATGCATCGGCAACCAGCGTCCAGTCGCCCGCAGGCAGGCTGATGGTCTGATTGCTGCCGCTGTTGTACACCACAAACAGGTTATGCGTGTCTTGCGGGTAAGTGATTAAACCTGTGACCAGTTGGCCGCCAGACTCAGCGGGCCGGGAGACTGTGAGGTAACTGGCGATGTCCTGATTTGAGGTCATGCGTAAACCAGCGTGATTGCGGCGCAGCGCGATCAGAGCTTTGAAGTAATCATAGGTAGCGGCGTTATCAGCACGGCGCTGCCACTTGATACTGTTAAAGCTGTCCGGCGCATTGTAGGTATTGTGGGTACCGCCGTGCGCACCGAAATTCCAGGCATCCGGATCACTCATTTGCTCGTTGTCGGTTTTTGTCCGTAAGAACTCGTCCCCGGCATGGACAAACCCGATCCCCTGGCTGGTCAGCACCATGCCCATGCCAAAATTCACCACGCGTTTGGCGTAATCGAGACTGGCCGGTGGCGTCAGGCTGAGAATCTGGTGTGAGCTGTTCTGGACAACATTGCCCGACAGGCTTAAATACACCTTATCCCACAGCCCGAAATTATCATGGGCTGAAATATAGTTGATGCTTTGCTCCGGGTCGGCGGCAAAGTTTCTGAACCAGGTGCTGTTGCGGCTGTCATTGGGATCGTACGCAGAACCGCGCATGCCATCATAGATGGACCAGCCCGCATCGGCGCTGTCCAGATTGTTGAACATATAGCCGGTCCGGGTATCGTCGTTCGACCCTTTCAGGGCTTCACGGTACGCGCCGTTAAAGACGCCGACATGTTCTTGCACCATGTGATGCGTGGTGCCGTAGCGGACACGTTGTGCTTCTTTCGGATCGCTGGCGTAACCATTCCAGGGTTCGCCGTAAAGCAGCAGATTGCGATCCGGGAATTGCTGGTTCAGCGCACGTCCCCATTTCTCCACTTCCTGATAAGAGAAAATGCCAATCAGATCGAAACGGAAACCATCAATGCCGTATTCATCGACCCAGTAGGCCAGCGAATCCTGAATCATGCGGCTGACCATAGGCAGGTCGGCATCAATGGAATTGCCTGTGCCGGACAGATCGGTGGGGGTGTAATAGCTGTTGCTGATGTTTTCAAACATCTCTTTGGCGTAAGTGTGGTTGTACACCACATCCATGATGACCCGGATTCCGGCTTTGTGAAACTCGTTCACCATGGTTTTAAACTCGCTGGCACGCGCCTCGTAATCGGTCGGCACCTGTGAATAGCGTTCTTCCGGGACGTTGTAATTACGCGGATCATAGCCCCAGTTGTAACAAGGATCGCTGTCAGGAAGTCCGTCGCAGGTGGCAAAGTCATAGACGGGCAGCAGCTGGACGTGAGTGATGCCCAGATCGACCAGATGATCAATCCCTGTTTTCAGCCCGTTGTAACGGGTGCCGCTTTCGACCATCCCCAGGTACTTACCACGCTTGTCTGCGCTGACACCAGCGCTGGCATCGATGGTGAAATCGCGGACATGGACTTCATAAATCACGGCATCTTCGCGGTTCACTAATGCCGGACGTTCAGCCCAGCCGCCATCTGGGGCAGTGCGGGACATGTCCATCACAATGTTGATGGCTTCACTGTCTCCTGTGCCTGGTTTTGCCATTTTTCCGTAGGGGTCGCGCACCGGAATGCCATTGATCTTAAAGGTGTACTCGGCAAGGTGCAGATCACCGCTGACGTCAACCTGATAGATATCGGTGTAGCCGTTGGCATCGCTCACTTTGCCCAGCGGGTATGCTGTGCCGTTCACAGTAACCGTGACATCGCTGTGATCCGGCGACCAGATCGCAAAGGTGGTTTTATCCGGCTGATATTGTGCACCTAGGGTGGGAAGCGGGGGGCAATCTGAGGTACATGGAGTCACGGGCGTGAGGGTATAGTTCAGGGTCTGGTCGTTAACTGTGACCAGATATTCGCCGTTGATCTGGGTATAGATGTCATCGCCGGATGCGTCTAACACGCCGTCATTCTGATTATCACCATAGTTTTGCGACCAGTCTCCGGTCAGATCAAACTTAAAACGCTGACTGGTTTGTCCGTCAAAATGGACCAACAGCGACCAGGTGTTGTTATCGACCAGGGTCATTGCCTCTGCCGCCCATTGATTCGGCGTGCCGCGAAAGTGCAGCGCTGCGAAGTTTTGTGCCAGAGACTGGCTGTCGCAACTGGTCACCGGCGTGGTGATAATCGTCTGGCTGTCGGTGTAAAAATCGATCCGATAGCTCTGATCACCGGCAACTGTGTAATCGTCGGCGGGGTAGCTTTCCTGCCAGTCACCGTAGCGGTCGATTTTAAACCGCGGACCACCTGTGGCGTCCCCTTGCAGAAAACTCTGGCAGGTTTGATAGTGAGTGGTCGTTATTTGTGTCATTGCTGCCGCGTTCCACTGATTCGGGGTGCCCCGGAAGTGCCAGTCGGCGAGTGCGGGGGCGCTGATCAGCGTCGCACCAACAATAAGCGTAGGTAAGGTTCTCATTTCAATTTCCTTTTGCCGTCCTTTGCAAGAGAGATAACTCCCGAACGGATCGAGTTATTGTTTATGGTTATTCGCACTCCTGACGCGGACATTTCATCCTGCCAGGTGAGTTGTAAATAGCACAAAAAATAACGCTGAAAATGCCGTTTCCGGTGAAATTGAATTGAAATGTGAACAGATTAACTCATTGTATGGCAAGAAAAAATTGAACTGTGATCTTGTTATCTCAGCCCCTTCCTACGCCCCCTTTTCTACGCCCTGAAGGGGACAGGCTATTGCCGGATACCATAATCAGTATTGTGGTAAGAAAGAAAAAACCTCCAACAGTGAAGGAGGTTAAATCTGCTTTGAATTTTATTCCTGACGCTGAATCGGGTTAAAAGATCACCGATCTGAGGGTTATGCGAAATCAGAAAGTTTCATGATAGTGGCATATCGATCACTCAATGCCGCGATGGAGACATCATGGACCAGTTTCCCATCAAGCTCGTTATTATTTTGATCCGGAAGACTTCGAGTTGCGCAAGCATCTTCACAAACAATAACGTCGTATCCAAGCTCAACAGCTTTGATAGTTGTTGCAGTGACGCACATGTGACTCATGAAACCAGCTACAATAATTTGCTTGCGTCCAGTCAATCGTATCAGCTCTTCTAACTCCGTATTAAAAAATGAGTTTGGAAGGGTTTTGTGTACGATTTGTTCGTCCTCTGATGGTTTTACCAATTGAATCACATCAGACATTTTTGATTCACAGTTAAACACTGGTGATGCAGAGCTTGCCTTATGCAATACATGAAAGACGGGTGTTGATTTATCACGCGCTATATCAAGAAGCGTCTTTGCCTTATCCAATGCAAGTGAACCATTTTCACCTAACTTCAACTTTCCGTCAGTATATTCATTTTGAAAGTCTATATATAGAAGAACCATATTGTTCCAATCAACGGTGCTATCGGATAAGCCTGATATTTTTCGCAAAGTATTTACATGATTCATTGTAGTCTCCTTTTTAAATTCAAGTCTAGTCTATGGAAAATAATCAGAATAGTTAACGAACAATTTTGCATGCGTGATGAGCAAAAATTCTTGTAGCAATTCGTTATTACCGCTATTCCATTTCAACTGTTGACGCACGACCTATGTGCAAAAATTCTTATAGTTATAATGATAAGAATATTTTAAATTGAGCTGTAATTAACAGGAGGTTATATGGTTGATAAGATTCGATTACCAATATATGAATCATTAGTAAGTTCAAAGAAGAGAATGAATGGAAGCTTTCATGCTCTGCCGATTCAAAATGTGGGTAATATTAAAAATGTAATACTTGAAGACGGTTTTCTGAATGCTTTTGAAAAGATAAAGCATTTAGAATTATCAATAACAGGACCTTTTTTTGACAGTTTGTCAGACCCTTCCAGGGTGATTGATGAATCCTCAAATATTATTTCTGATATATATGGTTCAGATTTATCTTTATTTGTAACTTGTGGTTCAACGATAGCAAACAACATTGTCATTGAAGCATTATGTAAGAATGATGATAAGGTTATATGTCAGAAAGGGGTGCATCAATCTATCCATTTTACTTTGAAATCCTCTAATATTGATGTAAATTTCATAGAAGATATCTTATGCAACAATGAGTCTAGCATTTACAGAGGTAATGCTGAAAAAATATTAGACGAATTAAAAAATGCTGAAGAGTTTAATAACCCTTACAAAACATTAATAATTAATAGTCAGTCATATGATGGTGTATGTTTTGATTTAAGTAGGTTTCTTGATCAAGTTTGTCAGATTGCGACAAGATTAGAAAATATTATTATTGATGAAGCGTGGGGAGCTTGGTCTGCATTTGATCCCTATATGAAAGAGAAGAGTGGAATTTACAACTCAAAACGCCTTTCACAGAAGTATGATAAAAACTTTATCGTAGTACACTCTATACATAAATCACTATTTTCATTCAGACAAGCAAGTTTAATCAATGTTTATGGTTCAGATTATTGCATTAATAAAATTATTAGTAGTCACTATAGAAATCATACAACCTCACCAAGCTATCCAATCCTGGCCAGTACTGAACTGGCTGTAGTACATGCTAAAAACTATGGACATCAATACACCGAAAGAACATTAAGCTTGATTGATAAATTAAAAAATTTTGTAGTAAAAAACCTTAATCATTTCAAGATTGAAGAATTAGAATTGAACAGTGATTTCTTTATCAATGATCCCACAAAGGTTTGGGTGACTTGCTGTTCTCCATTATTAAATGGTGAAAAAATAAGAGAGTATTTGTTTAATAATCAAGGTGTATACATTAGTCGGTACAATGAAAGATCAATTTTATTAAATTTTCACTGTGGCGTTAATGATGAGTTAGTTGATTATTTATTGCTTGGACTAGAGTGCCTGGAAAAGAAAGTAAAAACAAATACAGATAAAATGAATTTAAGAGAAGGTGATATATCATCATCATTCTTTATTTTATATCCCCCAGGAACCCCGGTTTTAACACCAGGACAAACGGTTTGTAAGTTTGACTTAGATAAAATAAATAATTCATTGATAAACAATATATCACTTTTAGTTGTTGAAGGAAATTAAGATGATACCACTAGGGAAAATTAAAGAGATTGCATCAGCTCGTGGTGACAAGAACGCATTAATCTATGAAGAAAGAAAAGTTACCTGGAATGATTTTTATAAGGATGTTAATAAAATCACTTTAAATTTAGCAAGTAAAATTGACTGTAGTTCAGAATTATCAATGTGTTATATTTCTCCTAATTGTATAGAACTCATTTATTTGATGTCTGCAGCTGCCACATTAAAAATACCATGTACAGGTATCGATTATACACAGGACTCCAGTAAATTAGAACCTATGTTGAAGGCTACAGGTTGTAAAATTCTTGTTGTTTCCTCATCGTATTGCATTGAAAATAACATAAATATACAGGGGTTATCGAGTCAGGTAAATATTATTGATATCGATAACAATGTAAGAAATAGCATTTGTTATGATGAATTGACATGTGAGTCAGACAAAAATATTGATAGCCTTCAATTGCAGCATAGACCTTTTAAAAGTATTTCATTTACGTCGGGAACGTCTGGTATCCCTAAACCTGTAATTCGAAATAAGTCATTTGATGGACGAAGGTTTTCATTTTTCACTGCTCGCTATGGTTTCTCATCAGAAGACAGGCATTTGCTTGCAATGCCTTTATATCATGCAGCCGGTAGTGGGTGGTCTAGATTATTTATGCAACTTGGAGCAACTATTATTGTTGCGAAACCACATGATACTGAACATATGGCTCAACTTCTCAAAAGTGAATGGATTTCAACCAGTGCGATGACGCCTCCTTTATTGAATGAGGTGGTGAGGCACTATACGGATGGTGGTTATTCCGCGAAAGAGAATAATTTAAAATTTATTATTGTTGGCGGTAAGCACTTTCACCCTCAGGCCAAGCTTCAGGCTATCAACTCTCTAGGTCCTGTCATATATGAATACTATGGGACAACCGAAACCGGTGTGAATGCCTTAGCTGAACCTAGTGATTTAATCACCAACCCTACGAGTGTTGGCAGGGCATATGATGGTAATAATATTCTTGTTATCGGTAAGGATGGGCAAGTGCTTCCTGCCCATGAAGTTGGCCGTATAGCGATTGCCAGTTATATGAACATGGATAGCTACGGTAATCAAGATTCCGAATTCGTTGTTATTGGTGATACGAAATATCTGATCACTGCTGAAACTGGCGAAATGGATTCCAGTGGTAATATCTACCTGAGGAACAGAGCTCAGGGTGAAAGTGCTTTAAATATTTATGAGTTAGAGAATGAAGTCAGACATCTGCCAGGTATAAAAGATGTCGCAATGATCCCTTCGAATAAGAATACAGTCCATTGTGGGTTCGTTACCAATAGTGACTTTGTTGTGGATGATTTTGAGCTTATTCGAAATATTAAATATATCTGCAAGAAAATGAAAGTTAAACTGGAAGGCGTCGGCCGTGTTGATTCAATTCCTTACTCACCTTCAGGAAAAGTACGAAATGAAGAGTTGAAAAGTTTGGTTTTCAATCAAGTTAAAAATATTTCAGGTGATAAAATAAATACAGAAAATAAAAGTAAAATAAGCTTGACTAAATATATTGTTGCAATTCTATGCCTGATGGGTACAGCAATGTCTTGGGGAGGGATGTTTCCGATTGCAAAGAATGCTTTACAATCCATGGATGCAGTTCATATCAGTTTGATCCGTTATGGTGCGGCTTCTATGATATTGGTTTTAATGTTATTTATGAAAGAAGGTAGTCATTCATTATCGCCGGGCCGAAGCGTTTTCAAATTATGGTTGTTTGGTTCGTTTGGATTCGCAGGCTTTAGCATTCTGGCATTTGCGGGGCTCGCCTATACCAAAGCGCAGCATGGTGCGATTATCATGGCACTGATGCCTTTAATTTCTGCAATGATGATGTGGACACTGAAAAAAGTAAGACCTGCTAAATTTACCTTGATATCAATCGTGTTCGCTTTGTTTGGTGTGGTACTCGTGATAACTAAAGGTGATATGAGCGCTTTTTCAGGAGGTAATTTATTACCGTCACTTGTCATACTCTCAGGCGCTTTCTGCTGGGTTACGTACACGTTAGGTGCAAGTTACGTTGAGGGGTTCTCTGTACTCAGATATACAGCGTTATCTTCTATACTTGGGGCGTTTACTATCTTAATTATTGCTTTAATTACGAATTCGTTAAGTATTACACATGCACCAAGTATGGAGCAGATATTCTCTGTAAAATGGGAGTTGCTGTACCTTATCACTTTTGCTGGTGTGATTGCTGTATTTTCCTGGAACTATGGAATCAACACTTTAGGACCGATAAATGGTGTTCTGTTTATTAACTTAGTACCAATTACAGCCTTTGCTATTGGTATGGCAAGAGGTGAGGCTATCAGTCATTCCGAAATTTTTGGGGCTGCCATAACAATTGCAGTGCTTCTAATGAATAATGTCTATACACGATGGTCAACTGCAAAGAAAGAAAAACATACCCCAAGTTCATTTAATATACAGATGTCAAAAAGTTAGTCACTTATTTGTTTAACCAGTAAGGTGAAAAGAGGTGGCAAGCATAATCTATGTTTGTCACTTCATTTTTATTTTTTGAATGCATTTTTGAATATCCTGACTAACTCGTCCATAACAAGTTTTTTGGGTGTGGAATATGAGGTCTTCTTAGAAGTTAACATCCATATTTCACGGTATATTTCTTCTGTAGGCTTAATAAATGGATGGGAGTCATTTCGAAGTACAATTCTTGGTATTAGCGAGATACCATAACCACTTTCGGATGCTCTTTTTTGAGCTGAAACAGAGTCAGATTGAATTCGTATTGATTTGGTTCCAAATTTTTCGATGAGATACTTACATTCTGGCAGATGACTATACAGATTTGAGTATGTAATTATATTGACGTTTTCATTTTTTACGAGTTTATCCAGCCAATACTCGTTACCATAGAGCACATATTCTATCTCACCTAATTTTTTACAAATGGATTCGCCCTTTTCTGGCAACTCCATCCGTAAAGCGATATCAGCTTCCTGTTTAGATATGTTGACATTTCGACTTGAAGTGTCAATTTCAAATCTTAATTCAGGAAATCTTTGGTGCAAGTTATGCAAATTTTCTATGACGAAATGTTCTGCTAAAAATGGGACCATTGATATTTTAGTATTCTGATTGAACTTTGATTCAGGCGAGAGTTCTTCTTCGAGGCTGTTGATCTTGTCTCTCATTGTGATGGATTTATCGTAAAGCAATCGACCTTCAATCGTAGAAATGAATCCATCCTGTGTCCTATCAAAGAGCTTAAGTTTTAAAGCATTTTCCAACCGGTCAATTCTTCTTGATACTGTTGCATAGTTCACATTTAGCCGATTGGCTGCCACACTGACTGTATTTGTTTCATATAACGTGAGAAAAAACTTTAAATCGTCCCAGTTTAATTTGTTCATGAATAACCTAAATTTATGATTTATATTGATTTTACCAAGGTTGAGTCTGAAGTTATGCTGTCTGTATGAATCAACTGTGCATATAAAGAGAAGTCAGTTTTTTCTCTGTTCTTATCCATGAACCTTAACCTGCATTCTCTTATGTCTTGGCATCTATTTTTTAAACATTTTTATGGTCTGCTCCAACAAATCACTGTTCATGAAGCATGTACGGAATAGGATTAATCCCCGGTGGATCGCGACAGAAAATGTTCGGTTAACCCTCTTCAGATCCATAAAAAACCATAAATGATATGCTTATTGTTTATTATGCTTGCATAATGCACGTATGAAGTCTATACCCTGATTGGCGAAATGACCGGGCATTCAATCTGTCGTTGTAACTTCCACGCTCCTACCGGTACCGGGGCGTGGATACCATTGAATAACTGTGGTTATTTCGCCGGGTATTCAGACCAGTTGCTGCCATCCAGGGTGATGTAGTTTTTTCCCTGTACTCTGATGACAGTAGATCCTTCGTTTTGAGCGACCACAGGCGTGGCAGGCAGGTTACCGATCAGAGAGGCCGGATCAAAGCTGCCACTCAGGTACGGGTTTTGCTCTAAGATATTGGCAATGAGCTGAGATAACGCCAGATAGCTGGACGGTGATGTTACGCGGGCTGTCTCGCCGGTTCGGACAATGTTTTTGCCAAAGATTCTTAAGCCAACAGGGGTATGCACAATCGAAGGCGACGGGATTTCCCGCATCCCGGTTATCTGCATCCGATCGCCTTTCATACCCGCACCATGTTCGGGCACCAGCACCACCACGATATTCCGGCCCGATTGTTCCAGTGACTGGAAGAAAGCGTACAGATCGTCGAGCAGGTTATTCAAACGCAATTTGTAGCTCATCAGCCCGGTGGATTGGTTGCCGTGAATGATCCGGTTACCGTCGTGCAAGGAGATGGTGTTATAAAGCGCCACAACCTTGTCGCTGCCTTCCTGCTGGCGATGTTGCCACCAGTGATTCAACACGTCTTTATCTCGGTAAATCGGTGCACCGTCGAAAGACTTCTGGTACGGGGAAAAATCCGTTTGCGGCATCAGATCTGCCGCCACATTACCTTCGGTTTGAATTAACTCAAGGAAATTGTCGAAGATCCCGTCGTGGTTCATCACCAGATTTTCTTCAAAACCTAATTGCTTCAGGTTTTCGAACAGGTAGCACTGCTCAGACGGTGCTCCTGCAAAGAGCTGGCTGTGGTTCTCCTGCCCGCAACTGGCTCGCAGCAGACGGATCACGGCTGGCCCGCTGTAGGACGTTGCCGCATTGAACTGATCAAAGAGGATGTCGAATTCTTTAAATAAGGGATGATCTTCCAGTCCGGCGATCTGGATATCGTCCCAGGCGACTGAGCAGATGCTCAAGAATAAGAGATCGAAGGGCGCAGCGTTAACGGCGTTGTCATCCAGCAGGACTTGCCGTTTGGATTCACGGGAAAAAAACTCGGCCACATATTGGTTCAGGGATGCATCATCTGTTTCTGCTGGCATTTTGGCAGCATTGGCATTACCGGCGGGCCGGGTTTCCGGGGTAGTGTTCTCAGCTGTTCCCTGATCTGCAATTACAGGCGCTATCTGGCCGGATGGCAGGCTGAAAAACAGCATCGCCGCCATCACCAGTACCGATACGCGTAAAAAGCGATTGAGCAGGTAGTAACCTATGCCGACGGCAAAAAGGCCCAGTAGCGCCTGGATAGAGAAAAACCGGCCTGCCAGTTCAAACAAATAACCCCATTCGAAATGCATCAATTGGTTCATTTGCGCCCACAGGCGCTCTAAAGGCGGCAGGAAAGAATCATAGTGCAGCAACCAGGCTGCAGCAGGTACAGCAATGACGAGCTTGATGGCTGCCAGCAGCCGGGAACGCAGCGGCAGTAATAAAAAGAGGGCCAGTGCTATGTTTTCCAGCGGGTGGAAATCAATCGTGCCCTGCAGATACAGGGCGAACTTTGCTATGAAATAAACATTCCACCACCCCAGTCCTTTAACCTGCTGTGATGAATGAGAAGAGAGTGTAATCGTCATAGTCTCTGCTTAGTGATAGAAATTCAGTCTTGTTCAAAGTAGCGGGAGCGCCCGAAAAATTTGCGATAGAGACGCTTGCCCAGTGTGATCAGGTTATGCAGGTAGTAACCCAGTACCATGCCTGTTAACAGGCTGAGCCCTGCGGTGAGCAGAAAATCATCAATGTTCATGATTCACCTTTTAATCGAATGCGTTTAGGCGCAGCAAAAAGGGCTGCCATCTCTTCTTCGGCGCTACTTTTTTCTGTAAAAATAGCCGGTTCTGTGATGATTTTTTTGATGTCGGCACAAACCGTCAGAGCTTCTTTGTCGACCACTTCCAGCTCTTTTTCCATATCATGGTGTGCACTGATGATCTGGACGGCCCGGAAGAGATCCCGGACTGGCGCATCAAAAATATTATTGAGTGCCGTGTGGATATCCGTTTGGCGAATGGCGCTGAACAGAACATACAACGCATGGTGACAAGCGGTTATCACATCGCCATCACGCCGGATATGGCACAGCCGCAGACACTCATCCGATTGCATTCCTGGCAGCAGCTTGAGTTTAACCAACACCAGGTCCAGCTGCGGAGAGGTAAATTGCTGCATCACAGTATGGCAATATTGGGTAAATGTCTGATTGTCCAGATATCCCCTGGCATTATAGTTCAGGTCATTTAACAACAGCTCTTCAGTATTGGCCGGCAGCGGGCGCGTCATGCGTTGTCCTTGCACCGCATCGACCTGACTCATCATTCTGAGAAATGGCAGATGATAAGGCACAATCAGGTTCACACCGGCGCGCAGCAGAAAGGTTTCATCGGCATATCGCAGGCACTGCCTGACTTCTCTGATGATGATCTTGAGCCGCAGGCCGGCTTTTTGCCGTAAATACAGGCAATCGACAGCCAGTTGACGGATCTCCTCCGGCGACTGGCAGGACAATATCACTGTCGCTGAAGGCGGGGTTGTTGAATCACTGATGATCTCTGCATTGTTTGCCGCCAGCTGGACGTGTGCAGGAAGTGGGATGTCTTCCTCCGCAGCAGCATGGCTCATCACAATCAGCGTCGTGTCATCCTGGCTG
The DNA here is from genome assembly GCF_000425165.1 of Photobacterium halotolerans DSM 18316. Taxonomy (GTDB): domain Bacteria; phylum Pseudomonadota; class Gammaproteobacteria; order Enterobacterales; family Vibrionaceae; genus Photobacterium; species Photobacterium halotolerans. The sequence goes on from NZ_AULG01000022.1 coordinate 90,000, forward strand.
CCAAGTGTCGTTATATTGGGGGTTGAAACCGGCACGGCAGCCAGCATACCCAGTGCCGTTTTCTGCACAATAAAGGTTTTATCTGATTGAACGCCGTCCGGTTTTGCCCAGAAATGTACATGGTAGCTGTATTTGTCGTCACTGATCATGCTCATGGAAGCCAGCCCCGCCAGGTGACGGTTCAGTGCCAGTAATGCCGGTTTCAATGACGTTGAGGCGACAGAGCCGTACACCAGCAATTGGATGGTCAGGTTATTATTGGTAGCGTGATCGTTAAGTTTTTTTAAATCAATAGTGAGATTATCGTTATTAATATTGACGAAAAATATATCCGGGACAAAAAGGATGCACAGCGATTTTTGGGTGATTTTTAATTTGATGATGTCATCCAGCAGTAAATGTATACCGTTTGGGGCTCTATTCTTATTCAGAAAAAAGAGTTTCTTACATTTTTCCTGTAACGTCGCTGAGAGCTGATAAGCTTCCTGTTCGGTCAGGCCGGAGTAAAAGTTATCTTTGTTGGTAAGGCTGGTGAAGTTATTGTTTTCATTCTGTTTAATGATTGATGTCAGATAATCGATTGCCATGGTTTTGTGGTCAAAAAGATTAACATAAACCGACGGGAAATTGTTTATTCCGACAAAGTGTGTAAAGTCTGGATTTATAGACATAGAAAATACCAGTTGCTCGCCATCGGCACTTTTCCCGCTTTATTTAAGCTTGCAGAGGCACCATCACAGTAAGAACACGACAGAAAAATGTGTTACTAATATAGTCAGATCATATAGAATTTGCGCAAAAAGTCGAATCATTCATCTGGTTTATCTTGGCACTGACTGAAAGGTGCAAGGAACTGTTTGGTTTGCATATGGTCAGCGTACTGATCACGAAATTTGATTATGAACTGAAAGGCATACATAATTAAACGGAATACTATCATTAGTTTCTGGTCTTATCAGTTAGCGTTTTAGCAGCTAGTATTAAATTTATCAAACGGAGGTCTGATTTTTTTGTGGACCGAATGTTAATAAGGAACAGGCAAAAATGTAATAAAAGTGAGTGTCTGTTTGTTTCTTTAAGAATTATGTACTTAAATTAAAGTTTGTATTAATGGCATTGATATATTCTATTAAGTAGTGGTGAATTATTGTGGTAATGCCTGCGAAAGATGTTGATGCAATTTACGCATCTTATAACATGACTAATCATGATTATGTCGAATTAAACGAAAGCGAAACCTATTCAAAAGTCAAAAATAAATGGTTGATATTAAAAAGTAAAAAGTCACTTCACGGAACTAAACAAGCGAGTACTGAAAACAGTAGCCAGGTCGATATGGTATGAAAAGGATCGGGATTCTCAGCTTGCGCGGTGGTGCCGGGGCGACAACAGTTACAGCAAATCTGGCTCAGGCATTAGTGCAAGTGCAGAAAAATGTGCTGGTTGTGGATACGGCTCCCGCCAACTTGCTGCGTTTACACCTCGGCTTGCCTATCTCCAGTGTTGAAGGGTGGGCCAGTCACATGTGTGCGAATACTGACTGGCAGTCCGCGGGCTTTGAAAGTCCGAATGGTGTGGCATTTTTGCCTTTTGGCCAACTGTCATTACAGAGCGCCCGACAGTTTGAGGCGAACCGCGGCCCTTACCTTGCTGAGATCCTTGAAGCACTCGGGCGGTTTGAGGCGGGTGACAATCAGGATCACTGGCAACTGATTCATTTGGCAGCGTCGGATCTGGCGACACTGGAAGATGAAGCCTTTGGGTATTTTTTTGATGTCGTGCTGGTGGTGTTAACCCCTGATGCCGCCAGTTACTGCGTGTTGCAAGATGTTTCTGAGACCCAGACTGTTTTTAACGATGCGCCTGTCTCAGCCAAAGTGCGCTATGTGCTCAACCAGTATCAGCCAGAAACCGAGATCAGCCGCGATTTCATGCTGGTGATGAAAAAAGAGCTTGGCGCTGAATTGTCACCTGTGCTGTTACACCGGGATATCGCTCTGATGGACAGTGTGGCAAATCTGACCACAGTGCAGCAGTTTGCTCCAACCAGCCAGGCAACGAAAGATTATCAGTCACTCGCCTTTTGGTGCGTGTCGCAGTTATCAACCATCCAGTGTGTTTCCTGAGTGTATGTTCAACACCTTAAATCTGATTTTTCAATCCTGGGTTATTGAGCAGTTCAAAGTGCAAAAGCTTGCTTATGAGCGCGAGCGAAATACATCTGCCTCCCGAATGGGAAATCTGATACTCGGCTTGTGGTTTACCTTTGCGTTTGTGTGTCTCAAGCCGCAGGTTGCCGGCGTGCCGGCATGGCGTCTGCCTCTGATTTACTACCCGCATATCAATTTTGCTTCCCCCACATTGCTCGATCCTGCGCGTTTTGTGCTGCAGAGCCTGTGGCTGTTGTGCGTCAGGCCGCAATCGCCGGGTCACTTTAAAGCCCGGCTGCAAGCGGGAACCACACAGCTGATCCGCCGCGTGAAAGCCATCTTCTATTTACCCTTTGGGCGCATTGCCGGCCTTGTTCAATGGCTGGAAAAAAAAGCGACCGACGCCGACACGGAAGATCTCAAAACAATATTACGAGAAACCAAAACCGGGCGGATGATCAATATCCTGCTGCTGATAGCCGTGGTCTTGCTGGCCCTGATCTGTTTTACCGTGCCGTTCGGGTTGGAAGCCCAGATGGTTTTTGTCTTATTGCTGTGGGCGCTGGCGATGATGTGCCGGCGAATGCCCGGCCATTTTCCGACCTTGCTGTTGATCATCCTGTCGGTCACGGCTTCGTGCCGTTATCTGTGGTGGCGCTATTCTTCCACGCTGAACTGGGACGACCCTCTGGCGCTTATGCTGGGCATTTTACTGTTACTGGCAGAAACCTACTCCTGGATCGTGCTGATTTTAGGTTATTTTCAGAATATCTGGCCGCTGAACAGAAAACCGGTTGCACTGCCGCCAGAGACAAAAGTTTGGCCTACAATTGACGTAATGATACCGACATATAACGAAGATCTGGACGTTGTGCGTGCCACTGTGTACGCCTCTCTGGGCGTCGACTGGCCAAAGGATAAGCTGAATATTTATATTTTGGATGACGGTAAGCGAGACAGTTTTCGCGATTTTGCCCGGGAAGTTGGCGTGCACTATCTGCGACGGCCAACCAACGAGCACGCTAAAGCGGGCAACATTAACTATGCCCTGCAGCGTTCTCAGGGAGAATTTGTGGCCATTTTTGACTGTGACCATATTCCGGCCAGAGCCTTTTTTCAGCTGACAATGGGCCTGTTCCTGAAAGATCCGAAACTGGCGCTGATTCAGACACCGCACCACTTTTTCTCGCCGGATCCGTTTGAGCGTAATCTGGCCAATTTTCGCGATGTGCCCAATGAGGGCAACTTGTTCTACGGCCTGATTCAGGACGGTAACGATCTGTGGGATGCCACTTTCTTCTGCGGTTCATGCGCCATTTTGCGCCGCGGACCACTGGAAGAAGTCGGTGGTATAGCGGTGGAAACCGTCACCGAAGATGCGCATACCTCACTGCGGATGCACCGTCTGGGTTATCACTCGGCGTATCTGAAACAACCGATTTCAGCCGGTCTGGCAACGGAAACGCTGTCGGCCCACGTTGGCCAGCGTATCCGCTGGGCCAGAGGCATGGCGCAGATTTTCCGGGTGGATAATCCGCTGACCGGCAAAGGGCTTAAGCTGTCCCAGCGGCTGTGTTATGCCAATGCCATGCTGCACTTTTTATCGGGTATTCCCAGGATCATTTTCCTGATTGCGCCACTGGCTTTCTTATTGCTGCACAGCTTCATTATTTATGCACCGGCACTGGCGATCATTCTGTACGTGTTACCGCACATGGTGCATGCCAGTATGACCAACTCGCGGATGCAGGGGGAATTCCGTTATTCATTCTGGGGCGAAGTGTATGAAACCGTTCTGGCCTGGTATATCGCGCGCCCGACCACAGTGGCACTGTTTGCCCCGCATAAAGGGCAGTTCAATGTGACAGCCAAAGGCGGGCTGGTCAAAGAATCCCATTATGACTGGGTGATCTCCCGGCCCTATCTGGTGCTGGTATTGCTGAATGTGATTGGACTCGGCATGGGTATTTACCGCTTGGGGTGGGGGCCGGAGAACGAAATGGCGACCGTGCTGGTGAATATTGTCTGGACCCTGTACAACCTGCTGATCCTCGGCGCGGCAGTGGCGGTGGCTGTTGAAGCCAAACAAATACGCCGTGATCACCGGGTTGAAGTCTCTATGCCGGTAGCGATCAGGCTCAGATCCGGACACCTGCTGCAGGCTGAGATGAAAGATTTCTCGCTCAGTGGCTTGCGGGTCCGACTGGGCGAACAGGACAGTGAGCGACTGAATGTCCAGGTGAATCAGAAACTGGAGGTGGTGCTGAGTCGTGGTCAGCAATCCTATGTGTTTCCGGCGACCATCGCCTTTACCGGCAACGGTGTGCTGGGGCTGCAGCTCAGTGAACTCAGCACACAGCAACAAATTCAGTACGTGCAATGTACGTTTGCCAGAGCAGACATCTGGGCGAAGTGGCAGCAGTCTTATCAGTCTGATAAGCCGATGTCGAGTATGAAATCTGTGCTGCAGGTCGGCTGGAACGGATACCGCCGCCTGATGCAGCACAGCCCGGCACCAGTCGCTGCGCTGGCGCAGGGTGTTTCAATCTTTGGTGGCCTGATTTGGTCACTGAGACCACGTAATGTCCCCAACAGGGCTTAAAAATGAAAATCAATAAAACAATAAAAACAGCGGTTGCCATACTCAGCAGTCTGGGTATGGCGGCAATGGCCAGTGCGCAGGCCACGGCAGTGAACGCCGATTCAGCGGGAGCCACGACACCTTCGCATCAGCTCGCACCCGTTATCCAGCGAGATCTGCCATTCTCACAACTGGGCTTTAATGGCTCTATCGGTATTTACGGCAGTGAAGCCAACGCCAATGTCGGTTTTGGATCGCGTCTGGATGAGGTGATTGCCAAAGCCAGCCTGCATTTTGATGTCACGCCTTCACCGGCGCTGCTGGCACTGGTGTCTCACATCAAGGTGTACCTCAACAATGAGCTGATGGGGGTCGTGCCGGTTACAGATGGCCAGCAGGGCAAAAAAAGCAGCGTGTCCATGCCGCTGGACTCGCGTTATTTCAGCAACTATAACCAGATCCGCTTTGAGCTGATTGGCAACACCCATAAAACCTGCTCTAACCCCAATGATGCCAGTATCTGGGCGGAGATCAGCCAGAGCAGCCGGGTCGAACTGTTTGTGCAGAAAACCCGGCTTGAAAGCGATTTGAGTTTATTGCCGGCACCCTTTTTTGATCCCCGTGATTTTGGCAAGTTAACCCTGCCGGTCATTATGGGAGCTGATTATGATCTGGCGGAAATAAAAGCAGCGGGCGTGCTGGCGTCCCACTATGGTGCGCTGTCCGGGTGGCGGGGAGCACAATTTTCGCTCTTGTTCAATCAATTGCCAGAGCAGCATGCGGTGGTGTTGGTGACCAATGACAATAAACCCGATTTTCTGCGTGACTTCCCGGACGCCGACGGGCCGTATTTGCAGGTGATCACCCATCCGACCAACCCTTATGTCAAACTGCTGCTGGTGCAGGGCCGCGACAGCCAGGATCTCAATACCGCAGTTCAGGGGTTGGCACTGGGTACCCAGTTGTTAACCGGCCCGATGGCGAAGATCAATCAGGTGGCTCAGGTCAAACCCCGCGTCCCTTATGACGCGCCCAACTGGGTCGATACCTCAAGGCCCGTGGCGTTCACTGAGCTGGTGGAACAGCGCAGTCAGCTGCAGGTGGAGGGTCGCACCCCGCCGCCAGTGCGGCTGAGTTTTCAGCTGCCGCCGGATCTGTTTACCTGGCAGAGCCGCGGTATTCCGATGGATCTGCAGTATCGTTATTCGCCACCAATGACAGATAACTCGGGCTCACGGCTGACGCTGGGGATCAATGATGAGTTTGTCGAAGCGTTCAACCTGACGACAGCCGGTCAGGGCGGTGAATCCAAGCGTGTCCGGGTGCCCTTACTGGACGACGGTTTGCTGGGCGGCAGCGACAGGGTACGGATTCCGGCGTTTAAAGTGGGCAGTAAAAATTTCATCGATTTTGAATTCGGCTTTGCCTCTGTCACGGAAGGGAACTGCCAGGTCACCCAGCCGAGCAAACAGTATGCTGTGGTTGACGGCGACTCGACCATTGATTTCAGTGGCTTCCCGCATTATATCCAGATGCCGAACCTGCGCTCCTTTGCAACCTCCGGGTTCCCGTTTACCCGCATGGCAGACTTGTCGGACACGGCCGTGGTGCTGCCCGCCTCTTCGTCAGCTGAAGCACTGCAAACCTTTTTGAATGTCATGGGCCGGTTGGGTGCGGATACCGGTTACCCGGCTATCCAGGTCACGGTGACAGACCAGTGGGACAGCACCACGCTGAAAGGCAAGGATATCCTGAGCATAGGTGTGGCACAGGAACTGACTCAGGCGATTGGCGAACCGGATCAGGTGAATCTGGTTCTGCGATCCGGGCAGCGCCAGATCCGTCTGCCGGGCCGCAATGAAACCGCATCAGGCATGAACTGGCTGGGCAGAGCGTCTGACAATCCGGAGGCTGTCGATCTGGTGTCGGTCAATGCCAGCGGCAGGTTTGCCGCCATCACTGGCATGGAATCCCCGTTCACCAAAAAGCGCAGCCTGGTGGCGATCATGGCAGCCAGCCCGCAGGCATTCAGCCTGGTGGATAATGCCATCATTGATTCGGGCAAAGTGGAGCACATGTCAGGCTCTGTGGTGATCCTGCGTGATCAGGAAGTGGCCAGTTATAACGTCGGCCAGCATTATTTTGTCGGCCAGTTGCCGGTGCTGAAATTGATCTGGTATCACTTCTCCAATCATCCTGTGCTTGTCGCCAGTCTGGCGGTGTTACTGGTGGTGATTGTCACTGTCTTCCTGTGGCGGGTGCTGCGGAAAATTGCCGCCAGACGGCTGACACGAAGCGGGGAAGATGAATGAAAATCCTGATCTTTGTGCTGAGCCTGTTGTTCAGTGCTCAGAGCCTGGCAAACCGCTGTGAATGGCCGCAGTGGCAGGCGTTCAAATCGGCTTATCTGGTCGATGGCCGTGTGATAGACGGCAGTGACGAGCGCCGGATCACCACATCAGAAGGTCAGTCGTACGGCTTGTTTTTTGCGCTGATAGCCAATGACAAACCGGCCTTTGCCGCCCTGCTGGACTGGACGCAAAGCCAGCTGGCTGAAGGCGATCTGACGGCGCGCTTGCCGGCCTGGCTGTGGGGCAAACAGCCATCGGGACGCTGGGGCGTGCTGGATGATAATCCGGCCTCAGATTCCGATCTCTGGATTGCCTACACGCTGGCTGAAGCGGGCCGCCTCTGGAATAACCATTATTACCAATCGCTGGGCCATTTGATGGCCAGCCGGATATTGCGTGAAGAAGCCGTGGATGTCGACGGCCTGGGCACTGTGCTGCTGCCGGGATCGGTGGGGTTTGCGCTGGAGAACGGTCAGTATCGGGTCAATCCGAGTTACCTGCCGCTGCAGCTGATTGCCCGGATGGCACAGCTGTATCCGCAATACCGCTGGACATCCCTGTACCGCACCAGTCTTGCCATGATTCTGGACACCATGCCCGCCGGTTTCAGCCCGGACTGGGCCACGCTGGCCAGCGGCCGTTATAGCGCAGATCAGCAAACCGGGCCGGTGGGCAGCTATAACGCCATTCGTACCTACTTATGGGCAGGCATGCTCAGCGACGATTCGAAAGATAAAGCAGCACTGGTGAAGGCAATGCAACCCATGGTGGCGGCTACGGCGGCTTTGTCGGCCCCGCCACGTACGGTGAACACTCAGACGGGCCAGTACCAGGAGCAGGGCAGCGCCGGATTCTCTGCCGCCATGCTGCCTTTGCTGGCCGCGTCAGGTGAAACCGCGCTGTTGCAGGCGCAGGCCGGGCGGGCGGCCAGGCATCTGATCAGAAACCAGGACGACCATTATTACGACAATGTGCTGGCGCTGTTTGGCGAAGGCTGGCACCAGCAACGTTATCGCTTCGGCGTACAGGGTGAACTGGAGCCAGCATGGGAAAAGGGATGTCAGTAACTGTTTCGCTGAACACCAGTATCCTGATTGCACTGGGTCTCAGCGCCGGGGTAATCAGCCTGTCCGCTTACGCCGGTATTGTGCCGGCAACCCCCCTGACAGCTCAGCAGCTTGAGCAGGTCTATCAGCCGGTAGATTCGGTGACCACCTTTTCCGCCGTGCCGTCGGATAGCAATTCGGTGGATTTTCTGGTCAATCAGATTGAGCTGGCCACGGCGTTAGGTCGCGATGATATCGTTGAAAGTGCGCTGGAGCGGTTACTGGCGATTGACAGCCAGCACCCGGACGGGCTGTATTATCAGGCGCGGCTGCTGATCAAACAAAACCAGCTGCAGCAGGCGCAGGAAGTCAGCAATCAGCTAAAAGCCGGCTCGCCGCAGTCGGTGCAGCTCAAGGCGCTGAATGATCTGATTGCCATTAACGGCCGCAAAAAAGCCGAGTTGCAGCAAGCCCGATTACTGGTGCGCGCCGGTCGTTATGAGCAAGCGTTGAAAGCCTATGATGCACTGTTCCCCAATGGTATGCCCTCGGCCGAATTGCAGCTGGAATACCTGGAGGCTGAAGGCAGCCTCAGTGAGCGCTGGGAAAGCGTGAAGCAGGGGCTGGAGCAGCTTAATGCCGCGTATCCCGGCGTGCCTGCTTTTCAGCTGGCGCTGGCAAACCATATTCGCCGTCGTGATGCCGCCGATCCCTGGATTCTGGCGACCTACCGCCAGCTGGCACTGCGTTCGGATATCGGCATCGTGGCCGCCAATGCCTGGCTGCGCGCGCTGGATCAGCAGCCGATATCAGCGCAAGTGGCCGAACAGTACGCCATTGTCGCCAGCTATTTTCCGTCCGATACTGCCATCAGTCGTGCCAACCGCAATGCCCAGGCGCGCTGGGAAACTGAGCAGAGCCTGCGCAAAGATCCCACCTATCTGGCCAAGCTTCAGGGGTTGGCGCTGATAGAGCAAGGGGCGTACCCGCAAGCCAAAAAACAACTGGAATACGCTTTAACCACGCGCCCGGACGATCCTGACATCCTGGGCGGCCTCGGCATGGTGTACCTGCGCCAAGGGCAGCAGGGTAAAGCACTGGATTACTTCCGACAGGCGCAGCAGCTCGATGATGATCCGGACAATGTCAGTAAGTGGCAGTCGTTGGTGGAGGCCTCTTCTTACTGGGCGTATCTGGATGAAGGCGATGCGCTGAGACAAAAAGGCCAACTGAGTCAGGCCGAGCGCGCGTATCGGAAAGCCATGCCAGTGAACGCCGCTGAACCTTATGCCTATCTCAAACTGGCAGAACTGTATCAGCAGCAGCAGAAATTTGCTGCCGCCGGACAGGCCTACCGGCAAGCCTTGCAGCGTGATCCCGGCAATGCGCAGATCGTGCGCGGCCTGGTGAATCTGACTCTGGAAAGCCAGGGGCTGGCGGCGGCGATTACCTTTGCTGAGCAATTGCCCCCGGCCCAGCGGCGGCAAATTCGCGACACCTTACTGGAGATGAAAACCCAGTTAGTGGTGCAACAGCTGAGCAGCGCGCTGGCTGAGAATGACACTCAGGCCGCAGAGCGGTTCGCCAAACAATTACTCCAGCTGGATCCCTCCTCGCCCTGGCAGCGCCGCGATATCGCCGATGCCTTAGTCGCCGCCGGGCAGCGCAGCCGGGCCGATGCCCTGATGCAGCAATGGACCGCCAGCAGCCGCGATCCGGAGATGCAGTTTGCCTACGGGTTATACCTGAGTCAGGCCGGTCGCGATGATGAGGCCGTTGCCGTCATGTCGCGCGTGCCTGCTGCCCGACGCAGTGAAGCCATGCAGCGTAATTTGCTGCGGTTGCGCCTTGATCAGTCACTGGCTGATCTGCCTGCCCGCTATCAGGCCAACCCGGATGCCGTGCGCCAGCAACTGCATGCGCTGGCGCAGCAGTATGCCAGTCAGCCGGCCGTGCTGGCGCGGCTGGCCATGAGCTGGTCCGGTTTAGGTGAACGTCAGCAGGCTGAGAAAATCTACCGCCAGTTAACCCCGAGTGACAGCTGGCCGGAAAACGCCCGGCTTGGCTATGGTGAGCTGATGATTGAGCTGGCGCACTTCAGCGCCTTTGATCTGTGGCTGGAGCAGCAGGGACAGGCGCGTGTCAACGGGGAGCAGGACGTCGTATCGCGTACCGAACTGGATACCCTTAATAACCGGCGCTTGCTGGCAGAAGCGGCGATCCTGACTGAACAGCGGCAGTTTCGCCGGGCGCAGGCGCTTTATCAGAATGTGCTCAGCGACGCTAAACCCGTCCCCGAGCCTTACCGCACCGATGCCCGGCTTGGGGTGTTACAAACCAGTGCCGCACTGGGCGATGCGGCTGTCTATCAGCCGGTGTCTGAGCAGCTCTATGCCAGCCGTGCCCAGCTGACGGCCAGACAATTAATGGCCGCCGCCCCTGTGATGAACCGTCAGGGCGAATACGACAAAGCCCGTGAACTGAACCGTTTACTGAGCCAGCGGCCAGACGCGGATGCGATGGATTACCGCAACAGCATGGCGCTGGCGATGGATAGTCAGCAGTGGTCGCTGGCCGGGCGGCGTGGCTATCAGGCACTGAATGCGGATCGCATCGAAAAAAGCGCGGATGTACAGGCCGCAAAGGCGCAATCACCTGATTTACGGACGCTGTATCAGGAGGCCGACGATTACTGGCTGACCCGCAATGTCAAAGCTGACATCGACCGTCTGCGTGATCGCAGCGACGGCCACATCATGATCGGTTGGGATTACAGCGCCCGGGACGGGGAAAACAAGGCCAGTCAGGTGCCGATTGAAGCGCGGATCCCCATCGAACAATGGGACGGCCATCTGCTCGTGCGGGCCGATTATGTCTCGCTCGACTCCGGCGATCTGGACTATTACGACAAGTTTGCCGATTCCAATGCGCAGTACGACACGCTGCGCGCCCGTGACACCGGGCTGGCCTTTGGCATCGGCTGGCAGGCGGACAACTGGCAGGCCGATATCGGCACCACACCGCTGGGTTTTGCCCAGTCAACCTGGGTGGGCGGCGTCACGCTTGCGGGCGACATCGGCGATTTCGGCGTGTCCGGCACCTTGTCACGCCGGCCCGAGACCAGCAGTGTGCTGTCGTATGCCGGGATGAGTGTGCCCCAAGTTACGGCTGGTTCTTCTGTCGATCCAGCCGGGACACAATGGGGCGGTGTGGTCAGCACAGGTGTCAAACTCAATGCCAGCTGGGACATTGGCGGCCCGTACGGGTTCTGGAGCAGTGTGCAACATCATCTGATCACCGGTGAAAAGGTGGCCGACAACACCCGGCTGGCCCTGCTGGGCGGCGGGTATTACAAACTGATCGCCACCGATGATCAGCGTTTAAGCATCGGCACCAATCTGCTGTATTTTGACTACGACAAAAACCTGAGTGAGTACACACTGGGCAGCGGCGGCTATTACAGCCCGCAGCGCTATGTGTCGCTGTCGCTGCCGGTGAATTATTACGGCCGCTACAACAGCAGCTGGTCTTATCTGGTTAGCGCTTCTGTGTCCAATTCGTGGTCGAGAGAAGATGCGCCCTATCAGTCGGACGGGGAATCAGACACAGGCGGCGGTTTTGGTTATTCGCTGGAAGGCGCGCTGGAAAAGCGGGTCAGCAGCCGCTGGTATGTCGGGGTTGCAATGGATTTGCAGCGCTCTGACTTTTACGAGCCAAACCATTTTATGCTGTATACCCGGTTTACCTTCAATGATCGCTGGCAACCGATCGATTACCCGCCGACTGTGCCCAGCCTGTACAGCGATTTTGATTAAGATTTGCGGCCTTCACGCAGATTGGAACAAATAAAAACAGGCGCATGAAAATGCGCCTGTTGATCATGGGTTGATTCCCCGTTACTCATCCGGTGTGCAGACCCGGATTCTGTGCCCGTCGGGGTCCAGCGCCACAAAAGTCAGGCCGAATACCGCGTCATGCAAAGGCTGCTCAATCACGACACCGGCAGTCTGCCATTGGTCATACAGCGCCTTGACCTGATCGTCATCCGGCACCATAAACGCGAATTCACTGCGGTGGCCCTCACCGCCGGAAACAAAATTGCGCGCCTGTTCCGACCACAAGCTCAGATTAAAACCGTTTTCAAACTCGTACGCCACGTAAGTCGGGTGCGCCGCCACAGGCTCGCGGCCAAGCAGTTGGCGATAGAAATCTGCGCTTGTTTCCGGGTTTTTCACATATAGCAGCAATAGGTTCGGTATCATTTTCTCTTTCCTTTTGTGTTCATCCTCGTTGAGTCCAGTCAGATCTTACCCCGTGACACTGTCAGAAAGTGGCAGTATCATGTTGCTTATGCGTACCGAACGATTACTCCAATTACTGCAGATTCTTCGCCAGCACCGGCTGCCCGTCAGCGGACAGCGGCTGGCTGATGAGCTGAATATCAGTATCCGTACCCTGTACCGGGATATCGCCACACTGCAGGCCCAGGGGGCGCAGATCGACGGCGAACCCGGTATGGGCTATGTGCTGAAACCCGGATTCTTCCTGCCGCCGTTAATGCTCACCGAAGCAGAAATCAGCGCCATCATGCTGGGTGTCCGCTGGGTCTCGGCCTTTGGCGATGTGCCGATGGCCAGCGCCGCCGACACTGCACTGGCGAAAGTCACCGCCGTGCTCCCCGCCGATCTGGTGCAGGGTGCCAATGAAGTGCCACTTCGCGTCGGCCCGCCCGGTGAGCTTGCCACGGAAGATCTGACCCTGTTCAGAACGGCCATCCGGCGGGAGAGAAAACTCGCCATTCGCTATCGCGCGGCCGACGGACAAGAGAGCACCCGGGTGATCTGGCCGTTTGCGATCGGCTATTTCGCTCAGGGCAGAGTGCTCGCTGCCTGGTGCGAACTGCGGCAGGATTTTCGCCACTTTCGCACCGAGTGGATTGCTGCTCCGATGATGATGGATCAGGCGTATCCAAGGCGGCGTCATGGGTTGTTTCAGGAGTGGCGGGAGAAGGAGCTTTCATCGCGGCGGTAGGGATGTCTGTCTGCTTTTCTTATGCTGAGCGCCGAGGTATGTCGCGCTTGAGTTCTGTGATTCTCTTGGCATGGTGTGACGCGCGCCAGGCACTCTTTGTGGGGCCAAAGCGTGCCCAGAAAGCCCTTTTGTTCTTTGGGATTATTGATGCGTTGTGGCTGGTGGATTTTGGCACGGCTGAGGTATGTCGCGCTTGAGTCTGGTGGTTCTCTTGGCATGGTGCGATGCGCGCCAGACACTCTTTGTTAGGCCAAAGAGTGCCCAGAAAGCCCTTGTTGTTCTTTGGTGTGGTCCGGGGCGGTTGTAGGCGCGCCCGGCGCCGACAACCTAAAAATTCGTCCTGAATTTTTCCCTGGGGGAGTGGGTTTCTTTTGGTTTTTTGGGTGTTGTGGCTGGGGGATTTTGGTACGGCTGAGGTATGTCGCGCTTGAGTTCGGTGGTTCTTTCGACATGGTGCGATGCGCGCCAGACACTCTTTGTCGGGCCAAAGAGTGTCCAGAAAGCCCTTTTGTTCTTTGGTGTGGGCCGGGACGGTTGTAGGCGCTCCCGGCGCCGACAACCTAAAAATTCGTCCTGAATTTTTCCCTGCGGGAGTGCCATCAATGTACATTTTCAAGCTGTCATTCCCGTGCAGCGAGTGCGACTTTTCAGGCTGGGTGAGGTATGTCGCGCTTGAGTTCTGTGGTTCTTTTGGCATGGTGCGATGCGCGCCAGACACTCTTTGTTAGGCCAAAGAGTGCCCAGAAAGCCCTTGTTGTTCTTTGGTGTGGTCCGGGTCGGTTGTAGGCGCTCCCGGCGCCGACAACCTAAAAATTCGTCCTGAATTTTTCCCTGTGGGAGTGGGTTTCTTGGGGCTTTTGCTTGTTGGGCAGCATTTTTGATGTCGACTATTCATTCTGGCTGATTTTAACTAGTTCAGACCATATCTAAACTGGACTTAAAGTAAAGACTCTGGGATCAACGTGTGTTTACCCTCATACGACAAACCATAGCGTTTCGCCAGCTTTACCAGCCCCACAGCAGGCAAACTGATATAAGCCTCTGGGGTGCCACGAATCTCTCCTTTCGTACCTTTTTCGTAGTCTTTGAGGTTCATTTGTAATGCTTTTTCAAAGCTTTGCTGATCACGAGTCACTATAGTGAAAAGGCAAAGATTGAGGGTATAGCTGCGTGCTCTCCAACCTCCCTTAATGGGATGGGTCAGTGAATTATCCAGCGCTGATTGAAGTAATGACTTGCTGAGGGAATCGTCACCGTGTGTCAATATGTTACGCAGAGCCTGTACGGTATTAACCATTTCCATCGACTTTGAGTCATTGAGATCCTTTTCCATTAACTGGACAAAAGGCACAGATTCACGGGTAAGAGCATCATCGTCAAGAGAGGCTATTTTAAGCAGTAATGAATGGGTCAAGGCAAGGTTGACGCACCCGCTTTTCTCCGGTCCGACGGACAAATGGTGTAGTTCGCACTGGTTATCGTAGGCTATACGATATGGCATGACACCGTTAATGATGGCTTGGGTCAGGTCCTCAATGGATTGTGCCCGTTCGCCAAGTAAGGCGTAGCAGATGGCCAGCTCTGTGTAATACTCGGAACGACCGTGGAATACGCTTTCCTGCGGTATATTGTGTTTTTGGTGAAACCCTTCTTTTGCCAGTTGTTCTATCCGTGACAGCTGGTAGTTACACTCTGTAATCCACTCGCGAATTGTTGCCTCTTTAGGTTGTGTCATGTTGTTTGGCCCTTAAAACAATTTGGATAGATGTGCTTTGGTGTCTTTGTAACCATCAATAATGAAATCATCAAGTTGGTCGATAATGTCACCGTTTGTATCTTGTTCATAAACTTTTACTCTGCCAGTTTCGGTATCGGTGTTCACCATCAGGTGGCGCTTGTTTCCCTGTAAATCGGTTACCAACTGCCACATATCCAACTCAGCCTGCTTGTATGGTCCACCCTGGCGATTAGAAGGAACTCCGACTTTGGTTCGTTTCTTCACCATTTGACTACCGCGTTTACGATTCTTAGCTGCAGAGCCTTGTTTCATGTTATCAACATTTACCCCAACAGCCCGGCTGGCTCCAGCTGTACCTTTGCTCTCAATCTCAACCAGCAGGTTGTCTTTATCAAAACCCATACTATCGGGTCCATGATAACGATCCACGTAATCGGGATGATCTTTGATCCCTAATCGTTCCTTGGCGTGCTCCATGCCTAATTTACCTAATGCTTCTGGAAGTGAGCGAGAGTTCTGTATACTTTTCTCTAGCAGTTCACGGTATTTGATTGGGTTACGAAAGCCACTGGCAGCAAGGCTTACTACAGGTAAAATTGTACTGTAATGCCTATTCTCCTTTAACAGTTCTGCACCGTTTAGTTCGGCTTCGTTACTGAAAGTGAGTATATCTTCACCATGTTCTAGATATCGCTGCGCCACTTCATCTGAGGTCATCACTTGTCCAGTGGTCGTGTCAGTAAATTGGACAATACCTTTATCGGCCATCCATTCTGCCTGGCTTGAACGTTGCTCCCGGATAAAGTCGTTAGCTAACTGTTTGGCGCCACCAATAACTGTATCAAACAGGTTAGTGTTTGGGTCAAACGGTGCATAGTTAGCTTTGACGAAACGGGTCGGTTTGGCGTTTGCTTGTAAATAACGGATTCGAGAGGCAAAACCATAGGGTAGCCCCATAGCCAGTTCGCCGTTGCCATTGAAGACATCGCCATTATTTCCTAGCAGGATCAGCTCACCACTCTCGATCTTTCTCATTATGTTACTCAGATTTCGTCTGACACCACCGTGTTCCATTACATTGCTTAAGCTTGTCACATAAGGAGCGGTTTGTAATACCCACGACGCTTGTCGCGGGCTAATTACCCGTTTGAGGTCACTAATAGCCAGTCGTCTGGCTTCGATAATCTCATAACTCATGAATCAGATGCCTCGTGTGCAATAGCTTGGCTCCTGTTGTGATGTGAACTAGGAACTAAGATCAAATAAAACAAGGCGTTAAGTTAACATTCTTATTGGGTAGTATGCATATGTCAAAACGACAGTAGGTGCTGTGGTTATGATGGTCTGGGCTGTCGATTAGCCTGTTTTTGTTAAGCTGAGATTTCAATCACACTAGTGATATTACTTTTTAAGATCTCTCTGTATGTATTCAGTAATGCGGCAGCGAAAGAAGTGATAGGCTGATTCTTCACACTAGCTAAGATATGAAAAGAAGTTTTTAATCAGATGATTACTATGTTTGATCGATTGTATGTCGCGCTTGAGTTCTGTGAATCTCTTGGCATGGCGCGATGCGCGCCAGACACTCTTTGTGGGGCCAAAGAGTGCCCAGAAAGCCCTGTTTGTTCTTTGGTGTGGTCCGGGGCGGTTGTAGGCGCTCCCGGCGCCGACAACCTAAAAATTCGTCCTGAATTTTTCCCTGGGGGGTTTCTTGAATTTAGATATTGTTGTTGGGCAGAAGCGATTTCAGTCATGCATCAATGACATCAACTCTGTCATTCCCGCGACAGGCGGGAATCCATGTAGCGAGTGCGGTTTCTAAGGCTGGGTGAGGTATGTCGCGCTTGAGTTCTGTGGTTCTTTCGACATGGTGCGATGCGCGCCAGACACTCTTTGTGGGGCCAAAGAGTGCCCAGAAAAGCCCTTTTGGTTCTTTGGTGTGGTCCGGGGCGGTTGTAGGCGCTCCCGGCGCCGACAACCTAAAAATTCGTCCTGAATTTTTCCCTGCGCGAGTGGCACTGTTTGGGCTTGTAACTCGTTATTGCCCCAAAACGTGTTACGTCTCTATATACGTTACAGATAATCAGCTAGTTTTGATATACAAAAAGTAATGACTTGACTCCATGGCGTCGAATGGCATGCGAGCAACTGAAATGAACTACGAGAACTGTGTGCTAAAGCAAAGCCTTTTCCTTTACTTTTCGATATAAACGCTACAGAGTGAATATAAATTTTGACTCCATTACTCTTTATGGGAGGTGGAACTACGAATATTACAGGGAGACACCGTGTACTTAGAAAGCCTGACTATTGAAAACTATAGAAAGTTTCGAAACAGAAACAATGTAATTAACTTTGTAGAGCCAAGTAACATAGAGTCAATGGAAGCTAGTGAAGAGGATAGCAAGTCTGTTATAGGGCCTTCTACTACGCTAATCATAGGGAAGAACAATGCGGGAAAGACCACGATAGCCAATGCTTTAAGGCTTTTATGTGAGAATAGTCAGCTCAAGTCAACAGACTTTAATGTAGATTACATATCAGAATTACATGATAAATACCTTTCTGAGAGTGTCAAACCTATTCCCCTACCAGAATTAAAATTTCAACTTGTAGCTAAAGTTGATATGGATAAAAGTGACCTAATGACAAACTTACTAGAGTTTGCAAGTGTTAAAGGATCTGGATTAAGTAGTGTAAAAATAAATATTAAAGTTGAAGTCTCGGAAGCAACGGCATTTAAAGACGCTATAAGTAAATTCGTTAAATATGTGAAAGATGGCAATTTACCACGAAATGAAAGCATTACTTTATTATATGATTTGTTAGAGCAATCATCAGACTTCCTTGAGCTAAATGAAGAGAGTAAGTTATTTAAAATCAAGTACTATGATAGTCGCGGATTCGAAGCGAAGAGATTTTCTCTTAAGGAATTGATAAACCTTCGAGAAATCAAAGCCAATAGACACTTGAAAGATGGGATTCTGACAGATGTATTTAATAAAATAGTTGGGTTTCAATTTGAGAGCGATGAAGTTGGAAAGAACAACCTAGAAAAAGAAATAAATAACATTAATGAAACATTAACAACATCAATAGAAAGTAAAAGCAATAATGTATCATCTGTGCTAAGAAAGATTGAAGACAAAAGTCATGTTGACTTAGAACTGAAAGGTAATGTTACTTATGATAGTTTAGTGAGAAATCTCATTAAGTATAATTTTTCTGATAATGGTGATTATATTCCTGAAAGTCAATTTGGTTTAGGTTATATAAACCTCCTAAACATTATTGGTGAAATAATTCATTACGTAGATAGCTATAAGAAAGACAGTTACAATAGTACAATTAACCTCTTGTTTATTGAAGAACCTGAAGCTTTTATGCACCCTCAAATGCAGGAGTTTTTTATCAATCGAATAGATAATGCAGTTCTACATGCACTAGATATTGCGAATAAAAACTCAGATGACAAGAAGGTGCTAAACTGTCAAATTGCCATAACAACACACTCATCACACATAGTTAATAGCAAGATTCATAGTAGTAATTCTTTTGACAACATTAACTATTTGACTGTGTTGGGTAAAGCGGCAAATGTTATCAACCTGAATGACTCTATTGTTTCTGGTCATCATGGTAAAGAAAGTGACGAATTAAAGTTCATAAAGAAACACATAAAATATAAAGTTTCTGAACTTTTTTTCTCCGATGCGATAATATTTGTTGAAGGAGTTACTGAAGAAGCGTTACTTCAATACTATATAGATAACGATGACGCATTGAAGAACTCTTATATATCAATTTTCAACATAAATGGCGCTCATGGTAAAGTTTATTTACCTCTAGCAAAAGCATTAAAAGTACCTTGTTTGATTATTACTGACCTTGATATAAAAAGGAAAGCTTGTCAAAAGAATATTAATCATAGTAAAGATGATGATAATTGTGATTACTGTGGGCACAAAAAAGGTGAAAGTGATACTCAGAGTGTGAAAGAGTACACTCAAATATCAAACTTGGATAAACTTATAACAACAAATGCCACTATAATTTCATTCAAAAAGTTACAAAACGGAGAAGATTTGGAAGATGGGGAAACGACTGAGATTGAATCAAGTGATTCTTTAGAAGATCTTATCTACTATACAGATGAAAATCTTCATGTGGTTTTCCAAAAAGATAAGATTAATGATTTTTATGCCACAAGCTTGGAAGAGGCATTTATATTAACAAATTATAATAACGGAATTCTCAACGAAACTCTTAGGACTTGTAAACCAACGACCTATAAAACAATTGTGGGATCGCAGGGATCTGAATCTTTGGAAAATTTAAAATCTAAATCTTTTGAAATTCAAAGAAAGCTCTCTAAGAGTAAAAGCGATTTTTCAAGTGAGTTATTATACAGATGTATCATTTCTGAAGAAAAGGCTACACCAGTATTACCACAGTACATTCAAGATGGATTTAATTGGATAAAGGAAACACTCACCTCTAGTACATCAATGAAAAGTGGAGATGAGTAAATGAGTAATAGAATTGAGGAAGAGAAGAAACTACTACAATCAATATTTGATGTAGTAGAAATAGGTAAGAGCTTCAGGTTTAGTGCTGGTGCAGGCTCAGGTAAGACGTACGCATTGGTTGAGTGTTTAAAGTACTTATTAAAAACACAAGTTGCAAAGCTTAGTAAAAATAAACAACAGATAATCTGTATTACATATACAAATGTAGCTGTTAATGAGATCAAAGAGCGGCTTGGCAACTCCGAACTAGTAATCGTTTCAACAATACATGAAATGTTATGGGATATTATACAGAGGTATCAGCCTGAGCTTGTATCTATACATTTAGATAAATTAAAAAATGAACTAGAAAAAGTTGAGAATGAACTAGAAAATGACCCTAACAATAAGTTTGGTATTTTTAATAAATTATTAGCAGATGAGAAAGCTAGTTATATTTCTCTAGTTAAAGAGAGTAAAAATACGTATTACCGAAATAGAAATTCTAGAGCAGCAGAATTTAGGGCCGCTTATGCTGAGTATTATGAAGATTATGGGGAGGCTGCTGTTAAAAAATGGCAAGCAAATTATGGTAATTTCAAAGAGGTAGCGAAAAGAGTTTACAAAAAGGATCGATATGAAACTGCAATTGAAAAAATAAATAGTCAAGAAAAAGGATATACACAAGTATCATATGATAGTATATTTAATGCCGACCGATTGGACAAAATGAAATTCAGTCACGATACTTTAATTGAGTATTCTGAAAAAATGGTTAGTGATTATCCAATATTACGAAGGTTAATTATTGATAAATATCCATTCATTTTTGTCGATGAATATCAGGATGCGCATCCTTTAGTAATAAAGATAATGAAAAATCTTCATAACTATTCTGAAGAAAATAATAGAAAATGGTTGGTTGGGTATTTTGGAGATACTGCTCAGACAATCTATGATGATGGAGTTGGTTCTGAAATAGATACACTTCACCCTAATTTAGAGGTTATTTATAAAAAGTACAACCGACGCTCTCAGAAACAAATCATAGATGTTGCAAACATTATTAGGAAAGATCAAATAGAACAAGAGCCAATATTTGATGATAAGGTGAATGGTGATGTTCGTTTTTACTATGTAAATAACATAAATGAAGATACTTGCAGGATATTAATTGCAGAAAACTTTGTAAATGAGTTTCAATCATCTTTAGGTAAAGATTCTGAAATTGATTGTCTAGTTTTGACGAATAGACTGATGGCAGAAATGAATGGTTTTGGTGAGGTATATGAGTCATTTCGAGCAGCAGAAAATATATACTTTGATGATCTAAATACGAAATTACTGTCACATGAGTTAGAAAAATTAGAGCCTATAATAAGGATAATCTACAAGTTACTTAGTTCTTATTTGTCAATAGAAAATAGCAGTACTACTTTCTACGACCTTTTTGGTGAAAAGGGGCGTTCCATTAGTTTTTATGATGCCCACAGCTTTGTAAAAACTCTTAAAGAAATAAATCCAACAAGTCTTAGCGAGCTTTTGGCTGCAATATCAGAATACCATTTATCAAACCCAAATTCGAGTTGTTTAGATATCTTTGTCAGACGTTTTCTAGGGGCAAAACAAGATGAAATTTCTGACTATGGAAGCATTGATTCACTAGTTAGAGGTGGATTGAGAGACTTGATGATTATTAGAGATCATGATGACGATATCTTAAATGATTTACAAATAGATAAGGTAAATCAAGTCTTAAACATTTCAATCGAAGTTTGGTCAAAATGGGTAAGGTATATAAAAAAAGAGCAATCTGGAAAGATTCGATACCATACCTATCACGGAACAAAGGGTGAAGAGTATCAAAATGTAGCTATAATAATGGAGCATAGTTTTGGTTCTGGAAATCACGGTCGAAACAAATTTAAAAAATTCTTCGAGTTTAGAGGTAGTGATGAAAAAGCTAGAATTGAAGCTCTACAAGATGAAGATGTAAGAGACAAAATCATTAATACTCAAAATTTGGTCTACGTAGCATGCTCAAGGGCTGAAACTAATCTCTGGCTGATATATTTGGATGATATATCTGATATAAAGAATGGAGTTGAATCTATTTTCAGTCACATTGAGTTGTGGGATAAGGTCGATTAAAGTTAATGGCGATAGGATAGTATCCTACTCGTCATTAACTATTAGTACTGCGTTTGCATTAACAATTATATAAAATAATTTGACTTATATTTTCTAATCAAAACCTCACGAGCTAGATTATATAATCTAGCTCGTCTCTGTCCAAAAATGAGTTAAAAATTAGGATATTCCATCCTCCACAGGGAAAAATTCAGGACGAATTTTTAGGTTGTCGGCGCCGGGAGCGCCTACAACCGTCCCGGCCCACAGCAAAGAA
>NZ_AULG01000023.1 GCF_000425165.1 Photobacterium halotolerans DSM 18316
AGCCCTGAGATGAGTCATCCCTGAGGCTTTAAGCCTCCTGAAGGGCTGTTCGAGACTAGAACGTTGATAGGCAGGGTGTGTAAGCGTTGTGAGGCGCTCAGCTAACCTGTACTAATTGCCCGTGAGGCTTAACCATACAACACCCAAGGGGTTTTACGGACTCCATGAGCACTTGAATGATGTGCTGAGAACACTAGTTACCTTTCCCAGATTGTAATTTATCGCCTGAGGGCGGTAGATAAAGCATTTGCTTGGCGACCATAGCGTTGCGGACCCACCTGATCCCATGCCGAACTCAGACGTGAAACGCAGCAGCGCCGATGGTAGTGTGGGGTCTCCCCATGTGAGAGTAGGACATCGCCAGGCTCCCCATTAAGAAAAGGCCACCTTACGGGTGGCCTTTTTGCTTTTCAAGTATTTCCAGTGACACTATTAGTAATGGTTTCTGTAGTAACAGGACAAATATCAGTAAATAAGGCAGAAACATTGAATATACTGATGTTTTAATAAGCGGTTGAGAAAACTGTAAGTCATTTTAAGTCTCTAAGACTGGTAATTCTCGTTCAGCTGTATACAATACTTACCAATTCTAGGGGATTAGTTCAGCCCGGTAGAACGTCGGTCTCCAAAACCGAATGTCGGCGGTTCGAATCCGTCATCCCCTGCCAAATACAAAAGCCTCGTCTTCGGACGGGGCTTTGTTGTTTCTGAAGGTCAGCGCGATGCGCTGATGTCGGCGGCTGGAGCGCCAGCCCGGTCGATCCGTCATCCGCTGCAGTTCTAAAGACCTCGTCATCAGACAGGTTTTTATGCCTCAATTTCACTCACAGGCATATGTTAGGGCTTGGAGCGAATCTCACTTCCCTTTTAGACGCAATAGGCAATTCATCCGCTTATCCACGCTGAAGCAACTGAAATCCAACGAAGCAAGCAAATAAGCTCAGAGACAAGTTCAGCACAATATTTAAGCCAGCCTTGATATAGGCGCCTTGCTGGAGCAGTATCAGGTTATCCATCGAAAACGTGGAAAAAGTCGTTAAAGCACCCAGCATGCCAATGCCAATTAATGGGCGCCAAGGAGTCGCCTCTATCATGCCTTGGTTAAGTGCCGAGCTCAGCATCCCCATAATCAATGAGCCGACGATGTTGACAACCAGTGTCCCGTACGGAAACCCCTTGCCCAATAAAATCACCGAGAGTTCAGCAATCAGGTAGCGTGAGCAGGCGCCGACCGCCCCGCCAATGGCCACATAGCCCAGAATAATCAGTTGGTTCATAGAGAGTCCAGATGGTGACAGAATCATTACATGCTATGGTGAAAAGGCAGGGTTAAAACCTGATACCACAAAGCAACGTACTTTATTCATATGAAGGTTTACATTGTGCACTAATCCTAGCAGGAGTAGAGATGATTATGGGTATGTACCATACCATTTTACTGGCAATCAACCCTGATGATTTGAATGTAAAACAATTGGTTGCAAAAGCAGGTGTGATTGCAGAGCAAAATAATGCGGATCTGCATCTGGCATACGTAGAACCTGGTGTAGGAAATGTCAGCTTTCTGGATATCGATTTACAGCTCGACGAGGCACATAATGAGCAGGAGCTGAGAAGAATGGCTCAGTTGTCTGATCTGGCAAAGCATTCACCACGTCCGGTTGCGGCTATCCATCTGGCCGATGGCGATGTTGCCAAGCATCTGATTGCGCTGGGAAAGGCGATTAAAGCCGATTTAGTGATCACAGGTAACTACAAACCCGGAATGCATTGGCTGGGTGATATACGCTATGAGCTGGCGCAGCACCTGAAGTGTGATGTGCTGATCTGCCAGCAGAAAACGCTGTAGTGGTGTGGGGATGAAAAAGACGACTTGCTGAGCGGGTGATGCTTCCTTATACTCTTTGACTGAAACTTGTCGGAGTGCCAACTGGCTGAGACCGCATTGCGGGATCCGTTGAACCTGATCAGATTAGTATCTGCGAAGGGAACAAGAGAAAATCTTCTGCCTAGCTGTACCTTTAGCGTACTGCTGCTGTATCAGACGATGCGACACGCCCTACATGTGTCCGCCTCTTGTTTACGCGCCCATCCGTCAAGCAACTTCCCTAACTTTGAAAAAGGAAATTGCTATGTCGAGTCGCAAGCAAGCGAGACTGGAAGCGAAACAATTCATTGATTCACTCACCACCCAAGCCTACCCCAATTCACGTAAAGTCTATGTCACCGGCAGCCGGGATGATATCCGTGTCGGCATGCGTGAAATCGCTCAGGCCGATTCCCTGGTCGGCGGCGATAAAAACAACCCTATCTTTGAGCCTAATGAACCGATCCGCGTTTATGACACCTCAGGCTTTTATACCGACCCGGATCAATCCATTGATATCTATAACGGTCTGCCGAAACTGCGTGAAAGCTGGATTGAGGAGCGCGGCGATACCGAACTGCTGGATGAGCTGAGCTCCGCCTATACCAAAGAGCGTCTGGCCGACGACACACTTGAAGAGCTGCGTTTTGCCCACCGAGCCCGTGTACGCCGTGCTCAAGCTGGTCAGTGTGTGACTCAGATGCACTATGCCCGGCAGGGCATTATCACCCCGGAAATGGAATATATTGCGATCCGGGAAAACATGGGACGTGCTCAATACCGTGATGAGGTGCTGAACCAGCAGCATCCGGGACACAGCTTCGGTGCCAATCTGCCCAAAGATATCACAGCCGAGTTTGTGCGCCGGGAAGTGGCTGAAGGCCGCGCGATTATTCCGTCAAACATCAACCACCCGGAATCCGAGCCGATGATCATTGGCCGCAACTTCCTGGTGAAAGTGAATGCCAATATTGGTAACTCGGCCGTGAGCTCTTCAATCGAAGAAGAAGTGGAAAAACTGGTGTGGTCGACTCGCTGGGGCGGCGATACCGTGATGGATTTGTCGACCGGCCGAAATATTCATGAAACCCGCGAATGGATCATCCGCAACAGCCCGGTGCCCATCGGGACTGTCCCTATGTATCAGGCGCTGGAGAAGGTGAACGGTGTTGCCGAGAACCTGACCTGGGAAGTCTTCCGCGACACCTTGCTGGAGCAAGCCGAGCAGGGCGTCGACTATTTTACCATCCACGCCGGTGTGCTGCTGCGCTTTGTCCCTATGACTGCCAAGCGGGTAACCGGGATTGTTTCCCGCGGTGGTTCTATCATGGCGAAATGGTGCCTGGCGCACCACAAAGAAAGCTTTCTCTATGAGCACTTCCGCGAGATTTGCGAGATCTGCGCCCAATACGATATTTCCCTGTCGCTGGGTGACGGCCTGCGTCCCGGCTCGGTCGCTGATGCCAATGATGAAGCCCAGTTCAGTGAGCTGCGAACCTTGGGTGAGCTGACCAAGGTAGCCTGGGAGTACGATGTTCAGGTGATGATTGAAGGGCCGGGGCATGTGCCTATGCACCTGATCAAAGAAAACATGGATGAACAGCTCAAGCACTGCCATGAAGCGCCTTTCTATACCTTAGGCCCACTGACGACCGACATTGCCCCGGGTTACGATCACATTACCTCAGGCATAGGCGCGGCGATGATTGGCTGGTTTGGTTGTGCCATGCTGTGCTATGTCACGCCGAAAGAGCACCTCGGTCTGCCGAACAAAGACGATGTCAAAACCGGTCTGATCACCTACAAGCTGTGTGCCCACGCCGCAGATCTGGCCAAAGGCCATCCTGGTGCGCAGGTGCGTGATAATGCCCTGTCCAAAGCCCGTTTCGAATTCCGCTGGGAAGATCAGTTCAACCTGGGACTGGACCCGGATACCGCGCGCGCTTTCCATGATGAAACCTTGCCGCAGGAATCGGGCAAAGTGGCCCACTTCTGCTCGATGTGCGGACCGAAATTCTGTTCCATGAAGATCTCCCAGGAAGTGCGGGACTACGCCAAAGCGCAAGAAGATGCCCAAGTGATTCACATGCTCGATGATCCGCTGGAAGGGATGCGCCAGAAAGCGGAGGAATTTCGTGACAAGGGCAGCGAGCTCTACCACAAGGCTAAAACTCACGAGGAAGAGCAGGCATGAGTGGTGTGATGCAACAGTCATTTCCTGTGATGGAGGGCGGCATCGGGCCGCTCTATCCTGTGGTTGACCATGTCCGCTGGATTGCCAGGTTGTTGCCATTGGGGGTGAAAACCGTTCAGCTGCGGATCAAAGATCCTGCCCATCCTGAGCTGGAAGCGCAGATTATTGAAGCGATTCGTCTGGGCCGGGAGCACAACGCCCAGGTGTTTATTAACGACTACTGGCAGCTGGCGCTCAGGCACGGTGCTTATGGTGTGCATCTGGGACAGGAAGATCTGGCTATCGCGGATCTCGATGCGTTGCGTCAGGCGAATATCCGTCTGGGGGTATCGACCCGAACGGCGGCTGAGTTGCAACGCGGTCTGGCACTGGCACCCAGCTATGTGGCGATCGGCCATATTTTCCCGACCCCGACCAAAGACATGCCGACCCCGCCGCAGGGTGTCGCTCAGTTAAAAGAGCACCTGGACACTGTGGCCGGCCGTTATCCGACCGTTGCCATTGGCGGTATTGATCTCAGCAATGTTGCGAATGTCTGGCAGACAGGTGTGTCCTGTGTGGCTGTGGTGCGCGCCGTGACAGCCGCTGCGGATCTCGAGCAGGCACTGGCGGCATTTGCAGACAAGCTGGTGAGGGAGTCATGCTGACAGACGAGTCTTTTTTGCGCTATCAGCGCCAGGTGCAGCTACCTGAAATCGGCGAGCAGGGCCAGCAGGCCCTGCAACAGGCCAGGGTGCTGATTATCGGTGCCGGCGGGCTTGGTGCACCGGCGGCCTTATATCTGGCGGCGGCGGGCGTTGGCAGCCTGGTGATTGCCGATGGCGATCGTGTCGAGCGCTCCAACCTCCAGCGCCAGATTATCTACCGTGATGATAATCAGGGTGAGAGCAAAGCGCAGGCCGCCGTGGCGCAGGTCAAAGCGCTCAACCCGCTGATCCGTGCCCGCGCAGTGACGGCCAGGCTGGCCAAGCTGCAACTGGCGATGGAAATCAGTCTGGCTGATGTGGTGCTTGATTGCACCGATAACTTTGCCAGCCGTCATGCCATTAATCAGGCCTGCTTCGAACACGAAAAACGGCTGATTTCGGCGGCGGCGATTCGCTGGCAGGGACAACTGATGAGCTTTGATTTTCGCACCCGGCAGGGGCCTTGCTACCACTGCTTATTTCCTGAAGCAGAAATGCCAGCACCGCAAAATTGCAGTGAATCCGGGATTGCCGGGCCAGTCGTCGGCATTATGGGAGCCTTTCAGGCGCTGCAGGCGGTGAAAGCCATCACCGACAGCGGTGATCTCTGTGTCCGCCAGTTCCGCCAGTTCGACGGCCTCAGCCTGCAATGGCAGCAGTTTACCTTGCCAGCCAATCCTCAATGTCCTGTATGCAGTAAGGAATCTTTATGACCACGATAACCGTTCTGGTGAACGACAAAGCCATGCAGCTGGCGGCGCAAAGCTCGCTGCAACAGCTGCTGGAGCAGTTGGCGATGCCGCTGGATGCGACAGCCGTTGCGCTCAATCAGGCCATTTTGGGCCGCGAGTTCTGGGCCGATCAGCGGCTCAATGACGGCGATGAGATCGCCTTGTTTCAAGCCATAGCAGGAGGCTGACATGCTGACCATTGCCGATAAAACCTTTTCATCCCGTCTTTTCACCGGAACGGGCAAATATGCCGGCCGGGATATAATGGCACAGTCAATCCTGGCATCCGGCTCTGAGCTGGTGACCATGGCATTGAAACGGGTCGATATTGATAACCGTGATGACGACATTCTTGCCCCGCTGCGCGAAGCCGGGGTCAATCTGCTGCCTAATACCTCGGGAGCCAAGAATGCCAAAGAAGCGATTTTTGCCGCGCAGCTGGCCCGCGAAGCGCTGGGCACCAACTGGCTGAAACTGGAAATCCATCCAGACCCGAAATACCTGATGCCGGATCCGATTGAAACGCTGGCGGCAGCCGAAGCGCTGGTCAAACAAGGCTTCATTGTGCTGCCCTACTGTCATGCTGACCCTGTGTTGTGTAAGCGGCTGGAGGAAGTGGGCTGTGCAGCCGTGATGCCGCTGGGTGCACCGATAGGTTCAAATAAAGGACTGGCATCGCGGGATTTTCTCGACATCATTATCGATCAGGCCCGGGTGCCTGTGATTGTGGATGCCGGGATCGGTGCCCCGTCACATGCGGCTGAAGCCATGGAGCGGGGGGCTGATGCTGTGCTGGTCAATACGGCGATTGCGGCAGCAGCGGATCCGGTTGCGATGGGGCTGGCCTTTAAACTGGCAGTGGAGAGCGGCCGGATGGCGTATGAAGCCGGCCTGGCCGGTACAGTCAGCCATGCCGTGGCGTCCAGCCCGTTAACGGCGTTTTTAGACGCCAGCGCGTAAGGAGACGCCATGAGTTATGTCGATGTATGGCGGCAGCTGGACTGGGATGATGTCCGGATGTCTATCTACAGTAAAACGGCCGCGGATGTCGAGCGGGCGCTCAGTAAGCGCAAGCGCGATCTGGAGGATTTCAAAGCGCTGATCTCGCCTGCGGCAGAGCCGTATCTCGAGCAGATGGCGCAGCAGTCGGCCGCACTGACGCGGCAGCGTTTTGGCCGGACCATCGGGTTTTATGTCCCTTTGTACCTGTCGAACCTCTGTGCCAACAGCTGCACCTATTGCGGCTTTACCATGGAAAACAAGATCAAGCGCCGAACCTTAAATCTTGACGAGATTGAACGGGAATGTGCGGCGATCAAGGCGTTACACTTCGACAACGTGCTCTTGGTTACCGGTGAGCATGAGCGCAAGGTCGGCATGGCCTATTTCCGCGAATGTGTGCCGGCGATTAAACGCCACTTCAGTTATCTGTCGATGGAAGTGCAGCCGCTGGATCAGCACGAGTATGCCGAGCTGAAAACTCTGGGGCTGGATGCGGTGATGGTGTATCAGGAAACCTACAGCGCCCCGACATACGCCAGGCATCATCTGCGCGGCAACAAAATGGATTTTGAATACCGGCTGGCCACGCCGGACAGACTGGCACGTGCCGGGATCGATAAAATCGGTATCGGTGCGCTGATTGGTCTGGAGGAATGGCGTACCGACTGCTTTTTTACCGCCAGTCATCTGGACTATCTCGAACGCACGTACTGGCAGAGCCGTTATTCGATTTCGTTTCCGCGTCTGCGCCCCTGCACAGGCGGCCTGGAGCCGAAATCTGTGATGAGCGATCGCCAGTTGGTACAGCTGATTTGTGCCTACCGGTTGTTTAATCCTGAAGTCGAGCTGTCGATGTCGACCCGGGAGTCGCCGCATTTTCGCGATAATGTGCTGCCGTTGGGCATTACCAGTATGTCGGCGGGCTCCAAAACCCAGCCTGGCGGCTATGCCGATGATGAGCCAGAGCTGGAGCAGTTTGCGATCAGTGATGAACGCGCCGTGGCCGAGGTGGCAGACGCGGTGAAGCAGCACGGTTTTGAGGTGGTGTGGAAAGACTGGCATCACGCGTATTCCGGACTGCCGCTCTAAGTCGGTACTCGGGTTGGTGTTGATGACAGAATCAGGCTGATGAGAACCATCAGCCTGATTGTTTTCGTGGTTTATTCGGTAAAGACCGCATTGACTTTGGCGTCAAAGCGGGCGGTGATACCGGATGAGTAATGACTGGCCGTCAGCTCCACTTTCAGCGTCTGCACTTCAACCGGCTGGTCAAAAAAGACCGACAGATTGCCGGAGGGATATTTCAGGTAGGTAGGGTAAATACGCTCATTGTTCTCGTTGTAGAAAAAGGCCACGACAGACTGACCGCGGGCATTGGCTGTGGTATCGACAATCAGTTCCAGCGACTTCACTTTTTTATTGTTGTAAGGCGTGATTTCCAGCCATTTGGTCACAGGCTTACCAAAACTGGCATAGATTGAAGTGCCTGCGGCCAGCGTCTCATCAAAATCGATCACCGGATCGTGATCCGGGAAGCTGGCGGCATCGTTGGGTTTGCTGTTACCGAAATATTCCTGCATCAGCGTGAAGCCGTCACCGTCATAGTCGGTATAGGCATCCAGCCCGACAACCTCATAGGTTTTTTTCCACCAGGCAGGCAGGCGATCATTGTCTATGCTGCTGCTTTCGCCAAAGTTAAAGCGGAAGTTACCGTCAAAGCGCTGGCTCGGCTTGCTGAAATCGGCGTTATAGAGGGAGATAACGGCGCGGTAACCATTCTGGTAATACTCGTTTGGCGTATCAAAATGTAATTCTCCCCAGCCCGGACGACAGTCCAGATAATGCAGCCTCTGGCTGGCGGCATTGTAAATACTGATTTTACAGTCCATGGCGTTGGGTTGGTTGTTATCAAAGCCCAGTGTGACCAGATGGCGTCGGTCAGCGGGCAGGGAAAAGTTAACGGTAACGTTGACACGCTGGCCTTTGCTTAAGGTCTGGCTGACCGATTTGGTATAGCTGTCCAGGTGCGGGTTGGTATTGGCGAAGGCGATAAAAGAGAGACAGCCTAACGCCGCAGTGAGAAGATATTTTTTCATAGCAAACCTTATGAACATTAATGAGTATAATTTCATCAGGGATGCTAGCGGCATTATAATGTTGTGAAAACAATCAATAACGGTGGTTGTTACGGGTTATCTGGCTTTTATGCGGTTGATTAACTGAAGTGTGAGCCTGACAGTGATAAAAAAGCCCGGCGCACAGATGGCCGGGCTCAGAGGATGAAATCGCGTGACCGGATTAACGGCTGAGCGGCGCCGTGGCTTGCTGCAGCCAGCTCAGATCCTCACCCTGCAGCGACGGGCTGATGACATCGAACACGGTTTGATGGTAACGGTTCAGCCAGTCGAGCTCTGTCTCGGTCAGCAGGCTGAGATCCACCAGGCGGCGGTCAATCGGGGCACGGGTCAGCGACTCGAAGCCCAGCACTGTCATGTCACCCTCGGTTTCTACTTCCACCACCAGCTCCAGGTTCTCGATACGAATACCGAATGCGTCGGCACGGTAGTAACCCGGTTCGTTGGACAGCACCATACCCGGCAGCAGCGCGGTCGGATTCGGCGCTTTTGAAATGCGCTGCGGCCCTTCATGCACGTTGAGGAAATGGCCGACACCATGGCCGGTGCCGTGGTCGAAATCAAAGCCATGGGCCCACAGGTGCTGGCGCGCCAGGGCATCGAGCTGTGAGCCTGTCGTACCGCGGGGAAAACGGGCGGTTGCCAGCGCGATATGGCCTTTCAGCACCAGGGTAAAAGTCTGCTTCACTTCGGCATCCGGCTCACCAATGGCGATGGTGCGGGTGATATCTGTGGTGCCGTCCGGGTACTGGCCGCCTGAATCGACCAGGTAGACATTGTCCATTTGCAGAACGCCCGGCTCAGGCTGGTTGTTGTGGTTGTAGTGACACATGGCCGCGTTGCCGCCGGCTGCGGAAATGGTGTCAAAGCTGACATCCGTGCAGCTTGGGTCTTGAATGCGGAACTGCCACAGCTGATCGGCCAGTGTCGCTTCGTCCAGCAGGTTGCCGGCCGCTACCTGACGGTCGACCCAGGCCAGGAATCTGGACACGGCCACACCATCACGGATGTGGCAGGCTTTCATGCCGGCCACTTCAGTGGCGTTTTTCGCCGCTTTTGGCAGCATGCAGGGATCGGCGCCTTCAAGGATGATGGCGCCAGCGTCGCGCAGGGTCTGCCCGGCCCAGGCATTGCTGGTGGCCGGATCAAGCAGCACCCGCTTGCCGCTCAGGGCTGCCAGGCTATTTTTCAGGGTTTCCGGGGCCTGAACGCGAACGCCTTCGCCGACATGCGCCGCAAACTCAGCAGGCAGGCGGGCCTGATCGATAAAGAAATCGACGCTGGCGTCCTGGTGCAGAATTGCCGCTGACAGCAGTACCGGCAGGCAGTGCACATCGCTGCCGCGCACGTTGAGCAGCCAGGCGATGCTGTCGAGCTGGGTCAGCAGTACGGCATCGGCTTTTTGTTTCTGCAGGCTGGCCGCTATGTTGGCACGTTTGTCGCTGCTGCTCTGGCCGACATAATCCAGGCCCATCAGTCTGGCATCGGACAGAGTCGGGGCCGGACGGTCGTGCCACAGGTCGTCGATCGGGTTGCTGCTGATCAGCACCAGCTGCTGATCTTTGTCGAGATGTTGCTGGACGCGTGCCAGCCAGGCACCGCTGTGCAGCCGGGGGTCAACCGCGATTTTACTGCCGGCCGGCAAATGCGCTTGCACCCAGTGCATAGGGGGCTCTTCGATCAGATGACGGTATTCAAACACATCGCCCGGCACTTGCTTGCGAACCTGAACCACATAGCGGCCATCGACGAACATGGCCGCTTTGTCACGGCTGATCACTGCCGCGCCGGCCGAGCCGGTAAAACCGGTGGCCCACAGCAGGCGCTCGTTGTGTTCGGGAATGTATTCACCCAGGTATTCGTCTTCATGCGGGATCACCAGGGCGTCAAGCTGTTCCGCTTCCAGCCACTGGCGAATCTGTGCCACGCGTTGTGAGATCACTGATTGCATCTGTCTATATTCCTTTCTGTTGTTGTCATCCGAATGGGGATGCTCTAAACCTGCCCCTTGGTCACCCTGACGGCAGCAGCAGGCCGATCCGGTAACGGTAGCGCTTTTAAAGTGAGGCTGCAATTATCGACTGGACAATTCGCGGCACCCGTTAATGATTATCTGCCGTAACCAGCAATGACCAGGATCATTCTCTTGATGCTGCGGCCAGAACAGGGTGTAGGCCATGGCCGGCAGCGGGGTCGGCAGCGGCAGTACCACCAGATTGAGCTGAGCGGCGACATAGTCGGCAAAATGGCTCGGCGCGGTAAAAATCAGATCCGTATGGGTACACAAGCTGGCGGCACTATTAAAGTCTGGCACATACATGGCGATGTCGCGCTGCAGGCCTTGTTCCGCCAGCTTGTAGTCCAGCAGCCAGCGGTCATCGCGGCCGCAGCGCACCTGGATATGGCGCTGCAGCAGATAATTGGCCTGAGTCCATTCGCCCTGCTCAACCAGCGCCAGCACAGGGTGGCCGGGGCGGACGATACAGCGCTGGGTGTCGCGGTGAAGCTCCTGAAAAATGATCCCCTTGGGCGGCATCAGGGTGAGCTGGGCGTCGTGCGGATTGAGATCCTTGCCGGTAATGCCGAAGTCGATTTCCCCGCGCAGCATCTTGTCGAAAGTGTCCGGCTCCCAGGCGTGGGTATCAAGCAGTATGTGGGGGCCCTGAGTGAAGATTTCGCCGAGAAAACGCGGCATTAACAGCGGGTAGGCACTCTCTACCAGCGACATTTTGAAGTGGCGGTGGCTGTTTTGCGGCACAAACTCAGTCGGCTCGGTCAGGTTTTCAATATCCTGAAGCAGTTTTTCCAGCACCGGTTGCAGCACTTTGGCGCGCGGGGTCGGCAGCAGGCCGTGGGCACTGCGGACAAACAGCGCATCATCGAACTGCTCGCGCAGCCGGGCCAGGCTTTTGCTCACCGCCGACTGGCTGAGAAACAAACGCTGGGCTGCCCGGGTCACGCTGCATTCCTGCAGCAGGACATGGAGGCAGACCAGCAGGTTGAGATCGAGGCGGGCTAATTTATCAACAGTCATACTCTGTCCGTTAGTTTAGCAGTGATATTCCGCTATGGAAATTTAGTAGTGAATATAAACCATTTTGATTCATATCACTAAGGCCTTAGACTGGCGCCGTCTTCTGATAGGAAACCGAGTGAATGAAGCCTGAAACGACAACGTCTCACCGCCGTATTGTGGCGTTAATGGTCCTGCTGGTGCTGTTCAGCCCGCTGGCCATCGATATTTATCTGCCTGCTTTGCCAGCGATGGCCGACAGCTTTGCCGTCGACCCGACTCTGGTGCAGGATACCGTCACCTGGTTCATGTTCAGTTTAGGACTGGGACAGGTTTTTGCCGGCCCGCTGGCAGACCGTTTCGGCCGTCGCCCGATTGCGCTGGCCGGTGTCACTGTCTATGCCTTCAGCTCGGCACTGGCGTATACCGCCCAGTCGCTGGATATCATGCTGCTTGCGCGCTTTTTGCAGGGCTTCGGCGCCTGTGCCACCTCAGTGGCCGCGTTTGCGGCGGCCCGCGACAGCTTCGGCCCTGAGCGCAGCGGCCGGATGATCAGCTACCTGAACGGGGCGATTTGTTTTATTCCGGCCCTGGCGCCTTTGCTGGGCTCCTGGTTGACTCATGAGTTTGGCTGGCGCGCGAACTTCAGCTTTATGGCCGGTTTTGCGCTGGTGGCCGGTGGGTTGCTGAGTGTGTTTTTCCGTGAAACCCGCCCGGCGGAGACTTTTGTCAGCGGCGCGATGTTCAGCCCGGCACGGTATTTTTCAGTCCTGCGCGAGCCGGTTTTTGTCTTCCATGCCTCTATGTCTATGCTGGCGATGGCGGTGATTCTGGCCTATGTGACCTCCGCCCCTATGTGGCTGATGGTGCATCTGGGTCTGGATATGGGACAGTTTACCGCCTGGTTTGGTGTCAATGCGGTGCTGAACATTATCGCCTGTATGGTGGCGCCGAAATGCATGGATAAGATGGGCACCCGCCGCACCCTGATGTCGGGGCTGGCGATGCTGGTGGTTTCGGGCGTGATGATGCTGGCACTGAAAGAGATCGCCGCGGCCTGGGCCTTTATGGTGCCTATCTTTATGAGCTCATTTGGTTTTGCTTTTGTACTCGGTTCGGCGGCCGGTAAAGCGCTGGCGCCATTCGGTGACAGAGCAGGCACCGCAGCGGCGATGCTGGGTCTGTTTCAGATGAGCGGTGCCGGCCTGATGGTCAGCCTGACTCAGCGGATGGAGCTGTCACCGCCGTTATTGCTGACCTTTCAGATGCTGCTGCTGTTACCCGGGCTGCTGATCTTACTGTCACGGAAAGGCCGCCAGTGGCATCCGGCACCGGCGCAGGATTAAGCGGCAGCCTGCGATTTTTTCGCTCATAACTAGACGCCGCAAAGGCGCCGGGTCTCGACAACCCTTTGAACTCTCGCTTGGCCTGTCACTGCTGTGACAGGCTTTTTTTCGTTTGCAGAGAAGGGATCAGCACGAAGCGCTGGCGTCGTCGGCTTTGGCTCTGCCCCGCCATTGCTGGATCAGCAGGCCCATGATGATCATTACCAGCCCGACCAGGGTCGCCGGATGAATGGTTTCACCGATAATGGTCGCCAGCAGGATCAGCGAGATAAAAGGCGACAGGAAGATCAGGTTGCTCAGTTTGGCGGTATTGCGGGTCAGTTTCATGGCATTGAGCCAGAGCACAAAGGTGATGCCCATTTCAAACAGCCCGACATAACTGACCGCCAGCCAGCCTTGCCACGGAATGGGCTGCCAGGCGCCCATGTACAGGCTCAGACCGACGGAAAAAGGCAGCGACAGCACGAAACCCAGCAACACACTGACCACGGGATCGGCCTGGTTTTTGGTGTTGATAATCCAGAACAGCGCCCACAATAAGGTGGACACCAGCGCCAGTGCCACCCCCAGCGGGCTGTCGAACTGCAAGGCCATGATGTCGCCTTTGGTGGCAATCACCACCACACCCAGATAGCCAAACACACAGGCGACCCAGTCCTGCGGGCGAATTTTCTGGCCAAGGAACAGGGCGGCCATCAGCGTCAGTGTGATAGCCCAGCTGTAGTTGAGCGGCTGGGCCTGAGAGGCCGGCAGCAAGTCATAGGCTTTGAACAGCACCAGATAATAGATACAGGGATTGATCAGCCCGAGCATCAGGTAGTAAAGCGGGCGGGCGCGCAGGGTTGGCAGCAGCTGGTTCAGTTTGCCCTGATAACCGGCGATGGCGAGCAAGGCTAGGGCGGATACCGCACTGGCCGCCGCCACCATCTGGATCGGTGAAAAATAATCCAGGGTGATCTTGAAGGCGGTGGCGACGGTTGACCATAAGAGCACGGCGGCGAGGCCGAACCCGATCGCTTTCTTTTCCTGCATACTGCGGCTTCCTGCTGCTGGTGTCAGTGTGACTGGCAGGGTGAACCGCTGCCCGTCATAAAGGGGCCAGTTTATGCCATTTGTGCTTACTCAGCCAGCCTGAAATTCGGTATCAGCGTGTCTTAATTGATGACAATATCTGGACATTTATCCAGTATCTTTTTAGCCTTATTGTATAAATACAAAAGCATGCAGGAAACAGATCTATGATGGGTGAATGGCTCAGTGATAACGGCCAGTGGCTGGCGGCTGCGATTGCCGGTGCGACGATCGCCGGCGGTGCCACGGCCCTGTGGTTTCAGGGGCGTTTACGGCAGCAGGCGGCGATCTGGCAGCAGCAGCTGGACGCAGAAACCCGGCTGGCCCGGCAGCAGGAGCAGCAGCTGCGCCACGATCTGCAAGAGCAGCAGCAGGAACTCGACAGCCTGGATGTCGAGCGCGATCGCCTCAGCAATGAACTGCGGCAGATGCACGCCCGGCTGGCGGCGGCGGTAGAAAAGCTGCGTTACCTGGAAACCTTGCGGCAGGAAAACCTGAAACTGACCGAGCGGCTGGAGACCACCCGGCAGGCGGAATCCGGCCTGGCTGCCGATTTGCGTGAGCTGCAAACCCGTTACCGTGAAGAGCAAAAAGCCGCGCAGGAAAAAATCGCCCTGCTGGAAAATGCCGAGAACCGGCTGCAGCAGCAGTTTGAGAGCCTGGCCAACCGGCTGTTCGAACAAAAAAGCCGCAGCGTGGACGCGCAGAACAAGCTGAGTCTGGATGGCCTGCTCAGTCCGCTCAAAGAGCAACTGGAAGGCTTTCGCAAGCAGATCAACGACAGTTTCAGCAATGAGGCCAGAGAGCGGCATACCCTGGTCCACGAAATCAACAGCCTGAAGCAGCTCAATGAGCAGATGGCCCGTGAGGCCGTCAATCTGACCCAGGCGCTGAAAGGCGATAACAAAGCACAGGGCAACTGGGGCGAAGTGGTGCTGGCCCGGGTGCTGAGTGAGTCCGGTCTGCGGGAAGGCCATGAATACCACACCCAGGTGAACCTGGAAGATAGCAGCGGCAAGCGCTATCAGCCGGATGTGGTGGTACACCTGCCGCAGGATAAAGACGTCGTGGTTGATGCCAAAATGTCGCTGGTTGCCTATGAGCGCTATTTTCATGCCGAGAGCCAGGAAGAGCGCGACCAAGCGCTCAGCGAGCATCTGGTCTCGCTGCGCAGCCATATCCGCGGCCTGAGCCGCAAAGATTACCATCAGCTGGACGGCGTTCGCTGCCTGGATTATGTGCTGATGTTTATCCCGGTGGAGCCGGCGTTCCAGGCGGCCGTCGAAGCCGATCCTGCGCTTATCCGCGATGCCATGGACAGCAATATTATGCTGGTCAGCCCGACTACATTGCTGGTGGCTTTGCGCACAATCAATAACCTGTGGCGCAATGAAAGGCAAAATCAGAATGCCAAACAGATAGCGGAACGGGCCGGCAAGCTGTACGACAAGCTGCGGCTGTTTGTCACCGACATGGACAATATCGGCACGGCGCTGGAGAAAGCCAGCCAGAGCTATCAGGGTGCAATGAACAAGCTGGCGACCGGACGGGGCAATATCATCCGTCAGGCCGAAAGCTTCAAGCAGCTGGGCGTTGAGGTGAAACGGGATTTGCCCCCGGCGCTGACTGAGCAGGCCCAGCGTGACAGTGATACTGCCCACAGGCTGGCCGAGACGGTGAATGACACACCTTAGCGCTTCAAGTAAACTACGGCAATTAGATGAGAATTGATGGAACGAGCATGACTGAACCCACACAAACCACTGATTTTGGTTACCGCAAGGTCGCTAAAGATGAGAAAGCGCAGCTGGTCGCGGAAGTGTTTCACTCGGTAGCGGACAAATACGATCTGATGAACGACCTGATGTCTATGGGTATCCATCGTATCTGGAAGCGTTTCACCGTGGACTGCAGCGGCGTACGCCGCGGTCAGCGGGTGCTGGATCTGGGTGGCGGTACCGGCGACTTGACGGCCAAGTTTTCGCGCATGGTCGGTGAAGACGGTCAGGTGGTGCTGGCGGACATCAATAACTCTATGCTCAAAGTGGGCCGCAGCAAACTGCGCGATCGCGGTATCGTCGGCAACGTGGCCTATGTGCAGGCCAACGCCGAAGAGCTGCCGTTCCCGGATAACTACTTTGACTGCATTACCATCAGTTTCTGTCTGCGCAACGTGACCGACAAAGACAAAGCGCTGCGCTCCATGTTCCGCGTGCTCAAGCCCGGCGGTCGCCTGCTGGTGCTGGAATTCTCCAAGCCAGTGATAGCGCCGCTGTCAAAAATTTATGACGCCTATTCGTTCCACATCTTGCCGCGCGTGGGTGAAATGGTGGTGGGGGATGCGGACAGCTACCGTTATCTGGCCGAATCTATCCGTATGCACCCGGATCAGGCCACACTGGAAGCTATGATGCAGGACGCCGGTTTCGAGCAAACCAGCTTCCATAACCTGACGGGCGGCATTGTTGCCCTGCACCGTGGTTATAAATTCTGAGGTCCGGATGCCAGTTGATGCTTTAGTCACCGGAGTGGTGGAAACCGCCCTGAATGCTTTGCTGAAAGATGAAGAGGCCAGCCAGCGCCGTCTGGCGCGTCTGCGTGGCAAAGTGATCAGCGTGCAGATTAACGATTTCGGCAAGCAGCTGTTCTTTGTGTTCAGTCAGCAAATTGACGTGCTGGCCGCCTATGAAGGCGAGGCGGACTGCCGCCTGGCCCTGAGTCTGGCCGCGCTGCCTGAGCTGCGTGAGCAGGCCAATCTCACCCAGCTGATCAAAGCCGATAAGCTGGCTCTGGAAGGGGATATTCAGCTTGCCCAGCAGTTTTCCGCACTGCTCAGCGGCCTGAAGCCGGATGTGGCGGAACGCTTGTCTCGCTACAGCGGGGATGTGGTTGCCCATACCGTTGTGAGCGGTGCCCGGCACAAGCTGGCGGGACTGCAGCATCTGCTGGGCGAGCGCCGCCGCGATCTGGGCGAAATTGTCACTGAAGAATGGCGGCTGGCCCCGCCGGCGCTGGAAATTGCCCATTTTGCCGACCAGGTCGACGAAGCCGCCTCACAGCTGGCCCGTCTCGAAGCCCGGATTCACAAGCTGGCTGAACGGCTGGCGTCACCCACGACCCGTCCTGATAACTCATGAGCCGTTTTTCCGAAATTAAGCGCCTATACCAGATTACTGCCGTCCAGCTGCGCTACGGGCTGGACGATTTATTGCCGGACGATCCGCGTACCCGGCTGCCGAAACTGATGCGCAAGAGCCTGTTCTGGATCCGTAACCAGCATCCGGACAAACCTTTGGGTGAGCGCCTGCGGCTGGCGTTGCAAACGCTGGGGCCGGTGTGGGTGAAGTTTGGTCAGATGATGTCGACCCGACGTGACCTGTTTCCGCCGCACATTGCTGATCAGCTGGCGTTGCTGCAGGACAGGGTGGCCCCTTTTGACGGTGCCCTGGCGCGAAAGCAGATTGAAAAATCGCTGGGCGGGCCGCTGGATACCTGGTTTGCCGGTTTCGACCAGACGCCGCTGGCCTCGGCATCCATTGCTCAGGTCCACACTGCTACACTGAAAGAGAACGGTCGGGAAGTGGTGATCAAGGTGATCCGCCCGGACATCCTGCCGGTGATTCAGGCCGACATCAAACTCATGTACCGTATGGCCCGTTTGCTGGCTCGCTTTATGCCGGAAGCGCGTCGTCTGCGACCGGTGGAAGTGATCCGGGAATATGAAAAAACCTTGCTCGATGAGTTGGATCTGATGCGTGAAGCGGCCAATGCCATTCAGCTCAGACGCAACTTCGACGGCAGCGACTCACTCTATGTGCCTGAAGTCTTTACCGATTATTCGCGCAGTAATCTTCTTGTCATGGAACGCATCTATGGTATCCAGGTTTCTGATGTCGAGGCGCTGAAAGCCAACGGCACAGACATGAAGCTGCTGTCTGAAAAAGCCGTGAATGTGTTCTTCACTCAGGTCTTTCGTGACAGTTTTTTTCATGCGGATATGCATCCGGGCAATATTTTTGTGTCGCACAAGAATCCGGTTGATCCGCAGTGGATTGCGCTGGATTTTGGTATCGT
The DNA here is from genome assembly GCF_000425165.1 of Photobacterium halotolerans DSM 18316. Taxonomy (GTDB): domain Bacteria; phylum Pseudomonadota; class Gammaproteobacteria; order Enterobacterales; family Vibrionaceae; genus Photobacterium; species Photobacterium halotolerans. Next base: position 18,120 of record NZ_AULG01000023.1, read on the forward strand.
GGGTACCCTGAACCGGGACGACAAGCGCTATCTGGCCGAAAACCTGCTGGCGTTTTTTAACCGGGATTACCGCAAAGTGGCTGAGCTGCACGTGGATTCAGGCTGGGTGCCGCCCGATACCAATGTCGACGAGTTTGAATTTGCGATTCGTACCGTGTGCGAGCCGATTTTCGAGAAACCGCTGGCAGATATCTCCTTTGGCCACGTGCTGCTGAACCTGTTCAATACGGCACGGCGCTTTAATATGGAAGTTCAGCCTCAGCTGGTGCTGCTGCAGAAAACCCTGCTGTATGTTGAAGGGTTGGGAAGGCAGTTGTATCCGCAGCTGGATCTCTGGGATACCGCCAAGCCGTTTCTGGAAGACTGGATGTCGCGCCAGGTCGGGCCGCAGGCTATTATTGGCGCAGTACGGGACAAGGCGCCTTTCTGGGCCGAGAAATTACCGGAATTACCGGAACTTCTTTATGACAGTTTGCGCCAGGGCAAAGTGATGAATCAGCGGATTGATAAACTGTACGACAATTTCATGACCAGCCGTCGCCAGCAAGCCCAGGCCAGGTTCTGTTTTGGGGTTGGGGCGACGCTGATTATATGCTCTGCCATACTTTTTGGTAATCAGGTGGATGTTTATCCGGTCGTATCGGCCACAGCCGGTGCGATGTGCTGGCTGTTTGGCTGGCGGGCTTACACGAAATAACAACGGCTGTGCTGCTGTGCGGCACCGCGTTTTATGAATCTTATTGAGGAAAGGTAAACATGGGTGGAATCAGTATCTGGCAACTCTTAATCGTTGCCCTGATCATCGTCTTATTATTCGGCACCAAGAAGTTACGCTCAATGGGCGGTGACTTAGGATCGGCAGTCAAAGGCTTTAAAAAAGCCCTGAGTGATGACGACGAAGCGAAAAATAAGGCCGATGCCGATTTTGAACAAAAGTCGCTGGCGGATAAAAAAGAGGCCGCTGAGCCACAGAAAAATCCGAAAGATAAAGAGCAGGTTTAACGCGTGTTTGATATCGGGTTCTGGGAGCTGATATTAATTGCCATCGTCGGTCTGGTCGTGCTTGGGCCGGAGCGGCTGCCTGTGGCAATACGTTCAGTCTCGCAGTGGGTCAATGCGGCCAGAAACATGGCCAGTGCGGTGAAGACTGAGCTGTCTCAGGAACTGAAAATTCACGAACTGCAGCAGGACTTGAAAAAGGCCGAGCAGGCGGGAATGAAGGATCTGTCTCCGGAGCTGCAAAGGTCAGTCGACGAGCTGAAAGAGGCCGCGGCATCGGTGCAGCGCCCTTACGCCAAGGCGGAACCTGAGTCTGAGCCTCAGATCACCCCTGACGGTGCGGCGCCAGATCATCGTCCGCCGGCTGGTTCTCATCAGGATGACCCGGTGCAGCCGCATCCAGCGTCATCGCAAAAACAGGATTAATTACGCCTCATGTCGAGTGTGGAAGACACCCAGCCTTTGTTCAGCCACCTGCTGGAACTGCGTAACCGGCTGCTCCGTTCTATCCTGAGTGTCCTGGTGGTGTTTCTCTGCCTGGTGTGGTTTGCCAATGACATTTACAGTCTGCTGGCCGCCCCGCTGGTGGAGAGACTGCCGGAAGGCACCAGCATGATTGCCACCGATGTGGCCTCGCCTTTCTTTACGCCGATCAAGCTGACGCTGGTTGCCTCTGTGTTTCTGGCCGTGCCTCTGATCCTGTATCAAATCTGGGCGTTTGTCGCCCCGGGTTTGTACAAGCACGAACGCCGTCTGGTGATGCCGCTGCTGTTTTCCAGCTCGCTGCTGTTCTATTGCGGCGTGGCCTTTGCGTATTTTGTGGTATTCCCGCTGGTGTTCGGCTTCTTTACCAGCATTGCCCCGGAAGGGGTGCAGGTGGCGACCGATATTGCCAGTTATCTGGACTTTGTCCTGGCGCTGTTTCTGGCGTTTGGCATCGCCTTTGAAATTCCGGTCGCCATTATTCTGTTGTGCTGGACCGGCGCGACCGATCCGCAGAGCCTGCGTCAGAAGCGGCCCTATATCATAGTGGCGGCGTTTGTGGTGGGTATGTTGCTGACCCCGCCGGACATTATTTCCCAGACCTTGCTGGCGATTCCTATGTGCCTGCTGTTTGAGGTCGGCTTGTTCTTCTCGCGCTTCTATATTCGCACCAATGAGCAGGCACCGTCCGAAGAAGATTAAGTCGCTTTTTGCTGACTGATTGCCGAAAAACAGCCGCCCGGTGCGGCTGTTTTTGTTTCCGCGGTTTTTCTTTGCCACCGCCCGGTGTGTAGAATGGGTTCTTTTTCTGCGGATAGCACAGTGATGATAGATATTGGCGTCAACCTGACCAACAGCCGTTTTGATAAAGACAGGGAAGCTGTCATCGCCCGCTCGCAGCAGGCCGGTGTCAAAGCCCTGATCCTGACCGGCACCAGTGAGAATGAAAGCCTGCAGGCGCTGGCGATGGCGCATCAGTGGCCGGGCTACTGCTTCAGTACCGCTGGGGTGCACCCGCACGATGCCAAATCGGTGTCGGACTTCTCTCTCCCCGTGATTCGCGAACTGGCGGCCGATCCGGCTGTGGTCGCGGTGGGCGAATGCGGGCTGGATTTCAACCGTGATTTTTCACCCCGTCCGCAGCAGGAAGCGGTGTTTGAGGCGCAGCTGGCACTGGCAGCGGAGCTGCAAAAGCCGGTGTTCATGCACTGCCGGGATGCCCATGATCGCTTTCTGGCGATACTAAAACCCTGGCGCGATAAACTGCCGGCGGCGGTGCTGCATTGCTTTACCGGCAGCGAGCAGGAGCTGAAAGACTGCCTGGCGCTGGATCTGCACATTGGCATCACCGGCTGGATCTGCGACGAGCGCCGGGGCACCGGGCTGCGCAATATCGTGCGGCATATTCCGGACAACCGGCTGATGATAGAAACGGACTGCCCTTATCTGCTGCCGCGCGATCTGCGGCCCAAACCCAAGTCCAGCCGCAATGAACCGGCATATTTGCCCCATATCGCACAGGCGGTGGCAGCGTGCCGGCAACAGTCGGCCGACGATCTGATGGCGGCGGTATCAGCGACCAGCCGGGCATTTTTTCAGATCGAGCCAGCGTAAATCTTTGTTCGATGATAATATGAAACGCAACTGTGATTGACTGCGGTACCCGTTGCCGCATAACCAACAAGGAGTGAGCAGTGTCTGTATCTATTCAGGGGGCATTTCCGGCCCGTCGTATGCGCCGTGTGCGCAAGCAAGATTTCAGCCGCCGACTGACGGCAGAAAATCAGATTTCAGTGAACGACCTGATCTATCCCATGTTTATCCTGCTGGGTAAAAACCGCCGCGAGCCGGTGGAATCCATGCCGGGTGTGGAGCGTCTGTCAATTGATCTGATGCTGCTGGAAGCTGAGTACCTGTCCAAGCTGGGTGTACCGGCCATTGCCTTGTTCCCTGTGGTGTCGCAGGACTTCAAGAGTGTGTGCGCCGCCGAGGCCTATAACCCTGAAGGCCTGGTACAGCGCGCCGTGCGTCTGCTGAAAGAGCATGTGCCTCAGATGGGAGTGATCACGGATGTGGCGCTGGACCCCTTCACCACCCACGGTCAGGACGGCATCATTGATGACAACGGCTATGTGATCAACGATGAAACGACGGAAGTTCTGGTCAAGCAGGCCTTGTCGCATGCGGAAGCCGGTGCCGATATCGTTGCTCCGTCTGACATGATGGACGGCCGTATCGGGGCTATCCGTGAAGCGTTAGAAGAAGCGGGCTACATCCATACCCAGATCATGGCGTATTCGGCCAAGTATGCGTCTAACTATTACGGCCCGTTCCGTGACGCGGTCGGCTCGGCGAGCAACCTCAAAGGCGGCGATAAGAAAACCTACCAGATGGATCCGGCCAACACAGACGAAGCCCTGCACGAAGTGGCAATGGATGTGCAGGAAGGGGCGGATATGGTGATGGTGAAACCGGGTATGCCGTACCTGGATGTGGTGCGCCGGGTCAAGACAGAACTGCAGGTGCCGACGTTTGCCTATCAGGTCTCGGGTGAATATGCCATGCACATGGCGGCGATCCAGAATGGCTGGCTGAAAGAAAAAGACACCGTGATGGAATCTCTGCTGTGCTTCAAGCGTGCCGGTGCCGACGGTATTCTGACTTACTTTGCCAAGTCGGTGGCCGAATGGCTGACGGCGGAAGCGGCAGAACGTCAGGCCAGTGTGGCCGACAGGAAATAAACGCCTCAGAAAAGCGAGCCCGGCTCGCTTTTTTCTTGCCTGATGATCAGGGCTTAACGTTGCGATTGATCGGGTTTTGCAGTGAGATCAGGGTTTCTGTCGATTGCACTTCATCAATGGCCTGGAGCTTGTCGATGAGCACATACTGCAGCTCTTCAATCGAGCGGCACATCAGCTTGACGAAGATGTTGTAGGCCCCTGTGGTGTAGTAGGCTTCCACCACTTCGTCGAGTTCATTGAGTTTTGCCAGAGCGGAATGATAATCTCTGGCCGCATTCAGATTGATACCAATAAAGCAACAGACGTCATATCCCAGCAGCTTAGGGTTGATAATCACTTCAGTTCCAGTAATGATGTTTGCGGCGCGCATTTTTTCGACACGGACATGGACGGTGGCCGGGCTGACATTGAAGCGCTTGGCCATTTCGGCATACGGGATCCGGGCGTCATGCATCAGGGCATTCAGAATATCTCGGTCTAAATCATCAAGACGAGGTAGCGGGGTCATGGCATCTTTCCGTGGTAGTTCGCAACTACTGCATCATATACTGGCTTGACTCATGACGCACGGATTAGGATTGGATCACAATCACGGCATAAATAAAGGATATCACTGTCTCTTCATGCGCTTAGTTCTCTTGCTACTGGTACTTATCATACCCAGGTTGGCGCTGGCTGAAGCTAACGTGCTGGTGATTCATTCCTATCATCAAGGTATGCAATGGACGGATGCCCAGCAGGCCGGGCTGGAAGCCGCTGTGCGTTCTGAATCGGTGCGTCTGCAGGTCGATTATATGGACAGCAAGCGCTACCAGTCGCCCTGGTATCTGGATCAGCTGGTGGATTTATACCGCGCCAAGCTCAGCAGTGAGCAGTTTGATGCCGTCCTGGTGACCGACGATAACGCTTTATGGCTGGTCAATCAGCTGTCAGATGAAATCGGCCCGACCCCTGTGCTGATGTCGGGCATTAATACCTACAAGCCTGCCAAGCATGCCAATCTGACCCGAGTGGGCGGCGTACTGGAAGCCAATGATATTTCGGCCAATATTAACTTAATCCAGACCATTCAGCCCGATGTCCGGCAGTATTACTTTATTACCGATCACACCGCAACCGGCCGTGAACTCTGGCAGGATGCCCAGCGCTATCTCAGCCAGCATCCCGAGCTGGATTACACCTATCTCAGCCCGCAGTCGTTTGCCGACTTGTTTGAAGCGGTCAGCCAGCTGCCACCTCACTCGGCGATTGTTTTCCTCAGCTATTTTGTCGATGGTAACGGCGTGTATATGCCGAGCCGTGAGCTGATGCAGACCCTGACCCGCAAGGCCAGTGCGCCTGTGTATGTGTCGTACCGCTTTTTGCTGGAAGGCGGCGCGCTGGGTGGGGTGGTCAGCCGGGGTTATGATCAGGGCATGATGCTGGGGCAGCTGTTAAAGCGGGTGTTGAACGCTGCGGATACCGACTATCCTGTGTTTCTCAACAGCCCCCGCCAGGTGATGTTTAATTATCCGGCGTTGCATCGCTGGAAAGTCACGGTAGACAGGGAGCAGGCGCTCTTGGTGAACCAGCCGCTGAGCTGGTTTGACAAGTACGCCGGCCAGGTCAGGCTGTTCAGCCTGGTGCTGGCGGTGATGCTCTCGGTGATCCTGCTGCTGATTGTGATTATCCGGCGCCTGCGCCGCAGTGAGAGAAAGCTGACCCAGAGCCGGACAATGTTCGAAGGGGTGTTTGATCAGAGTTTCCAGTTCATTGCCATCTTACACCCGAACGGTCAGTTGCAATCGGCCAACCTGGCGCTGCAGGATTTGCTCGGCCGCTCAGTGATCAAGTATGACCGTCCCTTCTGGGACTGGGGCTGCTGGGAGCGCACCAGCACCGAGCAGTTAAAGCAGTCCTTCCTGTCGGCGACCTGCAGTCAGCTGGTGAGATTTGAAACCGGCATCAACAGCAGTGAAGACGGCACGCGGATCCTGGATATTTCTATCAAACCCCTGCCCCACACAGACGGTGTCGAGGGGCAGTTGCTGCTTGAAGCCCGGGATGTGACTTCCCGCCATCATATGGAAGAAAAACTGCGGGAGCGGGAAATCAGCTACCGCCTGCTCTACGAACAGCAGCCGGTGATCTTGCTGGCGATCAACCAGCATGGCCGTATTCAGTCTGTGAATCAGTTTGCCACCGAGTTACTGGGCTACAGCAAGCGGGAGATGCTGGGCCATAAAGTGACCGACTTTTACCTGGACGATGAAGACATTCCCCAGCATTTTATCTCGGCTCACCAGGGCAAAGATGACCAGAACGTCTGGCGACGCCAGTTGCGCTATACCAGCGCCAGCGGCAAAGCGGTCTGGATTCGGGAAACCATACGCTCTTCCCTGTCTCAGCATCAGCTGCTGCTGGTTGGCGAGGACATTACCAGCACCCGCGAGCTGGAAGCCAAACTGGAATACCAGGCCAATCATGACTACCTGACCAGTTTGTTCAACCGCAGCTATTTCGAGCGCCAGCTCGAGGTGTCGCTATCCGAAGCCAGAGACAAAGGTGCCCGCCATGCCATGCTCTATCTGGATCTCGACCAGTTTAAAGTCATCAATGACACGGCAGGTCATGAAGCCGGCGATGAAGCGCTCAAGCAAGTGGCCTGGCTGCTGCGGGGGATCATGCCGCATAAGGCGACACTGGCACGGCTGGGCGGCGATGAATTTGCCATCATTCTCAGCCACTGTGAAGTGGAAGGGGCGCTGCGTCTGGGCGCAGAAATTCTGCATCTGCTGGAAGAAAGCGAGTTCTACTGGCAGAACACCCGTTTCAGCCTGAGTGCCTCGATCGGCATCCGGTTGATTGACAATACTGCCGGCTCCCCTCAGCAGGTACATGCCCAGGCCGATACGGCGTGCTATGCCGCCAAAGATGAAGGCCGCAACCGCCTGCATTTGTACCGTCCGGATGATGAGGAACTGCAACGGCGCGAGCGGGAAATGGCGTATGTCAACCATATCCGGCGTGCGCTTGATGAACAGCGGTTTGAGCTCTATGCCCAGGCGATTGCACCGCTGGCAACCGCATCCACCGGCCATCACTATGAAATTCTGATCCGGATGCGCAGCAGCGACGGGGCAATGATACCGCCCGGGCTGTTCATGCCAGCGGCTGAACGCTACAACCTGGCGCACCTGATCGACCGGTACGTGGTCAACGCGGTTCTCCTGTGGCTGGAAGCACACCCGGAAGCCGTTGCGCCGCTCAAGCTGTGTTCTGTTAACCTGTCCGGACAGTCGATGGGCAATCCTGATTTTGTCGATTTTCTGCTGACGCGTATTGGTCAATCCAGTGTGCCGGCCAGCAAGCTGTGTCTGGAAATTACCGAAACCGCGGCGATCGGCAATATGAGTGAAGCCATTGAGTTATTCACCCGGCTGAAAGGGCTGGGGTGCCTGATTTCGCTGGATGATTTTGGCGCCGGTCTGTCATCGTTTGGTTACCTGAAACGCCTGCCCGTTGATCTGATTAAAATTGACGGTATGTTCGTGCGTGACATTGCCGATGATGAGGTCGATTTTGCCATGGTGAAAGCCATTAACGATCTGGCCAAGAAAATGGGTAAGCAGACAGTCGCTGAGTTTGTCGAAAACGAAGCCATTTTACGGCGTCTGGAGCAACTGGGCGTGGATTATGCGCAGGGTTATCAATTTGGTAAACCTATGCCTTTGGCCCGGCTGGTCGAGAGTTTAAACCTGTCCCCAGCCACAGAGGCGATCCTGTAAATCCGCCCTGATAAGCCGGCTAGCATGTCCGGGGGAAGCGGCCACTTTACCTGCCGCCTGGCTGCCGCTTGTCTTCCTCATCAAAAAGTAGACCAATAACCGATCCCGATTGGGTATAATCCACCACAATATATGGATTCCTGTCTGCCGGCCCCGTGCCGGGCGGACATTGTTTTGCGGAGACACCCGTGCAAATCGCTTTACTTTGTGATCAACCTGAACGCCATGCCGAGCTGGCTGAACTGGCTGCCCGTTGGGGGCTGGAGCATCATGATCAGGCGCAGTTTGCGCTGTCTCTGACGGCAGAGCGCCTGGAGTTGCTCAAGCAGGATGAACCCAGGCTAGGGGCGGTTTTTGTCGATCTGGCCGGGGGCGCCGCCGCGCACCGACGCAAGTTTGGCGGCGGCCGTGGTCAGGCTATCGCCAAAGCTGTGGGCTTAAAAAGCGGAGTCACGCCGACTGTACTGGATGCCACGGCAGGGCTGGGCCGTGATGCGTTTGTGCTGGCATCTCTGGGATGCCGGGTTCAGATGGTGGAGCGCCACCCTGTGGTGGCGGCATTGCTGGAAGACGGTTTGCGCCGCGCTTGTGCCGATGCGGAAATCGGCGGCTGGGTGCGTGAGCGGATGAGCCTGCTGCATGCCACCAGTCAGCACGCACTGGCGGATCTGGCGGCCGAACCTGGTTATATACTGCCGGATGTGGTGTATCTGGATCCTATGTTTCCCCATAAAAAGAAATCGGCTTTGGTGAAAAAGGAAATGCGGGTGTTCCAGAGTCTGGTTGGTGCCGATATGGATGCCGATCAGCTGTTGACGCCGGCGCTGACGCTGGCGAACAAACGTGTGGTGGTCAAGCGCCCTGATTATGCCCCCTGGCTGGACGGTCAGTCGCCGTCAACCGTGATCACTACCAAGAAGAACCGCTTTGATGTGTATGTCAAAGCGGCCATGAAGTAGCCGCTGGCTGTTGCAGGTTGGAGAAAGCCGAAATGACCAGGTCATTGTGTAAGTACCGTCGTTCAGAGATCAGCGAAAAGATTGCCTCTATTGCTGAGCTGGTGAGCGCGCCCCAGTATTTTTGTCGCAGCTGTGCCAGGGTTGCCAACGGCAAATCGTCTCTCTGCAAACCGGGCCGCTTGCCCGTGCAGGGCCAGCGGGCGCCAGCGACGATCCCATCGGTCACTGTGGCATCTGTGATGGCTCCGCAGTCTGTCGCGGGTCAGGATCCGGTATTGCCGCCAGTGGGTGAGCGATTGGAAAGCGGTGCCATGGTGGGGCTGCCGGCGGGGTTGCTGAGCGTGTCGGTCAGGAAACTGGACAAGAAACTGCGCAAGCTGGCGAAAAAGAAACGTAAGCGGCTCAAGAAAACCGACAAATACCTGAAGAAGGCGGAAAAGTACCGGAAAAAATCCGAGCAGATACAGCGCAAGTTCGACAAGCTGATCTATAAAGCCAGTGCCTGATCATGGCCAGTCGCCGACAGATAAAAGAAGCCTCCGTTAACGGAGGCTTCTTGGTTTCAGGGGGAACTGAATCAATCAGGATTCTTTAATCAGCACAGCTGTCATCAGGCAAGTGATTACCGCAACAATAATGCCAGAAACAATTAACCAAGGGAGCATAGCCTTACTTCCATCTATAGCGCTAAAAGAGGCCACATTGAATAGTTTTTAGATACTTCCATCAATAGCAAATATATATGATGAAATGGCTATTAACAGATGGATACAAAAGCGGATTAAATCTCGTTAATACAATGTTAAATAGAACAAAAAAGCGCCTGTTCCGGCGCTTTTTTACGTTTAGTAACAGGTATGTCTGTCAGGTCAGATTTTAGCCGGCAGGGCCAGGGTTAATCCTTCTTTCGATAAGCGGGCGGCAGCGGCTTTATCGTTCAGGGTTTCCAGCACCTCGACCAGATAGCCGTAATCGGCGACAGTCGGGTGCAGTTCAATTGCCCGCTCAAGGTGCGTGCGGGCTTCTTTGGGTTTACCGTCACGCAGATACAATTGTCCCAGCGCACTGTGGGTGGCAGCATTACTACTGTCGTATTTCAGCAAATCCTGCAATGTCACAATGGCGGGGTGATAATCGGTCAGTTTCAGCGTCGGCATCAGGCTGATCAGACGGGAATCAATTTTTTTGCGCAGCGCTTCGCGCAGTATGGTGTAGCCTTCGCTGTCGGCATTGCGGGCGCACATCTCACGGACGAAGCAGGCAACCAGTTCAGGGTTCTGTTTGGCTTTCCGGCTCAGGCTGTTCCAGTGCCCCATCAGACCATCGCTGCCGCTGTGCAGGCTGATCTGGGTCATCAAGCCGCACTCGGCCTGCACCTCTAATTTATCCAGCTGCTCGCTGCTCAGGCTGCCGTACTTTCTCAGCGGGGTAATGAGGCCCAGCAGGGCTGGCCAGTCTTCCAGCTGCATATAGCATTGCTTCAGCAGTTCCAGTAACAGCGGATTGCGCGGATGGCTGCTTTTCATCTCCTGCAGCGTGGCGACAGCTTCTTCATATTGATGCTGCTGGCACTGCAGTCTGGCGCGGGTCAGTGCCACTGCCAGGCTGTCACTGTCCTGTTCGGCTGCCAGACGCAGGTATTCGTCACGCTGATGCAGTTGCCCCTGTCCCTGTGCGGCTTCCGCTGCAGCAAGATAGTTCAGTATCGGGGTGTCGCTGTGATTGGCCGATTTGACGACCAGCTTTTCCGCCTGTTTCCAGTCACCTTCCAGTACCTTAACCAGGCCGCTGGAAGTCAGCTCACGTGCTTTGCGGGTTTTGCGGCCGGAGAACCAGCCGCGGGTGACACTGCTCAGTGACAGCAGCCACTTCAACAGGTGCTCGAGCAGAAAAAACGCCCCGAAAAGCACAATCACCAGTAAGAGCAGCGTGGTCAGGCTCATTTCCAGTGTCTGGTTGGCGGCGGAGATCAGCACATAGCCCTGATTGCCGGCCAGCATCGGGCCGACAACGATGCCGGCGATCAGGGCGGCGACCAGCAGGAGAAGTTTAATCATGCCGGATCCTCCTCAGTCTGGATGGGAGCGATCTGTTGCCGCAGGCGCTGGTTTACCAGCTCCGTTAACAGCGAAGGCGATTTCAGCTGCTCAGGGTAGCTGGCTTCAATGTTCTGGCCGGCCATCTCACTGAGACCTTTAATGAAGCTCTGCGTTTTCACATCGTCAGTGTTGTAGAACTGGCTGGCCCAGTCTTTGGCCATAGTCAGGGACTGGGTGTACAGCTCACCCTGTTCGCGATACACCGCTTTAATGGCGGTTTCCAGCTTGGATTTAATGTTTTCCTGCAGGTAGAAATCCTGCTCCGGGGACAAGAGCGGAATCACATTGCCGTCGCGCTTACGGTAAGTCACAAAGTGTTCGCTGAACTGTTTCAGTGAGGTCATCAGGTTGGACTGCCAGTCGGACACCGACTCGCTGACCGTTTCATTCTGCGGCTGTTCCAGTGACTCCGGCACAATTGCGTTGGCGAGCGGCAGACTGGCGACCATCTGCTGCAGGCTGGTCAGGCGTAATACGATACCGTCACGGTCAACACGGGCCACGGCTTTGAGGGCAGTAATATCATCGTTGATGGCACTGCGCAGCGTCGTCAGGCTCGGATCATTGAGCTGGGCGATCCGGTTATCGGCGGTTTCCAGTAATACAGTGGCACTGGCTACATCGTGCTCCAGCCAGAGCTTGCGGCCCGCCATACGTGTCAGGTAATCGGCTTCGGCCAGTAACCAGTCATTCGGACGACGGCCTTTGACTTCCGACATCGCCAGCTGCAGGCCTTCAATGTCATTGCTCTGCTGCTCCAGCTTGCCTGTGGCGCTGAGTATGCGCTGCTCGACCGCACTTCTGACATCTTGGGTGCTTGTCGTCAGCTCGCTTTTCAGGGTCTCGAGCTGCGCTTGCAGCGCAGTGACCTGTGCCTGCTGGTCGCGGTTTTGCTGGTGGCCGTGATAATACAGGCCGGCACCCAACAGGATAACCAGAGCAATGGCGACCCAGCCGGTTTTGCTGCCTTTGCCAGATTCGGCGGGGGCAGCAGGCTGGCTGGCGGCAGACGACTTGGGTGGCGTGCCGGCAGTGTGTGGCGTTTCCTTGGCCTTGGAAGAGGCATCAGACTGCTTGTCTGACTTAGGGGTATCGTTATTGGTTTTCTTCTCAGTCATCCGTTTATCCCGTTGTGCCTGTTGTACTTAGTGTAGCAAGCAGTGTGGCATTGCTGGCACTGCCCACAGTGGTTATATGGCAAAAGCCAATGTCCCTGGCTTGACGGGCAATTCGCTCGCTGGGTACCAGCAAGTGGCATGTCATCAGCCATGGCTTTGCCTGCGCCGGCATCAGTCGGTACAGGTATTCCAGTTGCTGACCACTGGTGACCACCAGTGAGTCCACATTTTGTTGTTGCCACTGCCGGCTCAAAACAGCGCCATTGAGGGCCAGCCAGTGTCGGGCATAAGTTTCACAGTAAGAGACATGGGCCTGACGTTCGGCCAGTGTCTCGAAAATCAGTTCGCGGCCGCCGTTGCCACGTAATATCAGTACGTTGCGCCCTGCCGGTGTCATCAGTGCTGGCAGGGCCAGCAGCCCCTCGCTGTCTTCCTGCTGCGGTGCCTCGACATGCTGACCGCAGGCGTCTGCCAGTGTGGCGGCGGTTTGCTGGCCGACGGCGATATAATGAAGGTGAGCGGGCCAGCAAATCTCTTTTTCTGTCAGGTAAGTATGTGCCATTTTTACCGCGTGGGGGCTGACAGCAATAAGACAATCGCCTTTTTTCAGTCTGGCGAGCTGATCACCCAAAGTCGGCAGGCCGGCACCGGGGGCGATGGTCAGCAGTGGCTGAACCAGCGCCTTGATGCCCTTGGCGGCCAATGCTTGTGCCAGTGCCTCGCCGTGCGGGGCGGGTCGGGTGATCAGGACTGTCATTCTGCCTCGTCGTACAGTCGGGTCAGTATCTCGCGTGCTCCGCGATCGAGCAGCTCTTCGGCCAGCTGAGTGCCCAGGCTTTCCGCCTGCGCAATCGGGCCGCGAATTTCACCGGCGACAATCTGGCTGCCATCCGGCTCACCCACCAGCGCGCGCAGCCAGATTTGATCGCCTTCCAGCTCAGCATAGCTGCCGATAGGCACCTGACAGCCGCCTTCCAGCCGGTTGTTCATCGCCCGTTCACACAACACGCGGGTGGTGGTGGTAGGGTCGCTTAAGGTCTCCAGCAAGCCCCGGACGCGGGTATCGTCCAGACGGCATTCAATGCCGACGGCGCCCTGGCCGACAGCCGGCAGGCTGACTTCAGGGGCGAGGGCACAGCGGATGCGGTCGTCCATTTTCAGGCGCTTCAGGCCGGCACAGGCCAGCACGATGGCGTCGTATTCGCCTTCATCCAATTTCCGCAGGCGGGTCGCCACGTTGCCGCGCAGGGTTTTAATCTGCAGATCCGGGCGGCTGGCCAGCAGCTGGCACTGGCGACGCAGGCTGGAGGTGCCGACTATGGCGCCTTGCGGCAGCGCATCCAGATCGGCGTAGTGGTTGGACACGAACGCATCGCGCGGGTCTTCACGCTCGCAGATGGTGACCAGTCCCAGACCGTCGGGGAATTCGACCGGCACATCCTTCATCGAGTGGACCGCGATATCGGCACGGCCTTCCAGCATCGCCTGCTCCAGCTCTTTGACAAACAAACCTTTACCGCCCACTTTGGCCAGCGGGGTATCAAGGATGATGTCGCCTTTGGTGACCATAGGGACCAGTTCGACAATAATGCCTGGGTGGGCCTGCTCCAGTGCGGCCTTAACATATTCCGCCTGCCACAGGGCGAGCGGGCTTTTTCGGGTTGCGATCCGGATTGGCATCTCAGTCATAGCTTGGGGGTCCATCTAATTGCTCTAAATATACTAATCGTACCACTCCGATACGGGTAAGGTAATGTAGATGTTGTTGCTGGTGCGGTGAAGCGCATTTGTCCGGTTCTGTGATATCGCTTATGGGAGATATGTCACATTACTGAATGTGATCTAGCTTCCAAAGTCCAAGGTGCTGGCGATTTCGAGTCATTGTACTATTTTGTGGTGATACAGAATGGAATTGAGCATCACGGAGCAGGTTTCCGCTCGATAGACCGTACAGACTTTACGGAATGCCTGAAAAGTGTTAGATTGATCACGTTTTTGCTCACGAATGGCTCACAGAGTCCCCTAACGATGACAAGATTCGGGCCGCTCTGGATGCTGGTAGCTCTTGGAAGAGTAATTTGCAAAATTATATTAATACCTTAATAGGCAGGTTGGATAAGCATAACCACCGTCGGGTTGAACGTGCGCGTCTTGCCATGAACGCACAATCTGAGCAGGTGTTCAGTGTGCTGCCTGTGCTGTTGCATGTTAACCATCCCGCATTGCCTGGCTACCAGGATGCCGAAGTACCGCAAGGTATTGCGTCATTCATTCCTACTTCACGTCAGTCGACGCTGATCCGTGAGCATTTTGCTTTCGATCTTCCCGCTTCTTTTTTTCATGACTCTCCGGATGGCGACATCCTGGGTTTGTACGCGATGGGCAGCACCTCGTCGCTGGGCCAGAGCCTGACCAGTGATCTGGATATCTGGGTCTGTATCCGCACCCGTATGCCGTCAGATGAGCGTGAAGCGCTGCTGACCAAGTGTAAAGCCGTGTCCGGCTGGGCGCAGACACAGGGCGTGGAAGCCAACTTTTTCCTGATCGACGATAACCGTTTCCGCCATAACCGCTCGGAAGCCCTGAGTGGCGATAACTGTGGTTCCAGTCAGCATTTGCTGCTGCTGGACGAGTTTTACCGCTCGGCCGTGCATTTGGCGGGGCAGCGCTTCCTGTGGTATCTGGTACCGCCGGAAATGGAAGAGTGTTATGACGATTATGTCGCTTATCTGGCGGCCAATGGTTATATCAACCGCGATGAGTGGATTGACTTTGGCGGCCTGTGCCGCATTCCGGCCGAAGAATATTTCGGCTCCAGCCTGTGGCATCTGTACAAAAGTATCGACTCTCCCTATAAATCGGTGCTGAAAGCTATTTTGCTGGAAGCTTACTCCTGCGAGTATCCCCATACCCAGCTTTTGAGCGTGGACGGTAAGCGGCGCTTTTTCTCCGAGCAGTCGTCGCACTACGCGATGGATGCCTACTACCTGATGCTGGAAAAAGTGACCCGTTATCTGGAGCGGATTAACGATCACCGTCGTCTGGATCTGGTGCGTCGCTGTTTCTATCTCAAGACCCACGAAAAACTGACCCGCGAGCCCGGTATTGGCTCAGTCGCCTGGCGCCGTGAGGTGCTGGCGGAGCTGACCACTGAGTGGCAATGGTCCCGTGAGGTCATTGAAGAGCTGGATAACCGCCGTAACTGGAAGGTGGAGCAGGTCAAGCGCGCTCACAACGAACTGCTTGATGCCCTGATGCTCAGTTATCGTAACCTGATCCTGTTCGCGCGCCGCAACGACATTACCTCGTCGATCAGCCCGGAAGATATCAGCATTCTGGCCCGTAAGCTGTATGCGGCCTTTGAGGTACTGCCCGGCAAAGTGACTCTGCTCAATCCGCAGGTGTCACCTGACCTGCACGAAGGGGATCTGACCTTTATTCAGGTGCCTGCCGGGCGGACCAACACCGCGGGCTGGTACCTGTACAAGCAGCCGCTGGATCCGTACGCCATTCTGGGCCAGCCGTCGCTAGAGCATAACCGCTACCTGAGTAAACTGGTGGCCTGGGCGTATTTCAACGGCCTGCTGACCGAAACGACCAACCTGCACACTGTGGTGCGCGATTCGGCCATGGATATCGACAAGCTGTACCAGATGGTGAGCGATATCCGCAATACCTTTTCGATCCGCCGTCCCAAGCCCGGCCTGAAAGCCCTGTCCAGCCCGTGTGAAATCCGTCAGTTAGGGATTTTCATCAATCTGGAGCAGGACCCGACGGAAGAAATGAAAAGCCGGGCGGTGAAGTTTGATTTCAAAAATACCGATATCTTCAGCTTTGGCCCTGAGCAGACCTGTCTGGTCGGCAGCGTCGATCTGGTTTACCGCAACTCATGGAATGAAGTGCGTACCCTGAACTTCAAGGGTGAAAACGCCATGATGGATGCGCTGAAAACCATTTTGAGTAAGATGCACCAGGATGCCATTTCGCCCGAATCGGTCGATGTGTTTTGCTACAGCAAGCACATGCGCGGGATGATCCGTAACCTGGTCTACCAGCTGGTGGCCGAATGCATTGAGATGCGCCTGATGCCGGTGGAGCAGCAGGAGAAGCAGCGCCGTTTTAAAGCGATCCGCATTGGCAGCCAGACTCATGGTTTGTTCTTTGAGCGTCGCGGGGTTTCGGTGCAGAAGCTGGAAAATTCGGTCGATTTCTACCGCTGTATTTCCAGTAATAAACTGCTGGGCAGTGCCAGTGTGGTGATGGGAAAAACCGATGAGCCGCATCCGCCGTCCATTGTCGATGCGTATGCCAGTGAAGGCCTGATCCAGTTCTTCTTTGAAGACTGTGAAAACCACGGCTTCAATATTTATATCCTGGATGAAACCAACCGGATTGAGGTCTACCGCCAGTGCAGCGGCAACATGGATGAAATGGTCCATGGTGTGAACCGGTTTTATACCTCGGCGCAGGACAGGTTCAGTTACAGCTCGAATTTCATCAATTTTAACCTGCCTCAGTTCTACCATATCGTTTATGGCCCGGAGGGTGAGTGCCAGGTGTTACCTTACAAGAGCGGCTATCAGGCTGAGCGCCGGCTGGCAGCGGATAACCAGGCCGCTATGGATGAAGCCGGTAAAGGCGGCCAGATGAGTTTGTCTTAAGGCTGTGTGCCTTATCGGGCTCTGGTTATCCGGCGCCGCAGAGGAATGTCTCTGCGGCGCCGGCATCGTTTTTACCAGTCGACTTTTTCTTGCGCGTGAACCGAGCACTCGCGCTTGATCAGTGAAATCAGCTCTTCGCCACTGCGGGTGCAGAGCCAGATCCCGTCGTTATATTTGAAGTGATAGCCGCCTGATTTGGACGCAACCCAGATTTCATGCAGCGGCTCCTGGCGGTTGATGACGATCTGGCTGCGGTTTTCAAACTCCAGTGTCAGCACATTGCCCGTGGTCTCATATTCGATATCAGCGCCGGACTGATCGATGCCTTCCTCGATATGCATAAGTACCTGATCAGCCAGTTTATGAAATTCAGTATCGTTCATCCTGTAAGTCCTATTGCTTTTCCTAGTGTGGGTGCGATTATAGAGGGCATTGCAATCATTATCACTGGCTTTAAAAATGCGTACAGGTTTAATAGCAACATTTATTCTGACAGTACTGACATTGGCAGGCTGCGGCCAGAGTGGTCCGCTGTATATGCCAGCCGATGACACCGAACAGGCAGAGCAAACCGAATAACCGCGGCCATAACAGGGAAGAGACCACATTGGATTATTTTAATTATCAGCAAGACGGCCAGCTATACGCTGAAGATATCGCAGTAACTGACCTGGCTGAACGTTTTGGCACGCCGCTTTATGTATACTCCCGCGCGACTCTGGAACGCCACTGGCGCGCGTTTGACAGTGCGGTGGCTGATCACCCGCATCTGATCTGTTACGCGGTGAAAGCCAACTCCAACCTCGGGGTACTGAATGTGCTGGCCCGGCTGGGTTCAGGGTTTGATATTGTCTCTGTCGGCGAGCTGGAGCGCGTGATTGCCGCCGGCGGTGAGGCCGGGAAAGTCGTGTTCTCCGGTGTCGGTAAAACCGCCGCGGAAATGCGCCGGGCGCTCGAACTGGACATCAAGTGTTTTAATGTTGAATCAGAGCCTGAACTGGAGCGCCTGAATCAGGTGGCTGCTGAGATGGGCAAAGTGGCCTCTGTGTCGCTGCGCATCAACCCGGATGTGGATGCCAAAACCCACCCCTATATTTCCACCGGTCTGCGTGACAACAAGTTCGGCATTGCCTTTGACCGCGCCCCGGAAGTGTACCGTCTGGCGCACAGCCTGCCGCATCTCAATGTGATTGGCATGGACTGTCATATCGGTTCACAGCTGACAGAGCTGACGCCTTTTATTGATGCCACAGATCGCCTGCTGGCCCTGATTGATACCCTGAAAGCAGAAGGCATAGTGATCCGCCATCTGGATGTCGGTGGCGGTCTGGGCGTGACCTACAACGATGAGCAGCCGCCATTGCCTTCAGATTACGCGAAAGCGTTGCTGGAGCGCCTGGAAAATCACATGGATCTGGAGCTGATTTTTGAGCCGGGCCGTGCGATTGCCGCCAATGCCGGTGTGCTGGTGACCCGTGTTGAGTACCTCAAGCATACCGAGCACAAAAACTTCGCCATCGTCGATGCCGCCATGAATGATCTGATCCGTCCGACCCTGTATCACGCCTGGCAGGCGATAGTGCCGGTCGTCCCGCGTGACGGTGAGCCGCTGGAATACGACTTTGTCGGCCCGATCTGTGAAACCGGCGACTACATAGGTAAAGAGCGCCTGCTGAAACTGGAGCAGGGCGATCTGGTCGCCGTGCGTTCTGCCGGTGCCTACGGGTTTGTGATGTCATCCAACTACAACACCCGTCCGCGTGTGGCGGAAATCATGGTCGATGGCGATCAGGCTCACGTGGTGCGTGAGCGTGAAACGCTGAGCCAGCTGTGGCAGTCTGAGCGCCTGTTGCCTTAACCCATAAGCGAGAGAACGCCGATGCAGTTTCAATTTTCTAAGATGCATGGTTTGGGCAATGATTTTATGGTCGTCGACTGTGTCACCCAGAACATCTTCTTCTCCCCGGACGCCATCAGGCGTCTGGCGGATCGGCATCGCGGGGTGGGTTTTGATCAGCTTCTGGTCGTAGAGCCGCCTTATGATCCCGAGACGGATTTTCACTATCGCATTTTTAATGCCGATGGCAGCGAAGTGTCGCAGTGCGGCAACGGTGCCCGTTGTTTTGCCCGCTTTGTCTCCATGAAAGGGCTGACCAACAAATACCGGATCGCGGTCAGTACCAAATCGGGCAAGATGGTGCTGCAGCTGGAGAACGACAATCAGGTGACGGTCAACATGGGCGTTCCTGAGTTCACACCGGAAAAAATTCCGTTTAAGGCCAAACAGGAAGAAAAAACCTACATACTGCGCGCGGAAGATAACACCGTATTCTGCGGTGCCGCCAGTATGGGCAACCCGCACTGTGTGACCGTGGTGGATGATGTGGACACGGCGGATGTCGAGACGCTCGGCCCGTTACTGGAAAGCCATGAGCGTTTTCCTGAGCGGGTGAATGTCGGCTTCATGCAGGTGGTGTCGCGCGCTGCCGTGCGCCTGCGGGTCTACGAACGCGGCGCGGGCGAAACCCAGGCCTGTGGCAGCGGAGCCTGTGCGGCTGTCGCCATCGGTCAGCGCCAGGGCTTGCTGGACAGCAATGTGACCGTCAGCCTGCCCGGTGGCGACCTGCATATTCGCTGGGCTGGCGAGGGTCAGCCGCTGTATATGACCGGGCCTGTTGCTCATGTGTTCGATGGCCAAATCACGCTCTGAAGTGTGGTAAGTGGCAAGTTGCCGGTGGGGCTGTCTGGCCCCATTGAGCCTAACCAAATCTGCAAGTTATGACTGAGATGACCCAACTGAACCAACGCCCTGCGGATGATGAGGGGGCAGCGCTTAATCCGCAGGCGATCGCGGCCTTTTTAACGGCCAATCCTGATTTTTTTATCCAGCAGCCCGAGTTGCTGGAACAGCTCAGGCTGCCTCATGCGGAACGCGGGTCGGTTTCGCTGGTGGAGCGCCAGATGGAGCGGCTGCGCCATAAAGTGGCGGAGCTGGAAAAGCAGATCGAGAGCATGATGTCTGTCGCAGCCAGTAACAGCACGTTATTTGCTGCCTTCGCTCGCGCCCAGCAGCAATTGTTCCAGACCCACAATATTTACCAGGCACTGAGTGTGCTGACCGCCCTGGCAACGGAACTGGATTTGCGGGTCAGTGTGCGCCTGTTCGACAGCATGGACGCCGAGCTGTCGCTGAGCCGGCAGGCGTTTGAAGGGTTTCGGCGCGCCCGGCTCAACCCGCAGGATGTCTATCTTGGCCGCCTGCGCAGTGCCGAAAGCGAAATGCTGTTCGCTCAACCCCCTCAGCTGGGCTCATTCATCGTGCTCAAGCTGGGTGAATCGGAACGGCCTGACGGCGTACTGTGTTTTGCCAGCCGGGATGGCGGCCATTTCCAGCCCGGGATGGACACCCTGTTTGTGACCCAGTTGGCCGACGTGCTGGGACGCTTGATCCGCCACTGGGAATACAGCCGTGAGGTTATTGAATGAGTTTGCCGGCCAGCCTGACCCGCTCCCTTGACCGCTTTTACGAGTACCTGCGCAGTGAGCGGGAGCTGAGCCTGCACACTCAACAGAACTACAAGCGCCAACTGACCACAGTGGCGGAGCAGCTGCTCGAACTGGGGGTCTCCGACTGGCACACCTTAGATGCCGCCTGGGTTCGTCAGGTGGCGAGCAAAGGTATGCGCGACGGCCTCAAGGCCAGCAGCCTGGCGATGCGCTTATCCGCGCTGCGCAGTTTTCTGGATTATCTGGTCCATCAGGGAGAGCTGAAGGCCAATCCGGCCAAAGGGGTGTCAGCCCCGCGCAAATCCCGGCCGCTGCCCAAAAACCTGGATGTCGATGAGATGGATCAGCTGCTCAGCGTCGACGAGAATGATCCCTTGTCGGTGCGGGATCGGGCGATGATGGAGCTCATGTATGGCGCGGGCCTGCGCTTGTCGGAGCTGGTTGGGCTTAACGTGAAAGACATCAGCCTGAGCAAGGGCGATCTGCGGGTGATAGGTAAAGGCGACAAAGAACGTATTGTCCCTTTTGCCGGCCTGGCCCGGGAATGGGTGGGGATCTGGCTGAAAATGCGCGGACAGCTGGCCGCTCCCGGTGAACCGGCCTTGTTTGTGTCCAAGCTGGGCCAGCGTATCTCCAACCGTAACGTGCAGAAACGCATGGCGGAATGGGGCCAGAAGCAAGCGGTGTCCAGCCATATCAATCCGCACAAGCTGCGCCACAGCTTTGCCACCCACATGCTGGAGTCCAGCGGCGATCTTCGCGCAGTGCAGGAGCTGCTGGGCCACGCCAATCTCAGTACCACACAAATCTACACCCATTTGGATTTTCAGCATTTAGCCAAGGTGTACGATCAGGCACATCCGCGTGCCAAGAAAACCAAATAAGGAGCCGGTGCCATGCAGTTTTACCGCAGTTTTCGTTCTCCCAAAGCACTCACCTTTGATCTGGACGATACCCTGTACGATAACCATCCGGTGATTCTGCGCGCCGAGCAGGCGATGTATGACTGGCTGGCCGCCGCGCATCCGGCGGCCCATGCCCTGAGTCCGGCGGACTGGCAGCGCCTCAAATACCAGCTGGCGAAGGACAATCCTATGCTGCGCCACGACGTGACCGAATGGCGCCGGGTCATGCTGCGTACCGGCCTGAGCCGAGTCGGCTATTCGCAGACCCGGGCTGCTGAGGCTACGGAAGAAGGGCTGCACATAGTATTAACTGTCAGAAATCAGGTCGATGTGCCTGAGCTGACCCATGCCGTGCTCGGTGAGCTGGCCACGCGGGTGCCGCTGCTGGCGATCACCAACGGCAATGTGGACGCGGATAAAATCGGTCTGGGCCAGTATTTCTCCCGGGTGCTGGTGGCAGGGCGTGACGGCCTGTCCAAACCGGAGCCAGATTTATTTCTCCAGGCTCAGGCACTGTTGGGGCTGTCGGCGGCGGATATTCTTCATGTCGGCGATCACCTGATCAGCGATGTGGGCGGCGCCCGCCGCAGCGGTTTTCAGGCCTGCTGGTTTAATGATCAGTCACGTCAGATGCACCAGGAGTCCAAGGCAACCTGGCTGCCGGATGTTGAAATCCACACTCTGGATCAGCTGTTGACACTGGTGTGAGCCTATTCCAGTAAGCGGCTGGGCCGTCGCGCCTGGCCGGACAGGTGGTCCAGCGACACCAGCCCTGCGCCCCAGAACACATTCACCAGCAGCATCATGCCCCACAGCTGGTGGTCAAAAAAGCCCTTCTCCCACAGCAGCGGATAGGACACCACGGCGATGATGTTGAAGACAAACAGCAGCAGTGCCATCGGCCGGGTCAGCAGGCCCAGCACCAGAAACACAGGCACTATCAGTTCGGTCGCCGTGCCCAGATAGGCGGCTATCCGCCACGGCAGCAGGGGCACCTGATATTCATATTCAAACAGATACAGGGTACTGTCCCAGCTCTGGTATTTGATCATGCCCGAGTTGAAAAAGACCCAGGCGACCCACAAGCGGGTGAATAGCAGCAACAGGGGGGTCAGCGGTGCCAGCAGGCGGCTGAACAGGGTATCTGTGTCTTTGATAAGGTAGAGCATGTCAGCCTCCTGATCTTCAGTGCAGCGCTGAGGTGGCGTTGCCACTGAAGAACTGAATATTTTGATTACATATCATCAGCATAGTGGATATCGGAAAAAACCTGCGCAGCAATCAGCTCCCCCAGCACCGTCAGCATCTCCTGGCTGGCTTGTCCCAGTGGCTGATGCTGCCGCGCCAGCTGCACCAGTGCGGTTCCCGCCTGAGTGGTGGCGATCACAACCGGTCCGGGCAGCACTATGGCAGATTCCCTCGTCTGGATGGTCAAGCCGTCCAGTTGCTCATCGCGTATCGCCAGCCACAGCGACGCAACCGCATAGTCGCTGTCCAGTAACCAGCAGGCAGGCTGAGGGAGCAATTTGGCTTCGGCCAGACGCTGCTCTGTCAGTCCCTGCAGTTTTTCCAGCGGAAACGGCGCCAGGGCCGCATCGTACATCGACGCCCGGTCGACCAGCCATTCTAAGGCCGCCAGATCGGCCAGATACGGCACGGCATCAGTCAGTGATGGCTGAGCACAAATCGTCTGGTCGAAACCACCGCCGTAATGGCTGACATCGCCCTGTTCCAGCGGTGCGGTCAGAATATGCTGGCGGGCCAGCGCAGAAAAACACGCGTCACCCACCACGGCTTTGACTGCCGGATAGGTCGCTTCCAGCACTTCGCTCAGGCTGAGCACAAAGTTGTTGCGGTAGATTTGCAGCCGTTGCTCGGCGCTGAAATGGTTGGCGGTGATCAGGCCGGCGACATCGCTTGGCCGGTATTGCAGGGCCTGGGCAAAACTCGTCTGCAGAGTGGCCAGATCAGGCGCGTCGTCTTTCATGCTCGCCTCCGCCAGGGTGGGTGGCACGCAGGATCTGCCGGGCCTTGTCGGCTTCGGCCAGCAGCACGGCCAGCGGGGGAATGTCGAGGTCCCATTCGATCAGGGTCGGCACTGCACCGTGGGTTTGCACCCAGTCCCGGTACAGCTGCCAGACGGGGTCACTGACCGGGCGGCTGTGGGTATCAATCCAGATTTCCCCTTCATCCAGTTGTTTGACCGTAAAGCCAGCCAGGTGGATTTCCTTGACGGCGTCGGGGTTCAGCGCCGCCAGATAGGTGGCGCAGTCAAAGCCGTGATTGAAACTGCTGACATAAATATTATTGAGATCCAGCAGCAGGCCGCAGCCGGTGCGCTGCTGGACAAGATCCAGAAACTCCCACTCGGTATACGTGGCATGGCTGAAGCTCAGGTAGCTGGACGGGTTCTCGAGCAATAACTGGCGTCCCAGCGTCTCCTGCACCTGATGGATTTTGGCACAGACCACATTGAGTGCTTGTTCCGTGTAGGGAATGGGCAGCAGATCGTTGAAATACTGGCCGTTGATCGAACTCCAGCTTAAATGGTCGGACACGGCCATGGGCTGAATGTCGTCGATCAGGCGCTGTAACTGAGCCAGATGACGGACATCCAGCGGATCGGCAGAGCCCAGCGACAGGCCGATGCCGTGGCAGCTGATCGGGGTATGATCAGCAATGCGATTGAGACTGCGGCGTGCCGGGCTGTCGGGGTTGAAATAGTTTTCGCTGTGAATTTCCAGCCAGCCCACTTCGGGCGGGTTCATCGCGGCAAACTGACTCAGGTGGGGGGCACGCAGGCCAACCCCCACCTGTTCAAAGGCATGATCACGTATCATGATTAACTGCTTTGCGTGCTGCCGCCAGCCAGACGGTCGCACAGACCTTTGGGCACCATGATAAAGGCGTCTTTCTGAGCATCGGTTTTGGCAGTACCGGCACAGGAGCCGGTTTTGGTGGCGCAGTCATTTTTACCGGCTTTGGCAACGCCGTAGCATTTTTCTTTGGCTTCCGCGGCGGTAACGGGGGCAGAGAGTGTACCGGCCAGAATTAACAGACCGGAGACGGCGGTGGCTAAGGCTAAGTGGCTCTTGTTCATCATCATTCCTCTTTCAGTAGACAGTGAGATGTAGCAGTGAACGAACGTCCGTCCTGCGGTACCTGGCCACCACTGAGTGGCTCATTTGCAGACTAGACCCTCTTATAAAGACTAGAAAGGCAGGCGGGCGGATAAATTTCAGCCGGGTGTGATTTTTTGCTGAAAAGTGATTGCGGGCCGGTTAGGGGGGATGCAGAAAGAAGCCGGCGACAGGGCAGGCATTCTCTGGCTGAGCTGTTATAATCACCGCCAGTGTATAAATAACCAGTAGAAAGGCGATGGACGTTTCACTCTTGTTAGATGGTCTTAATGACAAACAACGCGAAGCGGTGGCGGCACCGCTGGGGAATCATTTGGTACTGGCCGGTGCCGGCAGTGGTAAAACACGGGTGCTGGTGCACCGGATCGCCTGGTTGCTGCGGGTAGAAGAAGCCTCGCCTTTCTCACTGATGTCGGTGACATTCACCAACAAGGCCGCGGCTGAGATGCGCGGACGCATCAATGCGCTGATGCAGGGCAACTGCGCCGGGATGTGGAACGGCACCTTTCACGGCCTGAGCCATCGTATGCTGCGCGCCCATTATCTCGACGCCAAATTGCCGGAAGATTTCAATATCATCGATTCTGACGATCAGATGCGCCTGCTGCGCCGTCTGATCAAAGCCCAGAATCTGGATGAAAAGCAGTGGCCGGCCCGGCAGGCGGCCTGGTATATCAACGGCAAGAAAGATGAGGGGCTGCGCCCGGCGCATGTCGAAACCTTTAACGACCCGGTTGAGCAGACCTGGCTGCGGCTCTATACCGCCTACCAGGAAGCCTGCGATCGCGCAGGTTTAGTCGATTTTGCCGAATTGCTGCTGCGCGCTTTTGAGCTGCTGAAATACAATAAGCATATCCGCGAGCACTACCAGGCGCGCTTCAAGCACATACTGGTGGACGAGTTTCAGGATACCAACAACATCCAGTTTGCCTGGCTGCGCCTGATGGCCGGTCCTGAATGCCATGTGATGATAGTCGGTGACGATGACCAGTCTATCTACGGCTGGCGGGGTGCCAAGGTCGAAAATATCCAGCGCTTCCTGCGCGAGTTTACCAATACCTCCAGTATTTTTCTGGAGCAGAATTACCGCTCGACCGGCAACATACTTCAGGCCGCCAATGCCCTGATCGCCCATAACAATGAACGTATGGGCAAAAATCTGTGGACCGACGGCAGCGAAGGGGAAAAGATTTCCGTTTACTCGGCCTTTAACGAGCTGGATGAAGCCCGTTTTGTGGTGGGTAAGATTAAAAGCTGGCAGGACAGCGGCGGCGCGCTCAATGACACGGCCATGCTGTACCGCAGCAATGCCCAGTCGCGGGTGCTGGAAGAAGCCCTGATCCAGGCGGGTATGCCGTACCGGATTTATGGCGGCATGCGTTTCTTCGAGCGCCAGGAAATCAAAGATGCGCTGTCGTACCTGCGTCTGATCTCAAACCGCAATGATGACGCCTCGTTTGAGCGGGTGGTCAATACCCCGGCCAGGGGCTTGGGTGAGCGCACTTTAGATACCATACGTATGGCGGCCCGCGATCGCGGCATCACTATGTGGCGGGCCAGTGTTGAGTTGCTGGACGAAAAAGTCCTGGCAGGGCGTGCGGCCAATTCCCTGCGCCGCTTTGTCGAGCTGGTGAATGCGCTGGAAGACGACACCCGTGACCTGCCGCTGTATCAGCAGACTGACGAAGTCATCCGCGCCTCGGGTCTGCGGGCCATGTACGAGCAGGAAAAAGGCGAGAAAGCCCAGGCCAGGATTGAAAACCTGGAAGAGCTGGTGACCGCCACCCGTCAGTTTGAAGTGCCGGAAGAAGCCCAGGAAATGAGCCCGCTGGCGGCCTTTCTGTCGCATGCCGCGCTGGAGGCCGGCGAAGGTCAGGCCGATGAATTCGATGATGCCGTTCAGCTGATGACCTTGCACAGCGCCAAAGGGCTGGAATTTCCTGTGGTCTTTATGGTGGGCGTCGAAGAGGGCATGTTCCCGAGCTTTCGCACCTCCGAAGAGCATGGCCGTCTCGAAGAAGAGCGCCGCCTGTGCTATGTCGGTATGACCCGGGCGATGGAAAAGCTGTTTATCACCCATGCCGAAATGCGGCGTTTGTACGGCAAAGACAATTTCCATAAAGTGTCGCGTTTTGTCCGGGAAATCCCGGAAGAGTTTATCGAAGAAGTGCGGATGAAAGCGCAGGTGTCGCGTCCGTCAACGGGCGGCCGTTTCAGCCAGACCCAGGTCAACGATAACTTTAATCAGACCGGTTTTAATCTGGGCCAGCGGGTGCAGCATCCCAAATTCGGCGAAGGCACCATCATCAACTTCGAAGGTAGCGGCAGCCAGAGCCGGGTTCAGGTGGCTTTCAACGGGGAAGGCATCAAGTGGCTGGTGACTCAGTACGCCAAGCTCGAAGCAATGTGATGATTTCCTTTGGCTTTTCTTGCCATAGACCCCCTCCTAACCTCCCCCTTGCAAAGGGGGAGGAATAACAGCGAAGTTATTTCACTTATACACAGGCCGGAACAGACTGCGAATACGTCTGTTGGTAATGGTTTGATCGAGAGCCAAACCAGAGCTCTTTACTGAGCAACCACTTTCCCTTCACGGCGCGGGTCGGCGGCCCCATTGAGCTGGCCGCGGAACAGGCCGATCGCCTGGACCCCTGAGTTGAGCGGCTTGATCTGAACCTCAAACCCGAGTTTTTCCAGCTCCGGCGCCCAGTGCTCAGCACTGGTTCCCTGCTCCAGCTCGAACGGGCCGAAGCGGTTGTTCATGTTGGGCAGATCGATCGCCTGCTGCAGGCTCAATCCCCAGTCGAGGTGAGCGATCAGGGTTTTGGCGACATAACCGATGATCTGGCTGCCGCCGGGCGAGCCGATCGCCAGCACCGGTTGGTCATCTTTCAGCACTATGGTCGGCGCCATGGACGAACGCGGCCGTTTGCCGGGTTCGACCCGGTTGGCAATCGGGATGCCATTGTCATGAGTACTGAATGAGAAGTCGGTCAGCTCATTGTTGAGCAGGAAACCGCGCACCATCAGGCGGGAGCCGAATCCGTTCTCTATGGTGGTGGTCATCGACAGCACGTTCCTGTCTTTATCGACAATCACCAGATGGCTGGTGGAAGGCAGTTCAAGCGCATTATCCTGGCCGTAATGCACGGCGTGCGACCAGGGCGGCAGTCCCGCGCTGACCTCGGGCAAGGCCTGGTTGCTTTTCAGCAGGCCGGCGCGCTGGCTGAGGTAATCCTTGTCTAGCAGTCCCTCGGTCGGCATAGGGACATAGTCGCTGTCCGCCATATAGCGGCCACGGTCAGCGAACGCCAGCCGGGACGCATCGCCGATCAAATGCCAGCTCAGCGCTTTTTGCGGCCCCAGCTCTTTCATCGGGAAATGACTCAGCATTCCCAGGATCTGACCCAGTGTCAGCGCCCCGGAACTGGGCGGCCCCATGCCACAGACCTGATACTGGCGATACGGCGCGCAGACCGCCGGACGTTCTTTGACCTGATAGGTAGCCAGATCCATGGTGTTGAGCACCCCGGGATTACCTTCGGCGCTGCGCACGGTTTTGACTATGTCTTTGGCAATATCACCGTGATAAAAGGCACTGGCGCCGCGCTCAGCGATTTGCTGCAGGGTATCGCTATAGGCCGGGTTTTTCAGCGTATCCCCGGCTTTCAGCGCCTGCCCGTTGGGGAAAAAGTAGGCTTTGGTAGCCGGCCAGCGCTGCAGGCGCTCGCTGTCTTGCTGAACTAACTGCGCCAGTCGCGGACTGACGGTAAAGCCGTCGCGTGCCAGCGTGATCGCGGGTGCAAACAGATCTTTCCAGGGGATCTTGCCCAAACGCTGGTGGGTATGCCACATCAGTTTGACCGTGCCCGGGGTGCCGACAGAGCGGCCACCGACCACGGCATCATAGAAAGACAGAGGGGTGCCTTTGTCGTCCTGGAAGAGTTGCGGCGTGACTTCGGCCGGGGCGGTTTCCCGGCCGTCGAAGGTGGTCAGGGCTTCTTTTTGGCTGTCCCAGTACACCAGAAATGCGCCGCCTCCCAGACCGGAGGACTGCGGCTCGGTCAGGCCCAGCACCAGCTGCGCGGCAATCATGGCATCAATGGCATTGCCGCCTTTGGCCAGAATGGCGGCGCCGGCATCACTGGCATAGGGATTGGCGGTGGCAATCATCCACTCTTTGCCTGTGACCTGCGCGTTACGCTGAAAGCCCGTGGCCCCTTCCGGGGCGATGAGATCTGTGGCTTGTTCGCTGTAGGCCGAGGCGGAGAGCAAGGCGCAGGTCAGAGCCAGCGCAAGGGAAGTCCTTTTCATGGCTTATCCTTCTGAAAATGGTTTGGAATCAGTCAATAAGATTAGGTGTTTTTAACACAGATTGCCCGCGGGTGTGAGCAATCTGTGTGCGAAGTGGCCAGGAGGCGGGCCGTGTCAGGCGATTTGGGCTTTCTTGCGGCTCTGGCGGTGGCCCTTGATGCCATCGAAGCTGAACAGCACCAGCGCGACCCAGATGCAGGCAAACGTCAGGCTCTTGTCGGCACTGAATTCCTCACCGTACACGGCGACGGCCAGCAGGAACATCAGGCTGGGACCTATGTACTGGAAAAAGCCCAGCGTCGACAGCTTGAGTTTGGTGGCCGCGCCGGTAAAGCACAGCAAGGGCAAGGTGGTGACTATCCCTGCCGCCATCAGCAGCAAGTTGGTGTCTGTGCTGTTCAGCGTCCAGTCCGAGGTCGGGCTGCTGGCGAACAGCAATACATAACCCAGTGCCAGTGGCAGCAGGATGCTGGTTTCCATCAGCAGGCCGGTCTGGGCATCCAGATTGACTTTTTTGCGCAGCAGGCCGTAGACACCAAAACTGGCAGCCAGTACCAGTGCCACCCAGGGCAGGGAGCCGAAATGGATTAACTGCACCAGTACGCCACCGGCGGCCAGCGCCACGGCCAGCCACTGCAGCGGGCGCAGCCGTTCGCCCAGAAACACCATGCCCAGCAGCACGTTCAGCAGCGGATTGATGAAATAGCCCAGGCTGGCATCCAGCATGTAGTTGCTGTTGACGGCCCAGATAAAGATCAGCCAGTTGGCACCTATAATGACAGAGCTGGCCAGCAGCATCAGCAGGACTTTAGGCTGTTTGAGCACCTGCCGGACTTTGCCCCAGCCCTTGCCAAGAAAGATCAATCCCGCCAGAAAAAAGAAAGACCAAATAATGCGGTGGCTGAGGATTTCCATCGGACTGACGCTTTGCAGCATCTTAAAGTAAATTGGTGCAATGCCCCACATGGTGTAGGCGGCGATCGCCAGTATGACCCCACGTTGGGTGGTTTTTGCTTGCTCGTCCATGCTATTCCAGTACGTTATGGTAAATATTGACAGGAAGGTATGGGCATTGCGCTAGATATGCCCGAACGGGCAGTATAATGCCAGCCAGAACAAAATGACCAGCGACTTCTTTGGCGGATCCGGTTGCAGTGTGGCTGGCGCTCCCATCCGGGATCTGAATGGTATAGAATAGCCGGCTGTGTTAATCAAGAGTGAAGTCATGTCCGCCTCAACCCCTGATCTCAGCCGTGCCGTTTCATCCGCCAACAGCGAGCAGATTCTGCAGCAGGTGTTTGGCTACCAGTCTTTCCGGCCCGGCCAGCAGGCGGTCATCGAGGCCGTGGCGTCTGGCCGTGATTGTCTGGTGATCTTACCGACCGGGGGCGGCAAGTCGCTCTGTTACCAGATCCCCGCCCTCGTGCGCGAGGGACTGACCCTGGTCATCTCTCCGCTGATTTCACTGATGAAAGATCAGGTTGACCAGCTGCTAGCCAATGGCGTCGCGGCGGGTTGCCTCAATTCAACCATGTCACCGGACGCGATACAGGCCACCTGGCAGGGGATGGCAGACGGCACGCTCAAGCTGGTGTACGTGTCGCCGGAACGGGTAGTGAGCCGGGATTTCATTGACCGCCTCAGTGGCTTGCCGGTCAGCCTGCTGGCCGTGGATGAAGCGCACTGTGTGTCCCAGTGGGGACATGACTTCCGGCCTGAGTATGCGTCTTTGGGTATGCTCAAGCAGCACTTTCCCGCTATGCCGGTTATTGCCCTGACCGCCACGGCCGACGATACCACCCGCCAGGACATTATCAGCCGGCTGGCACTGGATGATCCTTTTACCCACCTGGGCAGCTTTGATCGGCCCAATATCCGCTATACCCTGCAGGAAAAGTACAAGCCGATGGCGCAACTGGTGCGCTTTTTAGCCAGCGTGCGCGGCCAGAGCGGCATCATTTACTGCAACAGCCGCAAAAAAGTGGAGCAGGTGGCGGAGAAGCTCGCTGAGCAGGGGATACGCGCAGCGGCCTACCATGCCGGACTGGAACACGACGAGCGGATCCGGGTACAGGAAGGGTTCCAGCGTGATGATATTCAGGTCGTGGCCGCTACGGTAGCCTTCGGTATGGGGATCAACAAACCCAATGTCCGCTTTGTGGTGCATTTTGATATTCCGCGCAATATCGAATCTTATTACCAGGAAACCGGCCGTGCCGGGCGTGATGGCCTGCCTGCTGAAGCCGTGATGTTTTACGATCCGGCGGATCTGGCCTGGTTGCGCCGCTGTCTGGATGAGAAAGAGGAAGGCCCGCAAAAGCAGGTCGAAAGCCACAAGCTCAATGTCATGGGGGCGTTTGCCGAGGCGCAGACCTGTCGTCGCCAGGTGTTGCTGCATTACTTTGGCGAGCACAGTGAGCACGCCTGCGGCAACTGCGATATCTGTATTGATCCGCCGCAGCATTTTGAGGCACTGGAAATGGCGCAGAAGGCGCTGTCCTGTGTCTACCGGGTGAATCAGCGTTTTGGGGTTCACCATGTGGTTGATGTACTGCGCGGCCTGCAAAATGCAAAAGTCCGGGAGCAGGGGCATGACAAGCTCAGCACCTACGGCATCGGCCGCGAGCACAGCCATGAGTTCTGGGTCAGTATTGTGCGTCAGCTGATCCACCGCGGCTTCCTGACCCAGAACATAGTCAACAGTTCGACTCTGCAGCTGACCGAGAAAGCGCGCGCTGTGCTGCGCGGGGAGATCAGTCTCCAGCTCGCGGTGCCGCGGATTGACAGCAGCTCGCGCGGCAATGCCCGGCAGGACAACCGGCTCAAACGCCAGTACGACAAGAAACTGTTTTCCAAACTGCGGATGGTACGTAAAGCGATTGCCGACGAAGAATCGCTGCCGCCCTATGTGGTGTTCAATGACGCCAGCCTGATGGAAATGGCCGAGCGTTTACCGACGTCTGAAGGTGAATTGCTGGCCGTCAACGGTGTGGGTCAGCGGAAGCTGGAAAAATACGGCAAGGTATTTTTATCGGTGATCGAAGAGCATTTGCTGGCCGCCGCTGAGTACTAAGCGGTCTGAACCGGAGGCAAAAAAATACCGGACAATCGTCGATTATCCGGCAGAGAGTGTAGCAGAAACAAAATCCAGGATTTTGTTTACTACAAAACAGCTTGCGTATTGAGGTGAGAATGCAATTCATCACCACAGTGTTACCCGGCTAGGCCTCCTGGCCGTCAAGGCAACCGGGCGATAAGACCACGAATCCCCGCCCATTGCTATGCCTTGCTTATGCTTTGATACGCTAATACACACTTACTTACACCATAACTGCCCGGCAGCGCCGGAGACGGGAAGGACACCCAATGACTTATCCGACTGACATCCGTTTTGGCGTGCGCGAACTGGACAGCGCGCAGGGCTGTTTGCATCTGCAGACCCCGGAATTTGACTACGACAGCTTTGCCGGTATCGCGCTGGCACTGGTCACTGTGCTGGGGGCGAGCGTGGTAGAAAAAGAGGCCAATGCCGATTTACATATCTGGCTGATCGATTTTGAAGGCTGCCGGATGATGCTGAAAGGCGAGCACTACAGCTCAGCGATGTGGCTGGAATTGCTCAGCCGGGATGACGGCGACACTCTGGCCTTTCTGGCGGGCTGGCTGGAAAAGTTGACTCAGTAATCAAATTTTAACAGCAAACGTTTACCATACCCTGTGGTGTCTTGGCAGCCGGATTGGTTACTGTATAATCAGCGCCTTTGGTGACAGCACTGTACATAAAATGTGCTGTTGGTGTGTTTGGGTTCCCTCGCCCCCATTTGACAAAAAGGTCTGTTGATGACGACTTCTCCTTTCTCGCCGGCCCAGCAGCGCCAGGCTCTGTGGATTCTGGTAATGTTCCACCTGGTGATCATTGCCTCCAGCAACTATCTGGTTCAGATCCCCTTTACCCTGTTTGGTGTTCACACCACCTGGGGCGCTTTTACCTTTCCGTTTATTTTTCTGGCCACTGATCTCACGGTACGTATTTACGGTGCCAGCATGGCGCGTAAGATCATCACCCGGGTCATGCTGCCGGCCCTGGCGGTGTCTTATCTCCTCTCCGTGGTGTTCTATCAGGGCGCTTTTCAGGGGCTTGCGCCGCTGGGTGAGTTCAACCTCTTTGTGGCCCGGATCGCGATAGCCAGCTTTATGGCTTATCTGCTGGGGCAGATCCTGGATGTGTCTGTATTTAACCGTCTGCGCCAGTGCAAGCAGTGGTGGATAGCACCCACTTGCTCGACGGTATTCGGCAATGCCATTGATACTATCGCTTTTTTTGCCATCGCCTTTTATCAGAGCCCGGATGCCTTCATGGCCGAACACTGGGTGGAAATTGCCCTGGTGGATTATGGCGTCAAACTGATCATCAGTCTGGGCCTGTTTGTGCCTATGTACGGTGTACTGCTCAATTATCTGGTGAAGCGTCTGACAGGTCTTCGCCCCCAGCTTGAGCCCTCGCAGGGGCTGTCATAAACTCAAAGCCGGCAAGCGCCGGCTTTTTTGTCGGTGGCATCTGAGTGGGGGCTGTGATGAAAATACGTGAAGCCAGTCTGGCTGAGGCGGCCAGCGTGCTGGCCAGAATTGAAGAATTTGATCATCCTGAGACAGAGTACAGCCTGGCCACCAGAGTGCGCGGGCGGTGTCCTTTGATCCTGGTGGCGGAAAATGAGGGGGAGCTGGTGGGCGTGAAAATTGGCTACAGCCTGTCGGAAACCTGTTATTACAGCTGGCTTGGCGGTGTGGTCGCCGAAGGACGCCACAATGGGGTGGCTCAGGCTCTGATGAGCACTCAGGAAGCCTGGGTCAAAGCGCAGGGCTATCTGGAGCTGAGAGTCAAATCCCGTAACCGCTACCCTTCGATGCTGAGACTGTTATTGAGAAACGGTTATCAGATAGAGCATATGGAGAAGAAAGACGGCATAGAGGATTACCGTCTGCATTTCGTGAAAAGTTGGGATAAATAGTGTAAATGAAAATTATTCGCAAATAATGCTTGATTAATAAATGCGAATAGTTATTATTAACTTGCTTTCAGCGAGAAACGAACAGCAAGGCGTTTCTGGTCTGACAGCACGACATTGCTCACATTGCTTCCAGTGTACTTTAGCGAAGGCAGATATTGAGTGTAGGGCTGAATATGCTGTCGACTTTTGCTTAGCGGTGCTTGTTTTCAAGCACCGCTTTTTCTTTTTTATCTGCCAGAGAATGGGCAAGGCCAGTGACAAGCAGGCGAAGGCATTGAATTTATTGATGAATGAAAATTATTATCAATTAACGCTTGCAAAGGTA
Source organism: Photobacterium halotolerans DSM 18316 (assembly GCF_000425165.1). Taxonomy (GTDB): domain Bacteria; phylum Pseudomonadota; class Gammaproteobacteria; order Enterobacterales; family Vibrionaceae; genus Photobacterium; species Photobacterium halotolerans. The sequence continues at coordinate 52,147 of NZ_AULG01000023.1, forward strand.
ATGAGAATGGTTATTATTAACTTGCACTCAGCGGGAAATAAGCAGTAACAGCTTCCGTATGAAGGCACGACATTGCTCACATTGCTCACATTGCTCACATTGCTTCCAGTAATACAGCTTGGTCAGGTTTTTGGTGTAGGGCTAAAACAATGACCACTTCTGCTGAGCGGCGCTTGTATAAAGCGCCGCTTTTTCTTTTTCAGGCCATTTTAACCAGTTGCTGTACCAGCTTGTTGATCCCGCTGGCCGCTTCTGAGATCGAGCCTGCCAGCATGTAGGCCGGGGTGCTTAACAGACAGCGTTCCTGATCCAGCACAAACTCATCGACAGGGCAGTCAATATGATCGCCGCCCATGGCGCGAAATGCACTGGCCACTTCTTTGTCATGCCCTATGGTGCCTTTTGCGCCCTTGCCATAAATCTGGGGGATCAGGACCGGCGCAATACACAGATAAGCGGCCGGCTTCTGCGCCCGGGCAAATTCCTGGCAGGTACGCTTGACCTCGGGATGGATCTGGCAGGATGCGCCTTTGATGGCGAAGTCTGACAGGTTTTTGGCCGCCCCGAAGCCGCCCGGCAGCAGCAGGGCATCGAAGTCACGTGCGCTTAATTCAGCCACATCCTGGATCTGGCCCCGGGCAATGCGCGAAGCTTCGATCAGCACATTGCGTGTCTCATTCATCGGCTCGCCGGTAATATGGTTAATCACATGGTGCTGCTCCACGTTCGGGGCAAAACAGTGCCAGCTGGCACCGGCCTGCTCTATGGCATACAGCGCCAGCACAGCTTCATGGATCTCGCTGCCGTCAAAGACGCCGGAACCGCTTAATATCACTGCAACCTTTTTCATCTTGGCCTCCTTTTTGTTCAACCTTGGGGAATCTGGCATCGCTTTGACCGATTACACCGCCATCTGATAACTTTTTCCACACTTGATGATCTTCGCAGGATCAAGGGTTATTTTTGGTTATATCTTTTAAGTGTATGATTTTTAGTTGATTTAAATCATCTATCTCAAGTTATTCAAAAAAAGATCATCAGGCTTATTCCAAAAGCTCACAAACTTATCCACAGGCGGAGTGATCCAGGAAGGAAAAAACTTCTGTTAACACTCGGCACATCTCATGGCATCCTAAGACCCTGATCCTTTTATCTTCCAGATACAGACAATCCATTATGGCAACTATTCCAGAAAATCCACTGATCCTGATCGATGGTTCCTCGTATCTTTATCGTGCCTATCATGCCTCGCCCAATTTCACTAACTCAGATGGTGAACCGACCGGTGCCGTGTATGGCGTGGTAAATATGCTGCGTAGCATGCTGCGTCAATTTGCGACGGAACACATTGCCGTTGTCTTTGATGCCAAAGGCAAGACCTTCCGCGATGAGCTATATCCCGAGTATAAAGCGCATCGCCCGCCTATGCCGGATGATTTGCGTGCTCAGATAGAACCCTTGCACGCCATTATCAAAGCCATGGGCCTGCCGCTGATTTGCGAACCCGGGGTCGAGGCTGATGATGTCATCGGCACGCTGGCTCGTCAGGCTTCCCAGGCCGGAATGCCTGTTCTGATCAGCACAGGTGATAAAGATATGGCGCAGCTGGTGGATGAGAACATTACCCTGATCAACACCATGACGGGTGTGGTGATGGATCCTGACGGGGTGCGGGAAAAGTTTGGTATCGGTCCGGAACTGATCATTGATTATCTGGCCCTGATGGGAGACAAGGTCGACAACATTCCCGGTGTGCCTGGCGTGGGTGACAAGACAGCAACCGCCTTGCTGACCGGGATTGGCGGCCTGAAAGATCTGTATGACAACCTGGATGCGATTGCGGCACTGGGTTTTCGTGGCTCTAAAACCATGGCCAAGAAACTGGAAGAGAACCGCGAAGCGGCGCTGATGTCGTACGAGCTGGCGACCATCAAGCTGGATGTCGACCTTGAGTTTGGTCCGCAGGAGCTGCAAAAAGGCACTCCGGATATCGATGAGCTGACCCGGCTGTTCGGCAAGCTGCAATTTCGTCGTTGGCTGGCAGAAATGCTCGACGGCAGCGATGGCCGCATTGTCGCTGATGGCGCAGCCACCATTGCCGCCCAAGACAGTGAGCCGGCGCAATCCTCGGCGCCGGCCCCTGTGATTGACCGCAGCGGCTATGAAGTGGTGCTGGACGAGGCCCGCTTTAGCGAGTGGTTGGCGATACTCAAGCAGTCGGATGTCTTTGCTTTTGATACCGAAACGGACAACCTGGATTACATGGTCGCCAATCTGGTCGGGCTGTCTTTTGCGGCGGAAGAAGGCAAAGCGGCTTATGTGCCTGTGGCCCATGATTATCTGGATGCGCCGTCGCAGCTGGACCGCGACTGGGTGATCGCCCAGCTAAAACCTTTGCTGGAAGACCCGGAGCAGGCCAAAGTGGGCCAGAACCTGAAATATGACGCCAGCGTTCTGGCGCGCTATGGGGTGGCCATGCAGGGTATCCGTTTCGATACCATGCTGGAGTCGTATGTGTACAACAGCGTGGTGGGCCGCCATGATATGGACAGCCTGTCGCTGCGTTATCTGGAACATAAAACCATCAGTTTCGAGGACATTGCCGGCAAAGGTAAGAAACAGCTGACCTTCAACCAGATCGATCTGGAGCAGGCCGGCCCTTATGCGGCGGAAGATGCAGATATCACCCTGCGCCTGCACAACCTGCTGATCGGCAAGCTCAATGCGGATCCTAAACTGAAAAGTGTGCTGGAAGAGATCGAAATGCCGCTGGTGCCAGTACTGTCGCGTATGGAGCGCACAGGTGTGCTGCTCGATGCCGGTAAGCTGACCGCGCAGTCGCAGGAAATTGCGGTGCGGTTAGATGAGATCCAGGCGAAAGCCTATGAAGTGGCCGGTGAGGAGTTCAACCTCAGCTCACCCAAACAGTTGCAGGCTATCCTGTTTGAGAAAATGGGGCTGCCGGTGGTCAAGAAAACCCCTTCCGGTACCCCATCGACCAATGAAGAAGTGTTGCAGGAGCTGGCGCTGGACTACCCGCTGCCTAAGCTGCTGCTGGAACATCGCGGGCTGGCAAAACTCAAATCGACTTACACAGACAAGCTGCCGCGCATGATCAACCCGGTCACCAAGCGGGTACATACCTCATACCACCAAGCCGTCGCGGCAACGGGGCGTCTGTCGTCGACCGATCCGAACCTGCAGAACATTCCTATCCGCAACGAAGAAGGGCGCCGGATCCGCCAGGCCTTTATCGCACCGCCAGGTTACAAGATTCTGGCGGTCGACTACTCGCAGATTGAGCTGAGGATCATGGCCCATCTGTCCGGCGACAAAGCGCTGCTTGATGCCTTCCGTCACGGCAAAGATATCCACGCCGCCACCGCGGCCGAGATCCTCGGCCTGCCGATTGAAGAAGTCACCAGCGAACAGCGCCGCCGTGCCAAAGCCATCAACTTTGGTTTGATCTACGGCATGAGTGCTTTTGGTCTGGCAAAACAGCTGGGGATGGGGCGGAACGAGGCGCAACAGTACATGAATGTGTATTTCGAGCGCTACCCGGGTGTGCTGGAATATATGGAAAGCACCCGTACCCAGGCCAGCGAGCAAGGGTATGTCGAAACCCTGTTTGGCCGTCGTCTCTATCTGCCGGACATCAAATCGCGCAATGCCATTCGCCGCAAAGCGGCGGAGCGGGCGGCGATCAATGCCCCGATGCAGGGCACGGCAGCGGATATCATCAAACGTGCCATGGTGACCGTCGATAACTGGATTCAGACACAAGACAGCGAGCGTGTCCGTCTGCTGATGCAGGTACACGATGAACTGGTGTTTGAGGTGAAAGAATCTGAGCTGGAGAGCGTCGCAAAATCAGTGTGCGAGCTGATGGAAGCCGCAGCCGAGCTGGATGTGCCACTTATCGCTGATGCAGGCAGCGGTGACAACTGGGATCAGGCGCATTAATCCGTCTCAGCGTGGACCGCTCAAGATGTAATAAAATTGTCAAAAACCGGCCTGCTGGCCGGTTTTTTTCAATCTGAATCAGGGTTTATCAAATTTTTGTATAATTTAATTACGTCTTACATGAAAAAAAACTACGAAAAGGGCTTTTTTTCTCTGCACACTTGATATACAGTTAACGGCGTAGGGTACAGAGGTAAGATGTTCTATCTTTCAGACCTTTTGTTTCACGTTATTGGATTTGGCTTTTTTTAGCCGCCCTGGTCATTTGGCCAGGGCGTTTTTATTTGTGGCCGCCATATCACTATCCGCTTTCATCTCCCGGCTGTTGCTCACTCTCTCCCGTACAAACTATCCCTTTGCTGGCGGTATTTGCTGATACTCTGCGCATCTTGGCCAGGAATCGCGGCTGATCTGACTCGTCAGCCCGGCGTCACTGCTGCTGCGGATTATTTGCCGGGCGAGCCGAGGGAGAATAATTAGAGTAATTACTTTAATTATGTTAATGAGACGTTTATAATGCAGTCTGCTTCTTGTTCATATTTGTCGGGCTGAGTGAGTACATCGCCAGCCGATATCCATGATCCGGCCACCCGTCTTTTGGGTGGCTTTTTTTTGTCATTTTGCCATGTTTCTGTAATAAAGTTCCAAATAGTAACGTCAGGTGCATCGAGACTGACTTAATTTGCAGAATGAAACAATTGGCCGGGTTTTTGGAATGAGTCGGGCAAAAGTGAATGTTATGTCGGAAGGGAGCTATGAAAAATCAGGAATCAGAGGGGGAAAAAACGCCCAGATTTCGTATAAAAAACTTGCGTTGACTGGTTAAATCATTAATCCTTTCTGAACAAATATAAAAACCTCCTATTTCTCTCCCGTTGCCCCATCGTTCCGGTGGGGACATTTTTATCTGGCGTTCGTAAACGGTCTGATTGGCGCGAAAGCGAAAAAAGCGGCGGGTTGATGCCTGATCGGGCGATCAGGCATATTGACTCTTGTTATTCTGCGTCCGGCTCAATACCGTCCTGTTCAATATTCTCGGCTTCCAGCAACGCCTGCTGGCGGGCCAGTTCCGGGGCAAACCAGGTATCGAGTTTGCGGCGGACCTGATCAACACCTATGCCTTTCAGGGCAGAAAAATTCTCGACTTCCACATCACCACCAAAGGCCAGCGCGGCTTCGCGAATTTTCAGCAGCTGCGCTTTACGGGCACCACTTTTGAGTTTGTCTGCTTTGGTCAGCAGCACCAGTACCGGCAGGTGGCTTTCCACTGCCCAGTAAATCATTTGCTGGTCGAGATCTTTCATCGGATGGCGGATATCCATTAATACCACCAGTCCCTGCAGGCATTCGCGTTTTTGCAGGTATTCCCCCAGTGCCGCCTGCCACTTCTTTTTCATCTCAAGCGGTACCTGAGCATAGCCATAGCCGGGCAGGTCAATCAGGTTACAGCCGGTTCTGACTTCAAACATGTTGATCAACTGGGTACGGCCTGGAGTTTTTGAGGTACGTGCCAGGCTTTTCTGATCAGTCAGACGATTTAAAGCACTTGATTTACCGGCATTAGATCGGCCAGCAAATGCAATCTCAACGCCTTTATCCAAAGGAAGGTGGCGGATGTCCGGAGCACTGGTAATAAAATGGGTTTGTCTGTAGTTGAGAGGGGAATTCACTGTTAACTCCGTCAAGTCTTCTGGTCGTCGACTAATTACTTTTATGCGAAAGTGTGTAAAATGTACCACTAACCCTGCTTGGTTAGTGGTGCATTGTATACCATGTTGCTAAGCAATACTTGTGGTACTGGAAGCTCAATAATTATAAACGGAATGTCATGAAGAAATTAGCATTGATATTTACACTTCTTGCCAGTTGCACAAGCTGGGCCCAGGGAGATGTTGAAGCTGGAAAAGCAAAAGCAGCGACATGTGCAGCATGCCATGGCGCTGATGGTAAAGGTATCACAGGACAATACCCCAACCTTGCGGGTCAGCACCCACGTTATCTGGAGAAGCAGCTGAAGGAATTCAAGCTGGCGATGACGACAGGTGGTGAACAAGGGCGTAATGATCCTGTGATGGGCGGCATGGCGATGCCTTTGTCTGAACAAGACATGGCGGATCTGGCAGCTTACTTCAGTTCCCTGCCTGCGATAGAAGGCACCACAACCGAGAGTTCGATCGAAATCGGTCAGCAGCTCTACCGTGTGGGTGATGCCGACCGTGGAATTGCGGCCTGTACGGCGTGTCACGGTCCGCGGGGTAATGGTACCAGCCTGTCTGGTTTCCCGGATATTTCCGGACAGCCTGCGGAATACATCAAGAAACAGTTGACCATGTTCCGCGAAGGCCAGCGCAGCAACGACATGAACGCTATGATGCGTTCAGTCGCGGCGAAACTGAGTGATAAGGAAATCGACGCCTTGTCACAGTATGTTGGCGGTCTTCACTGATCACACACTCAGTATCGCAAGCTTCGCAGTGTAATAAAGGCAGCTCAGGCTGCCTTTTTTACTGGCCGGGATGCACCGCGCTGTCCGTTTCTCAATCGGCGCAGGTCTGCTATCATACGCGGCTTGATTTTGACCGCGCCGGAGACCCTGGCTCAAGGAGATGCTGATGACGGTTTGTACCTTATGCGACAGCGCAGCCATTCAGGCTTATCATCAAGACAACCGGCGGGCCTATTTTCAATGCCGGGATTGCCGTCTGGTGTTTGCGGATCCGGCCTCGCATTTGACACCTGAGCAGGAAAAAGCGGTCTACGATCAGCATGAAAACCATGTTGAAGATGAAGGGTATCGCCGTTTTCTCAGCCGGCTGGCCGCACCGCTTAGCGCGCGTTTGCCGCCAGGGCCGCTGGATGGTCTGGATTTCGGCTGCGGCCCCGGCCCGGCTCTGGCAAGCATGTTTCGTGAGCAGGGACACCAGGTGGCTGTTTATGATCCGTATTTTGCCCCGGATACCGCAGCGCTGGCCTCTCAGTATGACTTTGTCACCTGTACCGAGGCGATTGAACATTTTTATACCCCGGCCCGTGAATGGCAGTTACTGCTGTCATTGGTCAAGCCGGGCGGCTGGCTGGGATTGATGACTAAGCTGGCAACCGATGCCGAGGCGTTCAGCCGCTGGCATTACAAGAATGATCCCACCCACGTCAGTTTTTTCAGCCAGGAGACGTTCCGTTATCTGGCACAACGAGATGGACTGGCGGTGGAATTTATTGGTAACGATGTAATTATGCTGAGGAAAAATCAGTCATGACCCGTAAGAAAAGAGGCCGTAAACCTGGCTCTGAAGGCCCGGCGCAGTTCGTAGAAAAGAGTGTCAGCCAGCAAGATCTGGATGGCCGTGCCCGTCAGAAAGCCCGTAAGCGTAAAGGTTTGAAAGCGGGCAGCCGTCACTCAGACGCGGATGCTCAGAGTGCGCACCGTCAGGGACAGGCGAAAGATCCTCGCCACGGCAGTAAAAAACCGGTGCCACTGATTGTCGAGCCGAAGCCAACCAAGCAGGCCCGTCGTATGAGTGCCGAGCAGGAGCTGGCGATGCTGGAGAATGATCCGCAGCTGATGGCGCTGCTGGACCGTCTGGATGCCGGTGAAAAACTGGGTGCCGGGCTGCAGAAGCAGGTCGACCAGAAACTGGATCGTATTGAGCAGCTGATGAAACAGCTGGGCCTGTACGACGACGAGCAGGATGAGGCCGAGGATCAAATCGCCGCCGGGGATGCCCGCAGCGAAGAAGATCTGCTCGATGACTTTGAAAATACCCGTTGGGACGATTTCGATAAGGAGTAAGCCTTGCAGGATCTGAAACTCTGGTTGTTAGTGGCAGGAAGCCTGATTGTTGTGGCACTGGCGGCCTATGCCGCTTATCTGCTCTACCAGCTGTATCAACAAAAGCAGCGCCATAAGGCTTTTATTGCCCGCGCACAGCAACAACAGAGCGAGGCGATTGCGCAGCGAAATGCCAATATTCTGGAAAGTGTCTACATTATTGCCGAAGCCGGACGGCAGGAGCAGTGCGACATGTCGGAAATTGCCATTCGCCTCTATAAGCTGATGACAGTGTTGCAGGCCGAACGCAGCGTCAACTTTTCCGCCCAGTATCCGGCTTTGTTTGAGCTGTATAAAGTGGTTGAAGAGATGCCGCGCGGTGATGAACGCAAAGCCCTGGCCAAGCAGGAGCGGATGAAAGACGATCTGCTGCGCATGAAAGCCGAATCACGGTTGTTTGATGCAATACAGGCGGAGCTGACTCAAATCCTGGCGCAAAAGGCGTAACTCTTCACCTGCGAGTGACATGATAAACCCAGTGGCCCGCCACTGGGTTTTTTGTTTGCCGGCCGGCACAATCAGAGCGGTTTTTGTTATCGATCAATAATCGGGCGGCGGCCTCGTGCTAGCTTGGCGGATTGACTTGGCAGAACGTCTGTGAGGTAACGCTGCGATGACAGAGCAATCCATGATTTGGGATCAGGCCCTGATCGAAAAATATAACTATTCAGGCCCCCGTTACACCTCGTATCCGACGGCCCTCGAGTTTCAGCCCGACTTTACCGCCGTGGATTTCACCGCCGCCTGCCAGCGCTATCCCGAGCGCCGTTTATCGCTTTATATCCACATTCCGTTCTGCCACACCCTGTGTTATTACTGCGGCTGTAATAAAGTCATTACCCGGCATGCGCATAAGGCCGACATCTATCTGGCGGCCCTGGACATTGAGATTCGCCAGCGTGCAGCCCTGATGCAGGGCCGGGCTGTCAGTCAGCTGCACCTGGGCGGCGGGACCCCCACTTTTCTGACCAAGCCGCAAATCACCCGGCTGATGGCACAGCTGCGCGCCTCCTTCACCCTGCTGCCGGAGGCGGAAATCAGCATAGAAGTCGACCCGCGCCGGATGGAGCTGGATGTGCTGGATCATCTGCGGGAGGAAGGCTTTAACCGTCTGAGTATCGGTGTGCAGGATTTCGATAAAGAAGTTCAGCAACTGGTCAACCGCGAACAGGACAAAGACTTCATTGAAGCTTTGGTCAATCGTGCCCGGGAGTTGGGCTTCCGCTCGACCAATCTGGATCTGATCTACGGCTTGCCGAAACAGAACAATGCCCGTTTTATTAACACCCTGGAGCAGGTGCTGGCGATGAAACCGGGGCGCTTGTCTGTGTTTAACTATGCCCACATGCCGTCACTGTTTGCTGCTCAGCGAAAAATCAAAGACGCCGATTTACCGGCGCCGTCTGAGAAGCTGGCGATGCTGCACAGCACCATTGAAACCCTGACCGGGGCCGGCTATCAGTTTATCGGTATGGACCATTTTGCCCTGCCGGAGGATGAACTGGCCGTGGCCCAGCGCAAAGGCAAGCTGCACCGCAATTTTCAGGGCTACACCACTCAGGGAGACTGCGATCTGTTGGGACTCGGGGTGTCCGCGATTTCTATGATCGGCGACAGTTATAGCCAGAACCAGAAAGATCTCAAGGCTTACTATGCTGACATTGAATCGCAACAGCATGCGCTGTGGAAAGGGGTGAACCTGACCGCCGATGATCTGCTGCGCCGCGAGGTGATTAAAACCCTGATTTGCCAGTTTGAACTTTCGATAACAGAGATTGAAGCGCGGTACGGGATTCACTTTGCCGAGTATTTTGCCCAAGACTTATCGCTGCTGCAGACCTTTATTGATGACGGTCTGGTGCGTGTGACGGATGAGCGGATAGCCGTCGCCCCTAAGGGCCGGTTGCTGATCCGCAATATCTGCATGTGCTTTGATGTCTATCTGCGCCAGCGTGCCCGCCAGCAGCAGTTTTCGCGGGTGATCTGAATCTCACGCTGATCACGTCCAGCAAAGAAAAAACGCCCCGCTTGTGATCTCAAGCGGGGCGTTTTTGTTGTGCGGGTGATGGCGGGATTAACGCTTGGCAGCCATCTCACGCAGGGCGTTCTTCTCGCTGTCAGACAGGAAAGCCAGCTCCAGGCCGTTGCTTTGCGCCTGGCGGATTTGCTCCGGCGTCAGACCCGCCTTAGGCGCAGCCACTTCGTACTCGTAAGGCAGCTCAATGCCTTCCACGGCCGGGTCATCGGTATTCAGGCAGGCCAGAATGCCGTGATCGAGAAACTGCTTGAGCGGGTGACCGGCCAGGCTTTCGACAGTGCTGGTCTGGATATTGGACGTCAGGCAGGATTCAATCCCTATCTTGTGCTCAGCCAGGTAATCCATCAGTCTGGCATCTTCCACCGCTTTGACACCGTGGCCGATACGCACCGCGCCCAGCTCCTGAATGGCCTGCCACATGCTTTCCGGACCAGCAGCTTCACCGGCATGCACTGTGACCTGCAGGCCGGCATCGCGCACCTGCCTGAAGTGGCCGACAAACTGATCACCCGGCTGGCCCAGTTCATCGCCGGCCAGATCAACGGCAACCAGGTGGTCTTTCTGGCTCAGCAGCGCGTCCAGCTCCTGCTGGCAGGCCTGGGTGCCGAAAGTCCGGCTCATGATACCGATCAGGTTGGCTTTGATGCCAAAATCGCGGCAACCGGCACGCACACCGTCCACCACGGCTTCGACCACACCGGCAACGGGCAGCTGGTGTTTCATCGCCATGTAATAGGGTGAGAAGCGCAGCTCAGCATAGTCAATCTGTGCGTTGAGGGCATCTTCGACATTCTCGTAGGCCACACGGCGGCAGGCCTCCAGATCACCCAGTACCGCGACGCCCCAGTCCAGCTTGGACAGGAAAGCGACCAGGCTGGGTTCGGCTTCCACGATTTGAACGTGCGGACGCAGCGACTCCAGGTCGTTGGCAGGCAGTGCCATGCCAAACTGCTGGCCCAGCTCAAGAATGGTCTGAATACGGATGTTGCCGTCCAGGTGACGGTGCAAATCGGTCAGTGGCAGGTGTTTGCTAATCATGATCATGGTATCCCGGAAAAACTGTAGCCTCAGTATAAGCAAAGACATCAAGACAATCATTAGACTCAGGGCGACGATCCGGCCCGATCGTTAAGATCGGGCTGATGTTTACTTCCGCTGTTGAAAAAATCACCAATCCCATCCATCGGCAGTGGCAGGGTTTTCAGTCACTGGCCATGTTGAGCTCTTTGAGTTTGCGGGTCAGGGTGTTGCGTCCCCAGCCGAGCAGCTTGGCGGCTTCCTGTTTGTGGCCGTGGGTAAATTCCAGGGCGGTATCGAGCAGAATGCGTTCAAATTCCGGCATGGCTTCGCCCAGCAGATTCTGGTTGCCCTGCTGCAATGCCTGGCGGGCCCAGTGCTGCAGCGACTGTTGCCAGTGCGGCTCGCTGCCGTCGCCTTTCGGCTGGCTGTCGACCGCGGTCAGCTCGGGCGGCAGATCCGACGGCAGGATTTCGTTGCCGCTGGCCATCACGGTCAGCCAGCGACAGGTATTTTCCAGCTGGCGAACATTACCCGGCCAGCTCAGGCTGGTGAGCAGGGTTTCTGTGTCCGGGTGCAGGGATTTGATTTCCACTCCCAGTTCATCGGAGGCCCGCTTTAAGAAATGGCGGGTCAGCTGCGGGATATCCTGGCGGCGGTCTTTCAGGGCAGGCAGATGGACCCGGATGACATTCAGGCGGTGGAACAGATCTTCCCGGAAATCCCCTTTGGCCACCAGCCGTTCCAGATTCTGGTGGGTGGCGGCTATGATGCGGACATCGACATTGATGGGTGAATGCCCGCCAACGCGATAGAACTGACCGTCAGCCAGTACCCGCAGCAAGCGGGTCTGGATATCCAGTGGCATGTCGCCGATTTCATCCAGAAACAAGGTGCCGCCATTGGCCTGCTCAAAACGCCCCTGGCGGATATTGTTGGCGCCGGTGAACGCGCCTTTTTCATGGCCAAACAGTTCAGATTCAATCAGATCTTTGGGAATGGCCGCCATGTTGAGGGCGATAAATTCGCTCTCCCGTCTCGGGCTGTGGCGGTGCAGCGCCTGGGCCACCAGCTCTTTACCTGTGCCGGATTCGCCATTGATCAGCACGGAAATCGACGAACGGGACAGGCGGCCGATGGCACGAAACACTTCCTGCATTGCCGGTGCTTCGCCGATGATCTCCGGGGCCTGCTTGGTGATTTCCTCCGGCTGCTGCTGGCGCTTTTGCTCCTGGCTGTGGGTGACCGCCCGCTCCACCAGGCTTACGGCTTCGTCGATATCAAACGGTTTGGGCAGGTATTCAAATGCCCCTTCCTGATAGGCGTTAACGGCCGCATCCAGATCCGAGTGCGCCGTCATGATAATCACCGGCAGGGTGGGGTAATCATGATGCAGGTTGCGCAGCAGTGTCAGGCCGTCCGTACCCGGCATCCGGATATCAGACACCAGGACATCCGGCACGCTGCGCTCCAGTGCTTCTACGACGCTGTCGGCATCGGCGAAGGTTTCGCAGCGCAGTCCGGCTGCATTCAGGGTGCGCTCCAGTACCCAGCGTATGGAGCTGTCATCGTCGACAACCCAGATTAGTCCTTTGCTCATCGCATGCCCTCCGTTGTGTCCTTTGTGTGCATGCCGGGCGTGATGGCGGAAACGCGAACAGGCCCGGCTGCTTTGTTATTCTGTTGATTGAATCGGTAGATAAATGGAAAATGTTGTCTGTCCTGGCCAGCTCGACACTTCAATTTTGCCGTGGTGCTGATCAATTAAATTCTGGGCGATGGACAGGCCGAGCCCGTTACCGCCTTCACGGCCCGTGACCATGGGATAAAACAGGGTGTCCTGTATGTCGGCCGGAATGCCGGGTCCGTTGTCTATGATGTCGATTTTGGCCGCGATCCTGTGCCGCTGGCCGTGAATCAAGGCCTGATGCGCGGTGCGGGTCTGCAGGGTAATGACCCCTTCGCCCGGCTGCTGGCTCAGCGCCAGGGCGGCATTGCTGACAATATTGAGGATGGCCTGCTCCAGCTGCTCCGGGTCCATGCTGAAATCCGGCAGGCTGGGGTCATAATCGCGCTGGATGCGCAGCTGTTGCTCTCTGTGATCCAGCGACACCAGCTGGCGCACTTTCTCCAGCACCACATGGATATTGCCTACCGTTCTGACGCCGGGTTTTTGTGGCCCTAACAGGCGGTCGACCAGATTTCGCAGCCGGTCGGCCTGTTCAATGATCATCTGGGTGTACTCGGTATAGCTGGGATCCGGCAGGGCTTTTTCCAGCAATTGCGCGGCCCCGCGCAATCCCCCCAGCGGGTTTTTGATCTCATGGGCCAGGCCGCGGACCAGCTCTTTGGCGGCTTGCTGCTGTGCGTGCTGGCTGATTTCCTGGCTGATCCGGCGCTGCTGGTCGATGGGTTTGAGCTCCAGCAGGATCAGCACATCTTTCTGCCAGCTGACCGGGCTGGCATTGATTTCCAGAGTATGGTGGCGGCCATCAATCACCAGGGTTACTTCGCCGTCGGTCAGGCCCTGTCCGCTTTGCACTGTCGACTGAATCAGGCCCAGATCGAGCGAGCTGTGCTGGAGCAGATCCGGAAAGCGACAGCCCAGCAATCGCCGCTGGCTGCAGGACATCAACTGCTCTGCGGCCGGATTGACGTAGCGAATTTTCAGCAGCTCATCGAGCAGTATCACCGCAGTGACCAGGTTGTTCAGGATCAATGGCGTAAAAGCGGCAGTCACAGTCTCATCCTTGTGGTTATGGCCAGTGTGCCCGCTGGCGGAGCAAACACCTCTGGTGCATTGCACTGTTTTGGTGCATTACAGTGTAGCCCGTCTTTTATTACTTGTGCAGCACTAAGTGAGCGAGTCCAGCCTTTTTAGGCTATTGGTGACAGCAACCGCTTTGAGACTGACTCCTGACAACGCATAAAGACGGTGAACGCTGAAGAATAATGCAATAATCTTGCCGTCTTTTCTGGCCCCGTTAACCTCAGTAAGCCTGTAAGGAGTGCCGGCAGCGGGAAACGGGATGACTCGTTTTGGTGAAAGGGGTTGCGCCAGCCTGGGGCTGTCAGCCAGGGTGCAGAGAGCGGTTGCCCTGCCTTGGTGAACCCGATAAAGAAAAGGCCTGCATGTGCAGGCCTTGAACAGTGAATCGCTGTGTTCCGACTTATACCGAGTAGTACAGGTCGAATTCCAGTGGGTGAGTCGCCATGTTGATGCGCTCAACATCTTTTGATTTCAGGGCGATGTAAGAATCGATGAAATCGTCAGAGAATACGCCGCCAGCGGTTAAGAACTCACGGTCTTCATCCAGCGCTTTCAGTGCGATTTCCAGTGACTCTGCCACTTTTGGAATCTCTGCCGCTTCTTCTGCTGGCAGATCGTACAGGTCTTTGTCCATCGCTTCGCCTGGGTGGATCTTGTTCTTGATACCGTCAAGACCAGCCATCAGCAGACAGGCAAATGCCAGGTACGGGTTCGCCGCCGGATCCGGGAAGCGAGCTTCGATACGGCGCGCTTTCGGGCTTGGTACTACCGGGATACGGATAGACGCAGAGCGGTTACGCGCTGAGTACGCCAGCATCACAGGGGCTTCGAAACCAGGAACCAGACGCTTGTACGAGTTGGTTGACGGGTTCGCGAACGCATTGATGGCGCGAGCGTGCTTGATGATACCGCCGATATAGTACAGTGCCATTTCAGACAGGCCGCCGTACTTGTCGCCCGCAAACAGGTTCTGACCGTCTTTGGCCAGAGACTGGTGCACGTGCATACCGCTGCCGTTGTCGCCAACCAGTGGCTTAGGCATGAAAGTGGCTGTTTTGCCAAAAGCATGGGCAACGTTATGAACGACATACTTGTAGATCTGGATTTCATCCGCTTTAGAGGTCAGGGTGTTGAAACGGGTGGCGATTTCGTTCTGACCTGCAGTCGCCACTTCGTGGTGGTGCGCTTCAACAACCAGACCCATTTCTTCCATGATCAGACACATGGCAGAACGGATATCTTGTGATGAGTCAACCGGTGCAACCGGGAAGTAACCGCCTTTGACGCCAGGACGGTGACCTTTGTTACCGCCTTCGACGGTAGAACCTGTGTTCCAGGCCGCTTCGATGTCGTCAATCTTGAAGAAAGAACCGGACATATCGGTGGCGAATTTCACGTCGTCGAACAGGAAGAACTCAGGCTCAGGACCTACCAGCACTGTGTCGGCGATGCCGGTGCTGCGCATGTATTCTTCAGCGCGTTTCGCGATAGAGCGCGGGTCGCGGTCATAGCCTTGCATGGTGGCAGGCTCAAGGATGTCACAGCGAATGTTCAGCGTGGCATCTTCGGTAAATGGGTCCAGCACAGCGGTAGATGCATCTGGCATCATCACCATGTCTGATTCGTTGATTCCTTTCCAGCCAGCGACCGAAGAACCATCAAACATCTTACCGTCTTCGAAGAAGTCTGCGTCAATCTGGTGAGCGGGGATAGAGATGTGTTGCTCTTTACCTTTGGTATCGGTAAAGCGTAGGTCAACAAATTTAACTTCGTTTTCCTGGATCAACGCGAGTACGTTTTCTACTGACATCTTAAGTAACCTCCGGTGTTAGATTTGGGCAACTGGCCGCAAAAAATTTTGGAAAGGAACAAGCATGTGCTCCGATACAGTAAACTTTGCGAAATCCATGCCAACTTTTTAAATCCCCAAAATTGCCATATTTACGCCCTGTTATGGCGCTCAGTGCAAAAAATCATGGGCTCCGTTGCACTGATATGGTGATTTTGTGCACCATAATGGTGCGAATGGGGATTATCTCCCTCTTTGTCACTCCGTTTCACCCGAATGCAAAGACATCGGCTATATTTAGCCCACGCTGATCAATTGTCAATCGTCTGCGCGGCGGATTGCATTCACTTTATTGCACCAAAAAAAGCCCGTTGCGCGATTTTGTTTTTAATTGACTGTTTTTATTGATTTTTTGCGCTTTTTTCTTGCTGTTACTGTCAGTTTCGTTCCGGCGTGATGATATAAATCACATATTTGCTGGGTTTTGACGTAAAATCTGGTAGATTATGAGCCGTTTTTTTAATCAGTGGCTGCCTGTTTTTCAGGGGGCCGCAACATCTGAGTGAATGCCAAATCCATGTCTAATCCACAGATCGATAAATTACGTAATATCGCAATCATTGCGCACGTAGACCACGGTAAAACCACCCTGGTTGATAAACTGCTGCAGCAATCAGGTACCTTGGACTCCCGTGGCGGCGTTGAAGAACGCGTGATGGACTCCAACGATATCGAGAAAGAGCGTGGCATTACCATCCTGGCGAAAAACACCGCCATCAACTGGAATGATTACCGCATCAATATCGTGGACACCCCAGGGCACGCCGACTTCGGTGGTGAAGTAGAGCGTATTATGTCGATGGTGGATTCTGTTCTGCTGATCGTTGACGCAGTTGACGGCCCGATGCCGCAAACTCGCTTCGTGACCCAGAAAGCGTTCGCTCACGGTTTGAAGCCAATTGTGGTTATCAACAAAATCGACCGTCCGGGCGCGCGTCCTGACTGGGTGATGGATCAGGTATTCGATCTGTTTGACAATCTGGGTGCGTCCGACGAACAGCTGGACTTCCAGGTGGTTTACGCCTCAGCACTGAATGGCTGGGCGACGCGCGAAGAAGGCGAAACCGGCGAGAACATGGAACCGCTGTTCCAGGCCATTGTTGATAACGTGGCGCCACCAGCGGTTGACGTTGACGGCCCGCTGCAGATGCAAATCTCTCAGCTGGACTACAGCTCATATGTTGGTGTTATCGGTGTTGCCCGTGTGACCCGTGGTTCGGTGAAACCGAACCAGCAAGTGACCATTATTGGTGCAGACGGCAAAACCCGTAACGGTAAAGTCGGTACTGTCATGGGTTACCTGGGTCTGGAGCGTCACGATATTGAGCGTGCGACTGCCGGTGACATCATCGCGATCACAGGTCTGGGCGAGCTGAAAATTTCTGACACCATCTGTGATCAGAACGCAGTGGAAGCACTGCCGGCGCTGAGCGTGGATGAGCCGACTGTGACTATGACCTTCCAGGTGAACACTTCTCCGTTTGCCGGTAAAGAAGGTAAGTTCGTGACTTCCCGTAACATTCTGGAACGTCTGCAGAAAGAGCTGGTGCATAACGTTGCGCTGCGCGTTGAAGAAACGGAAGACCCGGACAAATTCCGCGTGTCAGGCCGTGGTGAGCTGCACCTGTCGATTCTGATCGAAAACATGCGCCGTGAAGGTTTCGAGCTGGCGGTATCGCGTCCTGAAGTTATCGTCAAAGAAGAAAACGGCCAGCTGATGGAACCGTTTGAAACTGTGACCATTGACGTGATGGAAGAGCACCAGGGCGGCATCATGGAGAAAATCGGCCTGCGTAAAGGCGAGCTGAAAGACATGGCGCCGGATGGTAAAGGCCGTGTGCGTATGGACTTCGTCATGCCTTCTCGTGGTCTGATCGGTTTCCAGACCGAGTTCATGACCCTGACCTCGGGTTCTGGCCTGATTTACCACACGTTCGATCATTACGGCCCGCACAAAGGCGGCGAGATTGGTCAGCGTAACAACGGTGTGCTGATTGCAAACGCCGCGGGTAAAGCGCTGACCAATGCCCTGTTCAACCTGCAGGAGCGTGGTCGTCTGTTTATCGGTCACGGTGTCGAAGTGTACGAAGGCATGGTGATCGGTATCCACAGCCGTGACAATGACCTGACGGTCAACGCCCTGAAAGGCAAGCAGCTGACTAACGTCCGTGCATCAGGCACCGATGATGCGCAGGTGCTGACCACGCCAATCAAGTACACCCTGGAGCAGGCGCTGGAATTCATCGATGACGATGAGCTGGTGGAAGTGACGCCGGAAAGCATCCGTATCCGTAAGAAACTGCTGACCGAAACCGATCGTAAGCGCGCCAGCCGTGGTGCGAAGTAACAACTGAACCTGTGCACTCTTTGGGTGCACAGTAAAAAATCCCCCGTTCCGGTTAAGCCGGCGGGGGATTTTTTTATTCAGGCCGACACCGGATTAACGGCGGTTCAGCTGGGCCACAAAGCGCTCAGATTCACTGATAGCGGCACGCATATCGCTGATCGCCCGCTGGATATCGCGTTCAAGCGAGCGGAACTCGCCTTGCAGGGAGCCGATGGCCGCAGCATTGAGATTGTGCTTCAGGTACAGGCTGTTATCCCGCAACGTATCGAGCACAGGTGCCATTTTGCTTTCTGCCCTGTGCATGGCGGCAATCATCTTGCTGTAAGAAGTGCGGGTGGCCTTGAGTTTGGCTTCGCTGTCGCGGCGCAGTGCCGCGCTGGAATACAGGCTCAGTTCCTCTTGCCATTCATCGAACAAGGCTTGTGAGACATTTTCAATCGCCGCGATGCGGTCGCTGACTTTATCGGCGGCATCGGCACTGGCTTCATACTGCGCATTCACCCGGTTGTAGGTTTCTTCCAGCGTGTCGCCTTCAAAGCGGGTCAGTGACTGTAAAGCGGCCAGCGCTGAGGTAAACTGTTCCTGGGCGTCTTGCTGTGCCTCAGTGGCGTCTTCGACGCGGTCGACCATGATATCGCGTTTATGAACACCGACCGATTCCATGGCAGAATAGTAGGCGCTCTGGCAACCCGACAGCAGGGTCAGGCTCAGTATCAGGGCAAAAGCATATGGCATAAAAGCTCCTGGCTGGCGATCGGGCTGGTTGTTATTCCCATCCGGACGCACTATGTTGTTGATATACCCCAATATCCATGACACGGCTGTGCTTAGCCAGAATGCGGCATATTTGAAAGGGCTGAGGTTAACGCTTGTCGCGCGTAGGGTCGTTTTGTATTTGAACGATAAACAACAAAGATTAATTCAATATGGCTGATATGAAAATAACGTCCAGGCCGGGTTTGCGCCAGGCGGTCACAGAACTTTGGCAATTTGTACAGTATTTGTACCGCCGCATCGATCATGATCGCCTGACGGTCACGGCCGGCTCTATGGCCTATGTGACGCTGCTGTCGCTGGTGCCCATGATCACTGTGGTGCTGTCAGCACTGTCGAGCTTTCCTGTGTTTGCCTCGCTGGGCGATCAGCTGCAGGCCTTTGTGTTTGAGAATTTTGTGCCGACCGCCGGGGACGTGGTGCAAAACTACCTCAATCAGTTTGTCGCTAATGCCGGCAAAATGACGGCCGTGGGGATCGGGGCCTTGTTTGTGGTCGCCATTCTGCTGATATCCGCCATTGATAAGTCACTGAATTATATTTTCCGGGTTCGCCAGCACCGCCGTGTGGTGATCTCCTTCTCGATTTACTGGATGGTGCTGACCTTAGGCCCGATTCTGGTCGGCTCCAGTCTGGCGATCAGCTCTTATCTGGCTTCGCTGAATATCTTGGGCAGCGAAACCGTGAACGGCTTTGTACAGCAGCTGTTGCGCGGTCTGCCTGTTCTGATGTCGACCCTGGCCTTTCTGGGCCTGTATATGCTGGTGCCTAACACCAAAGTCCGGTTGCGTAATGCGCTGATAGGTGCTCTGATTGCCAGTGCCCTGTTTGAGCTGAGCAAGAAAGCCTTTGCGCTTTACATCACCAATTTTCCGTCTTACCAGCTGATATACGGCGCACTGGCTGTGGTACCGATTTTGTTTGTGTGGGTGTACCTGTGCTGGTGTATTGTATTGCTGGGCGCGGAAATCACCGCCAGCTTGTGTGAAGAGCAGCATTGGCGTGTGCGGACAAAAACACCGCACGGCTCAGGTGTGGGTGGCAAACAGCCTCTGGCCTCAGTGGATGCTGAGCTTGAAAAGGCGCAGGCATCCGGTGCTGAGCAAACGGCAGAACAACAGCAAACCATGAAAACGTACAAGGATACAAAATGATTGCGCTGATACAGCGAGTGAGTGAAGCCAGTGTCACCGTCGATGGCAAAGTGACCGGCGCTATTGGTAAGGGGTTACTGGTTTTACTCGGGGTAGAGAAAGGTGACGATGAAGCAAAAGCCCGTCGGCTGCGCGATAGAGTGCTGGGCTACCGGGTGTTTGAGGATGATGCCGGTAAAATGAATCTCAATGTGCAGCAGGCGGGGGGCAGCGTGCTGGTCGTCTCGCAGTTCACGCTGGCCGCCGATACTAACAGCGGTATGCGCCCGAGTTTTTCGACCGGGGCACACCCGGCGGACGCCGAGCGCTTGTACGATTATTTTGTGGCGGCCTGCCAGGAAAGTGCGATCCGTACCGAAACGGGTATCTTTGCCGCCGATATGAAAGTGGCGCTTCTTAATGATGGTCCTGTCACTTTCTGGCTGCAGTGCTAGCCTTGATGCTATAGCGTGAACAAGATGGCTACCTGAAAAACAGCAGCCGTTTGCGCAGCAATGCAGACCAGCAGGCGGAGCGTGTGAGTGCGCAAATGGAATTGAATGACTGGAGAAGGACGCTATGTTTCGATTGATCACCCCGCAAACTGAGGCGGAACTGGCCCGTTATTTTGACTTTCGCTGGCGGATGTTGCGCCAGCCCTGGCATATGCCGGCGGGATCAGAACGCGATGCCTATGACGCCCTGAGTTGTCATCGGATGATAGTTGACGATGACGGCCAGCCGGTGGCGATTGGCCGGCTGTATATGACGCCGGAAAATGACGGTCAGATCCGCTATATGGCGGTCGATCCCAATTACCGCAATAAAGGCATGGGCGGCTTGCTGCTGATGGCACTGGAATCGCTGGCCCGGCAGGAAGGTGCCAAGCGGCTGGTCTGTAATGCCCGCGAAGAAGCCATCCGCTTTTATCAGATCAACGGCTTTGCCAATCAGGGGGAATTGAGTGAGGAACGCGGCCCGGTTCGTCATCAGCAGATGCTGAAATACCTGGATCCGTTAACCGAAGTGGTGCGCCATCCGGACTGGTGCCAGGAGCTGCAGGATGTCTGGCAGTCTCATATTCCGATCAGTGAAAAAATGGGCGTCAAAATCAGCCAGTACACAGGTTACCGGTTTGAAGTCAGTGCGGTACTGAATGCCAACCTCAACCCGAGGGCGACCATGTTTGCCGGCAGTATTTTTACCATGGCAACGCTGGCCGGCTGGGGATTTCTCTGGATGTTGCTGAAAGAGCGCCAGCTGGAGGCCGATATCATGCTGGTTGACAGCCACATTCGTTATTCTGCGCCGGTTAAATCGCGCCCTCGCGCCGTCGCGGGCGTGGAAACCCTCACCGGCGATCTGGACCGGATCGCCAATGGCCGTAAAGGGCGGATGGTGGTGGAAGTGCAGGTGTTCAGCGATGAATCCCATGCTGCGACCTTCACCGGAACCTATATGCTGTTTCGCTCGCAAGACAAGACTGAAATGTCCTGCTGATGATTGTGCCAGCGTTTGCTGAGCTGCTGGCAGCCATCGCTGGCGTTGAGCCGGAGATCACGCTCGGACGGGGTCGCCAGATCCCATTCTCCCTGTAACTCTGCTGTGAGCTGCTGGCCCTGCAGGGTCAGCGGCTGCATGGTAATGCGTCCCCGATCCGCCTGCAGCTTTAGCGGGCTCAGCGTGACCGGCAACTTGGCGGGGGGCTTACCGCTACTGAGTGGAGTCACCGCCAGTGTTGTACTATTCTGCCAGCTCTGCAGCAGCGAGGCTTCGCTTTGGGTCAGGGACTGCTGGCGGAAGGCCGCATTGAGGTGGCCGTCCAAACTGTAAGCCAGCCCGCGGTGAAACTGCCCCAGGCCACTTGCCTGGGCGCTGATATCCATCTTTCCCTGCAGCGGGAGCGGCAGTCCTAACCAGTGGCTCAGCATCTGCGACGGCAGGCTGTCGCCGGTCAGAGACAGTGTCCAGGGCCAGCCCGCTTCGCTGAGCCGGATGTCGGCGCGGCCTTCTAACAGACCCTCTTCAATCGGCAGGTTTAACCGCGTGATTTGCCAGTGTCCGGCCTGGCTGCTCATGGTCAGCAGCGGATCGTGGAGGGTGATTTGGCGGAGATGGGTGAAACCGGCGCTGGCATTGAGTTCACCCTGCCACAGTCCGGGTTGTCCCTGACGCAACAACACCAGCCCGGTGCCGTCCAGATTGATATCGCTGATCTGAAAAGGCAGCGGCGCATAGGTGCCGGTCAGCTGGCTGTAGCCGACAGAGAGCTGATCCACGGTCAGCGAGTCCAGCTGGTGCCACCATTGTTCGAACTGTTCCTGCAAAGGTGTCTGCGGGGCGCTGTCGTGCATCAGCCAGGCCTGGATCGCTTCGGGCAGTACCCAGCGAATACCCTTGAGCTCCAGCTGATGCAGCAACATGGCTTCGGGCGTCAGGGTGGCCTCAGCGCGCAGGTAGCCTTCAAGCATACGGGCCGAAAAGCCGTTCAGGCTGATCTGCTCCGGGGTGAAGTGCAGCTCAGTCAGGGGGGCGTCCAGCAGCAGGTCATGCCAGCGCAGCGTATCGGCCCCCAGCGACAGACGGGCATCCTGCTGTTGCCACAGCGTGCCGGGCCAGTGCCAGTTTTCAAGCGCCAGATTCGCATGGTTGGCGCTGTATTCTTCGTGCTCCAGGCTGCTGTCGAGGATATCCAGACGGCGTAAATCTACGCTCAGCCCGGACTCGTTCGCCTGTGCGCTCAGATCCAATAAGGTTTGGATCGGGAAATCTTGGTCTATCTTCAGGCCATTGGCAGTGAGCTGGTGGATGATCAGTTTGTGCGCGTCGGTCTGATATTCGGCCTGGCCGTGGAAGCGGGCACCTTGCCAGTTCAATGACAAACCGTACACAGTCCAGGTCCGGGCATCGCGCTCCCCGTCAATGAGCACCTGCTGCAGTGACTGCCCGTGCCAGCTGGCCTGTTCGGCTGACAGGCGAAAGTCCCCGTTGAAGTCTCCCCAGCCTTGCGCATTGTTTTGCCAGTTGTCGAGTTCGAGGCGGGCGTTATCCAGCTGCAGTCCGGGCACAGACAGTGTCAGTTTGGTCACAGCCAGACGGCGGGCGTGGAGCCGCCCGCTTTCCAGCCCGGTGGCCGGTAGCCGGTCAAGATTGACGCCTTGGATCAACAGGCTGTCAAAATGCCAGCCCCGCTGATAGAAAGAGACGGGTGACAGCCAGAGATCAAGCTGCTCAGCGGCTAGGACGGGCGCATTGTGTTGCGGCCAGCGGGGCTGGAGTAGGCGGACATGAAACGGATCGCTGTGCAGTGAATATTGCACACCGGCCACCTGGGCTCCTGTATAGCCGGTTTCCCTTAAGAGTGTGTTCACCAGAGCGGCGCTGTGGCGGGTATGCAGCAGAATGACAATAATGGTTGCTGCCATCAGCAGCAGGATAACCAGGGTAGCCAGAATTTTTGCCAAGAAACGCATGCCGAACTCCATATCAGCCGCCAAACCATGTTTAGGCCGCTGCCGGGCAATCGGGCGGTGATGAAAGTCGTGGGAAAAAGGCATGGTCAGGTCGGTGTAAAAAGAGTGAAGGAAATGCGGCTGCTTGGCAAGGAATGCGGCTGATTTTTGTCGGCTATTTAGCGTTTAGCCAAGCTTGTTGCACGAGTGTGCGACTGGTTCAGAGACAAGCAAGCCCTGCTGTGCAGGGCTTGACCGGTTTGACTGCGCATTTTAGTCCAGCTGAGGACCTGCGGCCACCAATGCGGCGCCTTGTGCGTTATCTGTGTATTTCTCGAAGTTGTTAATGAACAGCTTGGCCAGATCGATGGCTTTGGCTTGCCATTCCGCTTCGCTGGTATAGGTATCGCGCGGATCGAGAATCTCAGGATTCACGCCCGGCAAGGCCGTCGGCACGGTCAGATTGAAAATAGGCACTTGCTTGGTTTCAGCGTTTTCAATCGAACCGTCGAGAATGGCATCAATAATGGCACGGGTATCTTTGATAGAGATACGCTTGCCTGTACCGTTCCAGCCAGTGTTGACCAGATAGGCTTCAGCGCCTGCCGCTTCCATACGTTTGACCAGCACTTCCGCATATTTAGTCGGGTGCAGACTCAGGAAGGCATTACCAAAACAGGCCGAGAAGGTCGGTGTGGGTTCAGTAATGCCACGTTCGGTGCCAGCCAGTTTCGCGGTAAAGCCAGACAAAAAGTGGTACTTGGTCTGCTCAGGCGT
Source organism: Photobacterium halotolerans DSM 18316 (assembly GCF_000425165.1). Taxonomy (GTDB): domain Bacteria; phylum Pseudomonadota; class Gammaproteobacteria; order Enterobacterales; family Vibrionaceae; genus Photobacterium; species Photobacterium halotolerans. Next base: position 76,096 of record NZ_AULG01000023.1, read on the forward strand.
CAGCTTGGAGACTGGAGGCAGCACACCGAAGGCGTCGGCCGAGAGGAAAATCACCTTGTTGGCATGGCCACCGCGGGACACCGGTTTCACTATGTTATCAATGTGGTACAGCGGATAGGATACCCGGGTGTTTTCGGTTTTGGACCCGTCGTCGAAATCTATGGTGCCGTCATCGCGAACGGTTACGTTTTCCAGCAGAGCGTCACGGCGGATCGCCTGATAGATGTCCGGTTCGGCTTCTTTCGACAGCTTAATGGTTTTGGCGTAGCAGCCACCTTCGAAGTTGAAGACCCCGTTGTCGTCCCAGCCATGCTCGTCATCACCAATCAGTTTGCGTTTAGGATCGGTAGACAGGGTGGTTTTACCTGTGCCGGACAGACCAAAGAACACGGCAACATCGCCATTTTCTCCCTGATTCGCCGAGCAGTGCATGGAGGCAATATCCTGCAGCGGCAGAAAGTAGTTCATCATAGAGAACATGCCTTTCTTCATCTCGCCGCCGTACCAGGTACCCCCGATCAGCTGCATGCGCTCTGTCAGGTTGAACACGGTGAAGTTTTCCGAGTGCATGCCGTGCTGCTGCCATTTGTCATTGGTGCATTTGGCACCGTTCATCACCACAAAGTCGGGTGTGAAGGTGGCCAGCTCTTCGTCACTCGGACGGATGAACATGTTCTTCACAAAGTGTGCCTGCCAGGCCACTTCAGTGATCACCCGAATACACAAACGGGTGTCCGGGTTCGCGCCACAGTAACCGTCGACCACGAACAACCGCTTGCCGGAGAGCTGATTGGCGACCAGGGCTTTCAGATCGTTCCAGACTTCTGCACTGAGCGGCTTGTTATCATTGCTGCCCTGATCTGACCACCACAGGGTATCGCGGGTGGTGTCGTCTTTCACTATGTACTTATCTTTTGGAGAACGACCGGTAAAGATGCCTGTGTCCACAGAGACAGCGCCCAGCTCCGTCACTACGCCTTTTTCATAACCTTCCAGACCGGGTCTGGTTTCTTCCTCAAAAAGCACTTCGTAGGAAGGATTACGAAGGACTTCTTTTACGTTATGGATACCGTACTGAGATAAATCCAGCTGTTGGTTGACCTTTTCATCTTCGGCGTGCATGACTGTCATTAGCGACTCCTTGGGGGGTAAGAGGTAGTTAGGCTGTCTTTTTTTACCCTGCGTACAGGGAGGTAACTTTTATAGTAACCACTTACAAAATGTGGTTACTTACTAGTATTTTTATCTGTACCTAGCCTAATTTTACCCTGTCTGGAAAGGTTTATGCCAGTGTAAGTGATTAATATTCCTTGCCAATTAAGCATGAATAAGCTGTGCTTGCATTTCAGAAAGCAGCATAAAAGTGTGGGGAAGTTAAAAAAAAAGCCAGCATGTAGCTGGCTTATGTAATTTACTTTCAGTCTTAATAATGGCTGAAAATTAATGCAGCTGCGAATTGTCTGCTTCTGAGCCGGTTTCGAACAGGCTGGTAATATCAAAACTGTCGAAATCGTAGCTGGTACCACAGTAGTCACAATGCAGTGAGACTTTGCCTTCTTCATGCAAAATACGTTCTACTTCATGGCGATCCAGCAGTTTAATGGCACCGGCGCTGCGCTCGCGGGAGCAGCCGCAGTGGAAAACCACCGGCTGCGGATCGAAGAGTTTCACTTTCTCCTGGTGGTACAGGCGGTATAACACGTCCTGAGCAGGCAGGCCGAACAGCTCTTCATTCTTCACTGTCTCTGTTAACTGTTCCAGGTGCTCAAAGTCGCTGGCATCGCCTTTGCCATCAGGCAGGATCTGCAGCAGCATCCCCGCGGCTTTGGCCTGGCCGCCGGCCTCACCGGTGCGCAGCCAGATCCGGGTCGCTAATTGTTCTGAATTGGCAAAGTAGCTTTCCAGACACGCCGCAAGCGTGTCGCCTTCCAGGCCGACCACGCCCTGGTAGCGTTCACCCTGGTTCGGCGTAATGGTAATGATCATCTGGCCCTTGCCCATCAGATCGTGGATGTTGCCGTCCGCAGCCAGTTCGCCGTCCCAGCGTGCGACACCGCGCATCTGCTGGTTGTGATCGCCATTAATCACAGCCAGTTTCACAGGGCCGTCACCTTGCAGTTGTACCGTGATGGAGCCCTCGAATTTCAGAGTGGCAGTCAGCAGGCTGGTGGCAACCAGTAATTCGCCCAGTAGTGTCTGCAAAGGCGCAGGGTAGGCCTTGCTGGCAATAATGTGCTGGTAGGTCTCGGTGAGCTGTACGAGTTCACCGCGAACAGACACATCGTCAAACAGGTAACGGTAAAGATTATCGCTGGTCATGATTTGGTTTTCTCCGGCACTCACTGTCAGTGATTGCTTTTAAACTTAAGTATATCGCGTCGCTGCTTTTTATCCGGGCGCTTGTCCGGGTGCGGATTGTGCGAATTGAGCTTGCGCATTTGTGCCTGTTGCTCGCGCTGAGTCAGGCTGGCTGCTGTTTCCTGATAAAGGGTTTGGGCCTCCGGGGCGCCACGGCGCGTACCGGACACTTTGAGGACAGTGACGGTTTTTTCCTCATTGCCCTGCCGAAGTTTGATTTCGGCCCCCAGCTCGACAAGCTTGCTGGGTTTGGACCGCTGGCCGTTATAGTGCACTTTTCCGCCGTCGATCATGTTTCGCGCGATCGAGCGGGTTTTGTAGAAGCGGGCAGCCCACAGCCATTTGTCCAGACGCACTTCTGTTGTATCGGATTCGGAGGGTTGCCGACTCATAAAATAGGCTCCTTACCCAAACGGGCGCTAAAAATATCACAATGGAAATGCTGCGTCAGCTGCATAGGCTGTTTCCCTGCCGGATCGTTTCTGAGCCAAGGTGATGGTCATCCGGGTAAGCCGCAGATCACCGGCTTCACATTCTGGCTAACGGCCCGAAAAGCCAGGGGAAAGTCCCACAGGTTTTGGTTCGTTCTGACACCCTGCATGTGCAGCGTTGGGTTTTGCCGTCATGGGAAGAGAGTCTTAGACCTTGTTTCGTTGCACAAAAAGTCAGCGTTACAGGTACACAGTAGTTATTAAATGGTGATGCCGGATCGCAAATTCAACAATCAATGGGAATTTCCTCACACGAAATAACACACTGCTAAATGAGTAGTATTTTTTCAGTGAGTGGGTTTGCTATATTAACCTGTCATGCAACAAGATGAGCGTCGGGATTGTGCTAAGCAAAAATCCGCTTGAAATAACCGGAACTCAATCCGGGCTTTTCTTGTCATATTATTGATTACAAAGCGTCATGAGGCAGAAAACAGCAAATGGATGTAGCTAGGGTAACAATGCACTGGCGTCAGGCAGTGACGGCAAAACGTATGCCCTCAATGCAGTCTCTGACCCGAATCGTGACCTGGTGTCTGGTGGTTGTTCTGGCCTGGATGCTGGGGCGTCTTGTGTGGTCGGCATTGCAGCCGGTAGAAGCGCCACCGGCCTGGCAGGCCCCCAGCATTCAGTCTGGCGGGACCAATCAGCAGGGGCTGCAAGTCTCTGAATTGCTGACGCTGGAGCTGTTTGGCCGCTATCGGGCGGATGCCCCTAAGGTGATTCCTCAGCAACCGGTCAAACAGGATGCGCCAGAGACTAAACTTAACCTGACACTGGTTGGGGTGGTTGCCAGTAGCAACCCGCAAACCAGTCTGGCCGTAATCACCAACCGGGGTAAGCAAAATACCTATGGTTTGAATGAAGCCATTGACGGCACGCGCGCGACTTTGCAGGGTGTGTTTGTCGATCGGGTCATTATCCGGAATAACGGGCGCGATGAGACCCTGATGCTGGATGGACAGAAGTTTGGTCAGAATGGCTCTCAGGGGGCCGCCCCTTCTGCTGCACCGGTTGCACGGCAGGCCCCCGAGCCGACCGTACAGCCTGATGCTGCCGAGTCTGAGGGAGCCGGAGACGATCTGGCACAGATAAAACAAGAAATCATGGAGAAGCCGCAGAACCTCTTCTCGTACATCCGTTTATCGCAGGTAAAGCAGGATGATGAGCTGATCGGTTATCGGGTTAATCCTGGGAAAAACCGTGTGCTTTTTGATGCCGTCGGGCTGCAGCCGGAAGATCTGGCAGTGAGCCTTAACGGTAATGATTTGAAGGACCCGACCGTGATGGCACGGTTGTGGACTGAGCTGTCCTCTGCCACTGAGCTGACATTAACAGTAGAGCGTGACGGGCAGTTACATGACATATTGATAGAGCTGCAATAGCGGCACGAATACATTGCGTACATACGCAGGAGTTTTTTGTGAAAAAATGGATGGGTAAGGGCACCCTGTGGCTGGCGGCCAGCTTGCTGTCGACTCCCCTGATGGCAAGTGAATTCAGCGCCAGTTTCAAAGGAACTGATATTCAAGAGTTTATCAACATTGTTGGACGTAATCTGCAGAAAACTATCATTGTAGATCCCTCTGTCAGAGGGCAGGTGAATGTCCGCAGCTACGATCTGCTGAACGACGAACAGTATTACCAGTTTTTCCTCAACGTACTGGAAGTGTATGGGTTTGCCGTCGTCGAAATGGAAAACGGCATACTGAAAGTTATCCGTGACAAAGACGCGAAAATTTCCTCTATTCCTGTGGTTGACAGCAAAACCCAGGCGCAGGGTGACGAAGTGGTGACCCGGGTGGTGGCGGTACGCAATGTCTCCGTCAGGGAGCTGTCTCCTCTGTTGCGTCAGCTCAACGATAACGCAGGCGCGGGGAACGTGGTGCACTATGATCCGGCCAACATCATCATGATTACCGGTCGTGCTGCTGTGGTGAACCGTCTGGCGGATATCATTGAGCGGGTTGACCGGGCCGGCGATAAAGAAATCGATGTGGTCGAACTCAATAATGCCTCGGCCGCAGAGATGGTGCGCATTGTCGATGCCCTGAACAAGTCGGCCGATGCCAAGTCGACGCCTGAGTTCCTGCAGCCTAAATTAGTCGCGGATGAACGCACTAACTCTGTGCTGCTGTCCGGCGATCCGAAAGTGCGTGAGCGCCTGAAGCGCCTGATACGCCAGTTAGATAAAGAAATGGCGAGCTCAGGCAATAACCGTGTCGTTTACCTCAAATACGCCAACGCCGAAGAGCTGGTCGATGTACTCAAAGGGGTGTCAGACAACCTGCAGGCTGAAAAGCAGGGTAATGGCCAGGCTGTCGCCGCCGCGCCGAAAAATGACGTGATGATCGCCGCGCACGCCGACACCAATGCCCTGATCCTGACGGCGCCGCCGGATATCATGCGTGCGCTGGAAAATATTATTGCCCAGCTCGACATCCGCCGAGCTCAGGTACTGATTGAGGCGATGATCGTTGAATTGTCTGAAGGGGCCGGGATTAACTTCGGTATTCAGTACGGTTCGAGAGAAAACGGGATAGTGCAGTTCAATAACTCGAATGTGCCGGTCGGACAATATCTGATTGGCCTGGAAGAGGCGCAGGATACTACCCGGACCGAGCAGCGTTTTGATAACAATAACAATCTGGTTGACGTGGAAGTCACCGAAAGCGGCGATTTTACAACGCTGGGTCAGGTGCTTTCCGGGGCCAATGGTGCGGTGCTGGGCCTGATCATGGGTGACTGGACCATGCTGGTCAATGCCGTGGCCACAGATCGTGAATCCAACATCCTGTCCTCGCCCAGTATTACCGTGATGGACAATGGCGAGGCCTCGTTCATTGTCGGTGAGGAAGTGCCGGTGGTGACAGGCTCGACGGCCAGCTCCAATAACGATAACCCCTTCCAGACCGTGGAACGTAAAGAAGTGGGTATCAAGCTCAAAGTGACCCCGCAGATTAACGAAGGAGATTCCGTCCAGCTCAAGATTGAGCAGGAAGTCTCTAACGTGCTGGGCGCCAACGGCGCGGTTGACGTACGTTTCTCCAAGCGGCAACTCACCACCTCTGTGATGATTCAGGATGGACAGATGATTGCCCTGGGCGGCCTGATCCAGGACGAGACCAACGAGAATGAATCCAAGATCCCGATCCTTGGCGATATTCCAATTCTTGGCCACCTGTTTAAATCCAACAATACCAGCAAGGGCAGAACCAACCTGATGGTATTTATCAAGCCGACCATTATCCGTGATGGCGTGACCGCAGATGGTATTACCCAGCGTAAGTACAACTATATCCGGGCTGAGCAGCTGTATAAGGCCGATGAAGGCCTGCGTCTGATGCCGGAGAGCAAAAGCCCGGTATTGCCGAGATATGGCGAAGATATTTCTCTGCCCCCTGAAGTACGGGCATTTGTCTCCCGTCTGGAGGAGAAGTGATGGACACGCTGCGCCCGGCCGATCTGGTGCAGTTCCGTTTGCCGTTTTCTTTCGCCAAGCGTCATAAAGTGGTGCTTGAAACGGGAGAACACGGCAGGGTGCTTTATCATAACGGCCCGCTGAAAGCGGTGGTGCTGGCGGAAGTACGCCGGGTGTCAGGCCGCAGTTTCCGCGTGGAAGCGCTGGAGCCGGATGCCTTTGAACAAAGGCTGACCGATGCCTATCAGCGTGATTCGTCGGAAGCACGTCAGTTGATGGAAGATCTGGGCTCTGACAGTGATGACTTTTTCTCGCTGGCTGAAGAGTTGCCCCAAACCGAAGATCTGCTGGAATCGGAAGATGACGCGCCAATCATCAAGCTGATCAATGCCATGCTGGCCGAAGCGATCAAGGAAGGGGCTTCGGATATCCATATCGAGACTTTTGAGAAAACCTTGTCGATTCGCTTTCGCGTCGATGGCGTGCTGCGCGAGGTGCTGACGCCGAGCCGCAAGCTGGCGCCGCTTCTGGTCTCCCGGATTAAAGTCATGGCCCGGCTGGATATTGCCGAGAAACGTGTGCCTCAGGATGGCCGTATTTCGTTGCGTATCGGCGGCCGGGCGGTGGATGTGCGGGTGTCAACCATGCCGTCCTCGCACGGCGAGCGTGTCGTATTGCGTTTGCTGGATAAAAATGCGACCCGGCTGGATTTACACAGCCTGGGCATGACGCCCCGTATTCATAAAAGTTTCCAGTACCTGATTGCCCGTCCGCACGGCATCATACTCGTGACAGGCCCGACCGGTTCGGGTAAATCGACCACTTTATATGCCGGCCTGCAGGAGCTGAACAGCCATGAGCGCAATATACTGACGGTCGAAGATCCGATTGAATTTGATATCGATGGCATAGGTCAGACTCAGGTGAATACCAAAGTGGACATGACCTTTGCCCGCGGGTTGCGAGCGATTTTGCGTCAGGACCCGGATGTGGTGATGGTCGGTGAGATCCGTGACCTGGAAACCGCCTCTATTGCGGTGCAGGCCTCCCTGACCGGCCACATGGTGATGTCGACTCTGCACACCAACACCGCGATTGGGGCGGTGACCCGTCTGCGCGATATGGGCATCGAGCCTTTCCTGGTCTCTTCCTCTTTGCTGGGGGTACTGGCGCAACGTCTGGTACGGACACTGTGCCCTCATTGCCGCGATCCTTATCAGGCTGACAGTGAACAGAAAAAGCTGTTTGATGTGCCGGAATATGAGTCATTGACCCTCTACCATGCGGTCGGTTGCGAGCATTGTAATAACAAAGGCTATCGTGGCCGGACCGGGATTCACGAATTGCTGCTGGTGGACGAACAGGTACAGGAGCTGATCCATGCCGATGCCGGCGAGCAGGCGATAGAGAAAGTGATCCGCCAGCACACCCCGAGTATCCGCGATGACGGTCTGGCCAAAGTCCGCCAGGGTATCACCACGCTTGAAGAAGTGATGCGAGTGACCAGGGAGGGCTGATGGCAGCATTTGAATATAAGGCCCTGGATACCAAAGGACGCCAGAAAAAAGGCGTCATGGAAGCCGACACAGCCCGCCAGCTTCGCCAGCAACTGCGCGAGCAGGGATTGATCCCGGTTGAAGTCAGCCAGAGTCACGAGCGTGAAAAGCGCAAGGCCGGCGGGCGGATTGCGTTTCGCCGCGGGATCAGCACCAATGAGTTGTCCCTGCTGACCCGTCAGCTGGCGACCCTGGTGCAGGCGGGGATGCCGTTAGAAGAATGTTTGCGCGCGGTGGCTGAGCAGAGCGAAAAAGTCCGTCTGAAAAACATGATGCTGGCGGTGCGCTCAAGAGTGGTTGAAGGCTACACCCTGGCAGACAGCATGGCGGAATTTCCCCATATTTTTGATCAGCTGTTTCGGGCCATGGTCTCGGCCGGGGAAAAATCCGGCCATCTCGATACCGTGCTCAACCGTCTGGCCGATTACACTGAAAATCGGCAGAAAATGCGCAGCAAGCTGCAGCAAGCGCTGATTTACCCGACCATGCTGACCCTGGTCGCTGTGTCTGTGGTGGCTTTTTTGCTGGCCACTGTGGTGCCGAAAATTGTGGATCAGTTTGTCCATATGGGGCAGGAATTACCGCAGATCACTCAGGTATTACTGGCCGCCAGTAACTTTGTTCAGCACTGGGGGCTGGCCGTCGTGCTGCTCATCATGCTGCTGATTGTTGGTATCCGGATGGCATTGCGTCGTCCGGATCTGCGGCTGCGCTGGGACAGGCGGATGATGGGCGTTCCTGTTATCGGTAAAGTGGCGCGTGGCCTGAATACATCCCGTTTCGCCCGCACGCTGTCGATTTGTACTTCCAGTGCCATTCCTTTGCTTGAAGGAATGAAGGTGGCCTCTCAGGTCATGACCAATACCTGGGTGAATCAGGAAATCCTTGAGGCGGCCGATAAGGTCAGGGAAGGCGCCAGCCTGCGCGTCTCACTGGAACAGACTAAGCTGTTTCCGCCCATGATGCTCCACATGATAGCCAGTGGTGAGCGCAGTGGCGAGCTGGAGCAGATGCTGACCCGGGCGGCAGATAATCAGGACAGAGATTTCGAATCTTTGGTCAACATGGCACTGGGGGTGTTTGAGCCCCTTTTGATTGTAGTAATGGCTGGGGTGGTGATGTTTATCGTCATCGCGACTCTGATGCCAATCATTGCCCTGAATAACATGGTGGGCATGTAGTTTTCCCTTTTGGAGGTGTGTCAATGCAACGTCAACAACGCGGTTTTACCCTGCTGGAAGTCATGGTGGTTATCGTGATTCTGGGCGTACTGGCCAGTCTGGTCGTCCCGAACTTGCTGGGTAATAAAGAAAAGGCTGATCAGCAGAAAGTCGTGACCGATATTGGTGCGCTGGAGCAGGCATTGGATATGTATAAGCTGGATAACAGTGTTTATCCAACCACAGATCAAGGCCTGGATGCGCTGGTAACTGCGCCTTCGTCAAGCCCTGAACCACGTAATTACCGTAACGGTGGCTATATCAAGCGTCTGCCGAAAGACCCTTGGGGTAATGACTATAACTACGTGATGCCAGGTGAACATGGCCCGGTGGATGTCTTCAGCCTGGGTGCTGACGGTCAGGAAGGCGGTGAAGAGGTCAATACCGATATCGGCAACTGGAATATGCTGGATTACCGTTAATTCAAGCTATGAAACGTGCAGCTGCCGGATTTACGCTGATTGAACTGATGCTGGTGCTGGTGCTGCTGGCCACCAGCGCTGTAGCCGTTGTGATGACGCTGCCGGCGCCTAAAAATGAGGTGCTGAAAGAAGAATCACAGCGATTTTATTATCTGGTGCAACTGCTGGGTGAAGATGCCATGCTCAATGGTCGTGATTACGGGGTCCGGGTGGACAGGCAGGGCTACCAGTTTTTTGAGCTGGACCCGAAAGGCTGGCAACCCCTCAAGGATTCACGTTACTTCAGCGAAGTCACTCTGCCCGATACGCTAGGCATGGAAGTCAAGGTTGGCAGTGACGCCTGGCAGGACGAGGATCGTTTGTTCGAACCCGGTTCGCTGTTTGACGAGGACCTGTTTGCCAGTGAAGAAGATAAACAAGCCAAACCACCGCAGATTATCGTGATGTCCAGTGGTGAGTATACGCCCTTTACTGTGTCGTTTGATGCCAGCGGAGAAGGCGATATCTGGACAGTCGAAGCCGATGAAGTCGGACAGCTGCACCTGCTTGAACCGGGCGCCACCCGGGAGGAGTCAGGTCAATGAGTTCCCGGCGGACATTATCCTCTCAAACGGGCTTCACATTACTGGAAGTGCTGGTTGCCATGGCCATTTTTGCGACGGCCGCCCTGAGTGTGATGAAGGCGGTCGGACAGCACATCAACGCCATGGGTTACCTGGAGCAGAAAACCTTTGCCACCATGGTAGCGGATAATGAGCTGGCCCGAATTCTCATTGCAGGTGAGCGGCTGACCGCCGAGAAGAAAGGCAAATCTGAGCTCGCCGGACGGCAATGGTACTGGTCAATCAAAAGCACTGCCACAGCAGATGGCTACCTTCGTGCCCTGGATATCGTTGTCGCTACCGATGAAGCGCTGAAAGACAGGGTGGCGACCTTAAGGACTTACATTGAGAACTGAGCATCGTCAGCCCTTATCACGGCACGCGGGATTTACACTGCTCGAAGTACTGGTGGCTATTGCGGTGTTTGCTATGTTCAGCCTGTCGGCCTATCAGGTCATGAACGGGGTGCAGCGCAGCGATGAGCAGTCGCGGGAACATAACCAGCGGTTACAGGAAATTCAGCGGGCCATGCTGATGCTGGACAACGATTTTCGTCAGATCATCGGCCGTCAGGTCAGGCAGCAGGGCAATAACGAGAGCGGCCCTTTGTTGCAGAGCGGCGAATACCTGCTTGATTCCGCCAGCGACGGCATTATTTTTACCCGCGATGGCTGGCAGAACCCGCAGCAAATGTTCCCCCGCAGTGAGATCCTCCGGGTGGGCTATCGCATTATTGATGAACAACTCGAGCGGGTGTGGTTTCGCTATCCCGATACTGTGGTAGGCACTGAGCCTTTGGTGCGTCAGGTGCTGCAAGGGGTGACGGCTTTGTCGTTTAGCTACTATGGCCCGCAAGGCTGGCAGGAAGCCTGGTCAGACAATACCAGATTGCCCAAGGGCATTGCTGTGACCCTGACACTGACAGATCTGGGCAAGATAGAACGCGTGTATATGCTGCCGGAAGCGGTATTACCGGACGCAGCAAAGCCGGATGAGGACACCGCCTCATGAGACAATCTCCCGCCAGACAGCAAGGGGTGGCCCTGATTGTTGCCCTGCTGCTGTTAGCCATGATGACTTTGCTGGCGGTTCAGATGACAGATCGTCTGCAACTGAATTTTTATCGGGTTGAGAATCAGGTTTTTAACCAGCAGGCCTACTGGTACAGCCAGGGTATGGAGCAGTTGGCCAAAGTGGCGATAGAACAGAGCCTGGCGGACAGTGACACTGTTAACTTAAGCCAGGTCTGGGCAACCGAAGGCCAGACCTATCCGCTGGATAATGGCGAAGTGCAGGGAAATATCTATGATCTGCAGGCGTGCTATAACCTGAATGCCTTGTCGGGTCAGGCACCTGAGCAGGATCGCAGCCAGAAGCCGTTCCGGGTACGTTTTCTGCAGGCGCTGTTAGAAGAAGCAGGAGCGGAAAGCTATGAAGCGGAAGTGGCGGCGGATTCGGTATGGGAGTACGTCGATCCCGACGAGACAGTGTACAGCGCCTACGGTGCAGGCGACAGCAGCTATGAAGGGTTTTCACCGGCGTACCTGCCGCCCAGAAATCTGATGGCAGATGTGAGCGAGTTTCGCGCGGTGAATGGCGTGAGTGCCGCTATGTACCAGCAGGCTCGCCCTTTATTATGTGCCTTACCGTCGACCGATCTGCTGATCAATGTCAATACGATCCAGCCAGCTCAGGCAGCGTTGCTGGTCGGCGTATTCAGCCCGGAGCTGAGCCTGGATGATGCCCGCCAGTTGATCGAGAACCGCCCCTATGACGGCTGGCAGGATGTGGATGCCTTTCTGGCCGAAGGGGCCGTTAACCGGCTGACTGAAGCGGCGCGCAAGCAGGCGAAATCTTACCTGGCCGTAAAAAGTGATTTTTTTGAGCTCGATGCTGAAGTGACAGTGGATCGTGCGCGATTGCGAATATTAGCCCTGCTCAAACGAGACGGGGAGAACAAGGTGACTGTCGTACGTCGCCGTTATGGAGGAATGAGTGAGCGAGTTTCTGACGATAAGGCTGAGTAGCCGTCCTGACGGGCCGGTACATTGGCTGGTCTGGTCGCCACAGCAACAGGAAGTGATTGCCTCGGGTGAGCTGGCTGACACTGGTCAGCTGGGCGAGCTGGCGGCATACGGGGAAAACCGGCCTGTGTATCTGCTGGTATCAGGCAGCGATGTGCTGTTGAGCCAGGTATCGATCCCATCCGGGTCCGGGCGTCAACTGGCACAGGTACTGCCGTATCTGCTGGAAGAAGAACTGGCGCAGGATGTTGATGACCTGCACATTCATATGCTGAAGCGGGAAGCCGATAAAGCAGACGTTGCTGTTGTCGGTCATCAGCAGATGCAGCACTGGTTGTCGTTATGTGACGATGCCGGGCTGGCGGTACGGAAAATCATTCCTGACTGTCTTTGTTTGCCGGCCTTTGACAATAGCTACAGTGCCGCCGAAATTGATGGTCAGTGGTTATTGCGCCAGTCGGCGACCCAGGGCATTTGCGCCGATACCGAATGGCTGGCGAGCTGGATGATGGCGCAGCAGGTGCCATTAATCAGCCAGGTGCTGGAAGAGGAATCCCCAGAAGCGCAGAGCGCCGATGCGCAAACCGCGGCCGAGGCGTTGACGGACGACGCGGAAGACTCGGTCAGTCAGCACCGAATTCGCCATTTTACCCCCGCACCATCCGGCATGCCGGGACACTGGCAGGCCGAAGCCCCTGAACTGGTGATGGCCCTATTGGCAAAAGGGGCTGATGACAGCAAAGTCAATTTACTGTCCGGCCCCTATAAACTGCAACCGACCTGGCACAAAGCGCTCAAGCCCTGGCGAAAAGTGGGCATTGCCGCTGTGCTGGTACTGGGCGTGCTGGTGGCTGAATATGTGGTGCGTGTGCAGGGCATGGAAAATCAGGCCTTGGCCTATAAAACCGAGAGTGAGCGTATCTTTCGCCAGGTACTGCCGCAATTTAATAATATTCCCACCAGCAGTTACCTGAAACGCCAGATGAATCAGGAACTGTCACGTCTGGGCGGTGCGGAATCGGGTCAGGGGGTATTGCCCTGGCTGATTGAGCTGCGTCCGGCGTTACTGAAAGTGCCGCAGATCTCGGTGCAGAATCTGAAATACGATCATAACCGCCATGAACTGAGGTTGCAGGCGGTGGCAGGTGAGTTCCAGCATTTCGAGCAGCTCAGGGTCTTGCTGGTGGAAGAGTTTGAAGTAGAACAGGGCCAGCTTAACCGTGACGGCCAACAGGTAAGTGGCGCGCTGGTGCTGAGGAGACGTTCGTGAATCAGTGGTTTAAAGCATTAAGCGCGCGCGAGCAGCGTCTGGTGATTGGCGGCGCAATCGCACTGGTGATTGCCGTATTGTATTGGGGGATTTGGCAGCCGATGGCACAAAGGGCCGAATTCGCCGAGCAAAACCTGCAGACAGAGCGCCAGCTCCTGAGCTGGGTCAGCGAGAAGGCCGACGATATTACTGCGTTGCGGGCTAAAACCGGCGCTACCGGCAGTGTCAGCCCCCAGGGACTGAATCAGGTCGTCAATGAAACCACGCGCCGGTTTCGCATTGAACTGATCAGAATGCAGCCGCGTGAAGAGGCCGTTCAGGTATGGGTACAGCCATTGCCATTTAATACATTAGTTAACTGGCTGGCTTTTTTACGTGAGGAACACGGTATTGAAGCGCAGTTTATGGATGTATCAAAAACGGATCAGACAGGCGTAGTGGAAGTCAACCGGTTACAGTTGGGACGAGGCTAAGCGTGAGGTACAGAATATTATTAGGGGTGAGTTTTGCGCTGGCCTTGATTGTAAGCCTGCTGGTGCATCTGCCGGCGAGCTGGGTGTGGCAGTATGTGCCCAAGGTGCCCGGACTCTCGGTGAGCGGGATCAGCGGAACACCCTGGCAAGGGACAGCGAGTCAGGTTCGTTGGCAGCAATGGAACCTGGGGCGGGTTTACTGGGAACTCAGCCCGTGGAAGCTGCTGAGTGCTAATGCCGAGTTTGCGGTGCGGCTGGGCCAGGGCAGTGATCTGGGGCTGAGAGGACGAGGTTTGATGGGCGCGGATCTCAGCGGCCTGTATGCACAGAACTTGCTGTTATCCCTGCCAGCCCAGCAGGCGATTCAGTATGCACGCCTTCCGGTACCTTTGAATCTGGGCGGTAACTTCGAACTCACTGTTCGTGACTACAGGTTTGCGGTGCCGTACTGCCAGTCGCTGGACGGCGGGCTGGTGTGGAGTGGAGCCAGCATAGGCACCCCGCTGGGTGATGTCGATCCCGGTCAGGTACTGGCGGAGCTGAGCTGTAATGACGGGCAACTGGCGGCGACTGCCAATCAGGCTTCGGCCCAGGTCAGCAGCGAATGGCAAGTGGGCTTAACCACGGATCAGCGCTATAACCTGAACGGCTGGTTTAAGCCGGGTGCTGAGCTGCCATCAGGGCTACAGGAACAGCTGAAATGGCTGGGCAACCCGGATGCCAATGGCCGTTATCCTATTCGCTATACAGGTCGCCTGTAAGCCACAGGCTGCACAGCGACGTGTGGTCTGGCGGGTTGAGGAAAATCAAATCTGTCTGAAGATGCATTTTTCCTTTATTTCATGACCGCCATGCCATTTAATAGCAGACAGACCAAGTGACAGGAAAACAAGATGGCGGCAGAGAATAAAAAACCGACAATTCTGGCAACCGAGGTAGTGGCTCAATCCCGCCTGTTTAAAATAGAGTCTCTGGATCTCCGTTTCAGTAACGGTGAGACCCGAACCTATGAGCGTATGAAACCCAGTGGCCGGCATGCTGTGATGGTGGTGCCTGTAACGGCCGAGGGCGATCTCTTACTGGTGCGTGAGTACTCAGCAGGTACAGATCGCTATGAACTCGGCTTTCCCAAAGGTTTGATAGACCACGGCGAAACGGCCGATGAAGCCGCTAACCGGGAAATGAAAGAAGAAATTGGTTTTGGTGCCAGGCAGTTAGTGCCGATGAAAGAAGTGGTGCTGGCGCCGTCTTATTTTTCCAGCAGGATGACGCTGTTTCTCGCGCAGGATTTATTTCCCGAAAAGCTGGTCGGCGATGAACCTGAGCCGCTGGATATTGTGCGCTGGCCATTGTCGCAGGCCGAAGAATTACTGAGCCATCTTGATTTTGCTGAAGCCAGAAGCATCACTGCCTTGTTTCTGGCATTGAAGTACTTATCCTAGCAGGAGTGTGAGATGGAGCTGTCGATGCTAATTCCATCCGTGATAGAAATTGCCCGGGAATCGGGGCAGGTGATCCTTGATATTTATCAGCGCGGTCAGTTCGAGAAACAGATCAAGACGGACAATACGCCCGTGACCAGCGCAGATCTGGCTGCCCACAAACTGGTGATGGAAAGGTTAACTGAACTGACACCGGATATTCCTGTGTTGTCCGAAGAAGATGCCGCCATTCCGCTCGAAGAACGTCAACAGTGGGATCGTTACTGGTTGGTCGATCCTCTCGACGGCACGCAAGAGTTCATCGCCGGCAGTGGCGACTTTGCCACAATCATTGCCCTGGTTGAGAACAATCACCCTGTGATGGGCGTGGTGTATGCGCCGGTATCAGGCGTTGTGTACTACGCCAGCCGCCGGCAGGGGGCCTGGAAAATTACCCCCGAAGGTGAAACTGTCTCCATCTCAACCCACAAGCATGAAGGGCCGACGCAGTCGATAGCAGTGGCTATCAGCCGCCGCCAGGATATCCGGGCGATCACCAACCGGCTGGATCCGGCACTGAATTACGACTTGGTACCGCTGGGGTCTGCGGCCCTGAAATCCTGCCTGGTGGCAGAAGGGGCGGTTGATTGTTACCTGCGTCTGGGCCCCACCGGCGAGTGGGACACCGCGGCGACCCAGTGTATTGTGGAAGAGGCGGGCGGACGCATTCTCAATACCCACCTGACACCTCTGTCTTACAATGAGCGCCACACGCTGGAGAACCCGAATTTTATTACGCTGGGCGATGAAAGCCTGCCCTGGGCAGATATCCTGACCCCGGACAACCGGATGATGGAAGCCAGCTGAGTGGGCTGAACTGGCCTCTTTTGACAGAAGAGGCCGTGGTATGTTACCCGCTGCTCGGAAAAAGCCGCCTCAGGCTTCATGTTCAAAGATGCGATCGCAGGTACGGATCAGTCGCTCTGCCAGGGTTTTGCTCAGAGCCGACAACTTATCCTGGGTATGCAGGGTCACTTCCATATCCTGCACCGGCGGCAGTCCGTCATCTTCATCCAGAATTCTGTGGTGCTCGGTCACCAGCCTTCTCGGCAGCAGCGAAATTCCCAGACCGGCCTCCACGGCGCAGCACACCCCCGACAGACTGGTACTGACGTAGGCCAAACGCCAGCTTCTGCCCAGGCTGTCAAACGTATGGGCCATTTCATTGCGGTACAGGCCGCCAATAGGAAAAGACACCAGAGGCACCGGCTGCCGGTCGAGGTTGTTGCTGTGCAGGCTATCAATCCAGCATAAGGGCTCCGGCCAGCTGGCTAACCCCGGCAGACTGCCCTGCCGTTGTTTGACCAGGGCTAAATCCAGCTCGTTACTCTGAAATTTCCGCCATATATCGCTGCATAAGCCACTTTTCACTTCCAACCGGATGCCCGGAAACTCGGTCGAGAAAGCATGCAGCGTGGGCATGATGGCGTGGGTAGCAAAGTCCTCCGGTACCCCAAGCCGGATCTTTTGCTGTTCGGCGCTGACACTGGTCTGTACGACCGCTTCATTCATCAATTGCAGGATGCGGCGGGCATAATTGAGCACCCGTTCGCCTTCCAGCGTCGCAGTGACATAGCGGCCTTTGCGGTGCAGCAGTTCGCAGCCGAGCTGGGACTCCAGTTTGCGAACCTGCTGGCTGACTGTCGACTGAGTCAGGTGGGTGCTGTCGGCAGCCCGGGTAAAGCTGCCGGAGTCGACCACGGCGACAAAGCTGCGCAGCAGCACCGGGTCTAACGTCTTGTTGTGATTCATAATCTGTTATCAGTGGATATCCCACTACTTGGCATTAAGTTATTTAATTTATAAATCAAATTACCATGATCTACAATCAACACAATTCAGAATTGAAACAGCAGCCTCGTCAAGACTCTGCTTATCCATTGGCGCAGTAATACTGCTATACATGAAAGGACATATGTAATGGCCCGGAATACTTATTATGCCCCTACCGGTGGCCTGCCACCGCAAACCCAGATTCTCTCTGACCGCGCGGTTTTTACCGAAGCCTATGCCATCATTCCTAAGGGGGTGATGAGTGATATCGTGACCAGCTTCCTGCCGTTCTGGGACAATACCCGGCTGTGGGTGATTGCCCGGCCAATGAGTGGTTTTTCTGAAACTTTCTCCCATTACATCATGGAAGTCTCCCCGCAGGGCGGCAGCGACAAACCTGAACTGGATGCGGGTGCGGAAGGCGTGCTGTTTGTGGTGGAAGGCGAGATGACCCTGACGCTGGAAGGTGAGCAATATCAGATGGAAACCGGCGGTTACGCCTATCTGCCGCCCTCAGCCAAGTGGAGCCTGAAAAACAATGGCGATGCGCCGGTGCGTTTCCACTGGATTCGCAAGGCCTATGAATTTGTTGAAGGCATTGAGGTGCCCGACGCCTTTGTGACCAACGAGAATGACATCGAGCCAACGCCGATGCCCGACACCAACGATGCCTGGGCGACAACTCGCTTTGTTGATTCGGCAGATATGCGTCACGACATGCAAGTGAACATAGTGACTTTCCAACCCGGCGGCATCATTCCGTTTGATGAGACGCATGTGATGGAACATGGTCTGTACGTACTGGAAGGTAAAGCGGTTTATCACTTAAACCAGGACTGGGTGGAAGTGGAAGCCGGCGACTATATGTGGTTACGCGCTTTCTGCCCGCAGGCATGTTATGCCGGTGGCCCGGGTCGTTTCCGCTATCTGCTGTTTAAAGACATTAACCGCCACATGGTACTCAACCCATCACCGGCGTATCGCGGTAACCGCCGCTAAGCAAAGTCCCAATCGCAAAAGTCCCAATCGCAAAAACGGCGCCTAGAGCGCCGTTTTTTAGGGTGTGTAGCGCTCCACAGCATCGGCTGTGGAGTGGTACTTTCAAAACAGACGGTTCAGCCCGTTCAGCGCTGCCACCCGGTAGGCTTCAGCCATGGTCGGGTAGTTAAAAGTGGTATTGACGAAGTAATCTATGCTGTTACCGCCGTTTTTCTGCTCCATGATCGCCTGACCGATGTGAATGATCTCTGACGCCCGCTCACCGAAACAGTGGATCCCTAAGATCTCTTTGGTTTCGCGGTGGAACAGTATCTTCAGGCTGCCGACATCGGTACCGGCTATCTGTGCCCGGGCCAGATGTTTGAATTGTGCCCGTCCCACTTCATACGGCACTTTTTCCGCAGTCAACTGCTGCTCGGTTTTACCCACAGAGCTGATTTCAGGAATGGTGTAGATACCGGTTGGGATGTGATCGATCAGCTGGCCCTGAGCCTGACCGGTTGCTATGGCCTGCGCCACGAAGCGGCCCTGATCATAGGCGGCGCTCGCCAGACTCGGATAGCCAATCACATCACCCACAGCATAAATGTTATCGGCCTCGGTGCAGTAGTTTTGGTCGACGGACAGCTGGCCGCGTGAGTCCGGTGTCAGCCCGACCACCTCCAGATTGAGGCGATCTGTGTTACCTGTCCGGCCATTGGCGTACAGCAGGCAGTCGGCTTTCATTTTCTTGCCGGATTCCAGATGCAGGATCACACCGTCTTCCGTGCCTTCAATCTTGCTGTAGGCCTCCCCGCTGCGGATCATCACACCGTTGTTCCAAAGGTGGTAAGACAGCGAATCGGAGATCTCGTTATCGAGAAATTCCAGCAGCCGCTGGCGGGTGTTGATGAGGTCAACTTTTACCCCCAGGCCGCGGAAGATAGAGGCATATTCACTGCCGATCACCCCGGCCCCGTAAATAATAATGTGGCGCGGGTCGTGCTGCAGACGCAGCACGGAGTCACTGTCGTAGATGCGCTGGTGGGTGAAGTCGACATCTTTGGGCTGGTAAGGACGTGAGCCGGTGGCAATCACGAATTTATCGGCGGTATAGGTGTCATGACTGCCGTCAGGGTGGCGAACACGTATGGTGTGTGGGTCGACAAAACTGGCTTCACCGGCAATGATGGGGCAGCTGTTGCGATCATAAAAGCCCTGGCGCATTCGCGTTTGCTTACTGACCACGGTTTGCGCATGCCCCAGAATCTGGCTGAAGGTACTGTGCAGTGTGGTGGTGTTCTTGCTGTAGAGCGGGTTTTTATTGAATTCGATAATACGGCTGACCGCATGGCGCAGCGCTTTAGAGGGGATAGTGCCCCAATGGGTACAGCCGCCGCCGACACGGCTTTCGCGCTCAATGATAGCGACGCTGAAACCCGCTTTGGTCAGTCCCATGGCGGCCCCTTCGCCTCCGGGTCCGCTGCCGATAATAATCACATCATAGTGAGAAGGAGTCGTGGGGTGTTGAGTGCTCATGGGCCGCCTTATTTATCCGATTGTTTCTGTGGTGCGGAGTGTAACGCTTTCCAACCGAAGGGAAAATCGCGACTCCCCGATAGAGCGCGTAGGATCACGTTGTGGCAGAAGAAACCCCCATTTTTATCGCGGGCAGGCAGTAGTTTGTGAGCCGACAGGGAAAATGACGTTTGTGATTTTGCTTCCACCTGACAGGGCCGTTAGTATTCCCACCGGCAAAGTGTGGATTGACGCTGATCAAGTGGCTGAAAGCGGGTATAGTGAGACTCAAACTGGCAACTTAACAGAAGCAGGAACCCATGGGGATCAGGGCCCAACAAAAAGAAAAAACCCGGCGTTCACTGATTAACGCAGCCTTTAACCAGCTCAGTGCTGAGCGTAGTTTTTCCAATCTCAGTTTGCGCGAAGTTGCGCGTGAAGCTGGTATAGCACCCACATCTTTTTATCGTCACTTCAAAGATATGGATGAACTTGGACTAACATTGGTTGATGAAGGTGGCTTACTGCTTCGCCAACTGATGCGTCAGGCTCGCCAGCGCATTGCGGAAGAAGGCAGTGTTATCCGCACTTCTGTTGAAACCTTCATGGAATTTATTGAAAGCAGCCCGAACGTTTTCCGTTTGCTGTTACGGGAACGATCCGGCACCTCGCCGGCATTCCGTGCTGCTGTGGCGAGAGAAATTCAGCACTTCGTGGCGGAACTCACTGAGTATCTGGAAGCCAAAGGCGGGAGCCGGCACGAAGAAGCTTATATCCAGGCTGAAGCGTTAGTCACTTTGGTGTTCAGCTCAGGGGCCGATGCTCTGGATCTGGACAGTCAGTCGCGGGCAGAACATGCAGAGCGCTTAATCATGCAACTGCGAATGATCGCCAAGGGAGCTTACTGGTATCGTAAAGAGCGTGAGCGCAACACGCTGGCGCATAAACCTTAATTGAGTATGTTGGTGAAGATATGGACAAGCAACAAGTTAAAGCAGAACGCAAGACCTTAATCCTGTCACTGTTAGCAGGACTGTGCGGTAACGCCACGCTGGCAGTATTTACCTCCAGCGCTGTCGCTTTTTCTATTTTTCCGGTGATTGCTTTTGTGATGACTGTGTATTGTATGTATCAGGACTACCTGACACGCCCGATGGCGGAAGGTACCCCGGTGATTGCCTTTGCTTTGTTTCTGGTCGGCGCCTTTGGCTATTCTGCCTTTCTGCGCGCGCAGGCACCGGATATGGGATCAAACTTCCTGCCGTTGATGATCTGTTTAGCGCTGCTGGTGTGGGTGGCTTACCGCATGGGCGTGATGAAGCCTAAGTCAAAATCTCAAGATGACGCATAATGCGTAAACACTGAATACAGAAAAGGCGCCTCAGGCGCCTTTTTCGTTTTTGCAGCTTCCGCTCGGGATTATTTGCGCTCCAGCATCACACCTGCTTCCATGTGGTGGGTGTAAGGAAACTGATCAAACAGCGCAAACCGGGTAATGCGATGGGTGTGACCCAGGATCTCCAGGTTGGCTTTTAAGGTGTCCGGGTTGCAGGAGATATAGACGATACGCTCATAGGCCTGAACCATGCGACAGGTATCCTCGTCCATGCCTGAGCGGGGCGGGTCAACAAAAATGGTGTTGCAGTTGTAGCTGCTGAGATCAATGTTGTTGTCTTTCAGGCGGCGAAACTCGCGCTGTCCTTCCATCGCCTGAGTAAACTCTTCAGCAGACATACGGATGATCTGCACATTGTCGATCTTGTTCGCTGCAATGTTGTGCTGCGCCGATTCTACTGAAGGTTTGGCCAGCTCAGTGGCCAGCACCCGGTCAAAATTCTTTGCCAGTGCCAGCGAGAAGTTGCCGTTGCCGCAATACAGCTCCAGCAGATCGCCTTCGCTGTCCTGAGTGCAGTCTACCGCCCACTCCAGCATCTTTTGCGCCACCTCGCCGTTCGGCTGGGTAAAGCTGTTTTCGACCTGCTGATAGGTCAGTGTCTGATCGTGAACCGTCAGTTTCTCAATCACATAGTCCTGATCCAGCACGATTTTCTGTTTCCGAGCACGGCCGATCAGGTTGAGATTGAACCCTTCATCATTTAGCCTTTGCTTCAGGGCTTTGGCTTCTGCGACCCACAGATCATCCAGTTGACGGTGATATAGCAGGGAAACCAGAATCTCTCCGCTCAGTGTTGATAAGAAATCGACCTGAAACAGCTTATGACGCAGTGCCCGGTTAGGCTTCATGGCATCTACCAGCAGCGGCATCAAATCATTGATCAGACGGCTGGCTTGCGGAAACTGATCGACCCGGTACTTCTCGCGGGTTTCCTGATTGAACATGATGTAATACAGGTCTTCACCTTCATGCCAGACACGAAACTCAGCGCGCATACGGTAGTGTTGAGCAGGAGAAGCGAACACCTCCAACTCCGGGGTGTCTACGTCAGCAAACAGCGCTTGTATACGCTCGGCCTTTTCGTCCAGTTGTGCTTGGTAGGTGGCGGGGTTGATTGGGGTTGCTGCCATGGTGTTGCCTCAAAACTGCTCAAAATAAGAGCGCAGATTTTATTGCATTGCTGACCGATGTCCAGAGAAAGGGGGGAGAAAAGTGCAGGCCAGATAGATTTGTCATGACTAATAGCAAACTAAACTAGACAATTCCGACCGGGAAAACTAGCATTCCGCTGCGCTGGTTTGCCTGTTCGCAGGCGGGGAATACGGTGAGAATCCGTAACTGACGCGCAGCGGTAAGAGAGAACGAAAGACACAAGGCTGATAGCCAGACACTGTTTCATCAGGCAAGCGCAATGCCGGCCAGCCGAAATGGGAAGTCGTTGTCCTAGGCGGTTGTTCAACCATGCTCTCAAGTCCGAAGACCGACCAGCGAGACAGGCAGTATGGAGACTGCCCAGATTTCAACGCGATTTAAGGTATCCATGACAATGAAAAAAACGCTTTTAGCCGTGGCGTTGGCACCTTTGTGTCTGCAATCCTCGCTCGTTTCCGCCCAGACCACCACCGATGAGACCATGGTGGTGATTGGTCGAAGTACCAATGTTAATTCTATCGAAGATATCCCCGCGAATGTCACCGTCATTAGTCAAAGTGAAATAAAAGAGTCTGGTGCACAAGACCTTACTGCTTTATTACGTGGGCGAGCAGGGATTCAGGTTTCTGATACCAATAGTGGACCTGTCTTTTCACTTCGCGGATTCAGTGGTGGTCAGGCAGCCAGTAACACATTGATCTTGGTTGATGGCCGTAAGCTTAATCGCAATGACCTTTCATCGCCTAATCTGAATGCATTAGCGTTGAGTCAGGTCGAGAGAGTCGAAGTTTTGTCAGGTAGTGCAGGTGTCTTGTACGGCGATCAGGCAGTCGGTGGTGTGATTAACATTATTACTAAGTCGCCGGATTCAACGGGCGGTAGCCTAGGTGCGACAGGTGGCAGTTTTGATACTTACGGTTATAGAGGCGATGTGTTTGGCCGTATTAATGAAGATTGGCACTATTATCTTGCTGGAAATCAGACAGACAGTGATAACTACCGTAAGCATAATGCCAGCGAAGACGGTTCTATTCTGGGAAAAGTGCAATTCAATAAGGGCGATAAGCGTTTTTTCTTTGAGATTAATTACTTGGATGCATATAGAGAATATGCAGGTGCTCTGACTGAAGAGCAATTTAATGATAATCCAAGACAGGCGAATCCAAGTAATCCAGACGACTATTCACACGAGATCTCAACAATTTATCGAACAGGCTATCGACAAAGTGTCGCTGAAAACTGGGACATTAATGCTGAAGCCAGTTATGAGGAGACAGATACACGGGGTATCTCTTCAAGTGCGAAAAATACTAAGAAATTGGATAACCTATACGGTGCGTTACAGCTAGAGTCAGGGTTACCATCTAAACATGGTGAAGTGAATATTTTACTCGGTGTTGATTTTACCGATAGCGACTTTGACTACCTGAGTAGCTTTTTGGACCGGGGCAATGAGCAGAAAACCGTTAGTGCATATGGTTTGGTGAATTATCCGGTACGGGATGATCTGACGGCTTCAATCGGAGGCCGATATACTTCTGTAGAAGACACTTTACGAGATAAAACGACTTATCCTGCCGGGCAATCCATTGATAACGATGCTCATGCGCTAGAGTTAGCACTTAATTATCTGGTTAACGATAAGCAGCGTTTATATGCGCGGTATGATCAAAACTTTCGGTTTGCAAAGGTAGATGAGCAAGCTTATACCCCTGCAGGTATTGTTGGTTTGAAGCCACAGACTGGTGATTCGATTGAAGCTGGATGGTCATATTCTGATAGCGATGTAACGACAAGATTGAATGTTTATCGGCTAGAACTGAAAGATGAGATTGTCTTTGACAGTAGTGCGCCCGCACCCAATGGCGGAACTTTTCCGGGAGCGAATGTTAATGCCGATGCAACGAGCCGATTGGGGATTGATATTAGTGGTATATGGTATGTAACGGATGTGGCCTCAGTGGGTACTGAGTATCACTATGTAGATGGTGAATTTACCAAAGGTGTTAACGAAGGCAAAAAACTGTCTTGGGTAGCACCGCATACTGGCCGTGTCTACGGAACCTTAGCTTTCCTGCGTGACTGGCAACTTTTTGCGGA
This sequence comes from Photobacterium halotolerans DSM 18316, assembly GCF_000425165.1. GTDB lineage: Bacteria > Pseudomonadota > Gammaproteobacteria > Enterobacterales > Vibrionaceae > Photobacterium > Photobacterium halotolerans. The sequence goes on from NZ_AULG01000023.1 coordinate 100,331, forward strand.
GTCAGTATATACGGGATCAAAATATCGCGATGGTGATAACGCCAATTCGCAAGAGAAAGTGGATGATTACTGGTTGTTCAATACAGCCGTGAGCTACACCGCCAATAATTGGCAGGCGTCTTTGCGAGTGGATAATTGGGCTGATAAGAGTTACGCAAGCTCTGCGAACTCTTGGGGAGCTTATTACTCAGGAGATGGCCGTAAAGCGATGCTATCAGTAGATTACCAATTCTAATCCTCAGCCGCCTTCGGGCGGCTTTTTCGTGAGGCGACAATGAAACCAAAGAAAGTGATAGTCAGTTGGTCATCCGGTAAAGACTCGACCCTGACGCTGTTACGCTTATTAGAAAACCCTGACTATGACGTCGTGGGGCTGTTTACCACTTATGTCGGTACCGAGGTGCCGTTTCAGGCAACACCAATCGCTGTGGTACGGGCACAGGCCCGGCTGACAGGGCTCCCCCTGGTTGAGATACCGCTGCCTGACGTGTTTCCTCCGAATGACGTGTACCAGTCGCTGGTGGTGGCAGCCATTCGCAATAGCGGATTGGCCGTTGAAGCCGTGGCATTTGGCGATATGTTTTGTAATGGTATTGAAACCTATCGGCGCAGTTATATTGAGCCGGCCGGTTGGCAATGTGTCTTTCCTTTGCTGGGGGAGGACAGCCAGCTGCTGGCCGAGGAAATTTTGCAACGGGGGATAAAAACGGTTTTGACCACAGTGGATACCACTCAGCTCAGTGGTGAGTTCTGCGGTAAATGGTTTAATCACTCATTACTCGCACGGTTGCCTGACGAGGTGGATCCTTGTGGTGAGGACGGCGAATTTCATACACTGGTGGTCCATGCCCCATGTTTTTCAGGGCAGTTGGCACTTGAACCTCTGCATATAGACAATCAAGGCCGGTTTCATCATCTTCGCTATCGGATCTCAGTACCAGACTCACAGTAAACTGATGTGTGGTAGTTGGCTTTTGTCTGTCAGCCAGTATGATGAGGGCTTCTATCTTGGAGCAGTCAGAAAGACGTTGTGAAAACCATCCTTATTTTTGATTCTGGTGTAGGCGGCCTCTCCGTTTACCAGGAGATTTACCGCCAGCTGCCACATTATCAATACATCTATGCATTTGATGATGCGGCTTTCCCTTATGGTGAGTTGGACGAGGCGGTCTTGGTTGAGCGTACCCTGCATATTGTGTCGTCTCTGGTCACAAAACATAACGCAGATCTGGTTGTGATTGCCTGTAATACCGCCAGCACTATCGTCTTGCCTCCTCTGCGGGCTGCGCTGAGTTTGCCCGTGGTTGGGGTTGTGCCTGCTATTAAGCCCGCGGCATTACTGAGTAAAACAAAAAGCCTGGGCGTGTTAGCCACTCCTGCTACGGTTAAACGCCAGTATACCCAGGCTTTGATCCAGGAGTTTGCTTCAGATTGCGAGGTCCATTTGCTGGGCAACACGCGCCTGGTTGAAATGGCAGAGATGAAACTACGGGGAGCTAAGGTCGATCTGGACGAGCTGACCGGGATATTGCAGCCTTGGTTTCACACAGCAATTGATACGGTTGTACTCGGATGTACTCACTTTCCGCTGATAAAAGATGAAATCAGTCAGGTGTTTGTCCAGGCCACGAATGTGATTGACTCCGGTAGCGCAATCGCTAGCCGGGTCAATTCATTGTTAGGAGACATGGCCAAAGAAAGGTCACCGCAATGGCAGAACCTGACCTATCATTCTGGTGCGAACGCCAATGTTGTGACGTTAAACCACAGTTTACTGGCCATGAACCTGAGTCAGGTGATCAGTCTTAACTATCCTCATTCTTAGGGTCGTTGGCTTCACGCACTTTTAATGTGCGCTGGCCAAACTCTTTTTCATTAAGTTTGCTGACGGCGTAGTCAGCATCCTTACTGCTCATGACGACAAAACCGAAGCCCCGCCTTTTTCCTGTTCGTTTATCTTTCATCAAGCGAACAGCAAAGACTTCCCCGTACTCTGAGAATAAATCTTTGACTTCACTTTCGTTAGCACGATAGGGAAGGTTTCCGACATAGAGCGTTTTACTGCTCTGGTTTTCATCGCCCATCATATTTTCATCCTGATTAGTGTTCAGGTAATGATTGGCAAATCCGGATAAGACGGCGCCCAGTGCGAAGGCTATCGCAGCGGTAGAAGAAATGAAGCTAAATATGATGGCACCGATAAGAGTTATCAGCGCAATGATCATAGTGTGTGAGTTGGAAAATTTCATAGGCAAGCTACAGTGTCATCGATTGAAAAGTTAGAAGGCGATTTATTTAACAAATTAATCACATTAATAGTACGTGCATAGTTTTACGATTACCAGAAAGTGAATGTATTGATCGTATAATGTTGACTTAAGGCGCATATTTTTACATTAGTTGAAATTATGACCGGTTAAACATTTTTTATTAAGAAAAGGGTTGTCAGTCTTTTCCAAGTCTCTATAATGCCGCCTCACCAAGACGGGAACGGATGAAAACATCAGTCCGGTTTTGATGAAAGGCGGCACAAAGAAAGCAAATAAAAAATTGTTTGACTACTTTGTTTGATTCGTTAGAATGGCCGCCCTGTCCACGACAAGCCAACGGCAAGTCTGGAAAAGCTCTTTAACAATTTGACCATGCAATCTGTGTGGGCACTCGACAATGATACAGTCATAAAAGATTTATCAGTGAACTGAGTGACCAATTGGTAGCGCTTTCTCGAAAGCGTTACCGGCACAGTCAATTCGTTTCAACTTCGGTTGGAACATCAGTAATCACTGAGCCGCTTTTCTTCGGGAAAGCAACAAAACTTTAATTGAAGAGTTTGATCATGGCTCAGATTGAACGCTGGCGGCAGGCCTAACACATGCAAGTCGAGCGGCAGCGACATGAACAATCCTTCGGGTGCGTTCATGGGCGGCGAGCGGCGGACGGGTGAGTAATGCCTGGGAACATGCCTTA
>NZ_AULG01000024.1 GCF_000425165.1 Photobacterium halotolerans DSM 18316
CGGCCTCTCGTTGAACTTTCCAGACCTTCGATACCGCACTCTGTGTACCATCGAACCCACCTGTTTACAGAAGACCGAGCTGCAGCAAGTGTATTGGATACAGCAGCAACAGTCTGGCCTTCAGCGAGAAGCAAAATGGCAGTCAAACGTCGGCAGTGATCCTTATCTTTGGTTTTATGTATATTTTTAATGAGGCGACGTCGCTCTGCCCGGTCGGGTAATGTTAGAATCATGGCACTCGGTACTGTTTTGTGAGTTTTGGATGTTTGGCGACTGATCAGATCGCACAAACGCTACCGAGTTCCCTTCAATTTCTACTTATCAGTGATCTACATTTAGGAACAGTTATTTAGTAAACGTTCCATGATCAGGACGCTAACTGTGAGAAAAGTTCAAACCGATTTAGTCAACAAAACCAACAGTTGTTGCTCTCATCTCTTTCTCACTTATGCACCTCCGCTTCTATATCTGAATAAGATCAAACAAAGAATAAATCATCCGTACGAAGCCTATGAATTATTGAAGATATTTCAGGCAGCACAACTTAACCCGATAGAATATTTCCCGTCACAGATGGGAATTCAAGTAACAATCACTCCAACTCCGAAATCAAAACCTTAAATCCGCTTTAATTGCAGCAATACGAGCTGGATCAATGGGCTCTTCTTGTTCAACTTCTAATGAGTTAAAAAAGTTATTATCTACATTATCAAAGAGCTTAAAGAGTGGCTCTTCAATACCATTTGTGAACAGGTAAACACCGAAATGAAGACTAGATAGGCAAATATGATGGCCGCCAAAACACCGCCCGATTGAGTACATATCAGAGCTTGATCCTATGTTTTCCAATTCATGATTGGCTTTAACAATATTTAAATTTCTATCCTCTATTCCCCAAAGGGAGTCCAAAGGCAACCTCTTATCCTTTCCCTCTAATCCCGTTGGTATTGAGGTTTGAAACAGATTGGCAAATTGAACAAGATAGAATACTGGTATTGATTCACTACATCATAAGCAACATGAGGCATTTTAGGATCGGAAAAATCACGAGAAGATGGTCGCTCAACGTCTACGCCTATTGTCTGAAGCTTTTGAATAATATCAATCATTGTTATTCATCATTCGAGTTCGGATGCTGTGACAATATGAAAAGTTTGAAATAAAATGGATAGAATTTTTGCACTTTCTCACTCTATCCATTTCAGAAATTTATTAAAATCTTAGATTTACTTTGACATTATCCAAACGAGGATCATTAATCGGATCATCTTCTTCAACTTCTAAAGATTTAAAAAAGTCATCAATGCTATCAAATAGCTTGAACAAGGGTTCTGCAATGCCATTTGTATAAAGATAAACACCAGGATGTTCATTAGAAATGCAAATGTGGTTACTACCATAACACAGACCAATTGAATACAAGCTGGAATCCGCCTCTAAACATTTCAACTCGTCATTGGCTTCTTCAATATTGAGGCTTCCTTCGTCGATTCCCCATAGATACTCTAACGGGAGTTTTTTTGAATTGCCTTCCAACCCTGTAGCATATTGAGGTTTAAACTGTATGGACAAGTCAAAATCGATCGACTTCTGGTATTGTTTGACCACATTGTAGGCATTTTTAGGCATAGTGGGTTCACTAAATTCGGCCTGCGATGGCCGCTCTATTTCAACACCAATTTTATTCAAGTGTTCTATGATATCAATCATTGTTTATCTCACTGTCCTGATTCATTTCTCTGAGATCTGAAGCACTACCAATATGAGGAATTTTATTGTGCAAATCAGATGGAATTAGCTGAATTTGTGTCACTGTTTCGTGATGTGGAGTCACACGATTTTTCTTTAGCAATTTTTTGGCTGCGATTTTGCTACGTAAATTCCGTTGTCTGGCTATTACTTCATAGACTAATCTAAAATCCTGCCTACTGCCATCCAGAACACCGGAATCAAAATCTAATTCACCTAATGACCACTTACTAAAATCTGGTCTGCCATTCTTAAAAGGAATCGGTTCTCCGTTTGTAATCTTATTGACCCTGGGATGATCCGACTTCCACAGGCCATCACCCGGTTCACCCTCTACCCAGCGGCCATTGTTGCGAGGCAATCGGGTCTTTTTGCTATAAACCAAATAAATCGGTGGTATCCCTGAATCAATCGGGAATACCAGAACGACGTCACTCCAGTGAAAATCCTCAATACCCGGAAAAATTTCAACTGTTGGAGTCTCGATATCTGACGGAATCGGCGTGGTAAGAATGTCACTTACCACATAACCATCGTCATGGCCGGGTGTCAGCCGCCACTCTGGTGGGGCATTTTCAATGGGTTTCCATGTAATATGAGGGCCATGCTCTTCCAGAGCAACCGAGTAACTTTTCCCATCCTTGTCTAAGTTAAGATATCGCACCGGTATGCGCGTCTCGTCCACATGATAAGCACGCACTTTCGGATAGTATTCACCCGAATCTGGTGGGGTTAGTTTGATACGAATACGGCTTTGCACACTCTCTAGGTCGTTTTGCAATTCGACTTCGGTGTACTGTGTATCATCCTGGTGCCAGTCAATCTGCTTTAACACCAATAACGCTTCCAGGGCCGGTGAAACAGGCCTGAACCTGTCCCAAAAATCGTCCTTATCCTCGTTCCGGGCTGAGCTAGCCAGTTTGGTAAGCTGGGTTGCGGCTTCCTGATTAAAATTACGGGTTGCCGCATTAGATACCCCACCATCGTTGACGGGAGGAAGCGGTGACGGCGCAGGCACAACAAATGATGCCTCAGCCGGAGCTATACCAAACAGCATCCAAGGACCAAAGTTATCCAGATGTTCACTGACAGTCCCTGCATCATTGCTACCGGCTGGCGTATGACACGACTTAGCAAATACCGGGGTGACTACAGTTTTAATGCGGACGACCGGAATATCGCGCACCAAATAATTTTTACGGATCGGATGAATGGTGGTGTCTTCAATACATTGGCCGTCGTAACGATAATGACTGTTCAGGGCCTGATTGAACGCCTGCGGTGGTTTCGGTGGCAACTCCCGAATAGCTTTGGGGACGTCCGAAACATCCGATGACTGCACGATTAATTGATGCCCGACATCCAGCGATAACGAGTCAGCTTCATAGCTCAGGTTCAAATTCAGCAGCTCACGGGTGTTCAAGCCGTACTGCGCCGCAATGTCGGTCCATGTTTCGCGCTCACCAGTGGCCGGATCCCGCTGCACGGTGTGAGTCTTCAGCCTCGGCCTCTGATCATCATCGCTTTCCTCTGCGGCCCTCGCCAGCACAGGTTGCTGGATGGCATCCTGCAATGCATTGAGGTCGATTTTTACACCGTTCTGCAACAACCAGTCTTCACTCAGGTGTTCCAGATGCAGGCGGGTGATCCGCTCCCGACGATAAACCAGATACTGGTCATTCACCAGTGCCCCGTTCCGCTTCCACTGCAACAAAATTGCACTCAGGTTGCCCTGATAATAGTCATCCAGGATCCTTTCGTGCGTGGTATATGTCGCGCGAAATGCCCAGCGTTTCTCCCCGAGAATCTGATATTCCTGCATCAGTCTGCCATTGCAGAAGTGATAGAAATACCCCTGACTGGGGTGCCCCAGACGTCCATCAATTTCCACCGCAGGTATTACAGCCATAAAAGCTTCCAGTGCTTTATCTGTGCCTTTCGGATGCACCGTCACCGGCTTTCCTTCTGACACACCCAGAGTTTCACAGATACAGGCCGCATAGAGACGTTTGGTTTCATTCGCCATGACTGAAGTGGTGAACCGGAAACCGTGCTCCACCGGCTTTTCCTCCCAGTTCATCCGTCGGCTTTCTTCCCGAGTTTTGCCGAGAAAGAACTCGCAATTGCCGTGCTTACGCAGCGAACTCAGCGAGCAGGACAAGTCGAAGCTGTACTCAAATTGTGCCACCGGTGCCGGATCTTCCCGTACCGGCGGTGGCGGGCGCAGAATGATACATTCATCCAGCGGTTTAAAGGCCGCATTGGGAAATTTTCTGTTTACCGAATCGTCATCAACACTCACCGAACCTCCTGAAAAAAATGCTTAAATATCAGACATATTACACACATTTTATCACCTGAAGGGGGTGCGGTGTGACGGAATTTGACTGTAAAAATGACTGATTTTGACTTCAGAATGCAGGTTCAGGCGGTTGATATGACGGGCTGGTGTTTAACGCTTGCGTTGCTAAAAAATGGGACCATCGGTAAGGAACGCACAAGCTTGCACCGACCCACAGAGCTTATTGGTGTGTCATATCAAACTGTGCTTACATTCTCCATCAAAGCCGAGGTTGCTTGGCTCACGCTCGTCGTAAGTTCATGGCAGCGAAAAAGCTTAAGGGTAAAGGCAAAATGGATGTGGCGTTAGCCAAAATCCAAAAACTATATACACTCGAATCGCGGTTAAAATCTGCCCCAGCTGAACAGCGTTGTGCTGAAAGACAAGCTCATGCCAAGCCGATGCCGCGCCTTGCTGTACAGCATAATCGAGACAGCAAAAGCGAACGGTCTCATCCTCTACAGCTACATGGTCAAATGTATGAAAGAGTTGGCAAAGCCTGAGCCTGATATCGATTCACTGCTACCGTGGAACTTCTCACACTGAAACTAAAACGAATGACATAGACTCCCTCCCTCATCAGGTTTTGCCACACTTGGTAAGTCTGATTACGAAATTACCAGAGGCCACCATGTCACAATTTTCCTATGGCATTGATTTAGCCACAGTATCCACGGTGAGGATCATCAAAGCAAAGTATTGAAGTACAGAACAATAACACAGTCGAAAGTCTTAGAAACTTTTGCCAATATCCCGCAGGCTATCATCTGGATGGAAGTCTGCGGTGTCTCTCATTACTGGGTCGTAGAGCTGGATAAGCTCGGTCAAACGCCAAAGATCATGGCATCGAAATATGTCACACCTTTCAGCGCAATCATGTAACCAACTGAAGTTATTAGCCATTTGATAGCTTATGGACTTACTGTGCCAGATAAAAATAGTCCGCATCGCCGCCCTCCGGCGTTCAACCAAGCTATTTCCATAATAATGCCGCTTTGGGCTTGTCCAACACCTGGAAAAATGACGGCTGCGTGACACTTATCGTTATTTGTTATGCATTTATAACCTTTGGGTTATTAGCAGGATAAAAGGGCAGTCGTCCAGTATTTGAAGCTAGAACACCTTGTTTTAAACCTTCGTCAATCCAAACCAAGACACGGTCACAGAACTCACTTTTCACTCTAGTATGGTTTGTCGAGTTTACGACATTAGGGATCGCCGACTTAGTAAACATTTCATTTGTAACCCCGTTACGGCCATTGCAAGGCATCGTAACAAACCACTCTGTTGGGCGGAGTTCTATAGAAAACGCCCAATCACCTTTCGAACCAGGGACATAGTTGCCAAATTTGATAGCATGGCTGTGGCTGTTTTCTCCGGTACGTGAATCAAAGAACTTTCCATGCCACAGGCACAGCTCTTCGATATCCTTGAGGAAGGAAGAAAGCTTTGCTGCTTCGTCACCCATTTCTTGAATTAAAGCCTTTGTACTTTCTACTTGATACTTTCGTAGAATTTCTTGCGACATGATGATTACCTTCAGATTTAAAACACACCACATAAAAATACGACGCCACATTTATGTATAACTAATTAGTCGTCATTTTGCTACTTGAGCATTTTTCAGGGGGGAAATGCATAACGCTGGCGTAACTGGCTGGTTTGTGGAGCGGCAGCGAAACAAAGCGGTCCCGTTGACGCATTTGTTATGCTCAGGCACTTGGACCATGCTGTTTTGGCCCATGCCAATCGAATGCATCCAAAAGCTGTTCCAGGATTTTTTGAAGCCTCTCCATCGATTCCGGTGACACATCAACCTCCCCATAATGGCCGTCAGCCATTGTTGAGCCATATTTTGAGCCATTAAGGGAGTTGAGAATGAGCACACCTCCGTTGGGGGCACTTACCATATTGTTTTCGACTGGCTTCAAGTCCAGTGGCTGTGGGTTTCTACCAGCACCGAGACCACGAGATCGATCCTCTAAGTGCTGAGCGGTGTTCCTCACGCCTCGAAGATCGGGAAAAGCTTCGCCTATCTGAGCGTGCAACTCTGCCACGATTTCCGGTATACCTTCTTCTCTTGATAGCACCCCGAAGAACTTATCGAATGAATCAATAGCGTAGAGAAAGGCTCGCGCGTAGAGAAAGGGTAAGTTGTGCTCGAACTCGCGTGGTTGAAATCCATTCGCCCATTTCTCTCTTTTGAACCGGACTTCTGTTTCAAAGTGGATATCATCACACTGCGCGCGTCCAGAAAGCCCACCATACTCTTGGTCTATCTCCTGCCGAATCTCACTTCTTCGTTGGGCGACCTCGTTCCAGTTATCGCGGTCGGCAAATGAGGGGCGGGCTGATCTGGCTTCAGTAAACAAGTTCAGTGCAAGATTCGCTTCAAAATACTGGGATTTAAGTGATTGCAGCAGATTTCCGATTTTCCATGACCAATCTCGGTCTTCACTTTCGAGCCATGTTCCTGGAGTTATGATCTCAAACACGTACATTGCACCTATTCCTCGGAGCATAACATTTTATTCAACGATACCATGTCGTATAAATCTGTCATATAACTCTTTCAATCAGAAATAACTTAAGCGATTGATTATATTGAACTAAATACGCTTAACCAGATAAATCTATCAGTAAGATACACGACATCAGGTCGTATATCTTACTCAATCGTCTGATGCTACCCAATTGATATTATTTGCTTTTTTTGTATTTCATGACTTACCCCAAAAAAATCAGCGACACATAAGTTTGTGAGAAAAGCGACATCGGTCACTTACCCAGTACAGAGAAGCCATAGAATTGCACTCGTTTCATGGATTCCCGCCTGCGCAGGAGTAAAACTAAGCGATTGAATTATAAATAAATTATTTAGCTTTTGGCGTGTATCTTTAAAGCAGGAATGAGAAATTCGATGCCGACCTCTCCCCCAGGGGAAAAATTCAGGACGAATTTTTAGGTTGTCGGCGCCGGGAGCGCCTACAACCGACCCGGACAACACCAGAGAACAAAAAGGGCTTTCTGGGCACTCTTTGCCCCACAAAGAGTGTCTGGCGCGCATCAGACAATGCCAAGTCAGCCACGGAACCAAATGCGCGACATACCTCAGCTACACCAAAATCCACAGCCACAACACCCCAAAAAAACCGAAACAAACCCACTCCCCCAGGGAAAAATTCAGGACGAATTTTTAGGTTGTCGGCGCCGGGAGCGCCTACAACCGACCCGGACAACACAAAAGAACACAAAGGGGTTTCTGGGTACTCTTTGCCCCAACAAAGAGTACCTGGCGCGCATCGCACCATGCTAAAAGAACCACCAGACTCAAGCGCGACATACCTCCGCTGAACCAGAATCCACAACCACAGCACCCCAAAAAGCCGAAACAAACCCACTCCCCCTGGGAAAAATTCAGGACGAATTTTCAGGTTGTCGGCGCCGGGAGCGCCTACAACAGGCCCGGCCGACACCAAAGAACAAAAGGGGTTTCTGGACACTCTTTGCCCACAAAGAGTGTCTGGCGCGCATCAGACAATGCCAAGAAATGCACCGAACCCAAGCGCGACATACTCACCGAATCCCAAAAAATGTTACCCCGCAATAGCACTTCTGCTGCATTAGGGCCATAATCCCCCCACTCACGTGTCCAACACGCTCCCCTTAAAGCAATACAAAAGTAGATCAAACACAATGACAACACAGTCAACGGTCATTATTGGACTGTACAACCCCAAAAGCCCGACGAATGTGGGCGCAGTAATGCGCGCCGCAGGCTGTTATGACGCGACAGAAGTGCGCTATAACGGTACCCGCTATAACCGCGCAGCAAAATTCCACACCGATACCCATAACAGCCATGAGCGAATTGAACTGGTCGAGATGGACGAGCTTACGGCCGGGTTAGCCGATGATGTAGAAATTGTCTGTGTTGAGTTGGTGGTTGGCGCAACGGCATTGCCTCGCTTTACCCATCCTGAAAACGCCGTGTATGTGTTTGGTCCGGAGGATAGCTCACTGCCACAAGAGGTGGTCGATAAAGCCCATCATGTTGTGTATGTGCCCACCAATGGCTGTATGAATCTGGCAGCGACGGTCAATGTGGTCTTGTATGACAGATTAGCCAAAACATTGGGTGCCATTGATGATCATCAGCAAATCGTCTCGAACCGGGATAATAAAAACCGGCTGGAAGTAAAGGGCTGCGCTTAACATAAAAAAGGGCCATAAGCTGGCCCTTTCTGTTTCATCGCCCCGTCTAACCCGGCATACATTGCCAGAACAAGGTCGACAATGGCGGCAGGTCAATCCGTATCACTTCAGCACCTGACGCCTCATCCCAGACGGTATTCACCGTTTGTTCTACCGGCATCCCGCTGCCCCAGTACTGACTGTCATCACTATTGAGCATTAACCGATACTGACCCGGCTGAGGGACAGGAATGAAATAGTGTTGCCGGGCCACAGGGGTGAAGTTACTGACCACCAGCACTTTGTCGCCATTGCGGGCGAAGCGCTCATGAGCAATCACACTGCGGGAGGCATCGTTGTGCACGCACCAGGAAAAACCGGAAGCATCACAATCCAGTTCATACAGAGCCGGGGTCGACTGATACAGGATATTTAACGCCCGCACTAAGCGCTGTACGCCGGTATGGCGGTCATACTGCAGGTAATGCCACTCCAGCACCCCGTCGTGATTCCACTCCGCACTCTGGGCGATCTCGGCTCCCATAAAGTTCAGCTTTTTACCGGGCTGGCCATACATATACGCCAGATAGGCACGCAGATTGGCCGTTTGCTGCCACTCATCGCCCGGCATTTTATTCAGCAGCGAGCCTTTGCCATAGACGACTTCGTCGTGTGACAGCGAGAGCACGTAGTTCTCACTAAAAGCGTATACCAAGGGAAACGTCAGCGTATCGTGATGGTGCTGCCGGTAAATCGGATCCTGGCGGATATAACTCAGGCTGTCGTGCATCCAGCCCATGTTCCATTTGAACCCAAACCCCAGCCCGCCTTCATAAGTTGGCCTGGAGACGCCGGGAAAACTGGTTGACTCTTCCGCAATCGTCATGGCATTGGGATAACGGCGGTAGACTTCTTCATTCATCCAGCGCAATAAACTGACTGCGTCATGGTTGATATTGCCGCCTTCGGCATTGGGTATCCACTCCCCTGGTTGTCGGGAGTAATCCAGATACAACATAGATGCGACAGCATCCACCCGCAGGCCGTCGATATGAAAATGCTCAAACCAGTACAGGGCATTGGCGACCAGAAAACGGCGCACGTGTTCGCGGCCATAGTCGTAGATATAGCTTTGCCAGTCCTGATGCCAGCCGCGACGCGGATCCGGATCATGGAACAAGGCGGTGCCGTCAAAAAAGGCCAGACCGTGATCATCGGCAGGGAAATGTGCCGGCACCCAGTCAAGAATCACGCCCACCCCGGCCTGATGGCACTGATCGACAAAAAACTTGAAATCATCCGGCGAGCCATAGCGGCTGGTCGGGGCAAACAGCCCCACAGGCTGATAGCCCCAGGAGCCGTAAAAGGGATGTTCCGCCACCGGCATCAGCTCAACATGGGTGTATCCCATATCCGTCAGATACGGGATCAGTTCGGCCGCCAACGCCCGGTAACTCAGGCTTTCACCTGAGTCCTGCCGCCGCCACGAACCCAGATGAAGCTCGTAAATGGAAAGCGGTTGCTCGTGCTTGGCTGTCACCTGACGCTGCTGCCATGGTGAGTCCTGCCAGTGATAACGGCTGTGATCATAGACTCTGGACGCAAATGACGGATACTGCTCGGCCTGATAGCCCCAGGGATCGGCCTTGTGAGGCAGGCTGTTGCCCGCCTGATCGCGCAGTTCAAATTTATAGCGCTCACCGGCGGCCAGACCGTCGACAAAACAGCCCCAGTACCCTTGCTCCAGCGCGGATAAAGGATGGCTGCGACTGTCCCAGTGGTTAAAATCGCCCACCACGCTCACCGCCGAGGCATTAGGCGCATACACCAGAAAACGTACGCCGGAGATCGGTGAGCCGCCGGTTTCAAGCGTTAACAGTTGCGCACCCATATGGTGATACTGGCTCGAGGGCTGAGCCAGTTCAGCCAGATCCGGCAACCAGTCTTTGATCTTTACATGTCCGGCGCTCACGATTTACTCCTGCTTCTCGGCAGCCTGGCGGCGTACATCCGTCAACCGTTTAGTCAGATCCATGATGTCCTGACGGTTAAACAAGTCTTCAAGATTCAACGCCAGCTTGCGGCGCCAGTTCGGATACTCATCTACCGTACCCGGAATATTGACCGGCTTATCCATTTCCAGCCAGTCTTCCAGCTGCAGGCTGAGCAATGCGCTGGAACCCGCGGCAAGATGTAACTGCAGCGCTTCGGCCAGAGTACGGTCCATAGGCACATACCGGGCGTCACGGCCGACATTTGGCGGCAGGAAACCATGCCAGTTGACGCTGTCCAGAATGCGCTGTTTGCTCTCTGCACGACTGTCGAACAATCCCTGCAGTTGCTGCTCATCCGGATACAACCCCAGCTCACGCCCGAGCTTGAGATCGTCGCAATGCCAGAAGCCTCTCAAGGTCGGCATATCGTGGGTACACAAGGCCGACATCGACTGAGCGGTATAGTGCGACGGCGAATAATAGCCACCGTCTTCAGCGGTTTCGAAGAAAAACACCTTATAAGAGTGAATACCGGCGCTCGCCAGTTTATCGACGATTTCATCAGGCACTGTGCCCAGGTCTTCACCAATCACAGTGCATTGATGGCGGTGACTTTCCAGCGCAAGAATCGCCATCAGATCATCGACCGGATAGTACATATAAGCGCCTTGTTTGGCCGATTCGCCTTTTGGAATCCACCACAATCGCAGCAGACCCAGTACATGATCGATACGCAACGCGCCGCAATGGCGCATATTGGCACGCAGCAATTCAATGAACGGCTGATAGGCCGTTTTGCGTAAGGCCTGAGGGTTAAACGGTGGTAAACCCCAGTTCTGCCCCAGCGGGCCCAGGATATCCGGCGGCGCACCAACACTGACACCCTGACACAGCGCATCATGATCCGCCCAGGTTTCTGCGCCGGAATCGCACACTCCGACGGCCAGATCCCGGTAAAGTCCCATGACCATGCCTTTCTCTTCGGCAAGTTGCTGCGCTTCAGCCAACTGGGTATCTGCCAGCCACTGGAGGTACATATATAGCTGAACCTGCTCTGGATGCGCGGCGATAAACTGTTTTACCGCGGTGTTATCGAAGTGACGATACTGCTCCGGGAAAACCGGCCAGCCCCAGATTTGATCGTTCTGATTTTTCAGCTCGGCATGAAGTGCATCAAACGCGGCCTGGTGCAGCAGGCTCTCCCCGCCGGTTTCGACGAAATCAAGAAACTGTCGGCCACGAGCGGTCAGTGATGCCAGATGACGTTGCTGAAAGGTGTGAAACAGCATTGGCAGCACAGTCATTTTCAGGCAGGCTACTTCACTGTAATTGACCCAGTTACTGTCACGTGCCTCCACCAGGCGCTGCTGGAATTCGTCACTGCCCACTAATTGCAACGCCTCATCACACTGAGCAAATTCCGGGACGGAACACACATCAATGTAGATGATGTTCAGCCAGCGGCGGGAAGACGGGCTGTACGGGCTGGCACCTTCCGGATTGGCCGGAAACAAAGAATGGATCGGGTTCAGGCCGACAAAATCGCCGCCACGGGATGCAATATCAGACACCAGATGCTTGAGATCGCCAAAATCGCCGATACCCCAGTTATGACCGGTACGCACTGAATACAGCTGGACACTGGCGCCCCAGAGCTTCTTGCCCTTCTCCAGTGCCGGCTGCTTATAACAAGCCGTGGGGGTGACAATCAGTGTCATTTCATAAGGTGACTGACGGCGTTTACGGAAAATCTCAAGCCTGTGATAGCCCAGCGCAAGGTCAGGCAGCGCAAATGTCATACCGCCGCCCTGCTCACGGTCATCTGTCACCAACTGCGACTGCAGCCAGCCTTCCATGACTTCACCCTGCTCCGTTTCCAGCCGCCAGCTGAAATCGCTGATACGGGCACTGCGTCCCAGAGTCAGTTCGATATGCACAGGTTCACCGCGGCGAACGACTTTCATCGGGGCCAGCACTTCTCTCGGCTGTAATCTGGCCGCTGAGGATTCCAGCGCCTGATCACTGCTGGTATCGTAACCCAGTGCGCTCAGTAACCGGCTCAGTGTCTCAGTACTTACAGATGTTTCCGCACCCCAGGCACTGATGTAGCTGTCAGCCAGCCCGGCCTGTCTGGCAATCTCTTTCACAACCTTTTCTGTTCTCATTCTTCTTCTCCGTGACACGGTTAAGGCTGACTGTCTCTCCCACAAATTCAGCCTATGTCACTACTTACAATAACGCCGGGACTACACAGCCCCGGCAAAAATATCAGCGTTTTACCGCTTTTAGTTGCCAAATGTTCTCTACATAGTCGCGAATACTGCGGTCTGAGCTGAACTTGCCGACCAGCGCGGTATTGAGTATCGCTTTTCGCGCCCAACCGGCTTTATCCCGGTAAGCGTGGTCAATACGTTCCTGAGCCGTGACGTAATCCGCGAAATCAGCCAGCACCAGATACGGATCGCCCCCCTCCAGCAGGTTGTGGCAAATGCCCGCCAGTGCGTCCGGCTCACCCGGTGTAAAGGTATCGCCCAGCAGCAAATCCAGCGAGGCTTTCAGCAGACTGTCAGACTCGTAGTAACGGGTTGGCTGATAGCCTTTGTGGACAAGTTCCATGACTTCGTCCACCAGCAAACCGAAGATAAAGATATTGTCATCGCCGACTTCTTCACGGATCTCGACATTAGCGCCGTCCATGGTGCCGACAGTCAGCGCACCGTTCAGGGCCAGTTTCATATTCCCCGTGCCGGAGGCTTCTTTACCGGCCGTCGATATTTGCTCCGACACATCCGCAGCCGGGATGATGATCTCCGCCAGGCTGACACGATAATCAGGAATGAAGACCACTTTCAGCTTGCCGGCAAGGCGCGGGTCATTGTTCACTTTGTCTGCCACTTTGTTGATGGCAAAAATGATGTCTTTCGCCAGCGCATAACCCGGCGCGGCTTTGGCCGCGAAAATGAACACGCGCGGCTGCATATCAAACTTAGGATCATTGAGCAGACGGTGATACAGCGACAAAATATGCACCAGGTTCAGGTGCTGGCGCTTATATTCATGGAGTCGCTTGATCTGCACATCGAAGATGGCATCTGTGTTAAGCGTAATCCCCATGTTGTCGGCTACCCAATCGGCCAGACGCTGTTTGTTGGCCTTCTTCACTGCCATGAAAGCGTGCTGGAACTCGGCATCATCTGCAAAGTCAGCCAGTGACGACAGCTGTTCCAGTTTAGCCGGCCAGTCTGTGCCGATTTTTTCATCTATCAGTGCACTCAGTGCCGGGTTACAGAATTTCAGCCAGCGACGCGGGGTCACACCGTTAGTGACGTTCTGAAGTTTACCCGGATACAGTGCGTCGAACTCAGGGAACAGATCGCGCTTAACCAGCTCCGAGTGCAGTGCCGCCACGCCGTTCACCGCATAGCCACCAATCACACACAGGTTCGCCATACGCACCATGCGCTCGTTGCCTTCCTGAATGACAGACAGTTTGCGTTTCACCTCATCATTGCCCGGCCATTTAGCCTCGACCAGATCCATGAATCTGTGGTTGATCTCAAAGATGATTTCTAAGTGACGCGGTAACAGATTAGCGATCAGTGATTCGCTCCAGGTCTCCAGTGCTTCCGGCAGCAAGGTATGGTTGGTGTAGGCAAAGACTGAGTTACAGACAGACCAGGCATCGTCCCAGCTCATGAAATGCTCATCGAGCAGAATGCGCATCAGTTCGGGAATCGCGATTGTCGGGTGGGTATCATTCAGCTGAATGGTTTCCAGTTTGGCCAGATCTTCAATCGCATGGCCTGCGGCCAGATGACGACGCAGAATATCAGCTACCGAGCAGGCGCAGTGGAAATACTGCTGCATCAGACGCAAGGTTTTACCCTGCTCATGATTGTCATTCGGGTACAGCACTTTCGTGACACTACCGGCCTGAATCGCCGCCTGCTGCGCCGCGATATAATCGCCGTCGTTAAACAGCGCCAGATCAAACGGTGCCGGTGCACGGCACTCCCACAAGCGCAGAGGATAAACACTGTTATTCTGATAACCGATAATCGGCAGATCCCAGGCGATCCCGTCTACTTGCATACCAGGCACCCAGCGGCGGCGTTCTGCGCCAGCGTCATCGGTGTACACCTCGACATGACCATACAAGCCGACTGTCTGGTTCAGCTCCGGACGCAAGACTTCCCAGGGATAGCCTTCCTGACCACGCCATGCATCCGGGGCTTCCATCTGACGGCCATGCTCAAAGGATTGCCTGAACAGCCCGTACTCATAGTGCAAACCATAACCCACAGCCGGAAATTCCTGCGCGGCCAGTGAGTCCATAAAACATGCCGCCAGCCGGCCCAGCCCGCCATTGCCAAGCGCAGGATCGCGCTCTTCTTCCAGCAAATCTGTCAGGTTCTGACCAAGCGCAGCCATGGCGCCGGAAACCTGCTCATACAAGCCCAGGCTGATCAGATTGTTACCAGTCAGACGACCAATCAAAAACTCCAGTGAGAGGTAGTTCACACTGCGGCAGGATTGGGCAGACAACTGCTGCTCGGTATCAATGAGGTTGCCTGTGCTTATGTCTGCCAGTGCACGGCTCATAGCCAGATACCAGTGGCGTGACGTCGCTGTCGCTGGTGTCTGCGCATAGGTAACCAGAAGATGTTGCTCAACCGAAGCCTGAAAAGCCGCCTTGTCAAAGGTAGGCATCTTGGTTTGCGTTTGCATCATTCGTTTCTCGCTGTCGGGTTGTAATTGTAGAAAATAAAAAACTGTTGAGGTTAATGCTGCCTGCGCGGTACTGGAAAAACATCATCCCATGCCGGGCAGGTGGAGGGAGGAGCACGAGGGCGTAGTGATAAGTTCGCAAAAATTGTGTGACAAACCGCTGACTTTTCGGGTGCTTCGCCACTGCGGTTCTGATGTTTATCACAAATATCGCTGACAATGCGCTTGTACAAGGAAGTGATGAAATTCACTGCGCTTGTTACAAAAATGTGACCAACCACTTATTTATGGGGATGAGAAGTACAACAACTGATGATTTAGTGAGTAACTCAGGTAATGATAAATGCGCCTGCACAATCATTCATGACAATAAAGATTAATCAAAATTATGTGGATACCTTCAAAGCTTACCCGTCCCGGACGGTTACACAATGCAATTATGCGTCCCCGGCTGCTGGACCTCTTGCATCAGGCGCCCTCATACCGCCTGGTGCTTTTTCGTTCGCCGGCGGGCTATGGTAAAACTACCATGGCGTCCCAATGGCTGAATGAGCATCCGCATACAGGTTGGATTAACCTTGATGACAGTGATAATGACACTTTCCGCTTTGCAAATTACCTGTTACAGGCCCTCAATAAAGCCACAAAAGATGCCTGTCTGAAAACCAGAGCGATGGCCGAGCGCCGGCAATTCGCCTGCCTCAGTACCCTGTTCAGTGAATTGTTTGCCGAACTGCAGGATTACCCGCACCAGACCTATCTGGTTCTGGATGACTATCATGTCATCAACAATGAAGACATACACGACGGTATGCGTTTCTTTCTGAAAAACATGCCGGATGAACTGACTCTGGTCGTTACCAGCCGCAGTCTGCCACCATTGGGGACAGCAAACCTGAGGGTCAGAGATCTGTTGATCGAAGTCGATCATGAATGGTTAGCCTTTGATGAAGAGGAAACCACGCGATTTTTCAGTAAACGTGTGGCTAATGAGATCGAAACCAGTGCACTCAGCAGCCTTCGTGCCCAGGTTGAAGGCTGGCCTTCTGCTTTACAGCTGATTGCCCTGCATGCGCAGCAAAAGCCGAATCATCTGATTGAATCGGCGCTGTCGCTGGCGAACTTTAATCGCAGCCACCTGTGGGACTATCTGGCCGAAGAGGTCTTCGATTTACTCGATGAAGACACGCGATTCTTCCTGCTGCAATGCTCGGTGCTGGATATGTTTAACGCTGAACTGGTGATTGATTTAACCGGACGCAGCGATGCACTGGTGAAGCTGGAGTACCTGAACCGCTACGGACTCTTTATCACCCCGCTGGAAGGGGCGGATAACTGGTACAGATTCCATCACTTATTTGCCGAATTTCTTCGCCACAAACGCCACTCGCATATTCCTGAACAGCGAAAGGATCTGCACAACAAAGCAGCCAAGGCCTGGCTGAATCAAAGCAGCCCGCAGCAAGCGCTTTACCATGTGCGAAAAAGCAAGAATCAGGCGCTGATGGTCGCAATTCTGAGCGATCATGGCTGGAATATGTTTCACCACGGAGAACTCAAACTGCTGGAAGAAAGCATAGCGACGCTAGATCGCGGCATGCTTTTCAGCAGCCCGCGCCTGATCCTGCTCAGGCTCTGGCTGGTTCAAAGCCAGCACAGGTATAACGAAGTCGGCGCTCTGATTGCGGAATCTGAAGCTGAAATGCAAAGCAATAACATCAGTTTTAACGATGCCCTTCAGGGTGAGTTTAATGCGTTACGTGCACAGGTGGCGATTAATCAAAGCAAACCTGAGGAAGCCTTATTGCTCTCTGAGCAGGCACTGGGACAATTGCCGGCCAACACCTATCGCAGCCGTATCGTCGCCACCTCTGTGGTCGGTGAAGTCCATCACTGCCTCGGCAATCTTAGCCGTGCGCTTCCTATGATGCAGCAGACTGAAAAAATGGCGCGCCAATACCATGTCTATCATCAGGCACTGTGGGCCCTGTTGCAGCAGAGTGAAATACTGCTGGCGCAGGGCTCCGTACAGCCCGCCTTTGAGCTGCTGGAACAAGGGTTCAGGTTAGTCCGGGAGCAGCAATTACAGCAAGTCCCCATGCATGAATTTCTGCTGCGTCTGAAGTCGCAGATACTCTGGTGCTGGAACCGGCTTGATGAAGCTGAAGAAGCCGCGTTGAAAAGCCTGGATGTGCTGGCCCCCTACGATGACACTAAGTCCCTGCAGGCCTACTCAATGCTGGCACGGATTGCCATCACCCGGGGTGAACAGGACAAAGCCGCCCGGTATCTGCAACGCTGCAATGATCTCATGGAAAATGCAGATTTCCACATAGACTGGCGCGCTAATACCGATGTCGCTAATCTGCTCTACTGGCAGCAAACCAAAGATCTGGAGAGTGTCCGCCACTGGTTATCGCAGGCAGAACAGCCGGAAGGTGCCTGCAACCATTTCCAGCAGCAGCAATGGCGTAACCTGGCCATGGCGCACCTGATGCTGGGCCAGATTGACGAAGCCCAGCATATTCTCAGCATGCTGCTGGACAGTTGCGATAAGCATCAGCTGATAACCGACAGAAACCGTAACCTGATCCTCCAGGCCGTGATCAGGAAAAAAGCCGGTGATCGAAAAGCCGCTTTAACCCACCTTGCCGAAGCACTACGGCTGACCAACAGCACAGGCATGGTCGGCAACTTCCTGATTGCAGCCGAAGACATTCAGGACTTACTGCAAGAACTGATTGATGAAAAACTATTAAACGAGCTGTCGCAACACAGAGCCCGTCAGTTGCTGCGTGAAATGAACAGTAAAGAGCGTCATCGGCTGGTCCATTTTGATGAAGCTTTTGTGGAAAAGTTGCTCAATTTACCTGGCTTGCCCGAGCTGATAAGAACCAGTCCGCTGACACAAAGGGAATGGCAGGTGCTGGGATTAATTTATACCGGTTACAGCAACGAACAGATTGCTTCTGAACTGGACGTAGCCGCCACGACGATAAAAACCCACATCCGTAATCTGTATCAGAAGCTCAACATCGCCAACCGCAGCGAAGCCATTGAAACCGCTCAGGAACTGCTTAGCCTGATGGGTTACCAGGCATCTTGATACTCAGGTATTAAACAGGGGGGAGGTTCTCCTCCCCCACAACTCATCCCCGGCTCTTTTTGCAGAGAGTCAGCGTTCAAGCAGCTCTGCTGTCGTAACAGCTTTAATCTTGGTTGGAAAACTCTCGGCTGCCGACAGCACAAAGGTATGATGCTGCCGGATTAGCTCACCGGAAGCATACGGCTTGTCATGGGTTGTATGCGCATCAGACACTAATTCAATCTCATAACCCAGCCCTGCCGCACGGCGCGTGGTGGTATCCACACAAAAATCCGTCGCGTAACCGCAGACGACAAGTTGTTCAATCTCAAGACGATCCAGAGTGGCTTTCAGTACAGTGTCATGGAAGGCGTCCGGCGTCGTTTTACGCACCAAGACATCCCCTTCTGCGGTGATCAGATCGGTATGCAACTGCCAGCCTTCGCTCTGATAGGCAATCTCAGTGTCAGGCTCTTCATGCTGAACAAAAATCACAGGCAAGGCTTTCTTTCTGGCCCATGTGGTGAGCTGATTAATTCGTGCAACCACGGCATCTGCTTCAAATGGCTGAGGCTCAGGTTCAAAGCAGATACGCTGTACGTCGATAACCAGAACAGCTGTTTTCATCGTGTGTCCTTACATCATTGTGTGGTGGAGAGAATGTCAGTAATAGTCAGTCAACAAATGCACAATATGCAGTTAAACCCATAAATTAACAATCCTGATGTCACGATTCACCTCAGGCTAGTTCAACTTTTTCGAACGATCTATTCACTTCGGCACTCTGGTACTGCGCCATAGTCAAAGTAAGATGAAAGCACTTGAAAGGTATTTACTGCGAGAAAGGGAGTCAGTATGTTTCATGCTCACGTGTATTTTGATTTACCACAACTGGATTTAGCGGAGCAGGTGCGCCAGCGCATCATTGCAGAAAGAAAGGCCGATATTCTGGCAATTTACCCGCTGGTGCCACGCTTGGTAGGCCCACACGACAAACCGATGTTTGAAATGCATTTTGCCGATAACCAGACAGGGTTTATTGACTGGCTGGATCAGCACAGAGAAGGTCTGTCTGTACTGATCCACCCGGTATCAGCGAATGAGCTCAATGATCACACGATTCATGCTCGCTGGCTGGGTAAGCAATTACCCGTACACACAGCGATTTTTACAGCTCAACGGTAATCTTTTCCGCCAGAGACATGGCCAGATTGTTGTCGTAGTACGCTGCTTCATTAATGAAATGCGGGTAAGCTTCATAATCGCCGTCCCAGCAAATCTCACTGCCGTCAAACAGGGTAAAGATAGGATCACCGCCATGCAGAGGCCTGAAATCGTTATCCTGTACATTTTTATGCACCATGCCGATTCGCTCGCCTTGCGCATTTTCTGGCAGTTTTAAGGTTTCTGTGTAACGGAATGCTTCATAGGTCGGCGGCAGTTCCGGCAACTGGCCTTTGTTGTACAGATCGACATAATCCAGGATATGGCCTGTCATTGTCTCCATCCAGTCCAGCACATCCTGGCGAATGACAGATTGCGGCTGAGGGCCAATTTCAACAATCACGCCCTGCTCTGCAATCGAGCAGACAAACTTATGTTCAGCCAGTGGAATTTGATCTTCAAAGACCACTACAGCTTCAGGCATCTGCGCTTTAACATACGCGCCCATTCGGATATTGAAATCATCCGATTGCAGCACAATCAAGGTTGGCCCCATGTTGCTGGTTGTATTGTGTAAATCAATGATGAAATCTGTTTTGGCATTCCCTTTTGGTCCCAAAACCGCATTCATGACCTTCGCCCTGCTTTGTTCATAGTTCGCCAGCTCAGGGTTGGCCAGATCTTCCACCGCAAACTGACGGTTCAGATCGCTGTCAAGGTAGCGTTTATTCTCTTCATGCGCTTTGGGATTAGCAAACAGAGTCTGCGTAGTGAAGCTCTCTCGGGTAATGCGACTGGCATCTTGCTGCCATTTACGCAACAGATAAATACCGCTGAATTCATTACCGTGAGTACCGCCCACAACGGCTACAGAATTAATGCTTTTCATCCTTATCATCACCACTTGGATTATCAGAAAACTTGAAGAGAATCTCAGTATGCCAGCCTTCTTAACGGCAAACAAACGAATAAACAGGCGGATTTAAGGCAAACCTATTCAAATGCTTAATGTGTTACCTTGCCTCTCATCGATTTGACCTGTCCGCGCTGGGTTTTCTTATCCACCCGCCGCCGCTGAGAGGATTTGGTCGGCTTTGTGGGCTGGCGCTTTTTCTCTTGCTTTGTTGCTGACTGAATCAGAGTCTGCAATCTCTGCAGAGCATCTTCTTTATTCTGCTCCTGAGTTCTGAACTGCTGTGCCTTGATGATAATGACACCCTCTTTGGTTATCCGCTGATCAGAGAGCTGCAACAGCTTTTCTTTATAAAAATCAGGCAAACTGGAGCGCTTAATATCAAAACGCAAGTGTATGGCGCTGGAAACTTTATTCACATTCTGCCCTCCCGCTCCCTGCGCGCGAATGGCGGTAATTTCTATTTCCCAGTCTGCTATTTGTACTGTGTTCGATATCTGCAACATAACCACTTAATCGTTTGGACTTCCCTACTGGTATTATCTGGGCCTGAAGCCTGAAATACCAGCGAAAAGCCAACTTACCCAGGCTAATTACACCTTCAATCTGTGATCCGCTCTGCATCTCGCTGTCGGGGGGATTCATCGTATCCTTGAGTGATCGTATCCTGTCGTCATCAACAATCATTATGTTTTACAACAGTCAGTTATGAATATTTTACTGGGGTATATTGCAGAGTCAGGCCAGTTTATACGTCCTTGGATCAGTGACATCGCAACGGCCATGATGGCATGCCTGCTCGTGGTGTTCGGCTCAGATATCAATATGATCCTGCGGCGCTACCTGTCAGGAACAAACTTTATCCTGCGGACCTGTGCCTTTATTTTTGTCAATGCGTTCGGCTTTGGTTTTCTGATTGTCGCCATCGCACCCTGGTTAGCCAAACAGCTTAGCGGGATGAGTAACGTGTGGCTGTTTACAGTAGTACTGGGCACGTTCATCTTTCTTGGCAGCTGGGCGCAAAGGAATAACCAGGTGTAAAAAAACCGCCTTGCGGCGGTTAATCTATTGGATAGCCCGATTAGAAATTCACGGTCAAACCATCTGTGCCAAGTATTTGATCCAGTAGTGTGGTATCAACAATCAGTGTATCACCTGCTTGCTCAGGATCATCTTCATTACCGTTACAGACCAGGTTCAGGTCATAAGTATCTAATGGCAAATAACCGATCTCATACTGACCCGCGACAGGATCAACAGCTGCTGATGCCAAAGGTTCATTGTCCGAACCTAAATCACCAAATTGACCGCCATTGGCTATTGAATAAATATAGACAAATGCATCAGACAGGTCGCCGCTACACAGCGATGCGCTAACCGTGCCGTCAATAGCAGCGACTGCTGTATTATCAACCACACGAACACCACGAGGCTTCAGCAGGTAACCGTTGGCATTAAGTACCATACTTTTGCGCAAATCAAACTCAATGGTATAAGCCTGAGTTGAATCAGCCTCGACAGTGAATCCATCAAGTTTCAGTTCACCGCTTGGAACACGAATACCTTCTACAGCATCACTTTCAGTAACAATATGCGAATAAGGTGTGCCGTCAGTATATGTCCCCTTTTCCAGTACAGAGAGGCGCATCTGAGTATATTGGCCAGCAAGTAATACTTCATCGCTCAACACCTGAAGAGCATTTACACCTTGATAATCCAGCAGGTCAATCACCATGAACTCAGGATTCCCGTTCGCATCCTGAGGAATAGAAAGTCCATCTGGCACGCACGACGCCGAGCTTTGAGCAGCGGCAAAAGACGTTGTTCCCCAAGACGCTTCGCTGCCCCCTGTGTGATGAACCGTAATATTGTTAAATGCCACACAAACTTGCTTTAAACCATCAACCGGGGCGTCCGACATAGCCAGGGAAAGTTTTCCCGTCGACTGGTCATCTGAATCTGAGCCACAACCTGCCAGTAACATACTCACCGTACCGGCTATCATTAATTTTTTCATTCGACTGCTCCACTCGCTTTTTGAGCAAGCTTAGCGAGTTCTTGCAGTCAAAGCATTATCGGCAACGAAAGTTAACAACAAGATGACAGTAAAGTGCAAAAAATACCTGAAAGGCATAAGCCGGTAAAAAAACAAGCTTCTTATTTGTTACGGGCTCAATCCATCCGTATGCAGCCATGCTGCACAGAGCGAGGATTTTCAAGGCGATGAAGACAGGAACCGACTGACTGCAGATCCTGATATTGATACTTAACGACCATCGCGGCCGCCAGCAGCAAGCCAATCAGCGAGAGACGAGTCAGCCACAGCCATTGCTTATGCAATGCCATTGCAAGTGTGAACAAACACCCTACAACGATAAGCAGCAAACTTGGTGCAATATAACCAAAAAGCACTCACTCACCTCAAAAATATGCCGATTGGCGAAATAATACGGTGTTATTCACAATATTTAAAGGTGATTTATATACATTTACACTCACTGAGATAGCTATCGACATCAGGACAAATGACTATAAATACATACTTGAACTGAGATCTCACTTGAAAGACTTAAAAATAGAAAAGCCTCGATTTCTCAAGGCTTCTGTGTACAAAGCAACGGCAGAAACAAGAGAATTAAATGACAAGACCACCATCAATTTTCAGTGTCTGCCCCGTGATAAACGCAGAATGATCACTGGCTAAAAACAACGCACCGTTTGCAATATCTTCTGGCTTACCCATACGCTGCAATGGCGTTTTCGACTTCATATACTCCAGAATTTTTTCAGGCAGGTTAACAGTCAGCGGCGTTTCCACAAAACCAGGGGCGATACAGTTAGCTCGTACCTGCGCACCTTTTCGTGAAAATTCCTTAGCCCAGCCCTTGGTCATTGCAATCACGCCACCTTTCGTGGCGGCATAATTGCTTTGCCCGATATTACCATCAGTACCTACCACAGATGACATGGTAATGATTGATCCTGCGCCGGACGCCATCATGACAGGTGCAACTGCCTGCGTCATATTGAATACCCCTTTCAGGTTCACGTCCAACACTATATCCCACTCATCTTCCGTCATTTTCTCAATCAGATTATCTCTGGTGATCCCCGCATTATTGACCAGCACATCTACACGACCATAATCTTTTACAATGTTGTCAACAAAGCGACTTACCGACTCCCGGTCACAGACATTCAGCTCAATGGCTTTTACATTTTTGTAAGTTTTCTCCAGTTCAGCCATTGCTGCTGCATTCATATCACAGGCATAGACTACCTCAGCCTGCTGGTTGGCAAAGGTCTCCACAATACAACGGCCTATACCTTGTGCGCCTCCCGTTACGATGCAAACCTTATTGTTCAACATACTTAATTCCCTCTTAGTTCAAAAAACTGAAGCGAAAATCGAATCCAGTGCGGGCACACTGCTTCACCGCTCACTTCCATCATGCTGATTTTAGATGAAACAAATCAAAAGATTACCCTCAATGCTGCAATTCACCTTTGCGACCACCCTGATGAATCTATTAATCGAATCGCCCTGCTGCATACCGCAGCGATAATAAACAAACCTATCAAGACAGTTTGTTACCAATATGACATTAAATTACATGTGTCGCATTTACCCTTTGAGTTACCTGTACTATTTCATATAAAACAGAGGATTAGTGATTATCTTCCCCCCGTCATGAACTCTTCACTGGTAATGAAGATGACGTTTGCTATAAATGTATCAGGGAAGTGCGCAAGGATCAGATGCAGACATGCTTGATAAAGTAGTTTTTTTTCTACACGTAGTGCGAAATGGCTCGTTAAGTGAAGCTGCAAAGCAATACGGAATTTCTGCGTCTGCCGGCAGTCGCTGGCTCAATGAACTGGAAGAAAGCATGGGAGTCAGCCTGTTAAAAAGGACGACACGAAAAATATCACCTACACAGGCAGGACAGCGTTTATATGACAGGTTTAACCTGATAAACGGTGAGATCAATGATGTGTTCAATGAAGTTCAGAATCTGAGTAATGAAGATAAAGGTCAGATACGCATCGCCAGCACACCGCTGTTTGCTAAGCATTACCTTAGCCAGATTATTGGTGAATATGTCCAGCTCCACCCGTCTATCAGCTTTTTTGTTCTTGAAACAGCATTCGAAGTCGATCATGTTCATGAAGTGGATTTCGCTATCCGTGCCAACGCAACCTACAGAGGTTTTCAGGATAAAGACAGCCTGCTGGTAAAACGATCGCTTATCCGTGAACCACTGGTCGCCTGCTGTTCACCCACTTATATCGCTCAGTACGGTGAGCCACGCTTCCCCGAACAGTTAAAGCAGCATTTTTGCCTTTACGCCACAACACTGGTCGGAGGCAATAAATGGATATTTGAGCAAAATGGTGAGTACAACTCAGTAGAAATAGCCCAAACCGTTGAAGCTGACGACAGTGAAATACTGAAGAATATTGCGCTTGCCGGAGGTGGCATTGCTTATCTGCCTTACAGTCTTGTCAGCGAAGAACTAAATAACGGCCGGCTTCAAGCTGTTCTCAAAAATTATGTCAGCAGCCAGTTTGAACTTAACCTTTACTTTAAACCCCGTAAATATATGCCTGTACGTTGTGTCAATTTTAAAGACTATTTAATTGTACGCGTTGAGGAAATGGACAGAATAAATAAAAAAGCGCTGGGATTATCTGATCCCATAAAAAGACGAGCAACAATATAAATCTGTGATCTCTGCTGACATATTGTTTCCGGTGAATTTCAGGCATAAAAAAACCGGGGAACCCCCGGTTTTTTTCATGACATTTTCAGTCAGAAATTAGTCAGCGCTTGGCTTACTGCGTTCCTGACGCGGAGCATGGTTACGCTCGCCACGGAAACTGCCACGATGGTCACCACCACGATTGCGGTCAAAGCGGCGCTCGCCTTCACGACGGCCACGGTTTCCATCACGTGGTGCGCCATCACGGCCGCCACGACGGTGTTCGCGAAGTACGTTGTCTTCAACAACCACGGCTTTCACGTCGTTCTGACGAATACGCAATTTCTTCAGCTGGGCGATGATATCCGGGGTCATCTTTTTAGGTAACTGAACATAAGTATGTTCAGGAGCCAGTTTGATAGCACCGATATAGTCTTTGCTCAGACCCAGTTCGTTCGCGATGGCACCAACAATATCTTTAACCTGAACACCTTGTTCACGGCCAACTTGCAACTGGTAAGTATCCCAATCAGCATTGTTGGATTGACGGCGCTCACGACGCTCGCCTCGTTCACTGCGCTCGCCACGCTCCGGGCGATCGCCACGGCGATCACGACGCTGCTTCTCACGCTCGATTGCAGCAATCATAGGATCCGGACCTTTGTAGAACAATGGGCGGTTACCTTGCTGGCGTTTCAGCAGAATGGCTGCCAACGTTGTCGCATCAACATCCACAGAGCCTTGCAGTTTCTCAACCAGCTCTACAAATGCTTCCAGGCTTGCGCTTTCTTTCTGTTCTTCCAGCTCTTTACCCAGACGGTCCAAACGCGCCATGGCCACGTCATCACGCAGAGGAAGCTGAATTTCTTCCATACGGGATTTGGTTACGCGCTCAATGGTACGCAGCATACGGATCTGGTTGGTCCGAACCAGAAGAATCGCTTTACCTTTACGTCCGGCACGGCCAGTACGACCAATACGGTGGATATAAGATTCCACATCGAACGGGATGTCGTAGTTAAATACGTGTGTAATGCGTGGTACATCAAGACCACGTGCAACAACATCAGTAGCTACCAGAATATCGATAACGCCACGTTTGATGTGATCAACAGTACGCTCACGCAGAGACTGAGGAATGTCACCGTGAAGTGCAGCTGCTTTAAAGCCGCGTGAAGACAACCAATCTGCCAGACGCTCAGTATCCTGACGGGTACGCACGAAGACAATTGAAGCATCGGTTTCTTCAGTTTCCAGCATACGAATCATTGCTTCGTCTTTTTCTACGCCTTTTACGACCCAGAATTGCTGTTCTACTTTCGCTACGGTACGGTTTTCACCCGCAACATCAATGCGTGCAGGATCGCGCAGGAATCGGTCAACGATTTCCTTCACCATAGGTGGCATAGTTGCAGAGAAAAGCACACGTTGTGCTGACTCTGGCGCTTGCTCCAGAATCCAGGTTACGTCGTCAACGAAACCCATTTTCAGCATTTCATCGGCTTCATCCAGAATGAAAGTATGCACTTCATCCAGATGCAGACGATCACGGCTGATCAGGTCTTTAACACGACCTGGAGTACCAACAACAATGTGAGCGCCAGTCTTAAGCACACGCATTTGATCGACGATAGACGCACCGCCGTAAATTTCTAATACTTTCAGACCCTGGATATTTTTACCCAGGTTCTTAATTTCAGCGGCAACCTGAATAGCCAGCTCACGAGTCGGTGCCATAACAATTGCCTGAGGCTTATGTTGCTTCAGGTTAATTTTGTTCAGCAGTGGCAGTGAGAATGCAGCCGTTTTACCTGTACCAGTCTGAGCCTGACCCAGCGCATCGGTACCGGTTAATAGAAGTGGAATGGAAGCAGCCTGAATTGGAGTAGGTGCCACGAAGCCCATCGCATCAAGTGCGGATAAAAGAGTGTCGGCCAGTTCTAACTGGCGAAATTCTGTAACAGATTCTTGCATTGGGATCCCAATAGGTAATCGAACGTAAACGGGGCCCCTTTGCCTTTAACACGGTTCAGCAACTGTATCCACAAGCATGGGCCTCGACTAAGGCGCGCATTGTGCGCTATTCAAGTCGAAATTACCAGAAAAAATTGATTGCTGTCACAAATTATAACTTAAGCAATTATTTATTATTCAAACAGCTTGCGATATGTACACTCTGATAAGTTTTCTAGGCATACTGATTCTCATCCCATTGAAAATATTGATTCCTGCCACCTTGTTTGGCGAGATATAGCCCCTGATCAGCGCCTGCTAACAGTACCTCTTCCTGAATACCTTCCGTCGGCACTCTGGAATACAGCCCCATGCTGATACTGATAACCCCTTGACGCGTACCAGAATGCGGGATCTTTAACTGATTGACGGCATCAAGCATTTCCTCAGCCAGCAGCCGGAGCGCCTCAGCATCCATTTCCGGTACAAGACAGACAAATTCTTCGCCGCCATAACGACTGAAGACCGCTTTCTCATACCGGTTCACTATATTGTCTAATGTCACCGCGACCTGTTTAAGACACACATCGCCTCTCTGGTGCCCATAGGTATCATTAAACGACTTAAAATGATCCACATCCAGAATAATAATGCTTAGCGGTAAGTTTCTGCGTTTGGCCACCTGCCAGTATCGCTTCAACGTCAAATCAAAAAAGCGTCTGTTCGCCACGCCGGTCAGGCCATCCTGCATGGACCAGGCTTCCAGCCGCCGGTTAGCGTCTTCTAATGCTTTATTGGTCTGCTGTAATTCCTGAGTGCGTAAATGCACACGCTGTTCAAGTTCAGCATTCAGCCTGGTCAGTGCTTCGTGGCTTTGCTTAATCACGATTTGCTGGCCCAGCGCCGCGCCAAATAATTTCATGATCTCTTTCTGGTGATCAGTCAGACTTCGCTGGCTGATCAGGTTATCTGCTGCAATCCAGCCAATACAGTTGTCACTGTTCCACATGGATATCATGGCATTCCAGCCTGTACCGACCTGCTGCGTACCGTAATAGAGAGGCGCATTTTCCTTAACGACTACCACATCTTTGCGACTGAGTGCCTCATGCACCAGCGGATGATCGGGAATATCGTTAACAAAAGTGCGGCGGGACACAACGTTGCCCTGGGGATCAGTGCCGTACGTCCCCTGCATGGTGTACTGCTGCATATCGGTCAGAAAGATAGCTAACCGGTCAATGCCCAGCTTTTGCCGGCCCAGCTCTATCGCGGTTCTGTACAAACAATCCAGATCGCTGGATTCTGCCAGTGCCAGCGTGACTTCATGTAACTGCTTTAATAGAGATAAATATTCTCTGAGCGAGTAGTTGCGAACTTCCAGTTCTGCCTCAACACTGCGCCGGCTGATATTATGTGTCAGTGCTTCTTCTCGCAGCATGTGCACGCTGATATCAGACGCTATCAATAGCAGCACTCGCTCGAAGGCTTTCAGGTTGTCATCCAGCCGTTCCGGGGTGAGCGTTTCCGCGTATAAATAGGCAACAGCTTTTTCGTGCATAATGATCGGAAAAATCACTCGGCGCCAATCGCCTGACTGATCTTTCCAGATGGCTTTGAACGGTGTTGCAGACTGTGCAGAAACGCTCTTACGGAATTGTTTGGATTCTGAAAGTAAATCCGGCGGCACACCATTGTAATTCGACAAGGGTAAAGGATGCAGGTAGTACTTAAACTCTTCATTACCCATCCAGCTCGCCAGCACTTTCGATTGGCCTTCATGCTCAACAAGCAATGTCAGATAGGTTAAATCCAGCATATGATGCAGCGTTGAAAGCAAACGATGGCACCAGCGCTCCATGTTTGCCTGACGGGCAAGCGTATCAACGAGTTTATCCAACTCATCGTTGAGTTTAAACGGCATGCTTTTCCTTACGCGATTATCTGTCTTATCACTTCATCGTGGGTAGAACAGAGTACAAAATACTCCAGATTGAAAATAATAACGACCTCAGGTGCACACTTCGAAAATCAAAGGATAACTTTCTGCAACATTTGTGACCAATCATTAATATGAACAATTAATGTCCGCTGTGCCGGCAGAAAAGCCGGCTCAGCTATTGATACATATATCATTGTATATTAAGTCGTTCTGAGATTTTCCCGGCCAATGATGGCCTACATCTTTCTGACCAGAATTCCTGCAGGATGAATAGCTTTAACAACAGTACTCGCTGCCCGGCTTAACAGCGAAAGCCGGAAAAGTCGGATTACCCTTGGTTTTGAGCCTGTTAATACGTATAGTGTGACGGTTCATAATCCGGGACCAGGCATAATGTTTCAAGATAATCCGCTTTTAGCACAACTGAAAAAACAAATTCAAGAATCGCTTCCTAAGAAAGAAGGCCAAATCAAAGCCACTGACCGCGGTTTTGGTTTTCTGGAAGTCGATGGAAAAGAAAGTATCTTCATTCCACCTAACTATATGAAAAAGGTAATGCACGGCGATCGTGTTGTTGCTGTTATTCGTACAGAAAAAGAGCGTGAAGTTGCTGAGCCGCAAGAATTGGTTGAACAGTTCATGACTCGCTTTATCGGCCGCGTCAAACTGATCAAAGACCGCCTGAATGTTGTGCCGGATCATCCACAGCTGAAAGAAGCCATCAAAGCCCGCACAGTCAAGGGATTAAATCCTGAAACCCTGAAAGAAGGTGACTGGGTTGTCGCTTATCTGACTCGCCACCCTCTTGTTGGCGATAACAAGACTTTCTTCTGTGAAATCAAAGAAAAGATTACCGATAGCGAAGATAAAATTGCCCCTTGGTGGGTCACGCTGGCGCGCCACGATCTTCCTAATGCTGAACCTGCTCCGCAAGAGAGCTGGAACATGCTTGACGAAGGCCTGACACGTGAAGACCTGACTGAAGTACCTTTCATTACGATTGATGGCGAATCAACCAAAGACATGGACGATGCCATTTATACCGTAGCGAAAGAAGATGGCAGCTTCGAGATCACCATAGCCATTGCCGATCCGACCTCTTACATCGAAGTTGGCAATGAGATGGATACGGAAGCTCGCGAACGCGGCTTCACTATCTACCTGCCTGGCCGCAATATCCCCATGTTGCCACGCGAGCTGAGTGATGAGCTTTGTTCTCTGATGGAGAATGAGAAACGCCCTGCTCTATGCTGTCGTGTAACGGTTGATAAAGACGGTGTGATTGGCGACGACATTACTTTCTTTGCCGCATGGATCCGCTCGCAAGGCCGTTTAAGCTACGATGATGTCTCCGACTATCTGGAAAATGGCAGCTCAGCAAACTGGACACCTTCTGCAGTTATCGATGAGCAGGTAAGAGCCCTGCAGGCTTTTGCCAGTGCCCGTAGCGAATGGCGCAGCAAAAATGCCGTGGTGTTCCCGGATCGTCCGGACTACCGCTTCGAGTTAAGTGAAGACAACGATGTGATCGCAATACATACCGATCCTCGTCGTACTGCGAACCGAATGATTGAAGAAGCCATGATCACCGCCAACATCTGTGCCGGACGTATGCTTCAGGAAAAATTCGGCAAAGGTGTTTACAACACTCATGCCGGCTTCAATCCTGAAAAACTCGATACCGCCATGGACTTCCTGAGCAATGCAGAGGCGCCATTCGAAAAAGAGCAGTTACTGACGCTGGAAGGCTTTAGTGCCCTTCGCCGTTGGCTGAACACGCTTGATACAACCTATCTGGATAACCGACTGCGTAAATTCCAGGCCTACAGTGAAGTGGGCAACACGCCTGCTCCGCATTTCGCAATGGGCCTGGATGTCTACGCAACCTGGACTTCTCCGATTCGTAAATATGGCGACATGATCAACCACCGGATGCTGAAAGCGGTTATCTCTGGCAATACACCTGCACAAACGCCAGATGACAATATTGGTGAGGAAATTGCCACACATCGCCGTAATCATCGCATGGCAGAACGTGATGTGGCTGACTGGCTGTATGTTCGCCTGCTAAAAGACGCGGTTCAGGAAGGTACGGTATTTACCGCTGAAGTGTTCGACATCAATCGTGCTGGTATGCGTGTTCGCTTACTTGAAAACGGTGCTTCGGCCTTTATACCTGCGCCGCTGATTCTGGACAATAAGCAACGTATCGAATGTAACGGTGATCTGGGTATCATCAATATCGATAAAGTGCGCGAGTTCCAGTTGGGTGATCACTTCGACATCGTCCTGACAGAAGTGCGTGAAACAACACGCCAGCTGGTTGCCAAACCTGTTAAACAATTCCCTGAAATTAACACTCAGGAACCCGCAGATAATCAGGCTGAAACCGAAAAAGCGTGATAATCCCAGAACCAGGCTGGCGCTCTCCAGCCTGGTTTCACTCTCCAATCTGAATAGTCATACATTCTGGTACCCCATGTCGTATCTCCACAACGTTGAACAATGGCTTGATAATGTCGTCATTGGTTTGAATCTGTGTCCGTTTGCAGCAAAACCACGCAGAAAGGGACAAATTCGTATTGCAATTTATGAGACGGATTCTCTTGAAACACTAATGGAAAATATCTATCAGGAATTAATACGGTTAGATGAAACGCCAGTGTGTGATCTTGATACAAGCCTTATCGTATGCCCTAACGTTTTACAGGATTTTGACGAGTACAATCAGTTTCTTGATATGGTTGATGCCTTGATCAGACAGTGCGACCGGGATGGTATCTATCAGGTAGCCAGTTTTCACCCTGACTATTATTTTTACGGGACTCAGCCAGATGATGCTGAAAATCTGACAAACCGGGCCCCATACCCCATCTTCCACCTGATTCGTGAAGAGAGTATGGAAAAAGTACTGGCTCACTATCCTGATCCTGAAGGAATACCTGAGCGCAATATTGAAAGAATGAATGCATTATCCGAAAAAGACATTCGTCGTCTTTTTCCGTTTTTATTTAGCAAACCCTAACGACAGCCGATGCAGGGCTTATCAAATTCATATCTATAACCTATGGATCAAATGAACTCATTGACCAACCTTATCGAGTGTAAGCATTCAAATGTGTTGGGATTAGACATCAAGTTAGCTATGATATCTCCTTGATAGGGAATATTGTAATGCATACACTCTCATTTTCAGTATTTAGAAACGCCAGAATGCGTTTCGCTTTGCCTTTGGCCCTTGTGGCAGGCACTTTTGCGGCTCATAGCAACATCGTTGCTTTCATGTCGCAACACGTTGATGTTTTGCTACTGCTTCCCTATATACTGTTGAGTTTGGTCATGATGTTGTGCCAGCCATTCAACCAGAGTAAGACAGGGATCAGCGCGATGCTGATGCTGCTTGCCTACTACCTGATACAGCAAAACCTTCAGGCACCTCTTTCTCAGTCACAGACCGGGGTGACGTATATTTTACTGGCAGTATTACTGCCGCTTAATCTGTTCCAACTTCACTTTATTCCTGAAAGACGGCTGTTCTCGCGCTTTGGTTTGATCTATCTCAGCGTGCTGGGCCTGCAGCTTTGCTGGGGCTGGTTACTGATAAACCACGTAAACCCTGAAAATTATACCGCCACTTGGCAGATGTATTTTTATACAATTGGTGAGTTTTCTCCGTTACCCTTGCTGCTGATTATCATGATAGTGGCCCTGGCTTGCGCCAGTGCTTCTATTATTCTGAAAAGAAATCAAGGTTATGATCAGGCAACCTTCATCTGCCTGTTGTTTACCGGGCTAACGCTATTTCAGTTCCAGCAACCCTATATTTCCAGTATTGCCTTCACAGCCGCTTCCAGCCTGCTTTTGCTGAACCTGATTTCCTGTTCACATGAATTGGCTTTCATTGATCCGCTAACGGGCATACCCGGACGCCGGGCAATGGAAACTGAGTTAAAGCACCTTGGCCGTACATACACACTGGCTATGCTGGATGTCGACCATTTCAAGAAATTCAATGATAAGTTCGGCCATAAGACGGGTGATGATGTACTGCGCTTGGTTGCCCAGTTGCTCCTTAATATCAATATCAAAGCGGATGTTTACCGTTATGGTGGCGAAGAGTTCACCATCTTAATTAAGGGAAAGACCAAAAATCAGTGCCTTGATGCTCTGGAAGAATTACGGGAAGCCATTGCAAGCTACCCTATGCACATCAGAGATTTTGAAAAACGACCATCTGATGATGAAGACGGCAAACGTAAACGCGGTAAGACTCAGCGCAAACAATCTGAAGTGGTACAAATTACCGTCAGTATCGGTGTGGCAGACAGTCTGGAAGACTCCAGAACCGCCAACGTTTTAAAAGTGGCAGACAAAGCGCTGTATAAAGCTAAGCAAAACGGCCGGAATCAAGTTGTGTAACACGCATACTATTCGCAGTTTAAAGCACAAAAGCCTTATCAGCCTGATAAGGCTTTTGTGCTTTTCTGGTTCAGGGAAACGAGAATAAAGTAAATGCTTTGATCAACGAACCAAATAATCACCACCTCCATAGGCGATGGTTTAGTGGTGACAAACAAAAAGCCCGGTGAAAACACCGGGCTATGGTTACCAATTAAACCGCTATCTGTTCAGAACAGAGAGAAGGTCCAGCTATGCAGCAACGCCAATAGTATGAGTGAAGTGACTTAACAGATCGGCGGCCAAACCAAAGTTAAGTATTCATCTCGGGAGTGACCTGCACCTAAGTGAAAGCAGGCCTTTTTATAGTTATCCCTTTACTCCTCCGGCGGTCAGACCACCGACAAGAAATTTCTGAGCCAGCAAAAATACCAGTGTAATGGGTAATGCTGACAACACAGCAGCCGCTGCGAAATCACCCCACAGGTAATTTTGCGGATACAAATATTGCTGCATTCCAACAGCCAATGTGTAGGAATTTACATCACGTAATAACAAGGATGCAACAGGAACTTCGGTTACAGCGGCAATAAACGAAAGAATAAACACTACAGACAGGATAGGTACAGATAATGGCAGCAAAACCAGTCTGAATGCCTGCCATGGGCTCGCCCCATCTAACGCTGCGGCTTCTTCCAGTGAATTGTCGATGGATTCGAAATACCCTTTAATTGTCCATACGTGCAGGGCAATACCTCCCATGTAAGCAAAGACCACACCGCCGTGGGTATTCATGCCGAGAAACGGAACATAGGCGCCCAGGCGGTCGAACAATGCATATAATGCGACCAGTGCCAGTACTGGCGGAAACATCTGCAATATCAGCATAGCACGCAGTATATGGCTTTTACCGGCAAAGCGCATTCTGGCAAAAGCGTAAGCGCAAGTTGTGGACAATGCCACAATTCCGATGGCAGTGAGCCCGGCAACTTTCACAGAATTCCAAAGCCAGGTCAGTACCGGAAACGGCGGCAGTGTTTTACTGCCATCGGCATGTTCAACAGCCATCCCCAGCGCCAGTTTCCAGTGCTCCAGCGACGGGTCACTTGGGATCAGTTCACCAGAGGCATAATTCCCTTCGCGGAAGGAAATAGCGACCACCATCAACAGCGGCAACATGATCAGCGCCAGAAAGCACCACATTGCTATATGAGTCGCCCAAACGCGATATTTCAAAGATTTTGGTTGTACCATCGCCATGAGTCTTCCCCTTACTCAGCATCCAGTTTTGTGAATTTCATATTCAGTAACGACAAACCGCCTACCAGCAAGAATATCAATGTGGCAATCGCCCCTGCCAAACCGAAATCCTGTCCGCCCGCCCCTTCAAAAGCAATGCGATAGGTATAACTCACCAGAAGATCCGTATGACCGGCAGGCACACTGGTGCCAAGCATATCCGGCGCGCCGTTAGTCAGCAGCTGAATCAATACAAAGTTATTAAAGTTAAAGGCAAAACTGGCAATCAAGAGTGGCACCATCGGCTTCACCAGCATAGGCAGCGTAATGCGGAAGAAGTTATCCAACGGACCTGCACCATCCATGGCGGACGCTTCATACAGATCATCGGGAATAGCCTTCAGCAGGCCCATTGCCAGAATCATCATATAAGGGTATCCCAGCCAGGTGTTCACAATCAGAATCATGGTTTTAGCCAGAAACGGATCGGTGAACCATGACGGACTCAAGCCAAACAGACCTTGCAGTACCTGATTAATTTCACCAAAGCTTTGATTAAACAGGCCCTTGAAGATAAGAATCGAAATAAAGGCAGGTACGGCATAGGGCAAAATGAGCAGCACGCGGTAAAGGCCACGTCCTTTCAATGCCTCCCAGGACACCACCTGCGCCAGTACAACACCAACGGCCAGGGTGAACACAACCGTCAGGGCCGAGAATACTATGGTCCAGATAAAGATGCTGACAAACGGCCCCTGAATGCCGGGATCGGTAAATATCCGGGTGAAGTTATCCCAGCCGCTGTTGACGATAAAGCCCGGTGACATCGACTCGCCGATAAACTGCCCCGCCTCGTTGACTTCCTGATAATACCCTGTCTCCCAATTGGGTTTGTACACCTGCTTGGTCTGTTGATTGATCAGTGTTTCACCATCATCTTGCAGTGCAAAAAGCGACTGACTGGCGGCAAACTTACGCAAGCCCGACATTGTCAGGTTGTCGCCGTTTGGCAGAGTAACAATCAGGGCGCTCAGTTGCTGACGGTTCTGAATCACTGTTTTTAGTGGCGCCGCATCTGTCGACGGCTGTTGGGACTGGGACAGATTTAATGATTCAGGCAATGCCTTCAGGTCAATGGGCTCACTCAGATACCAGCCATCCTGAGTATTAAGTGCTAACTGATAGCGTCCCTCCTCGCCATAGAGCGAAAAGCTATAGCTTTCACCAGTCTGAAAAGACTGCTCCATTAGCACTGACTGGGCGCGCTGGAAGCTGAGCTGGTTGCTCCCGCTGTAGTTTGTGAATGAAAGGCCAACCGTATACACAAGAGGAAAGATGACAAACAGAATCATCCCGGCAACACCCGGATAAATATAGCGATGGGCATAAGTGCTCTTGCGGGCAAACACATACACCCCCAGAGCGGTCAGAATGAGGGTTAATAATGCAAACGCATATTCAGCACGTGCATACATAAGTATGGTGGCATAACCGTTAATGGCACTCACACCGCCCAGCGCAGCCCACTTTATCCAGGTTCGCAAGGCAGGTTTGTTTTTTGAATTCATTGTCATATCGGTAGCGTCAAGAGCCAGTTCGGCAACATGATGAGACTGCATCAGCGTTCCTCGCAGTACGTCAGAGGAAGGAGCAAGCAGGTGCTTGCTCCGATAGGTAAGTTTACTTGGTCATTCGGTCAGCAACAGTATTTAATGCGTCTTCCACAGACTGACGCCCGTTAACCACATTGTTAATCGCTGCTTTCTCTGCATACCAGAAAGAAGACATCTGAGGGATATTCGGCATGACTTCACCGTTCATCGCATTCCCCATCGTCGCGGAAATACGGGCATCCGAACTCAGCTCTTCCTGGAACGAATTCAACGCAACCGCACCCAGCGGCGTGTCATTGTTGACAGTACGCAGGCCGTCGTTAGTCAGCAGATAGTTTTCAATAAACTCAACAGCCAGATCTTTGTTTGGCGAAGCAGAGCTGATACCTGCAGTCAGTACACCAACAAATGGTTTGGACGGATTGCCATTCAGTTTAGGCAGCATGGCCACGCCATAATTAATGCCTGCTTTATCTATGTTCGCCCAAGACCAGGGGCCATTGATTGTCATAGCCACATCGCCTTTGTTAAAGCCGGCCTCGGCAATGGCATAATCCACATCAGGGGCAATCACACCTTTATCAACCAGGCTTTTCACGAAGCTCATTGAGCGCTTTGCACCCTCGTTGTTTACGCCAACATCTTTCGCGTCATAGCCGGAAGCGGTGAATTTAAAGGCATAGCCGCCGTCAGCTGCAAGCAGGGGCCAGGTAAAGAAAGGTTCTTGCAGGTTCCACATGATGGCGCGTTTACCTTGCTTTTTCAGCTCAGCATCCAGGGCAACCACGTCTTCCCAGTTCTTCGGCGGCTCAGGCAGCAAATCTTTGTTATAAATCAATGACAATGCTTCTACCGCAACCGGATAACCTACGTATTTACCGTTGTACGACACAGCATCCCAGGTAAAATCGGCAAACTTGCTACGGTAGGCATCAGAAGGTTTCACCTCTGTCAGCAGGCCTGCCTGAGCGTAGCCACCAAAACGGTCGTGCGCCCAGAGTACGATATCCGGGCCGTCACCGGTTGAGGCCAGCTGAGGAAATTTCTCCTCCAGCTTATCAGGATGTTCAACCGTGACTTTGATGCCCGTGTCAGCTTCAAACTTTTTACCCACTTCGGCCAGGCCGGTATAGCCTTTATCACCATTAATCCAAATAGTGATCTGACCTTCTTCAATGGCAGCGTGCGCTGAAACAGAACTGAGTGCGGCAAGGGTACAGAGTGCGACAGTACTGAGGACTTTCTTCATTGTTATATCCTTCCAGATGGTTATCGTTGCGTTTTCAATCGGCAACACATTTTCCAGCCTCTATCATCTATCAGTCATTCCTATGAAGCATCATCCCAGGCGCTACGCCCCCCATAACGCAGAGTGGAAATCGTGATCCTTATCATTTACGGGGGTGACCAAGTTCAAAAAACAATGACCATTCGTGACAGAGAGCACATACTACTTACAATGATTTCAGCAGGCAGCACGTCGCCTGAGAAAATGTGATCTGAATACTCCTCCCCCGCTCATCCCCCTGAGAAGAATAGTTCAGGGAGGATGTTGTACTAAGGCATTTTCCGCACAATAGCATCAACCTCAGCAAGGCTTGAGCGTGTTCAACGGTAAACTGTCTTTTTATTGTTGACTGTTGCTGCATGAAGCAACATTGATGTCCACCACTTGGCATCGTCACACCTGCGAGAATGTTGGGGAAGTCATTTTCGCAGTTTACGGGTAGCAGCCACTCCAATGCCGCTGTACTTTGGGCGCTACCCTGTTTTTTCTACACCGACTTTACTGGCACGCATAATGACATCTACCATAGTGCGGGCCAGAGACAAAACATAGAGGGAAGCCAGATGGCGAGTGTCACTTTACGCAATGTTAGTAAAGCTTATGGCGATAACCTGATTTCAAAAAACGTCAATCTGGATATCGCTGAAGGAGAATTTGTGGTGTTTGTCGGGCCATCGGGCTGTGGTAAATCCACTCTGTTGCGCTGTATTGCTGGCCTGGAAGACATTACCTCCGGTGATTTATATATAGGTGAGCAGCGTATGAATGATATCCCACCTGCCCAGCGCGGTGTGGGTATGGTCTTTCAGTCTTATGCGCTTTATCCGCACCTGAACCTGTTCGACAATATGTCGTTCGGAATGAAACTGGCGAAAGCCGATAAAGCAGAAATTCGTAAGCGGGTAGAAAACGCCGCCGACATTCTTCAGTTAGGCCACCTTTTGGAGCGCAAGCCCAAGTCTTTGTCAGGCGGTCAGCGCCAGCGTGTCGCTATTGGCCGTACACTGGTCGCGCAACCGAATGTCTTCCTGCTCGATGAACCCTTGTCCAATCTCGACGCTTCGCTTCGTGTCCAAATGCGGATTGAAATTGCCAAACTGCATAAGCAACTCGGCTGCACCATGATCTATGTGACCCATGATCAGGTAGAAGCCATGACGATGGCAGACAAGATTGTGGTGCTTGATGGCGGTTTCGTCTCTCAGGTTGGTAAACCTCTTGAGTTATACCATTACCCAGAGAACCGGTTTGTCGCCGGCTTCATTGGTTCGCCTAAAATGAATTTCATCAGCGTGTTTGTCGAGCAGGTTGAAAAAGAGCGCGTGATGGTTCAGCTTGCTAACGGCACCACTTTCTGGATCCCCGTTGATGGCACCACAGTCACCCGCGGGGACCGCATGTCGCTGGGCATTCGTCCTGAACACCTGCTCTCAGGGGATGAAGGGGACGCCACGGTCGAAGGTGATATTCAGGTGGTAGAAAAGCTGGGCAACGAAACTCAGGTTTATCTGAACCTTAAAGGGGTTGATGCCGATTTCGTTTACCGTCAGCCAGACATACTGGATGTCGATGCAGGCCAGGTGCTCAAAGTTGGTATTCCGGCGCATCGCTGCCACCTGTTCCATCGCGACGGCCAGGCTT
The DNA here is from genome assembly GCF_000425165.1 of Photobacterium halotolerans DSM 18316. Lineage (GTDB taxonomy): Bacteria > Pseudomonadota > Gammaproteobacteria > Enterobacterales > Vibrionaceae > Photobacterium > Photobacterium halotolerans. Next base: position 38,946 of record NZ_AULG01000024.1, read on the forward strand.
GCCGCAGACTCTTCCAGGAATTTGGGGTGTAATCTCAATCCGCCCGGACATCAGTTTATTCGCCTACACATTGGCTATAAAACTGAATCTGCTCCATTTTCATCTCAATAACCGGGGAGCCAATCTGGCTTTCCGGTTTCTTTATTTCTAATACATCTAATACACAGTACAACCTGCCTCTTATAGGAATAAACAGGTCGGCTTTTTTACAGTATGCTTGTTAGTGGAACGTGTCAGGAAGACACTGACTGGCACTGTGTCACAGCTATTGAGCCGGAGGTCACAATGAGTATCCGAGAACGCATTGAAGACATTGAACTACGCCTCACAGCCGCTTATCAGGAGGGAGATTATCAGCAGGTAAGAATGCTTGAACACCAACTGAGAGAAATTCGTGGCCAGCGCAGTATTGTGGATGATAAAGAACCTTACACCCCGGAAGGTCGCTTCTATCCCGATGATGGAGAGTAATTACCACCAGTAAGATATTCCTCAGCCCGGCCTGATTATGGCCGGGCGAATTATCACCGGGAATCGCCAGCATTTCTGGAATTGGCGGGGCTGAATTGGCGGGAAAGATGTCAAACACACCAAACCAGTCCCCGATTTCCAGCACCCGCCCAATCACTTAATTCATGACACTTAATTGCAGTCCATCGGCTAACCGCCTTCAAAATCGTAAACATCGTATCACTTACAGACGTATTTTCACTGACGCGCTTAACAGTCATTTTACCGCCGAGTAAGTCACTCAAAGGCGGTGGCGCCCATGTCCGATTTGAATAAAAAAGTGTCCGATTTGCGAAATACATCTCGCCCTCAAAACATAACAATGCATTCAAACAAACAATAAAAGGTCGATCATAATGACAACAATATGCCGTCGACAACGACGCCTCAGAGCGAGCCCTCATGTTCGAAAACTCGTTCAGGAACACCAGATTGGTATTCAGGATTTAATTCAGCCTCTTTTTATCGAAGAGCAGATCACAACCAATAAGCCTATCGATGCGCTGCCGGGGTTAGTACGCTATGCAGAGCAGAATGTGGCACAGGAAGTTCGTGAGTTGTACGAGCTCGGCATCCGTTACGTGATGCCATTTGGCATATCGCATACAAAAGACAGCCAAGGCTCTGATACTTGGGATGAGCATGGCTTACTGGCACGTATGATACGGGCGATAAAGCAGGCATGCCCAGACATTGTTGTGATCCCCGATATCTGTTTTTGTGAATACACCACACACGGCCACTGTGGTGTGATTAACCGAGACGATGTCGATAACGATGCCACATTAGAAAATTTAGCCAGGCAAGCTGTGACCGCAGCAAAAGCCGGAGCTGACATACTGGCTCCTTCAACCATGATGGATGGCCAGACACAGGCGATTCGTCAGGCTCTCGATCAGGCCGGTTACCATCATGTCGGCATTTTGGCTCATTCAATGAAATACGCTTCTGCATTTTACGGCCCATTTCGCCAAGCAGTGGATTGTGAATTATCAGGCGATCGTAAAACCTATCAGGCCAATCCGACGAACGGTAGGGAAGCACTGATTGAAGCTTCAATGGATGAACAAGAAGGTGCCGATATCTTAATGGTCAAACCCGGCACACCCTATCTTGATATTGTTCATCGCATCCGTGAAAACACCAACCTGCCCGTTGCCGTCTATCAAGTCAGCGGAGAGTACGCGATTCTGCAACATGCGATAGAGGCTGGTCTTATCGACGAACGGCAGTCGGTTATGGAAACCATGCTCGGTTTCAAACGTGCTGGTGCGGATATCGTGGTGACTTACTTTGCCAGACGCGTCGCTCAATGGTTACAGGAGGATAACGATGTCAGTCACTAGTCAAAGCGTGACCAGATGACTTCGGTTCTTACCTCTGTAAAAAGCACCCAGCCATTTCCCAGCTTACTGATGAGAATGGGCTTTGACGTAACCTCCGGGAGATAATCCTGTGATTTGCTTGAAGACAGTTGAGTAACTGGCTTGAGACTGATAGCCAAAATCCAGCGCAACCTGACTTGGTCTGCGGCCATGTAACAATTGAGGAATCGAGAGATAAACCCGAATCAGCCTGCGCATTTGAGAAAAGCATTCTCCAAGCTCTGATTTAAACAGTCTCGATAAACTTCTAGATGTCATACCAACATCCGCAGCATATTGCTCAATGGGCAGATCGCACTGCGGATTCAGTAGCAGTCGCTTACAAACCTTAAATAAGCGCTTGTCCTTCAAGCGGGATATTTGTTCAATGGCAGCAAACTGTGTGGTGACCATGTATTCATTCTCACTACTGCTCATTGATAGTGCGTGTGTCATTGTTCCTGCTATCAAGCCATGCTGGTCTAGAATTACCCGCTTTTTTATATACAGCTGGTGAACGCACCCTGACACATCGATTAAGGGTAGGCGCAAGCTGTATTGTCGCCCTCTCATGATATCTTTTTCATACATTTGATAGAGATTGGCGTAACTTCTCCAAGGGAAATCATTGTCAGTTAAACCTAGCAGCTGTGCGTGCTCATGCTTCCCGGCTAATTTCTGGTGTGCTTCGTTGCAGGCGACAATCTGGTGTTTTTTGTTTTTGACAACAAGATACCCTTCAGGAAAAGGGATCATTGGATTTTGAAAGAAATATTCAATATTCATAATTTAGCCAAAGAAACATCTTGTTACATATATACCACTAGCCTCTTATCGTGTCTCTAGTTGGCTTTCCTTTTCGCTGTTGTTCCAAGACAATCCGGGACACCACTTTGCACTCTGAACACAAGAAAGTGTATACCACTTTTGGGGGCTGCATGGGCTTAGTACAACTGGTCCCATTGACAATGATTGCCGCTGCTTCTGAGCCATATTTGAAGGTTTTTCAGTGCATCGAGACTGTATTCACCTGAACTAAGCTAAGCGCTGGCTGGCATCATAGGCAAAGGTCTGATTCTCGCCATCCTGAGTGATGCGTTCCAGCAGCCCCGCCAGACTGTACTGATACTGCCAGTCTTTACTGAACGCGCCCTGGTTGTACCGCCGTGAGGTTAAACGGTTTAATGCATCGTACTGATTGGTTAACACCAACCCGTCGGGTGTTTGCTGCCGGGTAAGAATCCCCGTTGGCATTCCAGTTGAATGAATAGCTCCCTTGCGGGGTGGTCATGTTCTGGATCTGACCATCCGCATCATAGGCGTAACTGACGGGTGTCCCTGCGTTATCCCATTGTGCAATCTCACCAAATGGGGTGTAGCTGTACTGATGGGTCAGCCCCTGACTGGTTTCCATTGTCAGCCTTCACCAGCAGCAAGCGTCATTTATCAGTTAGGAAAGAGCTTATCCTTCATTTTGAAAAATAATAAGAGCGAGAGTAAATACAACAAAAAAGCAAGTAATCGCCCTCCCAACATAGGTACAAGCAGCCCTATTTCTAACTTTTTAAACAAAGATGGTGCAATCACATAAACAGGATAGTAATAACCGGTATCAAGGGCTAACCACAATAATCCATTTGATGCGTTCACTATTCCCAGAAGATATGTTGCAACCGGGAAAATCAAAATCAACAGACTAAGATAAATCCTCAGCTTTCTTGCCATTAATTGCACCTCTTACCACGTCTTGTCATACGGCAAGTTGGAGGATTTGCTAGTCGGTCATATCTTGCCTCAGTGCATCTGAAAAATGCTGACAATTTTTGCCCACAACACATTATGTGTTGTTATCCCAATCCCCGCGAATATTATCCAATGCTTGGCGCATTAAATTATCGTCATAGACAGGTCCAAAGAAGTCATAATCGTTTCTGTTATAGTCATCGTCTGAACGAACATCACCAGCTTCACCGCAAATCGCAGCGCCGTTTCCACTTCCATCGCCAGCAAAAAATCCAACGTTTTCAGCTGGATTATCGTTAAACCAAAGCTGTTCATGTGCGCGGTGATGGTTGCTGCTCCCATCGGGAATACCATTGCTATTATAATAAGATTCATCACCACCTAATGGCCTGAACCCAAATCTCGCTAATCCCAATGGGTCGATATAACTCGGTGGATCTCCCCTAACATATGAATAAATATTCACCCCCACCCAACCCAATCGGATCCCGCTGAATGTACCGCCCAGTATTCGGATCGTAATCCCGGTAGAAATTGTAGTTCAGGCCGGACTCTGAATCCCGGTATTGCCCCGGAAAGCCGATATTGAAAGTGACTGGCTGAGCAGTGCCACCTGTTTTCCCAAACGGGCTCCTCGCCTGTTGCCAGATCAGGTTTTGTGCCTGAATCAGCCCGACCGGGGTGGACAGGTGATCACTCAGCACATCTGAAATCTGACCGTCTGCATCGACAGTGGCAGGGGCGTAACCTGTGGCGCCGTAGGTATAGTCTTTCTGACCCTGAGGGCCACTTTCACGAAGTAAAGTGTTCCCCAGCCAGTAGGATGATTAAGGTGCCTGTCCCGACATTTATTACTCGGGGCATACCTGGGGTTTTCTTTCGGTAGTACATATTGCAGAGTGGCCTCCCTTATTTGCTCGCTAAAGCAGGCCTTGTCATTTTACTTGCTTCTCAGCAAATGCAAGTTTCTTTTTCTCTGCATCACTGATAGAAGATTCTACCGGTTTATACAGCGTAGCAACTTTGGCGTAATCTTTATTTTTCCAAGCAATTTTTACTTCTCTTCTGATATGCGCCAGCTTGCTTTTCAACTCATACTGGTCACACTCTCTTTCTCTTAAACCCGATAGGCGTTTAAAAACGAACTCATTATGTTGCAATAACTCAACTGCATAGGTAGACAATAACGACGACAGTTTGGCAACACAGTTAGCCAGTACGGAAGGAGTGCTGGCCTGGAAAAAGGTATACCTTTCTTTTTCGGCCACACCCTCCAGTCTAAGAATTTCTCCCATATTAAATGGCCGCTCTTGCCCACCATACAGAACATTCAGCTCACCAATTTCAACATCGAGTTCATACGAACGGTCTGCATCATAACGCACAGCCACAAACACCTTATCACTTTCAAAACGAACTACATGGTTCGTAACTTCAACACAGCGAAAATGGTAATCAGAAACAAGGAACGAAAAACCTTTCTGAACCAAACTTTCAAAATCATTAGTGCTCATCTTAATCCCCAAATAGCAATTCCCATCCGCCCAATTAATTGGGTGGATGGTAAGCTCCTGTTGATGAGTTGTATTGCCAACCACGCGACTCTAATAATTTGCGCTCGGCATTTAAGAAGCCACCTGTATCTATCTGCTGGCCAGTTTTGGGGTCACGGTATGAATCATAAATTGGATTTCCCTTATTCATCTGCTCACGTAAATGACCTGAGTTCTGTTTCCAATTTGCTTTAGCACTGCCTTTGTCAGGCAAGTGGAGCATAAAATCTCCGTCCTTCCAGCCATCAGCTTTCGTCGTAGATTCTTTACCCCATTTGAAAAGGTTCAGTCCACCTTTGTCTGCGCCCTTTGCAACCCGGCTCGCAGCCCCCAGCCCCGTTGCACCGGGTATTGCTAACCCGGCTAAATCAGCCCCCAGTGCTGTTAGGTTACTGCCTAAGTTGCCGCAGTCGCCAAGAACATTGTCCGTTAAAATCCGATATAAATCATAGCCAATAAACCCGATGTCAGCGACAGTGTCAATGATTAACCCTGTCGAATCCGTATAGTTCAGCGGGTCTGCACCGGCATAGCTGTACAAGTTGTATCCCCCACCCAACCCAATCGGATCCCGCTGAATGTACCGCCCAGTATTCGGATCGTAATCCCGGTAGAAATTGTAGTTCAGGCCGGACTCTGCATCCCGGTATTGCCCCGGAAAGCCGATATTGAAAGTGACTGGCTGAGCAGTGCCACCTGTTTTCCCAAACGGACTCCTCGCCTGTTGCCAGATCAGGTTTTGTGCCTGAATCAGCCCGACCGGGGCGGACAGGTGATCACTCAGCACATCTGAAATCTGACCGTCTGCATCGACAGTGGCAGGGGCGTAACCTGTGGCGCCGTAGGTATAGTCTTTCTGACCCTGAGGGCCACTTTCACGAAGTAAAGTGTTCCCCAACCAGTAAAACTGCGTTTGCTCACCATTGACGGTTTTGCTGATCCGGCGTCCCAGAGGATCATAAGTATAGGCAGCGGTCACTTCGATGCTGGATTGCAGTGTGGTTTCACCATTTCCGGCATCTGCGCTGATCACCCGCTCGCGCTGGTAACCGACCAAACGTTCTGCGTCGTTATAGGTGAAGGTTTCGATGGTGCTGCCGTCTTTACGGGTTTTCTTACTCAGATTACCGCGCAGGTCATATTCGTAGCTGAACTGATTATCTTCCAGCAACTTGCCGTCCGGGCTGTAAACACCGCCGAAGTCTAACCGGTTGCCTAATTCATCGTACTGATACTGATATTCTCCGGTGACTGTGTTCGCCCGAACTAAGCGCTGGCTGGCATCATAGGCAAAGGTCTGATTCTCGCCATCCTGAGTGATGCTTTCCAGTAACCCCGACAGACTGTACGCATACTGCCAGTCTTTACTGAACGCGTCCTGGTTGTACCGCCGTGAGGTTAAACGGTTTAATGCATCGTACTGATTGGTTAACACCAACCCGTCGGGTGTTTGCTGCCGGGTAAGAATCCCGTTGGCATTCCAGTTGAATGAATAGCTCCCTTGCGGGGTGGTCATGTTCTGGATCTGACCATTCGCATCATAAGCGTAACTGACGGGTGTCCCTGCGTTATCCCATTGTGCAATCTCACCAAATGGGGTGTAGCTGTACTGATGGGTCAACCCCTGACTGGTTTCCGACGTCAGCCTTGCCCATTGGTCATAGGCGCGAGTCAGGGTATCGTTGGCATTGCTGATTTTGGTCAGCTGACCACGCGCATTATAAGCGTATTCAACCACTTCCGAGCCAACCGACAGAATCACCAGCCGCTTACCATCGTCATATTCATAACGGGTCACGATCCCCATCGGGTCGGTACTGCTGGCCAGCAGATTATCCGTCCGGTAGGTATAGCTTTCTTTGCTGCCGTCATAGCGGGTCAGCACACTCAAACGACCATAGCTGTCGTAGCTATAAGTTTCCGTGGCGCCATTGGGTGCAATCACAGCCGTCAGCTTTCCGGCTTCGTCGTAGGTATAGCGGGTTTCAAGACCTGCCGGGTCCCGCTCGCTGAGTTTACGGCCTAATGCATCGTACTGATAACGCCAGCTTTGCCCGGCGGCATCCGTCACTTGCGTTAAGTAGCCATTGCCGTCATAACTCAGGGTTTGGGTTTGCCCCAGTGCATTCACGACAGCAACAAGCTGCCCCTGATTGTTGTATGTGAAGGAAGTGACATTGCCTTCCGGATCTGTGCTGCTGGCAAGCAAACCATTTGCCAGATAACTGCGATGCGTCGTATCCCCTTTCGGCGTGGTGACTGAGGTCAGGTTGTGGCTGGCATCATAAGTCAGCGAGATGGTTCGGGATGCGCCACTGTCTGAGGTTTCAAGGCTGGAATTGGCAGGCAGATAAACCATGGCATTCGGATACCGGCTTTCTCCCGGATACTGGTATTGCCCTCAGTGTAAGATTTCACGCGGGCGCCGTTGTAAGTCACCGAGGTCACTACAATGCCGGCTTCATCACAGATTTCTTTCAGTTGACTGTAAACAAAAGCATCACCACTGGGCTTCATGTGTCTGTTCACAGATTATGATTGACGAACTATTGTTCTCCTCCCGGACAAAGCGTGATCTCACTATCCATTTTCAACTTAGATAACAGCGCATTGGTGAAATTTCGTGATCCAATAGTCAAAAAATTACTCTTGAACCTATTTTTTTGAATACCCCCCTACAAAGTGTGATCCACACACTCAGCCCCCCTGCTACTCCATAAATCAATAGCTTCAGGGAGGATGTTACGCCTTTATTGCAGGCGCAGAATAAAAACATCCATTACGGACGCAATCCTTCTCAAAAAAAGCACTAGGATTAATTTCATGCAGTGCAAATGTTGACTGAGGGGCGCGCTAATCAGGGTGAGCATTACCTGTACCTGAGCACTCTGATTGCTGCATTCGGCGGAGCCGAAAGCAAACAAGATAATAAAAACGCATCCATCAAGGAGTTAAGCAATGAAACTGAACAAAATCTGCCTGACAGCCGCTGCCGTCTCCGCAGCACTGATGTCTGCCGCTACTTATGCAGAAGTGGACTTTCACGGTTATATGCGTGCGGGTGTCGGTGTGAGCGGTGAAAACGGTTCAACTGTCGCTTATGAGAAAAACAAAGTCGGCCGTCTGGGCAACGAAAATGACGTTTATGGCGAGCTGGGTCTTGGCAAGGAAGTGTACAACGAGAATGGTAAGTCATTCTATGTTGACTCCATGCTGGCTGTCGCCACTGACGGTTCAAGTGACTGGGAAGGTTTGGGTGTAAATGACGATGGTTCAGATAACATCGCCTTGCGCCAGTTCAATGTGGTGGCGAAAGGTTTCATTGCAGGCGACCAGGATGCCGCTGTCTGGGCAGGTAAGCGTTACTACCAGCGCCATGATATCCATATTTCTGACTTCTACTACTGGGACACTTCAGGCGCCGGTGCCGGTCTGGAAAACCTGAGTGTCGGTCCGGGTAAAATGTCTGTGGCTGTGATTCGTGATGATTCCGGCGAGGTGAACGTCAACAACTTTGATCTGCGTTATGCCGGTCTGGGTCTGTGGAGCGATGCCAGCCTGGAGCTGGGCGTGAACTACGGCCTGGTCAACGCAACTGACGCTCAAGATGCAGCTAATGAGTTCAACGACGGTGTAATGCTGACAGCAGAGCTGACGCAGGGCGGATTCCTGAACGGCTTCAACAAAACTGCGCTGCAGTTCGGTACCGAAGGTTACGGTGAGCAAATGGCCGGTCTGGGTGCGGGTCACTATTTCAATGCCACCTCAAACGATGGTGCGCAGGGTTATCGTCTGATCAACTGGGGCGTTATTGCACCCTCTTCAACCTGGGAAATTGGCCACCAGCTGGTTTACGCAAACACCAGCTACGACAGCAAGGATGATCACACTATCATTAGTGCCGTTATCCGCCCTGAGTACAAGTGGAACGACAACGTGAAGACTATCTTCGAAGCCGGTTACTATGACGAAGACAATTCTGGCGTCGACAAGTCTGGCAGCAAGCTGACTATTGCTCAGGCGCTCACAGCAGGACCAAGCTTCTGGGCACGTCCTGAGCTGCGTTTCTACGCCAGCTACCTGTCTGATTACGATAACGACAATGCCTTCGGCGCAGGTAACGACACTGAGTACAACATTGGTGCTCAGGTTGAAGCCTGGTGGTAATCAAACACTAATACCGTGTGTTAAAAACAGCCAGTCGCTATTGACTGGCTGTTGTTTTTCAGGGAATCGCAAACTTGTCTTTTATGCAGCATACCGACATCGGCTTTGGCTCTACACTCACGAGCGAAGGCTGCCACTTCCGTTTATATGGCCCGGATATTCTTACGCTGGAAGTGGTGCTATTCGATAAGGAAGGCATTGCCATCGCATGTCATAGTCTTGAGCGCCAAGCAAACGATCACTGGACTGTTTTCATCCGGGGCATCGGCGAAAACACCGGCTATGCCTTTCTTGTGACTACAGCGACTGACCTTTCAGCGCAATGGCTGCTTGATCCCCATGCGCACAGAGTACAGCAGCAGCCGGCACCTGATCGGACATCTGATCTGGTCACTGCTCCGGAATGGATAGCCTACACCACTTGCCATGATTTCGACTGGCAGGGGTGCGAGCGTCCGGCCATTGCTCCGGAGAAAACGGTTCTGTGTGAAGTGCATGTGAAAGGTTACACCAAAGCCAATCCGGATCTTCCCGCCAATCTGCGCGGCACGTATTCAGGGTTGTGCCACCCTGTCACTTTGGCCCATTTCAGGCAATCAGGCATCACCAGCTTGCAGCTCATGCCGATTGCGGCAAAAGCAGATGAAACGCACCTCGCTGCCAAATCTCTGACCAATTTCTGGGGCTACAACCCGATTGCATGGTCTGCACCAGACCAACGTTTCGCCTCAGCCGATCCGGTGCGAGAGTGTAAAACCATGATTCGCACCCTGCATGCTCACGGCATAGAAGTCATTCTCGATGTGGTCTACAACCATACCGCCGAAGAAGGGGATGGCGGTCCGGTGTTTCACTTTAAAGCACTCGACAACCAGAGCTATTTAAAAGACGAGCAGGGGCAATTCAAAAACTATACCGGCTGTGGCAATACCCTGGATGTCAGCCACCCGCCCATGCTGCAGGCCATATTGCAATCATTGCGTAGCTGGGTGTTGAATTATCAGGTGGATGGGTTTCGGTTTGATCTTGCGGCAACGCTGGGCCGGAACCATGACCACTTTTCGTCAGACTCTGCTTTCTTTGCCGCGATACGCAATGATCCGGTGCTCAGCAGTGTAAAACTGATTGCCGAACCCTGGGACATAGGACCAGATGGCTATCAGTCTGGCGCTTTTCCGGCCGGCTGGCATGAATGCAACGACCAGTTCCGGGACAATTGGCGCAGTTTCTGGCTGCATGACGCCCCTGCTTCTGCGGTTGCCCCTCACCTGCTGGGTTCGCAACCACAGTTTCCTGCCCAAAACTGGCCGCAAAAATACAGTATCAATTACCTCTGTTATCACGACGGATTCACCCTGCAGGATCTGGTGTCATTCAATGACAGACATAACCACGCCAATGGCGAAAATAATTGTGACGGTCATCCTGATAACCGCTCCAATAATCAGGGGACAGAAGGTTTAGCTGCAACAACCGCTGTTCAAAACAGACGGGAAAAGCAAAAGCGTAACCTGATGACCAGCTTATTGTTCAGTCTGGGCATTCCCCATCTGTTAGGTGCTGACCTGCACTCGCACAGCCAGCAGGGCAACAACAACGCTTATTGTCAGGACAACGACACCAACTGGGTAAACTGGGCACTCTCCAGAGAAGAGTACAAATTCAGAAATTGGTTGCAGTCACTGATTCAGCATCGTCAAACCGTCATGCCAGCTATCATGAGAGCAATGACAGACAAAACGTCTGCGCCAGCCACGATTAGCTGGCTGACTCCCACAGGAACACCGATGGATGACCAGAATTGGGCCGGACGCCAGCCTTTTTCCTGTCTCATTCAGGCCGACGATAACAACGCCCTGCTTTATCTGCTCAACCCTGATGATTATCCGGTACGCTTCCGCTTGCCATCGTCACTGCACAGCTGGACTTGTCTGGTTGATACCGCTGAGGACCAGTTGGCTGCTCGGAACATTCACCAGTCAGACTGCCTGGTCCGGCCCGTTTCTATGGTGATCCTCATTCCGGCATCCTAAAACACAGGCATTCGTCTTATCTCCTACACTTAGGGTCTTGTATAAACTTCAGGCGCAGACTTGTAACCCCGCCACAACAATGATAATAATTATCATTAAAGTTTATTAAGTGTGGAGTGATTGATGAGCAGATCCAGTACGCTGTACCGACAGTTCTTTCTGGCAGAAGAGCGTTTTCTGAATCACCCTCTTATCCCAGGGTTCGAACAGGATGTCATCGTTGACATGACACAGGCCGGAATGAATCTGGCAGCGTACTACGGGCAACAGAACGCATTGCGCAACCCTCTGCTTCAGGAGCTGTTTCTGAGGCGTGTTTTCTTTCATTTGTGCAACAGTGTTGAAGATAAACACCAATCCCGTGTTTTTCGCCGTATTTGTCTGGATTATCTGCATTGTCCCTTGCTCGCTCTGAAAAAATGTTATGGCGATAATCACGTCAGTAAATTCCTGTCTCTGAAACAAAGCCTCCTACAGTTACATCATTCCTCCGGATTATAAGGAACCACGGAAATGACGACATCCTACCGCATTGAAAAAGACAGCATGGGCGAAGTGAACGTCCCGAAAGAGGCGCTTTATCAGGCGCAGACCCAGCGGGCCGTGAACAACTTTCCCGTCAGCGGACTGACAATGCCTGTCCAGTTCATCAAAGCCCTGGCATTTGTGAAACAAGCCGCCGCAAGAAGCAATCTCGACCTTGAGCTGCTGGATTCAGACATCGCCCATGCCATTATCGACAGCTGTCAGGAAATCATTGATGGTCACCACCTCGACCAGTTCCCGATTGATGTTTTCCAGACCGGCTCCGGAACCAGCTCCAACATGAATGCCAACGAAGTCATCGCCACGCTCGCGTCAAAGCGTGCGGGTCAAGTTGTCAGCCCGAATGATCACGTCAACATGGGACAGAGCAGTAACGATGTGATCCCAACCACCATTCAGGTCAGCGCCGCACTGGCATGCCACGAGCAACTGCTGCCTGCGATGGCGCACATCTGTCATACCCTTGATGAGAAAGCCTCTGCGGTCGGCCATATCGTCAAAACCGGCCGGACACACCTGATGGATGCCATGCCGGTCACGCTGGCGCAGGAGCTGCTTGGCTGGAAGACACAGATCGAGAAAGCACGCCTGGGCATACTGCATAGTCTGGACAATGTTTCAGCATTGGCTCAGGGAGGGACGGCAGTCGGCACCGGAATCAACGCCGATCCGACATTTGCGGCGGTGTTTGCCAATAACCTCTCAGTGTCGGCAGAAATTCCGTTTACCAGCAGCGATAACTTTTTCTACAACCTCAGCAGCCAGGACGCTATCGTGAGCCTGTCGGGTCAGCTGAAAACCGCCGCTGTGGCCATGATGAAAATTGCCAATGATCTGCGCTGGATGAATTCAGGCCCTCTGGCCGGGCTGGGGGAAATCGAGCTCGAAGCGCTGCAGCCAGGTTCATCCATCATGCCGGGCAAAGTGAACCCTGTAATACCTGAAGCCGCGGCTATGGTTTCCGCCCAGGTGATTGGCAACGACAGCACCATTACAGTGGCCGGACAGTCCGGGAATTTCCAGCTCAATGTGATGTTACCTGTCATTGCCTATAACCTGCTGCAAAGCATTGAACTTCTGTCGAATACCTTCAAGCTGCTGGCGGATAAAGCCATTGCCAGTTTTAGTGTACGGGAAGACAAATTGCAGGAAGCTCTGGCGAAGAACCCGATTCTGGTCACGGCGCTCAATCCGGTTATCGGCTATTTGAAAGCGGCTGAAATTGCCAAGAAAGCCTACAAAGAGAACAGAGATATTCTGGATGTCGCAGAAGAGGAAACTGATTTATCGCGGCAGGAGCTTGAACATTTGCTGGATCCGCAAAAGCTCACCACGGGCGGTGTTGCTCATTAACATTGAGCATCGACATTAAGCGTTAATGCCTTATCGTCGCAAAACGGTGTTCAGCATCATAAATATCAAGGGTTGGCCTCAGCTGACCCTTGACAGTAAGATCTCAGAAAGCAGCTGTGGCCGTCCCAGATAAAAGCCCTGGATATAATCGGCGTTAAGCATTCTGGCGACTTTCAATCCCGCCGCATTTTCTACTCCTTCAATCAGCAGCTTTGCGCCAAGCTCCCGGCCAAGCCCCATCACTTTGCGCAAAGGCGACTCCTGACCGGACAGGAAATCCGCCAGCAGTGAGCGATCCACTTTGATGATGTCAGGCCGTAAAAAGCGAGCCCGGCATTCAGATGAGGCTTTGACGCCATAATCATCCAGAGCGACCTTCATACCTAGTGCCCGCATTTGCTGCAAGATGTCTAACAGCTCAATATTGCTGGTGCAGTCGTGTTCCAGTAACTCAAAAAACACCTGCTCAGATTTCAGTCCTAACGCTGTCAGGCGCTGATGAAGCAGTGCTGCCGGCACATTTTTGCTGTGTATCAGCAAGGCATCAGGCACCATATTGATAAACAAAGTGTAAGACGCAAAAAACTGAGCAAAGTTTTTCACATGAATCACTCTGGCCAGCCGGTCCATGTTGACCTGATCGGTTTCATCATAGTATTCAGGAGCGAAAAAAGGTTCAGTGTTCAGCTCGTCGCCACATTCATTAAATACCCTTACCAAGGCTTCAAATCCGAAAAGATCGCCATTCATTCGATGAATGGGCTGGAAAGCCGTCTTCAAATGATAAGCATCATACACAGCACTGTAACTGCCATCAGCCTCTGTGGTTAAGTGCCTGTTAATCTCATCCAATGTGACAATAACTTTACTCACATATCATCTCTTTATGTGAAAACGGGAAGGCATGCACTTAGCTGCTGACATACTAGGCCTGGGCAGTTAAATAAAAGATGCCGAATATATAGATATTAGCGACCAGAAAATGTCTTAAAATTGAGACATCATAATTTTATGCGATATCCCTCAGGAAAATGTCACAAAAAAGTTAAATTTATGTATTACCTCCATGATTTTGACTTCAAAACGACACCTGACTGAAACATTAGTGTCATTATTTACACCTAACCTGTGCCCTTAGATCCAATGAAAAGGAAAAACACGTTGCTATCCAACACACAACCCATAACGAAATTGCCCAATCTTGCCATCTTCGACTTAGATGAAACGCTTATTGCCGCTGATTCTGCTTCACTGTGGGTCAGGTTTATTGTCAATAAAGGACTGGCATCGCCACTTCTCATTGAGCAAGAACAAAACCTGATGAAAGATTACGCGAAAGGCAGCATGGATATGCAGTCATATATGGCTGCGACATTAGCGCCCATTGCAGGTATGAGTACCGGTGAACTGGCACCGTTAATCGAGGAATTCGTTCAGACGTGCATTCGCCCTGCTCTGTTTCCGGCCGCCATTGAGCGTATTGAATGGCATAAACGTCGCGGTGACACCGTTATTATTATTTCTGCAACCGGCGAACATCTGGTCAGACCGATAGCTGAGTTGCTGCTGGTCGATGATGCACTGGCTATCAATCTCGAGACCCAAAACAACACCCTGACAGGGAATACAGTAGGCACCTTAAGCTACAGAGAAGGCAAAGTCGTTCGGTTAGAAGCCTGGCTGGAATCGCACTCTGACTCGTTTAATGCACTGTATTGTTATACCGACTCAATTAACGATCTGCCTCTGCTTCAGGCTGTTGATCATCCTTTTGCTGTGAATCCTGATCCGGCCCTTGCATTACATGCACAAATGCAGGAATGGACCATAATGAACTGGCATCACGAAAACGACATTCAGCGATAACCTTTCTGCGAGCATATTTTTGCCACTCAGCCCTTAAATACAGAGGGCTGAAATATCTTCTTACTCTTTTTCGGCCTTGTTCAATTTCTTTGACCAGGTTGTTCAAGTTAATACACTGATTTTTGAAATATTTACCACTAGAATAGGTAGGTAGTTTTTAATCAGGGTCCACAAGTACATGAAAAAGGCAGTCAATCATTATGATTGGGTTTCAGTAACCCTCCACTGGGCAAGTGCTGTTGTCATCATTGGGCTATTTGCTGTTGGCCTGTGGATGGTCGATCTCAATTACTATTCATCCTGGTACACGGTTGCTCCTCACTGGCATAAGTCAGTAGGTTTGACACTCGCCGCTGTAACCCTTTTCCGACTGCTATGGAAAACAGTGAAACAACAACCGGCTATTGAAGGAGCCACTTGGGAAAAAGCACTCGCCAAGCTGGCGCACCTTGTCATTTATGTTCTGTTGTTCGGTTTATTTGTCAGTGGTTATCTCATTTCGACGTCGGACGGACGCGGCATAGAGGTATTTGACTGGTTAACCGTTCCTTCAATGGGCGAACTCTTTCCGGATCAATCCGATGTGGCAGGAGAAATTCATGAGTACCTCGCCTACGCCTTGATCGGATTAGCTACCCTGCATGCGGTAGCAGCGTTGAAACACCACTTTGTTAATAAAGATAATACCTTAAAGAAAATGTTGGGAGTTAAGGAAAAATGAAGAAGCATCTTACCGCGTTGAGCCTGGCTGCGGCCCTTGTTTTACCTGGCATCGCCAATGCCGCTGATTATGCCATTGATAACAAAGGCGCTCACGCCTCAGTTAACCTGAAAATCAGCCACCTCGGCTACAGCTGGATCAAAGCACGTTTCAATACCTTTGATGGTACTTTCAGCTATGACCCTGAAAACATTGCCGCCTCAAAAGTAACAGTGAACATTGACACCACCAGCTTCGATTCCAATCACGCGGATCGTGACAAGCACGTTCGCAGCGAAGATTTCCTGGAAGTGAGCAAGTATCCAAAAGCCACCTTTACCAGTACCAAAGTGACTGACAAAGGTAACGGTAAACTGGCCATCGATGGCAACCTGACGCTGCACGGCCAGACGAAACCTATCACTATTGATGCTGAATTTGTCGGCGCAGGTAAAGATCCATGGGGCGGTTACCGCGCTGGTTTCATGGGCACAACCCGTGTTGAGCTGGCTGACTTTGGTATCCAGGTTATGGGTACTTCCAGCTACGCAGACATGGAGCTGCATGTGGAAGGGGTTCGTCTGTAATCCTGACGTCACTCTTGCTTCAAAAATCCGGCTTTTTATGCCGGATTTTTTATTTCTGCATTCCGATTTCTTCAGAACAAAGCTATCCCTAGCGCACGCTTCACATCATGTAACACCTCGTGACTGACTATATTGGCTTTCTCCGTCCCTTTTCTCAGCACATCAATCAGCATGGTTTTATCTGACAATAACCGTTCTCTCTCCTGCCTGATAGGTGCCAGCAGCGTTTGTAAGCACTCTTCCAGGATCTGTTTCGTTTTACCATCACCCAGTCCGCCCTGACGGTACTCTTGTTTCAGTGCTTTTACGTAAGCGGTATCCGGATGGAATGCGTCCAGGTAGGTAAACACCACGTTGCCTTCGACTTGCCCGGGATCCTCAACCCTTAAGTGGTTTGGGTCGGTATACATAGCTTTGACAGCCGCACGTATCTCCTTTGTACTTGCGCCGAGCGTGATGGCCGTCCCCTGTGACTTGGACATCTTCGCTTTCCCGTCCAGCCCTGGCAATCTGGGGACGTTACTGATCAAAGGGCTGCATTCCTCCAAAATCCGCTGCTCTGCAATATGATTAAAGCGCCGAACAATCTCATTCGTCTGTTCAATCATAGGTAATTGATCGCCACCAACCGGAACGAGGCCAGCCCGAAATGCCGTAATATCAGCAGCCTGGCTGATTGGATAGGTCAGAAAACCAGCCGGGATTGCCCTGCCAAATCCTCTGGCATGGATTTCATTTTTTACCGTCGGATTACGCTCCAGGCGCGCAATAGACACCAGATTGGCGTAATACATGGCGAGTTCAGGCAGAGCCGGTAACGAAGACTGAAGGCAGATAGTGGTCTTATCCGGCTCAATACCCACCGCCAGGTAATCAGCCACTACATTCAAAATGTTTTCTGCCACCTTTCCCGGATTATGACCGTTATCGGTTAACGCCTGTAAGTCAGCGACCAGTATGGTCTGTTGATGGGAATGCTGAAGCGTGACCCGTTGCTGAAGAGAGCCGGCAAAGTGCCCTAAATGTAAGGGGCCGGTTGGTCTGTCGCCAGTAAGGATTTGTTCTTTCATCTGTTTTCCTCAGTGTAGTAAACGCCAGTGGCCACTAAGGAAACATGCATTCAAAAGAAATCTAGTGCGTTCATCAGCAGCCAAATGACGGCAAATGAACGTAAAAATTCAGTGCCGTTCTAAAAAGAACGCCACCAACGAATGGAGAGAATAAGAGTTAAGCCGATTATTTTCATACCCAAAACACTAACTGCATATCAGGCTGCTTGCAATCATATTCAGTCAGTTTCGCTGAGCTTAATTTGAAATTAAACAGACAGCCGCAATCCGGCTGACAAAGCTGCCATTAATTCTGATTTCCGGATATATAAATTAAAAAGCCAGAGCCAGACGGCTCTGGCCGACAATCCGTTAGCTGGCAGGATACTCGCTTTCTTTTCTCTGACGAGAACGCTTGATTGTCCAGTGCTCGTTAGGATCATAATTTTCATCACAAAGGTCGATAGAGAACCCCATATCGACAATTTCTTTCAATGTCAGGTTATCCGCCAGATGGGCGATATCACCAGATCTATTACGTAATTCCATAACCGTACCTATCTCTGTAACCTACTTGATAACCCGTCCCTGATGTGCACCTTTCCCTGAAGCCTTCTTTGTGACTATAACTATAGCTTCAATAGAAGCATTACGCGGCTTTCAAGCCAGGTCCACTCAGCCTCACAGCCAGACCGTAAAAGCTGGATCGGCCTCTAATTTCCTGTACTAAGAATAAAATCAATATGATGAATTCCTTTTGCCTGACGCTCAGGCTACTATAATCGGAATACATTTCTTGTCTTCCTCTGTGCAGACATGAGGTAATCCGACGAGTGGATAAGGGAAGCTGCAATGCTCAAAACCGCAACGAATCAATCTCAGGGGATGCTGCTGTTCAGGCTGAATTCCCGGCAACTATTTGCAATAGGCACATTGAAAGTAAAAGAAATCGTGCCCTTTACGCCATTGACAGCCATTCCGCAGTCCCACCCAACAGTGTTAGGTGCAGCCAGCCTGCGTGGCGATACACTGCCTGTCATCGACATGGCTAAAGCTATCGGTTACCCGGCGCTGACTCAGGAAGAACTAAAGAAATGCTACATTATTATTACTGATTGCCGACGCAAGCTGGTCGGTTTTCTGGTACGTGGCATCGATAAGATCACCGAATGTAACTGGCACAATATTGATGCACCTCCGCCGTCCCTCGGCAGAAATATCTTTGTCACCGGCGTCACCAATATCGAGAATCAGCTCGTTCAGTTGCTTGATATCGAACTGTTACTGTCTAAAGTCTTTCCTGACTCACCGGAAAGCCTGCACCCGGTATTAACGGATGTTCAGCGAGAAACGCTCAGACCACTGAAAATCCTTCTGGTGGATGATTCGGCTGTTGCACGACGTCAGCTCTGTCAGGCAATGGACAGTGTCAGCATCCCCTATCACATCGCCACCACGGGTACAGATGCACTGAGAATGCTCAATCAGGCGGCTGATGCAGGACAGCCATTTGAAATTCTTGTCAGCGACATTGAAATGCCTGGCTTAGATGGCTATGAATTGGCCTTTGAAGTGCAAAATAATTCAAAACTCACAGGGACTTACATCATTCTTCATACCTCGCTTTCCAGTGAGATAAGTGTCTCTCAGGCGCATCAGGTCGGAGCCCATGAAGCACTGACTAAATTTGAGGCCAATGAGTTAATCCATGCCATGTTGCGAGGTGCGCACCAGCACCAGGAGAGCAAGGTTGGCTGAAGTTCAAAAAAATTACACCGTTTAGTCCGAACTAACAAAAAACTGACATTCACTGCGGCAGCTATGGCACAGTTGCCGCAACCAGTTTTCTCCAGCTACCAGTAACGGATTAACACCATGTTCAAGCGCATTGTATTCAGTGCCATTATTCTAACCGCCTCCATCTCCGCTTTCGCCAATCCAGAACTTCTCTCTCCCGATGAAGCCAACCACGGGAATTTTCAACTGATTGAAACCATTGAGATAAAAGGCGATATCGACGACAGCATAGCTCAGCTTATCGATAAATCGCTCGAAAATAAAAATGGGCAATACTATGCCATTGATACAATCAGAGAAGATATCAGCCAGGAAACACTGACACTGGTCATCAAGCTCTACAACGAACCTGCAAGCATGATGAAAGACCAACTGGCAGCGTAAACTTCTGGTCAACAATGTGTTTCCACTGGTTTTTCCAATTCCTTTTGTTGGTGAAGCAGTAAAAGAGTAGTATGTGTGCCTCTGCAACTTCAAAGGCTTAATGTATGAAATACCAGTGGATTCTGTTTGATGCTGACGAGACTCTTTTTCACTTTGACGCTTATCGTGGTCTTAAACTGATGTTTTCACGCTTTGAGGTCGATTTCACGCCAGAGCATTTCTCCGAGTATCAGCGTGTCAATCAGCCTCTTTGGGTTGACTACCAAAACGGCGATATTGACGCAGAGCAGCTGAAGCATCAGCGTTTTGAATGCTGGGCGCAGCTGCTTGGTGTGACAACCGCAACCTTGAACAGCGCATTCCTCGAAGCAATGGCAGACACCTGCTCTCTGTTACCGGGCGCCGCCACTCTGCTTGAACGCCTCAATCCTCACGTAAAAATGGGCATCATCACCAACGGTTTTACTGAGTTGCAGGACATTCGCTTACAAAGAACCGGCGTGGAGCACTATTTTTCGTCTCTGATTATTTCGGAAAAAGTAGGCGCCGCCAAACCGTCCCCTGTCATCTTTGACTATGCGATCAATGCGATTGGCAACCCTGCCCCCAGTACAGTGTTAATGGTTGGAGACAACCCCCATTCAGATATTCTGGGCGGCATGAAGGCCGGAATGGATACTTGCTGGCTCAATCACCACGATGCACAAACACCTGAGGGCATCAGGCCAAACTATACAGTGCGCCATTTGGATGAGCTGACTAACCTGCTATTCAGTTAAGTGTTGCGACGGCAGATAACGGCGGGAAATAACGGTGAAAGGGTTGTTGACTGTCTGAAATAACAAAGCGCACCGGTGAGTGCGCTTTTCATGTCTGGCTACCCAAACTGGGGGGGCTATGTAGTCAAAAAAGCAGTAATTATTCGTAGTCGAAATCGATGTACTCACCGCTGTCCTGACGCTGTCGCGTTGATCGGCGTTTTTTCTTCCGCGCCTGCTGATTGTAATCTAAAAAGTCATCGTTAAAGTCACTCTTAAATTTGGACTTAGACCCTTTGCGGAACTTCTCATCTAACTTTGCCATGCTTGTTTCCTGACACACAACCAGATAAAAACATTGAGTATATTAGGTTGCCGTTATTGGCAAACCTCACCACTAAGCATAGGGTAACAATTCAGAAATACGCAAATGCTTAGTGTTACAGTCAGGTGGTCAGTTCTATCTCTGTACATAGCCAAAACAGTGATTAAGTGTACTGAACCAACCCCTTCAGCAGCGAGACTAATGCAAAGCCTGAATCCCTGTACAACAAGATATTTTAATCAAGACAATAAATTATTCTGCTCGATGAAATGCACCTAGACGCGCTCACTTATTTCACTGAACGCAACATCCAGCAAGCCATTCAGCAGCTCAACTTTTTCATTATCATCACGCCAGACTAAGTACAAAGACTGCTCCATAACAGGGGCATTATTAACCAGGTGCAGTTCACCGGACTCAACACTATGTGCAATAACAGGTGAAGGCAAATAACCTACTCCGCCATTGTTTAATAAGTGCTCTAACGCCATCTTACTGGAGTGCGTATGTAAGATAGGTGTCTTCTGAAGCTCATTAATCCGGCTGTGATCAACGGCAAACCGCGTCCCCCAGTCCAAATAGATCAATGGAAAATCTTTGATGTCAGACATACCGCAATCGGGCTGATGGCAAACCAGTTGCAGTTGATAATCCCTGACTTTACTGACCATGAGATCGTCAATCTTTGGTGGCTCACTGGTGATAACCACATCCACACTTTTATTCAGAATTTGCTTAGCCTGAGCCTGACGGGGGACGGTTTCCAGGCGCAGTGCCAGTTCCGGAATCGCACCATAAATCCGACTGATCCAGTCAGACAGACCATCAAACTCCCACACCAGGGCGGAAGCGCCCAGTGTTATCTGATTATTCCTTGAGTCAGACAATGCCACATCCTGACGCGCTCTGCTCCATGTCTGCAAGATAGCTTCTGCATACGGCTGGAGACGCTCACCCGCCGCAGTCAGGTGAACATTGCCGCGTTGACGTGAAAATAAAGCGTTACCTAACTGGGATTCCAGCTGGCGTATCCGGAAACTGACCGCAGACTGAGTCAGATATAAGTTATCGGCAGCACGGCCAAAGTGACGTGTTTTCGTCACTTCTAGAAATGTTCTGAGTAGTTCGGTGTCCACAAGTAAACCTACATAATGAAGAGTGGGACTCTGGGCATATATCCCCTTAGCGATAGTACACTGCCCCTCCCCCCATTATCATCAAAAAGTTTTATCGTTACGACGAAAAAGCTTTGATTTACAACTCGACAAACCTGAAAGAATATCTGCGAAAATCTCACATGGCAGGTGATCAGATGAGAAATGTAGGTAAATTTTACGACGATAAAAATTTCCCACGCGGCTTTAACCGCTCCGGTGTCTTCACTGTGGGTGAAGCCAGCATTTTGGAAAGTTATGGCAGAACCATGCGTGGCATCCACGAAGGTTTACTCAAGCCTGAAACACCGGAAGAAGAGCAGTTTTTTGCTGAAATAACAGGACAACAGGAAATCTCTTCAGATTTTGCTAAGTGCTGGGTTAAGTACCTGAAACAAACTTCTACAAAAATACGTAGCTATACCTTGTGTAACTCACCTCGCAAATCATCAGCAAGCAGCTTTGATGATGATAGCGATGATGGCGGTAGCGATGACGACATGGATTTTTAATTAATCCGTCATTTATCGCCATAGCAACATGCTTTACCGAGCCATTCGCAACCCGCGCATGGCTCTTTTCTTTTTTGCCTGATAAACCGGGCAATAAACTGGTTAATTGAAATGAAAATTTGCTTCGTTATGTACCCATGGAGCAGAGTAGAGCCTGAAACAGACTCAACCCTGCGTTTGATCCATGAAGTTGCCAGTCGCGGCCATACTGTCGCTCTGACTACCCCCAGTAACCTGACTATGCGTGACAGCATGGCAATCGCTTTTTGTCGGGTACTTAAAAAGTCGACAGTATCTAACAATGTGCCGAGCTTTTACCGCAAAGCAGAGTTCCGCAAAGCTGAACTGCCGCTGGCTGGATTCGACGCCATCATCATGCGTGCAAACCCGCCGCTGGATACCATGGCACTTAACTTCCTGGATTCAGTACGTGACGATACTTTCATTTTCAATGACATCGACGGCCTGCGTGTTGCCAACAACAAGCTCTATACCGCATCTTTGCCGGACCCTAACCGCGAGTTCATTCCTGTCACACACGTGTCGAAAAACCGTGAATATCTTGAGCGCGTACTGGAAGAGAACCCCAATGACCGCATGATCATGAAGCCGCTGAACGGTTACGGCGGTAAAGGCGTTATTCTGGTTGAAAAAAGCGCCAAATCCAGCGTGCGCTCATTGCTGGACTTTTATATCGGCGACGATCACAACTATGTGATTTTGCAGGACTACATCGAAGGCGCAGAAAAAGGCGATGTGCGTATCATGATGCTGAACGGTGAGCCTATTGGCGCGATGAAGCGTGTGCCGGCCAAAGATGACGTTCGCTCGAACATTCACGCCGGTGGCCAGGAAGTCAAGCACACCCTGACAAAACAGGAATTGCGCCTGTGCCGCCATATCGGCCCGAAACTGGTGCGTGACGGCCTTTATTTTGTGGGTCTGGATGTAATCAATGGCAAATTGGTTGAAGTCAATGTACTGAGTCCTGGTGGTATTACACGTATCAACCGCCTGAACCGCACCAAGCTTCAGCGTGAGGTGATTGATTTCGTTGAGAGTGTTGTCAAAGCCAAAGACATCAGCATCGCTCGCAAAAATAAATTCCGTCAGGTTATCGAAGATGCGTCAACTAACTGAGCATGATGTGCTGTCCTTCATCCAGCAGCACATTCCTTTTGAAGGACAGCTGGCTGACGGGAGTGTCACCATTCGCATTACCGAGTACCAGCCGATTGTAGCAACAGCCATTCATAACGGCAGTCGGCTGCGCCCTGAACTGGTGGCTAAATGCCACCTTTCAGAAGCGGAAAGGTACTATGAGGAAGATCCTTACACGGGTGATTTCATCACTTCCCTGCCGATTGTGCTGCAAGGTGAAGACTCTCGGTACGAATACGATCTTAACCGCAGTCCGGAAACCTGCATCTATCAGCAGGCCTGGGGAAAAGATGTGTGGCATGCCAAACTGACCGAGTCAGACAAGCAAGTTTCTCTGGCAAAGCATGCCTGTTATTACCGCATTTTTCGTGCACTGATCACGTCTCTTGAGCGCAAGTTCGGCTACTGTGTAATATATGACATGCACTCATATAATCACGAGCGCATATCGCAGCCATGTCCGACATTTAATTTGGGTACGGCGCAGATTGATCGCAAAGCCTGGCAGGCCGAAATTAATAATCTCCTGACCCGGCTCGGGCAAATCCAACTGCCGAATCAGGCGGTCACTGCTGGTGAAAACCTTGTTTTTCAGGGTATGGGGTATCAGGCGACTTTTGTCCGCGATAATTTCTCCCGCACCCTGATCTTACCGATTGAGATCAAGAAGGTGTATATGAATGAAACCGGTGGTGAAAGTTATCCGTTAGTCATTGAACAGCTGAAAACTGAGTTGAAAGACACCCTGACCGGCCACGCTGCTTTTGTCATGCAAAACCGCATGCAGCAACCTGCCCGTCGGCGTCAGAACGCCCATGTGCTGGATTCAAAACTGCCAAAGGAAGTTGTTCTGCTGGACCGCCAGCTGTACAAATTTGCCCGTGGTCTGAATACGCTCAGTTACATTAACCCGATCAACCTGAAACAGGAAAAGCGCCGGTTTTTACATAACCGCGATGTATATCATCCTCAGTTTACCTACCGTCAGTTGGATCTGGATCCCTATAAGTTTCGCGAGCAATTATACCGGCTGCCGGTAGAAGACATTCGTGATGCGGGTATTCAGTCGATGTACCGCAAAGTCATCGATCAGCTGGCCGTTCGTATTGACCTGCTGACCAGTCTGGGCCGTGAGGAGTTTTTATACAACTCTCTGCGCTATTATGGCCGGCCAGATGAAAGCGATATCGCTAACGCCAACTTCATTTTGCATGCCAGAGAATATGCAGAGCCTGAAAACGCGACCATCAGTGCAGAAGAAGCTGTCATTGCGTTCAATGAAGCCGCCGACGATTACGGGTTCAGCTGCAAAGTTCAGGGCACAACCAAGCTGATCGCACGTGCCATGGTGAGTGGCCGTACCGTAAAAATCAACCTCAACAGCCGGTTTACTCCCTCTGATCTGTTTGCGCTGATTCATCACGAAATGGGCGTCCATATGGTGACCAGCGTCAACGCTGAAGCCCAGCCGCTCAAAGTATTGCAGCTCGGTTTACCGGGCAATACGCATACGCAGGAAGGCCTGGCGATTCTGTGTGAGCACCTGTCGGGCAATTTCCCGTTGCACAGGCTGAAGACGCTGGCATTACGTGTGGTTGCGGTTGATATGATGGTAAATAAACGCAGCTTTAATGAAACCTTCAATACCCTGAAGTTTGATTACGGCCTGTCCAATGACACTGCGTTTACCATCACAACCCGCGCATACCGTGGCGGTGGTTTTACCAAAGACTATCTGTACCTCCGTGGTTTGAAAGATGCGCTCAGATTGCACAAGGAAACGGACCTGACCTCGCTGTTCATTGGTAAAACAGGCTTTGAATTTAAGCCATTACTTGATGAGCTGATTGAACGGGACATTTTACAGCCACCTCAGTACCTGCCAAAAGCACTCAACATGAAGACGGACACCGATCCCATCATTAACTTCATGCTTAACTGCATCGATTAACCGACCCATAAAAAAATGCGCTTCCGTTACAGGTAAGCGCATCTTTGTTTACAGGCCTTTCATTCCGGTATTTATTCCCACTCCCAATGACGGCCGTCATGCTCCTGGGTAAACAACATCCGATAGCCTGATATATTTCTGTGTGGTACATCTCGCATCACTTTATGGAACTGCTTGTTATCAAGGTGGATCAAATTCTCATGATCACCGGATTCGATATACAGTTCATCCTGCTCAAGCAGCAAATCATCCACCAGCATATTGATTTTATATGCCTGTCCCAATGAAGGGATCGCACCGGGTTCACAGTCCTGAAATATCTGGGTTAATTCATGCTCACCCACCAAAAAGAACTGCTTGCCCATTATGCGATTAATTTTATCAATCATGACCCGGCGGTTAGACGGCACAACGGCCATCAGGTAATCGCCCTGCTGATCCTTAAGCAAAACAGCTTTCGCCACTTGGGAAGTAGGAACATGTGCAGAGACCGCCGAACTGAATGATGTATCAGTATGCCTGTGGTGCGTCAGACTGAAATCCACATTATGGCTGTTGAGGAATTGCCCAACTGTCATAGCCATCGCCATAAATCACCTCCTGGAAATCCAGCGCTCGGGGCTTAACGCCCTACAGCCAAAGTATGAAAGGGGTGCGGCAATTTTGCGAACTTCACACCCATAAATTTCATGGGTAATTGTAAAGGAAGGCGAACAAACTTACTGGATACGGCGAATCTGCCAAAATGCCCGCTGCCAGTACGGGGTGTCAAGACTGGATACAACAACCCCCTGTGATGTTGAAGCATGCAAAAACTCATTATTACCCATATAGATGCCGACATGACGCATACGCCGCCCTGTTCTGAAAAACACCAAATCCCCTTTTTTCGCCATAGTACGGGGGACAGCCTTACCCAATTGCGACTGCTCTGCAGTCGTGCGGGGCAGCATTTGACGATAGACCTCAGAATAGGTCAGCTGAACAAATGCGGAGCAGTCGATTCCCCGCCTGGAGCTTCCCCCTAAACGGTAAGGCGTGCCTTTCCAGCTTTGGTATACATCAAGAAACGTAGGGGTCGGTGGTTTGATAGCAATGGAAACTGGGGGCTGGGGAGGCTGAGTAACCGCGGCATGGATCTCCCGGGTTTCCGCAGGCACTTGTGTTGTAGTACTGCAGCCTGTCAATACACTCAGAACAGCCATCGTAGATATCATCATCAGACGTCGCTGGCGATAACCCACACTCCTTCTTGTCCCTGCCATATCAACCTCTGCGCAAAAAAATACCACAAGGAAGTGATTATGCATGAAGCCACAGCCTGATGCACTGTCTGACGTACTGCCTGATTAATCTTAAAGCACTCTCCCAGAGACACCCAGTGAACCTGTTCATCATCCCTTTCATCGCAGGGATATCCAGGTCTGAAAGCAGCCTGATTCCCGGCACCCGCGAGTTCACTTTTTATCTATTACTTTTCAACTGGTTAACTTCTTAATTTTGTGACCTGTTGCATATCAAAGGCTCAGTCACTTTTGCTAAATTTCTCTGCTGAATTAATCTAAGAATGTAGTTAGTGTTTTTTAAGGAGTTGTTGTGCTCGCTTTCATTCGCCTGTTACTGGCTGCCCTTTTTATTGTTTTCACCTGCTTGTTTGCTCTGGTCTACTGTCTTTTCAGCCCAAGAGATCCAAAGCATGTCTATTTTTTCAGCCGCTGGTTCAAGATACTGAGAAAAATAGTCAATGTGCACATCATTGAAAGAGGACAAGAGCGGATCAAAGGGGTTGGCCGCGCCGTGTATATCTCTAATCACCAGAATGTTTTCGACTTTGTTACTTCGCCCGGCATGGTCAGGCCGAGAACCGTCTCGATCGGTAAAAAAAGCCTGCTGTGGATTCCCTTCTTTGGTCCTTTGTACTGGATCACCGGCAATATACTGATAGACAGAGAAAATAAAGCCAAAGCCCGCGACACCATTAAACAAGTCGCCGATACCATCCACGAACGTAACCTGTCGGTATGGATGTATCCCGAAGGCACCAGAAGTAAAGGGCGTGGTTTACTGCCTTTTAAAACCGGTGCATTCAGAATGGCCATTGAGGCAGGCGTGCCTATCGTGCCTATGGTTGTCAGCAGTACCCACAACAAAATTGATCTGAATCAGCGGGATAACGGCACTGTAATTGCTGAGTACCTCGACCCGATTGATACGTCTGCAATGACTATGCAGGATGCCCGGGAATTAGCTGAGCGCTGTCGTGAAATGATGCTGACTCACATAGCAAAACTGGATGCAGAAGTGGCAACACTCAACACCCAGTCTGCGGCAGTGGTGGCAAAAACAGGTTAATGGTTTTCTGCCGCCAGATTCTTGCTCAAACCGTCAAATGCCCTTAGCAACGGCTCACTTTTCAGAATGCGGTTATGCCCCAGCCCACTGGTCTCGATCAGACTGACCCGTGGCAGGGCATTTGCTTTCCTCGACTGTTCAAACAACGCAAAACGATCACCACTATCATGAACAATCACTGTGTGTCCCTGATGACCAGCCAGCCGTTGGTGGCTATCCACACTATCAATCGGATACTGATACTGACATTCAACTTCGCGAATCACATCCTGAAACAAACGCAGTGAGAAACCCGATCCCTCAACAACACGGTACAAGTTATCTTTGTAGTTCAGAATCGGAGCAACCAGCAGCATGGGCACGCCCGCCAGTTTCGCGTGCTTGCTCTCAAGCATCATGGTGCAGCCCATGCTGTGCGCAACAACGCCGGCAAGCTCATCAACTTCTTGCTCCAATACGGCTTCCAGCCCTTTGACAAAGCCGGGTAAATGTCCGTGCTGGCCATCGCTCGCACCATGAGCAGGATTATCAAATGCCAGAGCGGTAAAACCTGAGGCCGCAATATGTTCCATCAGGGTATAAAATTGACTGGCCGATCCGGACCATCCATGCCCCAGCAGCCATGTGGGGCCGCTCCCAAGAGAGTACGTCATTATTTTACCTTCGGACGTCTCAATCGCTTTTTTTTGTAACCCCTCAGGGGCCTGAGCGCTGGCAGAAAACCTTTCAGGTGTTAACAACAAGTTCCGCGCGGTTTTACGGGCATGAGAAGGGGCAATACGGTGATAGGCACGGGTTGCCACG
The DNA here is from genome assembly GCF_000425165.1 of Photobacterium halotolerans DSM 18316. GTDB lineage: Bacteria > Pseudomonadota > Gammaproteobacteria > Enterobacterales > Vibrionaceae > Photobacterium > Photobacterium halotolerans. The sequence goes on from NZ_AULG01000024.1 coordinate 67,615, forward strand.
TTGATTGCACGGCGTCTGACATTCACGCCTCCCTTAGTATTGAAATATATTTTGCTGCTCATGATTTGGCCTGTATAAAAAAGTACGTACGTGCTTTTTTTTGAAATTTAAAGAAATCAGTCTTGCTCGCTGTCTGATCGCCAACTGGCAAGAATAAGGTCCACATCCGTCCAGAATCGCGGGTTACCATCCGCTTCCAGACCCAAGGAATGAAAGAGCTGACTACTGAGGTAAGCACCGTAGAGCCGGAACACGGATTGCCAGGTATCTAAATCCGTACGGAACTCGCCGCTGGCCTTCCCCTGCTCAACCTGGCGGCACAAATAGTCCATCCACCGGCGGGTAATAATGTCCAATTCCTGCTGAACAGGATCATCGCTGCAGCGGCCTTCTTTCCAGGCATCGATAAACATGCAACTGCCCTGAAATGAATGGTTCCAGGCTAGCCAGTTCTGCAGTAATAACCTGATTTTTTCTTCTACCGACTCCCAGCCTGCAAGCCGTGCAGGCTGGATGACATGCTGAGCAAAGTAGTCACCCGCAAACTGTAAAACAGAAACCTGTAGATTCTCTTTCGAATTGAAATGTGCAAACAGCCCGCTTTTCGACATACCTGATGCCTTAGCCAACTGTCCGACAGTCAGGCTGTCCAAGCCATCACGACTGGCCAGATCAAATGCCGTTCTCAGTATGTGTTCCCGGGTTACCCGACCTTTACTCATTGCACTACCTTTCGTTAGATTGTCGCAATTAAAGCACGATCGTTCTTTTTTATGCAAGATAAGTCAGGTCCAACCAGACTGCTTTAACAGCCTTTAACGCTCTGAAAAATGGAACAGACTGTCAACTTTAATCGGGCAGTCACCGGCTTCATGGACAGCATCCTGCGCCTGCTTCAGGGAATCATAACTGCAGGGGATGCCGTAAACATCAGTCAGAGGATAGTCATTCCCGGCTTCATCTTTAAAGTTCACACTCCAACCCGCACTGAGAAAATCGTGGACTAATCGCGCTTCCACCAATGTGTGCTTCATCAACATTTCCCGACATTCTGACAGAACCATAATCAAACCCTCTCAACATCTAAAGAGAACAGCTCTTTTAAGCAAGTGATTATCCATTCACCACCCGTCAAGATGCTTATCACTATAAATATAGTTAATTCTGAGTAAAGATAATCTCAAACGGTTCTGGCCTGCGCCAATCACTAAAGGGGGGGGTCATTAACGCCTGTTGCTGGCGGTAAAAAACAAGACGATGAGTAAAGACTGCATATGACTGCTTATTGTTAAAATTGTTATCCATTAATTTTTGTGCGGTTATAGCGTATTTCACTATCCAAGTATTGATAAACCCGATGCATCTATGCTCTTATTCGCAGATAAAAATCTTAATAAAACAAGGGTTATACGTGTCCGCTATATCCATTCACACCATGAAGGACGGTGAAGTCACCTTCCCAGCAGGCGAACAGCTCGTTTCAGCCACTGATCTCAAAGGCAATATCATCTATTGCAACCCCTGCTTCTGCCAGGTTGCCGGTTATACCGAGGACGAATTACTGGGTAAACCGCATAACATAATCCGCCATGCCGATATGCCCAAAGCGGCATTTGGCGATATGTGGATGCACTTGAAAAAAGGTAACGCCTGGCGGGGTATCGTCAAGAACAAGACTAAAAATGGCGGTTATTACTGGGTCGACGCTTACGTCACGCCTATCTACGAACACAGTAAAATCGTGGGTTATCAGTCGGTACGGGTAAAACCCACTCCCGACATGATCAAAACCGCAAGCCAGGCTTACAAAACATTACGTCAGAGTGAAGGCAAAACCAATGTCTCACTTTCGCTGCCGGCTTCTTTGCGTTACGGCCTGTTGGCTGCCGCTATCCTGCTGCCGGTTATTTATGGCCTGGTGCAGGGCGGGTTCTCGTTCACTGCGCTTCTGCCGCTGCTTCCGCTTCTTGTGCTGCTGCTTTTCTTCCGCCAGGAGCTGTTTCAGACCCCGCAGCAGTTAAATGACCTCAAACAAAGCTATGACAGTATCAGCCGGCTGATTTTTTCCGGCAACAGTGCTTTTTCTGTAGCGGATTATCATCTCAAAATGGCTTCAGCAAGAATTCGTACCGTTTTAGGCCGAATGAAAGATGCCGCCCATCCTCTTCAGACGCTTGCTGAAGAGTTGAGTGAAACAGCCACCCGTGTCAATCAGGCGATCCGGCATCAGAACGACAATATCCGCAATGTTGCCAATGCACTGGATGACATGACTGACTCAGCGCAAACGGTCAACCAGCATGCTGATCACTCGGAGCAGTTGTTACTGAGCACTCAAAATTACAGTGATCAGACCCGGGTACAACTGGATACCACTCAGCAAAATCTGCAGGCACTATCTGCACAGGCTGAGCAGGCAACGGCCACGACACTGCAGTTAAGTAACGAAGCGGCGAAAGTCAGCTCAGTGATGGATGAAATTCGCGGCATTGCCGATCAAACTAACCTGCTGGCCTTAAATGCCGCCATTGAAGCTGCTCGTGCCGGTGAGCATGGCCGTGGTTTTGCTGTGGTTGCCGATGAAGTACGGGCTTTATCATCACGTACCCAGACGGCGACAGAACAGATCCAAAACAGTATTGAGCACATGTTGAATACAATCAACGAATGGCGCTCTGTGATTGAATGTAACCGCGATCAGACCAATCAGTGTGTTTCAACCGCCGCTGAAGGCTCTGAAAGCCTGAAAACCATGGAAGCCAACATGGCTGAAATGAGTCTGTTGATCCGGAAAATGGCCCAGGCGGCAGAAGGCCAGGTACAGCTGACTGACCATACCCGCCAGCACATCCACTCCATCGCTGCAGCATCAGAGCAAAACTTTAAAGAGCTGCTGCTGGTCGAAGAATCGAGCGCCGGGCTCAGGGCTAAAGTCGACGACTTTGAAGCACTGGCCGAACGCTTCGAGGAAAGATAGCCACATTATCTGACTGGTCTGGCTGTCAGGCCAGTCAGATCCCCTACTCTGCCGACATTGATCCCCTCTTTACATTGCCACCATTGCCACCATTGCCACCATTGCCACCATTGCCACCAGGCATTTTAAGTCTTTCTTGCGCTTACCTTGATCTGCAACAAGCTATAACCACTGACTCTGATAGCGCATTCGGCTGTCCGGAGATACACTCATTCACAGTATCTTTTCTGGTAAAAGGAAACACGATGGCAGATTTACAACATCCTGAAGAGCCTTGTGAAGCGTGTGGTGTCGCGGCTGAAATTGGCTTTCTCATCCGCGAAGGAGACGATGTTTCAACGCTTACATTTAATGGTTCGGGCAAAGACGTGATAGAAACAGAATTTGCGCCTTTCCTGACATTAGCGAAAAGCGTTAATAACAATGTGCAATATCAGACGATCTACAGTGACAATGAAACTGCAATGACAGCTAGCCTGCAGTTCGAATGCAGTGCTGAAAAACTGATTTTCGACCTCAAGTCCCGCTCACTGGCTTCACGATAATTCTGCTGTAATAGGCCATATCGGGTAAAAATTCCGGCTCGATATGGCTATTTGCTGCCATTCCCCTCGATCCTCTGTGATATGATTCCCGCCAGATAACTATGCCAAGATAACAACGCAATAGGATGCGCAGTAATGACCAACAAAACTATCGCTTTCATCGGATTAGGCACTATGGGTTTCCCTATGGCCGGGCACTTAGCCACTGCGGGATTTAAGGTCGTGGTCTACAACCGCACGACAGCCACCGCAGAGAGATGGCTGGGTACTTACCCGGGTAAGCTTGCGCTGACGCCGGCAGAGGCCGCACAAGAGGCCGATGTTGTCCTGACCTGTGTCGGTAATGATAACGATATCCGTGAAATCTACTGTGGGGAACAGGGGATCCTGTCGACCATCCGTCCGGGCACTTTACTGGTTGATCACACCACAGCCTCTGCCGATGTTGCCCGTGAAATGGCAGAAGCGGCAAAGAGTGCATCTGCCACATTCATCGATGCACCCGTCTCTGGTGGTGAAGCTGGCGCTGTAAATGGCTGTCTGACCATCATGGTCGGTGGCAGCGAAGAAGCGTTTCAGTCAGCCCAGCCCATTTTCAACACTTATGCGAAAGCCTCTACCCTGATGGGTGATGTCGGATTCGGTCAAATCACCAAAATGGCGAACCAAATCTGTATTACCGGTATTCTTCAGGGCTTATCTGAAGCCATTACGCTTGCTAAAGCAGCGGGATTAGATATTGAGAAAATGACCAATGTGCTGAAGCATGGCGCGGCCGGTTCATGGCAAATGGAAAACCGCGCTGTCACCATGGCGGAAGATAAATTTGATTTCGGTTTTGCCATCGACTGGATGCGAAAAGATCTTGCTATCTGTTTCGATGCCGCCGATAAACTGTGCGTCCCGCTTCCTCTGGCACGTCAGGTCGATGCTGAATACGCGAAACTTCAGGACAGAGGCTTTAACCGAGCAGACACGTCGGTATTAATCAAGCAATTTGATAAATAGCAATACCCGGATTCAACTATGCGTTGATTGTAATGTCAGCGCATATTTTTATACTGCTCGTTTGGTGACGCTACTCCCATTTCATCAGCTAATGCTGTCTTTTCTTCTGGTACTGATTACAATTTGTCAGGAATAGAATAATTACATGCATGTGTCGTGATAAGTATGTTGAAGCAACCCCTACCCTTTTTCCAGTTAGCGGTTTTAAGCCTTTCCCTGAACTTCAGTCAGGGCGTTGCCGCTAATCAATTTATTTCAGACATAAAGTTGCTTAATTACACCGATAGCTACGGCAACGTCTCGCTGCGACATTCACAGAGCATTACCCTGCCCAACCCTCTTCATGTGAAAGGTAACCTGAATCTCGAAAATAGTGATATTAATTATTTACCTGGCGTTGTTCGTGTTGATGGGAATCTCAATCTGGCCTATAGCAACATTGTCTTATTGCCCAAAAGACTGGAAGTCGCAGGGTATCTCAATCTTGCCCACACCCGAATTACCAGGCTGAGCCCATATCTTAAGATACCAGGGGATTTAAGCTTGATTGGCATGCCAATCACACAATTACCACCCTATCTGTCTGTTGGAGGCGATCTCTATCTGGCACACACCAAAATTACTGAGCTTCCTCCCAATATCACAGTAAAAGGTGATATTTATTTAGGAGGCATTCAATTGAAATCTATTCCGGAAACGCTACGCGTTGGCGGGAATATCTATCAATAGTATTGATGAAAACCATCAACCCCGCACTTAAATGACTTTTCTGCCTTATAAAAACATTTAAGCCAGAAACACAGTATGAGTGTCTCTGGCTAACTTCACTTTACTTTTTTACATTACCAATCGGATTTTTATCTTTTTCGTCGTTTTCGCATCAGGTGCGTTCATTTACTTTTCAGTTTCGACTTAGAAGACTGTGATTGATAATAGAACCATTGTCTACGGCTTTTATTTGTCATAATTCACCTCTCGATAAAACATAGATAACAAGCCAAGTATTACTAAAAAACCTTTGCTACCTAATTCGTTTAACTTTACTCAAAGACTCATTACAGATGAATGACATTTAAGTATCGTTAACGTTACTATCTCCAATGACGAATGCTGATCGGCATAATCAACAAAACTGTTGTGTCCTTTATGCTCAGATTCTGGAGAATAATAAACATGAAGCGAGATGGATTGTTACTGAATGTTCTGATCCGACACTGAACTTTTTGACGTTTGGGGAACGTTAACCTTAAATTCAGTTACCTCACTCGAGGTTCGGTTTTCCAACGCTTTTTCAGACTTATCACCATCTAGTCCACATCAACAAAAATCAATATAAGAGTCTCTGGCACATTTTTCAATAGCATTTTTGACCTTTTTTGTGAGTTTATGCTCACATTTTTCTCATATGTTACACATCAGGGTTACAAAGTGTTGTGAATCAATCCCTTAACAATTAACTACAATTTCACAACATCAAATCGTACGATTTTGCACCATACTTGAGCAGTGTGATATTCGGTTCAGACTGGAATCGCTCAGAACACATTGAAAAATAAGCTTTCTATCAATATTTTCCCATTTGACAGATACTCATTCACTGTTAACATAGTGTTACCAAATTAACAGGGGCGTATCATGCCAGCGCACACAATCACAATAGAACAATCTGCCCAGGCACCGAGAAAAGTCTTGTTTGAGTTATTAACCGATCATCAGAACCTGGGACGCTTCTTTGATGGTTCTTACCATCTGATCAGAAGCGGTAAACCAAAACCTAACGGCATTGGTGCCATACGCAGGGTCTCCGCCGGCCCCTTTACCTTTGATGAAAAGATCATAGATTACAAAGAAAATGAACACCTGCACTATCGCATCATCAGCGGCGGCCCTGTTGTTGAGCATGGCGGATGGATTCAGGTGCACAGCCTGAATGCCGATACAAGTAACATTCAGTACCGCATCAGCTTTTCACCCAAAATTAAAGGCACCGGCTGGCTGATAAAATTCTTACTGGAAAAAAGTATCCGAAAAGCACTGGCAAATCTTGCCCAGCATGGTGAAAGCAAATGGAAGTGCTGATATTACTGGCCATCAGCCCGCTGTTTTTTATCGCGATGCTATGGGAGTACAAATGTTTACGCCGGGAAAACAGCCCAGACTATAACTGGAAAGAACTGGCGTGCAACCTCACCCTGGCAGGTCTTCACCAGAGTGCCGATCTCATTGCCACTTTATTGCTTATGCCTTTTTTCCTCTGGCTTTATCAGTATCGCCTGTTCGATATCCAGATGTCTCTGGCCACCGTTGCGCTGGCATTTCTGCTGCAAGATTTCTGCTATTACTGGTTTCACCGGGCATCGCACCATATCAACTGGTTGTGGGCGTCGCACATAGTCCATCATTCATCTCAACACATGAACTTCACCACAGCCTTCCGGCAAAGCCTGACTTATCCTGTGTCGGGTATGTGGATTTTCTGGCTGCCGTTAATTTTAATTGGCTATCCACCAGACACTGTGGTTCTGGTTGTCTCTGTGAATCTTGGCTTCCAGTTTTTTGTGCATACCAGAGTGATCAAACGATTAGGGTGGCTGGAACACATCTTCAATACCCCGTCTCACCACCGGGTGCATCATGCCCGCAATCCTGAATATATAGATAAGAACTTTGCGGGGGTGCTTATTATCTGGGATAAACTCTTTGGCACTTTCGTACCGGAAAACGACAACACCATCATACGCTACGGGGTTCGTGAAGACGTCACCGGCTGGCGGCCGCTTCAGGCAACCTTCCATCACTGGCAACACATTTTCAGTCGCGCACTGGCACCCAATCAGTCATTGAAGTCGCGTTTATACTGCCTGTTCGGTCCCCCTGCTCACACCCGATGATCAGATAACCGACCTTTGTTTGATCCAGGTAAAATAAATCGTAATGAAACAGAATTAATATGAGCTCTCTTTCTATTATCAGGCCGGGAGGTTACGGTGAGACAACCGACTTTAACGACGGAACGTTTGTTGCTGCGTCCGTTGCAGCTTGCCGATGCAACCCTGATTCAAAAGCTGGCAGGTGAACCTGAAATTGCTCTGGGTACCACGAATGTGCCCTACCCGTATGATTCAGGCATGGCCGGACAGTGGATTGGCCGCTCATTAGCCGGTTGGGACAATGGTACACTGGCCATCTTCGCGATAACATTAAAAGACACAGAGCAATTAATCGGATGCATAGGATTGCACAATATCGAGCAGCACAGTGCGCAGTTAGGGTTCTGGTTAGGTGTTCCATTCTGGGGTCAGGGCTATTGCACAGAAGCTGCCCGCCGGTTAGTTGATTTTGGTTTTTTTGATCTGAAACTCAGCAGAATATTTGGTCAGCACAGGCGTCTCGACCCCAGGCCGGGGAAAGTCCTCGAACGCGCGGGTTTTTCCTTTGTACGCGTCAAGCCTGACGCCACGCGAGTCAACAGAATCACTGAAGATCTCTCCTATTACGAAGCCACTCATCCCAACCTCATCGAGATTTAAATACCTACCGTCAATGGCAAATTTCTACCATACAGCAAAAAAATGCCACAAAATAATTAACTACATTAATAGGCTGTAATGAAATTATCACCCGTAAAATACATTGGTTACTATAATAATGGTGACGGTTAAGTAACGATTAAGTTATGAATCACTATATTCATAAGGGTAATAAGTGGGGCAGGCATACTATCCAATCAGAAAACAGGGAGTTGTAACCTAAATGGGGTTTACTTATCACAGGAGTGAAATTTTTTGGAAACAAGTAGGTCTAAAAATGAGAGCCCTGTAACTATTGATACCCCTAAGATACTTAGGCACAACCTAATCGATGGCTTTGCCACTGATAGATGAGGTGAATATTATGACTAGCTTTAAAGTACTCACTGCAACCGCTGTACTGCTAATGTCGACATCAGCTCTTGCTGATATTCGTGTGACGGATGCGAATAACGGTGCTTGGGTCACTGTGACCGAAAATGGCCAACCTGCTGCCAACGCATCTGTATCTGTTGCCAACGTACCTCAACAACGTAAAACGTACACCACCGATGAACGTGGTCGTGTATTCATCCCGCTGCAGCTGAACTCTTCTCGCTCAGTGAAATTCGAGGCCACTACCGAAAACGGCCAGAAATCATCTCGTTATGCATTTACTGGTTCACGTAAAAACTAAGTACAGTCGCTAAGAAGAAGGCTCCCGAACGGGAGCCTTCTGGTTTTTGTCGAGCAAGAAACAGGGGCTTGAACTTGATCTTATCTCACTGCAACATAAGAGAGACACTTTGAATATAAAATCAAACACAATAAATAAGAAATCACTGTTACAGGAGAGTAAACAGTCATGGTTGATTTTGCGACAGCAGCGACGAGAAGCGTATTACTGACAGGCTCATCAGAACACAAAAAACGACAAGAATTAAAAACGGCCTTTAATGAAACCTGGGCGCTTTACGAATCCCTTTTCTCCCTGATTAACAACCACTCAGTCTATTTCAAAAAAGCCGAACCCCTCCGGCATCCGCTGATTTTTTATTACGGCCACACAGCGGTCTTTTATATCAATAAGTTAAAACTTGGCAAATACATTGATAACAGAATTAACCCTCACTTCGAGTCTATGTTTGCTATTGGTGTTGATGAAATGTCCTGGGACGATCTCAATGACGCCCACTACGACTGGCCAGGCGTTGATGAGGTTAAAGCCTATCGGTGGCAGGTAAAAGACGCAGTCAATCAGGTCATTGATGAGATGCCCCTGACCCTGCCCATTACTGATAAAGATCCTGCGTGGGTGATTCTGATGGGCATTGAGCATGAACGCATTCACCTTGAAACCTCTTCTGTGATTATGCGCCAGCTCCCTGTTTCGGACCTGACACCATCTTCTGACTGGGAGGCCTGTCAGGAAGCAGGACCTGCGCCTTCTAATCAACTGATCGCACTGGCTGGCCGTTCGATCTCGCTGGGCAAATCCGAAGATGCCGACACCTATGGCTGGGACAATGAATACGGTGTCCAGCAATATAAAGTGCATGACTTTAAAACCAGTAAATACCTGGTATCGAACCAGGAGTATCTGGATTTCGTGAAGGACGGCGGATATCAGCAGCAAAGGTACTGGACGGATGAAGGCCTGGCCTGGCTGGCCTACACAAAAGCCACCATGCCCAGATTCTGGCTTGAGCGCAACGGCGTTTTGTTACAGCGTAACCTGACACAGGAAATTCCGCTGCCACTGAACTGGCCGGTAGAAGTGAATCAGCTTGAAGCCAAGGCGTTCTGTAACTGGAAAGCCGACAAGAGCCAGCAGTCGATCCGGCTGCCCACAGAAGCCGAATGGTACATTCTGAGACAATGCCTTGATTCGGCCTCCCCCTCCTGGCAAGAAGCGCCCGGAAATACCGAGCTGGCCTATTATGCCTCGTCATGCCCGGTTGACCGCTTTGAACATAATGGCCTGTGCGACATAGTGGGTAATGTATGGCAATGGACAGAGTCCGCCATCGACGGCTTTCAGGGGTTTAACGTCCACCCGTTATACGATGACTTCTCAACCCCCACCTTTGACGGCCAGCACAATCTGATCAAAGGGGGCTCATGGATTTCAACCGGTAATGAGACTATCCCCGAATCGCGCTATGCTTTTCGTCGTCATTTTTATCAGCATGCGGGATTTCGGTATGTCGCCTCTGAACAGGATCCAGCCAGCATGGCCAATCTGAATATTTATGAAACCAATGAGTTAATCGCGCAATATCTTGAATTCCACTATGGTAATGAGTATTTCTCTGTGCCTAATTTCTGTGTCAACGGGGTTAAGCAGTGCCTGCAGGAAATTTCCTTGCACAGTACGCAACGGGCACTGGATATCGGCTGTTCCGTCGGCAGAGCCAGCTTTGAACTGGCAAAGCGCTTTGACCACGTTGACGGCATAGACTTTTCCGCCCGCTTTATTCAGCAAGCATATGCCCTGCTTGAGCAGGGGGAGAAGCGCTATACCATTCCAACCGAAGGCGATCTGGTGGAGTTCAAAAGTATTACCCTTGACGAATTAGGCTACCAGAACCTGAAAGGCAATATTCACTTCAGCCAGGGCGATGCCTGCAATCTCAAGCCGCAGTTTACCGACTATGATCTGGTCTACGCCTCTAATCTCATTGACCGGCTGGCCGATCCCAGGGCCTTTCTTACCAGTATTGCCAAACGGATTGTTCCGGGGGGGTATCTGGTCATTACCTCGCCCTACACCTGGCTGGAAGACTATACGCCAAAAGACATGTGGCTGGGGGGAATCAAGGTTAATGGCGAGAATTTCACCACCTTAGACGGGCTCACGGAAACACTGATCCCGCATTTCGAACTGATTGCAGTCAAAGAAATTCCGTTTGTGATCCGCGAAACGAAACGGAAATTCCAGCATACTGTGTCTGAGATGACCATCTGGCGTAAACGCTAACCACAAGCCGGCGTGTCTTGCTGTTCACCTGACAACCCCGGACCAATACATTTCACTTGGTCTGGGGTAAACTAGCCGCTTTTTGAAGTGGGTACTGGCAAGTGAAGACACCGTGCGTGGCGAAATGTAAAAATCAGGAAGGGATCTGCAGTGGTTGCCTGCGAACCATGAAAGAAATCGGAGAGTGGCGATTAATGGACGATGACGCGCACACCCAGACTATCGCCCAAATCCAGGGAGTTGAAACCACACATAACTGCGAACGTTGTGGTCAACCCGCCTATTGCGCGATAGAGGATGGCAACAGCCAGTGCTGGTGCTTTGAACTGGCCAGACGCGATACCAGCAGCCTGCCTGAAGGTCAGTGTGTTTGCCGTGCTTGTCTCGCGAGTCTGCCACTGCTGTAAACGGTTAACTGCTACTATTAGAGTGACATTGCCGTACACCTGAGAGTGAAGCTCACATGAAAAAGTGGCTACTGTTTATGGTCTTACTGAGCCTTTTGGGTTGCAACCCTCCGCCAAAAGCAGGATTTACTGCCAGCGATTTGCAGCAAGACTGGGTATTAACCAAAATTGATGGCAGAGAGATCACTCAGATAGAAACGCGCACCCCCATCAGCCTGAGCCTGGACAGCCAGTTTAAAGCAACAGGATTCAGTGGCTGCAATCAGTTCATGGGCCTGGCAGAGCTTAAAAACGGTAACCAGTTCCGTATAACCTCGCTTGTATCCACTAAAATGGCCTGTATCCAGAATGAGGTTGCCACCGTCGAGGCGGTCATCGTCAGCGCATTGCAGCAATGGAATACCACTGCACTTGAAAGCGATACCTTATCACTGACGACAGAGCAGCACGTACTGACCTTTGTTCCCAAAGACTTGTCCGTGCCACTTGATTCCGCCACTCCCTGATTAGCTTGTTAAGCCAGCCCCTTGCCATGGTGGGCCAGATACGCAGAGGCTTTCTCGGGCGTCATATACTTGCCTAAGGTCTTTTCCGGGACCAGGGTTAAATCCACGACGATCAATCCATCCAGCGCATCATTGAACTCAGGGTCAACATTAAAGCACACCAGCTTACCGTTTAAACCCAGATACTGCCGCAATAATACCGGCACGCTTTTTCCTGCATCCATCCGCGAAATCACCTTAGAAAGCAGTTGGACGTCCGCCAGTGCCGATAACATATCTGGCTGCCAGAACACCCGGTTATTGCTGGACAAGGGATGTGTCGGCGCCACCAAACGTGCGCTGCTTTCATCGGCATGATGCACAGACATACAGGCGGCGAGCAACTGTCTGGCCTCATGACTGTACTCATCACTGATACTGACCGGACCGAACAGATGCGTGTATTTCGGATGCCGGCACACGAATGCCGATATACCTTTCCACAACAACAATAACGCACTCAGACTGCGCTGGTACTCTTCTGCCACCACTGAGCGCCCCAGCTCAATGGAAGCGCCATACTGGCGGATAAAACGCTCGTCGTACCGGAACAGCGTACGGGAATAGAGGCCTTCCAGGCCGTGCTTGGCAATCAGTTCATCCGTCAGTCCCAGCCGGTATGCGCCAACAATTTTTTCAGCCTGACGATCCCAGACAAACAGATGCAGATAACTCTCATCGAAGCTATCCAGATCGCTCGCTTTTCCCGTGCCTTCTCCCACCGCCCTGAAATTGATTTCGCGGATGCGGCCCAGCTCTTGTAATATCGCCGGGATCTGACTAGCCCGGGCACAGTAAACATCAAACTCACCGCTGCTCAGCATCCGCTCGTCATCGCCGAGGCTGGCGATATCCTTTTTCAGTAAGGGTAAAGGAACAGGCGCATCTATGGGTTCTCCTGAAGCGACCATTTTTGATGTACCCGCGACAGAAGCGGAGGTACCTGACGATATCAAACCGGCCTGGCTGCCCAGCAAATAGGTATTGAATTTCAGATAATTGACCAAGTGCTGGTCGTCACTGATATTTTTCACTTCGCTGAACCGAATGCTGTCGCCGATTGCAATCGGAATCGGCGATTGCTGCTTATTCAGCATTTCCCTTCCCAGCATCAGGGTGCGCAGCATGGGATGAATTTTCCCCGCCATATAAAAATGACGGCTGTTGCGCCCGCCAATAAACACAGGCACTGTTGTAGCTTTATGTTTGTGGATTAAACGGCTGACCGATTTACTCCACTCTTTGTCACGAAGCTGCTTTGATTGCCTGTCATAGGCTGACACTTCACCGGCCGGAAATACCAGCAGCAATCCCCCGGTGCTTAAATGGCGGTTGGCTTCGCGCAAGGCTTTAACATTGGCCCGAAGCGCGCTTTCCCCTTCGAAAACATCAACACCTATAAACAGTGAGTCCAGTTCAGGGACCGTCTTGAGGTAATGGTTAGCCAGAATTTTCACGTCCGGCCGGATTCCTCGCAGTATCCGGGCCAGAATAATGCCCTCTGCACAACCAAGAGGGTGATTCGCCACCACCACGACAGCGTCCTGCGCGGGGATATTCTGATAACTCCCTTTTACAACATGAAAATCTATCCCCAGCACGTCAAGGGAATAGCGAAGAAACGACTCGGTATCTTGTCCCACAGGCCTGTCAGCATAAAAGCGACTCAGCCTGTGCAACCCCGTCGCCCACTCAGTCAGTTTCTCACCGACCCCAAACGGGGTTTTCCGTGGCAAACGAAAAGGACTTACGGTTTCCATACTGTCTCCATCCGAAGTTGGTGTTCAATACGAGTATGAAAAGAATGTGTGACTCAAACGTGTCAGTTCTGCGGCAGAATGATGAGAGAAATACGTCAGTTTGATGAACCGGCACCGGCTTCACAGGCTCTGAAGTAACAGGACAAAAAAATTGAAAGCGCGACGTTCTTAACATTAAGCCAAAGTGAAGCAAAGAATAACGCTATCTTTCTCTGTATAACTCAAAATATTATTTAACCCCCAAAGGACGGAGGTGGCTGGGAAAGAGGATGAGCTGTTGTGAAAAAACTCATGCTAATACTGGTACTTAACCTTGTACCATTATTCATTCTGCTGTTAGCCTTCATGCCAGTGCACTGTTCAATAAGCATGACGGACTGGATCGACCGGCTGTTTCATGCCCCGCAGATTTCCCTTCACACGATTTGCCATTCACCGCAACCCAATAGCAATAGCGTTAACAGGTACTGACCCCTCCTCTTTGCACAATTCTGAACTATTCTCTCAATAGGAATCGCAAAAATGTCCTACTGAGCGAAAGGCTGCACTCCCAGTGACTCAGCCATCACTCAGCGGTTACTTGCGCTGGGATTCCTCGTTGAATAAAGGATTGCATATTTGGATACTTTGCTTGGAAACATTGGCTACCTGTCAGCCGCAACCGGTTTTCTGTTCATTTTTTTGCTGTTGCTGACAACCAAAGAAAAAAGCATGCCAAAAAGGCTGTTACAGCTCACCTGCCTCCTTGGTGCAGCCTGGGCCATCACGTCATTTATTCAATATCGCTACCAGCTCTCCATTTTACCTGTGCTGCTGACCGAGAGCTTACTGACACTGGGCTGGTGTCTGCTGGTGTCCAGCAGCTTAACCAATGCCGTGCAGGTGAAAGACATCTTCAGGGAGAAAGCCCCCCGCTGGCTTTGTCTGTTCATCGCCGCAACCATAGTGCTTGAACTGGCACGCTTCATCTGGCCAATACTCAGTCAGCGTACTTTCGTCTTCCTGCACTTATGTCAGGCAATTATCGGTCTGTGGTTTGTCGAATTGCGCTTTCGCCGAACCCATAAAGACGAACGCTGGGCCATCAAGCCTATCTGTCTGGGATTGGGGGTCTATTTCGCTTACCACTTTGCGCTTTATGCAGATGCTTTTCTCACCAATATTCTGGCTTCCGGCTTTTGGCTTGGCAGAGGCTGGATAGCCCTGATGTCCCTGCCTTTCATCCTGCTGACAGCCAGGCGTATCAAGCACTGGCAAAGCCGGGTGTACGTCTCGCGGGATATCATTTATCACAGCACGCTGTTACTCGTTGCAGCAGGATATCTGCTGGTGATGGCACTCGCGGGTTTTTATATCAAATCCATGGGCGAAAGCTGGAGCGATACGGTTCAGATCCTGTTTTTTGCGTTAAGCGCACTGGTGCTGGCCAGCCTTTTTCTGTCAGATACGTTTCGCAAAAACATCATGGTTTTTATCACCAAACATTTCTTTGCCAACAAATACGAATACCGTGAAGAATGGATGCGCTTTGCCACGGCGCTGGAACATCCGGAAGGCACACAATACGACACAGCACTGCGCGCCATGCTTCACCCTTTTGGCTGTCACAGCGGTGTGTTAGCCACCAGGCAAGGCCCGAACATGAAAGTGCGGGCCTGCCACAATATTGACCACCAGCATCCGGATATTCAGATACTACTCAGCTCAGCCGCGCTACCGGCTATTGAGCATCAGTGGATTGTTGACGTAGACGCCGCCCGGCAAGACAAAGAGCCCGCACCGTTCCGGTTAGATGCAACCGCACTTTCCGCTGTGGCAGAATTGTCTTATATCGTGCCCTTATCGAGCAGCAGCGGAACCCTGGGCGTGTGCCTGCTTTCCAGGCCCACATCGACAGAAAAAGTCAACTGGGAAGACCGTGATTTAATGAAAGCGATCAGCCGCCAGCTTTCTGTTTATCTCAATGTGTTTGAAACCAATCAGAAACTTGCTGAAAGCCAGCAATTCGATACCTTCAACCGCATGTCTGCTTTTCTGGTACATGACCTGAAAAACGTGTTAGCGCAACTGCAGCTTCTCAGCAAAAATGCGACAAAACACCGGGATAACCCCGACTTCATCAGCGATGCCTTTGATACTGTCGATTCAGCCGCTCACCGGCTGACGAAAGTGCTGAACCAGCTCAGTAATAAGCGGGTTGAAAGTCAATCTGAAGAAGAGATCAACATTGAAGATCTGATACGGCAAGTCTGCAACACCCGCGCCGTCCGAACACCTCCGCCGCAGTTTATTGAGCAGGCCGACCTGCCATTTACCCTGAAAACGGACAGAGAACGTTTCAGCAATATGCTGTCTCATCTGGTTCAGAATGCACAGGAATCTACCAGTGAAAACGGTTATGTGCATGTGTCGACGACACGCAAAGATCGCTACTACCTGATCACCATCTCTGACAACGGCAGCGGCATGAGCAGCGATTTTATCGAGCACAGATTATTCAAGCCCTTTGATACCACCAAAGGCAACGCAGGCATGGGGATTGGTGCCTATGACGCAAAAAACCTGATTGAGCAATTAGGCGGATATATAGACGTGGAATCCGAACCGGACAAAGGAACGACCCTGTATATTCATCTGCCTGTCAGTGTGCCAGCCTAATCCTCCGGGACAAAGCATTTGCCAGAAAGGAAAGCAATATGGATACATTACTTGTCATTGAAGATGATCCAGGTATTCAAAAACAGCTGAAATGGTGCTTCCCGCAGTACGAAGTCGTTATGGCCGCTGATCGAAAATCGGCCATTACCGCGCTGCGACGTTACGAGCCCAAAGTCATTACCTTAGACCTCGGACTCCCGCCTGATGAAGCCAATGCGTCAGAAGGGCTCGCCATATTGCAGGAAATGCTGGCACTGGCGCCTTACACTAAAATCATCGTCATTACCGGCAATGATGACAAAGCCAATGCACTGAAAGCCATTGAACTCGGCGCGCACGATTTCTATCACAAACCAATAGATGATGACATTCTGGCCGTGATTATCGACCGGGCATTTGTGGTGGCCAAACTGGAATCGGAAAACATCAGTCTGCGCCAGTCTTCACTTGAAGCCAATGGGTTCATCGGAAACAGCCCGCAAATACAGCAAGTGTGCCGGATGATAGAGCGCATCGCGCCCACGGAAATCACCACTTTGATCCTGGGTGAAAGCGGCACCGGCAAAGAAGTGATCGCCCGTGCCATTCATGCGAAAGGACCAAGAGCGGATAAGCCTTTCATCGCTATTAACTGCGCCTCTATTCCGGAGCATCTGCTTGAAAGTGAACTGTTTGGATTTGAAAAAGGCGCCTTTACCGGCGCGCACAAAACCACGGCCGGCAAAATTGAATGTGCTGACGGCGGCACGCTGTTCCTCGATGAAATCGGCGACATGCCCTATCCGCTGCAAGCCAAAATACTCCGTTTCCTGCAAGAAAAAGTGATTGAACGTGTCGGTGGCCGCCATGAAATTCCGGTGGATGTCAAAATCATCTGCGCCACCCATCAAAACCTCGAACAAATGATGGCAGATAAAACGTTTCGGGAAGATCTGTTCTACCGCATCAGTGAAATTACCATTCAGAACCCGCCACTGCGCGATCGTGATCAGGACATTCTCATTCTTGCCCGCTATTTTTTGCAGCAGGCCAATCAGCAGTCACCGCGAAAAATCAGCGGTTTCACCGACGATGCCATACGCGCAATGCTTCAGCACAGTTGGCCCGGTAATATCCGTGAGCTGCAAAACAAGGTGAAATCGGCGGTGATCATGTCGGATAACAAATTCATCAGCTCGCTCGATTTGGCGCTTCAACCTATCGAAGATGATCTCGAACCCATGGCGTTAAATTTACGCCAGGTCAGAGAAGCGGCTGAGAAGCAGGCGATAGCAAAAGCACTGTCACTCAGTAACGGGAATATGTCTAACACCGCCAATATACTGGGGATTACGCGGCCAACACTGTATTCGCTGATGGATAAGTACACGGTGAAGAATGGGTAGGTCATTTCATCATTGTTCTGTGTGGTGGTATGTCTGGGGTTGATCGTGTGTCTGAGTGTGGTGGTATGTCGCGCTTGAGTTCAGTGATTCTCTCGCCATTGTCGGACGCGCGCCAGTGACTCTTTGCTGGCACAAACAGTAACCAGAAATGCCTTTTTGTTCTCTGGTGTGGTCCGGGGCGGTTGTAGGCGCTCCCGGCGCCGACAACCTAAAAATACATCCTTGTATTTTTACCCTGGGATAGTGCCACCAATCTACATTTTCATGCCGTCATTTCCGCGACAGGCGGAAATCCACATTACGAATGCGATTCTAAAGGCTGAGTAAGTTATGTCGCGCTTGAGTTCGGTGGTTCACTTGCCACTGTCTGATGCGCGCCAGTGACTCTTTGCTGGCACAAACAGTCACCAGAAATGCCTTTGTTTCTCTGCTGTTGTCCGGGCCGGTTATAGGCGCTCCCGGCGCCGACAACCTAAAAATACATCCATGTATTTTTACCCTGGGATAGTGCCACCAATCTACATTTTCATGCCGTCATTTCCGCGACAGGCGGAAATCCATACAGTGAGCTGGCACTATGTATGGTCCGCCGATGCTTCTTATGGCAGGTGGTAGCGAGTGCTTCGTCCGCCTGACTCTGACTTCACCAGGCACTTCAGTTCAACCAATGCAGCTAAGTGCCGGGTGGCTGTTGGTCTACTCACTTTCGCCACTTTATGGTACTGGCCTGCGCTGATTCCCTGTTCAAAATCGCCATCCAGCATGCGGTTAAGTACCTTAACCTGCTCGGCAGTCAGCTTTGTCTGGTCTACCGCCCGCCAGAAATTTGTCTTATAAATGGTTTGATCGATTTCTTTGAGCACCTGTGAAAAGGTTTCATCCAGGATATTGAAAAACCACTGTAACCAGAGGGTAATATCCAGCCCACCTCTTTGAGTTTGCTCTAATATTTCATAGTAACTGCTGCGATTAGCCAGAATTGCCACAGACATAGCATAAAAACGCACTGACTGCTGTTCCGCCTGAGCCAGTGCTAAATCTGTCAGTAATCGGGTGATACGACCATTCCCGTCATCTAACGGGTGCAGTGTGACAAACCATAGATGCGTAATTGCAGTTCTTACTAATGGATCAAGGGCAGGATCAGCTTTGGACATATTGAACCACTCAATAAACTGAGCAAGCTCCCCTTCCAGTACTTCCCTGCCGGGCGCTTCAAAATGAACCACCGGGCGATCAATCCTGCCGGAGACAACCTGCATCGGAGTCTTTCCCCTTAGCTGACCACCAATCACAGGGTTAAACATCGTATAGCCTTCGGGAAACAGCCTGTCGTGCCAATGTAAGATGCGCGCCAGCGTTAGCGGAGCGTCTGAATTCTCAACGGCATCGAGCATGATTTCAGCCAATCCGTCGGTTTGCTCTGTGGTCGGAAATGGCTTTTCCTCACTAATCCCCAGCCTATTGGCTAACGATGAGCGAACAGAGAATGCATTGAGTTTCTCCCCTTCTATCGCGCTGGAATGAAGGATATTGGCTAACAGCGTATCGAGCAGGGTTTGAGTGCTGTCTTGCGACTGGATCATCATCTTGCCCAACAAGATCCCCTGGTTCAGGCGAACCTCTCTGAGACGCGGTTCAATGAGGCTTTTATCCCACGTAAAATTCGGCCAGTCGGGTTGTTGCCATATCCACATATCTTGCTCCGTGATGCAATAAAACACCTTATTCGAATCAAACTATGATTCATTTAAGGCATTTAATCAAATCATAAAGTGATTCGAATAGAGTGGGTAATCGTATCATTGTGCTTTGAGAGGGTGTCTGGGGTTGATCCTGTGTCTGAGTTTCGTGGTATGTCTGAGTCTCGTGGTATGTCGCGTTTGAGTCTGATGATTCTCTTGGCTGTATCTGATGCGCGCCAGTGACTCTTTGCTGACACAAATAGTCACCAGAAATGCCTTTGTTTCTCTGGTGTGGCTCAGGTCGGTTGTAGGCGCCCCCGGCGCCGACAACCTAAAAATTCGTTCTGAATTTTTACCCTGAGTTGCGGATATCTTTACGTTTCGGGTTCGTTATTGGACAAGACAACTTTGGCATATTCGTTATCTCCACCATTACTTGGCCACCATATTCTTATGGCAGGTGGTAGCGAGTGCTGCGTCCTCCTGACTCTGACTTGACCAGGCACTTCAGTTCAACCAATGCAGCTAAGTGCCGGGTGGCTGTTGGTTTACTCACTTTAAGTTCAACAACCAAAACACCGGGACTCAAGCGCCTCAATGCCTGCGGCGTACGTTCATCACAGCTCAAGGAAGACGTCTGAGTTCAAGTTAACACCTTGAATTAAATAATTCACACCCGTTCTTACCAAAATAAATGTTAGTGCGCCATCGCCATTTTCAAACCGGGCTTTCACAGTAAAAACAACAATATTTTTTCTGTCTCCACTCGCCGTTACTATTGAGTTTGATTTAACAAACACTGGCGTGTCAAAGCTCTTGAGCTGACCAACTTTAGAAAGGTATGCCGTTATTTTCCTGCCTTTTTCACTGTCAAAACCAGCCAATCCTTCTGGTGTGAATAAATGTCTAAAATTATCTACATTCCATGTTGTAACTAAAGGCATACTCTCTTCTATAAACGGAGTTGCTTCTGCGATGACTTCTTCACTTTTATAATCTGCCCAAAAAAGAATGCCAACAATGATTACGATAAAAGCAACTATTGAGATGCCAATAATTTTTAGAAACTTTTTCACATCTTCTCCTATATGCACAAAGTGGATTCTCTCATCGCCACCTTTTAACCATATTGGCTAAACTATGATCTTTTTTCCGAGGCTCACCATGTCATAATTCGTTTATAGTATTGATCTAGCTAAACATAGGTTCAGTATCCACGGTGAGGATCATCAAAGCAAGGTAGAATTCCACAGAACGACCTTAAAAGGACATCATTTCAGGCGGATTGTATGTCGCGCTTGATCTCGGTGTTTGTCTCGCACGCTTTGATACGCGCCAATCACTTTTGAACCGCGCAAAGCGTAGCCAGAAAAGCTTTTGTCTTTGGTGTAAGCCGAGTCGGTTGTAGGCGCTCGTGGCGCCGAAAACCTAAAAATACATCCATGTATTTCTACCCTACAACTGTTGGGGGCAAGTAAATCGTAAATTCATTTATCGGTTCAATTAAAACACTGTACGGAGCCTGTTGCTCTGATTCGTGAACGATACCGAGATCAGACAGAAGCTTAAATTTTGCTGACAGTAACTTAGCTGGTTTAACGTCCAGCTGTTTATGCCACACGCGATATGTACCTGGTTTCTTGTCTCTTCGATAATAAAACCCTGCCAGAGGGTGCGTCAGATAAACTAATGCAGATTCGGTATCCGGGAATCCCGGGAAGTCAAATGAATCAGATTCTGATTGGACTAAATCAACAGATGCTTCAGCCCAACTCGACTGTGTTTCCATATGGTATTTATCGTACAAACCAGTCGCTTCATTGAAGGTGCAATCGAAGCTAATTTTTCCTGAATGCCAGGGAAGATTCCATAAATATTTTGGCACAGTTAGTGTCCAGGAATCTAAAACTGTACCCAGGAACCAGACGCAACGTTCACCCGTTTTGGTATCGATGATGTATATCCGATAGTTCGTTTGCCCCATGGTAAATTTGGGGAACGGGAAAACAGCCGAAGTAAAATCAACATCAATAAATGGAACGACTGATATTAACCCCATTTTTTTACTGTTAATGCCGACAGTATCCAATTGGAACCTTTCAGGTAAAATCCCATGAAACCGCTCAGCCGGAACAGCATAAGTAATAATCGCAAAATGCTTTAATCTACAATGTATATCTATACCCTTTGGCTTTGGTCGATCTGTTAAGTAGTCTTCTAGCTTTCGCTTTTCTTGCACGATACTTCCTTGAAATTTAAAGAATAACATGACTCCCCGCATCAGGATTTTCCTCACTTGATGCCAGCACCAGAGCTAAATTACCGGAGTTTACCATGCCACAGTTTTACTATGGCATAGATATAGCCAAACATAGCTTCAGTATCTGCGGTGAGTATCACCAAGACAAGGTGGATATCTGTCATGAACCTTGGAACCACTTTAAAAACATCAATTCAGGCGGATTGTATGTCGCGCTTGCGTCTGATGATTCTCTTGGCTGTATCTGATGCACGCCAGTGACTCTTTGCTGGCACAAACAGTAACCAGAAATGCCTTTAGGTTCGCTGGTGTTGTCCGGGCCGGTTGTAGGCGCTCCCGGTGCCGACAACCTAAAAATACATCCCTGTATTTTTACCCTGGGCTGTAGATATATTTACGTTCCAGACTCGTTGCTTTGATCTTCATTTTGCCCTGAATACATAACGCCACCAGCAGTGGCAAAGTCAAAGCGCTGCGCTTTGCGAATCCATATTAAAGTGCCTGTGTTATTTATTGCTGCTGAACATAAATCAGTCGATTTGTATCAAACCCCCGTTCAGACGACATTTGAATGAATTTTTCCATCACTGCAGGTTCGACTGTTGGCGTTCGTGAAAGTAACCATAGATAGTCGGTATTAGGGCCAGACACAAAAGCATAACTGTAATTTTTTCGATCAAATTCAAACACAACGTAAGAACCGTAAAATGGACCAAAAAATGAGACTTTGAGATAACCGTCTGTTGGGCTGTTCACAAAATAAGCTTTGCCTTCCGCCTCTTTCCATTCGTTATCAGCTTCTGAATAACCCCGATTGAGTACCGAAACACCACCATCTTCTCGCATACTGTACTCAGCCGTGACCTGACTCAGCCCTCTTTCGAATGAATGGTCAAGGCGTGCCACCTCATACCATTTGCCCAGATAATTATTCAGTTCAAACCCCGATACAGGTTTTACTGATTCGGGCATACCCACACAGCCACTAAGCAAGACTGCACATATAATCAACAAGGTTACTCTCAAAATGCCTCCGAATACTTAGATGAATGACAAGGACTCGTCTTTCTCAGCTTCTGCCGCACTCCGTCAGCCAACATGTACGACTACAGAATCGAAGCGAAGCCGTAATGCTTCAGGCGTCGCAGTGACAGGCCTGATAATACGCATTACACCCATCCTCTCAGCTTGGCAGCGATGTATGGAGCAAAGAACGTTGTTGCAAGAACAACAGGCCAGATGTTGCCCCCCTTGAATGTGTAGGCCTCGAGCAACTCGGACAACGATTTGCCTTGCCAAAGCCCGAACGAAAACTCAAAAGCGAGTGTAAGAACAAGCCAGCCCGCCCCGACAGCACATAGCACAAGGGGCCGACTGATATCCAGCCATGGAAGGGAAAAGTACGCCACGCCAATGATTAAAGCTGAGAGCAGTAAACCGCTAAGCACGAGCGCGACCGGCGTTCCGAACCTGGGTACAAGTGCCGATTCACGCAGCACGCCATTGGCAACAGCCAGAGCCAGGATGCCAACCCAGATGACCAGTGCCTTGAAAACGACTACCTTCAGCATTACCTGCTCCCATCGCGCCTAACAAATGACATGGCTCCCCCCCTTCTGACTTCGCCAAACTTAGTCAGCCTGATTTCATTCTGGCCGGAGGTCACCATGTCACAATGTCTATGGTATTGATTTAGCCAAACACGCGTAATACGTGACATGGTCATGATGTCAGCCATACTGCGCAGCCTGACACTATCGCAATGGAGCATCCATTTCCCAAACAGGAGCCGGATGCACTTACTTCCTGATGGCCCGTAACATCCATGATGTTTTTTCATGAATCCGCATGCGATCCGAAACTAACGCTGCCGTTGATTCATCATCTGCAGACTGCGCCAACTTTAAGACCTCTCGTGAGGTTTTCACAACCTGCTCATGTCCTTTCGTTAACAGGTCCACCATTTCTTCTGAACTCGGCACGCCTTCCACTTCCTTGATTGAGCTTAGTCTCGAAAACTCTTTGTAAGTGCCCGGAGCAGGTACATCCAAGGTGCGAATGCGCTCTGCTATATCATCTACAGCAGTTGCCAATTCAGTGTAATGTTCTTCAAACATCAGATGTAATTCGCGGAATTGAGGTCCGGTCACATTCCAGTGAAAATTATGTGTCTGCAAATACAACGTATAGGAATCAGCCAAAAGGCGTTTTAATCCTTCCGCGATTTTCTGTCTATCTTCAGTGTTTATTCCAATATCAATGCTAGTCATCCGATGTTCCTCTTTTGATGTCAAAATTCGTCTAAGACATTAATTTAGCCAAACATAACTTTAGTACCAACGGTGAGGATCACCAAGGTGAGGGGTTGATCTACAGCAGCGATTTGAAGGATATCATCAATGGACATTCTCAAGCCGCCATTTCTGCGTCAGTGGAATCCATACCGCGAAGACTGAGTAAGTATGTCGCGCTTGAGTTCGGTGTTTTTCTCAGCATCGTTGGATGCGCGCCAGTTACTCTTTGCTGGCACAAACAGTAACCAGAAATGCCTTTGTTTCTCTGGTGTTGCCCGGGCCGGTTGTAGGCGCTCCCTGCGCCGACAACCTAAAAATTCGTCCTGAATTTTTCCCTGGAGAAGTGGACATCATCAATGGACATTCTCAAGCCGCCATTTCTGCGTCATGCGGGAATCCAAACCGCGAGTACGATTTCTAAGGCTGAGTATGTATGTCGCGCTTGAGTTCTGTGTTTTTCTCAGCATTGTTGGATGCGCGTCAGTTACTCTTTGCTGGCACAAACAGTCACCAGAAATACCTTTGTTTCTCTGGTGTTGTCCAGGGCCGATTGTAGGCGCTCCCAGCGCCGACAACCTAAAAATACATCCATGTATTTTTACCCTGGGATTGTGAATATAAACAAGCAGCTGCGTTGGTCGGCGTATCGCCTATGAACTGGGAAAGTGGACAATATTAAGGACTTCGAAAAATACAGAGCGGCCGGGCTCAAGTCAGAACTGTTCTGTACATAGCTATGATGTCCGCTATGCAGTGTAACCCTGTTTTTAGACGCACCTATCAACGACTTCTGGCTGAAGGAAAACCTAAAAAAGTGGCGATTATCGCCTGTGTCAGCAAGATTGTTGTTATCCTCAATTCGATGCTACGGGATGGCATTCACTGGGAAGAAAAAACGGCGTTAATTTAATGATTGACTTCATAGTCTCTTGTTAGCTTAATTGCAAAAAATTGCACCAAAACATTACCCATATGAAAAACGATGATAATATTATTGAATAACTAAACCAAAGGTCTATTCATATGAGCCAAGAACTAATACCCAGTAACCAAATGAACATGAATTTAGTCCCCGTAACCGAAGGGGAAGTCGATGGCATTAACATGGGCGTGCTTTCTGATGGCACTCCATTTTTGTCATCACGAGGCGTGGCTAGATTAGTAGGCCAAGCTCCGAGTAGCATTATAACTCTCGTGTCTAATTGGGATGAAGAGAAGTACAAACCTCGTGGTGCAAAGATTTCCCAAATATTGAAAGAGCAAGGTGTTAGTGATTCAAAAATTCATGTTGAAGTCGTACTGAATGGTGTAAAAACACACGCTGTAGATGATGCAACATGTTTAGCAATTCTCGAATACTATGCTTTTGATTCTACTTCTAAGAACCAAGAAATCGCGCAAACTAATTATCGATTGCTAGCACGTCGTTCTATTCGTGAGTTCGTGTACACAAGCCTTGGATATGATCCAAATAATGTGGTCCCTCTAGAGTGGAAACACTTCCACGATCGCATGCTTCTGAACGAAGTACCTAGAGGATATTTCAGCATCTTTAAAGAAATAGCTGACTTGATGGTTTCCTCAATCCGTCAAGGACTCGTTGTTGATGATCACGTTGTTCCAGACATCAGTGTCGGGACAGCTTGGAGTAAACACTGGGAAAGCAAAAACTTAGAAGGGAAGTATGGTCCTCGTACAAAACACCCACATAAATATCCAGACTATTTCCCTCAATCCAAAGCTGGTCCAGTACCAGTAAACATTTATCCACTGGCAGCTTTGGGCGAGTTTAGGACTTGGTTTGAAAGCACATATCTATCAGAAAAGTTCCCTAGCTACCTTAAGGGGCAAATCAAGAAGCAATCAATTTCCGTTACTAGTGCGGAACTACTGCTAGAAGCTGTTGTTCCAAAACAGATTACCAAGCATTAATGATTACAGCCGCCATTATTGCTTTATTGGCGGTGTCCGCTTCCCCTATGCTGAGGCAGTCTAAACTGGAAACCTCTAGTTTTGAATTGTCTCGCTAAAGGGAAAGTGGACAGACGAAACCTGCGGGCGCCCCCCACCAAATGCCAACCGAGCAATTTGCTTAATAAGGCTGTCCGGGCTTGTTCAACACCCGGATAGAAGTATCGGCTGCGCGACACGTATCCTTATTTGTTATATTTTTTTGCTTGCTAATAATAGGCAGTAGTTCTTTACCTTATCTACTTTTCCTCCAACCAAATAAACAAGGGAGTTCGAGTTTACCCAATCTATGTTTCTTGTTTGTAGTTCTTTTTGGAGAGTACTTTTAGGCTTAGCTAGCTTTCTTTTATGCTTGTGTTCCCAAGACTGGAATTGAACAGGCAGATCTTCGCTGCCCAACCACCAATGGGGGATTGCCGTTTTCCATTTATCTTCAAGCCAGACATCAGACAAAGCAATTATGTATTCATGATCAGCATAAAGATCATAGCAATTGATAAAAGACCGATCACTACTAACTACCCTTTCAATATCATCCACCACTAGTGACTTTTGAATCGATTTAGAAAGGCGCTTTGCTTCAATGTAAAATATTGATTTGTATTTTGGAGAAAATACCATCCCATCAATATGCTCACTCTTCTTAACCCACGGAAACTCTAACCAATGTACTGAGTCTTCATCATCTAATGCAGTTTTTAATGCGTTCACAAAATTGTGAACCTGATTTTGCTCTGTAAATCCTGTGGAGTCTCTCGCTGGATAAAATGAACATAGCATCCGCTCATATGTACCGCACATATCTTCAAAAGCAATTGATATTATTTTCTCCATAACTCACCTAAAAAAATATAACGCTGGCCATCAGGGGCAAATTTGGAGCGTAGCGGAAAATTTGTCCCTTGCATGGCTTTGTTATGTGCGACGTTCATTTGAACTCATCATTTAGCAACAACATCGCCGCAGCAGTGGCATTGATTGCGTACATTGCTACATTTTCAGGCACTTTCTTGAGCTGTGTTCCTCCACCATGTGATGTGCTCAGGCGGTTCCTAAGTGTTGCAATCAAGATGAGTGGTTGCTCCCAGAATGAATCCAAGTTCGATCCACCGATCAGCGCCTTTAGCAGTGTCGATGCGGTGTCCGTTTGCTTGTATGCAACTGACTTTCGCATGCACAGCACTTTCATAACGCTCTCGAAGCTGCTGCAACATTTCGTTAGGCAATCCCCGAAATCCCGCTTTCTGAAATCTTCAAGGGCATTCAAGAACTCTGCATTTGCTTGATGGAACTCTTTCCCCTTGAGCAAGGTGAGTGCCGGTTCAATGGCGGTCTTGTGTAGAGCTTCGCTGTCTTTCCTAATGATCTGCGGATAACCGCCAATCCTTGTGGCCATCGTCGGAGTTCCATAAAACGAAGATTGAAATTCCTCAACGGTATAACCAGTAAGGTGGTACGGTAACTTGTCAACTCTAAAAAAATCGTTGATCCCCTCTATTAAAGGATTGTCCGGCCAAGTAATGCCGGGCAGGTTTGACTTAAAGATGAGTTCGATGACATCAAACAACTCTTCATCTTTGCAGCTGAGGACGAATTGGAGTACGTCGTCCGGCTGCTGCCCTCGCGCATTTGAGAGCTGAAACTCCCCGTGCAAATAGCCAACCTTCGTATGTAGTTGCGCTAGGAACTCCCCAAAATGGCCCTGCAGGTGATCGCGAAGCAACATTATCAACCTGTTTCTAAAGGTTCTAGTGAGCGGCGTAAGTTTTGAATCTGTGTCAGATAATTGTCTTCGAGAAAAGACGTTGAAAAGTTCCTCAAACATGGTTCAACTCTCTTAGCACATAACGCTCAAAGCAGCTGCGCGGTACGCGTCGGCTGGCTTTGCTTGTTAGCAGCCCAAACCGGACTTTCGCGGCTTGCCGCACTGGCAAACCCGAACAACGGCAGACTGCTTTTAATTAAAAACTACACCGGTTAACTGCGATACCGCGAGCCAACCGGAACCTGTAAAACTGTTAAGCGAAGCCAAGACGAACAACGCTACCGCCACCACCGTTTGCAGCAAACCCACAAACTGGCGAACGTTACCTTTTGGCGCTGCCGCAAAGAAAACCAAACGCGAGCAATGCCGGAACAAAACTACCGACTAAAACCGTTAAAACCCGAACACCTGCTAACATTTTATTCAACGACACCATGTCGTATAACTCTGTCATATAACTCTTTCAATTAGAAATAACATAAGCGATTGATTATATTGAACTAAGTGCGCGTAACCAGATAAATCTATCAGTAAGATACACGACATCTTGTCGTGTATCTTACTCGATCGTCTTATGCCACCCAATTGATATTCTTTGCTGTCTTTGTATTCCATGACTTACCGCAAAAATCAGCGACGCATAACTTGTGAGAAAAGCGACATCGGTCACTTACCCAGCACAAAAAAGCCACAGCATATCCACCCAGCTACAGAAACTGCATTCGTTGTAGGGATTGCCGCCTGCGCGGCAATGACAGAAGTGAATAATGAATGTCTGGCTGAAAACACACTGCACAACAACCACAAGATCCCAGAAATCCTCTCACCCAGGGAAAAATTCAGGACGAATTTTTAGGTTGTCGGCGCCGGGAGCGCCTACAACCGACCGGACCACACCAAAGAACAACAAGGCATTTCTAGGTACTCTTTTTGCCTCAAAAGAGTACCTGGCGCGCATCAACCAATGTCAAATGAGTCACAAAACCCAATGCGCGACATACCCACCAACCCCCAAATTACACATGCTATTAACGTGAGCAGATATGCTGGCAAGCACCACCCCAGGGAAAAATTCAGGACGAATTTTTAGGTTGTCGGCGCCGGGAGCGCCTACAACCGACCCGGACCACACCAAAGAACAAAAAGGCATTTCTGGGTACTCTAATGATATGGTCCGCCCCAACCTCACCCCTAGCGACGTCAGTGGCTAAGCTTGAGGAAACCGAAACCACTGAGGTGTTCCATCATGGACAATTTACATATTCTTGGCATCGATCTAGGTAGACGTACATTTCACTGTATCGGACATGACCAGCATGGGCATGAGGTGTTTCGTAAGAAATTCAATCGGGCTCAACTGCTTTTATGGCTCTCTAATTTACCCCATACAACGGTGGCATTTGAGTCTTGCGGCGGCGCGCATTGGTTAGCCCGAAAATGTGAAAGTTACGGGCACGAAGCAAAACTCATCCCACCTCAATATGT
>NZ_AULG01000025.1 GCF_000425165.1 Photobacterium halotolerans DSM 18316
TGTGCTGAGAACACTAGTTACCTTTCCCAGATTGTGATTTATCGCCTGCGGGCGGTAGATAAAGCATTTGCTTGGCGACCATAGCGTTGCGGACCCACCTGATCCCATGCCGAACTCAGACGTGAAACGCAGCAGCGCCGATGGTAGTGTGGGGTCTCCCCATGTGAGAGTAGGACATCGCCAGGCTTTCATTGCCCATCTTGGGTGATAGCTCGCATCTTTTGATACTTGCGATGCTCATGTGCTAATGCACACTGCGCTTCTCAGTTCAAAATCTGCATCGCATCACGCAAGATGACCGAAACAAAGCAGTAAGCGTAAGACTTTGTTTGAAAGATATTTCCTGGGAAACGCAGGAATTTTTGATGAGCTCAAGGCATTCAAAAGATGAACGAAGGAGCATACATAAAGTATGCGACTGAGTGAAGAATGCAGAATAACGACGAGCACATTGAAAATAACCAGTTTCGGAGCGGTAGTTCAGTTGGTTAGAATACCGGCCTGTCACGCCGGGGGTCGCGGGTTCGAGTCCCGTCCGCTCCGCCACTTCTTAGAGAAACCCAGTCAGCAATGGCTGGGTTTTTTGCTATCTGGCGTTTGTAATTTGTTCGACTGCTCGTTACTTATTGAAACCTCATGACACGCCTCTGAACCCGTTATAGCGGGTAGAAACTGGTTACAATTTGGTTGGTTAAGCGCTTGCCTTAGGTGTGAGGCTGTGAGAGGGTTAGGGCAATTTTTCTGGGATGATTAAAGATAATTCGCCATGAGTTTATTCTACGAGCGGCAAGAAACCGCTGATTCTGTCACTATTACACTGAAACCGCATTCCTTGTACCTGATGCTGGTGATGCTCGCGATCTGGTTAGGGAATGATTTCTTGTTAAAGTCAGCCTCCATGGCGCAAATCATCATGCCAATATTTATTGTGTTTATGGTGATACGCTTCTTTTCGTTAGTCAGAATACAGCGTGAAGTGCTGGTTGCAATGAAGCAGGGACGGGTTACCACTCAGGGCAGCAAGTTCTCTTTCACTAATCCGTTTCGTTATGTGATTCAAAAAGCGCAGAGCTCCGAGTCCTAAGTCTTTCACTTCATGAAATAGCCGTAAAACAGTGCGGCTATTCTTTCCTGTCAGGACATAGCTCCTGTTGCCAATGATGGCTTATTCCTGGCCAGTATGCAGGCATAATATCTGTGTTGTTATCGATATAGAGAAATGTATGCCAGCATTCAATTGGAAACCCCTGTTATTTGCTTGTTTGATTGTCAGTATTGGTCAGCTCAGTCTTGGCCTGGTGTTTCCATTGTTACCCTGGATCGGACAGGATCTGACATTGACCTCAGATCAAACACAGCTTCTGGTTGCCATTTATCTGTTAGGTTTTGGTCCCTCACAGCTGGTTTATGGTCCGCTTTCTGATGTGCTGGGTCGTCGGCCGGTATTGCTTGCTGGGGTGATGATAGCTTTGTTCGGTGTTGCGCTGGCGATTTTCAACGCGGAATCGTTTTCCGGATTATTGCTTGGACGCTTTATTCAGGGCTGTGGGGCAGGCAGTGTTTCTGTCCTGGCCAGGGCGACAATCCGGGATAGCTACCAGAAGCAGAATCTGGCAAAAGCCATGACTTGGTTAGCCATTGTTGCCGCATTTACTCCCATTATGGCCCCAGTGATTGGCGGTATGGTTAATCATTATCTGGGTTGGCTTTCAGTTTTTGTGCTGCTTATTGCTTACATCGCACTGGTTTGGTTATTGCTTGTATTTAGCTTTCGCGAAACCTTAAAGACAGCGGGTGTGCCACCTTCAGTTAAGCAACTTGCGGGTAATTACCTGTCTTTGTTTAAAGACCGCCACTTCCTGACATTTGCCGGTATAGGCTGGATCAATTTTGCCATGGTTGTGCTGGCAATTTCCATGATGCCCTACATTATGCAAGTGCAGTTAGGGATAAGCTCTGACCAGTATGCAATGTGGGCTATGGTGCCGGCTTGCGGACTGCTTTTTGGTGGTTTGCTGTGTCAGCGCTTACGGCCAAAGTTGGGGACAGCAAGCATGTTGCAGCTGGCACCTTTGATGCAATTGGTCTCGGCTGCTGTGTATGTGTTGGCCCCGTCAGACCCGGTCTGGATGTCAGTGGCCCATTTTCTGCTGGCGATGACAAACGGCATTGCTTTTCCGTGTGCACAGTCGATGCTATTGGTTCCGTACGGTGAAAAAGCAGGGACTGTGTCTGCGTTATCCGGGGCTTGCCAGATGGTTGCGGCGTCTGTTATCAGCCATTGCCTGTTACAGCTGGGGATCAGCCAGCCCTGGCACCTTGGGGCAGTATTGCTGAGCGCCGCATTCCTTGGAATCGTATTAGTGAACCTGGGGGTAAGAAGCGAATCAGGGCGTCAGGCATCGCTGGAACTGAGCCAGCCTTGATAAAAACGTCAGATGAGAAACTTTCTCACTCCAGAGATATTCTTCCATACTTAAGACACCGGATCGCAGTTGGCTGAGGAGGTCGTATGCGTCAGCTGATCTGTTTGGTGGTGATTATTGTGCTATCGGCTTGTGTCAGTCAGTATGAGGCTAACTTGTCTCAGCATGGAGAATGGCAGGAGCTGGGGGCTTATCACGGAGAGTATGGCTATCAGGAGTGGGAAAAAAAACGCCTGGACCGGCTTGGCGTGATGTCTGAATCTGATTATGAAAAATACCGCGCGGGCTATCTGCAGGGGCGATATGAGTACTGCACGGGCAAGAAAACAGTGACCACAGCGCTTAATCCAGGTTATCCGGATGAATGCCGGCAAGATGCCAGTCAGTTCGGGCTGGCGGAAAGAGGCTACTGATACCGATAAGAAAGGCTGCCATCGGCAGCCTTTTGCGATCTTTCACTCAGTGATGGAGGATCAGTTGTTGCTGTGCAGTTCGCTGTTCAGTTCAACCGCGGTTTTATTGGTCAAACATTCGATCGCACCACTTACTGAGTTACGACGGAACAGCAGATCGGACTTGCCGGCCAGATCGCGCGCCTTGACGGTTTCAACGACATTGCCATCTGCATCCAGCATAGTCACTTTGGTGCCTGCGGTGACATACAAGCCAGACTCAATGGTACAACGATCGCCAAGCGGGAAGCCCAGACCGGCATTGGCACCCAGCAGGCTGTTTTCACCAATCGAAATCACCACTTTGCCGCCGCCGCTCAGGGTACCCATGATAGAAGCGCCGCCGCCGATATCGGAACCATCGCCGACCACAACACCGGCAGAAATACGGCCTTCAACCATGCTCACACCTGTTGTACCGGCATTGAAGTTGATAAAGCCTTCGTGCATCACAGTCGTACCTTCACCGACGTGAGCACCGAGGCGAACACGGGAGGTATCGGCAATTCGCACGCCAGCCGGCACTATGTAATCGACCATTTTCGGGAATTTATCAACGCAATCGACGCTCAGCACCTCGCCGCTCAGGCGAGCTTCAATCTGACGCTCTGCCAGTTCCGGCAGATCAATCGGGCCCTGATTGGTCCAGGCAATGTTGTGCAGCAAACCGAAGATACCGTCCAGTACCAGGCCATGAGGCTTAACCAATCGCTGAGAGATCAATTGCAGTTTCAGGAAGCCTTCAGCAACAGAAGCCGGCGCCGCATCAGCAGCCAGAATGACTACCACGAGAGGCTGGCTGGATTGTGCCGCTTTTTCAGCAAAACCCGCACTGGCTTGCTCGCCATTCGCTGCGAAAGCGCCGGCGAGTTCAGCGGCCTGAGCCGGGGTAATCTCAATGGCTTGATTGCCTTCCTGATAATCAACAACTGTTGCGATGGCATCAACCAGGGCTTGAGCCGGATTCAGCAGCGGGGTCGGGAAGAAAGCTTCAATGATTTTACCGTCACGGTTTTTGGTCGCGGTACCCAGGGCTAGAGAAAATGTCGCCATGATGAAATGGTCTCCATGTCAAAAG
The DNA here is from genome assembly GCF_000425165.1 of Photobacterium halotolerans DSM 18316. Taxonomy (GTDB): domain Bacteria; phylum Pseudomonadota; class Gammaproteobacteria; order Enterobacterales; family Vibrionaceae; genus Photobacterium; species Photobacterium halotolerans. The sequence continues at coordinate 3,957 of NZ_AULG01000025.1, forward strand.
GGATAACGACTGCAATCTACGGGCAGTCTGTCTGATATTGAAAAAGTTAGATGTTCCCATCATAAAGAGACTGAACGGGATATTGAAGGGGAAATCTGCCATTCATAGCAAAATGACTGAGAAATGACGAAAATCCGCACTTAACCACATATAAAGTCAGTGTTTGTGAATAAACACGGAAATAAAAAACCTCCCGGCGGAGGTTTATTATTTATCGTCAAGGGGATTGACTCAGGCGGCTTCGCTGTCAGCGTCGTCTTGCACGGCTTCGGGTTTTACCGCTTTCTTTTTAGCTGCGGGTTTGGCTTTTTTTGCCCCCAGCGCGACGAGGACTTTTTCACGCTCTTGTGCCAGGAATAGCGCTAATTCTTCCTGTTTGGCTTCGTCTTCAAGCAGTTTGCTTTCACTCAGAACCGCAAACAGCTCGTCAGCCATATCCAACATTTTATCGTAGGCATCAGCTTCAGATTTAGAGGTAAAAGTCATCTTCTCTTCTCCGTTGCGCTCTACTACATATTTGACGATAACAGCCATGGTCACCCTCTCCTGATATTGATTAACTGGTTTTTTATACAGTAGGATAAGGGCATAGTCCAGTGCTGAGTTCTGACAGAAGGTGTTCTTGTGAGCCTGAGAGAAAAATTTGAACAAATTTATACCCGTGCCGCTGATCGCAAAGGGGGAGAAGCGGCGTTGGAAAGCCTGTTGTCGACCCCGCTTAGCGCAGAGGCGTTGACCGCCATTGCCGATGATCGCTGGCTGGCCGCCTTTACGCAGAAAGTATTCCAGTCAGGGATGAGCTGGAAAGTGGTCAGGCAAAAGTGGGACGGCTTTGAATCAGTCTTTTTTGGCTTTGATATAGAAAAGTTGTTGCTGGTACCGAACGAAATGTGGGAGCGAAAAGCCACCGATCCGGCCATTATCCGTCATCTCGGCAAAGTTATGACGATTCCGGACAATGCGTACATGATTCACAGGGCCGCGAAAGAGCACGGCTCGTTTGCGGCTATGGTCGCAGCGTGGCCATCGGATGACATTATCGGCTTATGGCACTATCTGAAACGCAAAGGTAAGCGTTTGGGCGGCAATACCGGCCCCTATACGCTACGGGTGATGGGCAAAGATACGTTTATCCTCAGCCAGGATGTTGAAGCTTATCTGCGCAGTACCGGAATCATTGATGGCGGTCGGGACACCCAGCGCTCCCTGTCGGCGGCACAGGCGGCGTTTAACGACTGGCAGCAGGAATCGGGCCGGCCTTTATGTCAGATCAGCCAGATCATTGCCTTCAGTGGCGGTGATAACCGGATCTGAGCCCGGTTGCCATTGCTGGCAGAATGCAATAAAGGCAGATAACAGCGGGCTGTTGTATTTGTCTTTGTGGTACAGCAGCCAGTATTGTCTTTGCTTGCTCAGCGTGATGGGCAGTTCAGCCACGCGCTTTTCCTGTACCGCATGATGGACCGCGCGCCGCGATAAACAGGTCAGGCCCAGTCCGGCGGCGACGCTGTTGATGATGGCTTCTGTGGTGTTGAGCTCAAAGGCCAGCTGCCAGTTATCAATTCCCGGGGCGAGATGATGCAGGAAATAATCCCGGGTGCCGGATCCGGCTTCCCTGAGTACCCATTCCGAGTGTTCAAGATCTGACAGAGACAGCTTGTTTTTGGTCAGCAGCGGGTGCTCGGGATGACCGATAATTACCATCTCATCCTTAAGCCAAGGTTGGCTTACCAAGTGTTTTTCTGTGACCCGGCCTTCGACCAGTCCGATATCCAGTTCAAAATCACCTAACTTTTTCGCGATGGCCGCGGTATTGCCGATCAATAGCGACTGATCTTTGTGGCTTGAATAAGCCCTGAAATCGCGCAACAAGAAAGGCGTGAGCTGATTACCCACGGTATCGCTGGAACCCACGGCCAAGCTGCCGGACAGCGCACCGGTTTGTGTGAAGAGTTGCTCAATACTCTGGCTGCGCTGGAGCAGTTCATCGGCCAGAGGCAACAGGCGCTTGCCTTCGCTGTTGAGGGTCAGCCGGTTGCTATGGCGATCAAACAGGGGCTGGCTGAGCTGTTTTTCCAGCTCGGCCAGCGCCATGCTGACAGCCGGCTTGGTCAGGAACAGCCGCTCGGCGGCAGCAGTAATAGTTTTTTCCTGTGCCACGGCCACGAAGACTCTCAATTGTTTCAGCGCAATGTTCATAGTCGCTCTTTATAGGTTAAATTAAATTTAACCTTTGTTTAAATTTATTCAATTATTCTAAACCATGTGAGAGAAGTACACTGCCTCTATCGATAAAAAGAACAAAAACGAATCGGATGTGATGGAGAGCAAATCATGAATCAAGCCTGGAAAAATCGGTTTACCTTGATGCCGACACCCATGGCCGGGCTGGCTCTGGCCATTGCCAGCTTGGGCTGGTGCTGGGAGAATGCGGCGCCATTGCACGGGATGGCGCAAACGGGCAGTGCCGTCATTGCCGCTGTGATGCTGCTGGGGCTGGCGCTGAAGTTTGTCTTACACCCTCAGCTACTGTGGCAGGATTTGAAGCACCCTGTGGTTGGCAGTGTGGTGCCTACTTTTTCGATGGCGCTCATGGTGGTATCCCATGCGCTGGCGACATATCTGCCGCTTGCCGGGTTAGTATTGTGGCTGGCGGCTGTGGTCTTGCATCTGGCGTTTTTAGCCTGCTTTGTCTTCCACCGCTTGAGCCGGTTTGAGCTGCACCATATGGTGCCCAGCTGGTTTGTGCCGCCTGTGGGGATCATCGTGGCTGATGTCACTTTTCCGGGGGGCGCCCTGGCACCCTTGGCACAGGGGGTAATGGTGTTTGGCCTGAGTGCTTATGCTCTGATGCTGCCTGTGATGTTATACCGGCTGATTTTCTGTCATCAAGTGCCGGATGCGGCCAAGCCGACCATTGCGATTTTGGCGGCACCGGCCAGTTTGTCGCTGGCGGGTTATCTGACAGTGACGGCGCACCCTTCAGTGTTACTGGTAGCGCTGCTGGCGAGTATCGGATTGCTGATGACGCTGGTGATTTATCTGGCCTTCTTCAGACTCTTGCGATTACCCTTCAGTCCGGCTTATGCCGCGTTTACGTTCCCTATGGTGATCGGGGCGACGGCCTTGTACAAAACGGCTCACTGGATGAGCACTCAGCCCCTGCTGGCCGACTACGTGCACCAGGTTCAGGTGCTGGCGCTGGCCGAGCTGTTAATCGCTACTGTGGTGGTCAGTTATGTCATAGTGCGCTATCTGGCCCATTATTGCACCGCTGAGGCAGGTTACCGCAGAGCAGCAATGTAACGCATTGAAGCCAAAGGGCGGCGGTCATCACAGGTCGCACTGTTTACACCCTGCGTGCCTTGGTAGACAATCATGGCATTATTCTCTGCCAGCGAGCCTGATGCGTGTTTACTGTCTACCATTCCAACCAGCTGGATCTGCTGAAGTCTTTGCTGGTTGAGCTGATCCGCCGGGATCCGCTTTCAGACCCCTTTATCCCCGAGCAGATTCTGGTGCAGAGTCCGGGCATGTCACAATGGCTCAAACTCGAACTGGCGCAGTCGCTGGGCGTGGCCGCCAATATTAGCTTTCCGCTGCCAGCGACCTTCATCTGGGACATGTTCACCAAAGTGCTGCCGGATGTGCCGGCCCGCAGTGCCTTCAATAAAGACGCCATGACCTGGTCGCTGATGCAGGTGCTGCCCGGATTGCTGGAGCAGCCGGAATTTGCGCCGCTGGCGCGTTACCTTGCAGAGGATGCCCATCAGCAGCGCCGTTTTCAGCTGGCCGGAAAAATTGCCGACATCTTTGATCAGTATCTGGTGTACCGGCCGGAGTGGATACAGGAATGGGAAGCGGGGCGTATTGATCCTGAACTGACGGGTGAGCATCCCTGGCAGCCGGTGTTATGGCAGGCGTTGTATGACCACATTCTGGCACAGGGGCAATCGCCTTATCACCGCGCGAATTTGTATCAGCAGTTTATTGAAACGCTGACGCAGTACGCCCAGTCCGGGACGAAGCTGCCGGATGGATTACCTCAGCGTCTGTTTGTCTTTGGTATCTCAGCGCTGCCGCCACGTTATATGGATGCCCTGGCGGCGTTGGGGCAGCACATCGATGTGCACCTGATGTTTACCAATCCTTGCCGCCACTACTGGGGGGATGTCAGAGATCGCAAATACCTGGCCCGGCTGGCAGCGCAGCAGCGTCAGCAGGTGATTTGGCAGGATCAGCACAGCGAGAAGACCGGGGCCGTGGGGATACTCAAAGGCTCGCTGGAAGATAATCTGATTGACGACACGCATCAGGGGGCCGCGGTTGGCAACACATTGTTAGCGTCACTGGGTAAGCTGGGACGGGACAATCTGTATCTGCTGTCGGAATTACAGGCTTTCGAGGTGGACGCGTTTGTCGATATTCAGCCTGACAGCCTGCTGCACAGCATTCAGTCGGATATCCTGAATCTGGAAGACAAAGTGAATGATCAGCTGTTGGCCGACAGCCAGCACAAACAGCAGGTTGAGGCGCAAGACAGTTCTTTGTCGGTGCACGTCTGCCACTCGCCGATGCGGGAAGTGGAAGTCCTCTATGATAATTTGCTGGCGATGCTGGATGCCGATCCCGGCCTGTCGCCACGTGATATCGTGGTCATGGTCGCCGATATCAATGCCTACAGCCCGTATATTCAGGCCGTTTTCGGTAACGCGCCCTCTGAGCGCTACCTGCCATTTTCCATTTCTGATCGCAGTGCCGATCAGGAAAACCCTGTGCTGCTGGCCTGTCTGCGCTTGCTGGACTTACCCAATAGCCGTTGTCATGCCTCTGAGCTGACGGAATTGCTGGAAGTGCCGGCCATCATGAAGCGGTTTAATCTCGACAGCGATCGTTTCATTCAGGTGAAGGGCTGGATTGAGGAAGCCGGGATCCGCTGGGGACTGGATGCCGACACAGCGCGCGAATTTTCACTGCCGGTGCAGCAGCAAAATACCTGGCTGTTCGGGCTGCAGCGTATGTTGCTTGGTTATGCGATGCCAGCGCAGGCAGGTCTGTATCAGGGGATACTTGCCTATGATGAAGTGCAGGGCATGGATGCCGAGCTGGCCGGTCAGCTCAGTGTCTTTGTTGAGCAGCTAATCCATTACCGCCGGGTGCTCAATCAGCCGCATTCGGCGCGCGAGTGGTTCAGTGTGCTGAATCAGCTGCTGGATGACTTTTTCAGTGTCGATACCGAAGGCGAACTGGTCCTGCGCCTGATCCGCGAAAAGCTGCAGCAATTGGAGCAACAACTGGATGATGCCGGTTATCAGCAAGCGCTGACGCCAGCGATCATGCGCGATTATCTCAATGACAAGCTGAGCGGCGAGCGTGTCAGTCAGCGCTTTCTGGCCGGTCAGATCAACTTCTGTACCCTGATGCCGATGCGTTCAATCCCGTTTAAAGTGGTCTGCCTGCTGGGCATGAATGATGGTGTGTATCCCCGAACGATTGCCCCTGAAGGCTTTGATCTGATGGTGGGCCGCCAGCGCGCCGGTGACCGTTCTCGCCGCGACGATGACAGATACCTGTTTCTGGAAGCGCTCCTGTCTGCCCAGCAGCAGCTGTACATCAGCTATGTCGGGCGCTCGATTCAGGATAACAGCGAAAAAATGCCCTCCGTCCTGCTCAGTGAGTTACTGGATTATTGCCAGCAGGGATTTTGTCTGCAGGGAGACAGCGCGCTGCCTCCGGAGGATTCGGCGGAGCGTCTGATCCGCTGGTTGACTCACCACCATCCACTGACGCCGTTCAGCCCGCAGGCGTTTCTGGGCACATCGCCCAGCTATGCCGCCGAATGGCTGCCCGCGGCACGGCGCATCACGGTCGACACGATGGATTTCCTGTCGCAATCGCTGCCCCCGTTTGCGCTGACGGATCTGGCGGAGTCATCCGCCGCACTGCCTGTGATTGAAATGGCAGAGTTGCAGCGCTTCTGGCGCCTGCCGGTGCAGTACTTTTTTAACCGGCGTCTCAAGGTGTATTTTGACGCCGCTGCTGGGGCCATGGTGGATGAAGAGCCCTTTGCGCTCGATGGCCTGCAGAGTTATCAGCTGCGGGCACACTTGCTGACCACTATGCTCGAAGCGCCGACCCGCCCCGAGGCGATGAGCCGTTTTCAGGCAATGCAGCAGGCGGCCGGCACCTTGCCGATTGCGGCATTTGGTGAGCTGACTCTGGAGCAGGAACACCAGCAGATCGCCCCGCTGGCTGAGCGAGTTGCCGGTTTGCTCGCAGATCCGCTCGATGACCCGGAAATTGACCTGCTGATGGCGATCCCTTCCGGGCAGTGCCGGTTACAAGGCTGGATCCGCCATTATACTGCGGCCGGGATGGTGCATTTCAGGCCCGGCAAAGTGCGGACCCAGGATCTTATTCATGCCTGGCTGGAGCATCTGGCGATGTCGGTACAGGGGATAACCGCCGATAGCCATGTACTGGGTATTGATAAGCATGTTCGCCTGCGGCCCGTTGAGGCAGCGTACGCCACAGAGCAGCTGACTATGCTGACCGAAGGGTATCTGGCCGGGCAGTCATCCCCTTTGCCATTTTTTCCGCGAACGGCGCAGGCCGGTCTGGAGGCGCTGCGCGACAAAAGCGGTCACTGGCTGACAGATGAAGAGAGTCAGGACAAAGCATTTGTCAAAATGGCCGGGGTGTTTAACGACAGTTATCTGTTCAGCGGGGAAGGCAGCAATGCATACATTGCCCGGGTCTGGCCGAACTGGCAGAACGATCTTGCCATTGAGGCAATGGATTGGGCACGGCGGGTGTTACAGCCGGTATTGATGCATCTTGAAGAGATAGCTTAGTGGAAGGTGCGAAGAGGATGGTACGAGGAGAAAGGTGCGAGGTGGCCGCCGGCAAAATCGTTATAAGGTGTAGGGTGTTCACCGGTCGGCCACAAGGTCCAGAGGTAGACCAAATTTCTTGGCAGCGATACTACCGAAAGCCCGGCACTGAAAATGTGAAACGTATCCCATAGTGATAGATGAATCAGAATAAAATCCGCTGGCTGAGAGCCAATCAGTCAGAGATCACACAGTGCTTTGAAACCAACGGCAGCTTTCCATCATTTATGCTGCCTGAAACCTAAATTATTGTCGCTGCGGCTTATGGACTGAGTGCATGAGCCGCAGCGAGCCTGACAACAGGAACCGGTTGACGACCATGACTTTGACCCCATCAACAGATGTCTCCGCCATCATGCCGCAAACCCTGGAACCTATGGTGTTTCCGCTGCACGGCACGCGACTGATAGAAGCATCGGCAGGGACAGGGAAAACCTTTACCATAGCGACCTTGTACCTGCGCTTGCTGCTGGGACACGGTGATGCCAATACCGCGTACCCGCAGCCACTGACGGTGGACAAGATACTGGTGGTGACTTTCACCGAAGCGGCAACGGCCGAGCTGCGTGACCGGATCCGTCGCCGTATTCATGACGCCAGGATCGCCTTCAGCCGCGACATGAGTGATGATCCTGTTCTGGCGGCCCTGCTGCGTGATCTGCCGGATCATGCCCGATCGGCGGCCTTGCTGCTGCAGGCGGAAAGGCAGATCGATGAAGCGGCGATCTTCACCATCCATGGTTTCTGCCAGCGTATGCTGACGCAAAATGCCTTCGAGTCAGGCAGCCTGTTTTCCAATGAATTCATTACCGAAGAAAGCCAGCTGCGGGCGCAGGTGGCGGCGGATTACTGGCGGCGCTATTTTTACCCTCTGCCCCGCGAACTGGCGAATGAAATCCGCCGTTGCTGGCCTGCACCGGCAGAGCTGCTCAAAGATATCAATGCGTTTTTGTCCGGCGCCCCGGTCACGCTGATGGCCCCGCCGCTGTCGGGCGATCTGACGCAGCTGCATCAGCAGAATCTGCAGCGGATTGAGGCGGTAAAACAGGGCTGGCGCGAGCATGCGGCAGATTTTCTGGCACTGATCAGTGACTCAGGTGTGAATAAACGCAGCTATACCAAAACCAGCCTGCCCAAAGCCCTCGATGAAGTGGGACAGTGGTCAAGTCAGCCAACGCTGGATTACAGCTTGCCCAAGGCGCTGGAGAAATTTGATCAGGCGGTGCTGGAAGAGAAAACCGCGAAGGGCGAAGTGCCGCAACATCCGGTGTTTGCCGCCATTCATGACTTGCTGGCTGCCAAGCCCAGCGTCAGAGAGCCGATTCTGGCCCATGCGATTCAGGCCTGCCGGGAACTGCTGGCAGAGGCCAAGCAGCGCAAGGGCTGGCTGTCGTTTGATGATCTGCTGACCCAGCTGGCGGCGGCTTTGCTGACGGACAAAGATAGCGGCGAAGGCGCACTGGCTGCCAGGATCCGCCATTTGTATCCTGTTGCCATGATTGATGAGTTTCAGGATACCGATCCGCTCCAGTATCAGATCTTCAGCACAGTGTATCTGCCTGATGATCAGGCCGGACCGGATCATGCGGCTATGGACTCGGGATTGTTCATGATCGGCGATCCCAAACAGGCGATCTATGCTTTTCGCGGCGCAGATATCTTTACCTACATCCGGGCAAGGCGACAGGTCAGCGCCCACTATACGCTGGGCACCAACTGGCGTTCGACCGCCAGCATGGTGGCGGCGGCTAACCGGGTGTTTGCACTGCCGGACAGCCCGTTTATTTATGACAGCGATATCCGGTTTCTGCCCGTCCAGCCCAGCCCGAATGCGCAGAGCAAGCACTGGCAGCTCAACGGTGAGCGCCAGCCGGCGCTGTGTTTGTGGCAGATGGACGCCGACGCCCCGGTCAGCAAAGGGGAGTACCAGCAGGCGATGGCGGCCGCGACGGCAGCGCAGATTCAGGCCATCCTGACTCAGGCTCAGGATCACCAGGCGTTATTGGTCAAAGGGGACGAGCAGCGGCCGGTGTCGGCCGGTGATATTGCTGTGCTGGTGCGGACCGGTTCAGAAGCGGCGCTGGTACGCCAGGCACTGGCTGCTCAGGGAATACCCAGTGTGTATCTGTCTAACCGCGACAGTGTGTTTGCCAGTCAGGAAGCAGCAGATTTGCTTCGCTTGCTGGTGGCCGTGCTGCATCCGGAGCAGGAAACCACCTTGCGGGCCGCCCTGGCCACCCGGTTGTTTGCGCTCAGTGCCTTTCAGCTCGACAGGCTGAATAACGAAGAAGACGAGTGGGAGCGCTGGATTGCGGAGTTTCGTGACTATCGCAGCCTGTGGCTGCGCCGCGGAGTGCTCCCTATGATTCGTCATGCTTTAACACGCCGTCAGATCGCCGAACGTCTGCTGGGCGAAAACGGCGGTGAGCGCAGACTGACGGATTTACTGCATCTGGGTGAGCTGCTCCAGCAGGCCAGTCAGACCCTGGACAGTGATCAGGCCTTGATCCGCTGGCTGGCTGAACACATGGCCTCGCCGAACGGTAACAGTGACGAACAGCAACTGCGGCTGGAATCCGACAGTCATCTGGTGCAAATCGTCACCATCCACAAATCCAAAGGGCTGGAATACGAACTGGTCTTTCTGCCGTTTGTCTGCAGCTACCGCAGCACCGAAACCGCGCTGTTCCATGATCCCCAGTCTCAGCAGGCGGTGCTGGATGTCAGTGGCCAAGAGCGCAGTCTGGCCCTGGCCGAGCAAGAGCGGCTGGCCGAAGATCTGCGTCTGATTTATGTGGCGCTGACCCGGGCCGTTTATGGCTGTTATGTCGGTATGGCGCCGCTGCGCAATGGACGCAGTACCAAAGAACCCACCGGGCTGCACCTGTCTGCGATGGGCTATCTGATTCAGAACGGCAAAGAAGGCGGGCTGGCCGAGCTGTCTGAAGCGCTCAATACGCTGGCGCAAAGTGAGGATATCCGTGTAGAGATCCCGCCTTCACTGCCTGAGTCGCTCTGGCAGCCGGCGTTGACCGAACAGCCTGTGCCGCAAGCGGCCCGCTTTTTACATCCCATTGAACACAACTGGTGGATCACCAGTTATTCCGCCTTGGTGAAGCAGGGCCACTCGGTGCTGGACGCCACCAGTGAATTGCCCGGTTTTGATACCGATTCATCGCAAGACAGCCTGCTGGATGATCCGGACCATGAAATGGCTATGGCCGTGCCTGAGCGATCTGTGTTCACCTTCCCGAAAGGCGCCCGGCCGGGCACCTTTCTGCACAGCCTGTTTGAGACCATTGAATTCACCGATGCGGCCGACAGCGTAGCAACCACGCAGGTTATCAGTGATTTACTGCGACAGGAAAATTACGACCCCGAGTGGCTGCCGGTACTGCAGCAATTGCTGACCCAGGTACTGAACTGCGCCCTGGATGGTCAGGATTTACGTCTTGGCACCCTTCAGCCCCAGCAACGTCTGGTCGAGATGGAATTCATGCTGCCGATTCACCTGCTGTCATCGGCCCTGCTGAATAAAACGCTGGCCCGGCATGATGCCTTGTCGGCAAAAGCAGGGGAGCTGGGTTTCTCTACGGTCAGCGGGATGCTGAAAGGGTTTATCGATCTGGTGTTTGAGTATCAGGGGAAATATTACGTGCTGGACTGGAAATCGAACTGGCTGGGAGACACCCATGAGGCTTACCGGGGGGAGGCATTGAATACGGCGATGCGTGAACACCGTTATGATCTGCAATACCAGCTCTATGCGCTGGCGCTGCACCGCTTTCTGAAAAGCAGAAAAGCCGATTACGATTATGAGCAGCATTTTGGCGGCGTGTATTACCTGTTCTTACGGGGCATACGGGCCGAAGATCACAGTGGTATTTTTCATGCCCGGCCAAGCCATGCGCTGCTGAACGAACTGGAACAGCTGATTGACGGTCAGATCAGCCAGGGAGAGCCTGCCTGATGAGCCTGTTAAGCCACACTACGGATGATATCACTGTTATCGGCCAGCTTGATCGATTGACCCGTCAGGGCGTGCTGCGACCGCTGGACAGCCAGTTTGCCAAGTTTATCTGTCAGTCGGTTAGCGGGCAGGATGATGAAGCCTTGCAACAGGTGCTGGCTCTGGCGGCCGCCTGGCTCAGTCAGGAGCTGGGGCGCGGCCATGTGTGTCTGCCGCTGGCTATTGCAACCAGCCCGCCTCTGGGGCTGCCAAGAGAGATGGCAGAATCGCTGCTGGCGGCATTGCCGGCCGCCTGGCGCTTGCCCGCCAGCTGGCCAGCTGTGCTGAGCCGGTCCGCTGCGGTGTCCGATGGCTCTCAGCCCACGCCTTTGGTATTGATTGACAACCGGTTGTATCTGCATCGTTACTGGCAATATGAACAGACAGTCGCGCAGCGGCTGCTGGTCTCTGCCGGGCAGGGGCATGTCCGGGGAGGGCGTCAGGCCGGCATGCTGGACACCCTGTTTTCACGCAATTATCGCTATATTTATGACGCTCTGGCTGATTTACGACGCAACGGCACTGACAGTGCGGAGCAGCGGCGGATGATGGTGTGCGATAAGCTGGATGTGGTGGCAGCGGAAACCCTGAACTGGGCTGAGATAGACAGTGTGCTGTGTCAGGCGCAGCGCTTTTCCGATTTGGCGCTGCTTGATCGGCTGATCCCGGATGCCGCTTGTCTGAACTGGCAGAAAGTGGCGGCCGCGACCGCTCTCAGTCGTCAGTTTGCGGTGATCTCCGGCGGGCCGGGAACAGGGAAAACCACCACAGTGGCCAAGTTGCTGGCGGCGCTGGTGATACAGGAGCAACCCGATACAGAAACGCTCGATTCAGCCAGAGTGCCCCATATTGTGCTGGTGGCGCCGACAGGAAAGGCGGCCGCACGCCTGACCGAATCGATCGGCAAGGCGGTCCAGTCCTTGCCTGTGCCGCCGGCGGTTCAGTCGGCGATTCCGACCCAGGCCAGTACCCTGCACCGTCTGCTCGGTGCCATTCCGGGCCGGGCCTCTTTCCGCCATCACGCCGCGAATCCGCTGCATGCCGATGTGCTGGTGGTGGATGAAGCCTCTATGGTCGATTTGCCTATGATGGCCCGCCTGCTGGAAGCACTGCCTGTTCACTGCAAGCTGATTCTGCTGGGCGACAAAGACCAGCTGGCTTCGGTGGAGGCGGGCGCTGTGCTTGGCGATATCTGCGCATTTTCCGGTCAGGGCTACAGTGCTGAGCAAGCCAGGCAGCTCAGTGAGATGACGGGCTTTGTGCTGCCGGCCGGGCCGTCAGGCGGGCAGAGTCCGGTGGCGGATTGTCTGTGTGTTTTGCAAAAAAGCTACCGTTTTCATGCCTTGTCAGGCATAGGCCAACTGGCTAAAGCCATCAACAGCGGCCAGCCCGACAGGCTGGCGACTGTGTGGCAACAGAATTTTACTGATATTCATCAGTACCCGCTCAGTGCTGAGCATTACCAGCGTCTGATCACACAGATGTCCGTTTTTTATCGCCGCTATCTTGAGGCGATTGCTGAGGGGAAAGAGCCCGGCGAGGTGCTGCAGGCGTTTGCCAGCGTCAGGCTGCTGTGTGCGCTCAGGGAAGGGGATTTTGGCGTTAAAGGGCTGAATACACGCATTGAACGGCAACTGGCCAAAGAGGGGCTGATCGCTCCCGGCGAGGAAACCTGGTATGTCGGGCGGCCGGTAATGATCACCCGTAATGATCATGGTCTGGGGTTGTATAACGGCGATATCGGTATTGCGATGCCAGACCCTGACGGCCGGACTGACAGCAAAGGCCGCCCGGCACTCCGGGTGTATTTCGACATGCCGGACGGCAGTATTCGCAGTTTCCTGCCCAGCCGCCTGCCGGAGCACGAGCTGGTGTATGCGATGACAATTCATAAATCGCAAGGCTCGGAATTTGCCGATACCCTGATGATACTGCCGCCGGATTTCAGCCCGATCCTGACGCGGGAGCTGGTGTATACCGGCGTTACCCGGGCCAAGGAAAGACTGTACCTGTACGCTCAGCCGGAGGTGTTGCAGCGCAGTATTCAGCGCTGTATTGAGCGGGCCAGCGGCTTGGAAGCCAGCTTAAGCTGAGGGCTGCTTATCCGCCAGTCATTGACTGGCGGTAGCGGTTCACAGTGCCAGCGTCAGGATTTTTGAGCGGCGTTGCAGGTTGTAGAGTGCCTGTTTTGCCATAGGCAAATCAGAGACATCGATTTCGACAAAACCGTGTTCCCTGAACCAGTGCAGGCTGCGGGTGGTCAGCACAAAGAGTTGTTTCAGCCCCTGAGTGCGTGCCTGATGGCGAATGCGGTTGAGCAGCAGGGAGCCGCGGTCACCGTCGCGATAGTCAGGGTGAACGGCCACACAGGCCATCTCGCCCATCTGCTCTTCCATAAAGGAATACAGGGCTGCGCAGCCGATGATCAGGCCGTCCCGTTCGATCACCGTAAACTGTTTGATTTCCTGCTCCAGCTGTTCGCGGGAGCGACGAACCAGAATGCCATCCTGCTCGAGCGGGCGAATCAGCGCCAGAATACCGCCGATATCATCGATGTTCGCGCCCCGGACTTTTTCAGCACTGGCCATGACGATTTGCGTGCCTATCCCGTCAAAAGAGAAAAGCTCCTGGATCAGCGCGCCATCCTCTTTATAGCTGATCAGGTGGCTGCGCGGCACACCGGCCCGGCAGGCGGTCATCGCGCCACGGAGAAAACGCGCGGTGCCTGAATCTTCTTTATTTTGTTCTGTCAGTCGCTGCAGTGTGGCTTCGGCTTCCGCCGGGAGCATTTCAGAAACGATTTGATCATTTTCATCCCTCACGCCCTGGTGAGAGCAAAAACCGATCAGTTTGTCGGCTTCCAGCCGGATCGCTACCTGGGTCGCCACTTCTTCCGAGGTCAGATTGAAGCACTCTCCGGTGACCGAGCTGGCAATCGGGCCAAGCAGCACAATGCTGTTCTGATCCAGCTGGCGTTTGATGCCGTCGACATCGATGCGGCGGATGCGGCCGCTGTGGCAATAATCGATACCGTCATCGATGCCTAAAGGCTGGGCGATGACGAAGTTGCCGCTGACCACATTGATCTGCGAGCCCGCCATAGGGGTATTGTTCAGACCCATAGAAAAGCGGGCCGTGATATCTAAATGGAGCTGACCCGCGGCCTGCTTGGCAATTTCCAGTGAACGTTCATCGGTCACCCGGACGCTTTTATGGTACGGGGTGCTGTATCCGTGCACATCGAGCAGGTGAGAGATCTGCGGACGGGCACCATAAACCAGCACGATGCGCAGTCCGAGGCAGTTCAGCAGGGCAATATCGTTAACGATATTGCGAAAGTTGTTATCGGCGATGGCTTCACCGCCCAGCATAATCACCAGCGTCTTGCCGCGGTGGGCATTTACATAAGGCGCTGATTGGCGAAAACCTTTCACCAGCGCAGTGCTTCTGAGCTTCACTCTGTCTTCCGTTACAAAAATTAATAGGGATCAAGCATGCCTGCATGTTGCCTGTTTATCCACTGCGCAGCAAGCATGAAAATCACTCAGGGGGGACTTCGCCGGGAGGAAAATATTGAGTCAAGATCCCATTCTGACATTACACACTTATTCGATGGACCGGAGGGACGCCAGATAGGCGTATAGTTGTAGAACGTGCGGATGACTGGCAATGTTAATGGCATTCAATAATTACACCCGGTGGCAGGCAGCCACAGTACTGTTTATTTTAATCAGCGGCCTTGCCTTAAGTGGCTTTATTGCGGTGGGAGCTGCCAAAGGCGGCTGGTTTACGTCTGCACCTGAGCCCAGTATTTATGGTACCTGGATAGAGCAGGACGTGGCGCCATACGCCGCGGACCAGTTTGAGCTCAGAGCTAATGGCGTCTATGTGTCAGGCCGTCTGGTCAGCACCAGCTATGAATGGGATGGCAGTCAGCTGCGTTACCGCATGGGGGATGAGACTTACCGTTATACTTTTGAAGAAGGTCAGTTCATCCGCCAGCAGCCAGCGCATTATGTGTCTTCGTTTGCACGGCAGGAAACCAAACAGGGCTCTTAAAGTGCTAAAAGGTCACCCGGTTTTATTCTTCTTCCCTGAGCCGGGAAAAAAGCTGGTGGACCGGAAGTTTGTTTAAGGCCACTTTGCGCAGTGTATCCGCAGTCTGGGCTGTGCCTCCCAGACAGCGTTGGATCACGGTATTGATTTGTTGCGGAGAGTTGCCGTCACTGGCCAGATTGCGGATCCACTGATATTCGACAGCGTTTGGATCAAGTAAGGTTTCTTTGCCAACTTTAAACTGATTGTTCATGCCAGTCCTTCCTGAAATGTCATGCTCTGGGGCTCAAAGCCCGTAAAGGTGCTCGCATTGCTGTTTGTCGTTTTGTTGCCATGATGACATCGTCTGCCTGCATGGCAATGATGTCGTTTGTATGACGTTTTTATTAAACCGTTATATTGTGACACTTATATGACAGTTAATGCGTATTATTAATCTTTCGTGACAATCAAAACAAGACTTTGACATTGGTTATGATAAAACAGCCTAACATTGTGGCTTTATATGGACATGGTATGTTTGAGATAACCTGCCATGCGTTAACCTGTCGATATTACTAAGGCATTTCTGTGTTCCAACAATTTTCCCTGCTAAGAAAACTGACCTTTGTTTCCTGTGTGCTCGGCCTGGCCGCGTGTGCCAGACCGGTTGACCGCGGTCAGCAATACCTGGATGGCGAGTTTGATCATCTGCTGAACCCGGTCACCAATGTGCTATCGGATAAACCTCGCGATTACAGCCGCTTCGAAGCGCAAGCGGAACAAGTGCTCACCCGTTCTCCTTCCATGATGCTGCGTTATCAGAATTTGTATCAGCAGATCAAAGACTGGGCGGCGAACAGCGGTGATCCGACATCTTTCTCTCAGTACGGTTTGACGACTGAGCAGATGGGGGGCGGTGATGGTTACGGCAATGTGATGTTCACCGGTTACTTTTCACCGGTGATCGAATTGCGTCACGAGCAGGATGACAGGTTCAAATACCCGGTTTACGCGCTGCCAGACTGTAACGAACAGTGCCCGACCCGTGCCGAGATTTACAATGGCGCACTGGCAGGCCAGGGGTTGGAACTGGGGTATTCCGCCTCCAAGCTGGATGTTTTCATGATGGAAGTGCAGGGCAGCGGCTTTGTGCATTTCGAGGACAATGACGAACTGCAGTATTTCGCTTATGGCGGTAAGAACGGCCATCCTTATGTCAGCATCGGCAAAGTGCTGATTGAACGTGGCGAGGTGCCCAGGGAGAAAATGTCTCTGAGAGCCATCGCGGAGTGGGTCAGTCAGCATGATGATGCCACAGTGCGTGAACTGCTGGAGCAGAATCCGTCCTATGTCTTTTTTAGTCCGCGCGACGAGCTGGATGTGTTAGGCACGGCGGGTATTCCGCTGTTACCTATGGCTTCGGTGGCGGCTGACCGGGAGTTTTTACCTATGGGCAGTGTGCTGCTGGCTGAAGTGCCCCAGCTGGATGCCGACGGCAACTGGAACGGCAAGCATGTATTAACCTTGCTGATGGCGCTGGATACCGGCGGTGCAGTCAAGCGTAATCATCTGGATCTCTACCATGGTATGGGCGCTCAGGCCGGCATCGATGCCGGGCATTACAAGCATTTTGGCCGGGTATGGAAACTGGGGCTGACGCCAGATACCGACGCTGAGCTGACGGCACAGAGAATTGAAGCCACTCAAAAAACAGTCGTATCGCCGGTGGATACCACGCTGACTTTCAATGAGGAAGCTGTGGTAGCCCAGCCGGTTCAACAGGCGCAGGGACTGGACAACTGACAGCAGAGCGCGTATAAAAACGCGCTCATTCTCAACACACTCTGACAGGCCGTTATGCAACATCCCGACACTCCAGCATCAGACAATTATAACCAGCGTTTTGGTGGTACCCGCAGACTGTATGGCCATCAGGAGGTTGAGATCCTGAGGGCTGCTCATGTCTGTGTGATTGGCATCGGCGGTGTCGGTTCCTGGGCTGCCGAAGCCCTGGCCCGCTCTGGTATCGGCCAACTGACGCTGATCGACATGGATGATGTCTGTGTGACGAATATTAACCGTCAGATCCATGCCATGTCGGGGACGGTAGGCCGCAGTAAGATTGAGGTGATGGCAGAGCGGATTGCGTTAATCAATCCGGACTGTAAAGTGAACCTGATTGACGATTTTATTACCCCGGAAAACATCCCCGAGTACATAGGCAGTCAGTTTGATTATGTGCTGGATGCGATTGACAGTGTCAAGCCCAAAGCGGCGTTGCTGGCGTTCTGCAAGCGAAATAAAATCAAGGTGATCACCACAGGCGGTGCGGGCGGCCAGGTAGATCCGACCCAGATTCAGATCGCTGATCTGGCCAAAACCATTCAGGATCCGCTGGCGGCGAAAATCCGCAATATGCTGCGCCGCTTCTACAACTTCAGCAAAAATCCGGCGCGCAAATTTGGCATCGACTGCGTGTTCTCAACCGAGCAGCTCAAATACCCTCAGGCTGACGGCAGTGTCTGTGAGGCCAAATCGACCGCGGAAGGCCCGAAACGCATGGATTGTGCAACCGGCTTTGGCGCGGCCACTATGGTCACCGCGACCTTCGGATTTGTGGCGGTCTCCCGCATTTTGCAAAAACTGATTGAAAAACACCGCTGACAGCCGCCGCTGCGTGAGCCGTGTGTCAGCGGCTCACGTTAGTGATAATGGCGTCGACAATGGCTTTCAGGCCGTTGCTGCGTGATGGACTCAGGTGCGCCAGTAATCCCAGCTGTTCGAAATACCCGTCGATGTCAAACTCCAGAATCTGCGCTGCGGTTTTTCCCTCGTAGGCGGCCAGCACCAGACAAATCAGCCCTTTGACAATCCTGGCGTCGGAATCGGCGGCGAAATGGTAATGACCGTTTTCACTGTGCTGAACCAGCCACACCTGACTTTCACAGCCACTGATTTTCACTTCCTCGCTTTTCAGCGTCTCCGGCAGGGCGGGCAGTTGTTTGCCAAACTGAATCACATGGCGGTATCTGTCTTCCCAGCCGCTGCTTGCCTGCATCCTGGCCAGAATGTCATCAGGAGTAATGGTGGTGCCGAACGGATGGCTCGGTAAATCGGTGAATACTGTCATGGACACTCTCTCTGGTTACAGCATGTCACAGGCTTTGTGCAAAGCCGCGACAAAGCAGGCGACGTCTTCTTCGCTATTATAGAGGGCAAAAGAGACACGCAAAGTCCCGGTTAACCCCAGCGCATCCAGCATAGGGTGCGCACAGTGATTGCCGGCACGCAGCGTCACCCCTTGCTGGTCGAGCAGGGTGGCAATGTCCTGATGGTGAATGCCGTCAACCATAAACGAAAACAGACTGGTATTGGGCTGCAGGCCGATAATTCGCAGACCTTCAATGTCTTTAATGCCCTCGATGGCAAGCTGGCACAGGTGCCGGATATGCGCTTCCGCGCCCTGACGGTCAATACTGTTCAACCAGTGCAGGGTGGCGGCGAAGGCGATGACCCCGGAAATATTGGGGGTGCCGGCTTCAAATTTGCCCGGCAGGCCGGTGAATTGCGTGCCGTCAAACGACACCTTTTCCACCATTTTTCCTCCGCCATGCCAGGGCGGCATGGCTTCCAGCAGTGCCTGTTTGCCGTACAGCACGCCGATACCAGACGGGCCAAACAGTTTGTGGCCTGAGAACACGTAGAAATCGGCATCCAGCGCCTGAACGTCAACCTCTTCATGCACTATGCCCTGCGCACCGTCGACAACCACAATGGCGTTTTTCGCATGCGCTGCTGTGATAATGGCTTCTACCGGGTTTCGCGTGCCGGACACATTGGTGACATGTGCGACTGCCACGATCCGGGTTCTGGCCGTCAGCCGCTGGTGAAAGGCAGCCATGTCCAATGTGCAGTCAGGCAGCATAGGCAGCTTGACGACTTTCGCCCCTGTCTGCTCGGCAACTATCTGCCAGGGCACTATATTGGCATGGTGTTCCAGTTCGCTGACCAGTATCTCATCGCCCGGTTGCAGAGTGCTGCGGGCCCAGGTTTGGGCGATCAGGTTTAAGGCTTCCGTAGCCCCGCGCGTCCAGATGATTTCTTTCGGGCTGCTGGCGTGGATGAACTGGCGCACCGTCTTTCTGGCCTGTTCGAAACGCTGCGTCAGGCTGGCGGTCAGTTGGTGGCTGCCACGATGAACGTTCGCATTCTGGTAGCGGTAGTAATTGTCCAGCGTCTGGATCATCGCCAGTGGTTTCTGCGCGGTCGCCGCACTGTCCAGGTAGACAATGGGATGGTCTGAATCCTGCTGAACGGCAGGAAACTGAGCGCGGATAGTCTGAATGTCAAATGGCGCAGTCATGCTTAAACTCGTTGGTAGCCTGTAACGTGGATCATCCTCATTATTGGCCACTGAGGCAAGGGAAGCAGAGCCGATCGCATAAAAAAATGGCACCGCGTTGGGGCGCAGTGCCATAAAAAAGTTTTGACAGACAGGTCAAAAAACAGGAAGTAAATCGGTAGCGCTACGGCTACCCGCCCAGAAGAGACCGGGCAATATGCAAACACAACATTGCAATCTGAGGGGTAACCGAATCTGATAAACAATTCTGCAATTAAGCAAAATTACAGCGTTTTACCCTTGAGATTGCGGCGCCAATCTTAGGGTTTCTGTGGTACTTGAACAATCGACAATTTATAATGACCTGGATAAAAAAAACTAATGCAACCAGTATGGCAGGACATTATGTCAAGACGACTCCCACCACTTAATTCGCTGAAAGTATTTGAGGCTGCCGCCCGGCACCTGAGTTTTACCCGGGCGGCGGAGGAGCTGTTTGTCACTCAGGCCGCAGTCAGCCACCAGATTAAAGCGCTGGAGGAATTTCTGGGCCTGAAGCTGTTCCGCCGGCGTAACCGTTCGTTGTTGCTGACTGAAGAGGGGCAAGGGTATTTTCTCGATCTGAAAGATATCTTCAGTGCCATTTCTGATGCCACCGACAAAGTGTTGGAACGGGGCTCAAAAGGTGCGCTGACCATTAGTTTATCTCCCAGTTTTGCTATCCAGTGGCTGGTACCCAGGCTGAGCGACTTTAATCAGCAGCATCCTGATGTGGATGTCAGAATCAAAGCGGTGGATCTGGATGAAGGCTCTCTGACTGATGATGTGGATGTGGCGATTTATTATGGCCGCGGCAACTGGCCGGGGCTGCGCTGCGACCGGTTGTATCAGGAATTTCTGGTGCCTGTCTGTTCCCCTATGCTGCTCAGTGGCCCTAAGCCGCTGGACACCCTGGCTGATCTGCAAAAGCACACCCTGTTACATGACGGCTCGCGCAAGGAATGGAAAAACTACATGCGCGAGTTCGATATTCCGGGCGCCAATGTCAATCAGGGGCCGATTTTCAGCCACTCTACTATGGTGTTGCAGGCCGCTATCCACAGTCAGGGGATTGCACTGGCCAACAATGTGCTGGCGCAGCCTGAGCTGGAAGCCGGTCGGCTGGTCTGTCCGTTTGATGAGGCGTTGCTGAGCAAAAATGCTTTCTATCTGGTGTGCCAGGAAAAGCAGGCCGAAACCGGCCGGATCCAGATCTTCCGTGACTGGGTGCTGGAGAAAGCCCGTAAAGAACAGGAAGAGGGCCCGCTTCCCCAGCCTGAATATCAGGCTGAGGCCATGGCCTGATCTCAACAGCGTTAGTCTGGATCTGTGTGCCGGTTCTGCGCCGGTCGGCCAGTGATTAAACATCAGAATGAGCCACTCACCCTGGCTCATTCTGGTAATTGCATATGAGAGGGAATCTGTGGAATATCTGATAACGACACCAGAAAACGGCCAGTTTGCTGCGACCTTTCTGTTTGCCCACGGCGCCGGCGCCGGGATGGATCATGCGTTTATGACGGCGGTTGCCCAAGGGTTGGCCGCCGAAGGGATTCGCGTGGTGCGTTTTGATTTTCCTTATATGGTGAAACGGCGGGAAGACGGTAAAAAGCGCCCGCCGGACCGGCAGCCAAAGCTGCTGGTGGATTTTCAGCGCCATATTGACCATTTCAGCCCGCAAGGGCCGCTGGTGATCGGCGGCAAATCAATGGGCGGCCGTATGGCCAGCCTGATGGTGACGGAAGCTGCCGCCTCTGCACCGGATGTCCACAACTGTCAGGACAAGGTCTGCGGCGTCGCTTGTCTGGGATTCCCGTTTCATCCGCCGGGCAAACCGGAGAACTTTCGCGGCGATCATCTGAAAACAATCGCTGTTCCGACCCTGATTCTGCAGGGCGAGCGCGATACCTTTGGCACCCGCAGTGAGGTGGAAGGGTGGAGCTATGCCGACACAGTGACGCTGTCTTTTCTGCCGGACGGTGACCACAGTTTCAAACCGCGTAAAGTCTCGGGCTTTAGTGAAGCCGGCAATCTGGCGCAGGCTGTCGATGTGCTGGCCCGCTTTATTCACCAGTGCGTATCACACTGAGATCAATTCATGAATACAAACCACAGAAGGACAGAGTGAATGCAGAGCCGGAGTATGATTGTTTTTGCCGCGATCAGCGGTGCCATTGGAGTCGGTTTGGGGGCTTTTGCCGCCCACGGACTGAAAGGGCACCTTAGCCCGCATTTACTGGGTGTTTTTAATACAGGGGTGGATTATCAGATCTGGCACAGTCTGGCTTTGCTGGGCTGCGGTATTTGGGCACGCAATTTTTCTGCAAAAGCGCTATCATACGCGGCCCTGTTATTTGCAGTGGGGATCTGTCTGTTCAGTGGCAGCCTGTATCTGCTGGCATTGACGGGGATGAAGTGGCTTGGTCCCGTAACACCACTGGGGGGACTGTGTTTTATTCTAGCCTGGTTGTCACTTGCTGTGGCGGCCTGGCGTTCTGCGTGAGGACTCGTGGTGAATCAGGTTCTGTTGTACTGCCGTCAGGGATTTGAAAACGAATGTGCCGGAGAGGTGCAGGATAAAGCCAATAAACTCGAATTGTTTGGCTTTCCGCGTGCGAAGAAAAATACCGGTTATGTACTGTTTGAATTTTATCAGGCAGGGGATGCTGATAAATTCGTGCAACTACAGCCGTTTTCTGAGCTGATTTTTGCCCGTCAGATGCTGGTAGTGACAGCACGTCTGGAAGATTTACCGACCGATGATCGCATCAGTCCTATTCTGGCGGTGGCGGAAGCTTTGCCGCGTTGTGGTGATCTGCGGGTCGAAACCCCGGACACCAACGAAGCCAAAGAACTGCTGAAGTTCTGTCGTAAGTTTACTGTGCCATTGCGTCAGGCCTTTCGTAAGCAGGGGGCTTTGTACGCCAAAGATAACCCGAAAAAGCCGGTGTTGCACTTGTGCTTCACTGAACCGGGCTGCTGTTTTATCGGTTATTCCTACACCAATAATAACTCGCCATTTTTCATGGGGATCCCGCGGCTGAAGTTCCCGGCGGATGCGCCGAGCCGTTCTACTCTCAAGCTGGAGGAGGCATTTCATGTCTTTATTCCGCGTGAAGAGTGGGATGAGCGACTGGCCTCTGGCATGTGGGGCGTGGATCTCGGGGCTTGCCCTGGTGGCTGGACCTATCAGCTGGTGAAGCGCTCCATGTTTGTCCATGCTATCGATAACGGGCAAATGGCCCAGAGTCTGATGGATACGGGGCAGGTGAAGCATCACATGGTGGATGGCTTTAAGTTTGAGCCGCCCCGTAAGAACGTGACCTGGCTGGTGTGTGACATGGTTGAAAAACCGGCCCGGGTCGCGCATTTGGTGGGGCAGTGGCTGATTAAGGGCTGGGCCAAAGAAACCATTTTCAACCTGAAACTGCCGATGAAAGGCCGTTATGAAGAAGTACTGCAGGATATTGAAAACCTGAAAGTCTTTCTGATTCAGAATGGCATGAAATTCCGCCTGCAGGCCAAGCACCTCTATCATGACCGCGAAGAAATCACGGTCCATATCCAGAGTCTGGATAACCGTCATCCTCACTAGCCGTAGCCGCTCAGACTGGTTGATCTGATAGCTGGCGGGCTGCTCAGCCCGCCAGCTGAAATCGGATATCCTGCAAATTAAAGCCAAGCTCTAAGTCGGTTTTCAGCCTGGCAACCGCTTTACTGGCTCTTGCGCTGTCTTGGTTGGGTTCGATTTTCTTGCGCCATTTCTCCGGGAGATCGTCTGCGGACAGAATAGCGTCGAGATCCGGGTAAAGTTGTAACAATTCACAGGCCGCTTTGGGGCCGATCCCCGGCACGCCGGGAATTTTGCTGGAGCTGATCCCTGCCAGTCCCCAGTAATCGGGCAACTGCTCAGGACGGACCCCGAATTCTTTTGCAATGAACGGGCTGTCAAGCCATCGCTGCTGGAAGTAATCACGGATCATCACAGTCGGGCGCAACAGCTGGCAGTAGCCTTTGTCGGTCGACACTATGGTGACCTGACCGCCATGGTCCGCTACTTTGAGCGCCAGGGTGGCAATCAGATCATCGGCTTCATCGCCGTCAGACAGCAGTGAGTCGACGCCCAGCGCCATGAAGTCGTCCTGTATCTGCTCCATCCCCGCCTGCAGTTCCGGCGGCATAGGTTTGCGCCCTTCTTTGTAGCCGGGCAGCAGCTCAGCCCGCCAGCCTCTGTCATCGCCATGATGGTCAAACACCGCCACGATATGTGTTGGCTGACTGATGGCAATAATTTTACTCAGTGCCTGACAGCACACCTTACTGGTGCTGGCGATGTCAGGCTCGCCCGGCTGGGCGGCATGCACACGGCGGATCAGGTTGAGGGCATCAATGACGACTAAGTGTATGGACATATATATCAACAATAGTAAAACAGGGCCTGCTGGCCCTGTATTCTACGTTGCATGGCAAATTATTTCACCATGTCGGGGTGAGTGAGGATCCGGTAGCAGGGAATATATTCGCTGCCCGGCAGTTTCATGCGTCGCTGCGCGACGAAATTTTTGAGCAGCTTATCCATGCGCTTCATCAGGGATGGATCGCCGTTGATCAGGAAGGGGCCTTTGCGTTCAATTTCTTTGATCCCTTCTTCTTTGACGTTACCGGCGACAATCCCGGAGAACGCGCGGCGCAGGTTCGCGGCAAGCTGTTCCGGCCGCTGGTTGAAGTGCAGATCCAAACTGCTCATGGCGTCGTGATTGGGTTCAAAGGGCAGCTGAAATTCCGGTGGGATTTTCAGCGACCAGTTGTAACAATACGCATCGCCGGTTTCATGGCGGTATTCTTTGGTTTGCGGCATGGCCGCTTTCATGATGCGGGCCACTTTCGCCGGGTCATCTATGATTATCTGATAATGTTTGGTTGCTTCTTCACCCAGAGTATCGCGCACGAAGCTGTCCAGGGTGCGGAAATACGGCTCACTGCTTTTCGGACCTGTGAGCACCACAGGCAGAGGTTGATCCTGGTTTTCCGGATGCATCAGAATACCTATGATGTACAGCAGCTCCTCGGCGGTTCCGGCTCCGCCGGGGAAGATAATGATGCCGTGACCGACGCGGACAAAGGCTTCCAGCCGTTTTTCAATATCTGGCATGATCACCAGCTCATTGACGATAGGGTTGGGTGGCTCGGCGGCAATAATGGACGGTTCGGTCAGGCCGATAAAGCGGCTTTTACCGTATCTTTGCTGGGCATGGCCGATGGCGGCCCCTTTCATTGGCCCTTCCATCGCACCGGGCCCGCAGCCGGTGCAGATATTCATCTCACGCAACCCTAACTGGTGGCCGACATCCCGGGTGTATTGATACTCTTCCGGGTTGATGGAGTGGCCACCCCAGCAGACCACGATATTGGGATCTTCCCGCGAGCGGACTGTCTGGGCGTTACGCAAAATACTGAAGATGAAATTGGTGATGTGCGGTGCACTGGTCAGATTTAAATCGTTGCGCTGGTTAACGTGTACGTTGACGTAAATAATGTCCCTCAGCACGGCAAACAGGTGCTCCTGAATACCGCGAATAATTTTACCGTCGACAAAGGCGTGCTCGGGTGGATCTTTGAGTTCGAGTTTTATCCCGCGTTCTCTTCTCAGTACATTGATATCAAATGACTTATTGAGTTCCAGCAGTGCGTTGGAATCGTCACTGTTACTGCCTGAATTAAGCACAGCCAGCGAACAGTTGCGGTACAGGCGATACAGGTCGCTGGCCGCTGTGGCCTTCAGACTGTCAACTTCAAGCTGCGACAGCAGCGTCATCGCACCAACCGGGCTGATGTGTGTAATCATGCTTACCTCCCTGGAGACGAATACAGAGGCTAACTGCTTCTGTATGTAAGCGATTTTCCTGGCGGATAAAAGATCGACCGCGGATGGAAATACCGGGCATTTTTCCTGACCCGTACTATTGAACATACACAGGCTTATCAGGTTTGACTAGGGCAGAGAGAAAAAAAGAGTTTGTGTAGCAGTAGGTTAGAGCCTGGATTTACCGGTGGCTGAGTGTGTAATCAGTGATTAAGCGATCCAGATCAGGTGGTTGCGGCCAGCGTGTTTCGCGCTGGACAGGGCCTTTTGCCCCCGCTCAATCACCGTACTTGGGGTGTCGGTGTCATCAAACAGCGTCGCGCCTATTGAGGCCGAAATGGTGACATTCTTCTCCCTGAACCGGAAGGGGAGCTGCAAAATGGCTTCACGAATACCGGACAGCCGGCGATGACGTTCATCTTCGGCGATATCAGGCAGGATCAGCATGAACTCGTCATTGCCGACCCGGGCGATAAAGTCGGTATCTCTGAGATGCTGGTGCACAGTACGGGCGATAATCTTCAGCACTTTGTCGCCGGCCTGGAAACCATAGTTGTCATTGAGATCCCCGAAGTGATCGATATTGACAATGGCCAGGCACAGCGGGTGCTGATAGCGAATCCAGCGGCGGTATTCGTGCTCCAGGCGGTCATGAAAAGCCGCCCGGTTGTAAACACGGGTCAGGGGATCCAGGAATATCCGGCGTTGCAGATCTTCAATCTGACGATGCTGGTTCTGTGTTTGCTGATACAGGTGCTCGGCACGATTCTGGTGATAATGCAGTTGCTCCAGCAGCGCCTGTTCACGGTTCTCCAGTGAGCGCTGGCGCTCGACCAGTTGTCTGAGTGAGGTATCAAGAGAATGCGCGGCACCGCGCCAGCTTTCCAGGTTAGTGTATTGCGTCAGTGCGTGGTGGAAGCGGTCAGACAATTGGCCAAGTTCGGCAGTCAGTTCCGCGCGGTGCTTGTGCAGTGCTTGCCCCTGATCGGCGGTCTGGCGCGCCGTTTGTTCCAGTGCCGCCAGATCGCCGCTGATGACATCAAGAAATTTTTGCGAATGGCGGCGTTCGTGAATAAAGCTGTCCAGCGCCAACCGCAACACATCCAGACACAGTTCGACCAGTGAAATGGGCTCGACACCGGCGAGCAACTGGTGCCGTATGGCCAGTAACTGTTCGCCGGATTCACCTTCAGCATCCAGCTCTGTGATGATCTGTTGCAGCTCATTGCACAGCTTATGCTGTAAATCGTTGTCTTTTGAGCGTGATTCACGTTCGATACTGACAGGGACTGTCAGTAGTTTCAGCGCACGATCATACAGACCGAACAGTTGGGTGATTTGCTGGTGGCTGTGGTGAAGTGAATCAGGTGCCTGGGACAGAAGATCATGGATGTCGCGTTTGAGCTGAACCGGCAGGGCCGGGATGCGTTTCAGGCTTTCAGAACTTTGCCGGATAAGCTCAGACAGGCGTTCCATGGTCGAATGTGTTGAGGTTTGCCTGAGCAATAACCGTTCGACC
The DNA here is from genome assembly GCF_000425165.1 of Photobacterium halotolerans DSM 18316. Taxonomy (GTDB): domain Bacteria; phylum Pseudomonadota; class Gammaproteobacteria; order Enterobacterales; family Vibrionaceae; genus Photobacterium; species Photobacterium halotolerans. The sequence goes on from NZ_AULG01000025.1 coordinate 30,660, forward strand.
TGGGCCAGATGCGGCACAATCTTGCTGATATCTTTGTTTTGCTCGAGATCGGTACGCAGGGTATCAAGCCGTTTGTCCAGTTCGCTATCCAAGCCCTTGCAGGCGACGGACATACGGGCAATCAGGCGTTTTAAAATAACGATTTCACGACGCGATTTTAATGACACATCGCGGTAGGACAATTGAGCCTGATCCAAACGCAACTTCAATTCACTCACATCAGAAGCTGCATTATATTTCGCAGTCACGTCGACTAATAGTTACCTTATCTAAACATCCGTTACACCCAGCGCCAGGCGCTGTGCAAGCTCGGATGTTAGCAAAAATGTTCTGATGAGTTGAACATTATTAGCGGCTTGTTTTCCCAGACACAAACGCTCACGTGCTTTTTATGCGATTTCGTGATCTTTGTACCTCTAAACAGCGGAAATATTGATCATTTTTTCTTCAGAGGTGCCGGTGCCAGTCATAGTCCTGATGGGAGGAGGTCTGCACCCTGACCAACCCTTTGTCCATCGCCAGTATGCATGCGCGGCGGATATTATCGCCGGCGAAACTGGCGGCCGGGGCTGCTTCGATGGCACTCAGGTGCACCCATTGGCTGCCGGTTTCAGTTTTGCTTATCTGACGGGCGGCATGGGTGGCCATCAGCAGAATGTCGATCAGTTCCTGATCATTAATGGCGGTACAGGCCCGTGGCAGGAAAGGGTACTCGGCCATACCTATGCGTACCCGGCTGTCGAGCTGCCTGTCGTTCATGAAATTGTCCACCAGCTGTTTGATGGAATCTGCCAGCTGCTGAGGGGCGCTCTCAAGGCGCGAGTTCGGCTCTATGTACAGGAACATGGCATCGGAAAAATGGTACAGGCGGGCTGGCTCGCAAATCTGGGCTTTGAGGTAATCACCAAACTGGCGTTCCAGCTCCAGCCCCTGCTGGTAGCCATGTTCCAGGTAGACATGTTTGAGTAGCGGGACTTCAAACAGGGCAAAGCGCAACCGGTCGCTCAGGGGTTCGTTGATGATCTCCCCCAGATGCCACTGCTCGAAATGCGCACTGCTCTGTTGCAGCGAACTGGAGAGTCTGGCATTGAGCATTCTCAGGTTGCGCAGACCGCTGCGGGGATGGGTGTAGAATTCATCCCGCAGCAGTGTCAGGCGCTCCCGCCAGCGGCGTGCAGAGCGGTGACGGTACCAGAGCACCAGCAGGGCCAGCAGCAGGGCGATTAACAGCACTGTGGTAATGTTCTTTTGCTGGTACAGGGCTTTTTCCTGGGTGAATTGCTGTCGTTCCAGTTCTTCTAACTGCAGCGCCCGCGCCATCATACGTTGCTGCTGGCGGAACACTTCGGCATTACTTTTCACCTGATTTTCCTGCAAAGAGGCATACAACTGCTCATAGCGGCGCTGGCTCAGCAGGGCGTTGTAGTAGTCTTTCTGCTTCTCAAAGGCAGCCGACAGGCTGATTTCTCCCTGCATTTGCAGAGCCGGCTGAGCTTTGGGCAAGCGGCTGGCCGCCAGCAGTGCTGCCTGAATGGTCGAGATCGCCTGCTCGGTTTTATCTTCGGCCAGCTCAAGCTGTCCCTGGAGCAGCTGTGTTTTGATCAGGGTGATTTCATCATCGCTTTCCTGCGCCAGCTGACGGGCATGGTGCAGGTATTGTTCGGTTTTCGGGTAATTATAGAGTTTGAGATAAACGCGGGCGATACTCAGGCGCAGCTTGGAGGAGCGAGTGGGTAAGCGCAGCTGGTTTTCCTGATCTAAGGCATTGAAGTAATGCACCAGCGCAAGGTTATACCGATCCTGCTGTTCGTAAATGTTGGCTATCAGCGCCAGAGTGCGGGCCAGAGGGATAGTACGATTGAAATGCTCGAAAAATTCCCCAGCCTGTGTCGCGTGTTCCAGTGCCTTGTCAAAGACTTTACGCTCTTCATAGAGCGTGGCCAGCTCCAGATTGGCGATCGCCATTTTGCCGTGGTCGTCTTTTTCCTGCGCCAGCCAGTAGCCGCTCAGTAAACGATACAGGGCCAGATCATAGTGCTGGTGCCGCAAATAATGCATCCCGTGACTGAGCAGGAAGTTGATTTCCTCTTTGGTGTCATCAAGCTCAGACAGATCGCGCTTGGCACGGATATACATCTTCTCTGCCTGTCTTTCATCGCCAAGGGCCGATTCCATATCGGCACGCAGCATCAGTAACTGATACTGCAGAAGTTTGATTTGTTCGCTGCGTTGCAGTTTCTCATCGCCGGCGATGACCTGATCGATTTTATCCAGCCGGGCTGTCGCGGAGGAAGCATCGTCCATCCCGCGCCATAAAATATCGGCATGAATGAGCTGGGTTTCGAGCAGCGTGTAGCTGAACGCGTTTTCAACCGCCAGTGCTTCGGCTTCGTTAATGGTGCGAATGGCGTCGCTTGGCGCATTGAGCAAAGACAGTGCCCTGGCTTTTATTTGCAGTGCATTGATGGTGCTCAGCGGGGTGCGGATAGAATGGTCAGTTTCTTCATTAACATGGACGCGAGAGCTGTCGACAGGCACACTGAGGCGACGTTGGTTCAGATAGCGTTCGGTGATCTCCAGCGCTTTTTCCGGGCTGGTTTCCAACAGGAGAGCGGCATCGGCCAGAATAGGGGTAGCGTAAATCTTCGCCTGAGCCGGCAGGGCAGTGAAAAACAAAAGCAGGATGCTGAAGAGCCAGTCACGACAGTTCATAGCGCACTTATCCATCAGGAAACACGGCCCTCATATTACTGGCTCAGGACGTCAAGTCCAGCAAAGTAAAGCGATTTGCCGGACTTGACTGCTAAGCGGGCGAGTCTTTACTGACGTGCCAGGCGATCGTTGTTGCTTGGTGTCTTGCCCTGATTGGTGCGGTAAGGGTTAATATCCAGACCGCCACGGCGGGTGTAGCGGGCGTAAACCGTCAGTCGCTCCGGCTGGCAAAAACGCATCAGATCCATGAAGATCCGCTCAACACACTGTTCGTGGAATTCATTGTGATTGCGGAAAGACACCAGATAGCGCAGCAGTTTTTCACGGTCTATCTGTTTGCCTTTATAGGCAATCCGCACACTGCCCCAGTCGGGCTGGCTGGTGATCAGGCAATTAGACTTCAGCAGATGGCTGTGCAGCACTTCCTCTACCACCTCGCCACTGGCGGCATTGCTCAGCAGCTCAGGTTCAAAGTCGAAACTGGTAATTTCAATATCCTGCTCATCAATGCATTCACCGGCAAAATCCACGATAGGCTGATCGGTAAAGTCACTCAGCGGCTGGATGGTCACATCCACATCCATCCCGGCGCAGGCGGATAAATCTTTCTGCAGCATATCTGCCACTTCCTGCCAGCTGCCGAAACGGGTATTGTTCAGGCTGTTCAGGAAGAGTTTGAAAGATTTGGATTCAATCAGGTTAGGGCTGCTGGCGGGCAGACGCACTTCACCGATAGCCACCTGAGGCAGTCCTTTGCTGTTGAGCCAGGACAACTCGTACAGGGTCCAGATGTCATACCCGGTGAATGGCAGGTCGTCGCTCAGCGACAGATCATCACGATTCAGCTTACGCGGCACGGCCTGCAGCAGAGTGGGATCGTACTGATCTTTGTATTCGCTTTTTTGGCCAAGAGTTAAACCGGCTAGTTCTTTCGCGTCTTTGTATTTGCTCATATTGTCCTGGACACACACACTTGGATTAGAATAGGCAAAGTTTACTGAATCTTGCTTGAGGTTGCGAATGAATCATCCGGTAACGGCCGCATTGGCTGAATTTTCTTCCCGTTTTATTAAAGTGTGGCACGATGAGCGCGCCTGTCTGCCCTGCAGCAGCGATCTGATTGGCCTCACATCCCCTTGTATCGAAACGGATAATGGCGATACCGTAAGCTGGCAGCCGGTCGCGCGCGAGCCAGCTGGCCGTTTCGATGCGGTTGAAACCGGTATTGAACTTCGCCTGCATCCGGATATTACGGCCTTTTACGGCAGCTTTTTCAGTGGCGATATGGCGGCCCGTTTCAAGGATCTGGAATTTGACCTGCTGCAGGTATTTAGCGAGTCGGATCACCAACGGCTGCAGGAAAATATCCTGGGTCACCTGGTGACTCAGCGCCGGCTGAAGCTCAAGCCGACTGTTTTTATCGGGGTGATGGATGCCGAAGATCAGGTAATTGCTATCTGTAACCTGACCGGCAACGTTATTCTCGAGACGCTGGGCAAATCCGACCGGGAGGTGCTGGCGTACGATGTCGAGACCTTTATCCGTCAGCTCGAGCCTGTTGTGAAGGTGAGTTAAGCCATGTATGTCGTTGAACTACAGTTCGAATGCTTTGACAATACCACTGTCGCTGCGGTGGAGCAGGCGATCAATGGCCTGATGGATGCGCTGCGCTATAACGGCCAGGTGCTGGGGCGGGAGTTTCCTGTCGTGATGGATGACGCCGTGTTCAAAGTGCGGGCTGTCTGTCCGGAGAAAACCAGCCTGCACAGCCAGTTTCACAGTCCGCAGGTTAAAGCGGGTATCAACCGGCTGACACAAGCCAGTCTGCTGGCCCCGAAAATTAAAGTCCTGGGGCGTGATATCAATTCGGAAGCCACGGCCGAAGAAGCACCGGGCTGGCAGGTGCTGTATACCACTTATGTGCACACCTGCTCGCCGCTGCGCAGCGGCGACAGCTTGTTGCCTATCCCTTTGTACCGGATTCCGGCGACCTTTAACGGTGATCATAAAGCCTTGGTCAAATGGCAGACCGAATGGCAAGCCTGTGATGAAATTCAGATGGCCGGAGGCTGTAAGGCCGAACATGCCGCCCTGCATGAAATCCGCGATGCCGACAGTGATTTGTTCCGCCGTGGCTGGGATTTACGCGGCAGGGTTGAATACCTGACCAAAGTGCCCACCTATTATTATCAGTACCGGGTGGGTGGAGTCAGTCTGGCAGATGAGGCGGATCGTCCTTGCCCTAAATGCGGACAAGCCTGGCGGCTGGATGAGCCGATCCACGGGATTTTTCATTTCAAATGCGATCCGTGCCGGCTGGTGTCCAACCTGTCCTGGGATTATCAGTAGTTCAACCCCCTTGGTCGCCATGCGCCGTTCGACGCAATCACCGCCGGTTACCACAAAGCAACGGGCGGTGAGTGCGCTGAACAAGACAGGTTATTTATCTTGCTGGGCCTGCTCCAGGGCGGCAAGACGTGCTGTCAGGCTGGCGACTTGTTGCTCCAGAGCGGCAATGCGTTCGCTGTCGCTGGCCGGGGTTGCCTGGCTGGCTTTAATGTCAGGCACTTTGGCATGCTGTTTCCAGCTTTTAAGGGCCTGAATGATCACAGGCATAGGCAAAGGCTCACGCAGGCGGGCTTTGACCAGCGCGACACTGGGCTCTTTACCTTCCGCGATGAGTGTGGATATGGCGCGCTCCAGCGCATCGGTAATGACAGATGACATACTTCTTCCTGAAAGAGTTGGCTCGGTTCGCTTATTTTCGTAGCAAAGCGTCTAGCTGATCAATCACTTCGCACCAATCGGCATCTTCAGCAATCGATTCTTTGAGAAAACGGCGCTGGGCGGGTTGCCAGAAATCAGCCTGAGCGAGGGTTTCGTCTTGTTTGAGGTTATGGTCGCGAATGAAGCCTTCGATCGATTCTTTGGACGAATTCATTCCTAACTGATTGAATAAACTGTGTAAGTCGTGGCTGAATGTTTCCATCTTGCTATCCCCCTACTGGTGTTTGCCATAAGTATAGTGGGGAATAGCCGTCAATTCGTCTCTGTGGTTTGTGAGAGATCGCTTACAAGCATGTAAGACATACTGAAGTCTTGCTATGGCAGTTAGCCTAAATGGATGTCGATAACTGTTTATTATCATGTGCTTATGTTGATTTTGCCGTGCCGGACTCAATGCGGCGCGATAACGGGCGCTCAATATGCGCTTGTTCGCATCGGGATATCGCGTAATCTTAACCCTGTCGGAAGGAGCTGACACGGAACAGGAACATGAGCCACGGAGTTGGCGGTCTCAGGAAGAGACACGGTCTTCAGGATGAGGGCAGACATGGACAGTTCGGAGACTGCAGGATGTAGTCAGTGCAGGCAGGCTGCTTGCCGTCAGGATGACACAAGGATGATGCTTCAGGAAGAAGCCAGGGACACCGCCAGGATGGCTGTTGAGAGTTCACCCGGGATGGGTAACGGGTCAGGAGACCAGGACACTTCAGGATGAAGTTCAACAAGGGAAGCGCTGAAGGATACAGCATACAAAGGAATGATGCAGGGAGCACCATAGTAGTAGGAAGCTACAGGTAAGACCTAAGGGCGCAACGCAAGTTGCGCCCATTCTTTTATGTCTGAAAGGTGGCAACTGGGTGCATCACAGTTCGCACTCCAACCGTCAGCTCATTTCTGCTCTTTTGTCTCATACCCTGTATTGGCGGTACTGAGTTGCGACGGCTGTTCAGGCTTCATTCCGCTTCATATTTTGCCTGCTATCTTGTAAGCGATCTCTCACAAAAGCGTGAGAAATATGCGTTTTCTATTATCTCTTTCTGCGCACAAACATGAAAATATATCAATGAATTCATTGCGTTATGTTTTCTCTGTCTTGTGGCCTGATCGCAGGGAAAAGAGCAAGCCAGTGACTGTGCTGTGTCCGGCGCGTAATTATCGTAGTCTTAGAAGTGTCGAAGGAATTGACACACGGAACAGGATAACGGCCAGGGAGCAGGGTCGGTTAAGGATGATAGTGAAGGCGAGGACAGCTTTCACGCTAAGGACGGTTCAGGACATGGCGGGATGCCGGCTGCAGTGTTCAGGATGACACTGCTCAGGAAGAGACAGGGATACTTTCAGAACGAAAGCAGGGACACCGCCAGGAAGGTCGAAGAGAGTTATTTCAGGATGAAATAACGGATCAGGAGATCAACGGACACGTTCAGGATGAGCGTTTAAAGGAAAATCGCCGACGGATTCCGGCGCATCAAAGGATTGAGGCAGGGAGCCTATGTGTAGCCGGATTGCTGCAAGTAAGACCTAAGGGCGCAACGTAAGTTGCGCCCGTTTTATTTTGTGTGTCGGCAAAAAGAAAAATTGGCGCGGGAACGCTTCAGCCCGGCATATGGTGCGGCGGCACATAAAACTGTACCGGACGCAGCCCCTTGAAGGTGGCGCAGCCCTGATAGGCATCAGCACCGTCAGCGGAAAACTCAAACAGGTACAGGGTCTGCCAGCTCCAGTTGCCGGCATCATCTTTCAGGCGGTGCGAGCCTCTGGCGACACTCAGCAACTGCAAGCCTAACTGCTGGCAGCGTTGGGTGATAAATTGCTGGGCCAGCTCGCTCTGGCGCCTCTGCTGCCAGAACAGGTAGCCCAGTATGGCCAGCGCCAGTATGCCAAGTAAATTATCCATCCGTGGGATTTCCTTCTCAGTTCCGTTTCATTGTTATTGGCCGCGAGTGGCTTGTTGCAACCGGGTAATGGCCTCGGTCAGCTCGGCATTGGCTGAACTGTGCAGCACCTGCAGCATAGTGCCGCGCAGTGCTGGCAGCATTACCAGATCGGCAAACAGCTGGTTGAATAAATTCTGATCCTGAGTCTGGGACAGGCGCAGTAAAAACTGACTGGCTGAATCGGTGTCTGCTAACCCCTTCCAGCACCGGCCGGCAATGGCGACCAGCATTTCAGGGTGGCAGAGTTCGGGCTTTGCCAGTATGGCCTGAAGCGCTTCGTTCAGCACAGCCGTCTCGGCACCCGACATGGCGCGCAGTAAGGCAGACAACAGGAAGATGTCGGTTTGCTGTGCCGTCAGCTCACCTTGAATTCGTTCCGCCAGGCGCTCAGACAGCGCCGCTGGCAGCTCACAGTGTTCCAGACAGCCCAGCAGCGCGTACAGCGGCGTCATGGGGAGATTCTGCAGCGCCTTGCGCAGGTAGGTCGCGTTATTTTCCTGCTTCATGCGGGCGCAGATATCGGCCAGTCCCTGTAAGCCGACGCCCTGCCATTGCGCCCAGTCCAGTTTACCGCTGAGATAGACTTGGGCATGTTCGTAATATCGGCTGGCTGGCAACGCCAGTTGCTGACGCAGATGGGCGTGGAAGATCGCCATTTTGTCGTCTTTCGGTTTGAAGGTGTACGGGTTGGCTGCCAGCTTTTCCTGCTCTTCTTCTGTTGGCACCGCATTGAGAGTGGCGCCCATGGCTTCGATGACATACTTAATGAAATCACCGACAGCAGCCTGTTTGAGCAAGCCCCGCTCATCCAGCGGCAGCCTGAGAAACCAGATCCAGGGCGGATTATCCTGCTGCCAGAAGGAAATCGACAGGTGAGCATGCTGCTGTAACGGCCACGGGTAAGGCTGGCGGTTATCTTCAACCGCTTTGAAAGTGGCTCGCTCGATTTCACAGACCCGGCGGCCCAGATCGAAAATCTTATACTGGCATCCGGCATTGTCCAACAGCTGGGTCAGGGTGTGAAATTTATCCGTGGGCATGCTTCTGGGCTCCTAGAGTTTGACGGCTTATGGTGGCGCATTATAGGGAGTTGAGCGTGAAGATGGTATCCTTGCGCACCAGTTGTCCGGCTGAGCTCACTCTCAGCCATCAGGCTAGTTATGTTGATCCAGGAGTACAGCATTGGATTGTTACGAAAAAACCACCCGTTTGCTGGTACGGTTAGAACAGCAGTTACGCGCACAGGGACTGTGGCAGCACAGTCCGCCCAGTGAGGAAGCGCTGGCCAGCACAGAGCCATTCGCCATTGATACGCTGACATGTGCAGAATGGCTGCAATGGATTTTTCTGCCCCGTATGTATCATCTGGTCGAGGAAAGGCTGATGCTGCCGACTCAGTTCAATATTTATCCCTATGCCGAAGAGTCGGCCAGACTGGAACCTGAACTGGCCGGTGTGTTGCCGTTGATTGCTGAACTGGATCACTGGCTGGGTGGCGCGAATCAATGACTGAGCTAAACACTGAACTTGAGATCCTGTATCAGGATGACTGTCTGGTTGCCGTCAACAAACCGGCCGGCATGCTGGTGCACCGCTCCTGGCTCGATCGCCACGAAACCCGGTTTGTAATGCAGACCCTGCGGGATCAGCTCGGCGGGCAGCATGTGTTTCCCTTGCACCGGCTCGATAAGCCGACCTCAGGCGTACTGCTATTTGCGCTCTCAAGCGAGATGGCCGCTGAGATGATGCCAAAATTTGCGGGCCGGGAGGTGAAGAAAACCTATCATGCTGTGGTACGGGGCTGGGTGAAAGAAGCGGCTGTGCTGGATTATCCGCTGAAAGAAGAGCTGGATAAGATGAGCGACAAGCGGGCCTTGCAGGACAAAGCGCCGCAGGAGGCCGTCACAGCGTATCGTCCGCTCGCCAGAGTGGAAACCCCGATCCCTGTCGGTCGCTATGCGACCAGCCGTTATACCCTGGTTGAAATGAAACCGGAAACCGGTCGCAAACACCAGTTGCGCCGGCACATGCATCATCTCAGTCATCATATCATTGGTGATGTGAACCATGGCGATGGCCGGCATAACCGCATGTTCAGAGAGCATTATGACTGTCACCGGCTGATGCTGCATGCTTCTGCGCTGCAATTTCTCCATCCGGTTACCGGTCTGCCGATAACGATCCGTGCATCGGTGGATCAGAGCTGGCAGCGGGTGATGCAGGCCTTCCAATGGCCGCTGTCTTATCTGGACGGATAAAATCACCGTTTTTGATTGCAGGATCGCGCATTTGCGTTTCGGGATTTGCATCTGACCGGCACAGGAGTCAGAGTAATCTCAGGTCATTGAAATTTAAACAGGGAGTGAGGTGTGACTGTGATGGCTACTATTGGTGTATTTGTGGGCTCCGTGTTTGGCGGGGCAGAGGAAGTCGCAGAAGAAATTGTCAGCGAGCTGAAAACCAATGGCCACGACGCGGAACTGTTCACAGATCCCAGTCTGGACGATTTTCTTGCTTACCGCGATCAGGTTGCGCTGGTGATTACTTCCACCACAGGGCAGGGGGAGATCCCTGAAAACCTGTTACCGCTGTATACGGCGCTGAATGATCAGTTTCCGCTGATGCCGGCACTCAACTATGGCGTGATCGCGATGGGAGATTCCAGTTACGGCGAGGACAGATACTGTGGCGGTGGCCGGCAGTTTGACGCCTTACTGCAGGAACTGCAGGCCAAGCCCGTGACGGCGCGTCTGGATATTGATGCCTGCGTCAATTTTGATCCGGCGGAAGCAGCGCTGCCCTGGCTGCAGGATTTTATGAAAAAAGTGCCCTAATGCCGGTGGCTGACAGATAACCGGATGCAAAAAGGGCACCTCAGCGGGTGCCCGATTTCTGCTTTCTTACTTACTTTCTTACTACTTACCGCTAGTCACTTCAGTTTTGCCAGATCGGATTCGATCTCGGCAATTTTATGGCTGACCACCTGTTCCAGATGGCGTAAATCGTCCAGAATTTTTTTCTTGATGTCGACATCGGTGTGGCGCTTTTTCGTGATCTTATCTAGCTCGTCGGTGACAAAAGTCAGCTTGCGATTAATCTCCGAGACTTCCTTGGCTTCACGGTTGCCGCTGTTCACGATGACAGACTTAGACTGGCGTTGAAATTTGAACTTCATGCTTTTGGCAAAAAGTTCTCCTTTTCCTTTGGCGAAGTAGATTTTCAGAATGTCATTCGCGGCTTCCTGGCGCAGACTATAACTTTCAATGCGTTCAGGGTGTTCGATGCCCAGGCTGGTAAGGTTGGGGTACATGGCGGCCTCGTGTTGTTTCAGTCAATAAACCGTCTGCGCTCAGTACAACAATATGCGACGAAGTAGCATTACCTGGCGTTGATAGAGGCAGCTCAGTGGCTACTCTAGCAATTAATGCGGGGCAAATCTTGCACGCGGCGCAGAATCTGCGTCAAGGATTCGCAACAGCCCGTCATGTTTGGCTGACGGGCTGGCTGGTTTGATTACGCCGCGTCGTCAATACGTTCAATCAATGCGGTTTTGAGCGCCGATTCCTGCTCAGCGCTCAGCTGCTGGCCTTCTTCATTGACCAGAATGAAAAAGTCTTCCGCCCGCTCCCCTATGGTGGTGATCTTGGCGGCCTGCAGACTGACATTCTGATCGGCAAACACTGAACCTATCCGGGCCAGCAGTCCGGGCATGTCCAGCGCCACCAGCTCCATCATGGTCTTTTTACCGGTTTTGGTTGGCAGAAAATCGACCTGGGTTTTGACGTTGAAATGGCGCAGTTTGCGCGGCGGACGTTTATTGCGCTGCACCGAAACCATAGTGTCCAGCGCATGAATAAGATCGTCCCGGACCGTGGCGCGGCGGTTTTCCGTCAGGGGATCGCCGTTTGGATCCAGCACCATGAAGGTATCTAAGGTGTAACCATCTTTGCTGGTCATGATTTGGGCATCATGAACGCTGAGGTTTTTCTTATCCAGTTCGGCCACGACAATGGCAAACAGCTTGGCTTTGTCACGGCTGTAAACGAACACTTCGGTCCCGCCACGGGTCGGTTTTTTGCTGATCAGGATCAGCGGCTCATCCGGATTAGCATGTTTCAGCAGTGCTTCGGCATGCCAGGCTATCTGCTGGTGGGTGTGACGCAGAAAATAGTCGGCTTTAAAGCGTTGCCAGAGCACCTCGACTTCACGCTGGCTGAAGCCTTGACTACGCAGCAGGGCAGAGGCCATCTGCTGGTTGTGGCGAATACGTTCGCGAACATCAGGCGGGTTTTCAAGGCCGCGGCGCAGCGCTTTCTGGCTGGAGTAATACAGCTCGGCCAGCAGGGTGCGTTTCCAGCTGTTCCACAGCTCCTGATTGGTGGCGCAGATATCTGCCACTGTCAGACAAATCAGATAATCCAACCGCTCTTCATCGCGCACCGTCTTGGCAAATTCAGTGATCACATCCGGATCATAGATGTCCCTGCGCTGGGCCGTGACAGACATCAGCAGGTGATTTTTGACCAGCCAGGTGACCAGATTGGCCTCCGGCCGCGACAGGCCATGCTCAAGACAGAACCGGTAGGCGTCGTCTGCTCCCAGCTCGGAATGGTCGCCGCCTCGCCCTTTGGCGATGTCGTGGAAAATCGCCGCCAGTATCAGCAATTCTTTTTTCTGAATTCGCGGATACACTTCACAGCAGATAGGGTGCAGCTCCCGGTTGGCCGGGTCACTGAATTTGTTCATGTGTTTGAGCAGGCGGACACTGTGCTCATCGACGGTGTAAACATGGAACAGGTCAAACTGCATTTGCCCCACAATCTGGCTCCATTGCGGGAGATAGGCTGCAAGTACGCCGTGACGGTGCATCAGCCGAAAGGCTTTGTTCAGGGCATTTGGCTGGCGCACCAGCTCCATGAATTTTTCGCGGGCGGCCGGGATATCGACCAAAAAACGGTTCAGACGACGGCGTGCGGTGCGTAACTGGCGCAGTGTGGGGGCTGAAATGCCTTCTATCTCTGAATTGCCGGCAATATGCAGGAACATGTCGAGAATGGTTTCCGGACGGGCCTGAAATAAGGCCGGCTTCCTGGCTTCGATGAGGTTGCCGACCAGGCGGAAGTCTTCGTCCAGATCGACGATCGCCAGCTCGTCGCCGTTTTTCAGTATTGCCTGATCAAACAGCTGCAGCAGCATTTTATTGAGTTCGGCCACACGCCTGAGGGTGCGGTAGAACTCTTTCATCATCATTTCGACCGGTTTGTTGCCTTCCCCTTGATAGCCCAGTTTTTGCGCGACGGAAGCCTGATGCTCGAAGGTCAGCCGGTTGTCGTAGCGTTTGAGCTCACAGTGCAGGGCAAAACGGATACGCCATAACGAGGCCTGGCACTCGTACAGTTCACGGTACTCGGCATCGGTCAAAAAACCAAAGCGGCTCATCTCCAGCAGGTTGGTCGCGCCGAAATGCCGGCGGGCGACCCAGCTTAAGGTGTGAATATCACGCAGCCCGCCGGGGCTGGATTTGATATCCGGCTCCAGGTTATAGGTGGTGTCGTGATAGCGGGCATGGCGGATGCGCTGCTCTTCGACTTTGGCACGGTAGAAGGCTTCGCTGGGCCAGAATTTGCCGGAATTGATTTGATCCTGCAATTGCAGAAAGCTGTCTTCACTGCCGCACAGCAGGCGGGCTTCCTGAAGATTGGTGGCCACGGTCAGATCTTCCAGCCCGATATTGATACACTCTTCAACGGTACGGACGCTGTGACCCACTTCCAGCTTGAGATCCCACAATAAGGTCAGAAATTCACTGATTTGTTTTCCCGTGTGGTTATCAAGCGGGGTGGCACTGAGCAGCAGGATGTCAACGTCAGACAGGGGATGCAGCTCGCCGCGGCCGTATCCGCCGACCGCGACCAGCGAGAGATCGTCGCGCTTATCGAGTCCGAACAGGGGCCAGAGATGGCGAAGCAGCCGGTCTATGCATCCAGCTCTGGCTTCGACCAGCTCAGTGACAGGAACATGCTGGGAGAAGAGTAACTGCTGCTGCTCGTTGAATTGCTCCAGCTCTTCCTTGAGTACGGTAAGACGCTGACCTGTGTCTTCGCCGCTGGTTGGGGTGTGAGGTTCGGATTGAATCTGTGTCATTGCTGTCCATGCCATATTGAGGTATCAGTGACGGGCCAATACGCTTTTTCCCAAGCCGTTGCGGGTTGCTCGGGAAAACTGTCGTCTCTTTACTCTAGCCTGAATTACAGCAACAAAAAAGCCAGCAATGTGCTGGCTTTGAGTCAATGGTCAGTAGCTGCCTTGTTGACCCGCGGTTCAGGCGTTTTTCATCACCCGTGGCAGGCTTTCTTCTTTACGCAGGGTCAGGATTTCACAGCCGTTATCGGTGACCAGCAGTGTGTGTTCCCATTGCGCCGATTTCTTGCCGTCGACTGTGTATACCGTCCAGCCGTCCTCATCATCAAGCAGGCAGCCGAATTTACCGGCATTGATCATTGGCTCGATGGTGAAACACATACCCGCTTTGAGCACAGTGCGGTCGGCGTTTTTGTAATGGACCACTTGCGGCTCTTCATGGAATTCATCACCGATGCCGTGGCCACAGTAGTCTCGGACAATGCTGAAACGGCTGTTGCCGTTTTTCACAAACTTCTGGATTGTGGTGCCAATTTCGCCCAGCTTGGTACCTGGCTTCACTTTTTTGATCGCCTGGTAAAGGCTTTCCTGCGCGACCCGGCACAGGCGCTTGTCTTCCAGTGAGACCTCGCCCACTTCGAACATTTTAGAGGTGTCGCCGTGGTAGCCATCTTTGATTACCGTGATATCAATGTTGATGATATCGCCATCTTTCAAGACGTCTTGTTCACTGGGAATACCGTGACACACCACATGGTTGATCGAGGTACAGATGGATTTAGGGAAACCGTGATAGTTCAGCGGAGCCGGGATCGCACCCTGGGTTTCGGTGATGTACTCGTGACAAATCCGGTTCAGTTCTTCAGTGGATACGCCAGGTTTTACATACGGCTCAATCATTTCCAGTACGTCGGCCGCCAGCTGGCCGGCCACGCGCATCTTTTCAATTTCTTCAGCCGTCTTGATCTTAATGCTCATGCAAACTTCTCTGCTCTGTCAGTCTCTATACTTTATATGGTATCAGCGAGAGCGGAGGATGAAAACTGACTTTGGTCTGCGCCGAAGATTTTGACTGGATTTTTGCGGTCTGAATATGGTATAAAGCGCGCCGTAATTTGGCATATTGTGCATTGACGAAAGTCAGTGCGGCAGGCCAGATTGCGAAAACATTATTTTATTTAATCACTCACACATATCGACACGTGCTCCGGGGTGCCCAAGGCTTATGAGTAAGTCGGCCGTAATCAGGCCAAGGGTCGGTAGCATGGGGTATGTGGACGCCTAACCCCAATTGAGGAATATTCAATGGCAACTGTATCAATGCGCGACATGCTGAAGGCTGGTGTACACTTTGGTCACCAAACCCGTTACTGGAACCCTAAGATGAAGCCATTCATCTTCGGTGCTCGTAACCGTGTACACATCATCAACCTTGAAAAAACGGTACCAATGTTCAACGAAGCGCTGGCAGAAATCAACAAGATCGCTGCTCGCAAAGGTAAAATCCTGTTCGTTGGTACTAAGCGTGCTGCAAGCGAATCTATCAAAGAAGCAGCAAACAGCTGTGATCAGTACTACGTGAACAACCGTTGGTTGGGCGGTATGCTGACTAACTGGAAAACTGTTCGTCAGTCAATCAAGCGTCTGAAAGATCTGGAGACTCAGTCTACCGACGGTACTTTCGACAAGCTGACTAAGAAAGAAGCGCTGATGCGTACTCGTGAAATGGAAAAACTGGAGAAATCTCTGGGCGGTATCAAGAACATGGGCGGTCTGCCAGACGCTATGTTCGTTATCGATGCTGATCACGAGCACATTGCTATCAAAGAAGCGAACAACCTGGGTATCCCAGTATTCTCTATCGTAGATACTAACTCTAACCCAGACGGCGTAGATTACGTTATCCCAGGTAACGATGACGCAATCCGTGCTATCCAGCTGTACACAGGTGCTGTTGCAACTACTGTTACTGAAGCTCGTAACCAGGACATCGCTGTTCAGGCTGAGCAAGACGGTTTCGTTGAAGCTGAGTAATCAGTCGCTCCTTTGAGCATCTTAAGTTACCTTGTGTAAACTAAGTATGGTTAACAGGGGCCGTTTACTGGCCCCTGATTTTTACACCAAGATTTGAAAACTGAGGATATAACAATGGCAACAGTTACAGCTGCCCTGGTTAAAGAACTGCGTGAGCGTACTGGCGCAGGTATGATGGAATGTAAAAAAGCACTGGTTGAAGCAAATGCTGATATCGAGCTGGCCATCGAGAACATGCGTAAGAGCGGCGCTGCAAAAGCGGCTAAGAAAGCAGGTAACATCGCTGCTGAAGGTTCTATCATCATCAAGAACAACGACAGCCTGGCTGCGCTGGTTGAAGTGAACTGCCAGACTGACTTCGTTGCTAAAGACAGCAACTTCCTGACTTTCGCCAACGAAGTCGCTGATGCTGCACTGGCTGGCAAAGCTGACATCGCTGAACTGCAAGCTCAGTTCGAAGAGAAGCGCATCGCACTGGTTGCTAAAATTGGTGAGAACATCTCTATCCGTCGTGTTGCCTACATCGAAGGCGAGAAAGTAGCTTCTTACCGTCACGGCGACCGTATCGGTGTTGTTGTTGCTGGTAACGGCGAAGACGAAACCCTGAAGCACATTGCAATGCACGTTGCAGCTTCACGCCCAGAGTACGTGAACCCGGAAGACGTACCAGCTGAAGTTGTTGCTAAAGAGCGTGAAGTTCAGGTTGAAATCGCCATGAACGAAGGCAAGCCTCAGGAAATCGCTGAGAAGATGGTTGAAGGCCGCATGAAGAAGTTCACTGGCGAAGTCTCTCTGACTGGTCAGCCTTTCATCATGGAACCTAAGAAATCTGTCGGTGACGTTCTGAAAGAAAACGGCGCTTCTGTTTCTACCTTTATTCGCCTGGAAGTCGGTGAAGGTATTGAGAAAGCAGAAGGCCTGAGCTTCGCTGAAGAAGTGGCTCTGGCGCAGAAAGGTTAATCTTTCGCAAATTGCTTATAGAAGACCGTGGCCAAGGCTGCGGTCTTTTTACAACTCCATATCTCTATAGTAAGCCTGGAAGGTACAATAAATGACCACGAATCCTAAACCGACTTATCAACGGATCCTGCTGAAACTGAGTGGCGAAGCGCTGCAGGGCGACGAAGGTTTTGGTATTGATGCCCATGTGCTTGATCGCATGGCTCAGGAAATCAAAGAACTGGTAGAACTGGGCGTACAAGTGGGTCTGGTTATCGGTGGTGGTAACCTGTTCCGTGGTGCAGGTCTGGCTGCTGCGGGTATGAACCGAGTTGTGGGCGATCACATGGGTATGCTGGCGACAGTGATGAATGGCCTGGCCATGCGTGACGCGCTGCACCGTGCCTATGTGAACGCGAAAGTAATGTCAGCCATTCCGCTGAATGGTGTTTGTGACAGCTATAACTGGGCAGAAGCTATCAGCCAGCTTCGCCAGGGCCGGGTTGTGATTTTCTCTGCCGGTACAGGTAATCCTTTCTTTACAACAGATTCAGCGGCATGTCTGCGCGGTATTGAAATTGAAGCTGATGTTGTGCTGAAAGCCACAAAAGTGGACGGTGTTTACAGCGACGATCCAGTTAAAAACCCAGAAGCGGTTCTTTATGATAAGCTAGGTTATCAGGACGTTCTGGAACAAGAGCTGAAAGTCATGGATCTCGCCGCCTTCACACTGGCTCGTGACCACGGTATGCCGATTCGTGTGTTCAACATGAATAAACCTGGCGCACTGCGTAAAGTGGTGATGGGTGAGCCGGAAGGTACCTTGATCGCTCACAGCGAGTAAGGGCGTAACATATTGATAGGGTAGGAAAACAGCTTCCTGCTAAGACCGACTATTCAAGGGTACAAACGTGATTAACGATATTAAAACTGATGCGCAAACGCGCATGGATAAAAGTGTTGAAGCACTGAAAACTCAGCTGGCAAAAGTGCGTACTGGTCGTGCACATCCAAGTTTGCTGGACGGTATTCAGGTCGAATACTACGGATCCAACACACCGCTGCGCCAAGTAGCTAACGTCATCGCTGAAGATGCCCGTACCCTGGCCATTACGGTATTCGACAAGGAACTGACGCCTAAAATTGAAAAGGCGATCATGATGTCGGATCTGGGCCTGAACCCATCCTCTGCGGGTACGGTTATCCGGGTTCCACTGCCACCATTGACGGAAGAGCGTCGTAAAGACCTGGTGAAGGTTGTTCGCGCTGAAGCGGAACAAGGCCGTGTCGCCATTCGTAATATCCGTCGTGATGCCAACGCAGAAGTGAAGGCGCTGCTGAAAGATAAAGAAATTTCAGAAGATGATGATCGTCGTGCTCAGGATGACATTCAGAAGCTGACTGATGCCGCCGTGAAGAAAATCGATACCATTTTGGAAGCGAAAGAAAAAGAGTTGATGGAAGTTTAAGGTTCTCCTTACTTATTATTGACTCTGGCTTGATAAGCTCTAAAGCGCTGTGCGTGCAGCACGGCGCTTTTTTGTTGAGGGAAAAGTATGACAGAGCATACAAGCAGCACTGAATGGTACACCCAGAACCTGCCCAAGCACGTGGCTATCATTATGGATGGTAACGGGCGCTGGGCGAAGGCGAAGGGTAAAGCGCGGGTGTTTGGCCATAAAGCCGGTGTAGAAGCCGTACGTAAAACTGTCTCAGCTGCGAGCCGCCTTGGTATTCAGGTCGTGACTCTGTTTGCATTCAGCAGTGAAAACTGGCGCCGCCCGGAAGATGAAGTGTCTTTATTGATGGAACTCTTTCTGACCGTTCTTGGCCGGGAAGTGAAGCGTCTGCACAAAAATAACATCCGCCTTAAAATTATTGGCGACACCAGCCGCTTCAGTCAGCGTCTTCAGGACAAAATCACGGCAGCTGAAACCTTAACCGCTGCCAACACCGGCATGGTTCTGAATGTGGCGGCGAATTACGGCGGGCAATGGGACATTCTCCAGGCCACCCAGGCACTGGCCCGAGAAGTGGCTGAGCAGGGGCTGACCCCGGATGATATCACTGAAGACATGCTGGCTGCCCGCTTATCTACCAGTGGCTTGCCTGATGTCGATCTCCTTATTCGTACCAGTGGTGAATGCCGTATCAGTAATTTTATGCTGTGGCAGACCGCCTATGCCGAGTTGTATTTCACACCGCAACTCTGGCCTGATTTTGATGAAAATACCTTAGCCGATGCCATTGCCTGGTTCATGGATCGGGAGCGTCGTTTCGGTTGTACGGGTGAACAAATAAAAAAGTTGCTGAAAGCTCAGTAACACCAAGATGGTAGCGTGGAAAATGGAACCCCGCTGCCATTCTGAAAACAAGCTCGTGGCTTGTTGGATTGCTGCCAAGCAAGATATTGCTGAGAAGCGACAACGATAAATAATAACGAGAGGAACAAGCTTGCTTAAGCAACGAATTTTGACTGCATTGGTTCTGGCGCCATTGGTGGTAGCCGGCATCTTCCTGCTCCCTTTTCCGGGTTTTATGTTGGTTATCGCAGGTATCACCCTGGCCGGCTTCTGGGAATGGACCCAGTTTGTAAATACCCGCTCACGCCTGCTGGCAATGGTACCCCCTGTCTTAGTTTTACTGGCGTCGTTTCTGGCCCTCCCTGCTGATGCCATCGAATTGGGTAAATTACAATTTCCCCATCACATTATGTTAGCCGCCGGTGGCGCCTGGTGGTTGTTTGCCTGTTTGCTGGTCGTGACTTATCCGAACCAATCTGGCTTCTGGGTTCGTTCAACCACGCTTCGCTACCTCTTTGGTTTACTGACCCTGATTCCCTTTTTCTGGGGTGTCGTCATGCTGCGTGCCGTTAACTATGCCGAAGCTCCCTACCTGGGCGCCAAACTGGTGATGCTGGTGTGTTTACTGGTCTGGGCGGCTGACAGCGGTGCTTATTTCGCGGGTAAGCGTTTTGGCCGTCATAAAATGGCTCCCAGAGTCAGTCCGAATAAAACCCTTGAAGGGCTTGCCGGTGGTGTGGTGCTGGCCGTGGTCGTCGCATGGGCAACCGCAGAGCTGTTTGGCATTACCTTTAATAACAGTGGTGCACTGTTAGTGACAGTGGTGCTGACTGTGATTGCCTCTGTATTTGGTGATCTGGCAGAAAGTATGCTCAAACGTGTTTCCGGAATTAAAGACAGCGGACAGATCTTACCCGGCCACGGTGGTATCCTAGACCGAATAGACAGCCTGACGGCGGCATTGCCCGTTTTTGCATTGCTCTATCTCTGGCTGATCTGAGACCTGATTCGGGGGGAAGCGGGTAACCACTTCCCCCATTTTGATTTTGATACCCTTGAACGTGTGTTGACCCTCTGTTTACACACTGATGGGAAATGAACGGTAGGATTACGGCTGTGAACAGCCTGAATTCGTAAAGTAGTGAAGGTATGCGTAAGTTAACCATTCTTGGAGCAACGGGGTCGGTAGGCACCAGTACCCTGGCCGTAGCGGCAAACAATCCTGACCATTTTGAGGTAGTCGCGCTGGCGGCCGGGACAGACAGTCGTAAAATGTTTGCACTGTGCTGCCAGTGGAAGCCCAAGTTTGCTGCTATGGCCTGTGAGCAGGCCGCACGTGAATTGTCTGAGCAGTTGCAAGCTCACGGTCTGGCCACTCAGGTGCTGACAGGTGAAGCTGGCATGTGCGAAATTGCCGCACTGGATGAAGTGGATACTGTGATGGCCGCCATCGTGGGAGCGGCCGGATTGATGCCGACTATGTCTGCGGTTAAAGCCGGCAAGCGTGTGTTGCTGGCCAACAAAGAAGCTCTGGTGATGTCTGGCCAGATGTTTATAGATGCCGTTGCGAAGTATGACGCAGAATTATTACCGGTGGACAGTGAACATAATGCTATTTATCAGTGTCTACCTCTAGGTGTTCAAAAGCAGACCGGGCGCTGCGATCTGTCTGCGGCCGGGATCAGTAAGATTTTGCTGACCGGCTCTGGTGGCCCGTTTCGCTATACCGATCCACAGGATCTGGAGACTGTGACACCGGAAATGGCCATTGCGCATCCAAACTGGTCGATGGGACCGAAGATTTCTGTCGACTCGGCCACTATGATGAATAAAGGGCTGGAGTACATAGAAGCCCGCTGGCTGTTTAATGCGGCCAGAGAGCAACTGGAGGTGCTGATTCATCCCCAGTCGGTTATCCACTCTATGGTACAGTACAAAGACGGTTCTGTGATTGCGCAGATGGGGTTGCCGGATATGCAGACGCCAATTGCTTTTGCCATGGCCTATCCTGAAAGAGTGGATGCCGGCGTGAAACCGCTTGATTTTACCCGGGCGGGCGAACTGACATTTATGGCGCCGGATATGTCGCGTTATCCGTGCCTGCAGCTCGCGATAGATGCGTGCTACAGTGGACAGGCAGCAACCACGTCGCTCAATGCGGCCAATGAGGTGGCGGTGGCGGAGTTTCTGGCCGGCGGAATACGTTTTACCGATATCGCGCGAGTAAACCAGCAAGTGCTGGAACGGATTAATCTGGCAGAGCCGCGGAGTCTGGAGTGTGTGATGGCGTTGGATGCAGAAGCACGACAGCTGGCGCAGCAAGTGATTCAGAAGGTAGCTAAATGATGGGAATTTTGTGGAATTTGGGTGCCTTTCTCGTTGCGCTGGGTATTTTAATTGCGGTGCATGAATTCGGACACTTCTGGGTTGCACGCCGTTGCGGCGTGTATGTCGAGCGTTTTTCCATTGGTTTTGGTAAACCCCTCTGGCGCCGGGTCGATAAGCAAGGAACCGAATACATACTGGCAATGATCCCACTCGGCGGCTATGTCAAAATGCTGGATGAGCGGGTTGACACTGTGCCGGCTGAACGTCGCCATCAGGCTTTCAATAACAAGTCGTTGTGGCAAAGAAGTGCCATTGTGGCGGCAGGCCCTGTTGCTAACTTTGTCTTTGCTATCTTCGCCTATTGGGTGGTGTACCTGATTGGTGTCCCTGCGGTTAAGCCGGTGATCGGAGAGGTGGCACCGCAATCAATCGCCGCTCAGGCCGGTATTGAAAGCGGCATGGAACTTAAGTCAGTTTCCGGCATCCAAACTCCGGATTGGGAATCCGTCAATATGGCCATGATAAGCCATATTGGTGATGATGAGATGACGCTGACAGCCGTGCCGTCGGAAGAGTCTTACGAAAAGACATTCAATCTGGATTTGCGTAACTGGTCTTTTGACCCGGAAAGTGAGCGTATACTGACGACTCTGGGTCTCACCCCGTTTTCACCGCCGATCACGCTGGAAATTGGTCAGCTGGTGGATAACGGAGCGGCCAAAAAAGCCGGCTTCGAAATAGGGGATACGATTGTCGCTATCGACAAGCAGCCGATTACACAATGGCAGCAGGTGGTTGATGCGGTTCGCTCCAGCCCGGATCAAGCGCTGACTGTTCAGCTGCGCCGTGGTGACGAGCTGGTAGAAGCCTCCTTGACGCCTATCAGCAAAGAGTTGCCGAGCGGCGAGTGGGTTGGATATGCTGGCTTCGCACCTGTGATGTCAGAGTGGCCAGCGGATCAGCGTTTTGTTCGTCAGTATGGACCGATTGAGGCCATTGGCGAAGCGACCGGGAAAACCTGGCAACTGGTGACACTGACCTTTGACATGGTAACCAAGCTGGTGACCGGGGATGTGGCACTGAAGAATTTAAGCGGCCCGATTTCTATCGCCAAAGGTGCGGGAACAACGGCTGATTATGGCATAGTGTACTTTTTGGGTTTTCTGGCTTTAATTAGCGTTAACCTGGGTATAGTGAACCTGTTGCCGCTGCCTGTGCTGGATGGTGGGCATTTACTCTTTTTTGCAATTGAAGCTGTGACACGACGTCCGGTTTCAGAGCGTATACAGGATCTTGGCTACCGTCTTGGATCTGTGATTTTAGTCGTTTTGATGGCTGTAGCGCTCATAAATGATTTTACCCGCCTTTAATAAGTGCGTTTTTAGCAAGGAATAATCAGAACAGTAATGGCGATGAAGAAACTGTTAGTCGCATCCCTCTTGCTTGGCAGCAGTGTGGTACATGCGGAACAATTTGTGGTGGATGATATCCGCTTTGAGGGATTACAGCGTGTAGCCTTGGGGGCTGCTTTGCTGAAAACGCCTGTCAGAATTGGTGATTCGGTCGATGAACGTGACGTCGCGGATATGATTCAGGCCTTGTTTGCTTCAGGTAATTTTGAAGATATTCAGGTTTTTCGTGACGGTAATGCTCTGGTGGTGAAAGTCATTGAACGCCCGACCATTGCCAGCATTACGTTTTCTGGCAACAAGGCAATCAAAGACGAGCAGCTCCAGGAAAACCTCAATGCGTCTAAAATCAGCGTGGGTGAAGCACTGGATCGCACGACTCTGAGCAAGATTGAAAAGGGCCTGGAAGATTTCTACTACAGCGTGGGTAAGTACAACGCCAGTGTTAAGGCCGTTGTGACCCCTTTGCCCCGAAATCGCGCTGACCTGAAATTTGTCTTTACCGAAGGCGTATCGGCGAAAATTCAGCAAATTAATTTCATTGGTAACAGGGTGTTTACCGATGAAGATCTGCGCGACAAATTCAATCTGCAGGCCGACGTGCCCTGGTGGAACTTCCTGGCCGATGAAAAGTATCAGAAACAGGTGCTGGCTGGTGATCTGGAAACCCTGCGTTCGCAGTACCTCAACAACGGTTACCTGAAATACAAGCTTGAATCGACCCATGTGTCTATCTCCCCGGATAAGAAAGGGGTATACATCACCCTGAATATCAATGAAGGCCAGCAGTATACTGTCAAGGGCGTTAAATTCCGCGGTAACCTGGTTGGTGCACAGGGCGAACTGGCCGGACTGGTCACCTTTAAAGAGGGTGATATCTATAACGGCGCGAAAGTCACTGGGTTGGAAGAATCGATAAAACGCCGGCTTGGCGAGTTAGGTTATGCCTACCCGCAGGTGAATACCATTCCAGAGTTTGACGATACCAATCAGCAGGTGTCCCTGCTGGTGAACGTTGAGCCAGGCAAACGTATCTATGTGCGCAATATTGCTTTCTCTGGCAATACCTCAACCCAGGACGAAGTGCTGCGCCGCGAAATGCGCCAGATGGAAGGCAGCTGGCTTAACTCGAAATCGATTGAACTGGGTAAAGAGCGTCTGAACCGCACCGGATTCTTTGAATCGGTTGATGTACAGACAGTGCGTGTGCCGGGCACCGAAGATCAGGTCGATGTTCAGTACAAGGTGAAAGAAGCCAACGCTGGTAATATCAACTTCGGTGTCGGTTATGGTACCGAATCCGGGGTTTCTTTCCAGGCCGGTATCCAGCAGGATAACTTCCTGGGAACCGGTAACCGTTTCGGCATCAGTGCCATGATGAACGATTACCAGAAAAACGTGAGCGTTGAGTACCGCGACCCGTATTTCACGCTGGATGGTATCAGCCTGGGCGGCAAAGTGTACTACAACGAGTTTGAAGCCTCTGACGCCAATATTTCTGACTATACCAACCAGAGTTACGGCGCCAGTCTGACCTGGGGTTTCCCGTACGATGAACTGAATTTCTTTGAATTTGGCCTGGGTTATGACCATAACAAGATCTCGAATACGGAAGAGTATTATCAGATCGAAAAATTCAAACAGATTCATGACTTTGATCAGGCAAATACCTCCATTGAGCTGGATGATTTTGACTGGTCGGTTTCCTGGACCCGCAATAACCTGAACCGGGGGTTCTTCCCGACAGCAGGTAACCATCAGCGTGCTACCTTCCGCATGACAGTACCGGGCTCAGATGCCCAGTATTTTAAAGCGCAGTATGATGTCCGCCAGTACTTCCCGTTAACTCAGGAACAGGACTTTACTCTGTTGCTTCGCGGCCGGCTGGGCTATGGTAATGGTTACGGCACAACGGATAATGGCAGCGATCAGCTGTTGCCGTTTTATGAAAACTTCTATGCGGGTGGCTTCTCTACCCTGCGGGGGTTCCGTTCCAACACTGTGGGTCCGAAAGCTGTCTACGTTGGTGGCTGTGACAGCGGTGGTAGCATAGGTGGCAATAACAGCTGTGCGACTGGTTCTGATGATGCGGCGGGCGGTAATGCTGTCGCACTGGCCAGTGTGGAGCTGATTGTCCCGACGCCGTTTGCTTCTGAAGAAGCCAGGAACCAGATCCGTACCAGCCTGTTTATTGATGCCGGTAACGTGTGGGACACAGAATACGATTTGAGCGGACAGGACGGCGATTTTCTGTATGACTATTCAGATCCTTTCCTGATCCGTGCTTCATATGGTGCGGCTCTGCAGTGGATGTCTCCGATGGGACCTCTGGTCTTTTCGGTAGCGAGGCCACTTAAGAAATACGATGGTGATGACGAAGAATTCTTCACCTTTACCATCGGACGCACATTCTAACCCTTTAAGGAGAGAGCCTTTGAAACAGTGGATTAAAGCAGCCGGTCTTAGCCTGGTCGTTCTTTCATCATCTATGTACACCCAGGCAGCGGCAGCGGCCGAGAAGGTAGGTTACGTTGCTACGGCTCAAGCCATGGCGCAACTGGCGCAGCGATACAATTTACAGGACAAGCTGCGTAACGAGTTCCAGGGACGGGTAACAGAATTACGGTCGCTGGAAACCAATATCAAATCCAAGCTGGAAAAGCTCAAGCGTGATGGTCAGCTGATGAGTGCCAGCGACAAGTCTAAGTTGCAAAATGAATTGCAGACACTGGATGGTCAGTTCAAGCAAAAAGCGCGTGCCCTGCAGGAAGATCAGTCGCGTCGTGCGTCGGAAGAGCAGCAAAAGCTGGCCATGAAACTGCGTACCGCCATTCAGGATGTGGCTAAACGTGAAGGCTACGATATGGTCGTTGATGGGCAGGCAATCCTGTTTGCCAACCCTAAAGATGATCTGTCTGCGAAAGTAATGTCAGCAGTGAAATAAGCTGCTTTTGTTTCACTGAGTGCCAGCGAGTGAGTACACCGGAAAGGGAATAACGGCCCGTCTGGTGTATTCGCTGTTAGTGTCCATAATGACATTATTATGTGAACATTGTTCAAATTGTGGGCGTTTCTGCGTTATCCCTTTGCATTGTCTCTTACTCCGCAGATAATAAGGCGCAGTACGTACAAAACGAAATATTAAGGTAAATAATGGCTGCATTGACGCTTGCTGCATTAGCAGAAAAATTAGGTGCGGAGCTGCGTGGTGACGCAGCGGCCGAAGTCACAGCAATTGCAGGGTTGGGCCAGGCAGGCTCCGGCCAGATCACTTTCCTTTCCAGCAGTAAATACCGTCAGCACCTGCAAGCGTGCAAGGCGACAGCGGTGATGCTGACCCCGGCTGATGCTGAATATTTCGACGGTAATGCACTGATCGTTAAAGATCCCTATCTGTCTTATGCCAAAGTGGCTCAATTGCTCGATTCCACACCAGCCAGTGCGGTCGATATAGCGCCATCAGCGTATATCGCTCCTGATGCCGTGTTGGGTGAGGGGGTCGCTGTTGGTCATAATGCCGTGATCGAATCTGGTGTGGTACTGGGCGACCATGTTCAGGTTGGTCCCGGCTGCTTTGTCGGTAAAGATGCGCGCCTTGGCAGTCGCACTAAGCTGTGGGCCAATGTCAGTATTTATCACAATGTTGTGCTGGGTGACGACTGCCTGGTTCAGTCGGGGACTGTGATTGGCTCTGATGGTTTTGGTTATGCGAACGATAAAGGCCAGTGGCAAAAAATTCCTCAGCTGGGCACAGTGCGTATTGGCAACAGAGTAGAGATCGGAGCTTGTACCACTATTGATCGTGGTGCGCTTGAGGATACCCTGATCGCTGATGGTGTTATCATTGATAACCAGTGCCAGATTGCCCATAACGTTTCCATTGGTGAAAATACTGCCATTGCAGGCGCCACGGTTATGGCAGGCAGTCTGAAAGTCGGTAAACATTGTTTTATTGGCGGAGCCAGTGTGTTCAATGGCCATATGGAAATTACCGATGGCGTGACTGTGACAGGTATGGCAATGGTCATGCGACCAATTACCGAGCCTGGCGTGTATTCATCCGGTATCCCACTACAGACTAACCGGGAATGGCGTAAAACGGCGGCACGTGTTCTGAAAATTGAAGAAATGAATAAGCGATTGAAATCTGTAGAGAAAAAACTCGAAAAAGAGAATCAGTAGTTTTTCGTTCTCATTTTGCCGCTTCGGGCCTGCGTCAGCTAACGCGTAGGCCGCTTACGTTTTTGTCCGGCGCTTTATTAACTTTTTAGACAGGAATGCAGTTTTGACTAGCGAAAACAAAACGCTGAATATCACCGAGATCCAAGCTCTTCTTCCGCACCGTTATCCTTTTCTGATGGTTGATCGTGTTGTTAACTACGAAGAAGGCAAAACACTGACAGCGATTAAAAACGTTTCCGTCAATGAGCCGCAATTTACCGGCCACTTCCCGAAAATGCCTGTTTTTCCTGGTGTACTGATTCTTGAAGCCATGGCACAGGCCACTGGCTTGCTGGCGTTTAAAACCTTTGGTGCCCCGGCAGAAAATGAACTGTATTACTTTGCCAGCATTGATAATGCGAAATTCCGTAAACCCGTTGGCCCTGGTGACCAGCTGGTGATTGAAGTGGAATTCCTGAAAGAGCGCCGCGGTATTGCCATGTTTAATGGCATTGCGAAAGTGGACGGCGATGTTGTGTGTTCTGCTGAGTTGAAATGCGCGAGACGAGAGTTTTCATGATTCACGAAACAGCACAAATTCACCCATCGGCGGTGATTGAAGACGGTGTGATAATCGGAGCCAATGTGACCGTTGGCCCTTTTACCTACATTGGCAAAGATGTCGAAATTGGCGACGGCAATGAGATCATGTCGCACGTTGTGATCAAAGGCCCGACCACGATTGGCAAGGATAATCGCATTTTTCCTTATGCGATTGTCGGTGAAGAGTGCCAGGACAAGAAATACAACGGTGAACCGACGCGCCTGGAAATTGGCGATCGCAATGTGATCCGCGAAAGCGTACAGATCCATCGCGGCACGGTACAGGATAAAGGCGTCACTATTATTGGTGATGACAACCTGCTGTGTGTCAATGCTCACGTTGCTCACGATGTCGTGATTGGTAATCACACCCATATTGGTAACAACTCAATTCTGGGTGGCCATGTGGTGGTTGGCGATTACGCCGGCGTGATGGCGCTGTCAGCCATTCATCCATTCTGTAATGTGGGCGCGTACAGCTATGTCGGTGGCTGTTCTGCCGTGGTGCAGGACGTGCCGCCTTATGTCCTGGCCCAGGGTAACCATGCCACACCGTTCGGACTGAACATTGTAGGTTTGCAGCGTAATGGCTTTGAAAAGCCTGAAATCCATGCGCTGCGTCGTGCCTATAAAGAGATTTACCGCTCGGGTAAAACGCAGACCGAGGTGAAGCCGGTACTGGAAGAGATGGCGAAAGACTGGCCGTCAGTTGGCCTGTTGCTGGATGCTCTGAACAATACCGAACGCGGAATTATTCGCTGATATGAGCAAGCCTCTTCGCATTGGAATCGTCGCCGGGGAGATCTCCGGCGATATTTTAGGGGCCGGCTTTATCGAAGCGGTCAAAGCCCGGTATCCGGATGCCGAGTTTGTCGGCGTTGCAGGACCGCGCATGCAGGCGCTGGGCTGCGAAGCACTGTTTGATATGGAAGAGCTGGCGGTGATGGGGATCGTCGAGGTTGTCGGTCGGCTGCCTCGTCTGTTTCACATCAAAGCCGAGCTGGTGAAGTATTTCTCCGCCAATCCGCCGGATGTGTTCGTGGGCATTGATGCGCCTGACTTTAATCTGCGTCTGGAAAAAGACCTGAAAATACAGGGTATCAAAACCGTTCACTATGTCAGCCCGTCGGTCTGGGCCTGGCGGCAGAAGCGGATCTTCAAAATTGAAGCCGCGACCAATCTGGTGTTGGCCTTCCTGCCCTTTGAAAAAGCCTTTTACGATAAATTTAACGTTCCGTGTGAATTTATCGGCCATACCATGGCGGATGCCATTCCGTTAGAGACAGACCAAGCCGCTGCCCGGCAAAAGCTGGGACTGGACAGCGATAAACGCTGGCTGGCCGTGTTACCCGGCAGCCGTGGCGGCGAAATGGGGTTGCTGGCAGAGCCGTTTATTCAGACCTGCCAGTTGCTGAAAGCAAAGCATCCTGAGCTGGGTTTTGTGGTGGCGCTGGTAAACCAGAAACGCCGGGAACAGTTTGAACAGACGTGGAAGGCGACAGCGCCCGAACTGGATTTTGTCCTGGTTGATGACACCGCACGCGATGTGATGACGGCGTCAGATGCGGTGTTGCTGGCTTCCGGTACCGTAGCGCTGGAATGTATGCTGGTGAAGCGTCCTATGGTGGTGGGCTATAAAGTCAAGCCGCTGACAGCCTGGTTAGCCAAGCGCATGCTCAAGACCAAATATGTGTCATTACCCAATATTCTGGCGGACAGAGAACTGGTGCCTGAATTATTGCAGCAGGAGTGTGTGCCAGACAAACTGGCCGCGGCGGTTGAGCAGTGCCTGACAGCCGACAACCAGCCGCTGATGGCCGAATTTACCCGGTTGCACCAGCTTATCCGTTGTGATGCGGACAAGCAGGCTGCCGAAGCCGTGCTGACTCTCATCGGCAAGTCATCCAGCAGTGACCGGTGTTAACCTGCCGGACAGAGTGAAACACATGATGCAATATGAACCCTTTGTATACCCGAATGCCCGATTGATTGCGGGTGTGGATGAGGTTGGCCGTGGACCGCTGGTCGGTGCCGTGGTGACAGCCGCTGTCATACTCGATCCGGCCAACCCCATTGTCGGGCTGGCTGATTCGAAGAAGCTGAGCGAGAAAAAGCGGCTGGCGCTGTTTGACGAAATTCAGGAAAAAGCACTGAGCTGGTCTTTGGGCCGCTGTGAGCCGGAAGAAATTGATGAGCTGAATATCCTGCAGGCCACTATGGTCGCGATGCAGCGCGCCGTTGCTGGCCTGTCGGTACAGCCCGATTATGTCCTGATCGACGGCAACCGTGTGCCATCGTTACCTGTGCCGTCCCTGGCTGTGGTGAAAGGGGACATGCGGGTGGCGGAAATCAGTGCGGCATCCATCCTGGCCAAAGTGACCCGCGACAGAGAAATGCAAGCTCTGGATGCGCTGTTTCCCGCTTATGGTTTTGCCCAGCACAAAGGCTATCCGACCAAAGCGCACTTTGCGGCGCTGGAAAAATACGGCGCGATTGACCAGCACCGTAAGAGTTTTAAGCCAGTTCGGGAGCGAATTGCGCAAAATTTGAAGTAATGGCTTTCGGGCACTTGCGTTGACGAAAAATCATTTTAGACTCAACCCCTGTTTGTGTCTTAACCGCTGAATTGACGACATCATCATGGCAGAACCACGCTTTATACACCTGCGCATCCACAGTGACTTTTCCATGGTCGACGGCCTGAGTAAGGTCCCGCCTCTGGTCAAGAAAGTGGCAGAGCTGGGCATGCCCGCCATGGCCCTGACAGATTTCACTAACCTGTGCGGCCTGGTGAAATTTTATTTCGCGGCTCATGGCGCGGGGGTGAAGCCCATTATCGGTGCGGATTTCAAAGTGCGCAGCGATGAGAATGGCGATGAGCTGTCTGATCTCACTGTCCTGGCGGCAGACAATGACGGTTATAAAAACCTGACTTTGCTGATATCCCGCGCCTATCAACGCGGGCATGTGCAACATATGCCTGTGATTGACCGCGACTGGCTGGTTGAGCAGAAGCAGGGGTTGATCCTGCTGTCTGGCGGTAAAACCGGTGATGTCGGACAGGCCTTGCTCAAAGGCAATCAGGCGGCGGCAGAGCGCTGCGTGGCCTTTTATCAGCAACACTTTCCCGGCAGTTATTATCTGGAGCTGGTCCGTACCGGCCGGCCGGATGAAGAAGCGTACCTGCACTTTGCCATTGAACTGGCCGCGCAAGCGGACTTGCCTGTGGTGGCAACCAATGATGTGCGCTTTATCAGTCCGGAGCAGTTCGATGCCCATGAAATCCGCGTTTGTATCCATGATGGCTATACCCTGGTCGATCCCCGCCGTCCCAAACATTACAGTGCTCAGCAATATTTGCGCAGTGAACAGGAAATGTGCGAGCTGTTTGCCGACATTCCGGAAGCACTGGAAAACTCAGTAGAAATTGCCAAGCGCTGTAACGTGACGGTCCGGTTAGGTGAATATTTCCTGCCAAACTTTCCGACCGGTGACATGACGACGGAAGACTTCCTGGTCCTGAAATCGAAGGAAGGTTTGGAGCGGCGTCTGGAATTCTTGTTTCCGGATGAAGAAGTGCGCAAAACCCGCCGCCCTGAATATGACGAACGTCTGGATATTGAACTGGAAGTGATCAATCAGATGGGCTTCCCCGGGTATTTCCTGATCGTGATGGAGTTTATCCAGTGGTCGAAGGAAAACGGTGTGCCTGTCGGGCCGGGGCGGGGCTCGGGTGCGGGTTCTCTGGTTGCGTATGCGCTGGATATCACGGATCTCGATCCGCTGGCCTTTGATCTGCTGTTCGAGCGCTTCCTGAACCCGGAACGGGTATCCATGCCTGATTTCGATATCGATTTCTGTATGGATAAACGGGATCTGGTGATAGATCACGTGGCCGAAATGTACGGCCGGGATGCGGTATCCCAGATCATCACCTTCGGTACCATGGCGGCCAAAGCCGTTATCCGGGACGTGGGCCGGGTACTGGGCCATCCTTATGGCTTTGTCGATCGCATTTCCAAGATGATCCCGGCCGAGCCGGGCATGACGCTGGCAAAAGCCTTTGAGGCCGAGCCGCAGCTGGGCGAAGTGTATGAAGCCGATGAAGAAGTCAAAGATCTGATCGACATGTGCCGGGTGCTGGAAGGGGTAACCCGAAATGCCGGTAAACACGCCGGTGGGGTGGTGATATCGCCGACCACAATCACAGATTTTGCTCCGCTCTATTGTGACGCCGAAGGCCATCATCCGGTCACACAGTTTGATAAGAATGATGTTGAAACCGCGGGACTGGTGAAGTTCGACTTTCTGGGTTTGCGTACGCTGACCATTATTGACTGGGCACTGGGCATGATTAACCCGCGCCTGGAAGCACAGGGTAAGTCGCCTATCAATATTGCGGCGATTCCAATGGATGATGCCAAGTCGTTTGCCATGCTGCAGCGCTCTGAATCCACCGCTGTGTTCCAGCTTGAATCGCGCGGCATGAAAGATTTGATCAAGCGGCTGCAGCCAGACTGTTTTGAAGACATGATCGCACTGGTGGCCCTGTTCCGTCCGGGTCCGCTGCAATCAGGCATGGTGGATAACTTCATCGACCGTAAGCATGGCCGTGAAGCGATCTCTTATCCTGATGCTACCTATCAGCACGAATCGCTGAAAGAGATTCTGGAACCGACATACGGCATTATTCTGTACCAGGAACAGGTCATGCAAATTGCCCAGGTCCTGGCTGGTTACAGCCTGGGCGGCGCTGACTTGCTGCGCCGTGCAATGGGTAAGAAAAAACCGGAAGAAATGGCGAAACAGCGAGCCACGTTTGAAAGCGGCGCCGTGAATAACGGGGTCGACGGCGAGCTGGCGATGAAGATCTTCGACCTGGTAGAGAAATTCGCCGGTTACGGCTTCAACAAATCGCACTCGGCCGCCTATGCCCTGGTGTCTTACCAGACACTGTGGCTGAAGGCACATTATCCGGCGGAGTTCATGGCTGCGGTAATGACCGCCGATATGGATAATACCGATAAAGTGGTCGGCCTGGTGGAAGAGTGCCAGCGCATGAACCTGCAAATGCTGCCGCCGGATGTTAATAAGGGGCTTTACCGCTTCACCGTGGATGATGAAGGCGCGATTGTCTATGGCATTGGCGCTATCAAAGGGGTCGGTGAAGGTCCGATCGAAAATATTATTGCGGCACGGGAAAAAGGCGGTCATTTTAAGGACTTATTTGATTTCTGTGCCAGAATAGACACCAAGAAGGTCAATAAACGCGTTCTGGAGCGCTTGATCAAAGCCGGTGCGATGGATCGTCTCGGGCCCAATCGTGCGGCGATGATGGCCACGCTGGATGACGCGCTGAAAGCCGCTGGCCAGCACCATCAGGCCGAGGCGTTCGGTCAGGCGGACATGTTCGGCGTACTGACTGCGGCGCCGGAAGAAGTGGAAAAAGCCTACGCCAATATTCCGGAATGGCCAGAGAAAATCTGGCTGGAAGGCGAGCGGGACACGCTCGGCTTGTACCTGACCGGTCACCCGATCAACAGTTATGTGCGTGAACTCAAGCACTATGTGACCTGGCGCCTGAAAGACGCCCACCCGACAGGGCGTGATAAAGTAGTGACGATTGCCGGACTGGTGATCGCCGCCCGGGTCATGACAACCAAACGCGGCACCCGGATTGGTGTGCTGACACTGGATGACAGGTCGGGACGCATGGAAGTCATGCTGTTTTCCGATGCTTTGGATCGATATCTCGATCTGATTGAAAAAGACCGGATTTTGGTCGTTTCCGGACAGGTCAGCTTTGATGATTTCAATGGTGGCCTTAAAATGTCTGCACGTGAAGTCCTTGATATTTCTGAAGCCAGAGAAAAGCACCTGCGGGGTCTTGCTATCTCGCTGACTGAAGGGCAGATTGATCACACATTTTTTGAGCGTTTCAGCAAAGCGCTGGAGCCGCATCGGGCAGGTACTGTCCCGGTGAATATTTATTATCAGCGTTCGAATGCACGCGCTAAACTTACCCTTGGCACAGAGTGGCGGATAACGCCAAGTGATGATTTAATCACTGATCTCAAAGTGTTACTGGGCGAGCAGCAAGTCGAATTTGAGTTTAATTAATGAGTCCGGCACCTGTCAGACAGGTTGCTAATAATGGACAAAGGATTACAAGTGGTATGAGCCTGAACTTCCTTGATTTTGAACAACCCATTGCCGAGCTAGAAGCCAAAATTGAAGCACTGCGCGATGTATCGCACCGTGATAAATCGGCCTCGGTTGATCTGGACAAAGAAATTGCACAGCTTGAACAAAAAAGCCTGGAACTGACCAAAAAGATTTTTGGCGATCTGGGCGCCTGGCAGGTCGCACAGCTGGCCCGTCACCCGCAGCGTCCGTATACGCTGGATTATATCGAGCATATCTTTACAGAATTCGATCCGCTGGCCGGTGATCGCGCGTTTGCCGATGATAAAGCACTGATCGGTGGTATCGCCCGTCTGGATGGTCGTCCGGTGATGGTGATCGGCCATCAGAAAGGCCGCGAGACCCGTGAAAAAGTATTGCGTAACTTCGGTATGCCTAAACCTGAAGGTTACCGTAAAGCATTACGTCTGATGAAAATGGCTGAGCGTTTTCGCATGCCAATCATCACTTTTATTGATACCGCAGGCGCGTATCCGGGTGTGGGTGCCGAGGAGCGTGGTCAGTCTGAAGCCATCGCTATGAACCTCAAAGTCATGGCCGGTCTGAACGTACCTGTGATCTGTAATGTGGTCGGTGAAGGCGGTTCTGGCGGCGCACTGGCGATCGGTGTCGGTGATTGCGTGAACATGCTGCAATACTCGACCTACTCGGTGATCTCTCCGGAAGGCTGTGCGTCGATTCTGTGGCGTGATTCTGATAAAGCCCCTCAGGCTGCAGAAGCTATGGGGATGACGGCCAACCGTCTGAAAGAGTTGGGTCTGATTGATAATATTATTGAAGAGCCTCTCGGTGGCGCGCACCGTGACGTGCCTGCGATGGCTTCGCGGATCAAGCAGCAGCTGCTTAATACGCTGAACGATCTGGAAGGTCTGGATGATGAAAGCCTGCGGGAGCGTCGTTATCAGCGTTTGCTGAGTTACGGCTACTGCTGATAACCACCGGATACGGATCAACGGGTCGCCACAGGCGACCCGTTTTGCTATCTGCTGCGCGCCGTTGATTGATACACACGGGCCAAAGCGGTACTAACACCAGACACAGCACTGATATAAGATAGCCCTATTGCCACAGACCACAGAGCAGAATTGCTGACACTTATGCTGTTTACTCATTTCTCCGACACTCTCTTGCGGCTTTGCCCGCAGCCATCACAATTTGTCCTTGCGCTCAGCGGCGGACTCGATTCCCGTGTTTTGCTTCATCTTCTGAGCCGGTTTATACAAAAGCACCCGCATTATCAGGCGCTTGCTGTGCATGTGCATCACGGCTTAAGCCCGAATGCGGATCGCTGGTTAGCGCAGTGCGAAGCCTGGGCGAAGAACGATGCGCTAACTCTGCACTGCGAACGGGTCAGTGTGCAGTCGGGGAGCCGTATCAGCCTGGAACAGGCCGCGAGAGAGGCCCGCTATCAAGCACTGGCCAGGCACGTCCAGTCTCAGGAATACCTGCTGACTGCGCAGCACGCCGACGATCAGCTGGAAACTGTCTTGCTGGCGTTAAAGCGTGGCAGTGGCCCTGCCGGTCTGGCGGCAATGCCAGAGGTCAAACCTTTTGCCAATGGCTTACATCTGCGCCCTTTGCTCGATGTCAGCCGTGCTGAGCTGCAAGCCTATGCCAATGAGCATCAGTTGGAGTGGGTGGATGATGAGAGCAATCAGGACAGGCGTTTTGACCGTAATTTTTTGCGGCTGGATATTGTGCCGGCACTGACATCTCGCTGGCCGGGATTGCGGCAGGCCGTTGCACGCAGTGCTGCCTTATGCGGCGAACAGCAGTCATTGCTGGAATCCTTGCTGGCCGACAAACTTCACCAGATGAGTGCGCCGGACGGCAGCATAGATCTGAGCGCAGTGACGGACGAGAGACAGGGCAGGGCGTTGGTGCGTCTCTGGTTGCAGCGCCAGGACCTGCCTGTTCCCTCCAAAGCGCAACTGGAACAAATCTGGCAGGCAGTTTGTCTGGCCCGTGACGATGCCAACCCCTGCGTATCGCTGACCGGGTACGAGGTACGCCGCTATCAGTCCCGTCTGTACGCCGTCCGCCCCCGGCAGGATGTGACAAAATGGCAAAGCGCAATGACTCTGGATACCCCTTGCACCTTACCCGCTTCGCTGGGTGTTATTACTCTCAGCAGCCACTCGGACGGAAAGCTTCGTCGGCCTGAGCCGGGTGAGCGGGTGTGGGTCGCTTTTGATCCCAGCGGTGTGCAGGCAAAGCCACTGGGGCGTGCTGGCCGCCGCAAGCTGAAGAAGCTGTTTCAGGAGTATGGGGTGCCCAGCTGGCAACGCCGCCAGACGCCTTTGCTGTTTTATGGCGACAAACTGGCCGCGGTGGCGGGGCTATTTGTGGTCGAAGGCTTTGAAGGTAATGAATGTGAGTTAGTCTGGAAGTGTGATCACCTACACTGACACCGGGGTCAGGAATGTAGATAGTCAGGCAGTGTTTGAATGTCGATATAAGTAAAATAATGAGGATCTTATGAAAAAAGCAATGACGCTGACACTGGCTGCGGCACTATTTTCACTTCCTGTTATGGCTGCTGGTGATGCCGAGGCCGGCAAGGGAAAGGCCGCGATTTGTGCGGCCTGCCATGGTGCTGACGGTAAGGCGGTGATTCCGGGCTATCCCAACCTGAATGGCCAGAATGAGCAGTATCTGGTGAATGCCCTGAAAGCCTATAAGAATAAAGAACGCAATGGCGGTAACGCCATCTTGATGCAGCCGCAGGCGGCAATGCTGAGTGATACAGATATTGATAATCTGGCGGCTTACTTCTCGCAAATGAAGTAATAGCCAACGTATCCGCCCGGCCGGGCGGATACATTCCCTTCCATTCGCTTCGCGATTAAACAATCCTCTGGTTGCTGTAATATTGACCAGTCGGATTCACTGGCATTGATATAACCCACCAATAAATATATTGTACTAGTTCACTGATACGATAGGGTTGTAAAGCATGGCAGGAACACGCGAACATTTTGGCTCACGGATGGGCTTTATCCTCGCGGCTGCAGGGGCAGCGGTAGGATTGGGTAACATCTGGGGATTTCCCACTCAAGCGGCCAGTAATGGCGGCGGCGCTTTCCTGCTGGTTTATCTTCTGATGATTCTGGTGGTGGCTTTCCCTATGCTGATCGTTGAAATGGCGATTGGTCGTTATGGCCAGGCTAACCCGGTAGACAGTATGCGCAGCCTGAGTGATAACCCGACGGCAAAGCGTGCGGGGGCGCTGGTGGGCTGGATTGGCCTGATGGTGCCTTGTCTGGTGCTGGCGTTCTACAGCATAGTGGCAGGCTGGCTGGTGACCTTTCTGCTGGCGGCTGTGACCGACATTCTGGGAATGGCAGATGCCACCGCCTGGCTGAAAGGCTTTTCTGTCTCCCGGAACCTGTTTGGTGCGGCTATTTTCTATTTGCTGACCATTTTGATCGTACAAAGCGGGGTGAAGCAGGGGATTGAAAAATGGTCGACCCGCTTGATGCCGGCGCTGTTTGTGCTTTTCCTGCTGATGTTTGTCTACATCATGACTCAGGATGGCGCAATGGACGGCCTGAAGCATTACCTGATCCCTGATTTCAGTAAGGTACTGGAACCTAAGCTGCTGCTGGCGGCTATGGGCCAGGGCTTTTTCTCCCTGACGATCGGCGGTTGCTCCATGCTGATTTACGGCTCTTACCTGAGCAAGAAAGAGAGCCTGCCTAAAATGGCACTGAGCGTCACTCTGGTGGATACGGCGGTGGCTTTTATTGCCGGTCTGGTGGTGCTGCCGGCGATGTTTGTTGC
This sequence comes from Photobacterium halotolerans DSM 18316, assembly GCF_000425165.1. Classification (GTDB taxonomy): domain Bacteria; phylum Pseudomonadota; class Gammaproteobacteria; order Enterobacterales; family Vibrionaceae; genus Photobacterium; species Photobacterium halotolerans. The sequence goes on from NZ_AULG01000025.1 coordinate 68,001, forward strand.
CATGCAGAAAGGGGTGGCGATATACGCTGATGACGGCTCGTTGCTGGGGTCGGATACCCTGGTCTTTACCGTACTGCCGCTGCTGTTTGACAGCCTGGGCGTTGCCGGTCAGCTGATAGCACTGGTGTTTTTTGTCTTGATGACTATTGCGGCGCTGACATCGTCAATTTCGATGCTGGAGTGTCCAGTGGCATTGGTCAGTGAGCGTTTTGAAACGGACCGTAAAGCGACAAGCTGGGTTCTGGGCGGAGTTATAGCTGTGTTCAGTGCGGTGATTATCTTTAACTTTGGTCAGCTGTTTGGCCTGGTGGCGACCATAGCCACCCAGTATTTCCAGCCCGTTGCGGCCTTGTTGTTCACTGTGTTTGGTGGCTGGGTATGGTCTCGCCACCGTAAGCTGCAAGAGCTGAGTGCGGGCAGCCCGGAACTGGAGAAGTCGCTGTTCTGGAAAATCTGGCCTGTGTACCTGAAGTTTGTCTGCCCTGTGCTGGTCATCGCGGTCCTGGTGTCTTCCTTCAGCTAGCCCTATTGCTTGAGAAAACCAGGCACGATAAAAAACGGAAAGCCTAGCCTGGCTTTCCGTTTTTTGTGTGGGGGACTCAGCGAAATTGTCTGGCGTCGGGTAAATAGTCAAATCCGGCGGCAGCCAGCCTGGCGATCAGTTTCTCTTTGTCAATCTCGTAATAACGGGCCAGAGCGTCCAGATCGCCAAACTCATCGCGTATCTTCATATTGACGATACTCATCAGCATGACAGGATCCATAGTGTCGAATGTTTTCAGGTTCATTGCGCGTCCTCGTGATCACTGATCAGTAAATTCGCCGCGGCAAAGGCGGCTTGCTCCCGGATGGTCTGCGGCACCTCAGAGCTGGCAGCGACGGTATTTAAAGCACGTACGGCACAGGCAATGGCGGCAGGGATATAGCCCTGATCTCCGCTGCCAATCTGGCTGTAACTCTGACGGACAAGCTCGCAGCAGTCAGCGACTTTCATAGTGTCTCCTGAATATGGTCACGAAAGATGAGTCAGAGCTTACCGCTATCGGCTATTGAGATCGAGCGAAGCGGGCTATTTAGAGCGCTTGTGCTGGTAGAGCTGGCGATCGGCCCGCTCTAATAAACTGACCGGCGTATCGCCACGGCGGTAAGGGGTGGCGCCAATCGAGGTGCCTATGTCGAGGCTGCGCAGGGTATGGTCCTGATCTATCCGCGTCATCACGCGGTGAATGACCTTGCGTGCAGACTGCTCCGAGGCCGGTTGCAGCAACAGGACAAATTCGTCTCCGCCCATGCGGTAACATCGGTCTGAGGTGCGCACTGATTGCTTCAGGATCGACGAAAAACGGCGGATCACATTATCGCCATCCAGATGACCATATTTATCGTTGACCTGCTTGAAGTTATCCAGATCAAACAATAAAAGCACCAGGCCAACCTGGCGGCGCTCACTCATGGCGATGGCATGCAGTATGTCCTGATCCAGACAACTGCGGTTACGCAGGCCGGACAGATGATCCCGCATCGCCATTTCTTTGATCCGTCGATACTCTATCGCACTGAATAATGGGCCGGCCAGCAGTCTGTGGTAGGTATGGAGAAGGTTAATTTCATCCTGATCCAGCGCATAAGGTGTGTCGTACTGGATCTCCCCCAGCGAGTGATCGGCATAGCGCAGGGCGAAGCACTGGCGGTTGTCTGTCCCTTGCCCGTGACGTATCAGGGTGGTGGTGGTTTCATGGCGCCAAAGCATGCGACTGATATCAATCTGTTTCTCAACTTCCAGCGCAAAGACTTCCAGCAGCACAGACAGCTCGGGCTTGCCCTGCATTTTTTGCAGGATAAGCAAGCGCTGATCCGCACCCAGCGGCCTGGCGCGGGTTCGGCTGGTATCGGTTTGCTTTTTGTGCCAGATAATTGGATCCATGACTGATATCATTGATAAGCAAGGTTTTTAATATATGAGATTTTGGAACCAGATCAATAGAAAATGGAATGAAATGAAAATCTCCCATTGTTTTTATTCTAAAAACGAACGTAGCTCACTTTCTCTCTCCTGGGCATCCAAATAACCGAGATTAATCAGTGCGTGTATGTAATTGGGCTCGAAAAGGATATAGCTGGTCAGGGCGGCATCGTCCTTGGGACTGATGCCCAATAAGCGCATCAGAGAGCGGGCGGCCAGCGGCATATGATGATAGAAAGCCTGGGCCAGAGGCTCAAACGACTGGCTCGGGTACAGGTGCAGGGTATCAACCGATTTGATCGCCATTTTATGCCTTTCATCGTCCGGCAGCTTACTCAGTAATGTATTGGTGTATTCCAGATGTTCCAGCTCAGCGGCCATGGTATCGCTGAAAATGGTATCCATCAGATGACCTGTCAGCATGCCCACGCCAGGGGCCTGTGTGGGATCTTGCGGCCGCAGTCTTTGATTGATCAGATCAATGATCAGTATCTTGTCTGCACCCATTTTCATCGAAGGACGCAGTGGCGTCAGCTGGTTAATCGACCCGTCGCCATAGTATGCTTGCCCAATCCGGCTGGCCGGAAAAACAAAAGGGATGGCCGATGAGGCCAGCAGGTGCTCTGTGGTGAGCAGTGAGCGGCGTCCTTTGGATTTCGAATAGGTCCAGGGCGTAATACTCTGCTGGCCCTGAAAAAAGCTGACGGTTTTGCCGCTTTTATAGCTTGAGGCCGTAATGGAAATGCCGTGCAGATTACCTGCCAGGATCTGCTGTTCCAGCCGGCCGTAATTATTGACCTGGTTCAGCAACTGACGCAGTGGCCGATTGTCCAGTAACCCGAACGGCGGCCTGGGGTGATGCCCTGCCCGCAGCCTTGCCAGCAGCTGATGTGATAAATGCTGGGTGATGCCCCAGCTGCTGGAACGGAACACCCGTCTGCTGTGCAGGCGTGCCCAGATCCATTCCAGCTTTTTCACCCCTAATCGAAAACAGGATGCATAACAGGCAATCGCCGTGGCGTTAATGGCACCGGCAGAGGTACCACTGTAGATGGCAAAAGGGCTGTGGTGGTTACGAGGGTACCACTCAGAAATCGCTTTCAGCACGCCAACCTGGTAGGCCGCTCTGGCGCCGCCGCCGGAAAGCAAGAGACTGATTTTTGGCTTTTCCTTGCCCATGCAAAACGTTCCACTCAAGATACTAAACAGATGCGACAGACACTGGTGGCGTCTAGTCTAGTGATAATACTCAGTTTATTTGTAATTTAAACTGAGTATCTGTGGCACAGGCACAAAAAAGCCCCCGGACGGAGGCTTTTCTTTACTATCACAGGTCAATCAGCCAAGGCTTAAGCCAGCTTTTGCTTGATGAAGTCTGCAATGCTGCCGGCGGCCACAGGCTCTTTCGTACCTGTGCGGCGGTCTTTGTATTCCACTTCACCGTTTTGCAGGCTGCGATCGCCGATCACCACAGTATGTGGCACGCCGATCAGTTCCATGTCCGCAAACATGACGCCAGGACGCTCTTTACGATCGTCAAACAGCACCTCGATACCGGCAGCCGTCAGATCCGCATACAGGGCTTCAGCAGCCTGCTGCACTTCTTCTGATTTGTGCATGTTCATCGGCACAATGGCCACCTGGAACGGCGCAATGGCATCTGGCCAGATAATACCGTTCTCATCGTTGTTCTGTTCGATAGCCGCTGCGACCACACGGGTACAGCCAATACCGTAACAACCCATTTCCATCACGGCTTGCTTGCCGTTGGCATCCAGCACAGTGGCGTTCATGGATGAAGAGTAGTTAGTACCCAGCTGGAAGATATGGCCCACTTCGATACCGCGCTTGAGCAAGATAGTCCCTTGACCGCATGGGCTCGGGTCACCCTCAACCACATTGCGCAGATCTTCGACACGACCAAGCTCAACGTCACGGCCCCAGTTGATGCCAAAGTAGTGCTTACCATCAATGTTGGCGCCGGCACCGAAGTCGCTCATCACGGCCACGCTGCGGTCAACAATGAAAGTGGCAGGCAGGTTAACAGGTCCCAGTGAGCCCGGACCGGCATTCACAACGGCACGGATTTCTTCTTCTGTCGCAAACTCCAGCGGTTTGGCAACGCAATCGAGGTTTTCTGCTTTCACTTCATTCAGTTCGTGATCGCCACGCACGATCAGGGCGATTAATTCTGCCTCTGAGTCTTCAGACGCTTTCACGAACAGCGTTTTCACGGTTTTCTCAATCGGCAGGCCAAATTGCTCAACCAGTTCAGCGATGGTTTTGGCGTTCGGGGTATCGACCAGCTTCATCTCTTCTGTTGGCGCGGCGCGCTCGGTGGCAGGTGCCAGCGCTTCGGCTTTCTCGATGTTGGCGGCGTATTCCGACTCGGTAGAGAAGGCAATCAGATCTTCGCCACTTTCGGCCAGAACGTGGAACTCGTGCGAGCCGCTGCCGCCGATAGAACCTGTATCTGCCAGTACGGCACGGAAATCCAGACCCATGCGACTGAAGACGTTGCTGTAAGCGCGGTACATGTCGTTATAGGTCTCTTGCAGGCTGTCTTTATCCAGGTGGAAGGAGTAGGCATCCTTCATGATGAATTCGCGTGAGCGCATCACACCGAAACGGGGACGAACTTCATCACGGAACTTGGTCTGGATCTGATACAGGTTCAGTGGCAACTGCTTGTAGGATTTCACCTCATTCCGCACGATGTCAGTGATCACTTCTTCATGCGTCGGGCCCAGTACAAACGGTCGGTCATGGCGGTCAGCAATTCGCAGCAGCTCAGGACCGAATTTGTCCCAGCGGCCTGTTTCCTGCCACAGTTCAGACGGCTGAACCACAGGCATCAGTGTTTCGACTGCACCGGCATTGTTCATTTCTTCGCGAACAATGGTTTCGACCTTACGCAGGACACGCAGACCTGTAGGCAGCCAGGTGTACAAACCTGAGGCCAGCTTACGGATCATACCTGCACGTAGCATCAGCTGGTGGCTGATGACTTCTGCGTCGTTTGGAGTCTCCTTCAGGGTAGAAAGAAGATATTTACTGGTACGCATTGATGGTATCCGTTGGTAATTATGAGGATTAATATTGAGAGCAGTATATTAGCAGCGTATCTGCCTTTCGCCAAAGGGAACCCGAGGCTTATTGGCTGTCCGGTGACCTCAGTCACCGGAAAACAGGCTAAGTATAGTCTGTAAGGTCAGCTTGTCCGGGGGCGACTATTTGTTCGACCAGGACTTTATCGCCCTTAAACCGGAACAGTACGTTGTAGTCAAACAATAAGACGCCATAGCGTTTGTCATCCGTTTTCCCTTTCTTGTAGGCCGGGCGGGGATCCTGCGCCAGCACTTCTTCAATCACCGCCTGTTGATAGGCCGCGTCTTCGCCGTCAAGCTGAACCAGTGCCGCGGGGGTAAACTCGACGGGAAGCAGTTCTGGTGTCTCTGTCGCAAATCCGCCGCTGGCATCCGGCACACTGTCGGAATAGGGAATGTAGGGCTTGATGTCAATGACAGGCGTGCCGTCAACCAAATCCACACCGGCCAAATCCAACAGGACCTGACCTTTTTCATGCCGCACGCCGATCAGTTTGATCGCCGACATTCCTATACCGTTGGGGCGAAAAGTGGCCCGGCTGGCAAAGACGCCGATGCGGTCATTTCCGCCCAGTCTGGGTGGTCTCACGGTAGGACGCCAGCCCGCCGACAGGTTCTGATCAAATAAAAACAACAGCCACAAATGGCTGAACTGCGCTATGCCTCTGATCGATTCCGGCGTGTTCGCATCGCCGCAAAGCACCAGGGTTGCTCTGGCGCTGGGTACCAGGCCGGGCTGGCGGGGAACGGCGAATTTCTCTTTGTAGGGGGAGTGGATGACACCAATCGGCTCAATCTGAAAAGTCATTTTCTCTGTCATTCGTGCTTGTCGCTGCAGATCATATCTGCCAGACCTTAGCACATCTCAATGTGGTGTTGCTGAAAATCTTGTTGTAGGAAAACCGCATTGAGTGTTATGTTATACTATAACATTTAATGCGAGGAGGCATGATGAAACCAGGTATCCATCCCGAGTACCGTAAAGTGGTATTTCACGACACAAGCGTAGATAAATATTTCATTGTCGGTTCGACGCTGAAGACTGACAAAACCATCACATGGCAGGACGGCAAGGAGTACCCCTACTTCTTGCTGGACGTGTCGTCTGAATCGCACCCTTTCTACACCGGCAAGCAGCGGGTGATTAAGACAGAAGGCCGGATGGCAAACTTTAACCGCCGTTTTGCGGCGTTTAGCAAGTAAGGAAGAAAAATGAAGGTGTTAAGTTCACTCAAAAGTGCCAAACAGCGTCACCGGGATTGTCAGGTGGTAAAACGCCGTGGCCGCATTTATGTGATTTGTAAATCCAATCCACGTTTCAAGGCCGTCCAGGGCACGGTGAAAAAGAAGAAGTAAACGACCGGGATGTCTGGTCGGTTCATTGTCCCTGTCCGGAACAACAAAAGCCCCGTTGCAGGGGCTTTTGAACTTTTATCGGCAAGGTGTTGCGAGGCGATGGCTTACCAGCCTTTGACGATGCCGCCTTTGAAGATCTCCATCGCCGCATCGTTCACCGCATCAGACTGATATGCCTTAATGAAGGTCTGCACGTTTTCGGCATTCACATTATCTTCACGGGCAACAATCAGGTTCACATACGGTGACTCTTTGCCTTCCACAAAGATACCGTCGTGATCCGGAGACAGGTCGATAGTGCTGGCATAGGTGTTGTTGATAATCGCCAGTTTGACGTCATCCAGAGAACGCGGCAGTTGCGGTGCTTCCAGCTCAACGATGTCCAGATTCTTTGGATTTTCAACGATATCCAGCACAGTGGCTGTCAGGCCTGCGCCGTCTTTAAGTTTGATCAGGCCTTGTTGCTGCAGCAACAGCAGTGAGCGGCCCAGGTTGGTTGGATCGTTTGGCACTGCGATCTGATCACCGTCTTGCAGCTCATCGACAGAAGCGATTTTGCTTGAGTAGGCGGCAATCGGGTAAACAAAGGTGTTACCGGCAATCGCGAACTTGTAGCCACGGTCTTTCATTTGCTGATCCAGGTAAGGTTTATGCTGGAAGGCGTTCACGTCAATCGAGCCTTCTTCCAGCGCCGCGTTAGGTGACACATAGTCGGTGAAAGTGATCAGCTCAACCTCCAGACCATATTTGTCTTTGGCTTCTTTGGCGGCCACTTCAGCTACCTGTGCTTCAGCACCAGCCATCACACCCACTTTGATTTTGTTGTTGTCAGCAGCAGTGGTGGATTCTTGTTTCTCGCCACAGCCGGTCAGTGCCAGAGCTGACGCCAGACCCGCGACTGCAAAGAAATGTTTAATATTCAGAGCCATTGTACTTCTCCTATTGTTCAGGGAATCCCTGTACTTTGTTGTCGTTGTATTTCTGTAACTTATCGGTTTCGCCGGCAAGCCATGTCCGGCGGATGTGAGTTTTCTGTTGTGTTCCCGTCAAACTTATCTGTGGTCGACGCGGCGGACCAGATGATCCCCGGCGGACTGGATCAGCTGTACTAACACGACCAGCATGATCACAGTGATCATCATGACTGTGCCGTCAAAGCGCTGATAGCCATAGCGGATACCGACATCACCTAAACCGCCGCCGCCGACCGTGCCTGCCATGGCCGAGTAGCTGACCAGGGTGACCAGAGTAATAGTGACGGCATTGATAATGCCCGGCAGCGCTTCCGGCAGCAGCACCTTGCGAATGATTTGCACCGGTGTGGCTCCCATAGCTTGTGCGGCTTCAACCAGGCCGCTGGGCACTTCGAGCAGCGCACCTTCCACCAGGCGGGCGATAAAGGGAATCGCGCCGACTGTCAGTGGCACAATGGCCGCCGCCGTACCGATGGAGCTGCCCACCACAAAGCGGGTGAACGGAATAATGGCCACCAGCAGAATAATGAACGGGATCGAGCGGCCGATATTGACGATGCCACCCAGTACTTTATTCAAGCCCGGATTGGCCAGCAGGCCGTTGGGTTTGGTCAGGTGCAGGGCGACACCGACAGGAATACCGATGGCGAAACCAATCAGGCCGGAGGCGAAGACCATCATCAGTGTTTCGCCTAAAGCGTCAGTCAGCAGACCAATCAGGCGTTCGTTGGTTTGCCACCAGGTGGCGATAGAATCAAGCAACATAACCCAGCACCTCTACATTTACTTTGTGTTCGCGAAGGAAAGCGATGGTTTGTTGTGTCGCTTCTTCAGAGCCAAAAAATTCCGCCAGCATCAGGCCGAACTTCACACCGCCGGCATAATCCATGTCGGCACTCAGAATGTTGGCATCAATACCGAACTGCCGCGATGCCTGACTGAGCAGCGGCGCATCCACGGAAGCGCCGGTGAACTCCAGCCGTATCAGCGGATAGTTTGTTGCGGTACGCTCGGTTTCCAGGCGCGCTTTATAATCTTCCGGTATCGACAGATCTAAGGTAGAACGGATAAATTCACGTGCCAGTTCTGTTTTCGGATGGGCAAAGATATCACCCACCGGACCTTTCTCGACCAGCTCGCCGTTGCCTATGATGGCCACTTCTGAGCAGATGCTTTTCACCACGTTCATCTCATGGGTGATCAGCAAAATGGTCAGGTTCAGCTTATTATTGATTTCTTTCAGTAACTCAAGGATGGACTGGGTAGTGGCCGGATCCAGTGCGCTGGTGGCTTCGTCACACAGCAGGACTTTAGGATCGGAGGCCAGGGCACGGGCAATCGCCACCCGCTGTTTTTGTCCGCCGCTGAGATTAGACGGGTAGGACTGATGTTTGTCAGCCAAGCCAACCAGATGGAGCAATTCGGTCACTTTGCGTTTGCTTTCCGCTTTATCCGTGCCGGCCAGTTCCAGCGGCAGCGCGACATTGTCGAAAACAGTGCGGGACGATAACAGGTTAAAATGCTGGAAAATCATGCCGATTTTACGGCGAGCCAGCGTCAATTCCTGATTAGAGAGCTGAGTGAGATCGATACCATCAACAATGATGTGCCCTGAGGTCGGCTTCTCAAGCAAGTTAACGCAACGTATCAGGGTACTTTTTCCCGCACCGGACGCACCGATGACACCAAAAATCGTGCCTTGCTCAATGCTGAGGTTGATATCGCGTAAGGCGTGGATCTCTTTATCCCCGACTCTGAAGGTTTTATTGACCCTGTTGATCTCTATCATGCTGTGTCCTGCTACTGCTTTTTTTAACTTGCTCGCTGTGTTGTAAACCAGCATAGCTTTATGGTCGTAATTTCGCCTGCATTAGTGTTTTTGTGTGTGGTTTAAGCGATAGACCTTGTCATCTTCTTGTGTTCTCGGAATTTTTCCGTGTCATCTGTTGTTGGATGCTAGGGTGTCTAGATGGCTAAGTCAATAGATATTTTTACGTCTAGACGGCTAAATCAAAAAACGCTGCGATTAAGCCAAAAAAGTGTCAGCCAGTCTGTCTGAGGATAAAGAGATGATTCCGCGTGTCAGCCATGCCATAATTTAGCGAATTTGATTTCTATCTTTAGGTGATCGCTTGGCTAAGCCTGCTGTGTTTGTTGATCGTGACGGCGTCATTAACGTTGATCACGGCTATGTCCATACTGTTGACGACTTTGAATATATCGAAGGGGTGTTTGACGCCTGCAAGAAACTGAAAGAGCAGGGTTACCTTCTGGTGCTGGTGACCAATCAGGCCGGTATTGCCAGAGGCATGTATACCGAAGATGAATTCCTGACCCTGACAGAGTGGATGGACTGGAATTTTGTCGATAACGGTGTTGAATTTGACGGGATTTATTACTGCCCGCATCACCCGACAGAAGGAAAGGGCGATTATCTGCAAGATTGTGATTGCCGCAAGCCCAAGCCAGGCATGTTTATTTCAGCCCGTGATTTTCTGAACATTGATATGGCCCGTTCAGTGATGATTGGCGATAAAACCGATGATATGACAGCGGCGCAAGCAGCGGACGTGGGCACCAGAATTCTGGTGCGTACCGGTAAGCCGGTCACTCCTGAAGGGGAGGCACTGGCATCGGTTGTGCTCGACAGTGTCGCGGATGTACCGGCCTGGTTAGCGGCCAACCACTGACTGTCCGGCATTTTCAAGGTTCATAAAAACAGACACGCTCAAAGCGTGTCTGTTTTTTTATATCTGTACAGTGCTCTTCCTGATGGCCTGACGGGTAGGCCAGAATATCATGATCTATTTCCCCTCTGATGCAGGGTTAAATATAAGCGTATGTTTTTATTGTCAAATGGTGAACTGTCTGCTGTTTGGGTCATCATTAGCCATTCAACCAGCTGCTATACTCACTACACCAGGGAACAGGCTGACAATGACAGGAGTCATTTACCTTCATGCTTTCATACTTTTTGCGCCGTTTGGCGCTGGTGATCCCCACTTTTATCGGCATTACGATTCTGATTTTTGCCCTTACCCGTTTTGTGCCGGGCGGACCGGTCGAGCGTATGCTGGCCAGTATTCAGGCGCAGCAAAGTATGTCTATGTCTCCGTCCATGGCAGGGGCAAGCAATGCGCTGTCAGAAGATCAACTGGCCGAACTCAATGCGTTTTACGGATTAGACAAGCCGGTATTTGAAGCCTATACCGAGTGGCTGATGAAAATGCTGTATCTGGACTTCGGGTTGTCGACCCGTTACTACGAACCGGTCTGGGACATGATTATGGACAGGCTGCCGGTGTCCATGTTCTACGGCGGCGTGACCTTTTTTCTCAGTTACTTTATCTCTATTCCTCTGGGTTACTACAAAGCTTTAAAACACGGCAGCGGCTTTGACTCCGGGTCTTCAATTCTGATTTTTGTCGGTTATGCCTTGCCGGGGTATGTGGTTGGGGTGATGCTCATTACGCTGTTCAGCTATCACCTGGAATGGTTTCCAATGGGCGGCTTTGTCAGTGACGATTTCGATGACTATGAATCATTCTGGCAGCAGGTAAAAGATATCCTCTGGCATGCCTGCCTGCCGCTGATTTGTTACCTGATTGGTGATTTTGCCACCCTGACAATGACAATGAAAAACAACATGATGGAGACGCTGTCAGCGGATTATATCCGTACCGCTATCGCTAAAGGATTACCCTTTTCAACCGCGGTTCGCCGCCACGCACTTCGCAATAGTCTGATCCCCATTGCCAGCCACTTTGGAAACTCCTTGCTGTTCTTCATGACAGGATCTTTTTTGATTGAGGTGATCTTCAATATTGATGGTATCGGGCTGCTGGGCTACGAATCTATCATGGAGCGGGACTATCCTGTGGTGATGGGGATCGTGGCGATCAATACTGTGTTACTGATGCTGGGCAATATCATTTCCGATGCTTGTGTTGCCATGATTGATCCCCGAGTGAGATTCGGAGCCTGAGATGCTGACACTGAGCCCACTGACAAAAAAGAAAATCCAGCGTTTTAAAACGATAAAGCGTGGTTACTGGTCACTGATCATATTATCCACCCTGCTGGTGTTATCCTTCTTTGCCGAGTTTCTGATTAACAGCAAAGCGCTGATCGTCAAGTATCAGGGGGAGTATTATTTCCCGGTCGTCAGCGATGTGCTGCCTGGCACTCAGTTCGGGCAGGAATACCAAAGCGAGGCACAGTACCGGGAATTGCAACAGGCTTTTGCACAAAGCGAAACGGATAACTTCGTGCTGATGCCGCTCGTGCCCTGGAACCCGTATGAACAGGATTTTAGCGGGGATTTTCCTCCCACCGCGCCTGACGCCGAGTCCCGGCATTATCTTGGCACCGATACCATAGGGCGGGATATTCTAGCCCGGCTGGTCTACGGTTTCCGTATCACTATGGGGTTTGCCTTACTGACCATGGCCATATCCTACGCCATAGGTACAGCCGTTGGTTGCGCGATGGGCTTTTGGGGCGGAAAGTTTGACTTGCTGGTGCAGCGTTTTATCGAAATCTGGTCAATGGTACCTTTTCTCTATGTCATCATGATACTTGTCTCTATTACCCAGCCTTCGTTTACGCTTTTTGTCGCCATCAATGTGCTGTTCGGCTGGATGGGAATGACCTGGTACATGCGTACTATGACCTACAAAGAAGTGGCCCGGGATTATGTGATGGCCGCCAAGGCGCTGGGCGCCTCAAACTGGCGGATTCTTTACGCGCACATTTTGCCCAATGTCATGGTGATGATAGTGACATTGGCCCCGTTTACCATAGCGGCCAATATTACGGCGCTAACGGCACTGGATTATCTTGGTCTGGGCTTAATGCCGCCGACACCCAGCTGGGGGGATTTACTGCAGCAAGGGAAATCAAATTTGGGGGCGCCCTGGATAGTGATTACCGTGGTGACGGCCATCGTGCTGGTTCTGGTGATGGTGACCTTTATCGGCGAGAGTGTACGCGCGGCTTTCGATCCGAAAAAATTTACCCGTTATAGTTAATAAAGATGTGTAGCCAGATAACAAGGATGTACGATGAGAAAGATACTGAACATATTCGCCTTTTTGGCCATTACATTGAGCGGTGCACCGGCAGGAGCCGCCGAGCTTCCGGCCGGGCTGAAATGGGAGTCTAATCTTCACGAACCGCGTTTTGCCTCTCCGCAAGCCCAATTCGGCGGCACCTTCAATACCTATATTGAGAGTTTTCCGCAGACATTTCGTATCGTCGGGCCGGATTCCAATGGCCGTTTCCGTACCTGGCTGCTCGACAACCGCCCAGCGGCGGTTACCCGTCATCCGGATACCAAGGCCTGGATCCCGGATATTGCCAGTGAATGGGCCTATGGCAATGACGATAAAACCGTTTATTTTCGTATCAATCCCAATGCCAGGTGGTCTGATGGTAAGCCGATTACGGCGGATGATTTCACCTATGTACTGACGTTTATGCGCTCTAAAGACATAGTCGCGCCCTGGTACAACACCTTTTATACCCAGCAGATTGCCGATGTCATTAAATATGATGATCGCACCTTTGCTGTGGTTTCGGCTGAAAAACGCAATAAAGAAGAGTTAATGCTGTACACCAATCTGCAGCCCCGTCCCGCTCATTTTTATAAACCGAAAGTCGATAAAAACAGTGATGGGGTAGAAGATAACTTTGTTCGCTATTACAACTTTAAAGCCGAGCCGTCAGCCGGACCGTATTACATTGACGATATCAAAAAAGGCAAGTCGATCACCTTCAAGCATGTGGGCAAAGACTGGTGGGGATACTCAAACCCTTATTACCTGTATCGTTATAATGTCGAGAAAATTCGCGTCAAAGTGATACGCGACAAAGATATTGCCCGTCAGCACTTTGAAAAAGGCAATCTGGACTCCTTCTGGCTGGACACCCCGGAGCTGTGGCGCGAAAAGTCGGACACCCCCAATTTCGAGCACGGCTATATCCATAAGTTTTGGGGATATAACCAAGTCCCCATGGGCGCGGGTGGATTATGGCTCAATACCGCCAAACCACTGCTGGATAATCTGGATATCCGCAAAGGTCTGGCATACGCCACCGATTTTGATGGTCTGATTGAAAAAGTCTTACGGGGTGATGTCGTCAGGAAACCCAATCCGATGGGAGTGGGGCATGGTGACTACACCAACAGCGAACTGAAAGCACCGCCGTTTGATCCGGATACCGCGATTGAGTATTTTCAGAAGGCGGGTTTCGCTAACATTGGCCCGGATGGTATTCGGATCAACGACAAAGGGCAGCGGCTTTCGTTTGCTATCACCTACAGCTATGGCTACCTGACACCACAAGTGGCTTATCTGAAAGAGCAGGCCAAACTGGCCGGGCTCGAATACACCCTGAATCTGGTTGATGGTTCATCGGCATTCAAATATGTGCTGGAGAAAAAGCACGAGCTCTCTTTTCACTCTATGGCAACGAATGAAATTCCCCAATACTGGGAGTATTTCTACTCTGAAAACGCCAATAAGCCGCAGAATAATAACTTTACCAATTACAGCACCCCTGAATTAGACCGGCTGATCCTGGCCTATCGATCCGAATTTGATTTGAATAAAAAGAAAGCAATTGCCAGGCAAATACAGGCCATTGTGGCCCAGGCCAGCGTCATTATTCCCGGTTACATGCGGCCCTATGCCCGTGAAGCTTACTGGCGCTGGCTGCAGATACCGCAACCGGCGATGACAAAATCCACCGAATTTCTGTTTCCCTCGGGTACGTTCCGGGATCTGGGCACGTATTGGATTGATGAGTCGCGGAAGCGGGAAACCAAAGCGGCTATGCAGTCAGGCAAAACCTTCGAGCCCGTTACTATCATGGAAGAGGCTTACAAGTTGTAAGCGAGGGGAGGGCGAAATGAACGATCATGAGGTTATCCTGCGGGTAGAGGATCTGGAAACTGAGTTTCGCACAGATGACGGTGTGGAAAAGGTACTGCACGGCGTGTCGTTTGACGTCAAAAAAGGCCGCACCCTGGGGCTGGTCGGCGAGTCAGGGTCGGGAAAAAGCGTGACGGCCATGTCTGTCATGGGCCTGCTGCCAAAGCCTTATGGCCGGGTAACCAATGGCAAGGTTTTGTACCGGGAGACGAACTTACTCGAACTGTCCGCCCAGGATATGTGTGCCATGCGTGGCGATCGCATATCAATGATTTTTCAGGACCCAATGACCGCACTCAATCCTGTCTACACCATAGGCAAACAGCTCAATGAAGTGCTGGAGCTTCATCGTCCGGAACTGAACAAAAAGGAGCGTAACCGTTATTCACTGGACATGCTGAATAAAGTGCAGATACCCATGGCCGAAAAACGCCTGCATGAATACCCCCACAGCTTGTCCGGCGGCATGCGGCAACGGGTGATGATCGCCATGGCGTTGGCCTGCAAGCCAGACATTCTGATCTGTGATGAGCCGACCACGGCACTCGATGTCACTATCCAGGCCGAAATCCTGAAACTGATGAAGGCACTGCAGGAAGAAACCCAGATGGCAATGATCTTTATTACTCATGATTTAGGTGTAGTGGCGGAAATTTGTGATGACGTGGCTGTTATGTATGGCGGCAAAGTGCTGGAAACGGCAGATGTGTTTGAGTTGTTCGACCATCCCCGGCATCCCTACACCCAACGGCTGCTGGGATTGATACCCAGTGCTGAACGCCCAAGCAAACAAATGATCCCCCTTGAACCTATCGACCCATCAAGGTTTGCGGAATTCGGGGAATAATCGTAGTCACGGTGTAAAGCAGCGGGATATTTTCATGGATGACATCTTACGTATCGAGAACCTGAAGCAGCACTTTGTTTCAGGTAAAGGGATATTTAAAAAGGGCTACACGGTGAAAGCTGTTGATGGTGTCTCTTTTTCAATAAAAAGAGGAGAGACCTTAGGGCTGGTCGGTGAGTCAGGCTGCGGTAAAAGTACACTGGGCCGAACCATTCTGAAGTTACACGAGCCGACAGCGGGTAACATCTTTTTTGACGGTAAGGATATTACGCATTTGTCTCCCCGCCAGATGCGCCCGCTCAGAAAAGATATGCAGATTGTGTTTCAGGATCCTCTGGAATCGCTGAATCAGCGACATACGATAGGCATGATTCTGGAAGAGCCATTTATTATCCATAATGTAGGAACACCAGCCGAGCGTAAGCAATGGGTGCTGGAATTACTGAATAAAGTCGATTTACCTGCCACTGCCATCAATCGGTATCCTCACGAGTTTTCTGGCGGGCAGCGCCAACGAATCGGAATTGCCCGCGCGATTGCACTAAAACCTAAACTATTAATCTGTGATGAATCCGTCTCTGCTTTGGATGTTTCTGTCCAGGCGCAGATACTGAACCTGTTACTGGCGCTGCAGCAGGAGATGAAACTTACCGTGATTTTCATTTCTCACGATTTGTCAGTTGTAAAGCATGTGTCAGACAGAGTGGCGGTTATGTACTACGGCAAACTTGTTGAGATAGGCACGGCTGAAGAGATTTATCATGCACCGAAAGCGGATTATACGAAAACCTTATTAGCAGCGATCCCTATCAGCCATCCATCGCAACGGAAAAGACCTGCAGTACCGCAATAATTTCCTTCTAAAGTGGATGATCTGTGCTGTTTTTAGGCTGTATGTTTTGGTGTTGTCTAAAAAATAGACCATTGAAATAAAAATCAAAAAAAACTATTGCGCTGTAAGAACATCTCTCTATAATTCGCCCTCGTTGTCACGATAAACCGCACGGCTTAACGAGATAACAAAACGTTCTTTAACAATTTGACCATGCAATCTGTGTGGGCACTCGACAATGATACAGTCATAAAAGATTTATCAGTGAACTGAGTGACCAATTGGTAGCGCTTTCTCGAAAGCGTTACCGGCACAGTCAATTCGTTTCAACTTCGGTTGGAACATCAGTAATCACTGAGCCGCTTTTCTTCGGAAAGGCAACAAAACTTTAATTGAAGAGTTTGATCATGGCTCAGATTGAACGCTGGCGGCAGGCCTAACACATGCAAGTCGAGCGGCAGCGACATGAACAATCCTTCGGGTGCGTTCATGGGCGGCGAGCGGCGGACGGGTGAG
>NZ_AULG01000026.1 GCF_000425165.1 Photobacterium halotolerans DSM 18316
GCTACCAATTGGTCACTCAGTTCACTGATAAATCTTTTATGACTGTATCATTGTCGAGTGCCCACACAGATTGCATGGTCAAATTGTTAAAGAGCTTGTTTCGATATAAATCTTTGTGATTAATCTCTCGAAACGGGCGGCCATTCTAACCAATCGAAGTGAAGTGTCAAACACTTTTTTCAATTTGTTTTTCTAACCGCTTACACTGCCTAGCGCTTAAGTTTGCTGCTCTGCCGTGTCAGTGAGGCGGCATTATAGAGAGTTCGATCACGTTGGCAATAGCTAAGTTGAAATAATTTTGTCATTTTCGCCCAAGCGACCAAGATTCACACAACCCTCCATAGTTTTGGTGGTATAAACACCGGAGAAGTTCCGAGACTCAGTAATCCTGCTCCAGATAATAGAGGTAACCAGATGCAAAACCCACTCCGGTCATATAAAGGAATCACTCCCACAATAGGCGAAGAAGTCTATATCGACCCATCCGCCGTACTGGTAGGGGATATTCACTTGGCCGACCACAGCAGCATTTGGCCACTCGTTGCAGCACGTGGAGATGTAAACCACATCCGAATCGGCGAGCGGACCAACATCCAGGACGGGACTGTCTTGCACGTCACCCGAAAAAGCAACAGCAATCCTGATGGCCATCCTCTTATTATTGGCGATGATGTGACAATTGGCCACAAAGCTATGCTCCATGGCTGCAGGGTGGGTAACCGGGTCCTGGTAGGGATGGGCGCCATTCTTCTTGATGGGGCAGTGATCGAAGATAATGTGATTATCGGGGCAGGGGCTTTAGTGCCGCCAGGCAAGGTATTGCAAAGCGGTTATTTGTATGTCGGCAGCCCCGCCAAACAGGCGAGGCCATTAACCGATGCTGAATTAGCATTTCTTCCGCAGTCAGCCGATAACTATGTCCGACTAAAAGACGAGTACCTGGAAGAGAATGAGATCAGCCAATCATGATTTCGCCGTCTTGATTGAAGTTTTCTTCGTCAATCGAAGACTCGGCGAGCTCTTCAAGATCAAAACGGTACTCGGCAAAGGCGGCTAAAATGGCCGCCTCATCGGTCAGTGCCCTCTCGGCTTTCTTTTCTAACCAGTCCAGCCTGACCCAGCAACGGATTAACGCTCCGGCCTGCTGCGCAGGGAAACACACCGCCTGGCGCTCACTGTCCCAGCTCTGCAAGTCGGCAAATAAAATATCTTGATTCATGGAATTCTCTACTTTGCCTGTAAAGTACGACGCAACTCGCGCAGTACCTGTTCGGTACCGGGCCGCATGCCGCGCCACAGCATAAAACTCTCAGCAGCCTGACCCACCAGCATACCCAGGCCATCAATCACCTGACGGGCGCCCAATGTCTCTGCCCACTGATTGAATGTGGTTTGCTCCTGACCATAAACCATGTCGTAGCACACCACTTCAGGATGAATAAGAGAAGCAGGAATCCCCGGCAGCGACTGGCTCAGGCTGGCAGAGGTCGAATTGATGATCACATCGAAATGCTGCGCATCAGCCAGATCATCCAATGCCATACCCGCAACCTCGCCATAAGCGGCAAACACGGCAGCCAGCTCTTCTGCTTTGGTAAAGGTCCGATTGGTAATCACCAGATTGGCAGGGGCCTGTGCCAGCAAAGGCAGAATGACGCCGCGCGCCGCGCCGCCCGCTCCGATAAGAAGAATACGCTTCCCCTGGATTGCAACCTGATTTCGCAGTAAATCCTGCACCAGACCTTCACCATCCGTGTTATCCCCGAGAATACCGCCATCATCCAGTTTCTTCAGCGTATTCACGGCACCGGCCAATTGCGCCCGTTCAGTCAGTTGGGTGGCGTAGGTAAAAGCCTGCTCTTTAAAAGGCACGGTAATATTACAACCACGCCCTCCGGCAGAGAAAAACTGATCCGCGGCAGCCTGAAAACCCGCCACAGGTGCCAGCCGGGCCTCATACACCATGTCTTGTGCTGTTTGACGCGCAAACAGGGTATGAATCAACGGTGACTTGCTCTGCGCAATCGGATTACCGAATACGACATATTTATCCTTGGCCTGATTCATGGCTGCTGTGTCTTCCTTATCACTTAATCACTTACTTAATATTCACCGGCGCCGAACTACCAGTCCCGGGGAGTCAGGTAATCGCACAAGCGGGCTTCCTGTGAATCCGGCTCTGGCTGGAAGCAATACTCCCACCGTGCCAGAGGAGGCATAGACATCAAAATAGACTCAGTGCGCCCGCCACTTTGCAGGCCGAATAAGGTACCCCGGTCATAGACCAGGTTAAATTCGACATAACGGCCACGGCGATAAAGCTGGAATTGACGTTCACGCTCACCGTAAGGGGTAGGGCAGCGTTTGTCCACTATGGGCAGATAGGCGTCCAGAAAACCTAATCCCACCGACTGCATATACGCAAAAGACTTTTCAAATCCCCACTGATTGAGATCATCAAAGAATAAGCCGCCGACGCCTCGGGTTTCCTGACGATGCGGCAAAAAGAAGTATTTATCACACCAGGCTTTATGCTCGGCATAGACAGTGTCGCCGAAGGGGGCACAAATGTCTTTGGCCACCTGATGCCAGTGGCGGCAGTCTTCATCAAACGGATAAAAGGGAGTGAGGTCAAAGCCGCCGCCAAACCACCAGACCGGCTCTTCGCCCTCTTTTTCGGCAATGAAGAAGCGGACATTGGCATGCGATGTCGGGATATAGGGATTCTTGGGATGGATCACCAGAGAGACTCCCATCGCCTCAAAACGGCGTCCTGCCAGTTCAGGCCGGTGAGCCGTTGCCGAAGCCGGCATCTGGGCGCCATAAACATGGGAGAAATTGACACCGCCCTGCTCAAAGACTGCGCCATCACGCAACACCCGGCTGCGGCCGCCACCCCCTTCTTCTCTTTCCCAGCTGTCTTCGACAAAGCCGGCCTGGCCATCCTGCGCTTCCAGTGCCCGGCAGATGGTATCTTGCAGCTCCAGTAAGAACGCCTTCACGGCGTGTTTGTTGACGTCTTGCATGCGTAAGTTATCCCTGTCGAAAAATGTGCCCTGTGGCAGCATCGCGAATTTCAGACGGATTGTCACGCCCGCCCGTTTCACCGTGCAGGATGGTACTCAGGTGATCACCCAACTGGGATACCACCTCATCCACTGTCCGGCAAGGCGGCTCACCGGTCAGATTCGCACTGGTCGAGGTCAGCGGTTTACCGAATTCACGGCACAGTTGCTGCACCAGCGGATGGTCGGTCACCCGAACCGCAATGGTGGTGAATTGCCCGGTCAGAAAGGTCGGTACCTGGGGTTTGGTTGGCATGACCCAGGTCACCGGGCCCGGCCAGGTGGCCATAATACGGGTTTTCTGCTCATCGCTAAGCTGGCTGTCATCGATATAGGGCGCCAGCTGAGCATAATCGGCCGCGATTAAAATCAAGCCTTTCTCAACCGGTCGTTGCTTCAGAGCCAGCAGCCTGGCAACCGCCTCCGGATTATCGGGATCGCAGCCCACCCCAAAGACGGCTTCTGTCGGGTAGGCAATCACTTCACCTTGCTGTAACGCGGTGACCACTTGGCTTAAATTATCCACACTGTCCTCAATGGCTTGATACCGCACCAGACCCGCTGGCGACGGCTGTTATTCTCTGGGTCGTTATTTTAACTCAATCTCAGCGAACTGCATCAATTACGCCCCAGACCGCGACGCAAACGTTTTCCTTAAGGAAAAATCTCCGTATAATGCGCGGCAAACCCTCTTGCCTGATTAACATAACCCTAAGGAGTTCGGGATGAAAGTCGGTATTATCATGGGCTCAAAATCTGACTGGCCAACCATGCAACATGCAGCTGAGATGCTGGATCGCTTCAATATTGCTTACGAAACCAGAGTCGTTTCCGCGCACCGGACTCCGCACCTGTTGGCCGAATACGCCGAAACCGCTCATCAGCGCGGCATTTCGGTGATTATCGCAGGGGCTGGCGGCGCCGCCCACCTGCCGGGCATGACCGCCGCTTTCACCAGCCTGCCGGTGCTTGGCGTACCTGTGCAGTCACGGGCGCTGAAAGGCATGGACTCGCTGCTGTCGATTGTTCAGATGCCAAAAGGTGTGGCGGTAGGAACACTGGCCATTGGCGAAGCGGGCGCGGCCAATGCCGGTTTACTGGCAGCACAAATCATAGGCACTCAGGATGCCGGCGTGATGGCAGCGATTGATGCCTTCCGCAAAGAGCAGACTGACACAGTGCTGAGCCAGCCAGATCCGTCTGAGGACGCGTGATAATGAAAAAGGTTCTGGTTTTAGGTGCCGGGCAACTGGCCCGCATGATGTCACTGGCTGGTGCCCCGTTAAATATTGATGTGATCGCCTACGACGTAAACAGCGAGAACATAGTGCACCCGCTGACGCAAACCGTGCTCGGCCACGGACTGGATAGCGCGATTGCCCGGTGCGACGTCATCACCGCAGAGTTCGAGCATATCCCGCACAATATCCTGGATATCTGCGAGAAAAGCGGAAAGTTCCTGCCGGCGACAGCAGCGATCAAAGCCGGCGGTGATCGACGCATTGAGAAAGCCTTGCTCGATACCTCCGGCGTAAAAAATGCCCGATATACTGTGATTCAAAGCCGCGATGACTTAAACACCGCCATTGCACATGTCGGCGTGCCTATGGTGCTGAAAAGTGCCCTGGGCGGCTACGACGGCAAAGGCCAGTGGCGGCTGAAAGATTCCGCCGATGCTGAGCTTATCTGGCCGGAAATGGCACAATGCATCGCCTCCACCCCCACTCAGGCGATTGTGGCTGAAGAATTCGTGCCTTTTGATCGCGAAGTCTCTCTGGTCGGAGTGCGTGGCAAAAACGGTGACATCGCTGTTTATCCGTTGGCGGAAAATGTGCACACCGATGGCGTGCTGAGCCTGTCTACCGCAATCCATTGCCCTGAGCTGCAGCAACAAGCCAAAGAGATGTTCACCGCTGTGGCGGACAGCCTGGATTATGTCGGCGTACTGGCGCTGGAGTTCTTTGATGTGCAAGGCCAGCTGCTGGTGAATGAAATTGCCCCCCGGGTGCACAATTCAGGACACTGGACCCAGCAGGGTGCGGAAACCTGTCAGTTCGAAAACCATTTACGGGCAGTGTGCGGCTTGCCACTGGGCAGCACGGATTTGATTCGTCACACAGCGATGATCAATATTCTGGGAGAAGACACCCTGCCTGAGACCCTGCTGGCCATGGCGGGCTGCCATATTCACTGGTACGGCAAGGAAAAACGCGCGGGGCGCAAGATGGGGCATATCAATGTCTGCGCCGACAACAACAGCCAGCTGGAATCGCGCCTTGCTTCGCTGGCAGAGATCTTAAACCCTCACACTTTCCCGGCCCTGCAGCAATACCGACACTAAACCTTGGTACGCAGGCGACATGAGCCGTCTGCGTCCTTCCTTTTGTCATTTACACTAAGTGAATCCTGAAGTCCGCTCAGGACGACTGGATATGCTGACACTTACGGTTAGCACACTGGTGCTTATCGCCGCTGGCGAGCTTTTTTTGCACCAGCAACGGATAGCCACAGGCCTCACATTCTCCGGCAACGGGCGGCGCATTGACGGCAAATTTACACTTGGGATAGCAATCACAGCCATAAAACGCCTTGCCGTAACGGCTGTTACGCTTCACCAGATGGCCAGTGCCGCATTCAGGACATCGCCAGGCACTCTCCTGCGGTTGTGCAGGCGGCGCATTTTGCGTTTCTATATGGTGACACTCTGGGTAATTGCTGCAGCCAATGAACATACCGTAGCGTCCCTGGCGCAGGACCAGCTCATGCTGGCACTCAGGACAAGGCACACCCAGCTCTTTGACTATGTGGCCATCATTCTGATGCAGCGGTTTGATGTAATCGCAGGCCGGATAGGCACTGCAACCTAAAAAGGGACCGTGTTTTCCGTGGCGCATTAACAGAGCCGCCCCGCATTGAGGGCAGGGCGTCTCTTGGTGAACCTGGTGGGAAAACAGCTCAGGGTTAATCTTACTGGCCATACCTCAGGCCTTCGCTTCTGTTATGTCACAATTAATGAAGATAGCCGTCCTCTGCGCCATAAAGCAGCTCTTCCATCTGGCTGTAGGCGCTTTCATTACCCGGCGCATTAAACAGCACCATCAGAATAATCCACTTCAGATCATCAAGTATAAATTCTGTCGTTTCCAGTTCCATGACTCTGTCTATCACCATCTCCCGAGTGTCTGAGCTCAGTACATGGATTTGTTCCAGATAAGTCAGAAAACCGCGGCAAGTAACATCCAGACGATTCATCTCATCCTGTGTATAAACACGGATCGAGGTTACCGCACTGGTGTTCATATAAGGGGTGTGGTCGGTATCTTGCAGCGCTGCAAGTTTCTCTAGCCAGTTCAGAGCCTTATAAATATCTTCTTGGTGAAATCCTGCGCGTAGCAATTCTTCGGACAATTCGTCCTGATCTACCATTAATTCAGCGTCACTGTGAATATAGGTTTCAAACAGGTACATGAGTATATCCATCATGACTAGCCCCTCCTCGATCTGATATAGCCACCGGGCACTGAAGTGATAACCCCTTGCAATTCTAACTCCAGCAATTGCGTCATTACTTCATGAACAGGTTGATCACAACGTTCAGCAACCACATCTACGGGTGTTGCTTCATTGCCTACGTTAGCCAACACCGCATTAAATGGCAATTGCTCATTTTCAGGATGTGGCAGCGATACGCTCATTTGACTACTTTTTGCGCAGTGGGTGAGTGCGCCAACCTCCTCAAAGATATCGACCGGGCTTTCCACCAGTTTAGCACCGGATTTAATCAGTGCGTTACAGCCTTTGCTGCCTGGTGCATAAATAGAACCGGGGAGCGCAAACACATCGCGATCTTGCTCCAGCGCATAGCGTGCTGTGATAAGCGAACCGCTCTTCAGTGCGGCTTCTACCACAAGAACACCGACGGACAGCCCGCTGATGATGCGGTTGCGGCGGGGGAAATGCTGTGGTCTGGGGGGTTCTGACGGCCAGAACTCTGAGACCAGAGCTCCCTGCTCCGCAATCAGACCTGCCAGCTCCCGATGAGCGGCAGGGTAGATGCGCCCCAGGCCGGAGCCCAGCACAGCCACAGTCGCGCCGCCATTTTTCAGCGCGCTGTCATGGGCATGGCCATCGACCCCCAGCGCCAGGCCACTGGTCACCACATAATCCGCAGCCACCATAGCCGCGGCAAACTCCCGTGCCGCCTCACGGCCGTCAAGACTGGCATGCCGGCTGCCGACAATCGCCAGCTGCGGCTCACTGAGCCAATGCGGCTGTCCGCGAATAAAAAGGACCGGCGGCGGTGAGCTGATTTCCTTGAGCAGGCGAGGGTAAGCCGGGTCACTTAAGACCAGCAGCTGCTGGTTATCCTGCTCACACCAGCGCAGGGCGTCCTGCAGGCGCTTGCGGTCCGGCCGCCGCAACTGGGTGATTTGCGGCCCCTTGAGCCCCATTGCCATCAGGTGCGGCTCGGGCATTTTGCGAATCTCAGCCACTGTGGCCTGCTCCAGTAATTGCCGGATTCGCTGTCCGCCCAGGCCAGGCACTGCCGCCAGTGCCAGCCAGTCCTCCCTGTCACTCATGCTCGCGTTCGCGCTCAATGCGTTTAGCTATATCACCGATTTTTATCGGTCCCTGACTGCTAATGACCTGGGCGAGACTGAATTGGTCAAGGGTATCGCCGATTTCCACATCCGCCACCAGCCGCTGTCCCAGCAATTCATGTTCAATCCGCCAGCGCTGGCCGGGTTCCAGGCCATGCTCCGCGCCGTGATCCAGCACCAGCCAGTCCTGCATATAATGGTGGTCCTGCAAACCTCCCAGCACTCTGACAACCTCCGGGGGGACATCGGACTGCCCGGCTGAATGGACAACCGTGGGCCTGAGCAGGCGATCACCCGGGCGGATTTCCTGCACCCCTGCGGTGACGGCCAGCCGGCTGCCCTGATCATCATTGGTCACCACTGTGACGCTCGCCACCGGCAACATCCCCCACACATCGGCGGCGGAATGATAGGACGGCTCTGTCGTGCTGAATGCCCGTGTCGGGCGGTAGATATGCCAGGTACTGCCATTCTCAAGCACTTCTTTAACCAGGAGTTCATCATCATGGGTCAGGTATTGCCGCCCGTTCATCACAGGTATCACTCTCGGGGCTAATCCCAGTTGCTCCGCGGTCACTAAACGCCCCGGCAATCCGAACCCGGCAACGGCCGGCGTTAATGCCGACAGCCACAGTACACTCAGCCATACACACATACGCATCGTCAATCATCCCTCTTGCTGCACTCATACTGCAGCCTGTCAGGCAAAGACGTCTGTTACTATTTGATGATTGGATCTTTGCGGCAGAATTCTCGCTTTCAGATTAGGGTTTCATCGTACAGGTAATGGTACTGACGGCCGGTATCACAGCCGGCAGTCCGGCAGACAAAGGCGTCGAAAGCTGTTCTTTGATGATGAAAATGACTAGAATTAGAGCAAATAAGCTATTGTCCTTTTTTATACGTCAATATTTACGGGAATCTATGTCTGTTTTAAACGTGTTAACTTTCCCTGATGATCGCCTGCGTACTGTCGCCAAGCCAGTCGAAGCGGTCACGCCTGAAATCCAGAAAATCGTCGATGACATGCTGGACACTATGTACGACGAAGATGGTATCGGCCTGGCGGCCACACAGGTTGATATTCATCAGCGAATCGTTGTCATTGATATCTCGGAAGAACGCAACCAGCCTATGGTGCTGATCAACCCGGAAATCCTGGAAAAACGCGGCGAAGACGGCATCGAAGAAGGTTGCCTGTCGGTGCCTGGCGCCCGTGCGCTGGTCCCCCGCGCTGCGGAAGTCACAGTGCGCGCACTGGACCGTGACGGCAAGGAGTACACTTTTGAAGCCGACGATCTGCTGGCCATCTGTGTGCAGCACGAGCTGGATCACCTGGCCGGTAAACTCTTCGTCGATTACCTGTCACCTCTCAAGCGCCAGCGTATCCAGAAAAAGCTGGAAAAAATGAAGCGCTACCAAGAGCAAGTCTAAGAAGCCGAGGTTATCTTGAGCCAACCTTTACGTATCGTATTTGCTGGTACGCCTGATTTCGCCGCCCGTCATCTGGCGGCGTTATTATCTTCACAGCACGAGGTTATCGCCGTTTACACCCGTCAGGATCAGCCTGCCGGTCGCGGCAAGAAACTGACCGCCAGCCCGGTCAAACATCTGGCGCTGGAGCAGCATATCCCGGTTTACCAGCCGAAAACCCTGCGCGATGAAACCGCCCAGCAGGAACTGGCCGCCCTGAATGCCGACCTCATGGTGGTGGTGGCCTACGGCCTGATCCTGCCCAAAGTGGTACTGGATACCCCGCGTCTGGGCTGTATTAATGTCCATGGCTCGATTCTGCCGCGCTGGCGGGGCGCAGCACCGATCCAGCGCTCTATCTGGGCGGGCGATGCCGAAACCGGTGTCACCATCATGCAGATGGATGAAGGTCTCGATACCGGCGACATGCTGAAAATCGCCTCACTGCCGATCGCTGCAACTGATACCAGCGCCAGCCTGTACGACAAACTGGCCGGACTGGGACCGGACACCCTGCTGAGCTGTCTGGACGATATCGCCGCAGGCCGCGCCGTGGCAGAAAAACAAAATGACGAGCGTGCCAATTACGCAGAAAAACTCAGCAAAGAAGAAGCGAAAATCGACTGGACCATGGACGCCGAAGCGATTGAGCGCTGTGTTCGCGCTTTCAACCCATGGCCGATGAGCTTTTTTACTGTAGCTGAGCAAAACGTCAAAGTCTGGCAGGCCGAGGTGGAAGCCGATAATCAGGGCCAGATGCCCGGCACCATTTTGTCAGCCGACAAACAGGGCATAGTGGTTGCCACTGCAAAAGGCGCGTTGCGTCTGGTACAACTGCAGCCGCCGGGCAAAAAAGCCATGGCCGCGCAGGATCTGCTGAACTCACGCCGCGAGTGGTTTACCCCGGGTGCCGTGCTGTAAACAGCCGCGCCCCTGCAAACGGTTTTTAGCCAGTGAACAAGGCAGATTTGCTGTTGCGCTGGCTTTTTCATTCGCCGCTCATGCGGCAACCATGGCAGTCAGTCAACTGCCATAAGCTCATCTAGTCAGGAATTCAATCATGAATGTAAGAGCTGCTGCGGCCGAGGTGATCTATCAGGTGGTGGATCAGGGCCAATCGCTTGCTACTGCTCTGCCGGCGGCGCAACAGGGTATCAAACCCCGTGACCACGCCCTGCTGCAGGAAATCTGCTACGGCGTGCTGCGCTGGCTGCCGCGCCTGGAATCTGTCACTCAATCCTTGATGGACAAACCGCTGAAAGGCAAACAACGTGTGTTTCATCATTTGATCCTGGTCGGTCTGTATCAGCTCGGGTATATGCGCATACCGGCGCATGCTGCCGTGGCCGAGACCGTCGATGCCACCAGGACACTGAAAAAGCCCCAGCTGCGTGGCCTGATCAACGCCATTTTGCGTAATTATCAGCGTCAGCAAGAAGAGCTGGATCAGCAGGCAATGAGCCATGATGCCGGTAAGTACGGTCATCCCGGCTGGTTACTCAAGCTGCTGCGCGAGCACTACCCGACGCAACTGGACGCCGTGACCGCCGCCAACAACACCAAAGCCCCGATGTGGCTGCGGGTCAATCGCCGTCACCACAGCCGGGATCAGTACCTGACCCTGCTGGACGGCACAGACATCAGGGCGACTGTGCATCCGCAGGCCGGCGATGCACTGAAACTGGAGCGCGCCTGCGATGTTCAGTTGCTGCCGGGTTTTGCCGATGGCTGGGTCTCGGTGCAGGATGCCGCAGCACAGCTGGCGGTCGATTACCTCCAGCCGCAGGCCGGCGAGCTGATCCTGGATTGCTGCGCCGCGCCGGGCGGCAAAACCGCCCATATCCTGGAGCGCGAGCCGGGCGCCAGTGTCGTCGCCATCGACTGTGATCAGCAGCGCCTGCTGAGAATCAAAGACAACCTGCAGCGCTTGCAACTGGACGCAGAAGTCTTGTGCGCCGATGCCCGTTACCCGCAGCAATGGTGGCAGGGCAGTGCCTTTGACCGGATTTTGCTCGACGCACCGTGTTCGGCAACCGGGGTGATCCGCCGCCATCCGGACATCAAATGGCTGCGCCGCGCCGACGATATTGCGGCACTGGCTACCCTGCAGGCAGAAATTCTGGATGCCATGTGGCAACAGCTGAAGCCGGGCGGCACTTTGGTGTACGCAACCTGCTCCATCCTGCCGCAGGAAAACCGCGAGCAAGTGAAAGCCTTCCTGGCGCGCACGCCAGATGCTGTGCTGGCCGAAAGGGCAGACAACGGCACCGCAGACGCGCCGGGGCGCCAGATTCTGCCGGGTGAAGAAGACATGGACGGCTTTTATTACGCGGTACTGGAGAAACGCCTGACGGCCTGATCCCGTGGTGAGAGAAGTATCTGCTCATAGCGCAAAGCAAGGTTAAGTCTTTGTGCAAACGGGTTGAAATTGCTGCTTCTCTCGCCAAGTCAGTGTACCCTAACGACAAACAGCAAGGATCTGAGAACACTCATCAGGCATCAGCTATGAAAATTATCATTCTTGGCGCAGGCCAGGTCGGCGGCACGCTGGCAGAAAACCTGGTTGGCGAGAACAATGACATCACTATTGTCGACTCCAACCCTGAACGCCTGCGCGAATTGCAGGACAAATACGATTTGCGGGTAGTGCAGGGGTATGCCAGCCATCCCCGCACCCTCAGGGATGCCGGTGCGCAGGACGCAGACATGCTGGTCGCCGTCACCAATTCTGACGAAACCAACATGATTGCCTGTCAGATCGCCTTTTCTCTGTTCAACACCCCGAACCGGGTGGCCCGTATCCGTTCGCCGGAATACCTCAAAGAAAAACATCAGCTGTTCCATACTGACGCGGTGCCGGTCGATCACCTGATTGCGCCGGAAGAACTGGTCACTGGCTATATCGAACGCCTGATTGCCTACCCGGGGGCGCTGCAGGTGGTGGGCTTTGCCGACAACAAAGTCGGGCTGGTGGCAGTCAAAGCCTATTACGGCGGCCCGCTGGTCGGCAATGCACTGTCCGCACTGCGTGAACACATGCCGCACGTCGATACCCGGGTTGCGGCGATTTTCCGCCAGGGCCGGCCTATCCGTCCGCAGGGAACCACCATTATCGAAGCCGATGATGAAGTGTTTTTCGTCGCCGCCAGCAACCATATCCGCTCAGTCATGAGCGAGCTGCAGCGACTGGAAAAACCCTACAAGCGGCTGATGATAGTCGGGGGCGGTAACATAGGTGCCGGTCTGGCCAAAAGGCTGGAAAACAGCTACAGCGTCAAGCTGATTGAGCACAACCCGCAGCGGGCGGAAAGCTTATCGGAAATGCTGACCAACACCATAGTCTTCTGTGGTGATGCCTCGGATCAGGAGCTGCTGAGCGAAGAGCATATCGAGCAGATCGACGTCTTCATCGCCGTCACCAACGATGACGAAGCCAATATCATGTCGGCCATGCTGGCCAAACGCATGGGTGCCAAGAAGGTGATGGTGCTTATCCAGCGCGGCGCTTACGTCGATCTGGTGCAGGGCGGCACCATCGATATTGCAATTTCGCCGCAGCAGGCCACGATTTCTGCCTTGCTGACCCATGTGCGTAAAGCCGATATTGTGAACGTGTCCTCGCTGCGGCGCGGCGCGGCAGAAGCGATTGAAGCCATAGCGCACGGCGATGCCAGCACCTCGAAAGTGGTTGGCAAAGCCATAGGGGATATCAAACTGCCGCCGGGCACTACCATTGGCGCCATAGTGCGCGGCGAAGAAGTGCTGATTGCCCACGACCGTACCGTGATTGAGCAGGACGACCATGTGGTCATGTTCCTGGTCGACAAGAAGTACATCCCGGATGTAGAACGTCTGTTCCAGCCCAGTCCTTTCTTCCTCTGAGCAGCTATGGTTAATCTTCGTCCGATCATCTTTGTCATAGGGCTGGTCTTGTCCAAGATCGCCCTGTTTATGTACCTGCCCACCATACTGGCATTTCTGACCGGGACGGGCGGCTTCATTGATTTTGCTACCGCGGTCATCATTACCCATATCGTGGCGTTTGCCTGCCTGACGCTCGGTAAGGTGAAAGATTTCAAGCTCGGGGTCAGGGACATGTTCCTGCTGACCACACTGGTCTGGACTGTCGCCAGCGCCTTTGCCGCGCTGCCCTTTATGCTGATTAATCACATCAGTTTTACCGACGCCTATTTCGAAACCATGTCAGGCATCACCACCACAGGGTCAACGGTACTGAGCGGGCTCGATGACATGGCCCCCAGCATTCTGTTGTGGCGTTCCACCCTGCAATGGCTGGGCGGGATCGGCTTTATCGTGATGGGGGTAGCCATTCTGCCGATGCTCAACGTTGGCGGGATGCGCCTGTTCCAGACCGAATCCTCAGACTGGTCGGAAAAAAGCTCCCCGCGCACCAAAAACGTGGCCACCAATATCGTGACTGTCTATCTCAGCCTGACGGGGATGTGCATTCTCGGCTACATGGCGGCGGGCATGGATACCTTCGATGCGGTCAATCATGCTTTCACCACCTTATCCACCGGCGGTTATTCCACCTCAGACGGCTCGATGAACCACTTCTCACCAGCCGCGCACTGGGTCGCCGTTGTGTTTATGTTTGCCGGCGGGCTGCCGTTTCTGCTCTTTGTGCAAGTACTGCGCAAAAGGCAGCCGGCGTCATTGCTGCGGGATGCACAGGTCCGGGGTTATGCTGTAACTGTACTGATAGTCAGCCTGGTGATTGCGCTCTGGCTGTGCTGGCAGGATGGTTATGCCTTCAGTCATGCCATTCGGGTCGCCATGTTCAATATCGTTTCCGTGGTCACCACCACTGGCTTCGGGCTGGAAGATTTTACCGCCTGGGGCGCGTTTCCGACCGTGGTATTTGCTTTTATGATGCTGGTCGGCGGCTGCTCAGGTTCCACGGCCGGCGGCTTCAAGGTGTTCCGTTTTCAGGTTGCCATCGCCTTGCTGCGCAAACAGCTGATGCAGCTGATCCACCCGTCAGGGGTGTTTATTCAGCGGTATAATCAAAGACCGGTCACGGATGCGATTGTCCGCTCTGTGGTGGCCTTCGCCCTGACCTTCATCATGACCATCATCATTATTGCCGCATTGCTGGCGATGCTGGGGCTCGACCCCATCACCAGTATCAGCGGCTCAGTGACAGCCGTAGCCAATGTGGGGCCGGGCATGGGCACTATTATTGGCCCGACAGGTAATTTCGCCTCTCTGCCGGACGCCGCCAAATGGCTCCTCAGCCTCGGCATGCTGATGGGCCGGTTAGAGATCCTGACCGTACTGGTACTGGCATTCCCGGCTTTCTGGAAAAACTGACCCGTTGCACCTTGCCGGGTCTAACCCGGCAGCCCGGCTGTTGGTGTCACGTACCAGTAAATAGCCAGAAAATGGCAAACCGTGCCGCCCAGCACAAACAGATGCCAGATGGCGTGATTGTAGGGAATCCGCTGATTGACGTAGAACACCACGCCAAGGGAATACACCACACCGCCCACGGCCAGCCAGATCAGTCCGGCCGCCGACATCGCCATCGCCAGCGGATACACGGCCACCAGAGACAACCACCCCATCGCCAGATAGATCACCAGAGACAGACGCTTGAAGTGGTAGATAAACACCACTTTGAACATGATCCCCAGCAAGGCTACCGTCCAGATCACAGCCATCAGCGTCACCGCCAGCGGCGTCCGCAGGGTAATCAACAGGAAAGGGGTATACGTACCGGCTATCAGCAGGTAGATCGCGCAGTGATCCAGGGTTTTCAGAACGCGCTTTGCCCGCTCAAACGGAATGGCATGATACAGGGTGGAAGCGAGATACAGCAAAATGATGCTGGCGCCATAAATGCTCAGGCTGGCCACACTGAGCGCATCGGCATTCACTTCCACTGCCCGCATCAGCAGCATCACCAGAGCGACTATGCCGAAAATCATCCCGGCGCCGTGGCTGAGGCTGTTGGCGGTTTCCTCGGCTGCTGAGTACGTCTCTTTGTGTTGTTCGACCATCAATGCTATCCGTTTTCTTCTGTACTTCCCAGCAGTATGGCACAGTTTGGCTTACACTTGTAAGCTGAAATTTATGACACCGCAGTAGCAGCACAGTTAGCTGTATTCATGGTGCGTTACTCAGAGATTGTCGACCTGATCCAAATACCTCATCACCCGCTCTCCGGCTTCTGACGGGGACAGATCCAACGGCAAGCACAGCTGGCGTTTAAGCTCGCTGCTGCCGAGCAGGCCGGACAACAAACCGCCCACCCCGCGCTGCCGGCGATCAATCGAGAACCACAGCCTGAGGCAGTCATCGTCACGCTGAGTGATCAGCTCCAGTTCACGCCAGCGGCCATGAAAAGGGCCGAACACAGGCACAAACTCAAACACCTGTACAAAGGGCAGCTCAAAACCGCGCACCGCTTCGCATTCCACCTGCAATATACGCAGTCCCGCCTGCTCAAGGGCAGTAAACACGCCGTCAAGCAAAGGATCCGGCCGCACGGTCAGGGAGTCTTTGTCTTTGGGATCCAAGGCCGACGGCACATCTAGGTGCGTTTCCAGCCACACGCCCGAATAGCCGATAGTGATTGGGGTGTTGAGCGGCAATTCAAACCGGCAGTCAAACTGGCGCTCTTCACCGGCCGCCAGGGTAAAGGCCTGCGGCAAATGCCACTGGGCCAGGGTATGCGTGCGGGTGACTTTTTCCATCCGCCGCTCGCTGTCACCGCGGCTGACAGCCTGCTCATCCTCAAAGCTGCAGCACAGATACAAATGCACATTATCCACCGCCTGCACGACTTTTCCGCCTTTGATCTCAATACGAACGGGCAGAGCCTGACCCGGGATCAGCACTTCGGTTTCCAATACTGTATCGACTCTGGCGCCGCCCAAACCCAGGCTGGCCAGTGTTTTATGAAAAAGCGACATCATGGCTCCTTGTCCGTATCCATCCATTGTGAGTATGAAACCAGTTTATATAGCCAATTTGGGTTCAGCAAGGCATGGACTGAAACTGACAGCGTTTGGGTTCTGACATCACCGTCTGGTATAATCCACACTAAAAGTAAGCTTAACAAAGGAGCCGGACCATGGCTGAGCACCGCATTACCGAACTGCTGGCACTTCTCAAGCCTTACTGGCAGCAGTACCCGGATTTAAGCCTGAGCGGGGTCGTGGCACAACTGGCAAACGAAGCCGGATTTCAGGGGTCACTGATCGATGTGAGCGATGATATGCTGATTTATCAGCTGAAAATGCGACAGGAAAAACAGGAGGCCATGATTCCGGGCCTGGCGAAAGACTGCGAGCCAGATTTCAAAACCGCCATACTCAAAGCCAGAGGGATTATCCAATAACCCCAAAAACCTTAAGCGCATTTTTTGAGCGAGGTAGAATATTCAACCAGTTAGATAAGGTATAATCCGAGCTTATTACTATCAGGGCCAACAGCACCTGAATTTATGATTGCCCAGGCGATGCACCCGGGCACATCTGCCAGCGTACAGACTGGCTATGCCCAAGGAATGCAATGCCATGAACCAAGAGAGAATCAAAATTAAGGACGTCACTCCCAAAGAGTACAACCCTAAGACCCATAAAGGCGGCGACGACCGCTTCAACCCGAGTAACCGTATTTATGTACGGGCCATGAAAGGGGTCTATCAGCAGCTGCGCCAGCGTATGGGGTGGTTAATGATGGGCCTGTTCCTGATACTGCCGTGGATCACCTACAATGGCAGACAGGCGATTTTGCTTGATATCGGCCGCCAGCAGTTCAACATTTTCGGTACCACTTTCTGGCCTCAGGATCTGATGTTACTGGCCAGCCTGCTGATGGTCGCGGCCTTTGCGCTGTTTTTTGT
This sequence comes from Photobacterium halotolerans DSM 18316, assembly GCF_000425165.1. Taxonomy (GTDB): domain Bacteria; phylum Pseudomonadota; class Gammaproteobacteria; order Enterobacterales; family Vibrionaceae; genus Photobacterium; species Photobacterium halotolerans. Next base: position 17,013 of record NZ_AULG01000026.1, read on the forward strand.
CACCACCTTTCTCGGCCGGGTCTGGTGCGGTTATATGTGCCCGCAAACGGTCTGGACCTTCATCTACATCTGGTTTGAGGAAAAGCTGGAAGGGCCGGCCAACAAGCGCCGCACCCAGGACAGCAAGGCACTGACCTCCGATCTTGTTGTGCGCAAAACCCTCAAGCACATAGCCTGGCTGGTGGTCGCCCTGATCAGCGGCCTGACCTTCGTCGGCTATTTTCTGCCTATCCGTGAATTAGTTCCCGGCTTCTTCACCTTCAGTGCCAGCTTCCTGGCGGTGTTCTGGGTACTGTTCTTCACCTTCTGCACCTATGGCAACGCCGGCTGGATGCGCTCCATCGTCTGTATTCACATGTGTCCGTATGCCAGATTCCAGTCCGCCATGTTCGACAAAGACACCTATATCGTCGGCTATGATGCCGCCCGGGGCGAAAAACGCGGCCCGCGCTCGCGCAAAACCGATCATAAAGCGCAGGGGCTGGGCGACTGTATCGACTGTAACCTCTGCGTCCAGGTTTGCCCGACCGGGATCGATATCCGCGATGGTCTGCAGTATGAGTGCATTAACTGCGGTGCCTGTGTGGATGCCTGTAACCAGACGATGGACAAAATGGGCTATCCGCGCGATCTGATCACTTACACCACAGAGCACAAGCTGGAAGGCAAGAAAACCCATATCATGCGGCCGAAACTGATCGGCTACGGCGCTGTGATGCTGGCGATGTTCGGCCTGATGGCCTATCTGGTGGTTTCCGTGCAGCCTATGGGACTGGATGTGATCCGCGACCGTAACCAGCTGTTCCGTATCAATAACGAAGGGCTGGTCGAGAATACCTACACCCTGAAAATTCTCAATAAAACCCAGCAGGATGCCACTTATCAGCTGCAGGTTGAAGGTCTGGACAATGCCCAGTGGTATGGCCCTCAGCAGGTGAATGTCAATGCCGGTGAAGTGTTTACCCTGCCGATCAGCCTGGGCGTTGACCCTTATGAGCTTGAACGGCCTATTGTCGATATCCGGTTTATCATGGAACATCAGGGCAGCGAGGAAACCAGTCGTCTGGTGACCGACAGCCGCTTTATCGGCGAGTTACGCTAACCCCTCACGCCAATCAGTAAATAAAGGGCCGATTACGGCCCTTTTTCATTATGCTGTATACTGATGCGACATTTATAACCATGGCTGTAACACTATGACAGCACTTGATGATTTCAGCTTTGCTGATCTGACACCGGACTTACTGCTCAATGCGCTGGAGAGCACGGGCATTTATGCCTCATCGGGACTGTTGCCCCTCAACAGTTATGAAAACCGGGTCTACCAGTTCAGCAGTGATGACGGCCGCCGCTACGTCGCCAAATTCTACCGTCCGCAGCGATGGAGTGATGCCCAGATCCAGGAAGAACATGACTTCGCCGCCGAACTGGCTGCTCAGGAAATTCCGCTGGCAGCGCCCCTGGTCATGAACGGCCAAACCCTGCACCACTATGAACACCACCGTTTCGCGCTGTTCCCCAGCGTCGGCGGCCGCCAGTTTGAAGTCGATAATGTTGACCAGCTTGAGCAGGTCGGCCGCTTCCTGGGCCGCATCCACAAAGTCGGTCAGCGCACACTGTTCAGCCACAGGCCCACGCTGGGGCTGGAGGAGTATCTGGTTCAGCCCCGACTCGTCCTGGAGCAGTCCGGGTTTATCCCGATGCATCTGGAATCGGCTTTTTTCGGCGATCTGGACCGCCTGATCGCCTTACTGAGCGAGCGCTGGCACAGCGACTGGCAGTCGCAACGTATTCACGGCGACTGCCATCCGGGCAACATACTGTGGCGCGACGGTCCGCTGTTTGTCGACCTGGACGATGCGCGAAACGGGCCGGCGGTGCAGGATCTATGGATGCTGCTCAACGGCAGTCGCCAGGATCAGCTGATGCAGCTGGATACCCTGCTGGAAGCGTATAGCGAATTTGCCGATTTTGATCCGCGTGAATTGCAACTTATTGAACCATTACGCGGTCTTAGATTGGTGCATTACATGGCATGGCTAGCAAAACGCTGGCAGGATCCGGCTTTCCCGCGTGCATTCCCCTGGTTTGCTGATGCAAAATACTGGGAAGGTCAGGTACTGGCCATCAAAGAACAACTGGCTGCCCTTGAAGAGCCGCCACTGCAGCTGATGCCGCAATGGTAATCAGTCTGACTTGAATCCGAACAGCCGTACCTGTAAAAGGTATTGTATTGATTTTTCAGGGAGAACCCTTACATGTTGAAAACACTTTTTGCGCTGGCAACAGCAGCGCTGCTTTCTTTTTCCGCGCATGCCGCCAAGTTTAGCGAAGGCGATTACTATCAGGTGCTGGAACTGCCGAAATCATCCACGCCGGTTGTGAACGAGTTTTTCTCGTTTTACTGCCCGCATTGCTTCAACTTTGAACCGCTGATCCAGCAGCTGAAAACCAAAATCCCGGACAACGCCAAGTTCCAGAAAAGCCATGTCTCCTTCATGGGCGGCAACATGGGCACCTCGATGAGCAAGGCTTACGCGACCTCGGTCACCCTGGGTATTGATGACAAAATGATCCCGGTACTGTTCAGCCAGATCCATCAGGCGAACAAACCGCCGCGCAACGATGAAGAGCTGCGCCAGATCTTTCTCGATAACGGCGTGAAAGCCGAAGACTTCGACGGCGCCTTCAACAGCTTCGCCGTCAACTCTATGGTCAACCGTTTCAACAAAGGCTTCCGCGACAGCGGCCTGACCGGTGTCCCGGCCGTGGTGGTCAACAACAAATACCTGGTGAAAACCGACAAAGTAAAATCCGCCGATGAATACTTCGAGCTGATCAACTTCCTGCTCAAGCAGTAAGTTTTTTTCTCTGTGAAAAAGGGCCGAAAGGCCCTTTTTTTGTCTCAGTTGTTTCTCCGAACAAGTCACACCACCTGGCTGGTGATCTGCTTCAGCAGCCGGTCCATGGCGCGGTAGCCTAAGGCTTCGGCCAGATGGGCCCGTTCGATCTCGGGTTTGCCGGCCAGATCGGCGATGGTGCGGGCGACTTTGATGATGCGGTGATAGGCGCGGATCGACAGGCCGAGCTGATGCAGGGCGGTTTCGAGAAACTCAGCGTCGGCTTTGGTCAGTGCGCAGTGCTGGTCCAGTTCACGGGTACCGAGCAGGGCATTGATCTTGCCGCCGCGGCTGTGCATCCGGCCCCGCGCTTCCTTCACCCGCTCTTTGATCACCCCGGTGGTTTCCCCTCTGTCGCCGCCCTGTGCCAGGGTGCCACGCGGCAGGGCGGGGATCTCAATCGACATATCAAACCGGTCCAGCAACGGGCCGGACAAACGTCCCAGATAACGCAGTATCGCCTGCGGATTGGTACGGGTCTGGCTGCCTTCGTAGTAACCGGTCGGGCTGGGATTGAGCGCACCAATGAGCTGGAACCGGGCCGGAAAGGTGGTTTTGCTGGTGGCTCGGGAAATCACGATCTCGCCAGATTCCAGCGGTTCACGTAAAGAATCCAGCACTTTTCGCTCAAACTCCGGCATTTCATCTAAAAACAGAATCCCGTTATGGGCCAGCGAAATTTCACCGGGGCGGGGGATAGAGCCGCCGCCCACCAGCGCCGCCATCGAGCTGGAATGATGCGGGGCGCGAAACGGGCGGTTGCGCCAGTTGCCGGCATGGAGTGACTGCGCGGTCAGGGAAGTAATGGCGGCGGTTTCCAGCGCTTCCTCGACATCCATCTCAGGCAGCAAATCGCACAACCGCGAGGCCAGCATAGTCTTGCCGGTGCCGGGCGGGCCGACAAACAGCAAATTGTGGCCGCCTGCCGCGGCGATCTCCAGCGCCCTTTTGCCCTGCTGCTGACCTATGATGTCCTGCATGTCGCGGCCATTGACCGTCGGCAGAGCCTGACCGGGCGCGCGACAATGCAGCGACAGCGCTTCCTGACCACACAGGTAGGCACACACGGCCAGTAAGCTGGCCGCTGATTTGTGTATCTCCCTGCCCACCAGCGCCGCCTGATCGCCATTGGCATCGGGCAGCACCAGGCAGCGGTTCTTCTGCTTGGCCGCCAGCGCCGCCGGCAGCGCGCCCTTGATGGAACGTAACTCGCCAGACAGAGCCAGTTCGCCCAAAAATTCATGATCGTGCAGCTTAGTGTCGGGGATCTGGCCCGATGCGGCCAAAATGCCCAGCGCGATGGGCAAGTCAAAGCGCCCGCCTTCTTTGGGCAGATCGGCCGGGGCCAGATTGACAGTGATCCGGCGCGACGGAAATTCGAAATTGGCATTCACTATCGCGCTTCTGACTCTGTCTCTGGCCTCCTTCACTGTGGTCTCAGGTAACCCCACCAGATTGACCGCCGGCAGGCCATTACTGAGGTGAACCTCGATGGTAACCGCCGGCGCATCCACCCCGACACAAGCCCTGCTGTGAACTATCGCCAACGTCATTTTCAACCTCTCAATAAATTAATTAACTGCCATATCACTGGATAAACACGTTTTATCAGCATAATGTACGCAAGATATCCAAGGCGGATTGAAAATAACCACAACAAATTTCTTGTCATGCGACGAATGTCTGTGTTAAGACTAAGGGCGCACAACACATAAACAAGAATTTTGGACAGACAAGTCAATGCTATTAAACGTCAACCTACTGGTCCTCATTATTAACGTCATCGTGGTGATTATCTCACCGCGACGGGGGCTGGCAGGCGTAAAATAGCACATACGCAAACACACGCAGAAAAAGCCCCCGCACCGACAAGGTCCGGGGGCTTTTTTCATACCTGATGCCAGAAGACTGCACTATTCCAATAAACCGCAGCACTGGCAGAGGTCATCAAGAAACAGGGAGCCATGATGACAGGCGCAGAGTTAGTAGTAGAAGCCTTGAAGCAACAGGGGGTGAGCACAGTCTTCGGATATCCGGGCGGTGCCATCATGCCAATTTACGATGCCTTGTACGATGGCGGCGTCAGGCACGTGCTGTGCCGCCACGAACAGGGTGCTGCCATCGCCGCTATCGGGTATGCCAGAGCCAGCAAAGGGATAGGGGTTTGCCTGGCCACCTCAGGGCCGGGTGCCACCAACCTGATCACCGGACTGGCCGACGCCATGCTGGATTCCATCCCGCTCGTGGCTATCACAGGTCAGGTCGCCAGCCCTATGATAGGCACTGACGCGTTTCAGGAAGTCGATGTCCTGGGGATGTCACTGTCGTGCACCAAGCACAGTTTTCTGGTGACAGACCCGGCAGAACTGCCCGCCGTACTGAGCGAAGCCTTTGAAGTGGCACTGAGCGGCCGACCGGGCCCTGTGCTGGTGGATATCGCCAAAGACGTACAAGTTGCCGCCATCGAACACCCGCTTGCCCCACTGCATGAATTACCGGCGTTACCCGAGACCGACCCTGCACAGTTTGCCCTGGCTCAGCAGCTTATTGCCGACAGCCAGCGTCCTATTCTTTATGTCGGCGGCGGGGTACAGCTGGCAGATGCCGTCGCCAGTGTGCGCGCGTTTCTCGACATCACGCACATGCCGGCAGTCTCGACCCTGAAAGGGCTGGGCTGTGTTGAGAAAAACTACCCCTATCACCTGGGTATGCTGGGGATGCACGGCACTAAAGCTGCCAATCTGGCGGTACAGGAAGCCGATTTGCTGATTGCGGTCGGTGCCCGTTTCGATGACAGGGTGACAGGCAAACTGGATACCTTCGCCCCCCACGCCAAAGTAGTTCATCTGGATATCGATACCGCCGAGCTGGGTAAACTGCGTCAGGCTCATGCCGCTTTGCGCTGCGATATCAATGAGGTGCTACCGCAACTGGCCCGCCCGATGGCGCTGGCGCCCTGGCAACAGCACGTTACCCGCCTGATGGCAGACAACGGCTGGCGTTATGACCATCCTGGCGAGCGCATTTTCGCGCCGCTGCTGCTGAAACAACTGTCAGACAAAATGGATGACAGCACGGTCATCAGCACCGATGTCGGCCAGCACCAGATGTGGGTCGCCCAGCATATGAGCCACAGACAACCGCAGAATCTGCTGACCTCGGCCGGGCTCGGCACTATGGGCTTCGGCCTGCCGGCCGCGATCGGTGCCAAACTGTCCCGTCCGGATGATCAGTCTATTCTGGTATCGGGCGACGGCTCTTTCATGATGAATGTGCAGGAACTGGGCACCATCCGCCGTCTCGGCCTGCCGGTCAAGATTGTACTGCTGGACAACCAGCGTCTGGGCATGGTGCGCCAGTGGCAGGAGCTGTTCTTTGACGGCCGCTACAGCGAAACCAACCTGTCCGATAACCCGGATTTCGTCACCCTGGCCAGTGCCTTCGGCATCCCGGGCCAGACCATTACGCGCAAAGATCAGGTCGGTCCTGCGCTGGATACTCTGCTGGCGAGCGAGACAGCCTACCTGCTGCACGTTGCCATTTCTGAAGCTGATAACGTCTGGCCGCTGGTTCCGCCCGGTGGTGCCAACCACGACATGATGGAGGAACCTGTATGACCCAGCACACCCTGACTATCCAAGCCACCAGCCGTCCGGAATTACTGGAACGTGTTCTAAGAATCACACGCCACCGCGGATTCATGGTAAAACAGTTTTCAATGGCGCATAGTGAAGATTGTCAGTCCGTCGACATTGAAGTCACGGTAGACAGCGAGCGTCCCATCAGTGCCCTCTATCACCAGTTGGACAAACTGTGGGATGTCAACGGCGTCACCATTTTAGAGCAACAACAAAAACAACAAATCAGCGCATAACGAAAGGATTACACAATGGCAAACACAGCAGATTACATTTGGTTTAATGGCGACATGGTGCCTTGGGCAGACGCGAAAGTACACGTACTGACTCACGCGATGCACTACGGTACCTCCGTGTTCGAAGGCATTCGCTGCTACGAGACGCCAAACGGACCTGTGGTCTTCCGTCACCGTGAACACATGGCCCGACTGAAAGATTCTGCCAAGATCTACCGCTTCCCGATCCCATACACTGTTGATGAGCTGATGGAAGCCTGCCGCGAAACCCTGCGCGCCAACAAACTCAATTCTGCCTATATCCGTCCGCTGGGCTATGTGCCTAACGTGGGTCTGGGTGTCTGTCCGCCGAACGGCACGGAAATGGATCTGATCATCGCGGCGTTTTCCTGGGGCTCTTACCTGGGCGAAGAAGCACTGGCCAACGGGATCGATGCCATGGTGTCGAGCTGGAACCGCGCCGCGCCGAATACCATTCCGACCGCTGCCAAAGCGGGTGGTAACTACCTGTCTTCGCTGTTAGTCGGTGGTGAAGCCCGTCGTCACGGCTATGCCGAAGGCATTGCGCTGGATGTACGCGGCTACCTCTCTGAAGGGGCCGGCGAAAACATCTTTGTGATCCGCAACGGGGTGATTTCTACCCCGCCGGCCACCAGCGCCATTCTGCCGGGTATTACCCGCGATGCCATAGTGACGCTGGCCAAAGACATGGGTTATGAGATCCGCGAAGAAAACATCGCCCGCGAAGCGCTGTATCTGGCCGATGAAGTCTTCATGACAGGCACCGCAGCGGAAATCGTCCCGGTGCGCAGTGTGGATCAGATCACAGTCGGCGAAGGCAAACGCGGCCCGATCACCGAAAAAATTCAGGCGGCCTTCTTTGGCCTGTTCAATGGTCAGACAGAAGACAAGTGGGGCTGGCTGGATCCTGTATATCCGGCAAAATAAGCCACACTTATAAGCAAGAGAAGCAATGTCCCCGCCGGTGTCTTCGGGCACCGGCGGCCAAAAAAGGAATTTCACGTTATGCCTAAGTACCGTTCAGCCACCACCACCCACGGCCGTAATATGGCGGGTGCCCGCGCCCTGTGGCGTGCCACCGGCGTCAAAGATGAAGATTTTGGCAAACCTATCATCGCTGTCGTCAACTCCTTCACCCAGTTCGTACCAGGCCATGTTCACCTGAAAGATCTGGGTCAGCTGGTTGCCGCTGAAATCGAAAAAGCCGGTGGGATTGCCAAAGAATTCAACACCATTGCCGTTGATGACGGGATTGCCATGGGCCACGGCGGCATGCTGTACTCCCTGCCGTCGCGCGAGCTGATTGCCGACTCGGTCGAATACATGGTCAATGCCCACTGCGCCGACGCCATGGTCTGTATCTCCAACTGCGATAAGATCACCCCGGGGATGCTGATGGCGTCCATGCGCCTCAATATTCCGGTGATCTTCGTCTCCGGCGGCCCGATGGAAGCCGGTAAGACCAAGCTGTCTGATCAGATCCTGAAACTGGATCTGGTCGATGCCATGATCCAGGGCGCCGATCCCAAAGTCTCTGACGAGCAAAGCGAGCAGATCGAGCGTTCAGCCTGCCCGACCTGCGGCTCCTGCTCAGGCATGTTTACCGCCAACTCGATGAACTGCCTGACCGAAGCCCTGGGCCTGAGCCAGCCGGGTAACGGTTCATGCCTGGCCACCCATGCCGATCGTAAAGAGCTGTTCATCACCGCCGGTCAGCGCATTGTCGGTCTGACCAAGCGTTACTACGAGCAGGACGACGACAGCGTGTTGCCGCGCAACATCGCCAGCAAGAAAGCCTTCGAAAATGCCATGGCGCTGGATATTGCCATGGGCGGCTCCACCAATACCGTGCTCCACCTGCTGGCGGCGGCGCAGGAAGGCGAGATCGACTTCACCATGGAAGACATCGACCGCATGTCACGCCGGGTACCTCACCTGTGTAAAGTGGCCCCGTCAACGCAGAAATACCACATGGAAGATGTCCACCGTGCGGGAGGCGTGTACGGCATTCTGGGTGAACTGGACCGCGCCGGCCTGCTGCATTCAGACGTTCCCAACGTGCTGGGCATGACGCTGTCAGAAGCCCTGGCCCGCTACGACATCAAGCAAACCGATTCTGAGGAGGTTGCCACCTTCTTCCGCGCCGGTCCGGCCGGTATCCGTACCACTCAGGCCTTCTCACAGGACTGCCGCTGGGACACCCTGGATGACGATCGCGAGAACGGCTGTATCCGCAGCAAAGCGCACGCTTTCAGCCAGGACGGCGGTTTGGCTGTGCTGTCGGGCAACATGGCAGTCGACGGCTGTATCGTGAAAACCGCGGGCGTTGATGAAAGCTGCCTGACCTTCAAAGGCCCGGCCGTGGTGTTCGAAAGCCAGGAAAGTGCGGTGGAAGGCATACTGGGCGGCAAGGTCAAAGCCGGTGATGTGGTGGTGATCCGTTATGAAGGCCCGAAAGGCGGCCCGGGCATGCAGGAAATGCTGTATCCGACCACTTACCTCAAGTCTATGGGACTGGGCAAAGAATGCGCCCTGATCACAGACGGCCGTTTCTCCGGCGGCACCAGCGGCCTGTCTATCGGCCACGTGTCACCGGAAGCGGCCAATGGCGGCACCATAGGCCTGATTGAAGACGGCGATCTGATCACTATCGACATCCCTAACCGCGGCATCGAGCTGAATGTGGACGACGCCACCCTGGCACAGCGCCGTGCCGCCGCCGATCAACGCGGCTGGAAACCACTCGATCGTCAGCGCAGCGTCTCCTTTGCCCTGCGTGCCTACGCCAACCTGGCGACCAGTGCCGATAAAGGCGCGGTCCGCGACAAATCCAAACTGGAAGGGTAAGTATGATGAGTGAGGTGACACAGGCCAGGGCTGCTGAGTTTCTCAGCGGCGCTGACTATTTAAGGGAAACCCTGCGTGCCCCGGTATACGAGGTGGCGCTGGTCACGCCGCTGCAAGACATGGAGCGGTTATCCAAGCGCTTGGGTAACCGCATCCAGATCAAGCGCGAAGACCGCCAGCCAGTGCACTCATTCAAACTTCGTGGCGCCTACAACATGATGTCTCAGCTGACCGCGACACAACGCCAGGCCGGTGTGATTGCCGCGTCAGCGGGCAATCATGCGCAGGGCCTGGCCTTGTCAGCCCGCCAGCTGGACGTCAAAGCCGTGATTGTGATGCCGCGCACCACCCCGGATATCAAAGTGGAAGCGGTCAAAAGCTTCGGCGGTGAAGTGGTGCTGCATGGCAGCAACTTTGATGAAGCCAAAACCTACGCCATTGAACTGGCTGAGAAGCACCAGTTCACCTTTATTCCTCCGTTCGACCACCCGGCCGTGATTGCCGGGCAGGGCACCATAGGCATTGAGCTGGTCCAGCAAAACGGCCATCTCAACTATGTGTTCGTGCCGGTCGGCGGCGGCGGCCTGGCCGCCGGGGTATCGGTGCTGCTCAAACAACTGATGCCGGAAATCAAGGTAATAGGTGTCGAAGCCGAGGATTCCGCCTGCCTGCGTGCCGCGCTGGATGCCGGCGAGCCAGTGACTCTGGATCAGGTGGGCCAGTTTGCCGACGGTGTCGCGGTAAAACGGATCGGTGATGAGACCTTCCGGCTGTGCCAGCAGTATCTCGATGATGTGATTACGGTCAGCAGTGACGAAATCTGCGCCGCCGTCAAAGACATTTTCGAAGATACCCGTGCCATCGCCGAGCCGTCAGGGGCGCTGTCGCTGGCCGGTCTGAAGAAATACAGCGAGCAGCATCAGCTGCAAGGCCAGCAGCTGGCCTCGATTTTGTCGGGCGCCAACCTGAACTTCCACGGCTTGCGCTATGTGTCTGAGCGTTGCGAGCTGGGTGAAAAGCGCGAGGGTTTGCTGGCCGTCACTGTACCGGAACGGCCGGGTGCGTTTCTCGATTTCTGCCACCTGCTGGGCGGCAGGGCAGTCACTGAGTTCAACTACCGCTACAACGACGACACCCTGGCCAATGTTTTTGTCGGTGTCCGTTTGCTGCAGGGACAGGAAGAGCTGGAAAGCATCATTACCGATCTGCGTAAAGGCGGTTATCCTGTGGTGGATCTGTCGGATGATGAAATGGCCAAGGTGCATGTGCGCTATATGATTGGCGGTCGCCCGTCCAAGCCGCTGCAGGAGCGTCTGTACAGCTTTGAGTTTCCGGAATACCCGGGGGCGCTGCTGAAATTCCTGACCACATTGGGCACTCACTGGAACATCAGCCTGTTCAATTACCGTAACCACGGTGCCGACTACGGCCGGGTGTTATGCGGGTTTGAACTCGAAGATCATGATCTGCTGTCCTTCACCAGCCACCTGCGTGAACTGGGTTACCAGTGGAAAGACGAGACCGACAATCCGGCCTACCAGTTCTTCCTCGCCCAGTAAGCGAATAGATCAGCAAGCCGGTCCGATGCCGGCCGGAAAGACACAGCCCCGTCTAAACGGGGCTGTTTTTTTTTCACCTTTGTCCTTTTCACTATCCCTTCTCACTCCCGTCAGGATTTATCTTTCTGGGTCAGCGCCCGGGTATATTCCGCCATGAAACCGGCCAGATTGATACTCTGCTGCAAAATCACATTCCGGGCCGAATGGGGCAGACGACTGAAATACTGGAGCAAGCGGTCAATTTCTTCTTTATATTCGCTTTCCAGAATTTCCAGTCCTTCATCCCCGTACACGAACCAGGTCAGCGGCCGCTCGGTGATTTCTGAAATCGCCGACAGCAAACGCACTTTGGGCTCGGTTTTTCCTGTCTCCAGGTCCAGATAAGTTTGCCGGGCAACCCCCAGTTGCTGAGCCATGTGTACCTGAGTCAGGCCTTTCCACTCTCGCGCTTCCTTGATCCGCGAGGCGATCTTCGCTTTAGGATCTGTCATCACTACCTCCACCACTGCAATATGTTCCGACCAAACAGGTCAGCATAAAATCAGCCAACTCAGGTGTTATTGTTTTTATAAAAATATCAACAAGTTACAGAAGGCGACATTTTGGGATTGCAAAGCGCAACGCAAAACAGGAAGAATTCAACCAAAGCATCTGATTTCGCAAACAAAAAACGTCACTTCTGTACTAAATCATAGACGCTGGGAGTAGGGGCGAAGGGCAAAACGAACAAAGGCGCCACAATTGACGCCTTTATCTCAGGGCTAAGACAGCCGTGCCTTATTCTACTGTCACCGATTTGGCGAGGTTGCGCGGCTGGTCAACATCCGTGCCTTTGATCAGCGCCACATAATAAGACAGTAACTGCAGCGGCAGGGTGTAGAGGATCGGAGCAATGAACTCGTCGCAGTGCGGCACGTTCAGCACTGTCATGGTGTCGTCGCTGGCGAAGTGGGCATTCACATCGGCAAACACATACATCAGGCCGCCACGGGCACGTACTTCCTCGACATTCGACTTGAGTTTTTCCAGCAGCTCGTTGTTCGGCGCCACCACAATTACAGGCATGTCGGCATCAATCAGGGCCAGCGGGCCGTGTTTCAGCTCACCGGCGGCATAGGCTTCAGCATGGATGTAGGAAATCTCTTTCAGCTTGAGCGCACCTTCCATCGCAATCGGCGACTGCTCGCCGCGGCCCAGAAACAGGGCGTGGTGCTTGTCGGCAAAATCTTCTGCCAGGGCTTCAATGTCATCCGCCATCGCCAGGGTCTGCTCAATTTTGGCCGGCAGGCTTTGCAGTGCCGCCACCAGCTTGGCTTCCAGCGCATCATCGATGGTTTTACCGCGGCCAATCGCCGCCACCAGCATCAGCAAGCCGGCCAGTTGCACGGTAAAAGCTTTGGTGGATGCCACGCCGATTTCCGCGCCGGCTTTCATCATGTAGGCCAGGTCAGATTCACGCACCAGCGACGAGCCGGGCACGTTGCAGATAGTCAGGCTGGCCATGTAACCCATTTCTTTCGCCAGACGCAATGCGGCCAGGGTATCGGCGGTTTCGCCCGACTGGGACAGGGTGACCAGCAGGCTGTTCTCATACACGTGTGACTTGCGATAACGGAACTCGGAGGCAATCTCGACGTTACAGGATACGCCCGCCCACTGCTCCAGCCAGTAACGCGCCACCAGGCCAGCGTGATAGCTGGTGCCGCAGGCAATGATCTGTACATGTTTCACTTTCTGCAGCAGGGCTTCGGCGTTATCGCCAAAGGCGGATGCCAGAACCTTACCGTTCGCCAGCCGGCCTTCCATGGTGCGCTGCAGCGCCACCGGCTGCTCGTAAATTTCTTTCAGCATGTAATGGCGGTACTGACCTTTGTCACCGGCATCGTGCGACACTTCCGATTCGTTGATCTCACGCTCAACCGGCTCACCCTGCTTATCGAAGATGTTCACTTCAAAACGGGTCACTTCCGCAACATCCCCTTCTTCCAGGAACGCAAAACGGCGGGTCACCGGCAGCAGGGCCAGCTGATCAGAGGCAACAAAATGCTCATCAACGCCATAGCCGATCACCAGCGGGCTACCGGAGCGGGCCACCACAATCCGGCTCGGATCACGGCTGTCCATCACCACAGTGCCGTAGGCACCTTCCAGCTGAGACACTGTCTTCTGCACCGCTTGCAGCAGGCTGTCGGCGCTGCGCAGCTCCCAGTCCACCAGGTGAGCAATCACTTCGGTATCTGTCTGCGAAACAAAACGATAGCCGCGTTCAGTGAGCACAGAGCGCAGCGATTCGTGATTTTCGATGATGCCGTTATGGACAATCGCGATGTGCTCGCCGGACACATGGGGGTGAGCATTGGTTTCGGAGGGTTCACCGTGTGTCGCCCAGCGCGTATGGGCAATACCGGTGCCGCCGGACAACGGGTTGGCGGCCACGGCGTCGGCCAGTTCCTGCACCTTACCCAAGCGGCGAGCACGCTGCAGGGCATGGTCGCTACCCACCACAGCCACACCGGCAGAGTCGTAACCCCGGTATTCCAGACGGCGCAAACCTTCAATCAGAATGCCAGCCACATCGCGTTGGGCCACCGCCCCGACGATTCCACACATAGAAAATACTCCTGAAAAAATTAAGATTTATACTTTGACGGCGGCGCAGATCACCTGCACCCCTTGCTGTTCGATTTCTGCCCTGGCCACAGAATCCAGACCTTGATCGGTGATCAGGGTACTGATGCTGCTCCACGGCAGTTCAAGATTGGGGATTTTGCGTCCAATTTTGCTCGATTCGACCATCACCACCACTTCACGGGACACTTCTGCCATCACCCGGCTCAGGCCGATCAGTTCGTTGAAAGTGGTGGTACCGCGAGTGATATCAATGCCGTCGGCACCGATAAACAGCTGGTCAAAATCATAGGAGCGCAGGACAGATTCGGCGACCTGGCCCTGAAACGCTTCGGAATGCGGATCCCAGGTGCCCCCTGTCATCAGCAGGGTCGGCTCGTTTTCCAGCTCATTGAGGGCATTGGCGACATTGAGTGAGTTGGTCATCACTATCAGGCCCTGCTTGTCTCCGAGCAGGCCGATCAGTGCGGCCGTGGTGCTGCCGCTGTCGATGATAATGCGGTTATGATCGCGGATACGGGCTGCAGCAGCCTGGGCGATCGCTTGCTTTCGAATCGAAACTTCCGGTTCATGACCCGCCGCCACAATCTCTGAGGGCATGGCAATCGCCCCGCCATAGCGGCGCAGCAGCAGACCGGCTTTTTCCAGCGCAGCAAGATCTTTACGGATAGTCACTTCGGAGGTGGCAAATTGCTGGGCCAGCGCATCGACACTGACTTCGCCCTGTTCATTGACCAGAGCGACAATGGCATGGCGTCTCTGCTGGGTGTTTCGTTTCGACATGTAAGTTTTACTTATTATTTAAGTTTCGAACTGAAAGCAAATATAGCAAAACAAAAGAAGTAAGATCAAGAAAATACCAAGATGGCAGGCCATAAACTGGGCGGCAAGCTGAGTTTACGGCAAAAAAAAGCAGCGCCTGAGCGCTGCCTGTCGGTTAGCCGTTTCGGGTTATTTTTGCTTTTCCGGCCGCTTCCAGCCTTTGATTGTCCGTGCCGGGGCGCGAGTGATCACTAACTCACCGTCACCCACATCGCGGTTGATCGTCGCACCGGCTCCGATAGTGGCACCCTTACCGATTTTCACCGGGGCGATCAGCTGCGTGTCGGAACCGACAAAAACATCGTCTTCGATTTCCGTCCGGAACTTATTCGCCCCGTCGTAATTGCAGGTGATGGTGCCGGCACCGATATTGACCCGATCACCGATTTGCGCATCACCCAAGTACGTCAGGTGACTGGCCTTGGAGCCTTTACCGAGGCGGGACTGCTTCATTTCGACAAAGTTACCGACATGGGAATCACCCACCAGCTCAGCGCCGGGACGCAGGCGGGTAAAGGGCCCCACAGTACAATCTTCTCCAACCGTTGCCCCTTCGATAATGCTGTAAGGGCGCACCAGGGTATTATCATCGATTTCGCAGTCAATCAGCACAGAACCCGCACCGATCACCACATTGTCGCCCAGAGTAACATGGCCTTCGATGATGACATTGACATCAATTTCGACGTCCTGGCCGCATTGCAGGGTACCGCGCAAGTCAAAACGGGCCGGGTCACGCAGCATCACGCCTTGTACCAGCAAACGCTCAGCCTGAAGAGACTGGTAAGCCCGCTCCAGACGCGCCAGTTGCAGGCGGTTGTTAACGCCTTCCACTTCGACCGCTAAGGCCGGGTGAACCGCCTGGATATGACGACCTTCAGCATGGGCCATGGCAATCACGTCAGTCAGATAATATTCACCCTGCGCATTGTCGTTTTTCAGCTGGCCCAGCCAGCGCTTGAGATCACCGCCATTGGCGACCATCACACCTGTGTTGATCTCACGAATTTGCTGTTGCGCTGGCGTGGCGTCTTTTTGCTCCACAATAGCCACGACGGCCTCATTTTCACGCACGATGCGGCCATAACCGCTCGGATCATCCAGTACCACAGTCAGCAGACCAATACCGCCTTCTGGCTGGGCTTGGAGTAAGTTCTCCAGCGTCTCGCCACTGATCAGAGGCACATCACCATAGAGAATCAGTACCTGCTCATCATCACCAAAGTCACCCGATGCCTGATTCACGGCATGACCGGTACCAAGCTGCTCAGCCTGAAGCACCCAGTTCACGGGCTCTTGTGCCAGACGCGCCTGCATCAGATCGCCGCCATGGCCATACACCAGATGAATATTCGCGGCACCCAAATCACTGCAGGTATCGATTACGTGTTTTACCATCGGCTTGCCTGCCAGAGTATGCAGCACTTTAGGCAGAGCAGAATACATGCGGGTACCTTTACCCGCGGCCAGGATCACAGCGCTGAAGCTCATGAATCAGTGTCCCTTCTTATCAATGTGGTAGATATCTGGATGCATTGTATCGGCTCGCTGCGTCCGATATAAGTCTTTATCGAGCATTATTGACACAGCATACACTGACAAACCACGGCTTTGTGAACTCAGCCAAGACATTTCACTGCCAACCGGAAGCCGGATCTCCGCCCGCAGGCAAAAAAAAAGCGACCCTAAGGCCGCTTTTTTGCACAGATACCTGATTAACGCTTACGCCTTGTCAGCTCGATCACTCGAAGCTGGGCGATTGCTTTCGCCAGGTCACTGGCCGCTTGGGCGAAGTCGATGTCACCATGCTGATTGTGGATACGCTCCTCAGCCTGACGTTTCGCTTCTTCAGCCTTGGCTGCGTCCAGATCAACACCACGGATTGCCGTATCAGCCAGTACAGTGACTGCACCTGGCTGCACTTCCAGCATACCGCCGGAGAGGTAAATCACTTCCTCACCACCGTGTTGTTTCACGATCCGAACCATTCCTGGCGTGATAGCGGTCAGCAGCGGGGTGTGGCCTGCGTGAATACCCAGTTCACCTTCGCTACCGGTCACCTGGATATTTTCAGCACGACCAGAGAAAAGACTCTTTTCTGCGCTTACTACGTCCAGATGGAAAGTTATCGCTGCCATATCGCCTCCTGTTCAGCTTACAGCTTCTTCGCGTTTTCCAGTGCGTCTTCGATCGCGCCGCAGTACATGAATGCCTGCTCTGGAATATCATCGTATTCGCCAGCCAGCAGGCCTTTGAAGCTGCGCAGAGTATCTTTCAGAGGAACATAGATACCAGGGTCGCCAGTGAAGACCTGTGCTACGTGGTAAGGCTGAGTAAGGAAACGCTCAATCTTACGTGCGCGGGCAACAGTTTGCTTGTCATCTTCAGACAGCTCGTCCATACCCAGGATTGCGATGATGTCTTTCAGCTCTTTATAACGCTGCAGGGTGCTTTGGACACCACGTGCAATGTCATAGTGCTCCTGACCAACCACCAGAGGATCCAGCATACGCGAGGTAGAATCCAGTGGGTCGATCGCTGGGTACAGACCCAGAGAAGCGATCTGACGAGACAGTACAACCGTCGCATCCAGGTGGGCGAACGTGGTCGCTGGTGACGGGTCAGTCAAGTCATCCGCAGGGACGTAAACGGCCTGAACAGAGGTGATAGAACCCGTCTTCGTTGAGGTGATACGCTCCTGAAGAACACCCATCTCTTCTGCCAGCGTAGGCTGATAACCTACTGCAGACGGCATACGGCCCAGCAGTGCTGATACTTCAGTACCGGCCAGGGTATAACGATAGATGTTATCGATGAACAGCAGTACGTCACGGCCTTCATCACGGAACTTCTCAGCCATGGTCAGGCCAGTCAGTGCAACGCGCAGACGGTTACCCGGTGGCTCGTTCATCTGACCGTAAACCATTGCTACTTTTGATTCTGCTGGATTTTCCAGGTTTACAACCCCGGCTTCCTGCATCTCGTAGTAGAAGTCGTTACCTTCACGGGTACGCTCACCCACACCGGCGAATACCGACAGACCTGAGTGTTTCAGGGCGATGTTGTTGATAAGTTCCATCATGTTAACGGTCTTACCTACACCCGCACCACCGAACAGGCCGATTTTACCACCCTTAGCGAATGGGCAAACCAGGTCGATAACTTTTACGCCGGTTTCCAGCAGTTCAACCGCGTTAGACTGCTCTTCATAGCTCGGTGCTGCACGGTGAATAGCGTAACGCTCTTCTTCACCGATCTCACCGCATTCGTCAATAGGCTGACCCAGAACGTTCATGATACGTCCCAGAGTCGCTGTACCTACCGGTACTTCAATTGGTCGGCCTGTATTTTCAACAGTCAGACCACGACGCATACCATCAGAACTACCCATGGCGATACCACGAACTACGCCGCCACCCAGCTGCTGCTGAACTTCCAGTACAAGCGTACCTTTTTCTTTGGCATCAACGTGTAGGGCATCATATACCTGTGGTACAGAGTCCTGTGGAAACTCTACGTCGACTACCGCACCGATGATCTGTACGATCTTACCTGTAGCCATCGTTAATCCTCTAAACTTATTAATTCTTTGCCTTAAACAGCGGACGCACCGGAAACGATTTCCGACAGCTCTTGTGTAATCGCAGCCTGACGGGCTTTGTTGTACACAAGTTGCAGTTCGTCAATCAAATCACCTGCGTTATCCGTTGCCGCTTTCATCGCAACCATTCGGGCCGCTTGCTCACAGGCAAGGTTTTCGACCACACCCTGATAGACCTGAGATTCGACATAGCGAACCAGCAAGGTATCCAGCAGAGGTTTAGGCTCAGGCTCGTAAATGTAGTCCCAAGCATGGCTGCGTTTCATTTCTTCGTCTTCTGACTTAGGCAAAGGCAGCAATTGATCGATCACTGGCTGTTGAACCATGGTGTTGACAAACTTGTTGTACACCAGATACAAACGGTCCAGCTGGCCCTCATCATATTTCTTCAGCATCACACCTACGGTACCGATCAGCTCATCAACAGAAGGCTTATCGCCCAGACCTGTTACCTGAGCCGCAACACGGCCGCCGTAGTTGTTAAAGAAAGCTGTAGCTTTAGCACCAATCAGCGCCAGTTCAACCTCAGCTCCCTGATCTGACCATGACTTCATCCCTGCGATGGCTTGTTTGAACAGGTTCACGTTCAAACCGCCACACAGACCACGGTCAGTTGAAACAATGATGTAACCTACGCGCTTGGCCTCACGCTCCTCTAAATAAGGATGCTTATATTCGAGGCTACCAAGGGCGATATGACCGATCACTTTGCGCATTGTTTGTGCGTATGGACGTGATGATTCCATAGCGTCTTGCGATTTACGCATTTTAGACGCCGCAACCATCTCCATCGCTTTAGTGATCTTCTGAGTGTTTTTAACACTACCGATCTTGTTACGTATCTCTTTTGCGCCGGCCATCGTTACTCTCCTTGAGCTGGTGATCGCATGCGATCACCAACCAATTACCAAGTCTGGGTCGCTTTGAAATCTTCAACCAGTTTCACGAACTGGGCTTCAATTTCATTGTTCCACGCACCCGTTTCATCAATTTGAGCTACCAGCTCAGCAAATTGACTCTTGGCGTAAGACAGTAACGCAGCTTCGAAATCTGCCAGCTTAGTCAGCTCAACATCTTTCAGGTAACCTTTCTCAGCAGAGAAAATCACCAGCGCCTGCTCGAAGACAGACATTGGCGAGTACTGCTTCTGCTTCATCAGTTCAGTGACTTTCTGACCGTGGTCCAGCTGACGCTTGGTCGCGTCGTCCAGATCAGAGGAGAACTGAGCAAAGGCTGCCAGTTCACGGTACTGAGCCAGTGCAGTACGGATACCACCAGACAGTTTCTTGATGATCTTGGTCTGAGCAGCACCACCTACACGCGATACAGAGATACCTGGGTCAACCGCTGGACGAATACCAGAGTTGAACAGTTCTGTTTGCAGGAAGATCTGACCATCGGTGATCGAAATTACGTTAGTCGGTACGAACGCAGAAACGTCACCCGCCTGAGTTTCGATGATTGGCAGAGCAGTCAAAGAACCCGTCTTACCTTTCACTTCACCGTTAGTGAACTTTTCTACATACTCTTCGCTGACACGAGCAGCACGCTCCAGCAGACGGGAGTGGAGGTAGAAAACGTCACCAGGGAAGGCTTCACGGCCCGGTGGACGGCGCAGCAGCAGAGAGATCTGACGGTAAGCTACAGCCTGCTTGGACAGGTCATCGTATACGATCAGGGCATCTTCGCCGCGGTCACGGAAGTATTCACCCATGGCACAACCAGAGTATGGTGCCAGGTATTGCAGTGCAGCTGCTTCAGAAGCAGACGCCACTACAACGATAGTGTTCTTCAGTGCACCGTGCTCTTCCAGTTTACGTACCACGTTGGCGATAGTGGACGCTTTCTGGCCGATAGCGACATAGATAGAGTAAATACCAGAATTTTTCTGGTTGATGATGGCATCGATCGCCAGGGCAGTTTTACCAATCTGACGGTCACCGATGATCAGCTCACGCTGGCCACGGCCGATTGGAATCATTGAGTCAACCGCCTTGTAACCAGTCTGAACAGGCTGGTCAACAGATTTACGGTCGATTACACCCGGTGCGATCACTTCTACCGGAGAGAAAGTATCGGTCTCAATCGGACCTTTACCATCAATCGGCTCACCCAGAGTGTTAACCACACGACCCAGCAGGGCAGGGCCAACAGGCACTTCCAGGATACGACCGGTTGCGGTCACTTTCATGCCTTCCTGAAGGCTGGCATATGGACCCATGACAACAGCACCTACCGAGTCACGCTCAAGGTTCAGTGCCAGTGCGTACAGGCCGCCTGGAAGTTCAATCATTTCGCCTTGCATGACATCTGCAAGGCCGTGGATACGAATGATACCGTCGCTTACAGAAACGATGGTGCCTTCGTTACGCGCTTCACTGGCAACGTTGAAATTTTCAATCCGTTGCTTGATCAGTGCGCTAATTTCCGTGGAATTAAGTTGCATGCTCCAATTCCCCAAATCAAGACTGCAAAGTATCGTTCAGACGGGCAAGTTTGCCTCGTACTGACTGATCGATGACTAAGTCTCCGGCTCTAATTACAACCCCGGCAATCAGGGTCTCGTCTACACTGCAGTTCAGCTTAACCTTGCGCGCCAGACGCTGTTCCAGCTTACTGATGATTGCACTCATCTGACCTTCGTCCAGGGTGACCGCAGAGATCACACTGGCTTCGATGGTTTTTTCCAGTTCATCTTTCAAGAACAGGAACTGAGTACAGACTTCAGGAAGAATTTTCAGGCGTCCGTTTTCGGCCATGACCTTAATCAGGTTCTGGCCGGCGTCGTTGAGTTGCTCGCCGCACACTGACAGAAAGATTTCCGTCAGCTTGTCTGCCGCAAAACCACCATCCAGTACATCCAGAATGGTGTCGTTTTTAGCGACTTCCGAAGCAAAGGTGAGCATTTCTGACCACTGGGCCAGCTCACCTTTCTCAACCGCATAATCAAAGGCTGCTTTAGCGTAGGGGCGTGCGATAGTAGTCATTTCCGACATGGTGCTTGCCCCTTCTATTACAGTTCTGCAGTGACTTTGTTAAGAACATCAGCATGAGCGTCTTTATCGATAGTACGCCCAATGATTTTCTCAGCACCAATCACAGCCAGAGTTGCAACTTGTTTTCTTAGGTCATCGCGCGCGCGATTACGTTCTGCATCAATTTCAGCACGACCTTGAGTCAGAATTTTTTCACGCTCGGCCGTCGCTTCCGCTTTGGCCTCTTCGATGATTTGAGCTTTACGCTTGTTAGCTTGCTCAATCAGTTCAGTTGCAGTACGTTTTGCTTCTTTCAGTTGATCAGAAGCATTTGCCTGCGCCAGGTTGAGATCTTTGGCAGCGCGATCCGCTGCTGCCAAACCGTCAGCAATTTTTTTCTGACGCTCTTCAATCGCTTCCATAATTGGTGGCCATACATATTTCATGCAGAAGACCACAAACAGGAAAAACGCGATAGCCTGACCCAGTAATGTTGCATTCATATTCACAACGGCATCTCCTTAAACAGGGTAGCTATGGGTCCGTTACGTTCGTGGATTAACCAGCCAGCTGTCCAACGAATGGGTTAGCGAATGTGAATAGCAGAGCGATAACGATACCGATCATTGGAACCGCATCCAGCAGGCCTGCGATGATGAACATCTTAACTTGCAGCATAGGAGCCATTTCAGGTTGGCGAGCAGCGCCTTCAAGGAACTTACCACCCAGCAGGGCGAAACCAATCGCAGTACCCAGGGCAGCAAGACCTACAATGATGCCCACGGCAATTGCAGAAAAGCTTAGTAAAGTTTCCATCACTATCTCCAGTTTATTGTTGTCGGCCTAAATGCCAGTAAATAAAAAATAAAATTGTTTACGTATTAATGATTGTCTTCGTGAGCCTGAGACAGGTACACGATAGTCAGCATCATAAAGACGAAAGATTGAATCGTAATGACCAGGATGTGGAAAATTGCCCACGGAACCGAGCCCAGCCATTGTGCCCACCACGGCATCAGCGCCGCGATAAGAATAAACACCACCTCACCGGCGAACATGTTACCGAACAGACGCATGCCGAGAGAAATAGGCTTCGCCAGCAGCGAAACTACTTCCAGTAGCAGGTTGAACGGAATCATAACCGGGTGATTGAACGGGTGCAGTGCCAGTTCTTTGGCAAAACCGCCCAGGCCTTTGATCTTGATGCTGTAGTAGATCATCAATGCAAAGACACCCAGCGCCATTGCCATGGTGATGTTAACATCAGCTGACGGTACAACCTTCATGTAAGGAATACCAAGCCAATGCTCCGCCGGATACGGAATGAAGTCGATTGGAACCAGGTCCATGACGTTCATCAAGAAAATCCAGCAGAAAATCGTCAGAGCTAACGGAGCTATCAGCGCGTTGCGGCCATGAAAGGTTTCTTTAACGCTGTTGTCAACGAATTCCACCATTATTTCCACAAAACACTGTAGCTTACCCGGCACCCCTGAGGTTGCCTTCTTCGCTGCCAGACGGAACAATCCCAGAAAGATCGCACCCGTCAACACAGAAAAGAAAAGGCTGTCGATGTGTACCGCCCAGAAACTTCCCTCGGCCACCAGACCCAGCTTATCGGTTGATAAGTTTGTCAGGTGGTGAGTGATGTAACTGGAAGGTGTAAGCGCTTCACCTGGCGCAGCCATAACTCATCCTATTTGTTGTTGTTAATGAATAAAACCGGCGCACAGATATTAATACCCAGAGCCAGCAAATAGGTCAGCTTGAGGGGAACAAGTTCCACCTCGACATACAGGTAGACAAGGGAAAACAAGATGACTGTAATGAGGATTTTCAGCACTTCTCCGCCGTAAAATGACGCCATCACCAGACGGGCCTTCGTGGCCCCGCCGAAGAGAAAAGCGCACACAGAAAAAGCGGCGTTAGCTATCACAAAGATGCCGCCACCGATAAGTGCAGAGATTCCCCAGTCAACATTGACAGCAAACACTGCCATGATTGCCGTTGTCAAAACGACGCCAGATTGTAGTAACAACAACCGCTTCGCCAATTGGCGTCCCGGCCTGACTAGCGTCGAAACCATGTATTCATTCCTCGAGTCCGTTCCACTACACATACGTCGTGCTGGGAAAACTGCGAAAATTATACGGTTCATTAGATTGAATGCAATCTAATCACAATAAAAAAACAGTTAGAATTTATAACACATTATCCCGATCACGCAGTGGTCATTTTTACGGCAAAAATAGTAAGAATCCGGTCACACTTCTGAACTTAACATTGCCAAAAGTTGCTGTAACTTCTGGGGCTCGTCAAAATTTATGATTATTTTACCTTTACCGCTTTTGCTTTGGTTAATCGCCACCTGAGTGCCAAATTGCTCACTCAGACGATTTTCCATCGCTTCAACCTTGGGATCGACAGAGACAGGGGCGACCTCAGGGGCAGGGGTGAGCAGTTTTTTCACTAAACGCTCGGTATCCCTTACCGTCAGAGATTTCGCCACGACGGTGTGAGCCGCTTCCAGTTGCTGTTCAGCAACCAGTGACAGCAATGCACGGGCGTGACCCATTTCCAGCTGCCGCTGGGCCAGCAACCGCTTAACCTGTGGCTCCAGCTGATTTAAACGCAGCAGGTTAGACACAGCAGCACGGGATTTGCCGACCGCTTCGGCAATTTGCTGATGGGTGAGGGAGAATTCATTCTGCAATCGCTCCAGCGCCTGAGCTTCCTCAATGGCATTGAGATCTTCGCGCTGGATGTTTTCAATCAGGGCAATCGCGACGGTGGCACGATCATCCACGTCTTTGACCAGACAGGGAACCTTAGACAGGCCGGCCTGACGCGACGCCCGCCAGCGACGTTCGCCGGCGATGATTTCATACTGTTGCGGGGCCAGTTGGCGAACCACGATAGGCTGGATCACCCCCTGAGCACGGATAGAATCAGTCAGTTCCGCCAGCGCTTCTGCTGACATATCCTGACGTGGCTGATACTGACCCGGTTGCAGCTGACTGACCGGCAGTTCGCGCAGCGCGCCTTCGGCCGGTACCGTTTCTTCCTTGCTGACAGCCTCTGAGGCCTGTTGTCTCTCACGGGCCACCGAACTGGTGGCCAGCAGTGCATCAAGGCCTTTTCCCAGGCCTCGTTTATTCATGGTCATGCTTGCTTACGCCTCTACCTGAGCAGGTTCCCGCGCGGTTTCCTCACGACGAATCATCTCTCCGGCCAGCGCCAGGTACGCCTTGGCACCGCTGGAGGTCTTATCGTAGTACATGGCCGGGCAGCCATGACTCGGGGCTTCGGCCAGACGCACATTGCGTGGGATCACGGTGCGGTACACCTTATCACCAAAATGCTTTTTCAGTTGCTGGGACACTTCATTCGCCAGCCTGTTGCGCGGATCATACATGGTGCGGAGCAAGCCTTCTATCTTGAGATCGGCATTGACCACGGCGGCCAGCTTGCTGATGGTGTCCATCAGGGCCGTCAGGCCTTCCAGGGCGAAATATTCGCACTGCATAGGCACCAGGACAGAATCCGCCGCTGTCATCGCATTGATGGTCAGCAGGTTGAGGGAAGGGGGACAGTCGATAAAAATAAAATCGTACTTATCCCGTACCGGTTCCAGTGCGGTACGTAACCGCACTTCGCGGGCAAACACTTCCATCAGTTTGATTTCGGCAGCAGTCACATCACCGTTGGCGGCTACCAGATGGTACCCGCCGGCATTCTCGGTGATCACGACTTCTGAAAACGGGGTTTCTTCGACCAGAAGCTCATAGGCCGTGGCATCAACCTGATACTTGTCGACACCGCTGGCCATGGTGGCATTCCCTTGCGGGTCGAGATCAATCACCAGCACTTTACGCTGGGTGGCGGCCAGTGACGCAGCTAAATTGACACAGGTTGTGGTTTTACCCACCCCACCTTTTTGGTTGGCAACAGCTATGACTTTTCCCACGAAACACCCTCGTTAATTCATTCCTTTGCCGTCAAGAGTACTAAATGACGCGCCCCCTCCAAGTCGGGGACATGCAAAGATTTGACCTCACTCACAGAACACCAGCTCGGCAGTTCTGTCAGTTCCTCTTCAGTAACCTGGCCTTTGAGCGCCATAAACTGACCTTGCGCAGCAGGCAGATGACGGCACCAGTTAACCATATCAGACATGGACGCAAATGCCCGGCTTAGTACAGCATCAAACCCCTGTTCTGGGATAAAGGCCTCGACCCGGCTTTGCACAGGTGTGACATTGTCAATCTTCAGTTCATGGATAACCTGACGGATAAAACGTATCCGCTTACCCAGACTGTCGAGCAGGGTAAAGTGCTTCTCGGGCAGCATGATGGCCAGCGGAATGCCCGGCAGGCCGGGGCCGGTACCGACATCAATGAACCGCGTTCCCTGCGACAGGTAAGGGCTGACGGCCAGGCTGTCCATGATGTGCTTGACCAGCATCTCATGAGGATCCCGTACTGACGTCAGATTATACGCTTTGTTCCACTTGTGCAGCAGGCTAACATAGCCCACCAGTTGCTCAAGTTGCTGTTCTGTGACCTTGAGTTCAGTTTTTGCAATCAGCTGTGCCAGACGCTCTTTCACGCAGCCACCTCCGAGTCGCCTTTTTTCAGCAGGCCGTGTTTTTTCAGGTACACCAGCAGCAGTGAAATGGCAGCCGGGGTTATGCCTGAGATACGCGATGCCATGCCGATAGTCGCCGGTTTTGCGTCGTTCAGCTTGGCAATCACTTCATTAGACAGGCCTTTCACTTGCTTGTAATCCAGATCCGCCGGCAGTTTGCTCTGCTCATGACGCAGGGATTTTTCCACCTCTTCTCTTTGGCGGTCGATATAGCCCTGGTATTTAACCTGGATTTCGACCTGCTCGCTGGCTTCGGCATCGGCGCTGGCCGGGCCAAACGGAGCCAGAGCCGTCAGTTGCTCGTAGGTCACTTCCGGGCGGCGCAGCAGATCCTCACCACTGGCTTCACGGGTCAGCGGGGTTTTCAGAATCGCATTGATCGTCGCCGCGTGCTCGGAACCCGGGTGGATCCAGATGTCTTTCAGGCGCTGGCGCTCCTGCTCGATGGCGTTCATTTTTTCATTGAAACGTGACCAGCGTTGGTCATCCACCAGACCAAACTGGCGACCCAGCTCAGTCAGACGAATATCGGCGTTGTCTTCACGCAGCAACAGACGGTACTCGGCGCGCGAGGTGAACATGCGGTACGGTTCTTTGGTACCCATGGTCGACAAATCGTCAATCAGTACGCCCAGGTAAGCCTGATCGCGGCGCGGGCTCCAGCCTTCTTTGTCCTGTGACTGCAAAGCGGCATTCATCCCCGCCAGCAGCCCCTGGGCAGCGGCTTCTTCGTAACCTGTGGTGCCGTTGATCTGGCCGGCAAAGAACAGGCCACTGATAAATTTGGTTTCCAGCGTGGGTTTCAAATCACGCGGATCGAAGAAATCGTATTCAATGGCGTAGCCCGGACGAATAATGCTGGCATTTTCAAAGCCTTTCATTGAACGGACAATTTGCATCTGGACATCAAACGGCAGGCTGGTGGAGATACCGTTCGGATACAGCTCGTGCGTTGTCAGACCTTCCGGCTCAATGAAAATCTGGTGACTGTTCTTGTCGGCAAAGCGCATCACCTTGTCTTCGATAGACGGGCAATACCGCGGACCAATACCTTCAATCACCCCGGAATACATCGGGCTGCGATCCAGGTTATTGCGGATCACATCATGGGTTTTTTCATTGGTATGGGTAATAAAACACGGGATCTGGCGCGGATGATCCGAGCGTTGACCCAGAAAAGAAAACACCGGGGTCGGGTTATCACCATGCTGGGCTTCCAGCTGGCTAAAATCTACCGTGCGGGCATCGATGCGTGGCGGGGTACCGGTTTTCAGACGATCGACACGGAAAGGCAAGGCACGCAAACGATCCGCCAGGGCGATCGACGGAGGATCGCCGGCACGGCCGCCGCTGTAATTTTCCAGTCCGATGTGGATCTTGCCGCCCAGGAAGGTGCCAACGGTTAATACCACGCTACGGGCACGGAATTTCAAACCCATTTCGGTCACCACGCCCACAGCACGATCTTGCTCGACGATCAGATCGTTAACTGCCTGCTGGAACAGCATCAGATTTGGCTGGTTTTCCAACGCTTCACGAACCGCGGCTTTGTAAAGTGCCCGGTCTGCCTGAGCACGGGTTGCACGTACGGCCGGGCCTTTTGATGAATTCAGGGTACGGAACTGAATTCCGCCTTTATCAATGGCTTGCGCCATGATACCACCCAAAGCATCCACTTCTTTTACCAGGTGGCCTTTGCCGATCCCGCCAATCGCCGGGTTACAGGACATCTGGCCCAGGGTATCGATATTATGGGTCAGCAACAGGGTTTTCTCACCCATGCGTGCTGCTGCCAATGCGGCTTCCGTTCCGGCATGACCGCCACCAACTACGATGACATCAAAATTTTCCTGGTAAAACATGAAATTACCTCAGGTGATCAATTAGCCATTCAATTTGCTTGAAGCAAAGGGGGGATATTCTACCTCGTTTCCAGCCAAGAAAGAATCACTCTTGGCGATCAATTGATCAGGTGGCGAGATCCTAAATATATATAAGATCTTTTTAAGAAGATCTCTTATTGGATCTACTATTAGGATCGACCGATCGTGTGGATAAGTGGCTTTTGATCCTAATGATCATGGTGTTAGGGAGGATCACTTCTTGTTAGGTGTGTGGGATCTTCATAAGGACTACCTGGGATCTAAATGGCACTTTATCCACAAGGGGCAAATGATGATCAAGTTGTTCATTGGATAACAAGTGGTTGATCACCGCTTAGATCTATAGTTATGCACAGAAGAAAAATAAAAAACTGGCGTAATTGGGAGTAATTTTCGCCAGTCGGGAAGGTTTAAAGGAGGTTTTTCCAGCCGTCCAGCCAGATTTCAGCCGGGTCTTCCGGTACAGGATCCTGAGAAACATCGATGTCGAGCCGTTCACCAAGACGCTGGGCACCCAAATCGGCCAGCAGTTGATCCAGCTCTTTACCGGCCTGGCAGAAAGTGTCGTAACTGCTGTCGCCAATGGCCACCACACCGTATTGCAGCGCACTGAGGTCGGGCTGCTGATCCTTCAGCTGGTTGATAAAAGGCTGAATATTATCGGGGAATTCGCCTGCACCATGGGTTGAGCAAATCAGCAGCCAGATATGGTCTGCATTCAGCTCCTCCAGGGCGGCCTGGTTGAGGGTTTCGGTGTCGTGACCGGCGTTAGTGAGCAGCTCGGCCAGATGATCGGCAACATATTCCGCACCGCCGAGAGTGCTGCCTGTGATTAGGGTAATGGTCGCCATAGGGGCCTCTTTATATAGACAAAGGTCAGAATGGCTGAATTGTACTCTGAGTTGGCGATAAGAAAACCCCTGGAAAAATGTGCCTGTTGTCCGCCTTTTCGCGCCGCTGAGCTGTGACAGGGGCTGTGTACAGTCAGGCATCCGGCTGGGTGGGAAGGGGACCCGGCGACGGGCAATACCGGCATACACACGACATTGTTATTTATTTCAGTCTATTAGCTCAGTTACCAACAGCTAATCCCAAGGATCCTCTGTGCTTGATCGTCCTCAAAATGGCAGTTATCAACGGCTTTTGATCGCTGCCGACCCCCAGGATCTTGTACCCGCAGCGCTGGCCACGGTGGCTAAACAGGATCACCGTGCTGATCATTGCTGTGAGGTGAAAAAAAGCCCCGCCAGTCTGGCAGGGCTGTGCGGTTGGCGCAGTCGGCTTTATTTGCCGATACAGAAGGAGGTAAAGATGCGGCCCAGCAGGTCATCGGAGGTAAATTCGCCGGTGATTTCGCTCAGGTGCTGTTGCGCCAGGCGCAGTTCTTCGGCCAGGATTTCGCCGGCCATGTAGCCTTCCAGCTGCGATTTTCCTGTCTCCAGGTGCATGGCGGCACGCTCCAGGGCATCCAGATGGCGGCGGCGCGCCATGAAGCCCCCTTCAGTGGTGCCGGCAAAGCCCATGCAGGCTTTGAGGTGATCGCGCAGGTCGTCGACCCCTTCGCCGGTCCGGGCCGACAGCCGGATCAGGGTCGGCTGGTTGATATGGCAGATGCCGGTCGGTTCACCGGTCAGCTCCGCTTTGTTGCGGATCACGGTCAGGCCCATGGAGTCCGGCAGCCGTTCAATGAAATCCGGCCAGATCTCTGCCGGATCGGTGGCGTCTGTGGTGGTGGCATCAACCATAAACAGCACCCGGTCTGCCTGGCGGATTTCTTCCCAGGCCCGTTCAATCCCGATACGTTCGACTTCGTCGCTGGCGTCGCGCAGGCCGGCGGTATCTATGATGTGCAGCGGCATACCGTCGATGTGGATGTGCTCGCGCAGCACGTCACGGGTGGTGCCGGCAATGTCGGTGACTATGGCGCTGTCTTTGCCGGACAGGGCATTGAGCAGGCTGGATTTACCGGCATTCGGGCGGCCGGCAATCACCACTTTCATCCCTTCGCGCATGATGGCGCCCTGATTGGCTTCACGGCGCACCGCATTGAGTTCTGCCATCACAGTATCCAGATCGGCGCTGACTTTGCCGTCACTGAGAAAGTCAATTTCTTCTTCCGGGAAATCAATCGCAGCTTCAACGTAAATGCGCAGATGGATCAGGGCTTCCACCAGCGCATTGACGCGCTGGGAAAAGGCGCCCTGCAGCGACTGGAAGGCACTCTTGGCGGCTTCTTCACTGCTGGCATCAATCAGATCGGCAATGGCCTCGGCCTGCGCCAGATCCAGCTTGTCGTTCATGAAGGCCCGCTCGGAAAACTCGCCCGGACGGGCAGGGCGTACCCCTTCAATCTGCAGTATGCGTTTGATCAGCATGTCCATCAGCACCGGACCACCGTGACCCTGCAATTCCAGCACATCTTCACCGGTGAATGAATTCGGGTTCGGGAAATACAGGGCGATGCCCTGATCGAGTGCTGTGCCGTCTGCGGCCCGAAAGGGCAGGTATTCGGCGTAACGTGGTTTGAGGCAGCGTCCGGTTACGGCTTCGGCCACCAGGCCGGCCAGCGGACCGGATACGCGGATAATGCCGACTCCGCCACGGCCCGGAGGGGTGGCCTGAGCGACGATAGTGTCGGTTGTCTGAGTCATCATGATAGCTTTCGTCTTTGAGCGTGGGCGCTATTGTAATCAGTGTTGATCAGGATAGCCAACTCTGCGAGCGGGCAACAAAAAGGCGGCCATACAGGCCGCCTTGTCATCTTTCATCTCAGAAGCAGGCTTACGCTTTTTTGCTGTGCAGGCCTTTCTTCTCCAGTTGTTTGAAGATGATGTACTGCTGAATCAGGGTGACGATATTCGACACCAGCCAGTAGAGTACCAGACCTGCCGGGAAGAACAGGAAGAAACCGGTGAACAGCACAGGCATGAAGGTCATGATCTTCTGCTGCATAGGATCGGTTACTGTGGTCGGGCTCATCTTCTGGATCAGGAACATAGTGACACCCATCAGGATAGGCAGCACGTAGTACGGGTCCTGCGCTGACAGATCATGAATCCAGCCGAAGAAAGGAGCATGACGCAGTTCCACTGATTCCATCAGTGCCCAGTACAGGGCGATGAAGATTGGCATCTGCAGGATTAACGGCAGGCAGCCACCCAGCGGGTTCACTTTCTCTTTCTTGTACATCTCCATCATTTCCTGGCTCATGCGCTGGCGGTCGTCGCCGAAGCGCTCACGCATCGCCTGCAGTTTTGGCTGCAGCATGCGCATTTTGGCCATGGAGGTGTATTGGGCTTTAGTCAGCGGGAACATCACACCACGGACGATAAACGTCAGGATGATGATGGCGATACCCCAGTTAGCCACGAAATCATGGATAATCGACAGCAGTTTGTGCAGCGGGCTGGCGATGAACCATAACCAGCCGTAATCAGCGGTCAGGTTCAGGTTTGTGGCGGTTGCTTCCAGCTTGTCCTGCAGCTTAGGACCGGACCACAAGGTGGCCGTCAGTGTCTGCTCGGTACCCGGTGCCACTGTGGTACTTGGCAGGCGGACACCAATGTAACCCTGGCCCTGGCTGGTACGGGAGAACAGATTGCTGGTGTCATCGGTGCGCGGGATCCACGCCGAGACAAAGTAATGCTGCATCATCGCTGCCCAGCCCTGCTTCATGCTCAGGTTGAGGTTTTTATCGACCATGTCGTCAAAGCTGTACTTTTTGTATTTCTCGTCGTCAGCCGAGTAAGCACCACCGCGGTAAGTCGGCATGGTCAGGCTGCCGCCGTCATCGAGAAGGGTTTGTTTCAGCTGGGCGTACATCTGCACTGTGGCAGGCGCGTCAGACTGGTTGTTGATGGTGTAGGAGACGTCCACCGCGTAGCTGTCACGCGTCAGGGTGAAGGTTTTGGTGTACTCGATACCGTCTTTGCTGTAAGTCAGCGGGACAACCAGTTCGTCCTGACCATCGGCCAGTACAAAGTCAGTGCCTGCTGCCGTCAGTTGCGCGCGGCCGGCGGTCGAGTCGATACCGTTGGCACCGATCAGACCCGACTGGGCAATGTACTGGTGCGCCGGTTCGTTTTTCAGCAGCACGAAGGGATCGCTGGAATCCAGTTCGTTGTCGTAGGCCAGCAGTCTGGCTTCAACTATGTCACCACCCAGAGTATCAACAGTCAGATCCAGCACATCGGTGCGGATGTGGATCAGCTTGTCGGAACTGCTAGGCCCTGGGATCGTCTGACTCTCGCCACTGTGTGACGGGACATCGCCCTGGGTCGTCGCGCTTTGCGCAGCTGTCTGGTTCTGAGGTTGCGTGCTGGTGTCGGTATTCCACTGCTGAAACAGCAGGAAAGACACGAACAGCAGGGCAATTAACAGAATATTGCGTTGGGAATCCATCGTTAATGTTCTCTGTCGTTATCCTGGGTTGGCGGAACGGGGTCGTAGCCACCGTTGTTCAAAGGGTGACATCTTAATAGACGTTTCGCCGTGAACCAACAACCTTTTATTGCCCCATGAGTTTTTAGTGCTTCAATCGCATACTGGGAGCAGGTCGGGGTGAAACGACAACGCGGCCCGATCAGCGGGCTGATTGCCAGTTGGTAAAAGCGGACTAGTCCTACGACTAGCCACGCGAGGGGCGAGACAGGCGATGCCATAGCTTATCAAGCAACTTACACAGATCGGCGTTGCTCATTTCACTGGCACTTTTTTTAGCAATCACCACAAAGTCTTTAGCAGGCAGATCATGTTGCTTGAGACGGAAGCGTTCCCGTGCCAGGCGTTTAAACCGATTGCGGCCTACCGCGGTTTTGATTTGTTTTTTAGGGACTGCCAGACCGAGCCGTGGATGGTTCAGGTCGTTGTTGCGGGCCAGAATGGTGAAGTGAGGAGAGCCAGCACTGTGAGCTTGCTGGAAGACATGTTTATAATCTTCGGGAGTTAACAGACGTAACTCCCGAGAAAAAGCGTACTTAGTCAAAATAATCGCAATGATTACTTAGACAGACGCTTGCGGCCTTTGGCGCGACGTGCATTGATTACAGCGCGACCGTTCTTAGTTGCCATGCGTGCACGGAAGCCGTGAGTACGCTTGCGCTTTAGAACTGAAGGTTGAAAAGTGCGTTTCATGGTTTTACCTTAAAATTACTGATCAGTTTTAAGTTTTTGTGTTAACCGGTTGCCCGAAGACCCCTGGAAGGGCTTCAAAAAAACCCATTACGTTCACAAAGAGGCGGAATTGTAATCACTGACCCGCTCGGAGTCAATCTTTACCCCCTGCCTGTGGGTCGGTTTTTATCCTGTTTTTGTCAGGATGCACCCGGGCGCTGAATTATACGTTTTGTTGGGCGGAGTGCAAGGATCCTTACTGGATCCCGACCTGGCGCAGGAACTTTTTCAGCCGCGGATCCTGTGCATGGTTGAAGATCGCCTGCGGCGATCCCTGTTCGACAAACTCGCCGTCGGCCATAAAGATCACCCGATCGGCCACTTCCCGGGCAAACTGCATTTCATGGGTCACCACCAGCATGGTCTGGTTACGTGTCGCCAGCATTTTCATCAGGTTAAGCACTTCGCCCACCCATTCCGGGTCCAGCGCGGAGGTCGGCTCGTCAAATAACAGCAGCTCGGCTTCCAGCGCCATGGCCCGGCCGATACCGACCCGTTGCTGCTGGCCGCCGGACAGGGCTGCCGGGTAGCTGTCACCTTTGTCGCCCAGCCCAATGTCATCGAGAATTTGCTGGGCTTTGTTGTTGGCGGCCTGCTTGTCCCAGCCTTTGACCGTGATCAGCCCTTCGGCGATGTTCTGGCGTGCCGTCATATGGGCGAACAGGGCATAATTCTGAAACACGAAGCCGGTTTTGCGCCGAATGGCCAGTATGTCTTTTTTGGTTGCCACCGGGGCTTCAACATGGATACCGTCTATGGTCATATGGCCAGTGTTGGCGTGTTCGAGAAAATTGATACAGCGCAGCAGGGTGGATTTCCCGGTGCCGGACGGGCCGATGATCACCACGATTTCACCCTGACTGATCGACAGATCAATTCCCGAGAAAATAGTGTTGTCGCCGAAGCGTTTACTTAAATTATGCAGCTCAATCATCGTACGTATGCCCGGTTAAGTTTCACTTCTGCCCAGTTTTGCACCCGGGTCAGCACCACCACGATTCCCCAGTAAATCAGGGCGACGGCCAGGAAAGCTTCGAAGAATTTGAAGCTGGAGGAGGCTTCCATCTGTGCCTTGGCCATGATCTCGGCGACCCCTAAGGTAAATGCCAGTGAGGTGGATTTGATCATGTCAATAAAGTAGTTCATCAGTGACGGCAGGGCGACCCGGGTCGCCTGCGGCAGTATGATGCGGCGCATGGCCTGCATTTCTGTCATCCCGATAGACAGGCTGGCTTCGCGCTGGCTGTGGTCGACACCGATAATGGCAGCACGGATACTTTCCGCCATGTAGGCGGCAAAGTGCAGGCTGAGCCCTATTACGGCCGCACTGAAGGCATCCAGGCCGACCAGCGGCGGAAAGATTTGCGGCAAGCCGTAATAGAGCAAAAACAGTTGTACCAGCAAAGGTGTGCCGCGAAAGAAGCTGATATATACCTGACTGAGCTGATCCAGTACGGGTAACCGATAGACCCGGACCAAGGCCAGGGTAACGGAGATCACCAGCGCAAAAACCAGTCCCCATACCGCCATGCCCATGGTTGTGCCCAGGTATTTGAGCAAAATAGGCATGAGCGACAGCATGTATTCAAAATCGAAGCCCATATGGATGCGTGTTCCGTGGAGTATTGATAACGAAAGTGACAAGACCCACCTAAAGGTGAGTCTTGATATTACGTATTAGTATAAGGAAGGTGACCTGAAATGGCAGGATTAATTACTGTCAATTAGCGGGTAATGTCAGTACCGAACCATTTTTGTGAGATTTCGGTCAGTGTGCCGTCTTCACGCATGGCGTTCAGCGCTTGGTTGACCTGATCACGCAGTTGCTGGCCTTTTTCGTTATTCTGGAAAGGCCATGCATTTTCGATACGCTCAAAAGTCGGTCCCGCCAGCTGCAGCGGCAAGCCTGCTTTATTGATCAGTTCAACAGAAGACAAACGGTCCATCACGAAGGCGTCAGTCCGGCCCAGCGCGACATCGTGTTCAATACCTGTGTCATAGGTTTTGATTGTGATCTCGTCGGCATTATCCAGACCACGCAGCAGCTGCTCGTAGTTAGAGCCCAGGTTCACGCCCACGGTTTTGCCGTTCAGATCGTCTGTGCCCTTGATGCTTTCGTTACCTTTGCGGACCACCAGTTGTGCGCCGTCAATCACATAAGGGTCGCTGAATACGTATTTGGCTTTACGCTCATCGGTAATAGTGATCTGGTTGGAAATGGTGTCGATACGGCCGGTTTCCAGCAAGCCAAACAGACCGGAGAAGTTGGCAGTGACATATTCCACGTTGTAATCGTTGCGTTTACCGATTTCGTTCCACAGATCGACTTCAAAACCCTGCAGCTGATCTTGTTTCACGAAAGTGAACGGGAAGTAGCGGCCAGACATGCCGACTTTAACGTCAGTAGCAGCAATAGCTGCCTGGCTGATGCTCAGACCAAGTGTCAGTGCGGTTAATGAAGCTTTAACCCAGTTTTTCATCTGTCTGCTCCTGAGATGATGTTGTTTTTGTAGGGTGATCCTATCATCCTACTTGTCAGTAAGAACAATGCTTAAATAACCAAAAGTTATTTGTAATAACTATAGGGGCTATTACTCGCACCGCGGCAAACTTTGTGCCGGTAAAAGCGGCTGCCGCTTATATAAGGTATAAAATCATAGCGTTTTGGCCGGCAATCTGCTGTTTTTATCCTCAAGATCCTGTTGATTGTGCAAATAACTGTGGGTAAGGCTAGGCTAAACTGTGCTGATCTGGCTCTTGGTTGTGGGATCTGTGTGAATAACTTAGATCTTATTCACCGGATCTGGGATCTCTTTGCTGGAGATCCTCAGCCAGCAGGTATAAAATTGCGTCCCTTTTCGTATTTTCGTTATTCAATGTGGAGTCGAACTTGTCATCTTCGCTTTGGCTGCAGTGCCTTCAACGCCTTCAGGAAGAACTCCCTGCCACGGAATTCAGCATGTGGGTTCGTCCGCTACAGGCCGAGTTAAACGACAACACCTTGACCTTGTTCGCCCCGAACCGCTTTGTGTTGGACTGGGTACGGGATAAGTACCTCAATAGTATCAACCGCCTGTTAAATGAATTCTGCGGTGCCGATACCCCAATGCTGCGTTTTGAAGTGGGCAGCAAACCTGTGACTGTGCCGCCGCCTCAGCCCGCTGCTGTGGTGAGCGGGGATAAAATCGATCCGCCGTCACCGACCTGGGAACCCGCACCGTCGCCGGTGCAGCCGGAATCGCAAAAGGGTTACCGCTCCAACGTTAACCCGAAACATAACTTCAACAATTTTGTTGAAGGTAAATCGAACCAGCTCGGGCTGGCCGCCTGCCGCCAGGTGGCGGATAACCCGGGAGCGGCGTACAACCCGCTGTTTCTTTATGGTGGCACCGGCCTGGGTAAAACCCACTTGCTGCATGCTGTGGGTAACGCCATTGCCGATCGCAAACCGAACGCCAAAGTGGTCTACATGCACTCTGAGCGTTTTGTTCAGGACATGGTCAAAGCCCTGCAGAACAATGCGATTGAAGAATTTAAACGCTACTACCGCAGCGTCGATGCGCTGCTGATCGATGATATTCAGTTCTTTGCCAATAAAGAGCGTTCGCAGGAAGAGTTTTTCCACACCTTCAATGCCCTGCTGGAAGGAAACCAACAGATCATCCTGACCTCAGATCGCTACCCGCGTGAAATCAGCGGGGTGGAAGATCGCCTGAAATCCCGCTTTGGCTGGGGGCTGACAGTGGCGATTGAACCGCCGGAGCTGGAAACCCGGGTGGCTATCCTGATGAAAAAGGCCGAAGACCACCATATTCGTCTGGCCGACGAAGTGGCCTTCTTTATTGCCAAGCGCCTGCGCTCGAACGTGCGTGAGCTGGAAGGGGCGCTGAACCGGGTGATTGCCAACGCCAACTTTACCGGCCGTGCCATCACGATAGATTTTGTCCGTGAAGCGCTGCGTGACTTGCTGGCGCTGCAGGAAAAGCTGGTTACTATTGATAACATTCAAAAAACAGTGGCCGAGTACTATAAAATCAAGATGGCTGATATGCTCTCCAAGCGCCGTTCCCGTTCGGTGGCCCGCCCCCGTCAGATGGCGATGGCGCTGGCCAAAGAGCTGACCAACCACAGCTTGCCGGAAATCGGTGATGCCTTTGGCGGCCGCGACCATACCACTGTGCTCCACGCCTGTCGTAAAATCGAACAGCTGCGTGAAGAAAGCCATGATATTAAAGAAGATTACTCTAACCTGATCAGGACATTGTCGTCGTAATATGAAATTTTCCGTTGAACGAGAACATCTCATTAAACCTCTGCAGCAGGTAAACGGTGCACTGGGTGGCCGTCCGGCGCTGCCTATCCTCGGCAACCTGTTACTGCAGGTAGAAGCGGGCAAGCTGTCTCTGACTGCGACCGATCTGGAAGTGGAACTGGTGGCCAGTCTGGCACTGGACGGCGACTGGGAACCGGGGGCGACCACTGTACCGGCCCGCAAATTTCTCGATATCTGCCGCGGACTGCCAGACAGTGCGCAGCTCAAGATTGAATTGCAGGGTGACAGGCTGCTGCTGCGCTCTGGCCGTAGTCGTTACTCACTGACAACGTTGCCGGCCAGCGACTTTCCCAATATTGAAGACTGGCAAAGCGATGTGGAACTGCATCTGGCACAGGGCCAGTTACGCCAGCTGATCGAAAGTACCCAG
Organism: Photobacterium halotolerans DSM 18316; assembly: GCF_000425165.1. Taxonomy (GTDB): domain Bacteria; phylum Pseudomonadota; class Gammaproteobacteria; order Enterobacterales; family Vibrionaceae; genus Photobacterium; species Photobacterium halotolerans. The sequence continues at coordinate 54,645 of NZ_AULG01000026.1, forward strand.
TTTTCCATGGCCAATCAGGATGTGCGTTACTACCTGAACGGTATGCTGATGGAAACCGATGGCAAACAGCTGCGCTCGGTGGCGACCGACGGACACCGGATGGCGGTCTGTACTGTCGCTACCGAGACTGACATGCCGGGCAAACAAATTATCCTGCCGCGTAAAGGGGTGATGGAGTTAATGCGTTTGTTAGACAGCCCGGATGCCGAGGTCGTGCTGCAGATTGGCCAGTCTAACCTGCGGGCTGTGGTCAATAATTTTATCTTCACCTCCAAGCTGGTTGATGGCCGTTTCCCGGATTATCGCCGTGTGTTACCGCAAAACAGCAGCAAGTTTCTGCAGGCCAGCTGTGAGGAACTGCGTCAGGCCTTTTCCCGCGCCGCCATTTTATCGAATGAGAAATTCCGCGGCGTGCGGGTGAATCTGATCAACAATGAAATGCGGATCACCGCCAACAACCCGGAGCAGGAAGAAGCGGAAGAAGTGCTGGATGTTGACTTCCAGGGCGACGAGCTGGAGATTGGCTTTAATGTCAGCTACATCCTGGATGTGCTCAATACCCTGAAGTGCGATCAGGTGCGGATTTCGATGACGGACGCGACAGCCAGTACCCTGATTGAAGATGTGGCTGACAGTGATGCGCTGTACGTGGTGATGCCGATCCGGCTGTAACCTATGGCGTTAACGCGATTCATTGTTAAAGATTTTCGTAATCTTGAGGCCTGTGATCTCACCTTCTCGGAGGGTTTCAATTTTCTGGTCGGTGCCAACGGCAGCGGTAAAACCAGTTTGCTGGAAGCCATCTATTTTCTCGGCCATGGCCGCTCCTTTCGCAGCCACCTGACCAGCCGGATTATCCGTCATGGTCAGGATGAACTGGTACTGCATGGCCGGGTGCATGCGGACAGTGCACTGAAAGGTGATCTGGAGCGACCGCTGGGGATCAGAAAGCAGCGGGATGGTACGACTCAGGTTAAAATAGCCGGCCAGACAGGCCAGAAAGTGGCCCAGCTGGCGCAGATTCTGCCGCTGCAGCTGATCACCCCGGAAGGGTTTGAGCTGATGGTCGGCGGCCCCAAATTCCGTCGTGCGTTTATTGACTGGGGAGTGTTTCACGTGGAACCGCGTTTTTATCAGGCCTGGAGCCGGGTAAAACGGCTGACCAGACAGCGCAATGCGCTGCTGAAAACCGCGCGCAGCTACCGGGAACTCAGCTACTGGGACCAGGAACTGGCCCAACTGGCGGAAGTGATTGACGGCTGGCGCCGTGATTACATTGATGCCCTGCGCGAGCAGGCCACCGCCTTCTGTGCCGATTTTCTGCCGGAATACGAGATTCAGCTCGGCTACTACCGTGGCTGGGAAAAAACAACCCCTTACAGCGAGCTGCTGGCCGCCAACTTTGAGCGTGATCTGCAGCTTGGTTATACCGTCAGCGGTCCCAATAAAGCGGATCTGCGGCTCAAGGTGTCGGCCATGCCTGTGGACGATGTCCTGTCCCGCGGCCAGCTGAAATTATTGATGTGCGCGCTGCGACTGGCGCAGGGTCAGCAGCTTCGTCAGGCCACAGGCAAGCAGTGTCTTTACCTGATTGACGACTTTGCCTCAGAGCTCGACAGCAGCAAACGCGCCCTGCTGGCAAAGGGATTACACGATACTCAGGCTCAGGTGGTCATCAGTGCCATCAGCGAGGAGCAACTGGGCGATATGAAGGCCGAAAAGGGCAAGATGTTTCATGTCGAACAGGGTAAAATAACCGCAAGATAATTAAAGCGAGAGTAACTCAATGTCCAACAATTACGATTCATCAAGTATCAAGGTATTAAAGGGTCTTGATGCGGTACGTAAGCGTCCGGGTATGTACATCGGCGATACGGATGACGGTACAGGTTTGCACCACATGGTTTTTGAGGTCGTCGATAACTCTATCGACGAAGCTCTTGCTGGTCACTGTGAAGATATCGTAGTCACGATTCATGAGGATGGCTCGGTCTCTGTCAGCGATGATGGTCGTGGTATCCCGACAGATATGCACCCGGAAGAAGGGGTGTCCGCCGCTGAAGTTATCATGACAGTCCTGCACGCCGGCGGTAAGTTCGACGATAACTCCTATAAAGTGTCCGGCGGTCTGCACGGGGTAGGTGTGTCGGTTGTGAACGCCCTGTCTGACAAACTGGAACTGACGATTCATCGCCACGGTCATATTCACCAACAGATTTATCACCTGGGTGAACCTCAGGCGCCGCTGGGAGTGGTGGGCGACTCGGATCGCACCGGTACCCGGATCCGCTTCTGGCCAAGTGACACGATTTTTACCGATACCACGTTCCACTATGAGATTCTGGCCAAGCGTCTGCGCGAACTGTCTTTCCTGAACTCCGGTGTCTCGATTAAGCTGAGCGATGAGCGCGACGGCAAGCAAGACCACTTTATGTATGAAGGCGGTATCCGTGCGTTCGTTGAGCACCTGAACCGCAATAAAACACCGATCCATCCGAAAGCGTTCCACTTTGCCTATGAACGTGAAGACGGTATTTCTGTTGAAGTGGCAATGCAGTGGAACGACAGCTTCCAGGAAAACATTTACTGCTTCACCAACAACATCCCGCAACGCGATGGTGGTAGCCACCTGGCCGGTTTCCGTGGCGCCCTGACCCGTACCCTGAACAATTTCATGGATGCCGAGGGCTATACCAAGAAAGCCAAAGTGGCGACCTCAGGAGACGATGCCCGTGAAGGCCTGACCGCTGTGGTGTCAGTGAAAGTGCCGGATCCTAAATTCTCCAGCCAGACCAAAGACAAGCTGGTCTCAAGCGAAGTGAAACCGGCGGTTGAATCGGCCATGGGTGAGAAGCTGAGTGAATACCTGCTGGAAAACCCGACCGATGCCAAGATTGTCTGCGGCAAGATTATTGACGCCTCCCGTGCCCGGGAAGCGGCGCGTCGTGCCCGCGAAATGACCCGCCGTAAAGGCGCGCTGGATTTGGCCGGCCTGCCGGGCAAACTGGCCGATTGCCAGGAAAAAGACCCGGCGCTGTCTGAACTCTACATAGTGGAGGGTGACTCGGCCGGTGGTTCCGCCAAGCAAGGCCGGAACCGTAAGAATCAGGCGATTCTGCCGCTGAAAGGTAAGATCCTCAACGTAGAAAAAGCCCGTTTCGACAAAATGCTGTCGTCACAGGAAGTGGCCACGCTGATCACGGCCATGGGCTGTGGTATCGGCCGCGACGAGTACAATCCGGACAAACTGCGTTACCACAGCATCATCATCATGACCGATGCCGACGTTGATGGTTCGCACATCCGTACGCTGCTGCTGACTTTCTTCTACCGTCAGATGCCTGAGCTGATCGAACGGGGTCACATCTATATTGCCCAACCGCCACTGTACAAAGTGAAGAAAGGCAAGCAAGAGCAGTACATCAAAGACGATGAAGACATGAACCAGTTCCAGGTGGCCCTGGCACTGGAAAATGCCTCGCTGTTCACCAGCGACAGTGCCCCGGCCATTTCCGGTCTGGCGCTGGAAACTTTGGTCAAGCAATACAATGGTGCGGTGAAACTGATCGAGCGGATGAGCCGTCGTTACCCGACATTGCTGCTCAATGAGCTGACCTACCAGCCGCGTCTGGGTGAAGCGCAACTGGCTGATCAGTCGCAGGTGGAAGCCTGGGTCAAAGGGGTGGTGGATGCCCTGAACAGCAAGCAAACCGGGGAAAGCCACTACGGTTATGAAGTGTTCCAGGACCCGGAGCATAACGCCTGGCTGCCTAAGATTGTTGTGCGTACCCACGGTGTCGACTACCAGTATCCGCTGAGCTACGATCTGCTGCATTCGAAAGAGTACGCCAAGCTGGCTGATTTGTCTGAAGCACTGTGCGATCTGCTGGAAGAGACAGCCTATGTCCAGCGCGGCGAGCGCAAACAGCCCGTCGCCAGCTTTAAAGAAGCACTGGAGTGGCTGATTAAAGAGTCGACCCGTGGTCTGAGCCGTCAGCGTTACAAAGGGCTGGGTGAGATGAACCCGGATCAGCTGTGGGAAACCACTATGGATCCGAACTCGCGCCGCATGATGCAGGTCACTATCAATGATGCGGTGGCAGCCGATGAGCTGTTCACTACCCTGATGGGCGATCATGTTGAACCGCGTCGCCAGTTCATTGAAGAGAATGCCCTGAATGCGAACCTGGATGTGTAACCGGTCCGCCGTCAGTTGCTGATAATAACCGTGCACTGACAGAAGAACGCCGCTCATCACCGAGCGGCGTTTTTTTATGCTGGTTATATAATCAGGCTGTACGCTCTTCTTGCTCCGTGCCGGGATGGCCTCCGCGTCATGGCGGAGGCTTATTGTTTATAGGGGCGGTGGTTCAGGTTTTGACCAGTGCCCGTTCAACGATGGATTTGGCATCGATGTCTGCCGGCAGGGTGCCGAACTGGAAATAATGACCGGATAAGCGCGCCTGGGCGAAGGCTTCGGCAATGTGAGGTTCGCCATAGCTGAACAGGGTTGCGGCCTGCCAGATCAGCGCCAGCTGCTCCATCATTTGCCGGGCACGGACCTCAATGTTTTCCGTGCTGGCAAACTCGGCTTTCAGTTGTGCCAGCTTGCGGTCGAACAGCGGGTGCTTACCTTGTGCCTGGTCAAATTCGGCAAACAGGGCGCTGAAGGTATCGGGTTCGCGCTGCAGCACGCGCAGCAGGTCGAGGCACTGCACATTGCCTGAGCCTTCCCAGATCGAGTTGACCGGTGCTTCGCGATACAGCCGGCTGGCAATGTTCTCCTCGACATAGCCCACACCGCCAATACACTCCATCGCCTCGGCGGTATGCTGAATCGCCCGCTTGCAGATCCAGTATTTGCCGATGGCCGTTGCACTGCGGATCAGGGCCGCTTGTGTGCTGTCTTTGCTGTTATCCAGCGCATGCGCAATGCGCATGGTGATCGCCAGCGCCGCTTCAGCTTCCAGTGCCAGATCAGCCAGCACATTGATCATCAGCGGCTGGTCATGAAGATTGCGGCCGAAGACGCTGCGGCCTGAGGTGTGCCAGATCGCTTCTTTGGCGGCCTGGGCCATCAGTGCACTGGACCCTATCATGCAGTCATAGCGGGTGAGGGCGACCATATCTATGATGATACGGATACCGCGGCCTTCCTCGCCAAGCAGCCAGCCGTGCGCGCCGCGAAACTCGATTTCAGAGCTGGCATTGGATTGATTACCCAGCTTGTTTTTCAAACGCTGGATGTGCATCGGGTTTTTACTGCCGTCTTCGCGCCAGCGCGGCACCAGGAAGCAGGACAGTGTCTCGCCGGTTTTGGCCAGGACCAGAAACGCATCGCACATAGGGGCGGAGCAGAACCATTTGTGACCGATCAGGCTGTAGAGTTTACCCGGCCCGGCGTCAGCGACCGGGGTTGCCCGTGTGCTGTTCGCCCGGACATCCGAGCCGCCCTGTTTTTCTGTCATCGCCATGCCTATGGTGACACCGGCTTTGTCGAAATAGGGTTTGTTAGTGCCGTCATAAACAGTGGCGGTGATTTTCGGCAGCCAGAGGGCAGCCACGTCAGGCTGGTGCTGCAGGGCCGGTACACAGGCAAAGGTCATGGTCAGCGGGCAGCCTGAGCCGGGATCGGCCTGGTTGTGCATAAAGGCCAGTGCCGCCCGGGCAACATGGGCGCCGGCTTTGGGCTGTGTCCACGGCAGGCTGGTATGGCCGTTTTCGATCGCGTGTGCCATCAGCTGGTGGTAAGCCGGATGGTAATCGACCTGATCAACCCGGTATCCGAAGCGGTTATGGGGCTGAAACTCCGGTAAATGCTTATTGGCCAGAAAACCGGCTTCCTGTAACTCATGACCAATATGATGACCAAAGCCCGACAACCGGCTGTTTGCCCAGTCCCCGGAAAACCGGGCTACCCAATACTTCAATATGCTGTCAGAGTCATATACATTGTAGTGTTCCAAGGGTGTTGGCTGGTTCAGTACAGTGTGCGTATCCTGGCTGGTGGCCGGGTTGAAAGGTTCCATATTCGGCTCTCTTTGGTTGGAGTGGCTCTGAGTGTCCTGCTGATCTGCTGCGGGTTTGGCACCATGGCATTCGACATTCCCCGACAATGCAATTAACATTGCCTTAACATGGACTTTATACCTGCAGCCATGTTTGGCTATGTCTGTTCGCGCCAATTTCTTGTTGATCGGCGCAATCGGCAGCTGTGATGACATTTCTGGGAGGCAAGCCGCATGAGAGCGGGGCAGTATTGATGGAAGGCTATTACTCAACCCTGAGCAGTTGGATGATCCCCATCGCGAAAGCGATGCAACATTGCGGACTGGATATGGAGCAGGCTCTGTACGAGTGCGGTCTCGACCTTCGTGAACTGCAGAGCCAGGAAGGGCGGGTCTCAATCCGGAAATTGGCGGCACTGATCGATTATTGCAATCGTTTTTTACCCGAGCAGGATTTTACGGTCCAGATTGCACGGTATTTTCATCCCGGTGTTTTTCATATTCTGGGTTACGCCATGATGTCGGCGGATACCCTGGAAGAGGCACTGTTGCAGCTGGTCGCCTACAACAGTGTGGTCTGTGACATCAGTAATCTGCAATTCATCGAGAACCCGGACACTCTGGTCCTGGATGTCGCTTTGGTGGCCAGGAATGAGGAACAGTCTCAGCTGATGCGCCGCCAGGAGCTGGAAGCTTTCATGGCGATGGTGGTCAGTTTTGCACGTGATGTGGTGGATCCCGGTTTGAAACCGGCTTATGTCACGTTCCAGTTTTCCCCACCGGCCAATCAAGGGCAGTACCTGACGGCATTCTTCCAGTGCCCGGTCAGCTTTGGTCAGCCGCGTAATTTGCTGGCGTTTGACATCGGCGCCGCCAGGCAGCCATTGCTCAGTGGCAACCCGGCGATACGCGCAGGACATGAAAAGATCCTCAACGAATTTCTGGCTCGTATCGATCGCAACGATCTGGTGCACCAAGTGAAGTGCAACATTCTTGAACGGCTCTCACTAGGCGCTCCGAGCCAAACCCAAGTGGCGGCTGCGTTAGGGATGAGCGTGCGTAATCTGCAGCGTAAACTCAGTGAGCTTGGCACCAGCTATACGCAGATACTGGAACACAGCCGTAAAACCCTGGCACTGAACTATATGCGCCGGCAGGATTTATCCTTAAGTGAAATCGGCTATCTGGTGGGCTTTGCCAGCGATGCTAATTTTCACCGCGCGTTCAAGCGCTGGACAGGGCAGGCGCCGGGCGAATACCGTCGTCAGTTGCTGGCCTGACACCTTGTCATCTTCCTTGCTCTTGTCCTTGCCTTTGTCTTAGGGCGAGCTGTCGTTGTGAACCGGCCCCGACAATTTTTTTTCAATTATCCCTTGAAGCCAATTCAGATGCCCTTATATCTATTGGTGAAGCAGGAGGCGCCAGACATTGGGCCTTCACAGGTTTGTCCACGAGGAAAACCGCTTCATGACTGACTTTCGTAATAGTATTGCTTCATAGAAGGATAGTGATTATGCGTACCTTAGATTTTACTCCACTGTATCGTTCTGCCATTGGTTTCGACCGTCTGTTCAACCAGATGGAGCAAAACCTCAATAACAGCAATGGCGGATATCCTCCATACAACATAGAGCAGCAGGATGAAAACCACTACCGTATTACCATGGCGGTGGCCGGTTTTTCTGAAGCCCAGATGGACATCAGTCAGCATCAAAACCGCCTGATTGTGACGGGCAAACGTGCTGATTCTGACAGCAACGAAGAACAGCGCCATTACCTGTATCAGGGCATTGCTGAGCGCGATTTCGAGCGCAAGTTCCAGTTAGCGGACCATGTCAAAGTGGTGGGCGCCTCGATGGAAAACGGTTTGCTGCACATCGAACTGGAGCGGGAAGTACCTGAAGAGGAAAAACCGCGTAAGATTGCCATCAACGGTCAGCGCTTGATTGGTCGTGATGAATCTGTTGTCAGTGACAGCATTTAAGTTTTCTCTGCTTGTATGGAAGGCCAGCCTCAGCGCTGGCCTTTTTAATGGGAGTCAGAAACTGTGCTCGGTTCAACCGCGCGTTATGTTTCACGTGAAACACAGGCGGTATCCCACGATGAAGGTTTCACGTGAAACAACACTGTAGTGACGCTTTGGTTTGGATTATCTTCTTCAAGCGATGAACAATTTTCAAGGAAGAAAGCGTGAGCCGGGGTATCAAACCACAACCAATAACGATGAAGCGTCAGCGCGTCGGTGCAGCGTATCTGCAGCAGTTGCTGCCAGCGGATAAGCCCGACGGATTGTCTCTTATTGCTGCTACGCCCCGTCATGAACGCTTCGTTTTCGAATTAAAGAAAGCCGCAGAACGAGAGGCCGTCACCCAGGTCTTTGGTTGGGATGAAGCGTTGCAGTACCAATTGCATCTGGCTGAGTGGCTGGATTGTAAACCTTTGTTGATTCTGATGGACGGCATACCGATTGGCAGTGTGTTGCTGGAAACGATGGAGCCGGAGTTTCATCCGACTGCGGAACAAAACAGTGCCAAATTACCGCACAGTTACTTCAGCCGCTTCTTTCTTTTACCGCAATGGCAGGGACGGGGGATTGGCAGTGCGGTGCTACGCGCAGTGATTGCCTGGTCTGACAAAGCACATCGATCTTGTTGCTTAACGTATTTACAAGGGAATCCAGTGAGCGGATCATATCGGCGGTTCGGATTTGAAACGATCACTGAAGATTCTCAGTTTGTCACCATGGTTTACCATCCGAATACAAAGACAATCCTCTGAGTCACCTGTATCTGCGACATAAATTGTGCTGCTTGCAGACGACTCTGTCTGGGTTCAGATGAACAAACAGGGCAGTGCATGCCCTGTGATTGTCTTTCAAAGATGTGTTCAGTGACACTGTTAGCCTTGCTGATAAGCTTTTGCGATTTCTTCGGCAATGATAGCAATGCCGCGCTGCATCTTTTCATCTTCCTGCACATAGTTCATGCGCAAACATTCATGGCCGTGTTGCCAGTCTTGATCCAAGCCAATGAAAAAATATTCACCGGGCACTATCAATACGCCTCGTGCTTTCAGGCGTCGGTACAGTTCCATGGTGGTGATAGGCAGCTCTTTAAACCACAGCCAAAGGAACATGGCACCTTCCGGTTTATGGATCCGAAAACGCGGGTCTGGAATGGCTTGCTGCAGCCACTGTACCGCCTGCTGCGATTTTTTGTGATAGTAAGGTTTGATGACCGTTTCGCTCAAACGCAATAAGTCGCCTTGCTCAATCATCTTGCTGGCAATGGCAGGGCCGACACTGCCCGGCGCCAGGCTGAGCACACCGTTCATATTGGCCAGCGCTGTGGTGATCTCCTCACTGGCAATGACGATGCCGCAACGCACGCCGGGTAACCCCAGTTTAGAGAGGCTCATGCACAGGATAGTGTTGCGGTTCCAAAAGGGGGTGACGTCTTCAAAAATGATGTCAGGGAACGGCATGCCATAAGCATTATCTATGATTAATGGAATGTTGTGCTGCTGGGCGAGCTGATCCAAATGACGGATTTCTTCATCGGTCAGGACATTGCCGGTCGGGTTGGTCGGCCGCGACGCGCAGATAGCGCCCACACTGTCATCCAGGGTCAGGGCGTTGAAATCGACGTTGTACTTGAACAGGCCATTATCCAGTAAGCTAATCTCCGGTTTATAGGAGATAAACATATCCGGACTGACGCCGGCATCACCGTAGCCGATATATTCTGGTGCCAGAGGTAGCAGGATTTTCTTGTGGCGGCCATCGGGAAACTCGCCAGCCAGCAGGTTGAATAAACTGAAGAAGGCGCTTTGGCTACCGTTGGTCAGGCTGATGTTTTTGCTGCTGATGTCCCAGCCGTAACGCTCACTCAGCAGGGCGGCCAGCGCGTTAATAAAGGTGTTTTTCCCTTGCGGCCCATCATAGTTTGTCATGGCCGCTGTCAGCTCGCCGCTTTGATTCAGACTGTTATTGAGCTGGGTAAAGTACTCCACCATAGCAGGTATCTGTGCCGGGTTACCGCCGCCTAGCATAATGGCTTCCGGATTGCGCAGGCCATCATTCAAATCATCCATTAATTGGGTAATGCCTGAGTAGCGGGCAAACTTGTTACCGAATGTAGAAAACTCCATCTTGCTTCGACCTCAGTGTGTGTCTTGTTGTGATTTTTGGTGGGTGAGCCAGACAACATACAACAATGATACATACAGTGAAAGTGGCTTTGGTCACCGCAGCCCAACATAGTGTTCATCATAGGTTCCACGTGAAACACAGACGTAAATCAGGCGTGTCACCTTAAGTTTAGATGAAGCTATCCGGTGAACCGCTGTGGTGGTGGCACGGCCCTCAATAGTTCGAGATGGGAGGGTGATGAGTCGTGCAGCGATGAGTGCGATGCTGAATATTTCGGTGTGTTGATCCCGCGGTTGGTGCTTGCATAATGGGCTGGGTGTTGTAACCTTTAGTGGCGCTGCCTGCGCCTCCTGCTCGCGGAAAGGATAGTATCCAGGGTCACTGGCTTTGCTGTAACACAGCCGACAACGTATTTCTGCCTTCTCTTCTGTCAGGCGAGCACAGGAGTTAAAGAGAATGGAGAAATCATGAATTCAGACAATGCGTTTTCGTTCAACCCGTTTTCGTTCAACCTAAGCTATCTCAAATCCCAGGCTAAGCATCGCCTGAAAGCGATACGCCACGGCGATCACCATGCCTTGCAATCCGTTCAGCAGTTACATCCGAAACAGGCACAGCTCAATCCGGACAATATCAAACTGGCAGATATCCAATTCGTGATGGCCAGGGAGTGTGGGCTGCCCAGCTGGAGCCGCTTGAAACACCATGCTGAAATGCTTGAGCATCACAAACAGCAAATAGCGCAGGGTAGTGAAGCGCTGGATAAGGATCTCGCCACATTACACATTCGCTGCGGTCATGATATTGCGCAGCGCTTAGAGCAGGCGGGCTTTCATGGCGACTTCCTGCCTTTTATCGATCCCTACTGCATGGGCCCGCTCAGCGCAGCGCCCGATTTCGAATGGCAACGTGCTGAATACATCCGGCAGTATTTACTGAGTGAGATCGGCGATCCGCGCACGACGGATGACATCCTGACTGAGACGGCGGATAAGCTAGCGCAGCTCGCACAACCTGATTATCACCGGCTGGTATTCTGGGTGGAGCATGATAATTACGATCAACTTATGCTGATACGCCTGCTGACGCATCTGGCGACACTGCCGGGTGTGGCTGGCCGTCAGCTTGAGATCATTGAAGTAAATCATTTTCCGGCTAACACCCGTTTCATCGGGCTGGGCCAGTTACCCGCCGAAGGGCTGAGATCGCTCTGGCAGCACAGACGGCCTGTCGATGCCATTACCTTGGAGAGAGCAGGATTGCTGTGGCAGGGATTCTGTTCCCCTGATCCTGCGGCGCTGCTTGCCTTGCTCGATGCCTCCTGGCTGAGCCAGTTCGAAAACATGGCGCAGGTGATACGTCGTCATTTGCAGGAGCTGCCGCATCAGCAATCCGGCTTAAGCCTGACTCAGTCGTTGGCATTGTCTGTGTTGTCGGCATCGGGCACGATGGCGGTTGCCGATCTGTTTCGTGGCTATCAAGCGCTGGAGCCGTTACCCTTTTTGGGCGATTTGATGTTCTGGGTATTGCTCAAGCCGTTGCTGCAAAGCCAACAGCCTTTAATCTGTCTGGAGTCATCAACCGGCTCAGCTTCCTGGCAGGAGCTGGTTGTCAGTCTGACTGAACAGGGAAGATTATGCCTGTCACAGCAGCAAAAGATGGTGTCCAGTACGTATTGGGTCGGGGGGATAAAAGTTAGTCCTGAACAACATTGGACCTGGGATCATGTATCGCTGTCTTCATCGCATCCGATTCAGGGTTAACCGAGCCAAGCAGACAATTTGGTTTGGTGTTTCACGTGAAACACTCTGTGGCAGCAAGCCGGCTGTCAGGTGTTTGGCTCTGGCTGGCAGCTTTTGGTGCCGGGCGAGATAGGACAAGCTGGTACCAGCAGGTAAAACAAAGCCCGCATCAGCGGGCTTTGTGATCAGGCTAGATAGTCAGTGACGCTCATCAATGGCATTAGTTCTGAAGCAGTGAAATATCTGCCACTTTGAGGAACTGATTACGTAGTTGGTTAAGCATTGTCAGACGGTTCACTTTCAGGGCTTGGTCATCAGCCATTACCATGACGTTGTCGAAGAAGGCATCGACCGAATCACGCAGGGTAGCCAGCTCTGAAAGGGCTTGCTGATAGTCACCGGCAGCAAAAACAGGGGTCAGTTTAGCGGTAACCGCTTCCACGTTTTTCGCCAGGGCTTTTTCAGCGTCTTCAACCAGCAACTGGCTGTCGATTGCCGCAGGTAACTCACCGTCAAATTTCGCCAGGATATTGCCGACACGCTTATTGGCCGCAGCCAGCGATTCCGCCGCATCCAGAGAGCGGAAATGACTGACCGCTTTGACGCGCTTATCAAAGTCAGCCGGTGAGGTCGGGCGACGGGCCAAAACGGCCTGAATCACATCAACCGTGTGGCCTTCATCCTGATACCAGGCACGGAATCGGCCCAGCATGAAATCAATCACATCGGCTTCTACGTTATGGTTCGTCAGCTTATGGCCAAACAGCTCTTTGGCTTTGGCAATCATATCGACCAGATCCAGCTGATAGCCTTTTTCTACCATGATGCGCAGGGCACCCAGCGCGGCACGGCGTAGCGCGAACGGGTCGTTGGCCCCTTTAGGGTGCTGGCCGATACCGAAGATACCTACCAGGGTGTCCATTTTGTCAGCCAGTGCAACTGCAGCCGCGACATCGGAACCCGGCAGGCTGTCGCCGGCAAAACGGGGCATGTATTGCTCGTTGAGCGCCACGGCAACATCTTCGTGCTCACCGTCCAGCCGCGCATAGTGCATGCCCATTACGCCCTGAGTATCGGTAAACTCGAAGACCATGGATGTCATCAGATCGCACTTCGACAGCAGGCCAGCACGCTCTGCGTGCTCAACATCGGCACCAATTTGCTGAGCGATGTAACCGGACATCGCGGTAATACGATCTGTCTTGTCACGCAGGGTGCCCAGCTGTTTCTGGAACAGCACGCTGTCCAGCTCGTGCAGGCGATCAACCAGCGGGCGCTTACGGTCGGTGTTAAAGAAGAATTCAGCATCAGCCAGACGAGGACGGACGACTTTCTCGTTGCCCTCGATAATGTGGCGCGGCTCTTTCGACACTATGTTCGACACGAAGATGAACTTAGGCAGCAGCTTGCCCGCCGCGTCATAGACAGGGAAGTACTTCTGGTCACCTTTCATGGTGTACACCAGGGCTTCTGCCGGTACGTTCAGGAATGCTTCTTCAAAAGAGGCGGTCAGGACAACCGGCCACTCGACCAGAGAGGTGACTTCTTCAACCAGCTCGTCTTCCAGATCGGCGGTGCCGCCAACGGCAATGGCAGCTTCTTTGGCGCCGGCAATGATGTGCGCTTTACGAGTGTCGTAGTCAGCGATCACTTTACCGCGCTCTTCCAGGATGGCAGGGTACTGATCAGCATGTTCAATGCTGAACTCTGCTTCACCCATAAAACGGTGGCCGCGAATGGTACGCGCCGATTCCACACCCAGAATCGTGCCTGGGATCAGCGCGTCATTGAGCAGCATGACCAGGGTTTTTACCGGACGAATAAATTGGGTCTCTTTATCGCCCCAGCGCATAGGTTTCGGGATAGGCAGTTTTGCAAGTGCCGCCGCTGCCAGTTCGCACAGCAGCTCGGTTGCGGCTTTACCTTTAACGGCTTCTTTGTACAGTAACCATTCGCCTTTGTCTGTCTGCAGGCGTTCAGCCTGCTCGACAGTAATACCGTTACCGCGCGCCCAGCCCTGAGCGGCTTTGGTCGGGTTACCGTCAGCATCGAAAGCAACGCTGATCGCCGGACCGCGCTTTTCGACCACTTTATCGGCCTGGCCTTCCGCCAGTGCGGTGACTTTCAGAGCCAGCCGGCGTGGGGCGGCGTACCATTTGATAGAGCCAAAGGCTAATTCGGCCGCGTTCAGTTCCGCGGTAAAGTTGTCGGCAAAGGCTTCTGCCAGGGTGCGCAAGGCTTTTGGTGGCAGCTCTTCCGTACCCAGTTCAATCAGAAAATTCTTGTCAGCCATGCGTGATCCTTACTTGTCTTTTTTACACATCGGGAAGCCAAGTGCTTCACGAGAGGCATAGTAGGCTTCAGCCACTTGCTTGGTCAGGTTACGGATGCGCAGGATATATCGCTGACGCTCAGTCACCGAGATCGCTTTACGGGCATCCAGCAGGTTGAAGGCATGGCCAGCTTTCAGAATACGCTCGTAAGCCGGCAGCGGCAGAGGCTGTTCCAGTTCAAGCAGTGACTTACATTCTTTCTCGCATTGATCAAAGAAGGTAAACAGGAAGTCGACATCAGCGTATTCAAAGTTGTAGGTCGATTGTTCTACTTCGTTCTGGTGGAAAATGTCGCCGTAGGTCACTTTACCTAAAGGTCCGTCGGTCCATACCAGATCATACACAGAATCGACGCCCTGGATGTACATGGCCAGACGCTCAATACCGTAAGTAATTTCACCGGTGACCGGCTTACATTCCAGGCCGCCGACTTGCTGGAAGTAGGTGAACTGGGTGACTTCCATACCGTTCAGCCACACTTCCCAGCCCAGACCCCAGGCACCCAGCGTTGGGTTTTCCCAGTTGTCTTCCACGAAGCGGATGTCATGCACCTGCGTGTCTACGCCCAGCGCTTCCAGCGAACCCAGGTAGAGTTCCTGAATGTTGTCTGGCGATGGTTTGATGATCACCTGAAACTGGTAATAGTGCTGCAGACGGTTAGGGTTTTCACCGTAACGGCCGTCGGTCGGGCGGCGTGATGGCTGCACATAGGCGGCCGCAATCGGCTCCGGGCCCAGAGCACGCAGGCAGGTCATTGGATGCGAGGTACCGGCACCCACTTCCATATCCAGCGGCTGCACGATAGTACAACCTTGCTGGCCCCAGTAATCCTGAAGCGCCAGAATCATGCCCTGAAAGGTCTTGATGTCGTATTTTTGCATTGTCAGCTTCGCGAGATCCGTTGATATAAGTAGAAAAGATAACAATCCAGTATACCTTGGGTCGCCTTGAGGGAGTAGGGGCAGCGCACGTTTTTTGTGCATAACAGTATCGAATGTAAATTTTTGTCATCAGGCTTCCGCTATAAGCAGAAACAGGGTAAAAAATTGACAGGTTTTTGATATCTGCAGCCTCTGTTTGACTACAATGCAGCAGGATTATGCTTAGCGGAAATGGCGTTCCGCCTGGCAAACTGACAATTTATCGGGGAAAGAACATGCAACAACATCATGCAACGACATCACGTAAGTGGGTACGCGCTATCCTTTTGGCCGGTGTTACCTCTATGGTAGCTACGGGCTGTACCACAGTTAATCCCTATACGCGTGAAGATCAGACGGCAAAATCCACCAGTGGTGCACTGATTGGTGCCGTTGCTGGCGCGGCTATCGGTGTGGCCTCTTCAAGCAAAAGCGATCGGGGTAAAGGTGCGCTGATCGGTGCGGCTTCCGGCGCGGCGCTGGGCGGCGGTGTCGGCTACTACATGGATGTGCAGGAAGCGAAACTGCGTCAGCAACTGGAATCAACCGGCATCAGTGTGACGCGTGAAGGCGATCAGATCGTGCTGAACATGCCAAACTCGATCACTTTCGGTGTCGACCAGTCTAACCTGAGCCAGCAGGCGATGAATGCACTGCAAAACGTGGCTCTGGTGGTGAAGGAATACGATAAAACCCAGCTGAATGTTTACGGTTTTACTGACAGCACAGGGTCTGAATCTTATAATCTGCGCTTGTCTCAGGTTCGTGCCAGTGAAGTCAGCAACTACCTGGTTCGCACGGGTGTAGCGGCGCAGCGTGTACTGGCTAAGGGCATGGGTGAAGCACATCCGGTTGCTTCCAATGCCAACGAGCAGGGGCGTGCTCAAAACCGCCGGGTGGAAATTGTATTGAGCCCGACCGCGTCTTAATCACACCAACAGCATGTGTTTGGGAAGGAAGGGAAGCCATTGGCTTCCCTTTTTCGTCACTTGATCCCAGGCGCCGTTCTGGCTATCATGCCAGCTCCTTTGGGGAGTAGCCTTCCGTTCTGACGGAACAATCATCAACATAATTGAAGCAAAATCTTCATGGTGATTGTGACTGACCATTACTCCGGTCAGTTTGGCGAGACCATAGGCAAATCGACATGAACCGGGGTGGGGCGTGTCTGTTTGTCTTTGGTTAAAATTATAATCCTCGCCCCAATGAGCATGTCATGAGCATTTTAGCTGTTTCAATTACCACGGTCGCCCTGGCTGAGATTGGGGATAAAACCCAGTTGCTGTCTTTGCTGCTGGCCAGCCGTTACCGTAAGCCTGTTCCTATCATTCTGGCCATTTTCCTGGCGACCCTGGCCAACCATGCTTTGGCGGCCTGGTTGGGGATGGTCGTTGCTGATTACTTATCGCCTGAGATTTTAAAATGGGTGCTGGTCGTGAGTTTTGTGGTGATGGCGGGCTGGATTCTGATCCCGGATAAACTGGATGACGATGAAACCATTTCAAACCGCGGCCCGTTTGTTGCCAGTTTTATTGCTTTTTTTGTGGCGGAAATCGGCGATAAAACCCAGGTGGCAACCACCATGCTCGGGGCAAAATACCATGACGGTCTGATGCTGGTCGTGCTGGGCACCACTATTGGGATGCTGCTGGCGAATGTGCCCGTTGTGCTGATCGGTAAGCTGTCTGCTGACAAAATGCCGCTGGGGTTAATCCGCAAAGTGACCGCTGCGCTGTTTGCTGTGCTGGCGCTGGGTGCTGCATTTGGCCTGTAGCGAGCGGGGAGCTGCGGGCGTTATGCCTGCGATTAATGAGATTGTCATAAGGCAGCGCTAGGCTGCCTTACTTATTTCTATAACTTGTTGCTATGGCTTGCCTTTGCGGATCAGGTAGCGGTATGGCAGAGAGTCTGTTTCTGCTGCCAGCAGCGTATGGTCCATAAACCGGCAAAAGCTGGGGATGTCTCTGGTTGTCGATGGATCATCGGCCAGCACTAATAATGTGTCGCCATCTGCCATCCTGCGAATAGTTTTACGCACCATCATGACAGGTTCCGGACAACGCAGTCCCTGTGCTTCCAGATTGTGAGTGGCGGATTCAAATTTCGTGATCATAGTGAAGCCATATCGTAAATGAGAGCCAGATCATACTCACGGATAATAAACAATCAACCGGGGGTTGGCAAAGGTAACAATTATGTGTAACTTAGTTAACAACTTGTTAACCAATTTGTCATCGCAGGGAGGCGGAGATGATTACTCAGATGGATAGACTGACTATTTACTGTGTGCTGTGCTTTATCGCTTTCTGCTCTATTGTACTGCGCAATGCAAACGACTTAACTCTCTTTTCGCTGGCAGGCCTCGTTGCCGCGGCGATCGGACTCTGGCTCGAGCTCTCTCATTCTCCTGAGCTTGAAGAAGAGGAAAGCTAACTTTCACATCTACTACACTCCCCAGTTTTCTTGGGCTTCCCCGCTTTTATAGCGGGATTTTTTTTATCCGGGGTACAGAAAAAATCACCCGGTCCGTGTGGCAGACCGGGTGATGAGATATGGTTTATCAGGACAGTTTAACCAGCGTGCGCCCGGTGACCTGGCCTTTAATGATAGCTTGGGCAAATTCCGGTACTTGTTCCAGCGAAATGGTTTGTCCTGCCTGCTGATAAAAACTGTCCGGCAGCAATTCGCTCAGGCGCTGCCATGCATGCTGGCGTTTTTCGAAGGGGCAATAGACAGAATCGACTCCCAGCAGACGTACATTGCGCAGGATGAAAGGCATCACTGTGGTCGGTAAATCAAAACCGCCGGCCAATCCGCAGGTCGCGACCGCACCGTTATAATCCATTTGGGTCAGTACTTTGGCAAGGACTTTACTGCCCACAGTGTCGACCGCACCTGCCCAGCGCTGTTTCTCCAGCGGTTTGGCCGTTTCCTCCAGTTCACTGCGATCTATGATGGAGGTCGCCCCCAGTTGCCTGAGCAGATCGCCGTTTTGCGAGGCACGCCCGGTGACAGCGGCGATGCGATAACCCAGCTTAGCCAGAAGCGTTACCGCGACAGAGCCGACACCACCACTGGCACCGGTGACCAGAATCTCGCCAGACTCGGGCGTGATACCAGCATCTTCCAGCGCCTGGATACAGAGCATAGCGGTTAAGCCGGCGGTGCCGATAACCATCGCCTGTTCGGCGTTTAAACCCGCGGGCAGCGGAACCAGCCAGTCGGCTTTCACGCGGGCCTGCTGAGCCATGCCGCCCCAGTGATTTTCCCCGACGCCCCAACCGGTCAGTACCGCAGGATCGCCCGCCTGGTAGCGGCTATCACTGGATGTGATGACAGTACCGGCAAAGTCGATACCCGGCACCATGGGGAATTGGCGGATAATTTTGCCAGCGCCTGTGATAGCCAGGCCATCTTTGTAATTGAGTGAGGAATAGTCGACAGCTACTGTGACATCGCCGTCCGGCAGCTGGCTGCTGTCAATGTCGCCAACATGAGCCTGGGTGGTGTTATCTTGCTGGTTGAGGATCAGTGCCTTAAACATTACGGTTCTCCGTGCTGGGAATAAGCGTCTGTCTGTGATTGTAATGAGTCAGAGTGTCTCATATCTGAACCTAAAACAACTTTTTGTCTGATTATTGATATAAAAAAGCCCGCGACAGGTGCGGGCTTAATCGGTGTGGTGATAACGGGTTAGTCGTCGATGCGCTCAAAGATGGTCGCAATGCCCTGACCCAGGCCGATACACATGGTCGCCAGGCCGTATTTCACATTCTGATGTTCCATCAGGTTGATCAGCGTGGTTGAGATACGTGTACCGGAACAGCCCAGAGGGTGACCCAGTGCAATGGCGCCGCCGTTGAGGTTCACTTTTTCATCCATTGCATCCAGCAGACCCAGATCTTTGGCGCATGGCAGCGACTGAGCCGCAAAGGCTTCGTTCAGCTCGATCATGCCGATATCATCGATAGTCAGTCCGGCACGTTTCAGCGCTTTCTTCGACGCCGGTACCGGGCCGTAACCCATGATAGACGGATCGCAACCGGCTACCGCCATTGACTTGATGCGGGCTCGGATACGCAGTCCCAGTTCTCTGGCTTTGCTTTCGCTCATGATCAGCATGGCTGAAGCGCCGTCAGACAGGGCAGAGGAGGTGCCGGCTGTCACTGTACCGTTGGCCGGGTCGAACACAGGGCGCAGACCCGCCAGACCTTCAACTGTGGTTTCCGGGCGAATCACTTCATCATAGTCGAAGACTTTCAGTACGCCGTTCTCGTCATGGCCTTCGGTGGGCAGAATTTCATTCTTGAAACGGCCTTCAACGGTAGCGGCATAAGCGCGCTGGTGAGAGCGGGCAGCAAACGCATCCTGCTGCTCACGGCTGATGCCGTGCATACGGCCCAGCATTTCAGCGGTCAGCCCCATCATACCGGCAGCCTGAGCCACAGACTTTGACAGGCCAGGGTGGAAATCCACCCCGTGGTTCATCGGCACGTGGCCCATGTGTTCTACACCGCCGACCAGGCAGATCTCGGCATCACCGACCATAATGGCACGGGTGGCGCTGTGCAGTGCGTCCATCGAAGAACCGCACAGGCGGTTAATGGTGGTGGCACCGACAGTGTGCGGGATACCTGCCAGCAGTGCTGCGTTACGGGCAACGTTGAAGCCTTGCTCCAGGGTCTGCTGGACACAGCCCCAGTAGATATCTTCAATGGCCGTTGGGTCAACCTGAGGGTTACGCTCCAGCAGGCCTTTCATCAGGTGTGCCGACAAATCTTCAGCACGTTTGTTACGGAAAGCACCGGCTTTTGAACGCCCCATAGGGGTACGGATGCAATCAACAATTACGACGTTATTCATGTGTGTGTTCCTCGTCCTTAAGCGTTTACTGGTGCGTTGTAATAGCTTTCGCCTTTAGCGGCTTTGTCACGAAGACCGGCAGGGACTTCGTAAACCGCGCCCAGATGCGCGAATTTTTCTGCCATTGCGACATAGTTCGCCAGGCCGATTGAATCCAGGTAACGGAACACTCCGCCGCGGAACGGAGGGAAGCCCAGGCCGTAGACCAGCGCCATATCCGCTTCTGCCGGTGTGGCGATAATGCCTTCTTCCAGGCAGCGCACCACTTCGTTAATCATAGGCACCATGGTACGGGCGATGATGTCTTCATCACTGAAATCAGCGGCACGGCTGACAACAGGGGCCAGCAGCTCAGCCACTTCTGGTGCCAGATCTTTCTTCGGCTTGCCTTTTTTATCGACCGAGTAGGCATAGAAGCCTTTGCCGTTTTTCTGGCCCAGACGCTGGCTTTCGAACATCACGTCGACCGCATCTTTGTAGTCTTTACCCATGCGCTCCGGGAAGCCTTCTGCCATCACAGCCTGGGCATGGTGCGCGGTGTCGATACCGACAACATCCAGCAGGTAAGCCGGGCCCATCGGCCAGCCGAATTTCTTCTCCATGACTTTATCAATCTTGGTGAAGTCAGCACCGTCACGCAGCAGCAGGCTGAAGCCGGCAAAGTAAGGGAACAGGACGCGGTTGACGAAGAACCCTGGGCAGTCGTTGACCACGATAGGGGATTTGCCCATTTTGGCCGCGTAAGCCACCACGCGCGAAATGGTTTCTTCCGAGGTGTGCTCACCGCGGATAATTTCCACCAGTGGCATGCGGTGTACAGGGTTGAAGAAGTGCATGCCGCAGAATTTTTCCGGGCGCTTCAGCGATTTCGCCAGCAGGTTGATTGGAATGGTCGAAGTGTTCGAGGTGATCACAGTGTCGTCGCCGACACGCTCTTCCACTTCCGCCAGCACAGCGGCTTTCACTTTCGGGTTCTCAACCACAGCTTCAACAATCACATCGGCTTCTTCAATGCCTGCGTAATGCAGCGTTGGCTGGATGGATGCCAGGATTTTCGCCATTTTCAGGCCGTTCAGCTTACCGCGCTCCAACTGCTTGTTCAGCAGTTTAGAGGCTTCATTCATCCCCAGATCCAGCGATGGCTGAGCGATGTCTTTCATGATCACCGGTACGCCTTTCAATGCCGACTGGTAGGCAATGCCGCCGCCCATAATACCGGCACCCAGAACGGCTGCGCGCTGGGTGTCTTTGCCTTCTTTAGCAGCTTGCTTCGCTTTGCCCTTGATGTACTGATCATTGAGGAAGATACCGACAAGCGCTGGCGCGACGTCGCTTTTAGCCAGAGCCACGAACCCTTTGTTTTCAACTTGCAGGGCTTCATCACGGCTCATGCCAGCGGCTTGTTCAATACACTTAACCGCAGTGATTGGGGCAGGATAGTGAGGACCGGCCACTTGCATCACCATGCCTTTGGCCATAGTGAAGCTCATGGTCGCTTCGATTTTGTTCAGTTTCAGCGGCGCTTTTTTCTGTTCACGGCGTGCTCGCCATTCCAGCTTGCCGGCAATGGCATCTTTCAGCATGGTCAGTGCGGCGTCGCGCAGGAGCTCTGGTGCCACAACGGCATCCACAATTCCAAGTTTTAAGGCTTCGTCGGCTTTTTTGGCTTTGCCGCCAGCGATGATATCCATGGCCGGATCGGCGCCAATCAGGCGAGGCAGGCGTACGG
This sequence comes from Photobacterium halotolerans DSM 18316, assembly GCF_000425165.1. Classification (GTDB taxonomy): domain Bacteria; phylum Pseudomonadota; class Gammaproteobacteria; order Enterobacterales; family Vibrionaceae; genus Photobacterium; species Photobacterium halotolerans. The sequence goes on from NZ_AULG01000026.1 coordinate 76,390, forward strand.
AGCCACCCCAGCCAGGCATGATGCCCAATTTGGTTTCTGGCAGGCCTACCAGTGCAGTATGGTCTGCAACGCGCATGTCGGTTGCCAGTACGCACTCACAGCCGCCACCCAATGCAAAGCCGGTAATGGCGGTGATGGTCGGGACAGGGATGTCTTCCAGGCGGTTAAAAATGACATTGGCTTCTGCCAGCCAGCTGGACAGAACATCAGCGTCTTGGGTCATGATGTCAGGAAACTCGGTGACGTCCGCACCAACAATAAAGGCGGATTTACCGGAAGTCAGGATGACGCCTTTCAGTTCATTTTGCTGATACAGCGCGTTGATAGCTTCACTGAGGTTTTCCAGGGTCTTGCGATCAAGCTTGTTGACGCTGCCTGGCGCATTGAAGTTGATTTCCGCAATGCCATCTTCCAGATAGCTTACGGATAGGGTTTCATCTTGGTAAATCATGTTCTATCTCCGTGAATACCGGTTCATTGCCGGTTTGATTTTGACTGGTTTGGCCTCCAACCAGGTTAAAGATTAGTCTGAACCTGTTGCAAAGGGATTTCAACACCTATTTTAAACAATTGTTTAAACTTTGATATTGGTATGTAACTGAAGTTGGTTCCCATAGCTTGTGCTTGACTTGTTCATGGATTTTTCGCTATCGGTATTGTGTTTATTGTAAATAATATCAACACCTTGTGTGTTTTGTTGACAGTGTACCACCATGCCTTCGCGGTGAGCTTTCATCCATGTATAGCTCATGAAAGTGATAACAATGGCATTACCTGTTGAAAGTTGTGCGGGCTGTTGCGAACGCCCGGTCAAACTCACTTTCATCACCTGAATGGAAAAGCCTGGTTGATAGACGGCGCTTCGGCTCTTTGTTGTTCGCTGTGAATCTGTGAGCGCGTTTATGCTATTCTTGCGCCTTTATATGGCGTGATGTGAGCAGGCAAAATGGATCAGGCTCCTTATCTAATACCAGCGGAACCCGTTGTTTTCGAACAAGAGATCAAAAAAAGCCGCTTCATTACCTATTTAGCTCACACGCCCGGCGCGGAGGTGGCGAAAGCCTTTGTGCAGAGCATCAAATCACAGCATGCGGATGCCCGTCACAATTGCTGGGCTTTCGTGGCCAGCCGCCCTGAAGATTCCATGTCGTGGGGATTCAGTGATGACGGCGAGCCCTCCGGAACGGCGGGTAAACCTATGCTGGCCCAGCTCAGTGGCAGTGGGGTCGGTGAAATAACCGCCGTGGTCACGCGTTACTACGGCGGTATCCGGCTGGGGACGGGCGGATTGGTGAAGGCGTATGGCGGCGGGGTGCAGCAGGCGCTTGCTGTGCTCATCACCAAAGAAAAGGTTATTACTTCACCACTTTATGTCCGCTGTGCGTATAATCAGGTGCCGTTACTTGAGGCCGTGATCGCTGAGCACCATGCAGAAGTACAGCGCGCCGATTACGGGGTTGAGGTCACCATGGACATTCTGCTTGATGCTCGCTTAACCGCAACATTCAAGGCAGTGCTGATCAATCGCAGTGGCGGCCGGATTGTGATTCAGGACGCAGACAATATTTTGAAGAACTACAAGTGAGCGCCCGCTAGATTATGCAAATTCGTTCCATTATCCGTATCGTTGGCCTGTTACTGGCGCTGTTCAGTGTCACTATGCTGGTACCGGCCCTTATAGCCTTGCTGTACCGTGATGGTGCGGGTTTTCCTTTCGTGGTGACTTTCTTCATTTTGCTGGCGGGCGGGGCGGCACTCTGGCTGCCTAATCGCCATCAAAGGCGAGAGCTGAAAGCCCGTGACGGATTTTTGATTGTTGTGCTGTTCTGGACAGTTATCGGCAGCGCCGGTGCAGTGCCCTTTATTTTGTCTAAGACACCGGATCTCTCTTTTACCGATTCGTTTTTTGAGTCGTTTTCCGCGCTGACGACCACTGGTGCCACCGTTATTGTCGGGCTGGATGAATTACCCAAAGCCATCTTGTTCTACCGGCAAATGCTGCAGTGGTTTGGCGGTATGGGGATCATTGTGCTGGCCGTGGCCATCTTACCTGTGTTAGGTATCGGTGGTATGCAGTTGTACCGGGCTGAAATTCCGGGGCCGGTCAAGGACAGCAAGATGACGCCGCGTATTGCTGAAACCGCCAAGACGCTCTGGTACATCTATCTGACGCTGACGATTGCCTGCGCCGGTGCTTTCTGGGTGGCAGGAATGGATCTCTTTGATGCCATTGCACACAGCTTTTCGACCGTTGCTATCGGTGGTTTTTCGACACACGATGCCAGTATCGGCTATTACAACAGTACCGCCATTAATATGGTCACCGTGGTCTTTCTGTTGATCTCCGCCTGTAACTTTTCATTGCACTTTGCGGCATTTTCCAACCGAGGCCATAACTTGCGGACCTATTGGCGCGATCCTGAATTCAAAGCCTTTCTCGTGATACAGCTTATCCTGCTGCTTATTTGCTACGGCATGCTGATGAAGCACCAAACCTACGATTCCTGGTGGGCAACGCTGGATCAGGCACTGTTTCAAACTGTGTCTATCTCAACGACAGCCGGTTTTACCACAACCGGTTTTTCTGACTGGCCGCTCTTTCTCCCCGTATTATTGCTGTTCTCTTCCTTTATAGGTGGCTGTGCCGGATCCACGGGCGGCGGGATTAAGGTGATTCGTGTACTGCTGTTGTTTCTGCAAGGTGTCAGGGAGCTTAAACGTCTGGTGCATCCCCGCGCTGTGTATACCATCAAAGTCGGCAACAAAGCCCTGCCGCAACGTGTGGTGGATGCGGTCTGGGGATTCTTCTCAGCCTATGCGCTGGTGTTTGTGATCTGCATGTTGGTGCTGGTCGGGACCGGAATGGATGAGCTGACGGCATTTTCGGCGGTCGCTGCCACCCTCAATAACCTGGGCCCGGGGCTAGGGCAAGTTGCCGTTCATTTCGGGGAGGTGAACGATGCGGCGAAGTGGACATTAATTGTGGCCATGTTGTTTGGGCGTCTTGAAGTCTTCACCTTACTGGTGTTATTCACCCCGACATTCTGGCGAAACTAAGGAGAAGTGTGTGGAGAAGGTTTTATTGCTGCACTCCAGCTGTGACGGTCAAACCATCAAAATCTTACGCTATATAGAGCAGCAGTTAGGCGGGCACTATCAGTGTGAGACCCAGGATATTCATCCGTCACCTGAGATAGACTTCACTCGCTATGATCGAGTGTTGATTGGTGCTTCCGTCCGATATGGCCATCTCAATAAAAAGCTGTACCAGTTTGTAGAGCAGAATCAGCAAGCTCTGGAGAAACATAAAGCGGCTTTCTTCTGTGTCAACCTGACTGCGCGCAAACCCGGCAAGGATACACCGGAGACCAGCGTCTATATGCAGAAGTTCCTGCAAAAATCGCCCTGGCAGCCCAAACTCTTGGCGGTCTTCGCCGGAGCGCTGCGTTATCCGCGCTATAACTGGTTTGACCGAACCATGATTCAGCTCATTATGCGGATGACAGGCGGGGAAACAGATACGACAAAAGAAGTTGAATATACGGATTGGGACAGGGTTAGTGCTTTTAGCCAGGCATTCAGGCAACTTTAATGGCTAAAAAGGGGAGCTTTTGATGAGGTTTTGTTCGAAAAATAATAAAATCGGAAAAAACCTGAAAATGCGCTTGCGCCCTGAATTAAAGTCCCTATAATGCCGCCTCACTGAACGGGGTTACGGCTAAGAAAGCTGAAAACCAGAGGTTCACAGGAAAGTTGTTCTGAAATAGATTGAAAAAAGTGTTTGACACTGTTTTTCATTTCGATAGAATGGCCGCCCTGTCCACGACAAGCCAACGGCAAGTCTGGAAAAGCTCTTTAACAATTTGACCATGCAATCTGTGTGGGCACTCGACAATGATACAGTCATAAAAGATTTATCAGTGAACTGAGTGACCAATTGGTAGC
>NZ_AULG01000027.1 GCF_000425165.1 Photobacterium halotolerans DSM 18316
ACTTCTTGACGGTCTGAGGTTCGAACGTGCCATTACGGTCTCTCGGCGTTTCCAGTTCAAATTCACCTGACGATGTTTTGACCGTCTTTCTGGAGGTGCCATTCTTGCGGTTGGCAGAAGTTTCATTCGTCAGGTGCTCGTCCAGCTCTGCTCCCAATGCGGCTTCGGTGATCTGCTTGATCAGTGGCGTGAGCAGGCCATCCTTGCCATTGAGGTTTTGCCCGGACTGCAGCGCTTTGGCGAATGCCTGGATATCAATTTCGTATTTATCAGCCATGATGTGTCTCTCCCGTTTTTAGGAAGTGTAGGAAAAGACACAAAACTTTGAACACTACCTTTTGAACTGCTTCATGAGCTTGAAGCTCAGTTCGTGATGCTCCCTGCTGCGTAGTCTCATCGTTGGTTGACGAACAGCCAATATCCAGAAGATCGTTATCTTCAAACCAAGCTGTTTGTTGATCACTTCCGTTCAACACAACACCTATGGGTTTCATTGTGTAACCTCCCCTAATTAGTTGCACGCATAGTTAGAGTTACGGAAACAGCCCTATCCCCCAACCAATCTCTCTATAAACACCACATTTCGCCCAGCACCGAAGTATCCTTTTTTCACCACGCTATATTGAACCCGACACATTGACATTCAGAAGGATAAAACAATGATCGCGGTTCTTTTTGAAGCGACAGCCGTGCCTGAAAAGCAGGCTCGGTATTTCGAGCTGGCTGAACAGTTAAAGCCGTTGCTGAGCAGCCATGCTGAGGGGTTTATTTCTGTTGAGCGCTTTCAAAGCCTGACCCATCCAGAAAAATTTCTCTCGCTGTCATGGTGGGAGAACGAGGAGGCCATTTTGCAATGGAAGCACAACATGCTGCACCGATCGGCTCAGCAGGAAGGAAAGGCAGCCATTTTCTCTTTTTATCAGATTCAGGTGCTCAGCCTGGTCAGAGAATACTCATCATCCCAGTAAGCTAAACAAGGAAGCTATCGCTATGTATGACGTTCATGTCGTTCTAAAAAATCTGCCCGGAGAGCTTGCACGATTAGGCGAGACACTCGGTGCGAATCACATTGGCTTAGAAGGTGGCGGCGTCTTTTCCGTCAACCAGCAAAGTCACGCTCACTTTTTGGTGGAAGATGGCGAAAAAGCCAGAGCGGTACTCATCGAACAGGGTTTTGAGATCATCAATATCTGCAGGCCGCTGATTCGGAAACTCAGGCAGGAACAGCCGGGCGAATTAGGGGCCATTGCCAGAGTGCTGGCTGATAGTGGCGTCAACATCATCACCCAATACAGCGACCATGCAAACCGTTTGATCCTCATCACTGATGACTATAAGGTTGCAGAAACAGTAACCCGTCACTGGATGGTCTGATTGTGAAGCCTCACCCGCAAGTCCCGCAGGAACACGAAGAATTTCAACAAGAATTATCCATGGCAGCCCTTGCGGCTGCTATGTCTGATGCGTCTCGGATGAAAATTCTTTGTGCGCTGATGGATGGCCGCGCCTGGACGGCCACTGAATTAAGCGCGGTATCCGATATCGCCCCGTCCACCACCAGTGCGCACTTGTCACGGTTGCTAAAAGCCAATCTCGTCACTTGTTTATCGCAAGGGCGTCACCGTTATTTTCGCCTCTACAGTGCCAGTATTGCCGCCTTGCTTGAAAATATGATGGGGGGTTCGTTTGGCGCGATGCAGCCACCAAAAACACGGGTGCCGGCCGAGTTGCAACGGGCACGAACCTGCTACGACCATCTGGCAGGCGAAATCGCCGTCGGTATTTACGATTACCTTTTCGCGAATGCATGGATTACCAGCGACGGCAATGCGTTAACTCCTTTAGGTAAGGCGCAGTTCAGTCAATTAGGTGTCATGCTCGATGCAAAGACCAAACGTAAAAAGTGCTGTGCATGCTTAGACTGGAGTGAGCGAAAATTTCACCTTGGCGGCCATGCCGGGGCGGCACTTTTTCAGTGCTTTGAGCAGCAAGGATGGATAGAAAAAGTGCCGGGATACAGGGAAGTTACAGTGACAGCAAAAGGCCAGGCGGCTTTCAGCCAGTATTTTGGCTTGGCTTAGCGCGAAATAAATCACCGGCAAGCAGACCTCTGAGCGACCATATTGATCTGACAAAAAAACGCTGCAGGTTGCCCCGCAGCGCTGTGTTGATCGGTATTGCTGTTACAGGTAGTAACGCATACCGATAATCCACATGTCATCTTCTTCAACGTTGATATCGTTACCCAGATCAAACTGGTAACCACCGAAGCCGACGAAAGTTGGCGTGAAGTTATATTCCGCCTGCAGCGCCATCTGGCTGAAGATGGTGTCGCTGTTCTTATCATCTTCAACAGATTCGTAGTTCAGGCTCAGGTTCAGGCTGCTGGGCAGGGCGTAAGCCAGCAGGCCTTCAATCGCCACCGACTCTTCCAGACCCTGGTTCATGTAATCGTTCATTGCATACACCACAGCCACGTACAGGCCGTCACCGTAGGTGCCGTAATTGGCACTGAACATGTGTGAGCGCGCGGTTTCATCGAAAGTACCTACCTGAACATCACCTGTGTTATAGGCATAGTTCAGGCCAACGCCCATGATCGAGTAGTTCAGTGCAATCTGGAAGCGATCATCATAGTCTGCGGGAGTACCAGCAAATTCCTCACCCTCCGTAGCCCCCTGCCAGCCCAGGCCGAAAGACACCACGCCGGCATCATTCAAGTTGAGGCTGTTACGGTAGGAGATCATGCGCTCGGCACGGGCTGTACCCAGCGGGCCTTGATCGTCGTACAGGAAGTCGTTCGCAAACGCGATGGGTAAATCGGCGATCCCTGCACCATCATAGTAAGGTGACCACTGCGTACCCACCACGCCGCGACCATAAGCATTGTGTGAGACACCAATGTAGCCCAGACGGGTAGAGAAGGTCTCTTCATCACCTTCCAGGTAATTCAGCGCCCACTCGCCTGTTGCATCAGCGGTGTAGCCGTTACCTATATCCTGTGTCGCATTGATATTGATACGCGGCGACACTTGCTGTACTTCCGTTTCGCCCTGTTCGGAGCCGCCAAGACCCACAGAAACATGACCACCGACAGAGAAGGTAGTGTCACCTTCGTTGTATAACTCAACCGCGACGGCCTGAGATCCATAAAATGCAGCTGCCACTGCAATTGCCAAGTGCTTTTTATCCATAATCATCTTTCCATCTTTTGTTGTGTTCTTATGCGCCGATACACAGCGTTATGACAAAAATGTGAACATTTGAAACGAGCATTGAAAGCGTAGTTAAGGAATGACATAAATACATAAAATAACGACAACAAATTTGTTCAAAACTTGTGTTATATCCCATTCGCGACAGGCATGCGGCATAAGTATGCTTTGAACGCATTATTGAACAGATGCCATAGCAAAAGGTTGAGCATAATTTGGGGTCTATTCCGGCTTTAAAACGGCATGGCTGGATGAGCCGGTGTATTACACATCATGATGGCGTTTTTGTGCTTGGCGAGTGAGAAGTGTGTGGCTTATGTGAGGGTTAGACGAAAAAGCCTCTGTCGTTACACCTTGGATGACGGATAAAAGGCGAGAGTGCAAAAATCCCAGTCCGCCATGGATCTGAACAGACTGGGAACAGCGTTTTGGCGATGCTTCACAATCCTTTGTTATCGTTTACCCAGAAAATTGAGCAGAAATTTCACTGCGCCCAGAAAAAAGGGAATTGCCAGCAGGCCCGAACCGATGGAGATCGCCAGATAGGTATAGTCGGTGCTGGCTGACGAAAATTCAAAAGAAGCGGTAAAGTAATAAAATGCCTGCAGGCAAAAGAAAAAGCAGCCGATGGTTGCAATCGTTATACCCAGTAAGCTTTTGATCTTAGACCATAAAAACTCATTATTTGCCATGTTGTTGTCGTGCATCCGGTACTCTCTTCAAGATCCAAAGCCAAATAGGCCTACCCGGATGATCTCAAACTCGCCCGTGCAAGTGCCGGTATCCTGAGGTCACCCGGATGTCAGGCGCTTCTCTCATAATGCGGATGTTTTCCTGTCAGATTAAATCGGCGACTGGCGTCTCATTATCGAACATGCCGGGTAATGTCTTGTCTGAACAGGACAATTCACTCAGAAGCATGCCGTTGCGTATGCCATACTTGGGAGCAAGGTTTGGATCAAGGAGCGAGACTATGTCAGCAGAAAAACCGTCAGAAGAAAAAACGCAACGCAGTTCAACTATCCTGATTCCTGTCTTTATCCCCGCCGTGGCGGTGATTTTACTGATGGTGATAGGCACCATCAGTAATCCGACTCTGGCCGGAAAAGTCTTTTCAGAGACCCTCAGTTACGTTACCCAGAGTTTTGGCTGGTTTTATATGCTGTCGGTGGCGATCTTTCTGTTTTTTATCGTCACAGTGGCATTGACCAAATGGGGAGAGATCAAACTCGGCCCGGATCACGCCGAGCCGGAATACAGCTTTCCGTCCTGGTTTGCCATGCTGTTTTCAGCCGGTTACGGGATTGCCCTGCTGTTCTTTGGCGTCGCCGAACCTGTGCTGCACTATGCCTCGCCGCCTGATGGCCCGGCCATGACAGTCGATGCCGCCAGACAGGCGATGCAAATTGCCTTTTTTCACTGGGGATTTCACATCTGGGCCATTTATGGCCTGGTCGGACTGACGCTGGCCTATTTCGCCTTTCGGCACGGCCTGCCGTTATCGATGCGCTCGACACTGTATCCGCTCATCGGCGAAAAAATCCATGGCCCGATTGGCCATACCGTGGATATCTTTGCCATTCTCGGCACCCTGTTCGGGATTGCGACCACGCTGGGTTTGTCGGTGGCACAGATCAATGCCGGGCTCAATTATCTCTGGCCATCGATACCGGTAAATACCACAGTGCAAATTATTGCGATTGTGGTGATCACCGCACTGGCGATTTTTTCTGTGGTCGCCGGGATGGATAAAGGGGTCAAACGCCTGTCGATTCTCAACATGGTGCTGGCTATCTCCCTGATGTTGTTTGTGTTTGCCGTCGGACCCACCGTCTTTATTCTCAATACTTTCATGCAAAACACCGGCAGCTATTTAAGCAATATTGTCGAGCGGACCTTTAACTTGCAGGCCTATACCGCCAGCGACTGGATTGGTAACTGGACGCTGTTTATCTTCGGCTGGACCATTGCCTGGGCCCCGTTTGTCGGCCTGTTCGTAGCAAAAATCAGCCGCGGCCGGACCATCCGCCAGTTCGTGGTCGGGGTAATGGTGGTACCGACCATCTTCACTTTCCTGTGGTTTTCCGTATTCGGTGATACCGCACTTCATATGATCATGGTTGAGGGCTACACCCAGCTGATTGAGGAAGTGCAGGCCGATCAGGCGATTGCGCTGTTTAAACTGCTGGAACAGTTGCCGCTCACCTCGATCGTGTCCTTTATTACCGTTTTCTTGATCGTCACCTTTTTCGTTACCTCGTCGGACTCCGGCTCGCTGGTTATCGACTCGCTGGCCTCTGGCGGTGTCGCCCATACACCGGCCTGGCAACGGGTGTTCTGGGCCTCAATGGAAGGGCTGGTAGCGGCAGTACTGCTGCTTGCCGGTGGCCTCAGTGCCCTGCAAACGGCGTCGATTGTCAGTGCCCTGCCCTTTGCGATCATCATGCTGATCGCGGCCGTTGGTATGTGGCGGGCGCTGGTGATTGAAACCCACCACAGCCAGAGCCTGGAGCAGCACGTGCAATCCCGATCGCGCCAGAGCGGCGGGAAAACCGGCCCGGGTTACTGGAAAAAACGCCTGGCCAACATTGTCGATTTCCCGGGACGCGAAGAAGTCTCCGGTTTTATTCAGAAGACGGTCTACCCAAGCATGGAAAAAGTAGAGCAAGAGCTTGAACAGCAAGGCTGGGTGGCCGAAGTGGTTTACGATGAAGAGCAAGGCAGAGCCAAATTCGAGGTATATCAGGAAGGTAAGCTGGAATTTCTCTACGAAGTCAGACTGCGGGGTTACCTTATGCCTGATTTTGCCTTCCCGGAAACCGACCATGACCCGGAAAATCCTGAGCATTATTACCGGGCGGAAGTCTTCCTGCGCCGCGGTGGCCGGGCTTATGATGTTTACGGCTATGAACAGCAGGACATTATTTCCGACATCCTGGATCAGTTCGAAAACTACCTGCACTTCTTGCATGTGTCGCCCGGCATCCTGCCGTGGAACATGGAAGAAGAGGAAAACGACGATCAGCAGCAGCAGGCGAAAGAGTAATCAAGGCCGCCCTCTCGCTGCGAGGGCGGCTTAGCTTAACTTTCCCAGCGCTTCCCGTAGGCCGCGCGGTAATCCGGCGTCGGGATCGCTTCGTGCAAACCCGCCGTTGCTTTGAGCGGGCCAACCACAGTGCGATACGGAATAAAACCCGCCCAGACCGGCAAATCCTGATCCGCCGGATCGTCACTCACGTCTTTATTGCTGATTTTCACCGAGGCCTCGTTAAGCGGCATCCGCAGCACAGTGGTCGCCGCCAGCTCCTTGCTGTTACTCAGCCGGATCTCCTGCGTCCGTCCGGGGGCGATCTGCTCAACAAAGTGGTTCAGCACCTGGTCTTTTTCAGCGCTGTCCTCAATCACCTCAAACTGGCCGAACACCACAGCCGAGCGGTAATGGGCGCTGTGATTAAACGCCGACCGCGCCAGCACCCAGCCATCGAACAGAGTGAAGGTTAAACAGGTTTGCACCTCCTGCCTGAGCTTGCGCAGCAAACGGCTGTTGTTGGCGCCGTGAATATAGACAAAATCCCCCACCCGCCAAGCCAGCATAGGGATCACCACAGGCCCGTGCGCTTCCTGAATCGCCACATGCGCCACCAGGCTTTCATCGATGATCTGATACAAGGCTTCCTGTTCAAACACCGCCTTGTGGGCACCTTTCTTAATGTCGGTTCTTTTGCTTGTCGATAACATAACTGTCCCTGATTTCACTGCATCTCAAATAACCCTGAAAAGATACCGGCAAACCGGTATGATTTTCAGAGCCAGTTTTAAGCAAATGACAGGTCCAGTTATACCTGGACAGGACTGACTGTTCGGCGTCTTCGCAGCTTCAGCACAGCCATGACCGACACGCCTGCGGCGATGATCAGCAGCAGGCCGTTGGTAGTCAGAAAGGCAATCTTGAGCATCTCAGTCACCTGGCTCATCAGAATTGATGCTTTGTCATCCGTCCACTCAGCGATCAGAGTGGATGCATTGCCGGACGCCATGGCCGTCACCCAATCACCCTGATCTGCGGTGGTATAATCAGTCAGCTGTTCAGCCACCAGAGTCGTCAGCGCAGAACTGATAAAAGAGCCGTACAAGGCCACGGCAATTGCCTCGCTGCCCAAACGAAAGGTGTTGAGCAGCCCCGCGGCCATACCGATATCGCCCGGCTCGACACAGCTTAACGCTTCGCCGTCGACCAGCCCTGCTGACAAACCCATGCCTGTTCCCACCACAAACAGGCAGCTACCAGACACCCAAACAGCTTGCATCGTTTCAACACCAAGCAGTAATCCGCCGGCACCGGCCAGCATGCATACAAGGCTCAGGTACATCAGAAAAGAAGAAGGGACGCCCTTGGCCGCTAAACGGCCCGCAATCAGAGGAAACAACAACACAGGCAGGGTCAGACACAGCATCATCAAACCTGCCGCAGATGCCGGCATCTGCATAGCGCCGGTAAGATAAGTGGGGAAGTAAGTCAACAGGGTGACAAAGGTAAAGCTTGCGACCACGGGCACCAAAATGTATCCCATAAAGCGGTTATTACTGAGCAGGGACACGCTAAGCACTGGATTTGCCACCCTTCTGATGTGCCGGACAAACACAAGGAACAACAACAACGAGCCAGAGGCACACAGCAGGCTGAGAGTGCTGCTCCAGCCCCAGTCATAGCCTTTTGACAGTGTCAGCATCAGCAAAAACATGCTGCTGATAAACAGGCCGCTCCCGATAATATCAATCTCGCTGACAGGCCTGTCTGTCACTCTGTCATCGGGCAGCTTAATCGTGAGGCACAGGACGAAAATCAGCACCACGGCATGCAGAATGAAGATCGCCTGCCAGCCTGACAACGCCAGCAAGATACCGGACATTGTCGGGCCCAAAGTGATCCCCAACCCAGCCGTCGTGCCAAATAATGCAAACGCCTGAGTGCGCTGCTTGCCGTCAAACACATCAATGAAAAGCGCACTGCCGCAGGAAAAAATGGCCGCACCGCCCACGCCGGCTATGGCCCGGAAAATATCCAGCCACAGGATATCCGTTGCCCATGCCGACCCGGCAGACGCCAGCGCATAAAGGCAAGCGCCGGTGACAAAGGAGCGTTTCCGGCCAAACACATCTGAAATTTTCCCCCACATCAGAGTAAAACAGGCAAACGTCAGGTTAAACGCATTCACTACCCACTGTAAGCTGGCAACATCCGAATTCATGTCGGTGCTGATATAGGGCAAAGCGATAGCAGTACCTGAAATTGAACTGGGCACCACAAAAACCGCCAACAGCACAGCTAACAAAATGTATTTCTTGTTCGATAAACTGACTTCACTCATGTTGATCCTTTAGATTGCTGACTCTTTAACACTTTTCTTTGCAGATTAACGTCATCCATGACTTCACCTGCGGTTACCATTACAATGGTTAGCAATAAAACGTACGTATTATTAAATCCATACGTTCGAAGTTTATCGAACCTTATGGGCGACCGACAGATATGTCAATGGTTTTATATCCAATGACTGAGGAATATAAGTGTGTCAACACAGGAAAAGAGCAGCAGCATTAAGCGTGAATCCATGCTGGGTGTGCTAAAAGCACTGGCTCACCCCATCAGACTGAAAATCATAGTGGATCTGATAAACGATGAAGAAAATGCGGAACGGCATTGCACCTCGTTCGGACTCGCCGTATCCAAGGCGACAAGGTCCCACCATTTTAAAATTCTGAAAGACGTCGGTCTGATATCACATGTCGACCGCGGTAATTGCTCTTTAGCAACACTGCGCAAAGCAGAACTGGAGCACGAGTACCCCGGCCTGCTCAATCTCCTGAAAGACAAGTGATCAGCTGCGCTGTTCGGATCTTTGCAATACTGAGTAACGACTAGGATTCGGATCATCATCGGGCTTTGAGAGGTAAGCTGCACGTGACATTGTTGTCTCCCACACTCATAGAAACCGGCGATCTTTCGATCACCGGTCATTCAGGCACGCGCCAGGATCGGCTTTTTCACGCGATCCGCGAAAAGATTGTCGGGAATTTGTGGCCAATGGGCGGGAAATTACCGTCAACGCGCAAACTGGCTGATGAGTTATCCCTGAGCCGCAATACCGTCACAGCGGCTTATGAGCAACTGGTCGCGGAAGGCTACATCGAAAGCCGGTTGGGCTCGGGATTTTACGTCTCTGTTGAGCTGCCGGAACACTATCTGACGGCGCAATCGCCAAGGGCCAACAGCCAACCCCTGGCCGCCGAGCAGGCACGGGATCCGAATGCCCCTTTTGCGCCCGGCGTGCCGGATCTGGCCGCCTTTCCGGCGACCAAATGGCAAAGCTTATTGCAGCGCCACGCCGGTCGGCAATCACTGATGGGGAATCAGGATCTACAAGGGTTACCCGTACTGCGCCAGGCGCTGTCTGACTATCTGGCTGCCAGCCGCTCGGTTCACTGCGATCCCGGCCGCATCATCATTACCAGCGGGGCGCAGCAGGCACTGTCGCTGGCCCTGCTGGCGACGCTCAACCGGGGTGATCGGATCCTGATGGAGCAGCCGGGCTACAGCCAGATGCGCAAAATCATCGACTGGCAGGGTTATCACTTACAACCGCTTCCCGTGCAGGCACATCAGGGGCTGGATGTTGATGCCGTACTGGCCTGTGCGTCAGAAGCGCTCTACTTAACCCCCAGTAATCAGTACCCGATGGGCACGACCCTCAACACAGAACAAAGACTGAAGCTGATTGAGTGGGCAGTACAGGGCAAGCGCTGGATCATCGAAGATGACTACGACAGTGAGTTTCAGTTTGCCCATCGTCCTTATACCAGTCTGCAGGGTCTGGCCGGCCAGATGGGCTGTGATGATCAGATCCTCTATGTCGGCTCGTTCAGTAAAGTGATGTTCAACAGCCTGCGGCTGGGTTATCTGGTGGTGCCGCCCTCGCTGGTGTCACGCTGTCTGATGATCAAAGATGCCCTGACCGGCGACACCCAGGCGCACACTCAGGCCGCCCTGGCCGATTTCATTCAGGAAGGCGATTTGCTGCGCCATATCCGTAAAATGCGCCGGCTGTACAAAGACAAACACCGCTTGATGCTGGATGCCATCAGCCGCTTTTTCGGGGATCAGATCGAAGTGATCAGCCAGCCCGCCGGACTGCACATTACGCTCAAATGGCAGGGCGGGATCAGCGAGCATGACTGGGCGCAGCAAGCAGAAGCCGCCGGGATAGTGCTGCGGCCGCTGAGTTATTACGAACACCCGCAGCACCAGACCAGAGACTGGCACGGGGCGGTACTCGGCTTTGGCAATGTGGCGTCCGGTGCCATCGAGCCTCTGATGGTCCGCCTGGCGGCGCTGTTTCATAATGGAACCAGCGATGAAAAATGATTGCCGTCACAGCGTGCTTAATTTTCCCAAGCTCCAGTTCTGTTCCTCTGCGCGTTGCAGTCTGCGTCTGGATACCTGATGTCTGAATACTGATAAGCGCAGATTTCCGTGAATTGTCGACAGGGATAAGGTCTTTGAAGGGCTTCAAACGACTTACTGTAACAATCTTTGTATACATTAATGATGTGATTTGTTTTCCAAACAGCCATCTTGCTTCAACAGAATTGGTTATTTGATAAAAATCTTTTTCGGCCGGGCGATCCCTTCAATCCTGCTGATGAGCGGGCCAATGCCTTATCGTCTGTGGCTTTTATCGGGGGATCAGGCGCATAGATACCTGGTCAGGTCAAAAAGTTGACACAACTCACATGCTGGTAAGGCAAGGAAACTCTGCTATAATTACGACCTTGTTAATTCAGCCACTTTGTGGCACTGGCAGCGGATCTCCACAGTCTTTGTGTCGACGGTTCAGTCAGTCTGTACAGCCTTTTCGTCAGCTTTATCAAAGCAATGCAACTGCTTTTATAAAGCAAGTAATGTTGCCAGACAATTTGTATGGCTCAATGATACCTTTCAGGACTTTGTTGATAAAAACACGATCATGATCTCATTTTGTAGCTGTGATTCAACATTAACAGATCAGTCCTTTGAGGTATAAAAGCGCCAGAAGTTTCCTTCAAGTTCTCGGAGAATATTCTCAATGAAAAAAACCAAAATCGTCTGCACGATTGGTCCTAAGACAGAATCAGTTGAAATGCTGACCAAACTGGTTAACGCCGGTATGAACGTTATGCGTCTGAACTTCTCGCACGGCGATTTCGCCGAGCACGGTCAGCGTATCCAGAACGTTCGTGAAGTCATGGCGCAAACCGGCCAACCTGTGGCTATTTTGCTGGATACCAAAGGGCCTGAAATCCGCACCATCAAACTGGAAGGCGGCGCAGACGTTTCACTGACAGCCGGTCAGGAATTCACTTTCACTACTGACACCACAGTTGTCGGTAACCAAAACCGCGTGGCCGTGACTTACTCTGGTTTCGCCAACGATCTGAGCGCAGGCGACACTATCCTGGTTGACGATGGCCTGATCGAAATGGAAGTGCTGGCCACCACCGACACAGAAGTGAAATGCCGTGTACTGAACAACGGCGATCTGGGCGAAAACAAAGGTGTGAACCTGCCAGGCGTGTCTGTCAAGCTGCCGGCACTGGCTGAAAAAGACAAAGCCGATCTGAAATTCGGTTGTGAGCAAGGCGTTGACTTCGTTGCCGCTTCTTTCATCCGTAAAGCAGAAGACGTTAATGAAATCCGTGAACTGCTGAACGCCAACGGCGGCGAGAAGATCCAGATCATCTCTAAGATCGAGAACCAGGAAGGTGTTGATAACTTCGACGCGATTCTGGAAGCTTCTGACGGCATCATGGTTGCCCGTGGCGACCTGGGTGTCGAAATCCCGGTTGAAGAAGTGATCTTCGCGCAGAAGATGATGATCGAGAAATGTAACCGTGCCCGTAAAGTGGTGATCACTGCCACTCAGATGCTGGATTCTATGATCAAGAACCCGCGTCCGACCCGTGCCGAAGCCGGTGACGTTGCCAACGCCATCATGGACGGTACAGATGCCGTGATGCTGTCTGGTGAGTCTGCGAAGGGTAAATACCCGATTGAAGCGGTCACCATCATGGCGCAAATCTGTGCCCGTACCGATTCTGCCATGCGTGCGTCTCTGAGTGCGCGTCTGGACAGCCCTCGCCTGCGTATTACTGAAGCCGTCTGTAAAGGTGCGGTAGACACAGCCGAGAAACTGAATGCACCGCTGATTGTGGTAGCGACCGAAGCCGGTAAGTCTGCCCGCTCTGTGCGTAAATACTTCCCGACGGCCAACATTCTGGCTATCACCACTAACAGCAAAACCGCCGCTCAGCTGTGCCTGACCAAAGGCGTCACGCCAGTGGTGGTCGATGCGATCGAAAGCACTGATGCCTTCTACGCACGCGGTAAAGCGCTGGCGCTGGAATCCGGTCTGGGTGCCAAAGGCGATATCGTGGTCATGGTCTCAGGTGCGCTGGTCCCTTCAGGCACGACCAACACGGCCTCGGTACACGTACTGTAATTCAGCCGTCACGGCTACTGCTGTATAGCAGCATAGAGAAAGTGCATAGAAAACGGGAGCTTCGGCTCCCGTTTTGTTTATCTGCCCGCCTGTTTTTGCATTGCCTGACCAAGGTTCACCAGCCAAAGATTTCCTTGTGATGCGTATTCAGTAACAAGACAGCCAGCAGGAAATACAAGGCGCTGACGTGAAAGCCGAGCAAACACAGCAACAAAGTGGTGCTGCGAACCAAGACTGTATTCAGCATAGATCGACCCCTCCTCGTATGCAGTCTGCCTGACCCCGGTTAAGACGCTGCGTGATAACGCAGCCACGCGGTCAACAGAACAATCGTCACACCACCTATTAGACTTTAGTCTAATGTCGCAAGAAAAGGCCACTACGAAAAAGCCCGCCAGGTGTTGCCTGGCGGGCTTGAAAAGGACGGTATTTTGCTGGAAAGATCAGGCTTTCAGTGAGCGTTCACCGCGGGCAATGCCGACCACGCCGCTGCGGGCAACTTCAATGATTTCAGTCGCTTCGCTGACTGCGTCCAGAAACGCATCCAGTTTGTCACTGGTGCCGGCCAGCTGAACGGTATAAATCTGGCTGGTGACATCAACAATCTGGCCGCGGAAAATATCCGATGTCCGCTTCACTTCTGCACGGGCATAGCCACTGGCTTTGACTTTCACCAGCATCAGCTCACGCTCAACATGTTCAGAGTCGGTCACATTGCTGACTTTCAGAATATCGATCAGCTTGTGCAGGTGCTTCTCGATCTGCTCCAGCGCCGCATCTTCCACGCTGGTGGTAATGTTCAGCCGCGACAGCGTCGGGTCGTCCGTCGGTGCCACAGTCAAAGATTCAATGTTGTAACCACGCTGGGAGAACAGCCCCACCACGCGTGAAAGTGCACCTGGTTCGTTTTCTAATAATACTGATACAATCCTGCGCATTAGGTTCTCTCCGTTTTACTCAGCCACATTTCACTCATGGATCCGCCCCGGATCAGCATTGGGTAAACGTGCTCTGTTTCATCCACGCTGATATCGACAAAGACTAACTTATCTTTCATTGCTAAAGCGCGTTCCAGCTCACTTTCCAGCTTCGCCGGATCCGAAATCCGGATACCGACATGGCCATAAGCTTCTGCAATAGCAGCAAAATCAGGCACTGAATCCATGTAGGAGTGCGAGTGGCGGCCCTGATAGATCATGTCCTGCCATTGTTTTACCATGCCCAGGAAACGGTTATTCAGGTTAATGATTTTCACCGGAATGTCGTACTGCAGGGCGGTCGACAATTCCTGGATGTTCATCTGAATACTGCCGTCACCGGTCACGCAGAGTACTTCCGCATCAGGAAAGGCGAACTTCACCCCCATCGCCGCCGGCAGGCCAAAGCCCATGGTGCCCAGGCCACCTGAGTTTAACCAGCGACGCGGCTTGTCGAACGGATAGTACAGGGCCGCAAACATCTGGTGCTGACCCACATCCGATGCCACGTAGGCATCACCATTGGTTAATTTGTATACCGTTTCAATGACCTGCTGAGGTTTGATGCGGTCACTGTCTGTTTTGTAGCTCAGACACTTGCGCGCCCGCCAGGATTCGATTTCGCTCCACCATTCATCCATCGCGGCTTTATCGTTGCTGTCCTGCTGCTCTTCCAGCAGTTTCAGCATGCTGTTGAGCACTGCATCTGCCGAGCCGACGATCGGAATGTCGGCTTTAACTGTCTTGGATATCGACGACGGGTCGATATCGATATGCATGATGGTGGCGTTCGGACAGTATTTTTCCAGATTATTGGTAGTACGGTCATCAAAACGAACCCCGATGCCAAAAATCAGATCGGCATTGTGCATGGTCATATTCGCTTCATAAGTACCATGCATACCCAGCATGCCCACGCTGTTGCGGTGCGTGCCGGGGAAGGCGCCCAGCCCCATCAGGGTACTGACCACAGGAATATTCAGGCTTTCAGCCAGTGCCAGCACCTGCTGCTCACTGTTCGACATGATGACACCGCCACCCACGTACAGCACCGGCTTCTTAGCGGCCAGCAAGGCTTTCACGCCGCGCTTGATCTGGCCTTTGTGGCCCTGAAGGGTGGGATTGTACGAGCGCATGCTGATCGCTTCCGGGTACTGGTACGGGTACGTTTTCGATGGATCCAGCATGTCTTTGGGGATATCGACAACCACAGGCCCGGGACGGCCGCTGGCTGCAATGTAAAAGGCTTTTTTGATGATGGCAGGAATATCTTCTGTTCGCTTCACCAGAAAACTGTGTTTCACCACCGGACGGGAGATACCGACCATGTCGCATTCCTGGAAAGCATCGTTACCAATCAGGTGACTCATCACCTGACCGGACAGTACCACCATAGGGATAGAATCCATATACGCGGTAGCAATACCGGTAATGGCGTTGGTTGCACCCGGACCTGAAGTCACCAGTACAACGCCGACTTCACCCGTGGCGCGGGCATAGCCGTCTGCCATGTGAACGGCCGCTTGCTCATGGCGCACGAGTACGTGCTCGATGTCGCTCTTTTCATGCAGCGCATCGTAAATATCCAGAACAGAACCGCCAGGGTAACCGAAGATATGCTTCACGCCTTGGTCGATCATCGAACGGACGATCATATCAGCGCCGGACAACATTTCCATATTCTTGTCTCCAGGTTGCGTATACCTGCGTCTGTACCGGAGCCTCTGACCTTGTGTGCCGGATATGATGGCGAGCTGGGGCTGTCTTTCTGTGCCGCAGCAACAGAAGGGCAGTCATACCGGGTTACGCCAGCATACCGAACGGGTTTGCTTAACATTCGTCGCCGTCAGCAAGACAGCGGTAGGGAGCAGACCAACAGTGTCAGTGGTACAGACGGGTATAACATAGTTAGGGCTTATCTTTAGCCTAAAGAAATCCAGTGTGTTTTTCGTACTATGTGACTGCCAATGGACATTCCCACCAGCAGTAACCCAGTCGCCACCTTAACGTTTTTTAACCGCTGACGTCCATTCCCCACAGCTATTTCGTGGTTATTTTCTGTACTGACTGCAAATAGCCTTATTAACGGCCAGCGAACAGAAATCAAACAGGATAATGAACCAGTATCACACCAATAAATCAGCATATGCGCCCATCATTATCCTTTGCAGAGCAGGAAGGCTGACAGAAAATCATGAAAAAAGCAGACGTGAGTCTCGCTGATAAGACAACGACCTGCTGACAGGCCGCTGGTAACAGAAAGGATTGCCGGTAGGTTTCGCTTAGCGCTTTGGTGGCTTCTGGCGCGGACTCTCGTGATACATGGCTTCGATCTGCTGGTGATAGCGCTGAAGGATCACCTTGCGGCGCAGCTTCTGGGTCGGTGTCAGTTCTCCCTCATCCATTGAAAAGGCTTTGGGCAGCAAAGTGAACTTTTTCACCTGCTCGAACTTGGCGAGATCTTTTTGCAGCTCGGCAATGCGTTGCTCGACCACGGCCATGATCTGGCTGTGCCTGAGCAGTTCCAGACGGTTGTGATACCTGATATTCAACTCGCGGGCGTGGTTTTCCAGGGTCTCATAACAAGGCACCACCAGGGCAGACACAAACTTGCGGGCATCGGCAATCACCGCGATTTGCTCGATCATTGAGTCCTTGCCGATCGCACCTTCAATCACCTGAGGCGCAATATACTTGCCGCCTGAGGTTTTCATCAGCTCCTTAATCCGGTCGGTGATGAAAAGATTGCCCTGTGCATCGAATTCGCCGGCATCACCGGTTTTCAGGAAACCGTCCGGGGTAAAGTTCGCGGCAGTTTCTTCCGCCAGCTTGTAGTACCCGCGCATCACCATGGGCCCGCGCACCAGAATTTCACTGTGCTCACCGATTTTCACTTCCGCACCGGGCATCAGGGTACCAATCGAATCGGCGTTAAAACCAATATCGTCCCAGCAGGATACGGTGGCCGTGGTTTCCGTCATCCCGTAGCCCAGCTTGACGTTGATGCCTATGGCATGAAAGAAACGTCCGATACCGGCATCCAGCTTGGCTCCGCCGCAAGGCATGAACTTGATACGTCCGCCCAGCACCTCACGCAGCTTTGACAGCACCAGCTTGTCTGCCGCTTTATGGGCGATGTTTAACCAGGCCGCTGGCCGGCGGTTCTGCTGCCGGCATGCCGCCATACGGTGACCAATGGCCAGCGCAGCGTGAAACAGCGCCCGGCGGTGCACCGGGGCTTTGGCCACTTTGGCCTGCACCGCACTGTAGATTTTCTCGTAAACACGCGGCACCGCCGACATCACATTCGGCCGCACTTCCACCAGCGCCTCACGCACGGCATTGGTGTCGGTCAGATAGCAGTTGATACCGCCGCGGTGCAGCACATAGAAAGTCCAGGCGCGTTCGAACACGTGGGACAAGGGCAGGAAACACAATGAGACATCCCCTTCGTTCAGGGCCAGTCTCTGATCATGGCCCTGCAGCTGCGCTGCAATATTGGCGTAATCCAGCATCACCCCTTTGGGCGTGCCTGTAGTACCTGAGGTATAGATCAGCGTCAGCAAATCATCCATCCGGCAATCAGCCAGACGGGCCAGCAGCGCCTCTTCATCCCCGCTTCTACCCTGGGCGACAAACTGCTGATAATCACATACCAGCGCATGATCGGCAGGGTCGCAGTGGCCATCCATCAAGACGATGCGTTCGAGCTGCGGGCACTCTGCCGCTATCTGCAAGACCGCGTCCAGCTGGGCAGCCTCGCCCACGAACAGCACCTTAATGTCGGCGTTATTGATGATATAGGCCGCCTGCTGCGCGGTACTGGTCGGATAAATCGGCACCGTCACCCCGCGCAGGTACAGGGTGGACAGATCGGCGACCGTCCAGCGGGCCATATTGGGCGAAAAGATCCCGACTTTATCCTGAACGCCGACACCCTGGGCCAGCAACGCCAGTGACAGCTGATGAATCTGCTCACCCAGCGTCTGCCAGCTGATGTCCCGCCACTGGCCATCTTGAGGATAGCGAAGCGCGATACGGCTCCCCAAACGGGCGATCTGGTGCTGAATACGGTGAACTATGTGGTAGTCAAGTTGTGACATAAACGGCTCTGTCATGAAATTAGCTTACAGCTGTTCGCTGAAGGAGCAGAAAGTCTACTGATCGGACATCAAAAGGCAACAGAGATCATCAGGCTGACAGGCAGAATGCTGCATGGCTCCCACTCCTTGCGACGGCATAACACAATGCGGCGACTATCTGCACGCCAGAGCCAAAGCCAAAAAGAAGAAACGGCTGTTTCCCCGAAGAGAAACAGCCGTATTCAGCACAGTAAACCTGGCGGGATTTAGCAGGTAACCTGATCACAGATAGCCAGTAACTGTTCGCGCAGCCACTGGTGGCCCTTGTCTTTTTGCGAAGAGTCATGCCAGCTCAGGTAGCCGCTGATGGTCTTACCTTCAAACGGCAGTGTCATCAGCTGGAGCGACAAGTTCTCCGCCATGGATTGCGCCAGCCATTTTGGCATCACGGCAATCAGATCGGACTGGCCGACCACATACATCATATTGCTCAGGCTGCCGCCCTGGTAGGCGACATGACAGCCTGGCGCCTGATGGTATACGGCTTCTGCAAACCCACGCGCCCCCTGCACTGGCTGAAGCACAGCATGCTTTTCAGCCACGAACTCGCCGGCACTCAGCGCACCCTGAATGCGCGGGTGGTTACCGGCCGCGACCACCACCAGCTCGTCTTTAAACAATTCAGTGGACGTAAAACCCTGATCATCAAAACGCAGATAATCGATAACGAAATCCAGTTCCTGATAGCGCAGTTTCTGTACCATGTCACTTTCAATACCCGCTTCCAGCGCCACCTGTGCCTTGGGGGCCAGATCGCCCAGCTGACGCAGAATGTGGGGAGCGAAACGGATATCCAGCGGATTACACACCGCCAGGCGGAACAAGCGGTCCGATGTTTCCGGCAGGAAAGTTGAAGACGGCAGTTCATTTTTGATGAGCTGCAGCGCCTGGCGCACGGGACCAAATAATTGCTTGGCTCTGGTGGTAGGCTGGATCCCCCTTCCATGGCGAATGAACAGCTCATCGTCAAAGGTCGCTTTCAGCCGCGCAACGGCATTACTCACCGCTGGCTGAGACATACCCAGGTTATGTGCTGCTCGGGTGATATTCTGCTCCTGCATCACCGCATCGAATACTGTCAGCAAATTCAGATCTACATTCCGCAGGCTCAAGCCCATGGAGAGATTTTCTGCTGCTTGGAAAGACATACCTCTACGCGCCATTTCTGACCTCTTGTTCGAATAATCCGGAGAGTCTTGCTCCGCTAACCAGGGCACAACACCCTCACATACCCATTAGAAAATTGGGGGTAATCAGTATTATTCAAAAGAATGATGACACCAATACCCTGAGGGACCCCAACCTGATTCTAACAGTATGATATAGGTCAATATTGAACGACAGTCCAAACAAAAACAAGCAGATAAATCCGTTATAAAAATATCTAAAAGGATATAAAACAATATGACCAGAAATGAATATCAACGACTTAGAAGGGAATCAGACTCCTGACGCGCCAGCCACGTCAGGAAGAAAAGGGGATCAATAAGTCCCGGTGATTAATGATCGCTCGCTGGAGCTCCCGCTCTCTGGGCCAAAATCTGCCACGGTTTCCAGCACAGGTTCCGGGAAGCTGACAGGTTCCCAGAGTGACTGGCACAGTGCATCCACCGACGGCCGGTTGTCCTGCTGTAACCAGCGGGCCACGGCCAGTGCCACATCCGGCCAGATAACCTGACCCGGCGAATGGCTGTCGAGCCAGTTGCGTATCGCGGCTGCATCGAGCGAATGCATACCGACCGCCAGCCCCATCAGCTCCAGCGTCGCCACATTGCTCAGTTGCTCATACTGGCCTTGCAGCGGTTTGAGCAATAATTTCTTGCCCAGTGCGATAGCTTCCGACGGCAGCTCAAAGCCTCCGTTAGCAATCACCCCGTCACACACGGCTAACCGCTGGTGAAAACCAGTCCGGCTCAGCGCGCAGACGTGGACATTGTCTTGCTGATAGCTCTGGCGCACCGAGGGGTGATAACAATAAAAGGTCACCGCTGAAAAACGGGACAGCATCTCCAGCACTTTATCCAGCGCTTCAAACGGCAGGTACACCAGCACTGACCCGTCGGATTGGGGCGGGGAGTCAGTATGCCGGGGCACGATCGGCGGCAGGATCGGGGCACCGAAGTGGTACCAGTGCAGGCCCAGTTGCTGATCCGTCGGCGCAAAATGGCGGATCAGCTTTCTGTCCAGCCAGCTTTCCCCTTCTTTCGGCACATCATACAAAAACGCGCTCTGATGGCTGAGCCCCAGGCTGGGGATCCCCTGCCGGCGGGCAGCCCAGGCCGAGACAGGCTCAAAATCATTGAGCACCAGATCATAGCCGGACAGATCCATGGCCCTGACCTCCCGCCAGAAACCCAGCAACGAATTCTGCCGCAAGGTTTTCCATTGGTTCACCTTGCCGTGCTCTGTGATAAAGGTCAGCCCCCGGGCGGTGTGATAATCGCCGAAGCACTCCATATCAAAATAGTGTTCAGCCGGGCGGCCGGAGAAATGGAAATCAACGGTCACGCCAAGCTGGGAAAAGGCTCGGGCCATTTCCCTGGCCCGGGAAATATGGCCGTTACCGGTTCCTTGTACGCCGTAAAGTATTTTCATATCGCCCCCTTGACGACAGCAAAGCACATCATGCCCAGCAAAGCGCCCGCCACAATGTCGGTAATGAAATGCACCCCCAGCAGCACACGGGAGAAACCTATGAGTATCGCCCAGGGCCAGACCAGCCAGGCCGCTGCCGGGTAAAAGGCAGAAATTAAAGAGGCCATCAGAAAAGCAGCGGCGGTGTGTCCGGATGGCAGGCTGTATTTGTCAGAAGGTTGAATAAAACTGGGTAGCTGCGCCGGACGATCTCTTTTGAAGGTGTTTTTCAACAGCAGGTAGACAGGCAATTCCAACAGGAATGCCAGTAATCCCAAGCCCAATACCTGACCGCCCTGTTGCCGGTCAAATACCCAGGCCAGCAAGCCGAACAGTAAGTACAACGGCCCGTCCCCCGAACGGGAGACCATCCGGCTCAGTGTCGCCACCGGCTGATTAAAGCGGTGACACAGACATAAACTGGAAAAGGCGTAATCAAAGCGCTGGATAGGTACTAATACAGTCACTGCCATAGCACTATTCTCCTCTTAACCTGTGCAGCCAGATTAAGAAGCGGATATGACATCCGGGTGACGATTTCGAGGAGGGATAATGACAATCGCCGTCTTTGCGCGGGCGGAAAGGGTCGGGGACGGCTGCGCGCTCACCAGAGTAATGAGTTAGCCGCAGCTCTCCTATAGCCAAAGCGGGCCAGACTCCCCCTGCTTTCCTATCGAAAATGCATAAAGATACAATTATCGCTTGACGCTAGTCTGTACAATTTGATATTCCTTTGGTCAACAACACAGCGGATCAAAAAAACAATGCAAACACAATTCACTCTTCTACTCAGCCTACTCCTTCTCGTGACCAGTCGCGTGGGTAGCTGATGGGTGAAATTCACCGCTAAAAATTCAGATTAACCCGCGCCCAAGCGCGGGTTTTTCGTATAAAGGCCCGGCGTACAGGACGCGACCCAGCCATCATAGACAGGCAGGCCAACTAAAAAGGAAGCAATCATGAACGATCAGGTCATTATATTCGACACCACCTTGCGCGACGGCGAACAGGCCCTGTCCGCCAGCTTAACCGTGAAAGAGAAGCTGCAGATTGCCTACGCACTGGAGCGCCTGGGTGTAGATATCATTGAAGCTGGCTTCCCGGTGTCCTCGCCGGGCGATTTTGAGTCGGTGCAGACCATCGCCAGGCACATCAAGAACAGCCGCGTCTGTGCCTTGTCCCGTGCCGTAGCGAACGACATTGATGTCGCTGCCGAATCGTTAAAAGTTGCCGAAGCCTTCCGAATCCACACTTTCATCTCCACCTCCACCATCCATGTTCAGGACAAACTGCGCCGCAGCTACGATGATGTGATCGACATGGCGGTGGCTGCCGTTACCCGTGCCCGCAAGTACACGGACGATGTGGAGTTTTCCTGCGAAGATGCCGGCCGCACCCCGATCGATAACCTGTGCCGCATGGTCGAAGCGGCCATCAAGGCCGGTGCGACCACAGTCAACATCCCCGATACCGTCGGCTACACCCTGCCCAGCGAGTTTGGCGGCATTATCAGCCAGTTGTTTAACCGGGTGCCAAACATCGACAAAGCAGTCATTTCGGTGCACTGCCACGATGATTTGGGCATGTCGGTCGCCAACTCCATGGCCGCCATTCAGGCCGGTGCCCGCCAGGTAGAGGGAACGATTAACGGGATTGGCGAGCGTGCCGGTAACTGTGCGCTGGAAGAGATCGCCATGATCATCAAAACCCGCGCCGAGCTGCTGGGTGTCAGCACCAATATCAAGCACGAAGAAATTTCCCGCACCAGCAAGATGGTCAGCCAGCTGTGCAACATGCCGATTCAGTCCAATAAAGCCATTGTCGGTGCCAATGCCTTCAGCCACTCGTCGGGTATCCACCAGGACGGCGTACTGAAGAACAAGAACACGTACGAGATCATGACACCGGAGTCTATCGGCCTGAAGAACCAGGCGCTGAACCTGACCAGCCGCTCCGGCCGCGCGGCCGTCAAGAGCCACATGGACAGCATGGGTTACAACGACAACGAGTACAACCTGGACACCCTGTACGCCGACTTCCTGAAGCTGGCCGACCGCAAAGGTCAGGTGTTCGATTACGATCTGGAAGCCCTGATGTACTTCGCCAACATGCGCGAGGAAGACGATTACTTCAAGCTGAACTACCTGAGTGTGCAATCGGGCAGCGTCATGGCCACCACCAGCATCAGGCTGCAGTGCGGTGACGAAGAGAAATGTGAAGCGGCAGTCGGTAATGGTCCGGTGGATGCGCTGTACCAGTGTATCTACCGCTTAACCGGCTATGAGATCGCCCTGGACAAGTTTGACCTGACCGCCAAAGGCGAAGGGGAAGACGGCCTGGGTCAGGCGGATATCATTGCCAATTACAAAGGCCGCAAATACCACGGTACCGGTCTGGCAACCGATATTGTTGAAGCGTCCGGACAAGCTTTGCTGCATGTGATCAACAGCATTCACCGCGCCGAGCAAATTGCAGAAATTAAACAGAAAACAAAAATGGAGACAGTATAACCATGGCAGGTCAACGCTATAAAATTGCCGTGTTATCCGGCGACGGGATTGGTCCGGAAGTCATGCGTCAGGCACACAAAGTGCTGGACGCCATTGAAGCCCGTTTTGGCTTCACCCTAGACCGTGAAGAATATGATGTGGGTGGTATTGCCATCGACAATCACGGCTCGCCGTTACCGGACCACACCCTGAAAGGCTGTGAAGCTGCCGATGCTGTGCTGTTCGGCTCGGTGGGCGGCCCGAAATGGGAACACCTGCCCGCCAATGAACAACCGGAACGCGGTGCACTGCTGCCGCTGCGCAAACACTTCCAGCTGTTCTGTAACCTGCGTCCGGCGCAGATCCACAATGGTCTGGAAGCCTTTTCTCCGTTGCGTGCCGACATCTCCGAGCGTGGTTTTGACATAGTAGTGGTGCGTGAGCTGACCGGCGGCATCTACTTCGGTCAGCCAAAAGGCCGCGAAGGGGAAGGGGCGATGGAGAAGGCCTATGATACCGAGATCTATCATCGCTATGAGATCGAGCGTATCGCCCGTATCGCCTTTGAATCTGCCCGCCTGCGCCGCAAGAAAGTCTGCTCCATCGACAAAGCCAACGTGCTGCAAAGCTCGATTCTGTGGCGCGAAGTGGTGGAAGGGATCGCCAAAGATTACCCGGATGTCGAACTGAGCCATATGTATATCGACAACGCCACCATGCAGCTGATCAAAGATCCGTCGCAGTTTGACGTCATGCTGTGTTCCAACATCTTCGGTGACATTATCTCCGACGAATGCGCCATGATCACCGGCTCTATGGGCATGCTGCCTTCGGCCAGCCTGAATCAGGACAAGTTCGGTATGTATGAGCCGGCAGGCGGTTCTGCGCCGGATATCGCCGGTAAAAACATCGCCAACCCGGTGGCACAAATCCTGTCGGCCGCCCTGATGCTGCGCTACAGTCTGGAACAAGAAGAAGCGGCACGCGCCATTGAGCAAGCCGTCTCCCAGGCACTGGAAGCCGGTGAGCTGACCGCCGATCTGGCCGGCAGCCGCCCAGCCCTGTCTACTGACGCCATGGGCGATAAAATCGCCGCCTACATCCGCCAGGCGTAAGCCGAACGACGAGGAGCAAACGAGCAATGTCAAACACAACACACACAGCCAAAACGCTGTACGAAAAAGTCTATGATGCCCACGTCGTGGTGGCCGCCGAAGGTGAAAACCCGATCCTGTATATCGACCGTCATCTGGTGCACGAAGTGACCTCACCGCAGGCCTTTGACGGTTTGCGAGAGAAAGGCCGTCAGGTTCGCCAGACCGGCAAAACCTTCGCCACTATGGACCACAACGTCTCAACGCAGACCAAAGACATCAATGCGTCGGGCGAGATGGCCCGTATCCAGATGGAAACCCTGGCCAAGAACTGTAAAGATTTCGGCGTCACCCTGTATGATCTGAACCATAAATACCAGGGCATAGTCCATGTCATGGGGCCTGAGCTGGGTATTACCCTGCCGGGCATGACTATCGTGTGTGGCGATTCCCACACCGCCACCCATGGGGCGTTCGGCGCGCTGGCCTTCGGTATCGGGACGTCTGAGGTTGAGCACGTACTGGCCACCCAGACCCTGAAACAAGCCCGCGCCAAAACCATGAAGATTGAAGTCAGAGGCAAAGTCGCCCCTGGCATCACAGCCAAAGACATCATTCTGGCGATCATCGGCAAAACCACAGCCGCCGGCGGTACCGGCTATGTAGTCGAATTCTGTGGTGAAGCTATCACGGATCTGAGCATGGAAGGCCGGATGACGGTCTGTAACATGGCGATTGAGCTGGGTGCCAAAGCGGGTCTGATCGCACCGGATCAGACCACCTTTGATTACATCCAGGGCCGTAACTTTGCCCCGACCGGCGCCGAGTTTGAGGCTGCCGTAGCATACTGGCAGACACTGAAATCCGATCCCGATGCTCAGTTCGACCACGTGGTGACCCTGGATGCCAAAGACATCAAACCCCAGGTCACCTGGGGCACCAACCCGGGTCAAGTGATTGCCATTGATGAGCCGATCCCGGCACCGGACAGCTTCAGCGATGCGGTTGAGCGCGCTTCTGCCGCCAAAGCGCTGGCTTACATGGGCCTGGAAGCGGGCAAAAAACTGGCCGATTTCCCGATTGATAAAGTCTTCATCGGTTCTTGCACCAACTCGCGCATTGAAGATATGCGAGCCGCCGCCGCGGTCGCCAAAGGCCGCAAAGTGGCTCCCAATGTTCAGGCACTGGTAGTGCCCGGCTCTGAGCAGGTCAAAGCACAGGCCGAGCAGGAAGGGCTGGACAAGATCTTCATCGAAGCCGGTTTTGAATGGCGCCTGCCTGGCTGCTCTATGTGTCTGGCGATGAACAACGACCGCTTAGGTCCGGGAGAGCGCTGCGCCTCGACCAGTAACCGTAACTTTGAAGGCCGTCAGGGCCGCGATGGCCGCACCCATCTGGTCAGCCCGGCGATGGCCGCCGCCGCTGCCTGTGCCGGCCACTTCGTGGACATCCGCGAGCTGGACAAAGCCACCGTCGCCACCGCCTAATTTAAGAGGGAACAAGCATGGCAGGAATCAAACAACACACAGGACTGGTGGTGCCGCTGGATGCCGCGAACGTCGACACTGACGCCATCATTCCAAAGCAGTTTTTGCAGAAAGTGAACCGTACCGGTTTCGGTAAGCACCTGTTTCACGACTGGCGCTTTCTTGATGACGCCGGCGAACAGCCTAATCCTGAGTTCGTCCTGAACCACCCGCGCTATCAGGGCGCCAGTATCCTGCTGGCCCGTGAAAACTTCGGCTGCGGCTCATCACGCGAGCACGCGCCCTGGGCGCTGGCTGACTACGGTATCAAAATCATCATTGCGCCGAGCTTTGCCGATATTTTCTATGGCAACGCGATCAACAATCAGATGGTGCCGGTACGGCTGACAGATGCTGAAGTCGATGAGATCTTCCGGTTTGTCGACGCCAGCCAGGGCGCCGAAGTGACGGTGGATCTGGAAAGCATGACGGTCAGCGCCAACGGCAAGACCTACAACTTTGAGATTGACGAGTTCCGCCGCCACTGCCTGCTGAACGGTCTGGACAACATCGGCCTGACCCTGCAGCACGAAGATAAAATCGCTGAGTATGAAAGTAAGATCCCGGCTTTTCTGGCCTGATCTATACTGTCATTGCTGACTGGCTCAGACACCCTGCTCCGGCAGGGTGTTTTGTTTAGCGCCCGCCATCAGAAAGAAACGCCCCCGGTTTCGGTCTGCTGAATATCAATCTTTTTACAGAGGTGTTCACATGTATCCGTTACGCCAACCCCTGATCGTCCTGCTCCTGATGATGCTACTCAGCCTGTCTTCAGCGGCACTGGCCGCCCCCAAAGCCGATCTCTGGCCTTTGTGGCAGGCCAGTAACCCGGGCAGTAGCGCAAAAATTGATCACGCCCTCTGGCAGGGCCTGCTCAACGACTATCTGCTGGTCGCCCCCAAGCAGACCCGCTTTCGTTATGCCGCGGTCAGCCCGCAGGATAAAGCCGCTCTGGCACGTTATCTGGACCAGCTCGCCGCGCTGGACCCGCGCCGCTACAACCGCAATGAGCAGTTTGCCTACTGGGTGAACCTGTATAACGCCCTGACCGTCAAAGTGATTCTGGACAACTATCCGGTCAGTTCGATCACCAAACTCGGCGGCTTGTTCAGCTTCGGTCCCTGGGATGAAAAGCTGATCACCATCAGCGGACAAAAACTGTCGCTCAATGATATTGAACACAGGATTTTGCGCCCTATCTGGCAGGACGCGCGTATTCACTATGTGGTGAACTGTGCCAGTTTAGGCTGCCCGGATCTGCTCCCCGAGGTCATGCAGGCCGATACACTGAACGAACAGCTCGACCAAGCGGCCGAGCGCTTTATCAACAGCGATAAAGGGGTTGATGTGCGCGGCCAGAGCGTCCGCCTGTCGTCGATTTATGACTGGTATCAGAGTGATTTCGGCACCCTGGCTGAACTGCAGACACACCTGAACACTTATCTCAGCCGGCCGGTGACGCTGACATCGCCCAGTTACGATTACGACTGGCGGCTCAATGAGATCAAATAGCCTCGCCTGATCAGCTAACTTGCAGCTCAGGATTCACAGCCGGCTGCAATTGTGGCTGGCAACCTGTGTCGGCCGCGTTTACAATGAGAGCCGTTCTCATGGGGAGTCTTAGGGCTGAGATCGTACTGCGTACGGGACCCATTGAACCTGAACCAGATCATGCTGGCGGAGGAATTGAGAAAAACTGAGAGACAAGAAAGCACACCTTTACCCCTTTCGTGCCTTCCCGGGGAGATTCTCCCTCTCACTCAACCCCGCGCCTTGAAGAAATCGGAATTCCCTGTTTGACAGGAACTCAGGAGCGCTTTGTGAAACACCTACTGATAACCTTACCCCTGCTGGCTGCCGCCACGTCTGCCGCGGCCGCTCAACCGACCTTGACCGTTTACACCTACAGCTCTTTTACCGCGGACTGGGGACCAGGTCCGGCCATCGAAACCGCGTTTGAGAAACAGTGCGGCTGCGATCTGCAGTTTGTCGCCCTGGACGATGGTGTGTCGATCCTCAACCGTGTCCGGCTGGAAGGCAAAAGCAGCAAAGCCGATCTGCTGTTAGGGCTGGATAACAACCTGATGACGGAAGCCAAAAAAACCGGGCTGCTGGCCACCCACCAGGTGGATACCGCAGCGGTCACCATTCCGGGCGGCTGGCAGGATGACACCTTTGTCCCTTTCGATTACGGTTACTTCGCTTTCATTTACGACAGCAAAAAACTGAATAACCCGCCAGAGAGCCTGAAAGCCCTGGTTGAGCGCGACGATCTGACGGTGATTTACCAGGATCCCCGCACCTCAACGCCGGGACAGGGTCTGATGCTGTGGGTGAAATCTGTCTACGGTGACCAAGCCGCCGCTGCCTGGCAGCAACTGGCGAAAAAAACCGTGACTGTGACCAAAGGCTGGTCAGAGGCCTACAACATGTTCCTCAACGGTGAAGCCGATCTGGTGCTCTCTTACACCACCTCACCGGCCTACCACCTGATTGCCGAGAACGAAGACAAGTACAAAGCCGCCAACTTCAGCGAAGGCCACTATATGCAGGTGGAAGTTGCCGCCAAGCTCAAAAACAGCCGCAACAGTGAGCTGGCCGAGCAGTTCCTTGCCTTCATCCTGACGCCGGGCTTCCAGTCACACATTCCAACCGGCAACTGGATGTATCCGGTGACCAATCAGGAACTGCCTGAAGGGTTCAGCACCCTGACCCGGCCTGCCAAGTCGCTGGAGTTTTCCGCCGATGAAGTCGCGAAAGAGCGTAAAAGCTGGATTCGCGAGTGGCAGACGGCCCTGACCCAGTAATGCACCTGTAATGCAATAGGACAGACCTTGTTACTCTCCCGTTCCAGCCTGCCCGGCCTGTTAAGCGCCGGGCTGATACTGCTTGTGGTCGGCGGGGCGCTCAGCGCGCTGCTGAGTCAGGCCACCGAACTGCAGCCGCTCAGCTTGTGGCAGGATCCTTACCTGCGTCATGTCACAGCCTTCAGCTTTCAACAGGCCCTGTTATCGACCCTGCTCAGTGTGATTCCGGCGATCCCTGTCGCTTACGCCCTGTCCCGGCGCCGTTTTCCGGGCCGGACGGTACTGCTCAGGTTATTTGCCATGACAGTGGTGCTGCCGGTACTGGTGGCGGTGTTTGGTCTGCTGGCTATTTATGGTAACAGCGGTTTGCTGGCCCAAGGACTGGCCAGGCTGGACATGACCCTGCCGTTCAGCATTTACGGTCTCAACGGCATTCTGCTCGCCCATGTTTTCCTCAACCTGCCGCTGGCAAGCCGTTTACTGCTGCAAAGCCTGGAAGGTATTCCGGCCGAACAGCATCAGCTTGCCGCCCATCTGGGTATGAAAGGCTGGCCGCTGTTCCGGCTGGTTGCCTGGCCGCGGCTGCGTCAGCAGTTGCCTCAGGTCGCCGGGCTGGTGTTCATGCTGTGCTTTACCAGCTTTGCGGTGATTATGTCGCTCGGTGGCGGCCCGAAAGCCACCACGATCGAGCTGGCTATCTATCAGGCACTGAGATACGACTTTGATTTAGCCGCCGGTGCCATGCTGGCGTTATGGCAGATGCTGCTGTGCTGCTCGCTGGTGCTGCTCGGCCAGCGCTTTGCCAGACCGCTGTCCACGCTCAGCGGCCGGGTTCGCCAGGGGCATCCGAATTACCTCGACAGCCGCTCGGCCAGAGTGTGGGACGGATGCTGGATTGGCTTGGTGCTGCTGTTAGTTCTGCCGCCTATGCTGGCAGTACTGAGCGCCGGGCTCAACGCCCAGCTGCCGCAGCTGCTGAGCACCCCCGCCCTGTGGCAGGCGATCAGCCATTCATTGCAAATCGCGGCACTGGCCTGTGTTCTGGCACTGATCAGCGGGATCGCCATCCTCTGTGCCAGCCGTTACTGGCGGCTGCAGCGCTACCGTCTCTCTGCCGACGGGCTGGAGCTGATTGGCACCATTATTCTGGTCACACCCGGGCTGGTGATCAGCACAGGTCTGTTTTTGCTGCTGCGCGAATTCACCGACGTCTTTGCCTCGGCCTTCTGGGTGGTCGTGGCCGTCAATGCCCTGATGGCACTGCCTTATGTAATCAAAACCCTGAGCCAGCCGATGCTGCATCTCGCCCAGCAATACAATCCGCTGTGTCAGAGTTTGGGCATGCGCGGCCTGTCGCGCCTGTATCTGGTGGAATGGCGGGCACTGCGCAAACCTATGGCCCAGGCGATGGCGATCAGCTTCGTGTTGTCGCTGGGCGATCTGGGTGCCATTGCGCTGTTCGGCAGCCAGGATTTTCAGACCCTGCCCCTGTACCTGTTCCAGCTGATGGACAGCTATCAGATGGATGCCGCCGCCGTTGCCGCTCTGCTGCTGCTCTTGCTCAGCCTGGGCATTTTCACTGTAGTGGAAAGCCTGTTATTGTCCCGATCTGCCTCGTCTGCCCGCACTGCTAACGGATAACTTATGACTTCACCTATGCTCTCTTTGTCTCAACTGAGCCATTGCTACCGTCACCATAACCAGGCGCCGATGCAGCTCAGCTTTGATCTGTCGGTCGCGCCGGGAGATATTCTGGCGGTGATCGGCCCCAGCGGGGCGGGCAAAAGTACCCTGCTGGCAATGATCGCCGGTTTTCTCAGGCCGGACAGCGGGGAGCTGAGGATCAACGGTGACGTAATCGACAAGCAGAATCCGGCCGAGCGGCCGCTGTCGATCCTGTTTCAGGATCACAACCTGTTTCCTCATCTGAGCGTGTTCGACAATATTGCCCTGGGTATCCATCCCGGGCTGCGCCTCAGCGCGGCTGACAAAGCATCAGTCAAAGACGCGGCAGAACGGGTCGGCATTGGCCGTTATCTGGATCGCTTGCCAGAGCAATTGTCTGGCGGTCAGAAACAGCGGGTGGCTGTGGCACGCTGCCTGGTCAGACACCGGCCGCTGCTGTTGCTCGATGAGCCGTTTTCCGCGCTGGATCCGGCGCTGCGACAAGAAATGCTGGATCTGATCGCCAGTCTGGCCAAGGAAGCCGGGATCACTGTGCTGATGATCACCCACAGTCCGGACGATGCGCTGAAAATTGCCGATCACTGTGCTTTTGTCGAGCAGGGGGAAATCCGGGTATGCGGCCCCACCCAGCAAGTGCTGGGGGAGCCGGAAGATGAAAGATTAAGGAAGTACCTCGGGCGATGAATGCTTAAGATCCGCTCAGCGGATCCCGCCCGGTTAATTACAGATTTTCTTCAGCAAATTCCGCCAGACGGCTGCGCACCACACCATTGAGGTAGATATTGGCGCTGCCCTCGAAATTCTTAAATCGTTCAACGATATAGGTTAAGCCTGATGTCACAGGCGACAGGTAAGTGGAATCGATCTGCGCCAGGTTACCGGAACAGACCAGCTTAGTGCCCTCACCACAGCGGGTGATGATGGTCTTGATTTGTGAAGCCGTGAGGTTCTGACACTCATCCAGCAACACGAAAGCGTTCTGGATAGAGCGGCCGCGCATAAAGTTAATCGATTTGAACTGGATATTGGCTTTTTCGAAGATATATTTCATCGAACCGTCAGTGCAGACATCGTGCTTATGCAAGGCCTCCATGGTGTCTGTCACTGCCGCCAGCCAAGGCATCATTTTCTCTTCTTCCGTACCCGGCAGGAAACCGATAGATTCGGCAATGTCCGGGGTATTGCGGGTAACAATGATCTTGTCGTACATGCCTTTTTCGATCACCAGCTCCAGGGCGGCAGCCATCGCGAGGATCGTCTTACCACACCCGGCCGGGCCGGTCAGGATCACCAGATCGATATCAGGATCGAGCAGCGCGTCCATCGCCATGCCCTGATAGATGTTCTTCGGATGAATGCCCCATGCCTGGCGGTGCATCAGGCGCTCATGCCCCAGATCTTTCAGGGTGACCATTTCCCCGTCCAGACTCTGGATCCGGGCCGCGAAATCGGTATCTTCATCAATCAGGTACTGGTTGACGAAGGGGGATTCAAACAGCTCTTGCGGCAGCGTATGCAAGGTCGAGCGGCCGCGTTTTTCAGAATGGCACTCACCCACACGCTCCCAGAAACTGGCCGGATAGCGGTGGAACCCTTTGGTCAGCAGGCTGACGTCATCAATCAGCTGATCTGACCGGTAATCGTCGACGTAAAACACCCCGGCGCCTTTGGCACGCAGGCGCATGTTGATGTCTTTAGTGATCAGCACCACCTTGCGCGGCGCATAATGATTCTGGAGGTAGAGCACCCCGTTGAGAATCCGGTTGTCACCGGCCTTGTCGGCAAAGGCATGCACAGTTTCGTGAATTTCGTAATCGGCGAAAATCGCGATACGGCCTTTGTGGTCACCTTGCTCGGTCAGGGGGATCCCGGCTGAGATTTGTTCCGGTGTGGCATCGTGGAAGATATCTTCGAGGGCGCGGATAGCAACACGGGCATCGCGGGCAACGTCGCGTTTGCTGTCTTTGATCCGGTCGAGCTCTTCCAGGACCGTCATGGGAATCACTACGTCGTGCTCTTTGAAAGAGTAGATGGCGAGGGGTTCATGTAACAGGATGTTGGTATCAAGTACAAAGACTTTCCTATCAGCATCGTCCATAGACGTCTCCTTGTTCACCTGAAATAGCCATTGGCAAAGGCTATCATTAATAAGCCTAAACCCGCTTTTCATTAATGACCGCAAAAAATGAAAATATTGTGACAATTTTCTCACTTGATGGGTCCATCACTTAGCTCGTGACCTGGCTCCCATCATGCAGTACCATTAGCCCCCTTTTTTGCCGGCGCCATTTGTGGCTTACACTTAATTTCAGTGTAGTTGATATATTCATCGTCGCCGGGATCCAATTCTCCTTGATTTCAAATATTTAGAAGGTTTTGTCCACTATGCCATTTGCTTTGGGTCAACGCTGGATCAGTGACACGGAAAGTGATTTAGGGTTAGGAACCGTGGTCGCCATGGATGCGCGTACTGTCACCCTTATGTTTGCCGCCAGCGAAGAGAATCGCGTATATGCCCGCCATGATGCCCCTGTCACCCGTGTGATGTTCAACGCCGGTGATGTGACTGAAAGCCAGGAAGGCTGGTCGCTCAGGGTCGAGCAAGTGGAAGAACAACAAGGGGTGCTGACCTATATCGGCACCCGCACCGATACCGGGGAAGAAAATGTATCGCTGCGCGAGATCTTCCTCAGCAACCAGATCCGTTTTAACAAGCCGCAGGACAAGCTGTTCGCCGGTCAGATTGACCGCATGGACCGTTTCGTCCTGCGCTACCGCGCCCTGAAAAACCAGCACCAGCAGCACAAGAGCCCGTTGCGCGGCTTGTGCGGGATGCGTGCCGGCCTGATCCCGCACCAGTTGTTCATTGCTCATGAAGTGGGCCGCCGTTTTGCCCCCCGTGTCCTGCTGGCCGACGAAGTGGGTCTGGGGAAAACCATTGAAGCCGGGATGATCATCCACCAGCAGGTGCTGGCAGGACGTGCCGAGCGTATTCTGATCCTGGTGCCGGAAACCCTGCAGCATCAGTGGCTGGTTGAGATGATGCGCCGCTTCAATCTGTATTTCTCTATCTTCGATGAAGAGCGCTGTGTCGAGGCGATTGCCGATGCGGCCAATCCGTTTGAGACCGCGCAATACGTGCTGTGCTCACTGGATTTTCTGCGCAAGAGCCGCCGCCGTTTCGAACAGGCGCTGGACGCCGACTGGGATCTGCTGGTAGTCGATGAAGCCCACCACCTGGTGTGGAGTGAAGAGGCGCCAAGCCGTGAGTACCAGGTGGTGGAAGCCCTGGCCGAGAAAACCCCGGGCTGCCTGCTGCTGACAGCCACCCCGGATCAGCTGGGCCATCAGAGCCACTTCGCCCGCCTGCGCCTGCTCGACCCGGATCGCTTCTACGATTACGAGGCCTTTCTCGATGAAGAGCGCCAGTATGCTCCGGTCGCCGATGCGGTGTCAGATCTGCTGGCCGGCAAAAAACTGGACGACGACAGCCGCGCGACACTGATCAATCTGCTGCCTGAGCAGGACATTGCCCCGCTGCTGGACACCCTGACCACCCAGGGCGACGAACACGCTCAGCATGCCGCGCGTCAGGAGCTGGTCGACAACCTGATGGACCGCCACGGCACCGGTCGTGTGCTGTTCCGTAATACCCGCGCGGCCGTGCAGGGTTTTCCTCAGCGTCACCTCAATCTGTACCCGCTGGCGATGCCGTCGCAGTACAGCACGGCCATGCGTGTCGCCGGCATGATGATGGGGAAAATCAGCGAAGAACAAAAAGTGCTCAAGCTGCTGTATCCGGAAGATATTTATCAGGAATTTGAAGGCGAATCGGCCACCTGGTGGAACTTCGACCCGCGGGTGAGCTGGCTGCTGGATTTCCTCAAAGCCAACCGCAATGAAAAAGTGCTGGTGATCTGCTCCCGCGCGCAAACCGCGCTCAATCTGGAGCAGGCACTGCGCGAAAAAGAAGGCATCCGCGCCACTGTGTTCCACGAAGGCATGTCGATTCTCGACCGCGACAAAGCGGCCGCTTACTTCGCTCAGACAGAAGACGGCGCACAGGTGCTGCTGTGTTCAGAAATCGGCTCTGAAGGCCGCAATTTCCAGTTTGCCAACCAGCTGGTGATGTTCGATCTGCCCAACAACCCGGATCTGCTGGAACAGCGTATCGGCCGACTGGACCGCATCGGCCAGCAACGGGATATCGAGATCCATGTCCCGCATCTGCAGGGCACCTCGCAGGCGCTGCTGGCGCACTGGTATAACGAGGGGCTGAATGCCTTTGAAGAAACCTGCCCGACAGGCCGTGCGGTGTATGAAGCGATTCAGCCGCAGCTGATCACCCTGCTGGCCAGTGAAAACCACAGTGCTGAGGCGCTGGACTCGCTGATCGCCGACAGTGCCCGCATGCACACTGAGCTCAAGAGCAAAATGGAGCAGGGCCGCGACCGTCTGCTGGAGATCCATTCCAACGGTGGCGATGCCGCCCGAGAGCTGGTCGAGCAGATTGCCGCCAAAGACGGCGACACCAATCTGGTGACCTTCGCGCTGGGCCTGTTTGATACCGTGGGCCTCAATCAGGATGACAGAGGCGAAAACGCCCTGGTGATCACCCCGTCTGAACACATGCTGGTAGCGAGTTTCCCGGGTTTGCCGCAGGATGGCTGTACCATTACCTTTGACCGTGATACCGCGCTGTCACGCGAAGACATGCACTTTATCAGCTGGGAACACCCTATGATTCAGGGCGGGATTGACCTGCTGCTGTCGGAAGGTGTCGGCACCACAGCGGTGTCTTTGCTCAAGAACAAGGCACTGCCCGCCGGCACGTTGCTGCTGGAACTGGTGTACGTGGTCGATGCCCAGGCACCTAAGCAATCCGGGATCGGCCGCTTCCTGCCGCACACGCCTATCCGTATCCTGCTGGATGCCAAAGGCAACAACCTGTCGGATAAGGTCGAGTTCGAAGGCTTCAACCGCCAGCTGAGTCCGGTCAACCGCCATCTGGGCAGTAAACTGGTAAATTCGGTGCAGAGAGACATCCATGCCCTGATTGCTGCCGGTGATCAGCTGATCGAACCTGAGCTGGCCAAAGTGCGTCAGGCGGCGCAGCAGGAGATGGAAAGCACTTTAGGTGCCGAGCTGGCCCGTCTGCAGGCCCTGAAATCGGTCAACCCTAACATCCGGGACGATGAGCTGGAATTGCTGCAAAGCCAGATTCAGGATCTGACCGCTTACATCAGCAAAGCCCAGATTCAGCTCGATTCGCTGCGTGTCATCGCCGTCAGCCATAACTGATACAGGCACTATCCGGGCGGTAGGTACTCCCTGCCGCCCTGTGTTACCATTTCGCCGCTGCCTGTGCATACAACCTGAGATAGCCCGAACATGAACCCCTTACCACAGCTGGACTATAACCCGCCTACCGATCCCTGGCTGGATGTGCTGTATGTCGACCGCGATATCATAGCCGTCAACAAACCTTCCGGTCTGCTGTCAAATCCCGGCCGCGATCCGGCGCATGCCGACAGCGTGTTTAACCGCGTGCTGGCCGAGCATCCCAAAGCGCAGATTGTGCATCGTCTGGACATGGCCACTTCCGGGCTGATCATACTGTCGCTCAACAAGGATGCCGAACGGCACCTCAAAGCCCAGTTCCGCGACCGTCAGACCGAAAAAGTCTATTACGCCCGTATCTGGGGCACACCGGAACAGCCAAGCGGCACCATAGATCTGCCGCTGATTTGCGACTGGCCCAACCGCCCGATGCAGAAAGTCTGTTTTGAGCACGGCAAACCCTCGGTGACCCATTATGAGGTGATTGCCAGTGACGGCCAGAGCAGCTTAGTCAGACTGCGCCCGGTCACAGGACGCTCTCATCAGCTTCGCGTCCACATGCTGGCGCTGGGCCACCCGATCCTGGGCGATGGTTTCTATGCCCATGATCAAGCCAAAGCACTGGCCCCCCGCCTGCAACTGCACGCGGCGGAACTGAGCTTTTTCCACCCCTACAGCAACGAAGCCCGTCATGTGTTCGCACCGTGCGAATTCTATCCCGACGCGCCTGAGCGGACGCTGTAAAGCACAACCGGCCTTCCCTGCCGACCTCTGAGTCGGCAGCTTGGTTCGCCCGGCTTGCAGCCTGCCCCTCGCTGGTGTTTACTGTGTGCCATCAACCACAGCATCAGCAGGGAGCCGTGATGCACCAGATAGTTTTTCTCGATCGCGATACCATCCCCCATCAGATCACCCTGCCCCGCCCGGCCTTTGCGCACCACTGGCAGGAATACCCGACCACCTCTTCGGCGCAGCTTGTTGAACGGCTGCAACAGGCCACCATCGCCATCACCAATAAAGTGGTGCTCAATGCCGATACACTGCGTCAGTTACCGCAGCTGAAAATGATCGCCATTGCCGCCACAGGCACCAATAATGTCGATCTGGACTACTGCCGCGAGCACGGCATAGTGGTCAGTAACATTCGCGGTTATGCCACCGGCTCGGTGCCGGAGCATGTCATTGCCATGCTGTTTGCGCTCAAACGCAACCTGTTCGCGTACCACAAAGATATTCAGGCCGGCGTCTGGCAGGAGAAGAAACAGTTTTGTTTTTTCAGCCACCCGATTGGCGATGTGGCCGGCAGCACGCTGGGGGTGATCGGCAGCGGCAGCCTGGGACAGGCGGTCGCCCGGCTGGCGGCAGCGATTGGCATGAAAGTCGTGTTTGCCGAGCGCAAAGGTGCCAGCCAGTGTCGCGCGGGCTACCTGCCTTTTGAGCAGGTGCTGCAAACCGCCGATGCGATTACGCTGCACTGTCCGCTCAGCGAGGAAACGACAAATTTGATTGCGGCACCAGAGCTGGCACACATGAAGCCCGGCAGCCTGCTGATCAATACCGGCCGCGGCGGGCTGGTTAACGAAGAGGATTTGGTTGAGGCGCTGCGATCCGGCCACCTGGGCGGTGCCGGGTGCGATGTGTTTACCCGGGAGCCCGCCGACGCGTCTAACCCGCTGCTGGCCAACGCCGCCTTGCCCAACCTGCTGCTGACACCCCATGTGGCCTGGGGGGCGGACTCGGCCATTCAGACGCTGGCCAATCAGCTGATCGACAACCTGGAAGGCTTTGCCGCCGGCCGCCCTCAGCACTGTGTCTGAGGGCCTTGGCCCTTATTTAAAGCCTTTTTCTTTTTTTATCAGCTCGTAAGCTGCCGTCAGTTCCTGGGCTTTCTGCTTCGCCAGCTCCATCATCTCTGGCGGTAAGCCTTTGGCCGCCAGTTTGTCCGGATGGTGCTCGTTCATCAGTTTACGGTAAGCACGTTTCAGATCTTTCGGATTGGCTTCTTTTGCTACCCCCAGCAGTTCATACGCATCACTGAGCTGATCCCGGGTTGGCGCCTGTCGAAAACCGCCCTGCTGTTGCTGTGACTGCTGGCGATAAAAACCGCCCCCCTGCTGAAAACGAAACGCCGCTTCTTGCATATGCAGACGCCTTTCCAGCTGCTGATCGGAAAAACCCAGCGCACGGCCAATCACGAACAGTAACTGGCGCTCTTTCGGATGCAGGCTGCCGTCGGCAAACGCGGCCTGGATCTGCAATTCGAGAAAAAACTGCAGCAAATCGAGCCGGCCCGTCCCTTGCTGACGCACCCGGGTCAGCACCTCCTGAAGGGGAAAATCTTCTGATTTACCATCGCGGAAAGCTTCCTGAGCCAGCCGGCGTGCTTCGCCGTGCAGTTGCATGCGGTCCATAATGGCACTGGCAACACGAATTTCCTCCAGGGTCACCCGGCCTTTCGCTTTGGCCATATGGCCCATCACCGCAAACGCCGCATGAAAAAACGCCGCCTGACGTTCATGCTGATCAGCCTGACCCTGGCTAAATCGGCCAAAACTGCCACCCTGATACACACCGGCACGCGCCCGATCGAACTTATGACCCAAAAAGATGCCTAATAACAACCCGATAGGTCCACCAAGAAGGAAACCAAAAAATGCCCCTAAAATCTTGCCCAACACCTGCATGTTATACTCTCTGGTAATTTGCTAAATTGTGCCCACGAATGCCGTCTAGTCTTACGAAAAGAGATAGGTTTATCAGCGTGACTTGCTGCCATAAAGCACAGCGCCGTCTGATAAAGACCTCGCGGCATAATAGCAGAAAAAACAATAATGAATTTATCCGGTCCGATGAATACAGGGTCCCACAGAGATGCCGATAAGCAGAAATTGCTTTATCATAGCAGCCTTTATTGCGGGGACGGCAGGGCCGGTCTGGACACCTTTGCGCTATATCATGAACACAGGAAATTAAATCTCAATGTCATTCACTTCTCGCAGCTTATTGGCGACCATG
Source organism: Photobacterium halotolerans DSM 18316 (assembly GCF_000425165.1). Taxonomy (GTDB): domain Bacteria; phylum Pseudomonadota; class Gammaproteobacteria; order Enterobacterales; family Vibrionaceae; genus Photobacterium; species Photobacterium halotolerans. Next base: position 38,462 of record NZ_AULG01000027.1, read on the forward strand.
ATCAGCATAGCTTTATATGGCCCGTCAGCTTTCGCCAATGATGCCCTCATTGAGAATGAAGCCAGCCCGACGGCAGAGGAAGAGCTTGCCCTGGTCAAAGGCATGTGCCTGACCCCGGATCCCAGTGACGGTGATCCCAATAATGCCCCGATCAGAATCACCGCCGATAAGGCAGAGGCGGACAGCGACGCCAGCGTGACTTACTCCGGCGATGTGGTCGTTCGGCAATCCAACCGGACCGTGGCGGCCGATGTCGCGACCATGAACCAGCAAAACAATACTGTCAGCGCCAAGGGCAACGTGTATTTCCACGATGGCAGCATTGAAGTCTACGCTGACAGCATGCACAACAACCTGGATACCGACGACGCCGAAATTAACAACGCCGTCTACAGCCTGACCTGCGAAGCCGGCCGGGGTGAAGCCACCAAAATTGAAAAGCAGGGCATGACCTATTATCGCCTGCGCAACGGCACTTACACTACCTGTCCGCCCGGGGATAAAAGCTGGCAATTTACCGCCACCAGCATTGAACGTGAGGCCGACTCGCCGTTTGCCGACCTGTATAACGCCCGGTTCGAAGTACTGGATGTGCCGGTGTTCTACATGCCTTACCTGCGTGTGCCTGTCGGTGACGAGCGGCTGACCGGTTTCCTCTACCCGACCGTGAGTTACGGCTCCCGTGACGGTTTTGAGCTGGAAACCCCGTTTTACTGGAATATTGCCCCCAACTACGATCTGACCTTTACCCCGAAATACATGAGTAACCGTGGCCTGCAGCTCAACAGCCAGTTCCGTTATCTCACCGATCTGGGACAAGGCAGCCTGAAAGGGGAATACCTCGGCAGCGATGAAGCTTCCGATACTGACGATGCACGCTGGGCCTACAACTGGTCCCACAGCGGCCGGTATCAGGATAACTGGCTGTTTAATGTTGATTACAGCAAGGTCAGTGACGTGACCTATTTCTCGGATGTCGATTCAGAGATCGGCCGCCGGGAAGACAACAACCTGCTGCAAACCGGCGAAGTGACCTACCAGGAAGAAAAATGGAACTCGACCTTACGGGTCAGGAATTTCCAGCCGCTGACGCCGGGGGTGTCGTCCAACTACCGTCTGATGCCGCAGCTGACCTTCAATTACTACGAACCTGAGCTGGGTTATGATCTGGACTTTGGCTTCCTGAGCCATATCAGCCGGTTTGAAAATGACGACTCGACGAAACCATCCGCCGACCGTGTCCATTTAGAGCCATCTCTGACGCTGCCCTTCGCAACCCCCTGGTGGTCAATGACTACAGAAGCCAAGCTGATGTACACCTACTACAATCAGGAGTTCGATCCCACGGTTGCCGGTCTGGAAGATCTGGAAGAAACCGCATCCCGGACTGTGCCCAGTCTGCGGATGCTGACAGGCTTGTATTTCGAGCGGGATACCGACCTGTTCGGTGATGCCTATGTTCAGAGTCTGGAACCGCAACTCCAGTACCTGTACATCAAGGATGTGGAGCAGGGCGACATTTACGGCTCATACGACACCACTATTCTGCAAACCGATTATTACGGTTTGTTCCGTGATCGCCGTTACTCCAGCGTCGACCGCATTGCTGCCGCTAACCAGTTTACCGTCGGTGCCACCACCCGCTTTTTCGACAGTAATTTAAAAGAGCGCTTCAACCTTGCCTTTGGCCAGATTTTTTACCTCAACGATTCCGGCCGGAATTTACAGGAAGAAGGCGAATCTCAGCCGAATTATTCTGCCTCGGCGTTTGAGTCTGATTTCAACTTTAATGACTGGCTCTTCTTCCACGGCGGCCTGCAATATGATGCCAGTGAAAGAGACATGCAGTTTGCCAACGCCGCACTGGAATACCGTGAAGGCGGCCTGTTCAGCCAGCTGAATTACCGCTACGTGTCGAAAGAGTACATCCAGCAGAGCCTGCCGGATAACAACCAGATAGATAATTACACCGAAGAGGGTATTTCTCAGATTGGCTTCTCAACCGGATTCCCGATTCACGCCGGACTGAGTGTGCGGGGGGATTACTACCACGATGTCACAGAAAACCAGATGGTGGAAGGCCAGGTCTCGCTCAATTACCGCTCCGACTGCTGGATGATCACACTGGGCTACAACCAGTACATGGTGGCGCGCAGCAACGTCAACACCCAGCCGGTTGAGTACGAACAGAACTTCAGTATCTCGTTCTCACTGCTTGGTCTGGCAGGAGTCCCACCTGTCGGCGCGTCGTCAGCCAGTGGCAATGCCATTGCATACGGACGACCTTTCTACCTGAACAATTAACAGGCCGGGCCAAGGCCCGCCCTAACCAACCGCGCATTGAAGCGCCCTGGATACGGATATGAAAATGTGGAAGTCTTTTATTCTCGGCCTGACTCTTCTGGGCCTGACAACCGGTTCGCTGGCCGCCCTGCAGCCACTGGACAAAGTGGTCACTATTGTTAACGACAGCGTTATCCTGCAAAGCGATGTCGATGCGATGCTGAAAACCGTCCATCTCAATGCGGCGCGTCAGGGCCAGCCCCTGCCGGACGACAGCATTCTGGTCAATCAGGTGATGGAAAAACTCATCATGGAAACCCTGCAGCTGCAACAGGCAGAGCAATTTGGTATCCGTATTGATGACAACCGCCTGGATCAGGCGATCAGCCAGATTGCTGCCGAGCAAAATATGTCCCTGGCCCAACTGCAGCAGGAGCTGGCCGCCGGTGGCATCAGCTACCCGATTTTCCGCGAGCAAATCCGCCGCGATCTGACCGCCAGTGAAGCCCGTACCATCATGGTGCGCCGCCGGATCAATATTCTGCCGCAGGAAGTGGACAGCCTGGTGACCCAACTGGGCCAGCAGCAGCAGGAAAGCGTGCAATACAATGTCAGCCATATCCTGATCCGCCTGGGCGAAGGTGCCAGTCAGTCGGAGCGCCAGACGGCCGAGCGAAAAGCCAACGAATTGCTGGCGCAATTGAACCAGGGGGCTGATTTCACCAACCTGGCCTACAGTGCGTCCAATGGTCCCAAAGCCCTGCAAGGAGGGGCCTGGGGCTGGATGAGCCCGGAAGAAATGCCGACTATCTTTGCCGATCAGATCCAAGGTCAGGGGAAAGGTGCTATCATAGGGCCATTCCGCAGCGGTGTGGGTTACCACATTCTCAAAATCAATGATGTGAAAGGCCAGGAGACTGTCTCAGTCACCGAAATCAATGCCCGCCACATCCTGCTGAAAACTTCTGTCATCCTCAGCGATGAAGGAGCGAAGAAACAACTCGAGCAGGTTCGCCAGGACATTATCGCCGGTAAGCGCAGCTTTGCTGATGCAGCCCAGGCACTGAGTGCCGATCCGGGCTCTGCGGCCAATGGCGGTGAACTGGGCTGGCAGACGCCAGATATTTACGTCCCTGAATTCAAACAGCAGGTTGAAACCCTGCCTGCAGGCACCGTCAGTGAACCGTTCCAGACGGTACATGGCTGGCATATTGTGGAAGTGCTGGATCGCCGTCAGGTTGACCGCACCGATGCGGCCGCGAAGAACCGTGCTTACCGGATTCTCTTCAGCCGTAAATTTAACGAGGAAGCCCAGGCGTGGCTGCAGGAACTGCGGGCCGGCGCCTATATTGAACAACCAGGATTTGATGATGAACAAGGTTAAACGTATTGCCATCACGCCGGGAGAACCGGCGGGTATTGGCCCGGATCTCGTCGTGGCACTGGCACAACAGCCGTGGCCGCACGAGCTGGTAGTTTGTGCCAACGCCGAACTTATGGCAGAACGTGCGGCCCTGCTGGGCTTACCGCTGGAAATCATCAACTATGATCCAAGCCGTCCGGCCCAGCCGCATCGTGCAGGTACTCTGGTGGTCGACAGCCACCAGCTGAAAGCCAGTGTGACCCCAGGCCAGCTTGACGAGCACAACGGTCATTACGTGCTGGACACCCTCCGCCGTGCTGCCGAAGGCAATATGGACGGCGAATTTGCCGCACTGGTCACCGGGCCGGTGCATAAGGGCATCATTAATCGTGCGGGCGTCTCATTCAGCGGACACACAGAATTTTTCGCCCAGCAGGCACAATCCAATCAGGTGGTGATGATGCTGGCAACCGAAGGGCTGCGTGTGGCGCTGGTGACCACCCACATTCCGCTGGCTTATGTGGCCAAAGCGGTAACCGAAGATCGTATTCATCAGGTAATTCGGGTGCTGCATGCCGATCTGATCAGCAAGTTTGGCATCAAACAGCCGAAAATTTATGTCTGTGGCCTCAACCCGCATGCCGGTGAAGATGGCCACTTGGGCCGGGAAGAGATCGAAGTGATCACGCCGGCCTTGAATGTTCTGAGAGAGCAGGACGGTATGGATCTGGTTGGCCCGCTGCCAGCCGATACCATTTTCCAGGATAAATACCTGGCCGAAGCCGATGCCGTGCTGGCGATGTACCACGATCAGGGTCTGCCAGTGCTGAAATTCAAAGGGTTCGGTAATGCCGTCAATATCACTCTGGGATTACCTTTTATCCGAACATCAGTTGATCATGGTACCGCATTGGAACTCGCCGGTACCGGACAGGCGGACACAGGGAGCCTCTGGACAGCGCTTACCCACGCCATCGAAATGGTAGATAAAAAACAATGAGCAGTGATCAGGTCCATTTAGGCCACCGCGCCCGTAAGCGCTTTGGCCAGAACTTCTTGCACGACGAATACATCATCGACAACATTGTCGCCTCGATTAACCCGAAACCGGGCCAGAATCTGGTTGAAATCGGTCCCGGTCTGGGCGCACTGACCGAGCCTGTCGGTAAACAGGTCGATAAATTTACAGTGATTGAGCTGGACCGCGATCTGGCCGAGCGTTTACGCAATCACCCGGATCTGTCCGGCAAGCTGACGATCCATGAAGGCGATGCCATGCGTTTCGACTTCACTCAGCTGATCAGGGAAAACAATAAACTGAGGATTTTTGGCAACCTGCCTTACAACATTTCAACGCCGCTGATGTTCCACCTGTTCAGTTTCCACCAGCATATTGAAGATATGCATTTCATGCTGCAGAAAGAAGTGGTCAACCGTCTGGCTGCCGGCCCGGGCACCAAAGCCTATGGCCGCCTGACCGTGATGGCGCAATATTACTGCAAAGTGATGCCAGTGCTTGAAGTGCCGCCAAGCGCCTTCAAACCCGCTCCCAAAGTGGATTCTGCTGTGGTTCGGCTGGCACCGTATGAAACATTACCGCATCCTTGTACTAACCTGAAATGGCTGGACCGTGTTTGCCGGGATGGTTTTAACCAGCGCCGTAAAACGGTACGTAACTGCTTTAAAGCCATCATGGACGTGGACACACTGGAAAGCCTGGGCATTAACCCTGGCTCGCGTCCGGAAAACCTGACACTTGAACAGTTTGTGTCTATGGCTAACTGGCTGGATGCCAACCACAGCCACTAAGTAATGTGCCGGGCCATACGCCCGGCAACTGCCTTGCACAAAGGCATTGTCGTATCAGAAAGGAAGCAGCAAGGTGAACAACAAAGTTATCCCTACCATCAAATGCCGGGTCATCACCCATTACATTGATGACCAGTCTGAGCCGGAACAGAACCGCTACGTCTTTTCGTACACCATTACCATTTGCAACCTGGGCCAGGGCAACGCACAACTGCTTCGCCGCCGCTGGCTGATCACAGATGCCAATGGCAAGAAACTGGTGGTGGAAGGGGAAGGTGTGGTCGGTGAACAACCTACCATCGCCCCCAATGATGAATACACCTATACCAGCGGCACCATCATAGAAACACCACTGGGTGTGATGGAAGGCCATTACGTCATGGTCGACGACCACGGTAACGAGTTCAATGCCGACATCGTGCCTTTCCGTTTGGCTATCCCCAATATTCTGCACTAGACAGGGGCGATAATGGCAACCTATCTGGTCGGCGATATTCAGGGCTGTTACCGCGAACTCTGTGCGCTTCTCGAGCGTGTGGGCTTCAGTGAACAGCACGATGAACTCTGGCTGGCCGGCGATCTGGTTGCCCGCGGGCCGGACTCTCTGGCCACCCTGCGTCTGGTGAAATCACTGGGTAACAGTGCCACCAGCGTGCTGGGCAACCACGACTTGCACTTACTGGCTGTGGCCCGGGGCATAGGCAAAGCCAAGCAGAAAGATCGGATTGATCCGGTTTTGCAGGCCAGCGACAGTGACGCATTGCTTGACTGGCTCAGCCGCCAGCCTCTGCTGGCCGAACACCCCACACACCCTGTTGTCATGGTGCATGCCGGTATTCCGCCGCAATGGCAGCTCGACGATGCCCGCCGCTGCGCGCGCGACGTCGAGGCCATATTGCAAAGCGAGCACCAGCACTGGCTGCTGAGCAATATGTATGGCAATGAGCCTGATCTGTGGGATCCTGAGCTGTCGGGGCTGGACCGGTTACGCTACACCATCAATGCGCTGACCCGGATGCGCTACCTGTATCCCGATGGCCGGCTGGAGATGCATTGCAAGCTGCCACCGGGCGAACCGGGCACCGATCATCTGCTGCCCTGGTTCCGCTTTCCGCGCACGCAGCCGCTGGGAAAAACCGTTATTTTCGGCCACTGGGCCTCACTGATGGGCTATCAGGATGACAAGGCGATCGGACTGGACACCGGCTGTGTCTGGGGCCATCAGCTCACCATGCTGCGCTGGGAAGACCAGCAATGGTTTAAGCAAGACAAACTCTGACAGGACCACGTTTTTTCTCCGCTCACTCAGCGCTCAGCTCGTCGCTTACCCCTTGAGAGCGGCTAGCAGGCACACGTTACCATGCCAAATTTATGGCATGGTAACGGCCAGAGCCGGAGGCAAGAAAACAGCGGCAGGCAGGTTTACTGACGTTCCAGTATCACAAATTCCATCTGGTGGGCATTTTTCTCATCGGCCGCGTAGTGCTCGCTGTGCGTCTGCCGCCAGCCGTCTCCCCAGTCCGGGAAGCAAGTATCTCCCTCGACACTGAGATCGATAAAGGTCAGATAGAGACGGTCTGCGACTGGCAGACATTCTGCATACACGCTGCCACCACCGATGATCATCAATTCATCGACCTGCCCTGCTGCAAGCTGGGCAGCAGAAAGATCAGCCACCACTGTCACGCCGTCGGCGGTAAAGTCCGGGTTGCGGCTGATCACAATATTGTGGCGCCCCGGCAAAGGCCGGCCAATGGATTCAAACGTTTTGCGTCCCATGACAACCGGTTTACCCATGGTGACTTTTCTAAACCAGGCAAAATCGGCTGGCAAGTGCCAGGGCATGGCGTTGTCTTTGCCAATCACACGATCTTTTGCCATAGCGGCAACCATACTGATCTTCACACATCGACTCCCTTTTAAATCACTGGTCGGCGACGATAAAACATTAAGCCGGGCATTGCCAGCCCTATGGCCAGCGCTGCCACGGTAAAGGCTGCGGTGATCCCGTTTTCGGCCATACGCTGCCAGATCTCAGGAGAAAAGCCATGCTGATTGAGATCCACCAGCGCAATCATGGTCTTAAAAGCATAAACACCGGGCACCATAGGGATCACGGCCGCCACGGTGAACACATGCGGCGGCGCCAGCAGCCGGCGCGACCCGATAATTCCTGTTATCCCGACCAGCAAAGCGGCAAAGAAGCTCGCCCATTCAATCGGCATGCCCTGATGCATGAGCACAAAACGACAGCCGTGACCGAGCGCCCCCGCCATGGCGCAGTACTTCAGCGCCCTGACCGGCACATTAAAGACCATAGCAAACCCGACAGCCGGGATCGCCGCCAGCACCATGTCTGCAGGCAGCGCGTACAGCCATTGCCAGAACGTCATACCAGCCACCCCCAGACATTAAACAGGTTCATCGCCGCCACTATGCCCAGGCTGGTCGACAAGGTCAGCAGACTGGCCATTACCCAACGGGAAATGCCCAGATTCACGAAACCTGACACCATGTCGGCGACCGCATTAATCAGCGGAAAACCCGGCACCAGCAATAATACCGATGATGCCATTGCCAGAAAGGGCTGATTGCCAAGCTCGAACAAAGGGGCAAACGCTGAGACAGCCGTCGCGACAAACGCGGCGGCAGCAAAGGTCAGCAGCGGATTGAAATGATGGTGCGCCATCATCAGGCGCAGCGCCATGGCGGCAGATGCGGCGAACAAGGTAATCAGGGCCACCGTCAGATCACCACCGGCCAGAAGACAGAATGCAGCGCAGGACAGACCGATCATCAGGATCACCAGCAGCGGCGGATAGCGCTGGGGCTCAATGGCAGACAGACGCTTCGACATGGCCGCAGGATCCAGCAGCCCCTTTTCCGCCATGATACACAAATGATGGATCCGGGTGACAACCGCCATATTGATCCCATGATCCCGGCAGCGGCGCGTAGTCGTCAGGCAATGCCCTTCCACATGCACAGTGACCACAATGGCATTGGCGGTCAGCGCAATGTTGACCTCATCCACCCCCAGCGCCAGGCCGACACGCTGGCTGACATCCACCACCACCGCCGATTCCGCGCCATGCTGTAACAGCCGCTGGCCCACCTGAGCGACTATCCGGGCAATCTCCCGTTCCGTTTTCACTGTAACCGGCTGCATCCTGACTCCCTCAGAGCTTTTTCTGTTGATCATTATCTCCGACAAGAGAAAGATCAATTTGATGAGGCACAAAAAAACCGCTCCAAAGAGCGGTTTTTCACATCAGACGGCCAGTTACGGCTTGTAAATGATTTCGACGTCGTAATCGTCTTCGTTCCAATCATCCCAGTCGTCATCATCGTCGTCATCGCTTTTCGCAGCACTTTTCTTCAGTTGCTGCTCGTGGTAATCGTCCCACTTGAAATCGACTTTGGTTTCTTCGGTTTCGTCCTCTTCGACCAGAGCCTGAGGAATGGAGTCAATCAAATCCATCAGCTCATAGGTCAATGGCTTAATACCGGTACGGTTCAGGGCAGAAATACAGAAGTATTTCTCCTCCCATGCCAGTGCTTCCAGCACTTCCTCGATTTTCGCCTGAGCTTCCTCTTCCTGCAGCAGATCAACTTTGTTAAAGATGATCCAACGCGGCTTGTTCAGCAGCTTCTCGCTGTACTGCTCCAGCTCATTGAGGATAGTGAAGGCGTTTTCCACCGGATCCGAACCGTCTGCCGGCAGCAGATCGATCATGTGCAGCAGCACACGGCAACGCTCCAGGTGTTTCAGGAAGCGAATCCCCAGGCCGGCACCGTCGGCAGCACCTTCGATCAGACCGGGAATATCAGCGACCACGAAACTGCGCTCGCTATCGACCCGTACCACACCCAGGCTAGGCACTAAGGTGGTAAACGGATAATCCGCCACTTTTGGCTTAGCGGCCGATACAGCGCGGATAAAGGTCGATTTACCGGCATTCGGCAAACCCAGCATGCCGACGTCCGCCAGCAGCAGCAGCTCCAGGCGCAGGTGACGAATCTCACCTTTGGTGCCCATCGTCTTCTGGCGCGGTGCACGGTTGACCGAGGACTTGAACCGGGTGTTACCCAAACCGTGGAAACCGCCTTTGGCGACCATGATCTTCATGCCGTGCTGGGTCAGATCAGCGATCACTTCACCGGTTTCTTCGTCCACGGCACGCGTACCCACAGGGACAGACAGTACCCGGTCATCGCCTCGCTTACCGGTACAGTTACCACCGCGGCCGTTTTCGCCGCGCTCAGCTGCATGAAAACGTTCGAAACGGTAATCGATCAGCGTGTTGAGGTTTTCATCGGCCAGCAGGTATACATCACCGCCGTCACCGCCGTCACCGCCGTCAGGCCCACCTTTGGGGACATATTTTTCACGGCGGAAGCTGACAGTACCGTTGCCGCCATCACCTGCATCCACCCGGATTACCGCTTCATCTACAAATTTCATCTTATTCTCCGCACTCTGGCGTTCACTTCGCCAGCCAGGAGTCACCACCTGACTGTCTTTATTGTAATACCAATCGGAATAATTCTCAGGGCTTTACACACCCGCAGGCACTCAAACTGATATTGTCCTGTGCCATAACAAAAAGCCCCGCCAATAGGCAGGGCTTTCACGTTCTTAACGAAACTGAACTTATTCAGCAGATTCGATAGAAACGAATTTACGGTTTTTAGGACCTTTCACTTCGAATTTCACTTTGCCATCAGTCAGAGCGAACAGAGTGTGGTCTTTACCCAAACCTACGTTGTTACCAGCGTGGAACTTAGTACCACGTTGACGAACGATGATGTTACCTGCCAGTACAGATTCGCCACCGAAACGCTTAACACCTAGGCGTTTACTTTCTGAGTCACGGCCGTTACGAGTAGAACCGCCAGCTTTTTTGTGTGCCATCTCTAAACTCTCCTATTATTAAGCGCTGATGCCAGTAATTTTGACTTCAGTGAACCACTGACGGTGGCCCATTTGCTTACGAGAATGCTTACGACGACGGAACTTAACGATTTTTACTTTATCGCCGCGACCGTGCGTAACAACTTCAGCAGTCACTTTACCACCCGCAACGAATGGTGCACCAACTGTTACTTCTTCACCGTTGGCAACCAGCAGAACTTTGTCAAATTCAACGTTCGCACCAGTTTCAACGTCCAGTTTTTCCAAGCGTAAGGTTTGGCCTTCGCTTACTCGGTGTTGCTTACCACCACTTTGGAAAACAGCGTACATGTCTTACTCCGCTTATCCGCATAGGCCATTTGCCACGGCAAAATTGGGCAATGGGTATGCGCTTAATCTTGTCATCAATAGGGCGCGAATATTACTGGAAAACACCGAACATGGCAAGCCGTTGGCTAAAGAAAATTGGTGAAAAGCTGCTCAGCAGAAAAAGTCGCCCAAATAGCTGCAATGTAGGTTAGGAAGCCGGGAAGATTTTAGTGTAGTATGCGTGCATAATTCTTATTTTGATTGCGCCGATACGGCTAACAATTTTGCTGGATGTATCATGGATTTCAAAGCTATCCAAGCACTCACCGCTGACGACATGGCGGCGGTTGACGCAAAGATTCAGGCCCAACTCACTTCAGACGTCGCCCTGATCAACCAACTGGGATTTTACATTGTCAGCAGCGGTGGCAAGCGTTTGCGCCCCATTCTGGCAATTCTGGCCGCCCGGGCTCTAGGTTACCAGGGTGAAAAACACATCACCGCAGCGGCATTTATCGAATTTATTCACACCGCCACTTTGCTCCATGACGATGTGGTGGATGAATCTGATATGCGGCGCGGGAAAGCAACCGCCAATGCTGCATTTGGCAATGCCGCCAGCGTACTGGTGGGTGATTATATCTACACCCGCTCCTTCCAGATGATGACCAGCCTGAGATCCTTTAAGATCCTGGACATCATGAGCGAAGCGACCAATGTGATCGCCGAAGGGGAAGTCCAGCAGCTGATGAACTGCAATGATCCTGACACTACCGAAGCCAGCTATATGCAGGTGATCTACTCCAAAACGGCGCGACTGTTTGAAGCGGCGACTCAGGTGGCAGCCATTCTTTCTGATGCACCAGAACAGGTAGAGACAGCCCTGCAGGACTATGGCCGTTATCTTGGTACCGCCTTCCAGCTCATCGACGATGTGCTTGATTACAACGCCGATGGCGAGGAGATGGGCAAGAACGTGGGGGATGATCTGGCGGAAGGTAAACCTACCCTGCCGCTGCTTCACGCCATGCACCACGGTAACCCAGAGCAAACCGCCATGATTCGCGCCGCGATAGAGCAAGGCAACGGGCTGGATAAACTGCAACCGATTCTGGCCTGTATGGAAGAGCACGGCTCTCTGGCTTACACTCAGCAACGTGCTGAAGAAGAAGCAGATAAAGCCATTGCCGCCCTGTCGGTACTTGCTGAAAGCGAATACAAAGATGCGCTGATCGCGGTCGCCCGGCTGTCGGTCAATCGCACCAAATAAACCCGCCCCTTCAGCGAAAACGGCCTGACTCTTGTCGGGCCGTTTTTTGTTGTACTGTCTTGCTGCAATGTCTGGTTACACAGCCTTGTTGTACTCTCTTGTTACATGGCCCCGGCAGCCAAACTGCTCTCACCCGTTTCACTCCCGGACTGGCTCTGCGCCAAGCTCCAATTCTCTTTACGCTATAGTTATACAAGGTAAAGGGAGATCTGTGCCCTGACCGTTTCTTCCCAAGACGGAGGTGACGCATGCAAGCCAGCCAACTGAAAAAGGGAATGTGGGTTGAATACCCGCAGGGGATCGCCGAAGTGATCGAGGTCGATCCGGATCATAATACTGCATTGATCGAGAATCTGAAGGATCATAAAAGGATCCATATCCCGTGCAGTGAACTGACCGACGAGCCCCAGCTGCACAGCGGCTGCGGCGACTATTACTGAGCAATCCCCCTTCAATCCCAGTGCCAGAAACAACAAAGCGGCCGGAGGGCCGCTTTGTTCATTGTCATCAGGCTATGACGGCCTGGTGTCGGGTACGGGCTTATTTTGCCGCGAACTCTTCACCCAGGGCGATATCGCCTTTCAGGGTATCCAGCATGCTGTCCAGGGCATTCTGCTCGAACGCGCTCAGAGTGCCGTAATCCAGCACTTCTTCCACACCGTCTTTGCCCAGACGAACTGGCTGTGCAAAAAAGCGAGCGTGCTGGCCGTTGCCTTCCACGTAAGCGCACTCAACCACATTTTGCTCACCCTGCAGGGCACGCACCAGCGCCAGACCAAAACGGCAAGCCGCCTGACCCATTGACAGAGTGGCAGAACCGCCGCCTGCTTTGGCTTCAACCACTTCCGTACCCGCATTTTGGATGCGAGGAGTCAGTGCTTTCACTTCTTCTTCAGTGAACTCAACACCTTCAACCTGAGACAGCAGAGGCAGGATAGTCACACCTGAGTGGCCGCCGATGACAGGGACATTCACGTCACGCGGATTCAGGCCTTTCAGCTCACCAACAAAGGTTTCAGAGCGGATGATATCCAGCGTAGTCACACCGAACAGCTTACGCTTGTCGTAGACGCCGGCTTTTTTCAGAACGTCTGCCGCGATAGCCACAGTCGTGTTAACCGGGTTAGTGATAATACCGATACAGGCATTTGGACAGACAACCGCAATTTTTTCCGCCAGTGATTTAACAATACCGGCATTGACGTTGAACAGGTCCGCACGGTCCATCCCTGGTTTACGGGCGACGCCGGCAGAGATCAGCACCACATCCGCACCTTCAAGTGCAGGAGTCGGATCTTCACCAGCATAACCTTTGATAGAAACAGGAGTTGGGATGTGGCTCAGATCAGCGGCAACACCAGGGGTAACAGGGGCAATATCATAAAGTGCCAGGTCAGAGCCGGCAGGCAGTTCATTCTTCAGTAGCAGAGCCAAAGCCTGGCCGATACCACCAGCCGCACCAATAACAGCAACTTTCATTTTCGTTCTCCTTTACGATAGAAGTCAGGGTTCATCAGACAGACCCCTTCAGATAGAATTCAGGCCATATACCCAATGTTTCAAACCCTTACTAATGTCTCTCAGTTTCTCGGGCACCAAGACGGTATAGCAAGCCTAAACGAAATACAATCATACCCCCTCAGCTTTGCGATGTTGCGCAGGGAGCAAGTTTGCTTTTCCTTGCGCCGATAAAAGCTAACAACAGTCTCAACAGTGGATTTATTTAATAGTTATGCAGGCGACTAAGCTATTAACAGTAATCTGGTTCCAAGTTCGAATGAACATTGTTTGCTACCAGCTAACAGGTTGTGACAAAATACGGACCCTCTCCCTGTACATGAAATTTACTTATGCGTAGTTCTGATAAACAAGAACGCTTGATAAAAGCATTCAAATCCATACTCAAGGAAGAAAAATTCAGCTCTCAAGGTGAGATTGTCGATGCCTTGAAAGCACAGGGCTTCGATAACATTAATCAGTCGAAAGTGTCACGGATGCTGACCAAATTCGGCGCGGTACGTACCCGCAACGCTAAAATGGAAATGGTGTATTGCCTGCCGGTAGAGTTGGGCGTACCGACCATCAGCAGTCCGTTGAAAGAACTGGTCATGGAGGTGGGTTATAACCATGCCATGGTCGTGATTCACACCGGTCCGGGCGCAGCGCAAGTGATCGCCCGTCTGCTTGACTCACTGGGCCGCGCCGAAGGCATCCTGGGTGTTGTGGCGGGGGATGATACGATTTTCATCACCCCAACCCTGACCACAACCGCTGAGGAACTCTTCGACTCTGTCTGCTCGCTGTTTGATTACAGTAAGTAAGTCAAGCTTCAGGCAACGCCTTCTCCGTTTCACCTGAGAGGGCGTGCTTCTTCCCCCTTCTCCGCCCCGCCTTTTCCCGCTCGGTTACCCCGCTTTGCAGTGGATAGTTATGCTCTGAAATATGGTCAGTTGTCGCAATATCATTACTTTTTCACAAAAAGGTTTTTACATTATTTCAATAATACGCCGATCGTTTGCTATTATCTCTTTGATTTGTTTAAAGCATTGCGGGCCGTGTACCTGCAGTACTGATAAGAATTAACACAACAGGAAGGGATCACAATGGCGTTTACAAAACTGTTAAAAGTCAGCGCACTATCTGCCACCGTTCTTGCCTCAGGATTGGCGCAAGCGGAAGAGTTCATCACCATAGGTACCGGTTCTGTCACCGGTGTGTATTATCCTACCGGCGGTGCTATCTGTAAGCTGGTGAACAACGATCGTAAAACCAATGGCATTCGCTGCTCTGTCGAATCGACCGGCGGGTCCGTATACAACGTGAACACTATGCGTGCCGGTGAACTGGACTTCGGCGTGGTGCAGTCTGACTGGCAATATCACGGCTATAACGGTACCAGTGAGTTTAAAGAATTAGGTCCGTATAAAGAAATGCGGGCTGTTTTCTCTCTGCACACAGAACCGTTCAACATTATTGCCCGTACAGATTCAGGCATTAATAACCTGGATGATCTGAAAGGCAAACGCGTCAATATTGGTAACCCGGGCTCTGGTGATCGCGCCACCATGGAAGTGGTCATGAATACCATGGGCTGGAGCAAAGATGACTTCAAACTGGCGGCCGAGCTGAAAGGTTCTGAGCGTTCCCAGGCCTTGTGTGATAACAAGATCGATGCCTTTGTCTATGTCGTCGGCCATCCAAACGGTTCAATCAAAGAAGCAACCACCTCTTGTGATGCCAAACTGATTCCGGCCACAGGTGCTGCTATCGACAAACTGGTTGCCGATAATCCTTATTATGCAAAATCGACTGTACCGGGCGGCATGTACCGTGGTACCGACAGCGACGTCAACAGCTTTGGTGTTGCCGCGACATTAGTGTCTTCAACCAATGTATCGGATGATGCGGTCTACGCGCTGGTCAAAGCCGTGTTTGAGAACTTCCATGTTTTCACCCGCCTGCATCCCAGCTTCGCCAACCTGAAGAAAGAAGACATGATCAAAGCCGGTATTTCCATCCCATTACATCCGGGCGCTGAGAAGTACTACAAAGAAGTAGGTTTGATCAAATAAGCTAACAGCTGTTCATCCTGCAAAGTGCACCGTCTTGACGGTGCACTTTTTGTCTGTCAGAGCACAAAAATGTCCCCTGTCAGATCAATGAGCCAGACTACAATAAAAACTGAAACCTCAAACAGTTAATAACGGATCGCTCCTGAAATAAGGAAGTAGCATGACAAAAACCAACCATGACGATGTCCAGAACATGGTGGCACAGGCGGATACCGGCGCACGCAGCCCCAGGGGGCTACAGGGACAAATTCTGTGGGTCGTCGCCCTTTGCTGGTCATTGTTCCAGCTTTGGTATGCCTCTCCGCTCCCTTTTATTTTTGATATAGGCATCTTCAACGATACCGAAGCGCGTTCTATCCATTTAGCATTTGCCATTTTTCTGGCTTATACGGCCTTCCCTGCCCTGAAGGGATCACCCAGGGATCACATTCCACTGCAAGATTGGATCCTGGCGCTGCTGGCCAGCTTTTCTGCCGCCTATATCTATCTGTTTTACGAAGTTTTATCAGGGCGTTCCGGCGCACCAACCACGCTGGATGTCGTCACTTCGGTAATAGGGATGCTGTTGCTCCTTGAGGCCACGCGACGTGCACTGGGCCCTCCGCTCATGGTGGTCGCCTCTGTTTTCCTGCTGTACACCTTTGCCGGCCCTTACATGCCGGATGTGATTGCGCACAAAGGTGCCAGCCTCAACAAAGCGATGTCACACTTATGGCTGACTACTGAAGGTGTATTCGGGGTGGCACTGGGGGTCTCTACTGCCTTTGTTTTCCTGTTTGTGCTGTTTGGCTCGATGCTCGAACGGGCGGGTGCAGGCGCTTATTTCATTAAAGTTGCCTTTTCGTTACTTGGCCATATGCGCGGCGGTCCGGCAAAAGCGGCCGTGGTCGCATCCGGTTTGTCCGGCCTGGTATCCGGTTCGTCCATTGCCAACGTGGTGACGACGGGGACCTTTACTATCCCGCTGATGAAACGGGTGGGCTTCCCTGGCTACAAAGCCGGGGCGGTTGAGGTTGCTGCCTCGACCAACGGCCAGCTCACACCGCCCATCATGGGCGCGGCGGCATTTTTGATGGTGGAATATGTCGGTGTCTCTTATGTCGAGGTTATCAAAGCGGCCATACTGCCGGCCCTGATCTCCTACATTGCCCTGCTTTACATTGTCCATTTGGAAGCCTGTAAAGCCGGTATGACAGGCCTGCCCCGCCATTATCAGCCTACCCTGGCGCAAAAGCTGACCTCGTTTGTTGGTACCATAGTCGGCCTGATGGTGCTCAGTGCCATAGTCTATTACGGCATCGGCTGGACCAAAGACGTGTTTGGCGCCGCCGCCACGCCTATCATAGCGGTTGCGATCCTGATCGCGTATGTCGCTCTGGTTCGTCTGGCGGCCAACTATCAGGATCATCTGCTGGAAGATCCGGATCAGGAGCTGACCGAAGTGCCGGATCCCGGCCCGACCGTAAAATCCGGTTTGTACTTCCTGCTGCCCATCGTTGTGCTGGTCTGGTGTCTGACCGTTGAGCGTTTCTCGCCGGGCCTGTCAGCATTCTGGGCAACGGTGTTTATGATTTTCATTCTGCTGACCCAGCGTCCGCTCATGGCCATCTTTACCAAAGAGCAGACGCTGACAGAGGCAGGTAAACAAGGCTGGCACGATCTGCTGGAAAGTCTGGTCACCGGCGGGCGCAATATGATAGGTATCGGTGTTGCCACTGCCGCAGCCGGTATTATCGTGGGCGTGGTGACGCTGACGGGCGTCGGGCTGGTGATGACCGACTTCGTCGAGTTCATCTCTGGCGGCAATATCATACTGATGCTGCTGTTTACCGCCGTGATCAGCCTGATCCTCGGTATGGGGCTGCCCACCACGGCGAACTACATAGTGGTGTCGACCCTGATGGCACCGGTGATTGTCACCCTGGGGGCTGAAAACGGCCTGATCATTCCGCTGCTGGCCGTGCATCTGTTCGTGTTCTATTTCGGTATTCTGGCCGATGATACCCCGCCGGTCGGCCTGGCTGCGTTTGCGGCCGCCGCGATTGCGAAAAGCGATCCTATCCGTACCGGTATTCAGGGTTTCACCTATGATATCCGCACCGCCATCCTGCCCTTTATGTTCATTTTCAATACCCAGCTCTTGCTGATGGACATTGATACCTGGTGGCATCTGTTCCTGACCGTGGTGTCTGCTGTCATTGCCATGCTGACCTTCTCTTCGGCAACCCAGGGATGGTGGTTCACCAAAGTCAAATGGTGGGAAAGCGTTTTGCTACTGCTGATCACTTTCTCACTGTTCCGCCCCGGCTTCTGGTGGGACATGGTCTATCCGCCCAAGTACGACATGCCGGGCACCCTGATTGTCGATGCCGCCGATAAACTGGTCATTGGTGAACCGCTGGAAGTGCAGGCGACAGGCATGGACATGCTGGGCGATGAAGTGACCAAGCACGTGCTGCTGCCGTTTGATAAGCAGGCCGTTGATCCGAATGAAAGAATTGCCTCAACCGGCCTGATGCTCAAACAGGAAGGCGAGAAAATGATCGTTGAACTGGTCGAGTTTGGCAGCCCGGCCGAGCAGGCAGGTATTGATTTTGGCTGGGAGATTGTCACTGTCAGCCTGCCAGCGGCCAGACCAATGAAGGAGTGGGTATTCGTACCTACGCTGGCGCTGCTGGCTGTACTGGGCTGGAATCAGCGCCGAAAAGCCAAACGTGATGCTGCCGTCAAAGGTGAAACACACAAAAATACGGAACAGGACTAAACTCTAGTCAGCACAGTAATTCAGCCACAGGTGCCAATGCGGGCCTGTGGCTGCCTGACAGAGAGGATGCCATGTACACTCACATTCTGGTGCCTGTCGATCTCAATGAGGAAGGCTTTGGTGACAAAGCGGTTGAGCTTGCCGTCTGGCATGCCCGCCAGTCTGACGCTGTTATCCACTTGCTCAACGTCCTGCCGGGCATTCATCTCGCTATGGTGTCCAACTATTTCCCCAAAGATGCCGCGCGCAAAATGCTGCAGGACACCCAGCAAAACCTGAAGCAGTTTGCCGAGCAGCATATTCCCGCCGATGTCCGCCATATTGAAACCGTATCAGAGGGGAAAGTCTGGTCCACCATCGTTGATCATGCCCGCCAGGTGAAAGCGGACCTGATCATTATGCCCAGCCACCAGCGCTCCACGATAGATAAGCTGGTACTGGGTTCAGTGGCGGCCAAAGTGGTGGAAAATGCGCCCGGCAATATCCTGATCATCAAACCAGAAGGGTTATGATTCAGAACGGGCGGTGATCATAGCCCCAGCGCGGAACCAGTCCTTGCTCGACGCCAAGATGATCCAGTATCCGCGCCACCATGAAATCGACCAGATCGTCGATAGACTTCGGCTGATGATAAAAACCGGGGGCGGCCGGCATGATGGTCGCTCCCAGGTTAGAGAGCTTGAGCATATTTTCCAGATGCAGGGAAGAAAACGGGGTTTCCCTGACCACCATCAGCAACTGACCGCGCTCTTTCAGCACCACATCCGCGGCGCGTTCGAGCAAGTTATCTGACAGGCCGTGAGCCACCGAGGCCAGAGTACCCGCAGAGCACGGGCAGACCACCATTTTTTTCGGCGCGGCAGAGCCGGACGCCACCGGAGAAAACCAGTCTTCTTTTCCGCAGACCGTCAGCTTATCGCCCTGATAATTCAGATGCTCTGCCAGTGCCGCCTGTGCCGCTTCGGGCCCGGCAGGCAGTTTCAGGCCGTGCTCGGTCGCCAGCACCACTCTGGCTGCTGAGGAGATCAGCAGATAAACCTGGTAATCGGCCGCGAGCAGGCACTCCAGCAAACGCAGCCCGTACGGGGCACCGGATGCCCCTGTCCAGGCCAGGGTAATACGTTTATCCTGCATCTTGATCTCCCTGTGCCAGGGCGGCAAGCAGCTTGTCATGAATACCACCGAAGCCGCCATTGCTCATCACCAGGATAGTATCGCCAGGACGGGCGGCAGCCACTATGTGTCCGACTAAAGCATCAAGGTCGGCGTCACACACCGACGGCTGCGGACAAAGATCAGCGATGTCCTGTACCGACCAGGGAATCGTGTCCGGCTGAAACAGGAAAACTTCATCCGCCGCTGCCAGTGCCGGGGCCAAATCGGCTTTGTGCACCCCCAGCTTCATGGTGTTCGAGCGCGGCTCCAGCACCGCCAGAATGCGCGATGCACCCACCTTAGCACGCAAGCCGCCCAGAGTCAGTTCCACGGCTGTCGGGTGATGGGCAAAATCGTCATACACTTTAATGCCATTCTGCTCACCTTTCAGCTCCAACCGGCGCCTGGTATTGACAAAACGCGCCAGCGCCTCGCAAGCCAGTTCAGGCAGCACACCGACATGCCGCGCGGCGGCGATCGCCATCAGGGCATTGCTGACGTTGTGATCCCCTATCAGATCCCAGCGCACAGTGCCCACGGTTTTACCGGCAAAGATCACATCAAATTCACTGCCATCCGGCTTATGCTTTCTCGCCTGCCAGTCACCGTGTTCACCACTGTATTCCAGTTCGCTCCAGCAGCCCATCGCCAGCGTTTCAGCAATGGCTGGCACGCCGTGCGGGGCCAGAATCTTGCCTTCCCCCGGCACAGTGCGGATTAAATGATGAAACTGACGCTGAATGGCGGCCAGATCCGGAAAAATATCTGCGTGATCGAACTCCAGATTGTTCATTAACAAGGTACGTGGTCGATAATGAACAAACTTAGAACGCTTATCGAAAAAAGCGCTGTCGTATTCGTCCGCTTCAACAACAAAGAAACAACTCTCGCCTAAGCGTGCGGAAACACCGAAGTTTCCCAGTACGCCGCCCACCAGAAAACCGGGCTGGTAACCACAGTCTTCCAGGATCCAGGTCAGCATACTGGCTGTCGTGGTCTTACCATGGGTACCCGCCACCGCCAACACCCAGCGGTCATGTAACAAAAATTCCTGTAACCATTGCGGGCCGGAGGTATAACGCAGGTTTTTATTCAGCACATACTCAACACATGGATTGCCCCGGCTCATGGCATTACCAATCACCACCAAATCCGGGGCAGGCTCTAGCTGTGAAGGATCATATCCCTGAATAATTTCAATGCCTTGCGACTCCAGCATTGTGCTCATCGGCGGATATACATTGGCATCGCTGCCGGTCACCCTGTGGCCAAGCTGCTTGGCCAGCATGGCGGCCCCGCCCATAAAAGTGCCGCAGATTCCGAGAATATGGATATGCATAACTGTCAGCTCACAAAATAAATATTGGTCACGACCACGCTTCAGTGTTACTTCGTTACCATAAAAAAGATCTTTAGATACAATTGCATCAAACAATAACTGGCCAATGGCCAAGGGTACAGTTCAATTGCCCGAAAAGAGGCATTGTACCGAATATTTATCCCCCCATGACAACACGATGCAAGGATTGTATATGTCCGATATTAGAACCCTTGGCGAGTTCATTGTCGAGAATCAGCATGACTTCCCCCATGCCAGCGGTGAACTGTCTTCTCTATTGGGTTCCATTAAACTGGCGGCCAAAATCGTAAACCGTGAAATCAACAAAGCCGGCTTGGTTGATATCATTGGTGACGTTGGCAGCGAGAATGTCCAAGGTGAAGCCCAAAAGAAACTTGATGTGTATGCCAACGAAAAATTCAAAGCTGCACTGGAAGCCCGCGGTCAGGTCTGCGGTGTGGCCAGCGAAGAAGAAGATGAACTCGTGGTATTCAATAAAGAACTGAACCGCGAAGCAAAGTACGTGGTATTGATGGACCCGCTGGATGGTTCTTCGAACATTGACGTAAACGTTTCCGTCGGAACGATTTTCTCCATTTACCGCCGTGTTACCCCGGTTGGCGGCCCGGCTGAGATCGAAGATTTCCTGCAGCCTGGTGACAAACAAGTGGCGGCGGGTTACATCATTTATGGTTCATCCACCATGCTGGTGTACACCACAGGCAATGGCGTTCATGGTTTCACCTATGATCCGTCACTGGGGGTATTTTGCCTGTCGCACGAAAATATGACGATCCCGGACGATGGCCAAATCTACTCCATCAATGAAGGTAACTATTTCCGCTTCCCGCAAGGTGTGAAAAAGTACATCAAGTTTTGCCAGGAAAACGTACCGGAAGATAACCGCCCTTACACCTCGCGCTATATTGGCTCTCTGGTCGCCGATTTCCACCGCAACTTGTTGAAAGGCGGTATTTACCTGTATCCAAGCACAGCGACCCACCCCAACGGTAAGCTGCGCCTGTTATACGAGTGCAACCCGATGGCATTTTTGATCGAGCAGGCGGGCGGTATTGCCTCTGACGGTAAAAATCGCATCATGACGATCAAACCGACTGAACTGCACCAGCGCGTGCCTTTCTTTGTCGGTTCGACCAAGATGGTTCGCAAAGTGGAAAGCTTCCTGGAAGCCTTCCCGGACGCCGAGTAATCCTGTCACTATGCCCGGTCTCAGCACCGGGCATTTTTCCCGTCTGCCTCCCGCATCTCTCCCTCTTGGTGTTAGAAGCTGTTTTTTTCACAGCGACTGGTTATAATTCCCGGCGACAAAATCATCTGAAACTATAAAGGAATTCATCATGAGCCTGAACAACGTCCCTGCAGGTAAAGAACTGCCAGAAGATATCTACGTTGTCATCGAGATCCCGGCAAACGCTGATCCAATCAAATACGAAGTCGATAAAGACTCTGGCGCGGTATTCGTAGACCGTTTCATGTCTGCGCCTATGTTCTACCCATGCAACTATGGTTATGTAAACCACACTCTGTCTCTGGACGGTGACCCGGTTGACGTTCTGGTTCCGACACCATATCCGCTGCACCCAGGTGCCGTGATCCGCTGTCGTCCGGTTGGCGTTCTGAAGATGACAGATGAGTCAGGTGAAGATGCGAAAGTGGTTGCTGTACCGCACAGCAAGCTGACCAAAGAATACGATCACATCAAAGATGTGAACGATCTGCCAGAACTGCTGAAAGCGCAAATCACTCATTTCTTCGAGCGCTACAAAGAGCTGGAATCGGGCAAGTGGGTGAAAGTAGACGGCTGGGCTGACGTTGAAGCGGCTAAAGCTGAAATCCTGGAATCTTACAAACGCGCTCAGGAAAAATAATCTGGCGTTATTGTCATCCAGTAAAAAAACGCTCCCTAGGGAGCGTTTTTTGTGGGCGAAGCCATCACAGTGAAGACCGGCTCAGCCAGTCTCCCTGCGGGATCAGCAAGGCACGGTCAAGCGGTTGCAGGTAGAGATAGATCCAGGCCAGTCCGAAAGGTGTCGCCACTTGCTCGCGGCAGTATTCTTCTCCCAGTCCTTCCAGGATATCGAGTTCACGGAAAGTGTCGGCATCCACGTCATACACCTCACCAAACAGCACGCCCTCAGACCCTGGCTGTTGTATCGCGGCAGGGTAAGGTCCGAGATCATACATGGCGTAACCTGCCAGCCGGCACTCCCCCAGATAATGGGCCCGACACAACAGCCCATGATTGGACTGGCCGCGACGCAAACTGCCGTAAACAAAAACCCGTGTGTGCACAGCTAGCAACATCCTTATTAGTTAAACTCAAACTGATACAGTAAATCGACGGCACTGTCGAGACCCGATACTGCTTCAATATACAAATCCTGCAACAGTTTGTACCTGACAGTAAACTCGCCGATGGGGCTAAAAATACCCACGCCGTATTTGACCTGCAGCCCAGGGTAGACATAGCCACTGATAGTGACCTGAGAGTCATCGCCGGCTCCCGCCGTATCCAGCGCCAGATCCTGAATCCCGAATGCCTCGCCGACATTACCGACCAGCTGGCTGCTGCGTGACAGCCCCATGCTGATCAGCGCCGTGGTCATCGCACCGCCCCCTTCCGGCGATTCACTGTCGAGATCCCGGCCGCGTAACACGTATGACAGCGCATTCTGTTGCGGCATGGCCGGATCAGAGAAAATGTCCACCTTGGGCTCATCGGCCGGACCGGTTACCCGGATACCGGCTGTCACGTCGTCTTCAATGTTGTTCGGATTCCGAATCGCTTCCACCGACAGATAAGGCTGATCCGCGGGCCCATTGAAGGTAATCTGGCCTTTACGAATCACCAGTTCCTGGCCAAAGGCCCGGTATGTTCCGTCGTCGACCCGGATTTCGCCATAGACTAACGGGGCTTTGTCCTGCTGATTGACCTTGAGATTACCTGACAGCCCGGCATCCAAACCGAAGGCCGATAAACGCACATCCGGGCCAATCTTCACCATCACATTGGTTTTGATGGCAAAAGGTACCTTGTTGCCGGTATCCACCGGCTTGAGATCATCGCTCAGCAGGATTTCATCATCAGAAACCTGTACCGCAGATTCCGGCAGGCGGTCTACGGTGATCCTGCCCCATGGGATTGAGACTGTGCCGCTGATTTCAGCCACCTGAGGGGCTGCGCTGATCTTCAGGTTAGGCGACACTTTCATGGCAATCATAGGCGGTACGTTCACTTCAAGCTCACGCCCGTTCACCTTCAGATTGGTACTCCAGCTAGCCATATCGGCCCAGTTCGCATCACCTTGCAGCACCAGACGCCCATCCGGGGTATCCAGCTTGCCGCGCAGTATGGCGCTGTAGCCACTGAAAGTGGCGACGATCTCGCCCCGCTCAAGATCCAGCGGGACTTTTCTGCCGATCGCTTTCAGCTCGGTAACTTTGAATACACCGTTCACCTGGGGCTGCATGATCGGCCCGGTTAAATGCAGCTCCGTGTCCACCCGGCCTTTAAAAATATCGTAATCAGCGACCAGAGGTTGCAGAAAATCCAGCCGGAACGTATCCAGTTTCACTTTGGCATCTATCTGCTGTTCCCCTGATAACTGGGTAATTCGGGCGTTGCCTGACAAATCCCCGTTATCTTTCACGGCCACCAGCCAGTCTGCCGTAAGCACGTCATTGCGCATGTCAGCGTTGAGGGTAATTTTATCCCAGCCAAGCGCCAGCGGTGGCTGATCCGCCGCCGCCTGTTGTCTGAATCCGCCAGCAGGCAGGGTCACCTGAGCCTGCAACACAGGCGCTTGTTGCGGCGACCAGCCGGCGTTGACTGTGGCATTGGCTTCACCATCCAGTTTTATCTCTGGTGGCAGGAACGGCTGCAGAATGGAAAAACCCAGTTTATTAATCGCCAGGCTCGCCTGACCACTCGCCCCGGCATCCAACGGCTGAGTCAGACACACAGAGGCGTCTTGTTGCTGCCAGCAATGCGGTGCGACGGAGACACTCTGCTTACTCAAACTGTATGCCAGCGCCGTGGGCTGATTCAGCCGCCACGGGCCAACCGGGGTTTCGAGGTTGCCGCGTTGCAGCATCCCCTGCCACCCCAGCTGTCTGTCCAGGCTGCCTTGCAGCGCCAGGGCGGTACTGACGGGCTCACCACTCAGATCCACCTGCAGCGTGTGCCGGGCTTCGGTTCCCTGGAAAGTGATATCCAAGGCTTCCAGTTTGGCCGCATCCTGGTAGCTGCCTTCTCTGGCACTCAGCGTAATATCTGCCGTCAGCGCAGGAAGTGGCGTCACCCGGCCGGTCAGATTCACACTCTTGAGCTGTGCCAGATCCTGCCAGCCCAGTGCCTGTCCTGCTAAGTTCATATCGATTGTTGGCTCGGCCAGCGTGCCGCTTAATCGCAAATCGCCGTTTACCCTGCCGCGTAAACCGGGCACTGACTGCGCAAGATCGGGCGCATTGACCAATGCAGACAGATCCCAAGTTTGCTTCAGGCTCCCTTTTGCATTCAGCCCGTTCGGTCCGTGCTTCAGCACCAGACCTTGCGTCACCAGCTCCAGATCCCCTTTGCCGCTCACATCCTGGGCATCAAGCTGACCTGCCAGAGTGAAAGGCTGGCCGATCACTTCCCCATCCACATTCAGTTCGGGCAATTTAACAAACCAGCCACCTGTCGCGGTTAATCCGCCTGAGGTACTGAGCTTGCCGCTCAGCTTACCTTCCGCTTCGGGCCATTCCAGGCCAGGCTGAATATCGCTAAAGGCAAGGTTGCCCTGCCAGCTCACGGTTTTAGCCCAGCTCGCCTGAGCGTTGCCCGTGACCTGACCACCCAGGCTATTGACGGTCAGACTTTCCAGTACCACATCAGCCAGAGAGCCTGTTCCCTTCAGGCTGACATCGACGGCCGGCATCGGCTCGCCGTCCGCCTTGGTGGCGGCGTCAAAGGTAAAACGGTCTAAGTTCCCTTTGGCATTGATGGCCGTCTCTTTGGCAACAAAATCAGGCTTGTCATCAAGCGGCCACTGTAAGTGGCTGCTCACCACCTTGAGGTCAAAAGGCAGATCGGCATCCAGCGGAGACAGTTTCCCCGTCACCTTGGCATCCAGCTTTCCACTGAGTGCCACATCCAGCACCAATTGCTGTAATGACCCTGACGCCGACAGATTGATATGGTGCCCCTGCACCGGTTCCATCGCAATATCAGATTTGGCTCTCAATGTAAGTGGGTACTCACCACTTAACTCGACTTTCCCTTCGGCATCCAGTGTGGCTTGCGGCACATCAACGAACAGGCGGGTCAGTGTCACCGTGCTTTTTTCGGCTTCTGCGATCAACTCCAGTTGATTCACTTTCTGCGGCGTGGCACTTTCCAGCAAAAAGTCTTGCACGGTAAAGCGCTCCACAGTGACTTTCAGCGGCAGCACCACCTCAGGCAGCACTATGCGCTCACGCTTTTCCTGGCTATAAGCCTCAGCAACGTCTTCTGCCTGCTCTTCAGTCTGTTTCTGAATCTCTTTCTCAGCCGGCGGCGCCAGGTTCAGCACTATGCCTTCCCAGTCGGTAGGTTTCAGGGTCAAGTGGCTGCCCTGCATCTGGGCGGCTGAACTGAAACGCTGCCAGCGAACTTTATTACCCAGAATATTCAGGTCGATGTCATTCAGCGTCAAACGATCCAGCCGGACCGGGACAGGCAGCACGATTTCTGTCAGTGGCTCACCCGGCTCTTCTTCCTCCGGTGCGCCCGGCGGTAAATCGGGCATGGAGAACGTCAAACCACTCAGGCTCAGCTCTCGCACGCAAAGCGCCGGGATCGGCAGACAATCATCATTGATAGCCAGGGTGAGGCTGTCACTGTTAAGTTCCAGCAAATCGTCTTTGTAACGGACGCCACTGAGTGTGAATCCTTTCAGCAGGGCACCGGTGCTACTTTGCACTGATAATGCGGGTACGGCTTTCTGAGCCCCCCATAAGGCGATACTGACGCCGGCATGGGTATATAACAAGGCCCAAAGTGCCAGGGTTAACAGCAATACGAACGTCAGCAGGCCAATAGTCAATCTCTTCAACCAGATCATAATTCAGGCCCCAGCACGAAGTGTATTTGGAAACGATCATCAGGCTTATCCAGCCCCCAGGCGAAGTCGAGCCGTATCGGGCCAACCGGCGACGCCCAGCGTATGCCCACACCCGCCCCTGCCTGCCAGTCCGGGGTGTCTGTCCAGGACGAGCCGTAATCGTAGAACAGGGCTCCCCACCAGTTGCCTGTCAGCCGGTACTGGTATTCCAGCGTGGACGCCAGCATAAACTCACCACCAACCTGCTGGCCTTCGCTGTCACGAGGGGAAATGGACTCGTAGCTGTAACCACGCAAGCTGCTGTCCCCGCCAATGAAAAAACGCATGGAGGGCGGGATGTCTTCTATCTTTTCCGCCCAGATAGCTCCGGCGTCCAGGCGAGCCAGCCCCCGGTGATCGTCAGCAAAGGTGCGAATCCAGGCACTGCGTCCGCGCAGTTTTGCCAGACGGGTATCAGAACCCAGAGCGGGATCGGAATATTCCAGTTTCAGCAGTTGCTTGTCTCCCCAGGTTGGCCAGCTGCCACCGCGAAGCCGTGTGCGGTCAATACTGACCCCGGGAATCACCATAAAGGCGGAGCCTGTTTCAAAGGCACCCTGATTGTAGTCCTCATACAGCAGGCGCACAGAAGCCACCCCGTCCCAGACCTGATCAAAGTTCCAGTGACGTTCAACGCCAAGATGGTACTCGGTACTGATAGTGTCGTGGTTGTCCACGTAGCGAATCGCCCCGATTAGCTGGTAGTAATCATCCAGCACATTCTCGAGCGGAATTTTATACGTCGCTTCAACTTTCGGCTGCACCTTAGAGATCTCGGTGCGGACATCCAGGCTGTGGCCTTCACTGTTTATCCAGGGTTTACGCCAGTTGAATTTCAATCGCGTACCGACATCGGTCGAATAGCCGATACCAGTCTCGATTTTATTTCTCACTTCCGGCCTGAGGTTGACCTGAATAGGCACCACATCTCCCTCCAGATCGCTCACATCCCCGCCAACGAAAATGGAAGAGAACCAGCCCACGCTCGACAGACGCTGATTAAACTCCCCCACTTGCGAGACCAGATAATAATCACCTTCATCAAACGGGGCTAGCGAACGGACTTTTGCTTCATTGATCTGGCTGCCGGTGATGAGAATATCACCGTACTTGTAGCGTTTGCCGGAATCGAATTCGATATGAATAAAAGCCTGATTACGGCCTGGCGCCACTTCCAGCCGGCTGGTTTTCAGCTCGGCGTCGAAATAGCCTTTGCGCAGCGCCAGACTTTCCAGGCTGGATTTGAATGCATCGTACTTGCCGTGATTAAGGGTTCTGCCCAGTTCTAAATCGCTGTCGCGTTTAAGAACAAAGAAGTCCAGATCATCAGCGGCTTCGCCCTTGATCTGAATATCACTTCTGGCAATCTTGGTACTCGGGCCGGCATCAACCGTAATCGTCAGGGTGCTGTCTTCGCCGTCTTCTTCAACATTAAAAACGATATCAGGCTGGTAGCGCCCCAGGGCTTTGAGCGCGGTACGGATTTCTTTTTCAACCTGGCCTTTGAACCGCAAAGACGTGCTGTAATCTTCCTTCGGGATGGCAGCAATATAAATATCCACATTTTTCTTCAGGCTGCCTTTCAGCCCGACAATGTTAAGTTCTGTCTCTGCCAAAGCTGGCATGGTTACCACTAAAGCGACGGCTGCTAACAAACAGCGCCGAAACAAGGTTATCATTCTTATTTGTCTTCACTTATTAGAATGTTATTAGATTACGCGCATACTTTATTGTGACAAGACCTGAGCGAAGTGCCAACCTTTAACGCACTAAAGAAAATCATCGCGTTAAAGCCGGTCTGCGTATAAGCAGGATTACACACCTATTGATTGTCAGCCGTGAATCCTCTACTTTCTGGCTTATTAACAGTGCAATTAGGAAAACAGTGTGATGGATAAACAGCAGATAATCTCTCCGGAAGCAGCCCTGCCAGGCCGTTCAACGCCAGTGATCCCCTCTGAAACTCACGCCATTTTTGGCACCCGTATAGATGCTGCTGTACCTGAAGGTATGGAAGAAATCGTGCTGGGTATGGGATGTTTCTGGGGGGCGGAGCGCCTGTTCTGGAAACAGCCAGGCGTCATCAACACGGCGGTTGGCTACAGTGGCGGCTTCACCCCTAATCCGACCTACCAGGAAGTCTGTACCGGACAGACGGGTCATACGGAAGTGGTTCGCGTGATTTTCGATCCGGCACAAACCACGCTGGACAAACTGCTTGCTCAGTTTTGGGAAAGTCATGACCCAACACAGGGCATGCGTCAGGGTAATGACATTGGTACCCAGTATCGCTCTGTCATCTACACCACCAGCCAGAAGCAACAGGCTCAGGCAGCAAGCAGCAAGGAAAGATACCAGTCGGCACTGCAGGCAGAGCAGCGCGTTGCCGCTATCACCACTGAAATCTTACCAGCACCGGCTTTTTACTATGCGGAAGATTACCACCAGCAGTATCTGGAGAAAAATCCGCAGGGCTACTGTGGCCTGGGCGGAACCGGCGTTTGCATGCCTCCCCAGTAAATCTCTCAGCCAGCGTCAGGCCTGTCCTGGCGCTAGCTGCTATAACTGGCGGCAGCCAGCACCTGAATTTCTTTGTTCACTTCCGACAACACGCTCAATGCTTTTTTATTACGACTGGCAGGAGGGAGTAACCGTCCGCAGTCAAACTCGAAAGCCCCGATACCCACGATGAACAACCGGCCCCGAAAGTAACTTTTCACATAACGTGCAATCTGGTTTGGACGATATTGTTTAAATATTTTCAGCATAATATCCCTCAACACACAGAACCTGTGACCCTTAATAGACAAAAAAGTTGCCTCGTTTGTGTCAAAAATATGCAAAACGCCTGCCAGTTGTATTTTTTATTCTTAATACTGCACAACAGCCACGCCCAACTTTAGGACACGACGCTTCAACTTGCCCAGTTTCTTTGCCAGAGAGGCATTTCACTCCTCACATTTCTGGCAACAGAAAGGCGAAAACAGTGATACGCTTCAAGGATAACAAACTGGTTCTACCAGTTATTAAAAACTCAACTACTATAAGGCAGCACAACCATAAACAAGGAATAACATTCATGAACATGAAGTCACTGCTATCACTTTGCGCATTGTTACCCGCACTCACTTTACCGGCTCATGCCCATAATCTGACAGTCGGTCAGCCTTTACCCAGCACCAGCGTTGCTGATGAAGGAGAGCTGATCCTGCAAGGCGACGATGTTGTCTATCAGCCTTGGCAAACCAGCCAGCTGAGCGGTAAAGTCAGGGTGATTCAAGCCATTGCCGGACGAAGCTCAGCCAAAGAGCTCAATGCCCCTTTTATTGAAACCATCAAGTCCGCCAATCTGCCGCATGATAAGTACCAGACCACCACCATCATCAATCAGGATGATGCGATTTGGGGTACCGGCGGCTTTGTTAAATCCTCAGCAGAAGACAGCAAAAAAGAATTTGCCTGGTCATCTATTGTCCTTGATGCCAAAGGTCAGGTTCGTTCACGCTGGGAGCTGAAAGAGGAAAGCTCTGCCATTATCGTGCTGGATCCGACAGGTAAAGTGGTGTTTGTGAAAGAAGGCGAGTTAAGCCGCAGTGACATTGATCAGGCAATGTCAAAAATTCAGTCTTTGCTGTAATCTGCCTTCCGAGCGAGGGTGTAATAATATATCATTACACCCTCTTTTACGTATGGCAGGAGCAGGGAAGTGCATATCCGGGTCGATAAGTCATGGCATAACGGCATGTTGGCATTGGTCTTCGGCTTGTTCATTCTGGCCAGCCCCATCCAGATCCTGCACGATCTCAGCGCACTGAATCCTGCTGCCCACTCAGAACATTCATGCCCATACTGTCATGCATTGCCCGCAGGACTACCGACAGCCACTCATACCTTACTGCCCGATTCCGCGAACCACATACAGTACAGCATGATTAACCTCGGGTATGCCGACTGGCTGAACCTGTCTCCGACAGCCAGAGATCCCCCGTCAACCTCCAATAATCCGGCCATTTAGCCCTCAACATTTCTTCTTATTATTGATTGGAGTTTTACATGCATACTCATAAATTACGTGCCGCTTCCTGGCTGCTGGCGTCCACGGCTATCTGCTCTTCGCCTTCCTGGGCCAACACTCAGCATGAAGCACATGTGCACGGCCAGGTTGAACTGAACATTGCTCAGGATGGGAATGATCTCTTGCTGGAAATCACGGCACCGGCATCTGATGTTCTTGGTTTTGAACATGCGCCCAAGACAGAAGCTGAACAACAAGCCCTGAACACCGCGTTGCAGCAACTCAACCAAGCCGCCTCACTGTTTTCTCTGCCGGCGGAGGCCAGATGTTCACTGCAAGACAATCATGTCACACACACATTGCCGTCACATTCTGATGATGAACATGAAGATCATGACGAGCATGAGCATGAGCATGAGCATGAGCATGAGCATGAGGACCATCATGGCCACGCCGAATTCAGTGTCCAGTCTGTTTATCGCTGCGAGCAGATACAACAACTAGGACAGCTGACACTGAACTGGTTCTCATATTTTCCCGCCACTGAAAATATTCAGGTTCAGGCAATCAGCGATAAGGGGCAAACAGCCGCAACCCTGAAGGCTGCTCAACCTCTATTTCGTTTTTAAGTCAGTTTACCGCAAGGGGGTCAGCTGGCTCCCTTGCATCGGAGACAATCATGACTGTCATGTCTTTGGAAAAAATACGTTTTCGCTGGCCAGAGCAGGACACCGATATCCTTAACATTCCCGCTTTTTCTCTGGCTAAAGGGGAGAAAGTCTTTCTGAAAGGACCCAGTGGCAGCGGGAAGTCCACGCTGCTCAGTGTCATGGCGGGGATACACAAGCCACAGCAAGGTACCATTCACTTGCTGGATCAGCCTTTCAGCGAGCTGTCTTCTTCAAAAAGGGATCGTCAACGCGCTGATCATATTGGCTATATATTCCAGCAGTTTAATCTGCTTCCCTATTTATCCGTCCTGGACAATGTATTGCTGCCCTGTCATTTTTCAGCACGACGCAGGCAGGCGACTAAGCACCCGGCGCAGGAAGCACGCCGTTTGCTGCAAGCACTGCAATTACCCGCCGAGTGTCTGGCCCGTCCTGTCACACAGCTCAGTATCGGGCAGCAACAACGTGTTGCCGCCGCCCGTGCTTTGATTGGCAGGCCGGCCCTGCTTATTGCGGATGAACCGACATCGGCCCTGGATCATGAGAACCGTAACCACTTTATCCGCCTACTCATGGAAGAGTGCCGACAAGCCAATACCAGTCTGCTGTTTGTCAGTCACGATCCGACACTGACGACAGGTTTTGACCGCGTGCTGGATCTCACCGATATGAATAGGCACAAGCCGGAGGACAGATCTTGAAAACCATGGTACTCCTTGCATGGCAAAGCCTGCTTAATCGCAGAGCCACAGCATTACTGACTGTTCTCACCGTCGCCATTTCCACCACCTTGCTGCTCGGTGTAGAGAAAGTCCGCACTCAGACCAAAGCCAGTTTTGCACAAACCATTTCAGACACAGACCTGATTGTTGGTGCACGCTCAGGGCAGGTCAATCTGCTGCTCTATTCCATTTTTCGAATTGGTAATGCCACCAACAATATTGACTGGAAAACCTACCAGACGCTAAGCGAACAGAAAAATGTGAAATGGACAATCCCCATTTCACTGGGTGACTCCCATCAAGGCTTTCGTGTTATCGGCACCAATCAAGACTATTTCCGCCATTATCGGTATGGCAGCAAGCAGCCACTGTCTTTTAGTCAAGGTGAAATGTTCCACGGCCTGTTTGAGACAGTGATCGGGGCTGAGGTTGCGCGAAAACTGGGTTACCAACTCGGTGACAAGATAATCATTGCACATGGGATCAGTGATAAAGCCTTTACTCGACACGATAACCTGCCGTTCGTGGTGAGCGGTATACTGGCGCCAACCGGCACCCCGGTCGATCGCAGTGTGCATGTGTCGCTAGGTGCCATAGAAGCCATTCATGTGGGATGGGAGTCCGGGACCCGCCTGACGAATGCCTCCCAAGTCGAAGTGCTGGATCAACAACATTTCGAACCGAAACAAATCACTGCCGTTCTGGTGGGACTCAACTCGAAAATTCATACTTTCGCACTGCAGCGTTTCATCAATAATTTCCCAGATGAGCCCTTAAGCGCCATTATGCCAGGAGTCGCCCTTCACGAACTGTGGGGAATGATGGCTATTGCCGAACAGGCACTGATGGTTGTTTCTGTGTTCGTCGTCATAGCCGGGTTACTCGGCATGTTATCCAGCCTGCTGACCAGCCTGAATGAAAGACGACGCGAAATGGCTATTTTACGTGCGACAGGAGCAAGACCGGGCTGGATCGCAGGACTACTCTTTCTGGAAGCAACGGTACTGACATTAACAGGGATCACTGCCGGAATGGGGTTACTGTATAGCGGCCTGTGGCTCTGCCATGGCTGGTTGCTTGAAACCTTTGGCCTCTTTTTACCTTTCAGCCCACCGAGTATTTACGAGTGGATTCTGATGGGCTTTATTTTATCGGCAGGCATGTTCACCAGTCTGATTCCGGCCCTTCGCGCATATCATTTTTCATTAGCCGATGGCATGACCATTCGTATTTAAGGAGATCACATGAAATACTGGTTGCTTGCTTTATGCTGCTGGTTCCCTCTGACAGTGGCAGCCCAGGAACCACTCACGCTGGATTGGTTAGATTTAATTCCCGAGAAAGAAAGGAACCTGTTTAATCAGCAAGGCATGCCTGTTGCTAATCATGAAGGTGATCAAACGGCTATTCAGCAACATATAGGAACAGTTCGAACTGAACTGGACGGAAGCCTGGTAAAAATTCCTGGTTTTGTCATCCCCCTGGAAGGTGATGAAAACACCATTACCGAATTTTTACTCGTACCTTATTTTGGTGCCTGCATCCACGTACCGCCTCCACCGCCGAACCAAATCATCTATGTGAAGTTTCCTAAAGGCGCTCCCGTTCAGCAACTCTGGGATGTTGTATATGTTGTAGGAAAGTTAAATGTACAAGCCATAGAGCACGAGCTTGCTGATGCCGGTTACCTGCTCCACGGCTCACTGATTGAAGAATACGATGATGCCGGATAAATAGTCTTACTGCCTTTTGGCTTATCTTACACATGCGCAGCAAGGTAAGCCAAAATCACGACATACCCAAGCAGTAATAACACCTCTGTTAATCGCTTACTGAATTTTTTCGTCATCAGCCCCTCCTTGATAGCACAGCTTCATCACACCGGGCGACCCATAAATTTAACCATCTATTAACACAAAAGTCACGCCTCTTGCCAAAGATAACGATCAAATGTAAAAACTATAGGTATAACTGTTGAGAGTGAAACTTGTATGCAAACCGAAAGTCAGGCCAGTAATGAGCCAAGTCATGTAGTGCCGGTAACGGATAAGAAAAATCATTCAAAGAATGCAATAAAAAGTAGCCGCTTTCGGGTTCAATCCATTGCCCGTCATAACGACGTAAATGCTCAAATCGACGAAGATCACGATAAAACCCTGCAGGAACGCAGTGAAAATCGCCAACAAAATATACGACAACGCCAACAGCAGAATTTAGAGCGTATCTTCAAACTTTGTTATGACAGTTGCTCAGATGAAACTGCAGGAGAACCTGATCCTGACTGGATCCATCATTTCATTACCATAGCCCAGGATATTTACAGCCCCTCAATGCAAAAGCTATGGAGCCGTATCCTTCGTCAAGAGATTATTACCCCAGGATCTATTTCACTAAAAGCGATGATAACCTTCCAGCAGATGACGCAACGTGATGCTCAATTATTTCGGCGAGCTTGCTTGTTAGCCTGCCATTTCGGCCAAGATAGCAGCAAAAAGCTGCTAACCGGACTCAAATATCGTTCCGGTTTCCTTCTAAAGCAACCATCCATCGACAGGCTCAATCTGGGACACTACCAATTACCGTATTCACATTTGCTGGAACTGATGGGCCTGGGGCTGATATTAAACACTGAATTGGAGTCAGGCAAACTCCAGAATGGCACACCGCTGCCTTTTCATTATCAGGGGCATGATTATCAAATCCAGCCCGCAAAAAATGGCTTAAGCTTGCTATATTATCGCTTTTCTCCTGTCGGCCAGGAGATTGCTCAGCTACTTGGAAATCATCGCAATGAAGAATATAAAATTCATCTGACTGAGCTCCTCAATAAACACTTCATCGTTACAAGTGATGCGTCGATGCACCATACTGTAATCTGAGTATCTTTCTGATGGTACTGGCCCAGCCCCCTCGTAGTTAAGTAGACGGCTTCTTCTACGAGCAGTGGATTAATACCATTCTAAGTAAGAATATGATCTAATTGAGGCTTCTCTTTCAGGTGGTCAAATCGCTATGGATAGCCTCAATAACATTGACTTCAAAAAGCTGGCAAGCCAGCAAAAATCCATTCAAATGAAAATGAGATTACTCGCGCTTGTCCATTTTAAAGAGGGCCAGTCCCGCACTCAAATTGCCAAGTTTCTCAAAGTCAGCAGAACCAGTGTCAACAAATGGGTTCATACCTTTCTCGAAGAAGGCCTCGAAGGACTTCAGGAAAAACCAAGAACAGGTCGTCCTGCATTCTTAACCCCAGAGCAACAAGAACAGCTCCGCCAATATCTCGAAGATAAAGCTCATAACCCGCAAGGCGGCAGACTCACGGGTGCCGATATCCATGCATATATTGTCCAGCAGTTTGATAAACACTATCACCCTGATTCCATTTACTATTTGCTCGATCATATGGGATTTTCATGGATAACATCCCGCTCAAAACACCCTAAACAATGCCAAGCAACGCAAGAAGCTTTTAAAAAACGTCCTACTGGAAACGATCCGTAACATCCCGGGCCATATCAGCCTTGAACAGGTGGATGTCTGGTTCCAGGATGAAGCCAGATTTGGCCAGCAGAACACGACGACACGGCTTTGGGCACCGCGTGGAACACGGCCCAGAGCGGTTCGGCAACAACAGTTCGATTACGCCTACTTGTTTGGCTCCGTTTGCCCAAGCCGAGGAATCGGTGAAGCGATTGTTGTTCCTTAGGTCAATAAAGAAATCATGATCGAACACCTCAGGCAAATCTCAAGCGTGACAGAAAAAGACCGACATGCCGTCGTGATCATGGATGGTGCGGGATGGCATACTGATGACATCGCGAATCCATTTGAGAATATCAGCATCATCAAACTGCCTCCCTATTCTCCTGAGCTTAACCCGATAGAGCAGGTATGGAGTTGGTTAAGACAACGCTGTTTAGCCAATCAAAGTTTCAGAGATTATGACGATATTGTTGATAAGGTTTGCGCGGCATGGAACCAATTTCTGCAATGCACTCAGCGAGTCAAAAAAATGTGCTCGCGGCAATGGATTGACCTGACCAGTTAATTTTCCAGAATGGTATTAGAGCAGATCTTTAAGACGGTTGGTTTATATGGCGAGCAGTCGGAGATATTGCAAACGCCAGATAGCAAAAAACCCAGCCATTACTGACTGGGTTTCTCTAAGAAGTGGCGGAGCGGACGGGACTCGAACCCGCGACCCCCGGCGTGACAGGCCGGTATTCTAACCAACTGAACTACCGCTCCACTCAATTTTTCTGCCCAACAAAATCTTACGCTTACTGCTTTGTTTCGGTCATCTTGCGTGATGCGATGCAGATTTTGAACTGAGAAGCGCAGTGTGCATTAGCACATGAGCATCGCAAGTATCAAAATATGCGAGCTATCACCCAAGATGGGCAATGAAAGCCTGGCGATGTCCTACTCTCACATGGGGAGACCCCACACTACCATCGGCGCTGCTGCGTTTCACGTCTGAGTTCGGCATGGGATCAGGTGGGTCCGCAACGCTATGGTCGCCAAGCAAATTCTGGTTGAAAATATCCCGCTGGTTATAAAGCCCGCTA
>NZ_AULG01000028.1 GCF_000425165.1 Photobacterium halotolerans DSM 18316
CGGCCTCTCGTTGAACTTTCCAGACCTTCGATACCGCACTCTGTGTACCATCGAACCCACCTGTTTACAGAAGACCGAGCTGCAGCAAGTGTATTGGATACAGCAGCAACAGTCTGGCCTTCAGCGAGAAGCAAAATGGCAGTCAAACGTCGGCAGTGATCCTTATCTTTGGTTTTATGTATATTTTTAATGAGGCGACGTCGCTCTGCCCGGTCGGGTAATGTTAGAATCATGGCACTCGGTACTGTTTTGTGAGTTTTGGATGTTTGGCGACTGATCAGATCGCACAAACGCTACCGAGTTCCCTTCAATTTCTACTTATCAGTGATCTACATTTAGGAACAGTTATTTAGTCGGGGCTTTTTTTATTGGACTGCAGATGATGTTTTCCGGGATTTGAAAATCCCTCTATACCTTGTTCTGGTTCCGCCACATTCGAAGAAACCGCTGAACTGTCAGCGGTTTTTTTTCGCCTGAACCTTTGCAAAATGAGAGAGCAAGATGAGACAGGGTGAAGAAGCCTGGACGGGGCGGACGGCCAGTCTTCAGCCGAGCCTATTCAGGCACAGGCTAGCCCCGAGGTCGCAATCCTGTACTTCGTCTCAAGTAAGGGACAACACCGCCACCCGTGAATGGGTTTTACTCTATAGATAGGTTGATTTGATTACACGGGACCTGTTCCGGGTCGCCGTGGTGCGCCTGCGCCATAAACCATAGTTGGCTGAGCGAGCACTCTGTGCGTGTGGTCCAGGTAATGAATGACGCGGAGGCGGGTATGAGCCAGCTAGAGGCTGCATCTATTGATAGATTCAGGGTGCATTTTCAGGGGAAGGTGATAGTCCCCAAAGATGATGAATATGATGAGGTCCGGCAGATCTGGAACGCGATGATTGACCGTAAACCGGCTCTCATTGCTCGTTGTACTTCGGCGGAATGTGTTCTCCAGGCGGTGAATTTTGCCCGTGAACATGACCTTCTGTTGTCTGTGCGCGGCGGTGGACACAATATTGCCGGTAACGCGGTTTGCGATGACGGGATCATGATCGACCTGTCATTGATGAAGGCGGTGCATGTGAACCCGAATACCCGCAAGGTGATGGTGGAACCTGGCTGTACGCTGGGCGATGTGGATGCCGCGGTACAAAAATACGGCCTTGCTACTCCTTTCGGCATTAACTCAACCACAGGTGTGGCAGGTTTGACTCTGGGAGGCGGCTTCGGCTGGTTGAGCCGTCTGTATGGCATGACGGTCGATAACTTACTTTCAGCGCATGTAGTCACTGCCAAAGGCACACAGGTAAAAGCCAGCGACACTGAAAACGCCGATTTATTCTGGGGACTACGGGGCGGCGGCGGTAATTTCGGTATTGTCACCAGCTTTGAATTTCAGTTGCACCCTGTGGGCCCGGATGTGCTTAGCGGGCTGATCGTTTTTCCGTTTGAGCAGGCAAAATCCATTTTGACGCAATTTGCCCGCTTTACCGAATCCATGCCAGACGCGCTGAATGTCTGGATGGTGACACGCAAAGCACCGCCCTTACCATTTTTACCGGAAACGGTTCATGGCAAAGAAATGATCGCGCTGGCCTTGTGTTATTTTGGCGATCCCGAAGAAGGTGAAAAACTGATTGCGCCACTGCGCAGTTTCGGTACACCGTACGGTGAGCATGTCGGCGTACAACCTTATGTCGCCTGGCAGCAGGCATTTGATCCTTTATTGGCCCAAGGCGCCCGGAATTACTGGAAGTCGCACAACTTTACCCATTTATCGGATGAGGTATTGGATATCCTGATCGCATTTGCCGGAAAATTGCCGTCACCCCAGTGCGAGATATTTATCGGCACCATTGGCGGTCAGACAGAAAACGTATCACCGGATGCCATGGCATACGCCAGCCGTGATGCACGCTATGTCATGAATGTACACGGCCGCTGGGACACTGCAGAGGAAGATGAAGCCTGCATCGCCTGGGCACGGGAATTCTTCGCTAAATCCCAACCATTTGCCAGTGCCGGGGCATACATTAATTTTCTGACTCAGGACGAAGGTGATCGTGTGGCCTTCGCGTACGGGGAGGCCTACACGCGCTTGGTCGCACTGAAGAAAAAATACGATCCCCACAACCTGTTCAGGATGAATCAGAATATCAAGCCAGAGTAGAAATCGTGCATCTCAATGAGACCGTCCGCAGCGGAGCGGTCTCGGTTTGCTGTCATTGGCGTTTACT
Organism: Photobacterium halotolerans DSM 18316; assembly: GCF_000425165.1. Taxonomy (GTDB): domain Bacteria; phylum Pseudomonadota; class Gammaproteobacteria; order Enterobacterales; family Vibrionaceae; genus Photobacterium; species Photobacterium halotolerans. The sequence goes on from NZ_AULG01000028.1 coordinate 2,229, forward strand.
TGTCCCAATCACAATGGTTTTTGTCCTGAACGAGTAAGACAGTCATGGCATGCACCTTTAGGGTATTAAACATACTTATAAGGAGACATGTCATGCTAAATCCCGCGAAAAAATATATTCCCTCATCAGTAATAGATTTTCCTCAACGTAGTTGGCCGTCACACAAGCTAGTTCAGGCACCTCGTTGGTGCTCTACAGATCTTCGTGATGGGAATCAGGCTTTGGTCAATCCGATGGACTTTGCTAAAAAAACACGCTTGTTTGAACATTTGATTAAATGCGGTTTTAAAGAAATTGAAGTTGCTTTTCCGTCTGCATCAGCAATCGATTATGACTTTGTGAGGTATCTGATAGAGCAAAGCATGATACCCAAAGATGTGTGGATTCAGGTGATCACTCAGTCCCGCCCCGAGCTGATTGAAAAAACGATGAGTTCTCTGAGGGGAGCTCCCCGAGCCATTGTGCATCTGTATAATGCAACAGCGCCTGTGTTCCGGGATATTGTGTTTAAAAAGAGCAAAGAAGAAACACTCAATTTGGCAGTAAACGGCGTGAAGCATATTCGTCAGTTATGCGAAGAGAATACCGAGACAGACTGGGTTCTTGAATACTCTCCGGAGACCTTCTGTTTTACTGAGTTCGAGTTTGCTCTGGCTATCTGTGAAGCTGTCAGGGATGCGTGGCAACCGGATGAAAAGCGGCCTTTAATCTTAAACTTACCCACCACTGTGGAAGTGAATACGCCAAACGTGTATGCCGATCAAATCGAAAAATTCATCCATTCTTTTTCTGATTTACGGCACGTTACAATCAGCATCCATCCTCATAATGACAGAGGCACTGGTGTTGCCGCTGCTGAATTGGCTATGCTTGCTGGTGCTCAGCGAGTCGAGGGGTGTTTATTCGGTAATGGTGAACGAACAGGAAATGTTGATATTGTCACCCTGGCGCTGAACTTGTATACACAGGGAATTACACCTCATCTGGATTTTTCAGATATCAGAGCATCGGTAGATATTGTTGAAGAGTGTAACGATCTACCCGTTCACCCCAGGCATCCTTATGCGGGAGAAATGGTGTTTACCGCTTTTTCAGGCTCCCATCAAGATGCAATCAAAAAAGGCTTTGATGCCAGAGCAAATGAGCCATCTGAGCGATGGCAAGTGCCTTACTTGCCGATTGATCCGAAAGATGTGGGTTGTGATTACGAAGCGGTCATCCGGGTAAACAGCCAGTCAGGAAAAAGTGGCGCTGCCTGGCTTATTGAGCAAAATCATGGTTTGAAATTACCACGGAATCTGCAGATAGATTTTAGCCAACAGGTACAGCGTTGCAGTGAGCAACACGGACTCGAATTAAGTCTGGCGGAGATATGGACCTTGTTTCGCCGTCATTATGGTATGACACCCTATACATCAATGCTTTTGCTGGACTATGAGAGTAAGCCTGAGGGGGCAGAGCAAAGCATCACCGCCAGAGTTCGATATCACAACCAGGTGATAAAAGTTCAGGGAAGAAGTAATGGCTTGTTAAGTGCTCTTATTTGTGGCCTTGAAAGAATACTGGACATTCCGATAGCGATAAGGCATTACTCCGAACATACGCTGGGTAAAACAACCCGCAGCCGTGCGGTTTCATATATTGAATGTCATTCATTCCAAAGTGGGCGTTATTTTGGTGTTGCAATTGAAAGTGATACCAGTCGAGCATCATTACAAGCGACATTGAATGCGGTATCCAATCTTCTGGTTGAAGAGGAGATTCAGGTTTTTCCGACCGGGGAAACAGAGCATTTAAATGTTACTGAAGGCGATAAGTAATCTTGTGATGTCGTCTGTCAGGCAGTCAGGGTTTGAGAGTAAATAGAGGTGGTCATTATGTATTTCCAGTTTGAGTCAATGCCTGGTGGATTGAAAGCGCTGGCGCATTGTTACTTTCATGGTGATACCGAACCACCTCATTCTCATACAACGGCCCAACTGCTTCATACACTGCATGGTTTACTACGAATAGAAACGGAAAAAGGGAGCTGGATAGTACCACCTGGGCGGGGATTGTGGATTCCAGCCGGAATGACGCACAGTTTAAGGGCTAATGGTACGGTGCAGGTGAAAACGCTATTTATTGATCCCTTAGCTCGTGCGGATTTACCGAATGAGTGTCAGGTGCTGGAGGTGACTCCCTTACTACGAGAGTTAATTCTTGCAGCTATCAATATCCCTCAACAGTACCCAAAAGGTGGAAAAGAAGAGCGGATTGTTGAGCTTATACTAGATGAGCTCAGAGAAATTTCCGCATTGGATTTTTACGTACCTGTACCCCACGAGGATTCAGGCTTAAAAGTGATTTGCGAGAAAATATCCTCCCGGTTGGAACATCCATGGTCGCTCACTGATGCTGCTAAAATGTTAGGGATCTCTGAACGCAGTGTGTCCAGAAAATACCATCTGCATTTGGGGTTGAGTTTTGGTGAATGGCTTCGCAGACAGCGGTTATCTCGTAGCCTGGAGTTATTGTCCAGCGGTTTGAATGTCATGGACACATCACTTGCGGTAGGTTATGACAGCCCTGGTGCGTTCAGCACAATGTTTAAAAGCCGCGTGGGCCTTTCTCCGACAGACTATGTGCTGTTATCCAGAGACTAAAAATATCCTTCATCTGTTACCAGTTTTGGGGCCTTTCAGCTCAAGATCACCACTCCATGCAGGACAATCACGCCTGCAGTCAGTCTGCCACGTAAAGTCTGATACCCTTTGGGGTTCACTTCACCTTCTGTTTGCCGGATGAGTTTCTCTGCAAACCAGACGGCTGCATAACCCAGTGCCAGTAAACCTGTTGCGATAAGGTCATGTTTATGACCTTGCAGTATGGCTGCCCAGGCAAGCAGCACAAACAGATTGCTCAATATAAGGGCATTGCGGCTGAGTTTATGGGAAATATGATCAATGGCATTTCCCCACAGGATCCCGGATAAAAAGCTCAGGATAACCGCACTGTAAGCGATGAACATTTGTTGCCCGGACAGGTTAAAAAGGCTGATGTCAGCAACAGCAAGCAGGGCGGTGATGACAAAAGGGACCAGCCCTAAATACCCGAGTTGTTTCATGATAGTGTTGGGTTCTTGCATGAGCCAATCCTGTGTGACAAACATTGAGTTAATCGCTTACTTTGTTGTATTGACTATAGCTTCTGTAAATATCTCCCGCCAAACGCTGTTATGTCTTCTGTAGCGAGAGCCAGAACCTGCCAGGCAATGCCCGGTATTTGATTTTCAAATACCTGCCAGTGAATCATTTAATTTCAGAGTACTCAGGACAAAACGTATAGTGTCGGATTATCCTGATTAATGAATTCCGAAATAGTCACACGTAAGTAAAAGGCGCAGTATGAATCCATTTTTATCGCAAGCTATCTCATTGGCTGAAAGTAACGTCAAACAAGGCGGACGCCCGTTTGGTGCAGTGGTTGTGAAAGACGAGAAAGTGATCGCGACAGGGGTAAACCGGATGCAGGCCGAGTGTGATCCTACGGCTCATGCTGAGTTGCTGGCATTACGTGAGGCCGGTAAGGCGCTCAAATCCCCCCGGCTGGATGGCTGTAAAGTGTATGCCAGCGGTCAGCCCTGTCCTATGTGCCTGGCCGCGATGCGAATGTCCGGCGTTACAGAGATAGTGTTTGCTTACTCTAATGAACAGGCGGAAGCTTTTGGCTTATCTACCGCCGCGATTGCACGCGAGTTGTCTGTGCCTGTTGAACAACAAAGCTGGGCGGTGATAACACATCAGCCTGACCCGTCAGCGGTGGAGGCTGAGCACCATCTGTATGAAAAGTGGCAGGTGGCAAATGCACTTTCTGACACTCAGTCATGATACCGGCTGCCAAGTATGCTCAGCCTCGCTCAGGCTGGATGATACTCGTACTGATTGTATTAATCGGGCTTAACCTCAGACCTTTCCTGGTTGCTCCCGGACCCATTTTAAATACCATCATGCCCGAGTTAGGCATGACGGTGTATTCGGCATCTTTACTGACCCTGTTACCTATGCTGCTGATGGGAGTCGGTGCGTTTGTTTCTCCCGGGCTTCAGGCCGCCTGGGGAACCCGGAAAGGGATGTTAATTGCCCTGGCAATCCTGTTACTGGGTACGTTATTGCGATTTTGGGTGCAGGATGGGGTGACTTTCATCTTTACGGCTGTGTTGTGCGGGGTGGGCGTGGCATTTGTTCAGTCAGCCATGCCCGGCTTGATTAAATCCTCGTTTCCCCGGCAGGTTGCACCCATCACGGGGGTGTATTCGGCCTGTCTGATGGTGGGCGGTGCGCTGGGTGCTTACAGCATTCCGCATCTCATGGACGCTGGATTGAGCTGGCGTCAATCGTTAGGGCTGCTGGCTGTACCTGTCTTTATCGCGATGCTGGTTGGCTGGCGGTATTTAACAGGAGTTCCGGCAAAGCGGCCGAATATGTCGCAGGTGCAGACTTTGTTGCATCGCCCTCGCACCTGGTCTTTGATGGCTGCATTTGGCTTGGTCAATGGCGGTTATTCTACGCTGGTCGCCTGGCTTGCACCTTATTATCAGTCACTGGGCTGGGAGCGCTCTGACAGCGCAACGCTGATTGTTGTGATGTCTGTCTGTCAGGCAATCAGCGCCGTGGGATTGCCGGTATTGGCAAGAAAACAAACGGACAGGCGGCTGTGGTTAATGCTGACGCTTGTTATGCAGTCGCTCGGCTTTTGTGGGCTGGCACTCTGGCCGGCCGGAACGGCTATGCTATGGGTCGGGATGTGTGGCGCAGGGCTGGGAGGCAGTTTCTCATTAATCATTGTTACTGCATTGGACCACAGCAAAGCTCCCGAAGAGGCGGGCACACTGGCCGCTCTGATGCAAGGAGGCGGGTTTATTATTGCCGGCCTGGCCCCCTGGGTGATCGCCTTACTGAATGATCTTACGGGTTCGTTTGTGTCTGGCTGGCTGCTGCATTTGGGTCTGGTGGCGATCACCGCCTGTCTCTACTGGCGATTCAATCCGCGTTATTACGATCAGGTGATGCAGCCTGTGGCTGCGGGTAGCCGATGATCACAGTGCCGGGGTCAGGCGCAAAACCGGTAATTGGGGCACTGAGCAAACGTCATTTCTCAGAGACTCAGCTACAGTTATTTCTACAGAAGAATTTGGCGGTTCAGGCAATGGGAGAGAGGCCAGGCATAGTCCTGAATAATCTTTCCTGAAGGATGTGTTCTACCGTCATTGAACTATCGCATTCACTAAATGGAGAAAAGTAATGAAAGTTCTGTATTCAACAAAAGCAACATCTACTGGCGGCCGTGACGGAGCATCGGAGTCAGCGGACGGTAAACTGAAAGTGAAACTCAGCACGCCAACTGAGCTGGGGGGCCAGGGAGGAGAAGGCACTAACCCGGAGCAGTTATTTGCGGCAGGGTATTCCGCCTGTTTTATCGGAGCCATGAAATTTGTTGCGGCTCAGGACAGTATCAAACTACCTGGCGAGCCGAGTGTGACAGCGCAAGTAGGCATTGGTGAAAATCCTGCCGGTGTTGGTTTTGCTATTGATGTTGAACTGCACATTTCACTGCCGGGGCTGGATCGCGAGGCTGCCACTCAACTGGCTGAGAAAGCACATCAGGTTTGCCCTTATTCGAATGCAACGCGCGGAAACGTACGAGTCGAGCTGGTCGTCGAATAACATTCATCCTATTGATGCGAATTTTAAAGGGCTTAAATAGCCCTTTTTTCGTTGGCCTTCATAGCACGATACAATTAATGCGCTATCTGTCAGCAAACCTGAATCAGATTTGTACTGAGATACTAATAAAAACAACTATGCTCAGTGAAAAGGCCTGTTAAAGAAGCAAGAGCAGAGCGTTGTGAACAGTAAAATGGTACCAACATAAACGACCATATTGTCACTTTAATTAAGTGGTGATGAACATTCATTGATTATTTCACTCCCCACGCTTTTATCAACGGGAAAAATTATTTGGGATCAATATCAACATCCCATTATTGCGGGTATTTTTGTCTGCGCAAAAGCTACTCATCGCCCTGTTTCATTATGAGCTTTTTTATAGTGAAAATGACTTTCTTGACTATCAAAAAGTCGGAATGTTATTCGCCTATTGAAATGCTTAATAAGACAACTCTAAACTCTCGCCATCTATTGGTTTTATGGCTGGTTTTTCCCTTTGTCTGAATCTGGCAATCAAAAGGTGTCTGCGATTGATGATGTTATTAATCGCGCGCTGATAAAGAAAAAGAAACGTCAAAAGGAATTGGATCTTGCGAGCAGACCTTCTCTTGAAGAAAGCTTGCGGGCGAAGTTCGATATTCTCGACACGATTACCAAGCCGGGTCGTGGCACTGTGCTGTATAAATTAGCCGATAAAGATGAACCCAATAAAATCATTTGCTGTAAGTCGGTATTAGAGCGAGGCAATGAAGCCACCGAAAATGCACTACTGAGCGAGGCAACCAAACTCGAAGTGTGTCAGCACCCCAATGTTGTGAAGTACATAAAAGTCGGGCATGAGTTTTCCACACCATACTTCTTCATGGAATGGGTGAGCGGGGAGAATCTGGCACAGAAAGTCAGTCGTCATAATCACGGTGGTTTTCGTGCCGACCATATTGCCTGGCTGATTTACCAACTGGCCGGTGCGCTGGACTATGCGCACACACAAGGTGTGTGCCACCTTGATGTCAAACCCTCTAATGTGCTGATAGGCGCTGATGATGCCGTTCGTCTGGTGGATTTTGGCGCTGCACAATATACCGGTGAAACGAACACCTATGCGGAAGCCAGCCTGAATTACGCGTCACCAGACTATATCCGCTCCGGAATCGGGCAGCCTGAAGATGATGTGTACTCCCTTGCTGTTATGGCGTATTGCCTGTTTCTGGGGGTAGCGGCAAGCCCGGAGATTGGGGTGGTGATAACCGGCCAGAAGCGGCCTGTGGTCATTCCGCCACATGCCTGGAAAGCCATTAAAACAGTGATCGGTAAACCGCGCAGCCATGGTTTCTCACCGATTCATTTTGCGCAGATCCTGGGTCAGATTGACACAGATACACCGCTGTCTAATGCACCTATTTTTAACAATATGCGTAATGCCGATCTGTTATTAAGCAGAAGAAAGCACGATCTGATACATGCCATTGATGGCTGGCGCTCGTTGGAAATTACTCTGATTTGCGCCACGTTAGTGCTGGTGGCGTTTCTGGTGCTCCGCCATGCTTACTTTTTTGCCATGGATAACTATCAAACCAGTTCGCCGGCCAGTTTTGCTTATGACGGCAAGGTTTTTCAGCCTGATGATACCTCGTGGTACAGCTACCAGTTTCTGAATGAATTCACCTCAGAAACTCCTGAGTTATCAAAAACAGCGGTATCTGTGGTTGAAGAATATGACCGCAGAAAATCAGCGCAGGAGAAGCAGATTTATCAGCAGATGAGTCCGGTGTTTGAGCAGGAAAGAGCAACCAATGCCGAACGCCGCGATCAATTGCAGGCCGTAAAGAATGAATTAATCGTCATGCGCCGATTAATGCAGGGTGGTAAAGACAGTGACAAAGTTCACATTGAAAAACAGCTGTCGAGTGCGCAGGCGAGAATTAATGCCCTGTTGCAAAACGCAAGTTTATACAGTGAAAACGCAGTGACACCAGAAGAAGCCTTGAATTTACTGGAGTTGGGCGATGTGATGTTTGCCCGTAAAGCGTTTGAAGCGTCATGGAAAAAAGCAACGGCAAACGCATATTACTATTCTCACGAAGTCCGGTACCAGACTGTCACCAAAATTCTTGCCCGCGTGTCACAGCTTATGGATAAAGCGCAATTTAAAGATGCGGCCGGCCTGATCGAAAGTGCCCAGCAGGTGTTTCCCGAAAGTAAGGACATCCGCAGCATGGGCGCCTTACTGTATGCCCGCCGCGGTGAATACATACTCCGTCAGTCTCTGCAGTCCGATCTGGTGGTAGAAAAAAATATTATTCAGCAGGCCTATCAGGATGTGAAAACCTTTGCGCCTGACAGAGTAGATACCATCAAAGCCCTGCTTAAACAGGATATTGAAGCAAGCCATGCAACCCGCTTTAAAGCCGGGGCACTCAGTATCAATGCCAATAATGTTACCTCTGTTGTTTTGCCTGACTGGGAGTGGGATACATGAGCGAACTCAATACCCGATTAGATAAGCTGTTGTCACCGATAGGTGCCGGGCTTCCGGTCGGAGAAGATGCCCGTTATGAACTGTGCTATGAGCTGATGGAAGCGGAAGTCAAAAAGTTCGGCTCATTGTTTGGTGAAACGGTGGACTGGCAAATCGTTGAGCTGCAGGCTGAAACCGTACTGCTACAGCACAGTAAAGATCTGAAAGCCATGGCTTACATGGCTCGGGCTTGGGCTGAGCATTATGGCAGCGACGGGCTGAAAGCCGGACTCACTTTGCTGAAATCGGCGCTGGAACAGTATGGCAGTTCATTGTACCCGGCAAGAGCGCGAGGCCGGGATGGCGCGATAGAATGGCTGGATAATCAAATTGAGCTGATTGCAGCCAAACTGAGTAATCCTGTTCAGTCTGATCTGCAAGCCTGTGCGGCCTTATGTCAGGACATCAGTTTTGCGATGGGCGAAGTCTTTGAAGGCTCAGAGGCATCTTTGATCAATGCGCGCAATGCGTTGACTACCAGCAGCAATTCTCTTGGAGAACTGCCTGCATCACCACAATCCGGAGTGGAACCAGACAAAGGCCAGATGGCAGACGGGCCGTCATTTGTGGCTGAGCCCAAAGCGGTTGCGGCCCCTGAACCTGCGTCTGCCTCCGCTGTGACGACGCCAAAAGTAACCCCGTCAGCTCCTGTGGCAAAGACAAGTGTATTGAGTGGCGAGGCGGATAAAAAATCCCTGGAGCAGATGGCAGAACATTTACTGCATCAGAGCCCTGAAATGCCACTTGCCTATCAGGTTGGACGATTTGTGACCTGGATGGCAATTGATGAATTACCCCCTCACGATGCCGAAGGTAAAACACCACTCAGGCTACCGGTGAACAAAGATACCTTGTCCGATTATGAGTCGGCACTGGTAAACCAGTCTGCCTCTGAGCATTACCGCCGGCTTGAAAAAAGCCTGCGCAATACTCCGTTCTGGCTGACCGGTCAGCGCCTGATGCATGACATGCTCAAACAGCTGGGATTTAGCCAGGCTGCGGAGTCCGTGCGCGAAGAGACGCGGCGTTTTACCACACGATTAGCCGGTATCGAGGCGCTGAAGTTTGACGATGACACCCCGTTTGCTGACGAGGCTACCCGCCAATGGCTGGCTGCACAGTCAGCCACTTCCGGCTCATCAGGCCATGAAGGGCTCGCTGAGCTGCTGGGTGACAGCGGCGATGACATTCTTGAAGGTGCTGAACTGGGACAGCTTCTGGTGTCAGCGTCTTCGTTACTGGATGATGCCCAATCAGGGCGATCACGATTTCTCTTGCATCTGCAATTGGCCAGGTTGCTGCACCACAACGGGCTGCACAGTATTGCGCTGCCGCATCTGGAAGTGATCTGGCCAGAAAGAGAACGCATTAATTTGAGTTACTGGGAACCGACTCTGGATGCCGAACTGGAGCAGTTACTGTCTTTAACGCTGACTCAAATTTATTCACGGGAAGATGCGTTTCCCGCTAAGTACAGAGAATGGCTCGCGGCCGTTCATTAACATATAGCTGCTAAGAAGGACAAGTTATGTCTAAAGATGGTTCAGTCGCTCCTAAAGAGCGAATTAATATCCGATATGTTCCTGCTACAGGTGATGCTCAGGAAGAAGTAGAACTGCCCCTGAGCATGATGGTGATTGGTGATTTCACCGGTCGTGATAACGAGACTCCTATTGAGGATCGTGATCCGATAAACATTGATAAAGATAACTTTAATGATGTGCTGAGTGCCTATGCACCGAATGTCAAAGTCAACGTTGATAACCGTTTAAGCGGCGAAGAAGGCGCACAGATGGGCGTTGATCTGACTTTTAAAAATATCAAAGACTTTTCACCGGAAGCCGTTGCCCGCCAGGTGCCTGAATTGAGCAGCCTGCTGGAGCTGCGTGAAGCGCTGGTTGCACTGAAAGGTCCTCTGGGTAACGTGCCTGCATTCCGCAAACGTATCGCCCAGGTGCTGCAGGATGATGAAGCACGCAGCAAGCTGCTCAGTGAACTGAGCATCAATTCTAATAACGAAGAATAAACAGGTGGCACATGACAACTGAAGCTATGACTCCGGAGCAGGATGCACAATTGGCTGAATCCGGTTCACTGTTAGACAGTATTTTGAACGAAACCCGGCTCAAGCCATCTGATGAAGGTTTTGATGTTGCAAAGCGTGGCGTTGAAGCGTTCATTTCGGAACTGCTGAGCAAAAATGTATCCGATAAAGTAGATCAGTCGCTGGTTGATCTGATGATTTCTGAAATCGACCAGAAAATGTCGGCTCAGGTCGATGCCATTTTGCACTCGCCAGAAATTCAGGCCATTGAATCTTCCTGGCGTGGACTGAAGTACCTGGTTGATCAGACTGATTTTCGCGAAAATATTCAGATCGAAGTGATTTCAGCGAAGAAAAATGAAGTGCTTGATGATTTTGATGATGCCCCGGAAGTGGTGAAATCGGGTCTGTATAAGCAAATCTATACCCGTGAATACGGCCAGTTTGGTGGTAAGCCAGTGGGTGCGGTGATCTGTGACTTTAAGATGTCGTCAACCTCACCGGATATTAAACTGATGGAATATATGGCGAATGTGGGTGCCATGTCTCATGCACCTTTCATTACCTCTGCCGGGCCACAGTTCTTCGGTGTAGACAGCTACGAGGAACTGCCAAATCTGAAAGATTTGAAATCAGTGTTTGAAGGCCCTCAGTACACTAAATGGCGTGGTCTGCGTGAACATGAAGATTCCCGTTATCTGGGCCTGTGTACTACAGGTTTCATGCTGCGTGCGCCGTATTCTGTTGCAGACAACCCGATTAAGGCGTTTGACTACAACGAAAATGTGTCAGGCAGCCATGATCATTATCTGTGGGGTAACTCTGCCTACGCTCTGGCTTCCCGTATTTCCGATTCCTTCGCGAATTTTCGCTGGTGTCCGAACATTATCGGTCCGCAAAGCGGCGGTACGGTGAATGATCTGCCGGTGCACAACTTTGAGTCGATGGGCCGCATTGAAACCAAAATTCCGACAGAAGTCCTGGTGTCTGATCGCCGTGAATTTGAACTGGCTGAAGAAGGCTTCATCGCACTGACGATGCGTAAAGGCTCTGACAATGCCGCATTCTTCTCAGCAAACTCTGTGCAGAAGCCAAAATTCTTTGGTAACTCACCAGAAGGCAAAGCTGCTGAAACCAACTACAAGTTAGGTACTCAGCTGCCTTATATGTTCATTATCAACCGCCTGGCGCATTACCTGAAAGTGCTGCAGCGTGAGCAGATCGGATCGTGGAAAGAGCGTACTGATCTTGAAATTGAACTCAACAAGTGGATTCGTCAGTACGTTTCTGATCAGGAAAATCCGCCGGCAGAAGTACGTGGCCGTCGTCCGTTACGTGCAGCGCGGGTTGAAGTCTCAGATGTTGAAGGCGATCCGGGCTGGTACCGTGTGTCTCTTGCTGTGCGTCCGCACTTCAAGTACATGGGCGCCAGTTTTGAATTGTCTCTGGTCGGTAAACTGGACCAAAACTAAGTAAAGGCGAACGGCAGCTATTGTCAGGGCGAGTGACTCTGAAGTGGTCTGCCGTTCGAAATTTGTCTATGGATAAAGGTTACCGATTACTCGAGCGCATTGAGATGGGCGAAACCAAGAACAGCTATGATGCGGTGGAGTCGACCCAGTATCTGATTGAGTCGATTCACCATCATCTGGCTGATTTGCTCAATACTCATGCGGGCAATGCCATGATAGCGAAAGATTATGGTCTGCCTGATTTTAATGATGTTCTGGCCGATAAATCCAATATCGTCCGGGAAATCAGAAACAGTGTGAAAGCCACCATTGAAAAGTTTGAGCCAAGATTAGCAGGCGTAGTGGTGAGGTATGTCCCTCACACTGATGATCCGCTCCAGCTCCGGTTTGCCGTCAATGGCGAAGTTTTTCATAACAATAAGAAAACCAGAATGAACATTGATCTGTCTGTTGGTGTAGACGGTAAATTTTCAGTGTAGAGACGACGAACATGACTTATAGCAAGTATTTTCAGGATGAGCTCTCGTTTCTTAAAGAAGCGGGTTCTGAGTTTTCGAAAAGCCACCCTCAGCTGACTAAGTTTCTGTCGGAAAGCAGTAATGATCCCGATGTGGAGCGCTTACTGGAAGGCTTTGCATTTCTGAACGGCAAATTACGTCAGAAGCTGGATGATGAGCTTCCTGAACTGACCCAATCCCTGATATCTCTGTTGTGGCCGCATTATTTACGCTCTGTGCCTTCAATGTGTATTGCTCAGATGATCCCTTATACGGGGAGTGTGTCGCAGAAAAGCACAGTGACGCGTGGTCATGAAATGGCCAGCGAAAAAGTCGATGAGACACAGTGCCATTTTCGGACCTGTTACGATGTCGATTTGTATCCACTGTCTATCACTTCTGTGGCTCAGCAGAATACACGCTCGAACAGTCATCTCAATGTCACCTTATCAACCGACACAGGGGTAGAGTTATCACGCATTGGGTTAGATAAATTACGTTTTCATATTCACGGTGAATTGCATATCTCCCGCATACTTTATCTGTGGCTATTTCGTTATTTAGACAGTGTTGATGTCAAGCTTGCGGGAGGTGGAAGTCAGCGCTTACCTGCTTCATGTATAAAGAAAGTGGGTTTTTCTGAAGATGAAGCATTATTGCCCTACGGGCCAAATTCTTTTTCCGGCTATCGATTGATCCAGGAATATTTTTCGATGCCGGACAAATTTATGTTCTTTGATGTCGATGGTCTGGAATGGCTCAAAGGGGTACCCAGCCAGAGTACCATGAGCCTGGTATTCAATTTTTCACGCTCTTTGCCGTCAGAAGTGACGATAAGAGAGAAAAATTTGCGGCTTTTCTGCACGCCGATAGCTAACGTGTTTGAGCTGGATGCCGATCCGATCCGCTTGGATCATAAGCGAACTGAATACCGGGTGCGTCCGCAAACAACCCGGCAAAATAACTTCGAAGTGTATTCGGTCAACCAGGTACGAGGCTGGAGTAATGAAAACCGTCGTCAGGTTGATTATTTACCTTTTGAGTCCTTTGAGCATCAGTTAGGTATTGATAACAATCGCCATTACTACAATGTAAAAGTCACGGAACATGTCTCAGGGAAAGGCTTGTCGCATTATATTTCCTTTTTTGATCACAATGCCGGTGTCGCCAATCTTGAGACTGAAACGGTGTTGATTAAGTTAACCTGTACTAACGGTAAACTCCCGCAACGGTTGGCACCCGGAGACATTACATTTACGACCCATAAGTCACCGAAGCAGGCCGATTTCACTAACCTGACAAAGCCGACAGTTTCTGTCAGCCCGCAAATTGACAGTAGTCTGCATTGGCAATTGATTGCCAATATGTCACTTAACTATTTGTCGTTAATTGATACTGATGTGCTGAAAATGATGCTGAGTATTTACGACTTTCATTCACGCAGTGACAGACAGTCTCAGCGCGCGTCGGCTAACCGCCTGAACGGTATTAAAGCGATTAACATGAAGCCCATTGAACGTATATTCCGTGGTTTACCTATCCGGGGTAACCAGATTGTACTGCAAATGGATTCATCCATGTTTGCCAATGAAGGGGACATGTACCTGCTGGTATCTATCCTGAATGAGTTTTTCTCTTTGTATTCCAGCATTAACTCATTCTCAGAACTGGAAGTGATTGATGTAAAAACCGGTGAGGTGTATCGGTGGGATGGCAATCAGGGTAAACAGGCGGTGATATGATAGATAAGATTCACCAGTCCAGCCATGAGTATGCTTTTTTTCAGGCGGTTTATTTACTGGAGGCTGCCGAGAAAAAGAAAACATCCGTGCAATTTGCCTCTGTAGGACAGGCGAAAACACCGCAGCAGGAATTTCTGCGGTTTCGTATTTCACCTGAGTTGGGTTTTCCCCGCTCTGATATCTCGCAGTTTGAGACTGTGTCATGGGATAACAGGGATGTTCCCAGTCTGACAGTGAATTTCGGTGGCCTGCACGGTACTGGCTCACCTTTACCTACCGCATATACAGAAAAGCTGGCAGGTCGGGAGGGTGATGATAATCCGGTAAAAGATTTTTTCGATTTCTTTCACCACAGGTACCTCTCACATTTGTACAGGATATGGAAAAAATACAGATACCATGTCCGTTACGAATCCGGGGCCGTTGATCCGTTGTCCCGTAATCTGTTTAACCTGGTTGGTATTTCTTCTGATCTCAGCGAAGACAGTGACTTTAACTTCGACAGAGCAAAACTGCTTTCTTATATTGGCCAGTTATCTTCAAGAACGCGTTCTCCGAACCTAGTGTCAGGCATTGTGGCCCACTGTTTTAACCTGACAAAAGTCAGTATTGAACAGTGGGTACCCCGCAGGGTGAAAATTGCTCCTTCGCAGCTCAACAGCTTAGGACATGTTAACTGTGTGCTTGGCCAGGATTACCACTTGGGTGATCACCTCACCGACATCACAGGTAAATTTAATTTGGTCTTTCATGAATTGGACTATGAGCAATACTGCCATTTCTTGCCTGGTGAACAGGGTTATGGGCTGCTCAAAGAGTTGATGCGTTTTGTGTTGCGCGATCCTATGGCCTGGGACCTGAAACTGGAAGTGAAAACAGATGGACTACCAGCCAGTATTCTGGGCTCGAAGGAAGCGAACCGGCTTGGACAGGTCAGCTGGTTGGGTAAGGTGCAAGGTGATAAACAGACAGTGGTGATCATCGGTGCTGTCTAGAAATAGTGCCTGGCACTCTGCTACTGCAGTATTGGCTGCATCGCTGAGTGCCAGGTGGGTAAATAAAGCGGCTAAGGGTGACCCCGGCGCTTAACGGCAAATAGGGCTATGGAAAACAACTGTGGTATGCAGCTCCTTGATACCGACAATGTTTTCTGCTTCATCACACAGTTCATTCATCAGGTGTAATGAAGCCGCCTCCAGTAAAGTGATGATGTCAAATCCACCACCGACAACACTGATGGATTTAATCTCCGGAATTTCTCTCAGGCTGTCGCACACTTTTTTCTTCCAACCATTTTCGCATTTGATCAGCAGGTAACAGCTGGTCATGGTTGCGCTTTTTTGGGTCCCGATTTTGGCCGTGTAACCCTCGATCACCCCAGACTTCTCCATTCGCGTAATCCGCTCAGCGACGGCTGTTCTGGAAAGGCCCACATTGCGGGCCATATTTGCGATCGATTCACGTCCGTTAACCAGCAGGTTTGACAATATCTTCCTATCAATTCGGTCAATGCTGTTGCTGTGTAAAGTATTCATTATCATTATTCTCGACTTTGATTAACCTAAGCTACCAACTTATTGGATATCTCTTGGAACAGAGAAGTTATACAGTTCTTGTAAAAGGAACGGATTATTAGAGTTAGACGGTTTGATTTTTACCGTCATATGTCGCCCTGAAACAAGAATGTCCGCGTTGAATCCACCATCCGATGTCGGTTCGAGTTGTGACTCATTTAATAGTCGGAAAATGGACCAAAAACCTTCCTTTGCTTTTCTGTGTTGTTCACCGCTGGAGGTGATGTCCTGAATGTTGACGTTCACGAAAAACTCGTTACTTTCCGGTGGCCACACAAACTGCTTACTCTTTGCCGGGCCATGGTAATAATCCAGACTTTCACCACCGAAGTTCAGGCTGGCGCGTATTGCGCTGGAATCCAGATCGATAAAGCGTGAACTGAAATCAATGTTGAACTTGTTCGATGTGGGATCGAAAAGCACATTCTTGATCATGGTGTAGTTCTTCATCTGGGTGATCATTTCTTGCGATAGCTGCAATGTTTCGCCATCAACACGTTTGGCCTGCCACAAATTCGTGTCATAGAAAGGCGAAAGCGTGTCATCAATGAAGCTGTCCAGAGTGCCTTGCGCAGCAAAAAATTCTTCGAAATCGGTCAGTGAAATCTCAGTTTCAGCATGCTTGGTGAACGGATACTTGTTCTGACCTACAAGTTCAAATTTACTGTAGACATTACTGGTCCATAACTCCTGGATACCCAATTGGGATTCTGCCAGCAAGACAGACCACGCCTGATGGGCGATTTCATTTAACCAGCTTTTCACAGGCTCCGGTGCTTTTTGGGCAACCTGCTTCAAACGAACAATGGGATCAGCCGCGGTTTCACGCATTCTGGCTTTGGCGGCGATCAAAGCCGCTTGCTGTACATTTGGCGCATCGGTGATCTGCTTCAGATACGCTCGCAGGTTGCTGAGCGAACTGATCACCTGATCCCAGGGGGCTTGTGAGTTTTCTGTTTCACTGGTTTGCAGGGTATTAATTACCGCAAAGGCTTTCTCGACCCTTTTCATCAGCTCGTAATCAGGTTCGATCACTTTCTCTGCCGAGTCTTTTAACAGATCTACCGCTTGATTAAGGCGTTCATCCTTCAGTGGTATCTGAGCCAGCGCACCAGCTTCTGGCGAATATTTGGTGTTGGTATACAACAAATTCAGTATGGTACTTAACGGTGATGTCGGGCCTGACAGAGTGTCAATCGCATTGGTTATTTCAACTATGTTGTCATACCGCTTAAAGCGTAAATCGCTGATGGCAGTACGCCAGACATTGATATAGTCGTCAGTATATTTACGACGCACCTTGGCCTGAAAGGCTTTAAGCTCTTCGTCAGACGGCAGAGTGTTATTGGATAAACCCAACACCCAGTTGTCGGCAATCAAATCGTGCGATAAAGACTCCGATAAAGGACGATAGAAAGTGGTAAAGCCGGTCGCGGTATAAATTTTGTTGATATTCAGTTCATTAAGATTGCTTTTTTCATTATCAAAAATTTCACCAAAATTGAAACCTATTGCACGTGGAATACTGAGCTGGCCGAGATCGGCATCTCTGCCACTGTTGAGAATCTGGCTGTAGGCAATCTCCACTTTGGATTGGGACAGCAGGTCACGCCTGGTAGTACGAACCAGATCCCAGTTGATCTCAATGGGTGGGAAATTGGTTTTGAAGTACACCGCCAGATATTGAGGTATGCTGGCATACGCCCCCTCAGAGCCCAAATCACCAGTGAGCAGACGTGAAATTGACTTCAGAAGAAAACTGTAATCGCGTTTGTCAGCTTCATTCAGCATCAGATAAATTTTCAGTAAATGGAGCTTTTCTTGATGTGACAGGCTGCTTTTTGCCAGCTTCAGTTGGATATGCTTTTCTACTAGCGGCAACAGTTGCAGGTGAATGCTGTCCAGTAAATGCTGATAGGCAATCTGCGTTGTCTGATCCAGTTTGTCGACATTAATATCGATCAGCTTTTCGTCCAGAAGATGGCTGGCGTTGGTCCAGGCCTGATAAAGAGGCAAAATACCGTTTGATGTGACGGCAAACTGGCTCTTCAGGTCGGCGTATTCGTGATCTTCGCTTTTATTATTAGCGACTTCCAGAAGCTGGTTGATTATGGAAATATTGCTTTGCGTAGTCGTAAAGAAATAGTAACCACTTACGCTGAGCAAAGTGACACAAGCGGCCATTGTCATGTGGCTTTTGCGGATGAGTTGTCTTAGATGGCGCTTGTTTTCACCGGCAAAGTTTGCCTCTGGTAGCACCTGCTCATCAATAATAAAGCGAGTGAACAGAGGTGATTCTGATAACTGGTCGTGTTCGGACGCAATCATTGGAACATTGAAATAATTACTGCATCCTTTGGCAAGCAGGTTGTATTTCCGGCCACCTTGATGACTGGATGTGAAGTAAAGACCCCGCAAGTCAACAAGGTGAAACCCGTCCTTTTCCAGCCGCACTTTGTTCAGGGTATCCCGGATGATTCTATGACAAAGCTCGAACTGTTTTGGAAAAGTAACCAGTGCACTGTTGTTGACCAGTGAGCGTTCCATCGCGGCACAGTCAAGGGTGCTTTGTTCCATCTTGCTCAGAATAGCGTAAAAGCCGCTGTCAAAGACGTCATTGAGTGTGCCTTTGGCATCTTTCAGGGAAATGGAAAGATGTTCTAGCTGCATTTTCAGCGGGCTGAGAGACACAAATTCTTTGAAGCCTTTCAGTTTGTCGATTTTTGACAGGAAAACATACACAGGCAAGGCTGTATGGGTCATCTCAGTGATGTCACTGAGACGGGTATTGATAATATCCAGTATATACTCGCGCTGAGACTCCTCCTGAGTGATCAAAAATTCAAGATCCACCACATACAGGCAGCCTGCAAATGGTTTGCGGGGCTTAACACTGACAATTTTCTCCAGAAATGCTTTCCAGAGAGTTTGATCTGTATTGGATGTATCCTGATAAATCAGGCGCGGAGCAGGCTTGATGTAAATCGCCTTTTCTGATTCGTGCCAGACAAAATAATCAGTTTGCAGCGTATTTTTCTGATCTATTGGCTTGATCGCATGAGAACTGGTCAGGAGCGATGTCTTTCCTGATTTCTTGTTGCCCAGTAACAGGTAAATAGGTTTATGACTGGAACTTTTCAACAGGGAAGACAAGAGTCCCTTCAGCGTTTCTTCTTCTGTTTCTATATCGCTGGTAGAGCGTGACTTACGCTTCTTTATTTCGTAACCGATCAGAAGCAATATTGCTACACCAAAAATGATGACCATAGGCCCCCATGTCAGGTAATTACTGACAGGAAAAGCCATAATGAAATATGAGAATAAGCCATACAGCACCGAAAGCAGCACTGCAGAGAGCACGATAAATACTCTTGGCGTTTTGAGTTTGCTAATCAAGATATAACCTGCCTGAATAATTTTTATTGGTTTTTATTTTCGAAATTATGTGTGAGTTCCATAAGGCGATATTGATAGGCACTCAAGGTTTTTTGTGCTTTTAAAATATCGTCATGGTTTATGTGACCTTTCTCCAAATAATCAAGGCGGCCAAGGAATGGAAAAAGGGTATTACTAAATCGGTAGGCCGCTGAAATATTCTCACTGTCATCGACAAGTGCTGCATTCGCTATGATAGTTCTGGCTCGTTTGAACTGGTCATTGATGAGCAGATAATCCTGCGCCAGCGCCGCTTTACCTGCCCGATACTGACTCACTGACTCTTTGGCTGCAATGGAGTCGGGATAGAGCGTATTGACGTTATTGGCCAGCTCTTCCAGTGTCTGGTGCTCATATACCCGTCCGGGAAAAGCCGTCCAGTTCATCATCAGATCATGGGTTCTGGTCAGGACATCTTCTTTGAGTCTGTGTTTGAAATAGGGCTCTGCCTGGATAAGTCTGGATGTAATACTTTCCAGTTGTTCGGCAGTTGCGGTCTTAATATCACGCTGGTACAGGTATTGCCGGACTGCGACAACAGAAAAGACCAGGCAACCCAGGGTAAACACGGTGGCCAACCAGTAACACCAGGCCGGCAGAATGTGTTTTGCCGCCTGTTTTTTGACAGGTGGCTGCTCAGCAGCAGGCTGATTTGTCACTTCTGGCGACGGGGCTGGCGTGGGTAATTGACGCTGCTTTTGTTTAGCTAATTCTTTTTCGGCCTGTTCATCCAGCTGATCTTTCCATTCCGTAAACTGCCTGCGAACAGGGCCCAGCGATGGGGCTTGCTTCCCCAATTGACGATGAAGTTCCTGTTCAATATTCAGAGCAAGGTGGTGTCCGGCTTCGACTAAGGGCAGGTCCTTCAGCGACACTTTAATTTTGCTCAGTGCCAACGGCATTTGTTCTGCCACCCAGTCAAAAGACTGGATACGTGCATTGGGTTTACTGGCAGCCGGAAAAGCCGTGTGCCAATAGACGATGGACAGATCATTGAGAACATTGAGTCCGTTAACCGCTCCCATCAATCCGTCAATACGACAGGCAGATACACAATAGTAACTGGCACAGCGAAAGTCCTTGCTGTGCTGGGTCAGGAGTGATTCTGAAACAGTATAGATCTCTTTCCATGGCGCTGGTGAGACAAGGCTGCTTAATCGATTTACGTTTCTTTTCAAGTCAGAAAAGAGATCGAGATCCCTCGGATCTTGACCAACAGGCAATTGTGCCGATATTGGTCTGAGTGCAATATCAGTGAATTTCATTGTTTTAGCCAACGTCGAAGCTTGTAATTATGAGTAAAAGTATTTATGTGGCAGGAAGTTAATTTCTGCTCACTAACTTAATAATTAATTTATTAGTAGATGCTAAACTACAAGGCGGATCAATTTTACGCTTTGTTAACTCCTCTGCGTATTACTGTGATTATAAAATGCCACCCTAGACAATATGCCTGTTTAGGCTGTTAATTTTTATATCTGAGGAATAATTTTAACTATTCCTTACTGCATATGAACCATATTGTAATCTGAAGCGTTGTAGTAAACTAAGTGAATGCTATTTTTGCTGGATAAAGATCACACATTGATGTCTGTCAATAATTTTTTACCCGTTTTTATTAGAACCATCCTTATGTTTTAACCGTTTTTAACATTGCTATGACAATCTTTAATCTTTGTTGTCATCGCTGATAGAAGTGATTTTAGTTCTTGATGCATGAACTTGGGAGTTTAATCACACTTATGGTCGATTAAATTAATGAATCATAAAATACATTTTTGGGACGCATGCCTCAAATTGATATTTTCAATCCAGTGACCTTAATGGTAGGCAATTAAAGATTAGCTTTGTGAGTTTAAAATTGCTGTCAATTCGCAACCTCATACAGTGAAAATGACAGATCCAATAGGAAAAATAACTTATTTACAGATAGCGTAAATCAAGCCTTGAATTCGTATTTTTATGCGTTTATCTTTCAGGGGTTTTTAAATTAGAGAAAGCGAACATTATGCCTCGTCTTCTTACAGTAGCCTGTATAGCTTATTGTTTAATTCATGCTTCCTTTGCCTCTGCCAAAGGTGAACGTTTTGGTGTCACTGGCGCATATTATGATTTTACGTCGACTGCTGAGGAAGGTGAGTCGGGCGAAAACCAAAGTATTCGCTGGGGACTGGTACATACACGGCCTATCGATGATAACAGTGCCCGCTGGCGCTGGTGGTTTGGTCTGAATTATTTCGCGGACAGTATTCCTGCACCTCAGAATGGTGTTTACCAGGAAGTTACCAATTATGAGTTTCGTGTACTGCCTCAGTATGCCGTACCCGTGGCGAGCTGGCTGACACCTTACCTTGGCGCGGGTATATCACTGGCCTATAGCCAGTACAGCGAGCGGTGGCATGTTGATGCCGATGAATTCAAGTACGGTACTCAGTTACCTGATAACAATGCGTTTGAAGCCAGTTTACTGCTTAATGCAGGCATGGTGATAAAAATGGGCAGTAATCCCGATGCGCATTTACAGATTGCTCCTCAGGCGACGCTGATCGTGCCGGTCAATGATGGTCTTGGCGGCGTAGAATTTTCCTTATCGTTTCTATTCTAAGATCGTTTATGACGCACAAAACCCTCATTCTCAAAGTGAACAGTGCCCCGGAAGAATATGTCGGGGCAAAGCAAATGGAATTTGACAGTCAGGGCGGGACAATCGGCCGTAGTGCTCAGAGTGTCTTTCATCTTGAAGACCAGAATAAGTATCTATCGGCGACACATGCTCTGATCACCTGTTATAACGGTGAGTATTATCTCAATGATATCAGCACCAATGGTACCTTTATCAATGGTAAGCGTGCGCTGAAGAGTCAGCCGACAGTGCTGCAGGAAGGCGATTCTATTTCGATGGGCCGCTATGAATTCAGTGCAGGATTTGAGAATGAGGTGCAGCATATTAATCTGGCAGAAGACATTATGCCGGATATGAAAAGCAATGATCCCGTCGACAGTTTGAACCTGATCCTTCCTCCTGAATCTGAAATGTTAGGGGAGGGAACGATAGAAGAGCTGTTCCTGCCACAAGATGATAAAGGGGATTCTACTGAACCGCTTTCTTATCTTCAGGAAGTGAATGAAGAAGCTGAATCTCTGATTGAAGATGACGAGCCCAAACAGTTTGTTGATTACAACGCAACACAACGACAAATCCTTGACGATAGTGAAAGCATTCATTCTGAAATGGATGTTCCCAGCCTGATTCCGGAAGACTGGAATGTTGAAGATGGCAGTTTTCCTGCTTCGGAAAAAGCGGAGACCTTTTCATCACCACGGGATAAATTCACTCAACGAGCTGCACCTGTCAGGCGTGCAACATCACACACCCAGCCTTCAGTAACAGAACAACCCACTCAGTCCAGAGCAGTGAGTACTGCCAAGAAGCGTTCTGAAACATCAGATATGCAACCGGAACAGGCGTTTTTGCAAGGGTTAGGCATTCCCTCCGAGTTGCAACACCTTTGTGACGAGCACTGGTTTCGTCAAATGGGGCTGAGCTTAAAAGGGTGCCTTGATGCACTGAGCGCAGAGTTGCATCTTTCTCTGGAGATGGCTGGTGACTCCGAGTCAGCCAAACCGCACTTACTGGACAGTATGATGTCGCTGTACCAGCAGTCGATTCTTGAGCCTTATGAGTTGATAGAACATATCCAGGAAGAGCTGGATGCGCACCGCTCCCGATTACTTCAGGCACGAGAAGGTATTTTCCAGCAACAGCTGGAAGCTTTGTCACCGTCAACATTTGAAGCCAGACAAAAGGCCGGCGGGGGCTGGCTGAAGAGCCAACGCAACTGGAAAGCGTATCAGGCGTACTTTTCTGAGCAGCAGTCAAATTGGCGGACCGAGGAAAAACATAGCTTTGATGCAAGCTTAGAATCAAAGTACAGAGAATTGTTACAGGAGCAAAATGCGTAATTATTTTTTGGCATTGATTGCCGCACTGTCACTGTCAGGGTGCGCAGTTTGGGAGCAGTTTAAAGATACTACCGGGCTTATCCCTGAAACTGCGGAAGTAGAAGTGCATATTATGACAGATAAGAGTCTGAATCTTCGTCCTAACGGGTCATCATCACCGGCCATTCTGCGCATTTATGAGCTGTCTTCACCTGTGCTGTTTCGCAGCTTGGATTTCTTCTCATTATTTGAAAACGACAAAGCTGCACTGGGTGATGAATATATTAAGCGGTATGAGTACCAGCTAGAACCCGATCAGGAACTCACGGAATTCTTGAAACTTCAGCCAGAAACACGCGCCGTCGGATTTGCAGTTGCTTTCCGGGATATTAACGGGACAAGTTGGCGGACTATACACACTATCGAAGAGCGGGAGAGTTATTATCTGGACGTGAATCTGGCGAATAACGTGTTGTCTGTTGAACGTACACAAGGCGTAGAACAGATTTATTTCTAAGGAAGCATTATGTCATTGCATAACCCGGTTGTCTGGCAAGACGGCATGTTCATGAAACCACAGCATTTTCAGCAGTTGGACCGTTTTCACTCTCAGCAAGTGAGTTTGTACACAGCTTTCAGCTCGCCATTAAATTGGGGGATTAGTCGCTTAGAGATTAATGCTGAACTGCTGAAAATGGGCAAAATCGGCGTCACGGTTGCTGAGGGGATATTACAGGATCGCACACCGTTTGCTTTTCCTTCTGAAGCCATGGCGCCGGCTATGTTGGAGGTGGACTCATCGACGGTAGATAAAGTGGTGTATTTATGCTGTCCTTTACCGTCAGAGCAGGGAGAGCTGTATACCAATGCGGGGGACGGTGCACGCTATCGTCTTCAGGAGCAGCAAGTGGTCGACTGTTTGTACGACAGTGAAGATACCACAACCATTCATGTCGGCAGCCTGAATTTCCGGTTGATGTTAGAGACGGAAGATCGTTCGGCTTTTACGTCGATCCCAATTCTGAAAATTTCGGAAGTGAAAAGTGATGGCACTGTCTTGCTTGATGACAAGTTCATTCCTACTTGTCTTGATATTAAAGCATCCGCTGTACTGACAAAGTTTGTTACCGAATTTGCTTCTCTGCTAAAACATCGCGCTGAGTCAATTGTTAGCCGGCTTGGTGTGGTTGACCAGCAAGGCGTATCGTCGGTTGCGGATTTCATGCTATTGCAGGTGGTGAACAAGCTGGAGCCGGTTTTCTGGCATTTAGCGGGTTTGGAGGGTGTTCACCCTGAAGCACTGTACCGTGTGTTGCTGCAGGCCGAAGGAGAACTGGCGACATTATGTACATCATCCCGTCGTCCTGAGACTTTCTCGCCCTATAATCACGGTGATCTGACCGACTGTATGTGGTCTCTGATCAGCCGGAACCGCAATAGTCTGACAGTAATGTCAGAACAGCGTGCAATCCCACTGGTGTTGAAAGAGCAAGGCTATGGTGTACGTGTCGCCAATATTGCTGATCGCGAGATTATCCAGACGACGACCTTTATCCTTGCCGTGAAAGCCGATGTCACACTGGATGTACTTCATACCCGCTTTGTATCCCAGGTTAAAGTGGGCAGCCTTGAGAATATTCGTGATCTGGTGAACTTCCAGCTCCCTGGTATCGCCATTAAAGCAATGCCGGTTGTACCTCGTCAGCTACCTTACCATGCGGGCTTTACCTATTTTGAGCTGGATAAGGCGTCTGATGAATGGAAGGCATTGTCTTCTTCATCCGGTATTGCCATGCATGTGTCCGGCGATTTCCCCAATATTGAACTACAAATGTGGGCTGTCAGATTATGAGTCAGTTCGATGATGACATAACCGTCGTTCTGTTTCAGCCTGAGCCCGGCAAACCTATGGAGGTCATGCCGGCTCCTGAGGTACCACGTAATATTGCGGTAAAGCAGCTGGAAATCAAAAAACTGGGTATTAACCAGTTGGTTGACGAGTTTACCTGGGTACTGGCCTGTCTGACGTGTATTCCATCAATTCCCTGGTTGGATGATCCTACCTTGCTGCGTGAGAAAATCAGCAGGGAAATTCAAGACGCCGAGAAGCGGCTGCTACTCGCAAACACAGACAGAGCATCGCTGCTGGTGATGCGTTATTGTGTCTGTGCTGCTGTTGACGAAGCGGTTTACAGTCAGGAATGGGGAGAGAAAAGTAATTGGAGCACGCATAGCCTGCTTGCTGAGTTTCATAATGAAACATCAGGTGGTGATAAATTCTATACCATTCTGGACAGGCTCAGACAAGATCCCAAACGTTACAGGCAACTTATCGAATTTTTATACTTTCTGCTACAGGTGGGTTTTAAAGGGAAATTCGGTCGTGTTGAACGTGGTAACGAAAAAATCGCTGATATTGCGGAAACCATTTACCAGCTGATAAAAGAAGACAGACTGCAGGAGCAGGAAAAGCTTCAGTTAGTGAATTTAAAGGCCGCGGTTATTAGCCGGCCTCTGAGGCGTGTGATTTCTCCCAAATTGATTATTGGCTTTACAGTGGCTCTGCTGGCAGCCATGTATTCAGCGACGTATTGGGTTATCGATTTTAAATTTAATCAACTGATTGGCTGAGTTGTTAAATTTATTTTGTATTCACTGAATTATTCAAGCGCGATGAACTCGCGCTTTTTTGATCTCTCTCCCCCTCACTGCCGCTATGATGAGACAGTCTAAACTGGCGTTTTCAGCCACATATCATCACGATATCACTGGCCGCTTGGCGGCGAGCATTGCCCGACGTTTACGCCTGAACAATAAGCTAAAAGGCAGAGTAAGCAGGATATTGGCGGCTAACCCCAGGATGGCACCAAACATCAGACCGTTGAGCGAGAGTGGGATGCCGGGTTTGAAGTGGGTGAGGGTTTTTTCTAATGCGTCAAAGCGTGCAGGTGTGAACATGTACACTGATTTCTCAATCAATGTCCCTTGCTCAAAAACGGCTAGGCCGGCTTTCAGGTCTTGATAGTGGCTCAGGGTTGCTTGTTTTTGTAAGGCGTCCGCTCTGACACTGGCTTCCTGATTGTCCAGATGTTGTTCAATCATTGCATTCACGTCAGGGTAACCGTATTGTCTGGCGGTGTTTTCGTAGCCTTTGACCTGCCACTGTGTGGCTTCAAATAATCCTGCCAGATATTGCTGATAGTGATCGGCCAGTAACGGAACCTGAAGCGCCGCGATGAGCATGACGCCAAACAGCAATTTATCAACAATTCTTCCTACCAAGGGACTTTCCTTTTCCGTTTAAAGTGTCGCAAAGCGACATTCGGTTAATGTAACCTGTTCCAGCCTTGTATGTTATAGCTGATCAACAGGAGGCTGTTCAAAGTAAAGTCTGCGCTGTGCTTATCGTCACAGGTCAGCCCGGACCGGCATTTACTGGTTTTTTAATGACAAACCCGCGCTCAATACCCGACTGAAACCCGACTTTCTCATAAAGGTGATGCGCTTCTGGCCGGTTTTCTCCTGACAGCAACATAACTTTGTAGCATCCCATGTCCCAGGCGAGTGAGAGGGCTTTCTCAATGACTTTCTGGCTCAGTCCCCGCCGCCTGTATTTTGCCGAGGTAATAACATGTTCGATGATGGCAAAGGGCTGACCTCCGTTCGTCATGGTGGGCACCAGGCCAAGCTGGCAGGTGGATGCCAGCACCCCGTCAATATCAGCAACAATGATGTTTGTGTGCGGGCTGCTGAGTATGTCCTGCCAGCATTTCGTAGCCTGCAGATCCGATAAAACGGGGTCATGAGGGCGCAGTTCTGCGTAGAGTTCGCGCACACCAGCTAAATCGCTGGTCTGGCAGCACCGGATGATTTCCACTGGGTTCTCCTATACCTGAAAGAGGATCGCTGAGGTTACCGTCAACTAGGGCTAAGAGGTGCAATGGGAATGCACCGCGCACAGTCCTTTCCAGTCTTCAAGATCTTGATCTGGTTTTTCTTTTCTGAATTGTGCGTAAAGTGCAATACCTTGTTTATCTTCCAGAATATCGACCTGAATCCCTTTTTCCCGCAACAGCTCTTCGTTTCCTGAGGCATTGGTGATATCGCCGACGACAACCCGCTTGAATCCGCGCATGTACAGGAGCGTCGCGCAGACATCGCAAGGACTCAGGCTGGTAAACAAGGTGGTCTGGCTGAAATCTATCCGGCCTGCATCGCGAATGGCGGAGGTCTCACCGTGGTTGTACGGGTGATCTTCCTGAACCAGCGTATTGTGGCCTTTGCCAACTATTTGTCCGGTCTGGTTATTGATGATCACCGCACCAATCGGACAACCGCCTTCGTGGTAACTTTTTTGCGCCAGCAGAACAGCAATGCGCATGTAATCAGCATCGGATAATTTGCTTGTGAAGTCATGGCCCATCAATACCGGTAAGCTGGTCGTTGGCATATGGGCGATAGCGCGAAGGGCGGCTTCATTGATGTCTGAATGCGTATCCAGCAGGGTCGTCATAAGGTTCTCTCTGTTCCCGGTAATCTGGTAACAGAAGTATAACGCCTGATTTTGTTGATCATTTCACTTCGGCAGTTTGCCATCCGTCATGGCTCACATTCTTGTCCGAAAATAATGCAAATAATGAAGAAAAAGCCCTCTGCCGGCTTTATCGATTGCCCCATCAGGCAATCTGTTGCTTCAGCTGATCGGCCTGCTCTGAAAAGATCGCCATGTCGGCTGGTTTATTACCTTTTACGACGGTAATCCACTGCAGCCCGGTTTCGTCAGTGTGCTCGAACTCAATCTGTAGTTCATATTTACGTGCCGTGACTAAAGCGCTCAGCGCGCCAGTGATAAACCCGAACGGCGCGAAGATTAAAGCCATTCCTTCCGGATCGATGAACCAAATAACACTGGAAACAATCATGCCGATAATAAATACCCTGAGCAGGTGGTCTTTCAGCGTATTTACTTTTACTCTCGCATTTTTAATTCTTGATAATCTGTATTCATCTGCTTTGTAGATGAAATACTGGCGACTGACTGCAAAATCTTGGGCGGAGGCCATATACGTTTTTCCCTTATTGTTGATTTTTTAACGGGGCAGTAAAGAAACCCTGACTGCAGTAACTGTACATCCATTACTTATTTAAACTCAGCCATTGACGTGAATGAGCACAGCAATAGTAAGGGCAAGCCCGGCTGTCAGGGATTTGAATAGTAAACGACCTCCAACTCACCCCAAACGGTGCGCCCATTTGCCCTTGTTCTCTCGTTCGCAATTCTCTTCGGTGTCATACGTGATGTGGGCAGACGGTCTGTTCAGGCGGACGCCAACCGCTGCCAGTTTTTTGACTATCAAGGCTTCAAGTACAGGGTTTCCCGCATCATCATAAAAGTGTGACAGATTCGCATTGGTATCGAACACACAAACCACTTTCAAACTGTCAGGAAAGTGCGAGTAATCAACCAGATGGGTCAGCCACTGAAAGCCGGGGTAAGTGCCCAGCGCATGGTCACACACTTCTGTCAGTACTATTCTGATTTGATTGTCCGTTTTTTTATCTGTCTTTCGCATGTTTGTCTCGCTGAGGGCGGTAAGCTTGATGTTTTGCTTACCGCACTGTTTGCCGGAAGGACGATACGGTAACGTTTTGGACTGCACAATAAAAGTGTCTGTGTGGTTTAGCTGTCTGGTTTCTCGTAACTGGCGATGAGGGTGGTGGCCCGAACCGACGGTGTAAAATAATGCTGTTTTACTGCCATATACTCTTTGTCATTAAAGAATTGATTTTTCATGTCTTCGCTGGGAAAGCGAACAGAGAAAACACGGTTGATGGGTGCAGACACCTGTGAAATCAATACTTCAGAAACTTTGAAATCATAGCCAAAGCTGCCGTTATAGCGGGATAAAATGGGGGTCATTTCGCGTCTGTATTGTGCGTATATTTCATCGTCCGCAACATCAAGCGCGACCAGCATTTCAAAAGACATAGTTACTTCCCTATTCTGTGTTTGTCTGAAACCCTAGGGTAATCCTTCGGGAAAACATAGCCAGTTGAGTGAAGATTCAGAGTTTGCTCAAGAAATGCGTTGATAATTATCTACAACCCTGTCAGGAGCAGCACTTTAGCGATAAAAAAAGTGCCTGTCCTGCTAAGATCTGTTGCTAAGTACCTGCTGTGCTTCCATAGCTTGCTCCTATCTGAACAATCCGTGATTTCAATTACCCAGCCAGACCGACTTTAGGTAATATTTATTTAATTTAAATCAGTTGGTTAGCAATTTATGAAGAAGACAACAGCATTAGTGGTGGAAGGCGGTGCCATGCGCGGTATTTTTGCCAGCGGGGTACTGGATGCTTTTATGGACGATAGCTATAACCCTTTTGATCTGGCCATCGGCGTTTCAGCGGGCGCATCGAACTTGTTGGGGTATCTGGCGAACCAGCCTAAACGGAGTTATCGCGTTATCACGCAGTTAGCGACGGATAAACGGTTTTACAATCCTGCTCGTTTCCTGAAAGGAGGCAACCTGGTTGATGTGCGGTGGCTCATCGATGAATCATTGCGGCTCTATCCGCTGGATCAGCACAAACTGTTCGGGAAAACCGCACTGATTGCCGCAGCCACCAATATCAACACGGGCACGGCTGATTATTACAACGTAAGTCCATCTAACGTCAGCGATGTCATGGAAGCCACCAGTGCGCTGCCGATTGCTTATAAAGCAACACCTTGTTTTGCCGGCGGCTGTTATACCGATGGTGGCGTGGCAGATTCGATTCCGGTGCGGGAAGCCTATCGCCGCGGTGCAAGGGATATCACAGTGATTTTGTCACATCCGCTCAGCTATCAGATGAAACCGGCAAAATATCCCTGGATGATGAAAAAAGTCTTCGCCCGTCAGCCGCAGATAGCCAGTGCCATGATCAAACGTGCTGATAACTATAACGCGTCGCTGGAGTTCATCCGTCAACCGCCGCAAGATGCCACAATCCGGGTCATCGCCCCGCCAGAAAGCTTCAGCGTGAAGCGTTTAACGATGCGTAAATCTACTCTGGATGAAGGTTATAAGATGGGGCTGAAGGAAGGCATGCTGCATATACATCGCCGACAGTCTCTGAATGGCTCCCATGATGAAAACTGTCAGTTTTGTCTGTGAGAAACACTTTCCTCACAATAAGGGCTAAAAATCAGTGTAACTGTCATTTATCTATCGCCTTTTTCAGCATGATGATTTCAAATTGAGTGCAAATTACTCAATACCGGGTTTACCTGAGGGGGAAATGATGAGTGTGTTAGTGTCCACATCCTGGCTGGAACGCCATAGTGGGTTGTCTAAAGTGGTTATCGTCGATGCCACCATGCAGAGTGTGGCTGGCGACAATACCGACCTGGACACACGGCAGTATATCCCCGGCGCTATGGTGTTTGATCTCGAGCGACAGTTTTCTGATGCTTCTTCTTTGTTGCCTCACATCGCACCGAAATATAAGGCATTTCAGCGAGAAGTATCCAAACTGGGCATTGAGACGGATTCTGTGATTGTCATTTACGATGCAAAAGGTATCTACTCAGCGCCGCGCGTCTGGTGGTTGTTTAAGCTGATGGGGCACGAGCAGGTCTTTGTGCTGGACGGCGGTTTGCCTAAATGGATCGCAGAAGGTAGGGCTGTCGTCGCTTCTCCCGTCATTCCTGAGAGCGGCAACGGGTGGCAGGGTGAGTATCGCACAGCGTGGATTGCTGACTGGCGAGAACTGGCAGAAAAAGCCGGTCTGCCGGGGCATCATGTTATAGATGTACGCAGTGCCGGGCGGTTTTCTGGCCTGCAACCGGAGCCTCGACCAGAGCTGAGAAGCGGGCATATTCCCCATGCGATAAACCTTCCCTTCACCTCTTTTATTGAAGACGGCCAGTATAAAAATCCAGACAAACTGCAGGCGTTGTTCGCAGAGCAGCAGGTGATCGGCGACGAAAAACTGTATTTCAGCTGCGGCTCCGGCGTGACCGCCTGCATCGGACTGCTGGCGGCTTATCAGTGCGGGTACAGAAACCTGTCGGTTTATGATGGTTCCTGGGCGGAGTGGGGGCAGCGAACCGATTTACCGGTTGTTTGAGGTCATCGGTTCGCTGCTGATTATGGTGGTTAAGACACTATCTGATAAGCCTGAATCTTAGGCAGTTTCAGGGAGATCAGGGTGGTGAGGGCGAGAAAGACGAAAGAGACCCACAGGCAGGCGGAAAGGCCTGCAACCTGGAAGATCCAGCCTGACAGCACTGTGCCAATTAAG
Organism: Photobacterium halotolerans DSM 18316; assembly: GCF_000425165.1. GTDB lineage: Bacteria > Pseudomonadota > Gammaproteobacteria > Enterobacterales > Vibrionaceae > Photobacterium > Photobacterium halotolerans. The sequence goes on from NZ_AULG01000028.1 coordinate 33,449, forward strand.
CGGCCCATGGCATTGGCCATGTAGTAGAAGCCGACATCCAGTGATACGCCATCGTCTTTGGCGTAGCTGACAATCAGGTAGGAGTGCAGTGACGAGTTAATCGCAAAGATGGCGCCAAAGAGCATCAGCCCACCGACGATCACCAGTTCAGGCTGCCATTGAATCTGCACCCCGTAAGCGATACCCGCGGTAATGACAGCCAGCAGCAGTGCCCAGCGTGTGGCGGCTTGCCCGTCCGGCACTTTGCCCTGCGCTTTCCCTGTCAGTCTTGGTGCAAAGCCCTGCACAAATCCATACGCCATTACCCAGGCTGCCATGAAGCCGCCGACGGCACTGTGATTCCAGCCGAACACCGAACCGAGATACACAGGCAGAGTAACCACAAACCAGACATCTCGCGCTCCGAACAGGAACATGCGGGCAGCTGACAGGATATTCACACTTTCAGATTTGGAGAACATCTCGGCGAATTTGGGCTTATTTTTCGCTTTGCCCATGTCGGCTTTCAGCGTCACGATACTGCTGATGAACACCAGCGCCAGCACCCCAGCCATTGTCAGCACCGCATTCTGGAACCCTATAACGCTGAGTAACAGACCACCGAGAAAGAAACCGGCACCTTTGAGAGTGTTTTTTGACCCCGTCATCAGTGCGACCCACTGGTACAGCGCACTTTGTTTGTTGTCCGGCACCAGGGTTTTGATGGCGCTCTTGGCACTCATTTTGTTGAGATCTTTGGCGATCCCGGATAACGCCTGTGCAGCCATGACCCAGGGAATGGTCAGCATGGGGTTGGGTACGGCCAGCATCAGCAGGGCAACAATTTGCATGCCAAGGCCAATGTTCATGGTCCGGTTCAGACCCAGTCTGGCGCCCAGCCAGCCCCCGACCAGGTTGGTGATCACGCCGAAAAATTCATAGAACAGAAAGAGGGAGGCGATAGCGAGGGTGGAGTAACCCAGCTCGTAAAAATAGAGTACGACTAACATGCGAAGCGCGCCGTCAGTCACAGTGAAATTCCAGTAGTTGAAGGTCACCAGCATATACTGGCGAACCGGCTGGCTGAATTGTGAGAAATATTTAGCAAACATAGACACGACACTCGTATTGTTCGCCGTTTCGGCTGCTGGTTGTGATGTAACACAAAAGCATCAGCAGGCATGAAACGGCGAAGCACTGTTTATTATTGTGACGCTACCTGACGGATATAATCCACCTGTACCGGTTTGGTAAAGGCCCCGGGACGTAGCGCCTGGACGTCTTCGATAATGCGTGACAACGGCCAGCCCATTTCCAGCAACAGATGTGCGGCGAGTAAACCGGTACGGCCGGAACCGCCCATGCAATGCAGAGCGATGTTGCCCCCTTCTGCCATAATTTTATGCAATTGCGGGCTGGCTGCCTGCCATTGTGCCGCAAATTCGCTATCAGGCGCGGCATCGTCTTCGATCGGAGTGTGTGCCCACAACATGCCCGACTGTTCAACCAGCTGGCCTAAGTCAGCGACCTCTTTGTCTGCCATTTCCTGCTGATTGATGGCGGTGACGACAGCGCGTACCCCTTGCGCTTTCAACTGCGCCAGACTGTCTGACAGAGCAACGCCTTTGGTGCCGGGGCAGGGGGTCAGTACCAGTGCGCTGGTATCGGTAACGGGTAAAGTCCAGGTTGGATGTGTCATTGTCATTGCTCCCTTAAGCCTGTCCCACTTTGCGGACCAGTTCTGCAGTGCGGGTGGCGTAACCCATTTCGTTGTCATACCAGGCATAGATTTTCACCATACGCTTGCCTACCACCATAGTTGATAGAGCATCCACTATGGTGGAGCGCTGATCGCCTTTATAGTCGATAGACACCAGCGGGCGATCCTCGTAACCCAAAATGCCCTGCAGTTCGCCCTGCGAAGCGTCTTTCAGCAGTTGGTTGACTTCTTCGGCTGTGGTGTCGCGTTTGACGTCGAAAATGATGTCGGTCAGTGAAGCGTTGGCCAGCGGGACACGCACGGCATGGCCGTTGATTTTGCCTTTCAGCTCCGGGAAGATCTCGACAATCGCCGAGGCCGATCCTGTGGTGGTCGGGATCAGGCTCATGCCACAGGCCCGGGCGCGGCGTAAATCTTTGTGCGGTGCATCCAGAATGGTTTGTGTATTGGTTAAATCGTGAATCGTGGTAAATGCAGACTGCTCAATCCCCAGTTTTTCATGGATCACTTTGACCACTGGTGCAATGCAGTTGGTGGTGCAGGACGCTGCCGTGACAATGCGGTGGTGTTCAGGATTAAAGATATGATCGTTAACGCCCACCACGATATTGGCGATGCCTTCTTCTTTCACCGGTGCTGACACGACGACACGCTGCACACCCTGTGCCAGATACTGATTCAGGAATTCGGTTTTGCGATGCTTACCTGTGGCTTCAATCACCACGTCACAGCCAGACCAGTCAACGGCATCAATTTCTTTTTCCTGTGTGGCAAGGATGGATTTGCCATTAATAACAATGTGGTTGCCTTTCGCTGCCACTTCATGGTGCCAGCGACCCTGTACGGAGTCGAATTCCAGCAGGTGGGCCAGCGTTGCGGCATCACCGGCAACATCATTAATCTGTACAAATTCCAGTTCGGGCCAGTCAAACGCTGCGCGCAGTGCCAGGCGGCCAATGCGGCCAAAACCATTGATACCTACTTTGATTGTCATACTTAATATTCCTACATTATTGGCAACAAACAGGGCGTTGTTTCATTACCATGAGTCGTTCACTGTCCTGCTGGTACTCCTGCTCTAAACAGTTTGAATCCACCAGGCCGTAAATTTGTTTGCGCATCCAGCCGGGCATATCTTCGGTTAACCGGTAGAACACCCACTGGCCTTGCCTGACATCAATCAATAACCCGCTGGCGCGCATTACAGCCAGGTGGCGTGACATTTTTGGCTGGCTGACCTGCAGCGCTTCGGTCAGCTCGGCCACACACAGGCATTGCTCTTTCACGATTAACCGTAAGCAACGCACACGGGTTTCATCTGCCAGCAGTTTAAAAAATTGATGTGGGAGCATGCTTATAACCATATTCGAATTTCCGTATATCTTAGTCTGATGAAGCGTGTGGTCAATCCCTGTGAAGCCGATGTCATCAAATCTTCATATTGGAATATTGGGCGGTCTTTAGCGGGACAGGTCTTCAGGGGGTGGGGGCGAGTTAGCGGGGCTGCGCTGGTGGAATCATGCCGGATGTTGGCTGATAAAAAGAGCCCGCTGGCTACAGCGGGCTGAAGTGGTGTTACATTTCTAAATCGCTTTTCTCGACAGAGTTGACTGTACAGACCGAGAGCACACCTGGCACGGTTGCCAGGCAATTGATGATGATGGCATTCTCGCTATCTACATCGGTGCCTGACATATCGGCGGTGGAAGTAATCAGTACATCAGTCAGTACGCCCGCCAGTAAGCTGACCACGCCATCGGTGCTGACCGCCAGCAATGACGCCGCAGAGACGTGATAGGTCACGCTGCTGTTATCAACCTGCTGTTTAGTACCGTCAGAATAGTAGGCGTGGGTTGCGACAGTGAAAATCTCTGAACCAAGCAACTCAACGGCCAGCTCACCAGAGTAATCTGACTCGATCCGAACACGTAGCAACTCAGCAGGACCAACCGTCAGGGCTGCTGTCGCCGAGCTGCCCTCATAGTTCGCAGTAATGGTCGCTGAACCAACGGATACGCCCTGCGCCAGACCGTCTGCTGTGATAGTCGCGACACTGGTATCACTGCTTTGCCAGCTCACCAGTTCCGTGACATCCTGAGTGGACGTATCCGTGAAGGTGGCTGTGGCCGTGAACTGCTGGGTCAAACCGTTGGCGATAGTTGCCGTTGGCGGCGTCACTGTCAGTGACGTTACCGTTGCAGCCGTGACTTCCAGGATTACGGCCGGACTGGTTTGCCCCTGATAGCTGGCAGTCATCTCTGTCGTCCCCATTGCCAGCGATTGTGCCAGGCCTGAGGTGTTGATACTGGCGACACTGGTGTCCGAGCTGACCCAACTGACCAGATGGGTGACATCCTGATCCGGGCCGCTGGTAAAGCTTGCCGTGGCGGTGAACTGCTGAGTGGTGCCGTTAGCAATACTGGCGGCGCCTGGACTTACAGTAATCGCGCTTATTTCCGCCGGTGTAACTGAAAGTGGAATGTCGGCGCTGGTGACACCCTGATAGTGGGCGGTCACGACTGTATTGCCTTCATTCAGGCCGTGGGCTAAACCTGTGGCAGAAATAGTTGCGACACTGGTATCGTCGCTTTTCCAGCTCACCAGATCGGTCACATCCAGGGTGCTGCCGTCGGAGAATTTGGCGGTGGCGGTAAACTGCTGGGTGGTGCCGTTAGCAATACTGGCCGATTCCGGTGTAATGGTGACAGACAGCACGGTTGCTGCGGTCACAGTCAGGTTCGCGTTGTTGCTGACGGTCCCGCCAAAGCTGGCCGTGATCACGGCAGATCCCGTCGCGAGTGTACTGACAACCCCGGTTCCGGACACAGTCGCGACAGCGGTATCGCTGCTGTGCCATGTCGCTTGCGCACTGACATCCTGCGAGGTGCTGTTATTAAAATGCGCGATGGCCGTGTAGGCATGGCTGGTGCCTTTGGCTAAGCTCAGAGTGCCGGGTGTGACTTGCACTGAATCAACTGCGGCAGCCGTAACGGTGAGATTCACAGGATCGCTGGGTAGGGTACCGAAACTGGCGGTGATGTTGGCCGTTCCTGCACTTTCGGCATCGACCAAACCCGTTGTTGAAACTGTCGCGGCAGTTGTATTGTCGCTGTTCCAGGTGACCTGAGAGGTTAAGTCTTGTGTCGAGCCATCGGAGAACTGACCTGTGGCAGTAAACTGCTGTTGTGTGCCAGCGACCAATGACGCCGTAGCGGGTGAGAGGTGAATGGAATCCAGTGTAGCCGTTGTCACCGTCATCACCGCCTGATTACTGCTCACGCCTTCAAATTGCCCGGTGACCGTTGCTGACCCTGACGCCTTGGCGAAGACCATGCCGCCGGTGCCCACCTCAACGGTACTGGCATCCGTGGTATTCCAGATGGTCTGGCTGGTGACATCTTCACGGCTGCCATCGTGATAGTAAGCCAGTGCGGTAAACTGCACCTGCGTCCCAGCGGCGGCTGACACCTGTCCGGGAGTGATTTGCAGCTGACTGACTGTGTGGCCGCCCGTTACCGTAATCACAACGCCGCCGCCACTGACACCGGCATAGCTGCAGGAAATGGTGGCTTCGCCGGCTGCAACGGCCTGGATCACGCCTTGGTCACTGACGGTGGCAACCGATTCATCGCTGCTGGTACATTGCGCGTTCTGGGTGACATCTTTTTTATCTTTGTTAGCGTAAATGGCATTTACTTTAAAAGTAAGGGAGCTACCTGCTTCCGCTGTGTTCGCGCTGGGGATGATTTCCAGGTTACGAACCGTTTTGCCGCCCTTATCTACGGCACTGGTGTCGTTGTCTTTCTGGCTGGGCAAACCGCTACCTTCTCCGCCGCAACCTGCCAGGGTCAGCGTCATGAGAAAAATACCCAGCCAGAGTGTTAAATACCGGCAAATGTTGTTCTTCATTGGATTGCCTTCCTTGTAAACTGAGGTGAAGTCAGCACGACGCGTCGGTTCATTGCTCGGTTAGCCGGGGTGTCATTACTGACCAGCGGCTTGGTTTCGCCAAACGCTTCGTAGCTGATACGGTCAGGGGTAATACCCTGTTGTTCAAAATACAGCACAACACTTTGCGCCCTGCGTTGAGACAGCTTCATGTTGTAGTCTTCCGAGCCGACATCGTCGGTATGGGTTTCAACCCGCAGCATGGCTTCCGGATACTGATTCAGGTGATTCAGCATCGGCTGGAATGTGGATGTCATATCGGGGCGGAGCTTGGCAGAATTGAATTCAAAGATGGCATTGGACTGAGTGCCGTCCACCTGCATCGTAAAGGCTTCCTGAGTGACAGGTTGCGGCGCGGGTTCTGGCTCGGGCTCAACCACCGCGACAGGCTGCGGGTCATTACCCGAGAACCGGTAGCTGATGCCCAGCATCAGAGTATGGAGATCGGCGCCAGCCGTGCTATCGTCACCGACATTATTGGCAAACTGGTAGCTGAGTCCGGTTCGCCAGCGCGGTGTAAAGTCCCAGTCTACGCCGACACCGACAAGGGGGGAGAAGCCATCTTCGTCGTTAGATACAGTGCCGGCAATTTCTTTACCGTCGCTGGAGACATGCCAGGCCATCACGCCGGCCTTGCCCACCAGAGACACCACATCCGATACCGGATAGCGATAGCCCAGAGAGGCTGACAGACCTAACACATCTCCTTCATAATCGGCACCCACCGAAGGGTCATCCAGCGCCGGGTAAGTCGCATCGAACTGGCCGTAATAGTCATAGGCCACTTCCAGCTCCCAGCGCGGAGTCCAGGCGTAGTTATAGAAAATCCCCGCACCTGGCGCATCATCATCACAGCTGATGTTCTGGCTTTCACAGGCATCATCAGCAAATGTGTAACTGGCGCGTAGCCCGGCCCGGTGCTCAGAAGCATTGGCGAGAGAGATGCATAAAGTGCTCAGTACAAAACATGAAAGGGAAAACCTTGTGCTCTGATTCATTACAGTTCCATCCTCAGTCCTTGAAAACGCTATGAAGAGCTACCCAGCTTAGGAACTTCTTGTCATCCAGGTATGCTTTAAGTCAAATTAGTACATAGATCACAAAATAGCGAAATAAGTTGCACGGATATCATTACTTGATGGGATGGATTTTTAGTCTTGGTCGTTCATTCTGGAGGGAGAGGTGACAAATCGGGCTTAAGGAATGATTTATGCAGGGTACCAGAATGCATTCGGGCGCAGATATAAAAACACCCCGCCAGGTGAACCCGCGGGGTGTTGGAGGTATTGATGCCTGATGCCTATGCCTGATGGCGAATCAGTGCATGCTGTCGTGGTTCATACCGTCATGATCCATGCCTTGATGGTCCATTTGGCTGTGGTCCATGTTTTGTCCGGTGCTCATCATGTAGTCGGCTTTTTCTACTTTCACTTTCACTTCCACCTTACCGGCGTTCTGAAAATAAAGCGTCAGCGGAAAACTGTCACCCAGTTCAGGTACTGAGGTCAGGTTAAACATCATAATGTGGTAACCGCCGGGCTGCAGCAGCTGGGTGTCATGGGCAGGGATCTGAATGTCGTCCACTTTGCGCATTTTCATCATGCCGTTTTCATGTGCGTGTTCATGAAGTTCGACTTTTTCAGCAATCGGCGATTCTGCACGCAGCAGGACATCCGCCTGATCGCCGTGGTTATCCACTGAGAAAAAAGCCGCTGCGACTGAAGACATAGGCGGGACTTCTTTGGACCAGGGATGATCAATGTGCAGCTCGCCAGACTCAAATTCGTGGGCCATTGCCAGGCCGGAGGTGAAGACAGAAGCGGCCAGCAGCAAAGCGTGTAATGGTTTCATTGTGTTCTCCAATGGGTTTTAAGCAATCAAAAATGTCAAAAGGAATGTGATGATGTGCTTATCGGCGGAGGAGAATGTTTTGGCCCAAACAGTTCATACAGTTTGTTGTTAGCCCTAAGCCAGAACATACGGCGCAGGCCGGAATAAATCGCAACGGATACCAGAATAAGCGGCTGAAGATAACTGGTGTCGTAATGGATAGGCTGTAATGGCGTGAGCAGCGGGCAGTGGTTTTGCCATTGTCCGTGCGGCGACCTGTCATGCTGATTAACCAGATCGGCGACCGAGACCCATTGCAGGCCATGCACGGTACAGATCAGAATTTTATCCCCGGTCAAGCCGCTCGGAGTACCCTGATGGAAGGCCGGATTGATCACCACGACAGCCGACAACACATTCAGCCATAACAATGACACCAGAATGATAGTTATCATTCCGGCACGATTGCGGGTTGAAGTAAAAGTCGCGGTCATGGTGTTTTGTCTGATTCTGGGAAGCTGGAATCATAGCAGATGAGAATAACATTCGGTAACAGATTACCGGTAAGTGCTTGAAAAAATCCGACTGAATACAGGTTTTCCGTGTGTTTATCCGGCTGACAGCGTCTTGAGTATCAGGTTGTTTTTTCATGAGAAGAGTGCTTGAATATCGGCACTTACCCACCGGAGGCAAAGGAATGAAGGTTGCTATTCTGGACGATTATCAGGATGTTGTCCGTCCTGCCGGTCTTGCGAATGCCGCGGTATTGAGCACTGAACCTCATCAATAACTATGGAATGAAAAGGAATCGAAGATGCCTAAAGAGCGGGTAGTATTGATTACCGGATCCAGCCGGGGAATTGGCGCGGCTACAGCGATTCAGCTGGCCTCTCAGGGGGTGAGTGTCTGCGTGAATTATCGTTCTGAGCACGAAGCGGCAGAGCAGATTGTGCACCGGGCGCGTAAATATGGCGTGAATGCCATAGCGGTACAGGCGGATGTGTCTCAGGAACAGGAGGTGATGCGACTGTTTGCCACACTGGATAATGAACTGGGGCCGATAACCGGGCTGGTGAATAACGCCGGTATTCTGATGCAACAGATGCCGGTGTTACACATGACAGCAGAGCGGATCAATGCCGTGATGCACACCAATGTCACCAGTTGCTTTTTATGCTGCCGGGAAGCGATCCGGCGCATGGCCTATTCGCAAGGCGGTCAGGGCGGCTCGATTGTCAATGTCTCTTCGGCAGCGTCCCGTACCGGCGCGCCTTTTGAATATGTCGATTATGCGGCGTCGAAAGGGGCGATGGATACCATGACCCGCGGCCTGTCACTGGAAGTGGCCAGTGAAGGCATTCGTGTCAACGGCGTTCGTCCCGGCTTTATTTACACCGATATGCACGCCTCAGGTGGCGAGCCGAATCGGATTGAACGGCTGAAATCAGCGATACCTATGCAGCGCGGCGGCACTGCCGAAGAAGTATCCGAAGCAATCTGCTGGTTATTGTCGGATCAGGCCTCTTATTCGACCGGATCGTTTATCGATCTGGCAGGCGGCCGCTAAGCACAGTCATGACTGGCCGATGCCCGTTATCAGCGGGACTGGCCGCAGCCAGCTGTTATGGCTGACTGCGGTACTTACGCTCCGGGCGGCCGACACTGCCGTATGAGACTTCGGCGCTCAGCTCATCAGTACTGACCAGATACTCAAGGTATCGGCGGGCAGTGGTTCTGCTGGCGCCGATTTCCTGACCGACCTGCTCGGCGTTGAGATTAATGTTCGGCTCGGTGAAGACACTGCGGATTTTATCCAGCGTCAGGCCGTCAATGCCTTTCGGCAACCGTGAGGCCGTGGCGGGCGGTGTTTGCGGCGCAGGTTGATCCGTGGCGGAAGTGGGCTGCAGCAGGCCATCAACATCGCTTTGCACCAGCGAGTGCATATCAGACAACTTGTCCAGATGAGCGCTGAAATTGAACAGCGCCGATTGCAGTCTTTCAAACACCACGGGTTTTAAAATGTAATCAAATATCCCGCTGCGCATCGCGGTGCGCAGGGTATCGACTTCAGTGGCCGCCGTAACCAGAATCACGTCGGTATGGCAGCTTTCAGCACGCAGTTCCCTGAGCAATTCCAGCCCGGTGCCGGTCGGGAACTGATTATCCAGTAACAGTAACTGAGGCTGGAACACGTCGATCAAATCTCTGGCTTCATCCAGGCCATGGGCTATGCCTATAACCTGAAAGCCCGGTGTTTTTTCGACGAAGCGGCGCTGTATTTCCGCATTTTGCGGATCATCTTCTGCAATGACGACAGTAATGGGTGCTGTCATTGTTGTTCCTCTTGTCCATGTCTTGTTGCATTGTCTGAACGACGCAGTGATTTGGGAATGTACACAGTAAAACGACTGCCGGAAGGTTCAGCGGGTTCGACGGTAATGATGCCGCCGAGATGTTCTGTCAGCTGTTTGACTAAATGCAGTCCGATGCCGTGTCCTTCAACGTCCTTGGTGGTGTAACCACGGGTAAAAATTTTATCTTGTTCCCCTTCGGCAATGCCAGGCCCCTGATCATTGACCTCGAATATCAGCTCTTTGCCTAAGTCGCTCATACTGAGCAGCACCATGCCGCCTGGGCCATGGTGCCTGAGCGTCGCTTCCAGTGCATTGTCTATCAAATTGCCCAGTATGCTGACTAATTGCTCGCGGGGCAGAGAGGCGGGAATGTCCGACATCTGGCTGTCGTCGTCAATGGCCAGCTCCAGGTTCAGCTCTCTGGCCCGGTTGTATTTACCGAGCAGGCAACCGGCCAGAATACTGTCTGAGGTTGCTTTCATTATGGTCTGAATAAAACTCTGATGGCTGGATGTTTCCTGCCCGATCACCTTCAGCGCCTGCTCAATCGCACCAATCTGAATCAGACCGGCGATGGTGTGCAGCTTATTGTTGTACTCATGGGACTGGCTGCGCAGGCTATCGGCATATTGCTGAATACGGGTCAGCTTACGGCTGACCAGATCGACTTCATTCTTCAGCCGGAAACTCGATACTACCCCTGTGACTACCCCGTCCTGCACCATGGGAAAACGGTTGGCGATCAGGTTACGGTCATGCAGCCAGATTTCCTGATCAAAATGGTGCTCGCCGCTTTGCAGGACATCCAGCATCCCGTTGTCGGGCAAGACATCATGGATATGGCGGCCAATGTAATTCTCGTCAGCAGGCAGTTGCAGCGTTTTGATGGCGGCATGGTTAAAGGTGGTGATGATACCGTGCTGATTAATGGCCACTATACCTTCACGCACGGTTTCCAGCGTGGCATTGCGTTCATGAAACAGCCGGCCAATTTGCTCAGGCTCCAAATCAAAAATGGCTTTGCGGAAGTGATTGGCAAACCAGAGTGCCATGATCACGCTGAACAGAAAGGCCAGCGTACTGGCGACAATCATGGAAAGCTGGTGGCGGCTGACAATCGCATCGACTTCGGTCAGCAAATAGCCGACTGAAACTATGCCGATGATCTGAGCACCATCGGTGCTGAAAATAGGGGCTTTGCCACGCATCGACCAGCCGATGCTGCCTTTATCCAGCGCGACATACGCCTGGCCGTGAATCAGCGCCTGGCTGTTATCGTCACTGTCATCATCCGACATGGATTTACCGATACGCTGCGGGTTGAGGTGGGCGAGCCGAATGCCCTGGCTGTCGCCAATAACGACAAATCTTGCCTGAGCGGCCTGGGCCATTTTCAGGCTGAGCGGCTGCAGAAATGCGGTATCTCTGTCTGATACGGCGCGAATCACATCGGGTGAAGCCGCAATGGTTTTCGCGACTCGTATCGCCTGCTGACCAATTTGTTCATGTAACACACTGTCGAGATAGCGAATGGTAAAGTGGCCGAGCGCGCCTGTTTGCAGGATCGCGATAAAACCCAGAATTAAAACCATCCGGGTTTTGAGTCGAAAATGACGTAAAGACAACAGCTTAGTCATGTTGGGAAGGCGTTCCGTCTACCTTTGTAACATCTGTGAAACAGTGTACCGTCAGTGGCATCGAAATGCTGTGAACAATATGAACTTAATGCATTTTACGCCCGGTATTCACATTATTTTTACAATCTTTTCATATTTATGATCGTGGCATACCTTGATTTTGACGTTAAGCAATAACAGAACCTGAACCGCAGACAGACATAAAGCTCCAGTCACAGCGGCAAATCAGGTCGGGCAATGGACCCCTATCTAATAACGAGGAAAAGGTATGCTTACTCAGTTAATGACCCGCAAACGTGTCTCCGTACTTGCTGCAATCATGGCTTCTGCATTGAGCGTCAGCGCTCAGGCAAAAGTGGATTCCATTCACTTTCTGGTGCCGGGTGGTGCGGGTGGCGGCTGGGACAGCACTGCACGTGGTACCGGCGAAGTATTGAAAAAGTCTGAACTGGTTGACACCATTTCTTACGAGAACATGTCCGGTGGCGGCGGTGGTAAAGCCATTGCGTACCTGATTAAAACCGCTGAGCAATCCACAGACACACTTATGGTTAACTCTACTCCTATTGTGATTCGCTCACTGTCTAAAGTGTTCCCCCAGTCGTTCCGCGATCTGACCCCGGTAGCCGCCACTGTGGGTGACTACGCCGCGTTTGTGGTATCGGCCAAATCCAAATACACCAGCTTCACCGACATAGTGAACGATTACAATAAAGATCCCAGCAGTATCACAGTGGCGGGTGGCTCTGCACGCGGCAGCATGGATCACCTGGTTGCCGCCTTGGCGTTCAAAGCCGGTGGTGGCGAGCCGCGTCGTCTGAAATACCTGGCGTATGATGCCGGTGGTAAAGCCATGGCCGGTTTGCTGTCGGGTGAAACCACACTGCTGTCAACCGGCCTGAGTGAAGCGCTGACGCTGGCAGATGCCGGTGAAATCCGCATCCTGGCGATGACGGGTGATCAGCGTTCTCCTTCAGCGCCGGAAGTACCGACTCTGCAGGAGCTGGGCTATAACGCGACCTTCGTTAACTGGCGTGGATTCTTTGCCGCACCGGATATCAGCGATGAAAAAGCCGATGAATTCGCCGAAGTACTGGGTGAGATGTACAACACAGATCAGTGGAAAACCGTACGTGACCGCTACGGCTGGACTGAAATCTACAAGCCTCGCAAAGAGTTCGTTGCCTTCCTGTCACAGCAGGAAAAAGAAATCGGCGATCTGATGCGTGAACTGGGCTTCCTGAAGTAATCCTGTCTGCATGACATATTGCGCACCGCCTGGCTGGGTGGTGCGCGTAGTAACAAACCGGCCTGAGTCTGGGGCCGGGTCAAACCGATAGTGGTGAGGATGACCATGACAATTACAAAAGATCATATCGGTGGACTGGTGTTTCTGTGCTTTTCCATCGTTTACGGTTACTACGGCAGCGGAATTGAGATGTTCCCCGGCGATGAATATCAGCCCTTCAATGCGAAATCTTTGCCACTGACATTAGCTGGTCTCGGTATCGTGCTGGCCTTGTGTCAGCTGGCTACGGCCAGCCGCAGTCAGGATGACAAGCTGGACTTACGGGGATTGGATTTTGTTCTGATCACCAAACTGCTGCTGCTGATGCTGATTTTTGCCGCTTCCCTCGAATGGATTGGCTTCATGTTATCGACCGTGGTCTTTCTGATGGGCGGTTACTGGTTGCTGGGTGAACGTCGTCCTAAGGTTCTGCTGGTGGCGTCTGTGCCATTTGCCGTGTGTTTCTGGTTCTTGCTGACACAGTTGCTTGATATCTATCTGGCCCCTGGCCGACTGATCACAAGTATTCTCGGGGGTTAATTATGTTCGATGGAATGATGACTGGATTGTCGACGGCAATTATGCCCTTCAATCTGATGATGGTGGTGGTTGGCTGTTTTGCCGGGACATTCATTGGCATGTTGCCGGGTCTGGGCCCGATTTCTGCCATCGCACTGATGATCCCTATTACTTATGGTCTGGATCCGTCTTCAGGCATTATCCTGATGGCCGGTGTGTACTACGGTGCTGTTTTTGGCGGGTCAACCTCATCAATACTGATTAATGCGCCGGGCTGTTCAAGCACAGTGGTGACAGCCTTTGACGGTTTCCCGCTGGCGCAGAAAAATCAGGCGGGTAAAGCGCTGGCACTGGCCGCGTATTCCTCTTTCACTGGCGGCACAGTCGGTGCCATCATTTTGCTGTTTGCAGCGCCCGCTCTGGCCAAAGTTTCACTGAGTTTCCAGTCCAGCGACTATTTTGCGCTGATGATTCTGGGCCTGACGGCGGTGGCCGCTTTCTCCGGCAAAGGCCAGGTGCTCAAAGCCCTGATGATGACAGTCTTCGGCCTGATGATTTCGACCGTCGGTAACGATGTCATGACAGGCGTGCCGCGCTTTACTTTTAATAATGTCGATTTGATTGACGGTATCAGCTTCCTGCTGCTGGCGATGGCAACTTTCGCACTGACAGAAGTAGTGATGACGGTTCTGCGGGGTGAGCACCGGCAGGAAGATGCGCAGATGGACATGAATAATCTGGGCAGCATGAAACTCAGCAAGGAAGAAGTGAAGCATGTGGCACCGACGGTCGCGCGTTCTTCCGTCTTTGGTTTCCTGGTTGGTGTATTGCCAGGCGCCGGGGCGACCATTGCCTCTTTCCTGAGCTACGGCATGGAGCGTAATCTGGCGCCGAAAGAAGAGAAAGAAAAATTCGGTAAAGGCGCGTTACGGGGCCTGGCTGCGCCTGAATCTGCGAACAACGCAGCGTCTACCGGCTCTTTCGTTCCTTTGCTGACACTGGGTATTCCCGGCTCGGGCACAACCGCCATTATGCTGGGGGCGCTGATTGCGTATGGTATTCAGCCTGGTCCGCGTCTGTTTATTGATAATCCGGATGTCTTCTGGTCGGTGATCATCTCGATGTACTTCGGGAATCTGGTGCTGCTGATTCTGAACCTGCCGTTGATTCCGTATATCTCCAAACTGTTGGTGATTCCGCGTCCGATCCTGATCCCGCTGATTCTGTTCTTCTCCATCACAGGGGTATATCTGGTGAGTTTCAATGCCTTTGATATCCAGATGATGGTGTTGATCACAGTGATTGCGACCTTCCTGAAATTGCTCAACTTCCCTATGGCACCTATGCTGCTGGGATTCATACTGGGCGACATACTGGAGAAAAACCTCAGCCGCTCGCTGACGCTGTCTGATGGGTCATTTGCTTTCCTGGTGGAACGTCCACTGACATTAACCATCATGGTGCTGGCAGTGCTGGCGCTGTTGATGCCACTGTTCAGCACCTGGCGTGATAAGCGCAAAGCCGTGGCAAAAGGGCAGACACAACAGGTATAAGCTGAAGCCGGACAGATGACCGGCTAAATGAGAGTGAAGAAAAAGCCGCACGTTCTTTGAACCGTGCGGCTTTCTTTTTATGGCTTATGACGTCTGGCCAGCATTGTCAGAAACTGAATGCGACCTTGGCTTCCACTGAACGCTCGGCGCCCAACCAGCAGTTGCTCTGATCGAAACAGGTGTAGTATTCCTTGTCGAACAGGTTTGAGGCACTGACGGTGGCGCTCACATTGTTCAGGCTGGCGCTCAGCTCGCCTAAATCATAGCGGGCAGACAGATCAAACAAGGTGTAGTCAGGGACTTTGGCGGTGTTTTGCGCATCGATTTCAGACTCGCCGACATAACGCACACCGGCACCTAACACAGTACCGCTTAACAGGCCGTTGTAGATGTAATAGTTAGCCCACAGCGACGCCATCTGCTCAGGGATCCACACCGGGGTTTTGCCTTCGATGCCGGTATTGTCCTGCGTCACTTCCGCATCGGTATAGGTGTAGTTCAGCGCAATATCCAGATTGTCAGTCAGCAGCCAGAAGCTTTCAAACTCCAGTCCACGGGTACGGATCTCGCCCGTTTGGATCTTGTCATAGGCACTGCCATTGGGGTCTCGGGTCACTACGTTTTGTTTAGTCAGCTGGTAGGCCGCGAGACTGGCGGACTGGGTCTTATCTTCAGACTGGTATTTCACCCCGGCTTCCCATTGCTGGCCTTCAGAAGGGTCGAACACTTTACCGAACCTGTCCTGCCCGGCTACCGGCTCAAAGCTTTCCGAATAGCTGATATAGGGTGCAAAACCGTAGGCCAGATTGTAGAGCGCGCCGATTCGGCCCGAGAAGCTGTCTTGCTCAATATCGCCGGATATTACACCGTCGGTTTTCTGGTCAAGCTCGTAATGATCATAACGCCCGCCTGCCAGCAAAATAAGCTTATTCCAGCGGATCTGATCCTGCAGATACACACCCAGCTGAGAGGTATTGATGTTGTACCTGGCTCTGTAGTTAAAGCCAGGGTTGTTCGGGTCAATCTGATCATTATCCGGATTGAACATATCAATGCTCGGTGCACTGAAGTCCAGTGTGTCCTGGTACACCACAGAAGAGT
Organism: Photobacterium halotolerans DSM 18316; assembly: GCF_000425165.1. Taxonomy (GTDB): domain Bacteria; phylum Pseudomonadota; class Gammaproteobacteria; order Enterobacterales; family Vibrionaceae; genus Photobacterium; species Photobacterium halotolerans. Next base: position 49,378 of record NZ_AULG01000028.1, read on the forward strand.
CCATGTGCTGGTAGTCCAGGCCCATCAGAACATTATGCTCGGCAGCGCCCCAGTGGAGTTTGCCTGTGAGCTGGTTGTCCATGGTCAGGAATCCCAACTCCTCATCGGTCTGATAGGCATTACGGCTGAGTGTCCGGTTATCTGTGGCGAGCGCACCATTGTAGGTGTTTGTCTGATGCAGGCTGGCGTCGCTGTATCTCAGGTTATGCAGTAACGTCCAGTCATCATTAAAATCATGCAGCACTTTATAGCCAAGCATCAGCACTTCACGTTCGAAATCATTCCAGTTTTTATCGCCCGTGAACGTGTCAGGCGACAGCTGGCCTTCCGGGTTAGGCAGTACAGAGCCCTTTGCCGGCACTGTAGTGTAAATACCTGCACTCGGGTCGTTCTGATAATACAGGTTGAGGTTGATCAGGGTGTCATCAGAGGCTTGCCAGTCAATGGAAGGGGCAATCATGTAACGCTCATCCTCGGCAGTCTTTGCCTGACTGTCCCTTTGCCGCGCCAGGGCGATAAGGCGATAGCTGACATCGCTGTTCTCCAACTGACCCGTGGTATCAATATTGGCTTGCATCAGGTTGTGGGTACCTGTACTGATTTCGATATCCGTTTGCCGGGTTTTCTGTGGTGTTTTGGCAATCAGGTTCACCATACCGCCCGGCGGGATATTGCCGTACAGCACAGAGGTTGGTCCTTTAAAGACTTCAACTTGCTCCACGGCAAAGGCGTCTACCTGGCCTTGCAGGTTCCAGCCACTGAGGTAGGGCAACTGCAGGCCGTCATAGAAATTCTGATAGTTGATGAAACCCCGGATATTGAACAGGTCCAGCCGGGTGACCGCCCCGCCGCGCAGTTCAGTATTGACCCCAGACATATAGCGTAATGCTTCGCTCACTGAGCTGGCGCCGCGCAGATCGAGTGTTTCACGGTCGATAACCGAGATAGCCTGCGGGGTTTCTTCGGCGGTCAGTGCGGTTTTGGTGGCAGTGTTGCGATAGGTCTCACCTAACACTGTAATGGTGTCATCTACCCGGGTTGTCTGGGTGTCTGTCTGGGCAATAGCCGATACGCTGAAGGATGAGGCAATGGAAATTGCCAGCCATGAAGGAGCGAAAGTGCGATACATGAAAAGAAACCTCTGCTGCAATATGTGAATGCTAATTGTTATCAATTGCATTCTAAGGGTTTTGCAGCGGGAAAATTAACAATTTGGTGCATCTTGAGATCTGTGGTCGCGATTTTTCAGGCTGGCTCAACCGGCAGCCAGTACTCCATACGGTGAGATGGGTTGGCGGTATCAAATTGCGGTGGGTAAATCTCCAGTTCATAGCCATCAATGCCTTTGAAACTGGACTCAGGCAACCAGGCGGCAATAAACCAATGAAGCACTTTATCCAGCTGGTGGATAGGCCCGGAATAGGGGATCACGGCGTAAAGCTGTTCGGGAACGCTCAGACATTGAGCCTCTGCCGCGATAAGCGGCTGCACAGCAAGCGCCTGTTCGGACGGTATGCCAGCCCAGTAAATCAATGCCTCGCCCGACTGGCTCTGCGTGTCGATCACCCCTATCTGGCTGATGGTGCCTGTGGCGGTAAAGTGCTGATGAAACTGCTGCCAGATCGCGGGGACAGTCTCCGTGTAATCGGGGTTATCGGCAAACAGGCCATGAATTTTACCGTTCACACCGTATAGCTGGAATGCCGGGCGGCGCTCAAGGCGGATTTGTAACAGACGCTGTGAGATCTCAGGGGCTAAAGTCACCGGTCTGGTCGATTGCAAGGGGGTTCTGAGGCCTGTCAGCAGGCCGCGCTTTTTATAGCTGCCGGGCGCGCAGCCGAACATTTGCCGGAAAGCGCGGATAAAACTGATTTCGGAGTTAAAGCCGCAGGAGAGCGCGATGTCGAGAATCCTGTCATTGCCCGATAACAGCTGTTCAGCGGCCCGGCTGAGTTTCAGCTCGCGCACATACTGCGCCAGTGTCAGCCCGGTTTCGCTGTTAAACACCCGCTGAAGCTGCCAGCGCGACCAGCAACTTTGCTCCGCCAGTTCCACCACACTCAACGGCTGATCCAAATGAGAGTGGATGTAATCCAGTACCCGTTGAATACGTGTGAAATGATGCGGTTTGGATGTCTGACTTGGGCTGGCTGGTGTTTTCATTACGACGGCTCAGTGTCTGTGTCATTCCATAATGGTCACAGATAGTAACACTGAAGCACTTTGCCCGGTAGTTGAGTAGATCGTCTTTACCGCCCGAAAAGGGCGCCACATCACAGCGCTGACCGTCAGGGTATTAGTGCCGGCGGTGAATTGACCTTTGACATTCCGTTGGCAACAGCCGAAGGTGTACGAAGTAGAATGAATTCATCAATATATCCATCTTGCCTGAGGCTGCATCAGACAGGATGGATAGTCAGGGTGATATTGCAGGTAACAGGTGACACGGATAAATGACAGTGAACAGCTCCGACAATGATACGCACAATACCACTCACTCACGTGAGCTGCCTTTATTCCTGACAGGGCCGGTTTTGCGCCGCTGTAATGCCAGAGTGATTACGCTGTGGATGGTAACGTCCGCCCCGCTTGAAGGCCAGTTTCAGCTTTTTCAGGGCAAAGAGACATCGCCTTTTTTTCAGGCTGACTTTACCCGCGAGCAGCAGATCCGGATAGGGCAGTCAGCCTGGGTGGTGATGGCACAATTTTCGGGCGAATTTCCGCTGGATACTGAGCTGGCCTACGATATCACCACCCGGCAGGGTGCGCTGACCGCGCTGCTGCCTGACATCCTCTATCCCGGCGAGGAGCGGCTGACGCTGACGATTAAATCCCATGCTGACTATATTCAGCATGGCTCCTGCCGCAATCCGCATTTTCCCGGCAAAGACAGCCTGGTCGCGGCAGATGAGAAAGTGGCGTCACTGCCGCTGGGTGAGCGCCCGGCCTTACTGATGATGAGTGGCGATCAGATCTATGCCGATCATGTTGCCGGGCCGACGTTAGATGCGATCAGTCAGGTGATCGACTTGCTCGGATTACCCGACGAAACCTTCACCGATGCCCCTTATGCCTCATTATCGGCATTACGCGCCAGTCATCACCAGCTCTACGGCCGGGATCAGGTTCTGCCTGTGTACGAGCCTACCGGCAACTGGCTGTCAGACACCCGCATCATGCGCTGGCTGCCGGCCAAACAGCGCCCGGTTTTTACCGCCAATGAGTGTGAAAACCACCTGATTGGCCTGAGTGAATTTCTGGCGATGTACCTGCTGGTCTGGTCGCCGAATGTCTGGCAGCTGGTGGATACCGACCGCCTGGAGAAACAGGGTTTTCAGTGTGGCGAACAAGTGCTGGCGGACAAATGGCAGCAGTTGTGGCAACAGGAAAAAACGGAGATTGAGGGATTCATCAGCGGGCTGGTTAAGGTGCAGCGGCTGGTGGCACATATTCCCACTTACATGATATTTGACGATCATGATGTCACTGACGACTGGAACCTGACTGTCGGCTGGGAACAGGCCGCATACCAGCATGCCTTTTCAAAGCGCATTATCGGCAACAGTCTGTTCGGATACTGGCTGTGCCAGGGCTGGGGCAATGACCCTGAACAGTTTGACGACACTTTTATGGCAAAGGCCCGCACCTATTTTTCAGCGCCGGATACCGCCTCTCATGATGCCATGATAGATCACTTGTATGATTTTGAGCACTGGCACTATCAGGTAGAGACAAAACCTAAGATGCTGGTGCTGGATACCCGAACCCGTCGCTGGCATTCAGAGTCGAAAATGAACAAGCCCTCCGGCCTGATGGACTGGGAAGCCCTGACAGAAATGCAGCAGGCGCTGATTCATGAACCGGCGGTGATCATAGTGTCGCCCGCGCCTATCTTCGGCGTGAAGTTCATAGAAACCTTGCAGCGCATCATGACATTACTCGGTAAACCTCTGGTGGTGGATGCGGAGAACTGGATGGCCCATCCAGGGGCCGCCAATACCTTGCTGAGTATCTTTACCCATACTAAAACACCCACCCATTTCGTGATCATTTCCGGCGATGTGCATTACTCGTTTGCCTATGATGTTCAGCTGCGATTTCGCCGTAACAGTCCGAACATTTATCAGATCACCGCCAGCGGGATTAAAAATACCTTCCCGGAGAAATTGTTACGGGTTTGTGAGCGAATGGACAGGTTGCTGTACAGCCCGCATTCTCCCCTGAACTGGTTTACCAAACGTAAACGCATGAAGATTTACAAGCGGGATCCGGACACCCCGGGACACGGCCGCTTAGTCAACAGCAGTTGTATCGGCGAGCTGTGGCTGAAGGATGACGGCCAGCCCGAGCGCATTGCGATTCTGACTGCAGAAGGGCAGTCCATCGGGTTTCCCCCGACCCGGCAGGAACAGAAACGGCACTCAGAAGCGGGTGAAAACGCAACAGCAGGGCCTGACAATAATTAGCCATAGTCGGGTGCTTCACATATTTTTAACACAGAGACGCGGCGCTGTTGACTTAGGTCAAACGTCCGTTTAATCCTATGGTTCAAATGAAAAGACAGGCGGGAAGCTTGTCTTTATAAAACGTTGTGTAGAACTCAACACAAGGAAAACACCATGTTGAACCTTGCCGCTGCCTTACAGCGTAATGCTGTGTCCAAGCCTGACAAAGTCGCTATTGTTTTTGGTGACACTCAGATCACTTATGCCCAGTTCAATGCCATTGCCAGCCAGATCGCCAATGGTTTGAAGGCCAAAGGCATACAGCCTGGTGATCGGGTTGCACTGAGCTGTCCCAATCTGCCGTTCTTTCCGCTGGTGTATTACGGCATTCAAAAAGCGGGCGCAGTCACTGTGCCGCTCAATGTCCTGTTGCGTGAGCGCGAAATTGCCTTCCATCTGGAAGATTCAGCGGCGAAATTCTACTTCTGTTTTGAAGGCGTGGAAGGACTGCCAATGGCGCAGGCCGGTATGGCAGCCTTTAATCAGGTCGATGGCTGCGAGCACATGGTAGTGATGACGGCCGATCAGTCTGCGATGGATTACCAGGGGCTGCCGACTCTGACAGCCTTCATGAACGATCAGTCACCTGTGTGTGATTATACACCCCGTGAAGCGGATGATACCGCAGTCGTCCTGTATACCTCGGGCACCACGGGTAAACCGAAAGGGGCGGAGCTGACGCACAGCAATCAGTACATCAATGCACTGGCCGCGCAGAATCTGATGGAAATGCGAGGTGACGACGTACACTTGCTGACCCTGCCGCTGTTCCATACCTTTGGTCAGACAGTCAATATGAATGCGCCCGTCAGCCTGGGCTGTACTATGGTGATGGTGGCCCGCTTTGACCCGGCAACCGTGAAGGGATTAATTGAAAAGCATAAGGTCACCCTATTTGCCGGTGTGCCGACTATGTATATCGGCATGAATCTGTGCCAGGCCGACAACGATGTGTCTTCATTGCGTCTGGGTGTCAGTGGCGGCGCGTCGCTGCCGGTGGAAGTGCTGCGTACCTTTGAAGAGAAATTCAACGTACCGATTCTTGAAGGTTACGGTCTGTCGGAAACCAGCCCTATCGCCAGTTTCAATCATCTGGACATGCCCCGGATTCCGGGCTCAGTCGGCCAGCCGATTCAGGGCGTTGAGGTGCGTGTGGTTGATGACAATGGCCAGCCACTGCCACAGGGTGAACCGGGCGAAATCATCATACGTGGTCATAACATCATGAAAGGCTACCTCAACCGGCCGGAAGAGAATGAGAAAGCCCTGCGCAATGGCTGGTTCTACACCGGCGATGTCGGACGGTTTGATGACAAGGGCAATCTGTTCATTGTCGACCGGGTCAAGGATTTGATTATCCGGGGTGGCTTTAACGTCTATCCGCGTGAAATTGAAGAAGTGTTCATGACGCACGCTGACGTGGCGATGGTCGCGGTAGTCGGTGTGCCCTGTGATCAGTATGGCGAAGAAGTGAAAGCCTTTGTGGTACTGAAAGAGGGCGCGCAGGTATCCGGAGAGGAGCTGAAAGCCTGGGGTAAAGAACAGCTTGCCGCTTATAAATACCCGCGCATGGTCGAGATCCGTCAGGCACTGCCAATGAATGCGACCGGTAAAATCCTCAAGAAAGATCTCAGGGCCGAAGTGCGGCAGGCCGCAGAAACCGCTTAAACCTCATCAACATCAGGCACCGGGTAATCTGCCCGGTGTTGGCATTTTCCCTGTTTATCCTAATCTCCTGTTTTCCCTTGTTACAGCTACAATTATCCAGAATATCCTTAACCTTAAGCCTGTTGTTCATTCATTAATGGCAAACGGAGGCCCTATGCATACCACTCATGGATTATTGTTTGAGGTAGACAGGGATGGCGATAACTTTTTTATGGAACTGAAAGCTATCGGCAAGCTCACTCACCAGGATTATGAACGGATCACCCCATTGATCGACGATGCCCTTGACGGTGTGGCTAATCCTAAGGTCAATGTCTATTTCGATGGCTCAGAGTTTGAGGGCTGGGAATTACAGGCCGCATGGGATGACCTTAAACTTGGCCTGAAGCACGGTAAAAAGTTTCACCGGATTGCCATTTATGGTAATCAGCGCTGGATGGACATAGTGGCTAAAATTGGCAGCTGGTTTATCTCAGGTGAAGTGAAATGCTTCGACACCCCCTTTGACGCATTAGCCTGGTTAAGAGAAGACTGAAACTGACAGCTCGATGTTTGTTGCTGTTTTTGCTGGGATTTACTCGTCTGTAAAGCAGGGAGTTGCTATGATGCAGCAGTATTCATGCTCTGGGGGAGTCCCCACTATGGCTGTTTAAACAGGGAGGCAGCTTTGCAGTTTCGAACCTTTTCTTTTTTACCTCTTTCTTCTGTTTTGTTATTGGGGTGTTTTACCAGTGCCGGCTCCATGGCGGCAAGCCCGTTACCGACTGCCGTTAAACCAGCGTCGGAACTGCCATCGGACCAGGCGGCCGGCCAGGAAGCAGACCAAGAAGCCAGCCGTTATTTCTTCGGCTTACGGGGCGGCGTCAGCCTGATGGGGTTAACGGACACAGCAACGATAGCCGGCGTGTCGTCATCCTCTGATGACGCTGATGCCAATGGCTTCTGGGGCGTGGATATTGGCTATTACACACCCGAAGGGCGCAGCCGGCTTTACTACAGTTTTGAACGGCATGTGGCGGAAAGCCAGTACCCGTCATCAGGGCTGAAATATGACAATATCGCTAATCTGAACCTGCTCGGCACAGACTACTTTTTCCTGTACCACAAAGACTTTTCGCCGTATGTCGGCCTGCATTTCGGTTATGCCAGCGTCAGTTCCGATTCCGGTTATCAGGGCGACTACAAAACCAGCGGTTTTGTGATTGGTATGCAAACCGGCCTGGCGTGGCGCGTTTCATCTGACATGACAGTTGAAGCCGGTTTCAGACACACAGTGTTGCCAAGCAAGCTGAAAACCTGGCAAGGGCAGGACGAGTCGGGCAACAGCATAAACTTTGAATCTCAGCAGCGCGGTGTCAGCTCTTTGTTTCTGGCGGCGAACTACCGTTACTGAGTGTTGTTTGCACACAGCTGGCAATGTACATGATGGTGCCGACGGCTTTGGGTTTACACCTTTGGCTGTGCGCGTATAATGCCCAGCTCCGAAAACGACAATCATTTCTGTAAGGACGTCAGCGTGAAGCTATTTGTCAGAGATCTCACCGTTATTGATGCCTCCTACCTGTGCCCGACCAGAGGTATGGTAGGAGAAAGCTGGATTCTGGACGTGGTGATGTCTGGCGAGCTGAATGAAATGAGCATGGTGCTGGATTTCAGCCGTGTCAAAAAGCAGATTAAACAGCTGGTGGATCAGTATGTTGATCACCGTCTGCTAGTGCCGGCTGCCAATGCATCGATCAAAATGGCCGCGACTCAGCCGGGTTATGCGACCCTGGATCTGCTTCGTGGTGATAAAAGTATTCATCTGCATTGCCCGGAAGAAGCCTATTGCCTGGTGGATGCTGACGCCATCACCATAGAGACAGTCACCCGGCATTTGCATCAGGTACTGTCAGGTAAGCTGCCGGACAATGTCCAGGGCCTTGAACTGGTATTACGTCACGAAAAGATTGATGGTGCGTTTTATCACTACAGCCACGGCCTGAAAAAGCATGACGGCAACTGTCAGCGCATAGCACACGGTCACCGCTCACCGATTGAGCTGTATGTTGATGGCCAGCGTGACCCTAAACTGGAAGCAGACTGGGCGACGCGCTGGACGGATATCTATCTGGGCACTGAAGAAGATCAGGTGAGTATTTCAGAGCTGAACCTGAGTGAGCACGCCGCTGGCGCTAGTGATGACACCCATTATGGTTTCCGCTATACCGCGCCGCAGGGTCTGTTTGAGCTTGCGATCGCCAAAAGCGAGACGGAAATGATAGGCACAGATACCACGATTGAGCTGCTGGCACACTATATTGCTGCCGCCGTAAAACCTGCTATTGGTGCGCATCAGGCGTTGGACGTCGTTGCCTATGAAGGGGTTGGTAAAGGTGCGATGGCGAGTCTGTAATCGTACCGGGAAACCGGTTATTTCCCTTCAAAGCATGTCTTAAACAGCAGTGCGCCCGCGGGAACCCTAACAGCGAGCGCAATGTCTGAAGTTTAGCTTGTATGTCGCGCTTGAGTCTGGTGGTTCATTTGGCATTGTCTGATGCGCGCCAGGTACTCTTTGTTGGTGCAAAGAGTACCCAGAAAGCCCCTTTTGTTCTTTGGTGTTGTCCGGGTCGGTTGCAGGCGCTCCCGGCGCCGACAACCTGAAAATTCGTCCTGAATTTTCCCCTGGGGGAGAGGCAAGCATCAAACTTCTCATTTCTGCTTTAAAAGTACAGCCAGAAACCCAGTTAAATTATTTATGATTCAATATATTACCGTCATTACCATGCAGGCGGCGAGTACGGCTACGGGTTGCTGTGTCTGATTCTGATGGCATGTCGCGCTTGAGTGCTGTGCTTTTCTCACCATCTTCTGATGCGCGCCAGGTACTCTTTGTGGGGGCAAAGAGTACCCAGAAAGCCCCTTTTTGTTCTCTGGTGTTGTCCGGGGCGGTTGTAGGCGCTCCCGGCGCCGACAACCTGAAAATTCGTCCTGAATTTTCCCCCTGCAGGAGTGGGTTTCTTGGATTTAGCCTGACTTGTTGTTTCAGTCCGCCTCACGCTGTTGTTGAATCTCAGCCACTTTATCGCAAATGTAGTCGGCAATTGGCATGGCAGAGGTCGCTGCCGGTGACGGCGCGTTACACACGTGCAGGCTGCGCGGGCTGTCTGCAAACAGAAAGTCATGAACCAGCGTGCCGTCTTTCAGTACGGCCTGAGCACGAATACCTGCCGGGTAGGGCTCCAGATCGCTCAGCGTCAGGCCCGGACAGTATTTACGCACCCGTTCAAGATACCCGGCTTTCCACCAGGCATCTTTGAATTCCCGCAATCCGGTTTTCAGGTGCTTGCCGGTGACATGCCAGAAACCGGGGAAAGCCAGCATGTCCAGGCTGTCACGCAGGCTGAAATTAAATCGCCCGTAACCCTCGCGTTTAAATCCCTGTACCGCGTTCGGGCCAACCGTCACCGAGCCATCTATCATGCGTGTCAGGTGAACACCTAAAAAGGGTAGGGAAGGGTCCGGGATCGGATAGATAAGGTGACGGACAATCTGATTGTGTCTGGCGGCCAGGCGGTAATATTCTCCGCGGTAGGGGATGATCTGAAAATCGGTCTCCAACCCCATCATGTTGGTCAGGCGGTCGGCCATTAACCCGCCGCAACACACCAGAAAACGGCCTTTGACAGAAAAAGAATCCGTACTCGCTGTGTGGCTCTGGCGGCAGGTCAGTTCGATGTGATCACTGCGCTCTGCGATGGCTGTCACTTGGGTATCCAGGGCCGTTTCGCCGCCTGAGGCGGTAAAGTCACTGGCCATGTGCTCAGTCACCAGACGGTAATCCACTATGCTGGTCGCTGGGACAAACAGTGCCCCCAGCCCGCAAATGTTCGGCTCTCTTGCCTGCAGTTGCGCCTGATCCAGCGCTTCAACTTCAATCCCGTTTTCACGGCAACGTGCCAGCAGATCCTGCATCCGGCGCACTTCCGTCTCATTGGTGGCAACCAGCAATTTGCCGCAGTTGTCGACCGGAATAGCATGCTGGCGACAAAAATCCACAGTACGTTGCACGCCTTCTTTGCAAAACCGAGCTTTCAGGCTGCCGGGCGCATAATACACACCGGCATGGATCACACCGCTGTTGTGGCCGGTCTGGTGACACGCGAGCGCGCTTTCTTTTTCAATCAGCAGAATCTTGCTGCCAGGATACCGGCGTAACAAAGCATTGGCTGTGGCGACACCCACAATGCCCCCGCCAATCACCAGATAATCGTAATACTCATTCATCGCGGATCCTTTGCAATTGTAACTTAGGCCAGATCAGGCCGACATCATCATGATTTATAAGATATTTAAACACCAAGCAGTCAGAGTGGCAAAAGGATAAATTGTCTTTATCAGGCTTGCTTTTTTCTTATCGCATCTTGCGATACGCGCGCTCTGGTGGTTTAATAGCCGCCATCACCTCATTTGGAGTTAACGCCTGCATGAATCACTAACCCCTGACATCCTTTGAACTTTTTCTTTTGGATCCGCAGGGTTAGTGGGCGTTAACCGTCTTTGTCTGAGCAGTCACCGACTGTGAATCACCGTATTGTGATTGGTTGTGCTACTCAGATCTGTCTGCAAAAAAGCAATCTCTTCTGACGGTAATGTCTCTCCCTGCGCTTGCACCGGAGGTCTTTATGACATTATTGCAAGCTCAGTCTCTGACTGTTTTACTTCCCCACGGGGAACCGCTGTTTTCTGATGTTTCACTCACTTTAGATCGTGAAACCACCGCACTGGTCGGCCGTAACGGCAGTGGCAAATCTGTGCTGGCGGCACTGTTAAGCGGAGCCCGCCAGCCGGATGAAGGCCGGGTGATCAGGCACTCAAACATCGCATACTTACCTCAGCTGACGGTGCAGAACGACTTGTCGGCGTTGGGCACTGTCGCACAAGCACTGGGTGTGGAGGGCTGTCTGCAAGCGTTGCAACGTATAGCCGCCGGCAGTTGCGATCCGGCGGATTTTGAGGCAGCAGGCGATCAATGGGATCTGCCCGATTCCCTGTCCCGCCAGCTGGCAGAGCTGGGATTACCGTCCGATCCCGGACAGTCTTGCACCAGCCTGAGCGGCGGTGAGCTGACACGGTTGCGATTATGGCTCTGCTTTCGCAGTGACGCTGAATTGCTCATTCTTGATGAGCCGTCAAACCATCTGGATCGGCATGGAAGAGAATGGCTGTCGCAGCAAATCACCCGCTTTCAGGGCGGCATATTGCTGATCAGCCATGATCAATCCTTACTGAAAAGCGCGGATCGCATTGTCGAACTCAGCCACACAGGGTTAGCCTGCTATGGCACAGATTTTGTGCAATACCGGCAACAGAAACATCATGAAACCCAGTTACTGGCAACACGGCTGTCGAAAGCAAAACAGCAAATCAGCGCTATCAATCGCCAGCATCAGCGTAATGAAGAAAAAGCGCAGCGCCGGGCGGCGGCCGGTAAGCGGGACAGACACGCTGGCAGCCAGTCCATGCTGCTGCTCGATTATCAGAAAAACGCGGCAGAAAGCGCGGTATCATCCAGGAAGCATCAGCAACATCAGCAGCTTGAACATGCGCAGCAGCAGTTGAAGTCGCTGCAGGAGAAAGTGGATACCGCCAAGCCGCTGAGCTTCAGTACCGACAGTGCGAACAAGCGAAGTGCGCGTTTACTGACGGTCACTCAATTGGGCCTGCACCGGGGGCAGTTGCCTGCCATCAGCCGAACTGTCTGGTATGGCGATAAAATTCACCTGCGCGGCAGTAACGGCACAGGTAAGTCGACGTTGCTGAAAACGCTGCTGGGTGATATGCCCGTCAAATCGGGTGAGATTCACAGGCACGGGCCGCTTTGTTATCTCGACCAGCATTTCTCCTTATTTGATTTGCAGGCCAGCCTGCTTGATAACCTGACGCGTCTGTGCCCTGCCTATACGGCCGCTGAGCTGCGAACCCTGGCAGCGTGTATAGGTTTTCGCCGTGAAAGAGTCGGGCAGCAAATGTCGACCCTGAGTGGCGGAGAACGAATGCGACTGGCGATGCTGGTGGTGAGTCATCAGCAGCAGGAAGGGGTTTTGTTGCTGGATGAGCCGGACAACCACCTTGATTTCGACGGAAAATCCATGATGGCGCAGGCATTGAGTGAGCACAGAGGCAGCTTCATTCTGGTCAGCCATGATCAGGATTTTGTTGATGCGTGCGGTGTGAATCAGCGCTGGGATCTTTCCAGATAATTCGACTATGCTATCTGAGGCTTATGGATAAGGAGAACATTATGTCACAAACGCCATCGTCACAAACCTCAACGTCGCATAGCCTGAGCGGCCATTGTTTGTGCGGCAAAGTCGGGCTCAAATCAACCAGCGGCGCTTTGCATGCTGAGGCATGCCATTGCGGCATGTGCAGAAAGTGGAGCGGCGGGCCGTATTTGTCGGTAGCCGCTGGCACTGAAGTGAGCTTTACCGGCGAAGAAAACATCAGTCGGTTTTCTTCCTCTGAATGGGGGGAGAGAGGGTTCTGCAAACACTGTGGCAGCCATTTGTTTTATTTCCTCAAGCCAACAGGCCAGTACATGGTAGCGGCAGGTTTGCTTGATCAGGAAAGTCAGCTGGAGATGGATCAACAAATCTTCATCGACAAAAAACCGGCTTACTATGCGTTCAGCAACAACACCGAAAACCTGACCGAAGAAGAAGTCTTCGCCAAATTTGCCCCTTAAGCAACAGCCATCCCGGGCCGCAACCAGCGGCTCGGGATAGTGTTCGCTCACTGTTTTTTCAAACTCACAGCCACTCGGCCGATCACTTTGATCTCGTTGTCATTCACTTCAAGGCGGGTGTGACCAAACATCACCGCCAGCTTGTTCGGTAGCCGCTGGATAGGGTTAATCGACAGGCGCCCGTCCATGTCAATCAGGTAATCACCGCTCACGGCATCGTTCTGGCTCTTATCAATCAGGAATCGTCCTTCATGGGTTTCCACTTCAATGGTAGATGCCGCATTCAGGTTCCAGGACTGGAAAATGCGCTTAGCGTAGGGGATCGTTCCTGTACTGAGCAATTTGCCATTGCTCAGGCTGTAGCTGGACAGGGTGACGACAGTGTCTGATGCCGCGGTAACCGTAGTCGTTTGTTGTTGTGCTTTGTAGTCATTTGAGGTTTCGGCAATGGCATCATGACCAGCAGATTGGCTGCTCGTGAACGAGTGATGCAGTGTTTCCAGCGGAAAATCCGCCGGCAAGATCAGTTGATGAACAGGAATGCCAGTACGTAAATGCGTACGAACGACCAACTCATGAGAGGTGCGATTATGGGTATTCCAGGTGCTGAAAGTGGTTTTCGGCACGTCAAACACCGCTGCCATCTCACCAAAGGAAGCACAATGGGTTAACTCTCTCAGATTCGAAGTAAAGTCATGACCTTTCAGATAGTCAAAAATAAGGATTTTTTTACTCATGTACAGTCCAGTCAGTGTGATCAAACTCGAAAATGATTGTCAAAAGCCATCTTTGTTGGTTAAAATTATTGACTGCATTCGGTTGAGGACTCACACTGTACGTGTTCAACAAATTAGCGCAAAAATTGGCAAAAAGTGCGCAAAACCAACGCGTAAGGATACCACTCATGGCAAGGAATCAAATAGCGATTGATGTACCCTGTATCGCAAAAGTTGAGATTCGACGACAATTTGGCGTTCACTTCCGTACTCTGATCCTGTTACAAGCCAAAGGCATACCTTTCTTCGATATCAAGCGGCCCTGTCCGCGGCTGATGACTCAGGCCATGCGGAAATGGCGATATCGAGCCAGCGCATCTTGCAACTACATGGAGGCGCGGGCATGAGCAAAATCACTCTCCATGAACTGAATATTCAGTCTGCCGATTTCACCGAAATTCTGGCCGGACGAAAAACACATCAGGTGTGCCTCAATCACCGCCAATATGCAGTCGGCGATGTGCTTATTCTGCGCGAACTCGACGAGAACGGCGAGGGCACTGGGCAGGAAATGAACTCACTCATCACCCATGTCGAGCAAGGTAACACGGTCGGCCTTGAAGACGGTTGGTGCGTATTATCGCTGGCAAACACCACGCCTTTGCTGGGTATTCGTCTGATTGGCTATCTGCGTGATCGCCTGAAAGAGCACTGCGATTACACAGAAACCGCGTATCCGCTGATCAAGAAAGCAGGCAGTACCGCCAGCCAGGCGAAACGGACTGTGCAGGCAGGCCGATGCTGGGTTGATGAGGCGAATCATTTTTTGAAGAAGTTTCCGGTGGAGTCGTAGTATTTTCTTTTTGTGTTAGCTCAGATTCTCAGGGTATGTCGCGCTTGGGTTTGGTGGTTCATTTGGCATCTTAGTTCGCGCGTCAGGTACTCTTTGTTGGGGCAAAGAGTACCCAGAAAGCCCCTTGTTGTTCTTTGGTGTGGTCCGGGCGGTTGTAGGCGCTCCGGGCGCCGACAACCTAAAAATTCGTCCTGAATTTTTCCCTTGGTTTGTCGATCACTTGAGCTAAGAAAATCCATCCGGCCTGTCATTGCCGCGCAGGCGGCAATCTATTCAGCGAGTGCGGTTGTTCGTTGTTCTGTCTGAATCTGGAAGTATGTCGCGCTTGAGTCTGGTGGTTCATTTGGCATCTGAGTTCGCGCGCCAGGTACTCTTTGTTGGTGCAAAGAGTACCCAGAAAGCCCCTTTTGTTCTTTGGTGTGGTTCGGGGCGGTTGTAGGCGCTCCCGGCGCCGACAACCTAAAAATTCGTCCTGAATTTTTCCCTTGGTTTGTCGATCACTTTAGCTAAGAAAATACATCTGGCCTGTCATTACCGCGCAGGCGGTAATCTATTCAGCGAGTGCGGTTGTTCGTTGTTTTGTCTGAATCTGAAAGTATGTCGCGCTTGAGTTTGGTCGTTCATTTGGCATCTGAGTTCGCGCGCCAGGTACTCTTTGTTGGGGCAAAGAGTACCCAGAAAGCCCCTTTTGTTCTTTGGCGTGGTCCGGGTCGGTTGTAGGCGCTCCCGGCGCCGACAACCTAAAAATTCGTCCTGAATTTTTCCCTGGGGGAGTGGGTTTCTTGGGTTTTGGGGTTGTTGCTGGGTAATCGGGCGTGATGGTATGTCGCGTTTGAACTCGGCGATATTCTTGCCACTTTTGCCGTAGCGGTTCCATTTGTAGAGATTTTTTCTAAGAAAATGAAACCTCATAAGCGAATTGAGACGATTGCACAGTACGATTGGGATGTGTTCGCTGATGCATTACTTGCTGTGCCGACAATTACCAGAAACCGAGTCAACATGATTGCAGAATCAAGGGCGTTTGAAACGAATGGAAAAGAAAGACAATTTTGGTCGTGCGTTGAAAAAGCTAGCCGCTAGTTCATTGCTGCTGCTGCCACTTGTAGCGAACGCAGGCTATACACTTGAGGAAGCTTTTCAGGAAGTGAATCAGCAAACTGGTCGCTGCCTGAAAATGAAAAATAGACCTGTGGATGCTGTTCAGGATACTTGGTTTGACTCACTCAGTTCAGATCAGAAACGTGCGGTTCTTTTTGAATTATCTAAAAGGGCGGTCGATCGCTGCACGCTAGAGGCAAGAGAAAAATACTCCTGGGCTTTGGTGAAGCAAGCAGGTGAGACGGGCAATCTTGAAGGCATCAAAGACTGGATTGCACTGAATAGTCCCATTGATGGCAAAGCGCAAACCATAGTGAAATCGTTGCCGGAAGAAGAAATTAATCGGTTGTCCTTATCAGATGATTTCTACTACCCGTTTGATTCAATGTCCTTAAGAGACAGCCTTATTTCTCAGTAAGTCATGTTGCTCGTAATATCCAAAAGCCTCAGAGATTCTCTGGGGTTTTTGTCTATAGGAAACAAAACTATGCGCGATTATGGGTGTTAACGATGAAACGAACGAAAGCGAAAGTGTTTTTCTGGGTGCTACTGGTACTGACAGCCCTGAGTATTGGCATTAACCTGCTCATGTTTAAGAACACGCAGTTGTTACTTCTGGAATCAAATTCGTTCGTTGATGCTTGGGGCTTGGCAAGTGGCGCTATGATGTTCCTGTGTCTGTACGCATACGCCTATCGAAAGATGGTTTTTAAAAGCTGGGCAATCTTGAAGTTTGTCTTCTTCAATACGGCATTGGTGGGTGTAGTCAGTTTTGCTGACTCAATGTGGGCAGATTTTGCATTGATGTCAGGCATGGAAGTGCTGGTACTGACATTGCTGTATCTGTTGGTTTATTTTCCTGCGCTCTTGATCTTGTACAAGCATCAGGATGATGCGTTGGCTTAATAAGCATTTGACCATTTCCTCTATGGTGAGATATGTCTGGATCTGGGGTTGATTGTGAGGGTATGTCGCGCTTGAGTTTGGTGGTTTACTTGGCATCTTAGTTCGCGCGCCAGGTACTCTTTGTTGGTGCAAAGAGTACCCAGAAAGCCCCTTTGTGTTCTTTGGTGTTGTCCGGGTCGGTTGTAGGCGCTCCCGGCGCCGACAACCTAAAAATTCGTCCTGAATTTTTCCCTGTGGGAGTGGGTTTCTTGGGCTGTAAACTCGTTTTTGGACAGAAATGAGTTTCGGTAAATTATACATTAGCGATTAATGAATTAATTTTGGTATGGCAAAGTTGCTTAGTTAATTGCCCAGTTTGATGGGGCAGATTATGACAAGTGCGGCCTACCTTGATGCTCGTTCGAGCAATTTGCTAGTAAAGGGGAGGCTTGAGCTGGTTCAAGTTCAAGACCCAGATAAGTGTCGGTTGCGCGACACTTATCCTTGGTAGTGTTCAAAGTTTTGTGTCTTTTCCTACACTTCCTAAAAACGGGAGAGACACATCATGGCTGATAAATACGAAATTGATATCCAGGCATTCGCCAAAGCGCTGCAGTCCGGGCAAAACCTCAATGGCAAGGATGGCCTGCTCACGCCACTGATCAAGCAGATCACCGAAGCCGCATTGGGAGCAGAGCTGGACGAGCACCTGACGAATGAAACTTCTGCCAACCGCAAGAATGGCACCTCCAGAAAGACGGTCAAAACATCGTCAGGTGAATTTGAACTGGAAACGCCGAGAGACCGTAATGGCACGTTCGAACCTC
>NZ_AULG01000029.1 GCF_000425165.1 Photobacterium halotolerans DSM 18316
TATCGTCGAGCCAAAACAATTACACTCATTGTTGATAACTACATCATTCATAAGAGCAAAAAGACCCTGAGTTGGTTGAAAAAAAATCCGAAGTTCGTCCTGATTTTTCAGCCTGTTTATTCTCCTTGGGTAAATAAAATTGAGAAACTCTGGCATGCGTTACACGAGACAATCACACGCAATCACCAATGCAAGACAATGTGGAAACTCCTGCAGCAAGTACGCCACTTCATGGACAATGCGTCACCATTTCCTGGCGGAGGTCATGGTTTACTGAAAGTGAAGCACAATTAGGATCAGTTATTTAGAATCATTGAATATAATAACTTATCTCAGTTTTCACACATCAATGAATAAAGGCGCAACTATTATTGGCTAATGGTGCAGCCATGCTGGCCATCGTATTTTATATTAATCCGCAATAGCACTATTCATAAATAGATAGGAACCAGTATGAAAGCCTTTCTTTTCACACTCCTTACTATATTTTCACTCACTAGCTTTATTGCTCACGCCACTCAAGAAAATTGTCGCACAGTACACTTAAACCAGACACAAAACGATACCGTCATCACCAGCATTGCACCGGCCGAAGAAGCTCTCTGCTTCACGCTTTCCGGCCTCACCGGTCAAAAAGTATCCCTAAACCTTGTTCAGGGTCACAACGTTATTTTTTCAATCATAGATTTAATCGATGCTCAGGAAAAGTATGTGTTCGATGCACAAAAAGACACTTATAAAATTATCGTCGGTCAGCTAATGCGCAGTATTAATCCAGAGCCTTTTCGGCTTGAAGTTAAAATTCAAAAGTAATTCCTTAACTGCCAACAAGTTCAAACAATGACAGCTAAGGTAAAAAAAAGGCTTAAGCTCGCTTCTCGCAGGTTGATGACAAGAAAAAAGCGAGCGTAAGTTTTTGAGCGGCAGAAACAACAAAGCCCCGACTTTCGTCGAGGCTTTGTCGTTGAAGTTGGTGCCCGGGGCCGGACTTGAACCGGCACAGTGTTACCACCGGCGGATTTTGAATCCGCTGCGTCTACCAATTTCGCCACCCGGGCAATGGCGGTCATTATACGTATACGGTGTTGATGTGCAAGCGACTTTATGAGGAGTAAGACACTGTTTGCTGCTTTTTTCGTCGCTCCGGCTTTTTACCATGCACAGTGTTGCCAATCCGCTCGACACTATGGCGTGCAATGGCACGGTAACGCGCGACTTGAGTACACTGAGCCTGGAACTATTGCTACACTGTGCCGCAGTTTTTTAGGGCAGGCAGGCTTGCCTGCCCTCTTTACTCTTTGTGGTGGAACCATGACAACAACAGTGAAAAAGGACATGACGCAAACCAAACAATACCCGGGGCTGTTTCGCCGGATCGGGGCCTGGATTTATGACGCTCTGGTCGTTGCTGCGGTGCTGATGCTGGCAGGCGGCCTTGCCATGGCCGTTATTGCTCTGCTGCTCAGCAGCGGTGCACTGAGCCTGGGCAACTATGCGGATGCCAGTGAATACCTCACCAGGCACCCGGTTGCTGCCCCCATCTACTCTGTGTATCTGGGGGCCACCATAGTCGCCTTCTTTGGTTATTTCTGGTGCAAGGCTGGCCAGACACTGGGCATGCGCGCCTGGAAGCTGCGCATTCAAAATGCCGATGGTTCGAATATCCGCTTTACCCAAGCGCTCATCCGCATGGCGACATCGGCCTTTGGCCTGGGCAATTTGCTGGTGCCTTTCAGCCACACCAAACAGTCGCTGCAGGATTTGATGGCAGAATGTGAAATGGTGCTGCTGCCAAACCCCAACTGATCGGCAGCTCAAACGACACAAAAAAGGCGCCTGAACGGCGCCTTTTGTTTATCTGTCATCGGAGCCTGTCACCGGACTCAGAGCTTGCGCCGGAGCAGATAAAGGGTAATAAAGAGGAACACTAAACTCGGCCCCAACGCGCCAATAACCGGGTGCAAACGGTACACCATACTCAGCGGGCCGAACACTTCATTAGATATGTAGAAAGCAAAGCCGAAGATCACCCCGGACAATACCCGCGCGCCCATAGTCACGGAGCGCAACGGACCGAAAACAAAGGACAGCGCCAGCAGCATCATGACGGCTATTGAGAACGGTTGCAGGGCTTTACGCCAGAAAGCCAGCTCGTAGCGGGAGGCATCCTGCTTGGTGTCTTTTAAATACTGCACGTAATCGTATACGCCGGAGAGCGCCAGCTCTTCCGGTTTGACTGTGACGACCGCCAACTTATCCGGGGTCAGACTGGTCTGCCAGATTTTGGTGTCGAAATGGGTATTTTCCTGCTTTTCTTCGCCAATACGGGTTACAGTGACATCTTTCAGCTCCCAGCCTTTTCCGTCGAGAAAAGTCGCAGAGCGGGCGAACAAACTGTCTTTCAACACGTCTTTTTCATCAAATTCCCAGATGTTTATCGCGTTGAGGTTGGTCTGCTCATGGATCCGGCCAATGTAAATAAAGTCGTTATCATCTTTGGCCCAGACCCCGCGCTGTACCGAGAATACATTACCGCCAGAGGTCCAGATCGCACGTAATTCCCGCGCCGCTTTCTGCGCCTCCGGCGCTCCCCACTGCCCCAGCACCATCACCAGCAGCATCAGTGGCACAGCGGTTTTCAGCACCGACAGGCCGATGTCCAGTTTAGAAAAACCTGCGGCCTGCATGACCACCAGCTCGGAGCTGGACGCCAGTGTCCCCAGACCAATCAGCGCTCCCAGCAACACCGCCATCGGGAAAAACATTTCAATATCGCGTGGCACGCTGAGCAGCACAAAGAGCAATGCTTTCCATAAATCGTACGTCCCCTCGCCCACTTTACGCAGCTGTTCCACGTATTTGATGATGGCCGACAGGCCCACCAGAGTCGACAGCGTCAGGGCAGAAGTGGCAATAATGGTACGGCCAATGTACCAGTCGAGAATTTTAAACATCAGCCGCGTCTCCGGAATTTGTCTCTGAATTGTCGCATGGGCAGCGAATCCCAGCTATTGAGCCCTATCGCCACGAACAGCATGAGAATATTGATACTCCACAAGCCGACACCGACCGGCAGTCCACCATCTTCCACCGCCGATTTCGCCGCGCTGATAGCCAGGAAATAACAAAGATAGATCAGCACCGCAGGCACCAGTTTGGCAAAACGGCCCTGACGCGGATTCACCGCCGATAAAGGCACCACCACCATAGTCAGCAGCGGGATACAGATCACCAGGGACATCCGCCACTGGAACTCGGCCTGGGCCGCCAGTTCTGACCGCTGCATCAGGGTCAGGGTCGGCAAGGCATCCCAGTCACGATCTTTTTCTTTGATTGCCCGCTGGCC
The DNA here is from genome assembly GCF_000425165.1 of Photobacterium halotolerans DSM 18316. GTDB lineage: Bacteria > Pseudomonadota > Gammaproteobacteria > Enterobacterales > Vibrionaceae > Photobacterium > Photobacterium halotolerans. Next base: position 3,347 of record NZ_AULG01000029.1, read on the forward strand.
GATCACCGCCTGATAATTATCAAAAGCCGTGATCGAATAGTCCAGACGGGTCGGCAGCCCTTCATAGCGAACGCCGTCCTGCAGATCGAGGACCTGGCGGCCATCTTTGAGCACATCCACAGTGCCGCTGCTGGCAAACATCACGCTGGGACGCAATGTGTCGCTGGCAGTCGGTTGCGCCACAAAAACGCGGTGCAGTTTGCTGCCCTTGTCTGAAATATCATCGACGAACACCACGCCACGGCCATCCGGCGCGCCCTGAAACTGGCCTTTGACCAGCAGATCCAGACCCGAGTCTGCTTCCACCTTCTCCATGACCTGGGTTTCTTTTTCAGCACTCCAGGGCGCCAGCCACAGCGCATTGAACGCTGCAATGGCGCCAGTGATAATCGCCAGCCACAATGCCGCGCGGATCAGGAAAGTGTTGCCGATACCGGTTGCATTCATTACCGTGATTTCACTTTCGGCGTATAATCGTCCAAAAGTGAGCAGGATCCCGATATATAAACTCAGCGGCAGCATCAGCATCGCCATCGAGGGCATATAAAGCCCCATCAGGGTCAGGACCAGATCACCAGGAATGGAGCCGTCTGTCGCATCAGCCAGAATGCGGATAAACTTCTGACTGATAAAGATAAGAAACAATACAAAAAGGACCGCTACCTGGCTCTTGATTGTCTCACGTGTCAAATAACGAACAATAATCACGCGTTATATACCCATAGAAAACTTGTTTTTTTGCTGGAATCACTATAATTTTCCGGTAAATCAGTTATTTTTTTATCTTTCGGCTAACTGTCAGCCTGCACTTTGATCTTAACCTGAATTCAAGAACCAACAAGTAAGTGCGGTATTATCTAACATTTAGCCCTAATTGTCTTTATAGGATGTAGGAGTACGCATGGAGTTCAGTGTAAAAAGTGGTAGCCCCGAGAAACAGCGCAGTGCCTGTATTGTCGTTGGCGTCTTTGAACCACGCCGCCTCTCTCCAATTGCTGAACAGCTGGATAAGATCAGTGAGGGTTACATCAGTTCCCTGCTGCGTCGTGGTGATCTGGAAGGAAAACCTGGCCAGATGCTGTTGCTTCACCATGTCCCGAACGTTCTTTCCGAGCGCGTTCTGCTCGTTGGCTGTGGTAAAGAGCGTGAGCTGGATGAACGTCAGTACAAACAAATAATTAAGCAAACTATTAGCACGCTGAATGAAACCGGGTCAATGGAAGCCGTCTGCTTCCTGACTGAACTGCACGTTAAAGGCCGTGACACTTACTGGAAAGTCCGTCAGGCAGTTGAGACCACCAAAGACAGCCTCTACACCTTTAACCAGTTCAAGAGCACTAAACCGGAAACCCGCCGCCCGCTGCGCAAGCTGGTGTTCAATGTGCCGACCCGCCGCGAATTGTCACTGGGTGAGCGTGCTATCAGCCATGGTCTGGCGATCGCTTCAGGTGTCCGTGCAGCGAAAGATCTGGGCAATATGCCGCCTAACGTGGCGAATCCGGCCTACCTGGCCTCTCAGGCCCGCCGACTGGCAGACGACTTCGACACCGTCAGCACCAAAATCATTGGCGAGCAGGAAATGAAAGAGCTGGGCATGACCTCGTATCTGGCCGTGGGCCAGGGCTCGAAAAATGAAGCCATGATGTCGATCATTGAGTACAAAGGTCATCCAGACCCGAATGCCAAGCCGCTGGTGCTGGTCGGTAAAGGTCTGACATTTGACTCAGGCGGTATTTCCATCAAGCCGTCAGCCAACATGGACGAGATGAAATACGACATGTGCGGCGCGGCAACCGTATTCGGCGCCATGCGTTCACTGGCGAAACTGAATCTGCCCATCAATGTGATCGGCGTGCTGGCAGGTTGTGAAAACATGCCGGGCGGCAATGCCTACCGGCCGGGTGACATTCTGACCACTATGTCAGGGCAAACCGTGGAAGTGCTCAATACCGACGCCGAAGGCCGCCTGGTATTGTGTGACGCACTGACTTACGTTGAGCGCTTTGAGCCTGAGTGCGTGATTGACGTCGCCACCCTGACCGGTGCCTGTGTGGTGGCCCTGGGCAATCACATCAGCGGCCTGATGGCTAACCATAACCCGCTGGCGCATGAGCTGGTCAACGCCTCTGAGCAGGCCGGTGACCGCGCATGGCGGCTGCCAATGAACGATGAATACCAGGAACAGCTGGCGAGCCCGTTTGCGGATCTGGCCAACATAGGTACACCGGGCGCTGGCACCATTACCGCGGGTTGCTTCCTGTCGCGCTTCGCCAAGAAGTACAACTGGGCGCACCTGGATATCGCCGGGACGGCCTGGACAGGCGGCAAAAACAAAGGCGCTACCGGACGTCCGGTGCCTTTGCTGGTCCAGTTCCTGCTCAACCGGGCCGGGCTGGAAAACCTCGATTAACCATCATCGACAGAGGGGCCAGCCGGCCCCTTTTTTCGGATAAAACATTATGAGCCATGCTACCTTTTATATCATTGACGACGCCGCACCTGAGGCGAGGCTGAAACTGGCCGGTCAGCAAGCAGCATGGTGGTATCAGCAAGGCCAGTCTGTGTTCCTGCTGGCGGAAACCCGTGAGCAGGCCGAATGGCTGGACGAATACCTCTGGCAGCAAGATCCCGACAACTTCGTGCCCCACAACCTGATTGGAGAAGGCCCCAGACAAGGTTCTCCGGTTGAAATCGGCTGGCCCGGCCTGCGACACAGCGGTCGCCGGGCGGTACTGATCAATCTCAGTCAGGATGCACCAAATTTTGCCGTGACCTTTGCACAAGTGGTAGACTTCGTGCCTTGCGATGAAAAACTCAAGCAGCAGGCCCGCGAACGCTATAAAGCGTACCGGTTGGCAGGCATTCAATTGCAGACCACACCTGCGCCTGAATCGCCCTAATTCCACCTAGATCCATCAAGAGCGCTATGGAAAAGACATACAACCCACAATCGATTGAACAAGCGCTGTACAAGCGCTGGGAAGAGGCAGGTTACTTCAAGCCTCACGGTGACACGACGAAAGATGCCTACAGCATCATGATCCCACCGCCAAACGTCACGGGCAGCCTGCACATGGGCCACGCGTTCCAGGATTCCATCATGGATACCCTGATCCGCTGTGAGCGCATGAAAGGCAAAAACACCCTGTGGCAGGTCGGTACTGACCACGCTGGTATCGCGACTCAAATGGTTGTGGAGCGTAAGATCGCCGCAGAAGAAGGCAAAACCAAGCACGATTACGGTCGTGATGCCTTCATCGACAAGATCTGGGAATGGAAAGGCGAATCCGGCGGCACCATCACCAAACAGCTGCGCCGCCTGGGTGCGTCTGTTGACTGGGATCGCGAACGCTTCACTATGGACGAAGGGCTGTCTAACGCCGTGCGTGAAGTCTTCGTGCGCCTGTATGAAGACGATCTGATTTACCGCGGCAAGCGCCTGGTAAACTGGGATCCTAAGCTGCACACCGCGATTTCGGATCTGGAAGTCGAGAACAAAGACAAGAAGGGCCACATGTGGCACTTCCGCTACCCGCTGGCCGACGGTGTCAAAACCGCAGACGGTAAAGACTACATTGTGGTTGCCACTACCCGTCCTGAAACTGTACTGGGTGATACGGGCGTTGCGGTTAACCCTGAAGATCCGCGCTACAAAGATCTGATCGGCCAGCACGTCCTGCTGCCAATCATCAATCGTCGCATCCCGATTGTCGGTGACGAGCACGCCGACATGGAAAAAGGCACGGGTTGTGTAAAAATCACCCCGGCGCACGATTTCAACGACTACGAAGTCGGCAAACGCCACAGCCTGCCGATGATCAACATTCTGACCTTCGATGCCAACATCCGCAACGAGGCTGAAGTCTTTAACAGCAATGGCGAACCCACAGATGCTTACAGCACCGACCTTCCGGCGGCCTACCAGGGCATGGAACGATTCGAAGCACGTAAAGCCATCGTGGCCGAGTTCGATCAGCTGGGTCTGCTGGATGAAGTCAAAGATCACGACCTGACCGTCCCTTATGGCGACCGTGGCGGCGTGGTGATCGAGCCAATGCTGACCGACCAATGGTACGTGCGTACCGCCCCGCTGGCTGCACCGGCGGTGAAAGCGGTTGAAGACGGCGATATCAAATTCGTGCCTAAGCAGTACGAGAACATGTACTTCTCCTGGATGCGCGACGTGCAGGACTGGTGTATTTCCCGTCAGCTGTGGTGGGGTCACCGCATCCCGGCCTGGTACGACAACGACGGTAAGGTCTATGTGGGCCGCACCGAAGAAGAAGTGCGTGAAAAATACAGCCTGGCCCCTGTCGTGGTGCTGAAACAAGACGACGACGTGCTGGACACCTGGTTCTCCTCTGCCCTGTGGACCTTCGGCACCCAGGGCTGGCCTGAGCAGACTGACGACCTGAAAGTCTTCCACCCGTCAGATGTGCTGGTGACAGGTTTCGACATCATCTTCTTCTGGGTTGCCCGCATGATCATGATGACCATGCATTTCTGTAAAGACGAAGACGGCAAAGCCCAGGTCCCGTTCAAAACCGTTTATGTCACCGGTCTGATCCGTGATGAGAACGGCGACAAAATGTCGAAATCAAAAGGCAACGTGCTGGACCCGATCGATATGATCGACGGTATTGATCTGGAATCGCTGGTTGAGAAACGGACCGGCAACATGATGCAGCCACAGCTGGCGGCGAAGATCGAGAAGAATACCCGCAAGACGTTCGAAAACGGCATTGAACCATACGGCACCGATGCCCTGCGTTTCACCCTGGCTGCCATGGCGTCTACCGGCCGTGACATCAACTGGGACATGAAACGCCTGGAAGGTTACCGTAACTTCTGTAACAAACTGTGGAACGCCAGCCGCTACGTGCTGATGAACACCGAAGATCAGGATTGCGGTTTTGCCGACGGTGCCGAGCTGGAATACTCACTGGCTGACAAGTGGATCGAGTCGCAGTTCGAGCTGGCCGCGAAAGAGTTCAATGCCCACATTGACAACTTCCGTCTGGACATGGCTGCCAACACGATTTACGAGTTCATCTGGAACCAGTTCTGTGACTGGTACCTGGAGCTGACCAAGCCAGTGCTGTGGAAAGGCAGCGAAGCCCAGCAACGCGCAACCCGCCGTACACTGATCACTGTGCTGGAGAAGACCCTGCGTCTGGCCCATCCGGTGATCCCGTACATCACGGAAACCATCTGGCAGAGTGTCAAACCACTGGTGAAAGGTGTTGAAGGCGACACCATCATGACTCAGGCGCTGCCTCAGTATGATGACGCAAACTTCAATGCGGACGCCCTGGCTGACATCGAGTGGGTGAAGCAATTCATCACCAGCATCCGTAACCTGCGCGCCGAGTACGACATCGCACCAAGCAAAGGCCTGGATGTGATGCTCAAAGCTGCCGACGACAAAGAGGCGGCCCGCCTGCAGCAAAACCAGGCCGTTCTGGTGGCGCTGGCGAAGCTGGACAGTCTGCGTGTACTGGCAGCGGGTGAAGCAACCCCAGCCTGCGCCACCGCGCTGGTCGGTAAGTCTACCCTGATGATCCCGATGGCCGGCCTGATCGACAAAGACGCCGAGCTGGCGCGTCTGGACAAAGAAATGGCCAAGACGCAGGGCGAAATCAAGCGCATCGCGGGCAAACTGGGCAATGAAGGTTTCGTGGCGAAAGCCCCGGAAGCCGTCGTGGCCAAAGAGCGCGAGAAGCTGGAAGGTTACAAAGAAACCCTGATCAAACTGGAAGAGCAGAAAGCGACCATCGCGGCGCTATAAGCAGTTTCGGTTTACTCAGACAAAAAAAGCGACCGATATCGGTCGCTTTTTTTATCCTGTTTTTCGGCATGCTGACGACGCTTTAAACCCGCAGACTAGTCTGCCGTGCACGTCACCCCTGGCTGGACTGCAACAGCGATAGAGACACCTAACCTCCTCAGTTCAGTCATTTGTGAACAAGGCACAACAACCGCCCCGGTGAGATCTACCCTTCTTAAAACCTTGTCGATATCCCCTTTCTTCAGTTCAATCAGCGGGCTGATATCCCGCCCCTGAAAACCTTGCAAGAGAATCTGCTCCGCGAGTGTAAAACGGAGAAAAACAGACAAATCCGTTACCTCAGTATATGAAATATCGATTTCTCTTAAATTCATTGATTTTCGCAATGGCGACAAATCTGCAATGTCAGTATTCGATAGATTCAGCTTACGTAACCTCGTTAACCCAAACAGTGTCGAAATGTCCGTGATTGGGTTACCGGAAATATCCAAAATTAAGAGGTCCGGTTTATTGTCAAACCAATGAGGATCAAGCCGGGTGAGCCCTGAGTCCGCAATCACCAATCCGTACAAATCATATAAGTCAGAAATAAAACCCAGATCTGTGCTCTGTATATGACCGACATTGAGATATCTCAGGCCGGGGAACTTATCCAGAAGATAGCCATCAGTCAGTCCTGTGCCATAAAAATTCGCGGTATACAGCTCAGTCAGTTGAGGCAGAGCACTAAAGTCGGTCAACAACGGACTGTGCTTGAGGCTTAACTGTCCCAGTTTCAGGACAGTGAATGCCGTTAGATCCGTCATCACTGTCTGTTCAATGGCGAGATTGCGCAGCTTGGGTAAACTTGCTAAGGGAGTGACATCCGTGATCTGGTTTTGCGCCAACACGCCCAAATAAGTCAGATAGGTAAATTGCTCCATGCCATCCAACTGGCTGATCCCCGCATAATCCGGACCACATTCAAGACGCCTGACATCCTCTATATCGCGGACTTTCGGAGAGCGCAACTCAATACATTGGCGCAGTTGCGGATCGATAATTTTATCCAGTACGGCATTGGGATAAGGCTGTACCTCAATCGAAAATGTTTCTGAAGCGGTCAGTTCATCCCAATCGCTGACCGTGACTTCGAAGGTCAGAGTTTCAGCGAGCTCTCCATTGAGTTCAGGCAAGCTAATTCTGAAAGAGTTTCTGGATTGCTTCTCTGTGAATTTCGCTGCCGGCCCACTGAGCTGCCGTAAAGAATAAAAATGGATCCCACCTATCCCTGTGTCTTGAGCCTGCACCAGCACATTGATTTGCGCCCTTTCATAACCATCACTGGAAGAAATTAACAGTATTTCAGGTGACGTACTGCGATAAAATCTCCGCGCTAGATTACTGTCCAGCTCTGTAATTCTGACATGATTGTGAGGCGAGCGGATAAAACTGTTTACCCCTCGATACAAAGCATTCAGTGTCTCAATATCATCAATTTTTCCGTTATCGGATAAGTCTTCAGACACCCGATCCAGCCAGTCGGTTAAACTCTGTGAATGTGTGTGCATGGCAACCATAGCCGCAGCCAGAGAGAGTGCATAATCAGACTCAGCACTGAAGCGCTCGATCTTGTTCCAGGGATCCATCAGGTTTACAGGTTCAGTGCCGACCACACTTGACCCACTCAATGCGTTTGTCACCTCTTGGTTTGCTTGTTCTACCGTGGTTTGAGTAAAGTGCTCCCCCAAGTTTTTGGCCCGGCGAACCGCCAGCTCAGTGAAGGGAGTGATATGAATCGATTGATCAGTGGCTTTCAGGTGGGTGACAGCATGTAAAGTTGACTCTAGCGGCACTGTCTTTCCCGTCGCTTCGCTGACATACGTGCCACCCGTCACCTCAGCGATGACCAAACCCTGATAAACATTGTTATTCCTGATCTGATACCAGCCATCCGATGTAGTAGTGGCTTCCCCGATGAGGGTACCGTCAACTTGGGTGATTTTGACCCTTGCCCCCTTAATGGGCCCTTTGAACGCCACACCGGAAATCACAGGAATCGGCAACACCCTGACATAGTAAGTTTGACTGACACTTAAGCCATCTATGTCAGTCACGGTTAACTCGAATGCCAGGGTCTGTTTTTTTACCGTGTCCGCTGCCTTGAAATACATTGCCTCGGTGTGAGCACCTTCCATCAACACTGTCGGCCCCATCACCTGACGCCAGTGATAAAACAGTTGCCCTTTATCATCGGTGATGTCAGGTGCTATGCGCAGTTGATGATTTGCATAGACAGACAGCATGTCTAACGGGGCCACAACAGGATAAGTATTGCGATAATGTTGCGCCTTGTTCACCACCACTTTGTTCTGCGCTGAATCGAGAAAAGCATTGATCCCTTTATTTAACCGGGTGAGTTGCAGCTCATCATCAAGCGTGCTGTTGTCCGCAATATCCTGATTCAGTTCGAACATCAAGTGACTGAGTTTCATTTCCTCCGCTTCGGCGGCTTTCGTCATCCCGGCGATGACCAGCGCATAATCGACCCTGCCGCCCGTTTTGCCTACGTTCGCTTCATCCAGCAGATCGACTGGCGCTTCGCTGACAATATCCAGATCTAAAAGCATGGCTTTTGCCACCTTGCGGTTTGCTGCTGCGACAAGCTCAGGCACTAAAAAAGGCAGCTCGCGCACAGCCATTTCCGTCAGTAACGTCACATTCATGACAGAGTCTTTCTCTGTCAGTACTTTCACGGACCGGAGCGTTTCAGTCAGAGGTGTTCGCATGCCCGTTGCTTCGTTAATGTAGTCCCCGCCGGTCGCATCAATCTGCACAACCCCACGATAAGACGCATCCAGCGACAGGGTGTAAAAACCTTGATCATCGGTCACCGTACTTGCCAACGCGTTGCCATCGGCATCAAACGCGGTGACGGTCGCATACGCAACCGGCCCTTTAAATACCTGGCCGCTTACCCTGGTTGATATATCTTCAACCGGCGGTTTATCTGATTTTTTACCATCACTGTCGCTGTCACTGCCCCCGCCGTTACAGGCAGTCAGAAAAATCACACTTGCAAGTAACACTATTTGTTTGATGTTTGAATATGTCAGCATCGCCATTTCCGTTTTATGACGCAATCCGATAAGAAAGCACAGTGATAAACCCTTATTCAGCAACAGGATAGTCAGCACGCCCCCTGCGTTATCAGGAGAAAAGCTTGGTATTTAAATATGCTACTGATTTATTAATATTCCGGAGGCGAAAGATACCTTGCATATACAATGTATTGCAATATTTGATTTATGCACCTGATTGATTTTTGCGTTCTTATCTGAACACAAAGCGACCATCGCAGCGCTGTAAGCAGTTTCGGTTTACTCAGACAAAAAAAGCGACCGATATCGGTCGCTTTTTTATGCCACAATTTTAAACCGAATCTCCGACCTGAATCGGATGGATACTATTTCAAGGCCTGAATCCGTTGCTCCAGTTCAGGGTGACTTTGGAGCCACTCAGGTAACTCGCTGTCGCCATAATGTTCCATAAAACGGTTAAACATGGCGGCCATCGGTTCTGTGGTGCCATAGTTTTTCCGCATTTGCTCGGCCGCAAACTGATCCGCTTCCCGTTCGGCATCCCGTGAGTAGCCGCTGGAGGCAACGAATACGCCTGTGCTGGTCAGCATATCTGCCATCCCAGAGCTGTCGCCGACAATCAGTGCGGTGGCTACAGAAATCAGCGCCGATTGCACCACAGACTCCATCACATGCTGATGATACACATGCCCGACTTCATGCAACAAAATACTGTCCAGCTCGGCGGGTGTGGTGGCCATTTCCACCAGTGAGTCCAGCACGATCACTGTGCCATCGCTCAGGGCAAAGGCATTCGGGCCATGCGGCCAGGATCGAAACACTATGTTCAGCTCAAAAGGTAACGGCGGCAGGTTATCCTGTAATAAGGCAAACCTGTCCTGTATTTGCCACTGTTCCTGAGCATCAAGCTGAGAAGGTGCCAGCATATGATCGTCCAGCGTCTCCAGGACATGCTCGCCCAGATACACAGGCACGGCTTGCGGCAGCAGACGCGTAAGCATATGACTGGCCGCCGGAATACCGTAGCGATAAGCGCCCAGGCACAATACGGCGACCAGCGCCGCGCTGGCCACTATCGCCAGCCAGTTTCGCTCCAGCCTGTGTACCCAGCGCTGAGACTGAACCGCGTTGTGGCGAACCCAGTCAGCCAGCTCATTATCCTGAACAGCTTTAAACTGCCAGCCATCCGCAAAATCAATGCGGGCAGGCAAGGTACCCAAAGGCGGCGATATCTTCAGCTCGGCCACGGCAACCATGACTACATGCTCGCCACAGCGCAATGTCACCTGACCCGTCTGATCGCAGTCCAGCTCAGCTTCCCGCCGCTCAGAGCTGAGCGGCGGGTGGCAGAAGCCTTTGATGATCATCCAATACCCACTCCGACATCAAAGGCCTGAGCCACTTCGTCGGCAATGGCTGCACCGTCGTCGAAAGCCTCACCTGTCACGTTGAGCAAAGACAAATCACCAATGACAGCCGTGTTATCGGCCAGGTAACGCTGGGTACGCACCATGGCCCAGGGACGGGCCAGCCCCAGTGTCAGCAGTTGCATCAGAATATTCGACACGATCAGCCAGACAAAGGCCGGGGTTCTCAGTGAAGAGGAAAAGCCATACTCTGGCTCACCGGCCGCTTTCAGCTGAGCAAAGGTGTAATTGCGGGTGCGGGCTTTCACAAATGCCGATACGGTAACCATCACCAGCAACATACCTATATAGACGATAAATATTGCCAGGAAAGGCCAGAGCGAACCGCCTTGCAGGTTATCCAGTTGCCCGCTGGCAATGGATGACACCGCCCCCACGCCAGCCACCAGCACAAACACGCCAATCAGCGCCACAAACAGCCCTAATCCGAGCAAAGACGCCAGCGCTGTGGTTTTCACAAAGAAACCTGTCCCTATCTCAGCGCTAAACTGACGGTCACCATACTGGTAACCATTGGCAAAATAGCGGGTGATGGTGGCCGTGATATTAGCAAACACATAGATATAAGCGGCAACTGCCAATAACGCAAACAGCGCGCCGACTAACAGCGATTTATCAAATACCATGGCAGTGATCACAAACAGGATCACCAGCGGAATCATGGAAACCAAACCACATCCCAGCATGGCCCAATACGCCCCTTTCACCGAGCCGTTAAAGTTAAAACGGACATTGCGGTAGCTGCTCATGCGGGCATCAAAGCGGGCATTATTGCGGGCCAGCAATGGATAAATAGCAACAAACGCCAGCATCAGCACAAGGGCGAAAAGCGGCATGAAATGGCTGGCGGTAAACCACACCAGCACACAGACAGAGGCAATAACACGGCTAATCAGGATCTGTTTCGGTGTGGCATGGTAATCAAACCTATCCCCCGCCAGCTCAGTATTACCGTAAAAATATTTCTTGGTGCGGACTTTCGCCCAGGCAGAATAAATCCCAAGAGTGACGACAGAGAGCAGAATATTCACGATCCAGATACCGAAAAATTCGCCTCCCTGACCGTGAAACCTAACCTTGTTTTCCATTGTTTTTATCCTAAGTCTTCGCAAAAAATGTGAGAAATCCAGCCCCATTGCTGGAAAAGAGTGTGTTCAATATAAACCAACTAAATGCAACCAACAGCATAAAGTTTTTGCTCACTGTTTGATTCTGAAACAGCGCTCCCAATCATAAAGCGACGATAAGTCATTATTCATGTTTATTAATATCAAACCATAGGTTTTGACTATTAATTAGATAGAATTAAACGCTTTTTCTGATTATATGGTCACACCCATACTGAGAACATCTACAGAGGGTTTTACTATGAAAAAGACACTCAGCTTTGCTGCCATTCACTTTACCGTTGCCTTCAGCATCGCTTATTTGCTGACGGGTGATGTGATCCTCGGCAGCCTGATCGCCATGATTGAACCTATGGTCAACACTGTGGCTTTTTATTTTCACGAGAAAGTCTGGCAGTGGCCTGTGCTGAAACAGTCCCGCTTTGGCAAACCCGCCAATAAAACCCTGAGTTTTGCGGTAATCCACTTCAGTGTGGCTTTCAGTGTGGCGTACTTACTGAGCGGCAGCTGGATGGTAGGAGGGGTGATGGCACTGATCGAACCGTCGATCAATACGCTGGCTTATCTGGCACATGAAACCTTCTGGCAACGCAAAGAGCAGCGCCGGCATCAAGCCGCTTTCTTATCCTGCCAGCATCACTCCGTCATCCATTAACTTGCTCTCTGTTGACATAGTTGTGGTTCGCAATTATATTTAGCTGCAAATAACAACTATATGGATAAAGCAACATGGATGCCCAGACACTCCGCCAGTTATCCCGCCAGCTTGTGCGCCAGCTCGGCATGCTCGACAGCCAGTGCGGCAACATGGATCTCACCCCGGTTCAGGCCCATGCCCTGATTGAGCTGGAGGCGAATCCCTGCACGGTCAACGACATGGCCGCCCTGCTCAATGTGGATAAATCCAACGCCAGCCGCACACTGGCGGTGCTGAGCAACAGCGGGCTGATCATCAGCCATCCGCACCCTGATGATAAACGCAGCCAGATTGCCAGCCTTACCGCGGCAGGTCAGTCCAGACTGGCTGAACTGCACCAGAGACTGAATCAGCAGGTCGACGGTTTTCTGGCGCAAATGGACGCAGATGAAATCGAACAGCTGGGCAAGAGTCTGGAGCGGTACCGCAAAGCCATGGTGATGGCGGGCAGACAGCAAGGCTACGAAATTCGTCCGCTGACGTCATTGGACAATGCGTCGATTGCGGCCGTGATCCGAAAAGTCTCTGCGGAATACGGACTGACGGCAGACAAGGGATATGGCGTGGCCGATCCCACCTTAGACAGCATGAGTGAGGTTTACCAGCCTGAAGGGCACGCGTACTGGGTGATTGAACACCGTCACCGGGTGCTCGGAGGCGGCGGTATTGCCAGGCTGGCTGGCGAAGAAAACATCTGCGAGCTGCAGAAAATGTATTTCCTGCCTGAGCTGCGCGGTTTAGGTCTGGCGCGCAAGCTCGCGGTAAAGGCCCTGAAATTTGCCCGTGAGCAGGGCTACCGGGCCTGCTATCTGGAAACCACCGCCAATCTGACAGAAGCCATTGCGCTGTATGCATCGTTAGGTTTTGAACACACCAAAGAACCTATGGGCAACACAGGCCATGACGCCTGTGAGATCCGGATGGTGAAGTGGTTCTGAGCATCCGTGGTTTAGCAACTGACAGATAAGAAAAAAGCTGGCAAGCCAGCTTTTTTCCTGAGCACGGAATGGAATTACTCTTCGTCGTCTTCACCAGACTCAAAGTACGTTCCCCAGCCGTCGTAATCGATATTGTACTTCTGAGCCAGCTCTACCAGCCTGAGTACCTGCTCATCGATCAGCTCGGCGTCCAGGGCCGACTCCATGACCGCATCGAAGCAAACGACGGTACCGCCACCGTCTTCTTCATCCAGCTCCAGCTCTTCGGCATCCATCACTTCAAAGCCCATCTTGAAGGCTTCAGCAGCGGCACCTTCCAGCTGAGCAAATGTATCAGCAGAAAAATGGTGTTCAATCGAATACAGCGCATCCGGATCACTGCCATCTTCCAGCAGGGACTCAATGATCTCGCGAGTCTCTTCCTTCTGCTCTTCAATCAATTCTGCGTAAGACATAAGGTCTCTCCAAATAGGGGCACCAGCCACACTAGTATGTATGAAATTGGTCGCCAATATGGCACGGATCCCCGCGAATTTCCATCCTCTGTCGCGATTTCCCGTCCCATTCTCTGTTCAGCGAAAGTTGCACTATCGCCTTTCTGATGCATCAGGCGATTTTTCCCGCATTTACTTGCGGCTTTACGATTGACACGGATATATATAATTTCATATTTTATGGGTAATTATTCATAAAACATCAATTTTCACACATAACGCAGCGATCAGTGTTCGCTGAAGTCATGAACACGAGGACGAGATATGGCATTTAATCTGCGCAACCGGAATTTTCTCAAGCTGCTGGATTTCACCCCACGCGAAATCGGGCACCTGTTGTCGCTTTCCGCAGAACTGAAAAAAGCCAAATACGGCGGTTATGAACAGCCGCGCCTGAGCGGTAAGAACATCGCCCTGATTTTCGAAAAGTCCTCAACCCGTACCCGCTGTGCTTTTGAAGTTGCCGCCTTTGATCAGGGTGCCCGTGTGTCTTATCTCGGTCCGTCCGGCAGCCAGATCGGCCACAAAGAATCCATGAAAGACACGGCGCGTGTGCTTGGCCGTATGTACGACGGTATCCAGTACCGGGGTTTCGGTCAGTCTGTGGTTGAAGAGCTGGGACAATATGCCGGTGTGCCGGTCTGGAACGGTCTGACCGATGAGTTCCATCCCACTCAGATTCTGGCCGATTTTCTGACCATGCAGGAACACAGCCCGGGCAAGCAGTTACAGGACATAACATTTGCTTATCTGGGTGATGCCCGTAACAACATGGGCAATTCCCTGATGGTCGGTGCGGCCAAAATGGGCATGGACATCCGGCTGGTTGCGCCCAAAGACTACTGGCCGGAAGCCGATCTGGTCACCCAGTGTCTGGAGATTGCCAGTGAGACAGGTGCCCGCATCACCCTGACCGAGTCAGTGCAGGAAGGCGTACAAGGCTGTGATTATCTGTATACCGACGTCTGGGTTTCAATGGGTGAAGCACAGTCGGCCTGGGACGAGCGGGTTAAAACCATGCTGCCGTACCAGGTTAACGCGTCGACACTCAAGGCAACCGGCAATCCCAATGTGAAATTCATGCACTGCCTGCCAGCGTTTCACAACGATGAAACCACAGTAGGTAAAGAGGTGGCCGAAAAGTATGGCCTGTCTGGCCTGGAAGTGACCGAAGAAGTCTTCGAGTCAGCCCACTCTATCGTCTTCGATCAGGCTGAAAACCGAATGCACACCATTAAAGCCGTGATGGTCGCGACTTTAGGTCAATAGCACTGACATATGCGCAACCGTCAGGGTCAGATTCGGTGCAGGCAAACGCTTGCGCCATAGAGAAATGGCGGTATAATCCTCCGCAATTTGTCTAGCGAGTACCAAAAATGGCCCAATCTGCGATCACAGTTGTGCAGCGACGCCGCCGGTTACCGGTGTGCCGTGCCGTTTTTGTTACTCCGGATCGTCATCCGAAAGCCTCCTGATCTCAGGGGGCTTTTTTTTGCCTGTACGACAGCCAAGACAGATCCCAAGCACCGTTCCAGACCAAAAGAGGGAAAAGCGCCATGGCGAATTCGCTATATCATAAGCACATTATTTCCATCCCCGAGCTTAGCCGCAGCGAACTCGAGCTGATCGTTGACACCGCGGCCCAGCTGAAGAAACAGCCTAATCCTGAACTGCTCAAGCACAAAGTGATTGCCAGCTGTTTCTTCGAGCCATCTACCCGCACCCGCCTGTCTTTTGAAACGGCGATTCAGCGTTTAGGCGGCAGCGTGATTGGCTTCGATAATGGTGGCAATACCTCATTGGCAAAAAAAGGCGAAACACTGATCGACTCGGTTCAGGTTATTACCTCCTACGTGGATGCGTTCGTGATGCGCCATCCGCAAGAAGGGGCCGCCCGTCTGGCGTCAGAATTCTCAGGCAAAGTGCCGGTGATCAATGCCGGTGACGGTGCCAACCAGCACCCGACCCAAACCCTGCTGGATTTATTCAGTATTGCCGAAACGCAAGGCCGCCTGGACAACCTCAATGTTGCCTTTGTCGGCGATCTGAAATACGGCCGCACGGTACACTCGCTGACTCAGGCACTGTCGAAGTTCAACAATATCCGCTTCTATTTCATCGCTCCTGAAGCGCTGGCGATGCCGGATTACATCTGCGAAGAGCTGGATGAGGCCGGTATTGCGTACAGCCTGCACACCCAGATGGAAGAAGTGATCCCTGAGCTGGACGTCCTGTATATGACCCGGGTACAAAAAGAGCGCTTTGATGAATCCGAGTATGCGCACATGAAAGCCGCCTATATCCTGAGTGCTGACATGCTGACCGATGCCCGTGACAACCTCAAAGTACTGCACCCGCTGCCACGTGTTGATGAAATCACGACAGATGTAGACAAAACCCCGCACGCTTATTATTTCCAGCAGGCGGAAAATGGCGTCTATGCCCGCCAGGCGCTGCTGGCACTGGTGCTCAATCAAGACATTTAAGCAGGAGAATATCGCATGACGAAAGAGTCCCAACTTCAGGTCGAAGCCATTAAGAACGGTACTGTCATTGACCACATCCCTGCCAATGTCGGTATCAAAGTGCTGCGCTTGTTCCAACTGCATCAGGCTGAAGAAAAAGTCACTATCGGTCTCAATCTGCCTTCCTCGGCACAGGGAACCAAAGATTTAATCAAAATCGAAAATGTGTTCCTCAATGAGGAGTTGGCTAACCAGCTGGCGCTCTACGCCCCCAGGGCAACAGTGAACCAGATTGAAGACTACAAAGTGGTCAAGAAGCTGACCCTGTCGCTGCCTTCACAGATCAACGCTGTATTTAAGTGCCCGAATTCAAACTGCATTACCCACAACGAGCCGGTCGACAGCAGTTTTAAAGTGGTGACCAAACATGACGAAGTCCGCCTGAAGTGCAAATACTGTGAAAAAGTGTTCGCTCGCGACATAGTGACAGATTACCACTGACATTCCGGCACTCATGCCTGAAAAACCGCCTGTGACAAAAATAAGAAAGCCGGCTCAGCCCTGAGCCGGCTTTTCAGTTTCCCGCCCCTTTTCTGCCTCAGTTCAGCCATTCTCAGTTCGACAACATTGTTTCGCTAATTCCGTTCCTAGACTCAGGGAAAGTGCCACTTTTGGCTCCTTTAACAGCCAAAGTGCCGCGCTGAGCCGAAATCTGTCCAGAACGGTTAGCAACCCGTTCTGTAAGAGCAAGTGTGACCAACAACGAGTACATAGCATGAATATCTGTGCGCGGTTTTGTCATCGTTATCTCTGGCCCCTGTTACCCGTACGGCCTGCCATACTGGCCGGCCTGGCCCTGTCTGGCTGTGTCATGACCAACGGTGACGTCTTTGATGCCCCGAAAAATATGGCCAACCAGCAGGTAGTTATCGGGGTGCCCATTTTGCTGGGCGGATTTGGCTCAGCCGTTCCGGTCACACCGAATTTGCAGGTCACGGCCAAACATGTCGCGCGCTATTCCTGGAACCGTGATGTTATCTATCACCCGCTGTGTGATCTGGCGTTGATCCGCACTGACTCTGCCCAGGTGCCCACCTGGGGGTTAATTTTCCCTGATCAGCCTGTGGTCCATCAGGGCCACTCTCTGCTCGGAAACAGCATTGAAGGTAAAGGCAAGTACCTGCAGGATGTGATAGATACCAACAATAATTGCCTGTATTCCCTGAGCGATGCGCCTGTGATGTCTGGCATGAGCGGTGGCCCTGTGTTCAATGAGGCCGGTGAAATCGTCGGCATTACCGTGGCCATTGTCGATAACCCGGAAGATCTCGCTAACCTGCGCCCGGCCGCGCGCTACAGCCAGTTTGTCCCTGCCACGCTGATTTTTGACTGGCTGCAGGAGCTGGGCATCCGCCCGGTATCAGCCAGTCCGGCGCTGGCCAGCGCCCAGGTGTCCCCTTATGTCAATCGCCTCAACCGCAGCACAGACGTGCCCGATTCTCTGGGCCTGCCCGGTAATCACAGCAGCAACGGTCTGACACCGCTTGCCGCCCCTCACAATGCGGCGGCGGCCTCTCCGCTCACCAGCTATGCAACGCAAGTGTCCGGCTCGTTCCCGCCGCCGGATGAAAACAGTAATGATGTGGCCCTGCAGCACAGTGCGACGACTATTTATCAGGAAGAAAAACCCGAAACCAGCCGTTCACCGGCCGAGGTCATCCAAAACCTGAGCAATGATCCCGCGTTCCGCTAGCAAACCTTTTGACCTGTGCATCAAGGCATTGCACACTAGAGGCCGTAAGCATTTCTGTTGAAGCCAAAAAGGATCAAGCATGACTCAAGTACTGCACACAGACAAAGCACCTGCCGCTATCGGCCCATACGTTCAGGGTGTTGATCTCGGTAACATGGTTCTGACCTCGGGTCAGATCCCGGTCAACCCGGTCACGGGAGAAGTGCCGGAAGATATCGCCGCTCAGGCTCGCCAGTCGCTGGAGAATGTCAAAGCGGTCGTCGAATCTTCAGGGCTGAAAGTGGCGGATATCGTGAAAATGACGGTATTTGTGAAGGATCTGAACGATTTTGGCACAGTTAATGAAGTGTACGGCAATTTCTTTGATGAAAACCATGCTTCTTACCCGGCGCGCTCTTGTGTGGAAGTCGCTCGCCTGCCAAAAGATGTCAAAATCGAAATTGAAGCCATTGCGGTCCGCAAAGCCTGATGCTGCCTGCGGTGGGTACTACCGTGGTACAGGGTACAGTAAAGACGGGGTAAACCCGTCTTTTTGCTATTTAAGTGACGCCAGCACCTTGTGATACACCTGACTGAACCAGGCCGTGAACTGCTGCGGTTGGCGGTTCAGACAAGCCGTTAACTCCGCTTGCGGCCACCAGCGGTAGGCCATGACCTCCTCCGGATTTGGCACTATGCGCAGATCCGAGGTTTCCGCCACCAAAACATAATCCAGTTCATGCTCTGTCAGATCGTTATCCAGTTCAGCCCGGTAAATGAAGGGGGCGAACTGTTCAAACTGCGCCACCTCGTCTATCCCCATTTCCTCGCCCAGCCGGCGTATTGCCGCCTGCTGCAGACTCTCACCGTCGCGCGGATGCGAGCAGCAGGTGTTGGTCCATAAACCACCGCTGTGATACTTACCTAACGCTCGCTGTTGCAGCAGATATTCCCTGCCTGATTCCGTCTGGCGGTACAGCAGGACGGAAAACGCCAGATGCAGCCTGCCGTCACGGTGAGCCTGCATTTTTTCCGCCAGGCCGAGGGGCTCACCGGCCTGATTCACCAATATCACGTATTCCCGGCTCATCACTCACCACTTTGACGACTAAGGGCAAAATACCCTGAAAACAAAGACAGGCCCTAACGGCCTGCCTTCCTGATAATTCGATGCAATCCCAAAACGGTTATTTCGCTGAGCGGGCCTGCGCTTCGGCGTTCAGATCATCCAGCTTAGCTGCCATCAGATTGCGACAGTGCTCTGACAGCTCGCGGACATCTTCTTTGGTCATGCCTGCCGTTGAAACAGGCGGCATCACTTCCACAATCACCACACCGTTATTCCAGCGGTTAAACTTCACCTTGTCGGTAGAGCTGCACACAATAGGCACCACAGGCACACCGGCCCCGATGGCGGCATGAAAAGCACCGGTTTTAAAAGGCAACAGACCCCGGCCACGGGAACGGGTACCTTCCGGGAACATCCATACCGAGACCTTGCGCTCTTTAATTTTAGCCACCACCTGACCGATAGTCCCCATCGCTTTACTGCGATTGGCGCGATCAATCAGAATGTTGCCTGTCAGCCAGTATAACTGACCAAATAACGGCATCCACAGCAGGCTTTTTTTACCGACAGTCACAGTGCGTGGCAGCACGGCGCCTGAAATCGTAAACAAATCATAGTTATTCTGATGGTTGCCTATATGTACGCTCGGACCGACTTCCCGCGCGGCGTCCGCAACCCGTAATTCCAGTTTAATGCCCAGAAAGCGGGCCATTTTCGCGAAATACAGCGCAATAGTGTGGACGTGTTTCGGGTTACGCGGGCTTAACAGGCAGTAACCACAGCCAAACACAAACATGACGATGGCAAACAGCGTAAGTGCCAACAGTCGTAATACAGCAATCATCAGATTCTCCTCAGCGTACAAGCGTGCGCTAGTATACTCAGTCAAAGGGAAATTACACCCTTATCACGGCTTTTTTGTTTGATCCTGACGCCATTTCCGTTCGCTAAAGCGCAAATAAAATAAGCCTCTGAACGAGGCTTATTGGGTCTGATGCGCTGACGGCGAATGGCAATCAGCTGTCTTCATTCTGATCCGGATACGCAATTTCATAACTGGTGACCCGCTGCAGACCGCGAGGCAGCATAGCGCCTCTTCTGCCACGCTCACCGTAGAAATTCTCCAGATCCGACACTTTCAGGCCCAGCTTACGTTTACCTGCGTACAGGGTCAGCTCGCTGCCTGCCGGTAAGACCAGCAAGTGAGACAGAAACTCTTCCCTGGCTTTGGCTCTGGCCGACGGAATGTTGATAATCTTGTTGCCCTTGCCTTTACCCAGTTGCGGCAGATCCTGGATCGGGAAGATCAGCATGCGGCCTTCATTGGTAATCGCCAGCACCTGATCTTTGCTCAGATCCGAGATCGGCTGGGGCGGCATCACCTCACATTCCGCCGGAACGGACAGCAAGGCCTTACCATTGCGGTTCTTGGAGATCATATCGCTGGCCTTGCAGACAAAGCCATAACCGGCATCAGAGGCCATCAGCCAGTATTGCTCTTCTTCGGACATCAGCACCTGACGCACGCTGCTGCCGGCCGTAATATTGAGACGACCGGTCACAGGTTCGCCCTGACTCCGCGCCGAGGGCAGTGTATGGGATTCCAGCGCATAGCTGCGGCCATCGCTGCCAATAAAGATCGCAGGCTGGTTACTCTTACCGCGGGCATGGCTCAGGTAACTGTCGCCAGACTTAAAGTTCAGGCTGCTCGGATCCACCTCGTGCCCTTTGGCGTGGCGGATCCAGCCTTTGTCGGACAGCACCACAGTGATAGCTTCGCTTGGCAGCAAATCACGTTCAGTCATCGCCTTGGCTTCCGCACGCTCAACCAGCGGCGAACGGCGATCATCACCGTATGTCTCGGCATCGGCCAGAATTTCTTTCTTCAGCAAAGTGTTCATGCGTCGCTCAGAGCCCAGCAGCTGTTCCAGCTTCTCACGCTCTTTGCTCAGCTCATCCTGCTCGCCGCGGATCTTGATCTCTTCCAGCTTGGCTAACTGGCGTAATTTGATCTCAAGAATGGCTTCAGCCTGCGTCGCACTCAGCCCGAAGCGGCTGATCAGCTCAGCTTTCGGATCGTCTTCCGTGCGGATAATCTCAATCACTTCGTCGATATTGAGATAAGCCGCCAGTAAACCTTCGAGAATGTGCAGGCGCGCCAGCACTTTATCCAGACGGTGCTGCAAACGGCGGCGCACGGTTTCGCGGCGGAAGACCAGCCATTCTGACAAGATGGTCACCAGGCCTTTCACCTGAGGACGGCCATCCAGCCCCAGCATGTTGAGGTTCACCCGGAAGCTCTTTTCCAGATCGGTCGAGGCAAAGAGGTGCTCCATCAGCTGCTCGGCGTCGACCCGGTTTGAACGCGGAACGATGACAATGCGGGTCGGGTTCTCGTGATCCGACTCGTCACGCAAGTCTTCCACCAGCGGCAGCTTCTTGGCGCGCATCATGCCGGCAATCTGCTCCAGCAACTTAGAGCCGGATACCTGATGCGGCAGTGCAGTGATAATGATTTCGCCGTTGTCCTTCGACCACACAGCCCGCATCTTCACGCTGCCTTTACCGGTACGGTAAATTCTTTTCAGATCCTCGCTCGAAGAGGTGATTTCCGCTTCCGTCGGGTAATCCGGGCCTTTGACGAATTCCATCAGGGCATCCAGATCCGCCTGCGGATGCTCAATCAGATGCACCACGGCATTGGCCACTTCACGGGCGTTATGCGGCGGAATATCGGTCGCCATGCCCACGGCAATACCTGTCACCCCATTGAGTAAAATATGCGGCAGCCGGGCTGGCAGCATAGTCGGCTCTTTCATGGTGCCGTCGAAGTTCAGTCCCCACTCCACCGTGCCCTGACCCAGCTCGCTCAGCAGGATTTCAGAGAAACGGGACAGACGCGATTCGGTATAACGCATCGCGGCGAACGATTTCGGATCATCCGGGGCACCCCAGTTCCCCTGACCGTCCACCAGCGGGTAACGGTATGAGAAGGGCTGCGCCATCAGTACCATGGCTTCGTAGCAGGCCGAGTCGCCGTGCGGGTGGTATTTACCCAGAACGTCACCGACAGTACGGGCCGATTTCTTGTATTTGGCTGTGGCGCTCAGGCCCAGCTCTGACATAGCGTAAATAATCCGGCGTTGTACCGGTTTCAGGCCATCGCCGATAAACGGCAGGGCCCGGTCCATGATTACGTACATGGAGTAATTCAGATAGGCATCTTCAGTAAACTTGCGCAGCGGCAGCTGCTCGATACCTTCCATTGAGACATCAGTCATGGTGGCTAAATCCGTGTTGTCCTGATACCTGCCGGTCTGACCGGCAGGCGGAAATCATCAATTGGCGAGGCTCAGACTTCCACGTCGGCCAGATCACCCTTGCTCTGCAGCCAGCTACGGCGGTCTTCAGCGCGCTTTTTGCCCAGCAGCATATCCATCATCTGAATAGTCTGCTCGTCATCATCCACTGTCAGTTGCACCAAACGGCGCGTATTGGGATCCATAGTGGTTTCACGCAGCTGCAAGGGGTTCATCTCACCCAGACCTTTAAAGCGCTGTACATTCACTTTGCCGCGTTTGCCGCTGAGGCGATCGAGAATGCCTTCTTTCTCCGCCTCGTCCAGGGCGTAGTACACTTCTTTACCCAGATCGATACGGTACAAAGGCGGCATGGCAATATACACATGACCGGCCCGTACCAGGGCTTCAAAGTGCTTCATGAACAGCGCACATAACAAGGTGGCGATATGCAGACCATCCGAGTCGGCATCGGCCAGCACACAAATCTTACCGTAGCGCAGGCCGCTCAGATCATCACTGTCCGGGTCAATCCCCAGCGCCACTGAAATATCATGGACTTCCTGTGAGGCCAGTACCTGATCCGCCGACACTTCCCAGGTGTTCAAAATCTTACCGCGCAACGGCATGATCGCCTGAAACACACGATCACGAGCCTGTTTGGCGGAACCGCCTGCTGAGTCACCTTCCACCAGGAAAAGTTCGGTTTTATTCAGATCCTGCATCGAACAGTCGGCCAGTTTGCCCGGTAATGCCGGTCCGCTGGTGATTTTCTTACGCACCACTTTCTTGCTGGCACGCATCCGGCGATGGGCATTGGCAATACACAATTCCGCCAGCTGTTCGGCAATTTGCGGGCGCTCATTGAGCCACAGGCTGAACGCATCTTTGACCACGCCCGAGACAAAGGCCGCACACTGACGGGATGACAGGCGTTCTTTGGTCTGACCGGCAAACTGCGGATCCTGCATTTTCACCGACAGCACATAGGCACAGCGCTCCCAGATATCCTCAGCCGTCAGTTTCACCCCGCGCGGCAGCAGGTTACGGAATTCACAAAATTCCCGCATCGCATCCAGCAAGCCCTGACGCAGGCCGTTAACATGCGTGCCGCCCTGCGCCGTTGGGATCAGGTTCACATAGCTTTCAGTGATTAACTCACCGCCTTCCGGCAACCAGACCACGGCCCAGTCGGCCGCTTCGGTCTGTCCGCTAAAGACCCCGGTAAAGGGGGATTCCGGCAGCAGGGTATAGCCCTTGACCCCTTCAAACAGGTAATCTTTCAGGCCATCTTCGTAGCACCAGCGCAGGGTTTCGTTGGCTAATTTGTCGGTGAAGACAATTTCCAGGCCAGGGCACAGTACCGCCTTGGCTTTCAGCACGCTTTTCAGGCGGCTGACTGAAAACTTCGGGCTGTCGAAATACTTACCATCCGGCCAGAAATGAACACGCGTCCCCTTGGCGCGACGGCCGCAGGTATCAATGACTTCGAGTTCACTGACTTTATCGCCGTTTTCAAACGCAATCTGATACACCTGTCCGTCACGTTTGACCGTGACTTCGACGCGCTTAGACAGGGCGTTCACCACAGAGATACCGACCCCGTGCAAGCCGCCTGAGAACTGGTAGTTTTTGTTAGAGAATTTGCCGCCTGCGTGGAGTTTACACAGGATCAGCTCGACCCCGGATACCCCTTCTTCCGGGTGAATATCCACAGGCATACCCCGACCGTCATCAATCACCTCAAGCGATTGATCATCGTGCAGGATCACTTCGACTTTCCTGGCATGGCCAGCCAGGGCTTCATCGACACTGTTGTCGATGACTTCCTGACCCAGGTGGTTTGGCCGCGCCGTGTCGGTATACATGCCAGGGCGACGTCGAACCGGCTCTAGGCCGTTCAGAACCTCAATGGCTCCAGCGTTATAGCTTTGGTCTGTCATAGATTCGGAAAGTTACGAGAAAATGTTGCCACAATAGTCAGTAACCTCAGCCTTGATGTCAAGCTGAGGCTAATACGAGTCAATAAACAATGCCGTGCCAAAAAGCACGCTGCGAAACAGTTATAAACCTAAAAAGCGGACAATATCGGCGGGATAACGATTAAATCCAATGAAACTGTGATCGCCGTTCGGTTCTACCGTCTGACGACAGGCTGCATACTTTTCCACCGCCTGACGGTAGTCCAGCACCTCATCACCTTCCTGCTGCAATAACCACAGTAAATCCGGCTGATTCAGCTCAGGCATCTCCAGCAGCTTCAGCTCATCCATGTGAACCGGCGACAAGGCGTATTTTTCCTCTGTATACGGATTGACCTGTTCCCCCAGGTAGTCTGCCAGCAGCTCGAAAGGCTTCACGGCCGGGTTAACCAGCACAGCTGGCAAGTGATGCCGCTGGCTCAGCCAGGTGGCCAGATAGCCGCCCAGCGAGCTGCCGACCAGGCCAATGCGATACGCCGGTTTTAATTCAGTTACCAATGTATCAATAAAGTGCGCCGCCTGGCTCGGATAAGCGGGTAGTTGTGGGATCTCGAGCCGGATATCAGGCCGGCTTACCTGGCAGTATTGTGCCATGAGCCGGGCTTTCATCGATTGCGGCGAGCTGTTGAAACCGTGCAGATAAAGCAGCAAAGATTCCATCAGTAACCTGCGGCGTCAAACTGAGGCGAGAAGCTACGCTGGCGCACCCGCTCGACTTTGGTATCAATTTCGCCGTTTGCTTGCAGGCTCAGCCAGCGCCATCCGGGGTTGGACTGATCCAGAGCAAAATCGTTGGAGTCAGGTTTAAACTGGATACAGGTCGACGGCGTGGCCAGCACCCGAACCCCCTGATGCAGCACATCCAGTTCCTGGTGAATATGTCCGCATAATACGGCTTTTACCTGAGGATATGCAGAGACCACCTGCCAAAAGGCCTGATGATTTTTCAGCTGATGCTGATCCAGCCAGCGGCTGCCGGCAGCCAGCGGATGATGGTGCAGCAACACCAGCGCATGGCGGTCCGGGTAGGCGGCCAGAGCTTGATCAAGCATCTGAAGCTGCGCCTGGCTTAATTCACCGTGCGGTACGCCTACCACCTGGCTGTCGAGCAGGATCACCTGCCAGTGTTCACCGGCCAGCACCTGATCACAAGCCTTGATCTGCGGTGAAGGCAGCACGCTTTTCATACTGGGCTGATAGTCGTGGTTACCGGGCAGCCAGAAACAGGGCTGCACCCAGCGCCCGATCCCATCAGCAAAGCGCTGATAGGAGGCCGGTGTGTGATCCTGCGAGATATCACCCGTTGCGATAATGGCATCAAACGGGCGTAGCTGAGCCGCCACTTCGTCGAGTACGGCATGAAAGCTGTCTTTTGTTGCAACGCCCAGCAGGCTGCCTGTGGCATCCGCAAACAAATGGGTGTCGGTCAGTTGCAGCAAAAGTACACTATCTGAATTATCCTGCGGCAGAGAATAGGTCTGCAAAACGTCAAAACCTTGTTGAATGAAATCGTTAATAAACCGATTGCTTACTGAGACCGTTCTTCAGGCAGTAAGCCAGCCAATCTCCCAAAAAGCGATTAACCTGATGTTTTTCATCTTTTTGGTGCATCCGCATATTGGGGTAATCATACCTTGGCTTCAAACGTGAAATCTGCTGAATAGAACACACTTCTGCCACCCTGGCGTCATGATAAAGCCGCACTTTAAAGGTAGGAACCAGATATTCAGGCAAGCTTGCATCGGTTTCCATTTGCAGCTGAATCAGCGTGGTGTAGCGGGTTGATTCCAATATCCTGAGCTTATAATCATGGCCGCCGACCTGATAGGCACACTCCTCCCCTACCGCTTCACTTTTTGGCAGTAATGGAAGCAACTTCGCATAGTTGGTTTCATATAAACGCATGATACCCGCGAGATCGACCGTGTACCTTCTGTTCACAACCCGTCCTTAACCCAATCGGCCTGCAGTTGGTGATAGTGTAATTGCAACCATTGTAGCGCAATGATGCTGGCTGCATTTTCTATTTTACCAGACACCACCCAATCATACGCTTCTTCACGGCTGACCACATGCACCTTGATATCCTCACCTTCATCTTCAAGCCCGTGAATACCGGCTGCCAGACGGCTGTCGACACAACCGGCATAGACGCTCAGGGTTTCCGAACACCCGCCTGAGCTGGACAGATAGCGGGTGATATGGGCGAGCTGCTCAACCTGGATGCCCGCTTCTTCCACCGCTTCCCGGCTG
The DNA here is from genome assembly GCF_000425165.1 of Photobacterium halotolerans DSM 18316. Classification (GTDB taxonomy): domain Bacteria; phylum Pseudomonadota; class Gammaproteobacteria; order Enterobacterales; family Vibrionaceae; genus Photobacterium; species Photobacterium halotolerans. The sequence continues at coordinate 29,698 of NZ_AULG01000029.1, forward strand.
ACCACCTCTTCCGGGTTTTCGCCCGGTTCAATGATACCGGCCACAATTTCCAGCTGCCAGGGCTGGCAATCACCCACCAGGGCGCCAATTCGGAACTGCTCCACCAGCACCACCTGATCACGCACAGGATCGTACGGCAGCAGGGCCGCCGCATGGCCGCGGTCCAGCAGCTCCCGGGTCAGAGTCTGGCTCCAGCCGCCGGCAAACAAGCGATGGCGGAAACGGAATGCCTTCAGGCTGAAAAAACCCTGATAAAGCGCTTCTTCATGCTCCACTTCGACATCCATCGCGCCGAGCGCTCCAGGATTATTTCTGGACGGATCAGACATCAGTAATCTCCATGTCACGGACCTTTCACGATTATCGCTCAGGCTCACTGGGGTCACAGTAAACCAAAACAGCATTTTTTCATTCATCGCTATTATGACGCAATGGCTGAACTCAACTTTTTTGATAAATGTTGCAGTAATATTTAACGTGACGCGAAAATGAACACTCGTGATCTGGCGACTAATGTTAAACTGGTACAATATTACTTTCTTACAAGTAATTTTTTGCTGGCTAATGATGGAAATCAACTACTACCGTTGCGACACTTGTACAAAAAGATTGCAATTTCCTTCAATAAACAGCATGTTCTTTTGTTAAATTTGCACAAAAAAATCACAATTGATCAGTTTCAAGCAAGGTATCATCAGGTAAACTGAACATTGCACATTATTTTGTCAGGACCAGGAAAAAGCATTCATGAAAAAATTGCTTCCGCTTTATCTAGGCTTAGCACTGGGTAGCCTCAGCCCATTTGCCATGGCTGACGATCTTGCCGATATCTATGAACAAGCCAAACAGCACGACCCTCAGCTGCTACGGGCCGCGGCTGATAAAGATACCGCTTTCGAAGCGATTAATTCATCCCGCAGTACGCTATTGCCTCAGATCAATCTGACTGCCGGATTGCAGGCCTCCCGCCTGGACTATGATGATGAAGGATTCACCGGTGGCCTGAGCCTGAGCCAGTCGCTGTACAATCGCGCCAGCTGGGTCAACCTTGATATCAGCGAGAAACAAGCCCGTCAAAGCGATGCCAGCTATGCTGTTGCTCAGCAAAACCTGATTTTGCGTGTATCAACTGCGTATTTCTCCGTATTACGTGCGATGGACGATCTGGTATTCGTTCGTGCCGAAAAAGCGGCCGTTGGCCGTCAGCTGGAACAGACCAAACAGCGCTTTGAAGTCGGCTTGTCTGCCATTACTGACGTACACGATGCACAGGCCCAGTATGACAGCGTTCTGGCTGATGAGATCCTGAAAGAAAACGCCCTGACCAACAGTTATGAAGAGCTGCGTGAAATCACAGGTCAGGCACACAAAGATTTATCGGTTCTGGATACCCAGCGTTTCTCCGCCAGCAGCCCGAACAGCGCGGTGCGCACTCTGCTGGAAAATGCAGAAAAAGAGAACCTGACACTGTTAAGTGCCCGTATTGCCCAGGATGTCTCGCGCGACCGCATTGCCCTGGCGGAATCAGGTCATTTACCAACCCTGAGCTTTGATGCCGGCTACAGCTACAACGACATGCAGCAAGGCCAAAGCAGTGATGAAGGAACCATTTCTGCAGGCATTAACCTGAATCTGCCGGTTTACACTGGTGGCCGGGTCACCTCTGAAGTGAAGCAGGCCCAGTATGCTTATGTCTCCTCCAGTGAAACACTGGAAGAAACCTACCGCGGCGTAGTTAAGAATGTGCGGGCTTTCTATAACAACATCAACGCCTCGATCGGCGCTCTGAAGGCTTACCAGCAGTCGGTGATCTCGGCCCGCTCAGCACTGGAAGCCACCGAAGCCGGTTTTGATGTCGGTACCCGTACTATCGTTGACGTTCTGGATGCGACCCGCCGTTTGTATGATGCCAACCGTCAATTGGCTAATGCCCGTTACGATTACATCATCAGCCAGCTGCAGCTCAAGCAGGCTGTCGGCTCGCTCAATGAGCAGGACATTCTGGATGTCAACACAGGTCTTATCCCGGCCAAAAAATAAGACTGCAATACTGCCCTGAAACAGAAAAAGCGCCTGCAATGGCGCTTTTTTTATGGGTGTGGCTCACTCTGTAACCATAGCTTCAGTGCTATGACCTCAGCCACAGTGGCCGCAGACACTCAATCGCTGTACTGCGGCCAGCACCGGTCAGCCTTTCCCGCCGCGGATCGCTTCGATAATTTCTGTGGTTGAACAGCCGTCTTCAAAGTTCAGCACACGTACTTCACCGCCGTTGGCAATCACTTCCTGGCCGCCGGCAATCTGCTCAGGTTTATAATCACCGCCTTTTACCAGCAGATCCGGCAGGATTTCGCTGATCAGGCGCTGAGGCGTCTCTTCTTTAAACGGCACCACCCAGTCTACCGCAGCCAGACCGGCAAGTACGGCCATGCGGCGATCCTCAGGATTCACCGGACGCCCGGCCCCTTTCAGAGCCCGCACTGAACTGTCGGCATTCACTGCCACAATCAGGCGATCACCCAGCTTGGCGGCTTCAGTCAGATAAGCGACATGACCGGCATGCAGGATGTCGAAACAACCATTGGTCATCACCACTTTTTCGCCACGGGCCTTGGCTGCCAGTACCGCTTGTTTGAGCTGGCTTTCAGCCATCACCCCAAAACCGCTGTCCTGGCTGCCGTGCACCGCATTGGTCAGTTCAATGGTCGAGAGCGTTGAAGTACCCAGCTTACCGACCACCACACCAGCGGCGGCATTGGCCAGTTTGCAGGCATCAGACAGGGATTTGCCGGCCGACAGCGAAGCCGCCAGTACCGAGATCACTGTATCACCGGCACCGGTGACATCGTAGACTTCTTTGGCCTGTGTGGGCATGTGCAGCGGCTCCTGACCTTTCTGCAACAAGGTCATGCCATGCTCGCTGCGCGTGACCAGCAAGGCGTCCAGCTCAAACTGTGCGAGCAACGCCAGCCCTTTTTCCACCAGCTCTTCATCGGTTCTGACTTTGCCGGCAACGGCTTCAAATTCAGTCAGGTTGGGGGTCAGCATAGTCGCGCCGCGATAACGCTCGAAGTCTGTCCCTTTCGGATCGATCAGCACTGCCACGCCGTAGCGGCGCCCCAGTTCAATCATGGCGCGGACATGCTCCAGTGCCCCTTTGGCATAATCGGACAGTATCATTGCCTTCACGTTCGGCAATGCCAGTTCCAGCCGTGGCAGGATCAGATCGGCATCCACATCGTGGAAACCTTCTTCAAAATCCAGACGGATCAGTTGCTGCCCGCGGCTCATCACGCGCAGCTTGGTGATGGTGGGATAATCCGGCAGGGAGACAAAATCACAACGCACTTTGAGCGATGCCAGCTTTTCATTGAGCGCCCGCGCAGCATCATCAATGCCTGTCAGGCCAACCAGGCGGGCGTGACCACCCAGGGCGGCAATGTTCATGGCTACGTTGGCTGCACCGCCGGGACGCTCTTCAATCTGGTCCACTTTCACAACAGGTACCGGCGCTTCCGGGGAAATCCGTCCAGTCGGGCCAGTCCAGTAGCGATCCAGCATTACATCACCCACAACCAGCACACTGGCTTGGTCATAATCAGGCAGCGTCAGTTTCATTCTTCTCTCCGGAACGGTAAAAACAGCGGAATATTATCATAAAAGCCGGTACTGCATACAGGCAGGGCATGTCACTGGCATCGGGTTAACATTCAGGTGCCGTGTTGGGTTCAGGCCGGAAAATGGTTTGCCACAATTGCGTCACCAGGTGCCGCTCTGCCGCAAACTGGCTGTCATCGACATAAGCATCATAGCCGAGCAAATTCAGGCGGTGCATTTCATCACGCAGCGTGCAGTATGCCTGAATCAGCGCCAGCGCCTGATCCTCTTCCAGCACCCCTTTGGCTGCCATGGTTTCAAACAAACGAATATTATCGGACCAGCGGGTTAAGGCCGGCTGATCAGCGCAATGGCGTAACACCAGATACTGAGTGATAAATTCAATGTCCGTAATGCCGCCGGGATCCTGCTTCAGGCCAAACTGCCCCGGTTTTTTTGTGCCGAGGTGCTGGCGCATTTTCTCGCGCATGTCCATCACCTCCTGACGCAGCGCACCGGCGTCACGCGGGCGTGACAGTATGTCCGCTCTGACCTTGTCAAAACCGGCCCTGAGTACCGGATCGCCATACACTATGCGCGCACGCACCAGTGCCTGATGCTCCCAGGTCCAGGCTTCCTGCGCCTGATAGGCCGCAAAGGCATCCAGCGGGCTGACCAGTAACCCGGATGCGCCAGACGGACGCAAACGGACATCAACCTCATACAGTACACCGGATGAGGTACGGGTAGAAAACAGATGAACTATCCTCTGGGTCAGCCGCAGGTAGAACTGACGACCGTCAATGGCTTTATCGCCATTGGTGTACACCTCTGTCGGGCAGTCATGCAGGAAGACCAGGTCCAGATCGGAACCGTAACCCAGCTCCAGCCCCCCCAGCTTCCCGTAGCCGATCACACCAAACCCGGTACTGTTGCGCTCAGCCAGATGTGACGGCTCACCATACTTAGCCACCATCTGTAACCAGGCCTGTTTGACCACAGCACCGATGATCGCTTCCGCCAGATAAGTCAGGTGATCACTGACTTTCATCAGGGGCAGCACATCAGCAATGTCCGCCGCCGCAATACGCAATAACTGCGCCTGCTTAAACTGGCGGATGGCTTCCATCTGCTGCTCCATATCTTCTTCCGGAATTCTCGCCAGATACTCCTGCAGCTCAGGCTGGTACTGATCCAGAGGGACAGGATTGTACAGATGCTGAGGGTCGAGCAACTCATCGAGCAGAATAGGGTACTGAGCCAGTTGCTCTGCCACCATAGAGCTGGCCGCACAGAGCCGGACCAGGTGATCCAGCGCGCCGGGATGTTCGCTCAGCAATTCCAGATAGGTCGTCCGGGTGGCAATACTGACAATCAGACGGGAAACACGATCCAGCACCACAGGTGCATCTGCACGGGTGACAATACGCGCCAGCACTTCCGGCATCAGGCGGGCCAGCACTTCGCGGCCTCTTGGCCCTATGGTGCGCTTTACCAGCTCGGCTTTCATATGGCTCAGCACTTCGGCCTGGCGGATGGCATCAGGGGCGGCAACATCGTTCAGAATCGCTGTTACCAGCTCTTCATCCTCGATCATGGTCCACATTTCATGATAAGGCTGCGCCGCGGCGTCCTGGCTGTCTTCCTCATCGGCGCCGATAATCTCGTCGAACACTTGGTGGATCTCAGCCATGTGCTGCTGAATCTGCTGCTGCAGCTCGTGCCAGTCTGAACACCCCATCGCGGTAGCCAGCCGTATTCTGTCCAGCTCGGTATCCGGCAGTGTCTGCGTCTGTTTGTCATTGATGGCCTGCAACAGATTTTCCAGACGACGCAGAAAAGCATACCCTTGCTCCAGATGCTGCACCTGCGCTGCCGGCAATAATCCCAGGGTGTTGACGGCATCCAGCGTTTCCCGCAGGCCGCGGTGCCGCAGGCTGGGCTCCCGCCCGCCACGGATCAACTGGAAGGATTGGGCGATAAATTCGACTTCGCGGATCCCGCCCGCGCCGAGTTTGATGTTATTGCTCAGACCGCGGCGGCGAACCTCTGAGCTGATCATCGATTTCATCCGGCGCAGTGACTGTATCGCGCTGAAATCAATGTAGCGGCGGAAGACAAAAGGACGCAGCATCTGCCGCAATGCCTGATAATGGCCGGCGCTTTCGTTGCCCATGACTTTGGCTTTGATCATGGCGTAACGCTCCCACTCCCGGCCCTGTTCCTGATAATAATCTTCCAGTGCGGCGTAGCTCATCACCAGCGGGCCACTGTCGCCAAACGGGCGCAGACGCATGTCGACCCGATAGCAAAAGCCGTCAACTGTCTGTTGATCCAGCGCCTTGATCAGTCTTTGCCCCAGACGGGTAAAAAACTGGGCATTGGCAATGCTGCGCCGTCCGCCCCGGGTTTCGCCGTTTTCCGGATAGGTAAAAATCAAATCGATATCTGAAGAGAAATTCAGCTCACCGCCACCCAGTTTACCCATGCCCAGGATCAGCATCGGCTGGGGCTCACCGTCAGCATTGACTGGAGTGCCATATTCTTGACAACACTGCGCGTAGAGCCAGTTATAGGCTTCCATGATCAGCGCCTCGGCCAGGCAGGACAGGTGCGACAGGCTTTGGCTCAGGGTGGCCCGGCCGGTAAAATCGCGCCAGGCAATCCACACCATTTCACGGCGACGAAAAGCGCGCAGCTCCCTTAACAACACGGTTTCGTCGGCCACTGCTGACAGGGCCTCCCTGAGCTCAGAACGGTATTGCTCAGCGCGCTCCCCGACAGCCAGGGTTTGGGACAGCCAGGACAGTAAATCACCATCCTGCACCAGGGAGGTCTGTATGAAATCACTGAGACCGAGCACAGCACTCAGTTCGTCGTTCAAATCCGATGGCCACTGGGCCAATGCATCAGGGTGAGCCTGCTGCAGCTTTTCCAGTGCCCGTTCAGCAGCGTGTTGCAAGAGTGCGTGTGTCATATCAATTCCTTGGCAATCAGTCAGGGCTCTCCGCCCAGCATCGCAGTCAATCACCCGAGCCTGGTCAGGTTTCTCAGGTATAAGCAATAAGATAACGGATTACGACAACAACGCCCACCTGTCGGTGGGCGTCTGAGTGTAATCATGGAGCGAAGAACAATCCGGGATCGGTCAGATGCGGAAGGCCTGGATTTTCTGTTCCAAATCGGCTGACTGGCCTTTCATCGTATCCGCCGTTTCTGTCAGCTCAGTGACGACCACCACAGAAGCCTCCACTAACTCCCTGACATTATTAAGGTTTTGGTTCATCTCTTCCGCCACCGCGCTTTGCTGTTCAGAGGCAGTCGCAATCTGGAAGTTCATATCATTGATGCGCTGAACCTGCTGGACAATCTTATCCAGCTCGCCGCCAGCACTGGTCACCAGATCCACCCCTTCTGCCGCCTCAACCACACTTTGCTCCATCAGGCCGACAGCCTGCTTGGCACTGTCTTGCAACTGACCAATCATGTCCTGAATTTCGACGGTGGCCACCTGGGTGCGCTGCGCCAGGTTACGCACTTCATCGGCTACCACGGCAAATCCTCGCCCGGCATCACCGGCCCGCGCCGCTTCAATAGCAGCATTGAGCGCCAGCAGGTTAGTTTGCTCGGAAATGCCCTGAATGGTGACAATCACGCTGCCAATTTTTTCCACCCGGTTTTCGACCTGGGTCACGGCTTCGGCAGAGGCACGGATATCGGTGGACAGCTGATCAATGGTGGCGATCGTTTTCACCACAAATTCCTGCCCCTGATGCGCCTGCTTCGCTGTCCCTTCGGTGGCACCGGACGCTTCACGCGCGTGCTCGGCCACGGTTTGCACCGTAGAGGTCATTTCGCTCATGGCAGAAGCCAGCTGGTCAATCTCATGAAACTCTTCCTGCGCCGACTCTTTGGTTTCCTGCATGCTCATTGACATCACATCCGCCAGCTCATGCAGTTCACCCGACACACTGCGCTGATTCTGAATCACCTCTTTGAGCTGGAGACGGGTACGTTCCAGTTCGCGCGCCAAATCCCCGTATTCATCCTGACAGTTCATCACTATCGGCTGAGAAAGATCGCGGTTGGCCAGACGCTTAATGGCATCGGCCAGATAACCGGTCTGACGCAGCATCAGGCTGGCAGCCCCTAACAGCAACACCATGAAAGCCAGGATCATCAGGGCCGTCTGCCAGGCTATCTGCACCATATAGGCGCTGTAGTAACTGTCGGCGTTATCGGCAGACTGCGAAGCGATCACTAACCAGTGGCCGCTGCCGGCCAGTGGCACGGCATATTCAAACCGCTTGCCGCCGTCCAGAGTCAGGGCACGCTCACTGCTTAACTGGGACAGCACAGAGCCGAGCGGCTGGCCGCCTTCAGCGGAACGACTCAGCGCCTTGATCTGCTCAGCGCCGGGATGACCCAGTACCCGGCCATTCTCTGTGTTGACCAGGTAGTAATACGCACCGTCCGCACTTTTTTGCGCCTGCACCGCAGCAAGGGCCATCGCCTGCCCCTGCTCGCCCTGAGACAAGAGGCTGCTGAACATAGCCGCTTGTTTTTGCGCCTGCTCTCTGACTTGCTCTTTCTGAATATCAATTACTGACTGATAGAAAATACTGGCGTCCCACAATTGTTTCCCTACCAGTAAGAAGGTACTGAATACCATCAGTACGATGAGTTTGGGTACTAGCCTGATATTACTCAGCCCTTTTTCCCAGGGTTTGAAAGCCATGTCAGCCATAATTATTGTTTCTCCTTTGTCCTAGGATCTGTTGATCCTAAAGCGGTTCAGTCCTCGAACGCTTTGAATCATCGGCCTGGCTGCAAGGAGCCAGTGTTGAATAAGTTGTCTGCAAACCGGCAAAAATGCCGTCTGTGCTCAGAACAGGCTTGCAATTAACTCAGCAACACCAGTAAATTCAACTTGCCAGCGGTACTGAGTATCATATATGCCTGTATTAAATATCTGAAATTGAATGATGAAAAAGATCGACGGTGTCAAACATGAACTGAATCCCATGAGCCTGGTGGCGCTGGTATTGTCATTCGTGTCACTGGCTCTGGTCACCAGCCTGTTCTTTATACCGCGTGATGACAGGGTTTATTCACTGTTTATCACCATAGATACGCTGATCTGTCTGGTATTCTGGCTCCAGCTCACCTCTGATCTGCTGCGAAGCCAAAACAAAAAAGCCTTCCTGAAAACACACTGGCCCGATTACCTTGCCAGCATACCTATCATCGAGCCGTTACGCTTTATCGTCTGGTGCAGATATTCCGGGTAATACGTCTGATCCGCTCCGGCCAGCAGCTCCTGCGGCATATTCTGGATTACCGCCGTGAAGCCACCATAGCCACTATTGTCCTGCTTCTCACTGTACTGGTTACCGTCGGCTCCTCCTTGATCCTTATCATTGAAAGTCACGATCCCAATGCCAATATTCAGTCGGCCGATGATGCTATCTGGTGGGTCTTTGTCACTATCTCCACAGTAGGTTACGGGGATCACTATCCGGTGACGACACTGGGTAAAATACTGGCGACCGTGATTATTACCTGCGGCGTTGGCCTGTTCGGTATGGTGGCCGGTTTGATCAGCTCGTTTGTATCAGACCCCGACCGACACAAGCCTTCCGCCCGCCACCATGATCAAAAGCACTGGGAGAAGATCCTTGATAACCAGGAGCTGTTGCTCAAGCGCATAGATGATCTTGAGCAGCGCCTGGCCGAATCGACCCAGTACAACGGGAAAGACAACGAAAAAGAAAAATAACACAGCCTCCACCAAAGGCGGTGATTAAGGGAAACAACAAAAAACGCCTTCTGAATCAGAAGGCGTTTTTTGTGTACAGCTGCTGTGGCAGATGGGGGAGAGATTATGGCCAGTAAGGCGGCTGTGCCAGACCTATCTGACGGCTCTGATCCATCGCATGCAGCAGGGAGTCTTCCTTGCGGTGCAGCCATTTATCGATCTGCTTGCGATCCTCTTCATCGTCGTAATCAGGCTGAAGAGAGCGAATCGGCTCAAGCTGACGCAAATCTTCCATGCCCTGCAGAATATCCAGCCACGGGCTGCGGAACACTTCGCGGCGCTCCTCTTCATATAAAGAGGCAAAACACAGGCCGCCGACCAGATTGCGCAGCAGTCTTGCCTGCTGGTCGAGATAATCTGCCCGGCTGAGCGCGCGCTTCTCGCTGAAGGCCTCAGCCAGCTCTTCCCAGGCTTTCGACAAGGCCGAATCGGCAAACGATTTTGCCGATGCCGCCAGCCGCTCTCTGGCTTTTTCGTCCAGGAATGGTTGCCATCCGCGGCTCAGCAGCCAGTTGCTCAGGTTGAGCAGCAAATTACAGTAACGCCCCGATTTGAACAGACGCAGAATATCCTCCGGCTCCGGCAGTTCTTCCTGCCGCTCCTTCAGCTGTTTGACCAGGGATTTCCGGGCATTGAGCTTTTTCAGCGCATGGCCTTTTTCGGCCAGCCAGCGTTGTATCGCGTCCGCTTCCTGCAGCCAGTTCAGCTCACCTTCGAGCCAGGTCAGTTCCTGGCGGAGCTGCGCGCTGGCCCGGCGAGGTATCATGCTGCCATACACCACCAGGGTCTGGCGGATCAGGGAAATTGAATGGCTGATCTCTGTCAGGGCAGGCAATGCCTGACGCTCAACATAGATCTGCTCGTGGTAGTGCCAGTGCGCCAGGGCATGCTCCATGGCAATCACTAAGGCATTTTCAGATGAGACATCCGCAGCAAGGGGCACATAAGACAGAGGCAACACATCATCGCCCTGATGCCCGGCAGCAAGACGATAGCCTCTTGCCGCTTTACTCAGGTTCCCCAGTCGCATGCCGCCTTCTTCACACAGCTCGCGCGCCAGAGTGAACAAGGCATCGGTCTGGCCGGATTTCAGCTCCAGTTCCACTTCGCAGATCGGCTCACTGCGGTCATTGGCACGCACCTCACCCTGGTCGAATGCCAATTCGATCTGACTGCCATCCGGCATGGCAATCAACCACTGCTGGCGTTCAAAGTCGGTAGAGAATAAAGGCGAGATTTGGCTGGAAATAGCCGCAATATCAAAATGCTCAGGCCAGGCATCGCTCGGATGTAAGGCTAAATCCGGTTGCGGGCCGCTGAGTTCAGCATTGTATTCGGGGCGCTGATGCAGTCCTGCAACAACACGTCCGGCTGTCTTAAGGGTCTGAATATAAACATCATCAATGCGGCGAACCCGCAGGCCGATGTCATGCTGACGAAGAATTTGCTCAGGGGTATCAAAGTAAATGTTACCCAGTCGTTTACTGCTTTGCTGCAAGATTTTGGCTTGAGCAATCTTCCGCAATAACTGACCCGAAAAATCCGCTGAGACGAAAAACTTCAGTTCTATCTCGGTTTCCATAATTGTCCCTATAAACGGTAGCCAGCCAAGGATATTGGCTAATCCGGCCTGTAGCAAGCAAGAAATCTCCAGAAATAGGCGTACAAAATGTGTTTCCCTGTACTAAGTTATACGTTAACATGCGCGCCATAGGGCCTGTTGACCTTTGGACTATTTGCTCTAACCAGTGCTGAAAAAGCGCTAATCAAGGCACGAATCATGGAGTTTAGTGCGCTAAATAAATGATGAGTAACGCAGAGAAGCGCTTGTTCTCCTCAACCTGATGGGGCGGTGGGGACAATTCTGACTTGCGACGTTACCCTCTTTCTCTAGCTCTCTTTCCGCCACACCATTCCTGTCTGTTTAAAGCATAGAATTCGCCTCTTTTCGGGTCGATACTCCAAAGGCAACAGGCTCTGATCCATCGCTCAAGATTTCGCCTTTATTACAGGTATCTTTAGGTTGATCGGCTATGCCAGTAAATACAATTATGGGGCTCTTTGCTAAATCCCCAATCAAACCATTGCAACGCCATGTCACTCGTGTGAATGAATGTTGTGAATTGCTTGTTCCGTTTTTCGAGGCGTGTCACGCCAAAGATTGGGAAAAAGCCGGGCAGTATCGTGAACAGATTTCGCAGCTTGAAAAAGATGCGGATGTGCTCAAACGTGAAATCCGTCTCAAGCTTCCTCGCGGTCTTTTCATGCCAGTCGACCGGACTGACATGCTGGATCTCCTCACTCAGCAGGACAAACTCGCAAATCTGGCCAAAGATATTGCAGGTCGTGTCTACGGACGTCAGTTAGACATCCCTGAGCACTTTTACCCAGACTTTCTTGCCTACGTTCAACGCTGCCTTGATGCTGCCAATCAGGCCAGCCGTGTCATCCATGAACTGGATGAACTGCTGGAAACCGGCTTTAAGGGCCGTGAAGTGACTCTGGTTGCAGAAATGATCAATCAGCTTGACGTTATCGAAGATGATACCGACAGCATGCAGATTATCCTGCGTCAGCAACTCCGCAAGGTCGAAGACCAGTACAATCCAATCGATGTGATGTTTATGTATAAGATCTTCGAATGGATTGGCGGTATCGCCGACCAGGCTCAGCGTGTCGGTTCGCGACTCGAAATCATGCTATCCCGCTCATAACGAGCAAGGTAAATACAACAAGGTTTTACAATGGAAATCCTGGCTAATTATGGCACCATGATCATCGTGGTGGCGGCCCTCTTTGGCTTTCTAATGGCTATTGGTATTGGTGCCAATGATGTGGCTAACGCAATGGGTACCTCAGTGGGTTCCAAGGCGCTGACCGTCAAACAGGCTATTATTATCGCCATGATCTTTGAATTTGCCGGCGCCTATCTGGCAGGCGGCGAAGTCACAGACACCATACGTAAAGGGGTCATTGACACCTCTCACTACATCAATCAGCCTGAAGTACTGGTTTACGGCATGATGGCGTCGTTACTGGCGGCAGGTTCGTGGCTGTTGCTGGCGTCCTACATGGGATGGCCGGTCTCCACGACGCACTCCATCATTGGTGCCATCATAGGTTTTGCCTGTGTATCTGTCGGTACGGAAGCAGTTGACTGGGGCTCGGTACAGGGCATAGTGGGCAGCTGGATTATTACGCCGCTGATCTCAGGGATCTTTGCCTATGTCATCTTTATCAGTGCCCAAAGGCTGATATTTGATACCGATACTCCGCTCATCAATGCCAAGCGCTTTGTCCCTGTCTATATGTTCCTTACCACTATGGTCATCGCACTGGTGACTATCAAAAAAGGTCTGAAGCATGTTGGCCTGCACTTGTCGACCGGTGAAGCCTGGCTGGCTTCGATCGCGGTTTCACTGATCGTGATGGCATTTGGCTATATCTACATCCGTCGCAACTATGCCGATGCCGAGCAGTCGTCCGGCAGTAATGGTTACGCGGGCGTTGAGCGCGTATTCAGTCTGCTGATGGTAGTCACCGCTTGTGCGATGGCATTTGCGCACGGCTCCAACGATGTGGCTAACGCCATTGGTCCTCTGTCTGCTGTGGTATCAACGGTAGAGCACATGGGTGAGCTATCCTCGAAAACCGCCATTGCCTGGTGGATTCTGCCGCTGGGTGGTTTTGGTATCGTCGTGGGTCTGGCGACCATGGGTCACAAAGTCATGGCGACTGTGGGCACAGGGATTACCGAGCTGACACCGAGCCGCGGCTTTGCAGCACAGCTGGCCACCGCGTCAACCGTGGTACTGGCGTCGGGCACAGGTTTGCCTATCTCTACCACGCAAACCCTGGTAGGTGCGGTACTGGGTGTGGGCTTTGCCCGTGGTATTGCCGCTCTGAACATGGGTGTTGTCCGTAACATCGTGGCATCGTGGATCATTACCCTGCCAGCTGGTGCCCTGCTAGCAGTCATTTTCTTCTATGTAATGCAAGCGGCTTTTGGCTGATTTTTGTCAGTCTTCCGTAAACTTTACAAAAAAGTAGCACAAGGTCAAAAGAGGGAGGCTATGCCTCCCTCTCCTCTTGCGCCATCGCCGCAAAATTCTTAGTATCTGTGCTCCATCGATTAATCAAGCTCCTTCAAGGATCCCAGAGTGAAGCAACTTATCCGCTTAGTTTTTGCCGCTATCACCGTTCTGATGACAGCTCAGGTACACGCTCAGCAGGTGCGTTACATCTCCGATGACCTGTTTACTTACATGCATCGCGGGCCAAGTACGCAATTTAAAATTATGGGCAGCGTAGACGCTGGCACGAAAGTCACCCTGCTGGAAGTCAACAAAGAATCGGGTTTCAGTAAAGTGATTGACGACCGCGGCCGCACAGGCTGGGTCAAGAGTGATTTCATTTCTAACCAGGTTGGCCTGAAAGAACGCCTGCCAAAATTAGAAAAAGAGCTGACCGAAGTGAAAAAAGCCCTCGCCAATGCCAAGCAGTCCAGCGACGAACGCAATGCGGCTCTTCAGTCATCACTGGAAAACCGTACTGAGCAGATCACCGACCTGGAAGATCGCAACACCAAGCTGAATGACCTGCTGTCGAGCTCCCAGTCTGAAATCCGCGAGCTGCGCGCTAAACTGGATACCCAGGCAGACGATCTGCTGATGAGATGGTTTACCTACGGCGGTATGGTCGCAGGCGGAGGCCTGCTGTTTGGTCTGGTGCTGCCGCATCTGATCCCACGCCGCAAGAAACGTAATAACGGCTGGGCCTGATTGCCAGGCTATACGCCAATCACCGTTCCGGAAACAAAAAAGGCAGCTCAGCTGCCTTTTTTGTTTCCGTCTGTCATGCTCTCCGGATGCCATGATTTCCGGTTGCCGCTGATAGTGAGCCTTACCCTGACGGCCACTGAGACAATGCCGCCATCTCAAAGCGGATATGCTCAAAGCCCAGAATCACCTTACGCGGCTCAATCTTCTCCAGCGTCACACCAGGAGCAACCTCATCCCCCTCATAAGCCTCGCGGTTGTTCACCTTCACCCAGCGACTGTCCGCACTGGATGAGTAGATATGGGTTTGCAGGTTGATAGCCGGTAAACGTGCCTGAACGCCCTGAGGCAAGTCTGCCAGCGTCATGACATTTTCTGCAACGTACGGTTTTTGTTTCGCCGCGGCTGCAGTGACCGTTCTGGGATCAACCAAAGCCGGTGTATCGGACTGATCGGTGGCAGCAATCGCCTGATGCAGTCGATTGGCCAGCTCTGGCGACAAGCCCGACAAATCCAGTTTATCCAAGTCCAGAAAACTTCCCTGCCCCTCACCTCCTGCGGCGTCGCCTGGCTGTTCACCGGTAAAGGAGGTCAACGGCGGCTTGGCTTCAAAGGCGTTGCGCTCTTCCTTGCCGTATAAAGGTAAACCGGGGGCCGGCAAAGCCTCTGTGGTTAACTTGGGGAACGGCAGAAATGACATCGGATGGCGGTCGTTAACGGCATCACCATCGGTACGGTACTCCTGATACAGTGTCGGCCCGGGCAGTGACAAGGCCGTATCCAGCACCATCAGCGTCATCGGTCCGGCAATACCATCGGCATACAAGCCCTGAGCCTGCTGAAAACGACGCAGTTTATCGAGCACAGTCTGGTCAAAATCTCTGCTGGCCACACCCGGCTCGCCCAGTAGACGGTTAAGCTGCTGGTCCAGCCAGGCCACCCGGCCACCTTGCTGACCATAACGGATGCTGGTGCTCTCCCCCATGGGAGGACGCCACATCAGGGTATAGTCTTGCTGCCAGTGCACCTGCAGCCATTCCCGGCTCACTCTGAGCCGCTCTCCGCCCAGCATCAGCTCGGCGTCGCCCGGCCAGAGCGCGTAAAGTACCGCATAAAAGCGCTCGCCATCATCATTGCTCAGAGGCAGGATAGCAGGACGATTGATCAGGCTGAGCTGCGCAAGATCGCCCTTGCTTTGCTGGCAGGTCAGCCCGATCCGCGAGCTGCTGAGGCAGTTCGCCTGACTGGGCGAGACCTCATAGCCCCACAGCCGGTACAAGGTCTGCATGGCTTGCCTTTCCGTCGGCTGCAGGGCCAGCACGGCTTGCCAGCGTTTTTCCAGTGCCGTCAGCGCCTGAGCTTCGTCCGTTTCTGGCGCATCCCCCGAAGCGGCAGGCGCAGACACTACAGCCGTTTCCTGCACGACCGCGCCCAGTGTATTTTCTGCTACCCAGCCGCCGCCCCAGTAGCCCGCCGCAATTAATGCCGGCGCCAGCACAATGGCAATCGCCCAGCCCAACCGTTTACGCGTCTGGCCCGCGGCCGGTACAGGTTGTGCGACCGCCCATCCCAGCGCCAGTTCACTGGCCTGCCTGATGTGCTCAGGATTGATCTGATAGCGGCTGTCCCGGCAGGCAAGCTGCAGGGCTTTATCGCACACCAGATTGATCTGGCGCGGAATGCCGTCGCATACCCGTGCCAGTGTTTTCAGCGCCTGAGGCGAGAAAATCTGATGAGCACAGCCGACCTGATCGAGACGAAAACGGACATAAGCCGCCACTTCCACTTCGGTCAGCGGCAGCAGGTGATAGCGTGAGGTAATACGCTGAGCCAATTGGCGCAATCCCGGCTGCTGCAGCAGCTGCTGCAGTTCAGGCTGACCGGCCAGCACCACTTTCAGCAGTTTGCGCTGATCATTTTCCAGGTTGGTCAGCAGACGCAGCTGCTCCAGCACATCCGGCAGCAGATGCTGCGCTTCATCGACCAGCAACAGAGTATGGCGACCGGCCTGATCATTGGCTTTGAGGTGGGCATACAATCTGTCGGTCAGGATCTTATAGCTGTCTTGCGGTGACGCCGGCAGGCCTAACTCATCGCAGATGCTTTCCAGCAACTCATGGGCCGATAACGCCGGGTTCAGTACCACAGCGACCTGAGTCTCCTCACCCAGTTTGGATAACAAGGCGCGCAGCACTGTGGTTTTGCCGGTACCGACCTCGCCGGTGAGCAGCCCAAAGCCCCCGCCATCAGCCAGTCCGGCAAGCATGTGGTTAAGCGCTTCACGGTGGCGATCGCTGAGATAAAGAAATCGTGCGCTGGGCACAATCGAAAACGGGGCTTCGGTCAGGCCAAAAAATGCCTTGTACATGTCTTCGTCCGGGATGAAGTAAAATAACTGAGATACATTAGCGTTCGTGACACCGATTGTATACCCTTCGGGGGCAAGACTGACAAAAGACGAGGAGAGAAACGTGGATATTTATCTGGTTGGCGGCGCGGTACGGGATCGGCTGCTGGGATTGCCCGTCAAAGACAAAGACTGGGTGGTCGTCGGCACCACGCCTCAGCACATGCTGGACCAGGGGTTCAGCCAGGTAGGTAGCGATTTTCCTGTCTTTCTGCATCCCAAAACCAAAGAAGAATACGCTCTGGCCCGTACCGAACGAAAATCAGGCAAAGGCTATACCGGCTTTGAATGCTACGCCGCACCGGACGTGACGCTGGAGCAGGATCTGATGCGGCGGGATCTGACCATCAACGCCATTGCCGAAGCGCAGGACGGCACCTTGGTCGACCCTTATCAGGGCCAGCAGGATATAGAGAAACGTCAGCTGCGCCATGTGTCGCAGGCTTTTGTTGAAGATCCGCTGCGTGTCTTGCGGGTCGCCCGCTTCGCTGCCCGTTTTGCCCCGCAGGGCTTCACCGTTGCACCGGAAACACTGGCTCTGATGCAGGAAATGGTGGCGGACGGTGAGCTGGCAGCCCTGACGCCCGAGCGTGTGTGGCAGGAATGGGAGCGCGCCCTGCATACCGAGCGCCCGGATATCTTCCTGACCGTGCTGCGCCAGTGCGGCGCACTGGGCATCGTGATGCCTGAGATCGACGCGCTGTTTGGCGTTCCGCAGCCCGAGAAGTGGCACCCGGAAATCGATACCGGTATTCACACCCTGATGGTGTCCTATCAGGCGGCACTGCTGAGTGACGATCCTGTGATCCGCTTTAGTGCCCAGGTGCATGATCTGGGTAAAGCCTTGTCGCCCAAGGCCGAGCTGCCCAGCCATAAGCTGCACTGCCAGCTGGGGATGGATGTGATCCGCCAGCTGTGCCAGCGCCTGAGAGTGCCGAACCATTATCGCGATACCGCACTCATGGTCTGTGCACAGCACACCAAAGTACACCGCGCGCAAGAGATGCGCCCCGCCACCTTTATCAGACTCTTTGATCAGATAGACGCCTGGCGAAAACCGGAGCGCGTTGAACAGCTAGCCATTTGCTGCCGGGCGGATATTCGCGGCCGGACCGGGTTTGAAGACGACCCCTACCCGCAGGCCGATATTCTTCAGGATGTCTTTACCGCCGTACAGGCCGTCGAAGTGAAACCCATCATTGAGGCGGGCTACCAGGGCGCGGCTATCAAGGAACAACTGGCTATCCGCCGCGCCGAGGCGGCAGCACAGGTGCTGGGGCGTTAAGCACAGCCTCTGCGCATACTCTCAGCGCACAAAAAAGCCGGAGCAAAGTCCGGCTTCCTTTCATTTTACTCTGACTGAATTACTGCTGGCTCAGCAGTAACGCGATCAGGCCAAAGCCCAGCAGCAGCCGGTAAATCACAAATGGCAGCATACCCACACGCGTTACCAGTTTGAGGAACACATGGATACAGGCGTAAGCGCTGAGGAATGACACCGCCAGACCGATGCCTAAACCGCCAAAATCAATCGGGGCACTGCTCTCAACCAGCTTGGTCCCCAGATACGTGCCGGCCAGCAGGATAATAGGGATCGACATCAGAAACGAAAAGCGGGCAGCCGCTTCGCGGGTAAACCCCAGATAGAGCGCCGCTGTCATGGTCGCCCCTGAACGCGACGTACCGGGAATCATGGCCGCCGCCTGCGCCAGACCAATAAACAGTGAGCGCTTGGCGTTTGCATCATACTCATCGCGGGTTTGGCTCGCACGGCGATCCACCCACCACAACAGCAGACCAAACACTATGGTGGTAACCGCAATCACCCAGGCAGAGCGCAGATACACTTCTATGATATCGGCCATAAAGAAACCGAACACACAGGCCGGAATGGTCGCCAGCACTATCATCCAGGCCAGAGTGGCTTCACGACAGCGGTGGCCTTTGAAGATAGACGCCAACCAGGCCGCCAGCAAAGACACCACTTCTTTACGAAAATACATCACAACCGCCGCCAGCGTCCCCACATGCACGGCAACATCAAAAGCCAGACCCTGATCTGCCCAGCCAAATACCTGCGACGGCAGGATCAGATGCGCCGAACTGGAGATCGGCAAAAATTCAGTCAGCCCCTGGATCAATGCCAACATGAACGCTTCAAAATGACTCATTGTTTACCTTTAACTCTTCGAAAACATAATACGAGAAAGTGTATCGCCAGTGGGTTGACCCCTGGTTTCCCTGACAGTTCAGTACATTGCTGTCAAACTGTGTCAAATTCCAGCGCAACCGGCCTTAATACCTGCTGCTTGTCGAAAGCCTGCCAGATTTGCGCCACAGTGCGTCCATCTCCCGGTATCACCAACTGCGGGTTCAGCTCATACAGCGGCAGTAACACAAAAGCAAACTTGTAGATATCCGCTCGCGGCAGCGCAGGCGCTTCAGGGCTGATCCGATCACCAAACAGCAACAGATCCAAATCCAGCGTCCTGTTTTGATTCTTCACCGCATCCGGCTGGCGGCCATACTGCAGTTCCAGATCTTTCAGCCTGTGCTGCAGGGCATCCAGCGACAAATCTGTCTCCAGAGCCACCACACCATTGAAAAAACCAGGACCGTCAAAGCCGACAGGTTCCGCTTCAAAAATACGGGAAACACGACACCGGGAACCTAGCTGCTTCAGCTCAGCCACCGCCGCACGCACATAGTGCTCACGGTCGATATTACTGCCGATGCTGATGTACACCTCAGTCACGGCGTCCCCGCTGAATCACCACGCCAACACCGCGCGCATTCGGCACTGCGCCCGGCTTGGTCACTGACACTTTGATCCAGGGTACGTTGAAACGTGTCATGATCAGGCTGGCAACTTCCTCTGCCACCCGCTCGACCAGCAGAAAGCGGCCCTGTTCCACAAACTCGGTAACTGCCTGGCTGACGGCGGCGTAATCGAGCGCCAGCGACACATCATCGGCGAGCGCGGCGGGCTGATTGTCATGGGCCATTTCCAGGTCCAGCACCAGTTTCTGCTTAATTTCCTGCTCCCAGTCATACACCCCGATAGAGGCGATAACATCAAGATGTTCGATAAATACTGAATCCATGTTCCATCGCTAATTTTGTGTAGAGGTCGGATACCCAATGTGAGCAAAAGTGCGTATTATCGGGACGAGTTCATCATATTGATGACAGAAAACAGGCTTCCAGCGTTTCAAACACGCCAGCCTCCTGAAAGTGGATGCACTATACCACAGCTGATATGCCTAGTGTCATCAGACGTGGGCGCTGAGTAATCACATTTTTACCACTTTCATGGTTACCAAAAAGGCCACGGCGTACAGGCTCATCAACACCCGCTCCCCGGATGACAATAACGTCAGGGGCTTACTGGAGATGCTATGACACCATTGGTGCTGCTGATCATTATCGCTGCTTACCTGCTGGGCTCTGTGTCCAGTGCGGTGCTGATTTGTCGCCTGTTCCGCCTGCCAGATCCAAGAGACAGCGGCTCGGGGAATCCGGGGGCAACCAATGTCCTGCGTATCGGCGGCCGGGGTGCCGCGGCACTGGTGCTGGTGTGCGATATTCTCAAAGGCATGCTGCCGGTCTGGATCAGCTATTTTCTGGGGATTAACCCCTTTCTGCTGGGAATCATAGGGATTGCCGCCTGTCTGGGTCATATTTACCCGCTGTTTTTCCACTTCCGCGGCGGCAAAGGCGTGGCGACGGCACTGGGCGCACTGGCGCCGATTGGCTGGGATTTAAGCGGGATGCTGATTGCAAGCTGGTTAGTGGTGGCCGTGCTGTGCGGCTATTCTTCGCTGGCATCCATGAT
Organism: Photobacterium halotolerans DSM 18316; assembly: GCF_000425165.1. Lineage (GTDB taxonomy): Bacteria > Pseudomonadota > Gammaproteobacteria > Enterobacterales > Vibrionaceae > Photobacterium > Photobacterium halotolerans. Next base: position 50,133 of record NZ_AULG01000029.1, read on the forward strand.
CACCGCACTCATCGCGCCCATGTTTACCTGGTGGGTCAAACCTCAGTACACCATGCCGGTGGCTATGCTGTCGTGCCTGATCATTCTGCGCCATCACGAGAATGTCCGCCGCTTGCTGGACGGCAAAGAATATAAGATATGGCATAAATTTAACCGCCAGTCGAAACCCTGATTCGTCCTGGCGGTTAAGTGCTATTTGGGGATCACTGACCCGGCCTCAGCGCAAGGGCTTGAGGGTATCGATCGGCCAGCGCGGATGGGCTTTGACACTCAAATCCATGATTTCCTGATTTTTCAGACGCTGCATGCCCGCATAGGCAATCATGGCGCCGTTATCGGTACAGAACTCAGTACGCGGATAAAAAACTTCGCCGCCCAGTTTTTCCATCAGGGCAGCCAGCTCGGCACGCAGGTGCTTGTTGGCACTCACACCGCCGGCAATCACCAGACGCTTAAAGCCGGTTTCTTTCAGGGCACGCTTACATTTGATTGCCAGGGTGTCTACCACAGCTTCCTGAAACGCATAAGCAATGTCTGCCCGGGTCTGCTCATCATCATCGTTGCCACGAATGGTGTTGGCGGCAAAGGTTTTCAGGCCGGAAAAACTGAAATCCATGCCCGGACGGTCCGTCATCGGACGCGGGAAGGTAAAGCGGCCTGCGGTGCCTTTATCGGCCAGTTTCGACAGCAGCGGTCCGCCGGGATAATCCAGCCCCATCAGCTTGGCCGTTTTATCAAAGGCTTCACCGGCGGCATCGTCAATCGACTCACCCAGAATGCGGTATTCGCCGATCCCTTTGACTTCCACCATCATGGTATGACCGCCAGAGACCAGCAGCGCCACAAACGGAAACTCAGGGGGATTGTCTTCCAGCATAGGCGCCAGCAAATGGCCTTCCATATGGTGTACCGCCACCGCAGGCAGATTCCAGGCATACGCCAGGCTGCGGCCTATGGTCGCGCCCACTAACAGAGCACCGACCAAACCCGGCCCGGCGGTATAAGCCACGCCATCCAGATCCGCCGGAGTTAAACCGGCATCGGCCAGCGCCTGCTTGATCAGCGGGATGGTTTTTTTGACATGGTCCCGTGAGGCCAGTTCAGGTACGACGCCACCATAATCGGCGTGCAGCTTCACTTGGCTGTACAACTCATGAGCCAGCAGGCCTTTCTCATCATCGTAAATCGCCACGCCTGTTTCGTCACAGGACGTTTCGATGCCCAGGATACGCATATCAACCTCTATACTTATATACTTACACACTGAAAGCCGAAGCCGGTGCGGAACGTCGGAGGGGCATGTTACCGCTGTTGACAGAATTTCACCAGTTCTGACTTGCAGAATGCTTTACAAATGACCCCGGATCAGATTAGAATTTCGCACCATTTTTAATCAGCTGATAATTTTGATCATCAGCGTTAATCGAATCACTCTGAGGTGAGTATTACATGCCAGTAGTCAAAGTACGTGAAAACGAACCGTTCGACGTAGCTCTACGTCGTTTTAAGCGCTCTTGCGAAAAAGCAGGTATCCTTTCTGAAGTTCGCCGTCGTGAGCACTTCGAAAAGCCAACAACTGTACGTAAGCGCGCTAAAGCAGCGGCTGTTAAGCGTCACCTGAAAAAATTGGCTCGCGAAAACGCACGTCGCGTTCGTCTGTACTAATTTACAGATAACAAGGACAGCGTAATGGCCCTGATCGAAAGTATAAAGAACGAACAAAAAGCAGCCATGAAGGCGAAGGATAAAGCTCGCCTGGGTGCTATCCGTCTTGTTCTTGCTGCCATCAAACAACGTGAAGTCGACGAGAAGATCACTCTGACCGACGACGACATAGTGGCAGTACTGACGAAAATGGTAAAACAGCGTCGTGACTCTGTGGCTCAGTATGAAGCCGCAGGCCGTCAGGATCTGGCCGATGTTGAGCATGCTGAAATCGCCGTACTGGAAGAATTTATGCCTCAGCCGCTGAGCGACGACGAAGTTGCCGCTCTGCTGGAAGACGCTATCGCCAGTACAGGTGCCAGCACTATGCAAGACATGGGTAAACTGATGGCTGTGCTCAAACCACAGCTGCAGGGCCGCGCCGATATGGGGAAAGTTAGCCAACTGGTCAAAGCCAAACTCGGCTAAAACTGCCCCAACTCTACAGCAAGCCGTGCTATCCTCTCGGGAATGCGCGGCTTGTTTGTATCTCTTCCCAGTTAATTTCAGGTAACACTCATTGTATGGCAGGAAAGATCCCTCGTTCATTCATCGATGACCTCATCTCACGGCATGACATAGTCGATGTAATTGATGCGCGGGTGAAACTCAAAAAGCAAGGCAAGAACTACGGTGCCTGCTGCCCTTTCCACAATGAGAAAACCCCGTCTTTTTCTGTCAGTCCCGACAAACAGTTCTACTATTGCTTTGGGTGCGGCGCGAAAGGCAACGTGCTTGATTTTGTGATGGAGTTCGACCGGCTGGACTTTGTCGATGCCGTTGAAGAGCTGGCGTCTCAGCTTGGCCTTGAAATTCCGCGCGAACAAGGCAGCAGCGGCCAGAGCAGCATCAAGCGACAAGAGAAGCAAAGCCTTTATGACCTGATGGGTCAGGTCGCCCAATATTATCAGTCGCTGTTGCGTCAGAGCGATGCGCAGGTAGCCATTAACTACCTGAAAGGACGTGGCCTGTCGGGCGAGATCGTCAAACAGTTCGGCATCGGCTATGTGCCTGACCAATGGGATCTGGTGCGCAGCCGTTTTGGCCGCAACGAGCAGGCACAGCAAGATTTAGTCAGCGCCGGCATGCTGATCGAAAACGAACAAGGCCGTCGCTATGACCGTTTCCGTGGCCGGATTATGTTTCCGATCCACGACCGCCGCGGCCGGGTGATCGGGTTTGGTGGCCGGGTACTGGGCGAAGGTACACCTAAGTATCTCAACTCACCGGAAACACCGGTTTTTCACAAAGGCCGCGAGCTCTACGGTTTGTATCAGGTGATGCAAGCTTACCGGGAACCTGAACGCGTTCTGGTCGTCGAAGGCTATATGGATGTAGTGGCCCTGGCGCAATACGGCGTCGACTATGCCGTCGCCTCGCTGGGCACCTCGACCACAGGGGAGCACATTCAGACCCTGTTCCGGCAAACCGGTACTGTGGTGTGCTGTTATGACGGTGACCGCGCCGGTCGCGATGCGGCCTGGCGGGCGATGGAACAAGCGCTGCCGTATATGAACGATGGCCGCCAGCTGAAATTTATGTTCCTGCCCGACGGCGAAGACCCGGACAGTTACGTGCGCCAGCATGGCAAAGAAGCGTTCGAGCAGGCGATCACTCAGGCAATGACCCTGTCTGATTTCCTGTTCACCACCCTGCTGCAGCAGGTAGATACCAGCAGCCGGGAAGGCAAAGCCAAGCTCAGTACGCTGGCGGTGCCACTGATTGACAAAGTGCCGGGCGGCACCCTGAGACTATACTTACGGAAAGTTTTAGGACAAAAACTCGGTCTTCCTGATGAAGAGCAGCTGAAACAGCTGATCAGCGAGCACGGAGACAACAAGCCGGTCAGAACGGCTCAGCCCGCCATCAAGCGTACGCCGATGCGCATCGCGATTGCGCTGCTGCTGCAAAACCCGGGCTTTGCCAGTGAACTGGGCTTAAACACCCAGGATTTTGCAGGCACAGAGCTGGCTGGCTTAAAATTATTACTGACAATAGTTGATAAATGTCGACTTCATCCCAATATCACAACTGGACAGTTGCTTGAAGATTGGCGTGAGACCGAGCAAGCCTCAATGATGGCCCGTCTGGCCAGTTGGGACATACCGCTCGGCAGCGATGAAGACAGTTTACACACTGTATTTTTTGACGCGATGGATAAAGTTATCGATCAATGCGTCACACAACAAATTGAGAAGTTGCAGGCTAAATCGAACACCGTCGGCTTATCAGTCGAAGAGAAGCGGGAGCTTCAGCTATTGCTGTTAAATCGCCCCGTCTAAAAAGTAGTCAACAATTCTGACATTTGTTATAATTACTGGTTTGCATTTCTGCATCCTTTTTTCTCACTCAGACCCTAAGTTGGATATCGTCTATGGAGCAAAATCCGCAGTCACAGCTAAAGTTGCTTGTTGCCAAAGGCAAAGAGCAAGGTTATCTGACCTATGCCGAAGTTAATGACCACCTGCCAGAAGACATTGTTGACTCTGATCAGGTTGAAGACATTATTCAGATGATCAACGACATGGGTATTAAGGTGGTGGAAACCGCCCCTGATGCCGATGAACTCATGATGACTGAAGATAACGCCGATGAAGACGCCATTGAAGCGGCGGCTCAGGCATTATCGAGCGTAGAAAGCGAAATCGGCCGTACCACTGACCCGGTTCGTATGTACATGCGCGAAATGGGTACAGTTGAGCTGTTGACCCGCGAAGGCGAAATCGACATCGCTAAACGCATCGAAGATGGTATCAATCAGGTTCAGTGTTCTGTTGCTGAGTACCCGTCAGCAATCTCGCATCTGCTTGAGCAGTTTGACAAGGTTGAAGCAGAAGAGCTGCGTCTGACTGATATCATTTCAGGCTTCGTGGATCCTAACGAAGAAGAGACAGCCGCTCCGACAGCCACGCACATCGGCTCCGAGTTAAGTGAAACTGATCTTGAAGATGAAGACAAAGATCTTGAAGACGATGACGACGATTCAGAAAGCGAAGAAGACGACGGCAGCATCGATCCGGAAGTAGCACGCGAGAAGTTCAAAGAACTGCGTGTCTCTTACGAAAATATGGCCAAAGCCATCGACACCAATGGCCGTCATCACCCGGATACTGAAGTCGCTATTGCCGAGCTGTCTGAAATTTTCAAGCAGTTCCGTCTGATCCCGAAACAGTTTGACCGTCTGGTCAGTTCACTGCGTGATTCCATGGATAAGGTACGTACCAATGAGCGCCTGATCATGCGTATGTGTGTCGACAACAGCAAAATGCCGAAGAAGACCTTCGTACAGCTGTTCAGCGGTAATGAATCTTCTTCTGCGTGGATCGACGAAGCACTGAACTCAGGCAAACCGTATGCCGAGCGCCTGAAAAACTACGAAGAAGACCTGCGTCGTGCCTCGCTGAAGTTGCGCATACTGGAAGATGAAACCGGCCTGTCGATTGAGCGTATCAAAGACATCAGCCGCCGTATGTCTATCGGTGAAGCCAAAGCACGCCGCGCCAAGAAAGAAATGGTTGAGGCCAACCTGCGTCTGGTTATTTCTATCGCCAAGAAATACACCAACCGTGGCCTGCAATTCCTGGATCTGATCCAGGAAGGTAACATTGGTCTGATGAAAGCGGTCGATAAGTTTGAATACCGTCGTGGTTACAAATTCTCGACTTACGCCACCTGGTGGATCCGTCAGGCAATCACACGTTCAATCGCAGACCAGGCACGTACGATTCGTATCCCTGTGCACATGATCGAAACCATCAACAAACTGAACCGTATCTCTCGCCAGATGCTTCAGGAGATGGGCCGTGAACCACTGCCGGAAGAACTGGCTGAACGCATGCAAATGCCGGAAGACAAGATCCGCAAAGTGCTGAAGATTGCCAAAGAGCCAATCTCGATGGAAACCCCAATCGGTGATGATGAAGATTCACATCTGGGTGATTTCATTGAAGATACCACGCTGCAGCTGCCAATGGATTCTGCCACGGCAACCAACCTGCGTGCGGCCACCAACGAAGTACTGGCTGGCCTGACGCCACGTGAAGCCAAAGTACTGCGTATGCGCTTTGGTATCGACATGAACACCGACCATACACTGGAAGAAGTGGGCAAACAGTTTGACGTGACTCGTGAGCGTATCCGTCAGATCGAAGCCAAAGCCCTGCGAAAACTGCGCCACCCAAGCCGTTCCGACGTGCTGCGCAGCTTCCTGGACGAGTAAGCCACTCACCACAAACACCACATCACAAAGCGGGCTAAACAGCCCGCTTTTTCTTTGCCCGCCGCACATGCGACCTCGCTCACACCCCTTGCCACGCAAGGGCTTGCCCTGCATTTAACTGCCTAAGAAACAAACAAAACTTGCCCCTTCGCACCTAGACAATGCCCCACCCATCCCATATAATCGGTGGCACATTTGGCCCCTTAGCTCAGTGGTTAGAGCAGGCGACTCATAATCGCTTGGTCCCCAGTTCAAGTCTGGGAGGGGCCACCAAACAAAACAAGGGCTTAGCTGATTTTTCAGCTAAGCCCTTTTAATTTTTTCATTTCTATGTAGCACATATGTAGCAAATATTATTTAGCCTGAACAAGTCATTGACGCCCTCTAGCCACCACGCAGCACCTGACTAACTACCTGCACTCTCGCTTAGCGAGGCTATCAAGCTAGCAGATAGGGATCAATTTCGGCAAATGGAACAGTAGTGATTCATTAATAAGTACAGATAAGCGCCAAAAATCAACTATTGACGCTATAGTCTTTTGTATGGCACCGTTTGTGTATGTGCAAGTGTCACACTTGCTGTCACATTTCCTCCCCTATGACCGTTCCATATTGCAGAGTTTGAATCCCAGAAGTACGCCATTACGTGCGTAATGCTCTGTTTATCACAATCAACTCTATTCAAATACAAGTCTATTTGTATAATGCGTTGTATAATTTATGTGTGGTAGCTAACTAGTTGAAAAGAAAATGACAGAGCAAGCTTTAATAAATCCAAGAATAGTTACTTGGGCTAGAGTTCGTGCTGGCCTGAGTGAGGATTCCCTTGCTCAAAAACTGAACGTTAAGAACGTTCAGAAAATCATTGAATGGGAATCTGGTGAATCCAGACCCACTTTTAAGCAAGCTCAAAACATCGCTAACATCACAAATATTCCTTTTGGTTATCTGTTCCTACCAGAACCACCCGATGAGGAACTTCCTATACCTGACCTACGAACAGTAGCTAATAGGCATGTCGATGCAGTCTCTATTGATATGAAAGAGATCATCAAGCAAGTCATGCTCAAACAGGAATGGTATAGAGACTACCTTATCAAGCTAGACGAACCTCGTTTACCATTTATTGGCAAATACAACGTCAATGACTCTGTGTTTGATGTAGCCCAAGATATCCGAAATACTCTCGGGGTTCCTCTTCCACAAAAAGGGAGTTGGGAAGAATACCACCGAACACTTATCAAAGGTGCCGAACAAGCTCGAATATTAGTTATGAGAAGCGGTATCGTAGGCAATAACACTCGTCGTAAACTTGAAGTTTCAGAGTTTAGAGGTTTTGCCATTAGTGATGATATTGCTCCCGTTATTTTTATAAATAGCTCTGATGCTCCCACTGCAAGACTGTTTACTCTCATTCACGAACTAGCTCATCTATGGATAGGCAGTAGTGGTATCTCTGACTTAGAGCATTCCCATGCTGAAGAAGAAAAGTTCTGCAATGCTGTAGCTGGAGAGTTTCTTGTACCACAAGAAGCTTTTCATCGTATTTGGAACCCCGAGCTAAGTCTTGTTATGAACCTAACAGAAATAAATCGTCAATTGCATGTAAGTAAGCTCGCAGCAGCAAAACGAGCACTAGACTGCCGAGTTATTGATGGTGATACCTATTGGAAGTACTACCGAGCTGAGCTGAACGCCTTTAGAAACCAGAAAGGCGGAAAGGGTGACTTTAATATTAATGCTGGAGCTAAAAATAGTAAGCTTTTCTCTAGTGCTGTTGTAGCAGAAGCATTGAGCGGTAGAATGTTACTTAGAGATGCTGGCAACCTACTAGGCATTAAGCCAAATAATATAAAAACATACGCGAGAAAACTAGCTCTATGAATTACCTGCTGGATGCAAACACCTTTATCGAAGCTAAAAACCGTTACTACTCGATGTCAATATGCCCAGGCTATTGGCAATGGATCTTACAGTCTAATGCTCAGGCGGGTGTAGCAAGTATCGGTTTTATAAAAGACGAATTAACAAATGGTAATGACGAACTAGCTCAATGGGCGAAGGATAACGCACATTTATTCATTGCAAACGATGACCAACCAACTCAAATAGCGTATGCACAAGTAGTTCAGCATGTAATGACACTAACCCAAATGAAAATCGGCGCACAGGCTGAGTTTCTTAGAGGTGCTGATCCTTGGCTCGTTGCTAAAGCAATAACTACTGGGGCAAAAATAGTTACACACGAGAAGCTTGACCGTAACATTAAACGTAAGATCCTTATTCCTAACGTTTGTGAGCACTTTGGTGTTGAGTACATCGACACTTTTGAACGAGGGTGTTCATAGTTCTGTGTCAGCATAAGTCACAGATCCACATATTGATCGACCCTGTTCGGGAAGTGGAGGCTCAATTGGGATAACGTCAGATTCCAGTTCTGTACCGGATGCGTCCACTTCTCGGAAGCCTTCAACATCCCCGCATAGAGCAGCTTCAGCAAGCTGGTTTCGTTAGCGAAGCCGCCCTTGGTTTTGGTCAGCTTGCGGAACTGACGGTGCACCGCCTCAACCGCATTGGTGGTGTAGATGGCCCGCCGGATCTGCTCGGGATACTTGAAGTATACCGACAAATTGTCCCACTTGCTGCGCCAGGATTTGATGACCAACGGGTA
>NZ_KE384326.1:0-41188 GCF_000425165.1 Photobacterium halotolerans DSM 18316
TCAGCACAGGCACGGGCCTGGGCAAAAGAGAACAGCAGAGTCAGGTTACAGTTGATGCCTTCTTTTTCCAGGATTTCGGCCGCGCGGATCCCTTCCCAGGTCGAAGCCAGTTTGATCAGGATGCGGTCGTTGCTGATGCCGGCATCGTTATACATTTTGATCAGCTTGCGGGCTTTGGCCACGCTGGCGTCGGTGTCATAAGACAGGCGGGCATCCACTTCAGTGGAGATACGGCCCGGCACCACATTGAGGATTTCTTTACCGATGTTGACCGCCAGTTTGTCACCGGCGTCTTCGATTTGCTGGGCTTTATCGCTGCTCTGCGCTTTGGCATAAGCAATCGCATCGTCGATGAGCGGTGCGTACTGTTCAATTTCTGCGGCTTTCAGGATCAGGGAAGGGTTGGTGGTGGCGTCTTGCGGTTGGTATTTCTTAATCGCTTCGATGTCGCCGGTATCGGCAACAACAGTAGTAAGTGCGCGCAGCTGTTCCAGTTTGGTGCTCATATCTCTTGTCCTTTGCTGTGTTTGTGCAAACGTTACGTTTGGCCTGTTGACTGTTCTTTTGAAGCCAGGTTCAATGCTCTGAACATATGGATCGAAGCAAAATATTTGATGTCCCGATAATTAAATTTTTCTGTGTCGATGTCAATCGCGAAGCCCAATTCGGGCGGTTTTGCCAAACATTCTTTCGGCAGTCTTACAAAGAATAAAGCGAATGTGGGAAACTGCGTCATGGCGATCATTCAGGCTGATCTCTTTGGTTTGATCAGCCTGAAAGGATTAGCCGATATCGACAGTTTGCTGCTGGTTGCGAATCTCGTCACAAAGCGCTGATAAGGCTTGTGAAACCGCATCAAGCTCTGAGTCCGAGGGGATCTGCGCCGCTTTCAGTTGCTTCTCGACTATTCTGGCGCTGTGGCTGACCTGCTTGGCACAAAGGCTGGCAGAGGCCCCTTTCAGGGTATGACTGAGTAACATTGCCTGCTCTAAATCGTTTTCCTGGATAGCATGGCGGATCTTCTGGTCGTAGTCATGGTGGTCATCAGCAAAGACAGTGAGAAAATACGCAATCATATCCTTGTCATGATCAAGCATTTCCAGCAGTTCTTCCGTATCTATCTGAGTGATTTGATTTAAATCGAATACTGCATGATTTAACGGTAACTCGCCTTGGTTAAGAGGCGATAAAGTGTTGTTCAGGAGAGATGGCTCCCGAAAATCGGGTTGTTGTAAGGTTTGGTGGCGCAGATAGGCCATGTAGTCAATACGGTGGCGAAAGCGTTGGAGTGCATCCAGTAACTTTCGTTCATCGAGCGGTTTGGTGATAACACAGTCGCCCCCGGCATCCAGCATATTTTGCTGTGTTTCCTCAAACGCATCGGCGGTGCAAGCGAAAATCGGGACAATGCAGTAAGGTTCGGCCAGGGCACGGATTCGCCGGGTCGATTCCAGGCCGTCCATCACCGGCATATGATTATCCATCAGAATCAGATCGCAGGGTTGGCGCTGCATCATTTCTAATGCTTGCAGACCGTTTTCCACGGTGTAGGTATGAAATCCCCATTGCTGAAGAAAACTTTCCATGATCAGGACGTTGAGGTGATTATCTTCAACAACCAGTACGTGCAGACCGGCAAAGGCCTCTTTGTCGATCTCGATGTTTTCGATGAACTCTTCCTGAGGGATCCCCGTATCAAGACACAGGTTGACGGTAACAGATGTCCCAACACCAGGCTCGCTGGTGAGCTCGACATTGCCGTCCATTAATTCTGCCAGCTGTTTGACAATACTCAATCCAAGGCCGGTGCCGCCATAACGCCGGCTGGTAGAGACTTCGGCCTGAGCAAATGGATCAAAGATGAGAGCTGTTCGCTCCGGCGTTATACCAATGCCTGTATCTTCGGCCACAATCGTCAACTGCTGTTGTTGCCCTCCGGTGAGCAGTGCCCGTCTCATACGCACTCTGACATGGCCTTTGTCGGTGAATTTTATGGCATTACTGGTCAGGTTAAACAGGATCTGCCGAATACGGGATTTGTCTGCGTAAAACCAGGTTTCCTGATCAAAGCCACAATCAATATTCAATGTCAGCCCTTTCTCTTTTGCCAGCGGCGAGTAGGTGCTTTCAATCGTGCCGACCAGGTCAGTAAAGCAGAAATGGGTTTTATCCAGTTTCAGCTTGCCTTGCTCTATTTTAGAGAAATCCAGAATATCGTTCAGCAATGACATCATGTGCTTGCCCGAATCGAGCAGGGTGTTGAGGTGATGTTCTTGTTCTGCCGTCAATTTGGTTTTCAATAATAATTGCGATAAACCCAGCATCCCGTTCATAGGCGTGCGAATTTCGTGAGACAGATTAGCCAGGAATGCCGATTTGGCCTTGTCTGCTGCTTTGGCTTTTTCCAGCGCCTGATTGAGCCGCTTAGTATCAGCTGAAATTTTATCGGCTCCCTGATTAAGGGCGTCATTGAGTAACTGGAACTCATACGGACCTTCAAAAGAGGGGTTGGGCTGATAATTCCCCAAACGGAACTGGGAGGCGAAACGGGTCAGTTTGGCGATCGGACCGGTAATTCGCTTGGTCAGGGCGATGGCAAGCAAGAGGATTAATACACTGATCATCGCCAGCGCCAGCAGGAAAAAATGGTGTAACTCATCAATAACACTGATAGCGCTGTCTTGTGAGGTGACAGTGATCAGCGACCAGACGGGCATGCCTTTAGCATCTTTGATCTGCGATGGCACAACTGCCGCAATCATCGCTTCGCCATCATCATCGTGGTAATTATTGATGCCGGACATGAACGGTGCGAAGGAGGACATTGACCCTGATCCTGCTATTAAATTGGCTTGGTAGAATTGCCTGAAATGATGCAGAGACTGTTCAGTGGTACGACTGCTGAGTAGCAACTTGCCGTCAATATCGGTCAGATACACATTGTCGCCTGGGGCGACTTCATTGCCTAATTGTTTCAGCTGCTGCTTGATGTCATCCATTTTGTATTCAATCAGCAGGAAACCATCAGGCTGGTGTTTGATTCTTTTGGCAAGAAAGACAGTGGCTTCTCCCTTTTTGATCTGGGGACGGGAGATGTAAGTATTATTCCTGATCAGCGCTTTGTCGATGTCTTCTAAATTCGGGGTATTAATATTATTAATGGTTAACTCTGCAGCTGAGCTCGCATTGAGAGAATAATGACCGCCTTGTTTACGCACCTGATGCATAGCCGCAAAGGAAGGGTCGGTTTGCCCGAAATTATGAAAAAACTGGCCAATTTGTTCAGGCGGGTGGGAAAAAATAGGGGAGTGACTTAATAAATCCAGGTTTTTCAGCCGCAGAGTGTGTGTCTGATCCAGACTCCGGGCCACGATATTATTTCGGGCATTAATGCCATCTGCAATTTTGTCCAGCGCGACCTCATTCAGTTTCTCACTGCTAATCCAGCCATAGATATAGGCAGGAAGAATGCCAACCGCGAGCATACTCACCAGCAAAATGGGTTTGATCCGATTGGGGACTATCCTTATCACCATATCACCTCAGTGTTTTGTGTAACTTGTTAATAAAGGTTACGCACTGAGGATTATATGCCAAATTGTGATTGACGAAGGGAGGCTGAGCTAACAAAAATGACCTTTTTTTGCGCGCTCTTTACTGTATTTTAAGTAAAAAAACAAGGTTACCGAATTAATTAAGCAATTGCTCTAATGTTAACGGCGACGTCATAATGCCCAATTGCTGGGCGGGTGTTAAGCCACTGCGATCTTGCCGGCACAGGTTGTGCCAGGCCCGGTAAATGTCCAGCAGAGGCAGTAATCCGCCCGGCCTGGCTTTTCTTCTTGGTTCATCAACCAACTGCGCAAATTGCTGATAAAACCGCTCTTGATATTCATCGACTTCGCGGTGAGTCGCAAGTTGTAACCATCTGGCTTCATTATCTTTTTCGCCGCCTAAATGACAGATGCCTTTACCAACCTGATCAAACCGGGTAAATGCCCACCGGTCACGCCACCAGCCCAGTAACACGATGTCGATACGCCCAGCGGCATGGCCCAGTGGCCAATCCGGATCTTCTTCCACATAGACAGGTTCAATCGTGCCGGAGCGGATTCTGTTCAGAAACACAGACAGGCAGGCTGAACGTAACAGGGGTTCCTGCGGCATGAACAGCATGAGCTGCGTGTCATTACTCACTTGTTCATTGAGCTGTAAAAAATGCGCGTACACCGCATACTGAGGCCTGATCAGATTGCCTTTGGCCGGGAAATGCTCAATGTACTGATCACTGCTTGGATCTTCCAGATGTGGTCTTGATAACACTTCGCGGTATTTTGCATCGACTTTCGCCAGCAAGCCCTGAGGTGCAGCCTGCGACGCTGCCGGTACGCTATTTTCCTGTCTGGCAAGGAAGCGGGCATTGGGGCTGTAAGGATCGTGCAGCGTATCGGGGGTGCCTGCCTGCTCCGGGTGATAGTTAATGTGCTGGCTGAGGACATAGCCGGAATTGGCCTCGCAACTGGCAATCCAGTAAACGCCATTAGCTGCATGTGGCTGAAGCGGGCTGAGTGTACAGGCCAATGCCAGCTGTGAGCGGTTTTGCAATAACCGGGTATCAAAGACCGAGAGTTGCCGACGGCAGCGACTGGCAATGTGGTTCAGCTGGTCGTAAAAGGTTTTCGGATTCATGCCAAGCCGCCGGCAGATATCCCGGATGGGGTGGCCGGTAAACAGCAGGGCGAGCAGCTTTTGCTGAACCTGGTGTTTGGGATTAAAGCCGGACCATCTGTCGACAAACGTTGCCTGACAGCTTTTGCAGCGATAACGCTGACGATCACCACTGTAACCAAAGGCATGATACAGGTGGCGATGTGTCAGTACGGGCAGCCCCAGATTGTCACAGTCCAGATTATTACAGGCGGGTAAGCCGTTACTTTGCTGTAATTTCAGGTAACGCCATTCTGCGATGACATTCTGATTGCTGATAAGAGGAGGAAAAGCGCCGCATTCTTTGCAAATGAAGGCAGGACGGTTTGGATTGGTCCTCTGAATGATATAGTCGTCTGGATTACGGGAGCCAAAGTTTTGGCAATGCACGGTTTTGCAATGATTCAACTGCCAGTGCCCGCTGGCTGGCGGCAAGGTTGCAGCGCGTTTTTGATCTGTCATCATGCTTGCCACCCTCCTCGTGTACGGACGATACCAAAAACCTGTCCGGAAAAAGGTGCCGAGTCATTACTGCATACGATGACCCGACACCCATTAGTTGGCCCAAACTGCCAGGCATCGCATTGTCGCCCGGGTAAACCCGCTTCAAATTGTGTAAGACGCCACATTTTACCAATTTTTGAGCTGCGACAGGCAAATCCCCTGATTGAGCTGACTAATCCTTTACTAAGGCGGAGCACTGGCGCCGGCCTTAAATACGTAATCCGGCCTGTCACATACAGGCCGGATCAGATGCATCAGATAGTGATCGCTGTTTCCAGCGCCACTTGCATCATAGAGTGGAATGATTTCTGACGATCTTCAGAACTCAGGTGCTCGCCACGGGTAATGTGGTCAGACACGGTCAGAATGGTCAGCGCTTTCGCACCCAGCTCTGCTGCAACACCGTAGATACCGGCGGCTTCCATGTCGACACCCAGAATATTCAGCTTGTTCATCTTATCGAACAGATCTGCTTCAGGGCTGTAGAACAAATCGGCAGAGAACACATTGCCGACACGAACCGGCACGTTTTGCTCACGCGCCTGGTTTACCGCGGTTTCCAGCAGGTGGAAATCGGCAATGGCGGCAAAGTCATGGTTGTTAAAACGGATGCGGTTCACTTTGGAGTCGGTAGACGCACCCATAGCGATCACGATATCCATCAGTTTGATGTCATCGCTCACTGTACCGCAGCTGCCGATACGGATGACGTTCTTTACACCAAAGTCTTTGATGAGCTCATGAACATAGATAGAGCAGGACGGGATACCCATACCATGGCCCATTACAGACACTTTCTTACCTTTATAGGTGCCTGTGTATCCAAACATGTTGCGTACATTGCAGACTTCTTTGGCATCTTCCAGATACGTTTCTGCGATCAGTTTCGCACGCAGCGGGTCACCTGGCATCAGTACTGTTTCTGCGAAATCACCAAATTCGGCATTGATATGCGGGGTAGCCATAGCGGACTCCTGACAAGTTATTCGTTAAAAAAATTACGAGAAGAAACGTTCAACCACTGCTTGGTATGCCATACCACCGAGGTAAACACCCACAATCCCCATGATGCCAGACAGCACTGGCGGCGCGGGTAGTGGCAGTTTTACTGCACTGAAGAAGAGACCGACAACGACTCCTGCAATAGTTGCAAGCAGAATCTCGTTCATGTGTTTACCCTCTGTATGTCGTACTCAAGTGGTACGTCTTATCTGAAAAAAAACATCAGCACAGTAGTGGCAGAAACTCAATGAGAGCCAGTTAAGAACTGTTGCTGAATCAGGGAGCCAGTCTAGTGAAGTTACCAAGAGCAACTTTTGAAGTTGGTCACATTTTATTGATTGTTCAGCCGTCGATCCAGAGTTATTTACTAAATCTGTTGAAAACAGGAGGTTAATCGTTTGCGTTTTATTGTGGTACTGAGTTATTCAACATGGTGAATAAAGCTGATTTTTTCAGTATAAATATTGATATAACAGCACCTTGTGTGAATTATTCTTACTTTTGAGAAGCAGGATTAGATTGTTTAACACAGGAAACGGGAAAAAATGGATGTAATCGATATCATTGCTTTGCGTGATGATCTCAGGTGTGTGAGACAGGAAAGAAAAACACAGGCAGAGATAAGTATCTGTTTGTTTTTAAGCTGTGTTTAGTTGGCGAAAATAAGGATATGGACTATTGATTAATTGGGCACAGTCTGCAACGACAGTTTTCACTTTTTTGCTACGAAGGAACGTTAACATGAAGAAATTGATGCTATCAGCGGCGCTTGCAGTGTTAAGCCTGCCAGCCAGCGCTGACATTTTAGGTTTATCTGTCGGGGCCAATGCAGGTGCATCCCGTCTGGAGTATGACGGTAACTCTGATTATGGCTATGAATACGGGGTCAATGCGTCTTATCAGGTGACCAGTATTTTTAGTGTCAATGCCGGGTTAGCCATTGGTAGCGCGGAAGTGGACTCAAAGCTGTCATCGGCAAAAAATGATATTGATTATACCTCTGTGCCGCTGACACTTCAGGCCGATATTCCACTGTTGGTGGGTAGTGTTTATGCCAGAGCCGGTACTAACTATTACGACGTTGATCGTAAATTATCCGGTGTGACACACAAAGATGATGGCTGGGGATTTGCCGGCGGGGCCGGTTTTGTGTTAGGTATTATACCTTTGCTGGATTTGACACTCGGCTATGAATACCGGGATATGGGAGATGTTGACAGTAACGTTATCCTGTTGAGTGTAGGACTCGGATTGTAGCCGTCACTGAATGCTGCATTCAGCGCAAAAACAGTAGTGAGATCAACACCTGTTGTGTCTGCAACCCGTATTGTGTTCTGTTTATGGGGTTGTTTATCCGGTGATCAGCCAGGATAAGCAACGCCCGATTGCGGCGGAGGCATTCATGACCAATTTTGAACGATATGAGAAAACCAGTCGGGCTGTTTTTCTGGCGTTGTCGGAATTGGGTCCGGTGCAGGATTACTGGCAAACATATCAGATACGGCCGGATTGCCAGGCGTTCATTTTGCGCGGTCTGTCTCGCTTGTTACCGTTGCGACAGAATATTTTCAGAGATGCCATCGCTCCCTGGCTTGAAAATGCGCAGCAGGCGCTGCAGTCTCCGGGCATGCCAGTTTCCCAATTATTGAAAAATGACACTTATCCTTTTCCGTGCCGCGTTGATATTCAGGGTAATTATCTTCCCTGCTGGGTGTGGGGCGAGTCAAAACAACTCTTGGTGATCAGTATCATTGAACCCAGAACCGGACGATTTGGTTCACCGCGAAATGTACCTGCTGAACGTCTTGTCGACAGGCACAGATGGTTTGATGCCCAGGTGATAGACGGAGAACAGGATTGTATCAGCACAGCGCAAACCTCTTTTCACCAGTTTTCACAACCGGACAGGAACCGCGATGAGCCCAGCGTCATAGATGCGATACGTCACCCCAGTCGACGTACTCTGAACCCTATCCTCAGTGTGACTTTAATCGCGATGATCGTGGTTGTATTTACCTGGGTGGTGACATCTCACCTGGGTTTTTGACCTGAGGCAGACAGATACCCTGCACCTTGAGGCTAACGGGGGGAGGTGAGCAGGTCTTCACTTTAACGCTGAATTCGTTACTATGTCGCCAGATCACCAGACCCAAGCGTTGACTCTCTAATTGTAAGGAAAACCATGCATAATCTTTCTTTGTTATCGGCTTCCGAGAAAAACCGTATTGAACTTGATAAGCAGGCGGCTTACGCTGTTTGGCAGTTAAAAAACGGCAAAGCCGGGCCTGAAGTGTTCCTTAATCAGGCGGAAAGCATTTCTGATGATGACGAACGTGCTTTCTATGAAAAAGCTGTTGAGAAATACAAAAACCAGATGGGCATGGTCTGACACAGCGCCTCAATTTAACGCATGGCTTTTTTCACTGTCTTACTTCTGTTGATGGGGATCGGCATGACTTCGCTGGTCGTGAGCGCGCCGATCACAATCAACGCCATAGCGATCATCGTTTGCCCGGTGAGGGGTTCGGAAAAGAGTGGAATCGCCATCAGTGCCGCTAGAACCGGCGTAAAAGCACCCAGCGCGGCACTCATTTCAGCCCCCAGCCGTGAAATGGCTAAGGTATAACACAGGCTGGAAACTATCCCTACCCCGACCCCCTGAACCAGAAAATGGTACATCACTTCCTGAGTGTCCACCGACAGCAAATTAAACGTCATTGTCTGGCTGAGAAAGCCAGCCAGTAGCAGACCACATCCTGATATTGCAATCACCGCTGCCCCTTCTGTTGCTGACAGGCCAGAGACCCGCATCGCTATGGTAAACCAGGCCCAGCTAAAACTCGCCAGTAATAAAATGGCATAGCCAGTCAGCATGCCGGGCTGCCCGCCCGCCAGCGACTTGGCGACAAAGCACACCACGCCTAATGCGATAAACGCTAAACCGGTCCGACGCATTGGTGACAAAGGTTCGCGAAAGCAGATGACGGCAATACCCGATACAAGAAGCGGCAATATGCCCGGTATTAAGGAAGCACCATCTGCAACAGGCACATAATGTAAACCGTATCCGGCCAGAAGCAGGTAGGGTAGCCCGGCTCCCCAGCATATCAGCGCTAAGTATCGCTTTGGGGTCTGAAAAATGTGCCTGGCTTTATGCCGGCACAGCCAGCCAAACAGCAGGGCGGCGGGAACAAAGCGAATCAGGGCAATATCAGCGATCGTCAGATCTGACTGGCTGGAGGCCCGCAGGGAAATGAAAAAACCGGACCAGATCAGTAAAGTGACCGTCATGGCTAACAGTCCGGTCAGCATAGCGGGCGTGTTCTTTTGCATCAGCATATTCCTTGCGATTGAAGTGACTTCAGTATCCGCAAAAGCACGCGATAATAGTTGGCAAACTTAACTACCCATTTCTTCTATATTGGTGAATTTTTCCAATTTTATTTAAATTGGTGATTTATTTTACTAACTTGTCCTTAGTGACGAGTAACAAAGAGACGGGATACGGGCGTGATGGATAAAAAAGATAAGCAGATTCTGACTGAAATACAGCGCGATGCACGTCAAAGCACCGCTGAGATTGCCGATAAGGTTGGCCTGTCGGTGTCACCTTGTGCCAGGCGGATAAAGAAACTGGAATCAGATGGCATTATCGCGGGATACCAGGCCACTCTGGACAGACAGAAACTGGGATTGATGATGACCTTTTTTGTCAATGTCAGCCTGAATAATCACAGGGATCAACCCATTGATGAGTTTGAACAGGTGATGTCAGGTATGCCTGAGGTGATCAGCGCGCATGTCATATCCGGAGCACATGATTATTTATTAGAAGTGGTCGCCAGAGATTTACCCCATTACGAAGCCTTCATCCGCAAACTACAGACCCTGACCATGGTAAAAGATATTCATACTAACCTGGCTATCCGAACGGTCAAAACCGGTCAGCAGCTACCCATTTAGCAATGCTTTTCAGTCAACAATGTCAATATTTTATTCGCGTTTCTTAAGTTTTTCTTAAGAAATGCGAGTCATACTGTATTTTTAATCTTGAGTCAGAGGTTTTTTCTGAATTGATGGTGACAAAAAAGTGCTTAACCTCACAGATTGAAATACTTGATTGCTTGTAAGCGGGAGCAACATCAAAACTGAGATTTTTCCTATTGTCGGCAGAGTAATCTTTCACTATTTTCGGCCGTCTTAATGACTAAGCAAGGAACACTATGAAACCGGGTAATACTGGGTTGGTACGTATCGTAAAAGCGGCGGGTTATTCGCTACAGGGACTGAAAGCCGCCTGGCAGCATGAGGCAGCCATCAGGCAGGAAATTATTCTGCTTGTCGTACTGACCACCATTTCATTTTTCCTGCCTGTTAACTTTATCGAGCACATTTTGCTCGTTGCCAGTTTATTTCTGGTTGTGATCGTTGAGCTGCTCAATTCAGCGATTGAGGCTGTGGTAGACCGAATTGGCAGTGAGTTTCATGAGTTGAGTGGCCGCGCGAAAGACATCGGATCTGCGGCGGTATTTATTTCTCTGCTGCTGGCCGGCGGCATCTGGCTGGCGATCATCCTCAAGCTGTTTTGGTAATCCTTCGGTGATACCAAATATTTGGATCTCTTTGTAATGCAAAAACTTAAAGCTATAACCGGGGTGATGTTTCCCATCGTCCTGTTTGCTCTGCTGTCGCTTATTCTGCTCAGTGTGTCCCGCGTTGTGCTCACCCTCTGGCAGCTTGACCACATTACCGGTTGGCAAGACTGGGCTTCGATCCTGTTACAAGGTATCAGAGTGGATGTCTCTACGCTGTGCTGGCTGTTGATTCTTCCTTCGCTGTTACTGGCACTGTTACCAACCCAAGGCCTTTTGGGTCAGATATGGTTGTTCATTCTCCGGCTATGGCTGGTGGCAGGTTTGTGGATTCTGGTTTACATGGAACTGGCGACCCCAAGTTTTATCAGTGAATATAATTTGCGCCCGAACCGCCTGTTCATTGAATACCTGATTTATCCGAAAGAAGTCTTCAGCATGTTGTGGGTGGGGTATAAGCTGGAACTGGCTGTCGGGCTGATTGGTTCGGTATTCACCCTGTGCCTTGGCTGGTTGCTCAGTGGCTATGCGGTGCGTGATCTGAATGCGCCTCGCTGGTACTGGCGTCCTGTGCTGGCTATTTTGGTCGTGGCTCTGGGTGTGATGGGCGCGCGTTCAACCTTCCAGCACCGGCCGCTGAATCCGGCCATGGTGGCGTTTTCTACCGATCCGCTGTTGAACGATCTGACCCTGAACTCCTCTTATTCTGTCATTTTTGCTGCCAGGAACATGGCCTCAGAAAAGAGTGCGGAAGAGTTTTACGGAACAATGCCGCTGGAGGACATTATTGCAACCGTGCGTGCGTCTTCTGGCCGCCCGGAAAGTTTCATGCCCGGCGATATTCCCACGCTGAATACCAATCTGCCAACCGTTGAAGGTAAGAAAAATCTGGTGATCCTGCTTCAGGAAAGTTTGGGCGCACGTTTTGTCGGCGGATTAGGCGGCCTGCCGCTCACGCCGAACCTGGATGCTCTGATGCAGGAAGGCTGGAACTTTACGCAGATGTATGCCACCGGAACGCGCTCAGTGCGGGGTATTGAAGCCATGACAACCGGCTTTACGCCAACCCCGTCCCGTGCGGTTGTGAAGTTAAGTAAAAGCCAGACAGGGTTTTATACCATTGCCGAGTTGCTGGGCCGTCAGGGATACCACACCCAGTTTATCTATGGCGGGGAAAGCCATTTTGACAATATGAAGTCTTTCTTCCTGGGCAATGGCTTTGAAGATATTGTTGATTTGCCTGATTTCGTTAATCCTAAGTTTGTCGGCTCCTGGGGCGCTTCAGATCAGGACTTGTATCAGATGGCAGACAAACAGTTTACTCAGCTGCATCAAACCGGTCAGCCTTTCTTCAGTCTGGTGTTCACCAGCAGTAACCACTCACCGTACGAATTCCCCGATGGTGAAATCGAGTTGTATGAACACCCTGAGCATACCCGCAATAATGCGGTGAAGTATTCCGATAAAGCCTTAGGCGAGTTTTTCGCCAAAGCCAGGCAATCTGAATACTGGAAAGACACGGTTTTCATTGTCATTGCCGACCATGATGCCCGTGCCGAAGGGAATGTACCGGTTCCGGTTGACCGCTTCCACATTCCGGCGCTCATTCTGGGCGGGGATATTCCGCCTCGTCAGGACGACCGCCTGGCCAGCAACATTGATATGGCCCCGACGCTGCTGTCGCTGATCGGTGCCGATAATACATCGCCTATGATTGGCCATGACTTGACCAAAGCAATCGCGCCGGAATACCAGCGGGCAATGATGCAGTTTGATAAGAACTTCGGTTATCTGACCAGAGATAAACTGGTCGTGCTGCAGCCGGGTAAAGATCCGATTGGATACCAGTACGATTTTACCAACCAGACCGTGACGCCTTCGGGGATTTCTGAGCAGGAATCCCAGCGTGCGCTGGCCCATGCCTTGCTGGGTGGCAAACTCTACAGAGAAGGGCGTTATCGTCTGCCGCCGCAGACGGATCAACTGCAAGCGATGGCAGTGAACCACTAAATGACAGAGCCGCCGTTGAACAGGCGGCTTTTTCTTTTTGGTGATTGTGCGTCACAAGGGCTGAATGGGCGACTACGGCTGAGCATCAAATTGGTGCTACGCTGACCATACGAGCTATCTGCCATTAAGCGCGGGGTAAATACATGACAGCGGTTTGGATTATTGCCATCATTTTTGGTGCGCTTATTGTCCAGCAATACCTTCGCCTGCAGGCGAAACAGAAGGACAGGGATCGTCTTGCCAGCCAGGAAGCCGACGCTTTGCGAGCGGAAATGACCGAACTCAGAGAGCGGCTGTCGGTACTGGAAAAGATAGTTACCGACAAGGGTTATCAGATTAAGGAAGATATAGAGAAATTGCCATAGCTGCCGCCGGACTGAGAGACTGCTCTTCCTGTTCGCGGAATGTGTCGCGTGCTGCGACGATAGCGTGAGTTGAGAAAAGATCAGGGTCAAGCGGCAGCTCAGACAGCGTCTACAGGTGCTTCATATAGTGACCGGGTGTGATGCCCATTGCGCTTTTGAAATGGCGGTGAAAATGGCTCTGATCGTGAAACCCTGCCTCTGCGGCGGCATCTTTGATCGAGAGTCCGCGTTTGAGCATATGTCTGGCCAGTCGGAGCCTGGCCTGTATCTGATAGGCGTGCGGCGGTAAACCAAATTGGCGTTTGAAGGCCCGCACCAGACTGAAAGGCGTCATGCAGGCCAGCGCCGCCAGTTCGGTCAGGCTGACCGGCCATTGCGGGTATTCATCCAGAAATTCTTTCACCAGATGCAGCGAGTGTGCTGAACCCTTGGCGGGTTTGATGTCCAGCCGGGAACCGCCATGCTTGAGTACCAGCTGCGTCAGTGTGGTATAGATCAGGGTTTCCCTGAGCAGGGTATCTTGAGAATGGTCCAGCGTATTGAACAAATGACGGAAACTGGCGGCTAATTCATCATCTTTCACTACAGACTGGCGAAAGTAAGGCGCGCCGTATTCAGGCTGTCCTAGATCCTGACTGATGTGCTCAAAATGCCGGGGTAACGGATACAGCGCGCGATAACTCCAGCCCGTTTCCGTAGCGGAATAGCCAGTGTGAATCTCGTCTGCGTTGACCAGAATAATGGTGTTTTGCGGGGCCAGGTGCTCGGCGCCGTTGTGGTAAAAACCTTGGGCGCCTGCGCTGATCACACCAATACAATACCCTTCGTGAGAGTGGCGGGAGAAAGTCTGTTCAATATAATCGGCGCTCAGATATTCCAGGCCATCCAATTCATCCACATGCCCGTATGTGATCTTCGCTTTCTGCCTGCCCATTATCCTGCCTTTGAATACCCGGTGTTACCCGGTACTTTATCTCAATTACCCGCTGACTGTTTTGTACGACATTGTCTTTTTGTTACCTGCCTGTGCGAGCAAGGCTGCCTAAACCCTGTCTACCGCTATGCCTTTTTCTGCGAAATCATGCAGGCTGCTTTCTGACAGGGTTTTGTCAGTGATAACCTTGTCAAAACTGCTGATGTCGAGCGCATGGAAGGTGGCGACTTTGCCGTATTTTGACGCGTCTGTGACCAGATAATTGGTTTTGGCTGCCGCCACGATAGCCCGTTTCACTGTCACTTTGTCTTCGCTGGGGGTCGATATCCCGCGCTGATTCCAGGATGATGATGAGATAAACGCCATATCGACATTCATTTCTCTTAACAGGGATACCGCTTTGTCTCCCACACACGATTGGTTATGGCGATCCACTTTCCCGCCGGTGTGATAAAGCATGCAATCCGAATGCGCCATCAGATACGCGGCGATAGCGAAATCATTGGTGATCACCGTCAGATCATCCCTGTGGTGCAACTGGTGGGCGATTTCCAGTGTTGTGGTGCCTGCATCCAGATAAATCGTACTGTGTGGCTTGATATAGCTGGCCGCATGCTGCCCGATCCTGGCTTTTTCGTCCCGCTGCTGCGCGATTTTATCGTCGTGGGGCAGTTCGATGTGAATCGATTCTGACAACTGCACCCCCCCTGAAACGGACATCACCCGACCATCGGCCTCCAGCTTGGCAATATCGCGGCGGATGGTCATGTGTGACACATCCAGATGCTGGGTCAGCTCACTGATGCTGATGACTTGTTGGTTTCCTAATAAGGCCAGGATGGCGCGTTGACGTTCAGCAGGAATCATAGGGGTTTTTCGCTCACACTGATCAATAACGGCATCAAGTCTAACACGTTAACGCGGCGCGGGTGTGAAATTTTGTTAGTCATGGTGAGAATGTGTGAAATATAACATGCTGATTTTTATGAACTAGGTACGAACTGACGGGTTTTTTCACCGGACAGATCAGATCGGAGGTGTTTGTTGGTGTTAATTTTTGTGACGAACTCGGCAGAATGATCCTGGGTCAGCACCTAGAATCACAAACATGAACATTAATTCACAAAATATAACAAAAGGGGTCTGCATAATGAGTGACATGCATTCTGTAGCCATCATCGGACTGGGTTCTATGGGCATGGGCGTGGCAAAGTCCTGTATCCGGGCCGGGTTTGATGTCTACGGTATTGATCTGAGCGATGCGGCCCGTCTGGAACTGGCTGATGCGGGTGCAAAGGGCACGTCCCACCAATGCACGGATTTTGCGGCTCAGCTTGATGCTGTGATTGTGCTGGTGGTCAATGCGCAGCAGGTGAAATCTGTGCTGTTTGATTCGGGGCTGGCCGCAACGTTAAAAGCCGGTACGCCTGTGATGGTGTGTGCCACTATCTCTGCCGATGACGCGAAAGCTATCGAAGCCGGACTGACACACTACGACTTACGCATGCTGGATGCCCCTGTGTCGGGCGGTGCTGTAAAAGCGGCCAGCGGCGATCTGACGGTAATGGCATCCGGCGAAGCGGGTGTGTTTGACCAGCTGGAACCTGTGTTGAATGCGGTTGCGGCCAAAGTCTACAACGTGGGGCCGGAGATTGGTAAAGGCTCGACGGTGAAGATTATTCACCAGTTGCTGGCCGGCGTTCACATTGCAGTGGGAGCCGAAGCCATGGCGATGGCAGCCCGTGCTGATATTCCGTTGGATCTGATGTACGACGTGGTCACCAACGCGGCCGGTAATTCCTGGATGTTTGAAAACCGCATGAAGCATGTGGTGGAGGGGGATTACACCCCGACCTCTATGGTTGATATTTTTGTCAAAGACCTGGGTTTAGTGGCCGACAGCGCGAAAGCGATGCACTTCCCGCTGCCGCTTGCCAGTACCGCGCTCAATATGTTTACCGAGGCCAGTAATGCCGGCTTTGGTAAAGAAGACGACAGCGCTGTCATCAAAATTTTCTCAGGCATCGAACTGCCGAAAAAGGAGCGTTAATTATGTTACTCGGAGTCATCGCCGACGATTTTACCGGCGCCACCGACATCGCAGGTTTTCTGGTTGCCAACGGCATGAAGACCGTTCAGCTCAACGGCGTGCCTGCCGACTCGCTGAGTGCAGACGCCGATGCTGTGGTCGTCAGCCTGAAATCCCGCTCCTGCCCTGTGGATCAAGCGGTTGAAGATTCTGTGGCGGCATTGCGCTGGCTGCAGGCCGCCGGTTGTCAGCAGTTTTACTTCAAATACTGTTCCACCTTTGACAGCACAGCCGACGGCAATATCGGACCGGTCACCGATGCGTTACTGGCGGAGCTGAATGAATCTTTCACTGTGATTTGTCCATCGCTTCCGGTCAATGGCCGAACCGTCTGCCACGGCAACCTGTTTGTCAACGGAGAGCTGCTGAGCGAATCCGGCATGCGTCATCACCCTGTGACCCCCATGACGGATGCCAACCTGATGCGCCTGATGAATGCCCAGGCGCAGGGCGTGAGCGGGCTGGTGGATTACCAGACGCTTGATAAAGGAACAGACGCTGTCGTGACGGCCTTTGACCAGCTGCAAGCTCAGGGCGTGCAGTACGCCGTGCTTGATACGCTCAACGATCAGCATCTGGTGACTATCGGCGAGGCCTGCAAACACCTCAAATTGGTCACTGGCGGCTCAGGGCTGGCTGTCGGCATCGCCCGAAACTGGGTGACCGCGCAGTCCGAGCAGGCTGCAGCACTGTCAGCCGGTCATCCGCAAGCCGGAAAAACCGTCGTGCTGTCGGGGTCGTGTTCCGTGATGACCAATAAGCAGGTGGGACAGTATCAGCGTGTTGCGCCGCACTTTGCGTTGGATGTCAAGGCCTGCCTGACCGATGACAATTACGGCAATGCCGTGTGTGACTGGGTGATGGACAACCTGGACGGTGAGTATGCCCCTATGGTGTTTGCGACCGCCAATCCTGAGATGCTCAAAGTGATACAGGCTGAATACGGTGCGCAGGCATCCAGCCACGCCGTTGAGCAGTTCTTCAGCCAGCTGGCACACCGGTTGCGCGAACAGGGTGTCCGTAACTTTATTGTTGCTGGTGGCGAAACATCCGGGGTTGTGACCCAGAGTCTTGGTGTGAAAGGTTTTCATATCGGCCCGCAAATCGCACCGGGTGTGCCTTGGGTGACAGCGATCGATCAGGATCTGTCGCTGGCGCTGAAATCGGGCAACTTTGGTGACGAATCATTTTTTACGACTGCACAAGGATTTTTCCATGACTGAACAAGCGTTAAGAGAAGACATGGTGACGCTTGCCCGTTCGATGTTTGAGCGGGGCTATGCCACCGGTGGGGCAGGGAACCTGTCTCTAAAACTCCCTGACGGCAATTTTCTGACTACGCCAACAGGCTCTTCCTTCGGACGTTTGGTGGCTGAGCGTTTGTCGGTGGTGGATATCGACGGCAATCATTTGTCGGGTGATCGCCCTTCAAAAGAAATTGCATTCCATCTGGCGATTTACCGCAACAGCCCGGATTGTAACGCCATTGTGCATTTGCACTCCACTTACCTGACGGCCCTGTCGTGTCTGGAAGGACTGGACCCTGACAATGCAATTAAACCTTTCACACCGTATTACGTGATGCGGGTCGGTCAGCTGCCGGTGATCCCGTATCTGCGGCCGGGCGACCCGCAAATTGCGACTGAACTGGCCAATCGTGCGGCCGACTACCGGGCATTTCTGCTGGCCAATCACGGCCCGGTCATTACCGGTACCGATCTGCGTGATGCGGTGGACAACGCCGAAGAGCTGGAAGAAACCGCTAAACTGGCATTGATGCTCGACGGCAAAGCCATTCGTTACCTGACAGATGCAGAAGTCAGCGACCTGAAAGGGAGAGGAAAATAATGGCCAGATTTGCTGCCAACCTCACCATGCTGTTTACCGAAGTGCCCTTTATCGAGCGTTTCAGTCAGGCCAGCAAAGCCGGTTTTAAAGCGGTCGAGTTTCTGTTTCCTTATGACTATGAGGCCGGTCTGCTGGCTGAGCAGCTCAGTTCACATCAGCTTGAGCAGGCGCTCTTTAATATGCCGCCGGGCGACTGGGCGGCCGGCGAGCGCGGTATCGCGGCCCTGCCGGATCGCATCGAAGAATTTGAGCAAAGTGTTGAAGTCGCTCTTCACTACGCGCAGGCCCTGAGCTGTAAGAAGGTACATGCCATGGCAGGTATCCTCAGCCCTGACTTCACGCTGGAAGCGCACAGAGAAACCTTTATCCGTAATCTGCGCTATGCCGCTGATCGCTGTGCTGCTCACGGTATCTGCGTGATGATTGAGCCGCTGAACAGCCGTGATGTGCCGAACTATTTTGTGGCCCATCAGCGTGACGCTGTTGAGCTGATCAAAGCCATCGACCGACCGAATGTGAAACTGCAGTTCGATGTGTATCACGCGCAAATCATGGACGGTGATCTGTCTGTTCTGATCAATGAGGTTGCAGATTACATCGGCCATGTGCAGATAGCATCGGTACCAAGCCGTAATGAACCCTACGAGGGTGAAGTGAATTACCCCTTCCTGTTCGGCGAGCTGGACAAGTCGGGTTATCAGGATTGGATTGGGTGTGAGTACAACCCGCGACAAGGCACAGTAGAAGGCCTGAGCTGGGTAGCACCTTATCTGTAAACGGAGCTATTTATAAACGGACCTGTTTGTAAACGAAAACAGACATCAACAATTTCGTCAACAGACTTAAGACTAGATAGAAGAGAGTAAGGACATCCCCTATGAAAATAATTATTACAGGCGGGGCAGGCTTTTTAGGAGCTATGCTTACCGACACCCTGCTACAACGTTATGACAATATCGAGCGCATCAAGATAGTGGATCGCATCGCGCCGGATATGAGCCAGTTCGACAGCCGTGTCAGCGCGGTGGTGGGCGACATTACTCACCCGGCTGATATCGATTCGCTGATCGATGCCGACACCACCCATGTTTTTCATCTGGCGGCGATTGTGTCGAGCCATGCTGAAGAAGATTTCGATCTTGGCATGAAAGTGAATTTGCTGGCCACACAGCTATTGCTGGAAAAATGCCGTCAGGTGAATCCGGCGATCCGCTTCGTGTTCTCCAGTTCACTGGCTGTGTTCGGTGGCGAACTGCCGGATCTGATCGAACCCATGACGGCGACTCAGCCAAGTTCCTCTTACGGTACGCAAAAAGCCATCGGTGAGCTGCTGGTTAATGACTTCGGCCGCAAAGGCTTTGTTGATGCCATCACTGTGCGCCTGCCGACCATCTGTATTCGCCCTGGCGCGCCGAACAAAGCGGCATCGTCTTTTGTTAGCGGGATCATCCGTGAGCCGCTGAAAGGCGAAACGTCAAACTGTCCGGTTGAGCCAACGCTGCCGCTGTGGATTTCCAGCCCGGAGACAGTGATCGATAACATTATCCATGCCAGCCAGTTACCGGCTGAAGCCATCAAGGGTTATCGCACCTTTAACCTGCCCGGTATTCAGGTCACGCCTGCTGAGATGATTGCTGCGATGACAGAGACAGTGGGAACAGGGTTTGCTGAGCGTGTGAGCTATGACGCGGATGCCGCGGTTGCCCGTATCGTCGGCAGCTGGCCGAAAGCGTTCAATAATGCGTCAGAACTGACGCTGGGTTTTAAAGCGGATAAGGATTTCCAGTCGGTACTTCAGGCGTATTTAGCTAAGTATCCGGTACGCGAAGAGGAGGCGATCTAATGTTACCCATTTCTGTTATAGGCTTAATTATTGCGGTTTTTGTCCTGATTTTCCTGGTGCTGAGAACCCGTGTTCACGTCTTGATCGCGATGCTGGCTGCGGCCTGTATTGCCGGTTTGATCGGCGGGCTGAGTGTCGATGACACTATGGCGGCGATCAGCAATGGGTTCGGTGGCACGTTGGGCGGTATTGGTATCGTGATTGGTCTGGGTGTCATGATGGGCGCCATTCTGGAAACCTCCGGTGCCGGTGAATCCATTGCCTATCACTTCATCAAGTGGCTGGGTAAGAAGAAAGAAGAGATGGCACTGGCGATTACCGGTTATATCGTCAGTATCCCTGTGTTCGTCGACAGCGCACTGATCATCCTGTATCCGATTGCCAAGTCACTGTCTAAAACCTCCGGCCGTTCCATTCTGACACTGACTGTTGCCCTGGCTGGTGGTCTGGTTGTGGCGCACCACTGTATTCCGCCGACACCCGGCCCGCTGGGCGTCGCCAGTATTTTCGGTGTTGATATTGCCTCTATGCTGGGTCTGGGTCTGGTGATTGCACTGCCGTCTATCTACGGCATTGTGATGTACGCCCGCTGGTTGGAAAAGCATTTCCCGGAATACGCGACACCTGTTTCTCTGCCGCAGGAATCTGATGATCTGAAGCAAGTGCATGACGAGTACATGGCGTCTAAAGCCACCAAAAATCTGCCTTCACTGACCAAGTCCATCATGCCGATTGCGGTGCCGATTCTGCTGATCCTGGTGAAATCGCTGGCCAGCCTGCTGGAAAAACAACTGGGCTTTGACGGTCTGTCGGAAAGCGCGCTGGGCGCGGTGATCAACTTTGTCGGTCACCCTGTGATTGCCTTGTCTATCAGTACGCTGCTGGCGGTGTATACCCTGACACCGTACCTGGACAAAGAAACCACCACCCGCAAGCTGGAAGAAGGGATTTCTACCTCAGGTATTATCCTGCTGGTAACCGGTGCCGGTGGTGCGCTGGGCAGCGTATTGCGTGAGTCTGGCGCGGGTACTGAAATTGCCAACCAGATTGCGGCACTGTCCATTTCACCTATCATGATCCCCTTCATCATCGCGACACTGGTGCGTGTGATTCAGGGCAGCGGTACGGTGTCCATGATCACCGCAGCCTCTATCTCTGCACCAGTACTGGCTGAAATGGAAGGCATCAACATGCTGTTTGCTGCGTCTGCCGCCACTATGGGTAGCTTGTTTGCCGGTTACTTCAACGACAGCCTGTTCCATATCGTGAACCGTCTGATGGGCGTGACCGAAGTGCGTAAACAACTGGTGATCTGGACGGTGCCGACGACCATTGCCTGGTCAATCGGCGGTTCACTGGTGATGATCCTGAACCTGATTTTCGGCAGCCAGGGCAGCGTGTTCGATCCGGTTATGCCACTGCTGTTCCTGGCAGGTTGCATCTACTTCGTAAAGTCGCAAAGTAAACCTGTAGCAGAGGTCGCTGCCAGTAATTAATCAAGCAATTATATGATGTGTTTTTGACGTATCTCTTTACGTTTCAGCCCCCGGTTACGGGGGCTTTTTTTTGCTCTGTGAAGCAGGCAAATCCGTCAGGTGGCAAGAGACCGATCTCGCCCGTTTGTGATCTTCAGTTTTGAATTCAATGATGACGGGTAAAAATCAGACACATATAAAGTGCATTGATAGCTCATGATTGTGATCCAGCTTTCGCGCATGTTGTAAATGGCTTGTTAAGTGTGGCATTTGGATTCACCATTAATCAGGTAATATAGAGCCTTGAGGGTTGGAAATTGGGAAAGATTCATAATGCAAATCTATTGCTGTGAATGCGTCAATTTAATGTATGTAAAAGATACAGGTAGTATTTCCAGGTACTCATCGTGAGTAAACAGGCAGGTAGGCGGTGATACGATGAGAGTTTTGATTGTAGAAGATGACAGACTGATCAGTGAAGCCCTCGAGCAGCGTTTTAAAGACTTAGGCCATGGTGTGGACACCGCCTATGATGGGCAAGTTGCGTATTCGTTAGTTGCACACACAAAGTATGATCTCGTGATTCTGGATCTTAATTTGCCTAACCGTTCGGGAGAGGCGATCACCAAAAAAATTCGTCAGCACGGCAATACGCCGATCCTCATTTTAACCGCTCGCAATGAAGTGTTCGACCGGATTGAACTGCTCGACTTAGGAGCTGATGACTATTTAACAAAGCCTTTTGATTTGGGGGAGCTGGAAGCCCGCTGTCGCTCTATAGTGCGCCGTAGTCAAGGCAATGATCATAACGTGATAGAGATTGGTGATATCTCTTTTGATGCCGCAAGTGCCCGTGTGCTAGTCCAAGGGCAGGAGATTGACTTAAAAAACCGGGAATATCGTCTGCTCGAAGTGTTTGTGAGTCACCCTAACCGTGTTTTAAGTAAAGATGAAATCATCGATCATTTGTATGGTTATGATAATCCCCCCAATCAGAACGCCATTGAAACGTATGTCGGCCGGTTACGTAAATCGCTCAGTGCAAGTCGTGTCGAAATAAAAACGCTGCGCGGGCTGGGATACGTTCTGTCTGTGAAAAAGCCATGATTGCCGTTCCATTTCGGTTTTCGACTCGGTCGCTGCGTTTTCAGCTCCTGGTCTGCTCAGCGGGTTTACTCTTGGTTATCGGCCTGCTCGCGTTGATGGTTGTAAAGCGTTTTGCGTTTGAAACAGCCCAAAGTACATTTGACCGGCCATTGGCCAATTCTGCATTGCAAATATTAGAGGAAGTGCGACTTGAAGGCGGGGAGCTGGCTGTTGATATGCCTTTTTCTGCGTTTAGCGGACTCGCCGATGCTCCCCGCGATAAGGTGTTTTATCTGGTTACCACCAAGCAGCAAGCGTATGTCACCGGTTATCAAGGATTACTGGCTAACGACTCGGTGCGCCATAAGATTCAGACATATACCATGCAGTTGGAAACGTCACCTGAGTATTTTGATCTTAAGTTTCGTGGCGAATACCTACGTGCTGCACTGGTGGGGCGTGTGATCTATACGCGAAATGGCCCGCAACAAGTGCTGGTGCTGGTGGGACAGACCGCTGAAGCGCGCACCGAGTGGGAACACCAGCTTTCAGAAGTCGCGTTAAAATTGATCACGGCAGTGATTCTGTGCACCCTCATTGTCATTGTACTTTTGATTTATCAGGTACTTAAACCGGTAAAATTGCTCAATCAGAAAATGATGAAGCGCTCGAACGTAGATCTGACCCCGATCGATTTGAATGTGCCGGAAGAAGTCAGTCACTTGGTTAAAAGCATCAACATTTTTATGGGGCAGCTAGACGAAACGCTGTCAAATCTGAAAAATTTCACCAGTGAAGCGGCACATCAATTGAAAACCCCACTGGCGGGAATGCGGGTGCAAGTGGAGCTCCTGCACAGTCGCGAAACCTCTGCTGAAACGGAACGCGCTTTGGCGCGTGTGCTGGAGGCGTGCGATGTGCTGGAACGCACGATTGAACAATTACTCAATCAAGCCACCATTAAACATCGATATCGCAGTATCGAACCGCAATCCATTCATATCAATGCATTAGTTGAAAAAGTGTGTCGTTCTTTGGCCATACAGGCATTGTCACGAGACATTGAATTAAGCCTGCAGCAAGAGGCTCAGTTTTCGATTGTTGGGGATGCATTTGGCGTCGAACAAATGTTGTTAAATCTTATCGAGAACGCGATCAAATACTCGCCAAACGGCAAGCCAGTCGAGGTGGAAGTGGTTCGCCGAGGTTCGAAAGCCAGTATCGTGATCCGGGATTTTGGTCCGGGGATCGCAGATAAAGATAAACCTTTGGTGTTTGAACGTTTCCACCGGCTTGCCGGCGGTGAACAAACGGGGACAGGACTTGGTATGAGTATCGCCGCGGACGTCGCTGCGCATTGCCGGGCTCTGCTTGTGCTTAAAGACACCATTCCAAACGGTCTGACAGTTGATATTCAGTTTCCTTACAAAACATGGCAGGAGGCTGAATGACGGTAGTTAAGGGCATCATTTGGGTGTGTGTGTTTATTGCGAGCGCGCTTGTGAATGCAAAACCAACCAAAAGTGTGCCTGTCACCTTAAGGGTATTTGGTGCGGCGTATTTATCGGAAATGAAACCGCTATTGGATGATTTCTCGATGCGAAACCCGAACATTAATGTGCAGTACCGTTGGATGAGCAGCGAGGAACTAGATAGTCATATCCGTTCCGGGGCCGAACCTCAGCCTGATATTACAATCAGTTCGGTGATGCATTTGCAATTACGTTTGGTCAATGATGGTTATGCCTCAGAACCGGTTCAATTTCTTGACCAGGGGACATCAGAACACAGCCCGTTTCCTGTCTGGAGTCAATGGAGAAGCGCTTTGTTTGGATTCAGCTTCGAGCCTGCTGTTGTGGTATTTAATAAAGCGTTTGTACAAGACAAAGAGGTACCCACCAATCGTACTGAGTTACTCGGTTTTATCCGTCAGCACAGCGATGAACTGATGGGGCGTATCGGGTTGTTTGATATAAGAAAAGTGGGGATTGGCTATTTATTGTGGTCCTTTGAACGTCAACAAGCGCGTAATTATGGTCAATTCCTGGAGTTATTTAACTATCACTATGCTCGTACCTTTGACAGTACGCGCAGCATGCTCCGGGCATTGAGCGAGGGGCAAATTGCCATGTCCTACCAGGTCGTCGGTTCTTATGCCAACAGTTGGCAGAAGTTACACGACGATATTGTGGTGGTGCCGATGGAAGATTACACACCGGTTATTCTGCGCACCGCATTCATCAACCGCACAACCCAAAACACGGAGCACGCGAAGCAGTTTATCAGTTACCTGCTCTCCTCACCGGGTCAATGGGTGATGGCAGAACAGACTAACATGCCACCTATCCGATTGGATGTGACGGGAGAGAAGTCTGCGCAATACATGAGACAAGAGTTTGCAGACCAGTTAAAGCCGCTGCCTTTGGACGTACGGCTATTGGTGTTTGCTGACAAGAGTAAAAAAGAGATAGTGATCACTGAGTGGGAAAACGCCCTCAAAAATTACGACTAACACATAACAACTCCTTCCTTTCGCTGCCAGTAAGTCAGTCATTTGACAGGTTCGTTTTGTAGCGTCTTACCACCACTTTCAAGGGTGAAAGTGGGTAAATGGTAAGGAGCTCTCATCATGTTTGATAGTCAATTTATCCCTTGTATGCTGATTCGTGGTGGCACGTCAAAAGGTGTCTATTTTCTTTCCCGCGATCTGCCCGACGAGCCGACGTTGCGAGACCAGATGCTCATCAAAATCATGGGCTCTGGCGATATTCAACAAATCAACGGTATCGGTGGAGGCACGACACTAACCAGTAAAGTTGGCATTATCTCGCCCTCATCGGTATCAGGCGTCGATCTCGATTACTTGTTTGCCCAGGTGGGCGTCGAAGAGCAGGTTGTGGATACCAAGCCATCGTGCGGAAACATCCTGTCTGGCGTGTTGGCGTTCGCGGCAGAAAAAGGGTTGATACAACTTGATGAAACGAGCACAACCGTGCGCGTGAGAAACGTCAATACAGACACCATTATCGAAGTGACCGCCGAAACACCAAACCGAATGTTGCGTTTTGAGGGCACGACATCAATAGATGGCGTGCCGGGAACGGCTTCACCCATACTACTGAACTTCCTGAACGTAGGCGGAGCAAAAACTGGCAGGTTGTTCCCGACCGGATCCACCACAGAAACGATTCTCGGTCTAACGGTCAGTTGCGTGGACGCTGCAGTGCCTATGGTACACATTGCTGCGCATGAACTGGGCATACACGGCGATGAATCCAAGCATGACATCGACAGCAACCGCTCTCTCTTGCAAAAAGTAGAAGCCATCCGCTTGATTGCGGGTGAACGCATGGGGTTAGGGGATGTGTCAGGCAGTGTTATTCCTAAAGTGGCGATTCTGTCCGCGCCCAAACAGGGCGGCACTATCACCTCGCGCTACTTGGTGCCGCATAATTGTCATGCAAGTCATGCCGTTACCGGTGCCATTTGTGTAGGGGCGGCTGCGCTTATCGATAACACCATTGCCCATCAATTGGCGAGTCTAACCACTGACAGCGCCGTCTGTATCGAGCATCCGAGCGGAAAAATTGAAGTCAAAATTGCTCTGATACCAGGGGAAGTGGAACCCATTATTGCGCAAGCAGCACTGGTGAGGACAGCGCGCCCGCTCTTTAAAGGCGAAGTCTTTATCGGATAAAGCCTGTTTGCAGCGCTGTTACATCCGCGCGCATGCTAACCAAGCGATCTGTGTAACATTTTTGTTAATAAAAAGTGGCAAGTCAGTTTGGTGACAGTTTTGCGTCTTAGGGTGTGAACATCGCTCTGATGCGATTTGAATTCGATGCTGCCATGACAGAATTGAGGAAAATCCTATGTCACTTAACGATTTTTTTAATAAAACCAAGTTATGCCTCAGCTGCCAGCTTGTATCCACTGCCCTGATGACGATGCCTTTGATGTCACCTGTTTATGCTCAGCCAGTGAGCTTTGAGGGGGAGCGTGTACAAGTGACCGTGCCATATAAAGAAGGCGGAGGTACCGATACCTGGGGCCGATTTTTTGGTCCTTACTTCACTCAGGCACTGCCTGGCGAGCCGGTTGTGATGATCAAAAACGTTCCCGGCGGGGGGTCAACGAAAGGTGCGAACCAGTTTGCCAGACAAGCGAAAGAGGATGGGCTGGATGTGCTCGCAAGCTCTGCGTCAACGCATTACACCTATCTGTTGAGTGATCGCCGTGTCAGGTACGACTACCACGAGTGGTCGCCAGTACTGGCATCTCCTACAGGTGGCGTGGTTTATGTGTCCAGGGATGTGGGGGTGGCCAATGCACAAGAATTTGTTGATAAGCTGGACACCCTATCATTCAAATACGCGAGCCAGGGGGCGACGTCGATCGATTTGGTGCCACTGCTGGCATTCGATCTCCTGGGTGCAGACGTTCAGGCTGTATTTGGGATGAAAGGCCGCGGCGCGGGGCGTCTCGCGTTCGAGCGTGGTGAAGTGAATGTCGATTCGCAAACCAGTTCGGCCTATTTAAAAAAGGTCGCGCCATTGGTTGAAGAAGGAAAAGCGATCCCGCTATTCAGTTTTGGGGTAGTTGATGATGAAGGCCGCTTACAGCGCGATCCTAACTTCCCCGAGTTGCCGCATTTCGGCGAGGTATATGCGATGGCGAAAGGTGATACGACAGATTCGCAGGGCTTTCAGGTTTGGCGATCTTTCTTTATCGCCGGGTTTGTTGCACAAAAAGTCTTCTTTTTGCCGAAGTCTACGCCAGAAAATATCAAGCAGGCGTGGCGGGATTCAATGAGTAAACTCATCACCCAGCCTGAATTCAAAGCCAGAGCCGAGGACATTTTAGGGAACTACGCGCCTTTAACGGGTGTAAAAGCCGATGCAGCGGTTGAAAGCATGTTGTCTCTCGACGACGCCAGCAGAGCATGGGTGACCAACTGGCTGAAAGAGAAGTATAACACCAGGTTGTAACCATATCAGACTTCGGCGGAACCTTGTTCACGGTAGACAAAACCGCCACCCACATCTCCAATTTCAACGACTCTCCGGGTTTTGAATTGAAACCCGGAGCCGGTTTCAATGAATTCACAAGGACTCAAGGATGTTTAGTGATTTACTTGCTGCCTTGCATACCATATTAACGTTTCAGCACATCAGTTACATGATGGGGGGCGTTTTACTTGGGCTTGCGATTGGCATTTTCCCTGGCTTGGGCGGGATAGCGGGGCTGTCCTTATTGCTCCCGTTTCTCTATGGCATGGACCCGATTTCTGCGCTGGCGATGCTGATTGGGCTTGTCGCCGTTATCCCGACATCTGACACCTTTACTTCGGTGTTGATGGGGATACCTGGCTCCAGTGGATCCCAGGCAACCGTACTGGATGGCTTTCCGATGGCAAAAAAAGGGCAGGCGGCGCGGGCACTTTCGGCGGCTTTTACCTCTTCATTGTTCGGTGGTTTGTTCGGTGCTGTGGTATTGACCGGCTTTGTGTTAGTGGCAAGACCGGTAATTTTAGCCTTTGGATCCGGCGAGCTGTTTATGCTGACGTTGCTGGGGCTAACCATGGTCGGCTCGCTGGCAGGCAAAAGCTTGGTGAAAGGTTTGTCAGCTTGTGGATTAGGGGTGTTGCTCGGCAGTGTAGGCAGCGCGCCAGCAACCGGCGAATATCGCATGTCGTTTGACAATTTTTATTTGATGGACGGCATTCCTTTAGTGGTGGTGGGCTTAGGCATATTTGCCCTGCCTGAAATTATCGATCTGTTAAGACAAAACAAGCCTATTTCCAATGCGAGCCGGTTAGGGTCTGGTTGGATGGCCGGTGTCAGAGATTTTATTGCTCATCGCTGGCTTGCGCTGCGGTGCAGTGTGATCGGCTGCATCATAGGGGCACTTCCAGGGTTAGGAGGCAGCGTTGTCGATTGGATTGCTTATGGGCATGCGGTGCAAACCACCAAAAATAAGCCTGACTTTGGGCATGGCGACGTGCGGGGCGTTATTGCGCCAGAGTCATCAAACAACGCGAAAGAGGGCGGCGGATTAGTGCCAACCTTATTGTTTGGGATTCCCGGTTCTGGTGGTATGGCTGTCTTTCTCGGTGGCATGGTGCTGGTCGGCCTTGAACCCGGGCCGGCAATGGTCAGTACCGACTTAGATGTTACTTATACAATCGTGTGGTCACTTGCGTTAGCGAATGTGCTTGGGGCCGCTGCCTGTATGCTTATTTCGCCCTGGGTAGCGAAGCTCACAACAATTCGCTACGCCTTGTTGGCGCCCTTTATGGTAATGGTGATCTGCTTTGCCGCGTTTCAGGCAACGCGCGATTTAGGGGATCTGGTGACTCTGCTGGGTATTGGTGTGCTGGGGGTGCTGATGAAGCGCTTTGACTGGCCAAGACCGGCATTCCTAATTGGCTTTGTGCTGTCAGCGGGAATGGAAACGTATTTGTATCAAGCCATTCAGTTTGATGGTGTGGCGTTTTTACTTCGTCCCGGTGTCATCATCATTGGTGTGATCACTTTGGTATCCCTTGTGTTAATGATTCGTCAAAATCTGAAAACAAAGCCGGCACAAGAAGGATCCTCGCCTTCGGGTCATCGTCGGCCACAGATCATTTTTGCGCTTTTGGTGAACCTCGTTTTTGCGTACGGGATTTACGATGGCTATCAGCAGAGCTTTCTCGGAGGGATTTTCCCCATCGTTGTCGCGAGTGGAATGTGGATACTGTCGGCTGTGGTGATTATTCAACTGTTAACCTGCCCGGATGACGCACCGGTTTGTTTCGACAATGAGTACGTGCAAGGCTATGCCTACGACAGCAATACAGCCTCAATGATGCATTATCTTTACTGGCTTGCGGGTTTGATTGTGGGCAGTTATCTGGTGGGATATGTTATTTCGATCGCGATCTTTTTCTGTGCGTTTCTCATGTCAAAAGCCGGGTTAAGTCTTGGACGGTCACTGACTTTGACCGCTGCCGCATCGTGCTTTTTGCTGGCGCTTACCCATGTCATGTTGTTGGATCTGCCGCTTGGTATTTTGCAAGATACCGTGCCTTTACCCTGGCCGTTGGGCTAATGAGGAGTGAAAAATGTCAATTAACACAATCATTATGCCTTTTGCTTCACAGGAAAACGGCGAAATGCGGTTGCGAGGTGCGCTGAGTCTGGCTCAATATTTTGGGGCCCATTTAGACGTGCTTCATGCCCAAATGGGCTCGGAGCAGTTAATGCCAACTGAAAAACAGTTAGTGTCCAGAAAGTTTTATGATCAAATCGATAAAATTGTGAGAGATTACATTCACTATGATATGTCTCAGGCGAAGCAGGTTTTTGAGCAATGGTGTCGTGCTGCTCATATTGTAGAAGGAGAGGCCTCCTCGTCACAGGCGAGTGCCAGCTGGCATGACATTTTTGGTTATCGGGGTGACATTGTCGCCGAATGGGGAAAAGTGTCCGATCTGATCATCATTCCCAAGTCACTCAACGGTCAGACAAGCATCAGCTTTGAATCAGCGATCAGTCATGGCGGTAAACCTGTCATTGTCATGCCGCGTACGCAAACGCACTTTTCGCCAGAAACCGTGATGATCGCTTGGAATGGTGACAAAGCAGCGGCAAATGCAGTCAGTAGTGCGCTTCCCCTGTTAAAACGGGCAAAGCAGGTGGTTGTCGTCACCAGCGAACGCTCAATCGCGAAAAAACCCACACAGCTTGATGTGGCCTGCTACCTCAACCGGCATCAGGTTGAAGTGGAGTGTATTACCTTTGGGCAGAGAAATCGTAATACAGGAGCCCAGTTGCTTGAGGTCGCGAATGAGCTTCGCGCGGATGTGATTGTGTCTGGCGCATTTGCCCATCAGAAGCTGCACCAAAAGGTATTTGGTGGAGTCACCAAGACATTGCTGGTTGAGTCCGCCGTACCCTTGTGGATGATGAGTTAAATGATCTGAAGACAGTTTGACGCCAGGTGCGTTCGTTACTGTTGCTGTATGGCTGGTTAGCCATTTATCTGCCCGGCCGGGAAACGGCAAGGTAGTTATCTCCATCCTGCCGGATGCTAACCAGCCCCATCATTGGTTGTAATACCCAATCAGCTTTGCTGTCTGAAACCACCCTCTATAGCGCTATTCGCTATTCGAAGTGAAGGCTATTTGTTGGCCTCAACCATTGCTATGATCTTCCTGGCTTTTTCAAAGTGGTCCAGTTGATGGGTTTGTATCCACCAGGTTGCGGCTTCCATCAGCAGTTCGGGGTTATCGTTTTTATTGGCAAAGAAGGCATAAAAAGACACACCGACATTGTCACCCTTCTGGGCTATTTTTTTGTGGCAGATCTGAATGATTTTTTGTCGCAGCGATTCGCGCATAGGGTTGTCCTTAAACAGGGTTATTGTTGATGTTAAGTAATTTATCCGCCAGAGACGGCCGCTGACGAAATTGCCTCGGTGTCATGCCTGACCAGGTTTTGAAGCGGGTACTGAAATTGGCCGGAATGGGGTAACCGACCATTTCCCCTATCTGTTGCACTGACCATTCAGAGGAGCGCAACAGCCGGGCCGCGTATTCCATCCGCATCCGGGTTAAATGTGCCATTGGGCTGCGTCCCATGTACTGCTGGCATAAGCGATGAAAATGCGGTTCAGAGCAGGGATAGAGCGCAGCCAGCTGGCGAACATCCCATTCTTTATGCAGCTGGCGCTGGACGCGGTCGAAGACCCTTTTTAACCGAACCTGATGACGCGGCTGGCTTGTGGTGTCCGGCGTGCGAAGCAGCAAGTCAATTTGTTGCACACTGTGTGTGATAACGGCACCACTTAAATCCATCTGCAGAGACTGGCTTCTGAGCAATGTCTGAATACAGGCGTACATGACTTCGGCCGTTGGTGTCAGCAGGTAGCTGATCTCATCAGTAACCAAAACCGGCCAATCTTTGGTGGTATCCAGAAACAGCCAGGCAATTTGCCAGCCATCCTCTTCAATACCAAACCCGTTCTCAATACCGGCAGGCACGATGATCATCGACCCCGGCTCCAGTAGCCAGCGGCGTCCTTCGCTTTCCAGCCACCCCTTGCCGGCAACCGTGTACATCAGCATGTGTTTTTGCGGATGTTTCCTGAACACCGAAAACTGTTCACGGCAGTGCGCTGTCCCGCATTGCACCAGGCCATGCTCTTCCAGCAGCAACACTTTGGTTTGGTCCAGGAACTCCTGCTGCGTTTTCTCTGAGATCAGAAACCGTTCTTGCTTGTCGTTCATCTTGAGAGTCTGGCAAATGTTTTGGATGAGCTGAAAGAATACGGGATTCAGTCTGAGATTTACACTGTGCGCATAATCACCGTAGGAGAATTGTGATGTTACTTTCAGCTCAGTACATTGATCGCGCATTTTGGCAGAAATTGCTGAAAATTGGTTTGCCTGTCTCGCTACAGGCGATGTTGTTTTCATTGCTGGGCGTTGTCGATATTTTCATGGTCAGCCAGCTTGGCGAACAGGCAACGGCTGCTGTCGGTGTGGGCAACCGGATATTCTTCTTCAATCTGATCATGGTGGTTGGCGCCAGTGGTGCGGTAAATGTACTAGCTTCGCAATACTTTGGTGCCGGTAACATGGAAGGCGTTCGCCGCACGCTGGCCCAGTCATGGATGCTGTCCGGGCTGGTGGTTCTGCCCTTCGTTGTGCTGTATCTGTTGATTCCGCAGCCTTTGGTGGCACTGGTTGCTTCCGAGCCGCATTATGTGCAGCTGGCAACGGATTATCTTTGGATCACCGGGCCGAGCATTATCTTTACGGCACTGGTGGTGCCACTGGAATCGGCGTTGCGCTCCATAGGGGATGCCAGGCTGCCCACTATTATCAGCATCTTTGCGATAGCCATTAATGCCTTACTGAACGCCTTGCTGATTTTCGGTCTGTGGGGACTGCCTGAACTGGGCGTGCTGGGCGCAGGTATCGGCACTATCATTTCCCGCTTGCTGCAAACCGCACTGCTTTTCTGGGTGGTGGCTCGCCGCTATCCGCATCTGCTGCCTGAGCGTTTTCACTGGGTTGACGCTGTGAAGCGTCATCATTTACGACGCTATTTTAAGGTGGCGATGCCGATGTTTATCCACGACACTGGCTGGGCCGGCGGGCTGCTGGTCTATAACGTGCTGGTGGGTCAGTTAGGGGTCAGTGAGCTGGCGATTATCTCGCTGCTGTCACCGGTTGAAAGCGTGCTCATCTCGGCGTTTCTGGGCTTTGCGGTGGCCGCGTCAATCATTTTAGGCAATGACATAGGTGCGGATAACTACCAAAGGGTCGAAGGCACCGCCTGGTGGTATGTGATCATCAGTTGCAGTTTTGCGTTATTACTGGCAATAGCCTGCTGGCTGGCTCAGCCAGTGATCGCATTCCTGATAGCACTGAGCCCGGTCGAGCAGAAAGATCTGGCCGTGAATGTGACGCTGGTGATGGCATTTGGCATGGTGCTGAAAGTCTTCAATATGGTGGGGATTGGCGGCGTCATGCGCAGCGGCGGCGACATCAATTACAGTATCTTTATCGATTTGTTTGCCCAGTGGGCGATAGGCATTCCGCTGGCTTATTACACCGGCCTGGTTCTGGGCTGGTCACTGGACTGGGTACTGGCGGTCATTTTGCTGGAAGAAGTGGTCAAGATAGGGCTGACCACCCAGCGTATTCAGTCGAAAAAGTGGATCAATAATCTGATTCACGAGCCAGAGAGTGTCAGATGAGATTAAGTGAATATTAATTTCGTTCAGGCAACCGGCATTGGCACTGTGTATTACACCGCCAAGATATGGTGAATTTATCATCACTAGATTGCACTAAATTAGCTATCGGTATACAAGCTTGGTGAACAGCTCACAAATATAGCCATTAATCAGACATTTTATTGGGCTTATACGCGCTGATAAGTGTCATTTTTGGCTGAATCACATGAAATCCGTCTGATTAAATTACTTATTTGCCTGTCATTTCGACGGTTTGGGCTGTCAATGTGAAACTGTAACTTG
The DNA here is from genome assembly GCF_000425165.1 of Photobacterium halotolerans DSM 18316. Taxonomy (GTDB): domain Bacteria; phylum Pseudomonadota; class Gammaproteobacteria; order Enterobacterales; family Vibrionaceae; genus Photobacterium; species Photobacterium halotolerans. The sequence goes on from NZ_KE384326.1 coordinate 33,487, forward strand.
TTGTTTTTACTGGATTGTTTTGCGTCTTGCACTGAATATAATAATGCGCTATTGACCAAATTTTCAGTGTGGCTAACGTGTTCAGACGAATTGTTTTACTTCTGCTAAGTATAATTATTTCCGCCTGCGGCGGCGAAGAATCCTACCCGGAATACCCGAAAGATCGTCAGCAAGGCATTCTCAGTGGTGTCGTTTTTGACGCTGCGGTATCCAATGCTACGGTCCGTGTCTACGAGTTCAATCAGGGTAAGGTTGGCCGTCTGTTAGCTACTACGAACACAAACCCTGATGGACGATTTTCCGTCGCCCTGACGGCCGGTTCGACACCTTTATATATCGAGTCCAGCGGTGGCGGATTTTTGGACCCTTATTCAAATAATGTCGTCACAGCAAATGATCGTGGTCCGATCAAACTTCGTACTTATATCAACTTTATTGAAGGGCAGAGCCGTAAGGTCATGCTGACACCACTGACAAATATTGCAGTGGGTCTGGCTGACTACAATATGATTCGTTTGGGCCAGCAAACAGCTGCCGCCATTGAATCAGCCAATGCCGCAGTCAATAGTCAGTACGGATTCGATGTGATTGCGACAGAGCCGCTGGATATATCAAAAGGCAACTGGAGTGCGATAGCCACACAAGGCCATCAATATGGCGCATTCTTACTGGCTTACGCTTCACTGGCTTATGAATCGTTGCAAAACTCAGGTGGCAGTGACAGCGAAAAAGTGATTTACACGTCCTATAATCTTGCCGATCTCCAGTTTCGGGATATTCAGGCAACGGGTCAGCTTGATGGCTGGTCAATGGATGAAGTGTCAGCCCTGCCTGTGGCTTTGTCATATGGTTTGCAGAAAATCAATGCCGATTTTTACACCAATTCCATGGCGCAGCATTTGCTGAGAGTGGTCAATAACCCGGAAGTGAATGCCTCGGGTACACCGCCGGGTGATTATTCAGCGTTGGTCAATAAGCTCAACAACGCGTCCGGAGGTATTTATGCAACCCGAACTCCGGAAATTATTGATGATGAACCGCCAGTTGTAGCACGCATCGGTGAAGATGTGTTGTCTGGTTCAGGGCTGGTCACTGTGAAGGTGACTGACTTTATTGGTATTGATTCCGTCGATGTTTTTATTCAGACAAGACCTGAAGGGGGCAGTTGGGGAGAATCAGAAAGCTGCATGGGTAGCAATTCAGTATTGTGTCGTGTGCAATCTGAAAATATCAAAAGCGGGGTTCGCGAAGCCCAGGTTGTCACCAAAGTTAATACGCTGGCGATTGATCAACTATCCACTGAGGCAATACAAGCCCGCTTGGTGTTCGGCGTTGCCGATGTACTTGAGAATGCGAACAACACCAATTATGTTCCGCTTCAATGGGACAACATTGCCCCGACCATCAATATCACCTCACCTGGTGCATTTAATCCGGTGAATCAGCAGATTTATATTCTGTCTGGCACCATTGAAGATGCCAGTTCCGACATTGCCAGTGTTTCAATTGGCGTGAATGCGGGCGTTCCTGAGTCAATCGCTTGTACTATGCAGCTTGATGAAGCAACTCAGGAAGAAGTATGCGTATTTTCCAAAACTTACGATAAAACACTGTTCATTGGCGGACAAACAAACTTCTTTATTTCTGCCAGCGACGTAAGTGGTAATACGAAAGAAGTCCAGCATGTGGTGTTATCCGATACAACAGCACCCACTCAGGCCATTTCTTTCCCTCAAGTGGCAATGAAGTTTTTTGATGCCGATGCCGGTGAGTATCAGGACAATTTAACGCAGGAATACTTTCAGGACTTGTACGGAAAGCAATATCTGAACCTGAATTATGCTTATGCCCTGCAGGGATTAAAAGGCGTTCATCCGGACGTTGACTTCAGTGATTTTACATCATTGATACTGGATCAAAATCAGATCCCTTATCTGGTATTGACCGTGTCAGACAGTACCGGTGGTTCTGAACTTACGCGGACTTCGGCGGAAGATCTTGTTGTTACTGTCACTTATGAAGCCGGGAATATCGGAGAACAAGCAACGATCATCCATAAACAAGTGAATCTAGGCGATAAGATCCCTCATGAAATACTGCCAGACCCTGATGCAGATGGGTATATCAATCAGGTTCGGTATTTTATTCCGTTTGTGAAAGAAATTTTTGGCTCGGACTTTACCCGAGTCAATGAACAACATGCACAAACGGTTACCATTGTGACAAAAGATGGCTCAGGAAATACCTCAGTTCCTTATAAGTTCCAGTTTAAATCAACGTTTAACCTGCCTACTATCAAGGTTACAGCGCCTTATATTAACGCTTCTGCCAACGTTGAGCGCCTGCTCGGCTCCGGAAAATGGGGACTGGTGGGTTCTTGTGCGCTATTGGCAGAATCTTCTAATAGTTCCAGCGAAAAGTTAAAAGATGCTGCCAGCTGTACGCTGAACTCTCAGTTTGCCGGAGAGATCCACCGGGTGACCTTAACCGGTCCGGCGGCTCTTTTTTATAACTGGAGCAAAGAAGAGCGTCAGACAGTGACACTCACAGAAGAAAATGGCCTGCGCGCTTATGCTGTTGTGGGCGGGGGAAATGGTAACCGAGAGTTAGTTGTGACTGAACTTTCAGTGTTCCAGTCCGGTTTCTTCGATTATTTATTTGAACAGTCTGATAAGTCGCAAGCAACCGCCCAGAGTTTGTTGTCTCAAGTGGACGCGATGTTCGGGGAACAAACCACTCAGTTTTTTGGTTTTAACCCGGTGTCGACGCGTTATGCTACAGCGGATGAACTAGTGCAGATTCCAAATCCGCCTTCCAACCCGTATCTGTACCGCTTCCTCCTGGAAGCCATGGTCAAAATGTCAGAAAGTGTACCCATCAAGAACAGCATCGATCTGGCAAAATCTTTTTATAGTGATATCTCCAGTAATGGTAAGCCCGATGGTCTGAATGCTGCTGGTGAGTCGGTTGATTTTGGCGGTTTACCTCTGTCTGAGCGTTTTTACCGGGAAGAGTTAGGGAAGCAGTTTTATGAAGTGACTGCCGGTGATAAATCGATCTATTCAATCGATAGCAAAGTAGCGATGTATTACGCCAACCGTTTTGCTAAATCGGATCCCAAACTTCAGGGCCAGTCTGTATTCTCAACAACACCCGATCCGGTTGATCAAGAACCGCCGACAGTGACTGTTGATCCCCTCGCGACAAATCTCGTCGAGGCAAATAACAGGGTATACATTAGCGGTGATCTGAGTGCTATTGCGAATGTAAGCGATCCATCCGGACTGGATAAGTCAACGTTCCCGACAAAACTGGAGTTATTGTGGGGAGATGACGATAGCGTGGATGCGACAAACTCCACTGGTGTTACAAGCATTCTGATCGACAACGATCCGTATCAGGAGAAACACCAGTTTGGGGTGAATACCCTCAATAATTTCCCAGGGATTGCCCGTTTAGATCTGCTATTGAGCAGTAGTGACCGTGAAGGAAATAGCTATGGTTATAACAGCATGCTGCCGTTCTCTAAGATCTACTATGTCGATAATGAGCCACCTAGCTATAGCTTTACGCCACCGTTCAGAGCTGACGCTTTTCCTGATGATACTTATATCAATACCAATTATAAGCAATTACTGAAATTTACCATTGACGAAAGGGTTGGTGAAGATCCGACAAGGCGTCGTTTTATTTTCCGTAATGGCAGCCAGGAACGTGTCGTAAACAGCGATGAAATGGTAACTGAAGGGAATGTTGTCAAAATTTTCCTGTGCCGTGCAGAAAAGTGTAATGGTGACACTACACCTACCGTTGATCTGGGGCCGGGTAAATGGGTGCTGCTCACTGAAGGTGGCGATAGCCTGGGAAATACTATAACGGCAACTGATCCAAATGTGGGTCGCTATCAGGTGAACATTGATTATGAGGAGCCAGCGATTCTGCCAACGGAAGTTTCATTGCTGGGCGGAAACGAGCAGTGGGCGCCAATTTCGGTGATTAACAATGGTGTCGGTAATGTCAGCCCGTTAGGTGATATCCAACTGCAGTTGCATACAGGTGCCGGATTAGTCGAGCTGGAGCCATGTATACAAGGCCAGGATTGTTCGGCTTTGCCTGCATATACCCTTGGGGATAAAGGGAATACTAAGGTTCAGCTTGTGGCCGACAACTTGATCCATGGTAAAACCTATACTTTATATATTTCGGCCTCAGATACAGCTTTCCAGCCTAATAAAGGGGAAGGCAAGTTTGAGTTTAAGGTTGATAAAATGGGGCCGAGCATTACAACACCCACTTTAGCTGACGGCACTGCACCAGAATTGTCGGGTAACATCATGGGCACCCGTTTTAAAGTTAGTATTGCCAGCATTACCGATGACTCAGGTGTGGAAGATGTCAGCGTCTGGCAGGAGTTGGCAAATAAAAACGTACAGTTGGTTGAGGCTTTTAAACCTGAAGGTCTGAACAACATTGATATCAATTTACAGCCAGCCAATACCGACCTGATTCAGACGGATGAAGGCAAACAAATAAAAATCTTTGTGAAAGCCACGGACTCTCATGGTTTTGAAGGCCGTTCGAATGCGGTATCGACTCTGTTCGATAATGAAGGACCAACAATTTCGTTGATTAATTACAGTCCGGATGATTTTTATGTACCTGGTTTTATTTTCAATGTTGCTGTAAGGGATGTAGGAATTAACCCGATAGCACCTGGGGCTGTTTCTTACTGGACTTATACCGGTAGTAGTCCTGCTCCCGGTGATGAAGGAAAGCAACCCACAAATGAGACGCAGATAGAGACGAATATGCAGCAGGATTTCACGCTCAAGATTCGCGCTGAAGATATTCGTGGCAATACGGAAGAAAAACCTTTTGCAATTAAAGTTGATAAAACTGCACCTGAAGCTTCGCTGACGGCAAGATATCAGGCAAATGATCTTGAAATTAGCCCGAATGAAAACATTACCAAAAATGGAACAGTTGATCTGTATCTGGATGCGTTCGATCCGGAAAGTCAGATCGACAGCAATATTGAAGCCAGCTTAATCCGTGACGGTAATACTGAAGGAGAAACCATTGTATTCAGTCCTGTCGAAGGTAATGACAGACTTTGGAAATCTCAGCTCAATACTCAGATTGCAAATGATGGTCAATACAATTTGATTGTGACTGTTTATAACCGTGCGAAGGCGAATAAGCCGGAAGAACGTAAGAAAAACCGCTTGGTCAGATCATTAAAGGTACAACGTGAAGGTTATAGTTTGTCGATTACTGAACCTGCTGATTTTGGTACACATATCTTTGGCCGGAGTTTCAGGGCTGAATTTGGTGTACAGAATGCGCCTGGTGCAATATTGAATAAACTTGAATGCTGGTTGCGTGAAGATTACAACAGTGATGAAGCGCCAGATAATGACACATCAGGTCTGTATAAAGTTTATACCAATACAGCAACACCTGTTTGTCAGTTCGACAACGTGGACAGTAATTTGCTGATAAATCCGGTTCTGATTACTCGTACAACTGCGAGCAATGAGGCGCAAGTCGATCAGATCTTCTCGTTCAATATGCTGGATGTTGATGCACCTGTTATTGCGAATAAAGATGCCTTTATTCTTAAGCAAGGCGATGTTGACACAGTTGACGGGGTTAAGAAGTTGACGATACGTGTCACCGTGGACGATGTATTGTCAGGTATGGACAGTACAGCCACAGTGAAGTTACTTAAAGGTTTGACAGAATATGAGCCAACCAGCATTCAGCCCAGCAATGGTAATCAGACTATCACTTATACCTTCACTGGTAATTACGAAGATCTGATCCGAAGAGGCCAGATAGAGCATTTCGTCAAGCTCACAGGTTTAAAAGACAGGGCTGGTAACATCGTGGTAGACACGGATGCAAATATTCAACTTCGTGTGCCGAATGTAAAACCAGATATTGAAATTACCGGGGTGAAAAATGGTGATTTCATCAATGGTCAGGAAGTGACCTTTTTCCTGAAAAAATCTGTGGGAGAAGATGCAAGACAGGAGAATATCTTTGTTGATTTAGGTGATAGTACGTTTGATTTCCTAACTAACAGAGTTAATTTCCCAAGTCAGAGTATCTGTGTCGATGACCCTGCTTTTGAATGCATCAAGTTTGAAGGGAACATTTCACCGGATCATGCCAATAGTACGATTAAGATTAAAGCTCGTATTGTCGATATTTGGGGAAATGAAGCAGAAACCTATCTGGAACTTGGTATCGATAATAAGCCACCGAAGATCTCAGATATTTACAGCATTAGCTCTAACACAAGCAACCAGGTGTTGGTGAACTTTGATATCTCGGATGAAGACAGTGGTTTGAAAGCTGTAAAGTATACCGTTAAGGATATTGGTAATTCATCGTTTATTGTAGACAAGTTTGCGGAAGACGAGACTATCGCTCAACTGGAATTTGATACATCAAAACTGGGCAATGAGAAAAGCTTCCGGGTGGAGATTAAAGCGACAGATAATGTTGACCAGGTTCAGACTAAAGATTTCACTGTTGATATCACTAAACCGACAGTGACTTTGGAATTGCCGAGTGTTGAAAAAGAACAGTCGAACCTGATACTGGAAAACCTAAATCAGACTTTTAACATCATTACCTCCGCGGTGCCTGAGACTCGAGCAGAAGTGATGCGTTATGTATTCACTTTAGTGGCCTTGGATCCTGGATTAGATAATATTTCTGTTGAAGGTAATTTTGCAGGTATCGACTCGGCAACAGGCAGTCTAAACCTGAACGAGAGTTTGCAAGGCCGCTATGATCTGAAACTGTCGGTATTCGATAACCTTGGACGGGACATCAGTAGTTTCACTTTAAAGGACGAAACTGTACCGACGACGCAAAAACCTGTTTTGGTTGATCTGGCAAACCCGGTCATTGCCAATGTGCAATCCCAGCAACAACCGATTCCTCCAGTGGATAACAAGTTTGTTGTGCATGTGTTCGCTGACATCAGTGACCATCACTTGATTGACAGTACGGTGACAGCCAGCTTGAACCAAGGCGGTTCAACTATTGCACCAGTCAAAATTGTGCGTCCGGATGCCCCGTCGAATACCTATATGTTCGAGTTCCTGGTTGAAGCAGGCAGTTACGAGCTGACGCTCAATGCCGCGGATGCGGCCGGACATAGCCAGAGCCTGGTTGTCCCTGCGGTGACGGTGGACCCGTGGCAGGTGCCGACCGTGACGGTCAGCACGCAGGACGGGGTCACCGATCTGGGCAGCGGCCAGGACACAACACTGGTGTTCGAATTCAGCGAGCCGGTGACGGGCTTTGCAGCCGAAGATATCGTGCTGACGACTGGCGGTGGCGGCGATGCCGGTACCCTGAGCGGTCTGACCGAGCAAAGTCCCGGCCGCTGGACGGCGGTATACCGTGCGCCGGTCGGTGTTGATACCGGTATCACCTTGAGCGTCACGGCCGACAGCTATGTCTCTGCCGCGACCCAGTTATCCGGCAGCGCAGCCAGCCTGAGTCTGGATGTCATCGGCAGCCCGCTGACCGCGTCTGTTTCCCTGCCGGAGGGGGACGAAGTCAGCCGCATCGGCACGATTGCCGTGACCTTCACCTTCAACCGTCCGGTCAGCGGCGAGGTGGTGCCCCTGCCGGAAGAAGGGGTGTGGAGCAACCTTCGCAAGAACCCGGCGATGACGGA
>NZ_KE384326.1:43188-49607 GCF_000425165.1 Photobacterium halotolerans DSM 18316
CAACTGCCCGAGCAGGGCGAGTATGATCTGACCCTGCGCGTACAGGACAGCCTGGGCCGCACCGTCAGCGAGTACACCCTGAACGGCGAAAGCACCGCGAGCGTGCAACTGCCGGTGCTGGTCGATCTTGAGCAGCCACAGATCCTGAACGTTCATACAGTTCAGCAGCCTCTGGCCCCAGAAGAAGGAAAATACTTCATTCGAGCTACAGCAGATATTGTTGATTTGAATCTGGACAGTTCCAAGATTATTTCGATCCTTGATAATGGCGTTGAGCAAATTGCAGCGTTTAATTTTAGTGCGCCGCCTGATCACAGTGATACCTATAGCTTTGACTTTAATGTAGCTCCAGGTAACTACAACTTAATAATTAAGGCGGCTGATCTTGCTGGAAATGAAAAAATTTCTTCCACAGAAAGTATTGTTGTTGAGCCGTGGACTGTACCGACAATGAGCATGAGTGTTCGCGACCCTGATGGATCTGATATTGGCGGTGGAAAAGCGATCTGGTTAGATCTCCAATTTTCGGAAGCTGTTGATGGCTTTTCTCTGGACGATCTTGCGGCAACGGCAGCAATGGGTGATGAAGCCGGGGTGTTCGGCGAGTTTGAACAGCTCTCTGCTACCCACTGGCAGGTGCGTTATACCGCTCCGGCAGGTGTTGATACTGACATCTCGATTCAGGTAGCAGAGGGGAGTTACACCTCGGCTGATGATTATATGGCGGGAAGTGAAGCAAATCTCAGTTTGACTGTTATTGGATCCCCATTAACGACGAATATCTCTTTTCAGGATGGGAATACTCAGGTCATTAAAGGAGAGATTATTCAGGTCACCATTGTTTTCAATCGGTCGGTATTGACAGAGCCCGTGTTAACGCCAGCGAATACCGAATCTGTCAGCTTCTGGTCGGCTGTTGAGATCAATGCTGACAGGACGGCATTTACTTTTGAGCTCGACACAACGGAATTAGATTTTGGTGAGATTGTGATTGGTGTAGAAGCCGGAGATCAGGATCAATACGGAAATATGGGACAGTCAGTAACGGCAATGTTAACCGTCAATTAATCATCAAACAATGAATGGTTTGATGTTGAAACAGCCATCTTTGCTGAAGCTAAGGTGGCTGTTTTTTTGAGGGTTTGGTTTAATGGCGATAATAATTACGGCGTGATCTCATACTTCTTGATTTTATGATTGAGGGTACTTACAGGAACAGCCAGTGATTCAGCGGCTTTTCGGGTCTGCCAGTTAAAATGCTCCAGGGTTTTTATAATCACATCCCGTTCGTACTGATTGACCGAATCTTTTAATGAGCCGGTGTCAATTTCGGGCAATTCAACCTCAAATATCGTTTCTTCGGGGATATCTGCGGGAATAAAGGTATCCACTTCGCCCAGTTCCAGCGTGTCTACCGTTTCAAAATCCGACAGCAGAACCGCCCGTTCTATGACATTTCGCAACTCCCTGACATTACCCGGAAAACCGTACTCCAGCAGTTGCTTGCGGGCTTTTTTGCTCAGCACCGGTTCGCTATCCAGTTGCATTTTCTGGCTGGTATGCGTAATAAAGTGCTCTGCCAGTGGCAGAATGTCATCCTGACGTTCACGCAGTGGCGGCAGATTAATCGGGAAGACATTCAGACGGTAAAACAGGTCGGCGCGAAACTCGGCTTTCTGGATTTTATCCATCAGATTACAGTGCGTTGCCGCAACCACACGAACATCAATACTGCGCTCTTCACTGCTGCCAATGGCGCGGAATTTACGCTCTTGTAATACACGCAGTAACTTGGCCTGGAGCAGCAGTGGCATATCACCGATTTCATCAAGAAAAAGCGTGCCGCCATCGGCAGCTTCAAACAGTCCGATTTTGTCTTTATCAGCGCCGGTAAAAGCGCCTTTTTTATGGCCAAACAGCTCCGACTCGAGCAATTGCTCCGGGATAGCCGCACAGTTCTGGGCGATGAAGGGTTTATCTGAGCGATTGGAATTATCGTGAATATAGCGGGCAATCACTTCCTTGCCAGCGCCGGTTTCGCCTCGCAGCAGTACATCAACCGGTAAGGTCAGAATGCGTTGCAGTCGTTCTAATACCTGACGCATCGGTTCGCTTTCCGCAATCGGCCCATCATAGTTGGGTTTCTTACGGGCTTTCAGCTGCTGATTTTCGCGGTTAAGGGCAGCATTGTCGGCTTCTAAATTGCGCAGGCTGGTGTGGTAAGTGTCCAGCAGGGTGGCCTGACGAATACTGGTGCCAGCCAGTTTGGTAAAGACAGACAGTGACTGTTCATCATCGATCAGACACAAGTCGAACAACACCAGTAATCCAACGGTGAGGTTCTGGTGATCTTTCAGCGGCCAGGCCAGCAGGTTGGCACTGTGCAGACCCATGGCCGCTTCGTTCTGATAAATCAGGTCACAGTTATAGCCGGAATAGGTGTACAGATCGTTGATCAGAACGATCTCGCCAGAAGTGATGGCATAACCAAAAGGATCATTGTCTTTGAGCATGTCCAGCTGCATGGGCAGCCAGATGTGTTCCATGATGGCCTGCTCATGCTTGTGTACGCTGAGGGGAACTAATGCCTGTCCGGTTTGGTCCAGTACGTACATGATGCCGTGCTTCGCCTGAGTCAGTTGTCGTGCCGCTGCCAGAATGGCGTCCATAGTGGACGCCAGCTGTGTTCGGTCTGACAATGTCTGACTGATTGCCAGTAACAGGTTATTGAGTTCTCCAGAATTAACTGAAGGCATACTCGATCGATCCTTGTTCATCAACAGAAACTGTCAGTGTGGTGTGGACACTTTCTTCACCCTGATGCCCCAGTAATTCATTGGATAGCTGAGGCAGAAGCTGACGGTTGATCACGGCATCGATATTACGTGCACCGGTTTCGCTCAGCCGGCAATGACCCAGCACAAAGTCAACCAGATCCTGCTCAAAGGCCAGCGTCAGATCGTGGTTTGCTTTCAGGCGGGCGCCAAGTTTGCCAAGCTTGTGCTGAATAATGTCGGTCATCGCGTCATCGGCCAGTGGCAGATAAGGAATCACGTTCATTCGGGCCAGCAGAGCCGGTTTGAAATAGCGGTTCAGCGTCGGACGGATCGCATCAGCAATCTGCGGCGCGGTGATGTCATCGCTTTGCTGAGTCAGTGCTTCGATTTCTTGCGTCGCCAGGTTACTGGTCATCAGGATCAGGGTATTTTTGAAATCAATTGCCCGGCCTTCGCCGTCGTTCAGTGTGCCCTTGTCGAAGACCTGATAAAACAGGTTCATGACTTCCGGATCGGCTTTTTCCACTTCATCCAGCAGCACCACAGAATACGGGCGCTGACGGACAGCTTCAGTCAGCATGCCACCTTCACCGTAGCCCACATAACCCGGCGGTGAACCAATCAGGCGCGACACTGTGTGTTTCTCCTGGAACTCCGACATATTGATGGTGGTCATAAAGCGGTCGCCACCGAACAGCTGATCCGCAATGACGCGGGCTGTTTCCGTTTTACCCACACCACTCGGGCCCACCAGCAGGAAGACACCCATAGGGGCGTCCGGGTTCATCAACCCGGCTTTGGCGGCGCGAATACCTTCACTGAGGGAGTTGATCGCAAACGGCTGACCCTTGATCACGCTTCCTAGCGAAGTATCCAACTGCATCACCGACGAAGACTCGTCTTTTAATACTTTACCGACAGGTACACTGGTCCAGTCTGCGATAACCTGGCTGATCTCTTCGGGGCCAACTTCAAAATGCACCAATGCCTCTTCTGAACGGCACTCGTTAAGTGCCTGCTGGCAGCGCAGGATGGCATCACGAATCGAGGCTTCATCCATATCTGCTGCGTTGCTATTTGCTGCATGGCTATCTGCTTCGTCTTCAGCAGAGGCTGTCTCCGTGGCTTCACCTGTGGCTATGTGCAGCTTCTGGCGCAGGCTGATCATTTCATCAATCAGAGACTTTTCCTGATGCCACTGGGCGGTCAGTGCCGTCAGTTCATGGCTCAAATCGGTGATCTGTTTTTCAATCTGCGGGATAAGGGAAGCATTTTTCTTATCGCCGGTTTGTTGCAGTTCGTCACGCTTCAGACCTTCCAGTTCCCGATTGAGCGAGGCAATCTGCTGTTGCAGGCTTTCAACCGGAGCAGGTGTCGCTCGCAGACTGATATTGACGCGGGCACAAGCAGTATCCAGCACATCAATGGCTTTATCCGGCAACTGACGGCCTGAAATATAGCGAGAAGACAGCTCTGCCGCACAGGCGATGGCATCATCCCGAACATAAATATTGTGGGCTTTTTCATAAGCCGGACGCAGGCCGCGAATGATCAGCGCAGCCTCTTTCGGTGAAGGCTCGTCTAATTTCACCAATTGGAAGCGGCGGGCCAGCGCCGGATCTTTTTCAAAGTATTTTTTGTATTCCGACCAGGTGGTCGCCGCGATGGTTTTGACTTCACCCCGCGCCAGCGCAGGTTTGAGCAGGTTAGCCGCGTCACTGCCACCGGCCTGATTACCGCCGCCAACCAGCGTATGGGCTTCATCAATGAAGAGAATAATAGGTGTCGGCGAGTTCTTCACTTCATCAAGGACGCCATTCAGGCGTTTTTCGAACTCACCTTTTACACTGGCACCGGCTTGCAACAGACCCATATCCAGGCCGAATAGTTCGACACCTTTCAGAATATCCGGCACATCGCCTTCGACAATCTTTAGCGCCAGGCCTTCTACCACGGCGGTTTTACCGACACCCGGTTCACCGACAGCAATGGGATTATTCTTACGGCGACGGGCGAGAATATCGATGATCTGGCGAATTTCGCGATCGCGACAGAATACCGGATCGATTTTACCTTCACGGGCTTTACCGGTGAAATCGATGGTGAACTTACTTAATGCTGTGCCTTCCTGACGCGGATCGCTGCTCTCTGTATTGGCAACCTGCGCTTCAATGGAATCAGCGGTGAACTGATCAAAGTTTCGTTTCAGGGTTTCGCTGTTGATCGGTTCAAACAAGCTCTGAATGTCATGCTGGCCGTAACGCACCGGGTTTTTAACCAGTGTCAGCAGCAATGCCCCGGTTCGGATTTGTTGCTGCCCTAAGTCGATGGATGACATCAGCCAGGTTTCCTGCAGCCATTCAATCAACAGGGCGGAAAAAACAGGTTTACCACCGGCTGATTTATCACTGCGCTGCAGTGAAGCATTCAGGGACTGGCGAATTAAATTTTCGGAGCAGTCAAAACTTGCCAGAATTAAGTCGAAATCACTATTTGGGCGTTCAAGCAGACTGAGCAGGTAATGCTCAATCGATACTTCCGTTGAACGTTCAGAAACAGCGAGTGCGGCTGCATCTTCCAGTGCGACTTTCGCAATGGGATGCAGGCGTTGAATCAGAGAAGCTAAATTTACGTTAATCATAGGCCCATCAAATTCGAATCATGTAAAGCCCGGATTATAATCAGATTTTAAAAAGGCCGATGGCGGAAGTGAGGTCAGTAAGTCGCTGTATTAGTGACTATTTTAATACTTGGTGACAATTAGCATAGGTGTATTGCATTAAGAGGTTTCACTATGAGCTTTTTAATAGGCAAAACCACAGTAAAGGCTGGCAATTTAACGGATGTCGAAAAATGTGGCAGAGGTTTAAGAATTCGCTAAATAAGTGAGAGCTGACTGGTTAAATTGACATCTATATAAAAAGAGGAATGACAATTAAAAGAGAAATGAGTCTCTGAAACTCATGCTGAAAATTTCGGTTCAAAAAACAAAAAATTAGAAAATTTTCCAAAAAGTTAGCAGATAAAATGGACTGAAAATCAGAGAAATATCTTAACTGTTTGTTTTTAAATGAAATTAAATGTTGGCACGGTGGTTGCTGTGTATTAGTCATCGCAAAGAGCAGCGTGATGTTCTACTTATTGAAATGACTAAAATTTAAGGGAAAGTGATTATGCCAACTCCAGCTTATATGTCTATCCACGGTGAAACTCAGGGCCACATTACGAAAGATGCTTACACGGCCGATTCTGTCGGTAACACCTGGCAGGAAGCGCACGTTGACGAATTCCTGGTTCAGGAACTGGACCATGTTCTGACGGTGCCTCGTGACCCACAAAGCGGCCAGCCTACAGGTCAGCGTGTTCACCGTCCAATTATCGTGACCAAGCAGCAAGACCGTACTTCGCCATTGCTGTTCAACGCATTGGTCAGCGGTGAGAAGCTGCCAGAAGCTTACATCAACTTCTACCGCACGTCGACGCAAGGCAAGCAAGAGCATTACTACACCATCAAACTGATTGATGCACTGCTGGTTGATATGCAAACCCGTATGGCGCACTGCCAGGATGCATCGACCTCTGACCGTGTGGTTGAAGAAGTCCTGAAACTGACTTACCGCGCCATTGAAGTGACTCACGAAG
>NZ_AULG01000032.1 GCF_000425165.1 Photobacterium halotolerans DSM 18316
TTACTCTGATCGCACCTATCGCAATGGACGAAGGTCTGCGCTTCGCAATCCGTGAAGGTGGCCGTACCGTTGGTGCTGGTGTTGTTGCTAAGATCATTGCTTAATTAGCAAAGGTTTAATCAACACGAAAAAAGGGAGCTCAGGCTCCCTTTTTGTATTTTTAAGACTCTGCTACAGCTCTTTTATCCCCTGGCTCTGATTGCTCCGGCCAAACCCCCGCTGCTAACCGCTTATCTTTTCTACATATTCTGTAGGCGCTATTTTGCTCATTATTGATAACTAATTCATCTAGCAAAGAGACGGAACAGAAGTAGTAATGCTAACTGTTCTCGTTTATATTTGAGTCAGATTAGTAGTAGAGAGTTGTTATGTACGTTTGCCTGTGTCACGGAATTTCTGACAAAAAGATTGTGAAATTGGTAGAAGAGGAAGGTGTATCAGATATCCGTGGGATCAAAGCGATCACCCCTCTCGGTTCTCAATGCGGTAAGTGTATTCGCCAGGCAAAAGGGATCATTCAACATGTGGTTCTGGAGCGGGATACTGCTCAGGATATTACAGTGATTGACATTACTGAGGTTACGCTCAAAAAAGCGAGCTAATCTTGGGTTTAACAGCGTCTCTTTTTTGACACTCTTCAGATCGGTTCTAAGCTTAAAGGGACCGAGAGAGGAGTGTTAGCTAATGAAAGCCGATCCGAAAATTATTCAACATCTCAATAAAATCCTGGGCAATGAACTGGTGGCAATCAACCAGTATTTCCTCCATGCCCGTATGTACAAGGATTGGGGCCTCAAACATCTTGCCGACAAGGAATACCACGAATCTATCGATGAAATGAATCATGCCGATCATTTGATTGAACGGATCCTGTTTCTGGAGGGAATTCCGAATCTCCAGGACTTGGGTAAGCTGCGTATTGGCGAAGATACCAAAGAAATGCTCGAGTGTGACCTCTCTCTGGAAATGGATGCCATTCCGGATTTACGGGACGCAATTCAGTACGCTGAAGAGGTACGGGATTATGTCTCCCGGGATCTATTCCAGGACATTCTGGAAGACGAAGAAGAGCATGTCGACTGGCTGGAAACTCAGCTCGGTTTGATCGAGCGCATGGGTATCAACAACTATAATCAGGCCCAGATTGTAGACGATGAGTAGTCAGCTCTGGTCAGAACTAATACAGCCCAATTCACTAAGCTGTTATGGCCTTCATTTATCACAAGACGTAATAGATGAAGGCTTTTTTCATTTTGCTGCTTAATTTCCCATCATCCCTTGCCTTTCATTTTGTGATCGGTATAATGCCCGGCACTGTCTCGAGAAGACGGTTGTGAACCAATAAGCGTTGAGGAAGGAATCAGTTCTCTGATTCGGTAATGTATACTCTGACTTATGTTCGCAGTCATTAAATTGGCTGACAATGCGCCCAAAAGGGGTGCTACGTTCACATAAATCAATCGGCATTCTCTCGTCTTAACGAGTTTGAGTGGCGATATTGTTTGTGTAAATTTTTTTGAATTGGAGCTCTGTCTCATGCAGAACCAACGTATTCGTATCCGCCTGAAGGCTTTCGATCACCGTTTGATCGATCAGTCTACTGCGGAGATCGTTGAAACAGCTAAGCGTACTGGCGCGCAGGTTCGTGGTCCAATCCCACTGCCTACTCGTAAAGAGCGTTTCACTGTTCTTATTTCTCCACACGTGAATAAGGACGCCCGTGATCAGTACGAAATCCGTACCCACAAGCGCCTTATCGACATCGTTGAGCCAACAGACAAAACTGTTGATGCTCTGATGCGTCTGGATCTAGCTGCTGGCGTTGATGTACAGATCAGCCTAGGTTAAGGGGAGATAAGAGAATGATTGGTCTAATCGGTCGTAAAGTGGGCATGACCCGCATCTTTACCGAAGATGGCGCTTCTATCCCAGTTACTGTGGTTGAAGTAGAAAATAACCGTGTTACTCAGGTTAAATCTGTAGACACTGATGGTTATAACGCTATCCAGGTTACCGCTGGTGCTAAGAAAGCAAGCCGCGTAAACAAAGCTGAAGCTGGTCACTTTGCGAAAGCAGGTGTTGAAGCTGGCCGCGGTTTGTGGGAATTCCGCCTGGACAATGGTGAAGAGTTCGCAGTAGGCGCTGAGCTGAACGTAGAACTGTTCAACGAAATTAAGAAAGTAGACGTTACTGGCACTTCAAAGGGTAAAGGTTTCCAGGGCGCTGTTAAGCGTTGGAACTTCCGTACTCAAGATATGAGCCACGGTAACTCCTTGTCTCACCGTGCTCCTGGTTCTATCGGTCAATGTCAGACTCCAGGTCGCGTATTTAAAGGCAAGAAAATGGCTGGTCACATGGGTGCTGAGCGTGTAACGACTCAAAACCTAGAGATCGTACGTGTTGACGCTGAGCGCAACCTGCTTCTGATCAAAGGTGCAGTACCAGGCGCAACTGGCGGCAACGTGATCGTAAAACCAGCTGTTAAAGCGTAACGTCGAGGAGTTAGTAATGGAATTGGTAGTCAAAGGCGCTGATGCGCTAGCTGTCTCCGAAACTACTTTTGGGCGTGAGTTTAACGAAGCGCTGGTGCACCAAGTAGTTGTTGCGTATGCAGCAGGTGCCCGTCAAGGTACTCGTGCACAAAAGACCCGTTCTGACGTATCTGGTGGCGGTGCTAAGCCATGGCGTCAAAAGGGTACTGGTCGTGCCCGTGCGGGTACCATCCGTAGCCCATTGTGGCGTACAGGTGGTGTAACTTTCGCAGCTCGTCCACAGGACCACAGCCAGAAAGTTAACAAGAAAATGTACCGCGGTGCGATGAAGTGCATCCTGTCTGAGCTGGTTCGTCAAGAGCGTCTGATCGTTGTTGATAACTTCTCAGTAGAAGCACCAAAAACTAAAGAGTTGGCTGCAAAGCTGAAAGAACTGGAACTGAACGATGTTCTGATCGTGACCGGTGAACTGGATGAGAATCTGTTCCTGGCAGCACGCAACCTGTACAAGGTTGACGTTCGCGATGCCGCTGCAATCGACCCAGTTAGCTTGATCGCATTCGACAAAGTAGTGATGACTGCTGCGGCAGTTAAGCAAGTTGAGGAGATGCTGGCATGATCACCGAAGAGCGTATCCTAAAAGTTCTGCGTGCTCCGCACATCTCTGAAAAAGCGACCATGGCTGCTGAGAACGGTAACACTATCGTTTTCAAAGTAGCGATGACCGCAACGAAGCGTGAGATCAAAGCGGCAGTTGAAAAACTGTTCGAGGTTGAAGTTAAGTCTGTAAATACTCTGATTGCTAAAGGTAAAACTAAGCGTCAAGGTATGCGCCAAGGCCGTCGTAGTGACTGGAAGAAAGCGTACGTGATCCTGAAAGAAGGTCAAGACATCGACTTCGCTGGTAGTGCAGAGTAAGGCTAGGAGCAAAGAAGAATGGCTATTGTAAAATGTAAGCCGACTTCCCCAGGTCGTCGCCACGTTGTTAAAGTGGTTAACTCTGACCTGCATAAGGGTAAGCCGTATGCACCACTTCTAGAGAAAAACTCTAAGACTGGTGGTCGTAACAATAACGGTCGTATTACTGTTCGTCACATCGGTGGTGGTAACAAACAACATTACCGTCTGATTGACTTTAAGCGTAATAAAGATGGTATCCCAGCGAAAGTTGAGCGTCTGGAATACGATCCAAACCGTAGCGCAAACATCGCTCTGGTTCTTTACGCAGATGGTGAGCGTCGTTACATCATTGCACCAAAAGGCATCCAAGCTGGTGATACTATCCAGTCTGGTTCAGATGCTGCGATCAAAGTAGGTAACACCCTGCCAATGCGCAACATCCCAGTAGGTTCAACTGTACACTGTGTTGAACTGAAGCCTGGTAAAGGTGCTCAGCTGGCTCGTTCAGCTGGTACTTACGCACAAATCGTAGCTCGTGCTGGCGCATACGTAACTATTCGTCTGCGTTCTGGCGAAATGCGTAAAGTTCTTGCCGAAGGTCGTGCGACTCTGGGTGAGGTTGGTAACGGTGAGCATATGCTGCGTGAACTGGGTAAAGCCGGTGCTTCACGTTGGCGTGGTGTTCGTCCAACCGTACGTGGTGTTGTAATGAACCCAATCGACCACCCACACGGTGGTGGTGAAGGTCGTACTTCTGGTGGTCGTCACCCAGTGACACCATGGGGCGTACCGACTAAGGGTTACAAAACTCGTAAGAACAAACGTACCGACAAGTACATCGTACGTCGTCGTAATAAGTAATTTATATCAGAGGATAAGCCATGCCACGTTCTCTCAAGAAAGGTCCTTTTATTGACCTGCACTTGCTGAAGAAGGTAGAGAAAGCGGTGGAAAGCGGTGACAAGAAGCCTGTTAAGACTTGGTCCCGTCGCTCAATGATCATCCCTCAGATGATCGGTTTGACCATCGCTGTCCATAATGGTCGTCAGCACGTACCCGTTTTCGTTTCTGAAGAAATGATCGGTCACAAGCTGGGCGAATTTGCACCAACACGTACTTATCGCGGCCACGCTGCAGATAAGAAAGCTAAGAAGCGCTAAGAGGAGTATAGGTAATGGAAGCTATCGCTAAACATCGCTTTGCTCGCATCTCACCGCAGAAAGCTCGTTTGGTTGCGGATCAAGTGCGCGGTAAAACGGTTGCACAAGCTCTGGAAATTCTGACTTTCAGCAACAAAAAAGCTGCTGACCTGGTTAAGAAGGTTCTGGAATCCGCTATCGCTAATGCTGAGCACAACGAAGGCGCAGACATCGATGACTTGAATGTTGCGAAAATCTTCGTTGATGAAGGCCCAACCATGAAGCGTATTATGCCTCGTGCTAAAGGCCGTGCCGATCGCATCTTGAAGCGTTCTAGCCACATCACTGTTGTTGTAGCGGATCGCTAAGAGAGTAGGAGACAAAGCAATGGGTCAAAAAGTACATCCTAATGGTATTCGTCTTGGCATCGTGAAGCCTTGGAATACCACTTGGTATGCTAACAGCAACGAATTCGCTGACAACCTAGACGGCGACTTCAAGGTACGTCAATTCCTGACTAAGGAATTAGCAAAAGCGTCTCTGTCTCGTATCGTTATCGAGCGTCCTGCTAAGAGCATTCGTGTAACCATTCACACTGCTCGTCCAGGCGTTGTTATCGGTAAGAAAGGCGAAGATGTTGAGAAACTGCGCGCTCGCGTTGCTAAGATCGCTGGTGTTCCAGCTCAGATCAACATCGCCGAAGTACGTAAGCCAGAGCTGGATGCACAGCTTGTTGGTGACAGCATCGCTTCTCAGCTTGAGCGCCGTGTTATGTTCCGTCGCGCTATGAAGCGTGCGGTACAGAATGCTATGCGTCTGGGCGCTAAAGGCATCAAAGTTGAAGTAAGTGGCCGTCTGGGCGGCGCTGAAATTGCACGTACCGAGTGGTACCGTGAAGGCCGTGTGCCTTTGCACACTCTGCGTGCTGACATTGATTATGCGACTTCTTCCGCTCACACCCAATACGGTGTAATTGGTATCAAAACTTGGATCTTCAAAGGCGAAGTTCTGGGTGGTATGCCAGTTGAAGAGCCTAAGGCTGATAACAAGCCTAAGAAGCAACGCAAAGGCCGTAAATAAGGAGTTTATTGATGCTGCAACCTAAACGCACTAAATTCCGCAAGACTCATAAGGGTCGTAACCGCGGTCTGGCGAACGGTACTGATGTAAGCTTCGGTACTTTCGGTCTGAAAGCAGTTGGCCGTGGCCGTATTACTGCTCGTCAGATCGAGGCTGCTCGTCGTGCTATGACTCGTCATATCAAACGTCAGGGCCAAATCTGGATTCGTATCTTCCCGGACAAGCCTATTACAAGCAAGCCGTTGGAAGTTCGTCAGGGTAAGGGTAAAGGTAACGTTGAGTACTGGGTAGCCCAAATCCAACCAGGTAAAGTTCTTTATGAAATGGATGGTGTTTCAGAAGATCTTGCTCGCGAAGCCTTTAAACTGGCCGCGCGTAAGCTTCCTGTAAAAACCACTTTCGTAACTAAGGCGGTGATGTGATGAATGCACAAGATCTGCGCGCAAAAAGCGTTGAAGAACTGAATGCTGAGCTTGTGAACCTGCTGCGTGAGCAGTTCAACCTGCGTATGCAGGCTGCGACTGGCCAACTGCAACAGACTCACACTCTGAAAGCAGTACGTCGCGATATCGCACGTGTTAAAACCGTTCTGAATGAGAAGGCTGGCGCATAATGAGCGAGAAAATTCGTACTCAGCAGGGTCGTGTTGTTAGCGACAAGATGGACAAGTCTATCGTGGTTGCTATCGAGCGTTTCGTGAAGCACCCAATCTATGGTAAGTTCATCAAACGTACGACTAAACTGCACGCTCACGATGAGAACAACGAGTGTGGCATTGGCGACACAGTTGAGATCAGTGAGTGTCGTCCACTGTCTAAGAAAAAATCTTGGACTTTGGTACGCGTTGTTGAGAAAGCGCGCGTTTAAGCGAGCTTTAGCAACTACATAACTGAGCGGCCCCTGAAAAAATGGGGCCGTTTATTTTTTATCTACCCATTCTCAAAAAATGGTGTTATTATTCGCCGCCCTTGTAATAAAGGCGAATTCGACCCGAGATGGGTCTAGATGTTTTTGATAAGCGGAGCACTAACATGATCCAAATGCAAAGTATGCTAGATGCAGCCGATAACTCCGGCGCTCGTAGCGTAATGTGTATTAAGGTTCTGGGTGGTTCTCACCGTCGCTATGCACATATCGGTGACATCATCAAAGTTACTGTCAAGGAAGCAATTCCTCGCGGTAAAGTGAAAAAAGGTGATGTACTGAAAGCGGTGGTTGTGCGCACCCGTAAAGGCGTTCGTCGTCCAGACGGCTCTGTCATTCGCTTCGACCGTAATGCTTGCGTATTGCTGAACAACAATACAGAGCAACCAATCGGTACTCGTATCTTTGGCCCAGTGACTCGTGAACTTCGCTCTGCGAAATTCATGAAAATTGTTTCACTAGCGCCAGAAGTACTGTAAGGAGTGACGAAAATGGCAGCTAAAATCCGTCGTAACGACGAAGTTATCGTTCTTACTGGTAAAGATAAAGGTAAGAAAGGTAAAGTATCTAAGGTCCTGGCAACTGGTAAAATCGTTGTTGAAGGTATCAACCTGGTTAAAAAACACCAAAAGCCTGTACCGGCTATGGGTATCCAGGGTGGCATCGTTGAACAAGAAGCAGCTCTTGATGCTTCTAACGTTGCAATCTTCAACGCGGCAACTGGTAAAGCTGACCGTGTAGGCTTCCGATTTGAAGACGGCAAAAAAGTGCGTTTCTTCAAATCTAATGGCGAAACTATCAAGTAATTTTGGAGTAGTACTATGGCGAAACTGCATGATTACTACAAAGAGTCTGTTGTAAAAGAACTTGCTGACAAGTTCGAGTACAAGAGCATCATGCAAGTCCCAAGGATCGAAAAGATCACCCTGAACATGGGTGTCGGTGAAGCCTTGAACGACAAGAAGCTGTTGGAAAACGCAGCTGCTGATATGGCCGCAATTACAGGTCAAAAGCCGCTGGTTACCAAAGCTCGTAAGTCTGTTGCTGGCTTTAAGATCCGTGAGGGCTACCCGATCGGCTGTAAAGTAACCCTGCGTGGCGAACGTATGTGGGACTTTTTCGAACGTCTGATCTCTATTGCTGTACCGCGTATCCGTGATTTCCGTGGTTTGAACCCGAAATCATTTGACGGTCGTGGTAACTATAGCATGGGCGTTCGTGAGCAGATTATCTTCCCAGAGATCGATTTCGATAAAGTAGATCGTGTACGTGGTTTAGACATCACAATCACAACTACTGCGAACTCTGACGAAGAAGCTCGTGCTCTGCTGTCTGCTTTTAACTTCCCATTCCGTAAGTAAAAAGTAAGGGTTACTAATGGCTAAAGAATCTATGAAGGCACGTGAAGTAAAACGTGCCAAGCTGGTAGCAAAGTACGCTGAAAAGCGTGCCGCGCTTAAAGCTCTAATTAGCGACGTGAATGCGTCTGAAGAAGAACGCTGGGATGCAGTGCTCAAGCTTCAGTCTCTACCACGTGATTCAAGTCCATCTCGTCAGCGTAATCGCTGTAACCAGACTGGACGCCCACACGGGTACCTGCGTAAGTTTGGTCTGTCCCGTATCAAGGTTCGTGAAGCTTGCATGAAAGGCGAGATTCCGGGTCTGCGTAAGGCTAGCTGGTAATTTATTACCAATTAAGAATCACGGAGTATTGACTTATGAGCATGCAAGATCCGATTTCGGATATGCTGACCCGCATTCGTAACGGTCAGGCAGCGAAGAAAGTTGCTGTTAAAATGCCATCTTCTAAGTTGAAAGTTGCCATTGCAGCTTTGCTGAAAGAAGAAGGTTTTGTGGCTGACTACGCCGTTTCCGGCGAAGTTAAGCCTGAACTCGAAGTTACTCTGAAGTACTTCGAGACTAAAGCTGTAATTGAGCAAATCCAGCGCGTTTCACGTCCTGGCCTGCGTATCTACAAGAAAAAAGATGCGCTGCCGACTGTGATGGGTGGCCTGGGTATTGCCGTTGTGTCCACTTCCAAGGGTCTGATGACTGACCGTGCTGCTCGTAAAGCAGGTCTTGGTGGTGAGATTATCTGCTACGTAGCTTAATAGGAGTAGGAAAATGTCACGTGTTGCAAAAGCACCTGTAGTTGTTCCTGCCGGCGTAGAAGTTAAACTCAACGGTCAGGAAATCACTGTAAAAGGTGGTAAGGGTGAACTGGTTCGTGTAATCAACGAAGCAGTTGTACTAACCCAGGAAGAAAACACCATTAAGTTCGGTCCTCGCGACGGCTTCAACGATGCTTGGGCACAGGCTGGTACAGCTCGTGCACTGGTTAACAACATGGTTGTTGGTGTTACTGAAGGCTTTACTAAGAAGCTGATCCTTAAGGGTGTAGGTTATCGTGCTGCCATTAAAGGCAACGCTGTTGGCCTGACTCTGGGCTTCTCACACCCAGTTGAGCATGAACTGCCTGCAGGTATTAAAGCTGAGTGTCCAACTCAAACTGAAATCGTACTGACTGGTACTGATAAGCAGTTGATTGGCCAAGTCGCTGCAGACATTCGCGCTTACCGTAGCCCTGAGCCTTACAAAGGTAAAGGTGTTCGTTACGCCGACGAAGTCGTGCGTATTAAAGAAGCTAAGAAGAAGTAAGGTAACACTATGGATAAGAAAGCATCTCGTATCCGTCGTGCGACCAGAGCACGTCGTAAGATTGCTGAACTGGGTGCAACTCGCTTGGTAGTACACCGTACTCCACGCCATGTGTACGCTCAGGTAATCGCACCAAATGGCTCCGAGGTTATCGCTGCCGCTTCTACCGTAGAAAAAGCGATCCGTGAGCAAGTGAAGAGCACCGGTAACAAAGACGCTGCTGCAGTTGTGGGTAAAATCATCGCTGAGCGCGCGATTGAAAAAGGCATCTCTAACGTTGCATTCGATCGTTCCGGTTTCCAATACCACGGCCGCGTGGCTGCACTGGCAGAAGCTGCCCGTGAAGCTGGTCTGAAATTCTAAGGTAGGCGGAAGATGGCTAACGAAAAAACTCAATCAGATCTGCATGAAAAGCTGATCGCTGTTAACCGTGTATCTAAGACGGTTAAAGGTGGTCGTATTTTCAGCTTTACCGCGCTGACTGTTGTTGGTGATGGTAATGGTCGCGTTGGTTTCGGTTACGGCAAAGCACGTGAAGTGCCTGCTGCAATCCAGAAAGCAATGGAAAAAGCACGTCGTAACATGGTTACAGTTGCCCTGAACGAAGGTACTCTGCACCACGCTGTTAAAGGTCGCCACACCGGTTCTAAGGTGTACATGCAACCTGCATCAGAAGGTACTGGTATCATCGCCGGTGGTGCAATGCGTGCAGTGCTGGAAGTCGCTGGCGTGCATAACGTACTGGCTAAAGCATACGGTTCTACAAACCCAATCAATATCGTTCGCGCGACTATTGATGGTTTGAGTGGTATGAACTCTCCAGAAATGATCGCTGCTAAGCGTGGTCTTTCTGTTAAAGAAATTCTGGAGTAATCGACATGGCTAAAACTATCAAAGTAACTCAGACTCGTAGCTCTATCGGTCGTTTGCCGAAGCATAAAGCTACACTGCGTGGCTTGGGCCTACGTCGCATCAACCACACTGTTGAGCTGGAAGATACTGCTTGCGTACGCGGCATGATCAACCAGGTTCATTACATGGTTAAAGTAGAGGAGTAATCAGAATGCGTTTGAATACTCTATCTCCGGCTGCGGGTTCTAAGCCTTCTGCGAAGCGCGTAGGCCGTGGTATCGGTTCAGGCCTGGGTAAAACTTGTGGCCGTGGTCACAAAGGTCAGAAATCACGTTCTGGTGGTTCTGTTCGCCCAGGTTTCGAAGGCGGTCAAATGCCTTTGAAACAGCGTCTACCAAAATTCGGTTTTACTTCTCGCAAGAGCTTGGTAACAGCTGAAGTTCGTCTGTCAGAACTGGCGAAAGTTGAAGGTGACGTAGTAAGTCTGGAAACACTGAAAGCTGCAAACGTGATCACTAAGAACATGGAAACTGTAAAAGTTGTTCTGTCTGGTGAGATCAACCGCGCTGTCACAGTGAAAGGCTTACGCGTAACTAAAGGCGCTAAAGCTGCGATCGAAGCTGCAGGCGGTAAAATCGAGGAATAATTAACTCGAGGATGAGGTACAGATGGCTAAACAACCAGGACAAGATTTTAGTAGCGCAAAAGGTGGCCTAGCAGAGCTTAAGACTCGTCTGCTATTTGTAATAGGGGCTATCTTAATTTTCCGAGCTGGCTCTTTTGTGCCTATTCCTGGTATTGACGCTGCTGTACTAGCCGATCTGTTCGAACAGCAAAAGGGTACCATCATTGAGCTGTTTAACATGTTCTCTGGTGGTGCACTTGAGCGTGCATCCATTTTAGCACTGGGCATTATGCCGTATATTTCGGCCTCGATTATTGTTCAGTTGCTAACGGTTGTTCATCCGGCTTTAGCCGAGTTGAAGAAAGAAGGTGAGTCTGGTCGCCGTAAGATCAGCCAGTATACTCGCTATGGCACGCTTGTGTTGGCAACCTTCCAAGCAATTGGTATTGCGACGGGGTTACCAAGTATGATCCCTGGCCTGGTACATAACCCAGGCCTTGGTTTCTACTTTGTTGCGGTCGTAAGTTTGGTCACCGGTACCATGTTCTTAATGTGGTTAGGTGAACAGATTACAGAACGTGGCATTGGTAACGGTATATCTTTGATTATATTCACAGGTATCGTTGCAGGATTGCCACCAGCTATTGGACAGACCGTAGAGCAAGCGCGTCAAGGTGAATTGCACGTACTTCTTCTACTGTTAATTGCAGTAATTTCTTTTGCTGTAATCTATTTTGTAGTGTTCATGGAACGTGGTCAGCGTCGTATCGTCGTTAACTACGCCAAACGCCAGCAAGGCCGTCGTGTCTATGCAGGCCAGAGCACTCATCTGCCATTGAAGATTAATATGGCAGGTGTGATTCCAGCAATTTTTGCATCCAGTATCATTCTTTTCCCTGGCACACTGGCTCAGTGGTTCGGTGGAAACGGAGAAGGTACTTTTGGTTTCCTGACTGACGTGTCTCTGGCACTTAGTCCTGGTCAGCCACTGTACGTTATGCTGTATGCCGCTGCGATTATCTTCTTCTGTTTCTTCTATACCGCGTTGGTGTTTAACCCGCGTGAAACAGCAGATAACCTGAAGAAATCCGGTGCGTTCATACCTGGTATTCGTCCGGGCGAGCAGACTGCGAAGTACATTGATAAAGTGATGACACGCCTGACTTTGGCTGGTGCGTTGTACATTACCTTTATCTGTCTGATCCCCGAGTTCATGATGATTGCTTGGAACGTTCGCTTCTACTTTGGCGGTACGTCACTACTGATTGTAGTTGTGGTTATTATGGACTTCATGGCTCAAGTTCAGACACACCTGATGTCTCAACAGTATGAGTCGGTTTTGAAAAAGGCTAATCTTAAAGGCTACGGCCGATAAGCTTGGTTATCCATTTACGGAGTTTAGCAATGAAAGTTCGTGCTTCCGTTAAGAAAATCTGCCGTAACTGTAAAGTTATCAAGCGCAACGGTGTTGTGCGTGTAATTTGCAGTGAGCCAAAGCATAAGCAACGCCAAGGCTAACCAGCAGAAATATTTCTTGCAAATTGAAGGTAGGTTGGCTAAATTAGCCAACCATCTTTTGTGTGTGCAAAAGAATTGTGACACCGCTGCGTATCCTAAACGGGCTTTGCAGCGGTTATTCTTGATAAGTACTAGGAGTGAATAGTGGCCCGTATTGCAGGCATTAACATTCCTGATCAAAAGCATGCTGTAATCGCACTGACTGCGATTTATGGCATCGGTAAAACTCGTTCAAAAGCTATTCTGGCTGATGTGGGTATTGCTGAAAATGTTAAGATCAGTGAACTAACTGAAGAGCAGATCGATCAACTGCGTGATGGTGTAGCTAAGTACACTGTAGAAGGTGATCTACGTCGTGAAGTTTCCATGAACATCAAGCGCCTAATGGATCTTGGTTGTTACCGTGGTCTTCGTCATCGTCGCAGTCTACCTCTACGTGGACAGCGTACTAAAACCAACGCTCGTACCCGTAAGGGTCCGCGCAAGCCGATCAAAAAATAATCGGATAAGGTAGAGTACAATGGCAAAACAACCAACTCGCGCTCGTAAGCGCGTACGCAAGCAAGTTGCTGATGGCGTAGCGCACATCCACGCTTCTTTCAACAACACAATCGTTACCATTACTGACCGTCAAGGTAATGCTCTGGCTTGGGCAACTGCCGGTGGTTCAGGTTTCCGTGGTTCTCGTAAATCTACACCGTTTGCTGCACAGGTTGCTGCTGAGCGTTGTGGTGAAATGGCCAAAGAATATGGCGTTAAGAACCTGGAAGTTATGGTTAAGGGCCCAGGTCCTGGTCGTGAGTCAACAATCCGTGCTCTGAATGCAGCGGGTTTCCGTATCACTAACATTGTTGATGCGACTCCGATCCCTCATAACGGTTGTCGTCCACCTAAGAAACGTCGCGTATAACGTTTCGTTTCTAGGAATATTGGAGAAAGAACATGGCAAGATATTTGGGTCCTAAGCTGAAGCTTAGCCGTCGTGAAGGCACTGACTTATTCCTTAAGTCTGGTGTTCGCGCGATTGATACCAAGTGTAAAATTGATAACGCGCCGGGCCAGCACGGTGCCCGTCGTGGCCGCCTGTCTGACTATGGCGTTCAGCTTCGCGAGAAGCAGAAAGTTCGTCGTACTTATGGCGTACTGGAAAAGCAATTCCGTAACTACTACAAAGAAGCTGCTCGCCTGAAAGGCAACACAGGTGAAAACCTGCTGCAACTTCTGGAAGGTCGTCTGGATAATGTTGTTTACCGCATGGGCTTTGGCGCAACTCGCGCTGAATCACGTCAGCTGGTAAGCCACAAAGCGATCCTGGTTAATGGTCAAGTCGTTAACATCCCATCTTTCCAGGTGGCTGCAAACGACGTTGTTAGCATTCGTGAGAAAGCTAAAAACCAAGCACGCATCAAAGCAGCTCTTGAAGTTGCTACTCAGCGTGAACTGCCGACTTGGGTCGAAGTAGACAGCAACAAAATGGAAGGTACCTTTAAGCGTCTTCCAGAGCGTTCTGATTTGTCTGCCGACATCAACGAACACCTGATCGTCGAGCTTTACTCTAAGTAAGGCTATAGTTAAGAGAGGACACAATGCAGGGTTCTGTAACAGAATTTCTTAAGCCGCGTCTTGTTGATATTGAACAAGTTAATACGACGCATGCAAAAGTAACTCTTGAGCCTCTGGAGCGCGGTTTTGGCCACACTCTAGGCAATGCTCTACGTCGTATTCTTCTGTCATCTATGCCAGGTTGCGCAGTGACTGAAGTAGAAATCGACGGTGTGTTACACGAGTACAGCACCAAAGAGGGAGTCCAAGAGGACGTTCTTGAAATCCTATTGAACCTGAAAGGCCTGGCCGTTAAGGTTGAAGGGAAAGACGAAGTCATCTTGAGCCTCAGTAAATCTGGTGCAGGCCCTGTTGTTGCAGGTGACATCACCCATGATGGTGATGTTGAGATTGCGAACCCAGAGCACGTGATCTGCCATTTGACTGATGATAATGCTGATATCAGCATGCGCATCAAGGTAGAACGTGGTCGCGGCTATGTACCAGCATCTGCTCGTATTCACAGTGATGAAGACGAGCGTCCAATTGGTCGTTTGTTAGTTGATGCAACTTTCAGCCCAGTTGATCGTATCGCTTACTCAGTCGAGGCTGCGCGTGTTGAACAGCGCACTGACCTTGATAAGCTAGTTATCGATATGGAGACCAATGGTACTCTTGATCCTGAGGAAGCGATTCGTCGTGCTGCCACTATTCTGGCAGAACAACTTGACGCATTCGTAGATCTGCGTGATGTACGAGTTCCTGAAGAGAAAGAAGAGAAGCCGGAGTTCGATCCGATCCTACTGCGTCCTGTAGACGATCTTGAACTAACTGTTCGCTCTGCTAACTGTTTGAAAGCAGAAGCGATCCACTACATCGGTGATCTTGTTCAGCGTACTGAGGTTGAGCTACTGAAAACGCCAAACCTGGGTAAGAAGTCTTTGACCGAAATCAAAGACGTGCTGGCTTCACGTGGTCTGTCTCTGGGTATGCGCCTGGAAAACTGGCCGCCAGCATCTATCGCTGAAGATTAATAGTTACTGATATCTAGTTAGAAGGATTAGGTCATGCGCCATCGTAAGAGTGGTCGTCAACTCAACCGCAACAGCAGTCATCGCAAAGCGATGTTCAGCAACATGGCTAGCTCTCTGGTACGTCACGAGCTTATCAAGACTACCTTGCCTAAGGCAAAAGAGCTGCGTCGCGTAATTGAGCCTTTGATTACCCTAGCTAAGACTGACAGTGTAGCTAACCGTCGTCTGGCATTTGCACGCACTCGTGATAACGAAGTCGTTGCTAAACTGTTTAACGAATTAGGTCCACGTTTTGCTCAGCGTCCAGGCGGTTACACTCGCATTATGAAATGCGGTTTCCGTGCTGGCGATAAAGCCCCTATGGCTTACATTGAGCTGGTAGACCGTCCTGAAGCTCAGGAAGAAGCTGCTGCTGAATAAGCATTAGTTTAAAAACGTAAGAAAGCCGGGCATTGCCCGGCTTTTTTTATAGCTATATTTCACTGAAATATCTGCTATGGCATTTCAGGACTGGATGATTATGCCTTTAACCACAGTTGTTTTGGTCAATATTTCTACTGTTCTTCTTTTTCTTCTCCCACAACTTTCTTCTTTTACTGCCATATTCTTTGTTTTTATCCACACTGAGAATCTATCAGCCCTGATGATTCAGAGTGTTTCTGTTGAATTATTGTGCGTTTTGTTTGCCTGTGAGTGAAAAGTGTTCGTTTGGTGTTTTTTTCTGTTTTTTTACTTGTCATGCGGTTCTGACTCTCTATAATGCCGCCTCACTGACACGGCAGAGCAGCAAAACTGAAACGCTAGGCAGTGTAAGCGGTTAGAAAAACAAATTGAAAAAAGTGTTTGACACTTCACTTTGATTGGTTAGAATGGCCGCCCGTTTCGAGAGGTAAGTCACAAAGACTTACTTAGAAACAAGCTCTTTAACAATTTGACCATGCAATCTGTGTGGGCACTCGACAATGATACAGTCATAAAAGATTTATCAGTGAACTGAGTGACCAAT
>NZ_AULG01000033.1 GCF_000425165.1 Photobacterium halotolerans DSM 18316
ATAAAAGCAGTTGAGCCCGATTGAATTTCTTACGAAACACCTCATGCCCATGCTGGTCATGTCCGATACAGTGAAATGTACGTCTACCTAGATCGATGCCAAGAATATGTAAATTGTCCATGATGGAACACCTCAGTGGTTTCGGTTTCCTCAAGCTTAGCCACTGACGTCGCTAGGGGTGAGGTTGGGGCGGACCATATCATTAGAGTACCCAGAAATGCCTTGTTGTTCTTTGGTGTTGTCCGGGCGGTTGTAGTCGCTCTCGGCGCCGACAACCTAAAAATTCGTCCTGAATTTTTCCCTTGGGGAGAGGCAAGCCTCAAACTTTTCATTTCTGCTTTTAAAGCACACGTCAAACCTGGTTAAATTTATTGTGATTCAATGGTCTATTGCACATTCCTGTGCAAGCCGGAATCCATGCGATAAGTGTAATTCTGTGGTTTCTTTGTGCTGGGTAAGTGGCCGATGTCGTTTTTCTCACAAGCTTATATGTCGCTGATTTTTGCGGTAAGTCATAAAATACAAGAAAAGTATGAAATATCAGTTTGTTAGCAGAAGTGGATTGAGTAGGATATACGACATGATGTCGTGTATCTTACTGATAGATTTATCTGATTAAGTGCATTTAGTTCGATGTAATCAATCGCTTAAGCTATTACTGATTGAAAGAGTTATACGACATGGTGTCGTTGAATAAAATGTTATGCATTTTTAGGAGTTTTATGTTTACAACGACAATTAGACACATTGTTGTAGTGCCGAATGATGTTTCTGATGAAAACTGCACCTTTTTTCAAAGGTATTCAGATGAAATAGTTAGTAGTTATCAGTGGGTATTTGATGTACTGTCTGGCGTTCCTCACGATGCTATGGAGCCTTTCTTAAGCAGCCCAAACTATGTCAAATCTAAGTTAGCAGGCTCCTCACTTGATGTACAAATGATTAGATCTGATTTACTCAAAATAGTATATGATGAGTCTGATTGGGTGTTTAATATTATTTGGAGTACTCCAGAAACCTTTAGTCAAGCAAAGGAATCTGAGATGCTCTTTAAATACAAACCACTTCATGTAACAAGTTGTGAAACAAAAGAGGCTTTATTCATTGGAGAGTTAACCCCCGAGTCATTGAATGAAGAGATTAATAACTATATTAGACAGACGCTATCAAGTTTGGATAGCAGTGATGCAACTGACGAAGTTTTAGCTATTATAAGTTCTGGGCAAAAGAAAGATGCCATTAAACTTGGTTTTAGCCCATTAAATCATAATTGTACGAGAGCACTTTATAAGCCACTAACAGGCTATGGTTACTATGCTGAAGATTTTGAGGACATTATCCCTAGCGATAATATTGATCAACATGTTAGAGGTATGACTAATCTTTCAGAAGTGATTAATGATATACGGGAAAACGTTGAAATTCCGTATCATTTAATAAAAAATGACTCAATAATATATAGTATGGCAATGTGTTCATTTTTATATAAACATAATAGCCAGATGTGGAATGAATTGTATAGAAAGTTAGATAAACCTAAAAGAGACTTCCTCAAATTAGCAATAATTAGAAATAAACTGTTCTCCAACTTTACAGTATCTACTCCAGAAGTTTTTAATCCGTATGAAGATCCTATTATTTCAGGGTTACTAAAGGAAAGGCAATCGGAATTAGCGATGTTTACTAGCGTAGTTACTATACTAGCTGTAAACCAGTTTGCTCCTGCATTGAGGTTGCCTAATGCTGTAATGCTACACCATGACTTACTAAAAAATATATCGTCATTAATTACTAATCCTAATAAAAAATCTCACCGAAGCTTAAACATTAAGTTGAAAAATTATAGTGATACATTGAAGTCTGAAATTGGAGATGACTTAATTAACGCTAGTATAATTGGTAAAAATAAGCTCCTTACTATGTGTGATTTTCCAATTGAATGGTTAAACGTTGACGGTTTTCCTATTATGTTTACACATGAAGTATCAAGAATCCCAACAACGCCGGGAAACTTATGCTCGCAGTTGGCATTGTCTGGGCAAAGAGTCATCGTACCTTATGAAGCATTCAGAGATATACTGATTATCAGTTCATTTAATAGCGCTGACCCTATAAAGGATCATTTAACGTCCTCTTTGGATCAGTTTAAGGCTAAAAACCAATACAAGAACTTAAATATCACAGAGGTTAACGTTAGCTCTGAATCAGAGTTGATCGATGCTTTGAATGATTTTTCTGGTGGTATTGTAGTATTCGATTGTCATGGTAATCATGGTGGTGAAACAGAACATGGGTGGCTATGTATTGGTGATGATAAGGTAGATGTATGGTCACTAGCTCATAAAACTAGGATCCCACCAATTGTAGTTTTAAGCGCTTGCAGTACTCATCCTATCGATGGATCTCATGCTTCGGTCGCTAATGGCTTTTTCAGGTGTGGAGCTATTAGTGTTATTGGAACTTTTGCTCCTATACGCGCAGATCATGCAGGTTTATTTGTGGCTCGTCTACTATTTAGAATTTCTGTATTTATCCCTATTATAATTAAATCAAGAACAATAACTTGGCGTGAAGTTATCGCTGGTTTTTTAAGAATGTCTTACTCAACTGATGTTCTTCAATATATGGCTGGTGAATTGAACGTTTTAACCAAACAACAATATATAGATATACACAATGAAACTAACTATATTATTAATAGTGGTGAAAAAAATTGGACTAAAAAGTTCATAGCAACAATTTCTGAAAAAACAGGAAAAGATGAATCAGAAATTATAGGGTTAATAAACGAAAACTGTCAATTTGTGGATACGATGTTGTATTCTCAACTTGGAAGACCTGAAAATATCGTGATTTGTCAATAAAATGCATAACAAACGACTATGGCGTCAATCATAAAAATCATGCTGATTTTGCATCCCATAAGACGTCATCGCGCAACATAGAATTTAGGATGACAACCATCTTCCTGACGCATGCAATGATGACTACTTTTTTCGGTTTTCCTTCAGCCAGAAGTCGTTGATAGTACGATAAAGGCGGGTGGTATATTGGCAAAGGTAGAAAGGACTTTTGAGCGTGTTATTGTTTTGTGGATCAACACCTTGCCTTGATGATCTTCACCGTGGATACTGAAGCTATGTTTGGCTAAATCAATGCCATAAATAGAATGTGACATGGTGGCCTCCGGTAGTTACAAGATAAGACTTACCAAGTGTGGCAAAGCCTGATGAGGGGGAGTCCATGTCATTCGTTAGCTGTACATCGAAGTCAAATAGTAATTTTACGATTAGTTGGTAATAATGAATAAAAATATATTTTTATCGTACTCATGGTCAGATATGAAGATTGCTGATCAAATAGAAGAGGACTTAAGCCGTTTACAACTTAACTTACGAAGAGATGTAAGGGATTTGGCTTATAAAAACAGCATATCAGACTTCATGGAATCAATACGTGATTCTGACTTTGCAATCTTGTTAATTAGTGATAGTTACTTGCGTTCAAAAAATTGCATGAAAGAAGTTTTGCACTTGCTAAAAGACAGAGACTACGAAGATAAGATCTTACCCGTTATTGTGAAAGGAACTGAGATTTACTCGACTGCAGGTAGACTATCGTACACTAGGCATTGGTTAGAAGAGCAAGAAAACCTCAAGGAGGTTATCAACACTTTACCGGCCACATCTGTCGTTAGCGAAATCTCTGAGCTAAAGACGGTCGAAACTATTACATCTCAAATTAATGATTTCCTTACATACATTAGCGATAATAAAAACTTAACTTTTGAAGAACTTAAATCAGAAAGCTATTCTTCAATCTTGGATTGCTTAGGTGGCGTAAATATTACTCATTTAGTAAAGCTTTTGAATATTTCTTTCATCGACGATGTCGATGAAAAAGAGATTGAACTTGATCAATGGTTTGAAGACTATGAACCTACATCTGATGCATACTCAATCAGAGCTAGTATTGCATCAGAGCGAGGAAATATAAAAAAAGCTGAGATTAATTTTAATAAAGCTTTAGAAGTAAATGAAAATAATGCTTACGCTTTAAATAATTATGGCTTTCTATTGTACAGGCTTGATATTGAGCATGAAAAATCTAAAGAGTTATTTGAAAAAGCAATAGCAGTCATGCCTAACCTAACTGAAGCAAGGCTAAATTTAGGGGTTTTATTG
Organism: Photobacterium halotolerans DSM 18316; assembly: GCF_000425165.1. GTDB lineage: Bacteria > Pseudomonadota > Gammaproteobacteria > Enterobacterales > Vibrionaceae > Photobacterium > Photobacterium halotolerans. Next base: position 4,185 of record NZ_AULG01000033.1, read on the forward strand.
ACTAGACGTTTTGATGCTTATGAACAAGCAAAAGAGCAATATGAAGCCATAATATCTTACAATCCAGCAGAATCTAGAGCCTATGCTAATTTGGTTAATTATTATAAAGATCGCGGAAAAAATAATAAGCAAAATAAACTAAAAATTGTAGAGCTCTACGAGAAAGCAATAGAATTAAACCCCGATTACCTTGAGGCTCATATGGCTCTGGGAAGTCATTTATCAGAGTTTTTAGGTGAGCATGATAAGGCAATCACGCATTACGATGAGATGCTACGTATTGACCCTAAATATAGTGAGTTAGTAACAACGTTAAAGCAGAGAGTTGACTCTCTCCGTAATCCAAAATTAAGTCTAAAACAGTCTAGAAATGAGCTTTGTAACTGCGGTAGTGGTCAAAAATATAAAAAGTGTCATGGTGCATAAGTACAGTTAACAAACGACTATGGCGTCAATCATTAAAATCATGCTGATTTTTCATCCATAAGACGCCATCGCGTAACATAGAATTTAGGATAATAACCATCTTCCTGACGCATGTAATGATGGCTACTTTTTTCGGTTTTCTTTCAGCCAGAAGTCGTTGATAGTCACGATAATGGAGGGTGGGATATTGGCAAATGTCGAGAGAACTTTTGAGCGTGATATTATTTTTTTTGAAGTAACACCTTGCCTGGTGATCTTCACCGTGGATACTAAAGCTATGTTTTGCTAAATCAATGCCATAAATAGATTGTGATAGGGTGACCTCCGGTAATTTCGTAGTCAGACTTACCAAGTGTGGCAAAGCTTGATGAGGGAGAGTCCCTGTCATTTGCTAGGCATAGGGAGCATTATGTATATCGAAATTCTTAAAATTGCTGCTCAGATACTCATATCTGTTGGAGCTGCATTTTTAGCAGCAAGGCTAGCTACGTCACGTTATCGTAGTGAAAAAGTTTGGGATCAAAAGATGCTTGCATACTCTGAGTTAATCGAATCATTACATCGAATGAAATGGCCAATTTCAGAACATCTTACAGCCACATTAGAAGGTAGGGAGTTATCTGATGAAGCTAGCGATGAGCTATGGGCTGACTACCGGGCAGCGAGAAAAGATGTATCTAAAGTCGCAGAAAAGTCATCATTCATTGTGTCACATGAAGTTGTTGATGCCATAGCAGACTTGGAAAATGGTCGAAGTAAAGCAAGAACTTCTCAGTATTGGGTTGAGCATTTGGAAATTGAATGGAATGCCATAAATAAAAGTATTGATATAGTAAAAAGGATCGGAAATAAAGATCTGAAGATAAAAATGCCTAACAAATAAGGATAAGTGTCGAGCAGTCGACACTTTATCCAGATGTTGGACAAACCCTAAGTGGCATTATTCAGGAAATAGTTTGATTGAGCGCTGGAGTGCGATGATACGGACTGTTTTAATCAGGCAGAGTAGCAGCCTAAAGTATCAGATGATTAAAAAAGTCAGTGAGTTACATTGTTTTTTACTGCGGTTGTAGTGCGTTACTCCGCTTGCGGTGTGGTAGCCATTCTCCTTGTTCTGTTCGCTGTGTCCAAAAGCACTGGATCAGATCAGTCCAATTACGAGTAATAAACCAGCGTTATCCAAAATACCAGGGAAAAATTCAGGACGAATTTTTAGGTTGTCGGCGCCGGGAGCGCCTACAACCGCCCCGGCTACCACCAGTGAGCCTAAAGGCATTTCTGGTTACGCTTTGTGCCAGCAAAGAGTAACTGGCGCGCATCCAGCGGTGCTGAGAAAAACACCGAACTCAAGCGCGACATATGATCAGCAAGAATTGATGTTCTTTTAAAGTGGTTCATGGATCAACATCTTGCCTTGATGATCTTTACCGTGGATACTGAAGCTATGATTTTGCTAAATCAATACAATAAATAGATTGTGATAGGGTGTCCTCCGGTAATTTGGTAGTCAGACTTACCAAGTGTGGCAAAGCCTGATGAGGGGGAGTTCATGTCATTTGTTAGGCATTAAAGGTTACAAATGTACAGTTCGATACTGATAGTATTGTATGGTCTTTTGGTCTCACTCGGTGCAGTGGCGGGGACTTTATAGTGGTCAACTAATTCCGGACAGTAAATTAGGTTGGTTTTCTGCCTTTGCAGGCGGAATACCATCATTGTAGCTGTGTGGCCTTTCCCAGTTGTAGTAGTCCATCAGATAACGACTGATATCTTTGGTTGAGTCTGTCAACGATGTATAGCCTGTTGCTGGTACCCACTCCGATTTCAGACTTCTAAACAGACGCTCCATCGGTGCGTTGTCCCAACAATTACCACGACGACTCATACTTTGAGTCATGCGATAACGCCATAGATGTTGGCGAAACAGACGACTAGTGTACTGACAGCCTTGATCTGAATGAAACAGTACACCTTGTGGCCGGCCTCTTTGCTCATAGGCCATGGTCAGAGCCTTTGCGGCTAATGAAGCATCTGGTTTATCTGACATCGCCCAACCGACAACACGACGACGGAACAGGTCAATCACAGCAGCCAGATAGCACCACCGATTACCAGCCCAGATGTAAGTGATATCACCACACCAAGCCTGATTAGGGCTACACACATTAAATTCCCGGTTGAGACGGTTCGGAATATCAAGCCGCTCAACGGTTGCATTCCTGTAAGCATGTGGACCTGGCTGTTTACTGATAAGCTGCGCTTCTTTCATCAGCGCTCTGACTTTGAAACGACCGATGGAATAACGGCGTTCACGCATCATCCAGGTGATCGTACGACTACCGGCAGCACCTCGGCTGAGTGTAAAGAGTCGATTGACTTCGCTACGAAGTTCCATGCGTTCAATATCAACACGTTGTTGTCGTTGCTTGTACTCGTAATAACTGGATGAAGAAATGTCGAATACTGAACAGACCAAGTGAACCGATTCATGCTCTCTCAACTGGTCTATCAGCGCGTACGTTCGAGTTCGTCCGACATTAAGAGAGCTGTGGCCTTTTTTAGAATCGCTTTTTCCCGTTCTAAACGATTAATTCGTGCCTCAAGCTCCTGAATTTTCTGCTGTTCTGACGTGAGTGCTTTCGATGTTGGTGTTTGGCCACCGCGTTCAGCTCTGAGCTGCTCAACCCAACGTCTAAGTGCCGTCTCTCCGACGCCAACGGAGCGGCATGCTTCAGGTATTGAATAATTCTGGTCGAGTACCAAACTTGCAGTTTCACGCTTGAACTCAGGACTAAATGAGCGTCGTTTTTTGGTCATTGAACACCTCTTTCTTTGGTGGCTACTTTACCACCTTAAATGGTGTCCGGGTTTATTAAACCACTTCACTTGTACGCAGGGAGATGTTGGGCGGTTTTATGCTTCGATAATATATGGTTCATTACTGTTCTTACCTATCGTAGTCGCGATTCAACGTGGACGTAAATATACAATATTCATATGGATTAGCCCTTTAATTGCTTTGTTAGTTGCTATTTTGGTTACTTATTTTTGGATACCTTTGGTAATTGAAACAACCATTGAAGGTCATCATTTGTGTGGCAAAGTATTTGACTCTCACTTGGGAGAGATTTACCTCTTCGAGAGGGCTATACCAATGATTCACATTGTTTCATCGCTGGCTATTTTCATGCTTTCACTGAAGAAGTTTGTGAGGTTAAAGAAGGGGAAGTAGCCTGTGATGCCAAGATGTCTAACAAACGACTCTGGCGTCAATCATTAAATTAACGCCATTTTTTCTTCCCATTGGGAGCCATCTCGTAGCATCACATTGAGGATGACAACCATCTTCCTGACGCATGCAATGATGGCTACTTTTTTCGGTTTTCTTTCAGCCAGAAGTCGTTGATAGTCACGATAATGGAGGGTGGGATATTGGCAAATGTCGAGAGAACTTTTGAGCGTGATATTATTTTTTTTTGAAGCAACACCTTGCCTGGTGATCTTCACCGTGGATACTAAAGCTATGTTTTGCTAAATCAATACCATAAATAGATTGTGATAGGGTGACCTCCGGTAATTTCGTAGTCAGACTTACCAAGTGTGGCAGAGCCTGATGAGGGGGAGTCCATCATTCGCTAGGTACCTGGAGATAAATTTGAACAAATCACTTATGATATTGGCGTTTGTATCTACGTTTGTTTGGGCTTCTGATAGTGTTGAAGACCCCTGTAATGTACAAGGTGGAGGAGTTACGGCCGGTTATCTGTGTGTCGAAGAGAAAATGAAAACCGCAGATATGGAACTCAATAAAACCTATCAGGAAGCAATAGATAGAATCAGTGAGGAAGAAGCATTCTTGCGGAATACGTGGTCAAAAACCGAACTGGTGGCACCATTCAGAAAAGCTCAACGGGCTTGGTTAAAATACAGAGATGCCGAGTGTGAATTTGCAGGTATTTCTTCAACTCCGTCACCTTGGCAAGGGGTTCAAGTTGGAGAATGTAAGCTAAGAATGACTCTAGATCGAGTAGAGTACTTTAAGCGTGTATATGTAGGTTGACCCAAGGCTGCTAACAAATAACGAGAAGTGTCACGCAGCCGACACTTTATCTGGGTCTGGACAAGCTCGAAGCGGCGTTATTATAGAAATAGTTTGGTTGAGCGCTGTAGTGCGGTGATGCGGGTTGTTTTTTATCAGGCAGAATAGCTGCCTAATGTATCAGATGATAAACTTCAGTGAGTTACATGATTTTTACTGCGGTTGTAGTGCGTTCCTCCGCTTACGGTGTGGCGGCCATTCTCTTTGTTTTATTCGCTGTGTCCAAAAGCATTGGATCAGATCACAGTAATGAGAGGCACCGCAGGCTTCCATACCGATAATCTCGTGTGGGATATTAGCAAACGTCTCAAGGACTTTTGACCGCGTTATTGTTTTGAGGATCAACACCTTGCATTGATGATCCTCACCGTGGATACTGAAGCTATGTTTGGCGAAATCAATACCACAGATAGATGGTGATATGCTGGTATCCGGTAATTACGGGATCAAACTTACGAACTGTGGTAAAGACTGATGAGGGAGCCCATGTCATACTTTATGCACTTAAAGGCCCGAGATGAGCGGTAAGGTTTCATGTACAGAATGTGGGGCAATGGTTTTGCCAAGTACTGCTGAACGTACTGGTGGGTTTTGCATGCCTTGTAAAAACGGTACACGTAAGAATATTGAACAAGCTAAAGAGTACTACAAAAGAGAGCGAGAACTAGATAAAACCTGTCCCTTCCGTGCGCTTTGGAGGGAGCTTGTCGATAAAGTTTATAAACAAGATGGCGGTTTTAGTGCTCTGTCGGAAGATGAAAAACTGTATTACTCCGTTAATACGCTCGGTGGCGAAGTCTATAATGGGGGCTTTGTTCAGTATTTCGATAATTCACCTGGTGAACACTATCGTTATGCAGAGCTTGGGCTTATTCGTTTGGGCGCAACCAGCTCTCTAAAGCTATTACGCAAAGCTAAAGAAGAGCTGATAGGACATGGTCCTGTCCCGAAGGATCAAGCTGAGCGTTGGGCGGTAATAAGAAAACATAGCGATGAGCCAGATCTGGATAACTTGGATACTGAATTTTATAAAGATCCAGATCAACTTGATAATAAATTAGAGAGCTTTGCAATTGAGGTTGGGCTGTTAAAGGGCGCATAAAAAACGGCTACATCAAGCAAATTTTTGCTGTCTCATTTTTTGCGCTATACAACAAAATCACTGGCATCAAAAAATGACTCGTTGGACTGGGCGTTAGCTGAAGATGGACTCCAAGCATGAAATTGAGTGAGTTTAAAAAGAGGTATATTGCTGCATTGCCGGAGGTACCAAAATACTTGGACCTAAAATTGGATAATTTCCATTTGTACGATTCAAGTCTGCCTGGTACCACACTGCTAAAACGTTCTGATTTGGAACACCTTGTCACAGTAGGTATGCCCTCGCAAGCTTCTCCATTTCTGAGCTTTGGTAGCTATTCTGATTGGGAATATAATGCGGATCGCTATTTTCCCATCGCCGCTGATGGTTCTGGGAGTAATTTATGCATTGATTCTGGCAATGGAGAAGTTGTATTGCTGGATCACGATTGGGGAATGAAGCGTGTATTTATAAATAGCTCACTTGAAGCCTTTTCTGAATGCTTGTGTATATATCAAGAGTGCTTGCGAGATCAGAGCATAAACAATTGTATGGGTTTAATGTACAGTGCGGGCAGTGAGCTATACATTAGCGGTGAGTGGTGGGCTAATGAAGTCAGCCACAGCTAACAATCACAAACAAGGGAGCAAACTAGGATTCGCTAGTTGTTGTTTGCTTTGCTAACTTTACCGAAAATTAGCTCCAATACGTTTGGCCTCTGTTGTGGGAGTTATGAGGTCCAATCCCGTTAGAAATGATGATATAACAACGGTGGTGTGTAAGGAGGCCATGGCGACTCTTTCGGATAACAGTATCGCAATCGCCTCGCAGGTTCTAGAGTTGATAGAGGCTCAGTTGAAATGGCTTATCGATTATTTCGAGGCCACACTAGCGAGAGGAAACTGTTATCGATCTTTCTTTTGGGTATAGCCATAACAAGGCCAAGCACGCGACAAGGGCGTGTTGACAGCGTTAGATTACCATTTTAATGAGGAGCCTATGGCTGAAAAAATTAAAAAAGCGGTTACAGTTGCTGGTTATATCGGTGCTTTTATTGCTGTAATTACTGGCGTCGTACAAATTTATGACCGTTTTGTTGCGAAACCTGATATCGAAATTTTCAATAAAAATATTAATTTAACTTATGATAACTCTGATTCAGGGTTGATAGGTTTTTTGGCACGCAATGACGGTAAGACAGTATTTATAGATAATTATATTGATACAAGTATGGCTATAGAGGAACATCAAATTATCGAAGAAAGGTGTGCGCTTGATATTGATGCCGTTATAAACAAGCAGATTCTAGGGACCCCCATTCACCTGCCAGTATATGACAATATTGAAAACTTTATTTGTGCGGGGCAGTATCTGGTTCTCAATTTAGGAGAGGATACAACATATCAGTACAGCGCAGGTGGTACAGGTATAGTTATGATAAAATTCAAAGGTTTCTTCGAGGTGTCATTAACTTATCATTCTGGTCCTAGTATTTATTATCACTTGAAAGAAGTCACCGTGCCCTTTGAAGTTAGAAATAAGTTGAGTGCGAAATAATCATATAAAGCGTTGCACTGGATAGTTCAGTGAATACTCGGTGATCTTCGCCGTGGATACATAAAACTATGTTTGGCTAAATCAATGCTATAGATAAATTGTGACATGGTGGCCTCCATTGACTACCTAATCAGACTTACCAAAGCCTGATGAGAGGAATCCATGTCATTCGGTAGTTGCTTGCATGAATACACAGAAAATAGGGAAAATATGAAGGAATATTGGGAGCAATATAAAGAAGCAGTAACTGTGTTAGTTAGTGAGCTTCCACAAGAATTTTCTGCATTTGGTGAGTTTGTTTTGAAGTGGTCACCTCTTCTAATGCTAATCATTGTAGCTGCTAAGCTAGTCGATAAGTTGTTTGAAAGTGCATCAATTAAATTTATCGCAAATAGCTTCGTAACTGTTTGTAAATATATGTGGAAAACAGCATATGAGGAGCCCGTTCATAAAGGTCTTATCATTGAAGTTCCTCAAGGAATTCAGCGCTGGTTTCACATAACATGCGCATGGTTTCAAGGGGCGCAAGGCGCATTCTTGTTGGTATACACATTTATAGCGCTATATCCACTGATAACTCTTCAAATCCGAGAAGATCGCTTTATTGAAGGTATCGTGATGCTATCGGTATTAACAATCGCGACTACTTTCTTAGCATTTGTGCAATTTGGGTTGTGTCAACAGTCGATCAAGTTAGCTAAATCGCTGAAAAGAAATAAATAAATGTTCCAGGCTTCAAGATGCTTATTTTAATCTGATATGAGCAATTTGATACGGCGAGGGTGTTCATAGTTCTGTGTCAGCATAAGTCACAGATCCACATATTGATCGACCCTGTTCGGGAAGTGGAGGCTCAATTGGGATAACGTCAGATTCCAGTTCTGTACCGGATGCGTCCACTTCTCGGAAGCCTTCAACATCCCCGCATAGAGCAGCTTCAGCAAGCTGGTTTCGTTAGCGAAGCCGCCCTTGGTTTTGGTCAGCTTGCGGAACTGACGGTGCACCGCCTCAACCGCATTGGTGGTGTAGATGGCCCGCCGGATCTGCTCGGGATACTTGAAGTATACCGACAAATTGTCCCACTTGCTGCGCCAGGATTTGATGACCAACGGGTA
>NZ_AULG01000034.1 GCF_000425165.1 Photobacterium halotolerans DSM 18316
CTAGTTGAATCGCTGACGCCGATGTATCACCACTTTGAGGGCACAACCACTACGGTCTGTGCCCTTTTTCTTCCCAATGGCTACCAAGTAGCAATCGGCATGAGTGCTTGTGTTGTACCGGCTGATTTCAACGCAGAAATGGGCCGGAAATATTCACTGCTGGATGCAGTGAAAAAAGCCGAAACCAAACTTTGGGAACTTGAAGGCTACTGCCTGAAAAAAGCAATCGACTAATGCCTGTTACTCCCCTTCACATCAAAGAACTGGCCAGCCAGTTACAGCCGAAATTTCACCAGTACCCAGACACAAAGACAGTCGTTTGTTCTTTGTTCCTTCCTAACGGGTACGAGGTGGCAACCGGCTCAAGCCTGGGCTTGTCACCTGACAGGTTCAGCGAGAAAGACGGGGAGCAATGGGCATACCGCGACGCGATGGCCAAAGCAATTGATCAGCTTTGGCGAATCAAAACCTATGAGGCTATGGACAGCTAATGCAGGGACTACAACAGGCCGCGCTACAAGCACAAGCTGATACGGCCATGAAAGAAATGGAAGGCGAATACAGGCCACTGCCGGTCATGGACCGGTTGGCTGCGCACGTCAAAGAATGCTGGCAACAGGCCCAGCATGATCGTGGTTCGCTGAACAATCGCATGTTGGACTGTCTGCGCCGTCGGAAAGGCGAATACAGCACTGACAAGCTGCAGAACATTCGGGCAATGGGTGGATCTGAGATCTACATGCGCCTGACCGCCACCAAGTGTATTAGTGCGCGTTCCTGGCTGTCCGACATCTTCACGCCAGCCGGTGATAAGCCGTGGGCTATCAGCCCCACCCCAATGCCCGATCTGCCGCCGCACTTTAAGCAAAAGCTGATCATGACGGCGGTACAGGGAGCGGTCCAGCTGGGCGTTCCGCTGGAGCAGATGCAAGAGCTGCTGGAAAAGCATGAAGATCGTATCCGCGATGAAGTGGCGCAAGAGTCAGAGAAACGCGCCGAGCGGATGAGCCAGAAGATTTATGATGTCCTGGTTGAAGGCGGGTTCCGTCAGGAATTCGATGCGTGGTTGGATGATCTGGTTACGTATCCAGTGGCCATCTTCAAAGGCCCGATTTACCGCCGCCGGAAGCGCTTAAAATGGGTGGACGTGGCCAACGGCGATTATCAGCCGAGCACTGCGTTTGAGGTTATCCGCGAATTCAAGCGCGTATCCCCGTTTGATTTCTTCCCGTCGCCGTCTGCAGTCAACATCAATGACGACTGGGTGATTGAACGCCACCGGCTCACAGCAACCGACCTGAGCGCCATGCGCGGGGCGGCAGGCTATCACGGCAAAGGGATCACCCTGGCTCTGAATGAGTACCGACTGGGCGGGCTAAGAGAATGGATGTCAGTTGATGGTGAGCGGTCCCGTCTGGAAGGGCGAGACGCCACGGCCAACAAGTCAACGACAATAGATGCTCTGGAATGGTCAGGCAAGTTACAAGGAAAGATCTTGCTTGAATGGGGCATGGATGCCCGTTCCATTCCAGACCCCTATGAGGAATATCTGGTCAGCATTATGACGGTCGGAAATTACGTCATTCGTGCGCTGGTTAACCCAGACCCAACGGACCGGATGGATTATTTCAAGTGCAGCTGGCGCAGCGTTCCTAACTCTTTCTGGGGTGAGGCACTGCCGGAAATCCTGAAAGATTGCCAAGACATGTGCAACGCAGCAGCCCGCGCCCTGGCCAACAACATGGGTTACTCATCTGGCCCAATGGTCGCTGTGTCACAAGACCGGCTGGCCAAGGGGCAAGACGCGACTAAGTTGCACCCGTGGAAAGTGTTTGGCGTCACAGAGTCGCGCACCGGCTCAAGCGCCGCCCCGATCAACTTCTTTCAGCCGAACTCAAACGCCCAGGAATTACTGGGTATCTATGAGCGGTTTAGCCGCTATGCAGATGACATCACCGGCCTACCGGCGTATGCGTTCGGTTCCGATCAGGCTGCAGGTGCAGGACGCACCGCCTCTGGCCTGTCGATGTTAATGAGCGCGGCCAGCAAGACGATTAAGAACCTGGTGCGAAGCATTGATATTCAGGTCATTGAGCCGTGTATCACCAAGGTGTTTAACCACCTGATGCTTGACCCGACAGTTGATAAGACCTGCAAAGGCGATTTGCAGATCAAGGCTATAGGCTCTGAGGCGTTACTGCATAAAGAAGCCAAAAACCAGATGCAACAGCAGTTCCTGGCCATGACGAACAACCCAGTCGATCTGCAGATTGTTGGTCTGGAAGGACGCCGCGAATTGCTTCGCGAAGCGGCGAAGGGGCTAGATATCCCCGTTGATCGCGTCATCCCCTCGCAAGAGGAATTAGAGCTGCGTCAGATGGAACAGGCACAGCAAGAAATGATGATGGCCGAGCAGGAGCAAGCCGCTAATGCTCAGTAATTACAACTCACTCCCTAACGACGAAAAGGCCCGCATTGTGCGGGCTTTTTTATCCCTCAAGCGCAGCGACGACTTTGAGATTTTGCACAGCTTTTTGCTCAGCGCAGAGCAAGAAACACTGCGCGATCTCGCCGTCATGCCGCTTGAGCACATTCCTCAAGGCCAAGGAAAGGCCCAGACCCTCGAAGGCTTTATCGCCTTACTGGATCTCGCAACTGAGGAAGAACTTTACACCCTACGGGAAAACCGCTGAACACCGGCCAACCGGCTCAGTTAGACACATCGAATACCAGCGTTGCTGGCTCGAAACATGGACGTTAAACGATGAAACTACCTAAACAGCTTCGCGATCAGATCACCGAGTCTGACCGTCTGCTAAATGAAATGCTTAGCGAGAACACCCCTGCAGAGGAAGCGGAAAAACCGCAACCGGCAGAGACTCCCGCAGAACAGGAAATCGACCCTACCCCAGCCGAACCGGCGCAAAACGATTTTGACGAAACAGAAACACCGCAGCCTGAACCGGCACCGGCTTCTGATGACGTTGATTGGCGTGCGCGTGCAGAGAAGGCCGAACAGCGTTACAGCGTATTGCAAGGCAAGTACAACAGCGAGATTGCACGGCTAAAAGAGCAGGGCAATAGCGGTGAAGTCGATGCCCTGAAACGTCAAGTCAGCCAGCTACAGGAAACCATTTCTGAGCTGCGCGACAAGCCACAACACCAACCGGCAGCACCCGTTGAGGGCGCTGATTTAGATCAGCTGCGCGAAGACTATGGCGCTGACCTGATTGATGGGCTAATGGCGGCGGTACGTAACAGCGTTATGGGTGAGGTCTCTGGCCAGTTCAAGCAGGTTCAGGAAGCAACCAAGGCTGACAGCTTTAGCACCAAGCAGGCCGTTTTATCCCAGCGTCTCGCCGCTCAGAGCATCAACTTTGAGCAGGTCAACAATGACCCGTTGTTCCATGACTGGCTGGCCAAGTACGACCCCGACACGGGCGTGCAGCGTCAAGCGCAGCTGATGGAGTCATTCAAAAACGGAAACCTTGATGCTACTGCCGCGATGTTCCGCGAGTTCGTGCAAGGCAGTTCATCACCCCAACCAGCACAGCAACAGAATCCATTTGAACAGCATGTTCAGCAGACTTCCCACGCCCCAGCCAAGCAGACCGAAGCGCCCCAGGTGCCGACGTTTACCGAGGCTGAGATCGCCAAGTTCTACGATGACTGGTCACGCGGGAAGATCACTGATGCAGAGGCTGAGCGCATGGAGGCTGAAATTCACAGGTTCATGGTCGGCGGCGTGTAAGGACACACCCGCCAGCCGTGAACGGTCTCTTTTTAGATAAGGAAATCTAATTATGCCTATCGGTGTATCTAACGGCCATCCGCAATATTCAGGCAAGCAGAATGGTGCTTTCATTCCTGAGGTTTGGGCCGGAAAGCTTCTAAAAAAGTATTATAATTCAACGGTTTTCGGTGCAATCACCAATACCGACTACGAGGGCATGATCGCAAATAAAGGCGATACCGTTATCGTGCGTCAACGCCCTGACCTGACCGTCACCCCGTACACTAAAGGCGTTGATCTGGTGTACGAAGCGCCAACGTCGGTCGAAAAGGAATTCACTATCGACTACGCGAACTACTTCGCGTTTGAAGTGAAGGACGTGGACGACGTTCAGAGCGATATCGCTCTGATGGATGAGTTCACCACGGATGCGTCTACCCAGCTGAAACTGGCTGTAGATTCGCAGCTGTTGGCGCAAATCCCATCCCAGGCCCACGCGCAAAACTCTGGCGCAACCGCTGGCAAGATCTCAGGCAACATCAACCTGGGTACTGACGCCGCGCCGGTTGGTGTCACCAAAGACAACATTCTGGATCTGATTCTGGATTTCGGTCTGTGTCTGGACGAGCAGAACGTACCGGAAACGGGCCGCTGGGTTGTTCTGCCAGCGTGGGCGGTGTCGCTGATCAAGCGCTCTGATCTGAAAGATGCGTCTCTGACCGGCGACGGCACCACGCCGCTGCGCAACGGTCGCGTGGGCATCATCGACCGTTTCACGATCTACAGCTCAAACCAAGTCAACGCGGCTGCAGGCAAGTTCGACATCATTGCTGGTCACAACGATGCGACAAGCTTCGCGTCTCAGATCAACAAGATGGAGACGCTGCGCAACCAAAAAGACTTTGGTGACTACGTGCGTGGCCTGCAGGTGTTCGGCTTCAAAGTGATGAAGCCAGAAGCACTGTGCCACGCGGTCATTCAACGCGGCTAATGGCCAATAAGGGGGCGCTTGCCCCCTTTCTTTTTTTAGGGGTAAACCATGAGTAAAGCAACACACTACGAAAATGAAACTGGCCATATCGTCCGAGCGAACAAATGGCTGGACCGTGATTATCGTCGCCTGGGCCTGACGCCTGTGACCATCCATGAAAGCGAAGCCGCACCGGTAAAAAAAGCCGCACCGGCGAGTGTCACCAGCAAAACATCTGAGCTGTACGGCAAAACAGTGGCTGAGCTGAAAGCCATGTGTAAAGAGCGCGGACTGAAAGGCTATTCCAGCCTGACCGAAGACGAATTAGTAGCACTGCTGGAAGGTTAAGAGCATGGCGACGACGAAGATAATTGATGTGATCAAGCGGTGTGAAACGGTACTACAAGACACCACAAGCACCCGCTGGCCAAAGCAAGAGCTATTAGACTGGTTTAACGATGCTCAGTTAGCCATCGTCAGTCGCCGCCCTGATACGCACATTAAGAACATCCCCTTTACGTGCGCCAGTGGGACTAAGCAAAGCATCCCTGCTGATGGCCTGAGACTCATGAAAGTGGTCCGCAACAGTAACGGAAAGGCTGTCCGTAAAATTGAGCAGCGGGTACTTGATGATCAGGTTCCTGATTGGCATGTACCGGCTGAGTCAGTTGTTGTTGATCATTACATTTATAACGATTTCGACCCGAAAACGTTCTATCTCTACCCCGCCCCAATGTCCGGCATTGAGGTGGATATCATCTACAGCGTCGCACCGGCGGCGGTGGTGATTAATGATTTCAGCGGTGACGCAACCACGATCACCCTTGATGATTCCTACCTGAACCCGATTCTGGATTGGATGCTGTACCGCGCTTATTCGAAAGATAACGACTACACGGCTAACACCAATCGCGCCCAGATGCACCTGGAAGCATTCCGAATGGGGATTGGTGAAAAGACCCAAGCCGATCAGGTATCCGCGCAGCTGACCGCTCAGACGGCACCAATGGGGGGATAAATGCCAACCGAATTAAAAGAGGTCATTAAGGCCGACGTTCGCAGAGCAAGTGTGAACGTTCCTGATTATGTCATTGAGGCGGCGATCCATAACGGTTGCCGCCGTTTTTTTTCCGATTCTGAGGTGTGGATAGAGCCTCAATCCTTGGATGCAGAGGGGCGACGGATTGCGGTCACGGCGCTGGAGCCTGACGCGTTTGTGTGTGGCGTGGCAGAGGTCAGGACTAAACATGAGCGGTCTATCGCGTTTACATGGCAAGGCGGGCAGGTCTGCTTTGAGCGCGATATTGATGCCCTGCTGGATGTGGATCTGGTCCTCTGCCCTACCAACACATCGATCCCAACATGGGCCTATGAGCAGCACAAGGAAGCGTTTGTTCATGCCGCTGTTCGAGATCTGAAATCGCAGCAGGGCCAACCGTGGTTTGACCCAGAAGGCGCGGGTTATCACGAGGGTGAATACCGCCACCATTTAGGCATTGCCCGCATTCAATCCATGCCGAAATACATCGCGCCGAACCCCTTCGTATAACTCTTTAGCAGGGACGCTGAATGAGCCAAGAATTAGTTGATAAGGTCAATATACTGACCGAGCAGACCAGCGAGCTGCTGGCCGAATACGTTGCATTTAAAGACACCATGAATGCAAAAGTGCAGGCAACGTATGACTCACAAGGTGAAGCTGCGGCGTCAGCAGCGTCTGCTGTTGAGTCTGCCGCGTCCGCTGCAGCTGCCCTCGCAAGCAAGATAGAGGCGCAAGGCAGTGCATCAAGTGCCCTTTCCAGCAAAAACGCTACAGCGGCCAGCGAGGCGAATGCACTTTCCTACAAAACGGCGGCAAGAGTCAGTGAGTTGGCCGCTGCAGCCAGTGAATTAGCCGCACATGGCAGTGAATTAGCCGCCGCTGCCAGTGCCGCTGCTGCCGCAGACAGTGAAGATACAGCGATCCAAAAAGCCGCCGAGGCCGCTGCAAGCGCCGTCGAAGCCGCCCAAACGGTCGCAAATATTCTGGCTCGCGAAAATGAAGCGGAAGATTCGGCCAACCAGGCCGCTGCGAGTGCCACGTCTGCCGACAGCTCAGCGGGGATGGCCAGCGCGTCTGCTACGGCGTCTGCTAACTCTGCATCCTCAGCCTTGAGCAGCAAGAATGCGGCGGCAAGTTCAGCTGCAGCCAGCGCCAACAGCGCCACAACAGCCAGTGGCCATAAAGATGCTGCCGCCTCAAGCGCCTCATCTGCCCTGTCCAGCAAGAATGCCGCTGCTGCTTCGCAGTCTGCCGCTGCAGGTAGCGCGACAGCGGCATCCAATTCAGCTATTTCAGCTGCAAATTCAGCCTCAGACAGCGCTCAAAGCGCTAGCGAAGCGGCTGACAGTGCAGCACAAGCGTTGGCAAATGCGAACCTGACTTTTGCCTCTGGCGGTTATTTTGAGCCGAAAGCAGGCGCGGAATACCCAAATGTAACGGGCGTAAATCGGGATACGATCTGGCTGGTTAAGTTTCCTAACGCGGATGACGTGTACACCATGACGACCGGCGCACTGTCTGGCTCTGTCATCAAGAACGGCTACATGTTGGTGTATGACGTACCTCAGAACGTGTTTGATTACATCCCGACGACAATCAGTGGTGTCACGCAAATTAATGGGAAAAGCGGCGACACGGTAACGCTAACTGCCGCTGATGTGGGGGCGCTGGCGCTGGGTACGCGGGGGGTAACGACCAATACCAATTACAATATCACCCCCTCTACAGTCGCTTGGCAGGATCAGACAGACGTTAACACCCTGACATTCCCAGGTTGGTATAAATACCTGATTCGTGGTGATTGCCCAAACGCACCCCCTGGAGACGCCGCTGATTATTGGTTTATTCAAACCACAGAATACGGCATGGCTTCGACGCTCAGTTATACCCAGTTCGCACTGCCGTATGGCGGACCTAACGGGAAACAACCCGCCTGCTACATCCGCTCAATTCATCACAACGATTCAGAGTGGACGCCGTGGGCCATGATTTACGATGAGCGGCATAAACCGACCTGGCAAGATGTGGGGGCGGTACATGGCGGGTACGCCCGTAATTACGCGAACGACATTGCTACAGACAGAGTAAGCGAAAGTGGTTTTTTTAATGTCTCTAAAGCCATGCAGGGGG
>NZ_AULG01000035.1 GCF_000425165.1 Photobacterium halotolerans DSM 18316
TTTTTGAAGTCAATGTTATTGAGGCTATCCATAGCGATTTGACCACCTGAAAGAGAAGCCTCAATTAGATCATATTCTTACTTAGAATGGTATTACATCAGGTTCAGGGTAGGATATTACTGTCAGCAAAGCATAACCGCTTTACATCGTCTAAATTGCTTGCCAAAAAAATGCCTGCGGATTGCATTTGATTGCAACTCTCGGCAATGGTGTCAGGCGCAATGCCTCGGCACGCAGATAAATTGACAATGACTTTAAAGGATTTGGTTGCCTGAAGTTGCAAGGCTGTTGTTTTAACGCAGTAATCCGTTGCGAGACCGCCGATGATGACAGTGGTGACACCTTTGTAATGTAGCCACTCGATCAGTCCGGTACTGAGCTTTTCTTCAAGATCGTGAAAACAAGCGCCGTAAGGATGAAGATCTGGCTCTATCCCTTTCCAGATGACATGGTCATACTCAGTTACTCTGGGAAGCCCAGGTATCACTTCAAAGCCCTTACTGCCCGGGATGGCGTGTTTGACCCAGGTTAAATCAGCATTTGGGTGTGATAATGGTTGGAACATTTTGTCATGGCTATCAACAACCCACACAGCATTCTCCGGGTGCGCATCTTTTGTCAAAATACGCCAGGTTGCTAATTCCGCCTGTTGATTTAAGGCTTGAGCAATATGATGGCCCTCAGGAACAGGCAGCTCATCGGGGCAAAGTGGAGTAAAGGTTTGCTGGGCATCCACGTCGATTGCTGCAATAGCCATGACTCTCTCCTTACAGAATCTGATTCAGAATATGATCTGCTTTCAGACGTCGTATACGCTTAATCAAGCGTCTTACCGGCAACGGGTAGCTGTCAACTTTATCGATAAATTTATAGCTGCCCATTAATTGAGTATGTCGCAAAATGGCGCTGAGTTCCTGCTGCTTTTGCTCTGCTAACAGCTCATGTTTGTCATGCACCAGGATGGCGTTCTCTAAATCCAGTTTCCATGCGCGCGGATTAAGGTTATTGCCAGTAATGAGCATGTATTGCCGATCAACCCAGATCCCTTTCAGGTGGAAGCTGTTGTCGTCGTGCTTCCAAATATGAATTGCCAGCTGGCGCCGGGCGATAGCGGCCTCGTTATGTTTGGCAAAACTACGCAAATTAACCTCATATAAGTAAGGCAATCCTGCGATGGTTCTGAACGGTTCACTGGGCGGGATGTAAAAATCATTAGCGGTTTTATCACCGACAATCAGGGTGATCTTGACACCACGACGCAAAGCCCGTTTCACTTCCCGGCTTACGCTGCGGGGAAAGTTGAAATAAGGGGTGCAGATCGTCAGCTCATGTTTGGCACTGGCGATCAGGGTACAAATGTACTTATTCAGATTGTTCTTACGACGGCCAAGGCCAACAATGGGGGTCAGGCCAACCTGATTATCAGCGATAGGCTCAGGATCAAAATAATAGCTTGCGCGCTGTAATTCCAGGCGCAATTGCTTGATAGCATTACGTAAGACTTTCGTTTCCGGCCGGGCCTGCTGATTAAGGCAATTGACCGCTTCACTGTCGACCAGCGTCCGCTGGACAAAGTGGGCCATGCTGTCAGCCAGTTTGGCGTTTTTCAATACATGATACCTGTCATAGCGGTAACGTTGATGTTGGGCCAGATAGACATCATTGAGGCTGGCACCGCTGTATATGACAGTATTGTCAATGATAAAGCCTTTCAGGTGGAGCACACCGAAGACTTCACGATTACGAACGGGTACTCCCAACACTTCAATCTTATGCTGGTAGGACTGGGCAAACTCGCGGTAGAGCGCTGCATTGCCTTCTGATTTTTCTGCACCTATCAGTCCACGCTGGGCTCGGTGCCAATCGACGAGTACTTTAATGTCCAGTTCGGGACGTAGCTGTTTTGCATCATACAATGCTTGAAGAATACTGCGGCCCGCATCGTCGTCTTGCAGGTACAGTGCAACCAGATAAATACGCTGGGTTGCATTGGCTATTTCCTGATGCAAACGTTCACGAAAGGCACCGGCATCAAGCAGTGTTTCTATATCTTCCGGCTGATGTGCAATACGTGGTAGCTGATCTATGAGCTGCCTATTTGCAGTAGCTGAATCCATTATCGCCTCGTTCCGCGATTTATATGATAAATCTAAAAATTAGAGGGCCAATTATACCAGATTTTAGTGCTGGTAAAGCGACCGGGCCGATTCAATTAATGAGCTTGGGAGGCAAGTTGGGTCAACTGGCCTGATATTGCATAGGAGTGAGCGCTTTTCCACCAGATCTGTAGCGTTCAATTCGATGAGCAAGAGAAAGCGGCAGCGCATCATCCGCAATGACTGAAAACTGTGCTTTTAGGTACAGTGGTTCAAGGTGGCTGAATGCAAAACAGTAACACGGCTTAGTCATAAGTTGCGAATGGCAAGCGTTCAATAATGCGAGGCCAAGGCCCTGTTGTCTCAATTGCGGTGCAACCAGCATGCCTGTCATTAATTGAAAATCGTCATATTGCTGGAAGCGGACAGCGGCCTTGATGGACGTAGCTGTTTCTCCGATCCAGATGATTTCGTCCTTCTTGGCTTTACCTGCAGGGTAATACGCCTTGTACAGACGATTGACCAAAGGAAAGCGAAGAGGTTCCAAAGGATGGAAGCTAAGTGTTGTTTTCGTTAAATCTGTCATGGAATTAACTGCGTCGTTATGTGTGATCAGTTAGAATGCGGCCTCCAGTATAAAGCGACGGTTTGAATTTGGTATGGAAGTTTTGCATCGCCATTCACTGGCTTCATTGCACACATTTGGCTTGAGTGTCACAGCTTCGCAGGTTGTCACCATTAGTTCGGTGGACGAGCTGAAAACGCTGTTGTCCAGCGATGTGACAGGGATGGCTCCTGCTCTTGTGATGGGTCAAGGGAGTAACTTGCTGTTTTGTGAAGACTACAACGGAACTGTCATACTGAATCGGATCATGGGGATTGAGGTTCATGAAACCGATGTTGCTTATCATCTTCATGTTGGCGCGGGTGAAAACTGGCATCAGTTGGTCTGCCGGACGGTTGAGCAAGAGATGCCCGGCCTGGAAAACCTGGCCCTGATCCCTGGCTGTACAGGCTCTGCCCCCATACAGAATATCGGGGCTTATGGCGTTGAGCTTCAGGATATCTGCGAATACGTTGATGCGATGGAGCGAGTAAGTGGTGATGTTGTACGCTTAACGGCAGAAGCGTGCCGCTTTGGCTACCGTGATTCCGTTTTTAAGCACGAATTGAAAGACAGCCATATCATAGTGGCTGTCGGCCTTCGTCTGAGTAAAGACTGGCAGCCAAATACGAGCTATGGACCGCTGGCGAACCTGGATCCTGCCACTGTCACAGCTCGTGAAATTCTGGCGCAGGTTTGTGCAACCCGGCAGGCTAAGCTGCCGGATCCGGCGGTGCTTGGTAATGCCGGCAGCTTCTTTAAAAACCCTGTGGTATCAGAAAGTACCTATCAGAGGCTTGCTGCAGAGTTTCCGTCTGTCCCTTGTTATCCTGCGGCAGATGGCCGGTTTAAATTGGCCGCCGGGTGGTTGATAGATCAATGCGGACTGAAAGGCCATAAGATTGGCGGTGCGGCCGTACATCAGCAGCAGGCGTTGGTGATTGTAAACCTCGGCTCGGCCAGCCCTGATGATGTACTGAGATTGGCACGCTATATCGTCGACATGGTCAATGCGCGCTTTGGTGTCGCATTAGAGCATGAAGTGCGCTTTATGGCGTCTGACGGAGAAACCACACTGGATAAGGTGATGCCATGAAAGAACACACAACCAAGCTGGCCCTTGTCCGGTTTCTGGCGGATGGTCAGTTTCACTCCGGCGAAGCGCTGGGTGAGGCGCTGGGGATCTCCCGGGCGGCAATCAGCAAGCATATCAAAGGAATTCAGGAGTGGGGTCTTGATATTCATCGGGTTCAGGGTAAAGGTTACTGCCTGGCTGCCGGGTTTGACTTATTGGATGAGCAGCTTATCCAGGATCAGGTTGATTGCCCGTCATTGGCACTGATCCCGGTCATTGATTCAACCAATCAATATATGCTGGATCGCATAGGTCAGCTCCCCAAAGGCGCGGTTTGTGTGGCTGAGTACCAGCAGGCCGGGCGCGGGCGCCGTGGGCGGCAATGGCTCTCTCCGTTTGGCAGCAACCTGTATTTGTCAATGTACTGGCGCCTGGATGCCGGTGTTGCGGCTGCGATGGGACTGAGTCTGGTCGTTGGTCTGGCGGTGGCGAAAACATTGCAGAAACTGGGTGCGGCGGAGATTAAGGTGAAATGGCCCAATGACCTCTATTATCAGGACAAAAAATTAGCGGGTATTCTGGTAGAAATGAGCGGTAAAGCCGGAGATGCTGCGCATCTGGTCATTGGTATGGGGCTGAACCTCACCATGTCTAATACAGATACCGAAACAGTGGGGCAACCCTGGTCTAATCTGGCTGAAGCTTGCGACCCTATGCCGGGCCGTAATCAGTTGGCTGCTGCCATCATTGAGGGGGTGACGGAAACTTTGCTGCGCTATGAAGAGGTTGGCATGGCGGGTTTTGTCGATGAGTGGGATCGGTATGATAATTTCCTTGGCCGGCCGGTGAAGCTGTTGATCGGGGATAAAATCATCCGTGGCGTTGCCCGTGGCATTAACCCCCAGGGGGCGCTGATGCTGGAAACAGAGCAGGGGAAGATACCGTATCTGGGCGGGGAGATCTCTTTGCGTAAAGACGATTAACAGTAAAGCCAGGATGAGCCGGTCGACTATTTTCTGAGTTTGACGGTCTGCACCGCATGGTTAGACCCTTTTTGCAGGATCAGACTGGCTCGCTCGCGCGTTGGCAGAATGTTCTCCCGCAAGTTTTTACCATTAATTTCCTGCCAGATATTGGTCGCCGTTTTCACCGCTTCTGATTCGGTCAGCTTAGTGTAATGATTAAAATAGGATGATGGATCTTTAAAAGCACCCTGACGGAATTTCAGAAAACGCTCTATGTACCAAGTCTGCAGTAAATCGGGTTCGGCATCGACATAAATGGAAAAGTCGAGCAAATCAGAAATAAAGACCCGATGCGGCTCATGAGGGTAATCCATGCCGCTCTGTAACACATTCAACCCTTCAATGATCAGGATGTCCGGTTGCTTTACCGTCTTTATCTCATCTGTAATATCGTAAAATAAATGAGAATACACAGGAGCATCCACCTGAGGCTGACCAGACTTTACCTGGGTCAGAAACTCAACCAAGCGCCGAATATCGTAAGACTGCGGAAATCCTTTCTTTTTCATCAGATTTTTTTCCAGCAGCACATTGTTTGGATAGAGAAACCCGTCAGTAGTGATTAATTCTACCTTAGGGTGTTCCGGCCATCGGGTCAGCAAGGCTTTCAGCAGGCGCGCGGTGGTGCTTTTTCCGACCGCAACACTGCCGGCAATACCTATGATGTAAGGCACTGTACTGGGTTTGGGCTGAGACAGAAACTCTTCCAGAACGCGGTTTCGGCCCTTGCGTGCACCGACATACAGATTGAGTAAGCGTGATAAAGGCAAATAAATATCGCGGACTTCATCCATCGACAAATGCTCATTAATACCGCGAAGACGTTCGAGATCAGCTTCATCCAGCGTCATTGGCACTGACTTGCGTAAATCAGCCCAGGCCTGCCGGTCAAAAGTAAGATAGGGGGTTAGGATCTCGTTCATCTTGTAACCAAAATCTCATTTACAGGGATTGGGACAATACAGGATCAGTTGAGGAAGTGAAAGAGGCCTTGATTTCTCCTTTTGAAGAATTATGTCAGCATAGCCCTTTGTTTGATTAAGAAATGTACAGTAAAGCGACCATTATAATTTTTTTTGTATTTACCTATTGCAACCCCAAAATCCATCGCATAGAATGCGCAGCACTTACGCCGACTTAGCTCAGTAGGTAGAGCAACTGACTTGTAATCAGTAGGTCACCAGTTCGATTCCGGTAGTCGGCACCAAAATTTGGAGGGATTCCCGAGTGGCCAAAGGGATCAGACTGTAAATCTGACGGCTCCGCCTTCGAAGGTTCGAATCCTTCTCCCTCCACCATATTCAAATGGTTGAATAGCTCTACGAGTTACGAGTTTGCGGGCATCGTATAATGGCTATTACCTCAGCCTTCCAAGCTGATGATGCGGGTTCGATTCCCGCTGCCCGCTCCACATTTCTCGTGTGCTGATATAGCTCAGTTGGTAGAGCGCACCCTTGGTAAGGGTGAGGTCGGCGGTTCAAATCCGCCTATCAGCACCACTCTCTCTCCAAAGCACTTCAATCCTTTTGATATATACTCTACAAAACCCATGATTGGTTGTGTGGTCGTTATACCACCTAAATACCGTGCCTAGAGGGACTACCCATGTCTAAAGAAAAATTTGAACGTACGAAACCGCACGTTAACGTTGGTACTATCGGCCACGTTGACCACGGTAAAACTACTCTGACTGCTGCTATCTGTACTGTACTGGCCAAAACTTACGGCGGTGCTGCACGTGACTTCGCATCTATCGATAATGCGCCAGAAGAGCGTGAGCGTGGTATCACGATCTCTACTTCTCACGTAGAGTACGATACTCCGACTCGCCACTACGCGCACGTTGACTGCCCAGGACACGCTGACTACGTTAAGAACATGATCACCGGTGCTGCTCAGATGGACGGTGGTATCTTGGTTGTTGCTGCGACTGATGGCCCAATGCCACAGACTCGTGAGCACATCCTGCTGGGTCGTCAGGTTGGTATCCCTTACATCATCGTGTTCATGAACAAGTGTGACATGGTTGATGACGAAGAGCTGCTGGAACTGGTTGAGATGGAAGTGCGTGAACTTCTGTCTGAGTACGACTTCCCAGGTGATGACTGCCCAGTAATCCAAGGTTCTGCTCTGGGTGCACTGAATGGTGACGCTCAGTGGGAAGCGAAAATTGTTGAGCTGGCTGAAGCACTGGATTCATACATCCCAGAGCCAGAGCGTGCTATCGACAAGCCATTCATCCTGCCAATCGAAGACGTATTCTCAATCCAGGGCCGTGGTACTGTTGTAACTGGTCGTGTTGAGCAAGGTATCGTTCGCGTAGGTGACGAAGTTGCTATCGTAGGTATCAAAGACACCATCACTACGACTTGTACTGGTGTTGAGATGTTCCGTAAGCTTCTGGACGAAGGCCGTGCTGGTGAGAACGTTGGTGTTCTGCTGCGTGGTACTAAGCGTGACGAAGTTGAGCGTGGTCAAGTACTGGCTAAGCCTGGTTCAATCACGCCACACACGACTTTCGAGTCTGAAGTATACGTTCTGTCTAAAGATGAAGGCGGCCGTCATACTCCATTCTTCA
>NZ_AULG01000036.1 GCF_000425165.1 Photobacterium halotolerans DSM 18316
CACTCTGTGTACCATCGAACCCACCTGTTTACAGAAGACCGAGCTGCAGCAAGTGTATTGGATACAGCAGCAACAGTCTGGCCTTCAGCGAGAAGCAAAATGGCAGTCAAACGTCGGCAGTGATCCTTATCTTTGGTTTTATGTATATTTTTAATGAGGCGACGTCGCTCTGCCCGGTCGGGTAATGTTAGAATCATGGCACTCGGTACTGTTTTGTGAGTTTTGGATGTTTGGCGACTGATCAGATCGCACAAACGCTACCGAGTTCCCTTCAATTTCTACTTATCAGTGATCTACATTTAGGAACAGTTATTTAGCATCTATCTTTTTAAAATTGAGCCACAATTCATCAAGGTGTATTTTATCTGTCAATCCACCCTCGACTCCCCAATTATCATTCAAGATATAATATTTAATATATCCTTCAACATCAAAGTCTTTTAATGTTATTTTTCCATTGGAATTATATTTTACATAATTATACTTTTTAATTAATCTGATTAACCCATTTAACGCTAATGATCGCTTCAAGTAAGCTTTCATCAACGTATCATGAAATGCGGATGTGTTCTCATCATCAAATAAACGATCTGTGATAAGAATATCACTATAAGCAAGGTTCTTCAGAGCTTCCCCTGCCTTGAAAGCCTCTTGATTTACGACTTTTTCAAACTCTTGATATCCTGTAGTCAGCATTTCTGCAGCAGATTTAGCAACCAATAATAAGCCAGCCAAGGGGTATGCTTTCGCAACATTCCCAACGATTACATCAAATGCCATAGAAGCAGCTTCAACAGCACTATCGACAATATGTTTATCATACGTTGTTAATGCTGTTAAACTGCTCTTTCTTGCTTTTTCAACATTGATCAGTTCAGCTCGGTTTGGTGGATAATCAAAGTGTGCACTAAATTTCAATAATAAATCGACTCGACGATTTTTAGCCCTATTTTCTTTATTACTGTTTTCGACTAATGGCTCATGCTCACCATAACCAAAAACTAATATTCGCTCGTCCCACAATGAGATTAAAGATTCATTTTTTATAGCATTCAATATGCTTTTCTTTACAGATTTAGCTCTTTGTAGAGACAATTTTAAATTGTATTCATCGTCACCAATATCACATGTATGCCCTGAAATAATAATTTCAATTGGGTCAGAAAGATTTGAGAGTAGGCTACCAATTTCATCAAAAGCAGATTGAACACTTTTATTTGCAAAGTTTGGTGTTGCACGATCAAACCCAAATGTTGTACTGTCAATTCTGTATAAGGTATCAGTAATTAAAGTTTCTGCTTTAAGATGACTTCCATGGACATCCTCAACAGACATTGCCTTTAATTTCTCTTGAAGGGAAAGTAATGCATCTCGCTCCCTTTTTATTAATTCTTTATCTTCCCCTAATGATTTTACTTTATTTGCGCTAGGCGTAATTGTATAAGATCCATAATTTAAAACACTATTTAATAGTTTTTTTTCTGCTTGTTCTGCCTTTTTACTTACCTCAATACTATTCCAGGCATGCATACCTATAGTCGCAACAGATAATGGTTTATCTAAAAGTTCTCCGGCAACCTTTCCAGACTTTGTAATGAAAGAATCAAAACCACGAGGGAGCCTAACAAATTCAATTTGTCGAGATTCCATTATGCCTTTAACTTTCTTGGCCTGAGTTACCAGATTACTATTTTCAATTTTAAGTTCTGCGACACTATTTATAAACGCATTCGCTGTACCAGTAACATTTGCTGCTGCTAATGTCATTTGAGCTAGTTGCGAGTTATCACCAATTAAAGCCTTTGAAAGACCTGCATATGTAATTTTCGATAGTAACTGCCAACTGACTCCTTTTTCTAGAAACATCGCGCCTGTACTTAGCGGGTTCTTGTAGCTTTGAACAAAGTGAATGAAACTTTCATTAAAACTCAGGGGCTTTCCATTTTCCATTGCAAATGATTGAGGCAATCCCAGTGGATTCTCATCAATCTTCTTAATTAGGCTCTGGTAATACTCAGGAGCATGTAAGAACAATGATTCCTCAACACTGATTGGATCACCGTTTATAACAGTGGATCGACCAGTGACAGATTTTATTGGCAACTCTAATATACGCTCTTTTAATGAATATTTTTTCAACCCTTTCTTATTAAAGAAACTTTCTACTTCTTTGTTTTCTATAGTCGACAAGTCTACATTTATTTCAAAATAATCCCTTGAAGATTTCTCTATATCAAAGATATCTCCTTCAATCCAAAATGTTGCACTATATATATATTTCTGTTTTAAATCATTATCTGAAAATTCAATGAGTTCAACCTTTGATATATTCCTTCCCACATTCCCTGTCAATTTAATTATTTCAGAAACACTTTTAATCTCCACAGTTGCATCAACGAATTTATCTGATGAGAACATCACATTAACAGTATAATACTGGGGAACCTCTAATATTAATATATTACTGTCAACATTTGAATTCTTTATTGACTCTACCCAATTAATGTAATCTTGAAAATAACCTTCTGATATTTCTTTTTTGTCTTCTTCTGAAAACTCAAAAACATTATTCAACAAATCTCTATTTTTTATCTCATTAATTTCTCTTTTATAGAAAATTTCACGATTCCGAAGACCTTCGCTACTTTTAATTTTATTTAAAGCGCCAAATAGCTCCTCCTTCCATTTACCACCAAATGATGCATGATAAATTGGTGCCAATCTTGACGGAAATATAAAAACATTCCGACTTTTATTGCCTTCTCCATATTTAGCAACAATTGGTGATCCCAACAATGATATTTCGTCAGAGTTCACATCACCATCAGATAGTATATTTAATTTACCATGCTTGTCGCTGAATGCTATTGGATATTCTGATTTTACCTTAGTAACAAGCTGATTTTTAGAATTATACGTCAACTCCTCGTACCATTCATCACCGCCAAAAGTAAGAGTTTCATATGGTAAAGGAAAGAGCTTTGCACCTGATGAAACGGATCCTTTTTTATTATAAATCCGTCCCATCAAATAAATTCCAGAGATTACAACCTGAGCCATCAATCATTCCTCTTTTAAAATTTTATTTAAAGTTTCTTGATATAGTTCTACACTTGGGATTGGTGGAAAGTAATCACTAAAATTCAAAATATCGTAATTTTCTTTTAACTCTTCCGGGACATAATATGCCAGCTTTCCAATGTTAACTTTCCTATTTCTTACTTCGTAGGAATAATATATTCCTGAGATTGGTGCTTTTTCATCATCATTAATTTTTCTAAATATTTTTTTTGTAATATCAGACATATACCACGTTCCAGCCTGAATAATTAAAGACTCTTTAACCTCCCCTATCTTTGTAAGTGGCTTATCTATATTATAATAATACTTACCACCTTCCGAGTATACACAAGTAAAATATCTACCATCGGCACTTACATTTTGCCCATAATAACACCCCTCAGGAAAGTAATCTTCAACACCTATATATTTCATATCCGGTAGTTTAAACTTGAATCCTTTCCCATGGTATTTGTTAAGATTATTTTTATCACCTTTAACTTTCCGAATAAAAAACTCTCCATTTTCAATTGGATACCCACCAGACAAGTCATTTTCGAAGCTTAG
Organism: Photobacterium halotolerans DSM 18316; assembly: GCF_000425165.1. Taxonomy (GTDB): domain Bacteria; phylum Pseudomonadota; class Gammaproteobacteria; order Enterobacterales; family Vibrionaceae; genus Photobacterium; species Photobacterium halotolerans. The sequence continues at coordinate 3,628 of NZ_AULG01000036.1, forward strand.
TTCCTCAAAGAAATTATCTTCAGAAGGGTACAACTTACTCAATTTATCTTTATTTAGATCAAAGTAAAATGGTGATTGCCAGCTATCACCACCTATAAAATAAACACCATTAGATTCAGCATCCCAATTAAAATTATAACAACGACCCTTGCCTAAATCTATTGGTTCTCTAGTTTTCAAATCATATAGAACACAACTAAAGTTAAAGGGACTTGGTTGAATAGAACTGATAACATATCTTCCATCAGGTGAACGACTAGGCCGAGATAAACCTCTAATCTCAGGTATACCACCAATTTCTTCTTGGCTAAAGAGTACACGAACATCGCTACCATCAAGATTCATCGTGTAAAGAGAACCATAACCATCTTTCGAATGTACCGTTGAAAAGAACTGAATCTGAGGTAAATGATTCACTGCATCCCATACTTCCATTTTAGGTATTGTTGGAATATCTAAATATATCGGCCAATTTATATGCGATATTTTATCTTCAGATCTTTCCGCATACTTGACAAGATACTCCAAATTTTCCATATACTCTTCATCATATGGATTCGTGATATAGAAATATCCATATGCTGCTGAGCCACCTATTACAGATAGCCCTAGCGCTGCAATTACTGATTTTTTTAATTTATTCATCTCATCATTCCTATATATCTATACCTAATGCTTCTTTTTTCCACATCGACATTAGGTCTTCTAGTCTTTGTTCTTTCTTCAGGTTTTCTTCCGTATCTACAGTTTCTTTTTCTGGAGCGGGTGTAAATGGTTCAAATTGATCCGGCTCCATCATCTGTTGATACGTTTTATTCAAAAACACATATTCGCCACTGTTCGGATCACACGGACTCGCGATGTACAGAGAAAAGTCGCCATCTGATGGCATTCCTTCAAATACTCCGTGAATAAAGTGTCCACTACCATCCCCTGATGGCTCTAGCAGTACAGACTGTTGCCACTCACTCTTCGTGTCATTCAAGATTGCATAGATCTCTTGTACAAAGCCTATATTTTCATCCTCTAGGCCTCGCTCAAGCGTCACTTTGAATCCTTTATTATGCCCTTCCACATACGCCACAGGTGTATTTGAAGATACATTCTGATCAAATACTGCGCACTGCTGAGTCAGCCAGGCCATATCGTCTTCAGTGACCTGATGGAGTTTGGCAGACTGAATATCAGCGGTGTGTTCCTGGGGCTCAAACGCCTGGCTATTTGAATACACAGACAGTTCATCCAGTGGTGTTGCAGCAGCATCCAGTTTTGCTGGATCATTTTCCAGTGCTTCTATTTGCTGGTATGTCTTTTGTTTCGGTGAAAACATGAGTTTGACACCACTCTCACCGGCCTGAACTTCACCGGCAATTTTATACGGTACCCAAAATTGCGGCAGATCGAATCCATCCGCTTCACGGTATTCAATAACAGGCTGTTCTTTCTGCCTTTCCTGCTGATCTCTGACTCGGTAATATTCGCTATCAATATCTTTGTAATAGCCAAACTCTGTGACTTGCAGTTCGCGCCAGAGTTTGCCTTTCCAGAAAACATACAAATAGCCACCTTTTAATTCCGCGGCTTTTTCTTTGTCTTTGCTGCTGTCCAGATAGGCCAGTGCACGAACCGGGATCAAAACCGTTTCCCATTCCTCCATGTCCGCCTCTTTTTCTACCGGCATCAAATTGTCGGCCAGTAAAAAGGTCAGCGGCTGAGGTAACCCCTGTAATGGCACGACCATATAGAGTTTTTTGGCTTCATTCTCGAGGGCTTTGAAGGTGGCCAGCGTTCTGTGACCTGTTTTCACATCGGCTATCGGCCGGGTGATTTTCTGATCCTGCATCTCGGTTTTAGCAAGCTGAAAATACGCCCGGCTTCCCTGCCACTGTCCCGCCAGCTCTACCACCAGTTTGTGCTCTGGTACGGGCTCGGTAGGTTGATTGACCACATTACGGGGCAACGGGGTGATGTCTTCCAGCGGCGTATAATTCGCCTTTACATATCTCACTTTTTTCATTTACTTTTTCTCGTTTTTCTTCGCTTTGGCGAAACTGAACCACGTTAGGCTTGAAGGAAAACAACAGCGAGAAGCTAAGCGCTTACCAGCGGCCAACATGAGTGAACCAGGAATCGTGTCCGGGCATGAAAACATCGGACCTTGTTTAATGGTGTGTGAGAAGGTGTATCGGGTTGCTGAATCAGCCCACAAATGGCAGTACATCATGATGACGCTCTCCGCAGCGAGTGTGCGCTTATTCGTGCTGTCGGCGGCTGTGCGATAACAGACCAACGAATAAGCCCGGCATGGCTCTTTTTTCATCTCTGTTCAGTACATGAACACACTGGGTACGGTCATCAAGACGTACAGCGGAAAACCCTATCAGATTGAATGCCCTAATCAACTGATTTAATAACCTCACTCACGTAAGAATGTCACTTTGTGGTATTGAGCCAAAAAATAATTTCTGTTCCTGCTCATTGCGTTACCGTTTTAAGTGACTGCCGTGTTCGGCTCTGACAGGGTGAACGTCATCATCGCCCGGCTGTCATTGGCGCCGAACAGGAACACACTGCGCACACGCTGGCTGTCGCTGTGGTGCAGCGCTAGTGCCAGGGTGGCAAACAATGAGGCTTCGCCTAAATACCCCCACAGGCTGTGACTGAGCACAAGCTGTTCGGGGTTAGTCAGCCGTTCACCTTTGGCACCAATGGCAAAACCGTATTCTTCATTTTGAGATCTCAGGTTGGTCATATCACTGAACAGCAAGCCAAAGTCAGCCACGGCTTTGCTTTGTTTGCGCAGGGCACTTGACATCAACTGCTCGCCCGCACCCTGCTCGCAGTGCCAGCTGTCCAGCCTGGCCTGTGGCGTTAACTTCAAGGCTTCGACCAGGCTGCGCGATGCCAGCACGGCCCCTGCTGCGCCCTCGCTGGCAATCACTCCCCAGGGGTGCTGAGCCGTCTGCAACAGATTACGCTGTGAAAGTGCATCCAGTGCCGATATTGGGGA
>NZ_AULG01000037.1 GCF_000425165.1 Photobacterium halotolerans DSM 18316
GACATGACTTACCGGGCTCCCGCCTTACCGGCACCAGTTGTGGAAGGCCCGCAAACTGCAGTGGTGGTCGGTCCGGCGAACGAAGAAATCTATACTGACAACCTGGGCCGCATCAAGATCCAGTTCCACTGGGACAGATTGGGTGCGTCGGATGAACACTCCAGCTGCTGGGTACGGGTCAGCCAGAGCCTGGCCGGTCCGAACTGGGGCGCGGTTTTCCTGCCGCGTATCGGGCACGAAGTGGTAGTCAGCTTCCTGGAAGGTGATCCGGATCAACCTTTGGTCACCGGGTCGGTGTATAACGGCCTGCATCTTCCGCCTTACCCGCTGCCAGAGCATAAGACCAAAACCGTTATTCGTACTCAGACCCACAAAGAGGACGGATATAACGAAATATCGTTTGAAGATGAAGTAAATCAAGAGGAAGTTTTTTTCCACGCGCAAAAGAATCTGCGCACCACAGTGATTAACGATCGTTATGGTGAAATCGGTCAAGATGAAGAGTGTAGAGTTGGCAATCATCAAATCTATGAAATTCTGGGTGATCAAAAGGAAATAATCGGCGGCCAGAAGACATCAGTCACTGAACAGACTTTTACTGAAGATGTGGCGAAAGATGTTGTGTTGACATACAACGCCAATGCATTTTCAGACATTGCAAAGAACCAAACAAGAAAAATTTTTGGGCACCAAAAAGGAGAAGTTAGCAAGGATGATAGACTGGAAGTCGGCCAAAACTACACCACAACTATTCATGCTTCCCGTAATATCAGTATTGGCGCCAATGATGAACACAATGTTGGTAACAATCTTACACTCAGCGTTGGAAAAAATGTGACTGTGAAATCTGATGGTCAAACAACGATCATTAGTGCCGATGAAATTAAACTACTGACCGGATCGTCTGGTATCATTTTAAAAAATGATGGAAAAATACAGCTTTCTGGTATCAGTTTAACCCTTGATGGCTCTGATAAAGTTAACGTTCTGGGTGGAATTGTAAAAATGAACCCCGGCAAAGCGAAAGCGATGCATCATGATGCTATTTTATCTGTAACTAATCTTACTCAGTTTCAGAAAGAAACTCATCAGCTTGAGTCACTCTATGCGATTGAACATTTACAAGGCCTCACAAAAGTTTTTGATAATGAAAAATTCGCTATGTGGCTCAGTGGCGTGTTTGGTTACAATATTCCACCTGAAGCATATCTCAGTTTATTTGAAGACTTGAAACAAGGTGCTTTCGAAAACCCGCCGATTGAAGTGACGGTAGGTAATATTGCTTTTTACGATAACCTTAAGCAAACGATTTTTGTCGGGAAAGAGCTGGTTCAGGGAGCAATCGAAAGTCAGGATCAACAAAATAAAGGAAAAATCTTAGCTGTACTCGTTCATGAATTTGGCCACCATATTGATTACATGCTTAGAAACGTCTATAGCAACGTGGGTGGTGATGCGATGCTCGACGAAGGTGCTGCATTTGCAGCGATACTCGGCAACTTCAACATTCGAAAGCAATCGTCTACTGTTATTGCACATTACAGTGGTGCATTAGGGACACATTCTATATCGCTGCAATATTCAACCCTTCATGCCGCGCTCAAAGAGCAGAGAAGCTATATCGAAAATGATAAGAAGAGTCAGAATGGTGATCGGGAATATTTCTCCGCAGGCGGTACTGCAGAACAGGCGCGCCAAGGAAAATACGGACACCAGTCAATTGAGTTGGAATTAACGGAATTTTTCAGTGAGAAAGAACGACTGACAGTCTACTATGGCAACTGGCTGAGGGATTACTCACAAGTCGTCGATCCTAAGGTTTTAGAGCTGAATCTCGATTTGCTCATCCAGCAGGCAATAGATGCAGAGCTGGGCTTAGATAGTATTCGGAAAAACTTGTCTGGTTACTTAAGCACTTTAGCGCAGGCGACAGAAACGCTGAAAATAACTGCTCAAAAAGGGCTCAATGCAGCTCAGGCGTATACACAGCAACTGAGTGATGGTCTTTCTGATTTCACAGACGAGGCTTCGAGCCGACTGTCAGTATATTCTGATACTTTGAAACAACAAAGTGTGATGCTTGAGCAAAAGCGGACGGATATAGAAACAACAAAGGATAACTTGTCTGCTGATGGTGTGAGAAGCCGGATGAACATTGAACATGCCATTGAAAGTAATCGACAGCATCAAGCCGTCATCGAATCTATGCAAAATCAGCTGGCGGTAGCCGAAAATCAGCAACGGTCTGCCAGTCAATTTGCGCAGTCAGGGTTTGCTGCCTCTTCACACACAGTGGATCGGTTAGAGACACAAGCGTTTTTTGCTGAGCAGGAAAAGTATATTCCTGCAGCTCAAGAGTCTATTCAGGAAATACAGACAAACCTTGAAGCTGCAATTAAGGAAACACAAAAAATTGCAGACCAGGAAATACGCGATTCATCTGGTATTACAGGTGGTGGAGATAGAATCGGAAGTAAAGGCATTTCTCGTGAGACACTCACCCAAATTGTCGAAATTTTGGCAAGAAAAGAGTTTCCAGAACTCTTCGCTGAAGAGGATAATTCTCCATACCGACTGACACCTGAAAAGTTGGGAGTTTATTTGCCTAAAGAACACTTAGATAACCCCAAAGGAGTGACAGCCCCGGTAAATCCTGAGTATGCGCAGATATTCAGGGGCAATTATCAAGCTGAAGAAGGTAAGATCGATCCCAATAAGTGGTATAAAAATTATTTTAAACAGTCCATTGATTATGCAAAACATCAGCTCAGTCTGGCTACCGGATTGGGAAGAACACCAGAAGGTTTGATTCATTTTGGACAGGCGCTCCATGTGATGGAAGATATTTATGCGCACTCGAATTTCGTCGAGTTGGCGATCAATCGGATTTTGAACGAGCTTCCCGATTTAACCGAGGATGAACGGCGGCACGTGAACGATTGGGTGAAAGCAGTTCCAGTCTCGCCCACCGAGCAGACGATTCAGAACATCCGCCCTCTGACCACTGGTGTGTTTGGTGCCAGCGACACTTTAGTGAGTTTGCTGTCGGTGATTGAAAAAACAAAAGATCACAGTCAATCTGTCGAAGAAGCGCATTTTCAAACCCAACTGAGTATTGTATTGATTTTAATGCAGGATTATGCACCCAATACCGTTGAAATGATTTATGATGCTTTTGGTTTGGAATATTCAACCGAGGATGAGCGAAAAACGGCAGAACAAATTCTCGCTGATGCAAAAAAATTAGACGAACTGTCCTATGATTTCAGAGAAAATTATAATGCGGTCATGGAGGCCATGTTTGGATTTATCAATCGTCTGATTGCACTGCTTGCTCGTCAGACCATGGAAGCGATGAAGAACGCACAGGACGATAGTTCTCCGACGGATCCAACCCATACTCAATTGGCTAAAGATCCGGATGATCACCCATTGCACACGATTGCCGCAGAAGCCTCTCGTGAGATGGTTCAAGCCTTTGGAAAAGCGATGCGTGATGTGTGGCGGGGCAGTGACAGTATTGATACTCTCTTATCACTGGTGGATGACTTTTTCGTTCACCCTGAGCATATTTCTTCAAACAGCCCGGCTCACATCCAAAATGTATATCAGGTGATTGCCAGGTGGACAGCCTCCAACCCGACTCGATTAAATCAGGCACGGCACTATTGGGGACATCAGCAACATGAATATATCAAGTTGAAGGAACTGGCTGGGTTAGGCGGTACGCAATTGAAATTTACTACAGATCTGATGAAAAAGGTGAACCCATGATATCAACGACACTCTGTCAATCTTTGGTGAATATACTGACTGCTGTATTTATTTTTTGGTCGGCAGAGTCGTTTTGCCAGACGGATATCACGAATACCAGTGACAAACCCGTTCGTTTGGTTATGACACCAGAAACCATCACTTTTGATGGCAAGCCGTTAAGCTTTGAAAAGCCGTTGAAAGACTGGATTCATGTACTTGGAGGCAAGTATATTCAGGGTCAGCGTAGTTCAGTTGGTGCATTTGATGCTTGGCGCTTTATCTATCCAGAATTAGGGTTCGATCTTGAAGTTCAGGGCAATAACAAATCCCCCAAATCTGATTGGGTGAATGGCGAGGTGGGGACGCTCAATGATCCAATGAATCGGTACGTTGTAGATGTGAGAATTAGACTTAATCCAAAAAATGAAATCGCTCCTCCTCGTATCAATGAAAAAAAGTATGAAAACCACCCATATAATACAATGTTTGCAGATTATGCCATCAACTTTTACGGGGCGATTGTTGATCGTTCAGTGAAGAAAGAACAGATTATAAAATACGGTGAAGGTGTGGCAATGGACAGGCATTTTAATTCAGTTGATGCGAGAGTCTCTGGGAACCATAATGCAACTATTATCTTTGAACACTTTTTTGGTAAAAAGCCTGAAGTTCCGGTGATGCTGGAAATTTATCCGTCATCAAAGTTAAAATATAAAAATGAATTGAAGTACTTTGGTAAAGTGGTATCTCGGTAGTTTTTTGTATAGACAGAATATTTTTCAGCAATCATTTACACGAATGAAAGCTGGTTTGTCACCAAAAATTGAGTGTTCTATTTATTATTTGAAGTAATAATAAGAAAGTTAGGGGTTGATAATGAAAAAACTAGTTTTTCTTATAATCATAGGGATGACAGCGGTAAATGCTCATGCTGAGGTTAAAGAGACGATTAGTGAACTGACAAAAGGTATAATTAAGTTCACAAAAGAGGTCTCCAGTGGAATGACATAAGGGTTAAAGGAAGGGCGAAGTTCAACGGAAAGCGCCGATGGATCTATCGTGGTAACCAATGAAAGTGAAACGCTTGAATATATTAAAATAGATGTTTTAAGTGTAGCGGGAAAAAATGAATCGGATTTAACTGTTGTCGAATTTAGCTTCGAAAACAAACATAACAGACCCGTAAGAATAACAGGGTTAGGTGAGCAAGGTGCTCTGATAACTATTGATAAAGAAGGTTTTTCTCATTCTTTGATAAACGGTAATAATATCGAATTTACAGTGCCTAATGAAGCGGCAAAAAAACACTCGCTAATATTTTCAGGTAGCGCATCACAGGTTAAACAAGTGAGAGTTTGGCGTGAAACCTACGACATTGACACTAAGTTTAGAGATGCTAGTAAAAATACCGGATTGTGATTTTTTATCACCTCAACATCAATGCGGCGCATAATCGTTTATAATTCTGAAATTATTTTTTGTCATTTCATGGGAAGGTATCAAGGCGCTATGTAAGCCTTAGATGCGTGGCTCTGTGAGATTTTCTTTGCTTGCAGAAAAGCACAGATTCGAAGGCTGAGTCATCTTACGTAAAAGCTGATAATAAAGTTTGTAGACAAAGCAAACTTGCTCATTTTCCGTTTCCTTGCTGCTCATAATACCGTGTTTCGTTAAATCACCTGTTAAAGGAAGGCTTTTGCCTGATGCTCTCTTGAGTTGAAATCACTGCTGGCTCAGGAAGAAGGAGCAGAATGCTACATCTTGAATCCACATGCGAACATAGAAAACAGAAGAATTGAATCTGGTGAAAGGAAAGTGGGCAAGGCTTCTATAACGAAAATTCGTAAAGAAGTTGCTAAGAAATTAGAAAATTTTCCAAAAAGTCAGCAATAAAAATGGGTTAAAAATTCACTAA
>NZ_AULG01000038.1 GCF_000425165.1 Photobacterium halotolerans DSM 18316
TTTCATGAACGCGAGGCGGCATATTTTCAGTTGGCGCAAGCACACATCAAACGAATATGTAGCCACTTGAACGTGTGCAGACTCGCCCACGAATTTTATAAATGATCCATTCTCAGTGTGGGTTAAATATGCCTCTACAGCGAAAGCACTCTTGATGCAGTTGGCCAGCGCCGCAATGAAGCTGGGCGGGGTCTGAGCTACACGGGTTTCAGCATCCTCACTGACCATGTGCGCCGTCAACACGTCATGATGATCAATATCATATTCCCGCATAAGGGTTTGAGCACGCCGAAGGGCTTCGGCGGCTTCATGTTCATTCGATGATTTTGCCAGCGCAAGGCATTTCTTAATCCGTTCCAGAATTCGCTTATCCATAACCCCGCCTTATGTGCGTTCCACAACCCACTTAGCTAACTTTTCGTCGCTGATCTCACCATCAATGGCCATCTGGATCAGCCCTCGGACCACACGGGACGCGGTAATATTCCCTTTATAACCATGCGTTCTGGCCAGGGTTATGATGTCGCCAGTGTAGTCCGTCAGTTCGGCTTTTTCTTCCGCAGTGCAGCGGGCGCGAACGCCGTCAGTCAAGGCGGTGCTGGCCTCAACTTTTGCTTGCTGCTTTTTTTTCGTGACTCGGTTTTGTTGGCTTAAAATACCGACTCCCATGCTTACCCCTCCACCAAGTGCTTTGCCATACGAAAGTAATCATTATTGATTTCCAGCTTAGGATTGAACTGGCGAACAGTTTTGCGTTCGGCAACAGCGGCGCGGGTGTTGGAGCTGGTGCGGATATTTAATTCACCGGTGTAATACTGGGGCACCTCACTCAGCAAGGCTTTATGAGTCTTTTGCGTGGCTGTCAGCCGGTTATCCAGCTTGTTAATGAATATATTCAGCGGAACTTTGATTTCATCGTCCAGGATCTCAACCACGTCGGCTAACATGCTGCCAACGCCCTGCATTGAAAAATCATCTGGCTCGACCGGCACAAGAAAGTGACCTGCCACCATTACTGCATTTTCATACATGATGGATCGGCCAGGGGCGCAATCAATCAGCACGAAATCAAATTGTGATTCCATCTTGCTCAGCAGCCCAGAAAGAAACGTGCTTCTGTTGCGCTTGCCGACAAAATTGTCGTCGGTTTCTTCTAACCGATAATCAGCAGGAATAATAAATACATTCTCTGCGATGGTTGGGGCGATACCGGCATCCAGCGTCATACTGCGCGGGTTGGCCATGATTTCCGCGATAGTTGTATCCGGCGTGTCCTCATGGCCAAGCGCGTGCAAAGATGAATTGCCTTGCGGGTCCATATCAATAATTAAAACGCGTTTATTGAAATGATGCGCGATGGCATCCGCAAGGTTTACCGTTGTGGTGGTCTTACCAACGCCACCCTTTTTATTAGAGATTGCAATAACTTTCATCGGTTGTAGTCCTTTTGAAGTTAAATATTACAACTATTACAACTCGCCTTTTTTCACTTGGTGAATGTAGTTGTAAATGGTGCCCATCTTAATCTCGAAATTATGTTCTTGTTTAACTTTTTGCTGAATTTTTCTTGCGCTAAAGTCTTGACGCGCCAGTTCTAACGCGCGTGTTCTTGCTTGCGGTGGGATAACAGAATTTCGTTTGCCAGTGCTTGAGCCATTTTTTACTGACTGTTTTTTTGTTTCGGGGGTGTTGGTTATAAAGGAAAGAAGTTCTTGAGGGTCAACGCCATCTTCTTTCATTAAGTCGGCTATTGCCTGCATTGCATTTAACTTTGATTGCTTCTTAGCTTGGTTGGCAGAGTCGATGAGACCGTTGAGGTTCCCAGGGGATACGCGCTTCAAAGCGGCGATTTGTCTATCCATGCCTAAATCGCAAAATCTTGCCAGCAATTCACCCCACTGCACCTTGTCGTCATCCACGGTTTCAAAGGGCTTGTTAGGGGTAATCTGGGTTACGCGTCTTGTCGGTACTGGGGCTGCATCTTGTGAAGAAAGGGCGGCACCCAATGCTTTTGCTGCTGATTCATAAGCGGTCATATCATTACATCCTGTGATAATTAATTAGCTATTAGCTAAGAGCGATAGTAGAAAAAAATAAGGGGTCGTGCAACAATTGTTCCACGACCGATTACCTTAATTTTTATTTATTGTGGGTTCTGTCTCACAAGATACTCAGCCACCTCGGCTTTCTTGCGCTTGATGTTGTCTAAAGCCCAGCGCTTTTCGTCCGAGGAAAGTTTAGGATTGTTGTAAATCATTCGTTCTTGCTTATTGAGTTTCGACAAGTACCGCTGCATCTTATCGAATTGTTTAGAACGATTGATCTCATCCCTGTGTTCCACGTAGTAGCTTTTCGCTTCTTCTGATTGTCCAGAATTAATTAACTGCCGGTAAGCTGTATGATGCTGTTTAAAATCACTCAGCATTTCATAGAACTGTTCCTGCTGTTTTGTGTACACCGGCGCATTCAGATCGCGGTATGCCCAACGAACCAGAGACCGCTCCCACCAATGCTTAGTCGGGGCATCACTTGTCGATTCTGCAATCAAATCAGGCAAGCCCGTGACTGTCACACCGAACCAGCCCAGATAACCACGCACCATATGGTCGATCTGCTTAGGCGACAGCGCGGAATCTTCCAACCCGATAGCATTCATTACACCGTAGCCGGCTTTCGATGCCAGCTTTGAAAAACCGGTGCTGTTTTCGTTGTATCCCATGTAGGCCGGCACGTTCTGATCTGCATAGTTTTCGATGCTACGGCCTCGGAACGTATCGTAGTTCGCCCATACCTCAAGTGACGGTTTGATCATTTGTGGTGTCGGGTTCAGCTGGAAGGTACTGACAAGTGTTCTCAGCAGTGCGTCTCGGAACTCTGCAGACTGCTCAGGGCTAAATCCACTTGTGGCCATGTCCATTGCTCGTTCGGTCATGGTGGCCATAGCGCCCAGCTCGAACGGCTTTGGAATGAACAACGCCTTATCGCCCAGCTTCATAAACCAGTAACCGTCTCGCTGCCAGTCCTGCAATTTCTGATAGTCCTCATCGTCGTGGTTGCGCAGGTGAAGCAACAGCGAACCCACGGCCAATGCCCCCATAACTGCAGTCAGACGCGCGCGCTTGTGTTTGTCGGACGCGTGACGGCCAAGCTTATGTAAACCCTGCAGGCGGGCATTAAGGAATGGCACAACAGAGATCAGAATGCGGGTTCCTGAGTAAGCACCGTGCGCTGAGAAGTCCAGCAAGTCGCGGGAACGGAAGGCCGCAGCAGCCAACCCGTCGCCCAGGTTCTCATCAAACACCGCTGCTCGGTTCATGTTCTCTACAGAATCAGAGAATTCGCTGTAACGACGCCACCATTGCTGCATGGACCGCTTAACATTGTTAAGGCCAAGCACCGGCACGGCTTGCAGCTCCCCGTTAATGTTGGCCATGATGTCTTGTGTTGAGTCGCCAAAGTTATTCCCGAACGCAAAAGCGCCACCACTGGCCAGCATCCGTGCCTTGAAGTGGTTGATCTGCCCGCCCATCCCGTAGAGCTTACCGCCCTTCACAAACTTGCCGCCGCCCTTCTCGGTTGCCGCCGTCTGGATCGAGTCACGAATCAGGTTACGGACTTGGAAAGCCGGTGAAGCTGTGGTCAGGTTGGTGAATACGCGTTTGAACGAACGCATGACATTCAGTGACGCACTGTTCAGGCCAATCGGGTTGAGGGCGTTGATTGCCTCGAACACAGCGCGGGCCTCCACTTCGATTTCTTTCTGGTGCGCGTTCTGACCGGCAACGGATTTAGTGAAATCAAATTCGTACTTCACTTTCTGGCCATTCTCCATCACCCAGGTTGTGCTTGTCGGGTTTGATTTCTCACCGGCTTCGCTCACGATACCGGCTTCCATGGCTTGTTCCATCGCCTTGCGTGCTGCCGCGTTTTTCATCGAGGCATCGATCAGGCGTTGCGCGTTGACCAGATAATTAGTCAGCAGATCGCCAATCTCGCGCTTCGAACCTTTGATCTCCTTAATCACGTTCGCTTTAGTCAGGCCATCATTCAGAATGCCGCTGAATGTCGCGTCCTTGTCCTCGTCCATAACGCGGTAGAACGGCACATAGAAGTCATTTTCCCACGCGGTCCGTGCGTCTTCCGAAATGATGCCCGACTGACTGGCGATATCGAGGACGCTGCTGTGGTACTCATTGAACGCCTTGTACACTTTTGCATACACAGCCGCACGGCCTTTGCCGTCTTCCATCATGCCCTGGTTGTACGCCATGCCTTCCGCAATCTGCTCATCGGTGAACAGGCGTTCTTCATACGACTGCTTGTCTTTCAAGTTGTTCGCACGGTTCGCCGCGATCCATGCCATGAAGCGCTTGATCTCAGCCTCGCTGCCCAATACGGCCAACTCACCCAGAAAGCCTTCCTTGTCGCCTGCTTTGCGCTTCACAGCATCCAACGTTACGCCGGATTGGTCCCAGGCCACTTTGCCGTACTGCATCATGACCTTGAATGCACCATGAGACGCGCCGACAAGACGGGCTTGCACCCATGTTGACAGCTCAGGCTTTTGCAGTGGGTCCAGCCCCATCGCCTGATCCAACTCGCGCAATGCGTGGTATCGGTCAAACACACCAGACTGAATACTGTCCACAATCTTTTTGCCAGCCTCCGTGGCCCTTTCTTTTAGGGATTTCGGGGTAGGCGTGACGTTGACCAACTCATGAAAGCTTTTGCCGGTCTTTGCCGGGAACACGTCATCCGCCATGACCTGCGCGTTTACGATATCCCCCATCACCTCGGAATCGTTAGCCGTCATGATGCTTTCTGTTATGCGAATCAGCTCACCCAGGGCTGTGTAATCAGATCGCTTGAT
>NZ_AULG01000039.1 GCF_000425165.1 Photobacterium halotolerans DSM 18316
AGCCTGCAGGAACATGGATGCAGAGGTTATAGTGGCCCGCGTTCGCCGGTACTATGGCGAGGACTATGGCCAAGGGATGTTGGGGTATTTGAAGAAGCATAGCGAGAATGGGTTTCAGCCGTTCTTCCCTGGCGTCACACCACAGCAGGCCGCTGATGATCTGGATATCAGCGAAAACGACGCTAATCACCTCTTTGCGTTTCTGAGGCTGGCAGGGGAAATCATATGATCACCTGGGAAGGCAAGCGCGACTGGGTGGTGATGGATGGGCGTGCGATGATCGACATTGATCGCGCTGCAGTCCTGGGCGTGATGTTTGGCCAGACGCAAAGACAGGCCGAGCGGTATTTCGCGGTTGACTACAATTGGACGGATGCCGTTCTGTGCGTCAAAAAACCAGATGGCCACCTTGAGCCGGTAAAGTGGAACAACGATGAAGCAGAGTGAAGCAAGGGCAATGGCGAGGCGCATGACGGCGTGGAGTTGGTGGCTGATGCTGGTCGTGTGTTTGATGTCGATTATCCTGCCAGACATGCCAGTGACCATTGGCCCTTTCATGAGCCTGTACTTGATCACTGGATCAAACATTGCGCTGAGGCGTGATCTGCCGCCGGATGAATCGTTGTGGATGATCACGATCTGGCCATGGCGCTTAAAGCGGCGCAAGAACTAAAAAACCCCCATACGAAAATGGCGTATGAGGGTTCGTTAGGGCTTTCGCACTGGATTGGGCAAACTGTCTGGGGAACCCGCACCGGCGCTACAGCCAGAGATCACTGATGGACGCAACCCTAAGAGCATCTGGATTGCTGGTTGCCATTGGCAACGTCAGAATACAATAAATGATCTGTTAGCTAATAGCTATAAGTGAATATCACATTTCTGCCAGAAAAAAACCCAGCAGGATGACTGTCTGGGTTGAATCAATAGAATTCGAAATTTTATACAGGTTATCTGGCGATAGTAGCGCAGCGCTAAAATTAGGTCAAAAAAAAGCCGGAGGATTCACCACCGGCGCAAAGTTGCGTTGACTCAAGGTTGCTAAGATCGAATCCCTACTGTACCGCAGAAATCCGATGTTGGTTTTCTTTACACACACGTAATTCATTGTCCATAAATTCCCAGGTGCGGATGATTTGCCACTCAGACCGGCCACGCCATTTTAGACGCGCCAGAGTGTCTGGCATCCACTCAGCGGCAAGTTTGCCACGTTCGATATCAGTCAGACCGTTTATGGCCACCATGAGCCGCTTGTGACGTCTGCGTAGTTCTAATGGATTCATGGACAGGGATAAGCTGCGTAAGATGTGGGGGGGTTCATGCTCAAGGATGTACATTCCCCTACCGTAGTAGCAGCACACCGCCAGCCAGCTGTTAATAATGAATCCGAACACATTCACGATGGCCAGCATCGAATTAACATGGAGGTTAAGAAAAAAGCCGACCAGATTAAACGCCGCCCCGGACGCATTGGCCCACAGCGCGAACCGATGGAAATACCGCTCAAGCTTCAACATTTGTTGCCCCCTCGCGCTGGTATCGCATACGGTAGGCTTTGTTGATCGCGGTCTGCATTTGTCCGACGTTGCCATAAACCAGCGCGGTGCCAATCTCATCAATTTCACGGGCGCTGAAACTGTCATCGTCCAGCATGTCGTTTAATTGCTTCTGCAGTCGCTGGAATTTATTGCTGCGGGCAATCAGGAGAGGGATAAACGCGTTTTTGATGAAGTAGACTGGGTAGGACTCATTGTCACGCAATCGCGTAATGTCAGATGACAGCGAAACGACGGCTGACCATAGAAAGTTGTAGGCAAGAAACCAGTATAGCGCGCTATCCGTTACAGCCAGGTAGCTGTAGTAGGCGGCGTTCCCCATGAAAACGACGCCCAATAGGTGAAACAGCCCTCTAGCGATGTGATACCTCAAAATCAATTCCCTCTGTTGAATAGTTTCTGTTTCAGATTGCTCAAAAACCCCTGTCGTTGCTGTCGAGCAACCAGATCAGCTTTTGGTGGTGGGGATTCTACAACATCACTGGCCAAATATGACCGCCCGTTCCGCACAATGTGAGTCTGTTTAGTCTCAATTTTCGCCTGTTCAGCCTCTGCGGCCTGCCGTTCTGCCAACGCTTTACGGGCTGCGCCTTGGCTCCCCTCCCCTGCCGGTCGCTGTGTCAGTGCTTTTTTGCCTTTGAGCGCAGCAAAAAGAGTCTCACGCATGGCCAGGCACCCGACTTTAAAGCCATCCTGATAGGCTTTGGCTTCCTCGACGATCTCAGCGACGCGCGGCACTGGCGTGTTGTTTGAAGGATCAGGAATACGATCAGTATTCCTTGTTAGTCGGCAAATTAGACCGGCAAGTTTTTCGAAACACAGCGAATAGACGCTAGAGGCATTGAAACGCTGCTGCGAGGCTATCACGCCGTCGCGCTCCAGTTCGCGGAGGTAGTTGCGCAAGGTGCGTTCACTGATACCGGCCATAGCGGCAAGTCGTCCCTGGGACGGGTGACAGGTCCGTGTTTTCATGTTGAGGTGATGCGCCATAGCGATCAGCAGGTCGAGTATGCGCGACGATTTTGTGCTGCGTGTCGCCTTTTGGCACTCGTTGAGATAACAGATCAACTGCTTGTGATGTCTGAGCGAAGGTAAGGTAAATGCCTGATTCACAGCGATTCACCCCCATTACAGGAAGCTACGACGCTGTTTAATATGGCGATTTTCGAGCTATCAGACCAAATAATGGTTGAGAAAGTGGTCAGTTTTGCTACTATTGTCAGTGAAGACATACGCCTCCCCTGATATTTTTTGTTTGAAATATCATATGGACTCTAGGGTTGTAAGTCCTCACCGTCACGGACAGTGTTGGTAGCACTGCCAAATCCCTCGAAAAGGCACCCCTGCAAGGGTGCCTTTTTGTCATTCTGGACGGCGGGAAGTCATTAATAAATAGTCATTTTTTTGTCGCAAAAAGATCCCGTCAGCACTTTTTTGCGATCCTTTCTGGATCATTGATCAATATGATCATTCTGTCAATTGGTAAGTTAATAGCTAAGTGCCCGATCACAGATCTGCCCTCAACGTCAGTTTTAGAGCAATTTTTGATCTATACACACATATATATGACAAATTAACCGCCTCTTAGGGTTACGCTACTGGCAAACGGTTGTTAATATTTGATCAATAAAACAATAAAAAAAGGCTGACCAACCAGTCAGTTAGCAAACAACAATTCAGTGCGGATATTTTCCAGTTACAGCAAGATCGGAGTAAGAAAATGGAACGAGCGAAAGTTTTCAAGGAATTGCGGGAGTTTATTGAAGAAGGGATGACAGATGTGTACGTTACATTTGAAGAAAAGGTAGCCGCCTCTGATGACCGCGAGGAATGGGCAAAGCTATGGATACTCAGAGGGTCTGCGCTCGGTGCCGTTCATAAAGGCGCACTGGCATTGTTGATCAGGCTGGTTATGGAAGATGTGGTAAGAGAATTCAGATTACCCACAAAGGGGTTGCTCGCTCTGATAAAAGAAACCGTTGGTATTGTTCATGGGGCTAAGGGTTTATATGCCATGGTGAAAGAAATCCGTGAAGATATCAGAGCGAAGGGCGGAAGAATGCAGAAGCAGAGCCACGCCGGTGCGAGGAAAAACGTAGAAATAGCCCTCGAATCAGCCACGCTAAAAGAAGCGCTGGACGTATACTATGAGGCACGGGAATATATACCAACCTATATGGCCATGAGTGAAGAACTCCCAGTTATAAGCAATATAATTCATAGAGATAAGTTTAGAAGAATTGAAAAGCCGTCAAATACTGAGCGACTAAAAAATAAAAACCAGAACCTGAGAAATAAGGTAAAAAGGGCACAAGTAAAAAAGCAGTCAGTGACAGCTGAGCAAGGACGCACCACAAAGCAGCAGTCACAAGCAGCGTTTTGCTGAGTGTGGAAAGATTCAACAGAGGCTAATTTATTGCGCATAATCTGATCTGTGAATCAGGGAGGATTTGCGAATGTTAGAATCTGTATTAGGGATGTACTCAGTGCCTGCGGGGCCATTGTGGCGAACGCTGTCATCGGGTTTGTTGACGGCAGAGTCACTAAAGACGGCTGGTGTGGTTGGGGAACGCGCCAGTGTCTTAGGCTGGAATGTCATCAAGTTACAGGCCGGTGACAAGAAAGCTGGCACCCAGGTAGCACGGGTACTTGTGGAACAAAAGTTCCACGCAAATGATATTTTAGTCGTCATTAAGTGTTTATTAGCTGACCGTAATTGCCCTGCCTGTCATGGCACTGGGAAAGTATGGTCGCCGCGTGGTCATCGTTTTAAAAAATGCGACCGCTGTCAGGGTGAAGGGCACCGCCCTATTCCACTGGAACAAATGATTAAAAACCATAATGCGAATAAGGCCAAATGCGAAGCCGCCATTACATTGTGTTTAATGGCGCAGGCAGACAGTGAAAAGGCAATAAAGGTATTTTTGAAAAAAGAGAAATTGGCAAGTGTGTAAACCTTGCATTAAAAAATATCTGCGATTAAATTTGTAGTGTGAGCATTTTTTACTCATATCTTCATTTCCGGTTGTAGTGTAAATATCCTTATTCAACAAGGTCCAGCTTAGGCTGGGCCTTTTTTTT
>NZ_AULG01000040.1 GCF_000425165.1 Photobacterium halotolerans DSM 18316
CCCCTGCCAGTTCTGTTTTGCCTACCAGTAGCCCGCGTTCAATGAACGTGACGACCATCTGCCCGTCGTCCGCTTCGATAAACCGGTGATAGCCTTTGCCGGTGAATCCGTGCAAGTACAGCGTGCCGAACGGGCCAAAGCTTAACCCGAAAAAACCCATCTGGTGCGGGCCTTCGACGCCGCTCAGGGTGGAATAATCAGGGCAGTAATGGGCTTTGAAGTTAATCACCCACACGTAACCGGCCAGCGTCTTGCTGAACGCTGAGGATAAGATCAGATCGGTGGTCTGGCTGACAACGATGTCAAAGCTCTCGATGGCCTCAACCGTCATACCAGATTCCCCGCACTGTCTGTCTGGATGTTTGGATCTGGTCTGTACTTCTCAGGGTGACAAAACTCACCGCACTCAGTGCAGTGTTCGCCGGACGGCGACAGGCAATCCCGTGTCACTTCCGACCACTCATGGCCGCATATATTTCCTGGGTTTATTTCTGATTCGCCATCGCAGACAAAAAATCGTTCGCCTGGGACCGGTTTTCTTGTGTTTCCATACATCTTGTTGAATACCTGCTTACCGCTGTTTTTCGGATATCTAGACTAATAGCTATTGGCTAACGCTGCCAGTTTGTGCGGCGTGGCGATGTGACGCACGCATCAAAAATGGGAAAAAAATCAAAAAAATCCTACTATTTTTGGGCTTAGCTACTAACTCAGTGATTAATACCTGATAACTCAATCACTTAGCGAGAAACCCCTTATTAATCAATATTTAGGCTCTCAAGGTGCGTAAGTTCAAGCTTTTAGAAAAACCACCCTGCGATAATTCAAGGTTTTAGCGTTGACGCCATTTTACTGTACACATGCACAGTATGACAATATGTGCAACAAGGTGAGCTATGGTATTAGCTAAGTACATTTACCCCCTTGGTAAGCTGTGGATAAGCGATAAAAACAGCGTTTGTTCAAGCTTTTGGCGCGGTCATTTACTTTTTTGCGACTTATCCACATATGCAACACTGTAAAAACCCCATATCAATCAACATTTAGGCTCTGAAATTGGCTAAAATAAATACAGCAAAAAAACCCCATACTTATCAACGACTAGGCGAAAACCCTTTTTTCTATTTTATTAAAATAAAATAATAGGGGGAGCGCTGACGCTTCCCCCTTAATTATTTATTCGCAATAAAATCCGCACGCGACGCCGACGCTTGACGCCGTGGTAGCCCGTTGCTATTGTCTCAGTTGTTGGCGGGGTGGTCCTGGTGAACGGCTGCAAAGCGACCCATCAGGTAAACGGTTGTAGTCCTACACCCCGACCAACCTGTTACCTGTATTACCTGCATTACTGCTCTAAAGCTCCAAGCGTTGAACGGCTCGGCTCATAGGTCTTACTTGTTGTCGCTCGATGATCCAAAGATTGCCATCTTTCTGTGTGTGTTTCAGTAAAAGAGAAGCCAGGTTCGACGTGTAGAACCCCCGCTGCAGCGCGTTGCGTTGTTACCTCAAGGATTGAGGGGCGGGGGTTTTTACGTATCTGGGGGTTAGCTAAATAACTCGCTGTGAGAACCCAAGCGGGCAAGCTGCAGCTCATTACCGTTAACTTTGTAGATGAGTAAGAGATCGGGCTTAATGTGGCATTCCCTGAACCCTTTAAAGTTACCTGTAAGGGCGTGGTCAAGGTAGGACGGTGGCAGCTGTACACCTTGCCGTAAGTGTCCTACCACCTGACCGATGAGCAATGAATCCTCAACGGATTGTTTTACTGTCTTTTTGTATTCCCTTTTGAACACGGAAGATATGACAAGTTTAAGCATGTGTTCCTTCCAGTTCGCTCAGGTCGCTGATTCTGGTCCCTTTGCCGGACTCTAGTTCTTCAATCGCTTTAAGCGTCTCTGCGTTAGGTGTCTTCTCTTTCAAAGGGAAAGGGAAGCCCCTTTCTCTGATAAATGCTTTAGCGAAAATGTGAACCGCTTGCGAAGGGGATACGCCCAGGCTGTCGCAGATATCAGAAAACTCATCTTTCATATCCTGTTCGATCCTGGTTGAGATTAGTGGTTTTGACATAGCTTGCCTTCCTTTCGTGTTGATGTGCTTCTTTAAGTTTAGCGCCCCCTCCCCACACATGCAATACATAGTATTACTTAGTAATACACCACACCTGAATAGCAATAACACAGAGTGCGGATTTATTTATTGCCCTTTTATTTACCCTACCAGCAATTTTATATTTCACACAAAATTAAAACTTATCATTTTTTTATTATCAGTGATTTTAATGTTTTTATTTACCTTGTTCCAAGGTAATTAATTAGCTTACCCATAGAGTCCCGAATATATGCGCGTGGTAATTAGCTTATCCATTGTTTTCAGTTAGCACACTCTTTCAGAGTGTTATTAATTGATTGCACAAGCAATCAATTAGCTTATTACCGCCTCCAGGCAGACTGGATGACGCACAAACCCAGCAATGGCGCGGGGTTGGCGGATGTCAGCGGGGTAATGAGCGGCTCTGCGCCCTGGGGATACGGCGCAGAGATAATTACTCATCGTGTTACGATTGTTCCACGATTTGATCTAAATCTCATTTGTTAGCTAATGACTAAAAATATATTGATTTCGTTTTTGTACTGAACTACAGTTTTTTACGTGGACGGGTTGAGCGGTATTTAAATCGCCAGCAACGAACCACAAATAAACACTAATTTTAATTTATACAGGTAATAAACATGAGTCATAAAGTTACAACATGGGAGCGCTGTAAGCTGTTACTAAGCGCTGGACGTTTGACAAAGAGCCGCCGGAATTATCTTGCGCGTGTCATTGGCCTTTAACACCCACACACCATAAGCCAGGGGGAGCAATCCCCCTTTTAAAACAGGATGACAAACTATGACAGCTACAGAAATGAAGATCACACAAACTCAGGTCACGCACCGTCCCGCTTTTTTGCCGAAAATCGTTAGCGGCTCATATCAGTTGATGTTGCTACTTGAAAATTCTGTGTACGCACTGACTGAGAAATACGATCCCACCTATCAGGGCGGGTACTGGGAGTATCTGACAGCCGAGAACGGCGCGCGGTGGATGCAGGCACCTGAGCCTGAAATCATGGTGCATGTTGTTAACCCTGATAACTGGTTTGACGGGGAAATGTCACGCGGTGCGCTGAGCATTGGTGTGATGTTGATTGTGTGCTCGCACCTGAGTTTTAAAGCGCCAGGGTGCAAAAGCATTGTTAAAAACTTTCACGCACTGCGCGAGGTGGCCAGCAGTCACCCTGAATCAGATGCAATTTTCGGTTTGATTGATTGAGGGCGGACAGATGATCTATTGCAATTGTCACTATACCGCGCAGCAGTTGCGCAAGTGGGTGCTGTTGGCTGAGGACGAGAAAGCGCGCCATCACTCGCAGGTAGTTGAGCTGTTGGAAAGCCGCCTGAACAACAATCTAAGCGAGGGCGGGCACGTCGAGCGCGCGCGGTCTGTTCTTAGGGCGTCGGAAATGAAATCGGTCTGGGTTGATCTTTTCCTGGGGTATATCAACCGCTGGCAGTATCCAGACAATGAGAGCGGGCTGATCTGCTTGCTGTATGCGAACCCAGCGGACGAGGAAAGCGGACTGGTGACGCGGTTTAGCTTTGAGCTGTACAGCAGGGCAAAAGAGGCGGGCACGGGGAGCCTGGGCCTGTATAGCGAAGGTGTAGACGTTGGCGTAATGGGTGCGGCCATGTTCGGGAACGCGGACAAACGGAACCTTCATTTCATGTTTAACGGTGCGCTAG
>NZ_AULG01000041.1 GCF_000425165.1 Photobacterium halotolerans DSM 18316
GACCTAGCTCTATCCTGAGCCTCAAAGGGATGCGGTGCTTTTTCTTGTTAGTGTGGAAATACTGGAAATTTTCACAGTATTTTTCAATAACTATACCGCATTTCTAATTGATAACGTGATAGCTATCAACTAACGATCATTTCTTTGTGGAAACTCCCCCGCACCCCTTGCGTCCGTCATATCGTTGAACCTCGTTTGGTAGGCACAAGGATGTGTTAGCTATGGAACGGACCATAGATGCAGTGGCATCGGAACTGAACGACATCAACACGCAAATAAAGTATTTGAGTACGTGCAAGTCTCAGCTGGAAAGTGAGTTGATCTCGTTGGTTGGGGTGAAAGAGGAAGGCGCTTGTAATGCCATGTCTGGCGCTTTCAAGGTAACGACTACCGGTAAACTGAGTCGTTCATTTTTGCCCGATGTCTCTTATGCGGACGTGGAAAAAGCGGTTGGCACGGATGCCGCCCGCGACCTCGTTAAGCATGAAATGAAAATTAAAGTGAGTGCTTTGCGTAATCTGGATGATTCGCAGCAAATGGCTCTATCACATCTGATTGTCACCAAACCAGCAAAGACCGCTGTCAAATTGGAGACAACCACGGATGAGTAGCTTTCTCGACTACATAAAACAGTCTTCCAACCGTCACGAACTGCCGCCCCGCGTGGTGCTGTACGGGACATCGAAGATTGGTAAAACCACGTTTGCCAGCAATGCCCCCGCGCCTATTTTCATTCCGACTGAGGATGGACTGTCCGGCATTTCAGGGGTGCAAGCGTTCCCGTTGTGCCGGTCCTACCAGGAAGTGCTCAATGCGGCGAATGGATTGCTGACAGAGGATCACCCGTTCAAGACCGTTGTCATTGACTCTGGTGACTGGCTGGAAAGTCTACTGCATGACCATATAGCTCAGGCTCAGGGCAAGAACAACATTGAAGATTTTGGATACGGCAAGGGTTACGGGTTCGCCTGTGATGAGTTTGTTTCGTTCCTCAATCTGCTGGACCGGCTGCGCACTGAAAAGCAGATGATGATCATCATCATCAATCACCATGAGGTGAAGCAGTTTAACGATCCATCGTCTGAGAGCTATCACCGCTACTCGCTGAAACTGCACCGAGGCGCACAGGAGAAGCTGCAGGAGTGGGCCGACGTGATCGGGTTCGCCACTTTTAAAACGATGGTGCTCAAGGAAAGCCAGGGCTTTAACAACTCAAGGAACAGGGTTGGGGGCAGTGGTGAGCGAATCCTGAACCTAGTAGAGAAACCCGCATGGGTGGCAGGCAACCGCTACGGATTGGCGGACGATGTGCCTTTCACTTTTGAGGCGTTCGCTGCTGAGTTCAAGGACAAAACGGGCCGAGAACTGGCCTAAGCGAACAAACCCAAGGAAGGGATAACAACATGTATTTGGATGAGCTATTCGGCGCACCTGTGCAGTTTTCAGAAGAAAACTTAGCGGGCGCGGGCGGCGGTTTTGCGCCGCTTGAAATTGGTAATGTCCGCGTGTCGGTTGATTCTGTCGAGCCAAAGGAATTTCAGGGCGGCAGAAAGATCAGTTACACCGCAACCATTATCGAAGGGAAAGGCGCGGGCCGTAAGCTGTGGCTGGATTTCTCGGTGCAGCACACTAACCCGAAAGTGGTTGAGATTGCCCTGCAGGAGATCGAACGCTTCTTCATGGCGGCAGGCGTGCATAACCCGAATTCACGACCGCAGATCGACGCGCCGGTCGGTCGTACTGCAGTCATTCGCGTGACGTACAACGACAAATCGACGTTCCCTAATTACCGCTATCTGACGGGTGCCGGTGCGCCTCTTGTTGTGGATGGTAATTATTTGCCGGTGCCTAAGCACGTAATGGACGATTACGAGCGCAAGCAGGCAGAAAGGGAAGGCGCAGCGCCGCAAGGCCAGGCGCAACAAGCAGGCATGGCACAGGTGGGCGCACAGGCTGGCATGGCACAGGCTGGCCATCAACAAATGCCATGGGGCCAATAACAGTACCGTGACGGGTATTTGTGGAACGACTGTTCCACGATCATGGATGAAGAACGGGGCCAAGGATGGCCCCACCTTTAACGGACCTGCCAATGAAACATAAATTCCGATATCAATTCTCTGAGCGAGAACGCGCCCGCCTGCGCGCCTTGGTGAAAGTATTCATCGAGGACCAGCGCATTAACATGGCTGAATTTTCGCGCCGGTTGGGCATCACGCAGCCAACGCTGTCAAATTACCTGAACCCAGCAAAAACCAATAAACGCGCATTGCCATTGAATACTGATTTCATTCTGGCACTGGCTCGCGCCATGGGTAAGCAGCCCTATTATCTGGTCCCTGATCTCAAGCTGGGCTTTGTGGATGAGGTGCCCAGCGATGACTGATACCTATCATCAATTGCCGGTTCAGTGGGCAAAAGAGGCCATTAAGGCCGCACAAGACAGGCCAACGCCCCGCCCTCACCTGGGCGCGTCGCAGATCGGCAATGAGTGTCGGGCAGACCTGTGGCACGGCTGGCGCTGGAACGTGAAAGCTGAGTTCGATGCAGAGACACACCTGCGCTTTCTCGATGGCCATCGCTCTGAGGATGTCATGGCTGACTACCTGCGCAAAGCGGGCGTGAAGCTGTCAACAGGCACGGCCAACGGCGACCAGCACCGCGTCTCGATGTTCGGCGGTCACTTCGCCGGTTCGCTGGATGGCATTATCCTCGGCGGCGTGCCATGGCATCACGACAAAGACGAGCGCAGCGTTTGGGAACACAAAGCTGTCAACGAGAAGAAATTCAAAAAGCTGATCGAACTGGATCAGAAAAAAGGGCTTGATGCCCTGGTTGAATGGGATGAAGTTTACTACGCCCAGGGCCAGATCTACATGCTGCTAAAGGGTATCAACACCCACTGGCTGACGTGTTCAACACCTGGTTGCCGAGACTTCACCGCTGTCATGACAAAGCTGAATCGTGACTACGCACAAGCAATGCTGGCCAAAGCGGAAAACATCATCACGAGCTTCAACATCCCGCCCCGTGCGTTTGCCAAGCCGGATTTTTATAAAGCGAAGTTTCTCAACAGCTACGACATCCTGTACCGCGACAAGATACCGGCACCCAACCACCGAAACAGTATTTTTGCCAACCCGCTACACAGCGAGGACCGCAAAGACGGCGCATGGCGTGACGATTACACCAAGCGCATTGTTCCGGTCTCTGAGCAGGACATTGCCCCGCTTCATCACCTGTATATCCCTGACCTGATCCCGTTTGCAGATTGCGTTGAGATTGATGGCCAGAACGACAACCCGATGTGGGTTAAGTACGTCATGGATGACGGTACTGAGTTCTACAACTGCCACGAAGGTATGCAAGGCAACATGGCATTCAGTTCGCGCGAACTGGCCCACCTCACTGCCGAGCAAATTCGAGATCCTAACGTCAACGATATTCGCATGAAGCTAAGCGGTGTCGTGACGGGGTAACGAATCATCTTTTAATCAATAAGTTATGGTGCATTAGGGGGCAAGGATGCCTAAAGGATACACCGGCACAAAAACGGACGAAAAAGATCGCGACACATGGCGAACGCCCAGCCAGGTTTTTGCCTCACTCAATGCTGAGTTCATGTTTACCTGCGACGTTGCCGCCAGCGATCAGAATCATTTGGTTGTGCCTTATTTGACTGCAGAAAAAGACGCGCTTAACCCGCATACATTGTGGGGCGCGGTGAACTGGTGCA
>NZ_AULG01000042.1 GCF_000425165.1 Photobacterium halotolerans DSM 18316
AGTCAGCGATAAGGCAAGAGGTCCACAACCGAAACAAGCCGGTGAAACGTGGAACGAATGTTCCACCTGATGAAAAACCCAGACTGACAACTAAGGGCACCATCCCGATTGATATCGTGCAGAAGGCGAACGCTGAGCTGGTAAAATTCGACATGAAGATCTTGACGCCACGCGTAGCTAATAAATCCCGTGACTACCGATACATCCATGTTGGGAAATATTACCGGCTGCTATCGAAAGACGCGGGGGAAACCTGGCAATTGATGTCGTTTGCTGATTTTGAACGGCACATGAAATAGGGCTATTCCCCCAATTCGTCCATCTGCCTTGGCGTGGGCGTCCAGTCAGGCAGTCTGGCCCTGACGCGATCATTGATTTCCCGATTCAGCCGGTCGCGCAGGGATAATGCCACTTTGAAGTGAGGAATGTCGCCCCAGGCTTTATTGGGGTTGGCCACGCCGTCGAACGTGCCCAGGCCGCGCACCTCAAACCGCTCGCCGGATATGTACGATACCCAAATCATTTCAAGAAACCCGATCACAACCAGGCTGGCCAGCGTGAGGGGCATCCCGCCTGCGATCAGATCTTTGATGTAATCCTGATAATTGAGGGGAGGGGCGTTCTTGATGGTTCGCCGTTTTGAGCGCTTATGTCGAATCATGAACTGCTCACGGCGAAC
The DNA here is from genome assembly GCF_000425165.1 of Photobacterium halotolerans DSM 18316. Classification (GTDB taxonomy): domain Bacteria; phylum Pseudomonadota; class Gammaproteobacteria; order Enterobacterales; family Vibrionaceae; genus Photobacterium; species Photobacterium halotolerans. The sequence goes on from NZ_AULG01000042.1 coordinate 680, forward strand.
GATTAGATGGCCACCCGCGCGATACTGCTGCACATATAGGTAGCCAAACGGTCCCACGTTCAGCGCGTCACCATTCGCCAGCCGGTCACACAAATACTGGATCAGCGTTCTCAGGGCTGGCTCAATGTCTTCCATGGTCCACTGGTCAAACTGGTTGCCAATGGCTTTGTTGCGGATATGGCGGATTAAATCTTTTCGGTTGCGGGTGCGGTGCTTTTTCCGTGTGCGTCCTGGTATGGGCATAGGTGGTTAATATAATCTAGGCATCGTTCCCGTAGTTTATCTATATACGGGTGGTCGCTGTTATTTTTCAACCGACGATGAGCGGCACAGGCCGCGCCGCGCACCATGATGAAATCGACTGCCAGAAATTGATCCTCAGTCGCCGTTTTTAGATCGGTGTACGTTCGAACGATATCGCGCAACTCAACGGCGCTAATGCTGCCTAACCTTGTGAAATTAAACCGGCTACGGCGCAGGCTGTTTGTTACATCATCTGGGGGGAGGGCGGTGGGGCTGTTGCCAGCCTCCAGGGCTTTCAAATCGTCGTCAATGCGGCCAATAATTGTCTCCATATACGCCAGCAGGTCCGCACGGTTAAATCGGTGCTTTGCCATCCTTTGCACACTGGTGATAATCACATCCTCTATCAGATTCTCATACAGGATTGTCATGTATGGGGCATCACTGCTACCTGACAGCCGGTCAACCACAAAATCAAACGCTCGTTTCCCTGAAAAACACCCAACCCGACTAAAATCGATCATTCCTGCATCCCTATTTACATTGGTCGCGCTAACCAATTGTTTTTCTAATTGTTGAGCTGATTATAACGACACTAATTAATGTTTCAATATCAAGACAGCCGCACCATTCCTAGACACGACTGTCTTATTTTTTATACATCTTGTGTAATAGCTAATTGCTACCACTCAACACTCCGGCGTCGGTGTAACTGCGCCGGTTGTTCTTGTTCCAGTTGCATAGCTCAGACAAATGTTTCGGCGTCTTCTCAGCGTGACGGGGGGGTATCCGCGTCCGCCAATTGTTGTTTTCGCCGCCTGGCAGCTCCAGATATTTACCTGTGTCTTGCAGGCTCCTGATATCCCTTAACGTTCTGCTCACCGTTTTTTCTCCCTGTAATTCCTGCCAACAAAAACCCGCCACTCTATCGAGCCAGAGAAATAGCAGGCGTATACACGCCCGTCATGCAATACCAGATGTTTTGTTTTCATGATGACCTATGAATTATGGTGCGCCAGCTTCCGCTGTTTAAATGCGTTGGTAATACGGCGAACCTGCTTTTTACTGACTGTGATCTTAGGGGCATAGTGCGGACCAATGACGACCTTTTCACCAGTGGCTGGATTGTGCCTGGCCACTTCGCCGCGATACACCGCCTCAAACACCGCAAACCCGCGCAACTCAATTCGGTATTTGCCGTTTTGTGTCAGCCTCAGCATGTGAAGGATCGCGCCGACATACAGGCTGGCGGTCTCTTTTGTGAAGCCGTGTTTTTTGAGTGCGTCAACCATGCCTGCCTGTGTCAGTCGGTGGGTGCATTTCCGCGTGCCATTGCTCGTTCTTGTGGCCACTCTGATATTCACCACGTCATGCATGGCCTTGCCCTCGCCGGTGCGCGGGTTACGCACGGGACGGCCCCCAGGTTTCCAGAGGGGGTATAACCGGCCATAGTTTTTTATATAAATCAGCCCCCCGTCCATCCAGGTATTAATGAACAAATTGATAATCGCGTTATAGGCGAATTTGACATCGCCTATTGGCGGG
>NZ_AULG01000043.1 GCF_000425165.1 Photobacterium halotolerans DSM 18316
TGTGCCGCCTGAGTTCAAACCAAGTTTAGAGAAGATCGGAGGGATACCCGATAGCGTGCAAGATTTTGTGTGCGAATGGCTGGGTAAGGCAGAACGTCAGGGCTATGCGCTGACCGAAAATGATTATCTGGTGTTTGCCGAAATAGAATGTTAGGCAACTAAAACGAGGAGGTGATATGCCGTATGACAGGGTGGTTGTCGGTATTGATCCTGGGAAGAAAGGCGCACTGGTTCGGCTCACTGACTCAACGCAGGAAGCGATAGTCATGCCGTTAAAGGGCGCAAAAGACATCGACGGCTTTGCCATCGCGCAGTTTCTCAAGCAGCACCGGCCAGACATGGTTGTTGTTGAGAAAGTGGCAGCGCGACCAGGGCAAGGCGTGACGTCAATGTTTACGTTCGGCACCGGTTACGGTGTGGTTCAGGGGGTATTAGACTCACTGGCCATCCCCTACCGGCTGATCACTCCCCAGATGTGGAAAAAGGCGATCTTAGCGGGCACTACGCGTGATAAGGAGGCGGCAATTGGTTATGTGGCCAACCGTTACCCTGATCTTGAGCTGACGCCGCCACGGTGCCGCGTACCGCATGATGGTATTGCAGATGCAGCGTGCATGGCTGAGTTTGCGAGGCAGCTGCTGTGACGGACGATGAACGGGAGTGGTTAAAGTCAGAACTGGCCATTGATGATCCTAGCTATGCGGAATGTCCCAGCTGCGGTAATGAGGCTCAGCTGATTTGGCACGATGAGGGCTTTGATTACGAATATGGATCAGAGCATGGCTACCGTGAGGACTGGCGATTAGTCACTGACTGTTGCCAGATTGAGTTGTAAACAAAAGGGCCGCACGGCCCTTTATTTTATCTTCGCCAACATTTTTTGCCCTAACGCTGTTAACTGGATAATACGGGGGCGTCTGTGTCTGAATGACAGCCCTTTTGCTTGGTACTCATTAATTCCAATCTGCTGAGTGACAAAAAACTCTGGGTATCGCTGAATAACACGGACACACGGGCCGTGCCCGTGTTTATCAACTTTTTCACCCATTAAGTCGCTTATTTCCTGAAAGGTGTAAACGCCACTGCTTACAACCTCAAGCAGAGCCGCCACGCGTAGCGTTACACCGGCAGATTCTAGCTTTTGGTTGATCTGGGTATAGCTAAGACTCACTTTTCAGTCTTACCCGCGTTTGTATGCCTCTTTCGTCGTACTCTGTGAATTCAACGATACCTAACCGCTCAAGGACAAGTAAAGTTTTGCGGCCAACATGCCACACCGGCACAAGCTCAGGGTGGTGATCACTTAATGGGTTTCTTTCAACACCCTCAGCAGACCAGAAAGGCCGGTAATTCACCAGTTCACCATGCTCTTTTAAATACTCAACAGCCTTAGCCTGAGCCGGACTTAGTTTTTTCATTAAAATCCCCACTGCTTTTTAAGCGACTCGACAAAATCACTTCCATAAATTTCATGAGACTCAAGATAAGCGCTCAACTTAATCAGCAGGAACATTGCATTCATTAATGTATCGCTGCTTTCACCACGGCAGTAATACGCCAAGCCGGACACGTCCGCCCCGCACACATTTCTGTTGTAACAGTGAACTATTAGAGAGGCCGCGTGTTTCTTTTTTTTCGCCAGTGCGCCCAGGTACGCGAGTTCTGTTCCCTGTTCTTCGTTTAACGGGGCCAACTCATCTGGGCGCGGGTTCAGGTTGATGATGATATCGCTCAATTGGAAGTCTTGCATAATGCCTCACTGTTCTTTGTCGTTGTGCGCTGATAGGTAATCAAGGGCTAAGTCATTCTCAATAAACTCAGCAATTTCATCAATGCGGTTGTATGACTTCCCCAGCACACTTGATGACTCAAATCGCCATCGTTCCACCGTCAATTGAGAAACCCAACAATCATTTGTGCCGAATACCAGATCGCCAACCTCTGCGCCGTCTAAGTAACCGTCATAGTTATCAGATTGCTCATCAATTATTTCCTGAGTAAGCAAGGTGAACTCGCTTAAATTTGAGTGCGTGTTTTTTGCAAATGTAGCCGTGGCGTCTGGAACAGAACTGAACACTAATTCGTTATAGATCGTAGTGCCATCAACCATTTCATTGAACCTGGCTTGAACTTGCTCTAGCGTGATGCTCATAAAGCCCCTTTACCCTGAAATCCGAGCGCGCGGTTTACCATTCACCGGCGTATTGACATTAAAGCCCTTCCCGCTGCTCACCCCTTCCCCGAATGCGTACCTATCACGCTGGGTGCCTTTGCCTGCAGTGCGGGTTTTAACATCCACAAATCCAGCGGTGACATCATTGTAATAACGGGTCAATGCCTCCCGCCGCTCTGGTTCCATGTCGAATGTCGGCAGGTTCTTTTTCACCGCAGTCACCCACCCCAGGCAATACAAATCGGCGCGGCGCGTTCGCGTCGCTGGCTTGCAGTTTTTGTGGATGG
>NZ_AULG01000044.1 GCF_000425165.1 Photobacterium halotolerans DSM 18316
ATCTAACACACTGCCTTGGGGAACTCATGATTGGGCTTATTACTTTCAAGCCGCGCACGGCAATCTGGCTGGGTATAAAGGTATGCTCGGCATGTCCTTCGACGGGGCGGCAATGGGCCATGCACAGCTGAATGATGGGGTGTTCACCGGTTGGAAACGTATCTACGATGACAATTACCACCCAGAAGCTAACCATGCTGTCGAGATGGGTGAGGACTTTGAAGATGCTAAATCATTCCACAAAGCCGAAGTCCGTTATTTCAGTTTCCATTATGGGAAAGTGGTGATCCCGCTGGTCCCGTACCTTGTGGAAGGAAAAAACAGTAACAAATCGTATATAGAAGGAAAGTTGGTTTTCCATCGCGGGGGAGCCTCATCATCAAGCCGTGTTGAAGAAGTTGATCTGGTTGCTTACCAGTCTTACAACCAGGTCGTAAAGGCGTGGATGACTGCGCAGTATCACGACGGGTGGGGCTGGCGGCTATGCACGTTTGATATTCAAGGCAAAAAGTGGATCGGCTTGTACGCGCCTTTCAATGGAAACAATCAAGATGCTCGGATTGCATTTACTGGTCGTCGTCATATATCGAACGAAGCGGCAGCAAATGGCTTTGATCGAACTCAGCAATTAGTTGCGATTGAGTATGAGCACCTAGCTGATCCAGTGTCGGCAAACAACGGCATCAAAAATCAGGAAATTTACGACACCTTAGCGCCATACATCACCATCCCCGCAATGCAGGATGGAGGCGGCAATAAATACTACTCAGAAAATTACAAACCCACACCGGCAGAACTAGGGGCTGTAGATGAAACAACAGTTAACAAAACAGGCAGTACGTATGAAGCGTCGATAAGCAAAATCCCTTACATTCTAGCGAACGGATGTATGGAAATTGCCCGTTATGTGGACTTCCACCTGCCTGGCAGTACAGCAGATTACGATGCCCGCTTTGCCGTTAACACTGCCGGTAAGCTCACACAACACCATGCCACTGAGGTTGCTGATGTGGCTCAATCTTCCCACTCTTATAGTGATCTGAGTAATGGCGCGGGGGGTGGCAAGAACTACACGCGACGCCTGCGCGGCGGGACCGGCGACACCATATTCCATGAGACAGTTCAAAGTAGTACATACCGACTGGCCACAGGGAATGAAGATACTATAGACCTGCTAAGACTTATAGCCAGCCCCGACCCCACTCAAGTGCAAGGCTATATAGGCAATCAGCGCATCATGACATCCAATTATGGTGTGTTTACAGGGGCTGTAAGTGCTGTAGATCTGCAATCGTGGTCGAGTGGCCGACGGGGGTTCAAGTTAACCTCTACCAACGCCACCTACGCTGAAATGGCCCCTATCGGGGCAGACAGCACGATACTCTGGACTGAGGCGCTTCGCTGGTATGGAGCAGATGACTGGCGTATTGGTTCAAGCAAGCGCATCTATCATCAAGGATTCAAGCCTACGGCGTCTGATATCGGTGCGGGTACGTTCCTGGGTGACGTATGGACAAAACAAGGTGCGTCATGGCGGACATCGGCATCATCAATAGGATCAAGCGCAACCGGCCTTCTGTGTTATGCGCCAGACAAGACCACGATAGTCGGCGGTGCTGGCATCCTATCAATGGACGGGGTAGCAACCTCATCGTTCCTCGGTTGGGGTACGACACCTTGGTCCTTGGCTAACAGTCTCACAGTCAATGCCAATTCATTCACCTACAAAGGCAACGCCGTCTACCACGCAGGCAATAAACCCACAGCCACTGATGTCGGCGCTGCTAAAGGGTTCAGAAACCTTCGTAGTCCTTCATCGGGTGTATCTGAATGGCACCGTATTGCTATATCACCTGGGGGAAATTGGGGAAGCGCTTTATTCACCGTAAAGGCTGAAAAAAGTGGTATACACACAACCGTTAATTTTACTGTCACCACAGTATTCAATAAAAACCCCAAGATAACCTTATTGGGCTGCTCGCACTATTTAACCGCAGGTATTACTGAGATTGCGGTCGAGTACAAGGACGGCGATCCTTATGCTGATATGTATGTCCTAATAAAAGCCACTGCCAATAACATCGAATATGAAGTTGCCAATAACATAGGCTTTGTTGATAGCTGGGTGCCTGCAACGGCGCTTGGCCGTGACACTATAGTCATGAATGTTTCTGCTGCGGATAAGAGCATAGACACAGCAGGAGGCAAGGTTTATTCAAACGGTGTAGAAGTATACAGCCCGTTAAATAAACCGACGACTGGCGACATAGGGGCGCTGCCTCTGCAGATGAACCAGTATGGATTATCTTCATTGGGGCTTACCGACGCGGACTTCTCTGGCCTAACACTCCCGCAGGCATTTGACCGCATAGGCAACGCAATGCTTGCGTCAGCTGCAGGCACGGCCCGTGAAAAGG
>NZ_AULG01000045.1 GCF_000425165.1 Photobacterium halotolerans DSM 18316
GACACTACAGCTCAATATTAACACCCTGAATGACGCGCTAAACCAAGCAAAAGCCGAGTTAGACATTGCTGACGCAAACCACGCAACAGCAATCACGGACCTGGAACAAACGGTACTGGATGGCGACTCTGCGTTAAGTTCCCGAATCAACGCGCTGGATGTGGCATACAAAGCCGCTGATAGCGCAGCCGCTGCGAACGTTATTGCAGTGGAGCAAGCACTATCAGACGCCGATAGCGCCCTTGCCTCCCGCTTAGACTCTGTAGAAGCTGATTACAAGGCAGCAGATACAGCGGCAGCGGCGAACCTGGCCACGCTTGAGCAAGTCGTTACCGACGCTGACACGGCAATGGCCCAGCGCATTGATACGGTCGAGGCGGACTACAAAGCGGCAGACACCGCCGCGAGTGGGCGAATTAACTCATTAGAGCAAGTTATTACGGATGGTGACAGCGCCCTGGCTGAACGCATTGATCAGGTGGAGGTTGATTACAAAGCCGGTGACACTGCCGCTCATGCTGCGATCACAGCAGCTGAAACAGCCCTGACCAGCGCTGACCAAGCCCTTGCCGAACGGGTTGAGCAGTTTGAAGTGGAGTACGGGGAGTTCACCGGCACAGTGACAGAACAGGCGACTGTAGACGCCACCACTGATCGCATCATGAGTAAGCACCTCAAAGTTTCGGATACGAGTTATACCGTGCGCTCTGAGGGTGAGAAAGTTGAGACGAACGCCAAGATCTCAACCCTGGAGCAAACGCTGGTTGACGCAAACGGGGCGCTGGCAAGCCGTGTGGATATCATTGAGGCGAATTATAAGGCCGCTGACACTGCGACGAACGCAAGCCTAACCTCCCTGGCTCAGACCGTAGCGAATAACGAGTCTGCCAGCGCCTCACGCATGGACCAGATCGAGGCCAGTTACAAAGCCGCTGATGATGGGTTGGCGGATGATATCGCTACGGCAAATGCGTCTATCACGTCGCTGTCGCAAACGGTCACGACAAAAGACCAGGCGCAGAGCACGCGCATGGATAACATCGAGGCAGGTTATCAGTCTGCAGATGACGCTGTACTGGATACTCTGAATGATGAGATCAGTGGTGTAAATGCAGCAATCACAGCGACGAACGCGAGTGTCAGCAGCCTTTCAACCACAGTGGCCAACAACAAGCAGGCGATCAGCACACGCGTGGACAATGTTGAAGCCGCGTATAAGTCGGCAGACGCCGCGACGAACGCCACTGTCGGCACCCTGACGCAAACCGTGGCGAACAACAACACCGCCTCAGCTCAGCGCATGGACACCATTGAGTCACAGTACAAGGCGGCTGACGCCACGCTACAGAGCAACATCAACACCCTATCAACGACAGTCACCACCAACAATAACGCCCTATCCCAGCGGGTGACAACCGTTGAGTCGGATATCGACGGCGAAGGCGGTTTGTCGGCCCGCCTGCAGACAACAGAGCAGGCCATAGCCACGATCAACGATGACGGTTCTGAGGCGTACCAAGCATTATGGAACGTCAAGGCCACAGCTGGCGATATTGACGCGGGGATCGGTTTGGTCGCGGGTAGTGATGGGACCAGCCAAGTGATGATCGCAGCCAGCCAGGTGTTCGCTTATGACCCGAACAACCCAACCGGCAGTAAAACCCCGATGTTCGCCATTGATAACGGCGCTGTCATCATGCCCCGCGCCCTCATCGAAAAAGCGTCTATTGAGGTGTTAGAGTCGCAGCACATTGTCGCTGATGATGTGGTTGCGGGTGTGTCTATTACGTCGCCGGTGATCACGGGCGGGGCATTAAACGGCACGACGTTGAACGTGAATGATAGATTTTCGGTTTCATCGACAGGGCACACCGTTATTCGGTCAGCGACGTCTGGATCGCGAATGGAAATAAACGGTGACAGGATTGATGTTTATGACGGGGCAAATTTAAGGGTTAGATTAGGAAGGCTTTAATGTCGTTTGGATTGCAAACATTCGATCAATATGGGCGAGAACAATTGTATGGCTATCAAGTCAGGAATATTGTTCAAGTAAAGCATGTGGATACTTATACTGAGCCATCGGGCCGGATATGGCCGTATGGCTCTTATTCTGGATCTTTCCGTTGGGTTGTTTCAAGTTGTCCATCATTGGGGTACAAGGCTAGTGTTGTTACGCGACACTCTGATGGTTCAATTAGCTGGAGGCAGGTTACTAATTCAGATCAAGGGGGTGAAGGCGGCGAATATTTCATGATTTTGGGAGTAGTCGAACGATGAGCTTTGGGATGTTATTGAAGAATAATGAAGGCAAAAGCATCATCTATGGCGCAGAAGAAATCCCAATGTGTCAATTTGCTTTTCAGGTGAATATAAACACATCGGCATCTTACTACTATCACAATACAA
>NZ_AULG01000046.1 GCF_000425165.1 Photobacterium halotolerans DSM 18316
CCTTATTGCTGTCAACTTTGGCATTTACAGAGTCAATGCTGGCGTTCAGATCGGTTTCAGCTGTCGTAAGGGTGTTCTGAACCTGGTTAATCGTCGCCTGCAGCTGCGTGTAATCTTGGAAGTCCTGATCGGCCATTTCTTGAAATAGCGGGCTATCCAAGATCTGCTGGGTCAGGTCGTCAATTACCGCGCCGATATCTGGGTTTGTTTCTCCGTGTACTCCGTTCGCGTCATTGTATGGCCCTGCCTTTTGCGCACCGAAATGGCCTACGTTTATATGGCGAACCCAGTAGTAATACCCCGCACCAACACCGACCGAATCACCATAAATAACCCCCTGAACAGCCGCAATCTGCACGGCTGTGGATAACTCATTCACGCTGTTGCGGTAGATCTCGGTCAGGGTAGCGCTGGCCTCTGTGTACGCTGGTTTGTCCCATGTCAGAATGATGTTGCTGAAAGCGCCGTTTACTTGAAAATTCACAGGCGCGGGCGGGGTGTTAAATCGTTCTGTTCCTGGGTCTGGGAATAAACCGGCAGCTGGGCCACCTACTGATACTTTCCCGTTCGCGCCTTTCTTTAGCGTGACCAACCCCTGATCCACTAAGTCACGGACCAGCACGGCGCGGTCCATGCCCGTGCCTTTTCGGCCAGATAGGATCTCAGCGAAGTTTTGCAGGGAGTCTGCATAGCGTTGCTGGCCAGCGTCTTTAAACTGGCCTTTAGGTACTGCAGGCAATTTTGACATTATGGAAGCTCCGACATACTTGTCGCTATGGCCACGCTTTCCAGCGTGCCGGTCCCTTTGACTTCAATTTCCCATTCGCGCCCGTAGCCCGCTGGTAAGCGGAAGATATCAACGGGGCCGGTGAGTTGGTGCGTGTGAATGACTTGCCCGTCTCTGTGGAACAATAGTTCCACGTTTTCACCAAAAGCTTTTACAGAGGACAGACTAACCGGCATGGTGCGATAAAGGCGGGAGCGCCACGTCATCGGCAGGCGGGCGGCATTCTCGTCGAACAGGAAAAGTTCATCACCGACAACCAGAGCCAGATCCTCGGTGGCCGGTATCCTTAGCCCTGCCGTCGCATTGAATGACAGGTAAGTAACATCCATTGTTTCTTGGTTAATAACAAACCCGCACACGTCGCTAAATGCGACATATTTGCTGCCGTATTGATAGGCGTGGATCGTTTCCGGTTTGAGGGCTTGCCACTGCTCTTTTGTGAAAATGTCGCGCGTGACCAGCTCAGGCTCACCGGCACCAATTGCGATCAAGCCTTCACCGCTGGCATAGACAACAACACTGCCCATATCGACCAGGGAGCGGGCGCTAACACAAGGGGCGGACGTTTCCAGTTTGATCAGCTGGTAAGAGTCAGGGGTATACCCCTGCAGTAAATACGGTTGGCCGGTCGTGGCAATCACCGCACCGGAAGGCAGCGCACCAATGGCCACAATGTCGAATTCACACGACAGCTGATTGTTTGGGTTGTAGGCGTAGGGCAAGTTAGGTTCTGACGGGCAAATGATGTTTCCATCGAAACCCACAAGAACACCATTGGCCAACGCTGTCAGACCTTTCATTGCTGCAGGGGGCGGAAAGTGGTTTTCAGTCGCCAGTGCTGCGCCCAGACTCACCGCTTTTTTGTTGTCAGTGTAACTTGTGGTGTTAACCGGCAGCTCTGTAACCAGTAACCACTCCGCAACATCACCCGACGTCGCTGAACGGTAAACGCGCCGGTGCGTGATGTTGCGGTCATTGGTGCCAATCGCAGGTAGCGACAAGGACACAGAATCTGACTCAGGGTTGTACACTGTGACTACGTTCGACGGGTCCGATGGCGGGCCTTCTTCGCCAAGGTCCGTTACCCAGGTAAAGATATAAAACCGCGTCTCATCATCCGCCGCGTCCGTGATATCACCGCCGCCCCCGCTGGGTGCATTTGCACTGATCTTCCCTGCAGGTTTCGGCACGCCAAGCTTAATGCTGGCCTCTGGTAGTGTCCCGCCTATGGCGATATCTTGCTTAGTGAATCGTGGAACATCTGTTCCACAAAAATAAACGCGTTGATACGGGTCTTTGGGGATGGGGCTTGAAACGGCTGTCACCTCAGTCGTCCAACTGAACCAGTGCTGGCCAAGGTAATAAAACAAAGATTTTGTACCGGCCTTTATTGCTGCACCGACCGGAGATAGATCGCTGATTGGCTCCAGATAGCCACGCTCGAATTTACAGTTTTCTGCAACCTGCGCGGCCTGTTCTGGCAACAGATGCGGGGCGACACGCGGCAGTGCGCCTCGGAATTGTCCGATAGAAAATGATGGCATAGGGTAGGGTCCAGATAATAAAAA
>NZ_AULG01000047.1 GCF_000425165.1 Photobacterium halotolerans DSM 18316
CAATGCCAACCCAAGCCGATGCATTAGCGATTGTTGACCAGATGGAGTGGCCAAGCGCCGAAGAACGTCAGGCGTTTGTTGAGGCAATCGGTTCGGGCGTCCCTCCCCGCTCTGTCATTTCTGACTTGCAAGCCTATCAGCAGTACACACAGGGCTTGAAGAAACAGCAACCAGAACGCACCCGCATACCAAGTGCAGGGACCACTGAATCATATAACGCCGGTGATCTCGTCAGGGGAATCATCCATCAAAAAAACCAGAGCAACCAACAAACAGAGCAGCAACTGGCCGCACAACCACAACGAGGCATCCGATAATGGCTAACTATCAACAGTTCATGGAAATGCGCCGTAAGGAATACGAAGCGCGTGAAGCCGAAAAGAACACCGGCATTATCGGAGACTTGGCGGACATGGCTCACGCCGGTGCGGCCTCATCCTTGGGTGGTATCGTTGATTTTCTGGGTGATGAGAAGACGGCGCAGCGTCTGTATCAGAACGCCGACGAACAATATGAAACCTTGACGCCTGAAATGCGCGAGTCAATGGGCAAAGAATTCTTTGGCGAGGACGAGCAAGGGCTGTATGCGGGCGAAGCATTAACCGACCCGCGCGCCTGGGCTGGGAACTTAGCAAAAGTCGCGGGCGGTATGGCCCCTGCCATTGTGGGTGGAGGCGCGGCGGGATTGGTTGGCCGTGGCCTTGTGAGTACAGTGGCCAGTGGTGGTACTAATGCATTTCTAAACGGAGCGATGGCAAACGGCCAGGCTGCCGATCAGGTCCGTCAGAACGTGATTAACGCGGACATGACGCAACTGGCCCAAAACGAGCTTTTCAAATCCGTGGTACGAACGTTCCACGAACAAAACCCAGACATGGAATCTGCCGCCCTACTGGAAAATGCAAAGCTGGAATTTGCCGAACAGGCGGCGAAGGTTCGTATGTATGACCCTGCGTCCTTTGCGTCGAATGCCTTGCTGGGCATGTTCGGGGATCGCGCCATTGTGGGTGCATTGGCAAAAGGTTCGAAAGCAAGCACTGTCACCGGCGCGATTGGTCGTAATGCCCTCATCGAAGGCGGCACCGAATTCGTGCAAGAGGCAGGCGATCAGGTGGCGACCAATCTCGTCAATCGTGATTATGTGGACCCGAACACCGGCGCAACAGATAACGCCCTGTCTGCAGGCTTAACCGGCGCTGTGTTGGGTGGCGGTATGGGCGCTGCGGCTGGCGGTGTTGGCCATGCACTGCACGGCAATCGTGGAACAAATGTTCCACAGAATAAGAACATCACCGATCCCGCAACCAATGACACAACTGACGTTATTGATTCAGCACCTCAGCAAGCCGAACAAGCCCCAGAGGCAACCGGCGCACAGCCTGGGCAAGTTGACCTTACCGGTGGAACAATCGTTCCACAGGAGCGCACAGAGCCGGTTATGGGTGATCTGTCCGGCGTCTATGAGCCAGCCCCGATCGATCCAGAGGCGTTGGACGTGTCCTCAACCTGGGACAATGACGAGCCAATGATCGGGACTATTGCTGCACCGGATGAGCCGCTGAAAGGCACACCGATAGATGTGTCGGGAACTCAAGGTCTGGGCGAGCCAGTTGCAGATCGTGAAACAATCGTTCCACAGGTCGATAAAGAAACCCAGCTCAGAGAGCAGGCAGAGGCGGAGCGCGCAGCTCAGCCCCCTACCCCTGAGCTATCCGATCCAGTGAAGGGCCGAGTTGAACAACGGGCGCAAGAGCGCATGGCCAAGATTCAGGAATCCGCATACCGCGCTGACGCGCTGGATGACCCTATTGAACCCGTTGGCAACGTCGGCAAGGATGAGCGCGAAGCAGAGCGCCTGAAAGACCTACAGCTGAAAAACAACCCAACACGGCAAGCCAAGCTGTCCAAAGAACAAGCTGAACGCGATAAGGCCAAAGCGGACGCTGAGGCCAAAAAGCGCGGTAAGTTCCAACAAAATGCTTTGCGGGATCGTGAAGGCGAACGATTGGTCCCACGCAATGATGATGAGTACCTGGGCAAACTCGCCCAGCGGATGCTGGAAGCGCAAGAGGGTAAGAAGGGTGCGCCGACTGTTGATGAGCTACTGGCCGAGGCCAAAGCCGAGGGGGCCACTCAGAAACAGGTTCACGACGCCATTCAAGCAAAGCGTGCTGAGG
>NZ_AULG01000048.1 GCF_000425165.1 Photobacterium halotolerans DSM 18316
CCGTGGGTTCGCCGTGCGTTCGACGAAAAGTTACGAGGTAACACCACTGTCATGCTGTTACCGGCTGACACGTCAACGCAATGGTTTCGCCTTGCATGGGATAGCTGCAATGACGTTCGCCTAATCACTGGCCGGTTAAGTTTTATCCACAATTCAAGTGGAAAACCTGTGAGCGGCAACAACAAGGGCAGCGTGATTTTCATCTGGCGGGGTAATGCGCCGTGCTCCGTTAAATCTATCATCATGCAGGACCGCGATAGCCTGGATGTTGGCCAGATTTGCGCGAGATCTTTGGATGGTTAGCCCGCGCGATTATCAGCAACGCTCAGTCAATGAGATCTGGGCGTGGCTGTCGGCCAATCAGACTGGCCATCCCGTTGCTGTTCTGCCAACCGGCGCAGGTAAGTCGATTATCTGCGCCGTTCTGGTTCGGGAAGCACTCAAGTGCGCACCGGCTGGCCATGTCCGCGTACTTGTGGCCACGCACAGCAAAGAGCTTGTCGAACAAAACTATGAAAAGCACTGCCTGGTCAGCCCTGAAATCGAGGGCGGGATCTATGCGGCCAGTATTGGCCGTAAAGAGTTGGAACCGGCAGTCGTGTTCGCTTCCATCCAGTCGATTGCCCGCGCGCCCGATTTACCGGCTTACAACCTGCTGATCATTGATGAATGTCACCGCGTCCCGCCGGATGGTGGCCAATACAATAAATTGATAGAACGGCTACTGGAAAAAAACCCGAAACTCAGGGTTATCGGGTTAACCGCTACCCCGTTCAGACTGGATCAGGGCTACATCTACGGCGGCGATAACCTGTTTTCAGAAGTGGCCACGGAAGTCACTATCCCTGAACTGATTGAGCAAGGGTATCTGTCGAAAGTCATATCGTGCAAAACCGCTGCAGTCGCGAATATGAAAGGCGTTCGCAAGGTCGGCGGGGATTATCAGCAGGCAGAAGCCGCTGAACGAATGATGGATCTGAGCGAGGTGGCCGTTGCTGACGCGGTTGTACGGGGCAGGGACCGCAAATCATGGCTGTTCTTTTGTGTAACCGTTGACCATGCGCGCCAGGTTCGCGACCTGCTCAAATCACACGGCATCACTGCAGAAATGGTGTCAGGGGAAACATCGAAGGCCAACAGGGCAGATATTATCCGCCGGTTTAAAGCCGGTGAGATCCAAGCCCTCGTTAACTGTGAGGTGCTAACAACCGGCTTCGATGCTCCCAGCGTAGACCTGATCGGGATGCTACGTCCCACCGCTTCGACTGCGCTTTATATGCAGATCACCGGTCGCGGTATGCGCATTGCGCCAGGGAAGGTTGACTGTCTGATTTTGGATTACGCCGGAAACATCCAGCGGCACGGCTGTATCGACGATCCCAGCATCACAGTGAAGAAAAAAGGCAAAGGCGATGGCCAAGCGCCGGTCAAGGATTGCCCCAAGTGTCAAATTTTTGTGCCTATCTCAACAAAGGTCTGTCCTGAATGTGAATTCGAGTTCCCTATCGACAGCACGCCAAAGCTTGAAAATCGTGCGTCAAACCGCGCACTTTTGAAAGCAGACCTACAGCCAATATTGGTAAAATATGACATCATAGCTGCGAGCTATCACGTACATAAAAAACCCAACAGACCACCCACAATGCGCGTGACCTACTCAGGGCATGAAACGGGTTCTACAGGATTCAATACGTTGTTCCCCAGCGAGGTGTGCAGCGAGTGGATCAGCGTTGAGGGTGACGGTTATGCGCGTAAGAAAGCAGAAGAATGGTGGCACCGGTGGAGCAAAGCCCCTTTCACACCTGACGTTGATTATTGCGTTAGCGTGAAACAAAAAGAAGGCATTCACCCCACACAAATTGTTGTTGATATCGCAGGGAAGTACCCGCGAATTTTAGAAAGGATTTGAGATGATCGAGCAATTGCAGGCTGTACTGAACAAACACGAAGAACAGGAAGAAACAATACAGCGGCTGCAGTCCCGCAACTTAATTCTTGCAGATGAGCGGGACAAACTGGCTCAGCGGGTTGCTGAGTTGGAAGTTTTCCAGCAAAAGGTCAGCCAGGTTCCCGCGCTTGAAAATAAAATCACTCGGTTGATGTATAACGCGGAAAAACTGGCTGGCAAATTGAATTTGGCTGAGGGCGAACTGAAAATATTCCGAGGCGAAGGCA
>NZ_AULG01000049.1 GCF_000425165.1 Photobacterium halotolerans DSM 18316
CCGTCACTGACAACAATCAGATCAAGATTCGGGTTGATGTACTCACGAACCTGTTTAGCGATACGGCGGTAAGATTCATTCTCAGATTTGTTAGCCAGGTAATCCACGACATCGAGGATGCTCCCGTTATCAACCAGCACATCTTTAATCGACTTCGCTTTTTTGTACGCGGTAGGTTTGGCCAGGGCCGATTGCTGTTTGATCGTCTTCTCGTCGCGGAATTCAACGCCGAAAGCCTTATTCAGCTCTGCGGTTTTTTCCAGTGGTACGCGTTGCCATTTGTTGAGTTTGAAATCGCCTGATTTTTCCATCCAACGGTCGGCTTCTGGGTTCCACTTATAGAACTTATCCGATTTGTGGAACAGTCGTTCCACGCTTGGCGTAACGTCTGGCTTGCCCCACGCATCCGACTCAATGGAGCGGTCAGCGCCGTTGGCCAGGAAAAAACCATACGCCATACCTTCGGGCGTGGTTGACCGGTCATATTTATCTTGCGCATTGTCGCCGCGCATTTCGTTCTGCATCGCGCTGCCGCGCTCAGGCGCGGTTAGTGCTGTCGGGAAATCATTGTTAAAGCGTCCGTGAAGATTTGTCTCTTTCGAATAGTCTGAACCCAACTGATACGGTTGGAAGTTAAGCACCGGTTTACCAACATCCGTCAGTTTGTCGATACGGCCAACAGGGTTTTCTACAGCCCAAAACTGAGGCTTAAAAAACTCCACAATGGCCAGTGTTTGATTGACCAACGCAACAGATGCTTCGGTCTCACCGTTAACGTCTTTGCCTTTCCACCATCGTGCGCCGGTCGCTGTGAAGTCAGTACAAGGACACGCGGCCAGGATGCCGTGAACTTCATCAATCCCCATATCAGACATCTCTTGCCGGTCGAGATTGTTGATATCCATTTCCCAGCCATCACCGTTGACTAGGTTTAAGTCGAACTGGACAACGTTATAACCTGCGTCTTTGTATGGCTTCACCCATTCGCCGGTTGAATCGAACAGAGACAGAATTGTCTTTTTGCTGTTCTCAGCACGGTTACGCTTGCCGGTTTCCGCTGCTATGCGCTTCCACTCAGCCAAGCGGGCATCAGCTTCTGATTTTGTCAGAACAGGGACGCCTTGCAACTCATTGGATAGGCGGTGATCCTTGCTACCAAGCACAGCTGGTCCAATCAAAGCATTTCGCGCCATCCAGCCATCATTCATAAACAGTTCATCGGCCATATCCTCACGGTCGAGATCTGCCGCACCTTCCAACTCATACCCCAGCGCTTCCAGTTCGCTGTCAGTCAGAAATGCGATCTTCCCTGTCTCTGGGTTGCGGATATGCGCACCGACTAAAACGCCTACATCAGTAGCGGCAACGTGCTCACCCAACTCAACGCCGGTGATCTCATATTCGCCGGTTGGGAGCGTCAGCTTAGAGCCAGCCTTTACAACATTTGACTGTGGAACACTTGTTCCACGATCAACAGCATCAGGCGCGGCATCCTTCTGAGCTTCTGGTTGTGGAACATCTGTTTCACGGTTGTCAGGATCAGACGCCTCCCAGCCAGCAGGCAGCTGGTCAGTCAACCCATTATCCTTAGCGTACTGAATGGCGTTTTCGATCTCGCGGTCTTTCAGGAAGTTTTTCAAAACCGTTTTCGGTGAGTTGTTCTTAAACTGGCCGGTCGATTTCGTTTGATCGGTTTTGAATGAGCCACCGTTCGCCACGCGCTGCATTTCACTGAACCATTTGTTGATATGGTCAGGGGTGTTCAGCACCTTGAATTTACCATCGCCTTTTATGTCGAACGTAACGTAATCATTCAGGGCGTTCTTTTCCAGATCGTCGAGTTGTTCCTGTAGTTGCTGTTTTTCTTGCTTGTGCTGTTCAAGCTCTTTGTTGTTAGGGTTATGGTTATTAATAGCGCCAATGAGTGTTGATACTTTTTTCAACTTATGTTGAAGGCTCTTAGCCTTCTTCGCCGCTGCTTCAATTTCAGCAGCGCGCGGGTTTTTCTCGGCCGCTGCCAGTGCTTTTTCGACCTCTGGGCGAATTGCGTCAACAACTTCGCGATTTGTGGCCACGCGGTTGTTGTTGACTACTGCAGTGTAAAGGGATTCCTCGATTTCATCGGGAGTGGCTGGCTCCGCTTTACCGTCCTCGACGTGAACAGCCTCAGTCGG
>NZ_AULG01000050.1 GCF_000425165.1 Photobacterium halotolerans DSM 18316
CCCAGCCGATAGGGGGTTGATCATCGAAGCCGCGTTTGTGCCACTCGATCAACTCGCTCAGTGCCCGCCACTCATCTTCGAAACAGTAGCGCTCGCTGTATGGGGCCATCGTTTGCTGGTAATCCACATCGTGCAAAATTGACATTGTATACATCAACTTATGCAGGCCACTGAGCTTGCCATTTACCATCATGGGGGTTTTTAGCTCCCAGGTATCAATGGCCTTTCCTTGCTTGATGGTCAGGGCGCTAGGGTGAGCGGTTAGGTTATGGATGGCCAGGTATTCCAGCATTTCCAGCTGCTTGTCTTCCGGTGGAACGTTTGTTCCACGTTTGTTCGTGGTCATAGTTGGTCCTCAGTGGACGATTGCCGGTTTTTCTGAGATGATTTTTGCAAGCGCGTCGTAATCGCCTTCTTCTTCCGCCATCCGTAGCAGCGGCCTCATGGCTGTGCGAACAATTGAACCTATGATTTTTTTCGCCTCTTGCTTACTCATAAAATCGCCATCGCTCCCGTCGAGCCTCATAATCGCGATTTTCGTGTTTTTGTACTTCTGCCCATTGTGGTGCGTTATTGTCGCCTGTGACGCCAGCGCGCCAATAACTTCCCCGTCTCTCTCATATATCGCCATGACTTGAATTTGTGCGGCTGTCCGTTCATCGTTCAGGCCATAGCGTGCGCCAGCCCACCTAACTTTTGCGCCATGTTTCTCAGGAATATGCTGCATGGAATAAACGGCGTCAGCAAAAGCAACCGCATCCATATCCCAGTCTTTTATCCCGCATTTGTTCATCGAGGCGACAGTAAACTCAGCACATTCTGAGCCAAGGATTTGCGTTAGAGAGCGCATTTCTTTCATGTTCATTATGTGTCCTCAGTGGTACTGGGAGGGGGCGGATATTTGGCCTATTGCATCCATATCCCCGTTCTCGTCTATAGCACCAAGTAGAGCCTCCATGTTCCCCATGAACAGCATTCTGCCGTGCTCTATTGCTACTTTTTCAGGGGGCGCGGTGGCTCCTTTTTTAAGGACATAGCCTGCGATTTTTAACTCAGGGACATCGACATCCTTCGTCATAACAACCTGCACAGTCAGCGCGCATACCGGCTCATCGTCTTTCTTGTAAATCGCGACAACATCTATTTTCGTTTCGGTTTTGTCGTCGCTCATTTTGTATCGAGTGGCCACCCATTCCACGCTCGCCCCGTCATGCGGTGGGATTGGGTTAAATCGGGTGTACCCATCAACAAAGATTTCTTCGTCGATTGGCCAGCCTTTTAGCCCGTCCTTCTCAAAGCAATAGTGTATGATCATGGCCCCTTTTGGGCCGACGATTTGCGTCAGGGAAAGTTCGTTGGTCATGGCATAACCCTTTCAAAATCTTCTGCCGATTGCAGAACGAGATCTGCCATTCCTTCCGGTAGCCTTTCCAGTAGGCGGTCAAACTTAGCTTGGCCATGTAGCTTTCCATGCTCCAGAATTGCGCCAGTTACCAGGATTGACATGCGTCCGCTCATATGGTCTTTAATCGCTTCCTCATGCGCTTGGAATTTAGCTTCTATGTCGCTATCTTCCGCCTCATCCCTGTCGATGTAGACCGATAGCTCTGAGTCCGCTTTGCCGTTGTGTTCGTTGCCTGCCTCGCCCAATTTCAGTTGATACGTCCCTAAAATGGTTGCCTCGCCTAGTGTGATTACCATGGCTGAGCGTAGGAAAAGTACGAACCCGCTGCCCTCATCCTCGACGTCATATTCGCCAGTTGTGTAGAGTTCGGTGGCCTCACCGATTTGTGGGGCATTGTCGCCGGTGATCACGAAAATGCGGGTGGTGATGTCGCCGGAAAACTGCTTCCTGTCCAATTCAGCCGAGATTATCGTTGCGAGCCGCTTGTTGATGGGTAGGTTCAGGATTGTTTGATTCATGGGGCCGTCCTTGTTTAATTTCCCGCATTATAGCTATTAGCTAAGATGTTTTCTAACTTTGAAAATTGGTGAAATTTCGGTGGGGGGATACATGAGTAGGGGGGGTAGGGTCGCGCGCCGTGTCCCGCCCCCACCCCCGCCGTAAGTTGTTGATTTTATTGGAGTCGCCGCGCGGCTCCCTGGCGGCGTCGCTGGGG
>NZ_AULG01000051.1 GCF_000425165.1 Photobacterium halotolerans DSM 18316
CCTAAATCAAGAATTCCGTATCCCATTAGCTGCTCGCTCCACCGGTTGATCCTGTCAACTCACCAGGTCGTGACGTTGAGCCGGTCATGACAGACTGGTAATTGTCATACGCCGCCTGACGGGCGTTGTTTGAGGCGTTGGCCATAGTGAGTGCGCTGCCCAGGTTTACCGTCGTATTGAAAGACTGTTGTTGCTGGGCTGTCTGGTTCATTCCGTAGCGGGAGCGGGCCATATCGGCAGCTTGCATCGACAGCGATTTACTGTTGCCGGACAGGGCTGTGATTCGGCTTAGTTGCTGGTCGAGAAGATCGGTTTTTGTGGCGTCGTTGATAGTCTGCTGCAGGTAAGGCTCAAACCGGTTTTTATAGTCCGCGTACTGCGCTTTTTGTAAATCACGGTAGGTATATTCAGCCTCGCGATCATCGCCGGTGTAGTTCCCTACGCCGTAGTTTTGGGGGATCTGGCTGGTCCATTGGCCAGTCAGCTGCGGGTTGTTCAATATCATGTCGTTACCGGCCATTAATTGATCCCCCATCGCGTCGCCGCACCAACACCCATGCCGATCAGTTGCTGATTAGCCATCTTGTCTTGATACTCGTTCATGGCGCTCTGCTGGTTATACTTGTTGGCCACCTGCGCCCCGTCATACATTGAACTGATCGCCTCAGCCTCTTTACCTGCGCCGGTCGCGTTAATAGCGCTCAAGCCTTGGAAATAACGGGCTGTCTGGCTCTGCTGCATCCGGCTTTGAGTATTAACACGGTCAGAGTGCTGCGAACTGGCCATGGCGTTGATACCGGCATTGAGTTTGCTGGCGTTCCCGCCCTGGCTGACCAGTTGATCCATAGCCTGCCCATAGGCGGCATTAACGCTGACATTGCCGATGCCTGCCGCTCGGCTGTACTGGTCAGAAGTCCGCATTTTTTCAATCTCCTTCATCCACTGGTTTTCAAGTGGAACGAAGGTCTGGTTGTACTGCCGCCATTTGTCAGCAGCGATCCTGGCCATTTCTTTTTCGGCCTCTGAATCTTTGACTTTTACACCGCCTCCACCGCCGCCCATTCGCGATCACCTCCGTGTAGTGGTTTTACCCAGCGTGTTATGCCGTCCCTGGCCTCCACGCACCGCCAGCCCTGCTTTGTCAGAGGGATGGCCAACTTTGCAACTTTGGTTTCAAGCATCATCTGAACCGCATTACCGGCGCGAGCTATTTGCTCTAATTCCTTTTGGTATCGCGCAAGCGCATTCGCACGGCTGCACCATCCAAACTGAATGAAAGCCGTCATCCCATCACCTAGTGCCATAGGCTCCAGAACAACAAACCCATCAGGCGCTAGAAACAAAAAAGCCCTGCTTGATTGCAGGGCTTGATCGACTTCTTTGGCAAATTTATGGTCGTTGTTCTGCTCAGTCTGCTCCAGTATCGGGAACAGCATTGGCCGGTAGGTCGGCCAGTCCGCTAATAATAATTGGCTCATAAACGAAAAAACCACCCGAAAGGGTGGTTAGAAATTGGTCATAATAGAAATAGTATCGCAAATTCAGTTAGTCGCCAAAGAACTTCCTGTCGGCATACGTTGTATCAATGGAAATGAAGTGATGCCGCTCATACTCGTTCCAGCCGCTCCCCAACTCGCCAGGGATATACATGTCATTTACCTGAACCAGTCGCGGTTTACCTGAGTTAGTCGCAACCACGGCATCAAACCCAACAATCGAAGATGTTATATCATCAGGCACCGGCCCCATATCTCTTGCATACGCCCTAGTCATGATATTTGCTGTTTTAACTGGATACGTTTTCCAATTACCATTTGTATACGTGTCTATAGCACGAAGGGGGGCCATGACAGATTCTGTTGTAAAAACCAGCCGATTGGCATCATTGTACAACACCATGCCAAACTTTCCGTTTGGATAGCCGTTTAGCTCTCGCCCTACAATGTAAATCCGTGCGACAAAAGCAACATTTCCGTATCCAAAATCTGAACTCAAATCAGAGAAAGTAATCCGCAACTTTCCGTTATTGTTATTTGCTTGGGGGTAGAACATGGAGCCATTACCACTAATCCAACGGACAAAGATAGAAATATCTGAGCGGTATGGCAGG
>NZ_AULG01000052.1 GCF_000425165.1 Photobacterium halotolerans DSM 18316
TGACTCAAGGCGGGTTTTGCCGTCAGCGCCCCATTCACGCACCGCAAGGTCGTGCGGGCCTACGTGGGTGCCATATTTGTAACCGTACTTCTCGCGATACTCGTTGAGCACATCGGCGTAGTGTTCCAGCCCTTCGCCGCTGTTTTCGTAGTAGTTGATTGCGTGCCATTCGCGCCCACACAGCTGCATAAACCAGATGCCGTTCTTATCGTTTACCCCGATATCCCAGAATGTATGCACAGACGTGGCAGGGTCATACGGAACGGATGTGATTTGCTTACGGGAATACAGATCGCGAAATTGACGCTCGTAATAAGCGCCTTCCAGCGACTGCTCAAAAGCTTCTTCTGGGGTCGATGGGTACTCACGCTTCATGTCGTGGCCCAGCGTCTTCTCTTTCAGCTGATACCAGCGGCGCTGACCTTCGGTGAATGCCTGGCCGGTTTTGAACGTCAGTTGATCAAAGTAATCATTGATACGCTCAAGAATGTCTTCGCCTTCCTCGATGACGTATTGGGGGTCGTCATACCAAGGGAAGAAGAAGAATTTCCAATCCAGCGCAGAAAGTATCTTCTCTGCCAGCTGGTCTTTTTCGGCCTGAACACTGTAATCAAAGAAGTAACCGGACCGGCCTTCTGCTGTCGATTCGATGGTGACAACACCACCCTTGCCGACGGCCTCAAACGCACCGGTTACAATCTCCCGCGCCTTGTCTGGATACTTGGCGCAGATCTTACCGAACTCAGAAATATGCAGGTAACGAAGCGTACCACCACGGAACGACGTACCGACTGTCAGGCTCGAACCGTTTGAGAATTTCAATTCACCGGCGCGGTCATTAACCGCAGGGACCAGGGAGCGGATACTTTCCGGTAGAAGGCGATAAGCGAACTTAACCTTTTCATCAAACAGTCGGGCGGCATCGTCTTTGCTGTGACAGATGATCGCGCAACGGGTATTTGGCCGGAACAGTGCGGCGTCCAACATGAAGATCATCGCAAACGTGGTCATGCCCAGCTGTCGGGCCTTGAGCACGATGTTGCGATGGTGCATTTTGTCGAACAGATCTTCCTGCGCCTTGTTCATCTTGAACCGGACAGTACGACCGTTTTTGTCGGTGATGAAATAGAGGTTATTAATCCTCCATTTCCAGTCTTTCAGTTTTGCGCCAGCGGCTTTCAGGTCGGCTTCGCTGACCTGTACATCGTTAGCGGGTTTGCTCACTAATCACCGTTCGGTAGGGGGCTGGCGTCTTCGGCGCTTTCAGCCACGTCACCAAGAATAAATTTAAGCGGGTTGCCTTCGTTGTCTGACACTTCAAGCTGTTGCTTGTTGGTCCACGGGTTTTCACTGTTGCGGGTTCGGTTGATCAACCAAAACTCAGCCGCTTTCGTGTCCGGTGGCACTTCTTCGACGTAATCAACAATGTCGCCATTGTTCAGCACTTTTTGCTTAGTAACTTTGGAGCCGGTTGCGCGGTCATACAGACGGGCGGCAACATTGGAGTCAGCCACCATCTTGCCTGCGCGGATCGCGTCGCGGAATGTTTCATTGTCTCCGCACCACTTCTCAATGGTGCGCTCACTGACTTCAAAGAAGTTAGCCAGCTCTTTGTTCGTGGCATTTAACAGGCACAGCTTATATGCCTGCTGGTCAAACTCAGGTTTATAAATGCCCATTAATCATTGTCCTTTAGGATGAGTTTTATATCACTCGACAGCACAGCTTGCTGGTTCTCAATGCGTGTCATCCACTGCATCAGCACCTGTTGCTGGATCTTGCGGTTGCCTTCATCGGCCTTGATCATTGTCTGGATCGAGTTTTCCAGTGTTTTAACCGCCTCGGTCATCTGCGCCCGTGTTACGTATTCCTGCTGGAATGCGTACATGCGGTTATCGATCTTATCCATCCAGCTGGCCAGCAGCCCAACAGATAATGTCAGTACAGCAATGAATATGTTTCTAACAAAATCTGTCATACGCGGACCAAAAAAAA
>NZ_AULG01000053.1 GCF_000425165.1 Photobacterium halotolerans DSM 18316
GCGTCTTGCGGTTGGTATTTCTTAATCGCTTCGATGTCGCCGGTATCGGCAACAACAGTAGTAAGTGCGCGCAGCTGTTCCAGTTTGGTGCTCATCTCAGTAAAACCTTTTTGATATGTGGTAAGAAATGACGTTCTGCTCTGTGGCGGTTCATTATGAATGAACGAATGTAATGCACCTGAGCAAATGAAGTGCTCATATTTGAGCTTTTTGCCACAAATGTCAAACTCTACGTGGCAGAAAATGATGGAGAATCTGGCCCGGTTCGGTACAGGCTCTGCTGGCAGAAAAGGCTGGGTAATGGGTTGTATGTTGTGTGGTTCAGTAGTGATGGCTCTGATGTTAATGTAAAAATCATATATTTATCAGTGTGGTAATGGCATGTGCCAAATGTCGGTGTGATTGCCGCGTGCCATCATAGAGCGAAGGTGCTGTGAACGCCTTATTTGCCGAAGCTGTGATTTATCTCTGGGATGAACAAAAAGAAGGTTAGTGTAATTTTGTTCATCCGTTGAGAATATAAGCAATAACTGGTTGCATCTTTTGCCGTTGTTGCTGCCTTGTGTGCTTATGAGTCAGACATGTTCAGCAATGCCATCGCACAACTTGCGCTGGTTGCCAGCACATCTATCACGCCAGTTCTTAACGCGCCCAGAATCGCCAGTGCCTTCCGGTTCTCACTGGCCATCGCAATCACGTTCGGGATACGGCGCAAATCTGACATTTCCAGCCCGACAACCCGGCCCCGCATCAGTGTTCCTGCCTGCTGTCCGTCCAGACGGAAGAAGTCAAAGCCACCGATATCGCCGACAATGCCATCATTGAGTCTGGCTTCAACAAACTCTTTCGCCGTGAAACATCCCAGCTTTACCATATGGCTGTTTTCGTCCATATCACCGATACCAACTAAGGCAAACTCCGCTTTTCGGGCCTGATTGAGGGTTTCGCTGACATTGGGATGGGTGATAAACACCTGCTGGGTGACTTCACTGTCGACATAGGCGGGTGCGTATAAGGTTTCGCTGGTACCACCAAATTTTTTGGCCAGCCGACGGCAGATATGATCCGCATTAATGGTATCGCCGCTGCGGTGGGTTCCGCCTATGGCACAAACAAATCGCGCATTGCGATGGGAAACAATACCGGGATGATCAGCGACAGCCGCAACATTCTGTCCCTGACCGACCGCAACAACGACATCGTCTCTCAGATAACCGTCCAGATAGGCCGATACCAGCGTAGAGACTTGCATTCGCTGTTCTTGCGCACTGGGCTGATCCAGGGCAATCAAAGCACGTTTCAGGTTAAACCTGTCCATCAAACGCTGTTCAAGCTGAGCACTGTGGATCGGGTGGAACTTGACGGTAATTTCCACTATCCCTTCTTCCCGCGCTTTTCTGAGCAGACGGCTGACTTTAGGGCGGCTGATACCGAATTTTTTCGAGATTTCTTCCTGCGTGGCACTTTGCTGGTAATACAAAATGGCAATTTCAGTCAACAGGTCTGTATCTTCCAGCTGATGGTCAAACGAAGCGGTAGGCGGTGAAGTGGTCATAGCGGTGTTCCATACACAGATGTGGCGTCAGTGTAATGGATTCAAAAGCGCTTAACAAATGTTAGCCGCCATGCACTTTGTTCAGCGTTTTGATTGCCGCATTGATTTGCCAAGCTCTTTCTTGCTGAGTTTGAGGAAATAAATCAGATGATGACCAGGGAGAATAAAAAAGGCCTGGCATGAATGCCAGACCTTTGAATCATGGAACCACCATCATGGCGGTGATGATTATTTCGGTGCGGTTTACAGCAGCTCTTTCGCTGTGCTGACCACGTTCTCAGTGGTGAAGCCGAACAGCTTGAACAGCTCGCCAGCCGGGGCTGACTCACCGAAGCTGGTCATGCCGATGATGCGGCCGTCAAAGCCCACGTACTTGTACCAGAAGTCAGCAATACCGGCTTCGATAGC
>NZ_AULG01000054.1 GCF_000425165.1 Photobacterium halotolerans DSM 18316
AGGGCAGGGCACCGAATCAGCGACAAAACAGGCACTAACGAACATCATTTAACATAATAATGATAACGCGCACCTTTATAGTGTGTGCTTATACAGTGGTTTGAGCATGATCATCAGCGTGATCGTGATCCTGGCTGCGTCAATTAGTGGTATATTGGCTAAAAAGTGAGCAAATCCGGCGGGCAGTGCGCGGGAACAGATCCGGTTCCTTGCCGGATGTCAACCCATTCCACCCCCTTTCACAAATCCCCTTGACAGCGTGCGAACCGCACGCTAACTTGATTAAACGACGACAACACAAGGATTTAAACGCATGACCCCACTAGAACGCGCCGTGAAACGCTACGGCACACACTCAGCAGTCACTGAGGCGTTAGAACGCGAGACCGGCTACAAATTCGCACCGCAGACAATCGGGCGTATCCTGCGCCATGAATGCAAGGAAAGCACCGCTGCCTTTGTGCAGTACGCGCTGAGAAACATCTTAGACAGGGAGCAAGCCGCATGAGTATGGTTTTTGACACACACAAACTGATAGAACAGCTCATTAAGGGCGGGATGAGCAAGGAAGCGGCGGAAACTGTGATTTACGGGATTGATGAGGCAGTCAAAAACAATGCAGCGACTAAAACCGACTTGCAGCAGGTGGAAAGCAATCTATTGCACGAAATAACCGAAATCAAAAGCGATATAGGTTGGATCAAGCGCGCGTTCTTTGTCGTCGGCGTGGCGGTCACAGTAGCCGCGCTAAAATACATATTCGCAGCGTAACAAACACCAGACAAAAAAAGGGGCGCTTAGCGCCCTTTCTCTTTTTCGTTGTGCTCACATCCTCACCAGCGCCACCGCCGAACGGCACGCCTTTTTGACTGCCAGCCTAGCCGCCTCTTTCATAATAACTATTTTCCGTTCGGCTTCCACGCTGCGACGAACAGCGCCAATAATGTAAGCGGGGATCTTGCTGGCCTGATCGCAAACCGCCTGCACATCCCGCACCCGTAACCCAGGCTGACAACTCCCGACCTCAACCCGCCCGAACTCGCCCGCCTCATACGCGATCATTACCCTGGCAAAATCATTATCAGGATCAGCACTGAGGACAGCAAAACAATTATTCGCCGTGTACGGCTCCCACATCGGGCAACCAGCGCGGGAACCCACCCGCGCTATATAGAACTCAGCATGTTTGCCGTTGTCAATGCGAACTTTCATCACTCACCCCCAATGCCTGACGCATTTCTAAGATCGTTTCAGCGCTTTGTTTTATCGAATCAACATCAACAGACGACATGTGATCCAGGCTGCTTTTGATATCAGCAATGATCTCTTTGTAACGCGGTATATTCGGATTGTTGGGCTTCATTCTGGCAATGTTAGCCCTCAGCATTTTTTGTATCTTCCGTCCCGTGCTTGCTGTGACACAAAACCGCTTGTCATAGTGAGCCATACAATTAGAAAACGTGATCACCTTGTCATAGCTTGCAATCGCTTTCAGGTCTTTGATTGACCATTGCTTTAGCCGCCACGGCTCTTTTGCCGCCTCCACTTCGTACCGCATATCTTCCGCTATTTTCTTATTGATGAACTCAGCAAGATCCCAACTCGCCCCTAAAAGATCTTTCCCGTATTTGATCACCATCAGGCGATCATTCAAGTGGTATTCCCACTCAGAACAATTAAAGGTTACTGGCCCAATAGACAGTGTTGAACTGTTCGCGCCTAACATCGCGTTAATCAGCACCATACGTTGCATTTCAGAATCACAATCAGGCGCTTTAATAGCGGCTGCCCCGTGATACAACTTCCACGCGATCCCGCACGGGTTCCCGTCGTGGCTTGAGAAAATTAAGCTGTGTTTCTCTGTAGAACTAAATCTTATAATCGCTGGCGTTCCCATGTTGCCCCCTTAACTATGTGCTGACCACTGTGGCGCGTCTTTTGAACCGTGATTC
>NZ_AULG01000055.1 GCF_000425165.1 Photobacterium halotolerans DSM 18316
GCGCCGACAACCTAAAAATTCGTCCTGAATTTTTCCCTAAAGCTGAGGAAATAGTTTAGATCGTAACTCGTTATTGCCCCATTTCTACTTAGAGTTAAGGCTCATTCATATCCTGTTAATGAGGTTTTCCCTACCAAAATTATATACGACGGAGGCGTGCGTACGGCAACTCTCGTCGTATTACACAGCTTCCTGCATCCTAGGCACTCTCTGGTGTCACTAAGTTGCTGATTTAGCGTTGATGGCTAGTAAGAAAAATTGCATTATATGTACAAAAATATGTGATTTCGTGACGTCCTACGTCTAAGCAGCATCAGGCAACAACCGTATAATTAGAAAGGAAAGCTTAATTGTTTAATTTAATAATCACATCAGATGATAACGCATGGAATGGTAGTCCTTATCCATTTCCTCGGGATAGAATTATCAACCATCGAGAATATACGGTTAAAGAAATAGCGAGCAAATACGCTGAGTTGACAGAACCTATGATTCGAGAGCTAAAAGAAATGCCATGCATTTTTGCTCATGAAGGCACAGGTGGTTTCTTTCGTGTTGGCTATATCAGGGACTTACGTTTAAGAAACTCTGAGGTAATCATTGAATATGAACTTGATAAGTTTATTCCCGCACTACCCACAGAAAAGTTGAGTGCTAATAGATTTTCTTTCGACATCAATCGTGACTTTGAATTTAATCGAACGCATTGGGCGTTGAAGGATGTTGATCTATTTGCAGAGCTAATTCGTTGTGGGTTTATCACACAAGAACTAGCCACTGCGTCTATCAACTATAGAAATTTATCAACCGTTGAGGTTAGCCCAATGAACTTAATCAATGGCAGTGTTTTTATTGTTCATGGACACGATGAGCTAGCAAAGTCTGAAGCTGCGAGGTTTGTCGAGTCTTTAGGGCTTAAAGCTGTAATACTGCATGAGCAAATAAATCAAAGCCAAACTATCATCGAGAAGTTTGAAAAGCATGCGTCTGAAGTTGCATTTGCTGTAGTGTTATTAACTGCCGATGATGTAGGCTACGCAAAGGAGAACCCAAACAGCGCCAAGTTTAGAGCGAGGCAAAATGTAATCTTTGAGTTGGGGTACTTTAGCGCTGCGCTAACCAGAAAAAAGGTATGCGTGCTTTACAAAGAAGGTGTCGAAATTCCCAATGATTTTGCTGGTGTGGTATATACGCCGATGGATAACTCTGGTGGTTGGAAGCTTGCTTTAGCGAAAGAAATGAAGGCTAGCGGTCTAAGCATCGATCTGAATCGAGTCATCTAGCTAGTTGCCTAACAAAGCGATCGGCATTTTCGGAAAATTAATAATTGAGGTTATATCTTTAAATGACAGAGTTCTTCATAGGTGTAGTAGCAAGTTTATCAGCTACTGCACTTGTAACATTGGTTGTCAAATGGGGCTGGCCAACTTTTCAGAGTAACTGTTTGTATAAAGGGGTTAAAGTCGCTGGGGAATGGGATATTGTCGAAGTAAGAAACGGCAAAAACATTACTGCTGGACGTATTACGCTACAACAAGTAGGCAGTAACATTGCAGGTAGCAGTATTCGTTCTAAAACTCGCGATGGGAAGAAGTCAGAACGTAAGTTTAGCTACAAAGGAACCATTTTTGGGAATCAAGTTACTTTGATGTTTGAGGACCATAAGGGGGTAGGTTTTGATACGGGCACCTACGTTTTCACTGTACAAAATGATCACAAAACCATGATCGGAATGGCGACTTTTCATGGAAAGTCTGAAAATAAAATAGTATCAGAGTCAAGGACGTTAAAGAAAGTCCTAAGCTAGTATCAACCACATGCCTATACAAACAAGGATAAGAGGGTGTTCATAGTTCTGTGTCAGCATAAGTCACAGATCCACATATTGATCGACCCTGTTCGGGAAGTGGAGGCTCAATTGGGATAACGTCAG
>NZ_AULG01000056.1 GCF_000425165.1 Photobacterium halotolerans DSM 18316
CCAGCCATAAGCCTTGGCCATGTCTGGGTATTGCATGGCCATACGGTCAATATTCGCCGTAATCGCTGCCATTTCTTCGGGGTTAGCAGGGGTGTAAGTGCTGCCCATTTCGTCTGTCTTGCCTGCCGCTGCTTTGTTGTACTGCTTCATGAGGCCAGCGAATGTCTCACGGACATCACCCTGTAACGGGGTTTCTTTGCCTGGTTGTGCCTTGGTCCGTAGGGCGGTGATTCCATCCTTGAGTTTTTTATCAAGGCCGGTCGCCGCCATGTATGCGAGGAACTGCCGGTCAGCTATTTGCTGTTGCATGATTTGATCGATACCAAGCTCAATCGGCTTGTCGTCGCCACCGGCTAAACGGTGTTCTGTCACCGGTCGGGTGGCGTTTGTGCCGTCCGCGTATGTCACCGTCACCATAGGTGTGCCTTTGAGGTTCTTCTGATCTGTCATGTTGAAATCAGTCACCTGGGCGCGAACGATCTCTTTGCCGCTTTTCAGATCGCGCTCGCCAATCAGCTCTTGCACGTAAGGGTCAAAGCGGGCTTGCAGTGATGGCAGGGCTTGGCTGAGGGGGATTTCACCGTTAAAGAATGCCGTATTGACTCGGTTGATCTCTTTGCCTTTTTCAAGGTCAGCGCCGAACGCAAAGAACAATGAGCCAGGCTTTTTGGATGACTCAATCACCTTTGTAATCATGTCATCATTTAAAGAGTGGCCAGAATTGACCGCCGCCAAAATCGAGTCAGACAGAGTCAGGGACTCTTTTGCATCGTATTCGAATTGTTCTTTCTTCTGCAGAAACTTTTCCCGCGCCAACTGGGCATTTTTCACCTTGTTGCCCAGCTCGATTTCCCCCATTCTGGCGGTGTGCATTTCGCCCATATGGTCCACGTCAAACTGGTTTTTCTGCAGGCGTAAACCGGCATTTTCTAACTCAAGTTTCCCTGACGCCATGTTCTGATCGTGCGATTCCTCTGCACGAACATCAGCGGCCTTCTGGCGATCTTGTTGGAACTGGCGATTTTGATAATCATCAACAAGGCCAAAGCCCTGCATAAAGCCATCGGCCAGACCTTGTGTGCGGTAGTAACCCATACTTTCCCCTTAAAACAATTTCGTGGCCAGAATGCCTAATGCAGCCCCGCCTAACATGCCCAGCGGTCCCGCTGTTGCGCCGGTTCCCGCAGCGGCGGCTGTGGTTGCCGTAGCTGCTGTAGTAGCGGCTGTGGTTGCTGCAGACGTCAATCCCGCGCCGGTTGCCGCTGTTCCTGCGCCGGTTGCGGCAGTCGTCGCAGTGGTCGCGGCGGTTGTTGCCGCTGTGGTGCCTGCACCGGCTGTGGTTGTTCCTGCGCCTGACAGCACACCCTGAACGCCCGCATTAGGCACAGCAGATGCACTGATTCCCGCGCCACCTTCAACCGCACCGGCAGTCACCGGCGACTGTGCAAATGAGCCGGTCGCCCCTTCGAGGGCTTGCACGGTTTCACCGTGAGCACCGATAGTGGTTGCCTCACTGCGCGTGAGCGCGGTTCCAGCATCTGTGGCGATTTTTTTGCCCGCCTCAGACATACCGGCTCGCAAACCCATACCAGCAGCGGTCCCGATGGTCTGCTTATCGGCCATGTCTTCCGCGTGCTCTGCCTGAGTCTCTAGCTGGTTGTTTCTCGCTTCCGTGCGAGCTGCGCCAGCCATCAAGCTGTTTGCCTGCTTGAGATTGTTCTG
>NZ_AULG01000057.1 GCF_000425165.1 Photobacterium halotolerans DSM 18316
AACAGGGTGAGCGATTTGTACATAGAACGGGACGGCGTGCCTGTGCCTGCAGAATTTGAAGAATGGGTTGCCTATTTTAATAAAAGTGACAGGACCGTTGCCAGGTGGGAGCGGGCTGGTTTGTTGGTTAGCACTGTGTTCTTAGGTGTCGATCATAACTTCTACGGTGGCAAGCCGCTGGTTTATGAAACTATGGTGTTTGGTGGCCCCAATGACCAGAAATTTAAGCGAAGCTCAAGCCGGTGCGGGGCTGCTTCTCATCACGAGGAAGCAGTAAACGCGACTAAGGCAATGATGCATTGTCGCAGCTGGCGGCGTTATAAGCGATTGATGGGCTATACACCGTCCAGAATCGAGCAAAAAAAAGGGCGGCGCTTCTTTAGTGGCCTGTGCTTATCAGGCAGAAATTTAGTTTACGCGGGGATGGCGGAATGGAAGGCAGAACAAAAAAAATTACCAGCAGCAACGGTGGCATTAATGCCCACGCAAAGGACTACTGGGATCGCGTCATGCCAATAGATGAGGTGGCCATGTTGCTGCAGGTGCGCACCTCTGTGCTCAAAGAAGCGGTTCGGCACGGCAAGGCCATCAAAGGGAAAACCGCACCGGTGGCCAGGGATGTAACCGACCGTGGCGTGATGTATTTCGACGGAAGCGTGATCAAGGAATGGCTGGGTGTATGACAGTATCAACAACAAAACAACTACACAGCCGGTATGCAATGCAGATGCGGGCGTTCATTAAGCGCAGCTGGCGCTGTCGGCATCACGCGGGTGTAAAGGCCAACATCATCGAAAAGAGGCTACGGCATGTTATGCCCCGTGGTCGCGCTGTTGATGACGTGATGGCCAATAGCCTGGACGTGATAACCATCCTCAGAGAGAGAAAACGCCGTGGCTGATTGCTTTTGCCGTCGGTGCCTTGATACCGATACCGACGTGATCAGCCTGCTAGGGATTGAGATTCCAGTCAGTGCCTTGTTCTTTACGGTCTGCGGGGTGTGCGGAAACAAACGCTGCCCCAAGGCAACAGATCACCGGTACGAATGCACCGGTAGCAATGAACCTGGGCAGATTGGCAGCATTTACATGGGTTCACCGGTCAACGTGGACTGGACAGACGAAAAAAAAGCTTCACTGGAAGAAGCGATTAAAAAGGTTGATGAGTATGAGCAGAGATCAACGGAAGATGAACAGCGTGATCAAATCGCAAGCACAACGGCACATGAGCCGGACACGACGAAATCTAATGGCAATGATGGAGAAAAAGCAAAATGGCAGCAAGGAAGCTGGCGCGGTTGATTCACCGTCTGCAGTTCCGCACGCCAATGATCTGCCAGCCGTGCGGGCTGGAATTCGGGGAGCTGACACCGGCGCACGGTGAGCACTATATCAGTGGCTGTTGCGGGCTGTGCAGCGTTAAACCCGCAAAACTATACCACGTCAGGGCATACGGATTAGAACGCGTCTACAGGGCGCAGAGAGGGGCTTAATGGCAATGTTAACTGTCGCCGCCTTGATTGCGGTCTACCTTTACGGGTATGTGCAATTAAAGCTGGCTGACAAAGGCACGGACGGCTATCTGCTGATCGGCTTCGCCTTTGTCTTTTACGGCGGCATAGGG
>NZ_AULG01000058.1 GCF_000425165.1 Photobacterium halotolerans DSM 18316
CCCCGCCGTCATCGTGCCGGTTCAAGTACGCGGCCCAGCTGTCGGATGTTCTGAAAGGCGTCTGGCAGCGTAACCGGCGCACGTAATTGTCGCGGTAATGGCCAACAGTCATCGGCCCGTCTTCTGTCTCTATGACCAGATACTCAGTCAGACCGTCTGCCTCATAATGAGAGCCTTTAAATGTCAGGTTTTGCCGGTCGAGCGCTGCCATTACGTGCTGATTAGGATCGCGCACTGCTGCAGTATCGACGCAAGCATTCAGGCCGTTAACCAGGATTGGATTCTCTTTTTTGATCACCAGCTCCGGTGACAGAGAACGCGGCGACGACTCAAAGAACAAGCGGCCAACGGTAAATACAGACTGGTCATAGATCAGCTTTTTGCGAAAAGCCACGCCGCCGTTTTTGTTGTGTACCTCTGAGTGGTAGCTGTATCCGTTCGCGATCACCTGGGCGCTCATGGCCATGTTAAAGCGCTCAAGGTCGTCGGCGTCTGCAGCCTGAAAAAAGATGTGTGCTGCTGCGTCCTGCGCGTAAGGCGTGCCGTCTTTCTGGTAGACCTGCCCGCTGCTGGATTCAACGGCCAGGTATGTCACATCGCTGAACGCCAGCCCGATTTCAGCACCCAGTTCAGAGCAAAAGAGTTTCACGAACTCAGCATTATCCATCCGCTGAATAGCGGCCATTTCCGGCGGTGCGTCAGTGTCAATGTCACGGTCGAGGCAAAAGAACGGTGATGGCTTAAACAGTTGTTTCAGTCTGGGTAGGTGCAGAATGCCGTCTTTCTTTTGGATCAGTTGATAGCTGTCAGCGGTGGCTGGTTTGAAGTCATGGCCATGTGCTTGCTGGTAGATATCCTCAAGCGCTCGCACACTCCAAAGGTGGAACTTTTGTTCCCCGATGGTCTCAGGGACATACCCAAGGATGATGGCCATGCCAGGATGCAGGCTATTGATGATATTACCCAGCGTGGCCAGATCTGGACACGCCACGGTGTAGGCCAGGCACTTAGCCGGTGATGCCGCCCTGTGTTTGATGATGTTGCCTGCAGTGTCCAGGTCAAATGTCTTGCCGCAAAACGCAGAGACAGGGTTAACGACGGTGATATAACTCATTGCTTCAATTCTTCCATATTAAGCCGCAATTCCCTGACAAATACCCTAATGGGGCTTCCCGCTCGATATAGCCGATTACTCTGACCATTGAGCAATCCCGCCCGTTAGGCGTCTTACCCTTCTTAGTTTCCACCGTATAGCGTCTGCCTCTTTTTAGATAACTAACAGCGTCAACGGCTGCGCGGGTGGTGCATTTAAAATGGCGCGAAACGTCATAGCTACAAAACCACTTTCCATGTTCAGCAGCCCAGCTGGCTACATCGTCTGAATTGATAGTGCTCACTGTAAACCCCTAAGAGATAATGACTTTTGATAAAGTGATT
>NZ_AULG01000059.1 GCF_000425165.1 Photobacterium halotolerans DSM 18316
TAACGAGGCGTTTACCGTCATCGACGAACCCAGCGAGGCGGACATTTTAGAGGCGCAGGCATTGGCGCTGGCTGAGGAATACGACGCCGAACAGCGCAACGATGAGCCGCCCAGCGACTCAGCACTGATCGCCAAGGTCCGCGCACCGGCTGACGACTTTGACGCCCGCAGCTTTGAGGACTGGATGAATGCCGATCTGCGAACGCCGGAGGAAATGACGCTATGGGGTGACGCGGCCATTATACGCGGGGGGATCTCCCTCCTGGGTGGCGCGCCAAAGGTCGGTAAATCAACACTGTTGCTACAGCTGCTCATGGCGGCAGCGTGCGGCGGTGAATTCCTTGGCCATCATTTCAACACCCCCTCTGTTGTGCTTTGGATTCAAGGTGAATTGAAGCCGGAATTTTTCCGCTCGCGAATGCTTGAGGCTCGCGCCGCGTTCACACCGGCAGAGCAGGAATTGATCAAGAAAAACCTGATCATTACCCGTAACTGCAGCTTAGAGCTGAATGGGGTAAATGCCTTTGCCTACAGTGCGCTGATCCAGAAATTCAAACCGGACCTTGTGGCCATCGATCCCATCAGAAACCTGGTTGTGCTGAAAAATGAAAACGACGCCAGCGAAATGAAAAAGGCGCTGCTGTCCCTGCAAAAAACGGCGATTGATGTCGATCCTGATACGTCGGTGCTGTGTGTCCACCACACGCGTAAGGACGCGGCTGTCATTGAGGGCAAGAGCAATACGGTGCCTCATGACCTGTATGCCGGTTCAGGTGCTCTGCGGGGGATATACGATTTCGGCATGATCATGCTGAACGACGCCCAGCACAATCAAACCAAATCGATCCATTTTGAAAGCCGCAACGGGCCTAACATGGACTCGCTAACACTGCGCCGTGAGGGCCATGAATTCTTGGTTGGTGGTATGATGGAACATGCCGCACAGGAATTTATAGGCGAAAATAAAGAGGGTGCGGTTGTTGGCATCGTTACCCAGGTTCTGATTGAGCACAAATATTTTACTGAGCGTACAGCGGGTGAATGGCAGGCTGTCCGCGACATGGCAAAAAACAGGTTAGAGTCACTGGGTTTGCACTCACTGGCGGATAAAACAATCAAAAAATATTGCGAGGACAGTGGCGTTGTCCACTTCTTCAAATCCAATGGGAACAAATTTTATGCCTACTACAGAACAACAATGCTCGACTAACGGCTCGACCGATGACCAGACTGAATTAGACATAAATCAACTGGCTATCAACTTAGTTAGAGAAATGCCGGTCAATGTATTAAAAGAAGCCCTTTTAGGGCTTCCCACTGAGACCATAAAGGTGCTG
>NZ_AULG01000060.1 GCF_000425165.1 Photobacterium halotolerans DSM 18316
GGTAGTGTTCAAAGTTTTGTGTCTTTTCCTACACTTCCTAAAAACGGGAGAGACACATCATGGCTGATAAATACGAAATTGATATCCAGGCATTCGCCAAAGCGCTGCAGTCCGGGCAAAACCTCAATGGCAAGGATGGCCTGCTCACGCCACTGATCAAGCAGATCACCGAAGCCGCATTGGGAGCAGAGCTGGACGAGCACCTGACGAATGAAACTTCTGCCAACCGCAAGAATGGCACCTCCAGAAAGACGGTCAAAACATCGTCAGGTGAATTTGAACTGGAAACGCCGAGAGACCGTAATGGCACGTTCGAACCTCAGACCGTCAAGAAGTATCAGACCCGCCTGACCGACGAGATGGAGGGGAAGATCCTCTCTCTGTTCGCACTTGGGAACAGCTATCAGAACATCCGAGAACACATCTTAGATCTGTACGGCATGAGTATATCCAACGGCACTATCAACACCATCACCGACCGTTTGGTACCTGAACTCAGAGCATGGCAGGAGCGGGATCTGGAGCCGCTGTATCCCTTCGTCTGGCTGGATGCAATTCACTATAAAATCAAAGAGAACGGTCGCTTCATATCGAAAGCCGTCTACACGATTCTGGGTCTGACCGTTGAGGGTAAAAAAGAGCTGCTGGGGTTGTATCTGTCTGAAAATGAAGGCGCACATTACTGGCTCAGCGTGCTGACCGACCTGCAGAACCGCGGAGTCAAGGACATCCTGATCGCTTCGGTAGACGGCCTGAAAGGCTTCCCGGAAGCCATTGAAACCATCTACCCTGAGACAGAGGTGCAGATCTGCGTCATTCACCAAATCCGCAACTCCATGAAGTACGTTGCGAGCAAAAACCAGAAGGCTTTTATGGCGGATCTCAAGTCTGTCTACAAGGCCGCCACACAGAATGCTGCTGAGCAGGCGCTGGATGAACTGGAAACAAAATGGGGTAAGCAGTACCCGTTGGTCATCAAATCCTGGCGCAGCAAGTGGGACAATTTGTCGGTATACTTCAAGTATCCCGAGCAGATCCGGCGGGCCATCTACACCACCAATGCGGTTGAGGCGGTGCACCGTCAGTTCCGCAAGCTGACCAAAACCAAGGGCGGCTTCGCTAACGAAACCAGCTTGC
Organism: Photobacterium halotolerans DSM 18316; assembly: GCF_000425165.1. Classification (GTDB taxonomy): domain Bacteria; phylum Pseudomonadota; class Gammaproteobacteria; order Enterobacterales; family Vibrionaceae; genus Photobacterium; species Photobacterium halotolerans. The sequence goes on from NZ_AULG01000060.1 coordinate 1,138, forward strand.
TGAAGCTGCTCTATGCGGGGATGTTGAAGGCTTCCGAGAAGTGGACGCATCCGGTACAGAACTGGAATCTGACGTTATCCCAATTGAGCCTCCACTTCCCGAACAGGGTCGATCAATATGTGGATCTGTGACTTATGCTGACACAGAACTATGAACACCCTC
>NZ_AULG01000061.1 GCF_000425165.1 Photobacterium halotolerans DSM 18316
CCTTGGCCAAAGGTATTCGGTTTGAAATCGCTAGCCGCCTCCCTGTGGCCGATGGCATTGAATCAGTTCGCAACATCCTCCCTATGTGCTGGTTTGATGAATCGAAATGCGAAATTGGGCTTAAACACCTGCAGTCGTACCGGAAAGAGTGGGATGCCAAACATGGGATCTGGAAAAGCAAGCCGCTGCACGACGAGGCGTCAAACTGCGCCGATGCGTTCCGCTACTTCGCTGTGACCTCTACCTATGTGCAGGACCAATATTCCAATGTTGTTCAATTCAAAGCACAGCCGACCATAAATTCGTCGGCATGGACCTAATCATGACCAAACCCGTAAATCTCGCCCTGGCAAGAGCCGAGGCAACCGACAGCAATACTGGGCTAACGCCGCGCGATGTGTTGGAGGATGCCCTTAACGAGCTGGATGAAGGCGCGGATTACAACGGCATTGTCGTTTTGAAGATCAACCATCAAGACGGTCAATTCAGCATGGGGTTCAGTGCAGGGAATATAAGTTGCTCCCAGATGATTGCAGCTGCAGAGATTTTTAAAGCCAAACAGTTAAACCATATGGGCTGGCTGTTGGCCCCTGATGATATTGAGTATGTGTAAATGGGCGATTTAACCAAGAACATTAGCCGCCATGAACTGGCGTGCAAATGTGGCGCGTGTGACCACCAAACCGCAGATTTTGAAACCGTGATGATCGTGCAGGATGCATGTGATCATTTCGCTGAAAAACTGGAAGTCGGAAAAGTGGTGCTGAACATACACAGCGCACACCGATGTTACCGCCATAACGACGCCGTGGGCGGTGCTAAGAAATCCCAGCATCGCCTGGGTTCCGCGTTGGATATCAGCATCCGCAACGTTCTGCCCAAAGATGTATACGCCTATCTCGATGCGAAGTACCCAGACCGGTTGGGCCTGGGCCTCTACGACACATTTGTACACGTAGACACACGGAAAGGAAAAGCACGATGGTAAGTATCATTCTGAAAAGCTTGCTCGCTGTCCTGACAAAAATGTTAGTGGCAACAGCCAGCAAGGACGTGATCGAGTGGATGTTGTTTCACGTCATTGAGTTGATCGTCAAATCAACCAAGACCCCGCACGATGATGCGTTTTACGCCAAGGTCAAAGAAGCCTACGCGAACGCAGACATCACCGGCGAGCAGGAAACATCATAATGGCCGGTGTCCCAGAAGCGCGCATTAAGGC
>NZ_AULG01000062.1 GCF_000425165.1 Photobacterium halotolerans DSM 18316
CCCGCCGAAGCGGGTTTAGTCAGGGTAATAGGTAAGCATCACGGATGAGTTTTTAGTTTCACTGACCTGCTTAGGCTGAATCAAGCCATAAACCAAGTTGTACAGCTCCCCACTCCACGCGGCAGGGACCGCTGTTCTTTCGATGGTAATATACCGCAAGGTTATTTCTTGCCCTGCGGCGCTACCCCCCGCAGGCTTGTAAGTGGTGGTTCCTACGTCACTAACAGTGAATCCTGCAGACTTTAACTGGCCAACCGTCCAGCTGTAAGTAGACACCCCAGGGATAATAAACAGAACAATTGACGCGTCAGTCAATGATGGGTTTAAGGAGGTAAAATAGAAAGTTACAGCCAACTCATATTCATCACTTCGGGTATCTTCTGCTTTTAGCCTAACCCCTGCAATATGGGACTTTTGCCACTCTGTTGTATCAGCCCCATTGTTGGAGTTAGGCAAAATATACGCAATCGAGCTTCCAGTAGATGGGCTTATGAATTGGGGGGATGTTGTTTGTAAATAGGTCCGATAATACTTACTTGTTCCTGAGCTGATATACCGATAAATTTGCTGACTGTTCCCCGTCACCCCCCTGTCAGTGAAAAGGATTAATTTCCAGATACCGGCATCTTTTTGCCACCCCTTCAAAACATTTCGCCAATTGCCCGCGACTTTCGCAAAGGGGGCAGCGTCTTTCCAGACACCACCAACTTTAACTTTGTTTGTCATGGTTAACCTTACTCATACATAAACCAGATATCGCCATCCTGGCCTTCTGCCGGTGTGGGTTCGAAGCTTGAAACATGGATACCCAATTCAAGTTTGGTCGGCTTATGGCCTTCATCGTAACCTTGATACCACTGCTCACCCCCGCCAAAGTTAATTTGGCGCATGGCTGTCCACCATTTCTGTGTCGCCCCCCTGTGGTGGGCCGTCGCATGTAGAAAGTTTGTGCCGTGTAGTCTCAGATCCCACACAGTGTATGTTTCTGGAGATAGGGTGTTCAGGTTTGGATAGGCGGCGGCATCAATCGTAAAC